>NZ_CP090483.1:0-3696988 GCF_025560745.1 Burkholderia sp. S-53
ATGTACGAGCGCTCGAAGCTGAACCCCGTGCTCACGTTCGACAACTTCGTGACCGGTAAGGCGAACCAGCTGGCGCGCGCCGCCGCGATCCAGGTCGCGGACAACCCCGGCATCTCGTACAACCCGCTGTTCCTGTACGGCGGCGTCGGCCTCGGCAAGACCCACCTGATCCACGCGATCGGCAACCAGCTGCTGCTCGACAAGGCAGGCGCGCGGATCCGCTACATCCACGCCGAACAATACGTGTCGGATGTGGTGAAGGCGTATCAGCGCAAGGCGTTCGACGACTTCAAGCGCTACTACCACTCGCTCGACCTGCTGCTGATCGACGATATCCAGTTCTTCTCCGGCAAGTCGCGCACGCAAGAGGAATTCTTCTACGCGTTCGAGGCGCTGGTCGCGAACAAGGCGCAGGTGATCATCACCAGCGACACGTATCCGAAGGAGATCTCGGGGATCGACGATCGCCTGATCTCGCGCTTCGACTCGGGCCTCACCGTCGCGATCGAGCCGCCCGAGCTGGAAATGCGCGTCGCGATCCTGATGCGCAAGGCGCAGTCGGAAGGCGTGAACCTGTCGGAAGACGTCGCGTTCTTCGTCGCGAAGCACCTGCGCTCGAACGTGCGCGAGCTCGAGGGCGCGCTGCGCAAGATCCTCGCGTATTCGAAGTTCCACGGCCGCGAGATCTCGATCGAGCTGACCAAGGAAGCGCTGAAGGACCTGCTGACCGTGCAGAACCGGCAGATTTCGGTCGAGAACATCCAGAAGACCGTCGCCGACTTCTACAACATCAAGGTCGCCGACATGTATTCGAAGAAGCGTCCGGCGAACATCGCGCGGCCGCGGCAGATCGCGATGTATCTCGCGAAGGAACTCACGCAGAAGAGCCTGCCGGAAATCGGCGAGCTGTTCGGCGGGCGCGATCACACCACCGTGCTGCACGCCGTGCGCAAGATCGCCGACGAGCGCAGCAAGGACGCGCAGCTCAACCACGAGTTGCACGTGCTGGAACAGACGCTGAAAGGCTGAGCGCGCGGGCGCGCTTGATAATTCGGCATCCGCCCCAAATTAAGGGGGGCGGTTCGGTTTTGAGGCACAATACTGGTTTGACCGCTCCGGCGGTGGCGGGCCAAGAGCCCGGCCGGCGGGGCGCTGCGTGGCTGCTGCGCTGCAGGCCGTTACTCAACGAAGGAACTCTATGCAACTGGTCAAGACCGAACGAGACACCCTCCTCAGGCCGCTGCAAACGGTCAGCGGCATCGTCGAACGCCGCCATACGTTGCCGATCCTCGCCAACCTGCTGATCACCAAGAACGGCCCGGACGTTTCATTCCTGTCGACCGACCTGGAGCTGCAGATCACCACGCGCGCCGATTTCGGCGTCGGCGGCGACCAGGTGGCCACCACCGTCGCGGCCCGCAAGCTGCTCGACATCCTGCGCGCGATGCCTGACGGCCAGGTCACGCTGTCGCTCGCCGACAAGCGCCTCACCGTTCAATCGGGCAAGAGCCGTTTCGCACTGCAGACGCTGGCGGCCGACGAGTTCCCGACCGTCGCGCAGGCGAAGGATTTCGGCGCAACCCTGACCGTCCCGCAGAAGTCGTTCCGCCAGCTGCTCGGCATGGTGCACTTCGCGATGGCGCAGCAGGACATCCGCTACTACCTGAACGGCATGCTGCTCGTCGTCGACGGCGACCAGCTGATGGCCGTGGCCACCGACGGCCACCGCCTCGCGTTCTCGTCGATGAAGCTCGAAGGCGGCACGTTCGGCCGCCAGGAAGTGATCGTGCCGCGCAAGACGATTCTCGAGCTGCAGCGCCTGCTCGAGGACATCGACGACACCGTCACCATCGACATCGCGCAAACCCAGGCCAAGTTCACGTTCGGCCAGGTCGAGCTCGTGTCGAAACTCGTCGAGGGCAAGTTCCCCGACTTCCAGCGCGTGATCCCGAAGGCGCACAAGAACACGTTCGAGATCGGCCGTGAAGAACTGCAGCGTTCGCTGCAACGTGCGGCGATCCTGACCTCGGACAAGTTCAAGGGCGTGCGCTGCATCATCGCGCCGGGCCAGCTGAAGATCATGTCGACCAACGCCGACCAGGAAGAGGCGCAGGAAGAACTGGAAATCGCCTATCAGGGCGACACCGTCGACATCGGCTTCAACGTCACGTATCTGCTCGACGTGCTCGCGAACCTGAAGGTCGACACCGTGCAGGTGAGCCTCGGCGACGCCAGCTCGAGCGCGCTGATCACGGTGCCCGAGAACGACGAGTTCAAGTATGTCGTGATGCCGATGCGCATCTGACGCGCGCGACATCAAGACACACACCAGGGGGCGGCAAGCCCCTTTGGCGTTTTTATGGCGAACCGACAACCCGTCCTTTCGGTGCCTGACCGGCACCGTGGACGAGCCAGGAAACTGGAGCGGCCCGGCGATTTCTCTCGCTGAAACGCACCGCGCCGCCACTAGAGTGGCCTCGCAGAACCGGAAGATATCCATGAGTGAACAGCACAATTCGCAACCCGATAACAGCAGCTACGGCGCCTCGTCGATCCAGATCCTCGAAGGTCTGGAAGCGGTGCGCAAGCGCCCCGGGATGTACATCGGCGACACGTCGGACGGCACCGGTCTGCATCACCTCGTGTTCGAGGTGCTCGACAACTCGATCGACGAAGCGTTGGCCGGGTACTGCAACGACATCCACGTGACGATTCACGCCGACAACTCGATTTCCGTGACCGACAACGGCCGCGGGATTCCGACCGACGTGAAGATGAACGACAAGCACGAGCCGAAGCGCAGCGCCGCCGAGATCGTGATGACCGAGCTGCACGCCGGCGGCAAGTTCGACCAGAACAGCTACAAGGTGTCCGGCGGCCTGCACGGCGTGGGCGTGTCGTGCGTGAACGCGCTGTCGAGCTGGCTGCGCCTCACCGTGCGCCGCGGCGGCAAGAAGCGTTTCATGGAGTTCCATCGCGGCATCGCGCAGGATCGCGTGCTCGAGATGGTGGACGGCGTGGAAGTGTCGCCGATGCTGGTGACCGGCGATACCGAGAACCGCGGTACCGAAGTGCACTTCATGGCCGATCCGACCATTTTCGGCGCGGTCGAGTATCACTACGACATCCTCGCGAAGCGGATGCGCGAGCTCTCGTTCCTGAACAACGGCGTGCGGATTCGCCTGACCGACCTGCGTTCCGGCAAGGAAGACGATTTCGCGTTCGCCGGCGGTGTGAAGGGCTTCGTCGAATACATCAACAAGACGAAGACCAACCTGCACCCGACGATTTTCCACGCCAACGGCGAGAAGGATGGCGTGGGCGTCGAAGTCGCGATGCAGTGGAACGACAGCTACAACGAGAACGTGCTGTGCTTCACGAACAACATTCCGCAGCGCGACGGCGGCACGCACCTGACCGGCCTGCGGGCCGCGATGACGCGCGTCATCAACAAGTACATCACCGATAACGAAATCGCGAAGAAGGCCAAGGTCGAAACGACCGGCGACGACATGCGCGAAGGGTTGTCGTGCGTGCTGTCGGTGAAGGTGCCGGAGCCGAAGTTCAGCTCGCAGACGAAGGACAAGCTGGTTTCGTCCGAAGTGCGGGCGCCGGTTGAGGAAGTCGTCGCGAAGGCGCTGGAAGAGTTCCTGCTGGAAACGCCGATCGACGCGAAGATCATTTGCGGGAAGATTGTCGAAGCTGCTCGTGCGCGTGATGCTGCGCGGAAGGCCCGTGAGATGACGCGCCGTAAGGGCGTGCTCGACGGCGTTGGCCTGCCGGGCAAGCTCGCGGACTGCCAGGAGAAAGACCCGGCGAAGTGCGAAATCTACATCGTCGAGGGCGACTCGGCAGGCGGCTCGGCCAAGCAAGGGCGTGACCGCAAGTTCCAGGCGATCCTGCCGCTGCGCGGCAAGGTGCTGAACGTCGAGAAGGCGCGCTTCGACAAGCTGCTTTCGTCGGAGCAGATCGTCACGCTCGTGACCGCGCTCGGCTGCGGGATCGGCAAGGACGATTACAACCTCGACAAGCTGCGCTATCACCGCATCATCATCATGACCGACGCGGACGTCGACGGTGCGCACATCCGGACGCTGCTGCTCACGTTCCTCTACCGGCAAATGCCGGACATGATCGAGCGCGGGTTTGTGTATATCGCGCAGCCGCCGCTTTACAAGATTAAGGCGGGCAAGGACGAGCGGTATCTTAAGGATGATGTGGAGCTCAACGCGCACATGCTTCGGTTGGCATTGCAAGGCTCGGAGCTGGTGCCTGGCGAGAATGCGGCAGCGATTTCCGGCGATGCGCTCGGAGAGCTGGCGCGGTCGTATCTGCTGTCGCGAAGCGTGATCGACCGGTTGAGCCGGTTGTATGACCCGGCCGCGCTGGAAGCGATCATGGACGGGGTTGCGATCGACCTTTCCAATGAGGCTTCGACGGAAGCTTCGGCGAAGGCGCTGCACGCTGCGTTGCATGACGAGGCTTTGAAGAACGAAGTGCGCGTGGTGCCTTCGTATGATGCGGTGCGCGAGCAGCGGTCGCTGCATGTCGAACGCACCCATCACGGGAATGTGCGGGTTTCGGTCATCGATCAGGAATTCCAGCACACGGCGGATTATCAGCAGCTCGTGGCCACCGCGAATACGTTCACGGGGCTTATTGGGGAAGGCGCGGTCATCAAGCGCGGTGAGCGCAGCATGGCCGTGAGCGACTTCAAGAGCGCGATGAAGTGGCTGCTTGCGGATGCCGAGCGGAACGTGTCGAAGCAGCGGTATAAGGGGCTCGGCGAGATGAACCCCGGGCAGCTGTGGGAAACGACGATGGATCCGACGGTGCGGCGACTCCTGCGCGTGCAGATCGAAGACGCGATTGCCGCGGATGGGATCTTTACTACGCTGATGGGGGATGATGTGGAGCCGCGGCGGGCGTTTATTGAGTCGAATGCGTTGCGGGCGGGGAATATTGACGTTTGATTCAACCGGATGCAGCCGTAGGGCGCCAGAGGAGAAACTCATCCCCCATTGATGACTCGTTCTTTGTCGATCCGACTACCTGTCAGATCGAGTCCCGGCTAATACAGGTCACCTGATTCGCCACCATACTTTTCCGATGGCAAATTCAAGGGCTTAGGTCAAGCTAAGCCCTTTTTTTGCGCGAATCGGCCGGCTTCGCTGCATTTCCCTGCCTGGCGCCGTCAGCGACGGCGAGCCATTTGCCCTCAATCCTTGACCGCCACCCGAGTCGCCCCACCATGCTGGGTAACCCGAGGTCTGCACCGAAGCTTGACGGCCCCCTTAGAGAATGACTCATCGGTTGCCTTGCTTGACCAGACGTAGGCCTCCCCAGCTTTAAGGAGGGCCATGCGCTCCGGGGTCAGGTTGGCAAGCGCAGCGTTGGCCTTCTGAATGTGCTTCAGCCAAGCAGGCGAGTTGAACTTATGCATGATGATCTGGCTGGACAGCTCGATCAGACTCACTGGCACAGACGGCGGGTCTTGGCTCGCGACCATGATGCTGACGCCCTTGTGCCGCATCTCTCGTACCACCTCGATAAGTCCAGCCACCAGGTCAGGACTCTCGATGTACTTGTGTGCCTCATCGAACACCACCAGCTTGTTGAAGCTGCGTCCATCGATCCGTGCATCGGCAAACAATTGCAGGAGCACGACGAACAGTCCGAGTGCTTCGTCCTTCTCGATGAATTCGTCTCGAAGGTCCACGATGATCAGTCGCCCAGGCTTCACCACATCGGTGAGCGAGGTGGCGTCGTTGATGTACTCGGCGGCCAAGTCGAGGCGCATCCGAGCTAGTTCCTTGAGGTGATCGGGAATCGATGAAGCATCAATGCCTGCGCGCAAGCCCTCAAGGGTGATGTCATCGCGCATCGCCTTCATGATGCGCATGATCTGGCGGATATAGGTGGCCTGATTGCCCACCGCACCCATCAAGAATTTCCAGTGCGACGCCTTCAGCTCCGATGCAGAAAATTGCAAAGGCTGCACCTCGATATTCGGGTACTCCCCCTGCCGCTCTTCGATCTTGTCTGCTGGCACGAGGAGCAGGACATCTGCGAGCGCCTTCGGCTCAGCGCCATAGACCTCTTTCAGCGCCCGGACCTGGTCTTCCACACAGTTTGCGCCCACCATCGACGTGAACTCGGGCTTGTAGTCCATGGTCGGGCTGTAGTGGAAGATCACCGTGGACAGCGGTTCGGGCAAGCAATTGATACCAGGGATCGCCAGTGAGGCCATCTCTGCAACGCTGCCCAAGGTGTAACTCTTGCCGCCGCCCTGAACACCGAACAGGCTGATGGTGTGGGTTTGATTGAGGTCCAGCGCCACCTTGCGCCCCGATACCTCGCCAAGCAGGCCGTACTGTGGCGTTGCCCCGGTCGCGCCAAGCATGATGTCGTAGGCAATGCGGCCATTAGGAGTCGCGCCTTCTTGTGAAAGAGAACGCACAGCAGAACTACCCTCAGGCTCGACCACTTCTTCAGCCTGAGCTGACACCGGTACTTGCGTCGAGATCGAAGCCGGAACCGGCTCGTCCGATGGCGATGGCGTTGGTTCAGCTGCGACGGTTGGAGGCTGAGCGCCTGCGATCGGCTGAGGGGTTACCTGCAGTGCGTATTCAGGTTCCGGCTCACGTGCCTGCAAGCTAGGAGCAACCTCGCGCCGCTGGTAGACAACTCGTGGGTTGTCGTCCCATGCGAGCGTTCGATCACGCGGCGGGCTGAGGAAGGCTGCTGTCTCAAAGGTGGGTACGGCAGGCGCCAACTCCCTGCGGCGCAACAGTTCCTGCGTGACTTCGCGTGCCGTATCAGCAGAGCGGACGAACTGGACGCTGGCAACGCTCTCAGTGTCGGTCACGGCCGACTCCACCAGCTGTCGGATCAGGTCGCTACCGATACGATAGAATTCGATACCATTTTCGTGCTCGGCTGGCTCGGTTCCCGGTTTGCTGAAGTCGAAGACCACGGCGCTTCGAGTGAACTTTAGCGTGTAGGAGCGCTCATCCAGGCGTCGCAAGAAGTAATGCGCTTCTTCGACCGCCTCGGGCAAGACTACGCCGTAGCGCTCTGATCGATCCAAATAAAAGCCGAGCAACGCCGCCAGATCACGATTCTTGATCGGGCGGTCTGGACGATCCACCTCAGCTCGCTTCGGGTCAAAGTGGTAGGCGAGAACATCTTCCGTTTGTGCGATTTGCTCGGCAATAGACGCCTTCAGCTGGGCGTAGGCAGCCACATCACCAACCTGGCTATAGCACTTCACCTCGACCAAACGGCAAGTCACCTCTTGGCTTGATGGGTCGAGATCAAACAGCGCAAGATCCGTTCTGCGGAAGCTGACCTCATCCCCCATCTCTTCGGCAGTTTGACGTAGCGCCGTGTACAGCTCCAAATGCGCGTCTAACGGCACCACAACCTGGTTTTGGAAAACGCCTTGATGTTCGAGGAATAGCCTCGAGAGTGCGAGCCCCATCGCCTCGGCTCGTTGCGACGACGAGGACAACAACTTCAGGGCCAAACGACCGGAAAGCGAACGAAGCTGATCCAGCATCACCAAGGCATGGCGACCTGTATTTGGCAGACCATACTCGCTCAAGATGGGCACCAGCAAAGCCTCAAGCTCGGCCACAGATCGCGAAGTGATTGCCAAGCGATGGCTCATCGCGCTCGCCATATCGGGCGAGTGGTCAATCAGATAGTCTGGCCGCGTGGGGTGCCGCCGATGATCAAAGAACTCGATGCCGAGGTTCCTATCAATCGTGAATACCCAATCACTCACCTCGTGCACCTGATGGAGCATTGCGCGCTCGTCGGCTGACAAGCTCAACGCAACCACAGGGCGGGCGTGCGGCAGGTACTGGCTACGTGCGACGGTCGCCACGGCTACCGATACTGCACGGGAGATGCTGCCTACCAAGTCGGACAGTGCCTCAGCCCCCTCCAGAGGCTGTGCAACACCGTGTAGCGGGCGACGAAGCCAGGTGATGGACTGTTCGTCTTCCAGATAGTCCACCTCAAAGGGCTGAACCAGACCATGGACAAAGGAAGAGTCGTCGCTGTCATCGACATCTACGGCTCGAATTTCCTCAGCCGGAAACAGGTCGAACAAGAACGACAGATGCGCCGCGTGCAAATCCGGGGCGTCGCGAAACTCCTTGATCGCCCGGATGGCCAATCGCAGCTTCGGGTGCAGATGACTATCGGTCGGCGTTGAGAACGCATCCGCCTCCTTCGCATTGGTTCCAGAGTCTGGCGACAAGAGTTCGAGCAACGCTTCCCCCGTCGATGGGGCAGCCGGGTCAAGCACGAACAGCCTAATGTCGTACCGCAGATCGGCAAACTCCGGATTTCGCTGGAGTGCCAGCAACACTTCGGCCAATGCCCCTGCTCGCCCTGCGTTGAAGGCGTTGACCGTCAGGGTCTCGACATACGGGTGCTGAACGAGATAACGCCGCACGCGCGCGGCCAGATACGTGCTATCAATGGTCGCACCGCCGATTGCTGGCTCCGGCAGTCCGAGCGCTACGCACACCTCTCCGATCAATCCACGAGGGTCTTTCTCATCGGTTGCTGCGTACAACGACCAGAATGGATTGATGTTGTCGACCGCCAGCGCTGTCCGTCCCAGCTCTTCACCGAAGGGAACCACAGGGGGAAAAGCTGCTGGTGCAAGCTGCTTGATCACCGCGTCACGGGTAGGGACCACGAACTCCTTGCGGCTCGACCGACTCTGCTCCATCCAGGTCTGCCCGAGATAGCTCCAGGCGACATGCCAGTTGGCACGCAGTGGATGCGTCGGCCCCAACAGAACAGCATCTCGTCGCCTACCTTGGTAGTCCTCCAACACCAGTGCAACTGAATCGATGGTGAGCGCACACCGCAGCTCATCTATAGCTTGCCGTGCAACGACCGCATCAGTTGAGCTGGAGCGCACTAGCACAGTGTCAATCCAAGCCAAGTAGGCAGCGGCATAGTGTTGAGCAGGCTCCTGCAGGTGCAGGAGGTCGCTGGCCTGCATAATTAGTCGCTGATCACCCTGCAGTACGGCTGCGAAGAAGGCTGCTCGTACCTCCCTGAACCGTGCCACCTCGTCGGTTACCGGCCACTTAAACGATGTCGTAGAGCGTGTGGCAACACCGGACGCGCAGACTGAGAGTCTCAGACGGTTGAGGCCATCCGGATCATCAAGAAATGCACGCTCCAAGTTTGCCAACAGACCCGACACGAGGACGTTTGCCTTCCCTTCTTTGCCTAGGCGAATCTCCAAGGTCTCACCGCTGGTCGCTGCCTTGCTGCTTCGCTCCACCCACCCACAACCCGTGACCGAAACGGAACCAGGGTCTCGGTCCTGAGCAACGGCAGCAAAACGTGCGCGTAGCAACGCGTGTATCAAACTCACCTCGCGCGGCACGGCACGTTGTGGTGGCTCTACCTCGACCTCATCGTCGGTGACCACATAGAAGAGATCGCTCTCGTTGGGATTGGCATGCGTCTCCGATGCGTCACCATTGAAGCGCACAGGATTGCCTTCTCCGTCAGCGAGTGGAATGCGGTCACCGTCTTCGGTTTCCGCATATACGCGCACGTAGTGCCAGCCTTCCTCCCAGTCAATCTTGCCAATCGAGGAGAAAACAATCACACCTGAATCCGTACTCTTGGCCCACGCAGCTTTACGCCGACGCAACCCGGTTGGTCCGTTATCGCGCGATACGACCTCCGCCACAAACCGGGACAAGCCCTCCAACTTTGAGGGTACGGGGTCAACGCGGAAAGACACACTGAATTTCTTGAGTCCAGTTTTCGAGATGGGCAACACCTTATGCCCGATCAGCTCTGCCAAGCGTGGGTTGTCATTGTCATCCTTCACCACTGGAAGGTCCGGAAGGACGACATCACCGATGTAGATGGCATCAGGGTTGACGCCCCCGTCCTCAAACAACCACTTGTCGAACGCTAGGCGCCAGTTCACACGGTCGCGGACAATTGCCTGAGTCCAATCCCTGGGATTGGCAACGCCGACTCGCGAAAAGAACTCCCCCAGTTGCTTGCAGAAAACGGGATCGAGCAAGCCCAGCTCCAGGACACGAACACGCTCGGTCTTCGTAGACCAAGTGATTCGCTCGACACACTCCCGATTGCGAGCCACCCGCGCAGGCGCGCGTTCGGCCTGCTGGAACAGCTCAAAGTCGGGTACCAGAGCCAACTCAAACAGCGCGGCTCCCATGGCATCAGGATCAAATTCGTTGACTTGGCAGGTGAGCAAATACCGCGCCATGGCAGCATCATCTGCATAGCGCCAGCGGGACTCCCTCCGACTCAACTCGCTCAAGCTCGCTTCTACGGCAACACGCAAATTGGCCGGCACTTGCGCGATCAGCTGCGCGTACAGTTCGGCGTAGGCGCCGTCAATCGCGACCTCTTCAAACGTCGCAACACCGAAGGAGTCTTCCGCCGACGCGCGCAGATCGTTCGGCACGAACACAAGCAGCGGAGGCCGAGGTTCATCGTTAGCCAGAGGGTTCCGCAACTCAACTAGTTTTGTACTGCTAACCGCCAAGTCCGGCGCCAAGGCACGCAGGCTGTCGTCCGCCAAAACCACGACATTGGCAGACGGCACAGCAGCCCGCAGGCCACCGGCCAGGCGAATCATCAGCTCGCGGTCCAAGTCCGTGACCCGCATGCAATGCCCAAGGTCGCGGGCAGCAAGCAGCAGGGCCAACCTTGGCAGCAGGACTGATTCCAGCGCAGCATTCAGTTCCTGGTTGGTGAGTTCACGCAGTCCTTGGCTCATGCGCGCACTCCTTCGGCTCGTTCTGCAATCGTGTAGCGCGGCACAACTGTCTGGGTCACATAGGCATCGGAAAGGTCTCGATAGAAACCGATCTCACGGAGACGCCCAGTGAAAGCCTGCACATTGCTCCGCAAAGCTTTACGCTCGTCGATGGTCGGTGTGCTGAAGCCTTCACCTGGGGGCAATTGGTCGATGTAGAGCCCATAGCGCTCACGTAGGAAGGACAGCAGGTCATCGATCCGCATTTCCCCGGTGAAATAGCCCTGATCCCCCCCTGGCCGCAAAACCGCAATCTGCAGAAGCACTTCCAGCAAGCGGCTCTCCAGCGCAAATCGCCGAGGGGCGTTGCGTGCACGGGTTTGCGCTAGTAACGCGCCAGACTTGTTCTTCAACATCGTCGCGTCCAGCGATTCAATGATGTACTTCCGATGGAAGGCGCCACGCAGGGCCACCAGAATCTCGATGTAGGTCTCAAAATCAGAGAGCCCCATTTTGGTGATGGCCTCGACGTCAGCGTCCAATCCCGCGTCTCCTTCGGACAGGGATTCCAGGAGCCCGGCCAAGCGCTCGCCGAAAAACTTGTCCCGCTCTTCCGCAAAGGGCTCGCCCTGCAGTCCGTACAGCTCACCCACCGAAAACACCGAATTCAAGGGGCGGATCAACTTGCCGCGCCGAACGAGGTGCTCCGAGAACTCGTCCAGCTTTTTGGCGACGAAGTACGCACGGACGAAACCTGGGATGCGCCGGTAGTACCCATCTGCGCTGCGCTCAGCCAGCGCAGCAGTAGCGGACTCCGCGCTACCCGATAGGTCAACGAACAGGCCGAGCTTGTAAGGGCAGTCCCCCTGAGGTTCGCGTTGCTCGCGTGGCTTCATCGGACACACCGATTCGGCACACAGCGAATTCGCTCCCTCCAGCTTCTGCCAGGCGGGCAGCAGCTTCAGCAGGCGAAGGTGATACAGCGCCAAGTGGAACGACAGCAACACCTTCAGATATTCCACCATCACCGAGCGCGGCATGTACTTCTTGTAGAACAGCAGTCGCTGGATGTCCTCAGCCATCAGATCGGCCGATCCGATACACACCGGCGCGAACCGATCACCGCCCGCGCGCGTGTCTGCCGTGTCCTTCCGCTGAGACAAGAAGTGCAACAGCGTGGCCGTCTCGATGTCCGTAAGTGCTTTGTCGTTCAACTCACGCGTGAGCTTGTCGAAACCATCGAAGAAGAAACCCTTCAGATGCTCGATGGCCTTGTGGCCAGCAAGGTGACGTGCGTGGTGCAGCATCTGATAGAGATGCTGAGCCGCACCATAGTCGCGCGAATGTTTCGGGTTGCGAAAACGGTAGGTGTAGCCATGCAGGGGGCGCGGGCCAGCCACAGCCGCGTTCTTCTTTCCCCGGTTCACAATGTCCATCAGGTGCGTTTCCACCCAACGCTCCACCATGTCTCGGTGCTGCGTGAAGCCCAAGAACTTGTCGCTGGCGTCGAGGATGTCATCGACGAACTTGTCCACGGTCAGCTCACGCTTATCGCGAAAGACGCTCGGATAGCCGCCATGCTCCAGGCGCTCGAACAGACCTGTGAGCACTCGGTCCATCTCGATGGTCTTGAAGTCGAGATAGCTGATTTTCGGGAGTCGGAACTCCCTGTCCTTCTTCTGCAATGCCATCAATTCCCCCTGACGCCGTTTTCTTCGGCTTCTTCTTGACGCGCGCCCGACACCGGTCCCTTCAGTAAGCGCATCTCCACACAACCATCGTCATGGCGAGCCAGGCGATAGAAGTCGTGCCCGGTTGTAGTCAGCAGGATTTCCCGGTAGGGCTGCGCGTTCAGGCTGTTCTTGAAAACGCCGAGGCAGAGATAGAAGCCTTGCATTTCCTCGACGCTAGGCCGGTAGCCTTCATTCAGGCGCATCAACATCTCGAACACGTCGAGGTTGATGATCAACTCACTCGCGATGGCGCCGGCACCTAGGCCCTGGAACTTCAGCAGCAGGCCTGTCGGCAGGTGCTCAACGAAACGAGCCTTGGCCGCAAAGTCTTGCACTTGAAGCCCAAAACCCTCGACAGGGAAAAGGCGGTAGCTACGCACCGTCCCGTGCTCGACCTGTCGCAATTGCAATGCCAAGCTGGCACCCAGCCGCTCTGGACGTTGCAGACCCTCACCTCGGTTGATTGCATGCAGGATTTCGCTCGTGAGTTCGTCAAGGGGCGTTATCCCTCGAACGATTTCCACCATGCGCTTGGCTGAGCGATACGGCAGCATCTTTTCCCAGCTGGTGTCGCGCCTCTCGAAGAAGTGCTTGCGGCGAGCCATGGCCACATACTCACGGTGCTTACGCGCACGTTGACGGATCGACGAATCCGACACTCCACGCGGCAGGTCACCGAACAGGCGCTTCAACACCTCGAAGTCGAACTGCCCCCGGCGCTCAAATCGGAACAAGGCCCGGTCATCGGGCTGAACAAAGTCCAATCCTCGATCAAAGCGTGGGTCTTCCTGCTTGCCCACATCGAGATCGCTCAGCAGCGTGAGCAATCGATCCGAGGTGGCTTGCCCGCCACCCATCCAGCTGTTGAAGTAGAAGCTACGTGCCACTTCATCGTGCTTCCCGGCCACGTACAACGCATGAATCTCGCCACAGTCGCGGCTGCCAATCAGCATGAAGGACAGGGCCGAGCGCAGATCCCGCATCGTGATGTGCAAGCGCCCTCGCAGGTGCGCCATGGTGTACAGAGTCTTGAGACGTTCCAGCAAGCGTGGACCAGCGATCTCATCCTGGAAGCTGCGCACATTGTGCAAGGCGTAGCAGCTGTCCTTCAAGTCACACCGTTCGCAAGCGGACCAGTTCTCGGGCCGCACGATGCTTCGCAGCATGCGCTCCAGAATCGAACCGCCTTCAGCGTCGGCCACGACGCTACGCAGGTTCAAGTTCACCACCGCCACGCCAGACTCAGCTGCACCGGTTGAGAACGCACGCCGAACCAGCGCGGCGAGCGCAGGGAAGTCTCGCTCATGGGTCGCGAGGAAGTCCACCAACCGGCCTTCATTGATCGCGATCAGCCGCGTTTCTTGTGGCTTCCATGCTTTAGCGTCACCGCCATTGAACGGGACCAAGAAGTCCAACAGGACCTGGTTGTTGTCCTTGTTGCCCTCGTCCTGGCTACCGTCATAGTTGATCAGGTAGCGCTTGCCATCCAAGGTCAACTCACTGCCATTGACGAGGTCACGATTGGCAGAACCACCTCGGGCTTCGACTTCCTTCTCCAGGTGCTGCAAGAACGCCGTCTTGCCATCGCCCGCATTGCCCGAGATCAGCACCAGCCGGAACTCACCTTGCAGTACGGCGGGCAACAAGGCCCGGTCCAGCGCGGTGTCCACATAGGCGGAGAACCCTAGGACGTCCAAGCCACGTGTACCGGCATTGCTACGGCGGCTTTGACTATAGAGCGTCAACAGATGAGAGACAAAGGCGTTACTGTTCGGCGCAGATTCGGCCAAAACGGCATGACCACTGCTGGCAGCCGCCGTCATGGCAGTGAGGCTGACCGATTGAATGCGACGCGCATGGCGCACTTCTGCCAACGCATCCCGGAAGTCAAAAGCGGTGTGGTAGCGCTCAGCCCGGCGCGGGGCGATGGCTTTCAGCACCACATTCACCAGCTCCGGTGCTAGGTCGGCAAAACCCGATAGCTCGCGTGGGTCCGGTGCAGGCTTATTGACGGGAGGCTCGGTCCTGTCCCAGGGATAGCGGGAAGTCAGTGCCTCATACAAGGTCAAGCCCAGGGCATACAGATCACGATCGGCGCGCTCTCCGTTGTGCGGAATGACCTCTGGGTTGAAGTCCGGCGGCAGATAGCGCCGGGAGCCGCCACCGCGCGACTCCTTGTCGTCAGCTCGCACCGAGACATTGAAGTCGATGATCTTGGCACCCTTCTGGGTCCACAAGAGGTTGCGCGGCTTGATGTCGCAGTGATGGAACCCCTGTGCATGCAGGTGCACCAGGCCCTCGATCACCTGCTTGCCCAGCTCCAGCGCATCCTCCGGTGACAGCAAGCGGTCTTGAATCATGTCGCCAACGTCAGCCCCTTCCACATACTCGAACACCAGGAAGGGGATGTCACGGCCAGGAATCACATCCGCGTCCAGCACACGCACCACGTGTGGATGCTCTGGGATGTGTACCAGGTGGCGATACTCCTTCTTCAGTCGCTCCAATGTCGAGTGCCGGTCGCTGACGATGAGCTTCACCGTGCGCGCCACATCACCCAAGGTATCGATCACCTTGTAGACCACGCCAAAGCTGCCACGCCCCAGCTTCTTCTCGATGATGAACTTGTGAGTCAGCCGGTAGCCTGCTGCCAAGTTCAAGTAGTCGACTTGGTTATCTGCTGCATCAACGGGATCAGGCCTTGGCGCTTCAACCGACCCCGCTGCAGGCTGCACCACGGGTCGCAACAAGGCATTCAGCGCCGCCAACGCAGCCGATGCGGTTAGTCGCTTGTGTTCGTCAAATGCGCACAGGCTCTGCAGCCAGCCGTCAAAGGCCTCATTCAGCTCCGGCCGCAGCGCAGAGGGCTTGTTCAGGAATTCCCCCGCGCGATCCCAAACCGTGGTCGGCTCGCCCGCGAATGGGCGCTCCCCGGTAAACAGCTCGTAGAGGATGACGCCTGCCGAAAAGATGTCTGATGCCGTGGACGCGGCGCTCGGCTCTCGAAACGCCTCTGGCGCCACATAGGCCTTCTCAACCAGATCAACAATGTCCGTTGCAATCGTTAGGCTACGGTCCACGCCAGGCTTGGCGAAATCGAAGTCTGTGATGCGGGTGGTACCATCCTGGCCGATCAAGATCCCGCCTGGCGTGAGATTGCGATGCACTACTCCGTGCTGGTGCGCATGAGCCAGGGCTGCCAGCAAGTCTTTGGCGACTCGCCATTTTTGGTCCAGCGTCAGCGCCAACTGAGGCCGCGCCATGTGCACGGTGAGCGCTTGGCCGGGCGCATCGTCCAGGATCAGGATGAAAGACTTATCGTCGTCGGTCGGGAAGAAGTCCCGCGCGGCCACGATGTTGGGGTGCAGTGGCAACTTGGACAGCGCCCGGTAGGCATTAGCGATGCGGTTGACCTGGGCCTGGCGCACGTCTTCAGGCTGGTAGGGGTCGGCTTGATATACGCGCAAGCGAGCCGTGCCACCCGCAAAAGCGTTTTCGGCACGGAACTCGGTGTAGGCCTCTGCCGCCCCCAGCTTCTCCTTCACCTCCCAGTGCCCAAAGCGCTGCACAGCAGAAGCGGGCTTCACCACCTTCAAGGCGCGTAGGATCAAGCCCTGCTGCTGCAGGATGTTCTTGCGGAAGCGCGCCGGGATGCGCGTGGCGTCCTTGAAGTAGCGCTCAGCGTCCTTCAGCTTCACAACTCGATCTGCATCGAGCTGCTCGCGATCGTTCAAGTAAGCATCGGGCGCGGTGAGCAGGATGGCAGCATCCACATAGATGTCGTCCAGCTCATGCCGCCCAGGATTGGCTTGGGTCACCAAGCCCTTCACGGTGCGGGCATGCCATCGCAATTTACCCAGTGGGGACGGATACGGCGCACGCCCTTCCGGGTGCCACTTGTTGCCGTACACATCGATGGTACCGCGCGTTCCCTTCACGTCTATCATGTAAAGCGCGTGCGGCGTCAGCAGCGCGAGGTCGATCTCAAAGCGCTCGCCTTGGCGGTCAATCTCGAAGTTGTGAAGCAAAACGAAACTGTCTGGCAAGCGATCCCGCAGGTAAGCGATGGCGCAGCGCTCTGCATCATTGACCGGCTGGCCTACTGGGATCACTTTGGCCATCAAACTCCTCCGCTCAGAATATGTTCTTCAACCAATGACCGCGCCTGATCCTCGGCAGATAAACCTCGGTCGTAAAGCTGGCAGCTCTTGTCGACCAAAGCGGCAATCTCGAGCTCTTTTTCGTCTCCCAATCGTGGAATGGGAAGGCGATACATCATCAAGGGATGCTGCTCCTGCTGCTTTCCACCTGTACTAATAGATCGAAGCATGCGGAAGGCCAACCTTGATCGCATAAAGGCGAACAAGTATCCCGGTGCAATGGCGCCTTCAAGCGGAACGCAACGGAAAAAGTCGCCGCTGTAGGCGTACTGGGCCGTGCGCTGCGTCACAATAAGTGCACGGCAGTATAGTTCAAATTCGCCAAGCGTTCCGTGTGAAGGAACCAAGGTAGTGCCAGGAGGAACGATTAGTCCAAGACCTGCAACAGACTTTCTCGAAATCCACCTACCCTCCGGACGAATGTGAAATGCATTTCTTTGACCCAATAACATGTATCCATGCTCAGGTTCCGCATCAATTCGAGTAAAAATAATCTTACCCTTGAATTGTGATGGATCACACAAAGAGCCAAGCCGCGAATGAGGCCCTGCCTCAATTTCACGGCGAATCTTTGCAACTCTCGGGTCGTAGTTCAGAGCACGGAAACTCTCCGATGAAACAGCGCTTTCTTTCCAACCAAGCGTTCTTTCATCTTGATGCCATAAGTCATCGCGCAAATCTTCTCGGCCGATGCTAGACAGCAAAGTCCGCGTTGCCAAATTGATGAGGCGACTCGATTCGCTTATATCATTCGCCGCAGACGAAATTAACTTATCAATTTGACTCTCGAATGCCTGCCCTAATCTAGGTACCGGTAGGCCCGCAATATGTTCAGGCTCAATGTGCTGGACGATAGCGCCGTAGGTGCCCGATATGACCAAGGGTACGCCATAACGGCAGGAGAGGAATGCGTATAGATATCCCGACGGGATGCGTTCAGTATTCGGAACGACTCGCAGTACGTGCTCTGAGCAAGCCAAGGCGGCCATATCAGGGCGGACATATGCCATGCGCCCGATGGTTCCCGACCGGGTTATTAGAGTCCAACCCTCCCGGAGAGTGAATAAAGGATTTCGCTCAACCTGCTTCTTAGCAATCAACGGTAGCGCCGAAAGGTCGGCCGCAAGTATGTCGGTACTACCCAGAAAAGGGACGCCGTGGTTAGGATCATCAACCCAGACCCGCCCTTCTCGACCGGCATGAAAAATTCCTTCCGTGACGTCGACGAGCTTTTCAGTTGCAGGAAGACGCTTCAGAGCGTCCCGCGCTTCCAGTGCACCTGACATATACGGGTTGCAATCGAGTCGCCGTCCACTTGCTTCCAGCCAACTCGACCGCACAACGCGGGCTTTATCAAATCCGAGCGAGCTCATCCATGGGCTCCATGTTGCAACTCGATGTACCTTTGGGTAAGCATGCTCATTTTCTTGGCTCCGGATACTGGATGCGGAACTCAGCATAAGCCCTGGCGATTGCGGGCAAATCATCGTCGAGAATGCGCTCTTTGCGATGGAGCGTGCGCACGTGCAGACCACCAGCGATGCGGACTTTCTCTTCGTGGCTAACATCCACTAGGATCTCTTCGCCATCAGGGCTACGCTTGTATAAGGTGTTGCCACGACGATCGAAACCCACTTTATCGGCAACCGCCATGAAAACGGGGTAGTCTTGTTTATGGCCCAAATCCTCTGCTTGGATGACTTCAATAGGCTTTCGCTTCAAGAACAGCAAAGTGGTTTGAATGTTGACATTGGCTTCGACGATGAAAGACTCGACGGGCAACTCAACGCTTGCCAAAACCCAACAATGACGAAGAATCCAATGCCGGATGTACTCGTCGCCTGGATTTCCAAGGACACCATTAGGTAACACGATACCAAGTCGTCCGTTTGGCCGGAGCCACCGCACACACCTTTCGATGAAAAGCGTTTCAGGTGCCACTGCAGGCTTGACCACGTTGGTCATCACGAAGCCGTCGCCTTGCCGCTCCCAACGGCGAGCCAACTCGTACTGCTCCAGGATGGTCTTCTCGGTGACGGGGATGTCCGACCCGAACGGCGGGTTGGTCATCAAGACATCAATCGTGCCGAGCGGGATGGCATCTTTCGCCGCCTGGACGCCAGGAAGATGTCCCAGAGGGAACTCTAGTGAGTTCATGTGATACAGGTGGCCCAGTGAGTTACCGGCCATCATAACGTTCATCTGTGCGGCGCGAACCAGGAAGGGGTCGAAGTCAGCGCCGAACAGGTTGTTGGCCGCGTAGTTTGCCAGTCGGTCACGGATGGAGGCGAACTCCTCAGTGTTCTCGTCGCCCGCCTTGATGCGCTTCTCTTCGTGGAAGACCTTGTTCAAGTAGTTCAGGGTCTCGACCAGGAAACCGCCCGTGCCGCAGGACGAGTCCAGCACGCGCTCATGCTCTTTTGGGGCCAGCATCTTGACGACCAAGCTGATGGCACCACGTGGTGTGAAGTACTGGCCGCGATCTCCGCGCAGATTGGTGCCGACGATCTCTTGGTAAGCCGTGCCCTTGGCATCCACATCGGTGCGCCCAAAGTCGTAGCGGGCCAGCTCTGAAACAATGAAGGCCAAGGCCCGGTCAGACAGGTTGATCTCTTCGTTGCCTTTGAACAGACCGTCGTATTTCTTCTTCACTGCCTCAAAAAGCGGCCTGATACGGAGACGGATTTGCTCGCGCCCAGCTACTTCAAATGGCTCGAACGGCCCCACCCAAAAACGGCGTGCGTCGTTGGGCTGCTGTTCGTCATACATCTTGCAGAAGATGAGGTACAGGAACTGCCAGAAGGCAGCGTCCTTGGGCATGCCTTCGTTGCCGTGGATGTAGTTGTGGCAGCGGCGAAACGCCGTGCGCAACATGACCGGATCGGCGCGACGTAGGCGGCCCATGGAGCGGCCTTCGACACTGAAGGTATCGTCACCCAAGGGCCAGTCACCAATTGGTTTGAATTTGGTGTCGAAGCGAGTGACCTCCTTCTTGAAGAAGAAGAATTCCAGGCCGTTTGTCCACAGGCCGTAGTTGCAGCTCTCGACTTCAGCCATCACGGTTTCAAGCACCTCGAACTCTTTACGCGCCTCTTCCGGGTCACGCATGCGGTAGGCACCCTTGGTTCCGAGCTTGGGCTCCTTTTCAACTACTACGGCGCGGTAGAGGTTGTCCACCTTGTGCGCTTGGCCTGGCTTGAAGATGGCGATGTCGAGTTTCCTGTTCTTGCCCTTCACCTTGACCTTGAAGTCAGGCTCCATGTCTTCGGCGGCGATGCCGTACTCATGAATGATGGCGCGAGCAATGCGCTGGCGGACTTGCTCCTTGTCGCTGTCCTTTACCGGGTTGCCGGTGATGTAGTCAAAGACCTTGCCCTCTTCGAGCGCGCTCTCGGGCGCTTGGGCTTCTTGATCCAGGTCACTCATTTCGTTGTTGTCCTGTGCGGAGCGCTGCTTAGGCATTGCGCGGCTCCTTGTCGTCAAAGTCATCACTACTGGCAGCGGCACCGCCCTCTCTCACCCAGGCGTCCACGTCTTCCTTCTTGAACTTCCAGAAGCGCCCGACCTTGTGCCCCGGCATGCCTTTGGAGGTCACCCAGGTATAGATGGTGTCTTTGGCTACACCGAGGTAGTCGGCGATTTCATCGACAGAGAGCCAGCGGTCGTCCATGTCTGTACCCAAACAGAAAAGCTCCGCCAGAATGGCGGTAGCTGAATAGAGTCTAAACTATTTTAATTGAGTTTAGTTAGTTTGAGACGGCTTTGATCGGGTTTGTTAATGCCAGCACCAATTGAACGCGGATCGGGCCATTCGAACCGTGCTTCACTTCCCGAGCTTGGACGATGATGAGCCTCGGTGTCTGGCGGCGCATCGCGCTCGCGATGGCAACGCAGCGCCTAAATTCAGCAGGTAGGTCGTGCTAGGGACAGCCTCAGCCCGATTACCGCTTTGAGGAACGAAGGGGCATCCAGCCATCGACCACATGGCTTCCTTGCCCGGCACGATCGCTTCAACTTTTTTCCATAGGTAGGCCGGATTGAGCGACGATGTATGTGCCTGCCAGTGTTCCCCGTCACCGCGCCTGATTGCGTCGCAGGATTCGTCGTTCATCGAGATCTAGATTTCCGTCGCCCCAATGCAAAAACCCCCGCCTTTACGGGCGGGGGTTTCTGGCTTAGGGAGCCTGACGATTACCTACTTTCACACGGGAATCCGCACTATCATCGGCGTAGAGTCGTTTCACGGTCCTGTTCGGGATGGGAAGGGGTGGGACCGACTCGCTATGGTCATCAGGCAAAGAGGGTTGTCGCGTTGCTTCGCAGCGCGACCAATCGGGAAGAAGCAGTAATTTTGGGGTTGTGAGCTGTATCTCACACGTACGCGGTACTTCAACCGTCGTACGTCGAGTGTCTTGCACTCGACGCTCGATATCCGTAAGCGCTGAAGCGCTAACGGCTATCGAGACAGACTTGTTATAGGATCAAGCCTTACGGGCAATTAGTATCAGTTAGCTGAACGCATTACTGCGCTTACACACCTGACCTATCAACGTCCTGGTCTCGAACGACCCTTCAAGGGGATCTAGTCCCCAGGGATATCTCATCTTAAGGCGAGTTTCCCGCTTAGATGCTTTCAGCGGTTATCTCTTCCGAACATAGCTACCCGGCGATGCCACTGGCGTGACAACCGGTACACCAGAGGTTCGTCCACTCCGGTCCTCTCGTACTAGGAGCAGCCCCCTTCAAATATCCAACGCCCACGGCAGATAGGGACCAAACTGTCTCACGACGTTTTAAACCCAGCTCACGTACCTCTTTAAATGGCGAACAGCCATACCCTTGGGACCGGCTACAGCCCCAGGATGAGATGAGCCGACATCGAGGTGCCAAACACCGCCGTCGATATGAACTCTTGGGCGGTATCAGCCTGTTATCCCCAGAGTACCTTTTATCCGTTGAGCGATGGCCCTTCCATACAGAACCACCGGATCACTATGACCTGCTTTCGCACCTGCTCGACTTGTCGGTCTCGCAGTTAAGCACGCTTATGCCATTGCACTATCAGCACGATTTCCGACCGTACCTAGCGTACCTTCGTACTCCTCCGTTACGCTTTGGGAGGAGACCGCCCCAGTCAAACTGCCTACCATGCACTGTCCCCGACCCGGATCACGGGCCAAGGTTAGAACCTCAAACAAACCAGGGTGGTATTTCAAGGACGGCTCCACCGAAACTAGCGTTCCGGTTTCATAGCCTCCCACCTATCCTACACAGATCGGTTCAAAGTCCAATGCAAAGCTACAGTAAAGGTTCATGGGGTCTTTCCGTCTAGCCGCGGGTAGATTGCATCATCACAAACACTTCAACTTCGCTGAGTCTCGGGAGGAGACAGTGTGGCCATCGTTACGCCATTCGTGCAGGTCGGAACTTACCCGACAAGGAATTTCGCTACCTTAGGACCGTTATAGTTACGGCCGCCGTTTACCGGGACTTCAATCAAGAGCTTGCACCCCATCATTTAATCTTCCGGCACCGGGCAGGCGTCACACCCTATACGTCCACTTTCGTGTTTGCAGAGTGCTGTGTTTTTATTAAACAGTCGCAGCCACCAGTTTATTGCAACCCCTTCACCCTCCTGGCGCAGGCCAGTCAAGCTACAAGGGCGTACCTTATCCCGAAGTTACGGTACCAATTTGCCGAGTTCCTTCTCCCGAGTTCTCTCAAGCGCCTTAGAATACTCATCTCGCCCACCTGTGTCGGTTTGCGGTACGGTCATCGTTAGACTGAAGCTTAGAGGCTTTTCTTGGAACCACTTCCAATTGCTTCGCTCCCTAAGGAGCTCGCGCCACACCCTTGAATTGCGCACCCGGATTTGCCTAAGTGCCTTCTCCAATGCAGCGACCGGGACTTCCAACACCCGGACAACCTTCCGCGATCCGTCCCCCCATCGCATCTAACAATGGTGCAGGAATATTGACCTGCTTCCCATCAGCTACGCATTTCTGCCTCGCCTTAGGGGCCGACTCACCCTACGCCGATGAACGTTGCGTAGGAAACCTTGGGCTTACGGCGAGGGGGCCTTTCACCCCCTTTATCGCTACTCATGTCAGCATTCGCACTTCCGATACCTCCAGCACGCTTTTCAACGCACCTTCGCAGGCTTACGGAACGCTCTCCTACCATGCGAGCATAGCTCGCATCCGCAGCTTCGGTATATAGCTTAGCCCCGTTACATCTTCCGCGCAGGACGACTCGATCAGTGAGCTATTACGCTTTCTTTAAAGGGTGGCTGCTTCTAAGCCAACCTCCTGACTGTTTTAGCCTTCCCACTTCGTTTCCCACTTAGCTATATTTGGGGACCTTAGCTGGCGGTCTGGGTTGTTTCCCTCTTGACACCGGACGTTAGCACCCGATGTCTGTCTCCCGTGATTGCACTCTTCGGTATTCGGAGTTTGCTATGGCGGGGTAATCTGCAATAGACCCCCCAACCATGACAGTGCTCTACCCCCGAAGGTGAGACACGAGGCACTACCTAAATAGTTTTCGGAGAGAACCAGCTATTTCCAAGTTTGTTTAGCCTTTCACCCCTATCCACAGCTCATCCCCTAACTTTTCAACGTTAGTGGGTTCGGACCTCCAGTACGTGTTACCGCACCTTCATCCTGGCCATGGATAGATCACTTGGTTTCGGGTCTACGCCCAGCAACTGAACGCCCTATTCGGACTCGCTTTCGCTACGCCTGCCCTATACGGTTAAGCTTGCTACTGAACGTAAGTCGCTGACCCATTATACAAAAGGTACGCCGTCACCCCTTGCGAGGCTCCGACTGTTTGTATGCATGCGGTTTCAGGATCTATTTCACTCCCCTCCCGGGGTTCTTTTCGCCTTTCCCTCACGGTACTGGTTCACTATCGGTCGATCACGAGTATTTAGCCTTGGAGGATGGTCCCCCCATCTTCAGACAGGATTTCACGTGTCCCGCCCTACTTGTCGCACACCTAGTTCTTTCATACTGTTTTCGCCTACAGGGCTATCACCTGCTATGGCCGCACTTTCCAGAGCGTTCGGCTAACAATACAAATAAAGAGTGCAAGGCTCATCCCATTTCGCTCGCCACTACTTTGGGAATCTCGGTTGATTTCTTTTCCTGCGGTTACTTAGATGTTTCAGTTCACCGCGTTCGCTTCACTAGACCTATGTATTCAGTCTAGGATGACCCAAAAGGGCCGGGTTTCCCCATTCGGACATCTACGGATCAAAGCTCGTTTGCCAGCTCCCCGTAGCTTTTCGCAGGCTACCGCGTCCTTCATCGCCTGTGATCGCCAAGGCATCCACCACATGCACTTGTTCGCTTGACCCTATAACGAGTCTGTCTCTCCGACAGTCGTTACAGGTTGAGTTTTCGCGTTGTGCCGTATTCCAATTGAGTCAAACATAGAGTTCGAATCATCTTGAGATACATCGATACAATCACAACCCGGATAACTTCCACGTCCATCTCATAGACGCTTCCGCTATCCAAATTACTTACTTCTTCCAGATTGTTAAAGAACGACAGCCGATACATGCTACGTATCACTCTGACTGGCTCAATCGCCAATGAAAAAGACTCGAATCAAACTTCATTCGAATATTTGTCATTGAAGATTATTGAAAGCGGCCGGCATTATAACCGGTTTAACCGCAGACAGATAGAGTTTCTGTTCTTAATCAACAGCCGATAAGCGTGAGCGCTCAACTTCGCGAGATAGCTCTGGAAAGGAGGTGATCCAGCCGCACCTTCCGATACGGCTACCTTGTTACGACTTCACCCCAGTCATGAATCCTACCGTGGTGACCGTCCTCCTTGCGGTTAGACTAGCCACTTCTGGTAAAACCCACTCCCATGGTGTGACGGGCGGTGTGTACAAGACCCGGGAACGTATTCACCGCGGCATGCTGATCCGCGATTACTAGCGATTCCAGCTTCATGCACTCGAGTTGCAGAGTGCAATCCGGACTACGATCGGTTTTCTGGGATTAGCTCCCCCTCGCGGGTTGGCAACCCTCTGTTCCGACCATTGTATGACGTGTGAAGCCCTACCCATAAGGGCCATGAGGACTTGACGTCATCCCCACCTTCCTCCGGTTTGTCACCGGCAGTCTCCTTAGAGTGCTCTTGCGTAGCAACTAAGGACAAGGGTTGCGCTCGTTGCGGGACTTAACCCAACATCTCACGACACGAGCTGACGACAGCCATGCAGCACCTGTGTATCGGTTCTCTTTCGAGCACTCCCACCTCTCAGCAGGATTCCGACCATGTCAAGGGTAGGTAAGGTTTTTCGCGTTGCATCGAATTAATCCACATCATCCACCGCTTGTGCGGGTCCCCGTCAATTCCTTTGAGTTTTAATCTTGCGACCGTACTCCCCAGGCGGTCAACTTCACGCGTTAGCTACGTTACTAAGGAAATGAATCCCCAACAACTAGTTGACATCGTTTAGGGCGTGGACTACCAGGGTATCTAATCCTGTTTGCTCCCCACGCTTTCGTGCATGAGCGTCAGTATTGGCCCAGGGGGCTGCCTTCGCCATCGGTATTCCTCCACATCTCTACGCATTTCACTGCTACACGTGGAATTCTACCCCCCTCTGCCATACTCTAGCCTGCCAGTCACCAATGCAGTTCCCAGGTTGAGCCCGGGGATTTCACATCGGTCTTAGCAAACCGCCTGCGCACGCTTTACGCCCAGTAATTCCGATTAACGCTCGCACCCTACGTATTACCGCGGCTGCTGGCACGTAGTTAGCCGGTGCTTATTCTTCCGGTACCGTCATCCCCCGGCTGTATTAGAACCAAGGATTTCTTTCCGGACAAAAGTGCTTTACAACCCGAAGGCCTTCTTCACACACGCGGCATTGCTGGATCAGGCTTTCGCCCATTGTCCAAAATTCCCCACTGCTGCCTCCCGTAGGAGTCTGGGCCGTGTCTCAGTCCCAGTGTGGCTGGTCGTCCTCTCAGACCAGCTACTGATCGTCGCCTTGGTAGGCCTTTACCCCACCAACTAGCTAATCAGCCATCGGCCAACCCTATAGCGCGAGGCCCGAAGGTCCCCCGCTTTCATCCGTAGATCGTATGCGGTATTAATCCGGCTTTCGCCGGGCTATCCCCCACTACAGGACATGTTCCGATGTATTACTCACCCGTTCGCCACTCGCCACCAGGTGCAAGCACCCGTGCTGCCGTTCGACTTGCATGTGTAAGGCATGCCGCCAGCGTTCAATCTGAGCCAGGATCAAACTCTTCAGTTTAAACCTGTTACTGTTTTCGGTTCTTTCGAACCGGTCGCTCACTCAAAGCTGACAGGAATATGAATCACTTCATAAACCTGACTTACTTTAGTGTGAGACTCTTGATACTTTCGCTTTCTGATCCGAGGATCAGCTCGCTGCCATCAAGCGCCCACACTTATCGGCTGTTAATTTTTAAAGAGCATTCTGCGAGGAACGTCGTGTTTCTCAGCAGCGCTGCGTTTTCAGCAGCAGAGAAGCGAGATTATTAACCGTTTATTCAAACTCGTCAACAACTTTTTTAACTACTTCGTTGCGACGACTGCGGTTTAATTTCGTGTGCACTGGAGTCGCTAAAACCAACTTCAACAGCACCGCTTCCCTTCTTCCCCCCGCGCTTCGTTTCCGTTAGCGCGAAAGAGGCGTGATTCTAAGCACCTGCCCCGGTCTCCGCAACCCCCTTTGTGAAATATTTTTGACATGCTAAGCCGGGAGCCGCTGAGCCGACCCAGTGGTCATATATAAGCGGCTCGGCAAGAGCAGCCTCGGTCGCCCGTCTACCGCCCCGCCGCCGCGAACTCAACCTTCCGTCGATTACCTCCCCACCATCGCCCTCACCACCCCATCCCGCCGAATCAACCCGTGGTACAGCGCCGCGGCAAAGTGCGCGAGGAACGTAGCGAAGAACAAATACGCCAGCACCCGATGCGCGACCCTGAGCCAGGCAAACGTCACCGGATCAGCCGACACCAGCGCCGGCAGCTGCACGCCGCCGCCCAGCGTCGCCGGATACCCGCCGGCCGAAAGCATCGCCCACCCGATCAGCGGCATCGCGACCATCAGCGCATACAGCACGAGATGCGCCCCATGCGCGGCAACCTTCTGCCACCACGGCAGATCCTCAGGCAACGCCGGCGGCTTCGACAAGAACCGCACCACGAGCCGCACACACACCAGCACCAGCACTGCTACACCCAACGGCTTATGAATCGCCACCAGAACCGCATGCCGCTCGGAGACGGACGAAACCATCCCCACCCCGATGAACAGCATCGCGACGATCATCGCTGCCATCACCCAATGCAGCGCCCTCGCCGGCAGACTAAACGTCGTAGAAGTCTTCATCACCGCCCCTCCGAACTCAACTTGGCCACCCCCGCCACGCCAGCCTCTTCACTGGTCCGCCGCAGATACGAATCCGCATACGCCGCCGAGCGCGCCGCCAGCAACGGATCCCCCGACACCTGAATCCCCTGCGGCAGCACCGTCGGGTCGTAATTCACGTCGCGGCACGGCCCGCTGTCCTGCGCCTCCACGCGATCGAGCACGAGCGTGCCCGCATCGATCGTCGTCCGCTGCGCGGGCCAGACCTTCGTCGCGTCGTCCACCGGATCGCCGGGCTCCGCAAGGGTGACCAGCAGCTTCCACTTCTGCGCACCCGCCGCGATGCGTTGCGTCACGTCCTGCTGCAACACGTTCGGATCCGCGGCCGTCGCGACGTCCCCGGCGCCGGCCGTCTGCTCCGGCACGACGCGCCACCTCACCGCCTGCCGCTTGCCCGCCGCGTCGACGAAGTAAAACGCGTTCAGCCCGTAATAACTCTCGGTGACGTAACTCGCGCTCGGTTTCGCACCCTTCACCCACTGCAGGAACGCGGCCGTCTCCGGATGCGCGCCGAAAAACGCCTTCGCCTTCGCCGGATCGGACTTGCCCGTCTTCGGATCGGGCCGGGTCGCCACCGTCAGCTGATAAAACACCTGCGGCGTCGCCACCGGAAACACCGGCATCGCATTCATCCCGGTCCGCCATTGCTCGCCGTCGGGCGCAGTGAGCTTCAGCGCGAGGCTGCGGATCGGCACGCTGCTGTCGGGCGCATACGGATTCCCGCCGGGCAGCGCGAACCGCCCGACCACCGGCGTGCGTACCGCCTTGAAGAACGGCGCGACCGAATACGCGCTCGCGGCCCCGTTGCCTTCGAAGTAACCGGTCACGCACACGCCCTTCGCGTGATTGCGCCGGTAGCCCGGATGGACGCCGCTGTTGGTCTGCAGCGCGTCGACGAGCCGCTGCGGGGTCAGACGCGCCGGCGCGAGCCACCCGCCGGCATACCCGAACGCGACGGCCACGCCGGCCACCGCGCCGCCGATCGCGGCCCAGCGCCACCACCCGCGCCCGGGCTCGCGCTGCGGCGAAGTAGAGGAAGATTGCTTCATAGATGCACTCCCGATCGTCAGATCATTGTCGAACCCGCGTAGGACGCCACCCGCGCCGCTTTATTCCACGAAAAAATTTTTCCTTTGCTTGATGGAATAATCGACGCGGACCGACGTCCTACGCGGCATCTCGACCCTTTCGGCAACCGGCCCGGCCATGCCCTCCACCGCCCTCGACGACGAAGCGTTGCGCGAACTCCTCCCCAGGCTGCGACGCTTCGCGCTCTGGCTGGCGCGCGACGTCCACGCGGCCGACGATCTCGTCCAGTCGACGCTCGAGCGCGCGCTGTCGCGCTGGACGAGCCGCCGCGACGACGCGTCGCTGCGCAGCTGGCTCTTCACGATCCTGTACCGGCAGTTTCTCGACGGCAAACGCAGCGCGAAGCGCTACGCGTGGCTGCTCGGCCGCATCCGCGACGACGACGAAGCGCACTGGCCGTCGGCCGAACGCGAATTCGCGGCGCGCGCGACGCTCGAAGCATTCGGCCGGCTCTCCGACGAGCAGCGCAGCCTGCTACTGCTGGTCGCGGTCGAGGGCTTCACCTATCAGGAAGTCGCCGACCTGCTCGACGTGCCGATCGGCACCGTGATGTCGCGGCTCTCCCGCGCGCGCCAGGCGCTGCGCCAGCTCAGCGACGGCGAGCTTCCCGCTCCTTCTCTCCGCTTGATGAAGAAATGAACACGCCTCCGAACGAACACGACCTTCAGGCCTATGTCGACGGCCAGCTCGACGACGATGCGCGCGCCGCGGTCGAGCGTTATCTCGCGCTGCATCCGGAGCGCGCGGAACAGGTGAAGCGATGGCAGCAGGATGCGCAGCGGTTGAGGGCGGCGCTGGAGAGCGTGCGGATGCCGGCGGACAACCCGGCGCTCGATCCGGCTGCGATTCGCGCACGGCGCGCGGAGCGCACGCGGATGCGGTTTGCGATAGCGGCTTCGTTCGTGTTCTGCGTCGGGCTGGGGACGTTCGGCGGGTGGCAGGCGCGCGGGTGGAACGCGGCGCCGCCCATCGCGCCGATGAGCGATGCGGTCAAGGCTTACCGAATGATGGTGGTCGATCAGACGGCGAAGGTCGATTACCGGCCGACGGGTGCGGGCGATTTGCAAGGGTGGCTCACCAAACGCGTGGGGGCGTCGGCGAGGCTGCCGGATTTGAGCGCGGCGGGGTTCCGGCCGGTCGGTGGGCGGTTGTTCACGACGGACAGCGGCGCTACTGCTGCGATGGTGCTTTATGAGGACGAGGCCGGGCGGACGCTGAGCTTCTATCTCCGGCCAGCGGAATCGGAACATCGGCTGCTGCCGGCCGGGCAACGCGTGGATGGCGCGCTGCTCACGCGGTATGGATCGGTGAACGGGCTCAATTATGCGGTGGTCGGGCCGGCGGGGAGTCTCGGGGAAAAGGCAGTCGTGCAGGCGCTCGATCAGCAGACTTGAGTGGTACGATGCGCGCCCGGCTGGAGGTCGGTGGTTGCCGGCAGGGCCTTATGCGGTGTGGCTCGGCGGACTTGAGTACGCTTGCGCTCATCGGTTGATTGCACAGCGTTCCGACTGACTTTGCCGGCTGGTTTTCCACACCGGTGGAGCGTGTTCGGTACCCTCACCTTTAGAATCACAGGGTTTCGAGTCGCTGCGGAGCAAGATGTCCACATCCATCATGGTTATGCTCCATGCGGACATCGGTCGGTTCGCTCACCTTTGGTCGGCACAGCGTTTCGGGTTGTTTGGGCGCGCGATATCCACAAGGCATTCAATCACGGCGGATCGCGCGAACACTCTCCATATCACCCGCTCTATTCCGGCAAAGCCTTGCCAGACAAGGCGTTCTGGCTGATTCACGTAGCCGAATGCAAGGTGCTCACCTGTTCGATGCACAGCGATTCGATTGGTCGGGTGCGTGAGTTGTCCACATACGGGCCGCCGACAAGCGCACGAGACACGGCGCACATTCCGCATGCGTCCACGTCGTCGAGTCAGCCGTCTCCATCCAGTTGTGCGCTCGCGCATTCGGATCGGCCCTTCACGGTCAGAATTCACCGAAATCCACTCCTGGCCTGCGATCCGGCTGCACGCTCACCTTCTGCTTTCACAGCATTTCGCATCGTTTTGTGCCTTGTTTATCCACATGCGAAGGCCGATCACCTCCACCGCCTCCGAAGTCACTTGGTCAAATAAGTCCCGAGAATCTCGCCCGTCTCCGGCGAAATGACGTGATAGATCGACTTCCCGAGCCGGTTTGCGTCGCCGAGCCCCCGCATGCCGGGAATCAGTTTCGCCATGAACGTAATGCCGATGACGTGATCCTCTGGTTTGGGATCGACCGCGCCGAAATTCAGCTTGCTCATGGTGTTCTCCGAATATCACCGCTCCAGGTTTGTCAGCGACACCTGCCGCGGCTCGAGGAAATACTGCGATTCGTCGGGAATGACGCCGTCCGCGTAGCGACGGTCTTCCCACAGCAATCGCCAGCACGTCGGGATGAACACTCCCGGGAAATCGTCCGTGATGTTCGGCGCACGTGTGCCCCGAATGAAATAATTGAAGCAACCCCCATTACGCAAACCGGGCATGACGATCGGCACGATGCCCGGTCGCCTCGACCACTTGACGACGACAGGCTCCCAGATGCCGTCGCAAGGCACTTTCCGGCCGGTCCAAATGACCGGGCTCACCGCTTGCGGAACCGCGGGCAGCGCCTCCGGAAACACCGGGTACGGAAGCCTGTAGAAGTTGCGCGCATAGGCATCCGGGGACAACAGCCGTCTTGCCGAGCGCAGTTTTGCGAGGTCTCCGAAGTAACCCTCCCGACCGAACGGCGCATACTCCATCTGGTATTCCGATGCGTGCAGCAGTTGGGCCAGCGCGTCGATCTTCGGCGGGTACGGGGCAACCTGCCCACCGCGATCCCAGTAATCGGGATTCGGATAGAAGTAGGCTTCCAAAAGGTCATACTGCCTGGACGCGTGCTGCAGCGGCCCACCGCGCTGCCAGACGTGCCGGTTCCCTCGGGCCAGCTCGGTCAGCCCTCGATCGTAAGCAGCGAGAATCTCGGCGATGATCGGAAAGTGAGTGTCCTGGATGGGCTCCGGATCATCCGCGGGCCACGTGTTCACTGCATGCTCGTACGCATTCGCAAATCGCGCAAACGCATCGCGCTTGCGCGTCCAGAGCGACAGGCTCGTCAGGCGTTGAAGCAGCCAGAAAATCTTGCGCCGCGTGGAATCGTCCGTCATGTCGTACTGCTCGATCGTGTCCGTCATCGCTGACCTTCGCCATTCGCCGCCGATCATGTCGATGCGGTCATCTTGGTTTCACTGAGCAGTCCTGCTCGGCAATCTTCTTGGTCCACGCAGCGCGGCACCGGCTTCGACGCGCAGCGTCTTGCCGGTCATCCATCTCCCGCGATGCGCTTGCCACTCCTACCCTGCATCCTGCCCGGCCATCAATTCCCTCAGGCATTCAACACACGTTGCCGTCAACAATCCGATCGCTGTTTCCATCGACTCGTCGTCGTCGAACCGATAGACGCCTCCTCCTTCACGCGTCCCACCCAATTCAAGCAGTTTCGTCTCTTCGGATTCGAGCATGTAGCCAGGAAACTCGATCTCATCGCGCACTAGCGTTAACGGCACGACCCTGCAGCCACGCTTCCAGTTGCCACGATCGTTGACGAGATCGGACACGGCACGAGTCACGAGCTCGCCTCCGACATGTCCGTGATATGCACAATTCACCAGCGGCATCATTTCACCTTTGATTTCCAATCCGGTCGCCCGGATATCTCATTCCTTCTTTACCTTTGCCTTGAAACCCAGCTTTCCGAGATACCTCATCTGACCCAAGGGCCCCTTCGGAACATCCGCTCCCCCGGCTCGAAGCACATTCGCGACGTGGTCGACACAACTGTTCGTACGCTCGTCATAGGCACCCAACGTCTTTCCAATCTGAGACTGCTGATAGGCCAAGGCTGCCTTTGCGTCAGGCAACGGAACCTCTGCGGTATGCAGAATCGGGTCACCGGTCATATAGCGTTCGCGCCTCTCGTTCACGATCTTGGTGGTTCCGGCCGCGTTGTCCGTCACCTGAAGCGTGTGAACCGACATATAGCCGCTCTCCACCTCTACCGTGTAATGCCCGGTCGCCGAATCGGTGTCGTAGTGCCGGATAATCGCTTTGCCGCCGCACCCGCAACAAGGATCTTCGCTCAGCCCCAGCGGATCGACCCACGCGGTCGGCGCCAACACATAGCGATATTGATTGACGCCCCCCAACAAGCCAATGGGATCGCCACTCACATAGCGTGCTGTCGCGGCGTCGTAGTAGCGGTGACGGTTATAGGCGAGCCCGGTCTCGTCATCCAGTTGCTGCCCCTGAAAACGAATCGCGTTCCGCACCGCGTGCCCGGATGCGCGCGAGACGCGTGAAACAATTTCCTTCGCTTCACCCCACGCCTTGTAAATCGCTTCCCACACAACCTCACCGAGTTCGTCGGTCAGCATCAATGGCGTGCCGACTTGATCGCAGTGGTAGTAATACAGGTGAGCGTCCGCCTCCGAAACCGGAATCCGCTGCAATGGATCGTCTTCGGATGTATAACGTGCCGAACCATCACGCGACGGAGTCGGGATCCCGCTGACAGGTATCCGTGCCGATGGCAAACGATCGGTCCAATCACTGGCTCCCGTTGCGAGAGCGGCTCTCATCACCCTGCTTTTTCTTCGGTTTCATCGTGTATGCAGAAAACGTCAATCCGTCGCGCCGCATTAATGTTGCTCGATGACGTATAGCTCCGGACTGCGCCACGCAATCGACCGGTACCCGCGTCGCACGACACCGATCTCGCGGTAATACTCGACGAGCGCTTGCGGACTCCAGTCGCGGCCCGCGGAAAACAATGCGTCGAGATCGACAAGCGCGGCAACGAGCGAGAGGCGATCGTCATCGTCCACGATCGCGCGTTCCCAGCGATCGGGTTGTCGAGCGAAGCCCAGCCGCACCAGCGCCTCGGCGATGGCCGCCACATCCGTCACGACAACAGCGACATGGCCGGCAACATCCATCACAAGCGTCTCATTGACGGGTGTCTTCATCGATCGCCTCGCCCAGATTGAGCCATCTGACGATCTTCGCGATGTCTTCACCGGACAGCTCGCCAACGCGATCGACACACACCCCGTAGTCCAGATCGAACTTCACGTTGAATCGCTCGCCTTTGTAGCGGCAACACAGCACATCGGCTTCGGGTATCGACACGCGCTGCTCGAACACGATGTCGCCTGGGAATTGCTGCAACCGGTGTACGACTGCATCGATATCGAGCGCGTCGAGCCGGGTCAACGAAGAATCGGTCATTGCCGTGAACCTGTCCGCCAGGTCGTTGCATCCTGAATGCCGGCGATTCTACGGACACGGCAGTCGAACATCCTTCGCATCCCCCACAGCCTGCCGCTTCGTTCATCTGCTCGTCGCACGCAGTGCATATCCTGCCCGGATCACAGTCGCGGGACTGTGCTTATCCAAAGGTGTTAACAGAAAGCGTATACATACGTAGTAACAGTTAACAAACCCTGTGCCCCACAGTGGATAACCTGGTTAACCCCCTGAAAAATCAACGCGATGCGGAACGCATAACCCCGGGCGACGCGCGTGCACAGCTGGCGAAAGCATTGAACAACTTTCCGTCGAATTCGCGGATCGCACAGATATCCTCAATCGTTCCACTGTGAATCCAGATGCTTGCAGAACGGTTATCCATAGGGTGCTGTGGATAACTTGCGATGCAATCCGCACGCCGACCCGCTCGCTATCGAACCGCCGCAATCAGGTACAGCCCGCCGAGGATCATTGCGACGCCTCCCCACTGCGCATACGACACACGCTCGCCGAGGAACACGATTCCGGCCAGAAAGACGAGCACGAACGTGAGCGCGGTGAACGGATACACGACGGTGAGCTCGGCCTTGCTCAGTGCGAAGATCCACAGCACCGTGCCGGCGCCGTAGCAGACCAGCCCGAGCGCGACCCACGCGTTGATGAATTCGGTGAGTGTGTGGCGGCCGTCGGCGCCGACCTTGAACGCGACCTGGCCGGCCGCGGCCAGGAACACGCCGGCCAGAATGAGAACGTAGACGGACAGTCTCACCGGTTTTCCCCGTTGCGCTTCAAGCGATTGACGACCATGCGGCTCTTCAGGACGGCGATGCGGGTCTTGATGCGTACCGGCAGCCAGCGCAGCAGCAGCTTGCGTGCCTTGTAGCCGGGGGGCGACACGTCCGGTACGCCCGAACGGCTGTCGACGAGGTGTCGCCGGATCGCGTCCGGCAGCCGTTCCGCTTCCTCGGCGGCCACGAAGAACAGCAGGTTGTAGCGATACCACGGCTCGATGCGCGTATCCGCGCCGATCAGCGGCCGTACGAAATCGAACAGCAGGTAGCCGCGCCGTGCGAACAGGTCGCGCCAGAACCCGTAGCCCTGTTCGTTGACGTGGTTTTCGCCGCCCTGGCCGGGCACGGCGGCGGAAAACAGCACGCGCTTGCCATGCCGGACGAGATTGTCGACCAGTGCCTCGCTGGACGCCTTCGGCACGTGCTCGCCGACTTCGAGGCACTGGACGAGGTCGAACGACCGCCTGAGATCGAAGGGCTTCGAAATGTCGGCCGGCACGAAGCGGGCCGGGTCGAACAGCAGCACCGAACGATCCACATAGTCGCCGTCGATGCCGGTGACGTCCTGCACGTCGAGCTCGCGATGCACGCTGAGCCACGCACCGGCGCCGCAACCGACGTCGAGGATGCTCGCGGGCCGCAGCAGCGCATTGATGCCCGGCAGTACGCCGCGTGCGGATCGCACCGATCCTTCGCGCTGGTACCGGTAGAAGGTCTCGTCATACGGCCGCGGCGCGTCGTCCGCGATGAATTCAAGTGACATCGCAATCTCCCGATGGCGCGATCGGTGCACGACGCATCGCATGACCTGCGACAGCCGTGCAATCAATCGCCCCGACAAGCCTGTTTCTCATACACCGACCATTCGCCCGCCGTCTTCACGCGCACGACGCGGCAGTCGGGATTGGCGAAAAACGCGTCCGGCAGCGGTGTCTCGGCGCGGACGAAGAAATACCGGTACAGGCGCCCCTGGTGCCGCTGCCAGTTGAAGTGCAGGTACAGCGGCTGCGGCGAGATATCGGACGGCCCGACGCCGGGCAGCCGGTCGAGCCGAAAGCGGACGATCTGCGGCGGAAACCGTGCGGCATTGAAATCGACGAACCCGCGATGCTCGACCTGATACCAGACCGGAAAGTTCTCGTAGACGAACGGGTTGCCGGTGGCCATGCTCGCCTTGTCGACGATGATCCCGAGGCCGCGCTGCGCGGGCTCGATCGCGTTGGCGACCACGTCGAAATCGGCGCTCTCGTCGGCGAAGCGCAGCGCGCGCACGCCTTGCTGCGCGATGAAACCGGCGCAGATCACGGCAAGTATCAGTTGCGTCGTCAGCGCGAGCCACGGCATACCCGCGCGGCCGGGGTCCGCCGGCGCGGGCGCCTGGAACATCAATGCATAGAACGGAAACAGGAACAGCGCGAAGCGCGGAAACAGGAAGAACGTGTTGATCGCGAACATCGGCACGCCGAACCAGACGACGGCCACCACGATCGCCGGCACATAGGCGGCGACGTGCCGGTTTGCCTTTGGCGCCATCAGGAACGGCGCGGAGACGATCAGCAGGAAGGCCGGCAGCAGATAGGTGTCGGCGTTGACGCCCCACGGATAGATCACGGCCGCGACCATGCGCAGCAGCGGATTGACGGTCCAAATCACGGTGAATGGGTACATCGGCGCCAGGTCGACGTCCCGATGCAACACCGTGTACAGCACGGTGACGAACGCGAGGGCCGCATACGGCCACGCGGCGAGCAGCGCGCGCGGTAACGGGCGGGGCCGGCGCGCGAGCAGGAACAACCCGCCGATCGCGTTCGCGAACACGAAGATCAGCCCGTGCGAAAAAAACAGCGCGAGATTCACCAGCGCCAGCACGGCGCCGCGGCGGGCCGTTGGCCGCTCGGCATAATCGAGCGCGAACGCCAGGAAGATCATCGCGACTGGTGCGGCGACCAGGTACGAATAGAAGCCGTATTCGTACGCGAAGCCAAAGAACCCGGGCACGCACAGCCAGTCGAGACGCGGGTCCGCGCCGAGACGCCGGCGCAGCGCGATGTACGCGGCGACGAAACCGTAGAACGACAGCGTCAGCATGACCTTGAACGCGGCCGTGACCGGCATCGCAAACGACAGTACGGCCGCCGCGCCATAGCCGAGCAGGTAGGGCGTAAACAGGTTGATCCGCAGCAGCGGCGCCCACGGCGACTGGCCGAGCAGCAGGTCGTGCAGTGTGGCGACCTGCGCCACGTGCTGCGGAAGATCGACCATCGGCGGATGCGGCGCGAGCCAGAACAGCAGGCCGGCCGCCGCAACCGTCGCAACGAACAGCGCGCGCAACGCGCGATCCGCCGCGCGATACGGCCATGCGCGCGGCAGGCGGCTGCTTACCGTGCAGTCGTCCATCGCGCACACCCGCGGCAGGAAAGGTCCACACGGCCGGCCCGGCGCCGGATCGTTGCGGCACAGGACCGATCGCGCGTCATAGCGTCTTCTCGACGATGAAGCGCGGACGCTGCTTCGTCTCGGCATAGATCTTCGCGACATAACCGCCGATCACGCCGAGGAACAGCAACTGCAGGCCGCCGAGAAAGTACATCGGGATCACGGTGGACGCCCAGCCGGGGACCGAGCGATCGGTGAACAGCCGGATCGACAGCGCCCAGATGCCGCACACGGTCGACGCCAGCGCGAGCAGGCCGCCGACGTACGCACTCCATTGCAGCGGCTTCGTCGTAAACGACGCGACGCCGTCCGACGCGAGCATGATCATCCTGACCAGCGGATATTTGCTTTCGCCGGCGAAGCGCGGTTGCCGGTCGTACTGGACGATCGCGGTGCGGAAGCCGAGCAGCGGCACGATGCCGCGCAGGAACAGGTTGACTTCGCGGAAGCCGCGCAATTCCTCGATCGCGCGGCGGCTCATCAGCCGGAAGTCCGCGTGATCCGGCAAGATGTCGACGCCGAAGCGGCGCAGCAGCCGGTAGTAGGCGCGCGCGCTGACGCGCTTGAAGAAGCCGTCGCTGTCGCGACGCTGCCGCACGCCGAACACGATCTCGGCACCGGCGTGGTATTCGCCGAGCATGCGCGGGATCGCGTCGAGGTCGTCCTGGAGATCGGCGTCGAGGCTGATCAGCACGTCGCCGTTTACCCTCATCAGGCCGGCAAGCAACGCATTCTGGTGCCCGTGGTTGCGCGACAGCTTGAGGCCATGGATGCGCGGATCGGCGGCATGGAAGCCTTCGATCAGCGACCAGGTCCGGTCGCGCGAACCGTCGTCGACGAACGTCACGCCGCTCGCACCGTCGACGACGCCGTCGCCGGCAAGCCGGTCGAGCAGGACCGTCAGCCGGCGTACGGTTTCCGGCAACACGGCTTCTTCGTTGAAGCAGGGAATCACCAGATTGAGCGCGACCATACCCACCCCGATATCGTTATGCACCGGTTGCGGTCTGTCGTCGCGAGAAGCCGCCGGTCCGCGCAATGCGGGACGAGCGGTGCACCATGCGCGCGTGTTTCCTCGCGGCCGGATCGAGCCGGTTTCTGCGCTTGATTATCGTTCGCGAACCCGGATCCGGATTCGCGACAAATCCATTATGGCGGAACGCGCACCCGCCCGGTGAGGAGGATGAACCCGGATGCGATCGCGTCGCGCGCGGGGCGAGCATCGGCGCCATCCCGCGCGCAGCGCCGTCGATCGAACAATTTTCACAAAGGGGCTTGTGCTCTGCAAAAACCCTCTCTATAATTCGCGGCTTCTTAGGCTCGTAGCTCAGTTGGTTAGAGCACCACCTTGACATGGTGGGGGTCGTTGGTTCGAATCCAATCGAGCCTACCAACGAACAAAATGAAGGGGTCCGGCAGCGCAAATTGCCTACAGGCAATGCGGCTAGCCAAACATACAAACGCCACGCGGCAACTTCGCGTGGCGTTTTTCTTTTCCCGGCCGAAACAGCGCATGGTGCCCCGATGCGTTGTGCGATCCGCGGCATCGCATCCTTACCCGCATACCGACCCGCAATGCGCACCGAGTAGAATCGTGTGCGCATCGAAGCGCGCTGCACCGCAAGCCGTCTGATTCCCAGCGCACCCAAACCGCATCACAACAAAAACGCGCGATCCGCGCGACTGAGAGCAAACGACCATGTCCGAGGCCACGACCACCACATCGTCCGCGAGCAACGACGAGATCGCCGCTTACGTCGGCAAGAAAGCCGCGTGGTTCGAGCGGAAATGGACGATCGCCGCATCGCGCAAGAACCGGCAGTCCTGGAACTGGGCAGCCTGTTTCCTGGGCCCGGTCTGGATGGCGTATCGATGCATGTACTGGCAGGCGGCCGCCGTGCTGGGCGTCACGCTCGGCATCACGCTGGTCGAACTGCTGTACTTCCCGAAATATTTCGAATCGACCACGCTCGATCCGGTCACCATCGGGATCGCCGTTGCGCTCGGCTGGTGCGGGAACAACATCTACAAGACGCACGTCGAACGCAAGATCGAAAAGCTGCGCCCGAACGCGACGTCCAACGAATCGTTTCTCGCGCTGCTGGAGGCGCAAGGCGGCACGAACTGGCTCGCGGCGACCGGTTTCGCGATCGCGACGCCGCTGCTCGGTTTCCTGATGATCATGATCAGCAACGTCGGGGGCGCGACGCAGTAACCGCGACAACCCGCGATCGGCAAAGCAGGGCGGAGCAGCAGGAAGAGGCGGGCGAGAGGCGTGCGGAGGGTGCCATCGCACACGCGCACGGCAGGCGACGCGCCCCCTGCGCGATCGTCAATGCAGATGCTTCAATTTGTCAGGATTCCGCACGACATAGATCGCGACGATCTTCCCGTCCTCGATCTCGAGCGCCGTCGTCTGCAGCTCACCATCCGATTCCAGCGTAACGAAACCCGGCAGCCCGTTGACGAACCCGGCCCGCACGAGCTTCGACGCGTGCGTGGCGAACAGTTCGGCCAGGTATTCGTGCACCTTCATCACGCGCTCGAAGCCGAACACCGGCTTGCCTGCTGCCGCGCGCTTGCCGCCGCCGTCCGAATGCAGGCTCACGTCCTCGGCGAGCATCGCGCCGAGCGCACGCATGTCGCCGCTGCGCGATGCCGCGAAGAACGCCTCGGCCAGCGCGATCCCGCGCTGCTTCTCGACATGAAAACGCGGCCGCGCCTCGCGCACATGCGTGCGCGCCCGCGCGGCGAGCTGCCGGCATGCGGCCGGGTCGCGCTGGATCGTCGTGGCCACTTCGTCGAACTCGAGGCCGAACACGTCGTGCAGCAGGAATGCCGCGCGTTCGAGCGGCGAGAGCCGTTCGAGCGCGAGCATCAGCGGCAGCGTGACGTCTTCCTGTTCGTCTTCCTCGACGACCGGCTCGGGCAGCCACGGGCCGATATAGGTCTCGCGCTGGTGCCGCGCGGACTTCAGCTGGTCGAGGCACATGCGCATCACCATGCGGCGCAGGAACGCCTCGGGCACGCGCACTTCGGTACGGTCGACGTCCATCCAGCGGATGAACGCCTCCTGCACCATGTCCTCGGCATCCGCGACGGAACCGAGCATCCGGTACGCGACGCGGATCAGCGTGCGGCGCAGCGGGTCGAAGCTCGCGGCCGCGTCGGCCCGTTCTTCGGCGCTGCCCTTGGCCGGATCGAGGTGCGTCATCAGGCCACCATCTTCGCGGCAGCAGCCTTCGCGTCGGCCGGATCGATCCACAGCCCGAAGCCGACGGCAAGCCGGTTCCAGCCGTTGATCACGTTGATCATCAGCGTGAGTTTCACCTGTTCCTCCTGGCTGAAGTGGTCGTTCAGCGCCGCATAGGCCGCTTCGTGCGCGGCGTGGCCCTCGGACAGCCGCGTAAGCGCGTCGGTCCAGCCGAGCGCCGCGCGTTCGCGGTCGGTATAGCAGGGCGCTTCGCGCCACGCGGACAGCAGGTAGATGCGCTGCTCGGTCTCGCCTTGCTCGCGCGCCTCGGCGGTGTGCATGTTAATGCAGTTCGCGCACGCGTTGATCTGCGATGCGCGGATCTTGACCAGCTCGATCAGCGTCGGCTCGAGACTCCCGGCGGCGGCGACCGACACGGTCATCCAGTTCTTCATCAGCGCGGGCGCGGCGGCAAACGGATTGAGTTTCGCAGTCATGGTTCCTTCTCCTTTCGTGTGGGTTCCGGTGATATGACGAGCGAGCCCCCCGCGTGTGTGACATCGACGCGAAAAAAAATTTCGGAGCACACGGGGACGCGGGCCAGCAGGGCGCCGACGACCACGAGCGAACGACGAGACGGCGTTTGTCAGACGAGAGCCCATGCATCGGCGATGCCATCACGATCGCCGCGCGGATGTCATGGGCCGTCAGTAGCCGCAACAGCCGGCATGCGCGTTGCGCCCGCCCGCAAGGCCGCGTCCCGGCACGCGTCGACGGCTTGTCACGCACGCGACACGCGCACAACCAACACTTTCATTTTTCTTTCGAATGCGCTTCGTCGGCATACCGATTCGCAGCATTCACATTTCTGGACCATACTGTTCTGCACGGGCAGATGAAGTGAAGCCGCATCAGCGGCCCGGCGCGCGCGCCGGCTGCCCGACGACGCAGCAGCAGGTCGCTAGTCAGCCGCGCGCATCACGCGCAAGGCTTTCCCTTTTCCGGCAACGCAACGCAGCGAATCGCGACGTGAACGGTAAACCGATGAGCCTCCTTGCATCACAGCTTCAGCGCCGTTTCCAGGACGTGCGCGCCCATAGCGTCGCGTTGACCGCGACGCTGTCCGCCGAAGACCAGGCCGTGCAGTCGATGCCCGATGCGAGCCCGACGAAATGGCACCTCGCGCATACGACCTGGTTCTTCGAAACCGTCGTGCTGATGCGACGCGTGTCCGGCTACGCGCCGTTCAACGACGCCTTCCAGTTCCTCTTCAATTCCTATTACGAAGCGCTCGGACCGCGCCATCCGCGGCCGCAGCGCGGGCTGCTCACGCGTCCGTCGCTCGACGAGGTGCACGCGTACCGGCAGCACGTCGACGCAGCGATGCTGCGGGCGCTGGCCGGCGCCGATCCGGCGCTGCTCGACGCGATCGCGCCCGAGCTCGAGCTCGGCCTGCATCATGAGCAGCAGCACCAGGAACTGATCGTCACGGACATGCTGCATGCGTTCTCGTGCAACCCACTGAAGCCGGCTTTCCGGCCGCGCAACGGGATCGACGGCGACGCGATGGCCGCGGGCGATGCCGGTGCGCAGCACTGGCTGCACCAGCCGGGCGGGCTCGTCGAGATCGGCCACGACGGCGATACGTTCTCGTTCGACAACGAACGGCCGCGCCACACCGCACTCGTGCGGCCGTACGAGATCGCGAACCGGCTCGTGACGAATGCGGAATTCGCGGCGTTCGTCGCCGACGGCGGCTACACGCGCCCCGAGTACTGGCTGTCGGACGGCTGGGCGACGGTGCAGCGGGAAGGGTGGCAAGGCCCCGCGTACTGGATGCCCGACGACGACGATGCGGCCGCCACGCGCGTGCGGCGCACGTTCGGCCTGCACGGCGTCGAACCGCTCGCGCCCGACGCACCGGTGTGTCATGTGAGCTTCTACGAAGCGGCCGCGTATGCGGAATGGGCCGGCGCGCGGCTGCCGACCGAGTTCGAATGGGAAGCCGCGTTCGGCGCGGACGGCATCAGTCAGATGCTCGGGCACGTGTGGCAGTGGACGCGCTCGTCCTACGAGCCGTATCCGGGCTTTCGGCCGCTCGCAGGTGTCGCGGCCGAATACAACGGCAAGTTCATGGTCGGCCAGCAGGTCCTGCGCGGCAGCAGCATCGCGACGCCGCCCGGGCACGAACGGCCGACGTACCGCAATTTCTTTCCGCCGGCCGCGCGCTGGCAATTCACGGGGGTGCGACTTGCGCGAGACGTCTGATCTGACGGCCACGAGCGGTGGCCTGCAACCCGCCCGCGAATCGCGGCCGAGCGCGTTCGAGCGCGACCTGATCGACGGACTGTCGCGCACGCCGCGCAGCATTCCGCCGAAATACTTCTACGATGCGGCCGGCTCCGCGCTGTTCGACCGCATCTGCGAATTGCCCGAGTACTACCCGACCCGCACCGAGCTCGGCATCCTGCGCGATCGCGCGGCGGAGATCGTGCGGCGCGTCGGCCCGCATGCGGACATCGTCGAATTCGGCGCGGGCTCGCTCGAGAAGATCCGCGTGCTGCTCGACGCGTTCGCGGGCAACTACGCGAACGCGCCGGCGCGCTACGTGCCGGTCGACATCTCGGCCGACTACCTGCACGGCGCGGCCGCGCGGCTGCGTTCGGCCTATCCGTGGCTCGACGTCGCGCCGATCGCGGCCGACTACACGAAGGCCGAGCAACTGGCCGAACTGACCGCGACGCCGCGGCGGCGCATCGGCTTCTTTCCCGGCTCGACGATCGGCAACTTCTCGCCGGAAGAGGCCGACGCGTTCCTGCGCGATGCCGCGCGGCTGCTGCGCGGCGGCGGCCTGCTGGTCGGCGCCGATCTCGTGAAGGACGAGCGCACGCTGCATCACGCGTACAACGACGCGCAGGGCGTGACCGCGCAGTTCAACCTGAACCTGCTCGTGCGCGCGAACGCCGAGCTCGGCGCGGACTTCGATCTCGACGCGTTCTCGCATTGCGCGTTCTACGACCGCGAGCGGCAGCGCATCGAGATGCATCTCGTCAGCGACAACGCGCAGACCGTGCACGTGCGCGGCCATGCGTTCCGCTTCGAAGCCGGCGAACGCATCCACACGGAGAACTCGCACAAGTTCACGATCGACGGCTTCCATGCGATCGCGCGCCGCGCAGGATTCGAGCCCGATACCGTGTGGACCGACGCGGACAACCTGTTCAGCGTGCACTGGCTACGCAGCGTCGACGATATCCGCGCGTAACGCGCGCGCCGGCGAACCGCTCGCGCACGGTGCGGGCGGTTCGCACTCCGGGCACACCAGCGCACGCCGGCGCGTTCCGATCGCCCGGTTTCGTGCCGAAAATCCCCTTTTTACCGGCTCGATGCGCCGTTGCAACGGTGTGTAGAACCGCGTCTCTCCCTTGTCCGACAAGGCTTTGCGCGTGCCCGTAAACGTCCGTTACGGGACTCGCATACCCGTTTCACCTGTGTCGGCGCCCCGTGCCTAGACTCCGAACCGTATTCACATGACGCACGACACGTGCAGGGAGTCGCGAGATGAGCAAGAAACTTGTTCTCGGTGCAGTTCTTGGTGTAGCGGCGCTGGCAGCCTCGGGCGTCGCGTCGGCCCACGTCGACCTGTCGGTCGGCATCGGTGTGCCGGGCGTCTACGCGGCGCCGGCGCCCGTCTACGTGGCTCCGCCTCCGCCGGTCATGTATGCGCCGGTCGGCTATCGCGATGACGGTTGGCGCGGCGAGGGCTGGCGTGAGCACGAATGGCGCGAACACGAGTGGCGTCGCCGTGAATGGCGCGAGCACGAGTGGCGCGATCGCGGCGGCTGGCGCGGCGGCCGCTGGGACTAAGCGGTTCGACTGATCACGACAAGAGGAGTGTGAACACATGATGCCCATTCGACACATCAGGCTGTGCGCGACCGCCGCCGTCGTTGCGCTCGCAACGATCGGCAACGCGCACGCGGCGGGCTGCATGAAGGGCGCGGTGGTCGGCGGGGTTGCCGGCCACTACGCCGGGCACCACGCCGTCGTCGGCGCGGTCGGCGGCTGTATCGTCGGCCACCACATGGCGAAGAAGCACGCGGAAGAGCAGGCCGCGCAACACAAGGCCGCCGCGCAGGGCATGCAGCCGGCGCAGTAAGCGCAAGCGACCGGGGCGGCGCTGCGCCTGCCTGCTTCGTTTCCCCGTTCAAGGATGACCGGATGGCGGCGCTATCCGGATTGATCTGACGAATGCATGCCGCACGCATCGTTACGATCATTTACAACGTCGTGTGGCGCGAATCGTGCGCGTTCTTAGAATGCAATCATACGAACGCGCTCCAGGGAGCCCAAAATGAAGCATCAACGATATCTGTCCGTACTGACGGCCGCGCTGCTCGCGCTCGGCACGGTTTCCGCGTATGCGGCTGCCGGCGGCAATGGTGGCGGCAATGGTGGCGGTCATGGCGCAGGCGGCTCCGGCGGCAACGCGGGCGGCATGTCCGGCGGCCACATGAGCGGCTCGGCGCTCAGCAACTCGAACAGCGTGCATGCGGGCGACCGCGACAAGGGCCTGTCGCGCGCGGCCGACCGCTCCGACACGATCGCCGATCGCGCCGGCGTGCAGCCGGGCCACGGTCACACGCATGGGCATACGCATGGCCATACCGCGCATGCGTCGACGTCCACGCATCATTCGCATCACAACGCATTCGGTCGCACGCTGTAAGCACGGCGCACCAATGCGATGGAAGGGCGCTTCGGCGCCCTTTTTTCATGGTGGCAGCGCCACGCCGCTGTCGCGCGAAAACATCACGCCGACCCGATTTGCAACCAGCGGTAACCGCGCCGCGAACGCGCAAGAATACGAATCGCTTTCACGCGGATAACGGACGGGAAATCGACGCGCGCTGCGGGCATCTCAACGGCGCTCGCGCACGGTCTCCGGTCGATAAAAAAGGGCGGCTCGTCGCCGCCCTTCGTTTCAGCGCCCTGCGCCCGCCAGCGGCGCCGCAGGCTCGAACAACGCGTCCGCGTGCCTGACGCGCACGAAGCGTGCCGCACCGTCGCCGTCCACCAGCGCACGGAAATGCGCTTCGCCGCACGCGAGCTTCGCGCGCTCGTGCTCGCTCGGCACGTTGCCGTCAGCATTCGGCGTATCGACGACGAAGTACAGCCGCTCGCCGCCGTCCTGTTCCGCGAGCACGGCCCAGTCCGGGTGATAGCTGCCGAGCGGCGTCGGCACGCGGAACCACGCGGGCAGCTTCGCGTACAGCTTCACGCCGTCGTGCGCTTCGAGCGCATCGGCGAACGCGCGCTCCGCGTCCGTCTCGCACACGACCGCTTCATGGATCGACTTCTGCGCATCGGGTCGCAGGTTGCGCAGATAGCCGGTCAGCGCCTCGCTCTCGAACGATTCGAGCGCATGCACGTGGCGCTCGCCGAGCTTGCGGTACGCGATGCCCGCGACGAGCGCGCGCCGCTTGCAGCGGTTGATCGCATCGGCCGCGACCGCGATGAACTGCTGCGGATTCACGCGGAAATCGTCGAGCCGGCCGCTGTCGGCCAGGATCGTCGCGAGCGAGCGGCGCGTGAGCTGCGTGCGGTCCTGCAGCTCGGTGAGCAGGTCGGGCAGCGGCAGTTCGCCTTCGTCGATCAGCACCGTGCCGGCGCCGGCGACCTCGATCGCCTCGATGCCGGCCTTGCCGATGTCGATCTCGGCCTTGCGCCACTGCAGCCGTGCGCGCGCGATCTCCGGCGCGTCGTGCAATGCGGCCGCGCAGTCGCGCACGAGCTTCGCGTTGTCGAACTCGACGCGGTACACGGTGCGATGACGGATACGGTCCCACAGCGCGCCGAAATCCTCGCCGAACACGACGGCCTTGCCCGACGCATCGCGCCGCAGCGCGATCGCGCGGCGCTCGTCCGCGTTGCGCACCGCGAAGCGGCCCGACAGCTTGCGCAGCGTCGCGACGATCGGCGCACGCAGCATCTCGAACGCGCCCGGCAACACGAGCGCGCTCTGGCGCAGCGCATCCTTCAGCCGGTCGAGCACCTTGCCCTGCGCGTCGACGTAGCCCTGCTCGTGCAGATGGTTCCAAAGCACGCGCGACAACTCGATGCCCAGCGCATGCGCGGGCCCGTCGCCTTCCTGCACGGGCAGCGCCGCGAACTGGTGCTCCTCGACGATCCCGAAACGGATGCCCGTATCGGCTTCGATTTCCTTCTGCAGGTTCTCCGCGAACGACTCGTAGCGCTCGGTCGCGATCACGGTGAGCGTGTTCACGCCGGCGTCGCGCACGCGTTCGCCGTCCTGGTCGACGGCGAGGCGCAGCCCGCGGCCGAGCGTCTGACGGCGCTCGCGTTCGGTCTGGATGTCGCGCAGCGTGCAGATCTGGAACACGTTCGGGTTGTCCCAGCCTTCCTTCAGCGCCGAGTGCGAGAAGATGAACTTCAGCGGCGTGTCGAACGACAGCAGTGCTTCCTTCTCGCGCATGATGAGGCCGTACGCACGCTCCGCGTTCTCGCGGGCCGCGGCGCTGCTCTCGCTCGTGTCGGTCCAGCCGCCCTTGCGGTCGATCGAGAAGTAGCCGTTGTGCGCGCGCCCGACTTCGAGCGCCACGTCGACGCCGTCGAACAGCGCACGATAGGCCGGCACGCGCGCCGCACGCGCATATTCCTCTTCGAAGATCAGCGCGTAGTCGCCCTTCACGGGCATCCCGTTCTCGTCGTAGCGGCGATAGCGCTCGACCGAATCGACGAAGAACAGCGACAGCACCTTCACGCCGCGCTCCGCGAGGCGCAATTCCTTGTCGAGATGCTCGCGGATCGTGCGGCGGATCATCTCGCGCTGCACGGCGAGCGTGTCGATATCGCCGAACGCTTCGCCGAGCGACAGGAACGCCTCGCCTTCCGGATGGCGCAGCTCGACGTATTCGGCGCCCTTCACCGCATGCACTTCGCCGATCCGCAGCCCCGCGTACAGCGCGCGCCTGGTCAGGCGTTCGAGATCGTCGCCGTCGGTGGCCGACACGATCTGGCGCTTCACGCCGGCCGTCGTCGCGACGTCGAGCTCGACGCGCGCACTGATCGCGCCGCGCCGGTTCGACACGCCGACGAGCCGCAGGTACGGCTTGTTGTGCGCATCCTCGACGATCGCCGACGCGATCTCGATCTGCTTGACGAGCTTGCGCTCGTACGCGTCGACCGCGTCGAGCCGGTACACCATGTGGTGACGGTCGACGTGCGTCGCCGAATAGCGCAGCGTGCAGAGCGGCGCCATCGCGGCGAGCGCTTCGCGGCCGCGCCCCTCGAGCCCGCCGTCGACGCTCTGCGGCTCGTCGACGATCACGATCGGCCGCGTCGCGCGGATCAGGTCGATCGGCTTCTCGCCGCCGGTCTTCTCGCTGTCCTTGTAGAGGTTGTTGATTTCCTTCTTGTTGATCGCGGCCACCGTCATCACCATGACCTGGATCGCCGCGCTCGCCGCGAAGTGGCGCACCTGGCCGAGCTTCGCGGAGTCGTACAGGAAGTAGTCGTACGGCACGCCCGCGTACAGCGCGCGGAAATGATCCTCGGTGATCGCGAGCGTCTTGTGCACGCCTTCCTTGATCGCGATCGACGGCACGACGATCACGAACTTCGTGAAGCCGTAGCGGCGGTTCAGCTCGAAGATCGTGCGCAGGTACACGTAGGTCTTGCCGGTGCCGGTCTCCATCTCGACGGTGAAGTCGCGCGAGCCGGGCAAGCCGGACGGCGGCAGCCCGCCGCGCAACTGCACGTCGGCGAGATTGCGCGCGAGCGCGTCGTCGGTCAGCGACAGCCGGTTGCCGACACCCTGTTCCGATACCGCGAAGCCGAGCGAGCCCTGCGCGGCCGCCGTGGTGCCGGGCGCGGCGTTCGCGAGCACGCTGAAGTCGCCGCGATACGATTCCTGGCCGCGAAACAGGTCGCAGACGGCGTCGATCGCCTCGCGCTGGTAGTCGAGATCCGCTTCGAAATGCAGCCGCATCACAGGCTCCGCACGCGCTTCACGCCGTGCTGTTCGAGCAGCGCGGCGAGATTGAGCTTCGCGACGTCGTCGACGAAGCCGCTGTCGCGGAACAGGCACGTGACGTCACGCGACGCGCCGGTCGCGTCGAGCAGCCCGACGATGCCGTCGGCGAGCGGGCCCGCGTCGTCGCGCGAGATGCGCGCATCGAAGCACGCGACGATCGAGCGGCCGATCAGGTGCACGGCCTTGCCGGCGATCTGGTGATGCTCGACCGGCGTGCACAGGTCGAGGCCGAGCTTCAGCGTCAGCTCGGCGAGCAGGTCGTCCTCGGTGCGGCCGGTCTTCACGTGCTCGACGGACGCGAACAGTGCGTGGTCGAAGTCGTCGCGGCGCGGGTCCCACTCGATCACGTTGGTCGTGTCGAGCCGGTATACGCGGAAGCCGAGGTCGCCATAGCTTTCCGGATAGTCGCGCGCGACCTGCTGCGCGGCGCGGCGCAGGCGCTCCTTCGTGACTTCGGCGAGCGTCGCGGGCTTCTTCAGCTTCGCGCAGAAATCGGCCGCGCTCTGCTGGGTCTTGTCGCGGCGGTCGAGCGCTTCGGGCAGTTGCACCATCACGTAGCGGCGCGCGCCGCCATCGGTCGCGTTCACCTGCATCACCGCGTGGCCGGTCGAGCCGGAACCCGCGAAGCAGTCGAGCACGATGTCGTCGCCGCGCGTGCACCAGCCGATCACGGCCGCGGCGAAATCGACCGGCTTCGGCAGGTCGAACGGGATCCCGAGCGTCTTCAGCAGCGCGTCGTCGGAGCCGGCGAACGGCAGCACCGACGGCACGTTCTCGTACATGTTCTCGTCGAGGTAGTAGATCCGCTGCGGCTGCGTGCTTTCATCCGCGCCGAACTCGATCTGGCCGCGCTCGATCAGCGCCTGCATCGTCGCGGGCGGGTTGCGCCAGCCGCGCGCCGGCATCGCGCACGGCTTGCCGGTGACCGGGTGGATCAGCGGCGTGAAATACTCGTCCGGCGCCTTCTTTTTGTTCGGCCATGCCATCGACACGAGGCGGTACACGCGGCCGTCTTCCGACAGCCGGTCGTACATCACTTCGCCGCCCGACAGGCTGGTCTGCGCCTTCATCCACGCGCGGTATGCCTTCTGCGCGTCCTTCGCGTTGCCGCTGCGGTACACCGCGTCATGCGCGGCGTCGAGCATGCGCTGCGCATTGCGCTTCGGGCGCTTGAGCGGCGCCTGTTCGAGCAGCGTCTCGGCGTTGCGCGCGAACAGCACCAGCGATTCGTGCTGGTACGCGACGCCGCGCGCATCGCCCTTCGGGTTGCGCTTGTCCCACACGGCGACGCCGAGTTCGTTCTCCTCGCCGAAGATCTCGCGCAGCATCAGCACCAGCGCATGCACTTCGTGCTCGTCGATGTGCACGGCGATCAGCCCTTCGTCGGACAGCAGCGCGTGCGCGAGCTTCAGGCGCGGATACATCATGTTCAGCCAGTCGGTATGGAACCGGCCGTTCGCCTCGGTATTGGTGCTGCGCTTCGCGCCGCCCTGGGTCTGACCGGTCATCGCCAGGTAGTGGCGGATGCTGTCGCTGAAGTCGTCCGGATAGACGAAATCGCTGCCCGTGTTGTACGGCGGGTCGATGTAGACGAGCTTCACCTTGCCTGCGTAGCTCTTGTGCAGCAGCTTCATCACGTCGAGGTTGTCGCCCTCGATCACGAGATGGCGCGTGTCGTCCCATGCGACGCTGTCGTCGGGGCAGGGGCGCAGCGTGCCCGTCGACGGCGTGAGCGCGGCCTGGCGCGCGCTGCGCTTGCCGTGCCAGTGAAAGCCGTAGCGCTCGTCGGCGTCGCCGACCGTGCGTTCGCCGATCAGCGCCTTCAGCACGTCGACGTCGACCGACGCGCCGTCGGGGCCTTCGGTCACGAGTTCGGGGAACAGCGCCTTCAGGCGCGCGACGTTGTCGGCGGTGAAATCCGTCGACATCGCCTGCGGGCTGGCCGCATCGAGTTTCTGCATCGTCTTTTCCATCGGAGCCCGGCCGCGCGCGCCAGGACGTCGGGCGCGCTCACGGCACCGGCGGCAATGGCCGCCCGGGCAAACCCGAAACGCTAGCGAGTCGGTCGGCGCAGGTCAAGCGCCGATGTGGGCCGAACATGCGCGCATCGGCCGCGATCGCCCGCCGGGCGGGCCGCAAGCGGTTTCGGGCCGGTTGTCGCACGGCCGGCCGGCGGCCGCTTCGCAGGCGTCCCGCGGCACCGCGGCAAGGACGAAAAAAAGGGCACGGTCGGCGCAAAGCGCCGGCGTGCCCGCATGGAGAATCCCGGACGGAGGGTACGGCGGGGCCCGATGGGCCCCGCTCGAGGTCAAAAACGCGTACGGACGCCCGAAGTCAGTTCGAGCTGGTTCTTCGCGCCGAACGTCGACGCCGCAGTGTAGCCGCCATGCAGCTTCATGTAGTCGCCGGCCAGGTACACCTCGGTGCGCTTGCTCAGGTGATAGAACACCGACCCGTAGATCGTCTCCTTGAAGCCGTTGGCGACGCCGTTGGTCAGGCTGAACGCGCCGAGGTTCGCGTTCGGCGTGAAGCCGTCCGCGTTGTTCGCGGCGTTCTTGATGCGCATCTGCTGGTAGCCGAGCTCGTAGTCGAGCGCGCCCTTCGGCGCGATCTTCATCGACACGGTCCACGAATCGTCGTGGCGCTGGCCCAGCGCGCCCTGGTCGCCGTTGTAGCGGAAGTAGCCCGCGTTCAGGCGCACGATATCGAACGTGTAGTTGCCGCCGACCGAGAACGTCTGGTTCCGGAAGCCGTTGTGGTTCACGTGGTTGTAGAAGCCCGACACGTTGAACGGCCCGCCGTTGTAGCCGAGCGCGGCCTGATACGCGGAGCCGGTCGCGAACGACGTCGAGTTGCTGAACTGGTAGCCGGCGCTTGCGAAGATGCCGTTGCTGAACAGCTTCTTCCACGCGATGCCGTTGTTGTAGCGCGTGCCGGTCGGGCCGGCCGCGTAGAAGATCATCTGCTTGAAGTTGTTCGAGTTGGTCCAGCCGCCTTCCTCGGTCGTCAACTTCGCGGAGCCGTACGGGTCGCCGTAGATCGCCGCCGCGTCGCGCGCGATGGTGTTCTGGAAGCCGGCCGTCAGCTTGCCGAAACGCTCGTCCTCGACGCCGACCCACGCGTCGCGGTCGAAGATCTGGCCTTCGTCTTCCATCTGGCCGTTCGCGACCACGAATTCGCTTTCGAGGCGGAAGATGATCTTCGTGCCGCCGCCGATGTCTTCCGCGCCTCGCAGGCCCCAGCGGCTGCCGCTGAACCACGGCTCGCCTTCGTTGCCCATGCCGATTACGTGATTGCCGTTCGCGTCGGCGTGGGTCCGGTAGGTCGGAAAGCTCAGGTCCATCAGGCCGTAGAGCTGCACGCTCGACTGCGCATGCGCCTGGGTGCCGGCGCACAGGCCTGCCGCCGCGATGGAAAGGGCAAGGGTTTTTCGTTTCAAGATCGTCTCCTCCGAGCTGCCGCATTGAAATCTGGTCGTTGGCAGTACGCAATGTATGCCGACTCTTGCCGGCCACAGCGAGAGGGCCGACGCGTAGCATCGTAGAGGGTGCAATCCTTCACGACGCTTTCCCGGACGCAAGAATCGGATCGGTGAAAACACCGAACGCGCAACAATCGCGGATCGGGCAGGCGTGCGGAGGCGAGCCCGCCGGGCGGCCGGCAGGCTTGAATGACGTTTCGCACTACGAATCGAGGTTCGCGGGCGGCGGAGGAACGCCCGTCAGTCCTGCGCGCTCTTCGCGCGCAGGATGTAACCCAGCCCGCGCAGCGTGATGATCTCCGCCGTGCTGCCCGCGAGATGCTTGCGCAGCCGGTGGATATAGATGTCGATCGCGTCGGCGCTCGGTTCGTCGTCGAGCGCGAACACGCTGTCCATCAGCCGCGCCTTCGACACCGTCTTGTTCTGCTGCAGCATCAGCGTTTCGAGGATCGCGTGCTCGCGGCGGCGCAGCGCGAACACGGCTTCGCCGCAGCGGAATTCGCGCGTGCCGAACGCATAGACGAGATCGCCGCACACCAGCTGCGTCGTGCCGACGCCGGCCTGCCGGCGAATCAGCGCGCGAATCCGCGCAACCAGTTCGCGCGACTCGAACGGCTTCACGACGTAATCGTCGGCGCCCGCACCGAAGCAGTCGACCTTGTCGTCGACCGAGCCGTGCGCGGTCAGCATCAGCACCGGCACGTTGTCGTTGCGGCGCCGCAACCGCGCGAGCACTTCCTTGCCGCTGATGCCGGGCAGGCGCATGTCGAGCAGCACCGCGTCGTAGCGTTCGGTCTTCAGTACCGTGTCCGCGCGTTCGCCGTCGCCGACGCTGTCGACCGCGAAATCCTCGCCGCGCAGCAGGTTCACGATCCAGTGCGCGAGTTCGGCGTTGTCTTCGACCAGCAGGAGTTTCATGACGACATCTCTTCAATCGTAAGCGGGCAGCCGCACGGTTACGACAATACCGCGATTGCCGGGCCCCGGTGCAAGCGACACGCCACCGCCGTGCGCCTGTGCGATCTCGCGGACGATCGCGAGACCCAGGCCCGAGCCTTCGGTATCCGCCGACACGCGGTAGAACCGCTTGAACACGTGCGGCCGCGCTTCGGCCGGAATGCCGGGGCCGTTGTCGACCACGTCGAGCACGATCGCGTCGCCGTCGCGCCGTGCGGCGACCGTCACGCAGCCGCCCGGCTGCGTGTAGCGCACCGCGTTGTCGACGAGGTTCATCACCAGCGCGGTCAGCAGGCTGTCGCTGCCCGCGACGTCGAGCCGCTCGCCGAGATCGGCGCCGAGGTCGATGTCGCGCCGCTGCGCGAGCACGATCGTTTCCTCCAGCACGCTCGACACCACGGCCGCGAGATCGACGCGATGGGTCAGCAGCGTCGACGGCGTCGCTTCAGCATGCGCGAGCAGCAGCAGCTTGTCGGTCACGTCGGCCATCTTGCGGCTGCTGCGCTGCATGCTGTCGAGCACCGACGCGAGCTCCGCATCGCCGTGCCCGCGCCGCTGCGCGTACTGGATCTGCGTGTCGAGCACCGCGATCGGCGTGCGCAACTGGTGCGCGGCGTCCGCGATGAAGCGGCGCTGCGTGGCCGTATGCGTATTGAGCCGCGCGATGCACTGGTTGATCGCGTCGACGATCGGCCGCAGCTCGTGCTGCAGCCGCTCGGGGCGGATCGGCTCCAGCTCCATCGGCCCGCGGTCGGCGACATCGTCCTTCAGCTTCATCAGCGGGCGCAGCTCCAGCGTGAGGCCGAGGTAGACGAGCACCACCGCGAGCATCAGCATCAGCGACAGGCGCACGAGCTGCGGGCGCCAGATCGTGTCGACCATCGCGTTGCGCGAGCGCACCGTCTTCGCGACGACGACCGTAACCGTCTCGATCTGCCCCTCGTTGTAAAGCTGGCGATCGTAGACCGCCGCGCGCAGCGGCACGCCGTCGAGCGCCGTGTCGTACAGCGTCGGCTCGACGCTGTGCCGCGCGGGCACGTCGAGCGTCGGCGTGCCGGCGAGCAGACGGTCGTGGCCGTCGATCACTTTGTAGAACACCGAATCGCGCGACGGCGATTCGAAGATCTCCAGCGCGGCCGGCGGCACGTCGGCGACCGGCAGCCCGTTGCGCCACTCGACGTCCTCGCCGATCGTGCGCGCGGACGCGACGAGCGCGCTGTCCTGCACGAGCCCGGCCGTGGTCCGCGCGGTGTCGTACGACATCGCGCCCGCGATCAGCACGAACACCGCGAGCGGCAGCAGCAGCCACCACAGCAGCCGTCCGCGCAGGCTGTGCGCCATCCTGTTGCGCTCCTTCTCTGAAATGCCGAACCGCGCCGGGGTCGCCGGCGCGGTCGGGTGTGTCGTGTCAGGCGTCCGGACGCTGCGTTCAGAACGCGGCGGGGCGCCACTTCAAGAGCCGTTTCTCGAGCCAGGTCAGCAGGTAGTCGGCGGCCAGCGCGACTACGGCCAGCACGATCATCGCCGCGAACACGCCGCTCGCGTTGAACGCGCCCTGGGCGGTGGAGATTAGCAGGCCGATGCCTTGCTTGGAACCCAGGAATTCGCCGACGACCGCACCGACCAGCGCGAAACCGAAGCTCACGTGCAGGCTCGCGAGAATCCAGCTCAGCGCGGACGGGATCACGACCGCCGTGGTGATCTGCCGGCGCGACGCGCCGAGGATCTGCGCGTTCGCGATCAGGTAGCGGTCGGCTTCGCGCACGCCCTGGAACGCGTTGCCGAACACGACGAAGAACACCATCACGACGGCCAGCGCGATCTTCGACGCCATCCCGAGGCCGAGCGCGATCACGAAGATCGAGCCGAGCACGACGCGCGGAATCGAGTTCGCGATCTGGATATACAAGCCGAACACGTCGGCCATCAGCTTGTTGCGGCCGAGCACGATCCCGCAGATCACGCCGGCAACCGAGCCGATGATGAAGCCGATCCCGGTTTCCTCGAGCGTGACCCATACCTGCGTGAGCAGCGGGCCCTGCGATGTGCCGTTCACGAACCAGTCCTGGATCTGCGCGAAGATCAGCGACGGCATCGAGAAGAAGAACGGATCGATCCACTTCAGCCGTGCGGCGAGTTCCCACCCGCCCAGCACGATGACGAGCACGGCGATCCGCAGCGTGACGATCAGGTTGCGCCGGCGGCGTAGCCGGCGTTGCGCGGCGCGCTCGTCGTCCTCGAGCGTCGTCGCCGGAATGGCGGTGGGGGGAAGCGTCATGTCGGTCATGCTCCTGTCCTTGCTGTCCTTGCCGTGCGGCGTATGCGTCAGCCGATCTGCACTTCTTCGCGCAGGTCGTGCCAGATGTCCTTGGAAATTTCGATGAAGCGCGTGTCGTAGCGAATCTCCGACGTGACGCGCGGGCGCGGCAGGTCGATCTCGTACACGCGCTTGAGCGTCGCCGGGCGCGCGGTCAGCACGAACACGCGGTCGGCGAGCGCGATCGCCTCTTCGAGATCGTGCGTGACGAACACGACCGAGCCCTTGTTCGCGGACCAGAGCTGCAGCAGCTCGTCCTGCATCAGCGTGCGCGTCTGCATGTCGAGCGCGGAGAACGGCTCGTCCATCAGCAGGATTTCCGGCTGGTTGATGAAGGTCTGCGCGAGCGCGACGCGCTTGCGCATCCCGCCGGAGAGCTGGTGCGGGTAGTGCTTGGTGAACTTGTCGAGGCCGACCTTGCGGATCCATTCCTCGGCCTGCGTGTACGCGACGTCCTTCGAGCGGCCGCGGAACAGCGGGCCCGCCGCGACGTTGTCGATCACGTTGCGCCACGGGAACACGGCGTCGGCCTGGAACACGAAGCCGATACGCGGGTCGATCCCGTCGACCGGGCGGCCCATCACGCGAACTTCGCCCGACACGGGCTTGAGCAGCCCGGTGATCAGGTTGAGCGTCGTCGACTTGCCGCAGCCGGTCGGCCCGACGATCGCGATGAACTCGCCGCGTGCGACGCTCATGCTGAAGTCGCGCAGCGCGACGGTGGCCTTGCCTTCCGGCGAAATGAAGCGGCACGACACGTTGCGAAACTCGATCGCCGGTGTGCTCGGGGAGACTGCCTGATTCATCGCATTCGTCCTGCGGGTGAAGAGGGCGTCGCATCGTGACGCAACGCCGGGCCGGTCAACCGGGCCGGAACGGGGAACGCGCGGCGGCGGGATCGCCGCCACCGGCGCCGCTGCTTACTTCGCGTTCACGAAATCGTTCGTGTAGGTGCGCGCCAGGTCGATGTGCTTGCCCTTCACCGACGGGTTGAACGCCGACAGCACCTTCAGCACGGTCGCCGGGCCGTCGGCCGGCATCTTCGCGTCGGCGGTGAACATCGGCAGCGACGCCTTCAGCGCGCTCACGTACAGCGCCTTGTCCTTCTGGTAGTCGGCCGGCATCTTCGCGGCGATGTCGTCGGCGCTGTGCGTGTGGATGAACTGCATCGTCTTCGCGAACGCGTGCGCGAGCTTGGTCGCCTGCTCCTTGTGCGAATCGGCCCACGCCGACTGCACGTACAGGCTCGCGGCCGGGTAGGTGCCGCCGAGCGCCGCGCGCGTGCCGTCGAGCGTGCGCAGGTCGACCAGCACCTTCGCGTCGCCCATTTTCTCGAGCGCGGACACCGTCGGCTCGGTCGTCATCCCGGCGTCGATGCGGCCCTGCTTGATCGCGGCGATGAAGCTCGCGTCGGCGCCGACCGGCAGCATCGTGTACTGCGTCGACGGCACGCCGTGCGCGAGCGCGAGGTATTGCGTGAGGAAGCTCGTCGACGAGCCGAGGCCCGTCACGCCGAGCGTCTTGCCCTTCGCGTCGGCCATCGACTTGAAGGTCGGCGCGGCCTTGGTCGACACCATCTCGACTTCGCCCGGCACCTGGCCGAACACGGCGATCGCCTTCACGTCCTTGCCCTTGCTCTGCAGGTCGATCGTGTGGTCGTAGAAGCCGACGACGCCCTGCACGGCGCCCGCGAGCAATTCGTTCTCGGCGTCGACGCCGGCCGGCTGCGACAGCAGCTCGACGTCGAGGCCTTCGGCCTTGAAGTAGCCGAGCTCCTGCGTGAGCCGTGCCGGCAGGTAGATCAGCTTCGCGATCCCGCCGACCATGATCGTGATCTTGCCGCCGTCATCGGCGAAAGCGGGGGCAGCAGCAAGCGCGCAGCTCAGGCTGGCTGCAACGGTGAGGGTGCGCAGGATGGGTCGCATCGGGTCGTCTCCGTTCGTTGTATTCGTGGCGCGATGCTTGCTGCATCGTCACGACGAGTATAGGGAGACGAAACCTTCCGCTACCTTTCGCGGGCCGGCGATTCCTTTAGGGGTTTTCCAGCAACGGGGGGCCGGAACGGGGTGACGGCGGCATGCGACGGGTACGCGCGTCGCGCGGCGGCGCGGTCGCGCGCGATCCACGGCGATCCGGCGCAATTTCGTACCGGTAGTTGATCTATCGGATTTGAATTAGGACGAGTTCGATAAATACGAGAAAAATGAATAGGCAGAATCGCTATTCGCCTGCCAAGGTGGTTTTTCATTGCGACGTACGCATAAGATCCTTGTTTGCGAGAAATTCAATCAATAATAAATACACTTTCATTAAATAATCATGGGCGTTAAAGTCGGGCGTGACGCACGCTTCGGTTCTTTGAGTGTTGTTTCATGCAGTCACGCCGTATCGACAGGCGTCGTCAGGTTTTTTGAAAAGCGCAATTCGAGATATGAAAACAATAACCGTCGCCGTGGCCGACGACCATCCGGTAGTCCTGGAATCGCTTGATCGACTGTTGCAGCGGCATCCGCCTTTTCGCCTCGTGCATACGTGCCGCAGCGGCACGGAACTGATTGCCGCGCTGACGCAATCTCCCGTCGATATTGCCGTGGTCGACTATTCGATGAGCCGAGGCGAGCAGCCGCTCGACGGCCTCCCGCTGCTGCGCAGGCTGCGTGATGTCGCGCCGCGCACGCGCTGCGTGATGTTCACCGCGCACTCGAATCCTAGCGTGCTTGTGGCCGCGCTAAAGCTCGGCGTCGCCGCGATCGTCAGCAAGGATGACGCGCTCGCCGAGATCGTCGGCGCGTGCCGGCGGGTCGGTACGGCCCACGCGCGTTACCTGTCGCCGACGGCGCGGGCGGCCGTCGAGCGCGGCAAGGCGGGCGCGCTCGTCGGCCAACCGGCGCTCACGGCGCGGGAGCTCGAAGTCGTACGGTTATTCGCATCCGGGCATACGCTGCAGGACATCGCGAAGCAGCTCGGCCGTTCGGTCAGCACGGTGTCGACGCAGAAATACACCGCGATGCGCAAGCTGCAGGCCGATTCGAACACCCACCTGATTCGCTACGCGTACGAAAACGGGCTGATCTGACGGCGCGGTCATTTGTACGTGACCGTGAAGGTGGCCGAGCCGTTCGCGACGCCCGGCTTCGCTGTCGCACCGGTCTGGTAGTAGCGGGCCGACAGCGGCACCGAGAAGGTCGCGGACGCCGACGGCGACGCGCTGACCTTCCACGGCGTGCCGAGCTCGACGGACGTGTCGTCGCCCTTGAGCAACTGGATGCCGACACCGGAGGCCGTGCTCGTCGACGACAGCGCCAGCACGCCTTTCGATGCATCGACTGCCTTGCCGTCCAGCGTCAGGTTGACTTCGAACGCGCCCGCCACGCCGGTATCGCAGCGCAGGCCGATCGCGAAACCCTTCGATTTCGACGTCGAGCCGGCGCCCGAGCCGATGCCCGACGACGCATTCAGCGTATGGGTCCCGAGGTCGACCGACACCGACGGGGTGGTCGTCGTGCAGGTCGTCGGCTGGAACGAGATGTTGTCGAAGCCGTACATCAGGTAGCGCGTTGCGTCGGCGGTCGAGTTGTTCGGACCGCCGATCAGCGCCGTCAGGACCGACAGCACCGGAAACGGCTTGGCGACCGACGGTGTCGCGCCGCTCTTGACCAGCTCGACGTCGACCTTGGCGGTGACGGCAGTCTTCCCGATCGACTTGATCGTCGTGCCCATCGGCAGCGACGACGTGCCGTGGCCGCGGTTGCCGTCGTAGGTCACGTAAAGCGCAAGCCCGTTGGCCGTCAGGTCCGGGTCGTCCGCCCATCGATACAGCGTGGCCTCGACGGCCTTGCTTCCGGGTACCTTCATCCAGCAACTCGCGGCGATCTCGATGCCTTCCTTGCTCCACAGCACGGTGCCGATCGGGGCGTCCGCCGCAATCTTGAAGCTGGACGGCAGCTCGCCGAGCTTCGACGACGACGTGTTGATGCAGGTGGCCGTGGACGCGTGTGCATTGCCGACGCCGGCCGCGCACAGCACCAGCGCGCCGAGCGCCATTTGAAGGCCGGCGCCGCGATTTCCGTCGCGAGCGCACGGGTGCGGGCTTCGATTCATTCTGCGGTGTTCCATCACGATTCTCCTGCCGGGCTACGCCGGACCTCGGGCGCGGTGCGCGCCGGTCCGCCGGGCGCGTCCGCGGGTGGGTTGTCCAGTTCGCAGGGCGCTTCGATGCGCTCGATACCGATCGGCGCCGCGCGTTGCTCCAGTGGTGGCAGCGCGACCCGGATCGTGCACCGCCACGCATCGGCGTGCCCCCATTTCACGGTCAGCGTGTCGTTCGGCTCGGATAGCCGGGCGTAAACCTGGCCGCCCTGCGACACGATCCCGACGTTGTTGCCGCGCCCGTCGAACACCGGCGCGCCGAACGGCAGTTCCGTGCCCGCCGGCGCTGCCGCATGGATCAGCAGCGGGCGGCCCGTCACCGTCGGATAACGCAGCATCACGATCGCCCCCTGGCGCGGCGCGACCTGCTGGCTCGTCGTCTGCAGCTCGACGTCGGCCGGCAGGCCGCGCGGGTCGATCTCGACCTGGTTCACGCGATATGGGCTCAGGTACGGTACGACCGCGTAGCCGCGGCGGTCGAGGCGGACGCCGCTGTAGCCGGCCACGGATGCCCCGCCGGCGGCCGGCGCCGCGACGACCGCCATCGTGTCGGACGTATACGGAACGGCCGTCACACCGCCCGGATGGGCGACGATCGTGCCGCTGACGCCGAGCGACCCCGACCCGTAGTCGTTGCCCTTGCCGAGCATCCCCTGCAGCGCGGCAACCGGCGTCCGGTACTGGCCCGACACGGTGCCCGCGTACGTCGCGTCGGCATTGCGTGCCGCTGAAACCGAGTAATTGCCTTCGTATCCCGCGCCGACCAAACCGGTCGCGGTTGCTGTCGATGAGAAGCCGTTCAGGCTGTCGCGTGCGGCGTAGACGCTCAGTCGCGGCGCCCGCGCGCTCGCCCCGAGCGGCACCGACACGCTCAGCATCGCCTGCGTGTCGGCGTTGCCGCCGGACGCGAGCGAGCGGTTCACGGATACCGTGTAGTCGAACTGCCGGTAGCGGTTGCTGTAGCTGACCTGGAATTGCGTGTCGGTGCCGCTGCGTGTCCAGTAGTTCTGCGTGTAGCCGCTCACGTACAGCTGGCCCCAGCGCTCGCCGAACGGCTGTGAGGCGGTGACCGACACGCGGTTGCGCGCGCGCCACGCGGGCCGCGCGGCCGCGCCGGTCAGGTTGCGTTTCGCGTTGTCGACGAACGAGAGCGCATTGCCGAAGTCGAGGTACCCTGACGACGAGAAGCGATAGGCGGCTACCGACAGGTTGCTGTTCGTCGCGTCGATCGTCTTGCTGTACGTGACACGCACGCTCGACCCGCGCGTCCGCTGCCCGTATGCGGACGTGAACGCGCCGGATACATCGAGCGCCAACGCGCCCAGCGGCGTGTTGAACGCGCCGCCGGCGAGCACGTTCCGGTAGTGCTCGTTCGCGAGCACGCCGCCGTACAGCGTCAGCAGGTTGTTCACGCCGCGGCTGTAGGTCGCCTGCACCACGCGCGGCGTGTACGACAGATCGACGTTGCGTACAGTGCCCGCGACGAAGCCGAACCGGCTGCGCCCGGGCCGCAACGACTGCGCGACCGCCGCGTACGGCACGCTGAAGGTGCGCTCGCTGCCGTCCGCCTCGGTGACGGTGACGACGAGGTTGCCGCCATAACCGGTCGGGAACAGGTCGTCGATCACGAACGGACCGGGCGGCACCGCCGTGTCGTAGATCACCGCACCGTTCTGGCGGATCTTCACGCGAGCGCTGGTGTTTGCGATGCCGCGCACGACCGGCGCGTAGCCGCGCTGCGAATCGGGCCACATCCGGTCGTCGGTCGCGAGCTGCACGCCGCGGAACGCGAACGTGTCGAACAGCTCGCCGGACGTGTTCGCGTCGCCGATCCGCACACGCGCCGTCAGCGCCGACAGGTCGCGCTGCACGTAGGTATTCGCCACGCTGTAGTGGCGGCCGCCGTGCTGCTGCCAGTTCAACGCGCCGTCGTGGCGGAAATACCAGCCGCCGACGTTGATGCCGGCATTCAGGCCGACGTACGCGGTGGTCGCGCCTTGACCGTGCGCGACGTTGCGGTACAGGTTCGTGTTGTAGCCGACCCAGCCGGCCGTCACGCCGTCGTCCCACCGTGACGGATCGACGTAGCCGCGCGCCGAGCGCCGCAGCAGCGCCTGCGGGATCTGCACGTCGAGGCGCGCCGCGCCTGCATCGAACGACGCGGTTGCGCCGGGCAGCAGCGCTTCGAGCGGCTGGCATGCATCGGCCGCATCGAGCAGCGCGAGCGCGCCGGGTGCGAACCGTCCCGGGTCCGCATTGAACTTGTCCAGCAGCGGGCGGCCGATGCAGACCTGCGCGACGTCCGGGCGCACCTCGCGTACCGTCACGTCGTCGCGGCCGAGCATCATGCCGTTCAGGTAGATATCCGAACGATACTGGCCGGGCCAGACCGGATTGCCGTGCTCGTAGCGCGACAGGTCGAGCCCGCCGGGCGGCGATGCGACGAGGTCGGGGTTGAAGCGCACGGCGCCGGCGCCAGTCCCGGCCTCGCCGATCCTCGGCGGCCGGTCGTCGGCGGGTTCGGGTTCGTGCTCGCTTGCGGCGGCGCCGAGCGGCAGCGCCGAACACGCGAGCAACGCCATTGCGTACGATCGGCGCGGGACGGGCACGGCCAGGCGGGCGCACCACCTCGTTGCACGGTCAGCGCGTTCCATGAAATTCGCTCCAGATACTCGAATTGAACGTGTCGCGCACGGGGCGACGCCCCGGCGCTGAAGATGTCGGCCTCGCGGCGCGGACGGCGCAGCTAGCGGGTGTCGTCGAGCACCGCCTGCCACTCGACGCCGGTGCCGAAGTCGTTGATCGTCGAATAGTCGAACTTCGTGCCGGGCGGCAGCGCCGGCAATGCCGCATCGAGCGGAAAGACGTGCGACGCCTGCGGCGCGATCATCGCACCGTCGCTGAGCGAGAAAGTGCGACCGCCGTGCACGATGCGCGCCGACAGCACGACGACGTTGTAAGGCGTCGGATTCGTCGCGCGCAGCGCGTGACCTTTGCCATCCGGTGCGGTCGCGAGCGACCACTTCAGCTGCCTCGCGGCGGCAATGGCGCCGTCCGCGTTCAGTCCGACCGGCCGGAAGAACAGCTTGATCCGCGAACGGAACGCGAGCTGCAGCACGGTGGTGGACTGCGTTTCGTCGACGCCGGGCGGCACGTCCAGCACGTTCAGCCAGTACACCGATTCGCGATCCTGCGGCAGCGCGTCGCCGGTGTAGACGATCCGCACGGTCTGCCCCCGGCCCGAGTCGATCCGGAACACGGGCGGCATCAGCACGAACGGCACCTTCGTGGTGCCGGGTCGTGCGCGTGGGTCGCCGTCGTCGAGCCACGTCTGCACGAGCGCGGGTTGCGCGCCGTTGTTGTCGAGCTTGACGGTCACTTCGCGGTCGCCTGCCGGGTAGATCACGCGGGTGCCGGACACGATGACGCTCGCCGAGGCCTGCTGCGCGAAGCACACGAGCGCGGCGCTGATGCACAGCGAGAACTGGCGCAAAAGGGACGGGAGAATCGGAATCATCATATGTAGCGCGATGGGCAGGGAACGCCGGCGGCCGGCGCACCCTGCGGCACGGTCATGCCGGCGACACCCGCGGTGCCGCCGGCCGATATCGCCGCGACGGGCGCGCACGCGGCGCGTGCTGCCCGTCGCGGCAGCCTGGGGATCAGAGGTAGTCGATCGAGTAGGTGACCGACGTGCTCACGCCGCCGGCGGTCGCCACGCCCTGCGCGTAGTACTGCGCGCCGTAGACCATCGTGGCGCTGTTGTTGGCGATCGGCACCGAGGTCTTGCCCGGGTCGCGCTGGCTGGCGTCGCCCGCCTTCAGCGCATTGCCGTCCATGTCGATCAGCTGCACGGAAACGTTGTTGGCCGCGTTGACGACAGCCCGGTTGGTCAGCGTGCCGTCCGCGGTGTTCACGTTCGGGCCGGCTTCGAAGAAGGTGCGCACCGACTTGCCGGTCGCGTTCGTGCAATTGCTGAGCGCGATCGTGAAATTGGTCGCGCCGGTGGTAGCGCCCTTCGACGACAGCGTGCTCGCGCTCACGCCAGGCAGCCCGACCGTGCCGTTGTTGCTGCCGTTGTTGATCTTGACGTCGCAGGTCGCACCGCTCAGCGTGCCCGTGATGGTCACGGTGCCGTCGTATGCATGCGCGGTGAGCGGCGCGAGCGCCATCGCGGCGGTGACCGCCGACGCCAGGGTAAGTTGCTTGATCATGGTCTGCTTCCTCGGTGATTTGCTCGAAAAAACTCCGCCGGCCGTTCAACGATCCGGTCGGATAAATTTAGCTTTCCAGGAAAGGGCGCCGCAATCGCAAAAGATCCAGAAATGCTGCGCTTTCCATTGAATCAGCATTCCTGAATATCGAGACAACGTGGCGCCCGTTCTGGCAGCGCGCTGGCTATCGCACCGCGCGCCGCAGTACCGCCAGCGAGACGGCGATTGCCGTCACGCCCACCGCGACGGCAATCTTGCCGAGCGTCCCGACTGCCTCCGTCCCGCTGTTGTCCGACGGGAACGGATTGACCCACGGCTCGCGCGGCTCGCGCGGCGCGAACAGGTTGTTGAGCCAGCCGACGAGATCGCTGGACGACAGACCGCCGGATACGGCAGCACGTTCCGCATGGTGCATTTCACGCATGATGTTTGCCCTCTGGAAAAAACTGGAATGGATAAACGGGCCCGCCGCGTATCACTTCGGTGCCGGCAGGTTCGGGTCGAACAGGCCTTCCATCACGCGATTGAAGACCCTGAGCGTCTGCGACACGCCATTGACGAGGCCGTATGCCTTGCCGCCGATCACGCCGAGCGCCGCGCCCGCGATCAGGCCGACACCGGCGCTGAGGATGCCGAAGCCCAGGATCCCGCCCTGGCTGCCGCCCGTCGCCGCGCCCTTGAAGCCGCCGGCGACCAGGCCGGCCGTGGCGCCGAGCAGCGCTGCACCGACGCTGCCGAAAAAGCCGCCGCCGCTCACTTCATGGCATTCCACCGTAGTCAACTCACGCATTTGCGTTTCTCCTTGTTACTGCTGGGTGCCGATCTCGCGAGGCCGGATCGGCATCGGCCGTCTCGCCGCCCGTCGGGCGGCCGAGTGCTTCGCGACGCCGCAGCGCTACGCCGGCTCGGGCGCGACGCGCGCGTCGACGGGTAGCTCATGGGCTGCGCCGCCCGCGATCTCGATTACGCGATCCGCGCTGCGGATCGTTTCCGGACGGTGCGCGATGATGATCCGCGTGACGTTCATCGCGCGTACCGCGTCGTTGATCAGGGATTCACGTTCGATGTCGAGATGGCTCGTCGCTTCGTCGAGCACCAGGATCGCCGGCCGGCGGTAGAACGCGCGGGCGAGCAGCACCCGCTGGCACTGCCCGCCCGACAGCGACGACCCCATGTCGCCGACGAGGCTCCGGTAGCCCATCGGCATTGCGACGATGTCGTCGTGGATCTGTGCGAGTCGCGCGGCCTGCTCGACGCGCGCGTCGTCGGGCTGCGGGTCGAAGAAGCCGATGTTGTCGGCGATCGAGCCCGCGAACAGGATGTCGTCCTGCATCACGCAGCCGATCCGGTCGCGATACGGATGCAGGCCGAGCTTGCGGATATCGATGCCGTCGACCTGCACGCTGCCGTGCTCCGGCGCGAGCAGGCCGAGCAACAGCTTCGCCATCGTCGTCTTGCCCTGGCCCGACGGGCCGACGAGCGCGACCGATTCGCCGGGCGCGATCGAGAACGAACAGCCGTCGAGCACCCACGGCTCGGTTTCCGCGTAGCGGAAGCGCACGTCGCGCACGTCGATCGCGGGCGGCGTTGCATGGCCGGCCTGCGGCGGCCGCACGACCTTCGCCTCCATGTCGGCTTCGACGTCGGTCAGCACGATGTCGGCGAGACGCTCGCCGTGCAGGCGCAGCATCCTGAAGTCGATCAGCGTGCCGATCAGCCCGGCGCCGCGCGCCATGAACTGGTCGGCAAAGCTGACGAACGCGACCAGCATCCCGGCCGAGAACTGCCCGTCGAGCACCTGCTTCGCCGCGAGCCAGACGAGCACCACGCGACCCGCACCGGCAATCACGCCCTGCAGCGTCGAGAAGCCGATCGACAGCCGTTCGATCGCGACGTGCTTGTTGGTGGTCTCGACGACCGCGTTCGCATAGGTCGCGACGCGCGCTTCCTGCTTGTTCGCGAGCTTGATCGCCTGCACGCCGCGGATCGATTCGAGCAGGTTCGACTGCGCGCGCGCCGCATAGACGATCTGTTCCTCGTTCGCCTGCCGGAACGGCCGGTACGCGATCCAGCGAATCGCGCCGTACGCGGCGAACAGGCCGAGCACGAGCCACGTGAGCGAAGGGCTGTAGACGAACAGCATCGCGAGCGTCGCGATCGCCATCACGCCGTCGAGCAGCGCGCCGATGAACTGCGTGGTCAGCGTGGCCTGGATCGTGTTGATCGCGCCGAATCGCGACACGACGTCGCCGATGTGGCGCTGCTCGAAATACGCCATCGGCAGCCTGAGCAGGTGCGCGCAGACGTTCGCGGTCCACTGCACGCCAAGCAGGCTCGAGAACCACGTCACCACCCATGAGCGCAACGCCGACACCGCGTTCTGGAACAGCACGACGAGCAGGAAGCCGATGCCGAGCAGCGTCAGCAGGTCCGCATCGGCCGACACCAGCACCTGGTCCATCACCCACTGCATGTAGAACGGCGTGGCGATGCCGAACACCTCCAGCGCTGCAGACAGCAGCAACACCTGCGCGAACGTCGTGCGGAGGCCCGTGACGCCGCCGACGAGCTTCGTCATCGAGATCGCCTCGCGCGCCTGCGTGCGCTCGAACGACGGCGACGGCATCAGCTCCAGCGCGACGCCGGTGAAGTGCTCGGACACTTCGGCGAGTGGCACGTCGCGACACCCGCGCGCGGGGTCGTGGATCGTGATCCGGCCGCGCGACACCGACTTCAGCACGACGAAGTGGTTCATGTCCCAGTGCAGGATGCACGGGCGGCGCAGCTTGCCCAGTTCATCGAGTTCGAGCCGCAGCGCGCGCGACGCGAGGCCGAGCCGGTACGCGATCAGCATCACGTCGTTGAGGGTCGCCCCCTTCAGCGACGGACTGAAGCGTCGGCGCAGGCTGACGAGGTCGAGGTCGTGGCCATAGCGGCTCGCGACCATCCCGACGCACGCGAGCCCGCATTCGGCCGCCTGCGTCTGCAGGATCACCGGCAGGCGGCGGCGCCAGCCGAATTGCAGCGCATCGATCCATTTCATGATTGAACGGGCTCCATGACGAATGCGTTGAGGGCGCGCATCAGGCCGACACGCGGCGACCGAGCGCATACAGCGGCTCGAGCACCCACTCGACCAGCCGGCGCCGGTCGATCAGCACGTCGGCCTCGAGCGCCATCCCGGGCCGCAGCGCCTCGCGCTTGCCGTACGCGACGATGTCCTGGCGATCGAGCGCGACGACGACGCGGTAGAGCTGCTCCGGCACGTTGGCGCGCCCGGTCAGGTTCGCGACTTCCTGCGGCGACAGCGCGGTACGCGACACCTCGGTCACGCGCCCGAACTGCTGGCCGAATTTCTGGAACGGGTACGCCTCGTAGCGCAGCACGACGCGCGCGCCGGTGCGCACAAAGCCGATCGCACGGCTCGGCACCATCAGCTGCGCCTCGAGCGGCGCGCCTTGCGGCAACAGCGACACCGCCGACTGGCCCGCATTGACGATCTGCCCGGGCTTCGCGAGCAGCGCGGCCACGACGCTTGCCTGCGGTGCGCGCAGGATGACCGTACGACGCGCTTCGTTCTCGGCGATCGACTGCTCGACGTCCGCGAGCTTGCGCTCGATGTCGTTCTGCTGGTTGCGGGTGGTGAGCGGCAGCTCGCGCAGCTGCTGGCGGGTCTGGTCGAGTTGCTGGCCGACGTCGAGCCGCAGGCGGGCAAGCTCCTGCAGCCGCGCCCGCGCGTCGAGCAGCAGGCCTTCCTGCTGCTCGACCTGGCTGTTCGACGCATAACCCTGCTCACGCATCGACTGCAGCTTGTCGAGCTGGTGTTGCGCGAGTTCGGCCTGGCGCAGCCGCTGCGCGTTCTGCCGCGCGATCTGCGTGAGCTGGTCGTCCAGCGCCGCCGCGCGCGTGCGCAGGCCGCGCTGCGCTTCGCCGCTCAGTTGCGACTGGCTGGTCAGATCGGTCTCCAGGCGCGAGCGCTGGAACTTCAATTGCCGGGCGACCGTCTCGCGCGTGCCGCCCAGTTCGGTCGCCACTTCGGCCGAGATCGCCAGCAGTTCCGCACCGGCCGCCACCGCCTGTCCTTCGCGCACCCGCGTGCCGACCACGGTGCCCGTCAGCGGCGGCGCCACCGTCAGCAGCCCCGTCGCCGGCAACAGCTGGCCGGTCACGCGCTCGCGCTTCGTGTAGCTGCCGAATACGAAAAACGCGACGACCACGAGCGTCAGCGCGGTCGCGACGCCGATCGTCAGCCAGCGCCAGGGCGGCGAGTACAGGCTGACGGTACCCATCAGCTTGTGCCGGGTCGCGTCGAGCGCTTCCTGGCGGAACAGGGAATCGGTCATGAGCGGACTCCCGCGGCAGGCGCCGGGCCGTCAGCGCGGCAGCCGATGGCGGCCACGTCGTCGTCGCCGAGCGTGCCGAGCGCGGCGGACAGTTGCAGCCGCGCACGCAGGTAGCGGTAGCGCGCGTCGGCGAGATCGCGGATCGCTTCGAAATAGCGCTGCTGCGCATTCAGTTCGTCGATCTGCGTGCGCAGCCCGACTTCGCGCCCGAGGCGGGTCGACCTCACCTTGCTGTCGGCCGACGCGAGCGCGCGTTCCTGGGCGCGGATCAGCGCGACGCCGTTGGTGATGCCGAGGTGGGCCGCACGGGCACGCTCGCGGGCCTTGCGGCGCGCATCATCGAGCGCGTCGCGGGCCTGGTCGCGCCGGCGGTAGGCCTCGCGGCTCGCCGACAGCGGGCCGCCGCCGGCGAACAGCGGGATCGTGACCGTCACGCCGATCATCGACGAGCGGGTTTTCGACGTCGTGCCGAACACGGTGTCGAGCCCGTTCTCGTTGGCGCCGCGGCTCCAGTTCGTGCCGTAGCTCGCCTGCAGGTTCACGACCGGCAGGTGCGCGCCCGTCGCGGCGACGATGTCGGCCCGCGACTGGTCGAGCTGCTTGCCGGCGATCCGCACGTCGACGTTGTCGCGGGCCGCATCGTCCATCGCGGTCGCGAGATCGACCGGTGCGGCCTGCGGCGCGCATTGCCACGAGATCGGCGCGAGCTCGGCCGCCGTCAGCCCGGTGATCCGCTGCAGCGTGCCGCTCGCGATCGCCAGATCGGTTTGCGCGCTCACCGTGCGCGCCAGCGCTTCGTCGAGATTCGCGCGCGCCTCGTCGACGTCGGTTCGCGTGCCGTCGCCGATCCGCAGTGCGGCCTGCGCCTGGTCGAGTTGCTTGTGGAATGCCTGCTGCGCGGCTTCGGCGGCCTGCAGCACTTCGCGTCCGAACAGCACGTCGAAATAGGCGCCGGCGACGTCGGTGATCAGGGTCTGCGACGCCTTCTCGTATTCGATGTCCGCCTGGTCGGCGAGCGTGCCGCCGCGCTTGAAATCGGCGATGCGGGATACATCGAACAGCGGCTGCGTGACGGTTGCGGAAGCGCTGTGACGGCGGACCGCTGCCGCATATGCCGCGGTGGGCTGGTCCTGCTTCGTGTAGCTGCCGTTGAGCTCGGCGCGCGGCAGCAGCCCCGCAAGACCTTGCCAGCGTTTCTCGCGGCCGGCGAGCTGCGCGTTGCGCGCCGCGCCGATGCCCGCATCGAAGCGCCGCGCCGCGCTCACCGCGTCGAGCAGGTCGGCCGCGTGCGCCGGCCATGCGGCGCCGAGCCAGCCGAGAACGGCCATCAGCCGGAAGGATCGAGTCGAAATCATCTGCCTGTACGCGCCGCTGCCTGTCGGTCGGTCGCTGGAACCGCGGCGAGGTCACGCCGCAAAGCAGAGGATTATTCAGTAGTGCATGACGGCACGATATCGTCGTTCGTCCAATTTCCGGCCGGTGCGTGCAGGGTTGCGAATGGTGGAGTGCGACGGAGCACCGAGCGGGAATAGCGGCATGCTGCTCGAAGCACAGGTATGCGCGTCGCTGCAACGGAGACGGCCGAGGAAGTCCGGTCGGAGCGAGATGCGACCACCAGCTAACCAATCGACAGTTTGACAAGCCTCGTCAGTTGCGACGGCAGCACTAGTGTTCCCCTGTTGGCGGCCGGCCACGCCCCGCCTGTTTTCGGCGAGCAGCGACATCGGCAAAAAATGGATGTTTTGCTATGGATTCGACATTTATTTAGGACTATTTTTCAAATGAGGCGAGCAAGATGGATTGCTTCCTGAAATTATAAATATCGTTTTCATTTTTCTTCCGCCGATTGAGTCGTTCATTGAGGGTGGTGGAGAGACGTTTTCAGAGGTGGAGCCACATGATCGAGTTGAATATGAAGGCAAGCCGTTTTGTTGAAAATTATTTAGACAAGCATCCAGTCCTGTTCAGAGATGCATTGCGAAACAATTTTTTGTCATGGGATGAAATATCGGAGGCGATATATATTGGTGAATCGATGACGCAAGGACCAAGACTGAATAAAGGTGGATTTCTTGAGGAATCAAAATACATCGCAAATTGTGGCGAGCTGGGTCAGGTCAGACGTAGACTTGAAAAAGGCATTCTGTACGACGAACTTCGCAATGGCACAACCCTTGTATTTAATCGAATGGAGTTGGCCTCATATAAAGTCAGATTGATATGCAAATCGATCTCAAGATTTGTCGGCGAGCATGCCGTCGCAAACGGATACATCGCATTTGGAGAGGATGAATCGTTTGGAAAGCACTGGGATACGCATAGTGTCTTTGCAGTTCAAATGATGGGTAGGAAACGATGGTTGATCTACGAACCAACACACGCATTGCCATTGAAGCATCAACGAAGCACCGGGAAGCAATCGGAATGTCCGGCAGAACCTTATATGGATGTTACGATCGAAACTGGAGACATCCTATATCTACCAAGGGGATGGTGGCACACTGCGATTCCCTTGAACGAAGAAACGTTTCATTTGGCAGTGGGCGTGCACGAGTCCACCGTTTCGGATTATATAAAGTACCTGGCAAACGAAATTATTGGCAATTTCGATGTGTTCCGGCAGACGATTGCCCTCGGCGAGAAGCGGGACATCGATCTCGGGCTGGTGGCAAGTGAGCTGGCACGAATTGTTGAGGATCAGAATATGCTGGCCAATTACAATGATCGCAGGCGACGGAATTTTAGAGAGGCGTCAAAGCCAAATCTACAATTGCACGCCTTGCGATCAAATTTTCAGCTTGATAAGGAGGCGAAGTTTCTCGCAAATACCCCAATAAGAAGCGTCAGCATTGATGAAAAAATAAACGGAGTGCAAATGCCAGTTGGAGTTGATTTTAAAAAATTACATAAAGTTATCTTTGCATCGACGGGGATCATTTCCTACAAAGAATTGCGTGATTGCACTTGCGAAATCTCAAGCGAAGAGTTTGATTCGTTGATTGTGAAGTTGCTGGAAATCGACGTGCTTGAGCTTATTTGATTGACTGATTGATTGAAATCGGAGGGTGAGAATGGAACTCTTGACGGACGATGAAATTAACTTGGTCAGCGCGGGTAATGGCATGGTGCAGGGTGCCATTATTGGCTGGTTTGTAAGCAAGGGACTGGATGCGACGTACGATTTGATTAAATATACTATTGACTGGATTTCGAGAAATAAAATGGAGATCAACGATATAACTATGTACAACGCTATGGGCGACTTTAACAACCAAGGAAACGACGCAGACGGTCAGTAATTTTGATGATGCCGCTCACTTTGGAGTGTCGGGCAGAGGTAGGTCTGAGGCTTTCCTAAAATATCGAGTGCTATATTTTCGAATACTTTCATTGGCGAGATTTTATTTAAAGACTTCCTTTTTAATTGGTGGCGAATTGCGATGGAAGACTGCTCTGATAACAGTGTGATTCGCACTATCTCGCGTAGCCCGGTGCTCGTTTCCGCGCTTCTGACTTGGGTTCTCACATACGTCGCCGGCATTGTTGTCTGGGGTGGCCAGTTTGTATTCGGACTTCCATTCGCCCCCTCCTCCGGTGCGCTGCCTGAAATAGTGAAGTACGACCTATTGACCCGCCTGTTTGTTGGCTCACTCGTTGCTCCGATAGTCGAAACATTTCTTTTCCAGTGGCTTCCCATTCGGTTGATTCGCCGCACATTCGGAGCGAGTGTTTGGTCGGCCATCGGTGCTTCAACTCTTGTGTTCGGTGCAACGCACGGCTACAGCATCCTGTACGCGACAATCGCTTTATGGGGCGGGCTGATTTTCGCAACGGTCTTCGTGCTGCGTGATTATCCCGGTGGCCGTCCCTTTTTGGTCGTCGCCACCGCCCATGCCGCCCGCAACACGCTGGCAAGTATCCTCATCTGACGCGAACGCATCATTCCCGGGTCAATCGGTAGAATCGTCGGCAATTGGCCGGATGAATAGGCCCTGAATCCACTCGAAATCGTGATGCCTCGGCCGAAGCAGCGCCTGTACCTCGGGACGAATGACCCGCGCCTCAGCGCCAGCCGAGCAGCACGCGCCCCGTCGCGTCGAGCCCCACGTCGAACAGGTGCGACACGAACGGCACGAGGTTCGGCACCATCAGCTGCACGAGCAACAGCCCGACCAGCATCGTGACGGGAAAGCCGATCTGGAACACGCCGATCTGTGGCGCCGCGCGGTTCAGGATGCCGAGCGCGAGGTTCGCGATCAGCAGCGCCGCGACCACCGGCAGCGCGAGCAGCAGCCCCATCTCGAACACGGTCGCGCCGAACGCGGCGAGCGTGCGCCAGCCGGGCGCGTGCAGCAGGTCGGCCGACACCGGCAGCGACTGGAACGATGCGGCAAGCGCAGCGAACACCTGCAGGTGGCCGTCCACCGCGAGGAACGCGAGCATCGCGACCGCGTTCAGGAAGCGCCCCATCACGGGCGTCGCGCCGCTCGTATGCGGATCGAAGAAGGTGGCGAAGCCGAGGCCCATCGACAACCCGATGAAGTCGCCGGCCGCCTCGACGGCCGCGAACACGAGCTGCATCGTGAAGCCCATCGCGATGCCGATCAGGAACTGCGTGACGACGATCCAGATGCCCTGCGCGGAGAACACGGTGACATCCGGCATCGCGCCGAGCGTCGGCGCGACGACCAGCGCCATGAACGCGGCGAGGCCGATCTTCACGCGCATGGGCACTGCCGCGTGACCGACGACGGGCGCCGTCGCGACGAGCGCGAGCATCCGCACGAACGGCCACAGGAAGGCGGTGAGCCAGCCGTTGAGTTGCGCGTAGGTAACCGAGAACATCGCCGCCGGGTGGTGCGCGCGGCTCAGCCGACGCCGAGCGTCGCGACGTGCAGCAGCGTCTGCCGCAGGTAGTCGAGCATCGTCGTCAGCATCCACGGGCCGGCGATCACGAGCGTCGCGGCCACCGCGAGCAGCTTCGGGATGAACGACAGCGTCGACTCGTTGATCTGGGTCGCGGCCTGGAACAGGCTCACGACGAGGCCGACCGCGAGCGCGACCAGCAGCAGCGGGGCGGCGAGCAGCAGGCCGACCATCATCGCGTGGTGCGCGAGGGTCATCACTTGTTCGGGCGTCATCGCGCGATTCCTCCGCTGCTCAGGTGAAGCTCTGCGCGAGCGAGCCGATCAGCAATTGCCAGCCGTCGACCAGCACGAACAGCATCAGCTTGAACGGCAGCGACACGGTGGACGGCGACACCATCATCATCCCCATCGACATCAGCACGCTCGCGACGACCATGTCGATGATCAGGAACGGGATGAAGACCGTGAAGCCGATCTGGAAACCCGTCTTCAGCTCGCTCGTGACGAACGCGGGCACCAGCAGCGACAGCGGCACGTCCTCGGGCCCCTGCATCGGCGCCGCCTTCGAGATCTTCGCGAACAGCGCGAGATCGGTCTCGCGGGTCTGTTTCAGCATGAAGGTCTTGAACGGCGCGATGCCGCGCTGCACGGCCTGCTCCATCGGCATCGCGCCGTCGGAGAACGGCTTGTAGCCGTCGTTGTACGCGCGGTCGAGCACCGGCGACATCACGAAGAAGGTGAGGAACATCGCAAGGCCGACGAGCACCTGGTTCGGCGGCGTCGTCGCGGTGCCGAGCGCCTGGCGCAGCAGCGACAGCACGATGATGATGCGCGTGAAGCTCGTCATCATCAGTACCATCGCCGGCAGGAACGACAGCATCGTGAGCAGCAGCATCGTCTGCACGCTCAGCGAATAGGTAGTACCGCCGTGCGGGCCCGGGCTCGCGTTGAACGCGGGCAGGCCGTTCGCCTGCGCGCACGCGAGCGCGGGGGCTAGGCAGAGGATCAGCACGGGCGCGACGCGCGCCGCGCGACGCAGGAATTCGTGTTTCATCGGATTGCGGGAACGGAAAGAGGGCGCGGCGTCATGTCAGCGGTCCTTGCCGCGACCGAGCCGCTTCGCGGCTTCGCCCGCGAGTGCGTCGCGAAACCGCGAACCGAACGTGCCGGGCAGGCTGCCTTCGAGCGAAGCGGCGGCAGGCGCGTCCGCCGAACCCGATGCCGCGGTGGCGGTGGCCGAAGCCTGGCCGGCCGGCAGCGTATGCAGCAGCCGCACGTTGCCCGGCGCGACGCCGAGCACGAGCCAGGTGTCGCCGATCTCGACGATCGTCGCGCTTTCCTTCGCGCCGAGCCCGACGCTCGACACGACCTTCAGCGGGCCGCCGCGCCGCGCGGGCTGGAAGCCGAAGCGGCGCGCGAGCCATGCGCACGCGAACACGAGACCGATCACGACCGCGAGCCCGACGAGCGTCTGCAGCACCGCGCCGATGCCGAGCGACGGCGCGGCCGAGCCGACCATCACGCTCGACGCGATCGAACCTGCATTGTTCACCGCGTTCATGTCGGCGGCGCCGGCCGGCGCGCAGGCGAGCGTCGCCACGACGGCAAGCGCCGCCGCGATCGCGATGCGTGCGCGGCGGCCGGGCTGCGCGATGCTCACCGGTTCAGCTTCCGGATGCGTTCGGCCGGCGTGATGATGTCGGTGAGACGGATGCCGAACTTGTCGTTGACGACCACGACCTCGCCCTGCGCGATCAGGCAGCCGTTCACGAGCACGTCCATCGGCTCGCCGGCCATGCCGTCGAGTTCGACCACCGAGCCCTGCGCGAGCTGCAGCAGGTTGCGGATCGCGATCTTCGTGCGGCCGAGCTCCACGGTCATCTTGACCGGGATGTCGAGGATCATCTCGATGTCGTTGTGCGTCGAGCTCGCCGCAGCCTTCGACAGCGGCTGGAACACGCCGGCGCCGGTCGCGCCCGGCTGCACCGGCTGATGGTTCTGCTCGGCGAGCGCGGCGGCCCAGTCGTCGATGCCCTGTTCCTCTTCCGCAGCGGCCGGTGCCGGCTGCGCATCGGCGGCCGATGCCGCGAGGGCCGCATCGGCCATCGCCTGCACGTCGTCCTCGGGCGTCTGGTTCAGCTCACTCATATCCACCTTCCTTCATCGTGTCGCCCGCGCTGATCATCTTCTGCACGCGCAACGCATATTGACCATTGAAAATTCCGTAGCCGCATTCCATCACCGGCACGCCGTCGACCTTCGCGGTGATCGTGTCGGTGATCTCCAGCGGCAGCACGTCGCCCGCGCGTAGGTTCAGGATCTTCTCGAACGTCGACGGGATCTCGGCGAGATTCGCGCTCAGCTCGACTTCGGCGGCCTGCACCTGCTGCGACAGCACGCGCACCCAGCGGCGGTCGACTTCGAGCGCCTCGCCCTGGATCGGCGAACTGAGCACGTCGCGGATCGGCTCGATCATCGAGTACGGCATGCAGATGTGCAGCGTGCCGCCCGTCGGACCGAACTCGATCGAGAACTGCGTGACGATCACGATCTCGTTCGGCGTCGCGACGTTCGCGAACTGCGTGTGCATCTCCGAGCGCACGAACTCGAACTGCAGCGGCCGGACGCTCTTCCATGCGGTCGCGTAGTGCTCGAACACGAGGTTCAGCAGCTTGCCGATGATCCGCTGCTCGGTGGCCGTGAAATCGCGGCCTTCGACGCGCGTGTGAAAGCGCCCGTCGCCGCCGAACAGGTTGTCGACGACGAAGAACACGAGGTTCGGGTCGAACACGAACAGCGACGTGCCGCGCAGCGGCTTCACGTGCACGAGGTTCAGGTTCGTCGGGATCGGCAGGTTGCGGGTGAACTCGCTGTACTTCTGCACCTTCACCTGGCTCACGGAGATTTCCGCCGTGCGCCGCATGAAGTTGAAGATGCCGATCCGCAGCAGCCGCGCGAAGCGGTCGTTGATGATCTCGAGGCCGGGCATCCGGCCGCGGACGATCCGCTCCTGCGTCGCGATGTTGTAGGGGCGGACGCCCGATGTGTCGCGCTGCTCGTCGACTGCATCGGTTTCGCCCGTGACGCCCTTGAGGAGGGCATCGACCTCCTCCTGGGACATGAACTCCTGGTGGCCCATGCGCGCTCCTTTCGCGGCCGCGTTACTGGACGACGAATTCGGTAAACAACACGTCGTCGACCTTCGCGCGCTGGTTGCCCGGCTGCGTCGGCTGCTCGATCAGTTCCCGCAGTTCCTTCGAGAGCGAACGTTTGCCGTCCGGCGTCGCGAGTTCCTCGGGATGCTTGTTCGACAGCGCGAGCAGGATCCGGCTGCGGATCTCCGGCATCCGCGCGGTCAGTTGCTCCTGCGCCTTCGGGTCGGTGAGCTTCAGCGACAGGCCGACGCGCAGGTAATGCTGCGCGCCGTCGTCCGACTGCAGGTTCACGGTGAGCGGGTCGAGCGGGAAGAACACCGGCGCGGCAAGCGGCGCCGGCTCGGCGGGCGCGCTCGCATGGCCGACGCCTGCCTTGCTCAGGAACACGTACATGCCGCCGGCTGCGGCGGCGGCCGCGCCCAGCGCGATGACGGCGATGAGCGCGATGCGCTTGAACTTGCCGGACGAAGCCGGCTTGTCGGCGGTCGGGTTTGCGGTCGTGGAGGCCATGTGAATGCGTGCGTGATGTCTCGTAGCATGCATTGTTCGGCATCCGGGCCGAGCCCGATGGGCGGAAAAGAGGGGGGATTTGCGGCTATCTCAGCCGATTGTCGGCCGGGCGTCGGCTCGCTGCAGGGTGGGGGCGGACGCGCAGGACGGTCATTCCGGGCGCGGCCGGGCATGCCCGGCGGGCGTCGGCCGCCCGGCGCGGGCCGTCAGATCGGCAGCAGCGTCAGCAGCGGCGCGATCAGCACCATCGCGACGCCGGCGATCATCATCGTGAGGCTCGACACGACGCCTTCCTCGCTGCCGATCTCGCGCGCCTTCGCGGTGCCCACGCCGTGGGCGGCCGCGCCGAACAGCGCGCCGCGCGCGAGCCGCGTGCGCATCGGCACGAGCGCGAGGACGATCTCGCCGAGCAGCATCCCGCAGATGCCGGTCGCGATCACGAACAGGGCGGTGAGGTCCTTCGGCGCGTGGATCTTGTCCGACACGGCAAGCGCGAACGGCGTCGACACCGAGCGCGTCATCAGCGAGCGCTGCAGTTCGGGCGACAGGTGCAGCAGCTTCGCGAGCAGCAGCGACCCGCACACGCCCGCGCCGATCCCGACCGCGACGCCGACCGACAGCGACAGCCAGTGCCGGCGGATCAGGTCGCGATATTCATAGATCGGCACCGCGAACGCGATCGTCGCCGGGCCGAGCAGCCACATCAGCCAGCGCGTGTCGCGGAAGTAGACCGAATACGGGATCCCGGTCAGCAGGACGAGCAGCACCAGCACGCCCGGCACGAACACGAGCGGCGAGAACAGCAGCGTCTTCCTGTACGCGTAGAGCCGCTTCGACGCGACATACAGCACGACCGTCAGCACGAAGCAGCCGAACGAGATCGCGGTATTCACGTGGTCGGCGGACAGGTTGGACAGCAAGGCAGGCATGCGCGGCTCCGGCTCAGTGGGCGGGCGCGGTGCTCAGGCGCGCACGGCGGCGTTCGGCGAACACGCGCTGCACGGCCAACCGGCGCTCGAGCTTCGCGGCGAGATCGACCGCGACGGCCACCGCGACCATCACGAACGCGGTGCCCGCGAGCATCACCAGCGCGATGCGCCAGCCGTCCTCGCGGAACAGCCCGCCGTACTGGACGGCCGCGACGGCGGCCGGCACGAAGAACAGCAGCATGTCGGACAGCAGCCAGTTCGCGCCGTCCTTCACCCACGCGGGCGCGACGCGGCCCGAGAACAGCAGCACGAGGAGCACCGCGAGGCCGACCACGCCGGACGGAATCGGCAGCCCGATCGTCCGCACGGCCCAGTCGACGGCCATCCACAGCGCGCCGAGCGCAGCGGCCTGCAGCGCGATCCGGCCCGCGCGCGTCATGCTGCCCGAGGCGGCGGGGCGGGCGGCGGCAGTAGCGGTCGGCTTGGTCATGGCAGGCTCCATACGGATATTTCGTCGATGGTGTGAGTATAGGGTTTCCCCTAACCATAAATAAAATGACTTGTCTCTATCCTTTACATTCCAGTTTGGAATTCAGTTTGGATCGTTGCACCAACTTGGGGAGTTTTCGATGGAATTGCGCGCGCTGCGGTACTTCGTCGAGGTGGTCCGCCAGCAGAGCTTCACCGCGGCGGCCGACAAGCTGTTCGTGACCCAGCCGACCATCAGCAAGATGGTGAAGGCGCTCGAGGACGAGATCGGTTCGCCGCTGCTGCTGCGCGACGGCCGGCAGATGGTGCTGACCGACGCGGGGCGGATCGTGTTCCAGCGCGGCCAGGACGTGCTTGCCGCGCAGGCGCAGCTGCAGTCGGAGCTGAACGATCTCGGCACGCTCGGGCGCGGCGAGCTGACGATCGGGGTCCCGCCGCTCGGCGGGTCGCTGTTCACGCCGATCATCGCCGCGTACAAGCAGCGTTATCCGAACATCGAGCTGAAGCTGTTCGAGCAGGGCGCGCGGATGATCGAGGCGGCGCTGATGTCGGGCGAGCTGGAGCTGGGCGGGCTGCTGGAGCCGGTCGACCCGGCCGTGTTCGAGCGGCTGCCGATGGTACACGCGCCGCTGTGGCTGGTCGCGCCGCGCGAGTCGCGCTGGGAGGATCACGCGGCCGTGCCGCTCGCGGATCTCGCGCGCGAGTCGTTCGTGTTCTATGCGGAAAGCCTCGCGCTGCACGACGCGGTGCTCGATGCGTGCCGGCAGGTCGGCTTCACGCCGTCGATCGTGAGCCGCAGCGGCCACTGGGATTTCATGGCCGCGCTCGTGCATGCGGGCGTCGGTATCGCGCTGCTGCCCGAGCCTTACTGCCGGCGGCTCGACGTCGGGCAGTTCACGTGCCGGCCGATCGTCGAGCCGGAGATCACGTGGGCGATCGCGCTGGGCTGGCTGAAGAAGGGCTATCTGTCGCACGCGGCACGCGCGTGGCTGGAAGTGGCGCGGGCGACGCTGCCGGTCGCGCCCGTCGACGATCTCGCGTTCGGCGGGTTGCGGGCGCGGGAGTGACGGCCCGCAACGCCGGGGCGTGAAGCGAAAACGGCGGGCGCAATAACCGCCCCCCGCGCGTTCAATGCCCCATCGCCGGCCCCGCGCCCTTCCTCGGCTTCGTGATCCACACGAGCGCCGCGAGTGCGATGAACATCACCGCCGACAGGTGGAAGAAGTCGTTGGTCGCCATCATGAAGCCCTGCTGCGTGACGAGCTGGTTGAGCTGCGCATTGGCCGTCTGCCCGACGATGCCGAGCTGCGCGAGCGCGCCCTGGTAGTCGGTCGTGTTCTGCGCGTAGACGCTCACCGATTCCGACAGCCGCGCGTGGTGGTAGATCGCGTCGTTTTCCCAGAACGTCGAGCTGGCCGCGGTGCCGATCGCGCCCGACAGCGTGCGCAGGAAGTTCGACAGCCCCGACGCGCTCGCGAGCCGCTCGTCGGAGATGCTCGACAGCGTGATGGTCGTCATCGGCACGAAGAAGCACGCGACACCGATCCCCTGCACGAGCCGCGGCAGGATCACGTGGTTGAACGGCACGTCGAGCGTAAACGTCGCATTCCACAGCGACACGCCCGCGAACACGATGAACGCGAAGCTCGCGACCATCCGCAGGTCGAGCCGGTGCATGTTGCGGCCGATCAGCGGCGACAGCACGAGCGCGAGCAGCCCGACCGGCGCGGTCGCGAGGCCGGCCTTGCCGGCCGTGTAGCCCATCACCGTCTGCAGCCACAGCGGGAAGATCACGACCGAGCCGAAGAACGCCATGAAGCCGAACGAGATGATCAGCGCGCCGAGCGCGAAGTTGCGATCCTTGAACAGCGACAGGTCGACGACGGGCTCCTTCTCGGTCGCCTCCCACACGAGCATGAACGCGAGCGACACCACTGCGATCAACGCGAGCGCGACGATGAACGACGAGTTGAACCAGTCGCGGTCCTTGCCGAGGTCCAGCATCATCTGCAGGCACGACACGCCGATCACGAGCAGCGCGAGGCCGACCGCGTCGATCCGCTGCTTCGTCGTCTTCGTCTCGCGGCCGCGCAGCAGGAAGTAGGCGCAGACCGCCGAAAAGATGCCGATCGGCAGGTTGATGTAGAAGATCCACGGCCACGTGTAGTTGTCGCTGATCCAGCCGCCCAGCAGCGGGCCGAAGATCGGCGCGACGATCACCGTCATCGCCCATAACCCGAGCGCGAGCCCGCGCTTCGCCGGCGGGTAGCTGCGCATCAGGATCGTCTGCGACAGCGGCACCATCGGCCCCGACACGAGGCCCTGCAGCAGCCGGAACGCGATCAGCGTCTCGAAGTTGGTCGCGAAGCCGCACAGCGCCGACGCGATCGTGAACGCGAGCACCGACAGCGTGAACAGCCGCACTTCGCCGACCCGCCGCGCGAGCCAGCCGGTCAGCGGCACCGCGATCGCGGACGCGACCGAGTACGACGAGATCACCCACGTGCCTTCGCTCGTCGCGACGCCGAGGCTGCCCGAGATGGTCGGCACCGCGACGTTCGCGATCGACGTGTCGAGCACTTCCATGAAGGTGCCGAGCGCGAGCCCGACGGTGAGCAGCGCGAGCGCCCCGCCGGTCAGCGGCGCGGGTTCGGCGGCGGGGGAGGCGGCGGATGCCGTGGTGGCGGACATCGGAATCTCCTAGACGCGGCGCGCACGACGCGCCGGCACAACGCACGGGTGCGCGACGCAGCGCGGCCCGGCCGGGTGGAACGAAGCAGGAAAGAAACGGAGCACGTGCACGGTCATCTTCTGCCCAGACAGAGAAATAATCGAATGCTTAACCTAGACATGAGGCCTCCGCGCGCATCAGCAGTCCGGTTCGTCGGGCTTCGGGCAACCGGTGGTGCCGGGCCCGTTGGCGATGAAGCGCTGCAGCAGGCCGGTGAGCGTCGCGAGTTCGTCGGCCGAGAAACCGTCGAGCTGCGCGTTGAGCGCGGTCGCGATCAGCGACGGCAGCGCGCGGGCCGCATCGGCGCCGCGTTCGGTCAGCGTCAGCTCGATCATCCGTCGGTCCTGCTCGCTGCGCGAGCGCGCGACCAGCCCCTTGCGTTCGAGCCGGTCGAGCATGCGCGTCATCGAACCGCTGTCGTACGACATCTTGCGAGACAGTTCGAACGGCGTGCGCGCATAACCACGCGACAGCAGCAGGATCACGCCGATCTGCTGCGCGGTGAGGTCGAGCGGCTCGAGCGCGCGGTCCATCCGCTCGACGAGCGCCTGCTTCGCCTTCGACAGGTAATAGCCGAGGCTCGTTTCCAGCGCGATGTTCTCGGGATCGTAGAGGCCGCCGTTCATACGATTGCGCGCGCAGCAACAGTGCGTTTCAGGTTAAAACGCGCCCAGTATCTTGAAAAATGATTGCTTAGTCAATATTATTTGAGGCAACCAGTTACGACGTGCATGTTGCACTGCCGGAGACGATGTTCTGACCGATTCGCCCGCGCTGCCGGGCACCCGAGGATGTTCGCGATGCTGTTCCTGAAAAATGCCGCCGGCGCGCTGCGCCGCAACCTGACCGATACCGCTCATCATGTGTTTTCCGGGCCGCACCGCGGCTGGAAGATCGCGCTGTACGTGACGATGCTGGTCGTGCCGGGCGGCTCGCTCGCGGCGCTCGGGTTCGCATGGTTCGATCATCGCCGGCAGCGCAACGCGAAGGGCGGAGCACGCCGCACGAGCCAGCCGGTCGCGACGGAGCCGTCGTCATGGCGGCCCGCCGCCGAACCCGTCCCGCTGCCCGTGCGCTGCCACTGACGCCGCGCCGCTCCCGTCCTCCTGCTTGTCCCGATCGATCGCCGGCCGCGCGCCCCGCGGCCGCCGTCGCGCGCCTGTCTCGCCGCAAGCGATCCGTAATGGCCGGTAAACCGGCCGCTCGCGCCGGTAACACATTCCGGCCGCCGCGCACCGTACCCTTAGGTCTGCGCAGCTTTCCCGCCGTCAGTTACCATTTGTCCGCCAGCGGCACAACGACCGCATCGCGCGACGCCGCTCGCCGGCCGTCGCGCCCAGACAGGAAAACCACGATGCCGTACGCCTCCCTCCCGCGCGCCCTTCGCCCGCTGAGCGCCGCCGTCGCCGTTGCGACGGCCGTGCTGCTCGCCGGCTGCGCCGTCGGGCCCGACTATCACCGGCCCGACACGTCGATCCCCGCCGCATTCAAGGAAGCGCCGGCCGGCTGGAAGGTCGCGCAGCCCGCCGATCGCGCCGACCGCGGCCCGTGGTGGACGGTCTACAACGATCCGCAGCTCGATGCGCTGATCGGCAAGCTCAATGCGTCGAACCAGACCATCGCGCAATCGGCGGCCGCGTACCGGCAGGCGCGCGCGCTCGTCACCGAGGCGCGCGCCGCGTATTTCCCGACCGTCGGGCTGACCGCGTCGGGCTCGCGCGCCCGCACGCCGCGCACGTCGAGCTCGTCGTCGAGTTTCGGCAGCGGCTCGTCCGGATCGATCGGCAACAGCTACAGCGTCGGCCTCGACGCGAGCTGGGAACCCGACCTGTGGGGCAAGGTGAGCCGTACCGTCAGCGCGCAGCGCGCCGGCGAAGCGGCCGCCGCGGCCGATCTCGCGAACGCGCGGCTGTCGCAGCAGGCGCTGCTCGCGCAAACCTATTTCCAGTTACGCGCGTCCGATGCGCTGCAGAAGCTGCTCGACGACACCGTGAAGTCGTACGCGCAGTCGCTGAAACTCACGCAGAACCAGTACGCGCAGGGCGTCGCCGCACGCGCGGACGTGATCCAGGCGCAGACGCAACTGCAGAGCGCACAGGCGGCGTCGATCGACAACGGCGTCGCGCGCGCGCAGTTCGAGCACGCGATCGCGACGCTGATCGGCGAACCGGCGTCGACTTTCTCGCTGCCGCCGAACCCGCTCGCGGCCGAGCCGCCGATCACGCCGGTCGACGTGCCGTCCGCGCTGCTCGAGCGCCGGCCCGACATCGCGGCGGCCGAGCGCCGCGCGGCATCCGCGAACGAGCAGATCGGCGTCGCGATCGCCGCGTTCTTCCCGACGCTCACGCTGTCGGCCACCGGCGGTGTCCAGAGCTCGGTGTGGTCGCAGCTGTTCACGCTGCCGGCGCGTTTCTGGACGGTCGGCCCGCAGCTTGCGGCCACGCTGTTCGACGCGGGGCTGCGCGCCGCGCAGACCGACGCCGCGCGCGCAACCTACGACCAGGACGTCGCCGCCTATCGCCTCGCGGTGCTCACCGCGTTCCAGGACGTCGAGGACAACCTCGCGTCGCAGCGCATCCTCGCGCAGGAAATCGACGTGCAGCGGCAGGCCGTCGACAGCGCCGAGCAAGCGCTCGCGATCGTCACGAACCAGTACAAGGCCGGCACGGTCGCGTACCTGAACGTGCTGACCGCGCAGACCACCGCGTTCGCCGCGCAGCAGAAGCTCACGACGATCGCCGGGCAGCGGATGACGTCGTCGGTCGGGCTCGTGAAGGCGCTCGGCGGCGGCTGGGATGCGTCGGACATGACGCGCGAGACGGGCGACATGGCTGCGCCGGCGCCCGTGCCGGCGTCCGGTGCGGCCGTGCCCGCGGCTACCGCGCCGTCGGCCGCCGCGCCGCTTGCGCAGAAGTAAGAAGGGAAGAGGGCGACGCGCGCGTCAGCGCATCGCGTCGCCGAAGATCAGCGAGACCTCGTTGTTCCCGATCGGGTGGCCGAGCAGGTTCAGCAGCCCCGCGAGGTTCGCCTGCTGCTCGGGCGCCGCATGCGCGCTGCCGCGGAACGATCCCTGGCCGGCGCCGAAATTGCCGTGCCCGTCGAGGAACAGCGGGCCCTGCGTCGTCGACAGGTCGAGGTCGGCGCCCGCCCCCTTCGCCTGCAGCACCGCGCGGTACGAACCGAGCGGCTTCACGCGCGATACGCGCGAACTCATCGAATCGATCGTCACCGTCAGCTGGCCGAACGCGTTGTTGCCGAACAGGCGCCAGTCGGTCCAGCCGACCCGCACGTCGCCCTGCAGGTCGAGCGTGTTGAACGGCGTGCCGAGCCCCGCGAGCAGCGACGCGGGCACGGCCATCGTGCCCGCCGACAGCACCGCGCCGCGCCACGTCGCATCGAGCGTGACGGCATCGGGCATCGCGTCGGTCTGGCGCATGCGCATCTGCACGCGCCCGGTCAGCAACGGCCAGAAGCGCGTGGTCCATTCGACCCGGCCCGGCAGCAGCGTCGCCGCGCTCTGGTCGGCGCCCGGCGCGAGCATCAGCGTGCCCGAGCCGTGCCACAACGATCCGTCCGGATCGACGAGATTCACGTGCCCGCCGGTCGCGCGCGCGAACTGCGGCGCGATCCATGCGGCCGGCGCGAGCGCGACGAGCGTCACCGCCGTCGCCAGTCCGCCCGCCAGTACCCACGGCAATGCGGTGGCGAGCCGCTTCGTCCACGGCCTCATCGGCCGACCGCCACTTGCGTCATCCACTGCGTCATTTCTGCGTCGACGGTTGCATCACGGCCGTCAGGTCGACCTGGCCATCTTCCTTCAATGCGGTTGCGTGCGCCTCGCCGACCTGCACCTTGAACTGCCGGCGCGCATCGTCGAGCCACTGCGTCCACGCCGGGAACGACACGTTCTTCATCTGGACCTGCACGCCGTTGCCGACGATCTGCACCTGCGCACCCTGCAGCCCGTGATCGGACAGCGACGCGGTCAGCGCGTCCTTCAGCGCGAGCCCGGTCGGCGCGACGCCCTGCGCGGCGGCCGACAGCGACTTCGCCTCGTTCGCCTGGGCGGTCATCTGCGCGAGTTCGCGGCGCATCGTCGGCAGCGCGCGCTGGATCCGTGCGCGGCCCTCCTGCGCGGGCGACCACAGCACCGAATACGCGATCGCGACTGCCAGCACGGTGCCGCCCCAGCCGAGCAGCATCTTCTCGCGCTGCGAGCGCTCACCCCAGAACTGGGTCAGCGTCTGGTTCAGTTGTTCCGTCTTCATGAGCGGCTCCGGATGGTCCATTTGCCCGTGTTGCTGTCGACTTCGCCGGACAGTCCGTTGCGCGCGAGGCGCTGCGTGAAATCTGGATCGACCTTGACCCCCGGCTTGAAGCCGACGTCGAGCCGCCGGTCGTGATAGTCGAGCGACGCGATGCCGTTCAGCGGCAGCGCGCCCATCGAGCGCGTCAGCCCGCTCGACAGCGCGAGGAAATCGTTCGGCGAAAGCTCGCCGGCCGCCAGGCGCAGCTGGTCGAGCTGGCGCTGCATCTGCGCGGGCGGATCGAGCACCGTCGTCGTCTTCGGGAATGCGGACAGCAGCGTCTCGGTGATCTGCGCGGACAACGCATCGCGTTCGCGCGACAGCTTCCACCAGTGCAGGTTCATCCCGATCACCGCGACGCCGAGCGTCGCCGCGACGAGTGCGAGCGGCACGCGCAGGCGCTTCACCGTCGCGCGGTCGAAGCGCCACGGCTGCGACTCGAATTCGAACTGGCACAGATCGAAACGCTCGGTCAGTGCGCACCGCGCGAACGTGTCGAACGACAGCGGCGCGGCGCCCGGCAGCAACGGGCCGTCGGTGCGGCCGACCGACGCGAGCCGCGGCTCCGCGCCCGGCTCGCCGAGTTCGTACAGTTCGACGTCGCCGCCGCCCGCGAGCGCGGCCAGCGTACCGGCCGCGCGCGCCGCGGGCGCCGCGAAGCCTTCGCCGAGCGCGCCGCGTGCGACCGCGAGTTCGAGGCGCGGCGCACCGGCCGCGGCCGGCAGCGCACCGGCTTCGACGAGTGCCGGTTCGACCGCCGTCGCGAGCCCGAGCACCGCGGCGACCGTCGCCGGGCGGGCGGGCGGCTCGACGGCGTCCGCGACGAGCGCGGCATCGGCAGCGTCGGCCGCTTCACCGTCCGCCGGCGCGGCCAACACCGTTTCGGCCGACGCACGCGGCGCCGGCAGGCAGCGGGTCGCGGGCACCGCGCTCAGGTGCCGGTGGCCGGCCGCCGCGAACGCGTCGCAGATCGCGCGGAACCACGCGCGATCGACGACGGCCAGCACGCGGCGCCCGTCGGGCAGCGCGGCCGGATCGAGCGCGATGTGGCAGCCGAGCGGATCCTGGATCAACTGATCCTCGACGATGTTGGGCAGCGCCTGGCGCAGCTTCGGCCCCTTGAGCGGCGGCACCTTCGCGGCCAGCAGCAGCACGTCGCGCGCGGCGACGATCAGCACCGTCGCATTCGCGCGCGGCAGCAGCGCGAGCGCGGCGCGGCCCGCGCGCTGCACGTGGCCGGCCTTGTCGACGAGCGTGAACGGCAGCTCGGGCCACTGCCATTCCTGCAACGGCACGGCAGGCTCGCGCGGCGGCAAAGAAACAATCAACGTGCTCACAAGAGCTCCTCTCCCGAATGGCGTCGTTATAGCTGGTCGCGGATACGCACGACCCGCGTCGAATGCGTGGTCGGATCACGATACACGAGCGACGTGCGATCGACCTCCGCTCGCTCGTGCTGGATTCGGCCGTGCACGATGAAATAGCTCGAATTGACGTCGACGAGGTTCGAGTCGATCGTCACGTTCGGCGCACCGGCGCCGCGCAGCGCGAGCTGCACGTCACCGACGTTGCGGAAAAACACGGTTTCGCGGCGCGACACGAGCGCCTGCGCGGACGACACGCTCATCCCCGGCACCAGCGCCGCGATCACCTCGGCCGGCGCGGTGTTCATGTTCACCGGCGTCGTGGTCGGCAGCACGGTGACGAACGGGCGCAGCCGCGCGACCATCTCGGGCGTCACGCCGTCGACGTCGAGCAGGCTGTCGGCGCTCGTCATCATCAACGGCGCGGGCCCGCGGTCGCCGCCGGACATGCCCGGCTCGTCGGTGAAGCCGCTGCCGCCCTGCTGGTCGGTGGTCACCGGCGCGGTGGCCGGCGCCGTGCCGCCGCCGCCGGGCAGCGTCGGCATCTGGAAGCGCGTCGCCGAATGCATGAGGCCCGCGCGCACCTGCAGCGCGATGCGCTTCGCGAACGCGCCGTCGTAGCCGAGCGTCGTCAGCAGGCGCTGGAACGCCTGCAGCTGCGTGACGTTCAGCTGCAGCACGCCGGGCGCGGGCGACGCCACGAGGTTGCGCAGGTTGAACTTCGCCTGCGCGTCCTCGATCGAGCCGGAGATATAGGTGTCTTCGCCGCCGTTGTCGTTGGGCGCACCGATCCGGCCGAGGAAGTCCGACAGCTTCGTCTTCGCGATCGGCACGCCCCAGATTCCGCCGAGATACGTGATGCCGGGCGCCGTGTCGCCTTCGGAGCGCAGGATCATCCGCGTCCAGTCGAGCGCGCCGCGCGCGACCCACTGCGCCTGCGCGATCACGCGCTGGTTTTCGATGCGGCGGATCTGCACCTGCTGGCGCCACAGCATCCCCGATACGAGGATCGCCGACAGCGCGACGACGAGCAGCGCGGTGATGATCGCGGCGCCGCGCTGGCGGCCGCGTGCATGCGCGCGCGCGGCGGCGCGGCGGGTGGAGAGCGGACGGTAAGGGCGCGTGCGCATCGTCATTCCCCGACGAGGAACACGCGCGTGACCGGCACGCGCAGCGACGTCGCGCCGATGCTGACCTGCAGCCCCGTCACCGCGCGCTGCGGCGGCGCGTTGCCGAGCTGCGGCACCTTGAGCGCATCGTTGTTCTGCGCGAGCGCTTCGTCGGCCGTCTGCAGGTTGGTGGTCCAGCCCACGCGCGGCACGTACAGCTTCGCGTCGATCGCGCCGACGCCGCCCATCAGCGCGACCCAGTTCCAGCCTTCGACGCTGCTGTCCTTCAGCACGCCTTGCAGCCGGTTCGCGTCGTCGATCGGCGCCGATGCATAGCGCACCACGCGCCCGCCGGCGATCCGGTAGCGCACCACCTGCAGCCGCGGCGCGGCGCCCGGCACGTCGAATTCGCGAACGATCTGCAGCGTATTGCCGGCGACGCCGATCGCCGGCTGGCCGGCCTCGTCGTCGGTCGCGGCAAGCCGCGCGTCGATGCGCATCTGGTCGAACATCTGCGCGAACACCCGCTCGTCTTCCATCGCGGACGCCACCTTGTCGCGGCCGCGCATGATCTGGTCGAGCCCGCGCCACGCGAGGATGGCCACCACCGCGAGGATCGCGATCGCGATCATCAGCTCGATCAGCGTGAAGCCCCGGGCGGGGCGCGCGTGCGGGCGTCGCATCGGCGCGTCAGAGCGGACGGCTGGTTTCATTCGCGACCACCGTCACCATCTGCGCGAGCACGCCGGAGCGCCCGGGCATGCTCACCGAAACCCGGACGCGCCGGAACACGGGATTCGGCGTGGCGCTCACGCTCTGCGTGCAGACGAGCTGCACGTTGCCTTGCGAACAGTCGAAACTCTGGTCGCCGATCTGCGGCCACGCATGTGTGAGGCGCAACTGCGCGAGCGCGTTGTCGGCGCTCCAGCCGGCCAGCAGCCGGTGATGGAGGTCGGACGCATTGGTCGCCATCGTGCCGACCGCGCGGATCGACGCGGCGAGCGCGACCGCGATGATCGCGAGCGCGACCAGCACCTCGATCATCGTGAAGCCGCGCCCCGCAGGAAGTCCCCTTGGAGGGCGCGCGCCGGGGAAACCGGACGCAGACCGGTTTCCGCACGAAGCGTCCCGCCCCGCAGGAAGTCCCGGCGGGGAATCGGAGTGCGATGAAGAAACGGGGAAGGGCAGGCGACGACGCATCGTCATTGCACCTCGTAGCGGCCGTTGCCGGTGCCGACGATCGTCGCGCTGCCGACGGCCGAATGCAGCGTCACGCGCACCGGCGTGTCGATGCTCTCGGTGCCGAACACGACGCGGTTCGCGCGCGTGTCGGAGCCCGGGTAGTCGATGTCGGCGCCCGTGACGCCGCCGTCCCAGTCGCGCGGGCGCAGCAGGTCGTCGCGCAGCGTGCGCCAGCCGTCGGGCGAGCTCACGTCGAAACGGAAGCCGTGCGCGGTCGGCTGCCACGCGATCGGACGCGCGCGCACCTGCGCTTCATCGCCGGCCGTCTCGAACAGCAGCGCGATGCGCTGCGCTTCCTCGCGCAGGTCGGTGCGCGGATTGCGCGTCAGCGACAGCGACGCGAGCGACACGAGCAGCCCTGCGATCACGAGCACGACCAGCATTTCGAGCAGCGTGAAGCCGCGCGCGCGCCGCACGCCGTGCTTCATCGGCCCGCCATCGGCGCGCGCCGATACGGACGGCGCCGCGCCGCGATGCACGCGGCAATCGCGGCCGCAGCGGGGAGTCGTGCGAATGGCGAGCATGAAGAGCGGGAACGAAGCGTCGGGACGATCAGCGCCGGCTTATTGCCACGAACCGATGTCGGAGTCGTTGTTCTCGCCGCCTTCCTTGCCGTCGGCACCGTAGCTGAATACGTCGATCTCGCCGTGCACCCCCGGGTTCAGGTACTTGTACCCGTTACCCCACGGATCGTTCGGCAGGCGCTCGAGGTAGCCGCCGTCCTTCCAGTTGTTCGGGATCGGATCGGTGGACGGCTTCTGGATCAGCGCGTTCAGGCCCTGCTCCTGGCTCGGATAACGGCCGTTGTCGAGACGGTACAGCTTGAGCGCCTGCATGATCGTGCCGATGTCCTGCTTCGCGGCGATGCGGCGCGCCTCGTCCGGGCGGCTCATGATCTTCGGCACGATCAGCGCCGCCAGGATCCCGAGGATCGCGACCACCACCATGATCTCGATCAGCGTGAAACCGCGCTGACGACGCACGGCCGCGTTGCGGCGAGTGATCCACGTTTGCATGACTGACTACCTCTTTCCAAAAAATGTCGTCGATTGAGTGACGCACCCGGCGCACCGGACGATGACCTGACGGCAACCTTCCGGACCCGCGGGCGCGGAGCACGCATTGTAAGGCGCGCATCGCCGAGGGCTTTCACCCAACGCAAATTTCATATACATCCGTACAATAGCGCGCATGAACGCGCTCTCGATCCGGATCCTTTCCCTAGCCCTCTTCGCGGGTTTGTGCGCGACGGCCACCTACTGGGTCGTCACGCTGTCGGCCCGCGAAGCGCCGCTGCCCGCCGCCGCCGCGCGGCTGCCGATCCGCACCGAGGACGCCGCGGCGCTCTTCGGCGGTCAGCTCGACAAGAATCCCGTGCAGGACATCCACCTGTTCGGCATCCTCGCGCTCGACCGCGGCGCCGCCGCGATCGTCGGCGTCGGCGGCGAACCGCCGCGCGCCGTGTCGCTCGGCGCGGACGTCACGCCTGGTGCGAAGCTCGCCGAAGTCCGCTCCCGCTCGATCGTCGTCGATCGCAACGGCGCCCGCGCCGAAATCCAGCTCCCGGCGAACACGCCGTCCCCCGCGATCTACATGCGCTGAACGGCGACGGCCTCACCAACCGGTCAGGCCGTCACTGCACCATGTTGTTCAGCTCGATGATCGGCAGCATCACGGCCAGCACGATCACGAGCACGATGCCGCCCATCGCCAGGATCAGCAGCGGCTCGAGCAGGCTCGTCAGGAACATCGTGCGGCGTTCGAGCTCGCGCGCTTCGCCTTCGGCCGCGCGATCCAGCATCGTCGTCACGTCGCCCGTCGCTTCGCCGGAACGGATCAGGTGCACGAGCACCGGCGGAAACGTCTTCACGTTGTTCAGCGCGCGCGACAGCGCGGAGCCTTCGCGCACGCGCACGATCGCATCGTCGATGTTCGCGCGCATCGCGCGGTTCGACAGCGTCTCGCCGGCCGCCTGCAACGCGCGCAGGATCGGCACGCCGGCCGCGGTGAGGATGCCGAGCGTGCTCGCGAAGCGCACCGTGTTGTAGCCGCGCACGAGCTTGCCCGCGAGCGGCGCGGTCAGCACCCAGCGGTCGAACGCGAGCCGCGGCCCGTCGCGCGACAGCGTCGCCTTCACGAACCACACGATCAGCGCGACCGCGATCAGGATCGCCCACCACCAGTGCCGCACGAATTCCGACAGCGCCATCATCACGACCGTGAGGATCGGCAACTGCTGTTTCGTACTCGCAAACACGTTGACGACCTGCGGCACCACGTAGCTCAGCAGGAACGTGACGATGCCGAACGCGATCAGCGTGACGATCCCCGGATACGTGAAGGCCAGCAGGATCTTCTGCTTCAGCGCGTTGCTCTGCTCGATGTAGTCGGCCAGGCGCGACAGCACGATGCCGAGCTTGCCCGTGTGCTCGCCCGCCGCGACGAGCGCGCGGTAGATTTCCGGAAAATCGCGCGGATGCTGGCCCAGCGCATTCGCGAGCGAATGGCCGCCGAGCACCTCGGCGCGGATCGCGGCCATCAGTTCGCGGATGTAGTCGCGTTCGGCCTGCTCGGTCAGCACGCCGAGCGCCTCGTCGAGCGGCAGCCCCGCGATCAGCAGGCTCGCGAGCTGGCGCGTGAGGATCGCCTGTTCGCGCTGCGACAGCTTGCGGCCGAACGCGAGCCGCTGCGTACGTGCGCCGCGCGTCGCGCTGGCGGCCGGCTCGACGACGAGCGGCGTGAGCCCCTGCGTGCGCAACTGGCCGCGCGCGGCACGCGCGCTGTCGGCATCGATGACGCCTTTCTGCGCGTGTCCCGCCGCATCGATCGCTTCGAAACGGAATGCCGGCATCGCGCTATGCGCCTCCCGTCACGCGCAACACTTCCTCGAGCGACGTCGCGCCGGCCGCGAGCCAGCGCTCCGCGTCGTCGCGCAGCGTGCGCATCCCTTCCGCGCGGCCGGTGGCCAGAATCTCGGCATCGGCCGCGTTGCGATGGATCAGCGAGCGGATCGAGTCGTCGACCAGCAGCAGTTCGTATACGCCGCGCCGGCCCGCGTACCCCGAATGCCCGCACTTGTCGCAGCCGACCGGATGCCACACGGTACGGCCGTCCTCGTGCCGCTCTTCCTTGCAGACGGGGCAGAGCTGCCGCACCAGGCGCTGCGCGAGCACGCCGAGCAGCGACGACGCGAGCAGGTACGGCTCGACGCCCATGTCGGTCAGGCGCGTGACGGCCGAAGCCGCATCGTTCGTGTGCAGCGTCGCGAGCACGAGGTGGCCCGTCAGCGACGCCTGCACCGCGATCTGCGCGGTTTCGAGGTCGCGGATTTCGCCGATCATGATCACGTCCGGATCCTGGCGCAGGATCGAGCGCAGCGCACGGGCAAAGGTCATCCCGATCCGCTCGTTCACCTGCGTCTGGCCGATGCCGCCGAGGTCGTACTCGATCGGGTCCTCGACGGTCATGATGTTGGTCGTCGCGGTTTCGAGCCGCGACATCGACGCATACAGCGTGGTCGTCTTGCCCGAGCCCGTCGGGCCCGTGACGAGCACGATGCCGTGCGGTCGCGCGATCAGCTTGTCGAACTGGACGAGCGTGTCGCGGCCCATCCCGAGCGCTTCGAGGTTCAGGCGCTTCGCATCCTTTTCCAGCAGACGCAGCACCGCGCGCTCGCCGTGCCCGGTCGGCAGCGTCGACACGCGCACGTCGACCGGCCGGCCGCCGACGCGCAGCGTGATGCGGCCGTCCTGCGGCAGGCGTTTCTCGGCAATGTCGAGCTGCGCCATGATCTTGATCCGCGAGATCAGTGCGCCGTGCAGCGCCTTCTTCGGGCGCACGACGTCGCGCAGCGTGCCGTCGACGCGAAAACGCACGACGGACGAATTCTCGAACGGCTCGATGTGAATGTCCGACGCCTGTTCGCGCGCCGCTTGCGTGAGCAGCGCATTGATCATCCGGATGATCGGCGCGTCGTCTTCCGATTCGAGCAGATCCTCGACTTCGGGGATGTCCTGCATCAGCCGCGACAGGTCGACTTCGCCTTCGACCTCGCCGACCACCTGCGCGGCGCTGCCGTCCTGGCGCGCGTATGCCTGGTTGATCGCCTGCGCGAGCTCGTCGGCCGGCACGCGGTGCACGGAAATCGAGCCGAAGTTGCGCGCGATCTCCGCGAGCGCGGCGTCGCTCGTGCGTTCGCTGATCCACACCTCGAGCGTGTCGTCGAGCTGGTGCGCGATCAGCACCTGGCCGCTCTTCGCGAAGCCGTACGGCAACAGGCGCGCGGCGAGCGGCGACGGCGGCTGCCGTTCGCCCGGCGCGCCGTCGTGGGCGGAAGACGCGAGCACGTCGGTCACTGCGATGCTCCCGGCGTGGCGGTCAGCGGCTGTTGCGGCACCGTCTGCTGCGGCACGCTCTGCGGCTGCGCCGGCGCCTGTTGGGGCGCGGGCGGCGGTGTCACCTGGCGTTGCATCTGCTGGCGGCGCATCTTGTCGAGATCGAACAGGTTCCCGGCCGGCGTGCCGCCCTGGCTCGGGCCGAGCGGCATCGGCGGGACGACCGGATCGTCCTTGTCGCGGATCACGTTGTTATCCGACTTGTATGCGCCCGTCACGCCCTGGATGTAGTCGTAGCGGTTGGCCGTGACTGCCTGCGCGGTACTGCGATCGGAGATGATCACGGGGCGCAGGAACACCATCAGGTTGGTCTTCTGGCGCTGCTTCGATTCCGAACGGAACAACTGGCCGATCCACGGGATGTCGCCGAGCAGCGGCACCTTGCTGTTCGACACCTGGTAGTTGTCCTGCATCAAACCGCCGAGCACGATGATCTCGCCGTTGTCCGCCAGGATCGTCGACTGGATCGAGCGCTTCGTGAAGGTCGGGCCGGTCTGCGCGCTCGTGGTACCGCTGACGACCGCCGAATCTTCCGTGTAGAGCTGCAGCTTCAGGATCCCGCCGTCGGTGATCTGCGGCTTCACGTGCAGCGTCAGGCCGACGTCGCGACGGTCGTAGGTGTTGAACGCATTGCTCGTCGTGCCGCTCGTCAGGTTCGAATACGAACCGGTCGCGATCGGCACGTTCTGGCCGACGACGATCTTCGCTTCCTCGTTGTCGAGCGTGATCAGGTTCGGCGTCGACAGCACGTTCGCGTCGCTCACGCCGGCGAAATACTGCAGCAGCGCGCCGAGCCCCTGCACGCCGAACATGTTGTGCAGCCAGCCGATGTTGAGGCCCTGGTTCAGGTTCGCGAGGTTGGCCGCGAGCCCGGTGGTGGCCGCCGTGCCGCCCGTCGTCAGGTTGATGATGCTGTTGCCCGCGACGCTGCCGGCCGTTGCCGCCAGGTTCGTGCCGCCGAGAAACTGACCGCTCGCCACCTGCCACTGGATGCCGAGGTTGCCCTGCGTCGTCGAGTTCAGCTCGACGATCAGCGCTTCGATATAGACCTGCGCGCGCCGCGCGTCGAGCTGGTCGATCACCGAGCGCAGGTTCCGGTAAACCGGATCGGACGCGGTGATGATCAGCGAGTTGGTCGCCGCGTCGGCCTGGATCATCCCGCCCGGCTGGTTGTCGTCGCTTTTGTCCTTGTCGCCGCCGAGCAGGCCGGCGGTGCCGAGGCCGCCGCTGCCGGACGTGCCGCCGTACCCCGACGAGGACGACGAGCCGCCGAGGCCGCCCGACGGCAGCGGCGGCGTGCCGGACGTGCCGGTCGAGAAGTTGCCGCTCGACGACGAGCCGCCGCTCTGGTTGAAGCTGTTCGCATCGTTGGACGACGCCGACGAGCCGCTGTCGTTGCCGCTCTTGCCGAGCATCCCGCGCAGCGTCTTCGCGAGCTTCACCGCATCGGCGTTGCGCAGCGGCACGACGTGCATGTTGCCGGGCACGGCGCTCGGCGCGTCGAGCTGCTGCACGAGGCGCTTTGCGGCCGCGAGGCGCGAGGCGCTCGACGCACGCAGCATCAGCGAGTTGGTACGCGGGTCGGCCGTGACCGACACCTTCAGCGTTGCGTCGCTGTTGCCGATCGCGCCCGGGTCGAGCATTTTCTGCAGTTGTGCGGCGAGGTCGATCGCGTTCGCGTTGCGCAGCGGAATGACCTGCACCTGCGCACCCGCGGCGCTGTCGACGCCCGAGATGATCTGCGCGATGCGGCGCACGTTGTCCGCGTAGTCGGTCACGACGATCGTGTTGTTCGCCGGGTAGGCCGTCACCGTGTTGTTCGGCGAGATCAGCGGCCGCAGCACGGGCAGCAGGTTGTTCGCCGATTCATTGTGCAGCTCGAACACCTGCGTGATCACCTGGTCGCCGCGCGCCTGCGGCGCATTGCCGACATAGGTCGGCACGCCCTGCAGCTTCGCGTCGGCCTCGGGCACGACCTTCAGCACGCCGTGATCCTGCACGAGCGCGAAGCCCTGCATGCGCAGCGCCGACTGCAGCGTCTTCAGCGCCTGGTCTTCCGGCACCGGACGTTCGGCAACGAGGTTGAGCTGCCCCTTCACACGGGGGTCGACGATGATGGTCTTGCCGGTTGCGGCGCCGATCGCTTTCGCGACCTGGTCGATATCCGCATTCACGAAGTTGAGCGTGACCTGAGCGTAGGCGGCCTGCGAGACGATGATGCCGGCGACGATCAGGGTCGTGGCGACGCGCCGCATAACGAAGCGATTTCTTGTCATGGATAAATGGGTCGATGCCGGCTCAGGCCACTTCCGGCGGTAGTGCTGGGATCCAAGTCCGAAAGAGGCGACATTAGCAGTTTTTCATGTCCGAAATATCACATTGATCCGAAGACTGTCTCACATACGACATGTATCCGGCGAGCCGTATGCAATATGTAAGATTCGGTGCTATATCGGCATGCCGGCCATCGCCCCCGTTTCGCGATGAACCGACACGGAAATACGGTATAACCCGGCTGTCGTATTTCCGCATGTCGCAACCTGACGGGCTGTCGGTATGATAAGGGCGACGTGTTTCTCGTCGCACGAATAACAGGCACGGGTTTTCCCGACCATTGCGCAATTCCTTTTCGTTTTCGCACCATGAACAGACGGTTCGCTTCGATTGCGTTGATTGCCGCAGGCGCGTGGTTCGCCAGCGCAAACGCACGCGCGGATTGTTTCGACGAGGCCGCGAAATACCAGCAGGTCAATCCGCTGATCCTGCGCGCAATCGCGTGGCAGGAATCTCGCAACCGGCCCGGTGCGCTGAACAAGAACACGAACGGCTCGATCGACTACGGCCTGATGCAGATCAATTCGATCCACCTGACGACGCTGTCGCGCTACGGGATCGACCGCGGCACGCTGATGGAACCGTGCAAGAACGTGTATATCGCCGCGTGGCACCTGAAACAGAAGATGAACCGCTACGGCAACACGTGGCAGGCCGTCGGCGCCTATCATTCCGAAACGCCGTCGCTGCGCGACAAGTACGCGCGGCAGATCGCCGGCATCCTGACGCAGTGGAAGCTGCTGCCGCCCGCGCCATGACGCCGCATCGCATCGCAGCCTGACGCGGTGCCGGCCGGCCGGCGCGCGTTTGATGCACAATGCGGGCTCACGCCGCAGGTTCGCCCGTCCGCGGGCCGATCACGCCCCGGAAGGGTGCCGCGGCCGCTTTTTCATCTTTTCCGTTGGTGTGTACCGCAATGAACCAGCCGTTGCCCGTCACCGTGCTGTCCGGCTTCCTCGGCGCCGGCAAGACCACGCTGCTCAATCACATCCTCGCGAACCGCGCGGGCCTGAAAGTCGCCGTGATCGTCAACGATCTCGCGGCGGTCAACATCGACGCGTCGCTCGTGCGCGACGCGCAGGCGCTGTCGCAAGTCGAGGAACGCCTCGTCGAAATGTCGAACGGCTGCATCTGCTGCACGCTGCGCGACGACCTGCTCGTCGAGATCCGCAACCTCGCGTCCGAAGGCCGCTTCGACGCGATCATGATCGAATCGACCGGTATCGCGGAGCCGATGCCGATCGCCGAGACCTTCACGTTCGTCGACGACGACGGCGAGTCGCTGTCGAAAATCGCGCGGCTCGACACGCTCGTCACCGTGGTCGACGCGTACAACTTCCTGCGCGACTACGGTTCCGACGATGCACTCGCGACGCGCGGCATCGCCGCGTCGGAACAAGACGACCGCACGCTCGTCGAGCTGCTGATCGAGCAGATCGAATTCTGCGACGTGCTGGTAATCAACAAGGCCGACCTCGTCGGTGCCGACGAACTCGCACGCCTGCAGCACATCCTCGCGCGGCTCAATCCGCGCGCGCACCAGGTCGTGTCGACGTTCGGCGACGTGCCGCTCGACGAAGTGCTGAACACGGGCCGCTTCGATTTCGACGAGGCCGCGAATGCGCCGGGCTGGCTCGCGTCGCTCGATCGCGATCACACGCATTGCGACGACCCCGACTGCCATGATGAACATCATGCGCACGTGCACGGCGAAGCCGACGAATTCGGGATCGGCAATTTTGTTTACCGTGCGCGCCGGCCGTTCCATCCGGCACGACTCTGGGCGCTGCTGCATCAGGAGTGGCAGGGCGTGCTGCGCAGCAAGGGCTTCTTCTGGCTCGCGACGCGCAACGACATCGCGGGCTCGCTGTCGCAGGCGGGCGGCGTGTGCCGGCATGGACCGGCGGGTCTCTGGTGGGCCGCGCAAGAGCGCGCGGAATGGCCGGACGACGACGAGCTGCTCGCCGAGATCCGCGCCGAATGGCACGGCGATCTCGACGATCGCACAGTCGGCGATCGCCGGCAGGAACTCGTGCTGATCGGCATCGCGCTCGACGCCGATGCATGGCGCGAGAAACTCGACGCGTGCCTGCTGACCGATGCGGAATTCGCGGTCGGTGCAGCGGAATGGAGCGCGTTCGACGATCCGTTCCCGGCGTGGGATGTCGATTCGCACGACGACGACGATCACGGCGACACGCAAATCGTGCATGCCTGACGGCTCGGTAACGGCTTGTAAAACAACCGTTAAATCTTGCAAGAGTGGCGCGGACTGTGGCGAAAATGCCGCGCGCGCCCAACAAAAAACCCGCCGAGAGGCGGGTTTTTCCTGGAACAGGCGCTGGTTTAACGCTTGTTGACGGCGTCCTTGAACGCCTTGCCAGCCGTGAACTTGACCGTCTTGGCTGCCGGGATCTTGATGGTTTCGCCGGTCTTCGGGTTGCGGCCCGTACGTGCTGCGCGCTTGCCCGAACCGAAGCTGCCGAAGCCGATCAGCTGAACCGCATCACCCTTCGACACGGCCTTCTTGATGACTTCGAGCAGCGTGTCCAGCGTTTCGCCGGTTTGAGCCTTGCTGGCGCCCGTTTGGGCGGCGACGGCGTCGATCAGTTCCTGTTTGTTCATTAAGGTTCCTTTATCAGGTTAGGTTGACACGAACAGCGCGAACGCGCCGATTATACGTGCGCGAACCGTGCCGTCGAGAGTCAGACTCCGACGGCACAGCGCCGAATCCTGGCCCGCGCGACGCGCCCACCGGCTTGCCGGCGGCCACCCCGCGGTACGGCGTTGCTATGATAGCGCAGCGCAAACCCAATAACGACAAGGGTTTCAAAGATTTTCATCGGTATTTCGCCGAATGAATCGTCGATTGCCCGTTTTTTGACCAGCGCCAACCGGACAGGATACGCAGCGCGGTCCGACCGTGCGTCGCCTCGTTGGCTTTTTCCAACGGCCGCTCGGACGGCCCCGCGCAATCCCTTGCCAGGCTTGGCTGCCACGTTTTTTGTTTCGCATGCCCGACCGACTTGTTCCCGCCACGCTCGCGCTTCGCGACGACGGCACGCTCGTTTCGCCCGAGTACGGCGACCTCCATCGCGACGCGTCAAGCGTGCTCGCACATCGCATGTTCGTCTCCGACAACGGGCTGCCGGCGCGCTGGCAGGACCGCCGCACGTTCACGATCGTCGCAACGGGATTCGGCACGGGCAGCCACTTCCTCGCGACATGGGCCGCGTGGCGCGACGATCCGGCGCGCTGCGAGCGGCTGCATTTCGTCGCGGTCGAGCAGCATCCGTTCTCGCGCGACGACCTGCGCCGTGCGATCTTGCATATCGTTGCTAACACAACCATATCGGCCGACGTGGATGCATTGATCGACGCGTGGCCCATGGTCGTTCCGGGCCTGCACCGGCTCGAATTCGACGAAGGGCGCGTGGTACTCACGCTCGCGTTCGGCAACGTGATCGACATGTTGACGAAGCTCGTCGCGCGCGCCGACGCGTTCTGTCTTGGCGGCTTCACGTCGTCGGACGAAGCCGATCTCCGTTCGACCGACCTGGTTCGCGCACTGAGTAAAATCGCCGGCGAACACGCAACGTTTGCGGCGGATACGAATTCCGATGCGTTGAAACACGCGCTCGGCGAATCGGGTTTCACGTATCGCGAAGTCGACGATCGGCTCGTCGGCGAATATGCACCGCGCTGGCGAGCGCGCCGGCACGAGCCGCCGCGCGCACTGCCCGTTGCGGCGCGCCGTGCGATCGTGATCGGTGCGGGTCTGGCCGGCTGCGCGGTCGTCGAGCGCCTGGCCACGCGCGGCTGGGACGTCACGCTGATCGAGCGGCACGAACGGATCGCAAGCGAAGCGTCAGGCAATCCGGCCGGCGTATTCCATCCGCTGATGACACGCGACGACAACGTCGCAAGCCGGCTCACGCGCGGCGGCTTCCTGCACGCGATCGCACGCTGGCGCGCACTCGAACGCGCGGGTCATGCGTTCGCGCGCAGCACGCACGGAATGATCCATCTCGCCGAATCGGCAGACGACTTCGCGCGGATGCGCGACGCATTCGATGCGTTCGGCGCGCCGTCCGACTATGTATCGCTGCTCGATACCGAGGCCGCTCGTGCCCATCTGAACCTGCCGGTCGCGCATGGCGGCCTGCTGTTTCCGCACGGCGGCGCCGTCTGGCCGGCCGGGCTGTGCGCGGCGCAATGCGCGGCGGCCGGCGAACGCGTGCGCTTGCTCGCGTCCACCGGCGTCGCGCGGCTCGAGCGGCGGGGCGACGCATGGCATGCGCTCGATGCGGCTGGCGGCACGCTGGCCGAAGCGCCCGTCGTCGTGCTCGCGAACGCGGGCGACGCCGCGCGTCTCGCGGGCCTGCAGCATGTCGCGCTGCAACCGGTGCGCGGCCAGCTCACGCTGCTGCCGCCGGGCAGCACGGCGCCGCTGCCGTGCCCGGCGATCGGCGACGGTTACGCGGTGCCGCTCGACGACGGCACGCTGCTGATCGGTGCGACATTCGAACCCGACGACGTCGATCCCGCGATGCGCGCGACCGGCCACGTCGATCCCGCGATGCGCGCGACCGGCCACGTCGAAAACCTCGACCGCGTGCGGCACCTGCTGCCGGGCCTGATCGGCGACGTTCCGGATCTCGACACGCTGCGCGGCCGCGTTGCATTCCGCTGGGTCGTCGGCGATCGCCTGCCGCTGATCGGCCCGCTCGCGGACGAAGCGCAGGCCGTCGCGAACGCCCGCGCGCTGAGCGGTGCAAAGGCGCGCGACCTGCCGCGCATGCCCGGCCTCTACGGCGCATTCGGCTTTGGCTCGCGCGGCCTCGTGTGGGCGGCGCTCGGCGCCGAACTGATCGCATCGCAACTCGAAGGCGAGCCGTGGCCGCTCGAGCGCGAACTCGCCGAAGCCGTCGATCCCGCACGCTTCCTGATCCGCGCACTGCGCGCGCGCCGCGTCGGCTCCACCGGCTGACCGGCTGCCCCGATCGCTCACAGTTTGCCGATTTCCCCGCGCAAGGTTATCCACCCGATGCTGTGGATAACCGCGCGGAATCCGCCCGCACTTCGTGTGTACTCACAGTGGACGTAAACTGGGCAACTCGGCACAGCTGTGAGACACCCCAAAGTTACTCATCTCAAACTTCTGTGCACGAACAGCCTGTGCAACGGGTTATGGTTTCGCCAACCCATTGATCCGTCAGCGTAAACCGAAGTTATCCACAGAACTGTGCGTCCTTTGTTAACTTCTACTACGTATATATACAAGTAAACCTTTGAAACCAAAGACCTGCGGTGCCGCACAGCGCCGCGAGTCGAATTCAATGGGTTCCAGACCGAAAAAGCTGTGGCACAATCGGTTTCCTTCGCGTTCGTTCGGCCAGGCGCCGGACGTGCTTCAATGGAACGGTCGGCACGATTTCGAATCTGAATCTTCGAGACTGCGCAGTCCGTTCACACACCAGGCCGACAATCCAGATCGGCAACCTGTGCGACTTTCCGCCGGATGGCGGAGCAGGCGGACCCTATGTCCCGCCGTCGTCGACCACAACAATCACATTCGGGGCGATACCCAGCCGGCGCGCATCCATTTCTGACGCTTGACCCCGCGTCGCTGGCGGTTGCTTCCAAAGGAGAAGTCACCACGATGAAGTCGGCGTTCTCATTCCTGCCCAACTGGCCGCTCGCGCCGGATGCCGTGTTCTGGGCCGGGCTCGCGCTGTTTGCGGCCGGCCTGTGTGGCGAACTGTGCTATCGCGCATGGCGCCTGCCGCGCATCACCGGCTATGCGGTGATCGGCCTCGTCGCCGGTTCGTTCGGATTCGGCGTGATCGACGCAAGCACCGACGAAACGTCGCGGCTGCTGATCGACGTCGCGCTCGGCCTGCTGCTGTTCGAGCTCGGCAGCCGCCTCGACCTGCGCTGGATCCGGCGCAATCCGTGGCTCATCGCGTCGAGCCTCGCGGAGGCCACGCTGACGTTCGTGCTCGTGCTGTTCGTGATGCTTGCGCTCGGCGTATCGGGTATGGTCGCGCTCGTGCTGTCGGCGATCGCAATCGCGACGTCGCCGTCGATGGTGATCCAGCTCAAGACCGAACTGCGCGCGGAGGGGCAGGTGTCGCAGCGCCTCATCACGCTGACCGCGCTCAACAGCGTGTACGCGATCGTGCTGACCAAGCTCGTGACGAGCTGGCTCCACCAGGAAGCGTACGGCAACGTTTTCGCGACGATCCTGCAGCCGCTCTACCTGATCGCCGGGTCGTTCATCGTCGCGTATCTCGTCGCGCGGTCGTGCAATTTCCTGTTCCGTCACATGACGTCGACGATGCGCGACGAGCATTCGTTCGTCGCGCTGTTCGGGCTCGTGATGCTCGCGATTGCGGTGGCACAGGCGCTGAAGCTGTCGACGCTGCTCACGCTGCTGCTCGCCGGCATCATCGTGAAGAACCTCGAAGCGCGTCCGCAGCTGTGGCCCGAGCACTTCGGCACGGCCGGCTGGCTGCTGACGGTGGTCCTGTTCGTGCTGACGCTCACATCGTTCACGTGGGGCGACATCGCGCTCGGCGGGCTGCTCGCGATCGTGCTGATCGTCACGCGGCTCGTCGCGAAGCTGGCCGGCGTCTTCGCGTTCGCGAAGCCGAGCGGCATCGGGATGAAGCAGGGCGTCGCGCTCGGCATCGCGCTGACGCCGATGTCCGCGCTGTCGTACCTGCTCGTCGACGATACCTACCAGCTCTATCCGAATTTCGACCCGCACCTGCGCGCGATCGTGATGTGCACGATCGTGATCCTGCAGCTCGTCAGCCCGTTCGTCGTCTACCGCTGCCTGTCGGCGGTCGGCGAACGCAGCGACAGCAACTGATTCCGGAACCTGCCATGGCACTCGAAACCTTCGTCAATTCCGAACCGTTCACGTTCGGCGTCGAACTGGAGATCCAGGTCGTCAACACGCACAACTACGACCTGACCAAGGCTGCATCCGACCTGATGCGCCTGATCCAGGGCGAGACCTTTCCGGGCAACATCACGCCGGAAATCACCGAGAGCATGATCGAGCTGTCGACCGGCATCTGCCATTCGCACGAGCAGGCGGTCACCGAGCTGCATGCGATTCGCGACGTGCTCGTGAAGGCGGCCGACCAGCTCAACGTCGGGCTCGCCGGCGGCGGCACGCACGCGTTCCAGCAATGGAGCGACCGGCAGATCTACGATGCGCCGCGCTTCCAGTACATCTCCGAGCTGTACGGCTATCTGGCCAAACAGTTCACTGTGTTCGGCCAGCACGTGCACATCGGCTGCCCCGATCCCGACAGCGCGCTGTTCCTGCTGCACTCGATGTCGCGCTTCATTCCGCACTTCATCGCGCTGTCCGCATCGTCGCCGTTCGTGCAGAACGTCGACACGGGCTTCCATTCGGCACGCCTGAATTCGGTGTTCGCGTTCCCGCTGTCGGGCCGCGCGCCGTTCGTGCTGACCTGGGACAGCTTCGAGGAGTACTTCATGAAGATGGTGAACACGGGCGTGGTCAACTCGATGAAGGACTTCTACTGGGACATCCGCCCGAAGCCCGGCTACGGGACGATCGAGGTGCGCGTGATGGATACGCCGCTGTCGGTCGACCGCGCGGCGGCGATCGCCTGCTACATCCAGACGCTCGCGCGCTACCTGCTGACCGACCGGCCGCTGAAGCTGTCGGAGGACGACTACCTCGTCTATACGTTCAACCGTTTCGAAGCGTGCCGCTTCGGGCTCGAGGGCACCTGCGTGAATCCTCAGACAGGTGAACGCCGCACGATTGCGGAAGACATCCTCGACACGCTCGACAAGATCGCGCCGCATGCGGCCGCGCTCGGTTCGCGCGCGGCGCTCGACGAGATCGGCGCGCTTGCCAAGGCGCGGGTGAACGACGCATCGTGGTTGAGAACCGTTTTCAAACAGGAAAAATCGCTGAACGAGACGGTCCGGCAGCAGTGCTTACGTTGGCGTGAATGAAAAAATGTTTTGCAGATTGCAGGCTCGACCGCGTCGCGATTCGCTGAACGACGGTCGGCGCCGTTTCGGGCCGAAATCGTTGCCAGGCGTCCTTAAAATCTGTGGATAACCCGATATTCCGCTGCAAAGTCAACGATCTGCGGGTGGGATAACCCGGTGGACCATGGCCGTTCGCCCGGTGGCCGATCAGAACAGGAAAATGCTGGCGCGCCCCGTTCCGCGGGCGCGCGGCATAACAGGCACAACGAAAAATTTCAGTTATCCAGCGATTTTCCACAGAATGCAGGGGATAACTTAGCTGTGCGATTTTCCGCTCTCGCTTAGAATGTCGGCTTTGCGGACACCGGAACGACGCGTGTCTCACCGGTCGCCGCGAATGCGACCGCCGCGTGTGCCTCGCGACGGCCGTGCTGATGCACTCGCAAGCGTGCGTCTGTTTTGAGATGGACATTCGATCTCCACACTACGGCCGCTCGGCAATCCGGGCGGCGGCAAAGCGAAAAGACTATGAGCGAAGGCGTTTACGGGAACCAGGCTTCGGGACGTGTCACCCACAGCCTGCTGCGGTTGAGTACGGCCATGCGAAGCCAGGCATGGGATTGGGCGGAAGGCGCGGGCCTCACGCCGACGCAGGGCGAGATCCTCGTGCTGCTGCTGCAGCGCAAGGGCCCGATGCGGCTCGGCGAGATCGCGCGCGAGACGCAGCTCACCGCGGCGACCACGAGCGATGCGGTCAGCACGCTCGAGACGAAGGGGCTCGTCGAGAAGCGCCGTGCGCTGGACGACGGCCGTGCACTGGCCGTGCGTCTGTCGGCGCGTGGCCGTACGGCCGCGAAGAAGGCGCTGCAATGGCCTGAATTCCTGACCAAAGCGGTCGGCAAGCTCGGCGCGGACGAGCAGGGCGCACTGTATCGCGCGCTGCTGAAGACGCTGCGCGAGCTGCAGGTGGCCGGTGCGACGCCGCCGCAGCGCATGTGCGTGACGTGCGCCCACTTCCAGCCGGGCAAGCTGTCGAAGAAGACCGTGCATTACTGCGCGGCGCTCGACATCTCGATGTCCGACAGCGACCTGCGGCTCGACTGCTCGGTGCAGGAAGAAGCGGACGCGGCGACGCAGAAGAAGACCTGGAAGATTTTCGCAGGCTGACGTCCGTCGATCGACCGGGAGGCCGATGATGAACGCTGAAGTCGTGGCGATCCGCCACGTGCATTTCGAGGATCTCGGGAGCTTCGAGCAGGTGCTCGGCGAACGGGGTCGGCGGGTGCGCTATGTAGACGTCGGGTCGTCGCGGTTCGAGGTGCTCGATGTGCTCCAGCCGTCGCTGTTCGTCGTGCTCGGCGGGCCGCTCAGCGTGTACGACGATGTGCAGTATCCGACGATCGCGCCGCTCGCGGCGCTCGTGCGCCAGCGCATCGACGCGGGGTTGCCGATCCTCGGCATCTGCCTCGGCGCGCAGTTCATCGCCCGTGCGCTCGGCGCGCGCGTCTATCCGGCTGCGCAGCACGAACTCGGCTGGGCGCCGCTGACGCTCACCGATGCCGGCCGCGCGTCGCCGTTGCGCCATCTCGATGGCGCGGCGACATCGATGCTGCACTGGCACGGCGATACGTTCGACCTGCCGGGCGGCGCGATCCATCTTGCGTCGACGCCGGCCTGCCGCCACCAGGCATTCGCGTGGGGGCAGCACGTGCTGGCGCTGCAATGCCATCCGGAAATCCGCGCCGACCGCTTCGAACCGTGGCTGATCGGGAACGCCGGCGAAATTGCTGCGACGCCCGGCGTCGACGCGCGCCAGTTGCGTGCCGATACCGTGCAGCACGGCCCCGCGCTCGAGACGGCCGCGCGGCGCATGTTCGCGGAGTGGCTCGACAGCGTCGGGCTCTGACGCCGCGGGCGGCGCCGTTCGCCGCGAATCTTTGGCCTGGCCGGCATCCGTTGCCGGCCGGCGCATCACTGCATGCGACGCGGTTCCTGCCGTGCCGGCAACCTGCTGCCGGCCGTACCTGACCATCCGCTTACCACCGTTTGGGCCATCTGCACGCTTCGAGCCTGCGTGCTACGCTCGTCCGCTCTTTCCCTTTCCAGGCGAGCGGCCTCCATGACTGCGCTGTTTTCTCCATTCACGCTGCGCGGCGTGACCCTTCCGAACCGGATCGTGATCTCCCCGATGTGCCAGTACTCGGCCGAACGCGGCGAAGCGACCGACTGGCACATGATGCACCTCGGCCATCTCGCGCTGTCGGGCGCGGGCCTGCTCTGCATCGAGGCGACCGCCGTGGAACCCGACGGGCGCATCACGCATGGCGACCTCGGCCTGTGGGACGACGTGACCGAAGCCGCGCTGAAGCCCGTGCTGGCCGCGATCCGCAAGCATGCGCCGATCCGCGTCGCGATGCAGCTGTCGCATGCGGGGCGCAAGGCGTCGAGCGAGGTGCCGTGGAACGGCGGCCAGCTCGTGTCCGTCGCCGACGGCGGCTGGCTGCCGCATGGGCCGTCTGCCGTGCCGCACAAGGAAGGCGAGACGCCGCCGCTCGCGCTCGATGCCGCGGGCCTGAACCGGATCCGCGAAGCGTTCGCGGCCGCCGCGAAGCGTGCCGCGCGGCTCGGCATCGACGCGCTCGAAGTGCACGCGGCGCACGGCTACCTGCTGCACCAGTTCCTGTCGCCGCTCGCGAACCGGCGCACCGACGAATACGGCGGCTCGCGCGAAAACCGGATGCGCTTTCCGCTCGAGATCTTCGAGATCGTGCGCGCGGCGTTTCCGGAAGACCGGCCGGTCGGCGTGCGCGTGTCTGCGACCGACTGGGTCGAAGGCGGCTGGGAGCTCGACGACACGATCGCATTCGCGCACGAGCTGGCGCGCCGTGGCTGCGACTGGATCGACGTGTCGTCCGGCGGCGTGTCGCCGCTGCAGAAGATTCCGCTGTCGCCCGGCTACCAGGTACCGTTCGCGCAGGCCGTGAAGCGCGCGGTCGGCATGCCGACGATGGCGGTCGGCCTGATCAACGATCCCGCGCATGCGAACCGGCTCATCGAGGCCGGCGATGCCGATTTCGTCGCAATGGCGCGCGCGATGCTGTACGACCCGCGTTGGCCGTGGCACGCGGCGGCCGAGCTCGGCGCGCAGGTGACGGCGCCGCCGCAGTACTGGCGCTCGCAGCCGCGCGAGCACAAGGCATTGTTCGGCGACATCGCATTCGGCCAGCGTTGAGCGTCGAGCGCGCAATATTGCGCGCGATGTTGAACGAAGCAATATCGAACGTGTAGGATGCGGGTGATTCGCCGCATGCCCCGACGCGGCACCAACCGGTGCCGCGTTTTCGTTTGGCGCGCGGCGGGCCGCGATCGCGGCTGTCTTCCATTCATTCGTCTTCACAAGGATTCGTTCGATGAGTTCACGCAGGATCGCGGTGCGCCGCTCGGGAGTACACGGCAAGGGCGTGTTCGCGGTGGAGCCGATCAAGGCCGGCGAACGCGTAGTGGAATACAAGGGCGAGCGAATTTCGTGGAAGGAAGCGCTGCGTCGCCATCCGCACGATCCGAGCGAGCCGAACCATACGTTCTACTTCGCACTGGACGAAGGCGGCGTGATCGACGGCAAGATCGACGGCAACAGCGCGCGCTGGATCAACCATTCGTGCGCGCCGAACTGCGAAGCCGAGGAAGTCAAAGGCCGCGTGTTCATTCACGCGCTGCGCGACATCGGGCCGGAAGAGGAGCTGTTCTACGACTACGGCCTCGTGATCGACGCGAAGCTGACGAAGAAGCTCAAGCGCGAATACGCGTGCCATTGCGGCGCGGCAGCGTGCCGCGGCACGCTGCTCGCGACGTCGGACGACGGCGAGAAGAAGAAAAAGAAGAAGGACAAGAAGGACGGCAAGTCCGAGTCCGGGGCGAAGGACAAGAAAAACAGGAAGTGATGCAGGCGGCGGCGCATCGCGCGCGGCCGCTGTCGATTCCGCAGACGGCTGCCGCGTTGCGCGGCAGTCCTTCCGGTTCCTTCATCCGTCGGGCGGCCCGGTCAACGGTCGCCCGACGCGAATCGCTCAATGCGCCGACGCGGCGGCCGGCGTTTCGCTGGCCGGCTTCTCCGTGCGCTGCGCGAGCGGCACGCGCACCACGAAGCGCGACCCGCCTTCCGATGCATCCTCGTACGACACGGTGCCGCCATGCATCGCGATGATGTCGTGCACGATCGCGAGGCCGAGCCCGGCTCCCGTTTCGACACCGTTGCCGCTTTGCGCGTCGCCGCGGAAGAAGCGCTTGAACAGGTCGGCCTGTTGGTTCGCGGGCACGCCGGGGCCGTTGTCCTCGACGACGATCTCGGCGGCCGGCAAGCCGTCTTCGAGCGCGCTGCGCGCGACGTTCACCGTGATCCGCGCGCCGTCCGGCCGCGCGAGCGGCACGTATTTCAGCGCATTGTCGAGCAGGTTCGCGATCACCTCGCGCAGCAGCACGGGGTTGCCGCGCACGATCAGCTTCTCGTCGTCACCGGGATCGTCGCTGCGCTGGAAGCCGAGGTCGACATGCGACGCGAGCGCGCGCGGCACCCATTCGGCACCCGTCTCGAACGCCATGGCCGCGAGGTCGACGTCGACGAACCGCGCGGCCTGTTCGCCCGGCTCCGCACGCGCGAGCGACAGCAACTGGTTCGACAGCCGCACCGCGCGGTCGGCGGCCGCGCGCAGCTCGCGCACCGCGGCGAAGGTCTGGTGCGGATCGCGCGCGACGGCGGCCTGCTCCGCATGCAGCTTCACGGCCGTGAGCGGCGTGCGCAACTGGTGCGCGGCATCGGCGATGAACTTGCGTTGCGCGTCGAGCGCGGTCTTCAGGCGGCCGAGCAGCGCGTTCATCGCGCTCGTCAGCGGCCGGATCTCCAGCGGTACCTCGGTTTCGTCGACCGGTTCCAGCGACGTGTGGGTCTGCCGGTTCAGCGAATCGGCGAGATGCGTAAGCGGGCCGAGCTGCTGGTTCACGACGCGCCAGACGATGCCCCAGCCCGCGAGCAGCAGCAACAGCAACGGCATCATGATCGCGACGAGGAATTCGGCCGCGATCCGGTAGCGGTGCCGCACCGGCTGCGCGACCTCGACGACCATCGGCTTGCCGCCCTCGACGTCCTCGACACGCACCTGCGCGACGCGTACCGCGCGGTTGTCGTACTCGGCCTCGAATACGTACGCGTGATGCATGCGGCGCACGTTGATGCCCTGCAGCGGCAGCTTCGGATCGCCGGCGAGCTCCTGTTCGCCGTCGCTGATCCGGTAGATCAGCGCTTCGGCCGGATCGGAGAACATCGCCTGCGCGAGCGGCGGCACCGTGAACGGCGCGTCGGGGCCGGCGATCTGGATCTGTTTCGAGATGGCGGTCGCGAGATCGGCGAGCGAGCGGTCGATCACGTGCTGCGTGTATTGCCACGCCAGCCAGTAGGCGATCAGGCCGCTCATCAGCGCGAGCATCGACAGCGGTGCGGCGAGGCGCCGGAGCAGCGAGCGGCGCAGGCTGGTGGTCACAGCCGGATCAGGAGACATTTCGACGGGCAAATGGATAAGCGCCGCTCACGGGGAGCGGCGCGGTCGTGCGCCGGGCGGCGACGCGGAGCAGGGCGCACACGCCGGCGGCACGCGGCCGGCCGGCGGGCGCCGCTCAGACGCTCGCCGTCTGGCGGATTTCCTGCAGCAGGTAGCCGAAACCGCGCACCGTGACGATTTCGACACGGCACTGCTCGAGTTTCTTGCGCACGCGGTGCACATAGACTTCGATCGCGGTGTCGCCGAGATCGCCGCCGAAGTGCGTGAGGTGATCCTGCAACTGGGCCTTGCTGACGACGCGGCCGTGACGCAGCAGCAGCATCTCGAGCACCGCGAACTCGCGCGGCGACAGTTCGAGCGGCTTGTCGTCGTTGAAGATGCGGCGGTCGACGCCCGACAGGCGGACGCCGCCGAGCGACACTTCCGGACGCGGCATGTCGCTGTGCGGGCCGCTGCGGCGCATCACCGCGCGGATGCGCGCTTCGAGCTCGGCCGGCTCGAACGGCTTGAGCATGTAGTCGTCGGCGCCCGAGTTCAGGCCCTGGATCCGGTCGTTCAGCTCGTCGCGTGCGGTCAGCACGATGACGGGCGTGTGGCGGTTGGTCTGGCGGAAGCGCGTGAGCAGCGTCATCCCGTCGATGCCCGGCAGGCCGAGGTCGAGGATCACGAGTTCGTGGCGGTTTTGTGCCAGCGCCTGTTCGGCAAAAATGCCGTCATGCACCATGTCGACGGTGAAGCCAGCCTGCTCGAGGCTGCTCTGGATACCGCGTGCGATGGGGCGGTCGTCTTCGATCAGAAGGAGTCGCATGAAGTTCGCTCAAGTACAATGGGTTGGCGGTTCAGGCACGCGGACAGCACGAAGCCGTTTCCACAGGGGCGCCGCATCGCGTGACATCAAGCATGGCGGCCAGCGAACGATTAAATCCAATCATGTCCGATATTTCGATCAACGACCTTGAAGCCGCGATCAATTTCTGGCGCGCCCGCTCGCCGTCGAGCGGCGACGAACTCAAACTCTGCGAAGAGGCCAGCGCGCTCTCCAAGCCGTATGCGCTGCTGATTGTACAGCGCGGAAGCGCGCTGCAACTGGAAGGTTTGGACCCCAAGGCACGGAAAGCATACGAGACTTACGTGCGCCTTAAGGATGGCTTGGAAAGCTGAAGGCTTTCGCTGACTACATCCTAGAAAACGTTCATCGAAATGAAAAGTTGACGCGCCGCGCATCGAAAGATGCGCGGCGGTAGAGGAAGGGCTCAGGCGGCGGGTTTCGCGTGCGCGCCGACGCGGTCGATGAACAGCGCGAGTTCGATGTCGCGTTCGGTCAGGCCGTCGGCGTCGTGGGTCGACAGCGTGATGTCGACGCGGTTGTACACGTTGAACCATTCCGGATGGTGGTTCATTTCCTGCGCCTTGATCGCGACGCGCGTCATGAAACCGAAGGCTTCGTTGAAATCGGCGAAGCGCAGGCTGCGCTGGATCGCGTCGCGGCCCGGCATGGCTGTCCAGAGCGGCAGGCCTTCGAGCCGGGTCTTGCGTTCTTCTGATGTGAGCTTGTGGATCATCTTGCACCTCTCGTTCGGTAACGGTGCCCGCGCGCGGCTGCGCCGCGCGGTGCAGCCGGCACCGGTCATTGTTTCATAGTTGAGGGCCGGCCATCCGGCGACGGGCATCCGGGGACGGCCATCCGCCATCCGCCATCCGCCATCCGGCGCGCGTTGGCGCGTTACGCGTCGGCGTCGTCGGGCCAGCCTTCGCCCGTGCCGCGATGCAGCACGCGATCGCTATCGAGCACCGCGCCGGCAGCAAATTCGGGCAGCGCCGCGAGCCGGTCGGCCAGCGCGCGGCCGTCGACGTCGGCGAGCGCGAACAGCTGCGCGAAATCGTCGATCACGAAGTAGGTCTTCTGGAACGTGTCGATCCGGTACTTCGTGCGCATCACGCGTTCGAGATCGAAGCCGAGCCGGTTCGGCGCCGCGCTTTCGAGGCTATACAGGCTTTCGCCCTTGCTCGACACGATCCCGGCGCCGTAGATCGACAGCCCGTTCGTGCCGCGCGGGTCGCGGATCAGCCCGAATTCGACTGTATACCAGTAGAGGCGAGCGAGCCGCGCAAGCGCCGCTTCGTCGTCGGCGACCGCGAGCGCGGTGCGGCCGTACGCCTGCATGTAGTCGGCGAACACCGGGTCGATCAGCAGCGGCACATGGCCGAACAGGTCGTGGAAGCAGTCGGGTTCCTGCAGGTAGTCGAGCTGGTCGGGGCGGCGCATCCACCAGGTGACCGGAAAACGCCGGTTCGCGAGATGCTCGAAGAACACACGGTCGGGCACGAGGCCCGGCACCGCGACGATCTCCCAGCCCGTCGCGGGCTTCAACTGGCGATTCACGTCGGCGAACGACGGCACGCGGTCGGCGGGCAGGTCGATCTTGCCGAGCCCCGCGACGAACGCGTCGCAGGCGCGCCCGCGCAGCAGTACCGACTGGCGCGCATAGAGCTGCTTCCACACCGCATGGTCGACCTGGCCGTAGCGCTCGAGCGGCTGGTCGATGGTGAAATCTGCGCGGGTTTCGAGGCCCGCGTCGAACTGCTCCTGCAGTTTCGCGGTGACGACGGTGGACATGATCAGGCTCTGAACGCTGTGGTTGGAACCATGCAAGTGTAGAGCGGCCTGCGCGCGGAATGGGCGCAAAGTTGGCGTTGATTTGCTTGTTGATGCGATAATTGCGCATCAAATCACAGATCAATGCGGAGAATGCTCATGCTGGAACTCGATCACTTCGATCTCGCGCTGCTGGACGTGTTGCAGCGCTTCGGTCGCGCGACGCATCAGCAGCTCGGCGAGGAGGTGCCGCTGTCGCCGTCGCAGATCGGCCGGCGGCTGCAGCGGCTCGAAGCGGCCGGCGTGATCGAAGGCTATCGCGTGATGCTGCGACCCGAAAAGCTCGGGCTCGGCGTCACCGCGTTCACGAGCCTGAAGCTCAAGCACCACGGCGATTCGATCATCGAGCAGTTCCAGCAGCAGATCGACGTGCTGCCCGAAGTGCTCGAATGCCATGCGGTGGTGGGTGATGCCGACTACCTGCTGCGGATCGTCGCGCCCGACCTGAACGCGCTGTCGCAGTTCGTGATGAAGAAGCTGATGCGCGTGCCGGGCGTCGACAGCGTGCGCTCGAACATCGTGCTGACGACCTTCAAGCGCAACGGCGCGCTGCCGCTCGCGCACCTGGCGCCCGGCGCCGCGTGACGCGGCGTGCAGGGCCAGCGCACGCTCGTCATTAGCGGGAACAGGCCCAGGCGGCGCGTACCGCTGGCGGCGGGGCCGGATCAGACGGCTTCGTGTTGCGTGTCGGCGTTCAGCAGGTCGACGTATGCGACCGCGACGAGATCGTCCTGCGATACGCCGAGCTTCGTGAACACGTCGTGCGCTTCGGCTTCGCCGCCGGCTTCGTCGTCGTCGGGGCCGAGCACGACTTCCAGTTCGATGAAGTCGCCGAGGCCGTCGACGCGGTCGAGGTGGATGCGCGTGCGGCCGGCGAGGTACACGTGCCGCTCCTTCGTCACGATCCCGCGCGTCGTCAGCGCGGTCGCGAGCAGCGCATGCATCGCGTCGGGATTCGTCACCGGGCTGCGCGTGTAGTACGACGCCTTCGGGCCGTCGCGGTCGTCGCGCTGGTAGAAGATCAGTTCGGCCGGCGTGCCGTCCTCGAAGCGGCGCAGCTTCAGCCGGCCGCGCGGCACGTCGTAGAAGAAATCCTGCTGGCGGTAGAACAGCGGCGCTTCGGTCGCGAGCGTCGCCGCGCGTTCGCGCAGCCGGTCGAATTCGCGGGCGCGGGCTTTGATCTCGATGTTGCGGGCCATGCGGGTCTCCTTCAAGAGGGATCTCGCGGTGTGCGAACGCACAATCTAGCAAAAAGGCGGGGACGGTGGCGTGACGAGGGGCGGGGGGCGTGGCGAGATGCCGCGTGTTGCGCGCGACGATGGCGTGCGGCGCGTAGCAGCCGCGCTTTCACCGGCACCGCTCATATCGCCCACTGGGCTTCGATCAGCCGCAGCGCAGCCGCGATCGCCGGCTCGTCGCGCCGTTCGGCGAGCGTCACGAACGTCAGTTCGGTCGGCACCGTCACGCGCTCGACGATCGTCAGCGCATGCGCGTGCGCTTCGGCCAGCGCGGTCGAGTCGCGCGCGAGCGTCAATCCGATACCCGATTTGACGAGGTCGAGCATCGACTGCTCCTGGTCGACCTCGGCGACCTTCACGGGCTGCGCGCCGGCTTGCGCGAACCGCCGCGACAGCAGCCGGTGATGCGCGGACGCCGGCGGCGTCCAGATCCACGGCAGCGCGGCGAGCGCGCGCCAGTCGTGCGCGCGCTGCACGCGCTCTTTCCAGCCGGCCGGCGCGAGCACGCGGTACTGGAAATGCGTGAGCGTGACGGTGTGGAACAGCGCGCCGTCGAGCGGATCGTCCTCGCCCGGCTGGCCGATGTAGTAGCCGACGTCGAGCGTCTGCGTGCGCACCTGGTCGATCACCCAGCCCGACATCCCGTGCCGCAACGCCGTCTCGATCTGCGGATGGGTCTCGACCAGTGCGCGCAGGAAGCCGCCGAGCCGCAGGAAGCCCGGATCGAGGATCGTGCCGATCCGCAGCCGGCCGCGCACCTCGTGCCGCAGCGCAGCAGCGGCGCGCTGCACGTCGGCGGCCGCCGCGAGCGCGCGTTCCGCATGCGGCAGCAGCGTCTGGCCGTCGCGCGTGAGCGCGAGCCCGCGCGACGTGCGCGTGAACAGCGCAACGCCGAGCGTTTCCTGCAGATGCTTGATCTGCAGGCTGACGGCCGGCTGCGTCAGGTGCAGTTGCGCGGCGGCGCGCGTCAGGTTGCCTTCGCGCGCGACCGTCGCGAACGCGCGGAGCAGGGTGAGATCCATCGTCGTGATATGAGCGCTGCTTATAACGCAGTTCAGCATAACTCATTGGATCGGCGGCCGGCAGCCGGAGTACGCTTCATCGGTCGCGTCGCGCGGGGCCACAAGCGCGGCCCGCGACGCACTATGCTGGAAATGACGCGCGGCACACAACAACGAGATTTCGATGGGCCGGAGGAAGCGCTGACGCGCTAACCAGGCTCGACTGGAGACACACAGTGAGTACTCAACGCACGCTCGAAGGCGAATTCGATTACGTGATCGTCGGCGCGGGCACCGCGGGCTGCGTGCTCGCGAACCGCCTGACCGAGGATCCCGACATCCGCGTACTGCTGCTCGAAGCGGGCGGCAAGGACGACTATCACTGGATCCATATCCCGGTCGGCTATCTGTATTGCATCGGCAACCCGCGCACCGACTGGCTGTACAAGACGCAGCCGGAACCGGCGCTCAACGGCCGCGCGCTGTCGTATCCGCGCGGCCGCGTGCTCGGCGGCTGCTCGTCGATCAACGGGATGATCTACATGCGCGGCCAGCGCGAGGATTACGACAGCTGGGCGCAGGAAACCGGCGATGCGGGCTGGTCGTGGGACAGCGTACTGCCGATCTTCAAGCGCAGCGAGGATCACCATGCGGGCGCGAGCGACGCGCACGGCGCGGGCGGCTACTGGCGCGTCGAGAAACAGCGGCTGCGCTGGGAAATCCTCGAATCGTTCGCGCAGGCCGCGCAGCAGACGGGCATCCCGGCGACCGACGATTTCAATCGTGGCGACAATTCCGGGGTCGGCTATTTCGAGGTGAACCAGAAGCGCGGCATACGCTGGAATACGTCGAAGGCGTTCCTGCGGCCCGCAATGGCGCGCCCGAACCTGACCGTGATCACCGGCGCGTACGCGCAGCGCGTGATCTTCGACGGGCGACGCGCGGTCGGCGTCGAGTATCACGGCGGCGGCACCGATTATGTCGCGCGGGCGCGGGCGGAAGTGCTGCTGACGTCCGGCGCCGTGAATTCGCCGCAACTGCTCGAACTGTCGGGCGTCGGCGACGGCCATCGGCTGCAGGCGCTCGGCATCGACGTCGTGCAGGATCTGCCGGGCGTCGGCGAAAACCTGCAGGATCACCTGCAATTGCGGATGGCGTTTCGCGTCGAAGGCGTGCGCACGCTCAACACGCTGTCCGCGCACTGGTGGGGCAAGCTGATGATCGGCGCCGAATATGCGTTGCTGCAGCGCGGGCCGATGTCGATGGCGCCGTCGCAGCTCGGCGCATTCGCGAAATCCGATCCCGACGATCCCGCGCTCACGCGCCCCGATCTCGAATACCACGTGCAGCCGCTGTCGCTCGAACGCTTCGGCGAGCCGCTGCACAGCTTCAACGCGTTCACTGCGTCCGTCTGCCATCTGCGGCCGACGTCGCGCGGCAGCGTGCATGTCACGAGCGCCGATCCGGGCATCGCGCCCGCGATCGCGCCGAACTATCTGTCGACCGACCACGATCGCCATGTCGCCGCGAACGCGCTGCGCCTCACGCGCCGGATCGCGTCCGCGCCGGCGCTTGCGCGCTATCGTCCCGAGGAAATCCTGCCGGGCGTGCAGTATCGGACCGAGGCCGAACTGATCGACGCGGCCGGCGCCGTCGGCACGACGATCTTCCATCCGGTCGGCACCTGCCGGATGGGGCGTGCCGATGACGAGCGCGCGGTTGTCGACAGCCGGCTGCGCGTGCGCGGCATCGCCGGGCTGCGGATCGTCGATGCATCGGTGATGCCGTTCATTACGTCGGGCAACACCAATTCGCCGACGCTGATGATCGCCGAGCGCGCGAGCGACATGATCCGTGCCGATCGCCGCGCGGCACGCGATGCGACGCCGGTGCGAACGGAGGCCACGGTGACGGCCGCGTGACGGAACGCTGACACGCGCGACAGCGGGCCGTCATAGTGGCGCCCGCTGATTCGATATGCGAAACAAGCTGTCGTTGTCACGACCATGCCGGTTGTCGCGGTTCGAACGGCAAGATCGATGCAAGCCACGCATTCGCGCGGCTTTTTTGTTGCGTGTGTGCCGGGCCATGCGGGCGGTCAACCGGCGATGATGCACGTGTCAAAAAAACGTGGCGCAAAACCATGCATAGCCGCATGCGGCATGGCGGCCAGCCCTATAAGTGCAAATCCCGATGATTGCACTGCACCAACGGCGCGACAATGTTGCGCAATGTGCATACGCGTCGGCGCGGGAGACCACCCTCGAGGCGTACCACGGCGCCCGGGGGCAGCCGGCTGATCCGCTGACCTGTTCGCGGTCGCTTGCACCTCGCATCCCGGTGCTTCGCCTGACTTCGTACGGAAGGGAACATGATTCTCGGCGACACGATTCTGGAAACACGCGGACTGACGAAGGAATTCAGGGGTTTCACCGCCGTGAACGGCGTCAACCTGCGTGTGCGTCGCGGCGCGATTCATGCGCTGATCGGGCCGAACGGCGCGGGCAAGACCACCTGCTTCAACCTCCTCACCAAGTTCCTGACACCGACGGCCGGCCAGATCGTGTTCAACGGGATCGACATCACCGACGAGCGGCCCGCGCAGGTCGCGCGGCGCGGCATCATCCGCTCGTTCCAGATCTCGGCCGTGTTCCCGCACCTGACCGCGCTGCAGAACGTGCGCATCGGCCTGCAGCGCGCGCTCGGCACCGAATTCCATTTCTGGCGCAGCGAAAGCACGCTGAAGCGGCTCGACGATCGCGCGATGGATCTCCTCACGCAGGTCGGGCTCACCGATTTCGCGCAAGTGCCGACCGTCGAGCTGGCATACGGTCGCAAGCGCGCGCTCGAGATCGCGACGACGCTCGCGATGGAACCCGAACTGATGCTGCTCGACGAGCCCACGCAGGGGATGGGCCACGAGGACGTCGACCGCGTGACCGCGCTGATCAAGAAGGTCGCGAGCGGCCGCACGATCCTGATGGTCGAGCACAACATGAACGTGATCGCGGGCATCTCCGACACGATCACCGTCCTGCAACGCGGCGAGGTGCTGGCCGAAGGCTCTTACGCGGAAGTGTCGAAGAATCCGCTCGTCATCGAGGCCTACATGGGCAGTGCCGACGCGGCGCTCGCGGGGGCGCACGCATGAAGCACAGCGAACGGGAGGAACGCGAATTGAGCGGCGTCGAGAGCGGTACGCCCGCGCTGGAGATCACGGGCCTGGAGGCCTGGTACGGGGAATCCCACATATTGCACGGCGTCGACCTGACAGTGCATCGCGGCGAGGTCGTCACGCTGCTCGGCCGCAACGGCGCGGGCCGCACGACGACGCTGCGCGCGATCATGGGCCTCACGGGCCGCCGCAACGGGTCGATCAAGGTCGCGGGCAACGAGACGATCGGCCTCGCGACGCATCGCATCGCGCATTTCGGCATCGGCTACTGCCCGGAGGAGCGCGGGATCTTCTCGAGCCTGTCGTGCGAGGAGAACCTGATGCTGCCGCCGCCGATCGGGCCGCGCGAGCACGCGATGTCGCTCGACGAGATCTACGCGATGTTCCCGAACCTCGCGTCGCGCCGGCAGAGCCAGGGCACGCGGTTGTCCGGCGGCGAGCAGCAGATGCTCGCGGTTGCGCGGATCCTGCGCACCGGCGCGAACCTGCTGCTGCTCGACGAGATTTCCGAAGGCCTCGCACCGGTGATCGTGCAGACGCTCGCGCGGATGATCGTCGCGCTGAAGGCGCGCGGCTACACGATCGTGATGGTCGAACAGAATTTCCGCTTTGCCGCGCCGCTTGCCGACCGCTTCTACGTGATGGAGCACGGCCGCATCGTCGAGCATTTCCGCGCGGCCGAACTGGAAAGCAAGATGCCGACGCTGCACGACCTGCTCGGGGTGTGACGCCGCCCCGTTTCCTTTGCCGCTAGCCGTGGCGGCCTCGAATAACCACAACGCATCAGAACAACAGGAGACGTCAATGAAAATGAAGACCCTCGCACACGCCTGTCTCGCGCTCGCGACCGCCGCGTTCACTGCCGGCGCCGCGCATGCCGCGGATACCGTGAAGATCGGCTTCATCACCGACATGTCGGGGCTTTACGCGGACATCGACGGGCAGGGCGGCCTCGAGGCGATCCGCATGGCGGTCGCCGACTTCGGCGGCAAGGTGCTCGGCAAGCCGATCGAGGTCGTCTATGCCGATCACCAGAACAAGGCCGACATCGCTGCATCGAAGGCGCGCGAGTGGATGGACCGCGGCGGGCTCGACCTGCTGGTCGGCGGCACGAACTCGGCCACCGCGCTGTCGATGAACCAGGTCGCGGCCGAGAAGAAGAAGGTCTACATCAACATCGGCGCGGGCGCCGACACGCTGACCAACGAGCAGTGCACGCCGTACACGGTCCACTACGCATACGACACGATGGCGCTCGCGAAGGGCACCGGTTCGGCGGTGGTGAAGCAGGGCGGCAAGTCGTGGTTCTTCCTGACGGCCGACTACGCGTTCGGCAAGGCGCTCGAGAAGAACACGTCGGATGTCGTGAAGGCGAACGGCGGGCAGGTGCTCGGTACGGTGCGCCACCCGCTGTCCGCGTCGGATTTCTCGTCGTTCCTGCTGCAGGCGCAATCGTCGAAGGCGCAGATCCTCGGTCTCGCGAACGCCGGCGGCGACACGATCAACTCGATCAAGGCCGCGAAGGAGTTCGGCATCACGAAGACGATGAAGCTCGCCGCGCTGCTGATGTTCATCGACGACGTGCATAGCCTCGGCCTCGAGACGACGCAGGGCCTCGTGCTGACCGACAGCTGGTACTGGAACCGCGATGCGGCCTCGCGCCAGTGGGCGCAGCGCTACTTCGGCAAGATGAAGAAGATGCCGTCGAGCCTGCAGGCGGCCGACTACTCGTCGGTGACGACCTACCTGAAGGCCGTCCAGGCTGCCGGCACGACCGACTCCGACAAGGTGATGGCCGAGCTGAAGAAGATCAAGGTCAACGACTTCTACGCGAAGGGCTACATCCGCACGGACGGCAGCATGATCCACGACATGTACCTGATGGAAGTGAAGAAGCCGTCGGAATCGAAGGAGCCGTGGGACTACTACAAGGTGCTCGCGACGATTCCGGGCGAGCAGGCGTTCGGGACCAAGCAGGAGACGCGCTGCGCGCTGTGGAAGTAAGCGAAACGTAGCGGCGCGCGCGGGCGCGCCGCGCAGTGGCGGCTGCGGCGATGTGCCCGCTGCGCCGCCCGCGTGCGCAATGCATGAAGGTTGCGCGCGCAACGAAACTCATTCTGACGGCTAAGTCGATGGAAATCTTTGGCATTCCGTTGCCGGCGATGCTGAGCCAGTTGCTGCTCGGGCTCGTCAACGGCTCGTTCTACGCGATCCTGAGCCTCGGGCTCGCGGTGATCTTCGGGCTGCTCAACGTGATCAACTTCGCGCACGGCGCGCTGTTCATGCTGGGTGCGATGCTCGCGTGGATGGGCCTGTCGTATTTCGGGCTGCCGTACTGGGCGATGCTCGTGCTGGCGCCGCTGGTCGTCGGCGCGTTCGGGATTGCGATCGAGCGCTCGATGCTGCGCTGGCTGTACAAGCTCGATCACCTGTACGGGCTGCTGCTCACGTTCGGCCTCACGCTGGTCGTCGAAGGCGTGTTCCGGTCGATCTACGGATCGTCCGGCCAGCCGTACGACGTGCCGTCGCAGCTTTCCGGCGCCACCAACCTCGGCTTCATGTTCCTGCCGAACTACCGTGCGTGGGTCGTCGTCGCGTCGCTCGCGGTGTGTCTCGCGACGTGGTTCGTGATCGAGAAGACGCGCCTCGGCGCGTACCTGCGCGCGGGCACCGAGAACCCGAAGCTCGTCGAGGCGTTCGGCGTGAACGTGCCGATGATGATCACGCTCACCTACGGCTTCGGCGTCGCGCTCGCCGCGTTCGCGGGCGTGCTGGCCGCGCCGGTGATCCAGGTGTCGCCGCTGATGGGCCAGCCGATGATCATCACCGTGTTCGCGGTGGTCGTGATCGGCGGGATGGGCTCGATCCTCGGCTCGATCGTCACGGGCCTGATGCTCGGCGTGATCGAGGGCTTCACGCGCGTGTTCTACCCGGAAGCGTCGGCCACCGTCGTGTTCGTGATCATGGCGATCGTGCTGCTGTTCCGCCCGGCGGGCCTGTTCGGCAAGGAAAAATGATGCAGAGAAAAGTGCTTTACGGCGTGCTGCTCGCGCTGCTGCTCGCCGCGCCGTTCATCGGCGCGTATCCGGTGTTCGTGATGAAGGTGCTCACGTTCGCGCTGTTCGCGGCCGCGTTCAACCTGCTGATCGGCTATACGGGGCTGCTGTCGTTCGGCCATGCGATGTTCCTCGCGACCGCCGGCTACGCGACCGGCTATTCGATACAGACGCTCGGTTTCACGCCGGAGCTCGGCGTGCTCGTCGGCACCGTCGCCGCGACGCTGCTCGGGCTCGTCGTCGGGCTGTTCGCGATCCGTCGGCAGGGCATCTACTTCGCGATGATCACGCTCGCGTTCGCGCAGATGGTCTACTTCATCTACCTGCAGGCGCCGTTCACGCACGGCGAGGACGGCCTGCAGGGCGTGCCGCGCGGCCACCTGTTCGGGCTGCTCGACCTGTCGAACGACGTTGCGCTGTACTACGTCGTGCTGGCGGTGGTCGTCGCCGCGTGCGCGTTCATCGTGCGGGTCGTCCATTCGCCGTTCGGCCAGGTGCTCGTCGCGATCAAGGAGAACGAGGCGCGCGCGATCTCGCTCGGCTACGACACCGACCGTTTCAAGCTGCTCGCGTTCATCCTGTCGGCCGGGCTCGCGGGGCTGGCCGGCTCGCTGAAGGTGCTCGTGCTCGGCTTCGAGACGCTCTCCGATGCGTACTGGACGATGTCGGGCCTCGTCGTGCTGATGACGCTCGTCGGCGGGATGGGCACGCTGTTCGGGCCGCTGCTGGGTGCGGCGCTGATCGTCGCGTTGGAAGACCGGCTCGGCGACATCGGCGAATGGCTCGCGTCGACGACGGGCGTCGCGTGGTTCCATTCGCTCGGCGAATCGGCGACGATCGTCACCGGGCTGATCTTCATCGCGTGCGTGCTCGCGTTCCGGCGCGGCATCGTCGGCGAGATGGTCGCGCGGATCAAGCCGCTCAGGGCGTCGTGAGCGCGTGCCGCGCGCGTCGCGTGCACGTTGATGCGAAGCACCATCCGGCGCGCTCCGGAAGGGCGTCGCAGCGGGCTCGGGCCGGCGCCGCGCGGCAGGCAGGTGCCCCATTTTCGTGCGGCGATGCACCATAGGGGTAAATGCTAAGTTGCCGTGGTGCTTAAGCCTCTTTAAGATTCGTTTCAGTTCTGATGCACCGCGAAACGAATTTGCAGGTGGAGAACGAGGAGACAATCGAGGCACAAAGTGCCCGGACCCCAAAGCGCTGTTGGACGGAATCCAACAGCGCTTTTTCATTTGCGTGCACGGATATCCACCGATGGTGCATCGGCCTGCGCAATTGCCGTATCCCGCGCTTGCGTTCGCACTGCGCTCCTTCCGCGCTTCGCCGCGTCCCCCGTTTTTCTGTTTCTCTTTCCCGCCATTCGTTCGCTGACGGCGCGCTGCGCTGTGCAGGCTGTCCGGGCTTACCCGGTTGGCGTGCGCGAAATGCGTCCGTTACACTTGGCTTTCGCCGACCGCGCGGTCGGGAAAATCGGTCGGCAGTTCTCCTACAAGCAGAATGCAGAAGAGGGAGTACGGTTGGATGAGCAGCGCAGGACGATGGATCGGGGCAGGAAGGGCGGCTGGCGCCGCTCGTGCGTCATTGGACGCGCATTCGTACTTCCCGGCCTTCCCGAGCCGTCCTGCGGCCGGTACGCGCGTTCAGGCACGGGTTGCCGGCACGGTGCCTTCGCCGGTCGTTGCGCTCGCACCCGTCTCCGCATGAACCGCCGCTTTTCCGATCTTGTGCCGCCGGCGCGCGGGGCCGGGCCGAGCCAGGTCGGCGCACTTTCCGGCGATCGTTGCGCACGCATCGATCGCCCGCACGATCCCGCATTTCTTCGCCTTCTTCATCCTGACGACATTGCTGCTGCGCATCGTGGCGGTCGAACGAGCGTATCGGCCGCGTTGCATGCGCATGCGCCGCACCGTCGGGATCCTGCCGCGCTGGCGGCGTTTCACGGGAAAACGAGCGTAGGCGCGGCAAGACGAGATAGTTAAATTATTAACTTGTTTGGGGAACGGGAGCCGCCCGAGCGACCCGCGGATTTTTCGAGCAGCGTTTGGAGACAACGTAAATGAAGATGAATCGATGGATGGAGGCCGTGCTTGCCGTGGGCCTCGTGTGCGCGGCGGCTACGGCGTCGGCGCAGGTGAAGATCGGCGTGACGCTGTCGGCCACCGGGCCGGCCGCCTCGCTCGGGATTCCGGAAAAGAACACGATCGCATTGCTGCCGAAGGAAATCGCGGGCAAGAGCGTGCAGTACATCGTGCTCGACGACGCATCCGACACGAGCCGCGCGGTGCAGAACGTGCGCAAGCTGATCGACGAAGACCACGTCGACGCGATCATCGGCTCGTCCGTCACGCCGAACTCGCTCGCGATGCTCGACCCCGTGTCGCAGGGCAAGACGCCGACGATTTCGCTCGCGGCGAGCGCGCAGATCATCGCGCCGATGGACGCGAAGCGGGCGTGGATGTTCAAGGTGCCGCAGAACGACCAGCTGATGGCCGACGCGATCGCCGGCTACATGGCGAAGCACGGCGTGAAGACGGTCGGCTTCATCGGCTTCGCCGATGCGTACGGCGACAGCTGGTACAAGACGTTCAGCGCGGCGGCCGAGAAGAACGGCCTGAAGCTCGTGTCGAACGAGCGCTTCAACCGTACCGACGCATCGGTGATGGGGCAGGTGCTGAAGCTGTTGGGCTCGAATCCCGACGCGGTGCTGATCGCCGGCTCCGGCACGCCGGCGGCGCTGCCGGCCAAGACGCTGAAGGAGCGCGGCTACAAGGGCAAGGTGTACCAGACGCACGGCGTCGCGAACAACGACTTCCTGCGCGTGTGCGGCAAGGATTGCGAAGGCGAGATCCTGCCGGCCGGCCCGGTGCTCGTGACCGACCAGCTCCCGGATTCGAACCCGGTGAAGAAGGCGGCGCTCGGCTACAAGGCCGCGTACGAGAAGGCCTACGGCGCGGGCTCGCTGGCGACGTTCGGCGGCCATGCATGGGATGCGGGGCTGCTGCTGCAGCGCGCGATTCCGGACGCGCTGAAGAAGGGCCAGCCGGGCACCGAGGCGTTCCGCGAAGCGCTGCGCGCGTCGCTCGAAAGCGTGAAGGACCTGCCCGTGTCGCACGGCGTGATCAACATGACGGCGACCGATCACAACGGCTTCGATACGCGTGCGCGCGTGATGGTGCAGATCGTCGACGGCAAGTGGAAATTGCAGGCCGAGTAAGCATCACGTGAAACCGGCGGGCGCGGCGCGAACGGCGCCGTACCCGCCGTCGGCAGGGCGCCGGACCTGACGGGCCGCGCCCGCGCCGCATGGAACCACCGGGGCCCGCCGGGTGGCGCCTGACGCTCCGATCTTGCCGTCCGTGTGCCCCGGCCGTTCCCGTCGCCGTTTCTCCGCAGCATTCTCGATACAAGACACGTATGGATCTCTCGATTGCGGCGATCCTCGCGCAAGACGGCATCACGACCGGCGCCATTTATGCATTGCTGTCGCTGGCGCTCGTGCTGGTGTTTTCCGTCACGCGGGTGATCTTCATTCCCCAGGGCGAATTCGTCGCCTACGGTGCGCTGACGCTTGCGGCGTTGCAGGCGCAGAAATTTCCCGCCACCTGCTGGCTGCTGTTCGTGATGGGCGTCGCGTGCTTCCTGCTCGAAGTCGGCGGCCTGATCCGGCATCGCGAACGCCGCCATCAGCTCGGCCGCACGCTCGCGACGCTCGGCAGCCGCTACATCCTGCTGCCGCTCGCGGTGTTCGCGATCACGCGCAGTTTTGCCGCGCAGCCGATGCCGATGCTCGCGCAGATCGCGCTGACGCTCGCGATCGTCGTGCCGATGGGGCCGTTCGTCTACCGGCTCGTGTATCAGCCGATCGCCGAAGGCACGACGCTGCTGCTTCTGATCGTGTCGGTCGCCGTCCATTTCGCGATGGTCGGCCTCGGGCTCGTGATGTTCGGTGCGGAGGGCTCGCGCACCAACGGATTCTCGGATGCGTCGCTGTCGATCGGCAGCATGACGGTGTCGGTGCAGAGCATCCTGGTCGTCGTCACCGCGCTCGTGCTGATCGGCGCGCTGTACGTGTATTTCGGCCGCACGATCGCCGGCAAGGCGCTGCGCGCGACGTCGGTGAACCGGCTCGGCGCGCAGCTCGTCGGCATCGGCACGACCGAAGCAGGGCGGCTCGCGTTTACGTTCGCGGCGGGCCTCGGTGTGCTGTCCGGGATCCTCGTCGGCCCGCTGACGACGATCTACTACGACTCGGGCTTCCTGATCGGCCTGAAGGGCTTCGTCGGCGCGATCATCGGCGGGCTCGTCAGCTATCCGCTCGCGGCCGCCGGCTCGCTGCTCGTCGGCGTGCTCGAATCGTATTCGTCGTTCTGGGCGAGCGCATACAAGGAGGTGATCGTGTTCACGCTGATCATTCCGGTGCTGCTGTGGCGGAGCTTCGTGACGCCGCATGCGGAAGAGGAAGAGGAGTGACGCGATGAAGACGATGGTACGCAACAAGACCTTCTGGGTGTTTCTCGTGGTGCTGTTCGCGCTGCCGGTGCTGCCCGGCGCGCTGCACGTGCCGGAGTACTGGATCACGCTGCTGAATTACATCGGCCTCTATGCGATCGTCGCGATCGGGCTCGTGCTGCTGACGGGCGTCGGCGGGATGACGAGCTTCGGGCAGGCCGCGTTCGTCGGCATCGGCGCGTATGCAACCGCGTTCCTGACGACGCGCTACGGCGTGTCGCCGTGGCTCGCGCTGATCGTCGGCGTCGTGCTGACGGCACTCGTCGCGCTCGTGCTCGGCGCGGTCACGATGCGACTGTCCGGGCACTTCCTGCCGCTCGGCACGATCGCGTGGGGCCTCGCGCTGTTCTACCTGTTCGGCAACCTCGAACTGCTCGGCAAGTACGACGGGATCAACGGGATTCCGGCGCTGAACCTGTTCGGCATCGAACTCAACAGCGGTCGCAGCCTGTATGTGCTGATCTGGGCCGTCGTGCTGGCCGCGATCGTGTCGGTGCAGAACCTGCTGAACAGCCGGCCGGGTCGCGCGATCCGCGCGCTGCGCGGCGGCGGCGTGATGGCCGAGGCGATGGGCGTGAACACCGCGTGGATGCGCGTCGTGATCTTCGTCTACGCGGCCGTGCTCGCGGCCGTGTCGGGCTTCCTGTACGCGCACCTGCAGCGCGCGGTGAACCCGACCCCGTTCGGCCTGAACCACGGGATCGAATTCCTGTTCATGGCCGTGGTCGGCGGCGTGTCGCACGTGTGGGGCGCGGTGCTCGGCGCAGCGATCCTTACGGTGCTGCAGGACTACTTGCAGACGTTGCTGCCGAAGCTGCTCGGTTCGGAAGGCAACTTCGAGATCATCGTGTTCGGCGTGCTGATGGTGCTGCTGTTGCAGTACGCGCGCCAGGGCGTGTGGCCGTTCGTCGCGAGGCTGTTCCCGCGCGGGCCGCGCGCGCATGTGCCCGAGCACGCCGAGCCGTTGCCGCAGCGCGCGAAGCCTGCGGCCGGCGAATCGCTGCTCGTCGTCGACAACGCACGCAAGCAGTTCGGCGGGCTCGTGGCCGTCAACGACGTCAGCTTCGACGTGAAAGCGGGGCAGATCATCGGGCTGATCGGCCCGAACGGGGCCGGCAAGTCGACCACGTTCAACCTCGTGACGGGCGTGCTGAAGCCGACCGGCGGCACGATCGCGTTCCGAGGCGAGCGCATCGACGGGCTCACGTCGCGCCAGATCGTCCGCCGCGGCATCGGCCGCACGTTCCAGCACGTGAAGCTGCTGCCGGCGATGACGGTGCTCGAGAACGTCGCGATCGGTGCGCATCTTCGCGGCCATACGGGTGTCTGGCGCAGCATCGCGCGGCTCAATGCACACGAGGAAGCGCAGTTGCTGGCCGAAGCCGCACGGCAGATCCGCCGCGTCGGGCTTGAAAAGCACATGTACGACGAAGCGGGCAGCCTCGCGCTCGGCCAGCAGCGGATTCTCGAAATCGCGCGCGCGCTGTGCTGCGACCCGACGCTGCTGCTGCTCGACGAGCCGGCCGCCGGGCTGCGCTACCAGGAGAAGCAGCAACTCGCCGACCTGCTGCGGCGACTGAAGGCGGAAGGCATGAGCGTGTTGCTCGTGGAACATGACATGGACTTCGTGATGAACCTCACCGACCGGCTGGTGGTGATGGAATTCGGCACGCGGATCGCGGAAGGGCTGCCGCAGGACGTGCAGCAGGATCCGGCGGTGCTCGAAGCGTATCTGGGCGGGGTGGAGTGATGACGGACACGACGATGCCGATTCTCGAAGTGCGCGGGCTGGCGGTCCGGTACGGGAAGGTGGAGGCGCTGCACGGCGCGGCGATCAAGGTCGGTGCGGGGCAGATCGTCAGCGTGATCGGCCCGAACGGGGCAGGCAAATCGACGCTGCTGAACGCGATCATGGGCGCGCTGCCGGTAACCGGGCATGCGTCGGGCGCGGTCGTGTATCGCGGCAACGACGTCGGCGCGTTGCCGATCGAGCAGCGTGTCGCGCGCGGGATGTGCCTCGTACCGGAAAAGCGCGAGCTGTTCAGCACGATGACGGTCGAGGACAACCTCGTGCTGGGTGCGTACCGGCGCAAGCAGGCCGGTGAATCGAACTTCCTCGACCAGCTCGATCACGTGTTCGCGCTGTTTCCGCGGCTGAAGGAGCGCCGCAAGCAGGCGGCCGGCACACTGTCGGGCGGCGAGCGGCAGATGCTCGCAGTCGGCCGCGCACTGATGGGCAAGCCCGACCTGCTGATGCTCGACGAGCCGAGCCTTGGGCTCGCGCCGCTGATCGTGAAGGAGATCTTTCATATCATCAGTGCGTTGCGCGGCACCGGCGTTGCGACGCTGCTGATCGAGCAGAACGCACGGGCAGCGTTACAGATCTCCGACTACGGTTATGTGCTGGAGACGGGCGAGTTTGCCCTGGAAGGGCCGGCGGCCGAGCTTGCGCAGAATCCGCGTGTGATCGAAACCTACCTCGGGTTGGCGAAGAAGACGGCTTGAAAGTTGGGGCGGTCGGCGGGAAACGGACGGCGTGTTTCACGTGAAACACGCCGTTTTTGTTTGTGGGGTTGGAGCAATGTCTCGATAGCCCGATGGTTCGCGGTCAGGGGATAAGTGTCTGGGGAATAGTCGGAAGTTCTGTGTGACAGCGGAGGATAACTGTCCACAGCACGGGTGATGATTGCTCGTCGCGCTCGGCAGTTGATCGTGGCTTGCTCCACAGATTGGTTTCCTGGTGCGCGGATCTCTGCACAGGCTGACGATGTGTTGGGTCTCGGGGGATAAGTGCCGGGCCAACAATGGGAAAGTCTGTGAGGATGAGAGGGGGCACAGGGTGTGGCGTCGAGGTTGTCGTGCCAGCCACAGGAATCGATGCCGGTCTGTCCCCAGCAGGCCACTTTCCTGGCGATCGATTTTTTGCACAGACACAACGATGTGCGGCGATCCGGCCGGGAACATTGCTGGAGCAGGCTCGACGCCACGGATTCATCCATCCGCAGCCGAAAAAACGACGAAATGAACCGACTCTACCGTTCGGACGGCCTTCGGGTGAAAAGCGAACCCGCTATAATTCGGCCCATACATTTCTCTGATAGGTTCGTGCGCACGCCTGCGTACGGAATCCACCATGCTTTTTCCCACAGAATTTGACGTCATCGTCGTCGGTGGCGGTCACGCCGGCACGGAAGCCGCGCTGGCGTCCGCCCGAATGGGCGCGAAGACGCTGCTGCTGACCCACAACATCGAAACGCTCGGGCAGATGAGCTGCAATCCGTCGATCGGCGGCATTGGCAAAGGCCATCTGGTCAAGGAAGTCGACGCGCTGGGCGGCGCGATGGCCGCCGCGACGGACGAGAGCGGTATTCAGTTCCGGATCCTCAATTCGTCGAAAGGCCCGGCTGTGCGTGCGACGCGTGCGCAGGCCGATCGCATCCTGTACAAGGCCGCGATTCGCCACCGGCTCGAGAACCAGCCGAACCTGTGGCTGTTTCAGCAGGCCGTCGACGACCTGATGGTCGAAGGCGACCGCGTGGTGGGCGCCGTCACGCAGATCGGCATCCGCTTCCGTGCGCGTGCAGTCGTGCTGACGGCCGGGACGTTCCTCGACGGCAAGATCCACGTCGGCCTGAACAACTACACGGGCGGTCGCGCGGGCGATCCGGCGGCCGTGTCGCTGTCGTCGCGCCTGAAGGAGCTGAAGCTGCCGCAGGGTCGCCTGAAGACCGGTACGCCGCCGCGTATCGACGGCCGTACGATCGACTTCTCGAAGCTGGACGAGCAGCCGGGCGACCTCGATCCGATCCCCGTGTTCTCGTTCCTGGGCCGCGCGGAGCAGCATCCGCAGCAGTTGCCGTGCTGGGTCACGCATACGAACGAGCGCACGCACGACATCATTCGCGGTGGCCTCGACCGTTCGCCTATGTATACAGGCGTGATCGAAGGCGTCGGGCCGCGTTATTGCCCGTCGATCGAGGACAAGATCCACCGGTTCGCATCGAAGGAATCGCACCAGATCTTCCTCGAGCCGGAAGGGCTGACGACCAACGAGTTCTACCCGAACGGGATCTCGACGAGCCTGCCGTTCGATGTCCAGCTCGAACTCGTGCATTCGATGCGCGGCCTCGAAAACGCGCATATCCTGCGCCCCGGCTACGCGATCGAGTACGACTACTTCGACCCGCGCGTGCTGAAGGCATCGCTCGAGACGAAGGCGATCAACGGGCTGTTCTTTGCGGGCCAGATCAATGGCACGACCGGCTATGAAGAAGCCGCCGCGCAAGGCCTGCTGGCCGGCCTCAATGCGGGCCGCTACGTGCAGGAGAAGGACGCATGGTGCCCGCGCCGCGACCAGGCATACCTTGGCGTGCTGGTCGACGATCTCGTGACGCGCGGTGTGGCCGAGCCGTACCGGATGTTCACGAGCCGTGCCGAATATCGGCTGAGCCTGCGTGAAGACAACGCCGATATGCGACTGACCGAGATCGGCCGCGAACTGGGCCTCGTCGACGACGTGCGCTGGGACGCATTCAGCCGGAAGCGCGACGCTGTTTCACGTGAAACCGAACGCCTGAAGTCGACGTGGGTCACGCCGAAGACGCTGCCGTCGGAAGAGGCGACCGCGCTGCTCGGCAAGGCGATCGATCACGAATACAGCCTCGCCGAGTTGCTGCGCCGCCCGGGTATCAGTTACGACGGCGTATGCGGCCTGAAGGGTGGCGAATGTGGCCCTGCGGAGCCGCTGGCCGACGATCCGGTGATGCTCGAACAGATCAAGGAGCAGGTCGAGATCGGCATCAAGTATCAGGGTTATATCGAGCGCCAGGCATCCGAGATCGAACGTAACGACGCGAACGAGAACACGCGCCTGCCGGACGGTATCGATTACCGCGAAGTTCGCGGCCTGTCGTTCGAGGTGAGCCAGAAGCTCAACGAGTTCCGGCCGGAAACGATCGGGCAGGCATCGCGCATTTCGGGCGTCACGCCGGCGGCGATCTCGCTGCTGATGGTGCACCTGAAGCGCCGCGGCCTGGGCCGTCGTAATGGCACTGCCGCAGAGGCAACGGAGCAGGGGGACGGCGCCGTCCCGACGCAACAATGACGGCGCGTCGCGCGCCGGCGGTTAATCGGGACGTACTGGAAGGGATGCTCGTCGATGGCACGACGGCACTCGGCCTCACGCTGACGGATGCACAACGCAACCAGTTGCTCGACTATGTCGCGCTGCTCGGCAAGTGGAACGCGGTCTACAACCTGACCGCGATCCGTGACCCGAAGCAGATGCTGATTCAGCACATCCTCGATTCGCTTTCGATCGTCCCGCATCTGCGCGGCCGTGCGTCGGCTCGCGTGCTCGACGTCGGCTCGGGCGGCGGCTTGCCCGGTATCGTGCTGGCGATCGTCGAGCCGGACTGGCAGGTCACGCTGAACGATATCGTGCAGAAGAAGTCTGCATTCCAGACGCAGATGCGCGCGGAGCTGAAGCTCGCGAACCTGTCGGTGGTCACCGGGCGGGTCGAATCGCTGCAGCCGGGTGTCGAGGTGCCGGAAAAATTCGACATGATCGTATCCCGCGCCTTCGCTGATCTGTCCGACTTCGTTAAACTTGCTCGACATCTGGTCGCACCGGGCGGATCGATCTGGGCAATGAAGGGTGTACATCCGGACGACGAGATTGCACGGTTGCCGGAAGGCAGTCGCGTGAAGCAGACGATGCGGCTGACGGTGCCGATGCTCGATGCCGAACGGCATCTGATCGAAGTGGTCGTCGACGCGGCGAATTGAAGGCGCGCAGCAGCGCGCCGTTTGTTTGAAGGTAAAGGGAACACACCAACGATGGCAAAGATCTTCTGCGTTGCGAACCAGAAGGGGGGCGTCGGCAAGACGACGACATCGGTCAATCTCGCCGCAAGCCTTGCAGCGCAGGAGCAACGAGTCCTGCTGATCGATCTCGACCCGCAGGGCAACGCGACGATGGGCAGCGGGATCGACAAGGCCGCGTGCGAATCGACCGTGTACGAGGTGCTGGTCGACGGCGTGTCGGTGACCGATGCACGCGTGCGTCCGGACGGCGTCACCTACGACGTGCTGCCCGCGAACCGCGAGCTGTCCGGTGCCGAGATCGAACTGATCAGCATCGACAACCGCGAGCGCCGGCTGAAGGCCGCGCTCGAGCACGTGTCAGACGACTACGATTTCGTGCTGATCGATTGCCCGCCGACGCTGTCGCTGCTGACGCTGAACGGGCTGTGCGCGGCGCACGGCGTCGTGATCCCGATGCAGTGCGAATACTTCGCACTGGAGGGGTTGTCGGACCTCGTCAACACGATCAAGCAGGTTCACGCGAACATGAACCGCGACCTGAAGATCATCGGCTTGCTGCGCGTGATGTTCGATCCGCGCATCACGCTGCAGCAGCAAGTCTCCGATCAACTGAAAGCGCACTTCGGCGACAAGGTGTTCGACGTGGTGATTCCGCGCAACGTGCGCCTGGCGGAAGCGCCGAGTTACGGGCTGCCGGGCGTCGTGTTCGACCGCAGCTCGCGCGGTGCGCAAGCGTATCTCCAGTTTGGTGCCGAGATGATCGAACGCGTCCGCGCGTTCGAGGTGTCGTGATCCGGACATGAGCGAAGCGAGGAAGAAAGACATGAACGCGGTACCAAAGAAGAAGGGCTTGGGACGTGGCCTCGAAGCGCTGCTCGGCGGCAGTGCCGATATCACCGAAGCGGTGAAGATCGAAGGGGCACCGAACACGCTCGCGCTCGGCAAGCTGCAGGCCGGCAAGTACCAGCCGCGAACGCGGATGGACGAAGGCAGCCTGCAGGAACTCGCGGCAAGCATCCGCGCGCAGGGCGTGATGCAGCCGATCCTGGTACGGCCCATTTCATCAGACAAATACGAGATCATCGCAGGCGAGCGGCGTTTCCGCGCTGCGCGCCTGGCCGGCCTCGACGAAGTGCCGGTGCTCGTGAAGGACGTGTCCGATCAGGCTGCCGCGGCGATGGCGCTGATCGAGAACATCCAGCGCGAGGATCTGAACCCGCTCGAAGAAGCGCACGGCATCCAGCGCCTGCTCGACGAGTTCGGTTTCACGCACGAACAGGCGGCCGAATCGGTCGGCCGTTCGCGCAGCGCGGTGTCGAACCTGCTGCGCCTGCTGAACCTCGCATCGCCGGTGCAGACGATGCTGCTGGCCGGCGATCTCGACATGGGGCACGCGCGCGCGCTGCTCGCCGTCGACGCGGCCACGCAGATCACGCTCGCCCATCAGGTCGTCAACAAGCGCATGTCGGTGCGCGAGACCGAGAAGCTCGTCGCGCACACGACGAAGGAAGTGCCGGCCGTGAAGGCGCGCGCGAAGGACGACGGCGGCCGCGACACGCGCCGTCTCGAGGATGAGTTGTCTGACCTGCTCGCGTCGACGGTGAAGATCAAGCTCGGCCGCCGCGGGCGAGGGCAGGTGATGATCGACTTCGGCAACCTCGATGCACTCGAGGGCATTCTCGTGCGGCTGCGCGGCAACGTAGCGACCGAAGAGTAACGGGCTGACGATGGAGAAAACGGGCGCACCGGCGCCGCGCCGGTGGCTCGGATGGCTTGCGCAGGAACCTGTATTGTCGGTGCTTGCGCTTGGCCTGATTGTGCTGCAATGGGTGCGTCCGCAACCATTTTCCGTACTCGCCGGTCGCGTCGACTGGCAGACGGTCGCGACGCTCGCGGGCCTGCTGATGCTGACCAAGGCACTCGAGTTGTCCGGCTGCCTGATGTGGCTCGCGCACCGCATCGTGCATCACGTGCATTCCGAACGCGGGCTCGCGATGCTGCTCGTCGTGTTCGCGGCGGTGCTGTCGATGTGGCTGACCAACGACGTCGCGCTGTTCGTCGTCGTGCCGTTGATGGTGTCGCTGCGTGCGCTGACGCCGCTGCCGTTCCGGCGGCTCGTGATCGTCGTCGCGCTGGCCGTCAACGCGGGATCCGTCGCGACGCCGCTCGGCAATCCGCAGAATCTTTTCCTGTGGCAATTGAGCGGCGTGTCGTTCGGCCGCTTCGTGGTCACGCTCGGGCCGCTCGCGATCGCGTTGATGGTGCTGCTGCTCGCGCTGACCGCGTGCGCGTTTCGCGCGAAACCGCTGGACCTGTCCGGAGACGTCGTCGCACTTCCGGTGCAGCGCATGCACGCACTGATTGCGGCGGTGCTGTTCGCGGGATTCGTGCTGCTCGCCGATGCGCACCATCCGCTGCCGGGTCTGGTTGCTGTCGCGATCGTGCTGTTCGTCGTAAAACGTGACGCAGTCCTGAAGATCGACTGGCTGCTGCTGCTGATCTTCGTGCTGATGTTCGTCGTATTGCGCAGCGCGGCTGCGCTGCCCGTCGTGCACGACGCGATCGCGCGCGCGCATCTCGATTCGCCGCTGCGCGTGTTTGCGGCCGGTGCCGTACTGTCGCAGGGGATCAGCAACGTGCCGGCGGCGATCCTGCTGTCGGAATTCACGCACGACTGGCGCGCGCTCGCGTTCGGCGTATCGGTCGGCGGCTTCGGTTTCGCGATCGGTTCGCTCGCGAACCTGATCGCGGTGCGTCTCGCGAAGGAGCCGCGCATGTGGCTGCCGTTCCACCTGGTCTCGATTCCGTTCGCGCTCGTGAGCGCGGCACTCGGCGCATCGCTGCTCGTGCACGGTTGAGCGATGCGGATGCGTGCGGCACAGGTGTGAGGTTCGAGCGGCGGGGAGGGGGCACAGCGTTTGCGGTGGTTGCGATGCTGTTGATAAGTGCTGCGATTCACAGTCAATCGCCTGTGGCGGCGCGACAACTGATTGGACGATTCGACGCGCCGGCATCCTCTCGAATTTCGTGCATCGGGTGCCGCTGACTGGCCACAGTGTTCTGCTTGTCCTGGGGTGTCGCGCCGAGTCGTTCCGGGCGACTGCTTCACAGCGAATTTTCGGCGGCGATCGTGCCGCTCCGTTCGAGCCCGCGTCGGGCGTCGTTTCCACGCCATCCACCATCGCCGGACATTTTTCGGGCAAGAAATACCGGTGCAAAAAACCGACCTTACAACTGTCGTCGTACGTCGTCGAATCGCGTGTTTTTCCACATGATGACGCGTCGTTTTACGCAGGTTTTTGTCGCGTCTAAAGCCTTGAATCACTTGCAACTATCGCTTACAATCGCCCGGATTTGTTAGCTAGGCACCCCTGAAAGCTTTCAGAAAGCTTGGGGCCGGGTTCAAGGATTTTGCGGAAGATTGCGATGGCGGGTCAGGCGCCGGACGAAAGGCACGACGATCAGCGCACGCAACGCACCGCTTCGGCGGCCGGCGAGCGGCGCGAATCCGACGATGACTGGGATGCCGAGCAACAAGATAACAACATCGTTCCGCTCACACGGACAGAAGCCGAGAGGCTGTTCGGTCCGGACGTGAGCAAGCCCTCGCGCGTGACCCCCTCCAAGGTGGTGATCGCGCAAGTGGTCTTGTCCCTGGTTGCAACGCTGGCGTGGTGGCTGTTTTCGAAGTCGCCGGGCGCCGCTGCGCAATCCGCGTTTCTGGGCGGAGCGATTGGCTGGGTGCCAAGTGCGTTGTTCGTGGCACGACTGAAGGCAGGTGGTTCGGCCACCGTGATGAGCTGGGTGATGGGCGAAGCCCTGAAGCTCGGCCTGACGGTCGGGATGTTCGCAGCAGTGGCGTTCGGCTGGTCCGGCGTGCACTGGGTGCCGTTCCTCGTCACGTACCTCGTCGTGCTGAAGACGTACTGGATCGCGCTGGCCTGGCGGTAAGCAACAAGCAGCGTGCGGTTTCGACAACGAACCGCACCGGCCCGTTCCCGCAATAGCGTGTTGCGGAACAGGCAAAACGATTTTCGACAATTTGGGTGGCATTAACGATATGGCAGCTAGCGAAGGCACGCGCGGTCCGGATCCGTCCGAGTACATTGCGCACCACTTGCAGAATTTCTCCACCTCGCATCAGACGTCGATTTTCGACATCCACGTCTGGAATCTCGACACGCTGTTCTGGTCGATCGTATGCGGCGTCGTCACGGTCCTCCTGCTGCGTCTGGCCGCCCGCAAGGCGACGTCGGGCGTGCCGGGCCGTTTCCAGTGCGCGATCGAGATGCTCGTCGAAATGGTAGAAGACCAGTCGAAGGCCATCGTCCACGGCAATCGCACCTTCATCGCTCCGCTCGCCCTCACGGTGTTCGTGTGGGTCGCGCTGATGAACTCCCTCGACTTCCTCCCGGTCGACCTGCCGGGCCGCGTGATCGGCCTGCTCGGTCTGTCGGACGTGATTTCCCACCATCGCATCGTCCCGACGGCCGACCTGAACGGCACGCTCGGCATCGCGCTCGGCGTGTTCGTCCTGATGATCTACTACAGCATCAAGATCAAGGGCGCGGGCGGCTTTGTGCATGAGCTGCTGTCGGCCCCGTTTGGCGCCCACCCGCTGCTGTGGATCCCGAACCTCGCGCTCAACATCGTCGAATATCTCGCGAAAACCGTCTCCCTCGGTATGCGGCTGTTCGGCAACATGTACGCGGGTGAGCTGTTGTTCCTGTTGATCGCCCTGCTCGGCAGCATGTGGAGCTTCGGTGGCGACGCAACGTTCCTCGGCTTCGTTGGTCACGTGATCGCGGGTAGCGTCTGGGCAATCTTCCACATCCTGATTGTTCTGTTGCAGGCATTCATTTTCATGATGCTGACGCTGGTGTATCTCGGCCAGGCGCACGACACGCACTAAGCGCGGCGTGCAAGAAAGAGTCTTCGTTTTAATTTTTTAAATCTCAGTTCCAAGTCTTTTCACAAAGGAGTGATCATGCAAGCTTACATCGCCAACATCCAGGGTCTGACCGCCATCGGTATCGGCATCATCATCGGCCTGGGTGCAATCGGCGCCTGTATCGGTATCGCGCTGATGGGTGGCAAGTACATCGAAGCCTGCGCACGTCAGCCGGAACTCATCAACCCGCTGCAAACGAAGATGTTCCTGCTGGCTGGTCTGATCGACGCTGCATTCCTGATCGGCGTTGGTGTCGCAATGCTGTTCGCGTTCGCGAACCCGCTCCTGTCGAAGCTCGCAGGCTAAGGTTCCTCGGAAATTTGCGTCCGGCGCAAGCCGGCGCAGGGCGGAACGGAGACTTGGGGCGCTGATCGAATGCAACTCGATGAGCGCCTTACCGTTTCATTTTTCCGGAATAGCAGATAAGGAAACACCGTGAATCTCAACGCAACTCTGTTTGCGCAAATGGTCGTGTTCCTGGTCCTCGCGTGGTTCACGATGAAGTTCGTGTGGCCGCCGTTGATCAACGCCCTCGACGAACGTTCGAAGAAGATCGCCGACGGCCTCGCCGCCGCGGAAAAGGGCAAGGCGGAACTCGACGCAGCGCACAAGCGCGTGGACCAGGAACTCGCGCAGGCCCGCAACGACGGCCAGCAGCGCATCGCCGACGCTGAAAAGCGTGCCCAGGCGGTCGCCGAGGAAATCAAGGCCAACGCCCAGGCTGAAGCCGCCCGCATCGTCGCCCAGGCGAAGGCGGAAGCAGAACAGCAAATCGTGAAGGCGCGCGAAGCGCTGCGTGGCGAAGTCGCCTCGCTGGCCGTGAAGGGCGCCGAGCAGATCCTGAAGCGCGAAGTCGATCAAACGGCCCACGCCCAACTGCTGAATCAACTGAAAGCCGAGCTCTGATCATGGCCGAACTTGCAACCATCGCCCGCCCTTACGCAGAAGCGCTGTTCCGCGTGGCCGAGGGCGGTGACATCGCCGCCTGGTCCACGCTCGTGCAAGAGCTGGCCCAGGTTGCGCGTCTGCCGGAAGTGCTGTCGGTCGCGTCGAGCCCGAAGGTGACGCGCACGCAAGTAGCCGAGTTGCTGCTTGCTGCGGTGAAGTCGCCCGTCGCGGCCGGCGCCGAAGCGAAGAACTTCGTGCAGATGCTGGTCGACAATCACCGCATCGCGCTGCTGCCGGAAATTGCCGAGCAGTTCGAGGCGCTCAAGAACGAACGTGAAGGTGCAGCCGACGCCGAGATCGTGAGCGCGTTCCCGCTGAACGGCGCAGATCTCGAGAGTCTCGTCTCGGGCCTCGAGCGCAAGTTCAAGCGCAAGCTGAAACCGACGGTCGAAGTCGATTCGTCGCTGATCGGCGGCGTGCGCGTGACGGTCGGCGACGAAGTGCTCGACACCTCGGTTCGCGCGCGTCTCGCATCGATGCAGGCTGCCTTGACCGCCTGAGCGCCACGCCGGCACGCAACAGAATTGACTATCAGGAGCGAATAATGCAACTCAATCCCTCTGAGATCAGCGAGCTGATCAAGAGCCGGATCCAGGGCCTTGAAGCGAGCGCAGACGTTCGCAACCAGGGCACCGTGATCTCCGTGACCGACGGTATCGTGCGTATCCACGGCCTGTCGGACGTGATGCAGGGCGAAATGCTCGAGTTTCCGGGCAACACGTTCGGCCTCGCGCTGAACCTCGAGCGCGACTCGGTCGGCGCGGTGATTCTCGGCGAATACGAACACATCTCGGAAGGCGACATCGTCAAGACGACGGGCCGCATCCTGGAAGTCCCGGTTGGTCCGGAACTCGTCGGCCGCGTGGTCGATGCGCTCGGCAACCCGATCGACGGCAAGGGCCCGGTCAACGCGAAGCTGACCGACGCGATCGAAAAGATCGCCCCGGGCGTGATCTGGCGTAAGTCGGTGTCGCAGCCGGTGCAGACGGGCATCAAGTCGATCGACGCGATGGTGCCGATCGGCCGTGGCCAGCGTGAGCTGATCATCGGCGACCGTCAGTGCGGCAAGACCGCGGTGGCGCTCGACGCGATCATCAACCAGAAGGGCAAGGACCTGATCTGTATCTACGTCGCGATCGGCCAGAAGGCTTCGTCGATCATGAACGTGGTTCGCAAGCTCGAAGAAACGGGCGCGATGGAATACACGATCGTCGTCGCCGCAACGGCATCGGATTCCGCCGCGATGCAGTACCTGGCACCGTACGCCGGCTGCACGATGGGCGAATACTTCCGCGACCGCGGCCAGGACGCGCTGATCATTTATGACGACTTGACCAAGCAGGCCTGGGCATACCGCCAGATCTCGCTGCTGCTGCGCCGCCCGCCGGGCCGTGAAGCGTACCCGGGCGACGTGTTCTATCTGCACTCGCGTCTGCTGGAGCGTGCGGCTCGCGTGTCGGAAGAGTACGTCGAGAAGTTCACGAACGGCGAAGTGAAGGGCAAGAGCGGTTCGCTGACGGCACTGCCGGTCATCGAAACGCAGGCTGGCGACGTGACGGCATTCGTTCCGACGAACGTGATCTCGATTACCGACGGCCAGATCTTCCTGGAAACCGACCTGTTCAACGCAGGCATCCGCCCGGCAATCAACGCCGGCGTGTCGGTGTCGCGAGTCGGTGGCGCCGCTCAGACGAAGGTCGTGAAGAAGCTGTCGGGCGGTATCCGTACCGACCTCGCGCAGTACCGTGAACTGGCCGCATTCGCGCAGTTCGCATCGGACCTCGACGAAGCGACCCGCAAGCAGCTCGAGCGCGGCCGCCGCGTGACGGAACTGCTGAAGCAGCCGCAGTACCAGCCGCTGCAGGTGTGGGAACTGGCCGTGTCGCTGTACGCCGCGAACAACGGCTACCTCGACGACCTCGACGTGAAGCAAGTGCTGTCGTTCGAGAAGGGCCTGCGCGAAAGCCTGAAGACCAGCAACGCTGACCTCATCAAGCGCATCGAAGACACCAAGGATCTCTCGAAGGACGACGAAGGCGCACTGCGCTCGGCGATCGAATCCTTCAAGAAGTCCGGTGCCTATTGATCCGCGAGTGACACACTGAGGCCGCGCGGGTGCTGATGCGCCCGCGCCGCTTCGGTCAAGGAGCAAGCTATGGCTGGAATGAAGGAAATTCGCGGCAAGATCAAGAGCGTGCAGAACACGCGCAAGATCACGAAGGCGATGGAGATGGTGGCCGCATCGAAGATGCGCCGCGCGCAGGAACGCATGCGCGCCGCTCGTCCGTATGCGGACAAGGTCCGTGCCATCGCCGCGCACATGAGCCGCGCGAACCCGGAGTACCGCCACCCGTTCATGGTGGCGAACGACGGCGCGAACACGGCCGGCATCATCCTCGTCACGACGGACAAGGGTCTGTGCGGCGGGCTGAACACCAACGTGCTGCGTGCGACGGTGCAGAAGTTCAAGGAGCTGGAAGAGAAGGGCCAGAAGGTCGAAGCCACGGCGATCGGCAGCAAGGGCCTCGGTTTCCTGAACCGCTTCGGCGCGAAGGTGCTGTCGCAGGTCGTGCACCTCGGCGACACCCCGCATCTGGACAAGCTGATCGGCGCGGTGAAGACGCAGCTCGACCTGTACTCCGAAGGCAAGCTGTCGGCGGTTTATATCGCTTACACGCGCTTCGTCAACACGATGAAGCAGGAAGCCGTGATCGAGCAGCTGCTGCCGCTGTCGTCGGAACACTTCGAAGCCGATGACGGTACGCCGGCCACGTCGTGGGACTACATCTACGAGCCGGACGCGCAGGCAGTCGTCGACGAACTGCTCGTGCGTTACGTCGAGGCGCTGGTGTACCAGGCCGTCGCCGAGAACATGGCGTCCGAGCAATCGGCGCGGATGGTCGCGATGAAGGCCGCGTCCGACAACGCGAAGACGGTGATCAGCGAACTGCAGCTCGTGTACAACAAGAGCCGTCAGGCCGCGATTACGAAAGAACTGTCGGAGATCGTCGGCGGCGCAGCCGCTGTTTAAGCGCGCGCCCGGACGACAACTGCGCCTTTGCGCGAGTAAAGAATCAGGTATTTAAAGGAAAAGCGATGAGTACTGCTGCTTTGGTAGAAGGCAAGATCGTACAGTGCATCGGCGCCGTTATCGACGTGGAATTCCCGCGCGACAGCATGCCGAAGATCTACGACGCGCTCATTCTCGATGGCTCGGAACTGACGCTCGAAGTCCAGCAGCAGCTGGGTGACGGCGTGGTCCGTACCATTTGTCTGGGTGCATCCGACGGCCTGCGCCGCGGTCTGACCGTGAAGAACACGGCAAATCCGATCTCGGTGCCGGTCGGCAAGCCGACCCTCGGCCGGATCATGGACGTGCTCGGCCGTCCGATCGACGAAGCTGGCCCGATCGTGAGCGAAACGACGCGCTCGATCCACCAGAAGGCTCCGGCGTTCGACGAACTGTCGCCGTCGACCGAACTGCTCGAAACGGGTATCAAGGTCATCGACCTGATCTGCCCGTTCGCAAAGGGCGGCAAGGTTGGCCTGTTCGGCGGTGCCGGCGTGGGCAAGACCGTCAACATGATGGAGCTCATCAACAACATCGCGAAGGAGCACGGCGGTTACTCCGTGTTCGCGGGCGTGGGCGAGCGTACCCGTGAAGGGAACGACTTCTACCACGAAATGAAGGACTCGAACGTTCTCGACAAGGTCGCGCTGGTGTACGGCCAGATGAACGAGCCGCCGGGCAACCGTCTGCGCGTCGCGCTGACCGGCCTGACGATGGCCGAGCACTTCCGTGACGAAGGCCTCGACGTGCTGTTCTTCGTCGACAACATCTACCGTTTCACGCTGGCCGGTACCGAAGTGTCGGCACTGCTCGGCCGTATGCCGTCGGCAGTGGGCTATCAGCCGACGCTGGCTGAAGAAATGGGCAAGCTGCAAGAGCGCATCACGTCGACCAAGAAGGGCTCGATTACGTCGGTCCAGGCCGTGTACGTCCCTGCGGACGACTTGACCGACCCGTCGCCGGCTACGACCTTCGGCCACCTTGACGCAACCGTCGTTCTGTCGCGTGACATCGCTTCGCTGGGTATCTACCCGGCGGTCGACCCGCTCGACTCGACGTCGCGCCAGATCGACCCGAACGTGATCGGTGAAGAGCACTACTCGATCACGCGTCGCGTTCAGCAGACGCTGCAGCGCTACAAGGAACTGCGCGACATCATCGCGATTCTGGGCATGGACGAACTGTCGCCGGAAGACAAGCTGTCGGTCGCGCGCGCACGTAAGATCCAGCGTTTCCTGTCGCAGCCGTTCCACGTTGCTGAAGTGTTCACGGGCTCGCCGGGCAAGTACGTGCCGCTGAAGGAAACGATCCGCGGCTTCAAGATGATCGTCGACGGCGAGTGCGACCACCTGCCGGAACAGGCGTTCTACATGGTCGGCACGATCGACGAAGCCTTCGAAAAGGCCAAGAAGATCCAGTAAGGGTCACGTGATCGGAGTAAGCGCTGAAGCGCTAACTCCCGTCGACCGCCGCAGGGCAAGAGTAAGCGCTGAAGCGCCAACTCTTGCCAACCGCGGCATGGGGCGGGAGTAAGTGCTGAAGCACTAACTCCCGCCGACAGGAGTCGATATGGCAACCATCAAAGTAGACGTCGTCAGCGCGGAAGAGCAGATCTTCTCGGGCGAGGCGAAATTCGTCGCGCTGCCGGGCGAAACGGGTGAGCTGGGTATTCTGCCGGGCCACACGCCGCTGATCACGCGGATTCGTCCGGGTGCGGTGCGCATCGAAGTCGAGGGCGGCAACGACGAATTCGTATTCGTCGCGGGCGGCATTCTCGAAGTGCAGCCGGGCGCCGTGACGGTGCTCGCCGATACCGCGATCCGCGGCAAGGACCTCGACGCGGCGAAAGCCGAGGAAGCGCGCAAGCGCGCCGAGGAAACGCTGCAGAACGCGAAGTCGGATCTCGACCTCGCGAAGGCGCAATCCGAGCTCGCGACCGCGATGGCGCAGCTCGAGGCGATCCAGCGTCTGGCGAAGATTCGCAGCCGGCACTGAGCCGCGCCGCGTATCCCGCGAAAGAAAGCAGCCTTCGGGCTGCTTTTTTTTCGTCTGTCGTTTGCGTGCCATGGTGTTTCGTCCGGTCGTGCTATTTCGTCCGTCCGCCGCGATTCGATGTCAGAGTGTCGTCAGCGGAGCGCGTCATCATCTGCGCTGAGGCCGCCCGTCGCGATTGCGGCGACGGAGGCGGGCGCCGCAGGCGCACGCGCGCCGATCAGACCAAAAGACGGAGACATTCATGGCAGCAGACCTTGGCGTGGGGGCGCTGATCGCGCCCGAAAACGGACTGTCGTACGTGCGCGGCGCGACCGACGTGCCGCTGTCCGAAGCGACGATCGGCCGGTTCCTGCGCGATACCGCCGGCCGCTTTCCCGATCGTCCGGCGGTCGTGTTCCGCGAGCAGCAGGTACGCTGGACCTGGCGCGAATTCGCGAACGAGGTCGACGTGCTCGCGGCCGGCCTCGCCGCGCTCGGGATCGTGAAGGGCGACTGCGTCGGCATCTGGTCGCCGAACCGCAGCGAATGGCTGCTCACGCAGTTCGCGACCGCGCGGATCGGCGCGGTGCTCGTCAACATCAATCCGGCCTACCGGCTGTCGGAACTCGAATACGCGCTGAACAAGGTCGGCTGCAAGGCCGTGATCGCGGCCGAGCGCTTCAAGTCGTCGGCGTATGTCGAGATGCTGCAGACCATCGCGCCGGAGCTCGCGACCGCGACGCCGGGCGACCTTCATGCGGCGCGCGTGCCGAGCCTGCGCACGGTCGTATCGATGGGCGACGTCGCGCCGGCCGGCATGTTCCGCTTCGCGGACGTGATGACGCGCGGCCGCCAGGCCGTCGACCCCGCGCTGCTCGATGCGATCGGCGCGACGCTCAAGGCCACCGACGCGATCAACATCCAGTTCACGAGCGGCACGACGGGCAGCCCGAAGGGCGCGACGCTCACGCACCGCAACGTCGTCAACAACGCGCGCTCGATCGCGATGGCGATGCGTTTCACCGAGCAGGATTCGCTTTGCATTCCGGTGCCGTTGTATCACTGCTTCGGGATGGTGCTGGCCGTGCTCGCGTGCGTGTCGACGGGCGCGGCGATGGTGTTCCCGGGCGAAGCGTTCGACCCGGTCGCGACGCTCGCGGCCGTGGCCGACGAACGCTGCACCGCGCTGCACGGCGTGCCGACGATGTTCATCGCGGAGCTCGATCATCCCGAGTTCCCGACATTCGACCTGTCGACGCTGCGCACCGGGATCATGGCCGGCTCGCCGTGCCCGATCGAGACGATGAAGCGCGTCGTGTCGCAGATGCACCTGTCGGAGATCACGATCGCGTACGGGATGACGGAGACGAGCCCCGTGTCGTTCCAGAGCTCGACCGACGATCCGCTCGAGAAGCGCACGACGACGGTCGGGCGCATCCAGCCGCATCTCGAAGTGAAGATCGTCGACCCGAACGGCGACATCGTGCCGGTCGGCGCGACAGGCGAGCTGTGCACGAAGGGCTATTCGGTGATGCTCGGCTACTGGGACGACGACGCGAAGACGCGCGAGGTGCTGGTCGATGGCTGGATGCATACGGGCGACCTCGCGACGCTCGACGCGGACGGCTACTGCAACATCGTCGGGCGCCTGAAGGACATGGTGATTCGCGGCGGCGAGAACGTCTATCCGCGCGAGATCGAGGAATTCCTGTTTCGGCATCCGAAGATCCAGAGCGCGCAGGTGTTCGGCGTGCCCGATGCGAAATACGGCGAGGAGCTGTGCGCGTGGATCGTGCTGCGCGCGGACGAGCAGATGACCGAGGACGACGTGCGCGCGTTCTGCAACGGGCAGATCGCGCACTACAAGATTCCGCGTTATATCCGCTTCGTCGACGAGCTGCCGATGACGGTGACGGGCAAGGTGCAGAAGTTCGTGATGCGCGACCGGATGATCGAGGAACTGAAGCTCGACGTGCAGAAGACCGCATGACGCGTCGGCGGGACGAACGCGGCGGCCCGCGGGCCGTTGCGTTTTCGATGGACGAAAAAAAGCGGGCTTATTAGCCCGCTAAAAACCACACGCTACGGGGTTAGCGCGAGGAGACCAAAGATGAAACCGGATCCGGCGGGGGGCCGGAAACGACTCCAACAGGGATGCCCCTGGGAAGGGCTTCGGTACGTGACCGACTGGCTCGCAGCGCTTCGCGTCCGCTCACACTTGGCACACGAGACCGCATCCGTGTTGAAACCGTTGAGGCCATTGTGGGCGAATTAATGACCCGTCGCGGTAACAAAGTGTTTCAGGTTGTAACGCCCGCCAGATAAGGCTTTCCGGGATTTTTTGCTGTTTTCGGGGCCCTGAAAAAGGTCATTTTTACCCATATTTTCCGCAGCGTTTTCAGCGCATGCGCACGACGCGTTTTTCATGCGTATCGGGCACGATGAATTGCCGAATTACACGCGAGAAAGTGCGCCGCGCGGCAGATACCGCGCATGACGATTCATTCGTCGGAAAGATTTTGAAACGTGATCGGAATGCGCGGAAGTCGGCCGTTCGGCCGATTCGGGGGATTTCGCGCCGGCAGCGGGTCGTCGGCGTGCGGCGCCGATATGTAACGGCGGCAGGTCGGCCGCCGTCGCTCAGCGATGTCAGCGGGCAGCCGACACGGGGTCGATGCCCGTTATCGGCCGCCGCATACGGACCCGCTTACTTCAGCCATTTGTCCGAAATCGCCTGGTATTCGCCGGTCGACAGCGCGAGATGCAGCCACTGGTCGACGTACTGCTGGAACGCGACATCGCCGCGCGGCACCATGTACGCCTTCTCGCCGAACTGGAACGGCTTGTCCGGATGCACCGAGCACAGCCCCGGATTCAGCTTTTGCTGCAGCAGCGTCTCGGACGCATCCGTCACCATCACGTCCGCCTTGCCCGCGAGGATCTGCTTGAAGATCGTCACGTTGTCCGGATAGACGCTCAGGTTCGCGTGCGTGAAGTACTGTTTCGCGAAACGTTCGTTGGTGCCGCCCGGGTTCACGATCACGCGCGTTTCGGGCCGGTCGATCTGCGCGACGGTCTGGTATTTGTCGGCGTCCGCGCAGCGCACGATCGGCGCCTTGCCGTCGATGACGTACGGCTGCGTGAAGAACACGCGCTTCTGACGCTCGAGCGTCGTCGATACGCCGCCGACCGCGATGTCGCATTTCGCGACGAAATCGCCGGTCAGGTTCGGCCAGCTGGTCTTCACGTAGTCGGTCTTCACGCCGAGCGACTTCGCGAGCGATTCGGCCATGTCGATGTCGATGCCTTCGAAGCGGCCGTCCGCGCGGTAGTACGAATACGGCTTGTAGTCGCCCGTCGTGCAGACGCGCAGCGTGCCGCGCGCGAGCACGTCGTCGAGCCGCGAGCCGGCGCCCGGCGCGGTTGCAGCGGTGCCCGCGCCGGTCTGCGCGTGCGCGGCGGCGCAGCAGAGCAACGCGGCCGCGGCGAGCGTGGCGAATGGTTTCATCGGTCTCCTCCTTCGTTTGGTTCGATATGAGCGTCCGATCATAACGGAGCCATCGCGCGCGTCATATGGCCGCCATCGCATCGGCATGCGCAGCCTGAAGGCGGCTGTCCGGTAAAATGCCGCTTTGCCTTCGCATCGTCGCTCCTACCGTGGCCCATAACCTGCTCAACGACACCTTCCTGCGTGCGCTTCTGCGCGAGCCGACCGACTACACGCCGATCTGGCTGATGCGCCAGGCCGGCCGCTACCTGCCCGAATACAACGCGACGCGCGCGCGCGCCGGCAGCTTCCTCGGTCTCGCGAAGAATCCCGACTACGCGACCGAAGTGACGCTGCAGCCGCTCGAGCGCTTCCCGCTCGACGCCGCGATCCTGTTCTCGGACATCCTGACGATTCCGGACGCGATGGGCCTTGGCCTCGACTTCCAGGTCGGCGAAGGCCCGAAGTTCGCGCATCCGGTGCGCACCGAGGCCGATGTCGCGAAGCTCGCGGTGCCGGACATCGAAGCCACGCTCGGCTACGTGACCGGCGCCGTGCGCGAGATCCGCCGCGCGCTGACCGACGGCCAGGGCCGCCAGCGCGTGCCGCTGATCGGCTTCTCGGGCAGCCCGTGGACGCTCGCGTGCTACATGGTCGAAGGCGGCGGGTCGGACGATTTCCGCACGGTGAAGTCGATGGCGTATTCGCGCCCCGACCTGATGCACCGGATCCTCGACGTGAACGCGCAGGCGGTGGCCGCGTACCTGAACGCGCAGATCGAAGCGGGCGCGCAGGCCGTGATGATTTTCGATACATGGGGCGGCGCGCTGGCGGACGGCGCGTACCAGCGCTTTTCGCTCGACTACATCCGTCGCGTGGTCGCGCAGCTCAAGCGCGAGCACGACGGCGAGCGCGTGCCGGTGATCACGTTCACGAAGGGCGGCGGGCTGTGGCTCGAGGAGATCGCGTCGACCGGCGTCGATGCGGTCGGGCTCGACTGGACGGTCAATCTCGGCACCGCGCGCGAGCGCGTCGCGGGGCGCGTCGCGCTGCAGGGCAACCTCGACCCGACGATCCTGTTTGCGCCGCCGGCCGCGGTGCGCGAACAGGCGCGCGCGGTGCTCGACAGCTACGGCAACCACCCGGGCCACGTGTTCAACCTCGGGCACGGCATCTCGCAATTTACGTCGCCCGATCACGTGGCCGAACTCGTCGACGAGGTGCACAACCACAGCCGCGCAATCCGTAGCGGAGCCGCGGGCTGAACGCAAGCGCTGTCATGCTGCACTGCGGGGTGACAGCGTTTCGCTATTGGTACTAAACAGGGCGCAACCCCGCACCGGTTGCCGATTCGTTGCTTGTCAAGACTTGACTTATACACATTTTCCACGTTGCAGCGCGGTAGAGCCCCGTATCGGTCAAATTGTCTGGCTATGGTTTGGTAATTTGAATAGCAGCCTTATGGAATAAGGCTCCGCGGGGCACCGCCGCAAGCGGCGGAAAACAGCGGAAAGCACGGCCCCGCGCGCGTTGCGGCCATTGAACGGCGAGTTCTCAACAAAGTTATCCACAGGCTGGGCAGGGTATACGGCGATTCCTAATGCGAATCCAAAACTTAGCGCCGAATCTGAAGTTTTACTTTAAGTCCGCTGCCGTGATGCGGGCGCGGATGCAGGCCGTCCACGCGGCGCGTACCGCTGCCGGAGCACCGTGATGGACGGCACCTACCTGCGCGTCGCACTCGACCATCCGCTCGCGACCCTGTTCGACTACCGCTGCGATGCGCAACCGGCGCCCGTGCCCGGCACGCTCGTGCAGGTGCCATTCGGCAAGCGGCAGGCCGTCGGGCTCGTCTGCGAAGTGACGACTCACACCGACGTGCCGCCGTCGCGGCTGCGCGCGATCGACGCGATCTGTACCGACCTGCCGCCGCTGTCGGCGGACTGGCTCGCGCTCGTGTCGTTCGCGGCCGACTACTATCAGCGCGGGCGCGGCGAGGTTGCACTGCCGGCGCTGCCGCAGGCGCTGCGCGACGCCGGACGCTGGGGGCGGCTGCTGGCGCCCGAGGTCCGCTACCGGCCGACGGAAGCCGGCCGCGCGGCGCTGCCCGATGCGTTGCCTGCACGCGGGGCAGCGCTGCGACGGCTCGCGCAGGCGCTCGTCGACACCGGCTCGCTGGGGTTGCCCGATGCGCGCGCGCTGCATCCGAAGGCGGCCGCGACGCTCGACGACTGGGCGGCGCGCGGCTGGGTCGACGTCGAGGAGATCGGCTGGGCCGACGCGCCTGTGCCCAAAGCTGTGGATAACCTGTCGACAACCGGTGGACGAGCTGTGCCGCCGGCGCTGACCGACCAGCAGGCCGAGGCGCTCGACGCGATCCGCGCCGCGCAGGGCTTCGCGCCGTTCCTGCTGCATGGCGTGACGGGCAGCGGCAAGACCGAGGTCTATCTGCATGCGCTCGCGTCGCTGCTCGATGCGCGGCCGGACGCGCAGGCGCTCGTGCTCGTCCCCGAAATCAACCTGACGCCGCAGTTCGAGGCCGCGTTTCGCGCGCGCTTCGCGGGTGCGCTCGCCGACGACGCGATCGTCACGCTGCACAGCGGGCTCGCCGAGGGCGAGCGCGCGCGCAACTGGCTCGCCGCGCACACGGGCCGCGCGCGGATCGTGCTCGGCACGCGCCTCGCGGTGCTGGCGTCGATGCCGACGCTCGCGCTGGTCGTCGTCGACGAGGAGCACGAGCCCGCGTACAAGCAGCAGGAAGGGCTGCGCTATTCGGCGCGCGATCTCGCCGTGTGGCGCGCGAAGCAGCTCGGCATCACGGTCGTGCTCGGCTCGGCGACGCCGTCGCTCGAAAGCTGGTGGCAGGCCGAGCAGGGCCGCTATACGCGCGTCACGCTGTCGCGCCGCGCGGTGGCCGACGCGACGCTGCCGACCGTGCGGCTGATCGATCTCGAAGAGGAACGGCGGCGCGGGCGCGCGTCGTTGGGCGGGCTGTCGGGGCCGCTCGTCGCCGGGTTGAAGGGGCGGCTCGAGCGCGGCGAACAAAGCCTCGTGTTCCTGAACCGGCGCGGCTACGCGCCGCAGCTCGCGTGCGACGCATGCGGCTGGGTCGCGGGCTGCCCGCGCTGCAGCGCGTACGTCGTGCTGCACAAGCCCGAGCATGCGCTGCGCTGCCACCACTGCGGCTGGGAGGCGCGCATTCCGCGGTCGTGCCCAGAGTGCGGGAACGTCGACATCGCGCCGCTCGGGCGCGGCACGCAGCGCATCGAGGAGGCGCTCGCCGAGGCCGTGCCGGGCGCGCGCGTGCTGCGGATCGACGCGGACAGCACGCGCCGCAAGGGCAGCGCGCAGGCGCTCTTTTCCGACGTGCACGCGGGCGAGGTCGACATCCTCGTCGGCACGCAGATGATCGCGAAGGGGCACGACTTCCAGCGCGTGTCGCTTGTCGGCGTGCTCAACGCCGACACCGCGCTGTTCTCGCACGACTTCCGCGCGAGCGAGCGGCTGTTCGCGCAGCTGATGCAGGTGAGCGGCCGTGCGGGCCGCGCCGGGCTGCCGGGCGAGGTGATGGTGCAGACACGCTACCCGCGTCACGCGCTGTATCACGCGCTCGGGCGGCAGGATTACGTCGGCTTCGCGAATTCGACGCTCGGCGAGCGCCGCGATGCGCACCTGCCGCCGTTCGTCTACCAGGCGCTGCTGCGCGCCGAAGGGCGCACGCTCGACGCGGCGCTCGCGTTCCTGCTGCAGGCCGCGGCCGCGTTGCCGGGGCTGCCGGGCGCCGATCGCGTGACCGTGTACGACGCGGTGCCGATGACGATCGTCAAGGTCGCGAACGTCCACCGCGCGCAGTTGCTGCTCGAAAGCGCGTCGCGGGCGGCGCTGCAGCATGCGCTGCGCGCATGGCAGCCGGAGCTGCGCGCACTGAAGGGCGTGCTGCGATGGAGCGTCGAAGTCGATCCGCTGGATATCTGAACGGCGCCTGCGCAACCGTCGCGCGGCGCGTCGTTGCGTTGAATCCCGGGGCGCCGGGCCTCTCCTAACTGTCTGTCGTCACGCGCGCATACCCCGGCGGCACGCTCGCCGCCACACCCAGTGCAACCCGTTTCCGTCCGCTTCCATATGCGCCGGAGGTTGCACGCGCATGTCGAATCGGCCCGATCAGGGAAAACACCGATCCTCCGACCACGGGCAACCCCTAGGTTGCAACCTTCTAAGTGGCTGATTATATTGACTAACCTGAGGGTGCAACCCATCTCTCAATTTGGTTGCACCTTTTTATTGCGTGCCGTAGGATTTCGCGCATCCTCTCACACCACATTGCCGGGCTCGCACCGGCGCACGAACCCACCATGGCAAGCACGACTCTCGGCGTCAAAGTCGACGACCTCCTCCGCTCGCGCCTCAAGGACGCAGCCGCGCGTCTCGAGCGCACTCCTCACTGGCTGATCAAGCAGGCGATCTTCGCGTATCTCGAGCGGATCGAGCACGGCCAGCTGCCGCCGGAGCTGTCGGGCCACAGCGGTGTCACGGAGCTCGCCGACGGTCAGGCTGCGGACGGCGACGACGACAACTCGCCGCATCCGTTCCTCGAGTTCGCGCAGAACGTGCAGCCGCAATCGGTGCTGCGCGCGGCGATCACGGCCGCGTATCGCCGCCCCGAGCCGGAATGCGTGCCGTTCCTGCTCGGCCAGGCGCGCCTGCCCGCGAACCTGCAGGCGGACGTGCAGGCGCTCGCGACGAAGCTCGTCGAGGCGCTGCGCGAGAAAAGCTCGGGCGGCGGCGTCGAAGGGCTGATCCACGAGTTCTCGTTGTCGAGCCAGGAAGGCGTCGCGCTGATGTGCCTCGCCGAAGCGCTGCTGCGCATTCCCGATCGCGCGACGCGCGATGCGCTGATCCGCGACAAGATCAGCAAGGGCGACTGGCGTTCGCACGTCGGCCACGCGCCGTCGCTGTTCGTGAACGCGGCGACCTGGGGGCTGATGATCACCGGCAAGCTCGTGACGACCAACAGCGAAGCGGGGCTGTCGTCGGCGCTCACGCGCCTGATCGGCCGCGGCGGCGAGCCGCTGATCCGCAAGGGCGTCGACATGGCGATGCGCCTGATGGGCGAGCAGTTCGTCACCGGCGAGACGATCTCCGAAGCGCTGGCCAACAGCCGCAAATACGAAGCGCGCGGCTTCCGCTACTCGTACGACATGCTCGGCGAAGCGGCGACGACCGAAGAGGACGCGCAGCGCTACTACGCGTCGTACGAGCAGGCGATCCACGCGATCGGCAAGGCGGCCGGCGGCCGCGGCATCTACGAAGGCCCGGGCATCTCGATCAAGCTGTCGGCACTGCACGCGCGCTACTCGCGCTCGCAGCAGGACCGCACGATGAGCGAGCTGCTGCCGCGCGTGCGCGCGCTCGCGCTGCTGGCGCGCCGCTACGACATCGGCCTGAACATCGACGCGGAAGAAGCCGACCGTCTCGAACTGTCGCTCGACCTGCTCGAGGCGTTGTGCTTCGATCCGGATCTCGCGGGCTGGAACGGCATCGGCTTCGTCGTGCAGGGCTACCAGAAACGCTGCCCGTTCGTGATCGACTACCTGATCGATCTCGCGCGCCGCAGCCGTCACCGCCTGATGATCCGCCTCGTGAAGGGCGCGTACTGGGACAGCGAGATCAAGCGCGCGCAGGTCGACGGCCTCGAAGGCTATCCGGTCTATACGCGCAAGATTTACACCGACGTGTCGTACCTTGCATGCGCGAAGAAGCTGCTCGCGGCGCCCGACGCCGTCTATCCGCAGTTCGCGACGCACAACGCGCACACGCTGGCCGCGATCTACCAGCTCGCGGGCCAGAACTACTACCCGGGCCAGTACGAATTCCAGTGCCTGCACGGGATGGGCGAGCCGCTGTACGAGGAAGTCACGGGCCGCGACAAGCTGAACCGTCCGTGCCGCGTCTACGCGCCGGTCGGCACGCACGAGACGCTGCTCGCGTACCTGGTGCGCCGCCTGCTCGAAAACGGCGCGAACACGTCGTTCGTGAACCGCATCGCCGACAAGACCGTGCCGGTGAAGGAGCTGGTCGCCGATCCGGTCGACGAAGCGATGAAGGTCGTGCCGCTCGGCGCGCCGCACGCGAAGATCCCGCTGCCGCGCAACCTGTACGGCGACGAGCGTCCCAACTCGATGGGCCTCGACCTGTCGAACGAACACCGCCTCGCGTCGCTGTCGTCCGCGCTGCTCGCGAGCGCGCATTTCCCGTGGCGCGCGGCGCCGATGCTCGCCGACGACGCGCTCGCCGCCGCGCCGGCCCGCGACGTGCGCAACCCGGCCGACCAGCGCGACACGGTCGGCGCGGTCAGCGAAGCGACGGCCGAACACGTGAGCGCGGCGCTCGCGCACGCGGTGGCCGCCGCGCCGATCTGGCAGGCGACGCCGGTCGACGCGCGCGCCGATTGCCTGGTGCGTGCCGCCGACCTGCTCGAAGCGCAGATGCACACGCTGATGGGCCTGATCGTGCGCGAAGCCGGCAAGTCGCTGCCGAACGCGATCGCCGAGATCCGCGAAGCCGTCGACTTCCTGCGCTACTACGCCGCGCAGATCCGTGACGAATTCTCGAACGACACGCACCGTCCGCTCGGGCCCGTGGTCTGCATCAGCCCGTGGAACTTCCCGCTCGCGATCTTCATGGGCCAGGTGGCGGCGGCGCTCGCCGCCGGCAACACGGTGCTCGCGAAGCCGGCCGAACAGACGCCGCTGATCGCCGCGCAAGCGGTGCGCCTGCTGCGCGAGGCCGGCGTGCCGGCCGGCGCGGTGCAACTACTGCCGGGCGACGGCGAAACCGTCGGCGCGGCGCTGGTCGCCGATCCGCGCACGCGTGCGGTGATGTTCACGGGCTCGACCGAAGTCGCACGCCTGATCAACAAGACGCTGTCCGCGCGCCTCGATCCGGACGGCAAGCCGATCCCGCTGATCGCGGAAACGGGCGGCCAGAACGCGATGATCGTCGACTCGTCGGCGCTCGCGGAGCAGGTCGTCGCGGACGTGATGCAGTCGTCGTTCGACTCGGCCGGTCAACGGTGTTCGGCGCTGCGCGTTCTGTGTCTGCAGGACGATGTCGCGGACCGCACGCTGACGATGCTCAAGGGCGCGATGCACGAACTCGCGCTCGGCAACCCCGACCGGCTGTCGACGGACGTCGGCCCGGTGATCGACGGCGAAGCGAAGCAGACGATCGACACGCACGTCGCGGCGATGAAGGACAAGGGCCACGCGGTCACGCAACTGCCGGCGCCCGATGCGTGCGCGCACGGCACGTTCGTGCCGCCGACGCTGGTCGAGATCGGCAGCATCGACGAGCTGAAGCGCGAAGTGTTCGGCCCCGTGCTGCACGTCGTGCGCTATCGCCGCAGCCAGCTCGACAAGCTGCTCGAGCAGATCCGCGCAACGGGTTACGGCCTGACGCTCGGCATCCACACGCGGATCGACGAGACGATCGCGCACGTGATCTCGAACGCGCACGTGGGCAACATCTACGTGAACCGCAACGTGATCGGCGCGGTGGTCGGCGTGCAGCCGTTCGGCGGTGAAGGGCTGTCGGGCACGGGCCCGAAGGCCGGCGGCGCGCTGTACCTGCAGCGCCTGCTCGCGACGCGTCCGTCGGGCCTGCCGCGCTCGCTCGCGCAGACGCTGATGGCGGACGGCGCGGTCGAAGGCGACGCGCGCGGCAATCCGGCGGCGGCGCTCACGACGCTGCGCGACTGGCTGATCGAGCAGCGCGAGCCGGTGCTGGCCGCGCGTTGCGACGGCTATCTCGCGCAGGTGCCGGCCGGCGCGACCGCGGTGCTGACCGGCCCGACGGGCGAGCGAAACACGTATACACTCGGCCCGCGCGGCACGGTGCTGTGTGTCGCGGCGACGCCGGGCGGTGCGCGCGCGCAGTTCGCGGCGGTGCTGGCTACGGCCAACCGCGCATTGTTCGCCGGCGCGGCCGGCGAGGCGCTCGTCGCCGCGCTGCCGGCGTCGCTGAAAGCGCACGCGGCCGTGCGCAAGCAGGCGGACGTGGCGTTCGACGCGGTGCTGTTCGAAGGCGACAGCGACGAACTGCAGACGCTCGTGAAGGACGTCGCGCAGCGGCCGGGCCCGATCGTGTCGGTGCAGGGCGTGTCGGTGGGTGCATTCGAGAACGGCGATGCGGAAGACTACGCGCTCGAGCGGCTGCTGACCGAGCGCTCGGTGAGCGTGAATACGGCCGCGGCGGGCGGCAATGCGAATTTGATGACGATCGGCTGACCATCCTTGCCGTTCGGATCAAACAAAGGAAGCGGCAAGGCGATCCCGAAGCCGCTCCATTTACCCTGGTACCAAGGAGATGCTATGCAACACACGATGAAAAAGGTGGCAGGCGCGACGTTCGTCGCGGTCATGTCGCTGGCGGGGACGGCCCATGCGGATGACGTGAAGATCGGTTACGCAGGGCCGATGACGGGCGCGCAGGCGCACTACGGCAAGGATATGCAGAACGGGATCGTGCTCGCGCTGGAAGACTTCAACGCGACGAACCCGAAGATCGGCGGCAAGCCCGTGAAGTTCGTGCTCAGCACGCAGGACGACCAGGCTGACCCGCGCACGGGCACGACGGTCGCGCAGAAGCTCGTCGACGACGGCATCAAGGGCATGCTCGGCCACTTCAACTCGGGCACGACGATCCCGGCATCGCGCATCTACGCGAACGCGGGCATTCCGGAAATCGCGATGGCGACGGCGCCGGAATACACGCAGCAAGGTTACAAGACGACCTTCCGCATGATGACGTCCGACACGCAGCAGGGCTCCGTGGCCGGCGCGTTCGCGTCGAAGGATCTCGGCATGAAGAAGATCGCGATCGTCGACGACCGCACGGCCTACGGCCAGGGTCTCGCCGACCAGTTCGAGAAGGCCGCGAAGGCCGGCGGCGCGACGATCGTCGACCGCGAGTTCACGAACGACAAGGCTGTCGACTTCAAGGCGATCCTGACCAAGCTGAAGGCGGCCAAGCCGGATCTCGTCTACTACGGCGGCGCGGATTCGCAGGCAGCGCCGATGGTCAAGCAGATGAAGGCGCTCGGCATCGCGGCACCGCTGATGAGCGGCGAAATGGTGAAGACGCCGACGTTCCTGAAGATCGCGGGCAACGCGTCGGAAGGCACGATCGCTTCGCTGGCAGGTCTCCCGCTCGAAGAGATGCCCGGCGGCAAGGCATACGCCGACAAGTACAAGAAGCGCTTCGGCGAAGAAGTGCAGACCTACTCGCCGTACGCATACGACGGCGCGATGGCGATGCTCAACGCGATGAAGAAGGCCGATTCGACCGATCCGGCGAAGTACCTGCCGGTGCTCGCGAAGAGCGACATGGCGGGCGTCACGTCGACGCACGTCGCGTATGACGCGAAGGGCGACCTGAAGAACGGCGGCATCACGATGTACAAGGTCGAGAAGGGCGAGTGGAAGCCGCTGAAGAGCATCGGCGGCAAGTAAGCAGCCTTTGAATCGCGGGCGGCGGCGCGTGTCGCTGCCCGGTCGATCAAGCGAAAAAGCCACCGGGCCCGACGGCTCGGTGGCTTTTTTCATCTGCGCGGGCGGGCGCTAGTGTCCTGTTCCGCTGATTCGCGAACAAAGTCTGTGCAGCTTTTCGAGGATGGAATCGGCTGACGCGGTCCAGACGAACGGTTTGCAGTTTTCGTTGTAGTGGGAGACGAATTGATCGATACGGTTGATCAGTTGTTTGACCGAGCTGAACGAGCCTCTGCGGATCGCTTTGTCAGTGATCAGCGCAAAGAAGCGTTCGACCTGGTTAAGCCACGAACTGTAGGTGGGGATGAAATGCATGTGCCAGCGGGGGCGGGCTGCCAGCCACGCCTTGACCTTCGGATGCTTGTGACTGCCGTAGTTGTCCACGATGCAGTGCACGTCGAGATCAGCCGGGACAGCCTTGTCGATTTCACGCAGGAACGACAGGAATTCCTGGTGTCGATGACGTGGCTTGCAGGTCGCGAGCACGGCGCCATTGAGCACGTTCAGTGCAGCAAACAGCGTGGTGGTACCGTGACGAACATAGTCGTGCGTGACGCCTTCGACGTAGCCGAAACCCATCGGCAGCATCGGTTGCGTGCGCTCGAGCGCCTGACACTGGCTCTTCTCGTCCACGCACAGCACCAGGGCGTTCTCCGGTGGGCTCAAGTACAAGCCGACCACATCGCGCAGCTTCTCGATGAAGAACTGATCGGTCGAGAGCTTGAAGCTTTCGCTGCGATGCGGTTGCAGACCCAGCAGCTTGAAGTAACGGTGCACGCTCGTTGGCGAGATGGCAGTTTCGGCGGCAATCGTGCGCACGCTCCAGTGAGTGGAGCCATCTGCTGGCTTCGTGTGCAGGGTCTTATGAATCAGTTGAGCCAGCCGCTCGTCGTCGATCGTGCGTGGCTTGCCGGGGCGTACTTCGTCATAGAGTCCGTTGATTCGCTGCTCCAGAAACCGCAGACGCCACTTGCCCACCGTGGCACGCGTGAGTTGCAGGCGTTGCGCGATCGCGCTGTTGGGTTCGCCGTCAGCAGCCGCCAGCACGATGCGCGCCCGCGCGACCAGCGCAGCCGAAATCGAACGAGAACGTGCTATCGACATCAGCTGAGAGCGCTCGTCTTCGCTCAGCACCAGTTCCGCCTTCGGTCGTCCCATCGCCATGCTGACGTCTCCCGTTCCGTTGACGTCAACATGCTACGTGAACATAGATCAGTTAACAACAGAACAGGACACTAGTCGTCCTTGCGCACGCGCAGCAGGAACTTCTGCAGCTTGCCGGTCGGCGTGCGCGGCAGCGCCTGCGCGAACGCGAACTCGCGCGGGATCTTGTACGCGGCGAGCCGCTCGCCGCAGAACGCGCGCAGCGCGTCCGCGTCGGGCACCGCGCCCGCGCGCATCACGACGTGCGCGACGACCGTCTCGCCCCAGTCGGGATGCGGGACGCCGACGACGGCCGCTTCGACGATGTCCGGATGCGCGCCGAGCACGTCCTCCACTTCCTTCGAATAGACGTTCTCGCCGCCGGTCACGATCATGTCCTTCAGCCGGTCGACGATGAACAGGTAGCCATCCTGATCGATTCGCGCGATGTCGCCGCTGCGATACCAGCCGCCCGGCGCGAATGCGGCGCGCGTCGCGGCCGCGTCGTCGAGATAGCCGAGCATCATGCTGTCGGCCTTCAGCCAGATTTCGCCGGTCTCGCCCGGCTGCGCATCGACGCCGTCCATCCGCACCACGCGCAGGTCGACGCCCGGGCCGCCGTGGCGGCCGATCGAACCGGCCTTCGCGATCTGCTCGTCCGGATACAGCGTCGTGCCGGCCGGCCCCGTTTCCGTCATCCCGTACACCTGGAAGAATGCGTCGCTGCGATATGCACGCGCGAGCCGTTCGGCCTGCGCGGCGCCGATCGGGCCGCCGCCGTACAGCCACGCGCGCACGCTCGACAGGTCGTACGCCGCGAAGCCGTCGATCGTGTCGAGCGGCAGCGTGTACGACACCGGCGCACCGAAATACAGCGTCACGCGCTCGCGCTCGACGGCCTGCAGGAAGCGCAGCGGATGGTATTCGCGCAGCAGCACGACGGTGCCGCCCGCGTACAGCGTGCCGCCGAACCAGTTGTTGAGCGGCGACGAATGCCAGATCGGCATCGCCATCAGCGTGCGCTCATTGCGGCCGATGCCGGTCGCGAGCGCCGCCGACATCGCGGCGAGCGTCACGGTGCGGTGGCTGTGCACGCAGCCTTTCGGGCGGCCGGTCGTGCCGGACGTATAGAGGATCTGCGCGATGTCGCCGTCGGCGGGCTCGATGCCCGCGAGGCCGTCCATCGTCGCGCACATCGTGTCGAAGCACGGGATGCCGTCGAGTTCGCCTTCGGTCACGAGCCGCCGCGCCGGATGCACGAGGCGTTCGACCACCGGCGCGAGCGCGACGTCGAACAGGAGCGCCTTGCTGCGGCTGTGTTCGAGCACGTAGTCGACTTCCGGCGCCTGCAGCTTGTGGTTGACCGGCACGAACGTCGCGCCGAGCCGCCACACGCCGAACATCAGGTCGACGAAGGCCGGCGTGTTGAAGCACATCGCGGCGACGCGGTCGCCGGCTGCAATGCCGAGCGCGCTCAGCACGGCCGCCGCGCGATGCGAGCGCTCGCGCGCGGCGGCATAGGTGATCGTCGCGGATTCGCTGACGAGGAACGGCTTGTCGGGCGTCGCGCGGGCGGCGCGGTCGAGGGCGGCGACGAGGTTCATCAGGGCTCCGGGCGGGGCGAACGAAGGCGAAGGCGGGCGCGTCAGGCCGGGTACGCGCGCTGCAGCAGCGCGGCGACATCGATCGCGTGCGGATCGAAGCCGCCCGCGATGCGGCCCCAGTCGGGCGCGGCAAGCCGCGTCGCGACGAACGCGTCGGCGACGGCCGCCGGCGCATCGCGGCGCAGCAGGCACGCCTGCGCGACGAGCGCCAGCCGCTGCGCGAACACGCGGCCCGACGCTTCGAGCGTGTCGGCCGGCGCGGCGAGCATCGCGCGCAGCGCGTCGAGCGCCGCACGGATGCGCGGTTCGCCCGCGCCGAGGTCGGCGAGTTCGGCGAACAGCGCGGCGGCCGAGTCGGGCTCGCGCGACACCGCGCGCAGCACGTCGAGGCACATCACGTTGCCCGAGCCTTCCCAGATCGAGTTGACGGGCGCCTCGCGGAACAGCCGCGCGATCGGGCCGTCGTCGACATAACCGTTGCCGCCGAACACTTCCATCACCTCGCCGGTCAGCTCGACCGCGCGCTTGCAGACCCAGAATTTCGCGGCGGGCGTGACGATCCGCTTCCATGCGCGTTCGCGCGGCGAGTCGTCGCGTTCGAACGCGTCGGCGAGACGCATCGCGAGCGCAAGCGCAGCTTCGCTTTCGAGCGCGAGATCGGCGAGCACGGTGCGCATCAGCGGCTGTTCCGCGAGCGCGCGGCCGAACGCGTGGCGCTGCCGCGCATACGCGATCGCCTGCACGACGCCCTGGCGCAGCATTGCCGCGCTGCCGAGCACGCAGTTCAGCCGCGTGTAGGTGGCCATCTCGATGATGGTCGGAATGCCGCGGCCTTCGTCGCCGAGCATGATCCCCCACGCGTCGTTCAGCTCGATCTCGCTGCTCGAATTGCTGCGGTTGCCGACCTTGTTCTTCAGCCGCTGGATCTCGACCGCGTTTTTCGTGCCGTCCGGCCGCCAGCGCGGCACGTAGAAGCACGACGGGCTGCCGCCTTCGGTGTGCGCGACGACGAGGTGCGCATCGCACATCGGCGCGGAGAAGAACCACTTGTGGCCGCGCAGCAGGTATTCGCCGCCGCGCCCGCCCGCGCCGACGGCCGTCGCGAGCGTCGTGTTCGCGCGCACGTCGGAGCCGCCCTGTTTCTCGGTCATCCCCATGCCGAACCAGATCGAGCGCTTGTCGGCGACCGGCACGTCGCGCGGATCATAGTCGTCGCTGTAGAGCTTGTCGTGCAGCAGGTTCCACAGCGCGGGCTCCTTCTGCAGCACGGGAATCGCGGCCTGCGTCATCGTCGCCGGGCACAGCGTGCCGGCCTCGATCTGGCCGTGCAGGTAGAAGCCGGCCGCGGTCGCGGCCCAGCGGCCGCGGCGTGTGTCGCGGAACGCGAGCGACACGAAGCCTTCATGGCGGTACTGGCCGAGCAGCGTGTGCCATGCCGGGTGGAAATCGACGCGGTCGATGCGCCGGCCGCGCCGGTCGAACGTGTGCAGTTCCGGCGTGTGCTGGTTCGCTTCATCGGCGAGTTGCGCGGTGTCGGCGCTGCCGAGCCGCGCGCCGTACGCGTCGAGCTGCGGCACGGCCCAGTCGGCGCCCGCTCGGGCGAGCGCGTCGCGCAGCGCGATATCCGTCGCGAAGAGGTTATAGTCGACCAGTTCGTCGAACTGGTTCGTGACGGCGTGAGTCGATTCGGTCATCGAGAGGGTCTCCGGTCTCAGGCTTCGCGGGCGGCCGGCGTCATGCAGCACGGGTGGCGCTTCGGCGCAGGTTCCGGCTCCCGGTAAACGCATTCCCTGCTGAATTCCAGAGTAGCAAATATGCCGCCGCGACATGTTCAGGTTCCGGCGCCGCCCGGCCAGCCGGCGGCGCAACCCGCGCCCGCGTTGCGCCGCCGGCCGCGCCAGTCGCGCGCGCAGGCGAGCTCCGACGCGCTGCAGCAGGCGTTCGTTCAGCTTTTGCTCGAACGCGGCTACGCGAAGGCGACGATCCGCGAGATCGCGGCCGTCGCGGGCGTGAGCATCGGCACCTTCTACGAGTATTTCGGCGACAAGCAGAGCCTCGCGGCGCTCTGCATCCACCGGCACGTGCAGGCGATGGCCGACCGGCTGCGCGATGCGGCAGAGCGGCTGCGCGGCGCGCCGCGGGCAGAACTCGCCGTGGCGCTCGTCGACCTGCAGGTCGACGCGATCGGCGCCGACGCGGCGCTGTGGGGCGCGCTGTTCGCGCTGGAGCGGCAGGTGTCGCCGCTCGCCGCATACCGCCGGCATTACGACGCGTATGTCGCGCTGTGGCGCGACGCGCTCGCGCACGCGGCCGATCCGCCGCCGGCCGCGCGGCTCGACGGGCTCGCGCGGATGGCGCACACGGTCTGCTACGGCGGCCTGTCGCAGGCATTGCTGACGCTCGGGCCCGCGCTCGACTTCGCCGCGTTGCGCGGCGAGCTGCGGGCCGTGCTGCTCGCGTATCTGGCGGCGGCGGGCGCGTAGCATCCCCTACGGGTAATGCCTGATTCGCATGTCAGGCCGGCAGGCCGGCCTTGTCGCTGCATGCTTCATACCTTGGGCCATGAGGAAAATGCATGGCCGCCATGACGAACTTTCGATTGTCCGCCGATATTGGCTGGGGCTAAATCATGCGGCAGATGCAGGGCCGCGCGCGTCGCGCGGGCCAGCTCGAAGGACATCAGAAGGAGGAGTCATGCGAAGCGCCACCGCGCCCCGTTCGAAACTGCCCGACGTCGGCACGACGATCTTCACGGTGATCGGCCAGCTGGCCGCGCAACACGATGCGTTGAACCTGTCGCAGGGCGCGCCGAATTTCGCGCCCGATCCGGCGCTCGTCGAAGGCGTCGCGCGTGCGATGCGCGACGGGCACAACCAGTACTCGCCGATGGCCGGCGTGATGGCGCTGCGCGAGCGGCTCGCCGAGAAGACCGAGGCGCTGTACGGCGCGCGCTACGACCCGGCGACCGAGATCACGGTGATCGCGAGCGCGAGCGAAGGGTTGTACGCGGCGATCAGCGCGCTCGTGCATCCGGGCGACGAGGTGATCTATTTCGAGCCGTCGTTCGACAGCTATGCGCCGATCGTGCGGCTGCAGGGCGCGACGCCGGTCGCGATCAAGCTGTCGCCCGAGCATTTCCGCGTGAACTGGGACGAGGTGGCTGCCGCGATCACGCCGCGCACGCGGATGATCATCGTGAACACGCCGCACAACCCGACCGCGACCGTGTTCTCCGCCGACGATCTCGAGCGGCTCGCGCAGCTCACGCGCGACACCGGCATCGTGATCCTGTCCGACGAGGTCTACGAGCACGTGGTATTCGACGGCGCGCAGCACCAGAGCGTGGCGCGCCACCGCGAGCTGGCCGAGCGCAGCGTGATCGTGTCGTCGTTCGGCAAGTCGTTCCACGTGACCGGCTGGCGGGTCGGCCATTGCCTCGCGCCGGCCGAGCTGATGGACGAGATCCGCAAGGTGCACCAGTTCATGGTGTTCGCGGCCGACACGCCGATGCAGGTCGCGTTCGCGGAGATCCTCGCGCGGCCGGACAGCTATCTCGGCCTGTCCGCGTTCTACCAGGCCAAGCGCGACCTGCTCGCGCGCGAGCTGGCCGATTCGCGTTTCGAGCTGTTGCCGAGCGAAGGCTCGTTCTTCATGCTCGCGCGCTTCCGGCACTTCTCGGACGAAAGCGACAGCGATTTCGTGCTGCGCCTGATCCGCGACGCGCGTGTCGCGACGATTCCGCTGTCGGCGTTCTATACCGACGGCACCGACGCCGGCGTGATCCGGCTCAGTTTTTCGAAGGACGACGCGACGCTGGTCGAAGGCGCGCGGCGGCTGCGTTCGCTGTAACCGTACGGAAACCGGCGACGAGGACGTCGCATCGACCCGACCCAGGAGATCACGATGAAGCACACGGCAACCCTGAAACTCGCATTCGCACTCGCGTGCGCAATCGGCTCCGGCGCGGCGCTCGCCGACGCGCAAACGCTGCGCTTCGGCCTCGAGGCGCAATACCCGCCGTTCGAATCGAAAGCGCCGAACGGCGACCTGCAGGGCTTCGACATCGACGTCGGCAATGCCGTCTGCCAGACGGCGAAGCTGTCGTGCAAATGGGTCGAGACTTCGTTCGACGGCCTGATTCCCGCGCTGAAGGGCCGCAAGTTCGACGCGATCAACTCGGCGATGAACGCGACCGAGCAGCGGCGCCAGGCGATCGACTTCACGACGATCATCTATCGCGTACCGACCCAGCTGATCGCGCGCACCGGCAGCGGCCTGCTGCCGACGCCCGAAGCGCTGAAGGGCAAGCGCGTCGGCGTGCTGCAGGCGTCGATCCAGGAAACCTTCGCGAAGGCGCACTGGGAACCGGCCGGCGTCGCGGTCGTCGCGTACCAGGACCAGAACCAGGCGTATGCGGACCTCGTGGCGGGCCGCCTCGACGCGACGCTCGTGCTCGCACCGTCCGGCCAGCGCGGCTTCCTGTCGCGCCCGGACGGCAAGGGCTTCTCGTTCGTCGGCCAGCCCGTGCACGACGACCGGATCCTCGGCAGCGGCATCGCGTTCGGCCTGCGCAAGGGCGACGACGCGCTGAAGGCGAAGCTCGACGCGGCGATCGACAAGCTGAAGGCGGACGGCACGGTGAAGTCGCTCGGCCTGAAGTATTTCGGCGATATCGACATCTCGACGAAGTAAGCGGGGCCGCGCGCGATGCCGAACCCGAACCCGGCCGCCGTGAGCGGCGAACAGGACGGCGCGCCGCTGTCCGACGATGCGCTCGGCGCCGCGCTCGTCGCCGAACTGGGCGACGCGCTCGTCACGCGCGCAGCCGACATCGATCCGCGTTACTTCACCGCGTACAACGAACCGGCCGGCGTGCGGCCGCGTGCGCTGGTGCGCCCGCGCAGCGTCGACGACGTGTCGCGCACGCTCGCGCTGTGCGCGCGGCTCGGCCAGCCGGTTGTGCCGCAAGGCGGGCTGACGGGGCTCGCACGCGGCGCGGTCGCGCTCGGCGGCGAGGTCGTGCTGTCGATGGAACGCTTCGCGGGCATCGAAGCGCTCGACGCGGCGGCCGGCACGATGACCGTGCGCGCCGGGACGCCGCTGCAGACGGTGCAGGAGGCCGCGGACGCGGCGGGCTTCACGTTCGGCGTCGATCTCGGCGCGCGCGGCTCGTGCCAGATCGGCGGCATGCTCGCAACCAATGCGGGCGGCACGCGCGCGATCCGCTACGGGATGATGCGCGAGCAGGTGCTCGGGCTCGAGGCCGTGCTCGCGGACGGCACGGTCGTGTCGTCGCTGAACCGGATGCTGAAGAACAACGCGGGCTACGACCTGAAGCAGCTGTTCATCGGCAGCGAGGGGACGCTCGGCGTCGTCACGCGCGCGGTGCTGCGGCTGCACCCGTTGCTCGCCGCGCCGGCCACCGCGCTCTGCCGCGTGCGCGACTACGACGCGGTGGTCGGATTGTGGAACCGCGTGCGCATGCTGCCGGAGGTCGTCAGCTTCGAGGCGATGTGGCCGGCGTTCTACGACTACGTCGCGCGTCATACGCCGGGCGTCACTGCGCCGTTCGCGGGCGACGGCGGGTTCGCGGTGCTGATCGAGTGCGCGACGAGCGCGCCGGGCGGCGATGCGCACGAGGCACTGGAAACCGGCCTCGCGGCGGGGATCGATGCGGGGCTCGTCGACGATGCGGTGCTCGCGACGTCGGAGCGGCAGGCGCGCGACCTGTGGACGCTGCGCGAAGGCCTCGCGATCGATGCGCTGCCGCAGCTCGTCAACTTCGACGTGAGTTTGCCGACGGGCGAACTCGGCGCGTTCGCCGAGCGCTGCGAGGCGGCGTTGCGGGCGCGCTGGCCGGCGCTCACGTGCCTGTTCTTCGGCCATGTCGGCGACGGCAACGTGCATATCGGCGTGTCGCTGGCCGGGATGACCGACGCGGACGCCGACGCGCTCGATCACTGCGTGTACGCGGTGGTGCGGGATATGGGCGGCTCGGTGTCGGCCGAGCACGGGATCGGCGTGCTCAAGCGTCCCTATCTCGCGCACACGCGCAGCGACGCGGAAATCGGGCTGATGCGACGCCTGAAGGCCGCGCTGGACCCGCGCGGCATCCTGAATCCCGGCAAGGTGCTTTGACCTGGGCGATTCCCGTTTATGACGGGAGTCGGCCTTCGTGACTTGTCAGCCGTCCACCCAGCGCAGCGCGCCGATCTTCAGGTGTTCGACGACGCTGCGCGCCCAGTCGAGTTCCGCATTGAGCAGCACGAGCGCGTGTTCGTTCTGCAGCAGGAACAGGCGCGGCACCTGGTCGGCCTGCGCGGCGTTGCGCAGCGCTTCCAGGCGCTCGCGCTCGGCGTCGAGCCGGGCAATCCGGAGTTCGAGCTGGTGCCGCGCATCTTCTGCGTCGAGCAGCGGCAGGAACGCGAGGCCGGCGCCGAACACCGGAAATTCACGCGCGGGCTCCGCGAGCAGCGCATGCAGCCACGTCTGGCCCGCCGTGTGTCCGGCCTCGGTCAGCGCATACAGCGTGCGCTCCGGAAAGGCGCCGTCGCGCTCGGTGTCGTGCACGGCGATCAGGCCGTCGCGCAGCAGCCGGTCGATCGTCTGGTAGAGGCTCGTGCGCTGCCGCACGTTGACGACTTCGTCGTACCCGCGGGCCTTCAGTTGCTGAAGCATCCCGTACGGATGCATCGGTGCTTCGGTGAGCGTCGCGAGGACCGCGAGCGCTAGCGGGGACGGGCGACTCGTTGACATGAATAGTTATTCAATATCTAGTAAGAATATAACTATTCTCAATCAGACTATCATATTTGACAAGGGTTTCAGCCCAGGTGCGAGCGCTTCGCGGCCGGCGCGACGGTTTCCATCGTGGCGAGACCGTGCACGATTCCGCAATCCTCGACCGAATGCTCGCCGACACACTGGCGGCGCAATTCGGTGAGCTGGTCGCGCAGATGCGTGAGTTCCGCGAGGCGCGCGTCGACGTGTCCGATGTGGTCGTCGAGCAGCGAATTGATCGAATCGCAGCGGTCGGCCGGCGTATCGGTGAGCTGCAGCAGCGCTCGGATCTCGTCGTGCGCCATGTCGAGCGCGCGGCAGTTGCGGATGAAGCGCAGCCGTTCGACGTGCACGTCGGTGTAGTTGCGGTAGTTCGAGTCGGTGCGCTCCGCGTCCGGCATCAGCCCCTCTTTCTCGTAGAAACGGATCGTCTCGGGCGTGCAGCGGGCCGCTTTGGCCAGTTCGCCAATCTTCATGCCTTTCTCCCGTGTAAGGGTTGACCTTGTAGTGGCTTCAGGGTGTTAACTCTACACCGTCAAGCCACAAAGGAGGTTGTCATGACCGACGCCCAGCGTACCCACGACCCACGACACCGTCATGCCGGTGGCGCCGATACGTGCTGCGCCGACACGCGCGACACGCATGCGGCGACCATTGCCGACGCGGCGCCGGAGGCCGGCGAGCACGCGCACGGCGACGCCGCATCGCGCGGCCACGACCATGATCACAGCCACGGCGGCGGTGAGGGGCACGATCACGACCATGCACACGGCGACGCGCATCGGCACGGTGCCGCGTGTTCGCACGACGATGCTGCGCGCGGCGATGCGGGCCACGACCACGATCATGCGCACGGCGATGAGCATCGGCACGGCGCCGCGTGCTCCCACGACCATGCCGCGCATGACGATGCGGATCACGGCCACGATCACGATCATGCGCACGGCGACGCGCATGTGCACGGCACGTCGTGCTCGCACGACCACGCCGCGCACGACCACGACCACGACCACGCGGCCGGAGACTGCTGCGCGCCTGCCGCGCTGACGCTCGCACCGCTGCCGGTCGCGCAGGCGACCGCGTCGGGCCACGTGCGCTCCGCGTTCCGGATCATGCAGATGGACTGCCCGACCGAGGAAACGCTGATCCGCAAGAAGCTCGGCGGGATGAGCGAGGTGTCGGCGCTCGAATTCAACCTGATGCAGCGGATGCTGACCGTCGAGCACGTGCCGGGCGCCCAGCCGGCGATCGAAAGCGCGATCCGCACGCTCGGGATGACGCCCGAAGCCGCATCGGCCGGCGCACCGGCGGCGCGCGTCGCCGACGCGCCCGCGAAGCCGTGGTGGCCGCTGGCGCTGGCGGGCGTCGCCGCGATCGCGTCCGAGGGGGCGACCTGGGCCGGCCTGCCGGTGTGGCTGTCGGCGGCGCTCGCGCTCGTCGCGGTGCTCGCGTGCGGGCTCACCACGTACAAGAAGGGCTGGATCGCGATTCGCAACGGCAACCTGAACATCAACGCGCTGATGAGCATCGCGGTGACGGGCGCGATGGCGATCGGCCAGTGGCCGGAAGCCGCGATGGTGATGGTGCTGTTCACGATCGCCGAACTGATCGAGGCGAAGTCGCTCGACCGCGCACGCAATGCGATCCAGGGCCTGATGCAGCTCGCGCCGGACACCGCGACCGTGCAGGATGCCGACGGTTCGTGGCGCACGATCGAGGCCGCGCAGGTCGCGCTCGGTGCGGTCGTGCGCGTGAAGCCGGGCGAGCGGATCGGGCTGGACGGCGAAGTCGTCGCGGGCCGCTCGACGGTCAACCAGGCACCGATCACCGGCGAGAGCCTGCCCGTCGAAAAGACGGCCGGCGATGCCGTGTACGCGGGCACGATCAACGAAGCGGGTTCGTTCGAATACCGCGTGACGGCCGTCGCGGCCAACTCGACGCTCGCGCGGATCATCCACGCGGTCGAGGAGGCGCAGGGCGCGAAGGCGCCGACGCAGCGCTTCGTCGACCAGTTCGCGCGCGTCTACACGCCGATCGTGTTCGCGGTCGCGCTGCTGGTCGCCGTGGTGCCGCCGCTCGTGATGGGCGGCGCGTGGCACGACTGGATCTATCGCGCGCTGGTGCTGCTCGTGATCGCGTGCCCGTGTGCACTGGTGATCTCGACGCCGGTGACGATCGTGTCGGGGCTCGCGGCCGCGGCGCGGCGCGGGATTCTCGTGAAGGGCGGCGTCTATCTGGAAGAAGGGCGCAAGCTCGCGTGGCTCGCGCTCGACAAGACCGGCACGATCACGCACGGCAAGCCGGTGCAGACCGACTTCGACGCGCATGCGACCGACGTCGCTGCCGAGCGTGTCCGGCACCTCGGCGCGAGCCTTGCCGCGCGCTCGGATCACCCGGTGTCGCAGGCGATCGCGGCCGCGGCGCGCGACGCCGGAACGGCGGCGTTCGCCGATGTGCAGGACTTCGAAGCGCTGGTCGGGCGCGGCGTGCGCGGCACGATCGACGGCGCGCGCTACTGGCTCGGCAACCACCGGCTCGTCGAGGAGCTCGAGCGCTGCTCGCCGGCTCTCGAAACGAAGCTCGACGCGCTCGAGCGGCAGGGCAAGAGCGTCGTGGTGCTGGTCGACGACGCGCGCGTGCTCGGCATCTTCGCGGTGGCCGACACGATCAAGGACACGAGCCGCGCCGCGATCGCCGACCTGCATGCGCTCGGCATCCGCACCGCGATGCTGACGGGCGACAACCCGCACACCGCGCAGGCGATCGCGCAGCAGGCCGGCATCGACGACGCGCGCGGCAACCAGCTGCCCGAAGACAAGCTCGCGGCGGTCGAGGAACTGTCGGCCGGCGGCGCGGGCGCGGTCGGGATGGTCGGCGACGGGATCAACGATGCGCCGGCGCTCGCGCGGGCCGACATCGGTTTCGCGATGGGCGCGATGGGCACCGACACGGCGATCGAGACGGCCGACGTCGCGCTGATGGACGACGACCTGCGCAAGATTCCCGCGTTCGTGCGGCTGTCGCGCGCGACGCACCGCGTGCTGGTGCAGAACATCGGCTTCGCGCTCGGCGTGAAGATCGTGTTCCTCGGCCTCACGGTCGCGGGGCTCGGCACGATGTGGATGGCGGTATTCGCGGACGCGGGCGCGAGCCTGATCGTCGTCGCCAACGGCTTGCGGCTGCTGTCGTCCTCCGGGGCGTTCGGCGGCGCGCAGGCCACGCGTTGAGGAGCGTGCGATGAGTTTTCTGAAACGAATCCTGGGCGGCCACGGCGGTGGTCATGGTGGCGGGCACGGCAACAGCGGTAGCGGCAGCGGAGGCGGGCATCACGGCGGGCAGCGCCGGGACGGGCACGGCGGCCACGACGCGCGCGGCCGCGATCGTTACGGCTGGGGCTGGCAGGCGCCAGCCGACGGTAATGGCGGCCAGGGCGGCAACGTGCCGCTGAGCCAGCTTGCGTGCGCGGGCTGCGGCGCGCTCAATGCGGCGGATGCGCGTTTCTGTACGCAGTGCGGCGCGTCGCAGCGCGGCAAGGCTTGCAGCCGCTGCCACGCAGCGCTGGCAGCCGACGCGCGTTTCTGCCCAGGGTGCGGGACGCAGGCCGCCTGAGCGTGCCTGCCATCCGGGCCGGCGGCGGGTGAACGCCGGCCGGCGCGTTTCGTTTCAGGGCCGGCGCACCGGCCCTTCGATCAGCGCAGCGGCAGGTAAATCTCGGTGCGCAGGTCGGCCGGCGCCGCATCCATCGGCGTGTTGAGGTACAGCTCGAACGGCGGCGCGTCGGCGGCTTCGCGGCCCGAGTGACGCAGCCAGTCGCCGTAGAGCCACTGGTAGGCCGTCTTCAGGTCCGCATACGGCCCCGTATGCAGCAGCACCGCGTATTCGCCGCCCGCTACCGTCGCGCGTTCGACGGGCGGCACGGGCTCGACGTCCGGCGCACCGTCGGCCGGCGTGAAGCAGGCCTTCGCGCGCAACTGCGCTTCCGGCGTCGTGTCCGGATCGTCGTAGAAAATGCCGATCATCTTCGCGCCCGGGCCGATCAGCCCGTGTTGTCCGACCCACGCGCCGATCTGCGCGAACGCGTCGCCGACCTTCATGTACGCGCCGGTGTGCGCCACCGCGTAGCCGTGCAGTTCCGGCAGGCGCCGGATCTCGACTTCATGCTTGAACATGTCTTCCTCTCCTCTCTGTAGCGGATAGATGGGCCGGTGAACGCCCGTGCGCCGGTGCTGCGCGGGCAGTACGCCGTAGGCGTCGCGAAACGCTCGGGCGAACGCGTGCGTCGAACCGTAGCCCGCGCGCCGCGCGATCTCGTCGATCGGCCGCGCCGTGCACACGAGATCCTCGGACGCGCGAACGATCCGCATCCGCCGCACCGTCAGCACGATCGACTCGCCGTACAGCGCCCGGTAGACGCGCTGCCAGTGATACGGCGACAGGCACGCGACTTCGGCGAGCCGGTTCAGGTCGAGCGGGCCGTCGAGGTGCGCGCGGATGTACTCGTGGACGCGTGCCACGCTGGCCGCATAGCGGATCCACGCGGGTTTGTCGGTTTTCGTTTCGACTGTCATCGACGTGTCCGGGCAAGAACCGACGCCACGGTAGCACGGCCCGAATGGATAAATCTTGCGGAAATGCGTAGCGGCCGATAAATCGGGCCCTTTTTATTTCATCGAAATGGGGTCTTGCCCCCCTGCGATCAACAACTAAAGTTAAAGACGGTGAAATCGGGTGAAGGCGTCATTTTTCTCGGGTAAGTTGCTCGAGCGGCAACATATGTTTTTCGGAGTACGCAGGTAGTTCGTCGATGTTCAATCGCAACGCCACGCTTTTCGGGAGAACAAGAAATGGATGCTTCCAGCTTCATCACGTCGCTGCAGACCACGCTAGGCGGATATCTGCCGAAGATCGCCGGCGCGATCGGCATCCTGGTGATCGGCTGGCTGATCGCGGTGGTGGTGCGGGCCGGCGCGCTGCGCCTGCTCAACGCGCTGAAGGTCGATCAGCGGATCAACGAAAGCACCGGCCAGGGCGCATACGTCGAGCGGATCATCGCCGGCGGCCTGTTCTGGCTCGTGCTGCTCGTCACCGCGGTGGGCATCTTCAACGTGCTCAACCTGTACGCGGTCTCCAATCCGTTCTCGCTGCTCGTCACGCACATCGTCAACTACCTGCCGAACCTGATCGGCGGCGCGGCGCTGACGCTGATCGCGTGGCTTATCGCGTCGCTGCTGCGCAGCCTCGCGAACCGCGCGCTGAAGGCGAGCAAGATCGACGACAAGCTGTCCGAAGGCGCGGGCATGCAGCCGATGAGCGGCTATCTCGGCGACGTGCTGTTCTGGCTCGTGATCCTGATGTTCCTGCCGGCGATCCTCGCGTCGTTCGCGCTGTCGGGGCTGCTGTCGCCGGTGCAGGGGATGGTCGACAAGCTGCTCGCGATCGTGCCGAACCTGTTCGCGGCCGCGGTGATCGGCTTCGTCGGCTGGGTCGTCGCGCGCGTGCTGCGCGGCCTCGTGACGAACCTGCTCGTCGCCGCCGGCGCCGACCGCCTCACGCAGCGTCTCGACAGCCCGACGCCGGTGCGCGTGTCGAGCCTGATCGGCACGATGGTCTACGTGTTCGTGTTCGTGCCGACGCTGATCTCCGCGCTCGACGCGCTGAAGATCGACGCGATCTCGGGCCCCGCGACCAACATGCTGAACCAGTTCCTCGGCGCGGTGCCGGACATCGTCGCGGCGATCGTGATCGTGCTCGTCACGTTCTACTTCGCGCGCTTCGTCGCGTCGCTCGCGCAGAAGCTGCTGGAAGCCGCCGGCGCCGACGGGCTGCCGGCCGTGCTCGGCGTCGAACGCGTGTTCTCGGGGATCCTGCAGCCGTCGGTGCTGGTCGCGCGGCTGATCGTGTTCTTCGCGATGCTGTTCGCGTCGGTCGAAGCCGCGAACCGGCTCGGCTTCTCGCAGGTGCGCGACGTCGTCACGCTGTTCATCGAATTCGGCGGCCACGTGCTGATGGGCGGCGTGATCCTCGTGATCGGCGTGTGGCTCGCGGGCCTCGCGCGCCGCGTGATCGAGCAGGCCGATCGCGAGCACAGCGTGCTGTTCGCGCGCATCGCGCAATTCGCGATCCTCGGCCTCGTGTTCGCGATGGGGCTGCGCGCGATGGGCATCGCGAACGAGATCGTCCAGCTCGCGTTCGGCCTCGTGCTTGGCGCGATCGCGGTGGCCGTCGCGCTGTCGTTCGGCCTCGGCGGCCGCGAAGCGGCCGGCAAGCTGCTCGACCGCTGGTTCAACCAGCGCAGCGGCGGCCAGTAAGCATCGGTGAACCGGCCGCTTCGCGCGGCCGGATGGCGCTCGCAATAGCCGCAGCTGGCGTTTCCGTAAGCGAAATTTGACATCCTCGCCCGCCTGAGGGCGGGGGATTCCTACGGCGTCTGACTGCCTATGCAGACAGCTCGCTTCAGTGGGTTCCTGCTGCTGGCGATCCTGCTGCGTCGCTCACTTCACAGGCGCAACGGGCGTGTCCCGCCCTGAGCACATTGATCGCGCCGACCAAATCGGCGTTTTCCTCGAAACCACAATCCATGCACTCGAATCGTGCTTGGCTCCGCCGGTTGCCCGCCGACACGTGTCTGCACCGCGGGCAGGTGCGGCTCGTGTTCTGCGGTGGCACGGCGATGAGATGTCCGCCGTTCCACGCCAGCTTGTAATCGAGTTGGCGCCGGAACTCGAACCAGCCCTGATCGAGGATGGATTTATTCAAGCTGGACTTGGCTCGAATGTTCTTTCCCGGTCGCACGACACTACCCGCCGTCGATTTGGACATGTTCCGAACCTGCAAATCCTCGATGCACACCATCGCGTGGTTTTGGCTGATTGTGGTCGTGGCTTTGTGCAAGTAGTCGCGGCGGGCGTTGCCGATCCGGGCATGGATACGCTGGACGCGGTTTTTCGCTTTCTTCCAGTTGCTGCTGAACTTCAACTTGCGGCTCATCGCCTGCTGCGCACGGCGCAATACCGCCTCGTGCCGTCTGAAGCTGTTCAGCGGCGCGTAGAACGTGCCATCCGAGAGGGTGGCAAAGCGGACGATGCCCAGGTCGATGCCGACCGCGCCGCCGTTGGGAACAGGCCGTTCGACTGTGCGTTCGGTCTGGATGCTCACATGCCACTTGCCGTTGCTGGCCGATACCGTGACCTGCTTCACTGCGCCCAACACGTCACGGCTGTTGCGGTAGCGCAGCCAGCCGAGCTTGGGCAGTAAGATACGACCGTTTCCCTGATCGAGCTTGATCTGCTTCGGATCAGGATAGCGGAAACTGTCAGACTGGCCCTTCTTTTTGAAGCGCGGAGGGTCGGCACGCTTGGCGAAGAAGTTGGCGTACGCGCGCTCCAGATCCTTGAGCGTCTGCTGCAGGGGATGTGTCGGCGCATCCTTGAGCCATGGCGTCTGCGAGCCGTTACGCCATTCGGTGATCAGCTTGCACAGCCCGGCATAGTCGAGCTTCTTTTCGCCGCGTTCGTAGCGCTCGTGCTGCAACGCCAGCGCCTTGTTGAAGACGAAACGGCACGCCCCGGCGAAGCAGCGCATCTGACGCTGCTGTTCGCCGGTCGGCATCAGTTCATACTTGAAGGCTTGAAAGCGTTGCATGATTCGAGCATATCAGCCAGCGAAAAGACGCTGTCAAGTATGCCGGAGATATCCACGCTATCTCTTTGCTAGCCTTGAGGGTCTAGGCTGGCCACGTACCGAGGTAGCCGCGATCTTTGCCGAATTTCGATAACACGTCGTTTAATGACTCTCTAGCATCGATTCTCAGTCGCGCAGGCCGGCAGGCCCCGGCGCCTTTGAGGAGAGAGTCCGATGAAAGCAGAGTCGAATGGCCGGCCCGCCGCCGGCGCCAAGTCGTCCGGCCAGCCCGCGCTGCAGCAGACGCTCGGGACCTGGCAACTGTGGGGCATCGCGGTCGGCCTCGTGATTTCCGGCGAATACTTCGGCTGGAGCTACGGCTGGGCAAGCGCCGGTACGCTGGGCTTCGTCGTCACCGCGCTGTTCGTCGCGGCGATGTACACGACCTTCATTTTCAGCTTCACCGAGCTGACGACGTCGATCCCGCACGCGGGCGGCCCGTTTGCGTATGCGCGCCGCGCATTCGGCCCGACTGGCGGTTATCTCGCCGGTGCGGCGACGCTCGTCGAGTTCGTGTTCGCGCCGCCCGCGATCGCGCTCGCGATCGGCGCGTACCTGCACGTGCAGTTCCCGGGGCTCGAACCGAAGCACGCGGCGATGGGCGCGTATCTCGTGTTCATGGCGCTGAACATCGTCGGCGTGCAGATCGCCGCGACGTTCGAACTCGTCGTCACGCTGCTCGCGATCTTCGAACTGCTGGTGTTCATGGGCGTCGTGTCGCCGGGCTTCGCGTGGAGCAACTTCATGAAGGGCGGCTGGTCGGGCGCCGATCATTTCAGCGTCGGCGCATTCCACGGGATGTTCGCGGCGATCCCGTTCGCGATCTGGTTCTTCCTCGCGATCGAAGGCGTCGCGATGGCCGCCGAGGAAGCGAAGAACCCGAAGCGCTCGATTCCGATCGCCTACGTGGCCGGGATCCTGACCCTCGTTGCACTCGCGATCGGCGTGATGGTGTTCGCCGGCGGCGCGGGCGACTGGACCAAGCTCGCGAACATCAACGACCCGCTGCCGCAGGCGATGAAGTACATCGTCGGCGCGAACAGCGGCTGGATGCACATGCTGGTGTGGCTGGGGCTGTTCGGGCTCGTCGCGTCGTTCCACGGGATCATCCTCGGCTATTCGCGCCAGATCTTCGCGCTGGCCCGCGAAGGCTACCTGCCGGAGTGGCTCGGCAAGGTGCATCCGCGCTTCAAGACCCCGCATCGCGCGATCCTCGCGGGCGGCGTGGTCGGCATCGCGGCGATCTACAGCGACGAGCTGATCCAGTTCGGCGGGCAGACGCTGACCGCGAACATCGTGACGATGTCGGTGTTCGGTGCGATCGTGATGTATATCGTGAGCATGGCGTCGCTGTTCAAGCTGCGCCGCACGCAGCCGAACATGGCGCGGCCGTTCCGCGCGCCGATGTACCCGATCTTCCCGGCATTCGCGATTGTTGCGGCGGTGATCTGTCTCGGTACGATGGTGTACTTCAACGGGCTGGTCGCGCTGGTGTTCCTCGGCTTCCTCGCGTTCGGCTACGCGTACTTCCTCGCGACCCGTTCGCAGCGCGAGAGCGCGCCGGGCGACGCGCTGCTGGAGGAATGAGCATGGCGAACGTGAACGGCCGTTCCTGACGGCATCCGGCGCGCCCCGTCGAACGGGCGCGCCGTCGGCTTTTGGCAAGGAGACTCGCACGATGTCCTATACGGAGACGATCGGTCCGCGCACGTACCGCTTCGCGGACCTGAAGACGCTGCTCGCGAAGGCGAGCCCGCTGCGTTCCGGCGACCAGCTCGCCGGCGTCGCGGCGGCGAGCGAGGAGGAGCGCGTGGCCGCGAAGATCGCGCTCGCGGGCGTGCCGCTGAAGGCGTTCCTGAACGAAGCAGTGATCCCGTATGAAGACGACGAGGTCACGCGCCTGATCGTCGACGATCACGACGCGGCCGCGTTCGCGGAAGTCTCGCATCTCACCGTCGGCGATTTCCGCAACTGGCTGCTGTCGCCCGCGGCCGACGGCGCGGCGCTCGAACGGATCGCGCCGGGCCTCACGCCGGAGATGGTCGCGGCCGTGTCGAAGCTGATGCGCAACCAGGACCTGATCGCGGCCGCGCGCAAGCGCCGCGTGGTCACGCGCTTTCGCAACACGGTCGGGCTGGCCGGCCGGATGTCGGTGCGGCTGCAGCCGAACCACCCGACCGACGACGTGAAGGGGATCGCCGCGTCGATGCTCGACGGGCTGATGTACGGCTGCGGCGACGCGATGATCGGCATCAACCCGGCGACCGACAGCCTCGCGGCGATCGTGAAGCTGCTCGCGATGATCGACGGGTTCCGCGAACGCTACGGCGTGCCGACGCAGTCGTGCGTGCTCACGCACGTGACCAACACGATCGCGGCGATCGAGAAGGGCGCGCCGGTCGATCTGGTGTTCCAGTCGATCGCGGGCACCGAGAAGGCGAACGCGAGCTTCGGGATCTCGCTCGCGCTGCTCGGCGAGGCGCGCGAGGCCGCGTTGTCGCTGAAGCGCGGCACCGTCGGCAACAATCTCATGTACTTCGAGACGGGGCAGGGCAGTGCATTGTCGGCGAATGCGCATCACGGCGTCGACCAGCAGACCTGCGAAGTGCGCGCGTATGCGGTCGCGCGCAAGTTCGAGCCGTTCCTCGTGAACACGGTGGTCGGCTTCATCGGGCCCGAATACCTGTACGACGGCAAGCAGATCATCCGCGCGGGGCTCGAGGATCACTTCTGCGGGAAGCTGCTCGGCGTGCCGATGGGCTGCGACATCTGCTACACGAATCACGCGGAAGCCGACCAGGACGACATGGATACCTTGCTGACGCTGCTCGGCGCGGCGGGCATCAACTTCATCATGGGGATTCCGGGCGCGGACGACGTGATGCTGAACTACCAGAGCACGTCGTTCCACGACCAGCTCTACGTGCGCGAGGTGCTCGGCCTGCGCCGCGCGCCGGAGTTCGAGGAGTGGCTGGAGACGATGGAGATCGCCGATGCGCACGGCGCGCTGCGCGCCGCGTCGGCCCGCGTGCCGCTGCTGGCCGGCGCGAACGACTGGATGGGGTTGTCAGCATGAGCGATGCCGTCGAAAAGAATCCGTGGGGCCAGCTGAAGTCGTTCACGAACGCGCGGATCGCGCTCGGCCGCGCGGGCAACAGCCTGCCGACCGCGCCGCTGCTGGCCTTCAACCTGTCGCACGCGCAGGCGCGCGACGCCGTGCACCAGCCGCTCGACGCGGACGCGCTGCGGCGCGAGATCGAGGCATGCGGGCTACCGACGGCCGGCCTGCTGCCGACGCTCGGCGTGCAGAGCGCGGCGCCGGATCGCGACCACTATCTGCGCCGGCCGGATCTCGGCCGCAAGCTGTCGGACGACAGCCGCGGGCTGCTCGCCGGTTACGGCGCGGCGCTCGACGAGGCGCCCGACGTCGTGTTCGTGGTCGGCGACGGGTTGTCGGCGTTCGCGGCCGCGAAGCAGGCGCTGCCGCTGCTGCAGGCGGTGCGCCCAAGGCTCGACGCGGACGGCTGGCGGATCGGCCCGGTGGTGGTCGCGACGCAGGCGCGCGTCGCGCTCGGCGACGAGATCGGCGAGCTGCTGCGCGCGAAGGTCGTCGCGATGCTGATCGGCGAACGGCCGGGGCTCAGCTCGCCGGACAGCCTCGGCGTGTACCTGACCTGGGCGCCGAAGGTCGGCTGCCACGACGCGCTGCGCAACTGCATCTCGAACGTGCGGCCCGAAGGGCTGCCGCACGCGGCCGCCGCGCACAAGCTGCATTACCTGATGACGCATGCGCGCAGGCTCCAGCTGACGGGCGTCGGGCTGAAGGACGACAGCGACGCGCTGCTGCCGCCGGCCGAAGCGGAGCGGATCGGGGCGTGACAGCGCGCTGCGCGACTGCGTGCGGGGCGGCTACCTGAACAGCCGCTCGCACAGGAAATCGACGAACACGCGCAGCTTCGGCGACAACTGCCGGCTCGACGGCCACACGATCGAGAACTGCCCCGGCGCGATCCGGAAGTCGTCGAGCACGGTGACGAGCGCGCCGTGTTCGAGCGCGTCGCGCGCGAGGAAATCGGGCATGTAGCCGATGCCGAGCCCGGCGAGCACGGTGCCGCGCAGCGCTTCCATGTTGTTGCAGGTCATCGCGGTGCGCAGCTTCAGCGGCGTGCCGTCGTCGGCCGCGAGCGCCCAGTCCTGCAGCTTGCCGGTGGTCGGAAAGCAGTAGCGCACGCAGTCGTGCGCTTCGAGATCGCGCGGCGTGCGCGGCGTGCCGGCCTGCGCGAGATACGCGGGCGTTGCGCACAGCACGAACGCGAACGGGCCGAGCCGCCGCGACATCAGGCTCGAGTCCGACAGCGGGCCGCTGCGGATCACCGCATCGAAGCCGCCTTCGACGACGTCGACCATCCGGTCGTTGAAATCGAGATCGAGCTCGACGTCCGGATAGCGCTGCCGGAACTCGGGCAGCACCGGCAGCAGGAAGCGGTAGCCGATCACCGGCAGGCTCACGCGCAGCTTGCCGCGCGGGCGCTGTGCCGATGCCGTCACGGTCGCTTCCGCATCGCGGAAATCCTCGAGGATCCGCTGGCAGCGTTCATAGAAATGCCGCCCCTCGTCGGTGAGCGTGACGCGCCGCGTCGTGCGGTTGAACAGGCGCACGCCGAGCGACTGCTCGAGTTTCGCGATCGTCTTGCCGACCGCCGACGCCGAGATGCCAAGCGCGCGGCCGGCTGCGACGAAGCTCAGCGCTTCGGCGGTACGAACGAAGGCGACGATGCCGGTCAGGTTATCCATCGAATCGAAGTGCATGCGCCGACGGGCGCGGCCGAGTGAATTGCGGAATTTTAGTCCGTTATATGTGGAACTTCGCGTGGTTTTTCGTAGATTGAATCGGATTTATCTTCTGTCGCTCTGGCGGCGCATCCGCGCCGGCTTTTCGAGGAGCGATGATGGATCACCCGTTTTCAGCCGTATCGGCGGTTTCGGCGCGGCGGCGCGCATGGGTGCTGGCCGCCGTCTGCATGGCCGCCGTCGCGCTGCCGCTGTCGTTTTCGGGCGGCGCGGTCGCGACGCCGGCGATCGGCCGCGACCTGCATGGCGGCACGGTCGCGATGAACTGGATCACCAATGCGTTCATGCTCGCGTTCGGCAGCTTCCTGATGGCGGCCGGCGCGCTGGCCGACCAGTTCGGCCGCAAGCGGCTGTTCGCGATCGGCGTCGGCGGTTTCACGCTGATGTCGGTTGCGCTCGCGTTCGCGCCGTCGATGCTCGCGGTCGACCTGCTGCGCGCCGCGCAAGGGCTCGCGGCGGCCGCGGCGCTCGCGGGCGGCACGGCCGCGCTCGCGCAGGAATTCGACGGCGCGGCGCGCACGCGCGCGTTCAGCCTGCTCGGCACGACCTTCGGCATCGGGCTCGCGTTCGGGCCCGTGCTGGCCGGCGCCCTGATCGGGCATTACGGCTGGCGCGCGATCTTCGTCACGAGCGCGGTGGCCGGCGTGCTGTCGCTCGTGTTCGGGCTGCCGCGCATGCGCGAGTCGCGCGACCCGCACGCGACCGGGCTCGACTGGCCCGGCACGGCCGCGTTCACCGCCGCGCTGACGCTGTTCACGTTCGGCGTGATCGAGGCGCCCGCGCGCGGCTGGACGAGCGCGCTCGTGATCGTGCTGCTGGCCGGCGCGGCGCTCGGCGCATGCGCGTTCGTGATGATCGAGACGCGCGTCGCGCGGCCGATGCTCGACCTGTCGCTGTTCCGCATCGCGCGCTTCGTCGGCGTGCAGGTGCTGCCGGTGTCGACCTGCTGCTGCTACATCGTGCTGCTGGTCGTGCTGCCGCTGCGCTTCATCGGCATCGACGGCTTCAGCGAGATCGACGCCGGCTGGCTGATGCTCGCGATCTCCGCGCCGATGCTCGTCGTGCCGTTCGTCGCGGCGACGCTCACGCGCTGGCTGTCGGCCGGCGTGATCTCGGCGCTCGGGCTGGTGGTCGCGGCGGGCGGGCTCGTGTGGCTGGGCGTCGCGCTGCGCGGCGGCGCGGGGCCGGCGGCGATCACGCCGATGCTCGCGATCGGCGTCGGTGCCGGGATGCCGTGGGGGCTGATGGACGGGCTGTCGGTGAGCGTCGTGCCGAAGGAGCGCGCGGGGATGGCGACGGGGATCTTCAGCACGACGCGCGTGGCCGGCGAGGGGATCGCGCTCGCGATCGTCGGTGCGGTGCTGGCCGCGCTCGCGCAGACGGGGTTGCGGCAGGCGGCGGGCGCCGCCGGCACGCCCGACGCGACGCTGCGTGCGGCCGCGCGGCTCGCGACCGGCGATCTTGCCGGTGCGGCTGCTGCGTTGCCGGGCGTCGGTCATGCGGCGCTGCTCGCGAGTTATACGCACGCGTTCGACCGGCTGCTGACCGGGCTGGCCGTCGTCACGGTGCTGTGCGCGGCGGTGGTGTTCGTTTTTCTCGGCGGGCGGCCGGCGGTTGAAGCGGGCGACGACGCGGACGGCCATGCGCGTGCCGACGCGCCGGCGCGCGGCCGGATCGAACCGGCCGGTGCGGAGACGCACGGGCGTTGAGCGTAGTGTCGTCGCGCATGGGCGCTTCGGCGATGGCAGCCGGAGTGCCCGTGCAGCGCTGCATCACCGCATCTGCGCGCTGACGACCCGCCAAACGCATCACATCACGCCAGCACGAGCGGCGGCAGCGCCGCATCCGCGCGCACCTGCGCGTGCTCCACCTCGATCACCACATAGCGCCGCGCATCGGGCCACAGATGCGCGCGGCGTCCCGCATCCTCGTCGATCGTCGCGCGGCCCTGCACGAGCCAGGTCGTCTGGCGCACGAAATCGACGAACAGCAGCGCGATGGCCGGATTCACGAGCAGGTTGCCGATCGTGTTGAACAGGTTGTTGCCCGCGAAGTCGGGCAGCACGAGCGTGCGGCGGTCGGGGACGTCGACGAGCGGCTCGAACGAGCCGTCGGCGCGCGGCTGGCGGCCGCGGTACGAGCAGTCGCCGTCGCCCGCCGCGTCGGCGGTCGCGACGATCAGGAACGCCTGCTCGCGGATGAACGCGACGGCATCGTCGGTCAGGGGGCCGGAGTCGCTCATGGTGTCGGTCGGCGCGCAAGCCGCTGCGTGTGGATGCGCGATTCGCACGCAAGCGACATGCCACGCGTCGCGGCCCCGATGCTCGTGCCGTCCGGCACGGCCACTGTGGAAAATCCGAACACCGGCCACGCCGCTGCGCAATCGCGGTGTTCCGAATCGGCACACCCGCCGTGCTGCGTGCGTGAACACGGCACGGCGCGCACGCGGGCCGGCCGTGGCCGTCGTGCTTTCGTTCCGCTCCCGTCCGTTTGGCACGCATGTTGCGTAAACGAGTCCAGCGCGATCCAGACGGCGCTGCATTCACACAAGCACGATGAACAGGAGACATGTATGAACCCGTTTGACCTGAAGCAACTGGGCCTCGACGTCGAATACCCGTACCGTCAGCAGTACGACAACTACATCGGCGGCAAGTGGGTGGCGCCGGTGAAGGGCGAGTATTTCGAGAACGTGTCGCCGATCAACGGCCAGCCGTTCTGCCGTATCCCGCGCTCGGGCGCCGACGATATCGAACTGGCGCTCGACGCCGCGCATGCCGCGCGCCGCAAGTGGGGCAAGACGTCCGTGGCCGAGCGCGCGAACCTGCTGCTCGCCGCCGCCGACCGGATGGAAAAGAACCTGAAGTTGCTGGCCGTGGCCGAGACGATCGACAACGGCAAGCCGCTGCGCGAGACGATGGCGGCCGACCTGCCGCTCGCGATCGACCACTTCCGCTATTTCGCGGGCTGCATCCGCGCGCAGGAAGGCGGTATCTCCGAAATCGACGACAACACCGTCGCGTACCACTTCCACGAGCCGCTCGGCGTCGTGGGCCAGATCATCCCGTGGAACTTCCCGCTGCTGATGGCCGCGTGGAAGCTCGCGCCGGCGCTCGCGGCCGGCTGCTGCGTCGTGATGAAGCCGGCCGAGCAGACGCCCGCGTCGGTGCTCGTGCTGATGGAGCTGATCGGCGACCTGTTCCCGGCCGGCACGATCAACATCGTGAACGGCTTCGGCAAGGAAGCGGGCGAGGCGCTCGCGACCAGCAAGCGGATCGCGAAGATCGCGTTCACGGGCTCGACGCCGGTCGGCAAGCACATCCTGCGCGCGGCGGCTGACAGCTTGATCCCGTCGACGGTCGAACTGGGCGGCAAGAGCCCGAACATCTTCTTCGCCGACGTGCTCGACCAGGACGACGCGTTCCTCGACAAGGCGCTCGAAGGGCTCGCGATGTTCGCGCTGAACCAGGGCGAAGTGTGCACGTGCCCGTCGCGCATCCTGATCCAGGAGTCGATCTACGAACGCTTCATCGAGAAGGCCGTCGCGCGCGTCGAGCGCATCAAGTCCGGCCACCCGCTCGACCTGCAGACGATGATCGGCGCGCAGGCGTCGCAGCAGCAGCTCGACAAGATCCTGTCGTACATCGACATCGGCCGCGGCGAAGGCGCGCAATGTCTGACGGGCGGCGAACGCACGGCGCCGACCGCCGATCTCGGCACGGGCTACTACGTGAAGCCGACGATGCTGCTCGGCAACAACAAGATGCGCGTGTTCCAGGAAGAGATCTTCGGGCCGGTCGCGTCGGTGATGACGTTCAAGGACGAGCAGGAAGCGATCGAACTCGCGAACGACACGTTCTACGGGCTCGGCGCGGGCGTGTGGACGCGCAACGGCACGCGCGCGTACCGGATGGGCCGCGAGGTCGAGGCCGGCCGCGTGTGGACCAACTGCTACCACCTGTACCCCGCGCACGCGGCGTTCGGCGGCTACAAGCAGTCGGGGATCGGCCGCGAGACGCACAAGATGGCGCTGTCGAACTATCAGCAGACGAAGTGCCTGCTGGTCAGCTACCAGGCCGAGGCGCTCGGGTTCTTCTGACCTGGTCGTCACAGCAGTGGCGAAGCGCCGGGGCCGGCAGAGCAGCGCCGGCCGTACGGTTGCCGGTGTTCGGCGGCGGCACGCGCGATGCGCGGGCTGCGCAGAACGTTCGACGGCCGGGTGACGTTTGCCCGACCGTCGAGCGGCGCACACGCGGTTGCGACGCGCCGGCTACCGGCCATCCGGCAACCCGGCACTTCGCCATGTTCGACATCGACATCCGACCCCCGATGCTGGCCGCGCATCGTCGCGGCCGGCGCCGGAAACCGGAAACGATACCGGCAGTCGCGTGTTCGCGGCGGCACGGTGCACCGATGCGTGTAACGAAAACCGGCATGGCAGAACCGCCCCGATCCTTTCCGCGCCACCCCGTATTCCACGCGGGCGAACTCGACGCGCAGCACCGCTTCGGCGTGGCCGACGAAGCCGGGCGGATGAGCGACGTCGTCACGACGCGCGTGAGCATCGGCGTGCGGCAATTCGTCGAATCGCAGCCGTTCATGTTCGTCGGCACCGCATGCGGCGGGCGCGCACCCGTGACCTGCGACATCGTGCAGAGCCTGCGCGACGCGAACGGCGACCTGCTGCCCGTCGTCCGCGTGGTCGACACGAAGACGCTGCGGTTTGCGTTGCCCGCACACGGCGACGGCAGCCGGATCGACGCGGCAGCGTGCGACGGCAGCGGTGTCGGGTTGCTGTTCGTCGATTTCGTGCGCGGCATCCGCTACCGGATCAACGGCCGAGCCACGCTGCGTGCCGATTTGCTTGAAGCCGATGCGGCGCCGTGGCCGGCAGGAAGCGCGCTCGTCGAGCTGGCGGTCGCGCAGGCCTACGGCAACTGCGGCACGCGGGTCGTGCGGCTGAAGCCGGCCGGGTAGCGGGTATTCGGTAGCCGGCGGCGGTGGATATGCGCGGTCGCAGCGCGGATCGCACCGGCGGCGTGCGCGGCGCGCCGCCTTCGGGTGCGCCCGTATCGCGCACATCGGCCGGACAGCGTCAAATGGCGGGTTGTTCGCCGGGCCGCGCGGTTCGGCACGGGAATTGCGTGACCGACGCGGTTCCGCGCAGGTGAGGGAGAACACGATGGATCAACACGTGGCGAGTATCGAAGAACCGACGGCCGAAGACACGCGTCGCAACGCGCAAGGCGACGACGCGCTGGCCGGGCAGGCCGTCGTCAGCGTCGCGCACGACGCGGACGAGCAGGCGCGCAACCTGATCGGCTGGCGGCAGACCTACGACCAGCTCGCGGCCGGCCGTTTCGTCGGCACGCTGACCGAGCTGCCGCTCGACACGATGAAGCTGTTTCGCGAATCGACGAGCCACTTGCTGCGCCAGGCCTGCGAGGTGCGCGGCGACGCGTACTGGTTCGGCATCCCGCTCGTGTGCGACGGCACGGCGCGTGTCGACGCATGCCGCATCGGGCCCGGTGCGCTTGCGTTCCGGCCCGGCAATGTCGAATTCGAATTGCTGACGCCCGCGCAGTTCTCGATCTACGGTGTCGTCGTGCGCGGCGACGTGCTGCGCCGCTATGCGGAGGAGGTCGAACGCAGCGCGCTCGACGAGCGGCTGTTTGCGCAGCGCGTGATGCAGGTTGGCGATGCGCGGCTCGCGCGCCTGTGCGCGCTGCTCGGCCGCCGGCTCGATGGCGCGGTGGCCGTGACCGGCCCGCTGCCCGATGCGCAGCGCGACGACCTGCAGGCCGAGGTGCTGGCCGCACTGTTCGATGCATGCGCGCAACCGGGCGACGACGGCGCCGGCCGTGCGCCGTCGACGCGCCGCTGGATCGTCGAACAGGCGCGCGACTACGTGCTCGCGCACCGCACGCGCCCGGTCGGCGTGCCCGAGCTGTGCGAGCAGTTGCACGTGAGCCGGCGCACGCTGCAGTACTGCTTCCAGGACGTGCTCGGGATGGCGCCCGCGACCTATCTGCGCACGCTGCGGCTGAACGGCGCGCGGCGCGACCTGTACGGTCGGGCGGCCGGCTCGGTGCAGGATGTCGCGGAGGCGTGGGGCTTCTGGCATCTCAGCCAGTTCGCGACCGACTACCGGCGGCTGTTCGGCAAGCGGCCGTCGGAGACGCTGCGCGATCGCGCGGTGATGGTCGCGGCGGGGTGACGACGGCGGCGCCGGCCTTCCGGCTGGCTGCCGCGTCCTGTTTTCTTATCCGGTTGACGCCGCCGCTTCGCGCGGCGCCGGCCACGCGAGCGCATCCCAGTTGATCGCGCGATACGCGGCTTCGACCGCCGCGAGATCGTCCGGCCGCTCGCTGCGATGCAGCCCGCGCAATTCGGCCGGCACGTCGAGTTCGACCGGCACGCAATGCGGATAGTCGCGCACGCGCAGCGTCGGCCCGATCGTCGTGAAACATGCGAGCGTCGGCACGTCGAAACCGTCGGCGAGATGCAGCGCGGCCGTGTCCGGCGCGAACAGCAGGCTTGCACCCTTGACCCATGCGATGAAGCGCGCGGTGTCGGTCGCGTCGCCGCTCACGTCGGTGTAGGCCGGATGCGCAACGGGCCCGAACCCGGCTACCGGCAGCCCGTAGCGTTGCGCGATCCGCTCCACGAACACTGCGCGCAGCGCGGGCGGCACGCTGCGCACCGCGGTGCTCGCGCTCGAGCAGAACAGCACGTACGGCCGTTGCCATGCGGCCGGCAGCGCGGGCAACGGCAGCCGCGCGAGCCAGCGGTTGCGCTTCGCGGCGGCCGGCACGGCGGCCGGGTCGGCACCGAGCGCGTCGAGGAAGAAATCGATCATCGGCAACCGAGCGAACGCGGGCCAGTACAGGTGATTGCCGACGTCGATGCACGGTGCGTCCGCGGGCAGCGCTTCGACGGGGCACGGCAGCGCGCGCGACGGCTCGACGACATCGGCCGCGAGCGCATACAGCGCATCGACATAGCGCGGCGCGCGGGCCGGCCGGTACACCGTGAAGCGCAGGCCCGCGTGCGCTGCGCGCAGCGCGGCGAGCGCGGTCAGCCCGATCACCGAATCGCCGAGCGTGACGCCCATCCCGTTGATCACATGCACATGCCGCACACCGTCGTAGTCGAGCCGGAACGGCCGGTGCGCGGCGTGCAGCAGGCCGAGCGCGGCCGCGGCCGGCACGTGGCCGACCGCGCGGGCGCTGCCGTGCTCGACGTCGTACGGCGCGACGAGCGTGCCGTCGGGCGCGAGCAGCGTGCCGGGGAGCACGAGCGCGTCGTCGTGCGACAGCGCGTCGCCGGGCGGCGCGGTGCGCATTTCCACCGTCATCCGCCGCGCGCGCGGCGGCCCTGCTCGCGGATCTGTTCGAGCGTCGCGGCCGGCGTGCTGGCGTCCTGCGGAATGCGGATCTCGATCAGCGCGGGCAGCCCGCAGGTCAGCGCGCGCTCGAGCGCGGGCGCGAAATCGGCGGTGCGCTCGACCGTCTCGCCATGCGCGCCGAACGCGCGCGCATACGCGGCGAAATCGGGATTCGTGAGCCCCGTGCCGTGCACGCGGCCCGGGTAGTTGCGCTCCTGATGCATGCGGATCGTGCCGAAATGCCCGTTGTTGACGACGATTACGACGATGTTCAGCCCGTACTGCATCGCGGTCGCGAGTTCGTTGCCGGCCATCATGAAGCAGCCGTCGCCCGCGAGCGCGACGACGGCCCGCGACGGGTACAGCGATTTCGCGGCGAGCGCGGCCGGGATGCCGTAGCCCATCGCGCCGCTCGTCGGCGCGAGCTGCGAGCGGAAGTGCCGGTACGCGAAGTGGCGGTGCAGCCAGATCGCATAGTTGCCGGCGCCGTTGGTCAGGATCGCGTCGTGCGGCAGGCGCTCGCGCAACTGCACCATCACGTCGCCGAGCTGGACGTCGCCGGGCATCGGCAGCGGCGCGTGCCATTCGCGGTACGCGCGATGCGCGTCGGCGGCCGCGCCGGCCCACACGGGGTGCTCGGGCGGTTCGAGCGCGGCGAGCGGCGCGGCGATCTCGGGCATCCCCGACATGATCGGCAGGTCGGCCGCATACACGCGGCCGAGCTCGTCCGCGCCCTGGTGCACGTGGATCAGCGTCTGGCGCGTCTTCGGGATGTCGAGCAGCGTGTAGCCGCCGGTCGTCGCTTCGCCGAGGCGCGGCCCGATCACGAGCAGCAGGTCGGCGTCGCGGATGCGCTTCGCGAGCGCCGGGTTGATCCCGAGCCCGACGTCGCCCGCGTAGTTCGGGTGCGCGTTGTCGATCGTGTCCTGATAGCGGAACGCGCACGCGACCGGCAGTTGCCAGCGCTCGACGAAGGTGCGCAGGTTCGCGCACGCGTCGGGCGTCCAGCCGCTGCCGCCGACGATCGCGAACGGCCGTTCCGCGCGCGCGAGCCGCTCGCGCAGTTCGTCGATCTGCGCGGCCGACGGCGCGGCGGCGACGCGTTTCGCGGCCGGCACGACGGGCTGCGGCGCGCATGCGTCGGACAGCACGTCTTCCGGCAGCGCGAGCACGACCGGGCCGGGCCGGCCGGACGTCGCGACATGGAACGCGTGGCTCAGGTATTCGGGGATGCGGCGCGGATCGTCGATCTGCGCGACCCATTTCGCCATCTGGCCGAACATCCGGCGGTAGTCGATTTCCTGGAAGGCTTCGCGGTCGAGGTGCTCGCGCGCGCACTGGCCGACGAACAGGATCATCGGCGTCGAATCCTGGAACGCGGTGTGCACGCCGATCGACGCATGCGTCGCGCCGGGCCCGCGCGTGACGAACGCGATGCCGGGGCGGCCGGTCAGCTTGCCGACCGCCTCGGCCATGTTCGCGGCGGCCGCCTCGTGGCGGCACACGACCGTCTGGATGCGCGCGGTGTCGTCCGCCAGCGCATCGAGTACGGCGAGGAAACTCTCGCCCGGCACGCAGAACACGCGTTCGACGTGATTGGCGAGCAACGCATCGACGAGCAGTCGCGCACCGGTGGTGGCGCGCGGCTCGAGATCCTTGGAATGCGACATGGGCTGCCGTCTCCCTGGGTAGCGGGACGTACAGCTTACGCCCGTTGGTGGGGCGCCGGTACGCCGGCCGGTGAAAAGTGTCGGAACACGGAGTGATGCGAGCGGCGCGTAACCCGTGTTTGCCGGTTGCGGTTGGCCGAATGGACAACTTGTGCGTGATCGCTCGACGCGGAAAAGTGACGGTGATGGATGGTGACGCGAATTCGCGTCTTGATCATCGACGATGAGCTTCCCAAATAACAATAAATCGGGATGCCATTCAATAGTAAAATTTCCCGGTGCGACTCACGAAATCGAGGATCCGTCATGGCCGCCGAAACGATTGATCAAAAGACACTCGTCCAACTCGTCGAGGCCGGCGCCGTGCGCGCCGCGCGCGTGATCGGGTGCGGCAACGGCTGGGCCGTTTCGGCCCGTTGCGGCGCCAGCGACCGGCTTCTGTCAGCCAAGCGCGGCGACATACGCGTGTTCCGCCGTTTTGAAACGCTGGTCGCGTTTCTGCGCGAGATCGGCATCAGCCGGTTCGATGTGGATGCGTCGGATTTCGATCCGGATGCAGCCGGCCGGGCGACCCGGCCCGATCGGGCGGCCGCACTGAAGGCAGCCCATGAAGCGGCGGTGCACGACCGCTGGTTTCGCGAGCAGGTGCAGCAGGTGCTGGACGATCCGCGCCCGTCGATTCCCGATGCCGAGGTCAGCGCCGAGTTTGCGTCGCGCCGCGCCGCGCTGCGCCAACGGATCGCGGGCAAGCGGGGTAATGCTGCTTGACCCTCGCGCTGCATTGGCATCCGAAGGCGTGCGAGGACCGCGCCGCGATCATGGACTATATCGGCCAGGACGACCCGCTGGCCGCGCTCGAGCTGGACGAGCGGCTGGAGGAACGTGCCGCGGCGTTGCCCGCGCGCGCCGAGCTGTATCGGCAAGGGCGCGTGGCGGGCACGCGCGAGCTGGTGGTCGCGCCGAACTACGTGCTCGTGTATCGCATCCGTCCGGCCGACAACATCGTGGAGATCCTCCGCGTATTGCATGCGCGGCGGCAGTGGCCGTGATGCATGGCCCTGCCCTGGGTGCTCGACGCTATTCGCCAAGTGTCGGAACGGGGCTGAATCAAGCCCTCGAGCATCGGAGGAACATCGTGACGGGAGGGGAAAGATGGAGGTGCTCGTGTTCGCTCACGGATCGAGGCATGACCCATTCAGCACATCGCTGCCGAGTGGATCGCCATGTACACACATGGATTTACATGATGCCGGAAACGATCTAAAGTACATCCGACGTACATCCGGATGGGAGATCGACATGCATACCACCAGGGTATTTCGGAACGGCAACTCGCAGGCCGTACGGATTCCAGCGGACCTTGCCTATGAGCGCAGCGATATCGAGCTGGAAATCGAGCGGGTGGGCGACGAAATCCGTATTCGGCCTACGCGGCGGCCTCTGACCCGTGTGCTCGAGAAGTTCGCGAAATTCGGGCCGGATTTCATGTCCGAAGGACGTGGCGATCAGGAACAGGCTGAGCGCGAGGGTCTGTGATGCCGCGCTACATGCTCGACACCAACATGTGCATCTATCTGATGAAGAATCAGCCGGAGCAGGTCGCAAGACGATTCGCGCAATGCTACACAGGGGACGTCGTGATGTCGGCGACCACGTATGCCGAGCTCGAGTACGGTGTCGCGGCGTGCGCGAATCCTGACCGGGAGCGCCGCAATCTTGCCGCGCTGATCGACGATATTCCCGTTGCGCCGTTCGACGTGGCGGCTGCGCAAGCGTACGGTCCTGTCCGTGAAGCAACCCGCGAGCGGAAGAAGGATCATCTCGACAAACTGATCGCGGCTCATGCCGTGTCGCTCGATGTCGTCCTCGTGACCAACAACGAGCGGGATTTTGTAAGCTATCCGGGATTGCGGCTGGAGAACTGGCTGAACGATTCGTGTCCGTGACTACGTCCGGCGGCAATGCGGGACGGATTGACGTCCCGCATTGCCGCCGGCCTTGGCATCAGCACTCGACGATATTCACCGCGAGCCCGCCGCGCGACGTTTCCTTGTACTTCGTCTTCATGTCGGCGCCCGTCTCGCGCATCGTCTTGATCACCGAGTCGAGCGACACGTAGTGCGAGCCGTCGCCGCGCAGCGCCATGCGCGCCGCGTTGACGGCCTTCACCGACGCCATCGCGTTGCGCTCGATGCACGGGATCTGCACCATCCCGCCGACCGGGTCGCAGGTGAGGCCGAGGTTGTGTTCCATCCCGATTTCGGCCGCGTTCTCGACCTGGTGCGGCGTGCCGCCGAGCACGGCCGCGAGCGCGCCGGCCGCCATCGAGCACGCGACGCCCACTTCGCCCTGGCAGCCGACTTCCGCGCCCGAGATCGACGCGTTGAGCTTGTAAAGAATGCCGATCGCGGCGGCCGTCAGCAGGAAGTCGATCACGCCCTGCTCGTTCGCGCCGGGCGTGAAGCGCGTGTAGTAGTGCAGCACGGCCGGGATGATGCCGGCCGCGCCGTTGGTCGGCGCGGTGACGACCCGGCCGCCGGCCGCGTTTTCCTCGTTGACCGCGATCGCGTACAGGTTGATCCAGTCGATCATCGACAGCGGATCCTGCAGCGCGCGCTCCGGGCTACCCGTCAGCGTGCGGTACAGCTGCGGCGCGCGGCGCTTCACCTGGAACGGGCCGGGCAGGTTGCCGTCGGCTTCCGGGTTGCCGATCCCGCAGCCGCGCGACACGCACGACTGCATCACGGCCCAGATCTTCAGCAGCCCGTCGCGCGTCTCTTCCTCGGTGTGCCACGCGCGCTCGTTTTCCCACATCAGCTGCGCGATCGACTTGCCGGTCGATTCGGTCAGCGCGAGCAGCTCCGCGCCGGTGCGGAACGGGTGCGTCATCTGCTCGGCCGCGCTCAGCACCTTCGTGTTCGGTGCGCCGGCCGTCACGACGAAGCCGCCGCCGACCGACAGGTACGTGCGCTCGACCAGCACCGCGCCGTTCGCGTCGGACGCGCGCAGCTTCATCCCGTTCGGATGCTCGGGCAGCGCCTGGCGGTAGAACGCGATGTTCTCCTTCAGCACGAACGGCACCGGATGCGTGCCGAGCAGCGCGAGCTTCTTCGACTTGCGGACGTCTTCCAGCCGCGCGTCGATGGTTTCGGGATCGACGGTGTCGGGCGCGTCGCCGAGCAGACCGAGCATCACGCCGCGGTCGGTGCCGTGGCCCTTGCCGGTGGCGCCGAGCGAGCCGTACAGCTCGACCTTCACGTGGGCCGTCGCATCGAGCTGCCCGTCGCGCTCGAGGCCCTGGACGAACATCAGCGCGGCGCGCATCGGTCCGACCGTATGCGAACTGGACGGACCGATGCCGATCTTGAAGAGGTCAAATACGCTGACTGCCATTTCGATACCTGCCTTGCTTTAAGAGTAGTGCTAGCGCGCCTGCAATGGCAGGCACGCGGCGAGCCATGCGGGCGGCGTTGGGGAAAGCTGCTGCGCGACGCGGGCATAGCGCCCGTCGAGCCGCGCGGCCAGATGAAAGAGTTCGGTGGCGTTTTTCGGGTCCCACTGCCCCGTGTAGCCCGGCAGGCCGGCCTCGCGGCGCTTCGCGTCGAACGGCACCGGCGAATTCACGAATTCCTCGTGGGTTTTCTCGCCGAGCGCATACGGCACGAGCCAGTCGAGCGCGGCCGCGAGCGTCGCGTCGTTCGCGCCCCGCTCGCGCAGCCAGTTGCGGTTGAAGCGGCGCGCGGCGAGCGCGGCCGTCACCAGCGGCTGCAGGTCGTACACGGCGTAGTGCAGCGCATCGCGTTCCTCGAAGTCCCAGGTCTTGCCGTCCGGGCCGATGTTGTCGCCGAGATGCTCGACGAACAGCCGCTGCGCGGCGTTCATCATCTTGCGGTCGCCGAGCGTGAACGCGGACAGCGCGATCAGCTTGATCCGGTGGCTCTGCCAGTTGTTACGCCAGGTGCCGGCGAGCGGGCGCTTTTGCGCGTCGATCTGCGCGACATAACCGGCGCCGAGCTTCGCGATGAACGCCGCCGTCGCGTTGCGGGTCTTCACCGGCAGCGCGCTCGCGGTCATGTCGTACGCGACGATCAGGCTTTCGAAGCGCGTCTCGTCGATCGGGTTGAAGCTCGGCTGGTAGGTCGCGACCCACGCGGACAGAAAGCGGTCGACGAGCTGCAGGTAGCGCGGCGCGTTCGTCACGCGCCACGCGAGCGCCGCGTCGCGCATCAGGTCCATGTCCTTCAGCGCGGCGGCGCTCTGGTCGTAGATGCCTTCGTGCGGCAGCGTGCCCTCGGTGTGCACGCGCGCCATCGCCTTCGGCTGCTCGCCGATGCGTGCATCGACGCTGCGGATCAGCGCCTGCACGCCCGGTTCGGCCTGAGTCGTCTCGCTCGCCTGAAGTGCCGGCGCCGCGCAGAAATTCATCGCCGCGCGGGCGCTGCCGGCCGCGCCGAGACCGGCAGCGGCAAACGACAGCGACGCGACGAGCATCGGCACGAACCGGCGCGTGCGCGGCCGGCTCTGCATTGCACCATGGCCCGGAAACATCGAACGCACCATGCGGAACTCCTTCATTGGCTGGATCGCGTGTGATGTTAGCCGGATTGGCGGACAAGCGCGCACCGGTTCGGGCGGCGAACGCAAAAACCGCACGCAACACGGAGTTGCGTGCGGTGCGATTGCCATCGGACGGCTCCGGGCCTGGCGCGCGTTATGCGTATTCCGACATCGGCACGCACGAGCAGAACAGGTTGCGGTCGCCATACGCGTTGTCCGCGCGGCCGACCGGCGGCCAGTACTTGTTCGTGCCGAGCGATGCGACCGGGTACGCAGCCTGTTCGCGCGAGTACGCGTGCGGCCATTCGTTCGCGGTGACGACGGCCGCCGTGTGCGGTGCGTGACGCAGCGGGTTGTCCTCGCGATCGGCGCGGCCTTCCTCGACCGCGCGGATTTCCTCGCGGATCGCGATCATCGCGGCGATGAAGCGGTCGAGTTCTTCCTGCGATTCCGATTCGGTCGGCTCGACCATCAGCGTGCCCGGCACCGGGAAGCTCATCGTCGGCGCGTGGAAGCCGTAGTCCATCAGGCGCTTCGCGACGTCGTCGACGCTGATGCCGCTCGAATCCTTGATCGGACGCAGGTCGAGAATGCATTCGTGCGCGACCAGCCCGCCCGGGCCCGAGTACAGCACCGGGTAGTGCGGCGCGAGGCGCTTCGCGATGTAGTTCGCGTTGAGGATCGCGGTTTCCGTCGCGGCGGTCAGGTTCTTCGCGCCCATCATCGCGATGTACATCCACGAGATCGGCAGGATCGACGCCGAGCCGTACGGGGCAGCCGACACCGCGCCGATGCCGCTTTCGTCGCGCGCGTAGCCGGTCGAACGCTGGTTCGGCAGGAACTTCGCGAGGTGCGCGCCGACCGCGACCGGGCCGACGCCCGGGCCGCCGCCGCCGTGCGGGATGCAGAAGGTCTTGTGCAGGTTCAGGTGCGACACGTCGCCGCCGAACTGGCCCGGCGCGGTCAGGCCGACCATCGCGTTCATGTTCGCGCCGTCGACGTACACCTGGCCGCCGTGCGCGTGGACGATCTCGCAGATTTCGCGGACGTTCTGCTCGAACACGCCGTGCGTCGACGGATACGTGATCATGATCGCCGCGAGGTCCTTCGAGTGTTCGTCGGCCTTCGTCTTCAGGTCGGCGATGTCGACGTTGCCCTGCGCGTCGCACGCGACGACGACGACCTTCATGCCGGCCATGTGCGCGGATGCCGGGTTGGTGCCGTGCGCGGACGCCGGGATCAGGCAGATGTCGCGGTGGCTCTCGCCGCGCGATGCGTGATACGCGTGGATGATCAGCAGGCCCGCGTACTCGCCCTGCGAGCCCGCGTTCGGCTGCAGCGACACGGCCGCGTAGCCGGTGGCCGCGACGAGCATCTGCTCGAGCTGGTCGATCATCTCGCGGTAGCCGACGGTCTGGTCGGCCGGCGCGAACGGGTGGATGCCGCCGAACTCGGGCCACGTGACGGGCAGCATTTCCGACGTCGCGTTCAGCTTCATCGTGCACGAGCCGAGCGGGATCATCGAGCGGTCGAGCGCGAGATCCTTGTCCGACAGGCTGCGCAGGTAGCGCAGCATTTCCGTTTCGGAATGGTGGCGGTTGAACACGTGGTGCGTCAGGTACGCGCTCGTGCGCTCGAGGCCGGCCGGCAGCGCGGCGACGCCGCCGAGGCCCGCATCCAGCGCGTCGACGGCCGGCGCGGTGCCGCCCGCGGCCTGCGCGAACACGGCGAGGAGATCGGCGAGGTCGTCGCGCGTCGTCGTTTCGTCGACCGACACGCCGACTTGCGTGTCGCTCACGCGGCGCAGGTTGATGCGCTTCGCTTTTGCGTATTCATGAACCTGCGCGGTGCGCGCGCCGGTGTCGATCGTCAGCGTGTCGAAGAACGTGTCGTTGACGGTCGCGAAGCCGAGCTGTTTCACGCCGGCGGCGAGCAGCGCCGCGATGCGGTTCACGCGCAGCGCGATCGTCTTCAGGCCGTGCGGGCCGTGGTAGACCGCGTACATGCTGGCCATGATCGCGAGCAGCGCCTGCGCGGTACACACGTTCGACGTCGCCTTCTCGCGGCGGATGTGCTGTTCGCGCGTCTGCAGCGCGAGGCGCAGCGCGGGCTTGCCCTGCGCGTCGACCGTCACGCCGACGAGGCGGCCCGGCATCTGGCGCTTGAATTCGTCGCGCACCGCGAGATACGCGGCGTGCGGGCCGCCGAAGCCCATCGGCACGCCGAAGCGCTGCGTGTTGCCGATCGCGACGTCCGCGCCCCATTCGCCGGGCGGCGTCAGCACGGTGAGCGCGAGCAGGTCGGCCGCGACGACCACGTGGCCGCCGGCCGCGTGGATCGCTTCCGTGAGCGCGCGGTAGTCGCGCACGTCGCCGTTCACGCCCGGGTATTGCAGCAGCACGCCGAACGCGTTCGATTGAGCCGCGTCGGCGGCCGGGCCCGTCTTGACCTCGATGCCGATCGGCAGCGCGCGCGTGCGGATCACTTCGAGCGTCTGCGGCAGCACGTCGTCGGCGACGTAGAACACGTTCGACGCCGGCTTGCCGGTGCGCTGCAGCAGCGTCATCGCTTCGGCCGCGGCGGTCGCTTCGTCGAGCAGCGACGCGTTCGAGATCGCGAGGCCCGTGAGGTCGGCCACCATCTGCTGGAAGTTCAGGAGCGCCTCGAGGCGGCCCTGGGAAATTTCGGGCTGGTACGGCGTGTAGGCCGTGTACCACGCCGGGTTTTCGAGCACGTTGCGCAGGATCACCGCCGGCGTGTGCGTGTCGTGGTAACCCTGGCCGATATACGAGCGGAACACCTGGTTCTTGTCCGCGAGAACCCGCAGCGCGGCGAGGGCTTCGGCCTCGCTCTTCGGCTGCGCGAACGGGCCGAGCGGCAGCGTTTCGGCGCGGCGGATCGAGGCCGGGATCACGGCGTCCATCAGGGCGGCGCGCGACGCGAAGCCGAGCGTGTCGAGCATGGCCTGCTGGCTGGCGGCGTCGGGGCCGATATGGCGTTCGGCGAACGCGTCGTGCGTTTCGAGCGCGGCGAGCGAGAGGGGCGTGCGGTTCATCAGGCGGTCCGGGTGTTCGAGCTTCATGGCGTGACTCTGGTCCCGCGCGGGACGGGGCGGCTGGCCGGCCCCGCGCGGTTCGGGTAAGGAAATTAGTCGATCAGCTTGGTGTAGGCGGCAGCGTCGATCAGCTTGTCGGTCGATGCGCCGGCCGCGAGCTTGATCTTGAAGAGCCACACGCCGTACGCGTCGCTGTTCACTTCTTCCGGTGCGTCGGCGGCTTCCGTATTGACGGCGACGACCTCGCCGGACACCGGCGAGTAGATGTCGGATGCAGCCTTCACCGATTCGACGACGCCGACGGCGTCGCCTTCCTTCACCTGCTTGCCGACTGCCGGCAGCTCGAGGAAGACGATGTCGCCGAGCGTGCTCTGCGCGTGATCGGTGATGCCGACCGTCAGCGTGCCGTCTGCCTCGGTGCGGATCCACTCGTGTTCGTCGGTGTATTTCAGATCGGCCGGGACGTTGCTCATCGGATGCTCCTGGATAAAAGGGTGTGATTCGTTCTTCTGGCGCGCCGCCGGGGCGCGCCGGGTGTGTTTTCGCCGGGCGCCATCTCCCGGCTTCCCGGGAGGCAGGCCCCCCGGCCGTTACGCAGCGAGGACCTTGCCGTTGCGCACGAACGGCAGTTTTACCACGCGCGCGGGAAGATTCTTGTCGCGAATTTGCACCTGGACCGTGTCGCCGACCTGGACGGCCGCCGGCACGCGCGCGAACGCGATCGATTCCTGCATCGACGGCGAGAACGTGCCGCTCGTGATCTCGCCTTCGCCGTGCGGCGTGACGACCTTCTGGTGCGCGCGCAGCACGCCGCCCGCCTTGCCGTTTTCCTTCTGCAGGATCAGGCCGACGAACGCGGCGCGGGTGCCGTCGCGCTCGAGCGCGGCGCGGCCGACGAAGTCGCGCGGCGCGCTGAGGTCGACCGTCCACGCGAGGCCCGCGTCGAGCGGCGAGACGGTGTCGTCCATGTCCTGGCCGTACAGGTTCATGCCGGCCTCGAGGCGCAGCGTGTCGCGCGCGCCGAGCCCGCACGGGCGCACGCCGTTTTGCTGCAGTGCGTTCCACAGCGCTTCGACGTGCACGGCCGGGACGATCACCTCGAAGCCGTCTTCACCGGTATAGCCGGTGCGCGCGACGGTGAGATCGCCGAACGGCGTGCCGGCGACCTGCGCGGCGTTGAACGGCTTCAGCTCGCTCGTCGCGGCGCGCGCGGCGGGCACCGTCGTCCAGGCTTTTTCGCGGGCGTTCGGGCCCTGCACGGCGACGATCGCGAAATCGCGGCGCGGCGCGATCGTGACGCCATAGCCGCCTTGCTCGTTGAGCTGGTTGAACCACGCGATGTCTTTCTCGGCGGTGCCGGCGTTGACGACGACGCGGAAGAAGTCTTCGGTGAAGTAATAGACGATCAGGTCGTCGACGACGCCGCCCTGCGGATTGAGCAGGCACGAGTAGAGCGCCTTGCCGGGGGTCTTGAGCTTGCCGACGTTGTTCGCGATCGCGTGCTCGAAGAACGCGCGCACGCGGCTGCCGGTGAAATCGACGACGCACATGTGCGACACGTCGAACATGCCGGCGTCGGTGCGCACGGCTTCATGTTCTTCGATCTGCGAGCCGTAGTTGACGGGCATGTCCCAGCCGCCGAAGTCGACCATGCGGGCATTGAGCGCGCGATGCGCGGCGTTGAGCGGGGTGTGATTCAGTGCAGTCATCGAGGCCTCAGGCAAGGCGCTTGCGCGCGGATCAGAACGGCCATGTGCCGTCCGCCGCGGCCCATGGCGCGCGAGCGATCCGATACATGCCCCTCTGTCCTCGATACCTGAGAGATTGCACTGCGGGCAAAGCCCGGCGAGCGCGCGCCCCTTCGGTGGGCAGCTTGCCCGCGCAGCATGTGCGCAGCGGGCTACTGCCGCTCTCCAGAGTGCGGGGAGTGCGGCCCGCGCAATGCGCGGACGGGATTCCCCGACGCGGTCGGTCCTTTTGCCTGAGAGTTTGCGGGTGTGCCCCTTCGGCGGCGCGACCGGCGTTTCAGCAACGCGGTCACACGCTCTCCCGACGCGTGCGGGCGACTGTACGCGAGCGGGTGGGCCTTGTCAATTTGAGCAAAAGAATGTCGCTTCGCGACAAGCGGCGGCAGCCGGTGCCGCCGCTTTTTTCCGCTCCGGCGGGCGCCGGCGCGTTACTCGCCGATCGCGCGCGCGGCCGTGTCGAGTTCCTGGTTCAGCACGCGCTGTTCGTCGCCGGACAGGCCGCCGCTGTGCTGCGCGGACATGTCGTTCGCTTCCTGGCGGATCACGTCGAGGCGGTGGTGAAGCTGCGCGCCATAGGGCGGCGGGTAGTAGCCGCCGTTCACGCGCGCATCGATGCGGCGGTGCAGGTTGTCGATCCGGCCCTGGATCTGTTGCGCTCGCTCGTTCGCGACGACCTGCGGATTCGGCCGCGGCGGGGGCGCCTGACGGACCGGCTGCTGCGGCTGCACGATACAGGCCGCGAGCGAGGAAACCAGCGCGCAGCACACTGCTGCGCGAATCAACCGTTGCATCAACATTCTCCTGACGGATTGGTGTCGGATCGACTTTTTTGAGAAACGCGTCAGACAGGTGTACCGCTGACTTTCGTTCCCCCGGCATTTGTAACCGAATGTTCGGGCTGATCCAAGCGCACGCGTGCCGGCCGGCCGCAACCGGCCGGCGCGCGGTGTCAGACCGTGCGGCGCACGAACGGCAGCCGGCGGCCGTCGTGCTCGCTCTGCGCGGCGAGCTCGATGATCGTCATCACGTCGACGGCGTCCTGCGCGGTGACCGGGAACGGCGCGCCGTCGCGGATCGACGCGGCGAGCGCGCGGTAGAACTCCGCGTACTGGCCGTCGAGCGTCGGCACCGGGCGCTCGACTTCGAGTTCGCCGTCGAGCACGCGCAACAGGCCGGGCGGATTGCCGCCGCCGAACTCGACGTCGTCCGCGGTGAGGCCGGCCTTGAGCTGGTCTTCCTGCGTGTCGAGCCCGAACTTCTGGTAGCTGCCGCGCGTGCCGTGCAGCGTGAAGCGCGCGGGCTCGATCGCCGACAGCGCGCTCGCGTGCAGCGCGACGTCCTTGTCCGGATAGCCGAGCAGCAGGTGCACGAGATCGGGCGCCGTGCCGTTGTCGCGGCGCGTCTTGACGGTCGCGCTCACCGTTTCCGGCAGGCCGAACAGCGCGAGCGCCTGGTCGATCAGGTGCGGGCCGAGGTCGAGCAGCAGGCCGCCGCCGCGTGCGGGCTCCTCGCGCCAGCGCGTGCGCGGCGTCGGCCGGAAGCGGTCGAAGTGCGATGCAAAGTAGGTCAGCCGGCCGAGCTCGCCCGATTCGACGACGCGGCGCACGGTGAGGAAATCGCCGTCCCAGCGGCGGTTGTGGAACGGCGCGAACAGCCGGCTGCGCGCGTTCGCGAGCCGTGCGAGCGCGAGCGCTTCGTCGGCGGTCAGCGTGACGGGTTTGTCGACGACCACGTGGCGACCGGCTTCGAGCACCTGGCGCGCGAGCGTGAAGTGGGTGTCGTTCGGCGTGGCGATCACCACGCACTCGATGTCGTCGAGGCCGAGCAGCGTGTCGAGGTCGGGGACGACGCGCGCGCCCGGATACGCGGCCTGCGCGCGATCGGGCTGGCCCGTCGCGATCGCGGCGACTTCAGTGCGGCCGCTCGTGGCGATCACGGGCGCGTGGAACGTCGCGCCGGCGAAACCGAAACCCATCAAACCAATCCTGAGCAATGACGACATGGCAATTCCTGGCTGCGAAGGAAATTAAAGGATGGCGCGCCGAGGCGGCGCGAGGACGATCGGCTATTTTGGCATGGCGCCGCCGCTTGTACTGGCGCGTTGGGCGAAATGCGCGATGCGATGCGGCGCATGCGCAAACAAAGCCGGCATTTTGCGCAGGCCCGCACGCCGCGGGCGGGCGGTTGCGTGCCGGGCTTCGCGGCAAACGGCCGACGCGCGGGCGCTGAGTCGCGTCATGCGGCCGCCCGCTGCCGCACGGCGGCTGCAACTTGCGTGGCCCACACGGCGCACGCGGCTGCGCCGGGGTGGAAGCCGTCGGCGGCCATCAGGTGGCGCTCGAGCGGCAGCGCGACCCGCAGGAAGGTGCAATGCGGCTGCGTGGCGGCCCAGCCGGCGAGCGCCGTGTTGAGCCGCTTCGCGCGTCGCCCGAGATACCACGCGAGCGGCTGCGGCAGCGCCGGAAAGCGTTCCATCGGCGGCACCGCCGACAGGATCACGTGCCCGACCCGGAAGCGCGCGGCGAGCAGCCGGACGAGTTCGGCCTGCTGCGCCCGCCAGCGGGCCGGCGGCACGCCGCCCGTCACGTCGTTGACGCCGAGCGACGTGACGGCCACGTCGAACGGTTCGGCCGGCACGGCGGCGAGCCAGTCGACGAGCTCCTGCGTGGTCAGGCCGGTGTGTGCGAGCAGCTTCCAGCTCACGCGGTGCGTGGCCGCCAGCACGCGCGCCAGTTGCCCGGACAGCGCGTCGCGCTGCGTCGCGACGCCGACGCCCGCGGCGGCCGAATCGCCGACCACCAGCACGCGCAGCGGCGGGCCGTCGCCGGCTACGCCGGCGCGCGGTCCGGCCGCCTCGGGCAGCCGCGGCGTGACGCGACGCACGTAGCGCCCCTGTGCGAACAGCAGCGGGCCGAGGGCGGCGGTGGCGAACGGGTATCCCATGATGTCGATCCGGTGGCGGTTCAGGCGAGCCCGGCACGGGGCGGCGCCGGTGTGTGCATATTGTGGCCGATCGACGCGCGAACGGGGCCGGATTGGCCGAACGGACAGGGTGCTGCCGGCCGATCGGCCCGCGCGGCCCCGCCCGGCGGCGCTCCCGAAATGAGCGCCGCCGACGTGTTAACATGCGCGTCCTGCCCGCGTGTCCGCCTGCTTCGCCAGCCTGCCGCGCACGGCATCCTCCCGGCGTCCCGCCGTCAACCGCAACACCATCCGCCATCATGTCCGCAGGCCTCAATCCCGCCCAGAACGAAGCGGTGCGCTACCTCGACGGTCCCTGTCTCGTGCTCGCCGGCGCGGGCAGCGGCAAGACCCGCGTGATCACGCAGAAGATCGCGCACCTGATCGAAGCGAAAGGCTTCGAGCCGCGCCACATCGCCGCCGTCACGTTCACGAACAAGGCGGCTGCCGAAATGCGCGAGCGGGTGGGGAAGCTGCTCGAGGGCAAGACGCTCACCACGCCGGGCAAGGAAGGCCGCAAGGTGCCCGTCAACCAGCTCACCGTCTGCACGTTCCACTCGCTCGGCGTGCAGATCCTGCGCCAGGAGGCCGAGCACGTCGGCCTGAAGCCGCAGTTCTCGATCATGGATTCGGACGACTGCTTCGGGATGATCCAGGAGCAGCTCGGCACGACCGACAAGGGGCTGATCCGCAAGATCCAGAGCATCATCTCGCTGTGGAAGAACGGCCTGATCATGCCCGACGAGGCGATGGCGATCGCGGCCAACGAGGACGAGCACCAGGCCGCGCTGGTCTACCGCAACTACGTCGCGACGCTGCATGCATACCAGGCGGTCGACTTCGACGACCTGATCCGCCTGCCGGCCGAGCTGTTCGCGAAGAACGAGCAGGTGCGCGACCGCTGGCAGAACAAGCTGCGCTACCTGCTGATCGACGAGTACCAGGACACCAACGCGTGCCAGTACGAGCTGCTGAAGCTGCTCGCGGGCCCGCGCGCCGCGTTCACGGCGGTCGGCGACGACGACCAGGCGATCTACGGCTGGCGTGGCGCGACGCTCGAGAACCTCGCGCAGCTCGGCAAGGATTTCCCGAAGCTGCACCTGGTCAAGCTCGAGCAGAACTACCGGTCGACGGTGCGGATCCTGACCGCCGCGAACAACGTGATCGCGAACAACCCGAAGCTGTTCGAGAAGAAGCTGTGGTCCGAACACGGGATGGGCGATTCGATCACCGTCACGCCGTGCAACGACGAGGAGCACGAGGCCGAATCGGTCGTGTTCCGGCTGTCCGCGCACAAGTTCGAGCGGCGCGCGCAGTTCCGCGACTACGCGATCCTGTATCGCGGCAACTTCCAGGCGCGCATCTTCGAGCAGGTGCTGCGGCGCGAGCGGATCCCGTACGTGCTGTCCGGCGGGCAGTCGTTCTTCGACAAGGCCGAGATCAAGGATCTGTGCGCGTACCTGCGGCTGATCGCGAACGCCGACGACGATCCCGCGTTCATCCGCGCGGTTACGACGCCGCGCCGCGGGATCGGCAACACGACGCTCGAAGCGCTTGGCTCGTTCGCGGGGCAGGCGAAGGTGTCGCTGTTCGAGGCCGTGTACATGGGCGGCATCGAGGCGCGGCTGTCCGCGCGCCAAGTCGAGCCGCTCAGGATGTTCTGCGACTTCATCCAGCGCCTGACCGATCGCGCGGACAAGGAGCCCGCGACCGTCGTGCTCGACGACATGATGGAGGCGATCCACTACGAGGCGTACCTGTACGACGCGTTCGACGAGCGGCAGGCGCAGTCGAAGTGGCAGAACGTGCTCGAATTCCTCGAATGGCTGAAGCGCAAGGGCACGAAGCCCGAGACGGAGGCCGTCGACGGCGAGGCGCAAGGTTTCCACAATGCGGACGGGCTCGCCGATACGGGCAAGAACCTGCTCGGCCTGATCCAGACCGTCGCGCTGATGTCGATGCTCGAGGGCAAGGACGAGGATCCGGATGCCGTGCGGCTGTCGACCGTCCATGCGTCGAAGGGGCTCGAGTACCCGCACGTGTTCCTGGTCGGCGTCGAGGAGGGCATCATGCCGCACCGCGGCGGCAGCGAGGACGACGGCCCGATCGACAACGAGCGGATCGAGGAAGAGCGCCGGCTGATGTACGTCGCGATCACGCGCGCGCAGCGCAGCCTGCACCTGAACTGGTGCAAGAAGCGCAAGCGGGCGCGCGAGACGGTCGTGTGCGAGCCGTCGCGCTTCATCCCCGAGATGGGCCTCGACGAAGCGCCGCCGCCCACGCCGGAAGAAGCGCCGATGTCGCCGAAGGACCGGCTCGCGAGCCTGAAGGCGTTGCTGCAGAAGTGATGCGGCGGCGCCGTCGGGCGCACGGCGGCCGGCGCTCCGGCAAAACAAAACCCCCGCGATGCGCGTGCGCCGCGGGGGGGGGGGGGTTACTGGTGGGCCGGCGTTACTTCGACGCGTTGACCATGTAGTCGACGGCCGCCTTCACGTCGGCGTCCGATGCGGTCGCGCCGCCCTTCGGCGGCATCGCGCCCTTGCCGTGCAGCGCATAGTTGTAGACCGTATCCATCGAGTCCTTCAGGCGCGGCGCCCAGTCTTCCTTGCTGCCGAACTTCGGCGCGCCGAGCACGCCGGCCGCGTGGCAGGCCTGGCAGGTCGACGTGTACAGCGCCTTGCCGGCAGTTGCCGCATCGGCGCTGGCCGGAGCGGCCGCGGGCTGTTCGCCGGCCTTCGGGATCGCTGCCATCGCGGCTTGCGCGGCGGCGATTTGCGCGCTTGCGGCGTCGGTCGCGCCCGACGCGCCTGCCGTGCCGCTGGCGGGCTGCGCCGCGTTGGCGGCCGGCGCGGCCGGTTCGGGGAAGTTCGCGCCGTCGTTGTTCGCCATGTAGACGATCGTGCGGGCGATTTCATAGTCGCTGACGTCGTCGGGGCTCGTGCCGCCGCGCGCCGGCATCGCGCCCTTGCCTGCGAGGGCCGTCTTCAGCAGCGTGTCGAAGCCTTGCGAGATGCGCGGCGCCCAGTCGTCCTTGTTGCCGAACTTCGGCGCGCCGGCGGCGCCCGTGCCGTGGCAGGTCACGCAGACGGCCTTGTAGACTTCCTCGCCGGTCTTGTACGTGCGGGGCGCGTTGGCGTCCTTCACGTCGACCTTCGCAAGCGGTGCGATGCGCGCGGCGACCTGCTCGTCGGATAGCGCATCCGTGCCGGCGCCGGAACGGAACGCATGGTTCGCATAGGTGGCGAACAGGATGATCAGGACGATCGGGATCGCGAACGACGCGATGATGACGGCAATCAGTTGCCCGGGAGTTTTGACGGGAGATTCGTGGGGTGCTTCGCTCATGCTTGCCTCGTCTCCGTGAATAGGAATTGTGAGCGCGGTGCAACGGCAAAATGGCAGTTCAATGAAGCCCGGACGATTATAGACGGAACGTTTACATCACGGCGAGCGGCACGATGGCGCGTGTTTACCCGCACGCAGTGCGGCCCGGCGGCGATTCGGCGGGCAAGGTGGACGCGTCATGGGAAACCGGGTATCCTTGCCGTCTTGCCAATTGTGGGCGGCCTGTATATTGGGGTCGCTTCACTGTCACACGCGCCCGTAGCTCAATGGATAGAGTACTGCCCTCCGAAGGCAGGGGTTGCTGGTTCGATCCCAGCCGGGCGCGCCAAGTCTAGTAAGGCTCTCAGCGGTTTCCTTTCTTCGTCGGACAATCTCGTTGCAGCTAAATTGCAGCTAGCATTGGCGTCGGCGTGGCCGTCAGCGCTGTCACCCAATGCGCTAAATGATCCGCTGACAGGTGCGCGTACCGCTGCACCATTTCCATCGTTTCCCATCCGCCGAGCTCCTTGAGTACCTGCAATGGCGTGGGCGCTCGATTTCCTGACATTCGGCAACGGCTACCTGGAGCGCCGCCGGAACCAGCTCGGCGGCACGCTGCGCCTTGACCCCCGCCCTGGCGAAGTACACGCGGCGCAAGGCGGATTTCAGTGGCTTCGTGTACGTGAATGGCTGGCAGGATCGGCATGATTTCGAGCCCGGCAGCGTCTTCCAGTTCATGCGGCCGGACATCAACCAGGAGGTTTACGGCCTGCCCGTATATCTCGGTTCGGTGCACTCGGCCTGGCTAAACGAGTCGTCGACGCTGTTCCGCCGGAAGTATTACGAGAACGGCAGTCATGCCGGCTCATCCTGAACATCACGGACGCCGCGCAGAAGCAGGAGGATGTCGACAACATGCGCGAGGCGTTGAAGAACGCCAAGGGGCCGGGCAACTTCCGCAACGTATGCATATACGCGCCGAACGGCAAGAAGGACGGCATCCAGCTCATTCCGGTGTCCGAGGTCGCGGCGAAGGACGAGTTCTTCAACATCAAGAACGTGACGCGCGACGACTTGCTCGCCGCGCATCGGACGCCGCCGCAACTGCTCGGCATCGTGCCGAGCAATGCCGGCGGGTTCGGTACACCGGACACGGCCGCGCGCGTGTTCGGGCGGAATGAAATCAAGCCGCTGCAGTCCCGCTTCGCCGAGCTGCACGACTGGCTCGGCGAGGAGGTCGTGAGCTTCGATGGCTATGAGATTCCGCCGGCGCCGGTTGCGGCGTAACGCATCGAGTGATTCAAACCCGTGCGTGGGCATCGGTACCGGGCGGCAGGCCGGCTATATGATTACTAGAACTTTGGGGACTGGGGTGGCCCGCCAACGGCTCTTTCTCTATACGCCGAAGACCTTGAGGAGGCCGACGAGGAGCGTGTAGGCTCCAATGCATCCGCCTAACGTGAAAGCGCCGCGTGCGAAATTGGTCATAGGTATCTCATCGCAAGGTGTGGAGGTGCCATTTAACCTCGCCAGAAATAAAAATGAAATATATATGAAAGCTATTTGTTTGGTGTTGCGCGTCAATGGTGACACTTTGGCCTGCAACTGGACCGCCGCGCCGATGCCGTGAAGGCATGTGGCGCGCGGCCCGGTGCACCTGAACTGCCGGCGCTGCAGGCGACCATGCCGCACGCGCCCAGGCCACCGGCATGACGTTCGTTCCTGCACCGGTTCGCATGAACGAACGCTACCGACACGGTTACGTGCGACCCCGACAATGTTCCGGACGGTATATTGCTGAGCGACCTGCGCGCGACGCTCGCGCAGATGCAGCAGATGTACCTGCGGTTCTCCAGTGGCGGCAGGATGGAATCGGCTTCTATCAGATCCCGCCAGCGCCGGTCGCAGCGTAGTCGCCTATGGGGCGGTGGCAGCGGGATATTGATTCTCGTTTGGGAATTATCACTAGAAGTAAACGGATATTTAATATTATTTGACATGCTTGCATGTCTGCCTAAACTGGGCGCACGTCCAAGCAGTTCCTCGCTGGTGCCAAAGCATGGGCGTTCTGCACGCCCCGGGTTCCACACCCTGTGTAGCCGGGTTTTTTTACGTCCAGCGCCCGATTCTGGGTCAGCCTCAGTGCAGGCGAGCACGCGGCCGCCGTGGTCAGTCGTGTCGCCTTCGCGGATGAAGGCTGAACCCATGCCGAACCTCACAGGAAATCCGCGGCGACTGCAGCACGTGCTCGCGGCGCGTAACTATCTGTACGAGTTACCGGGACGAGACGGCTAGGGGTTACAGCCGTGGGGATGAAGTGCAGCAAACCGTTTCACTGAGCGCTGACCGGACTACAGTGAAATTACAGTTTGAACGAGCTTGGGCAGCCCTGATTGACCTTGAATAACCTTGATTTTGTAGTTTGCGAGTTGCGCAAGGCATTGATTTATAAAGGGTTGTGGTGTGCCGGCAAAGCTCCGAAGGCAGGGGTTGCTGGTTCGATCCCAGCCGGGCGCGCCAAAACATGCCTGTTCAGGTTCTCGTCGGTTTCACCACATCACGGTTTTCCCGCTTGCAGTAACATTCCGGCCGGTTGTCGGCGTGGCGGTTTTCGATCGCGTGCGTGTCCGATCGGGCGAAACCATTCGCTGGTCCGGTTCGACGCGCTCGACGCCCACTTGAAAACGCCGATTGAAAATGTCGACCCGAACGAGGAATAGCCGCGTCGCATCGCGGGCGGCGATCATCGGATGAGCAAATCCCTTTCTGTTCAGATCATCAACGGGCCGGACGGTGCACCTGCCTTCGTCGTGATTCCGTACGCCGACTATGTCGCGCAGCAGTCCCGCGCGCGCGACCTAATTCCGCACGAGGTCGTGACGCGCGCCGTGTTCGACGGAAGCTCGCCGGCGCGTGCGTGGCGCGAGTATCTCGGGCTGACGCGGGCCGAGATCGCGCAGCGGATCGGCATCAGTCGATCGGACTACGCGAAACGGGAAAAGCGCCAGAAGCTGCGCAAGCCGATGCGCAGGAAGGTCGCGGCCGCGCTCGACATCACGCCGGCGCAGCTCGATTTCTGACGCGCGGCGCAGCAAGCGGCCGCGGCCGGCGGACCTGTGTCGTGTTGCCTCGTCGTTATGCGAGAATCCCCCGCAACGACAACTCCAAGCGTCGATCGCGGCGGCCGTCCGCGCATCGCGCCGACTCCCGATGGCTGCCATCCCGTCTACCTCGACCGCAGTCGATGCCCGCGCGCTGACCGATGCGCAGCAGGCGCTGCACGCGCGTCTGCACGCGTATTCCCCCGACGATCCCAATGCACCGCTGCCGTACAGCCGGCGCCTCGCCGACGCCGAAGGCTGGTCGCACGCGCACGCGCTGGCCGTGATCGACGAATACAAGCGCTTCGCGTTTCTCGCGCAGGCGGCCGGGCATCCGGTCACGCCGTCGGTCGCGGTCGATGCCGCGTGGCATTTCCACCTGCAATACACGCTCGAATACTGGGACGTCTTCTGCGCCGGCGTGCTGCGCGCGCGGTTGCATCACATGCCCGGCACGGGCGCGCCGGACGAAGCCGCCGTGTACGCGCAGCGCTATCGCGACACGCTCGACAGCTATCGGCGGCTGTTCGGCAGCGAGCCGCCGGAGTCGATCTGGCCGCGTCCCGAGGGGCTGCATGGCATGCCCGGCGCGCAGCGGGCGGACCTGCCGGCCGCGGACACGCCGGGTGAACCTGATGCGCCGGCGACGCCGCCGGCCGGCAACACCTGGCGCAACCGGCTACCGAAACTCGCGTGGCCGGCCGCCGCCGCGAGCGTCGCCGCGACCTGCGCGTCGGCGCAGGATTTCAACGTGCTGAACTACACGGGGCCGCAGTTTCTCGCGTTCTACATTCCGGCCTGCATCATTGCGCTGCTGCTGATTGTCGGCCTGCAGCAGATCGAATACCGTTGCCGGCGCAGGAGCGTATTTACTCGTGAAGCGATGCCGGACCTGACGGCCGAGGAGGTTGCGTATATCGCGGGCGAGGAGCCACGGGTTGTGCAGGTCATGACGCTGTCGCTGATCCATGCGGGTGCGATCGACCTGAGGATGGCCGGCCGGCTCGGCGGTCGCGTACAGATCGGCGATCCGGCGCGCGCGGGTGCTTACGCGGACGAGTGCGAATGGCTCGCCGCGCAGCCGGGCGGGGAGGCGAGCTTTGGCGCGTTCCGCCAGCTTCTGGCGCGCCGCGCGTCCGAATACGCGGATGCGATGCGCCGGCGCGGCTGGTTTTGGGCTCCCGGCGAGATGCTCATGGCACGGCTGGCCGCGCGAGCGATCGTGCTGGTCGTGCTGGGCACGGGCATGGCGAAACTCGCGGTCGGATTGAGTCGCGGGCGACCGGTGCTGTTGCTCGGTATCAGCATGGCGGTGTTCGCGATCGCCTACCGCATGATTGCGCGGCGCATGACCGGTTTCGGGCGCGGCGGCTTGTCGGTCGGCGCGCGGGCGACGCTCGCCGCGCACCGGAGCGATCGTCAGGACGAACGCAACACGCCGGACGACTTGCTGTGGTCCACCGCGCTGTTCGGCGCGGGCGCGCTGGCCGGCACCGCATGGGCCGCGCATTCGATCGTGCTGATGGAGCCGCCGCCATTGGCACCAGCCGCGGTGCGAACGGGTGGGTCGACCGGTTCCACGTACAGCTCGAGCGACTCCGGAACGAGTTGCTCGTCGTCGAGCTCGTGCAGTTCCAGCTCATGCAGCTCGAGCAGTTGCGGCGGGTGCTCGTCGAGCACGTGAACCGCCCGATCGCGAAGGCACGCGGTGGTCCGCGCACCTTCGTCAATCGATCGCCGCATCCGCGGCGGTTGTCTCCAGCGTGTCGCCTCCGGCCTCAACTTCCGCGGCGTCGATGATTGCAATCCAGTCGAACGCCGGCATCGCTGCGAGCTGGTCGGCGGTCGCCGCGTACTCCTGACGCGTGGTGCGCAAGTAGCGAAGCCGGTCCGTCCACTCGGGCAACGGGCCGGGAGACGTCGTCAGCACGACGCTCAGCAGATCCTGTTCGGCACGTGCCGCGATGATCCGCAGCGCGGCCTGCACGCGCTCGCCGTCGCCGTCGCCGGCGACGTCCAGGATCAGCACGCCGGGAATCGGCGCGTCCTGCGGCGGCAACCGCACGGCCGTGCCGTGCAGCTCGACGCACACCCGGTAGAGCTCACGATGGAGCGGCAGCCGCGCCTGCAGCGCGTCGCGCTTGCGCACGCGTGCCTGCGCGGTGCGGGCGATCCGCCGGCGCAGCGCGGGCCGGGTGACCAGGCGGTCGATCGCGTCGTCCCACGCGTGTGCGTCGTCGCCGGCGAGCAGCGCGTCGTCGCCGTCGTTCAGTCCGATGCGGTTGATCGGCAGGTCGCTCGCGACGACCGCGATGCCGGCAGCCGCAAATTCCTGCCGCTGGATTGCGCTGGCCGCGTAGCCGTCGGCATCGGCGAGCGGCATCAACGCGATGTCCCAGTCCAGCGCACGCAATTGCTGCGCATAAGCGCGGTACGCAGCGGGCGCGGGCCGGAATTCGGCCGCCGGATGGTCCGCCCAGCCGACGGGCGCGTGCGTGCCGAGGAATTGCACGGCAACGCGGCCGGCGTGGCGCGCGCAGACCGCACGCAGCGCGGCATCCACGCGGGCGAAATTGGCCGGCAGCAGTGCGTCGCCCGCGACGCCGATGGTCACGCGATCATCCGCGCGGGCCGGCACCGCGCGCAGGAACAGGTCGAGATCGACGCTGTCGGGCAGCACGAATACGCGCGGGTTCCACGGCCGGTACCGGTTCGCGAGATCCGGCGTCGGGACGACGATCGCGTGCGCGTTGCCGAGCGTGAACGCGATGCCGGGCCACGTCGGATCGTTCTGCATCGCGGGCTGAGCGGGCTGAGCGGGCGGCGCGGGCGGCGGGCAGTCGGTCGCGTAGATCACCGGTTTGTCGAATTCGAAGATCGCGCGCAGTCCGTCGAGGGACAGCAGGCCCGGCGTGTCGCGATCGAGCAGCACGGCGTCGGCTGTTGCCATCGCTTGGCCGTCGATCTTGCCGTCGACAATGCCCCATACGCGCTCCCATGTGTCGGCGAGCCGCTCGAACGGCAGCGCAATGCGACGCTGCAGCGACGGGCTGTCGACGCGATCGAGCGCGTAGACGACGAGACGCTTCTTCCGCGTTATAGGCGCGGCGGGCGTGGGTATGCGAGCGGGGCGTCGCGCCTGTTCGGCGAGTCGCGCATACAGCGTGCCGTAGCGTGCGGCGTCGGCTTCGGCGGGCAGCACGTGCACCGATGCGTTGACGTGGCGGCCGGTTCGGGCCAGTGCGTCCGACGGCACCACGAGCGCATCGGCGCGCCGCAGCGCATCGTGAAGCGCCGCGCGCCCGCATGCGTTGCCGGCGATTTCGGGCCAGTTCGACGCGAATGCGTCGAGCGGCCGGTCGACGTCGCAGACGACCGGTTTGCCGAGCGCGAACAGTTGCTCCAGTGCAGCGGACGACAGCAGGCCCGCGATCGCGCCGTGCAGGACGATCAGGTCCGCCTGCTGCAACGCGTCGAGATCGATGCCGTGTTCACCGACGGGGAAATCGAGCGCCCACTCCCGGTCGAGCAACCCGAACGCGTGGCCGAAGCGCACGCGAGCGGCAGGCTCGACCGTCATGACGGCCAGGCGCCGCTTCGCACCCGCCGGGCGGCGCGCTGTCGACGGGCCGTGCGGACCGAGTTCGGTGTCGCGTTCCGTCGCGCGGGCCTGGGTCTTGTCGACGAAATTCCGAAGTTGCCGCCAGAAGGTCGCCTCTTCTTCCCGATAGACGTCGCGTGCCTCGTGCACGGTCGCCTTCGCATGCGCGAGTTCGTCCGGGTCCAGCCCCCAGGCGATGCCCTTGCCCTCCATCACCCACCGCTCGGCGTTCGGCAACGACGCGTCGTTCAGGATGCACACGACCGGGCAGCCGCACATCAGTGCTTCGAAGGCCGCCGTGGACCACTCGTACAGGTACAGACATTCGACGCGGCGAAACAGCTCGGCGAGTTCGTGTGCCGAGCGCTCCGGCACGCGGCCCGAGACCTCGACGGACTCGGCCGTCGCCGGATGCAGGCTGCCGCCGCGCCGGAGGTGGCGGTTGATGAAGACGGCCGTGCCGCTGCGGGTCGTGTCGTCGACGTCGTCGCAGTGGAAGATGCGCGTGTCGACGAGCGGAATCCGCAGCAGGTCGGCCTGCCATCCGTCCGGCACGATCGTGGGGCCGAATGCGAACACGAGGTCGCTCGGCGCGAGGTCGATCCGATTGCCGTTGACGCGGCCGGGCTCCGCCAGCAGGTAACGGGCGACGCAGCGCGCGCCGAACGGGTTGCCTTCGACGATTTCCGGATAGATCGCGATCGGGCTGCGCCCCGCGTCGGCGTGTGCCTGGACGATCGCCTGCGTCAGCACGGGCGTGCGCAGCTCGGGGTGGACGTCAGGCGTCTGGACGTAGGCTTCGCAACCGAGCCGGTTCAGCGCGTGGCACAGGTAGTGCATCGCGCGGACGCCGCCGGAAGTCTGCAGAAAGGCGGGCACCGACAGGTAGTACGGATGGTCGAGCGGAGCGAACAGGCGTAACGAGGTGGTCATGGGGCGGAATGTCGGAAACGCATGGGGCAGCGACAAGGGCGGCCTCTAGCGGGCCCGGTAGAAATCGAACACCACGTCGAGGATGCGGTCCTGCTCGGCCTCGCTCATGTCGTGGTACATCGGCAGGCGCACCAGCCGGTCGGCGACGTCGTCGGTGACGCGCATGCCGGAGCCGCAGCGGCCGTAGCGCCGGCCGGCCGGCGAGCTGTGCAACGGCACGTAATGGAACACCGCATACACGCCTGCTCGATGGATCTGTTCGAGCAGCGCCGAGCGTTCGTCGAGATCGCGCGCGAGGAAATAGAACAGGTGGCCGTTGCCCTGCTCGCTCAGCGGCACGGCGGGCAGCGCGATACGGCCTGCGTCGTGCAGCGGCCGCAGCGCTTCCTCGTAGCGCTTCACGGTCGCGCGCCGCTGCGCGGTGATGACGTCCGCGTGCTCGAACTGCGCATACAGGAACGCCGCGATCAGCTCGCCCGGCAGGTACGACGAGCCGATGTCGACCCACGTGTACTTGTCGACCTGTCCGCGGAAGAACTGGCTGCGGTTTGTGCCTTTCTCGCGGATAACCTCCGCGCGCTCGGCAAGGCGTTCGTCATTGACGAGCAATGCGCCGCCTTCGCCGGAGATCACGTTCTTGGTCTCGTGGAAGCTGAGGCATGCGAGGTGGCCGATGCTGCCGAGCGGCTTGCCCTTCCAGGTCGACTGGATCGCCTGCGCCGCGTCTTCCACGACCCACAGCCGGTAGTCGGCCGCGAGGTGGCCGAGCGTGTCCATGTCGCACGCCACCCCGGCGTAATGCACCGGCACGATCGCGCGCGTGCGCTCGGTGATCGCGGCCGCCACGAGCTGCTCGTCGAGGTTCAGCGTATCGGGGCGGATGTCGACGAACACGGGTGTCGCGCCGCGCAGCACGAATGCATTGGCGGTCGACACGAACGTGTAGGACGGCATGATCACTTCGTCGCCGGGCCCGACGTCGGTGAGGATTGCGGCCATTTCCAGCGCGGCCGTGCACGAGTGCGTGAGCAGTGCGCGTCGGCAGCCGATGCGGCGTTCCAGCCACTGATGGCACAGCTTCGTGAACGCGCGATCGCCGGCCAGGCCGCCCTGTTCGACCGCTTTCGCGATGTAGTAGAGCTCCTTGCCGACGATGAAAGGCCGGCCGAACGGAATGACGTCGAGATTGGGGGGCGCGAACATGGCGGGGCTCCGCGGAAGAGAGGGCGCGCTCACGCGCCGGCCGACAGCGCGTATCGGCGGGCGTCGGGGCCGCAATTGAACAGCACGTCGAGCACCGTCACGTCATGCGCGAAGGCGCCCCACTGCTGTGCGTATTCCGGATAGGACGGGTAGTCGAACCAGCGCACCGCGATCCGTTCGCCGGCGAACCGGTGCTCGTCGAGATAGCTGCGCGCGGCCGGGCCGGACAGGTATTCGGTCGCGCCGGCCTGCGCGCAGAGCAACAGCAACCGCTCGTTGCGATCGCCTTCGAGCACATAGTCCGATGACGACGACAGCGGCGTGGCGATCCCGAGTTGCTCGCTGATCCAGGTCAGCAGTGCGAGGTTCAACTCGCTCAGCGTACGGTACGGGCGCTCGAGGTAGAGCGCCTCGAGTGCGTCGGCATAGCGCGCGAAGTGCGGTGCGCGCGCGTAGTTCAGTTGCAGCCGCTTCCAGTGCTGGGCCGCCCAGCGGGTACCGTCGATCTCCGTTTCGCGAATCGTCTGGCCGAGCCGGCCCTTGATCCTGACGGGTACGCTCAGCCATTGCACGCCGTGCGGCGTCTTGATGCGGTTGCGGTTGCGCCAGTCGCTGCGCGTGTATTGCACGTCGTCGTAGAGGATGAACTCGTCGCACGCGGCGATCAGGTCGAAATAGCCTTTCCACGGAATGTAGTTGGACTGGACGATCGCGACCCGCTTCGCCCGGACGTGTGTGTCGTTCATGCCCCGATGTGCCCATACCGATACATGTCGACCAGCTCGGGCGGGATGCCCCAGTCGTTCGCACCCACGCGGTCGTGCAGCGCTTCGAGGTCGGCGCGGATCGTGCGCTGGAGCTGCTCGATCATGCGGTTGCGCGCGGGCTCGAAATCGTGCTGGAACGCCGCGTTGATCTGGTGGCGCACCGTCTTCGCGATCGCCGCCTCGCGCGACAGGTTGCGGATCAACGGACGTTCCGGTGCGAGCTGCGCATAGCGCGGGTCGATCGGCTCGCCGCGCATCGCCGCGACCAGGTCGCGGCACAGCACCGGCGACAGGTGGAATCCGTCGCGCTTGGTGCCGCCGAGGATCCACAGATTGCGCACGCTGCTTTCGCCGAACAGCGGATACAGGTCGGACGTCATCGGCCGCCAGCCGACGTTCACGCTGGCGAGATTGGCGCGATAGAACTTGCTGTTGATCTGGTCCATCGCGGCCTTCAGCAGTGAATACGCGCTGCCGACGTGGCCCTGCTCGATCGGTACCGGGCTGATGTAGTTGCTCGCGCCGATCAGCGTGCGGTCCGGCCCGTAGGGTGCCGAATACACGCCGCACGCGAGGCCGCGATTGGTCGTGCGGATACAGTGCGTGTGCACGTTTTCCGCGCTCTGCAGCTCGACCGACATGCCGATGCCGTAGAACATCCTCTGCACGGGCAGCTCGGGCAGGCTGTCGCGCAGCACGCGGCCGAGGTTCGCGCCGTTGCAGAGCACGAAGCGGTCGGCCGCAAGCATGCTGCCGTCGCTCAACCGCGCGGCCGCGATGCGGCCGCCGGCGGTGTCGAGCCGCTCGACTTCGGCGTCGACGAAGCGCACGTTGCCGGCTTGTGCGACGGATGCCGTCAGCGCATCGAGGAATTGCTTCGGATTCACCCAGCCTTCGCGCTTCAGGTACAGCGCGTTCAGCGCGCGGAATTGCGGATGCGGATGATAGTTCGGAATGCCGGCGGGATCGACGGCTTCGCACGGCTCCTCGAACTCGCGGCAGAAGCGCCGCACCGCCGCGAAATTCTCGTCGTCGAGCGCGTCGGTTGCGGCGTTGTTCAGCACGAAGGTGCCGAAGCCGTGCGCGACCGCGCGCTCGGGCGTGCAGATCTCGGCGAACACGTCGGGCCACGCGGCGGTCGCCGCGCGGCTCAGTTCGAACTTGAAGCGGTCGAGCGGCGTGCCGAGCGAATCGCCTTCCAGTTCGGTGAACGAGTTGAGCATCGCCGCTGCCGCGCGCGTCGCCGAGCCGGGGCGTTGCGCGTGGCCGACGACGACGAGCTCGACGCCCGGCTCGGCGCGTTGCCAGGCACGGGCCGTCATCAGTCCGAGGATGCCGTTGCCGAGGATCGCGATCTTCACTTGCGTGCTCCGCCGCCTTCCGGGAAGGTCAGGTAGCAAAGCGACGGATACGACTTCGCCTTGTGGATCTGGTGCGGATGGTTGCCGAGCAGTTCGCGCACGTAGTGGATGCCTTCCGCGGGCGCAAGGCTGCCGCGCGTCAGTTGCCAGAACGCGATGACGCCACCCGGCACGAGGCGCTTCATCACCGTCTCGAACGCTTGCCGGGTCGGGCCCGGCACGTTCAGGTCGAACCACGCGAGCGCGATCGTCTCGCCGGGATGCGTTTCCTCGAACTCGGCCAGCGTGTCGCGGCAGTCGCCTTCCCAGACGCGGTGCTTGCCGTTCACGTGGCCCATCGCGTTGTTGCGCTCATGCAGCGACAGCAGGTTGCGCAGCAGGTCCGCGTAGTCGCTCGCGAGCGAATACGTGCCATCCGAAAACAGCTTGCGATCGCGTGCGTCGTTGTCCGCGAAGCCCGTGTAACCGGTGAACGTATCGAACGCGTGGATGCGGCGCTGGAAATTCAGCGGTTCGAGGATCGCGCGGAAGTTCTCGCACAGCACGGCTGTCTGGCCTCGCCACGTGCCGAGATCGAAGATCGAGCCCGGCAGCGGGACGATCTGCTGGTACACCTCGAACGTCGCGAGCATGCGCGCGAGCAGCGAGCCGCGCACGAACAGGCCGAGCGAGCGTTCGAGTTCCTCGCGGGTCGCGGGGTACGTCTGCATCAGGTCGAACAGTTCGTGCCGTGCGGCGAGTTGGTCGCCGTTCGAGTTGGAGATGATTGAGGACTCGTGCATACGCAAGGCTCCAGGCGCTGAAAATGAGGTCGAGGGAGTGCGGCGTGACCGGGCCGCCGGGCGGCCGCGCAGGCGCGCCCGACGGGCTCGTCCGCACGCCGGACGTCTGTCTGAATGAAGCCGAGTCTATCGGCCGTCGCCCGGATCGAATGGCGGATTAGCGGGCCGTTTCACCCCGCATTTCGACGGATGCCGTTGGTACGGACGACCGGGCGGACGCGGCGCCCGCATGCTGCCGGGATGACGAAAACCGTTACGGGGCACGGCTCGGCGCGATCCGGCACCGCTGCGCGGCATGGTGCTGCGACCGGAAATCCGCGCCCCACGCACACGAACCGCACCCTTGATCCGCGTCATGCCGCCGGCCGCGCGGTCACATGAAAAGCGACCAAATCCGGCACCTGCTCCGCCGATTGGAACGGCGAGCGCACGCCGAGAATGCTGGCATGTCGAAGGCCGTCCGGCCGCATGCCGCCCCGCATCTGCCGCTGCGCGCCTTCGCGATCACGTGCCGGCCCGTGCGCCGGTGCGCGTTCCGGATGAACCCACGCTGGCTTACCACGATGACTGATCTCACGATGCCCGACTCCCCCGTCGCCACGATCGAAGCGGCGCTGGCGCTCCACCAGGCCGACCGCCTCGAAGAAGCCGAGACGCTGTACCGGCAGATCCTCGACGCCGAGCCGCGGCACGCGGACGCGCTGCATCTGCTCGGCCTGATCGGTCACCAGTACGGGCGCTATCAAGAGGCATCCGAACTGATCATGGCGGCGATCGAAGTCAAGCCCGACGCGGTCTACTACTACAACCTCGGCAACGTGATGCAGGCGCACAATCGCCCGGCCGCGGCGGCCGAGTGCTTCCGCCTCGCGATCGAGCTGCGGCCCGGCTACGTCGACGCATACAACAACCTCGGCAATGCGCAGCGGCTCGCGGGCAACGCACGCGCGGCCGTCGACGCGTTCTGCCAGGTGATCGCGCTGCAGCCCGATCACGGGCAGGCGTACAACAACCTTGGCAACGCGCTGCTCGACCTGAACGAGATCCCGGCCGCGCTCGAGGCGTACCAGCATGCGGTCGCGCTGCGTCCCGAGCTGCCCGAGCCGCGCAGCAACCTGCTGTTCGCGTACCACTACAGCGATGCGTTCGACCAGCGCGCGTATCTCGACGAAGCGGCACGCTTCGACGCGCTCGTCACCGCACGCGCGCAGCCTTGGTCGACGTGGCTCGTCGACCTGACCGCCCGCATCGGCCGGCCGCTGCGCGTCGGCATCGTGTCGGGCGACCTGAAGTCGCATCCGGTCGGCTATTTCATCGAAGGGATGCTCGCGCACCTGAACCGCGCGCGTGTCGAACTGCATGCGTATCCGACGCGCGACGTCGAGGACGACGTCACTGCGCGCCTCAAGCAGCGCTTCGCGTCGTGGACCTCGCTCGCCGGCATTGGCGACGAGGCCGCGGCCGCACGGATCCGCGACGATCGCGTCGACGTGCTGATCGACGCGTCGGGACACACGATCCACAACCGCCTGCCGCTGTTCGCGTGGAAGCCCGCGCCGCTGCAGGTGAGCTGGCCCGGCTATTTCGCGAGCACCGGCATGCGCGCGATCGACTACGTGCTCGGCGACCGCCACGTGATGCCGGCCGACGAGGCCGCGCATTTCGTCGAACGCGCATGGCACCTGCCCGACAGCTACCTGTGCTTCACGCCGCCGGCCGTCGAGCTCGACGCCGGCCCGATGCCGATGCTCGCGAACGGCTATCCGACCTTCGGCTATTTCGGCAAGCTCGCGAAGCTCACCGACCGCGTGATCGCGGTGTGGTCGCGCGTGCTGCACGACGTGCCGAACGCGAGGCTGTTCGTGAAGGCGCCGCATCTCGACGATCCGCGCGAGCAGGACGCGCTGGCGGCCCGCTTCGCGGCGCACGACATCGGCGCGGCGCGCCTGCGGTTCGAAGGCAGCTCGCCGCGCGACGCGTACCTGGCCGCATACCGGCGCGTCGACATGATGCTGAGCCCGTTCCCGTACCCGGGCGGCACGACGACGGCCGAAGCGCTGTGGATGGGCGTGCCGGTGCTCGGCCGCCGCGGCGCGCGGTTCCTGTCGCACATCTGCGAAAGCCTGCTGCATGCGGCGCGCCTGCCGGAATGGATCGCGGACGACGATGACGATGCCTACGTCGCGAAGGCCGTCGCGTTTGCGCGCAATCCGGCCGAACTGGCCGTGCTGCGCACGACGCTGCGCGCGCAGGTGCTTGCCGCGCCGCTGTGCGACGCGCCCCGCTTCGCGCGCCATTTCGAGGAGGCGCTGCACGCGATGTGGGCGCGCCACGTCGAGGCTGCGCCGGGAGCTGCGTCGTGAACGGCCAGTCAGTGCTCGTCACCGGCGGCGCGGGCTTTCTCGGCTCGCACCTGTGCGAGCGCCTGGTCGACGCCGGCTACGACGTGATGTGCGTCGACAACTTCTACACCGGCAGCAAGCACAACGTCGCGCACCTGATGGGGCGCGTCAACTTCGAGCTGATCCGTCACGACGTGTGGCTGCCGCTCTACGTCGAAGCCGACCGCGTGTTCAACATGGCGTGCCCGGCGAGCCCGGTGCACTACCAGAGCGATCCCGTGTCGACGGTGAAGACGGCCGTGCTCGGCGCGATCAACATGCTCGGCCTCGCGAAGCGCTGCGGCGCGCGCATCCTGCAGGCGTCGACGAGCGAGGTGTACGGCGACGCGCAGCAGCATCCGCAGCAGGAAAGCTACTGGGGCAACGTCAATCCGAACGGGCCGCGCGCGTGTTACGACGAAGGCAAGCGCTGCGCCGAGACGCTGTTCTTCGACTATCACCGGCAGCACGGCGTCGACATCCGCGTGGTGCGGATCTTCAACACCTACGGCCCGCGCATGCGCGCCGACGACGGGCGCGTCGTGTCGAACTTCATCATGCAGGCGCTGCGCGGCGAGCCGATCACGCTGTACGGCGACGGCAGCCAGACGCGCTCGTTCTGCTATGTCGACGATCTCGTCGAAGGCCTGTTGCGGATGATGGACCAGGACGACGACACCGGCCCGATGAACCTCGGCAACCCGAGCGAGATCACGATCCGCGAGCTGGCCGAATGCGTGCTGCGGCTCACCGGCTCGAAAAGCCGCATCGAATATCGCCCGCTGCCGGCCGACGATCCGCTGCAGCGCCGCCCCGACATCGGCCGCGCGCGCCAGCGCCTCGACTGGCAGCCCGGCATCGCGCTCGAGGACGGCCTGAAGGAAACGATCGCCTATTTCCGCAAACAGGTGAATGCATGAGCCCCGACCTGATCGACGCCACCTGCCCCGTCTGCGCGCACACGGTTGCCGCGCCGTTCTTCCCGGCCGGCGAGCGCACGCTCGCGACGCTCGCGTGGCCCGCGTCCGCCGAAGCGGCGCGCCGGCTGCCGCGCCATGCGCTCGACTTCGTCCAGTGCCCGCAGTGTTCGCACGTGTGGAACCACCGGTTCAGCTACGACGCGATTCCGTACCAGAGCAACCCGAACCGGATGTTCAACAGCGGCGGGATCTGGAAAGGCCACCTCGCGGCCACGCGCGACCTGCTGCTCGGCGCGCTGCCGGCGGAACCGGCGGTCGTCGAGATCGGCTGCGGCGAAGGGCATTTCGTGCGCGGGCTCGCGCAGGCGAGCCGCGGCGGCCGTTTCGCCGGTTTCGATCCGAACGCGAGCGCGGGCACCGGCCACGGCATCGAGTTTCATGCGCGGCTGTTCGAGCCGCTCGCCGACATGCCGGCCTTCCGGCCCGATGCGATCGTCATCCGCCACGTGCTCGAACACCTGACCGAACCCGCGAAGCTCGTCGAGCAGCTCGCGTGGGGCGCCGCGCGCCAGCCGAACGCGTGCTGGCTGTTCGCGGAAGTGCCGTGCATCGACCGTGTGTTCGAGACCGAGCGCCTCGCCGATTTCTTCTACGAGCACGTGTCGCAATTCACGACGGAGTCGTTCCGCACGCTGATGGCGCGCGCGGGCGAGGTCGTCACGCTCGCGCACGGCTACGACGGCGAAGTCGTCTACGCGCTGGTGCGGCTCGGCGTGCCCGCGCAGGCGCGCGCGCGCGCCGAAGCATCGACGCGGTTCGCGGCCCGCACGGTCGAGCACCGCGCGGCGATCGCCGGGCAGCTCGCGGCGCTGGCCGAATCGGGGCGGCGCGTCGCGATCTGGGGCGGCACCGGCAAGGCCGCCGCGTTCATCCATCACTTCGATGCCGACGCCGCGCGCTTTCCGCTCGTCGTCGATTCCGATCCCGACAAGGTCGGCACCTACGTGCCGGGCACGGGCCAGCGGATCGAATTCCGCGACGCGCTGAAAGCGGCTCCGGCCGACGTGATCATCATCCCGACGCAATGGCGCGCACGCGACATCGTCGCCGAGATGTCGCGCGAAGGGATCGCGGCCGCGGCCGTGATGATCGAGCACGAAGGACGGCTGATCGACTTCGGGCGCGAACCCCATCCGTATTGAGCGGCGCACGCGATGGAGCCGATCGGACAGCAATTGCAGGCGGCGCTTGCGCATCATCAGGCCGGCCGTCTCGCGGAGGCGAAAGCGTTGTACGACGCGATCCTCGCCGCACAGCCGGGCCAGCCCGACGCGATGCATTTCCTCGGCCTGCTGGCGTGCCAGCTGAAGCAGTACGACGCGGGCCTTGCGCTGATGGAGCGCTCGCTGGCGGCACGGCCGGACGCGTCGTACTTCAACAACCTCGGCAACATGCTGCGCGAATGCGGTCGGCTCGACGACGCGATCGCGCATTACCGCCGTGCGGTGGCGCTGCGTCCCGACTATCCGGAAGCGCACAACAACCTCGGCAACGCGCTGCGCGACGCACGTGATACGGCCGAAGCGCTGGCGAGCTGTTCGCGCGCGATCGAGCTGCGCCCGGGTTACGCGGAGGCGTACAACAACCTCGGCAACGTGCTGCAGGATCTCGGCGAACTCGACGCGGCCGCGGCGAGTTACGGCAAGGCGATTGCGTTTCATCCGGCGTATGCGGAAGCGCACAGCAACCTCGGCAACGTGCTGCGTGCGCAGGAGCGGCACGCGGATGCGATCGCGCACTACCGTCGCGCGCTCGAATCGAATCCCGCACTGCCGGCCGCGCGCCATGGTCTCGGCCTGTCGTTATGGGCGCGCGGCGAACTCGACGAAGCCGCGCACGTGCTGCGTGCGGCCGCCTCGGCGGAGTCCGGCGACGCGAACCTGCACAACAACCTGGCCGGCGTACTGCGCGATGCGGGCGATCTCGAAGGCGCGGCGTCGCACTATATGCGCGCGCTCGCGCTCGATCCGTCGCTGGCCGTCGCGCATGCGAACCTGAGCGGCGTGCGGCGCCGTCAGGCGCGTTACGCGGATGCGCTCCTGCATGCGCAGCACGCGATCCGCATGGCGCCCGGTCTCGCCGACGCGCACAACCACGCCGGCAACGCGTACCACGGCCTGAACGATCTCGGCGCGGCGGAAGCGAGCTACCGCGCCGCGCTCGCGCTGAACCCGGCCGACGCCGGCGCCGCGCACAACCTGTCGGTCGTGCTGCTCAAGCGCGAGCGGCACGACGACGCGCTCGCGTATTGCCGGCAGGCGCTGGCCGCCGGCCGCCCGAGCGCGGCGATGCACGTGAACCTGGGCGATATCCTGCGCGGCCAGGGCAACGTCGATGCCGCCGTGCCCGCGTACCGCGACGCGCTCGCGCTGGTGCGCGACGACGCGGACGACGGCGCGGCCGAAGTGCTGAGCCGTCTGCTGTTCGCGTCGGCCGCATCGGCGAGCGTGCCGCCCGCCGATTACCTGAACGACGCGCGCCGCTATGGCCGGCATCTGGCGGCCCGTTCGACGCGCTATCCGCACGACGTGCGCGAACGCGCGGCGCGCGCGCGGCACCGTCCGCTGCGCGTCGGCTTCGTGTCGGGCGACCTGCGCGTGCACCCGGTCGGGATCTTTCTCGAGAGCGTGTTCGCGCATTTCGACCGCGCGCGCATCACGCCCCATGTCTATGCGACGTCGGATGAAGAAGACGCGGTCACCGCGCGGCTCAAACCGCATGCGGCCGTCTGGCGCTCGATCGCCGCGCTCGACCCGCAGGCCGCCGCGCGCGTGATTTACGACGACGGCATCGACGTGCTCGTCGATCTCGCGGGCCATACGCAGGCGAGCGGGCTTGCCGCGTTCGGCTGGAAGCCCGCGCCGGTGCAGGCGAGCTGGCTCGGCTTCTTCGCGTCGACGGGGTGCGACGCGATCGACTATTTCATCGGCGACGCGCACACGCTGCCGGATGGCGAAGCCCGTCACTTCGTCGAAGCGCCGTGGCGGTTGCCTGACAGCTACCTGTGCTTCACGCCGCCGGCCGACGACGTTCCGGTCGGCCCGCTGCCGATGGGCACGAACGGCGGCGTGACGTTCGGCTGCTTCGGCAAGCTGGTGAAGCTCGGCGACGACGTCGTGCGCGTGTGGTCGCGCGTGCTGCACGCGCTGCCGTCGGCCCGGCTGCTGCTGAAGGCGCGCGAGCTCGAACACGCGGCCGTGCGCGACGCGACCGCCGCGCGTTTCGCGCGGCACGGGATCGACGCGAGCCGGCTCGCGTTCGAACGCGCATCGCCGCGCGCGGACTATTTCGCCGCGTACAACCGGATCGACATCGCGCTGAGCCCGTTCCCGTACCCGGGCGGCACGACGACGGCCGAGGCGCTGTGGATGGGCGTGCCGGTGCTCGGCATGAAGGGCACCCGCTTCGTCACGCACATCTGCGAGAGCCTGCTGCACGCGGCCGGCATGAACGACTGGATCGCCGGCGACGAACACGACTATGTCGCGAAGGCGATTGCGGCCGCCGCCGACGGCGCGCGGCTGGCGGCGCTGCGCGCGGGCTTGCGGGCCCGGCTGCTCGCGTCGCCGCTATGCGACGCGGCGCGCTTCGCCCACCACCTCGAGGACGCATTCCACGGCATGTGGGAGCGCTATACGGAAACGGCACACGCAGCATGAACGACATCAACGACACCCTGCAACGCGCGCTTGCGCATCATCAGGCCGGCCGTCTCGCGGAAGCGAAAGCGTTGTACGACGCGATCCTCGCCGCGCAGCCGGGCCAGCCCGACGCGATGCATTTCCTCGGCCTGCTGGCGTGCCAGCTGAAGCAGTACGGCGCGGGCCTTGCGCTGATGGAGCGCTCGCTGGCGGCACGGCCGGACGCGTCGTACTTCAACAACCTCGGCAACATGCTGCGCGAATGCGGTCGGCTCGACGACGCGATCGCGCATTACCGCCGTGCGGTGGCGCTGCGTCCCGACTATCCGGAAGCGCACAACAACCTCGGCAACGCGCTGCGCGACGCACGTGATACGGCCGAGGCGCTGGCGAGCTGTTCGCGCGCGATCGAGCTGCGCCCGGGTTACGCGGAGGCGTACAACAACCTCGGCAACGTGCAGCAGGATCTCGGCGAACTCGACGCGGCCGCGGCGAGTTACGGCAAGGCGATTGCATTTCATCCCGCGTATGCGGAAGCGCACAGCAATCTCGGCAACGTGCTGCGTGCGCAGGAGCAGTACGCGGATGCGATCGCGCACTACCGCCGCTCGCTCGAATTGAATCCCGCGCTGCGCGTCGCGCATCGCGGGCTGGGTGCCGCGCTGCGGGCGACCGGCGCGTTCGACGGCGCGCTCGTGCATGCGCGCGCCGGGCTCGAGCCGGACGACGCGCCAGCGCATTGCGCACTCGGCATCTCGTTGCGCAGCATCAACGATTTCGACGGCGCCGCGCAGTTGTTCGAGCGCGCGTGCGAGATCGATCCGGGCTACGCGCCGGCCTGGAGCCGGCTCGGCGAGCTGCGCTGCCAGCAGGGCGAATACGAGACGTCCGTGCGCCTGTGCCGGCATGCGATCGAACTCGATCCCGAGCTGGCGGACGCATACAACTTTCTCGGTCTCGCCTATCACAACCTCGACCGGATGGCGGCCGCGGAACTCAGCCATCGCCACGCGATCGACCTGAACCCGGACGATGCCGACGCGCACCACAACCTCGCGGCCGCGCTGTTCCGCCTCGACAAGCTCGACGAGGCGATGGACGAATACCGGATCGCGCAGGAACTCGGCATCGATCCGGTGAAGATCCAGCTGACGCTCGGCGACATCCGCTGGGCGAAGCGCGACTTCGCGGGCGCCGTCGACGCGTTTCGCGGCGCCATCGAGCACGATCCGCATCGCGCATACGCGCGCCTGCTGTTCAACATGTCGAGCTCGTCGGCATTCGCGCCGCAGGACTGGGTGGTCGAAGCGCATCGCTACGGCGATTGCCTGGCACGCGACGTGCACCCGTTCGATCACGATCGCGCGCAGCGTGTGCGGGACGCGCGCGGCCGCCCGCTGCGTGTCGGCTTCGTGTCGGGCGACCTGCGCCAGCATCCGGTCGGCATCTTCCTCGAAAGCGTGCTCGCGCATCTCGATCGCACGCGCATCGAGCCGCATGCATACGTGACCTTCGTGGTCGAGGACGACGTGACCGCACGGCTGAAGTCGGGCTTCGCGAGCTGGAAGAAACTGGCCTGCATGAACCGCGAACAGGCGGCGCAGATGATTCGCGACGACGGCATCGACGTGCTCGTCGACCTGGCCGGGCACACGAACTGGAGCGGGCTGCCGATCTTCGCGCACCGGCCCGCGCCGGTGCAGGCGAGCTGGCTCGGCTTCTTCGCGACGACGGGCTGCCGCACGATCGACTATTTCATCGGCGATGCGCACACGCTGCCGGCCGACGAGGCCGATCATTTCGTCGAGGCGCCGTGGCGGCTGCCGGACAGTTACCTGTGCTTCACGCCGCCGGCCTACGACGTTCCGGTCGGCCCGCTGCCGATGGAGACGAACGGCGGCGTGACGTTCGGCTGCTTCGGCAAGCTCACGAAGATCAGCGACGACGTCGTCGCATTGTGGTCGCGGCTGCTGCAGGCGCTGCCCGATGCGCGCCTGCTGCTGAAGGCGCACGAACTCGGCGCGGGCGACCTGAACCAGGTGACGCGCGCGCGCTTCGCGCGACACGGCATCGACGCGAGCCGGCTGATCCTCGAAGCCGGTTCGCCGCGCGCGGAATACTTCGCCGCGTACAACCGGATCGACATCGCGCTGAGTCCGTTCCCGTACCCGGGCGGCACGACGACGGCCGAAGCGCTGTGGATGGGCGTGCCGGTGATCGGGATGAAGGGCGGGCGTTTCGTCACGCACATCTGCGAGAGCCTGCTGCACGCGGCCGGAATGGGCGACTGGATCGCCGCGGACGAAGACACCTATCTCGCCAAGGCCGTCGCGTTCGCGCGCGATCGCGACGGGCTGGCCGCGTTGCGCGCGACGTTGCGCGAACGCACGCTGGCGTCGCCGCTGTGCGATGCCGCGCGGTTCGCGCGCAATCTCGAGGACGCGTTCCACGGGATGTGGAATCGCTACGCGGCCGGCGAAACGACGGGGCCGCGCGCATGACGGCGCCGGTCGCGGAACGACTGAACGCGGCGCTCGCGCACCATCAGGCCGGGCGGCTCGACGACGCGCGCGTGCTGTACGAGGCGATCCGCCGCGACGCGCCCGACCAGCCGGACGCGACGCATTTTCTCGGGCTGCTCGCGTGCCAGCTCGGCCAGTTTCCGGCGGGCCTCGCACTGATGGAGCGCGCGATCGCGCTGCGCGCCGATCCCGTCTACCTGAACAACCTCGGCAACATGCTGCGTGCGCACGGCCGGCTCGACGACGCGATCGGCGCCTACCGCCGCGCGATCGCGCTCGCGCCCGGCTATGCGGAAGCGCACAGCAACCTCGGCAACGCGCTGCGCGACGCGCGCGACCCGGATGCCGCGATGCTGAGCTGTGCGCAGGCGCTCGCACTGCGGCCCGACTACGCGCCGGCCTACAACAATCTCGGCAACGCGTTGCAGGACAAGGGTGAACCGGATGCCGCGGCGCGCGCGTACGAGAAGGCGATCGCGCTCGATCCCGCCTATGCGGAAGCCTGCTTCAACCTGGGCAACGTGTGCGGCGCGCAACGCCGGCACGACGATGCGATCGCGCACTACCGCCGTGCGATCGCGCTGCAACCGGGCCTGCACGCCGCGCATCACGCGCTGGGCATGCTGTTGCTGGAACGCGGCGATCTCGATGCCGCGATCGCCAGCCTCGCGCGCGCGGCGGAGTCGGGCGAAGTCGACCAGCTGTTCGGTCTCGCGGCCGCGCTCGATCGCGCGGGCGATTTCGACGGTGCCGCTGCGAGCCTGCGGCGCGCGCTGGCCGTCGCGCCCGATCGCGCCGAGCTGCATCACCATCTGGCGCAGACGCTGGTCCGGCAGGGCAAGCGGCGCGAGGCGCTCGACAGCTGCCGCATCGCGCTGTCGCTGCCGAATCCGACCGCGCAGATGCACGCGGTGATGGGCGACATCCTGTGCGCGCTGTGGCATATCGATGCGGGGCTCGCGAGCTATGACCGCGCGCTCGACCTGGATCCCGCGTTCCGCAACGCGCACTCGGGCCGCATGTTCCACGCGGCCGGCACCGATCGTCTGTCGCCGGCGCAGCTGCGCGAACGCGCCTGCGCGTTCGGCACGCGGATGGCGGCGCAGGCATCGCCGCGGCGCCATGCGCCGCAGCCGGCGAACGGACGTGCATTGCGCGTCGGCTTCGTGTCTGGCGACCTGAAATCGCATCCGGTCGCGGTGTTCCTGCTGAGCGTCGTCGCGGCGCTCGATCCGTCGCGCGTCGAGCTGGCGGCCTATGCGACACAGCCGGTCGAGGACGATACGACCGCGGCGCTCAAGTGCCATTTCGCGCTGTGGCGCGACCTCACGCCGCTCGACGACCGCGCGGCGGCGGACCTGATCGCGGGCGACCGCATCGACGTGCTGGTCGACCTGAGCGGCCACACCGCGTCGAACCGGCTGCCGCTGTTCGCATGGAAGCCGGCGCCCGTGCAGGCGACCTGGCTCGGCTATTTCGCGACGACGGGCGTCGCGGCGATCGATTACGTGATCGGCGATCGCCACGTGCTGCCGGCCGACGAGGCGTCGCATTTCGTCGAGCGGCCGTGGCGGCTGCCGGACAGCTATCTGTGCTTCACGCCGCCCGCGCAGCCGCTCGACGTCGGGCCGCTGCCGGCCGACGGAAACGGGTTCGTCACGTTCGGCTGCCTGAACAACGCGAACAAGATCGGCGAGCCGGTCGTCGCGCTGTGGGCGCGCGTGCTGCATGCGGTGCCGGGCTCGCGCCTGCTGCTGAAATCGGCGCAGCTCGACGAGGCGGCGCTGCGTGCGAGTCTCGCCGCGCGCTTTGCCGCACACGGCATTCCCGCCGAACGCTTGCTGCTGCGCGGCGGATCGAAGCGGCTCGCGCACATCGGCACGTTCAACGACATCGACATCGTGCTCGATCCGTTCCCGTATCCGGGCGGCACGACGAGCATGGAAGGGCTGTGGATGGGCGCGCCGTTCGTCACGCGGCGCGGCGACCGCTTCCTGTCGCATATCGGCGAAAGCATCCTGCACACGCTCGGGATGCCTGAATGGATCGCCGACGGCGACGACGACTACGTCGCGAAGGCGGCCGCGTTCGCGCACGACCTGCCGCGTCTTGCCGACGTACGGGCCGGATTGCGCGAGCGGCTGCTGCGCTCGCCGCTGTGCGACGCACCGCGCTTCGCCCGTCACCTCGAGGCAGCGTTCGCGCAGATGCACGCGGCGGCGGTCGAACAGGCCGCGCTCGCCGCGCAATAGCCGCGCCGGGGCGCGTGCGGCGACGCCCCCTTTCCACGTACTCCGGACCAAAAAAAAAGCCGCACGAATGCGGCTGGACGATACGGCGTCGGCGCCCGCTCGACGGCGGTGCGCGTTGTTGTTCGTATGCCTACAGCATGCCGGTCGTCTGGTAGGCGCTCGCGGCGCGGATCCGGTTGCGCGATTCGGTGAACTGCTGCGCGAGCCGGTCGCGATCGGTCTGCGCGTCCAGCGCGATCGACGCATCGACGTCCATGATCCGGCGGATCGTGTCGAGTGCGGCCGGCGTCTGCGCCGGCGACAGGCTCATCAGCAGCGGCGAGCGCTCGTCGGCCAGCGCCGCGACGCGCTCCCAGTCGCGCAGCGCGGTGGCCGACTGCATCGCCTGGGTCAGGTGCAGCGCATGGTTCAGGGCATCGGTCGTCATGGTCATGTTCGTCGTCCGGCGTCGTCGCGCGAAGGGGCGGCTTACTTGTTGGTGGCGAGCGCGCCTGCGCTGTTGGTGCCGCCGAACAGCTGGGTCAGGTACTTCGTGTTGTTCGCCATCGTCGCCATCAGGTTGTTCAGCGCGGTGAACTGTGCGTTGTACTGCTTGGTCAGCTGGGCCGAGTAGGTTTGCAGTTGCGTCGCCTGGGCGGACAGGTTCTTCAGGTCCGTGTTGAGCGCGGTGGTGCGCTGGTCGATCAGGCCGTTGGTCTGCGTGTAGGTGTTGACCAGGTTGTTGAGCGTCTTGCCGACGCCGTTCGTCGAGTTGAACACCCCGGCGAGGGCCGGGCTGTTCGACGTGAGCGCGGTATTCAGCGCGGTCGAGTCGACCTGCAGCGTGCCGTCGGCCTGCAGGTTGATGCCGATCGCCGCGAGCGAATAGGTCGAGCCGCCCGTCGCGACGCCGCCGCTGATCGCGCTCGCGAGGCCGTTCGAGATCGTGTTCAGCATCGAGTCGCCGAGCAGCGGGCCGGCCGTCGACGTGTTCGGATCGTACGACGACAGCGACTTCGCGGTCGTCACGTAGGTGTTGTACGCGCTGACGAACCCGTTGATCGCGGCCGTCGTGGCCGTCGTGTCGGGGGAGAGCGTGACCGTCTGGGTCGTGTTCAGCGCCGCCGTCGTCAGGTTCAGCGTGACGCCCGTCAGCACGCCCGACACGCTGTTGGACGCGCTCGTCACCGGCGTGCCGTCGACCGTCAGTTTCGCGTCGGCGGCCGGGGTCACGGTCGTGTAGCCCGAGGTCAGCTTCGAATTCACGCCGGTGCCGGTGACCGACACCGTGTTGGCCGCACCGGTATTGTTCGACTGGATCACGAGGTGCTGGCCGTCCGAGCCGGTGATGACCGACGCGGTGACGCCCGGGTTGCCGGTCGTCGTGTTGATCGACTTCGCGATGTCGGACAGCGATGCGCCGGCTGCCACGTTGACGTTGAAGGGCGTGCCGGTGCCGAGCGTGATGCTCAGCGAACCGGCGGAGATCGTGTCCGTGGACGTGATGCCGGCCGACGACAGCTTGTTCGCGGTGGCGAGCTGCGTGACGTTGACCGCGTACGAGCCGGCCACGGCGCCGCCGCCGCTCTTGACCGACGTGGTGATGCCGTTGCCGCTCGCGGTCGCCGCGAGGCCGCTCAGCGTCGTGCCGTTCGACAGGCCCGCGATCGCGGTCTGCAGCGCGGCCATCGCGGATTTCAGCTTGCCGATCGCCGACAGCTCGGTGTTGTCGGCCGTCTGCTTGTTCGCGAGGGTGGTCTGCTGGCCGATGGTCTTGGCCTGCACCAGCGTCGTGACGAGCGAATTGACGTCGAGCGTCGAATTGGTTGCGCCGCTGATGATCGATTGTCCGGCCTGCGCCAGGATGCTGCCGATATCCGTCGTGCTCGTCGTGGCCATGCGGGTGCTCCAGTCGTTTGCGCCATTGCGCGCGTTCCGGCGGGTTGCCGTGCTTCGGTTTCAATGCAAGCAGGGAGGCATGCCTCCCTGGAGTGTCGGGTTCGATGTATCGAACCGGCGTCGTCGCGCGCCGCAACGCGGACAACGCCGTGCGCGCGGGCGGGTCGCCCGGCGCGGGTGTTCCCGATTACTGCAGGAGCTTCAGGACTTGCTGCGGCAGCGAGTTCGCTTGCGCGAGCACCGAGATGCCGGCTTGCTGCAGCACTTGCGCCTTGCTCAGGTTCGCCGTTTCCGTCGCGAAGTCCGCGTCGGTGATCTGCGAACGCGCTGCGCTCATGTTCGTTGCCTGGGTCTGCGTCGTCGTGATCGCAGCCTGGAACGTGTTCTGTGCCGCACCCAGCGTTGCCTGGAACGTGTTGACGTTCTTCAGCGCTGCGTCGATTGCCGTCATGGCCGACTGGGCGCTCGTCTGGTCGCTGACCGACAGGCCGCTCAGGCTCAGGCCTGCGCCCGTGCTCGTCCACACCGTTGCGCCGAAGTTGACGGCGACGGTCTGGTTGGCTGCTGCGCCGACCTGGAACGTGACGTTGCCGGCGTTGCTCAGGATGGTCTGGCCGTTGAACGACGTTTGCGTTGCCACGCGGTCGATTTCGCCGAGACGCGTCGTGACTTCAGCCTGCAGGTTTGCACGTGCGTTCGAATCCAGCGAGCCGTCGCCTGCTTCGACTGCCAGCGTACGGATACGCTGCAGGTTGTCGACGGTCGACTGCAGCGCGCCGGCTGCGGTCTGGATCATCGAGATGCCGTTGTTCGCGTTCGAGACGCCTTGCGTCAGCGCGTTGATCGCGGACGTCTGCGTCGTCGAGATTGCCAGGCCTGCCGCGTCGTCGGCAGCCGTGTTCACGCGCTTGCCGGACGACAGACGGTTGATCGCCTGCGACAGTGCGTTTTGCGAGCCCGACAGATTCGTCTGCGTCGTCAGCGAAAGGATGTTGGTGTTGATGTTCAGCATTTGCTTCCTCGTTTTGGAAAATGCCTGAGATACAGACAGGTTCTGATTTCGGCGTTGCGCTTTATCGCGACTGGCGCTGCCCGCCTTTCCTGGTTGACGGCGGCACCCGGCGAAAACTTTAGAGGGATGCTCGAGGAAATTCGGGGCGGAAGGGCTCGGTCGCCGCGAAGTCCGCGCCCGGCTTGGCTGGCAGCGATGTCGGCCGGGTCGCGGAACGGCCGTTGCTGGACGGCGGGCGCACATGCGATCGACAAAAGGATGGTTTTGTCTGTGATTCCCTGCTATGATGGCGGGCTGAATTGAGATTTCTGTCACGCCGTTGCCGGTTTCGGCATGTCTGCTGGCAGTCAAACGCGGCGCTGCACGCGGTTGTGAAGCGTACTCGCGGTGCTTTCCGCCTCTCTTTTCCGGCCTCCGAGGCCGTATTTCCGCTCGTTTCGCCTGTTGTGGGGACGCTCGGATGGCCGGTGCGTGGCGCTTGGCCGCTACGTTTTTGACCGTATAAGCAATTTAGGAACGACATGACGACGATTCTTCTGAAAGAAAACGAGCCGTTCGAAGTGGCGATTCGCCGCTTTCGTCGCGCTATCGAAAAAAATGGCCTGATCGCTGAACTGCGCGAGCGCCAGTCTTACGAAAAGCCGACCGCAGTCCGCAAGCGCAAGAAGGCAGCAGCCGTCAAGCGCCTGCACAAGCGCCTGCGCAGCCAGATGCTGCCGAAGAAGCTCCACTAAGAGCGTCTTACGGCTTGCCGCTACGGTTCGCCGCGAAACGGCGGAGTGTGCCTCGAAAGAGGCCGCTCCGCCGTTTTGCTTTTGGGGGCGGGGAAAGGCCTGATGCCGTGGCGGCGGGGACGGTTGCGGGGGCGGTCGGTCGTGCCGGCGTCGTCACGCGCGGCGCGGTGAGCGGGCGGGGCGGAGCCGTCGCAGGCTCCGGGCAACGGTTGGCGCCGGTCAGCCCGCCTTGCGCCGGCGGGCCGGCTGCTTGCCGCCGAGCGCCGCACATTGCGCGTGGCACGGACAGCCGACCTCGTGATCGTTGACCATGCCGGTCGCCTGCATCAGCGCATAGCAGATCGTCGAGCCGACGAACTTGCAGCCGTACGCCTTCAGCGCCTTGCTGAGCGCGTCGGACTGCTCGGTGGACGCGGGGGCGTCGCGGTACGACTGCCATGCGTTCTGGACCGGCGTGTTGCCGACGAACGACCACAGGAATGCGGCGAGCGACCCGTGCTCGTCGCGGATGCGCTGCACGGCGCGCGCGTTGGTCACCGCCGATTCGACCTTCGCGCGGTTGCGCACGATGCCGGGGTTCTCCAGCAGTTTCTCGATGCGCTTCGGCGTGAAGCGCGCGACGGCGTCGACGTCGAAATCGGCGAACGCTTCGCGATAGCCGGCGCGCTTGTTCAGGATCGTCGACCACGACAGCCCGGCCTGCGCGCCTTCCAGGATCAGCATTTCGAACAGGTGGCGATCGTCGTGCGACGGCACGCCCCACTCGGTATCGTGATAGTGAGCGTCCGCTTCCGTCTTCACCCAGTTGCACCGCTGCGACATCGTCTGCCTCGTTTTCAGTGTCGATTCGATCGCGCCAGCATAGCGGAAGCCCTTTTCCCGGGATAGCCGGCCGAACGGCGGATGGGCGCGCGGCGCCGATCCGGTTAAGCTTGGCGCCTGTTCGAATCAGCGGGATGAAGGCATGGCGTCATTACTTTTTGCGATCGGCATCGACGGCGGCGGCACGGGCACGCGCGCGGTGCTGGCCGACCGGCACGGGCGCGAGCTCGCGCAGGGACGCGGCGGCCCATCGGGGCTCGGTCTCGGCATCGAGCGTGCGTGGGCATCGATCGGCGCGGCCTGCGCGGACGCGTTCACGCAGGCCGGTTTCGCGTTCGAGTGGTCGCAGTGCGCGCTCGGCTGCGGGCTCGCGGGCGTCAACAACGCGGCGTGGCTCGCTGCATTCCGCGCGCAGGCGCCGCTCGGCGCGCTCGCGATCGAGAGCGACGCGTATACGACGGTCGTCGGCGCGCACGGCGGCGCGCCGGGGCTCATCGTCGCGCTCGGCACCGGCAGCATCGCGGCGGCGCTCGATGCGGGCGGCGCGTGCCGGATCGCGGGCGGTTTCGGTTTTCCGTCCGGCGACGAGGCGAGCGGCGCGTGGCTCGGCGTGCGTGCGCTTGCCTACGCGCAACAGGCGCTCGACGGCCGCGTGCCGCGCGATGCGTTCGCCGACGCGCTGCTCGCGGAAACGGGCACGCAGGATCGCGACGCGCTGGTCCAGTGGTCGTGCGATGCGAACCAGACGATCTACGCGCGGCTCGCGCCGATCGTGTTCGCGCATCGCTCGCATCCGGTCGCGGGCGCGCTGATCGCGCAGGCCGGCGACGAGATCGGCAAGATGATCGATGCGCTCGATCCGCAGCAGGCGCTGCCGGTCGCACTGTGCGGCGGGCTTGCCGACGCGCTGGCGCCGGCCGTGCCGGCGCGTCGCGCCGCGCGGCTGCGCGCGCCGCTCGACGATTCGGCGCACGGCGCGTTGCGGCTCGCGCTGCAGGCGCTGCGGGCGGCGGAAGGGGCTTGAACGTGGCCGAACGTGTCTGAAGCGGGTTGAAGGCGCGCCGCGGCAGCGCCGAAGGCGGCGCTTGACCGGGAACCGTCCGGCGCGCAGCCGGGCACGACGTTAGAATGGCCGTTCCGCAGAGCCCTGAGCGCCATTCTTCCGTCCCATGTACAAAGTCATCGCCACCGATCTCGACGGTACCCTGCTGAACAGCGACCACCAGCTCGACCCGTACACGATCGATACCGTCCGCCGGCTCGAGCGCGACGGCCTGCAGTTCGTGATCGCCACGGGGCGCCATTACGCGGACGTCGCGGGCATTCGCGACGTGCTCGGCATCCGGCCGTACCTGATCACGTCGAACGGTGCGCGCGTGCACGCACCGGACGACACGACGATCCACGCGCAGGACATCGATCCCGCGATCGTCCGCGGCCTCGTGCAGCCGGACGTCGTCGGCGCGCACGGCCGCGTGATCGTCAACCTGTTTACCGACCAGGGCTGGCTGATCGACCGCGATGCGCCGCACCTGCTCGAATTCCACCAGGATTCGGGTTTCCGGTACGACGTGATCGACATGCCCGCGCACGACGGCGCGGATATCGCGAAGGTGCTGTATATCGGCGAGCCGGCCGATCTGGCGGTCGTCGCCGAGCAGATGCGCGTGCGGTTCGGCGATGCGCTGTACGTCACATACTCGCTGCCCGACTGTCTCGAAGTGATGACCGCGAACGTGTCGAAGGGCCGCGCGCTGCGCACGGTGCTCGCGCGGCTCGGCGTCGACACCGGCCACTGCATCGCGTTCGGCGACAACATGAACGACATCGACCTGCTCGAAACCGCCGGTCACGCGTTCATGATGAACAATGCGAACCCCGACCTGGTCGCGCGGCTGCCGCACATCCCGCGGATCGGCAACAACTTCGATGCGGGCGTCGCCCGCCATCTGCGCACGCTGTTCTCGCTCGAGGGCAACGTCGCCGCTTCCTGAGCGACCAGCCCGGATGCGCTTTCCGGGCGGCAATGAAAAACGGGCGCCAATGGCGCCCGTCGAAATTGCCTGCCTCGTCTTCTTCGACAGCGTGAGGCTCGCTGCTCTGCTCGCTTGACCCCGTAGTGTTTTATTCGCTTGTGCGAGCCGATGCCGGCAGTTGGTCGACGGCGTTGTCACGCCCCGCGACCAGCGGATAGATGATCCCGGCGATCGCCGCGCCGATGATCGGTGCGACCCAGAACAGCCAGAGCTGGCCGATCGCGTCGCCGCCGACGAACAGCGCCGGGCCGGTCGAGCGCGCCGGGTTCACCGACGTGTTGGTGACCGGGATCGAGATCAGGTGAATCAGCGTCAGGCACAGGCCGATCGCGATCGGCGCGAAGCCGGCCGGCGCGCGCTTGTCGGTTGCGCCGAGGATCACGAACAGGAAGAAGCCCGTCATCACGACTTCGCAGATGAACGCCGCGGCCAGCGAGTAGTGGCCGGGCGAGCGCTCGCCGAAGCCGTTCGTCGCAAAGCCGCTGCCGACGACGTCGAAGCCCGGCTTGCCGGTCGCGATCAGGTACAGCACGAACGCGCCGAGCGTTGCGCCGACAACCTGCGCGACGATGTACGGCGCGAGATCGCGTGCCGGGAAACGGCCGGCGACCGTCAGGCCGACGCTCACCGCCGGATTCAGGTGGCAACCCGAAATGTGGCCGATCGCGAATGCCATCGTCAGCACGGTCAGGCCAAAGGCGAGTGCGACACCGGCAAAGCCGATGCCGAGGCCCGGAAAGGCGGCGGCCAGGACAGCGCTTCCGCACCCGCCGAGCACCAGCCAGAACGTGCCGAATACCTCTGCAGCCAGACGCTGGGAAAGCTTCATGTAAGGACCTTGTACAAGTGCGTTGAATACGGCCGGACGACGCAACGGATTTATTCCGCCGCCAGCAATTGGTCTGGATTATAGGAAATGAATCGGGTCCGGGAGGGTCAACGATTGTTAAATTTGAATGGCTGACGAATGCCTTTTATTAGAATAAGTCCGCATTCTCGATATAGCCGAATCGGTTAAAGATGACTGTATTTATTTCGAAGGGTAGGGCGGCAGTGCGGATGGCGTAACGGATGTTTGTGTCCCGGCCGGATTTGCCGGGGCCGCATCATCGAAAAGGGAGTCGAAAAATGTCTCAATACGCGAAACTCAAGGCGCAGATCGCCGATCTGCAGGCCCAGGCGGACGACGTGCGCCGCCAGGAAGTGGCGGCGGTGATTGCCGACGTCCAGCGAATGATTGCCGAGTACGGCCTGACTGCCCAGGATCTGGGCTTCGCGGAGCGAGCGCGGCGCGGCCGCCCGCCGAAGAAGGCGCCGCTGCCCCCGAAATACCGCGATCCGAAGTCCGGCGCGACCTGGAGCGGGCGCGGCAAACCGCCGAATTGGATCGTCGGGAAAAACCGCGATCGTTTCCAGATCGAATGACTGAAAGCCAAATAGAAAGAGCCGCATCGTCGATGCGGCTCTTTTGTTTTGCGGTTTCGCGCCGATTTCGGCGCGGATTTTACCGAATATTTCAGCGCGGATTTCCGCGTCAGGCGCCCGCGACCCGGCGCAATGCCGGTTGCCTGGTCGTCGCGCAAAGCGATTCGTAGGTGTCGACGTAACGCTGGGCCATCGCCTTCGAGCTGAAACGCGTATCGAAACGTTCGCGGATCGCGGTGCGCGACAGGCTGTCGATCCGATGCAGCGCGCCGACCGCGCCCTGCACGTCCTCGACGATGAAGCCGGTCACGCCGTCCTCGATCACTTCCGGCACCGAGCCGCGGTTGAACGCGACGACCGGCGTGCCGCACGCCATCGCCTCGATCATCACGAGGCCGAACGGCTCCGGCCAGTCGATCGGGAACAGCAGCGCCTTCGCGCCGGACAGGAACGCGGGCTTCTGCGCTTCGTTGATCTCGCCGATGAATTCGACGTGCGCCTGGCCGAGCAGCGGCTCGATCACTTCCTTGAAGTAGTCGGCGTCGGCCTTGTCGACCTTCGCGGCGATCTTCAGCGGCAGCCCGCTTTGCGCGGCGATCCGGATCGCCGTGTCGACGCGCTTCTCGGGACAGATCCGGCCGAGGAACGCGAGGTATTCGGGCTTCACGCCCGGCTGCGGCGTGAGCAGCGTGTCGGGCAGCCCGTGGTACACGGTGCCGGCCCATGCTGCCTGCGGCAGCGGCTTGCGCTGGTTGTTCGAGATCGACACGACCGGCGCGTCCGGGAACGCGTCGAACACGGGCTGCAGTTCCGGCAGGTCGAGGCGGCCGTGCAGCGTCGTCACGTACGGCGTGTCGAGGCGCGACATCAGCGGGAACGGCAGGTAGTCGAGGTGGAAGTGCAGCACGTCGAATTCATGCGCGACGCGGGCGACCTGCTCGAGGAGCCGCATGTGGGGCGCCATCGAATCGCGGATCGACGGGTCGAGCCGCAGTGCGCGCGGCCAGGCCGCCTCGAGACGGGCCGACGTGACGGAGTCGCCGCTGGCGAACAGCGTCACGTCGTGCCCGAGTTCGACGAGCGCCTCGGTGAGGTAGGACACGACACGCTCGGTGCCGCCGTACAGTTTCGGCGGGACGGCTTCGTAAAGCGGCGCGATCTGGGCAATTCGCATGGGTGATCTCCTGTGTCGATCCGCGGGGCCGTTTTGGCGCCGATATGGATCACGTACAAGGTTGCGGAACTCGCCGACGCATGCTGTTGGCGGTACGTGGCCGGGCCCTGGGCGGGGTGCGCGGGGCGCCGGACGGCGAGTTGCGGGGCGGGCCGGCACGGCTCGCGCCGCCGCCCATTGGAGTCCATTATCGATATCGCCCTGAAGGGTTCGAGTGTTTTTTCAAACACTTAAGGCTTGTTACACGATGAAATACGCGAAAACCCCGACAAAAAGGGTGTGGAGACAAAAAACGAGACAGACGCAACTATTGTTGCGCCATCGTGAAAAACCACTATAATTTTTACCGACCCGAATGCCGGCAGCCTTGCCGGCCGCCTTTTTCGCCGTATCGAGGCCGCTACCGGGCCCATCTCAGCCGAATCCGCGCTGTCCCCCGCTTTCCCGATTGTCCCTTTCAATTCGCCTTGTCGGAAAAATTCCTACACGGTTTACAGACAAATCCTGCGCGGCATACGCCACTTCGCTGATACCGGCATAAATGCCGTTTGGCCAAAATTCGCCCTGTAAGACTATAAACGAGCCGACTGAGCGCCAAGCGCGCCCTGATCGAGCAAACGTTGTCATAACACGAATGGCCAAAGCAAAGCTTTTTAACGGGGGAATCATGAGCGCTACCAGCGAAATGCTCAGTGAGATCAAAGAGGTCAACCTGTCGTACCTCCTCCTCGCGCAACGCCTGTTGCGGGAAGACAAGGCGATGGGCATGTTCCGCATGGGAATTTCCCAGGACCTGGCCGACGTGCTCGCGAACCTCACGCTCGCCCAGACCGTGAAGCTCGCCGCGTCGAACCAGATGCTGTGCCGCTTCCGCTTCGACGATCACGCGCTGCTGTCGTCGCTCGCCGACAAGGGCCGTAGCGATGTCGTCGCGCACGCCCACTCGGCCATCCTGATGGCCGGGCAGCAGGTCGAAGGCGTCCGCTGATCCATCCCGCCTTGCGTTTTGTCCCGGCGTGCCGCGCCGGTCGGCAGCGTATTGGCCATCCATTCGGCATTCGAACCACGTCAAGCGGACGGTTATCACCATGGCAAGCAAAAGCGTCGTGATCGAGGTGAAGGAAATCACCCTCGCTATCGAACTGATCGAACTGGGCGCCCGGCTGCAGTTGCTGGAGGCGGAGACGAGCCTGTCGCGGGACCGTCTGATCAAGCTGTACAAGGAACTGAAGGGCGTGTCGCCGCCGAAGGGGATGCTGCCGTTCTCGACCGACTGGTTCATGACGTGGCAGCCGAACATTCACTCGTCGCTGTTCTACAACATCTACCGGTTCATGCAGGACCACGGCCGCTGCGAGCCGATCCAGTCGATCGTGAAGGCGTACCGGCTCTATCAGGAGCACGTGAGCCTGTCCGGCGACGAGGCCGCGCTGAGCCTCACGCGCGCGTGGACGCTCGTGCGCTTCTTCGATTCGGGGATGCTGCAGATGACCCCGTGCACGCGCTGCGGCGGCCACTTCGTCGCGCATGCGCATGATCCGCATCAAGGTTTCGTCTGCGGCCTGTGCCAGCCGCCGTCGCGTGCGGGCAAGACCCGCAAGGCCGCCGCCGCGCGCGCCGAACTGGCCGCCGCCGCGGCTTGAGCGCCGCCGGGCGGGGCGCGAGCGGCTGCCACGGGCCGCGCGAACCGTCTGCCGCTTGCTGGTAAACACCGTCGGGCCGCCGCCGGGCTGCCACGAAAGTTTTCCTGCCGACTGCCGTAAACCTGTTTAACGGCGATCTTCCCGCCGGTCTTTCATGAGGGACAGGCAGTGCTGATTATCGTGGGAACACTCGTGACGCTGTTGTCCGTCTTCGGCGGTTATGCGCTGGCAGGCGGGCATCTGGGCGCATTGATCCAGCCCGTCGAGATCCTGATGATCGTGGGTGCCGGCGTCGGCGCATTCATCCTCGGCAACGGCGGCAAGACCATCAAGGCCACGCTGCGCGTGCTGCCGACGCTCTTCAAGGGCTCGAAATACACGAAGGACGTCTATATGGAGCTGATGGCGCTCCTGTACGTGCTGCTCGCGAAGGCGCGCAAGGAAGGCACGCTGACGCTCGAGGCCGACATCGACGATCCGGAAAAGAGCCCGATCTTCACGCAATACCCGAAGATCCTCGCCGATCACCACATCGTCGAATTCCTGACCGACTACCTGCGCCTGATGGTGGGCGGCAACATGAACGCGTTCGAGATCGAGAGCCTGATGGACGAGGAGATCGAGACGCACCACGCGGAAGGCGAAGGCCCCGCGCACGCGCTGATGCGCGTCGGCGACGCGATGCCGGCGTTCGGCATCGTCGCGGCCGTGATGGGCGTCGTGCACACGATGGCGTCCGCCGACAAGCCGCCCGCGGTGCTCGGCGCGATGATCGCGCAGGCGCTGGTCGGCACGTTCCTCGGGATCCTGCTGTCGTACGGGCTGATCGGGCCGCTCGCGAGCCTCGCGGAGCAGCGCGTCGCCGAGTCGACCAAGATGTTCCAGTGCATCAAGGTGACGATCCTCGCGACGCTGAACGGCTATGCGCCGGCGATTGCGGTCGAGTTCGGCCGCAAGGTGCTGTTCTCGACCGAGCGGCCGTCGTTTTCCGAGCTCGAAGAGCACGTGCGCCGCGTGAAGGCAAAGTGACGCGGAGCGACCGATGAGCAAGAGCAAGGATCGCGCGATCGTCGTCAAGCGGGTGGCCCCGGCGAAGAAGGGCCATCACGGCGGCGCATGGAAGCTCGCGTATGCGGACTTCATGACCGCGATGATGGCGTTCTTCCTGCTGATGTGGCTGCTGAGCTCGGTCACGCCGGTGCAGTTGAAGGGGATCGCCGAATACTTCAACACGCCGCTGAAGGCCGCGCTGTTCGGCAGCGGCGACCGCAGCTCGCAGGACTCCAGCATCATCAACGGCGGCGGCCGCGACCTGTCGAGCGTCGACGCCGGCACGCTGCGCCGCACCGACGGCACGACGTCGCTCGCCGAGCGCGTCGCGAAGCCGGTCGACGAGCAGGCGCAAGCACAGGCGCAGGGCGCGGTCGAGCGGCGCGAGCAGGCGCGCCTGCACGACCTGCAGATCAAGCTGATGGCCGCGATCGAGGCCAACCCGACGCTGCGCCAGTTCAAGCAGCAGATCCGCATCGACTCGACGCTGATGGGGCTGCGCATCGAGATCGTCGATACGCAGAAGCGGCCGATGTTCGCGATGTCGAGCGACCACGTCGAGCCGTACATGCGCGACATCCTGCGCGAGATCGGCAAGACGCTGAACGACGTGCCGAACCGGATCATCGTCCAGGGCCACACCGACGCCGTGGCGTACGCGGGCGGCGAGGGCGGCTACAGCAACTGGGAATTGTCGGCCGACCGCGCGAACGCGTCGCGCCGCGAGCTGATCGCCGGCGGCATGGACGAGGCGAAAGTGCTGCGCGTGCTCGGCCTCGCGTCGACGCAGAACCTGAACAAGGCCGACCCGCTCGATCCGGAAAACCGCCGGATCAGCGTGATCGTGCTGAACCGCAAATCCGAAGAAGCGCTGATGCGCGACGACGCGACGACCACGACGCTGTCGGCCGACGCGGCGGGCTCGAAACTGCTCGCGCAGCAGCTCGCCGGCCCGTCGCCGGCCGCGCGTCCGGTCGTTGCGAGCGCCGCCGTGGCGCCGAAACCCTGACGTTTCCACGATTCCGAGACAGACATGATCCGAACCATTCTCGCCATCGACGACTCCGCGACCATGCGTGCGCTGCTGCAGGCAACGCTTGCGCAGGCCGGCTACGACGTGACGGTGGCGCCGGACGGCGAAGCCGGCTTCGACATGGCCGCGACCGCGCCGTACGACCTGGTGCTGACCGACCAGAACATGCCGCGCAAGAGCGGGCTCGAGGTGATCGCCGCGCTGCGCAAGCTGACTGCGTATGCGGACACGCCGATCCTCGTGCTGACGACCGAAGGCAGCGATGCCTTCAAGGATGCCGCGCGCGACGCGGGCGCGACCGGCTGGATCGAGAAGCCGATCGACCCGGTCGTGCTGGTCGACCTGGTCGCGACGCTGTCCGAGCCGGCTGCCTCCTGACATGAACGCGACGAATCCAACCGGTGACCGGGCATGACTCTCGACATCACGCAGTTCTACCAGACCTTTTTCGACGAAGCGGACGAGCTGCTCGCGCAGATGGAGCAGCTTCTGCTGAACCTCGACGTCGACTCGCCCGACCCCGAAGACCTGGCCGCGATCTTCCGCGCCGCGCATTCGATCAAGGGCGGCGCGGCGACGTTCGGCTTTTCCGCGCTGACCGATACGACGCACATCCTCGAATCGCTGCTCGACCGCGCGCGCAACCATGAGCTGACGCTGACCAAGGACATGGTCGACGCGTTCCTCGAGACCAAGGACGTGCTGTCCGACCAGCTCGTCGACTACCGCGCGAGCGCCGAACCGGACGCGGCAGCCGCCGCGACGATCTGCGCGAAGCTCGAACGGCTGAAGGCCGAGAGCGGCGCGGGCGCGCCGGCGCCTGCCGCGCCGGTCGCCGCTGCCGCCGCACCGGTTGCCCCGGCCGCGGAGCCCGCCGCCGGCGGCGATCGCGCGCCCGATCATGTGGTCGAGCAGGCCGTCGCGGCCGCGCATCCGGCGGCCGACGCCGGCGTCGGCGAAGGCGGCCCGCACCTGAAGATCACGCTCGTGGGCGTCGACGCGAAGGACCGGGAGCTGCTCAGCGAAGAACTCGGCAACCTCGGCCGGATCGTCGGCCGCGAGGAAGCGGGCGCCGACCTGACGCTGTGGCTCGAATCGGACGTGCCGTCCGACGACATCGTCGCCGTGTGCTGCTTCGTGATCGACGAAAGCCAGATCCGCGTCGCGCACGGCACGGCGCCGGCCGCACCCGCCGCAGCGCAGGGCGCCGCCGCACCGGCTGCCGAACCGGCCGCCGCCGCGCAACCCGCCGCGCGCGTCGAGGTATTCGCGCCGCCGGCCGCCGCGCCGCAACCGGCCGCACCGGCTCCCGCGACCGTCGAACCGGCCGCCGCAGCAGCAACGCAGCCGCAGCAGCCGCCCCAACAGCCGCAAGCCGAACACGCAGCGCAGGCCGCCGCGCATCACGATGACAAGCGCGCGCGCCCGGCCGCCGCGGCCGCATCGGGCGCCGAAGGCAGCTCGATCCGCGTCGGCGTCGAGAAGGTCGACCAGCTGATCAACCTCGTCGGCGAGCTCGTGATCACGCAGGCGATGCTCGCGGAAACCGCGAGCGCGTTCGATCCGGCGCTGCACGATCGCCTGTTCAACGGGATGGCGCAGCTCGAGCGCAACGCGCGCGACCTGCAGGAAGCCGTGATGTCGATCCGCATGATGCCGATGGACTACGTGTTCAGCCGCTTCCCGCGGCTCGTGCGCGATCTCGCCGGCAAGCTCGGCAAGCAGGTCGAGCTCGTCACGTTCGGCCAGGCGACCGAACTCGACAAGAGCCTGATCGAGCGGATCATCGACCCGCTCACGCACCTCGTGCGCAACAGCCTCGACCACGGGATCGAAACCGTCGACAAGCGCGTCGCCGCCGGCAAGGACGCGGTCGGCCAGCTCGTGCTGTCGGCCGCGCATCACGGCGGCAACATCGTGATCGAGGTCAGCGACGACGGCGCGGGCCTGAACCGCGAGCGGATCCTCGCGAAGGCCGCGAAGCAGGGCATGCCGGTGTCCGACAACATCAGCGACGACGAAGTCTGGCAGCTGATCTTCGCGCCGGGCTTCTCGACCGCCGAGACGGTGACCGACGTATCGGGCCGCGGCGTCGGGATGGACGTCGTGAAGCGCAACATCCAGTCGATGGGCGGCCACGTCGAGATCACGTCGCAGGCCGGCCGCGGCACGACCACGCGGATCGTGCTGCCGCTGACGCTCGCGATCCTCGACGGGATGTCGGTGAAGGTCGGCAGCGAGATCTTCATCCTGCCGCTGAACTTCGTGATGGAGTCGCTGCAGCCGTCGCACGACGACATCTACACGGTCGGCAACGGCGAGCGCGTGGTGCGCGTGCGCGGCGAATACCTGCCACTGGTCGCGCTGCACGAAGTGTTCTCGGTCGAGGACGCGCGCACCGACCCGACCCAGGGGATCGTCACGATCATGGAAACCGAGGGACGCCGCTTCGCGATGCTGATCGACGAACTGGTCGGCCAGCAGCAGGTGGTCGTGAAGAACCTCGAAACCAACTACCGCAAGGTGCACGGCATCTCGGCGGCGACCATCCTCGGCGACGGCAGCGTCGCGCTGATCGTCGACGTCGCGGCACTGAACCGCGAAACCCGTGCGATGCACGGCGCCCGTGCCGGCGCCGAGCTCGCAATGTTCTGACTCTCGCCATCAACCGATTGGGGGCAAACGTGTCTGCTGAAGTCCAAATGATCAATACGGCCGCGGCGAACGCGGCGACGAGCCGCCGCGATGCGGCGCAAGGCGACGCGACGGGCCAGGAATTCCTCGTGTTCACGCTCGGCGACGAGGAATACGGGATCGACATCCTGAAGGTGCAGGAGATCCGCGGTTACGACAGCGTCACGCGCATCGCGAACGCGCCCGAGTTCATCAAGGGCGTGATCAACCTGCGCGGGATCATCGTGCCGATCGTCGACATGCGGATCAAGTTCCATCTCGGCCGCGTCGAGTACGACCACCAGACCGTCGTGATCATCCTGAACGTCGCGCACCGCGTGGTCGGGATGGTGGTCGACGGCGTGTCGGACGTGCTGACGCTGCAGACGGACCAGATCATGCCGGCGCCGGAATTCGGCGCGACGCTGACGACCGAGTACCTGACGGGCCTCGGCACGGTCGACGGCCGGATGCTGATCCTGATGGACATCGAGAAACTGATGTCGAGCCGTGAAATGGCGCTGATCGAAACACTCGGCGGGTAAGCGCGCCGCGCGCGCAGGAATTTCGGGAGAATCTGCAATGTTGCATAACTGGTCGATCCGCACGACGCTGACCGCGGTCGGACTCATCCTCGTGTGCCTGGCCGCCGCGGTCGGCGGGCTCGGCCTCTACGCGCTCGATCACGCGAGCCGCTCGCTCGACGAGATCGCGCACGTCGACCTGCCGGCGATCCATACGCTCGACGACACGTCGTCGTACCTGCTGCGTGCGCGCGTGTCGCTCGACCGCTTCCGTTCGCTGACCGAAGCCGGCAACACGGCCGACGCGGCCAAGGTGCTCGACCGCGCGCAGGAGCTGTACGCGAAGTCGAACCAGAACTGGCAGGCGTTCCAGTCGACGCCGAAGCTCGGGGTCGAGCAGGCGCTCGTCGACGAACTCACCGCACGCTATACGACGATCGTGAAGGAAGGCGTCGAGCCCGAATTCGCGGCCGCGCGCGCGGGCGACATGGCCGCGTACCACGCGATTGCCGACACGAAGATCAGCCCGATGTTCGTCGCGTACGACCAGGCCGCGTCGGCCGTGGTCGCGTCGCTGCAGAAGCGCGCGGAAGAGCGCCAGGCCACGACGCAGTCGCAGATCTCGCTGATGGTCGTGCTGATCGCGGCCGGCATCGCGATCGCGTTCGTCGTCGTGATCGCGATCCGCTTCGCGATGCGCGGGCTGATCGTGAAGCCGCTCGAGGACGCGATCGCGCACTTCGAACGGATCGCCGGCGGCGACCTCACGCAGCCGGTGAACGTGTTCAGCACGAACGAGATCGGCCGCCTGTTCGGCGGCATCAAGCGGATGCAGGACGCCGTCACGACGATGGTGCAGGCCGTCCATCGCGGCACCGAGTCGATCGACGTCGGCGCGCGCGAGATCGCGACCGGCAACATCGACCTGTCGCAGCGCACCGAGGAGCAGGCCGCGTCGCTGCAGGAAACCGCGTCGAGCATGGAGCAGCTGACGGGCACCGTGCGGCAGAACGCGGAGAACGCGCGGCAGGCGAGCCAGCTCGCGGTGAACGCGTCGGACATCGCGACGCAGGGCGGCGAGGTCGTCGGCCAGGTCGTGTCGACGATGCAGGACATCGCGGCGAGCTCGGGCAAGGTCGTCGACATCATCGGCACGATCGAAGGCATCGCGTTCCAGACCAACATCCTCGCGCTGAACGCGGCGGTCGAAGCCGCGCGTGCGGGCGAGCAGGGCCGCGGCTTCGCGGTGGTCGCGGGCGAGGTGCGCTCGCTCGCGCAGCGCAGCGCGAGCGCCGCGAAGGAAATCAAGCAGCTGATCGGCGATTCGGCCGAGAAGGTCGACAGCGGGTCGGCGCTCGTCGCGCGCGCGGGCTCGACGATGGACGAGATCGTGCAGGCCGTGCGCCGGGTGACCGACATCATGGGCGAGATCAGCGCCGCGTCGGAAGAGCAGTCGACCGGCATCGAGCAGGTCAACCGCGCAGTTGGCCAGATGGATTCGGTCACGCAGCAGAACGCGGCGCTCGTCGAGCAGGCGGCGGCCGCGGCCGCGTCGCTCGAGGAGCAGACGCGCCAGATGAAGACGATCGTGTCGAGCTGGCGCGTGGCGGGCGGCATCGTGCTCGCGCCGGCGCGCGGCGTCGCGCGGCCGGTCGCGCATGAACCGGCGGCCGTGCCGGCACTGCTGTCGGAACCGCGTCACGACGCTGCGCCGGTCGCCGCGCTGCCGGCGCCGCAGGCCGCCGCACAACCGGCACGGCGCGCCGCGCCGGCGTCGCATGCGACCACGTCGGGTGCAGCGGGCGCGAGCCAGCCGAAGCGCGCAGCGGACTCCGGTGCGCGCACGCCGAAGGAAGCACCCGCGTCCCGCGGCGCCGCTGGCGGCGGCTACGGGCCGCGTCTCGCGAAGTCGGCCGCCGCCCCGGCGGACAAGCCGGCCGCGAAGCCCGCGCTCGTGCGCCCCGCGCTGAACGGCGAGAAGCCGGCGCTGGCCGCGGCCGGCACGTCCGACGACGATTGGGAGACCTTCTAAGCCATGCCGAACGCGCGCGCGCCGTTTCGACCCGATGCACCGGATGCCTCGCCTCGCGCGGGCGAGCCGGGGCGCGATTTCGCGTTCACGGGCGCGGATTTCGCACGCATTCGCGCGCTGATCCACCAACGTGCGGGGATCTCGCTGTCCGAGCACAAGCGCGACATGGCGTACAGCCGTCTCGCGCGGCGGCTGCGCGCGCGCGGCCTCGACACGTTCCGCGACTACCTCGACCTGCTCGAGCAGGAAGACGATCCGCTCGAGTGGGAAGCGTTCACCAACGCGCTGACGACCAACCTGACCGCGTTCTTCCGCGAGGCGCACCACTTCCCGATCCTGTCGGAGTTCGTGAAGGGGCGGCCGGCGCCCGTGTCGGTGTGGTGCTCGGCGGCGTCGACCGGCGAGGAGCCGTACTCGATCGCGATCACGCTGATCGAGGCGCTCGGCGAATCGGCGGCGCGCGGCGCATCGATCCTTGCGACCGATCTCGACACGCAGGTGCTCGCGAAGGCGGAAGCCGGCATCTATACGTACGACCAGGTCAAGCACCTGTCGCCCGAACGCCTGAAACGCTTCTTCCTGAAGGGCACCGGCGCGCAGGCCGGCCGCGTGAAGGTGCGCCCCGAGCTGCGCGCGATGATCCGCTTCGAGCAGTTGAACCTGACGGATGCGGACTACGGGATCGCGAAGCCGTTCGATGCGATCTTCTGCCGCAACGTGATGATCTATTTCGACAAGCCGACGCAGGGGCAGGTGCTGTCGCGCTTCGATCCGCTGGTCAAGCCGGGCGGGCTGCTGTTCGCCGGCCATTCGGAAAACTTCACGTATGTCACGCAGGCGTTCCGGCTGCGCGGGCAGACCGTGTACGAACTGACACGCGACGCCGCGCAGGGTGCGCGGCCGCGTGGCGCGCAGGCGCCCGCGGCGGCCGCGATGCCGTCGCCGGTCCGTGCGCGGGCCGCGGACGCCGCGCCGGCCTATGGAGATCGCGGATGAGCGCACTGCCGATCGCGACCAATCGCTATTTCGACAGCCACTTCGGCCGTCCCGGCGTGAAGCTGTTGCCGAACGAGTTCTACACGACGTCCGAGGACATGGTGCTGATGACCGTGCTCGGCTCGTGCGTCGCCGCGTGCCTGCACGACCCGTACGCGGGCATCGGCGGGATGAACCACTTCATGCTGCCGGACGACGGCGCCGATGCGGGCGCGGCCGCGTCGGAATCGATGCGCTACGGCGCGTACGCAATGGAAGTGCTGATCAACGAGCTGATCAAGGCCGGCGGGCGCCGCGAACGCTTCGAGGCGAAGGTGTTCGGCGGCGCGGCCGTGCTGGCCGGGATGACGACCATCAACATCGGCGATCGCAACGCGGATTTCGTGCGCCGCTACCTCGCGCTCGAACGCATCCGCATCACGGCGGAAGACTTGCAGGATGTCCATCCGCGCAAGGTTGCGTTCATGCCGCACACGGGGCGCGCGATGGTGAAGAAGCTGCGGCTGCAGGTGCCGGGCGTCACCGAGCGCGAAGCCGCGCTTGCACGCGAGGCCGATCGCGCAAGCGCCGCACGGCCGCGCGCGCACGTCGAGCTGTTCGCGGCGAAGCGGCCGGCCGCGCCGCAGCCGGCGCGCCCGCGCATCGAGCTGTTCGGCGCGCGCGGCACCGGCAGCGCGGGCAGTGCAGGCGGCGTGCGGGCAGCGAACCCGTCCGCCGGGAGCCCGTGCGCCGGGAGCCCGTACGCGACGAACCTATCGAAAAAGCAGGAGGCATGACCGCAGTGCAGAAGATCAAAGTATTGTGCGTCGACGATTCGGCGCTGATCCGCAGCCTGATGACGGAGATCATCAACAGCCAGCCCGACATGACGGTGTGCGCGACCGCGCCCGATCCGCTCGTCGCGCGCGAGCTCATCAAGCAGCACAACCCCGACGTGCTCACGCTCGACGTCGAAATGCCGCGCATGGACGGGCTCGATTTCCTCGAGAAGCTGATGCGCCTGCGGCCGATGCCGGTCGTGATGGTGTCGTCGCTGACCGAGCGCGGCTCGGAGATCACGCTGCGCGCGCTCGAACTCGGCGCGGTGGATTTCGTCACGAAGCCGCGCGTCGGGATTCGCGACGGGATGCTCGACTACGCGGAAAAGCTCGCCGACAAGATCCGCGCGGCGTCGCGCGCGCGCGTGCGCCAGGCGCCGCAGCCGCAGGCCGCCGCACGCTCGGCGGACAGCCCCGCGGCTGCGCCGATGATCAACAACCCGCTCGTCAGTACCGAGAAGCTGATCATCATCGGCGCGTCGACGGGCGGTACCGAGGCGATCCGCGAGGTGCTGACGCCGCTGCCGCCGGATGCACCGGCCGTGCTGATCGCACAGCACATGCCGCCCGGTTTCACGAAATCGTTCGCGCAGCGGCTGAACGGCCTGTGCCGGATCGCGGTGAAGGAAGCGGAGCACGGCGAGCGCGTGCTGCCGGGCCATGCGTACATCGCGCCGGGCCATGCGCACCTGTTGCTCGCGAGAAGCGGCGCGAACTATATTGCACAACTGTCGGACGAGCCGCCCGTGAACCGTCATCGCCCGTCGGTCGACGTGCTGTTCCGCTCGGCGGCGACGCACGCGGGCAAGAACGCGATCGGCGTGATCCTCACCGGGATGGGCCGCGACGGCGCGGCCGGCCTGCTGGAAATGAAACGCGCGGGCGCGCACACTTTCGCGCAGGATGAGGCGAGCTGCATCGTGTTCGGGATGCCGCGCGAGGCGATCGCGCTCGGCGGTGCCGACGAGATCGCACCGCTCGCCGACATGAGCCGCCGCGTGATGGCGCGACTGGCGACGATGGGCGACCGCGTGCAGCGCGTTTGAATGGAATGTCACGGGGCGCGTGCCACGATACGCGTCCCGACGGAAACGAATCTGGAAAGGAACGACGATGGACAAGAGCATGAAAATCCTGGTGGTGGACGATTTCCCGACGATGCGCCGGATCGTCCGCAACCTGCTCAAGGAACTGGGCTACACGAACGTCGACGAGGCCGAGGACGGCGCGGCCGGTCTCGCGCGGCTGCGCGGCGGCGGCTTCGAATTCGTCATTTCGGACTGGAACATGCCGAACCTCGACGGCCTCGCGATGCTGAAGGAAATCCGCGCGGACGCGACGCTCACGCACCTGCCGGTGCTGATGGTCACGGCCGAGTCGAAGAAGGAGAACATCATCGCGGCCGCGCAGGCGGGCGCGAGCGGCTACGTCGTGAAACCGTTTACGGCCGCGACGCTCGACGAGAAGCTGAACAAGATCATCGACAAGATGGCGAAGACCGGGAGCTGACGTGAACGAGCCGATCCATGCGGCGCTCGCCGGCGCGGGGTTCAGCGCCGACAGCCACCCCGAAGGCGCCGATTTCGCGAGCGACCGCATTCTCGCGCGCATCGGCCAGGTCACGCGCGCGCTGCGCGATTCGATGCGCGAGCTCGGGCTCGACAAGCATGTCGAGCGCGCGGCGGAAGCCGTGCCCGATGCGCGCGACCGGCTGCGCTACGTCGCGACGATGACCGAGCAGGCCGCCGTGCGCGTGCTGAATGCGATCGAGGTCGCGAAGCCCGTGCAGGAGCGTGTCCAGAACGAGGCCGAGGCGCTCGACGCGCGCTGGGCGCAGTGGTACGCGGCGCCGATCGAGCACGCGGAAGTGCGCGAGCTGATGGACGATACGCGCGCATTCCTGCGCGCGCTGCCCGAGTCGACGTCGGCGACCAGCGCGCAACTGCTCGAGATCATGCTCGCGCAGGATTTCCAGGACCTGACCGGGCAGGTGATCAAGAAGATCATGGACATGGTCTACCTGATCGAGCAGCAGCTCCTCACCGTGCTCGTCGAGAACATCGCGCCCGAACGGCGCGAGCAGTTCGCGGCCACCGCGGCCGCGCTCGCGGCCGAGCAGATGAGCGCGACCGGCAGCCCCGAGTCGCTGCTGAACGGCCCGCAGATCGCGCCGGAAGGCAAATCCGACGTGGTCCAGGACCAGGGGCAGGTCGACGACCTGCTCGCGAGCCTGGGCTTCTGATCCTGCCGCAGCGCATCGGCGCCCCGTTTCGCGGGGCGCCGATGCGCTGCGGCGCGCCGTTCCCACCACGTTTCCCCCGCTGGCCCCGCACGCGCGACCCTATACGGGCTGTGTCGAATTGACACGTCGACACACTCAGCAGGCATACTACGCGTCAGCAGCAACAGAGCGTCATTCATACGAATTTCATACGTTGACTGGCGGCGCGGGCACGATGGCTGCGTCTCCGGCAACGAAGCCAGTCCCTTGGGAGGGAACGTGAAGCTGGAACGCTTGGGCTGGGCCGTCGCGCACGCGGCGGCTGCAATGGGTGTGCTGTGGACCGTCCACGCACACGCGGAACTGGGCGGCGCGCCGATGTCGCCGCCGGCGGACGATCAGGCTGCAACCGTGCGCGCGATGCAGCGCGCGATGCGTTCGGCCGACGGCGTGCAGACGAGCACGGCCGCCTATACCGTCCGCGAGATCACGCTCGGATCGGGCACCGTCATCCACGAATACACGTCGGCCGCCGGCAGCGTGTTCGGCCTCGCATGGAGCGGGCCGACGATGCCGGATCTCGCGTCGCTGCTCGGCAGCTATTTCCCGCAATACACCGCCGGTGTCCAGGCGGCGCACGCGGCGCGCGGCTGGCGCGCGCCCGTGTCCGTCGCGACGAGCGGCCTCGTGATCCGGACGGGCGGCCACATGGGCGCCTTCTCGGGCCAGGCGTGGCTGCCGGCGGCACTGCCTGCCGGCCTCGCCGGCAACGACATCCAGTGACAGCGGGAGAGCGATCTTGAGAATTCCTCGTACATTCAAGCGCTGGCTCGGCGTGCTGGGCCTTGCGGCCGCGACGGCCGTGCTCGTGACGGCATGCGGCGACGGCGGCGGCGGCAGCAGCAGCTCCGGCAGCAACGGCAACGGTTCGAACGTGTCGGACGGCAATACCGCGAACACGGCCGTCATCACGGTCGGCACCGGCGTCGCGAACGTGATCAACATCCCGACCGTCAGCGTGAAGGTCTGCGCGCCGGGCACGTCGACCTGCCAGGTGGTCAGCAACGTGCTTGTCGATACCGCGTCCTACGGGCTGCGGCTCGTCGGCAGCGCGGTGTCGGGCGTGCTCGGCAGCCTGCCGCAGGTGACGAGCGGCGGCTCGCCGGTCGCCGAGTGCGGCAAGTTCGTGTCGAGCTACACGTGGGGTTCGGTGCGCACGGTCGACCTGTCGATCGGCACCGAACAGGCGAGCTCGCTGCCCGTGCAGATCATCGGCGACCTCGGCACGACGAGCGTGCCGACCTCGTGCACGAACGGCGGCGCGTCGGCCAACTCGGCGAGCGCGCTCGGTGCGAACGGCATCCTCGGCATCGGGCCGGCGCCGGTCGACTGCGGCACGACCTGCGCGACGTCGACGTCGTCGGCGAACAACAACTACTACGCATGCCCGAACGGCAATGCGAGCTGCGGGGTCGCGCTCGTGCCGGTCGCGCAACAGGTGGCCAATCCGGTTCATCGTTTCGCGACCGACAACAACGGCGTGATCGTGCAGATGCCGAACATCTCGAGCAGCGGGCAGGGCAGCGCGACAGGGTTGCTGATCTTCGGGATCGGCACGCAGGGCAACAACGGGCTCGGTGCATCGACCGTCATGACGTCGACCACGACGGGCGACGTCAGCGCGTCGTTCCTCGGCAGCACGGTGACGGCTTTCTTCGATACCGGTTCGAACGCGTATTTCTTCAACGATTCGGCGCAGACGGTCTGTTCGAGGAACACGCAGTTCTACTGCCCGTCCTCGACGACCACCTATACGGCGACGCTGACCGGCCAGAACAGCGCGAGCGGCACCGTGTCGATGCCCGTCGCGAACGCGGATTCGCTGTTCGCGAACGCGTCGACGTTCGCGTTCAACGACATCGCGGGCCCGTTCGGCGCGGCCGGATGGCTCGACATCGGCATGCCGCACTTCTACGGCAAGACCATCTATTTCGGGATGGACAAGCGCGCGAGCGGCGGCGCGGCGCCTTTCGTCGCGTTCTGACGCGGCACGGCCGCGGGCAGCAAAGAGGGGGCGAGCGATCGCCCCCTTTTTTATCCGGACGCCGCGCGCACTACGGATCGGATCGCCGCGGTGCGCGCGCGCAGCGCCTACGATGTAAGACCGGCACCGGCACCGGTGCCGGCACGACATCGAGGAGACCGCGCCATGAGCTCGCGCATTCAACGCATCACGCCGTTCCTGTGGTTCGACCGCGACGCCGAGGCGGCCGCCGGTTTCTACGTGTCGGTGTTCGACAACGCGCGCATCGTGCACGTCGCGCGTTACGGCAAGGCCGGCGCGCACGCGTCCGGGCAGGCCGAGGGCGCGGTGATGACGGTCGCGTTCGAGCTCGACGGGCAGGCGTTCGTCGCGCTGAACGGCGGTCCGGTGTTCCAGATGACGCCGGCCGTGTCGTTCGTCGTCAATTGCCGCGACCAGGACGAGATCGACCGCTACTGGGCGCGCCTGTCCGAAGGCGGCGACGAGCGTGCGCAGCAGTGCGGCTGGCTGCGCGACCGCTTCGGCGTGTCGTGGCAGGTCGTGCCCGTGCAGATGTCCGAGCTGATGACCGGCGATCCGGCGCGCGCCGAGCGCGTGATGGCGCAGGTGATGACGATGAAGAAGCTCGATCTCGGCGCGCTGCAGCGGGCGGCGGCCGGTTAGGGCCCGGGCCGGAGGCCGGCGCGGACCGCCGTCGCAGCGTCGAGGAAGCGATGGCCGGGCCCGTACGCGGTGCTTTCGATTCGTGCCGCGTCGGCCGGCGGGACGGGTGCGCCTGCGTCATGCCGGCCGGCCGGTAAATCGATTGGCGCGCGACCGGATCGATTATCGATCGCGTCCGGATTCATTCGCTTGTAATCAAGTGCCGGATTATTTGACTCCAGTGTTTCTGTCAGATATTCAAGATTATTAAAATGACGCGGCATGCAAGCTCGCGGCGCTGCGTTACGCCATGGCGGTCGTTCCCAGGCCGATGCGGCGGGGCGAACGTGTCGGCCGGCATGCGAAAAGAGATGGAGCCTGTCGAAATTCGAACCTATAATTCCGGCGTTGTTTCCGGGGTCGTCGATATAAAACAGGAGGGTAATAAAGATGAATTTTTCAGAAGCCATTCGTTCCGTACTCAATCAATACGCGAAATTCGAAGGCCGTGCGCGGCGTGCCGAATACTGGTATTTCGCGCTGCTGAGCTGCATGCTCTCGGTCGTCTCCCAGGTGATCGGCGCGGTCGGCCGCGACGCGGGCCTGGTCACGCTGCTGCTGCTGGGTGTGATCTTCCTGATTTCGCTGGCGCTGATCATTCCGGGCATCGCGGTCAGCGTGCGCCGCCTGCACGATACGGGCCGCTCGGGCTGGTTCCTGCTGCTCGCGCTCATTCCGATCGTCGGCGCGATCCTGCTGCTCGTGTGGATGTGCTCGCGCGGCACCGAAGGCCCGAACCGCTTCGGCGCGGATCCGATCCCGGCTGCCTGAGCGCCGCCTGCCCCGACGCGCGACGCCATCGCGTCGGGGCCTGACTTCCCCGTTTTTCCCGCTCCTCCGCTTCACCGTTCCCCGCTTCACGCCGGCACCGTTCCGTCCGGGAACCGCGCTTCATCGTTGTGCCGAACGCCGCGTTTTTTCGCCGCATCGCACCCCGTCGCGCTTCGCTCCGCCTCCCGTCCCGCTCCGTTTACGGCGGCTCGCCCGATTCCCCGAAATACCCCCCTTTCCCGGCTTTGCTCGACCGATCGGCGTTTGACGCCTCCATGAATAATCGGTGTCACTGGAAAGCGGCATTCCGCCGTACCCGACTGGAGGCCACGTGGCAGACGAGAGCGATCTCGACAAGACCGAAGCCGCCACTCCCAGGCGCCGCGAGAAGGCGCGCGAGGAGGGGCAGGTCGCGCGTTCGCGCGAACTGGCTTCGTTCGCGCTGCTCGCGGCCGGGTTCTACGGTGCGTGGCTACTTGCGGGCCCGTCGGGGGCGCATCTGCAGGCGATGCTGCGCGGTGCATTCACGTTCGACCGCGCGACCGCGTTCGACACGAACCGGATGCTGTCGGCGGCCGGCAGCGCGAGCCTCGAAGGCTTCGCCGCGTTGCTTCCGATCCTCGCGCTCACCGGCCTCGCCGCGCTGCTCGCGCCGATGGCGCTCGGCGGCTGGCTGATCTCGCAGAAGACCTTCGAACTGAAGTTCGACCGCCTGAACCCGATCTCGGGCCTCGGCCGGATCTTCTCGATCCAGGGGCCGATCCAGCTCGGCATGTCGCTCGCGAAGACGCTGGTCGTCGGCGGGATCGGCGGCATCGCGATCTGGCGCAGCAAGGACGAACTGCTCGGCCTCGCGACGCAGCCGCTGGGCACGGCGCTTCCCGACGCGCTGCATCTCGTCGCCGTGTGCTGCGGCACGACGGTCGCCGGGATGCTGGTGGTCGCCGCGCTCGATGTGCCTTACCAAATCTGGCAGTACAACAAGAAGTTGCGCATGACGAAGGAAGAAGTGAAGCGCGAGCATCGCGAGAACGAAGGCGATCCGCACGTGAAGGGGCGGATCCGCCAGCAGCAGCGCGCGATCGCGCGCCGACGGATGATGGCGGCCGTGCCGAAGGCCGACGTGGTCGTCACGAACCCGACGCACTTCGCCGTCGCGCTGCAATACACGGACGGCGAGATGCGCGCGCCGAAGGTCGTCGCGAAGGGCGTGAACCTCGTCGCCATGCGCATCCGCGAACTCGCGGCCGAGCACAACGTGCCGCTGCTCGAGGCGCCGCCGCTCGCGCGTGCGCTGTATCACAACGTCGAACTCGAACGCGAGATTCCCGGTTCGCTGTACTCGGCCGTCGCCGAAGTGCTCGCGTGGGTCTACCAGCTCAAGCGCTTCCGTTCGGAAGGCGGTGCGTTCCCCGCGGTGCCGGTCGATCTCGACGTGCCGGCCGAACTCGACAAGGGCGCGTCGGTGTCCGCCGACGATGAACGCGAGGAAGCCGAAGACACGCTCGGCAAGCAAGGCAAGCAAGGAGCGTCCGCATGAGCACCCCGACCGGCCTGCTCTCGAAGCGCACGAACCCGTTCGCGGCCGCCAACCTGCGTGCGCTCGCGGGTCCCGTCCTGATCTGCATGATCCTGGGGATGATGATCCTGCCGCTGCCGCCGCTGCTGCTGGATCTGCTGTTCACGTTCAACATCGCGCTGTCGGTGATGGTGCTGCTCGTCAGCATGTACACGATGAAGCCGCTCGACTTCGCGGCGTTCCCGAGCGTGCTGCTGTTCTCGACGCTGTTGCGCCTGTCGCTGAACGTCGCGTCGACGCGCGTCGTGCTGCTCGAAGGCCACACGGGCCCCGACGCGGCCGGCCAGGTGATCGAGGCGTTCGGCCACTTCCTGGTCGGCGGCAACTTCGCGGTCGGCATCGTCGTGTTCGTGATCCTGATGATCATCAACTTCATGGTGATCACGAAGGGCGCGGGGCGGATCGCCGAAGTGTCCGCGCGCTTCACGCTCGACGCGATGCCCGGCAAGCAGATGGCGATCGACGCCGACCTGAACGCCGGCCTCATCAACGAGGAACAGGCGCGCAAGCGCCGCCTGTCCGTGTCGCAGGAAGCCGAGTTCTACGGGTCGATGGACGGCGCGTCGAAGTTCGTGCGCGGCGACGCGATCGCCGGCCTGATCATCATGGCGATCAACGTGATCGGCGGGCTGATCGTCGGGATGGTCCAGCACGACATGAGCTTCGCGGCGGCCGGCACGAACTACACGCTGCTGACGATCGGCGACGGCCTCGTCGCGCAGATCCCGTCGCTCGTGATCTCGACCGCGGCCGGCGTGATCGTGTCGCGCGTCGCGACCGACGAGGACATCGGCACGCAGATCACCGGGCAACTGTTCACGAATCCGCGCGTGCTGACGATCACCGGCGTGATCATCGTGATCATGGGGCTGATCCCGGGGATGCCGCACTTCGCGTTCCTCGCGCTCGGCGGCGGCGCGATCTGGCTGGCCCGCACGCAGACGAAGCGCGCGGCGGCCCGCAAGGCGGCCGGCGGCGTGACCGACATCGCACCGCCCGCGGTGCTGCCGTCCGACAGCCACGAAGCGACCTGGGACGACGTGCAGCTGATCGACCCGCTCGGCCTCGAAGTCGGCTACCGGCTGATCCCGCTCGTCGACAAGAACAGCGACGGCGAGCTGCTCAAGCGCATCAAGAGCATCCGCAAGAAATTCGCGCAGGAAATCGGCTTCCTGCCGCCGGTGATCCATATCCGCGACAACCTCGAGCTGCGGCCGAACGCGTACCGGATCGCGCTGAAGGGCGTCGAGATCGGCGTCGGCGAAGTGTTCCCCGGCCAGTGGCTCGCGATCAACCCCGGCCAGGTGACGGCCGCGCTGCCGGGCGCCGTCACGCAGGATCCCGCGTTCGGGCTGCCGGCCGTGTGGGTCGACGTCGCGCTGCGCGAACAGGCGCAGGTGTACGGCTACACGGTGGTCGACGCGAGCACGGTCGTCGCGACGCACCTGAACCATCTCGTCGTCCAGCACGCGGCCGAGCTGCTCGGCCGCCAGGAAGTGCAGGCGCTCATCGAGCGCACCGGCAAGGACGCGCCGTCGCTCGTCGAGGATCTCGTGCCGAAGACGATCTCGCTGACGACGCTGCAGAAGGTGCTGCAGAACCTGCTCGAGGAAGGCGTGCCGATCCGCGACATGCGCACGATCCTCGAAGCCGTGTCCGAACATGCGGGCCGCGGCGACGCGTTCGAGATCACCGCCGCGGTGCGGCTCTCGCTCGGCCGTGCGATCACGCAGCAGTGGTATCCGGGCGCGGGCGAGATGCAGGTGATGGGCCTCGACTCGAATCTCGAGCGCGTGCTGTCGCAGGCGCTCGCCACCGGCGCGAACCCGGGCCTCGAACCCGGTCTCGCACACAACCTTCTGACCGGCACGCAGCAAGCGATGCTGCGTCAACAGAATCTCGGGCTGCCGCCCGTGCTGCTGGTGCAGCACGCGCTGCGCGCGATGCTCGCGCGTTTCCTGCGCCGCAGCCTGCCGCAATTGAAAGTGCTGTCGTATGCCGAAGTGCCGGACACACGCACGATCAAAGTCGTTAACGTCATCGGGGGTTCCGCTTGAACATTCGCAAATTCACCGGCGCAACGAGCCGCGACGCGCTTCGTCTCGTGCGCGAGGCGCTGGGTGCCGACGCGGTCGTACTGTCGAACCGCACGCTCGATGACGGCAGCGTCGAAATCGTCGCACTCGCCGATTCGGACCTGGCCGCGGTGACGCCGCCGGCCGCCGCACGGCCGCGGATCGCCGCGCCGCGCGCGCCGGAATCCGTGCCGGCCGCCGCGATGCCGGGCATCGTGTCGCGCCCGGGCGCCGGGTTCGCGCGCCCGAGCGTCAATCCGTATGCGGCGGGCGAAGGCGGGCTGCCGGACGTGTTCTCGTCCGTGTTCGGTGCAAGCGCCGAAGCGGACGACACGGCGGCGCAGCCCTCGACGCTCGATGCGGATGCCCCGGCTGCGGGTTCGCCGTCGACCGCCGCACCGGCCGCCGGTTCGCCCGCAGTCGGTACGCCGGCCCCCGGTACGCCGGCCCCCGCTTCCGAACCCGCGCCGTGGCTCGTCGAGCACGCGAAGCGCCTGACGCAGCAGCGCGACGCGCTGATCGCGCGTGCGCAGGCGACGCCTGCCGCGCCGCAAGCCGTCGCGCCTGCACCGCAGCGCGCCGCGAGCGCGCCGTCGCCCGACTGGGCACGCGACATCGTGCGCGATGCCGAACGCCGGATGCCGGCAGCCGCGCCGCGCATGCCCGACACGAATGCAGCGAATGCAGCGAAAGCCGCCGAGCGCACGCGCCTGTCCGCCGATTCGGCCGCCGCGGTGGCCGATGCGGTGAAGTCGCGCATCGAGCGGATCGTCAACGATACGGTGATGCAGGAACTCGGCGAACTGCGCGGCATGATGGAAGAGCAGTTCGACAGCCTGAGGTGGCACGACCGCCAGCGTCGCAGCGCCGTGCATGGCGCGCTGACGAAGCACCTGTTCGCGGCCGGCCTGTCCGCGCAGCTCGTGCGGATGCTGGTCGACAACCTGCCGTCCGGCGACGACGCGCAGACCTTCGAGCAGGCCGCCGAATGGGCGCAGTCGGTGCTCGCGGCGAACCTGCCGGTGCTCGACAGCGAGGACGCGCTGATGGAGCGCGGCGGCGTGTTCGCGCTGATGGGGCCGACGGGCGTCGGCAAGACGACGACCACCGCGAAGCTGGCCGCGCGCTGCGTGATGCGCTTCGGCGCGAGCAAGGTCGCGCTGCTGACCACCGACAGCTACCGGATCGGCGGCCACGAGCAACTGCGCATCTTCGGCAAGATCCTCGGCGTGCCGGTGCACGCGGTGAAGGATGCGGGCGATCTCGCGCTCGCGCTGTCCGAGTTGCGCAACAAGCACATCGTGCTGATCGACACGATCGGCATGAGCCAGCGCGACCGCGCGGTGTCCGACCAGATCGCGATGCTGCACGGCGCGAACGCGCCGGTGCAGCGCCTGCTGCTGCTCAACGCGACGAGCCACGGCGACACGCTCAACGAGGTCGTGCAGGCGTACCGCAGCGCGGGCGAGCATCCGGACCTGGCCGGCTGCATCCTCACGAAGCTCGACGAGGCGACCCACCTCGGCGGCGTGCTCGATACGGTGATCCGCTACAAGCTGCCGATCCACTACGTGTCGACCGGCCAGAAGGTGCCGGAGAACCTGTATGTCGCATCGACCAAATTCCTGCTGAAGAGCGCGTTCTGCGTGCCGCGCGACGGCTCGCCGTTCGTGCCGCAGGACGAGGACATGCCGACGCTGCTTTCCGCCCTGACCGCACGTTCCACCGCCGAGCTGCACGAGGTGCGATTTGGATAAACAGATCATCGACCAGGCCGAAGGGCTGCGGCGCCTGCTGGCCGGGCGCGCGTCGCGCATCGTCGCGGTGACGGGCGGGCCGGCGGGGGTCGGCTGCACGTCCACCGTCGTGAACCTGGCGGCGGCGCTCGCGTCGCTCGGCAAGGATGTGCTCGTCGTCGACGAGCGCGCCGACGTGCAGTCGGCCAGCGCGACGCTCGCAGGCGCGTGGCTGCGCGACGGCGAACGCACGCGGGTGGCCGCCGGCTTCGGCCTGTGCGCGGCCGCGCGGCTCGCGCGCGCCGGCTACAGCGACGCGCAACTGAGCGACTTCGTCGACGGGCCGGCCGACATCGTCCTCGTCGACGCGCAGCTCGGCGCCGACGGTTCGTTCTCGGCGCTCGCGCGCGAAGCGCACGACGTGCTGGTCGTCACGCGGGTTGCCGCGCAGGCGATCACCGAGGCGTACGCGTGCATGAAGCGGCTGCATTTCGCGCATGCGTTCGCGCAGTTCCGCGTGCTGACCAATCACGTCGGCAGCCATGCGGACGCGAAGACGGCCTTCGACAACCTCGCGGGCGTCGCGAGCCGCTACCTGACGGTGTCGATCGCCGACGCGGGCTGCGTGAGCGCCGATCCGCTCGTCGAGCACGCGCGCGAACTGACGCATGTGGTGGTCGACGCGTTCCCGTCGTCGTCGGCCGCGCGCGACTACCGGCAGATTGCCGCCGACCTGCTGTACTGGCCGATGCGCCCGCGTTCGGGCGCGGGCCGCGCCGTCCATGCGGGCGGCAAGCCGTCGTATGAGGCGGGTGCGGCACACGCCGCGTGAGCGCTACCGGAAGGAGAGAGCCATGATGTACAACGCTCAAGGAAAGATGTCCCAGTCCGACGTGCTCGCGCAATATGCGCCGCTCGTGCGTCGCCTCGGGCTGCAGCTCGTCGCGAAGATGCCGGCGAGCGTCGACCTCGACGACCTGATCCAGGCCGGCATGATCGGCCTGATGGACGCGGCCGGCCGCTACAAGGAAGACCAGGGCGCGCAGTTCGAGACCTACGCAACGCAGCGCATCCGCGGCGCGATGCTCGACGAACTGCGCAGCAACGACTGGCTGCCGCGCAGCCTGCGCAAGACGTCGCGCGAGGTCGAGCACGCGGTGCACCAGGTCGAGCAGCATCTCGGCCGCTCGGCGAGCGAGACCGAGATCGCGCAGCACCTGAACATGCCGCTCGACGAATACCAGGGGATGCTGCAGGACCTGCACGGCAGCCAGCTCATCTACTACGAGGATTTCGACCGCGCGGCCGACGACGAGCCGTTCCTCGACCGCTATCGCGTCGATCACGCGGACCCGCTGTCGTCGCTGCTCGACGAGCACCTGCGCGAGGCGCTCGTCGAGGCGATCGAGCGGCTGCCGGAACGCGAGAAGCTGCTGATGTCGCTGTATTACGAACGGGGTCTGAATCTGCGCGAGATCGGCGCGGTGCTCGAAGTGAGCGAATCGCGCGTGTGCCAACTGCACAGCCAGGCCGTCGCGCGCCTGCGCGCGCGGCTGCGCGAACAGGCGTGGGTCGGCGCGGAGTCCTGACCCTTTCTCGGCGGCAACGCGCGCCGACGCCGCGCGCTGGCGACGCTTGCGCATTTCGCGCGCCGATTTGCTACAATCCCTCCCGTTTTCCGAGGAGCGTTGCGACGGACCATCCTGCGTCCGCCAGGCTCGGAAGGCTTCACCAAGCAGCCGTGCGGCGCGCGTTTCGCGACCGTCGCGCCGGCCCCGCTTCCTGAACGGCGCTCACGTCACCAATCTAGAACTTTTTTAGAAAGGAGGGCGTGATGAACGCCATTATCGATTCGAAAGCTTCCAACGATTACGTCGTCGCCGACATGGCGCTGGCCGGCTGGGGCCGCAAGGAACTGAACATCGCCGAGACCGAAATGCCGGGCCTCGTGCAGATCCGCGACGAATACAAGGCGCAGCAGCCGCTGAAGGGCGCGCGCATCGCAGGTTCGCTGCACATGACGATCCAGACGGGCGTGCTGATCGAGACGCTGAAGGCGCTCGGCGCGGACGTCCGCTGGGCCTCGTGCAACATCTTCTCGACGCAGGACCACGCAGCGGCCGCGATCGTCGAAGCCGGCACGCCGGTGTTCGCGTTCAAGGGCGAATCGCTCGACGAATACTGGGAATTCTCGCACCGCATCTTCGAATGGCCGAACGGCGAATTCGCGAACATGATCCTGGACGACGGCGGCGACGCAACGCTGCTGCTGATCCTCGGCGCGAAGGCCGAGAAGGACCGTTCGGTGATCGCGAAGCCGACCAACGAGGAAGAAGTCGCGCTGTACAAGTCGATCGCGAAGCACCTCGACATCGACGCGACCTGGTACTCGAAGCGCCTCGCGCACATCAAGGGCGTGACCGAAGAAACCACGACCGGCGTGCACCGCCTGTACCAGATGGAAAAGGACGGCCGCCTGCCGTTCCCGGCGTTCAACGTGAACGATTCGGTCACGAAGTCGAAGTTCGACAACCTGTACGGCTGCCGTGAATCGCTCGTCGACGGCATCAAGCGCGCGACCGACGTGATGATCGCGGGCAAGGTCGCGGTCGTCGCCGGCTACGGCGACGTGGGCAAGGGCTGCGCGCAGTCGCTGCGCGGCCTGGGCGCGACCGTGTGGGTCACCGAAATCGATCCGATCTGCGCACTGCAGGCGGCGATGGAAGGCTACCGCGTCGTGACGATGGAATACGCGGCCGACAAGGCCGACATCTTCGTGACGGCCACCGGCAACTTCCACGTGATCGGCCACGATCACATGAAGGCGATGCGCCACAACGCAATCGTCTGCAATATCGGCCACTTCGACTCGGAAATCGACGTCGCGTCGACCCGCCAGTACCAGTGGGAAAACATCAAGCCGCAGGTCGACCACATCATCTTCCCCGACGGCAAGCGCGTGATCCTGCTCGCGGAAGGCCGCCTCGTGAACCTCGGCTGCGCGACCGGCCACCCGTCGTTCGTGATGTCGAACTCGTTCGCGAACCAGACGCTCGCGCAGATCGAGCTGTTCGTGCGCGGCGCCGAGTACGAGAACAAGGTGTACGTGCTGCCGAAGCATCTCGATGAAAAGGTCGCGCGCCTGCACCTCGCGCGCATCGGCGCGAACCTGTCCGTGCTGTCGGACGAGCAGGCTTCGTACATCGGCGTGCAGAAGGACGGCCCGTTCAAGCCGAACCACTACCGCTACTGATGCGCCGCCGCCGTCCCGAGCGGGCCGCGTCGCCGACGATGCGGCGCACGCGGGGCGGCGGCCGCTGACCGTACAGAAGATCGACAACAGAACCGGAGCACTCCATGAGCGTCATCCTCACCTGGGTCATCAACGCGCTCGCGCTGCTGATCATCACGTACCTCGTGCCGTCGATCCACATCAAGAGCTTCGGCACCGCGCTGATCGTCGCGGTCGTGCTCGGCCTGATCAACACGGTGATCCGCCCGGTGCTGATCCTGCTGACGCTGCCCGTCACGATCGTCACGCTCGGGGTGTTCATCCTCGTCGTGAACGCGCTGTGCTTCTGGTTCGCGTCGTCGTTGCTGAAGGGCTTCGAGGTGTCGGGATTCTGGTCCGCGTTCTTCGGTTCGATCCTGTACAGCATCGTGTCCTGGCTGCTGTCCGCGCTGATCTTCGGCCAGCGCGACATCGGCTGAGGCGCTGAACCCATCGAATCATGAAACCGATCGAACTTTCGTTTGAATTCTTCCCGCCGAAAACGGCGGACGGCGTCGAAAAGCTGCGCGCGACGCGTGCGCAGCTGCTGCCGCTGAAGCCGAAATTCGTCTCCGTGACGTTCGGCGCCGGCGGCTCGACGCAGCAGGGCACGCTCGATACCGTGCTCGACATGCAGAAGGACGGCCTCGAGGCCGCGCCGCACCTGTCGTGCATCGGCTCGTCGCGCGACAGCCTGCGCGCGATCCTCGACCAGTACCGCTCGCACGGCATCCGGCATATCGTCGCGCTGCGCGGCGACCTGCCGTCGGGGATGGGCGAGGTCGGCGAGCTGCGTTATGCGTCCGAGCTCGTCAGCTTCATCCGCGCCGAGCATGGCGACTGGTTCCACATCGAGGTCGCCGGCTATCCGGAGTACCACCCGCAATCGCGCTCGCCGAAGGCCGATCTCGAGAATTTCGCGCGCAAGGTGAAAGCCGGCGCGAATTCCGCGATCACGCAGTACTTCTTCAACGCCGACGCGTATTTCCGCTTCGTCGACGATGCGCGCAAGCTGGGCGTGGACGTGCCGATCGTGCCGGGCATCATGCCGATCACGAACTTCTCGCAGCTGATGCGCTTCTCCGAGATGTGCGGCGCCGAAGTGCCGCGCTGGATCGCACGCCGGCTCGAGAGCTTCGGCGACGATCGCGACGCGATCCGCGCGTTCGGCGCGGACGTCGTCACCGATCTGTGCCGGCGCCTGATCGACGCGGGCGTGCCGGGGCTGCATTTCTACACGCTGAATGCAGCGACCGCGACGCGGACGATCTGCGAACGGCTCGCCATGTAAGCGCCACCGCGCGATTTGCATGCGCAAAAGCCCCGCCGGTTTCGCCGGCGGGTTTTTTTTTCGCTGCTTGCCTCGAGAAGAGGCCGCGCGTCAGCGCTGCGCCCGCATCAGCGGCGGGCGGCGGTCGAACCACGGCCGCGCCTGTTCGAGCTGCCGCGCGAGCCTGAGCAGCAGTGCGTCGTCGGTGTGGCGCGCGACGAACTGCACGCCGATCGGCAGCCCGCGCGCATTCCAGTAGAGCGGTACCGACATCGCCGGCTGGCCGGTCAGGTTGAACAGCTCGGTGCAGCCGGCCCATGCGAACGCCTTCTCCGACGACTTCGCGAGCATTTCCTTCAGCAGCGGCTTCACCGGCAGCGCGGCGAGCAGCTTCATCTGCGCCGATTCGAACGGCGTCGGCAGCAGTTCGCCGATCTTCACCGGCGGCGCCGCGAGCGATGCGCACAGAATCGCGTCGTAGCGCGACACGAGGCCCGAAACCTGCACGGTGAGCTGGCGCTGCCACTCGAGTACGTCCGGCAGGCGCGTGCGCGCGAGGCGCCGGCCGACTACGGCCATCGCCCACGTCGCCGCTTCGAACTCGCCGCGCCGCGGCGCGCGGCCGGTCAGCTCGCGTGCGCCGAGCACCATCTCCTCGGCGATCGTCGCCCACAGCGTGAGGAAGGTTTCGGCCGCGCGCGCGTAGTCGATGTGCAGCGTGGCCGGCTCGACGTGGTGGCCGAGCGATTCGAGCAGCGCGGCCGCATCGTCGAGCGCCGCGCGCGTGTCGTCGGCGAGCGCCGACGCGAGCATCGGATCGACGACGAGGCCGATCCGCAGCGGGCCGGGCGGCGTATCGAGTTCGCCGAGGAACGTGCCGGGCGCGCCGTGCGGCAGCGTCTGGCCGGTCGTCACGTCGAGCAGCAGCGCGCTGTCGCGCACGCTGCGCGACACCGCATGCTGGACGACCAGCTCGCCGTTCGACGGCTGGTCGACGAGCATCGGATTGCGGCTCGGCTTCAGGCCGAACAGCCCGCAGCACGACGCCGGGATGCGGATCGAGCCGCCGCCGTCGGATGCATGCGCGAGCGGCACGATGCCGGCCGCGACGGCCGCCGCCGCGCCGCCGCTCGAGCCGCCGGGCGTGTGGTCGAGATTCCACGGGTTGCGGCACGCGCCGAACAGTTCGGGTTCCGTGTACGGCATCTGGCCGATCTCCGACGTGTTGGTCTTGCCGAACACGTTGAGGCCGGCCGCACGGCTGCGCGCGATCACCGGCGAATCGTCGGCGGGCACGTAATACCGGTAGTGCCGGCTGCCCATCGACAGCGGCAGCCCGGCGACCGCCGCGCCGAGATCCTTGACGAGATACGGAACGCCCGCGAACGGCGCGTCGGCGCCGGGGTCGGGCACGGAGGTCGCGCGCTGGCGCGCGGCTTCGTAGTCCTGCAGCACGATCGCGTTGATCGCGCCATTGACCGCTTCGGCCTGGCTGATCGCCGCATCGAGCAATTCGCGCGGGCTTGCCTTGCGGTCGCGCACGAGCGCGGCGAGGCCGATCGCGTCATGCGCGAGATAGTCCGAGTGCATCGCTGTCACCCCCGTTGTGACTCGTGGCGATGAAGGGAGAATAACGCGGGCCCGGCGCGATGGGCCCGCGGCCGGGTGTTGTTACAGGTGCTCGGCGAGGAACGTCAGCGTGCGGCCGTGCGCGAGCGCCGATGCGCGCTGGTTGTACGACGCGCGGTCCGTGCAGTTGAAGCCGTGCTCGGCGCCCGGATACACGTGGAAGGATGCGTGGCCGTGGCCGGCGAACGCGGCCTTCACTTGATCGACGGCCGACAGCGGGATCCCGTGATCGTTTTCCGCGTAGTGGAACAGGATCGGCTGCGTGACCTTGCCGGCCAGGTCGAGCGCGTTCTGGATGCCGCCGCCGTAATAGGCGACCGCCGCGTCGAGCTTGCCGGTCGCGGCCGCGCGGTACGCGAGCTGGCCGCCGAAGCAGTAGCCGATCGCGGCGATCTTGCCGGCCACTTCGGGGCGCGCGCGCAATGCGTCGGCCGCTGCGCCGATGTCCGCGACCGCGAGACCCACGTCGGTCTTTTTCATCAGCTCGATGCCCTTGTCGCGATCCGCGCCTTCATAGGTCAGTTCGACGCGCGGCTGTGTGCGCCAGAACATGTCCGGCGCGAGCGCGACGTAGCCGTCGGACGCGTACTGGTCGGCGACCGCGCGGATGTGCGAGTTCACGCCGAAGATCTCCTGGATGATGATGACGGCAGGGCCCTTGCCGCGCTTGGGCAGCGCGAGATAGCCGCCGAAGCTGTCGTTACCGGTCGGGATGTCGATCCATTGGGCAGTCACGTTTTGAACTCCTGGCGAACGGGGCGCGCTGCGCGCGCCCCCGGGGGAAGAGGGCGGTCTAGTGTGCCACCGATCGTCCGGTGCTGCAGCGCACGCGCAACGCGTGCGCCGGATGTGCGGCCCGCTTCTCGCGCAGCGATCGTTTCGATCTCGATTATTCATTTTTCGGCGGCGAGCCGCTTCGATAGAGTCGAAATGCCGGCTTTTACAAAGCGCTTTCGCGCATCGTCATCGAAGGATTCGTCATGCCTGCCCATCTGTATTCCACGCCCTTTTCCGAACGCTTCGGCCTGCGCCTGCCGCTCGTGCAGGCGCCGATGGTCGGCGCGACCACGGCCGCGATGGTCGCCGCCGCATCGAACGCCGGCGCGCTCGGCAGCCTCGGCGCCGGCGCGTTCGCGCCCGATCGTCTCGCGGCCGAAGTCGCGGCGATCCGCGCGGCGACCGATCGCCCGTTCGCGGTCAACCTGTTCGTGCTGCCGGACGCCGCACCCGATGCGGCGACCGTCGCGCGCGCACTCGCGGCGATCGACCCGCTGAACGCGACGCTCGGGCTGCCGCCGGGCACCGCCCCCGCGCGTTATGCGCCCGACTTCCGCGCGCAGCTCGATGCGCTCGTGTCGCTGCGCGTGCCAGTCGCGAGCTTCACGTTCGGCGTGCTCGACGCGGCCGACGTCGCGCGCCTGAAGGCCGCCGGCACCTATGTGATCGGCACCGCGACGCACGTCGCCGAAGGGCTCGCGTGGCAGGCGGCCGGCGCCGACGCGCTGTCCGCGCAGGGCGCCGAGGCGGGCGGCCATCGCGGCACGTTCATCGGTTCCGCCGACGAAGCGCTGATCGGCACGTTCGCGCTCGTGCCGCAGCTGGTCGACGCGACGGGGCTGCCCGTGCTCGCCGCGGGCGGCATCATGGACGGCCGCGGGATCGCGGCCGCGCTCGCGCTCGGTGCGCAGGGCGCACAGCTCGGCACGGCGTTCCTGACCTGCGCGGAAAGCGCGATCGCGGCGGACTGGAAGGCACGCCTGCTGGCTTGCGCGGATACGTCGACCCAGGTCACGCGCGCGATCACCGGCCGCCATGCGCGCGGGCTGCGCAACACGCTGATGGCGCGGCTCGGCGAGCGCGTGGCCGACGCCGCGCCGTACCCGGTGCAGAACGCGCTGACGCAGCCGCTGCGCCAGGCCGCCGCGCGCGCGAACGACGGCGAATACCTGTCGCTGTGGGCCGGCCAGGGCGCGCCGCTCGCGCGGCGGCGCGGCGATGCGCTGACGACGTCGCAGCTCGTCGCCGCGCTCGACGCGGAATGGCGCGCGTCGGCCGCCTGAACCGTTCGACTCGAACGACGAAACGCGCGGTTGTCACGCGCGTTTCATTCAATGATCACGGGCACAAAATACCGAATCGAAATGCCCCGGGAATCTTTTGAAACGACCTTTCGGCAAGCTGCCGGTAATTAGCGGAAACCCTTATCCGGCGGGGCTTGTGGCGATATTCGAGTCATCATTCCAGAGTGCGCATATCAGTAGTGTTACCACTACCCCAAAAAAGTCCCACAAATTAATTTGATCACCTACACTTGCGCGCAAGTACGGGCGGGTGGCTGCTAAAAGCGGCTGTTTTCACGTGCTTGAGGCCAAGTGCATGAACGATGCATCCGGCGAATCGTCCAGTGATTGCAAACACAGGGATGGCAGCGGGGCACCGGGCGATGGCGTTTATTGGGACCGAAACTGGAGACTTACATGAATATCAAAATGCAGAAGCTGTTGCCGATCACCGCTGCGGCGATGCTGTGCGTTGCAGCTGCAAGCAACGCGGCCGCCGATCAAGTCGTCAAGATCGGCCACGTCGCGCCCTTGACGGGCGGCATTGCACACCTGGGCAAGGACAACGAAAACGGTGCGCGTCTCGCCGTCGAGGAGATCAACGCCAAGGGTTTCACGGTCGGCGGCCAGAAGGTCACGCTGCAACTCGACCCGCAGGATGACGCGGCCGACCCGCGGCAGGCTACGCAGGTTGCGCAGAAGCTCGTCGACGACAAGGTCGTCGCCGTCATCGGCCACCTGAACTCGGGCACGTCGATCCCGGCCTCGAAGATCTACAGCGATGCGGGCATCGTGCAGATCTCGCCGTCGGCGACCAACCCGGCCTACACGCAGCAAGGCTTCAAGACCACGTACCGCGTGGTGGCGACCGATGCGCAGCAGGGCCCGGCACTCGCGAACTACGCGCACTCGAAGGGCATCAAGAGCGTGGCGGTGGTCGACGATTCGACCGCATACGGCCAGGGTCTCGCGAACGAGTTCGAGAAGAAGGCGAAGGCGCTCGGCCTGAAGGTGATGTCGCACGACGCGACGAACGACAAGGCGGTCGACTTCCGCGCGATTCTGACCAAGATCAAGGGTGAGAATCCGGACGCGATCATGTACGGCGGCATGGACGCGACCGGCGGCCCGTTCGCGAAGCAGGCGAAGCAGCTTGGCGTGCGCGCGAAGATCCTCGCGGGCGACGGCGTGTGCACGGAAAAGCTGGCCGACCTGGCCGGCGACGCGACCGACAACGTCGTGTGCTCGGAAGCGGGTGCTTCGCTCGAGAAGATGCCGGGCGGCAGCGCGTTCAAGGCGAAGTTCGAGAAGCGCTTCGGCCAGCCGATCCAGATCTACGCACCGTTCACGTATGACGCCGTGTACATCGTCGTCGACGCGATGAAGCGCTCGAACTCGACGGACCCGGCGAAGATCCTCGGGGCGATGCCGGCGACGAACTACACGGGCGTGATCGGCACGACGACCTTCGACTCGAAGGGCGACCTGCAGCACGGCGTGATCTCGCTGTACAACTACAAGAGCGGCAAGAAGACGCTGCTCGACGAAGTGAAGATGTAACGCAACAGGCGGTCAACAGAAGGGGCGAAAGCGCGCATGCGGCAACGCATGCGCGCTTTCTTTTGTGCGCCCAGCATGGGCGCACTCTTGTGGGTGCAAGTCCCACCGTAAGTTGATCACAGCGAGCGAAGCGAAGCGCAACTGCGAGAGGGTGACCGATCGTGGGGAGGAAGCGTGGAGCGAAACTGCGAGCCGATGAACAAGAACCGGATAGAAGGCGGCACCGACCAGGGCGAGCGGGCAGGAAACCGCAAAGCTCTTGTGATCAAGGAGCGGTGGCGTAAATCCGGCGGCTGTGCAGTGAAGGAGTGCGTTCTTACCTGGGGAGATCTCGCCTCATGCCTGAAAGGGCAGCGGCGTCGAGCCGGAGCGAGAAGTCAGCAGAGGCCGTAGTAGTCACAGGACAGGCCGGTGAGGCTGAAGCTGGTGACGAAGGGCCAAACGGGAAGGAGTGTTCAGCGTCATGTCGATGCGGCAGGCATTGCGTCAGATGTCCGTGCAAACGGGGCGAGCGGGAAAAGCGCGCGGTGAAGCTGCGCGTGCATCTGCTAGCGACGAAGCTTGCGGCCCGCGGCATGAATCCGGGGACACGGGGTCAGCGCTGCTGGAAGCGGCGCTGACGAGAGGGAACCTGAAGCAGGCGTTCAAACGGGTGCGGGCTAACAGGGGCGCCGCTGGCGTAGACGGCCTGGACATTAACCAGACTGCGCGTCATCTGGTGACGGCGTGGCCTGTGATTCGTGAACAGTTGCTGAAGGGGACGTACCGGCCCAGTCCGGTACGACGGGTAACGATTCCGAAACCGGATGGGGGCGAGCGCGAGCTGGGCATCCCGACGGTAACGGACCGGCTGATCCAGCAGGCGCTGCTACAGGTGCTACAGCCAGTTCTGGACCCTACCTTCAGCGAGTACAGCTACGGCTTCCGTCCGGGACGGCGTGCGCATGACGCGGTGTTAGCCGCGCAATCGTACGTGCAGTCAGGCCGGCGAACCGTGGTGGACGTTGATCTGGAGAAGTTCTTCGACCGGGTCAACCACGACATTCTGATCGATCGTGTACAGAAACGCATTGGCGACGCCGGAGTGATCCGGCTGATCCGGGCGTATCTGAACAGCGGCATCATGGATGACGGAGTGGTCCAGCAGCGGGGTCAGGGCACGCCGCAGGGCGGGCCGCTATCCCCACTGCTGGCCAACGTGCTGCTCGATGAGGTGGACAAGGAACTGGAGCGGCGGGGTCACTGCTTCGTGCGCTACGCCGACGATGCGAATGTTTATGTTCGCAGCCGTCGGGCGGGCGAGCGGGTGATGGCTCTGCTGCGACGCCTGTATGGTCGGCTGCGCCTGAAGGTCAACGAGACCAAGAGCGCAGTGGCGAGTGTGTTTGGACGCAAGTTTCTGGGCTACAGCCTGTGGGTGGCCCCGGGCGGTGTCGTGAAGCGCAAGGTGGCGGCCAAACCGCTACTGGCGTTCAAACACCGCGTTCGTGAACTGACCCGTCGATCTGGCGGGCGGAGTCTGCCAGAGGTGGTGGAACGACTACGGACCTATGTGCAAGGGTGGAAAGCGTACTTCCGGCTCGCGCAAACGCCCCGTGTCTGGTTGGAACTGGACAAGTGGCTGCGGCACCGGTTGCGAGCGATCCAGCTAAAACACTGGCGTCGTGGCACGACCATTTACCGGGAGCTGTGTGCGCTGGGGGCATCGGATGACGTTGCGCGACAGGTGGCGGCCAACAGTCGCTGCTGGTGGCGCAATAGCGACCGGCTGCTCAACAGCGTGCTGACCATCGCATACTTCGACCGGCTGGGTGTACCCCGACTCTCATAACCTCAACTTCCTGAACCGCCCGGTGCGGACCCGCATGCCGGGTGGTGTGGCAGGGGCACGGCCTTATGGCCGTCCCCTATGCCGATTGGCTGACGGGCGGTCAGATCTTCAGGTGCGCGAGCACCTTCGGCGCGACGGCCGCGACGAGCGCCGCGCACAGCGCGACGACCGACAGGCCGATCGTCAGGTTCGCGGCCTGCGCGACCGCGCCGATCACGACCGGACCGAACAGCAGTCCGAAATACGCGAGCCCGGCCACATGCGCGAGCCCTTCGGCCGCGTGGATGCCTTTCACGCGCGCGGCGGCCGCGAACAGCACGGGCATCATGTTCGCGAGGCCGAGGCCTATCAGCGTGAAGCCGGTCAGCACCGCGGCCGGATAGGGCAGCAGCAGCGCACCGATCATCCCGGCACACGCGAGCGACGCGCTCGCGAACACGAGCTGCGGCGCGCCGAAGCGGGCGCGCACGGCGTCGCCCGCGAAGCGCGCGATGGCCATCCCGCCCGAGAACGCCGCGTACGCGGCGCTCGCGAGCGCGGGGCTCGCCGCGACGACGTCGCGCATGTAGACCGTCGCCCAGTCGTACATCGCGCCTTCGGCGATCAGCGCGACGAGCGCGATGCCGCCGAGCATCCACAGCGCGGGCGAGCGCCAGCGGTTGCCGTCGCCGTGCGCGTGTTCGTGGTGCGGCACATGCGGCAGCACGGCCGGGCTCGCAACCACGAGCACCGTGGCGCTCACTGCCGCCGCGAGCGCCAGATGCGCGGCCGGCGCCATGCCGGCCGACAGCAGCGCGCCGCCGGCCGCCGCGCCCGACATCCCGCCGATGCTGAACATGCCGTGCAGCGACGACATGATCGGCTTGCCGATCGCGATCTCGACCGCGCTGGCCTCGGCGTTCATCGCGACGTCGAGCGTCGCCATCGAGAAGCCGAACAGCGCGAGTACGCCGAGCAGCATCCAGTAGTCGGGCACGACGAGGATCAGCGCCGCGCATGCGGACATCACGAGCCCGCCCGCGAGGCACGCGGTGCGCGAGCCGACGCGCGCGATCCAGCGCGCGATGGTCAGCATCGCGGCGATCGAGCCGCCGGCGACCGCGAACAGCGCGATCGACAGCAGCCCGGGGCTCAGCGCGAACTTGTCGCGCACGGTCGGCACGTGCACGCCCCACGACGCGTACATCATGCCGGCGACGAAGAACAGCGCCATCGACGCGGTGCGGGCCCGCTGGCGGGCCGGGAGCGGCAGCACGCGATGCGCGTCGGGCGGCGCGGCGAACGGGGACGACGATTCGGGGGAGGAGGATTCGGACACGGAAGGCTCGTCAAGAAATGCGCGGACGCACGCGGCGTCCGTCGGAATCGTCCGATTCTATCGAACCGCTTACGATCCTGCCGGGTGTTACCCGTTCGGCCGATGTTTCGGCGATCGGGCGATCAGGCGATCAGTCGATCAGTCGATCAGTCGATCAGGCGACCGGGCGATCAGTCGATCAGGCGACCGGGCGATCAGGCGATCAGGCGATCAGGCGATCAGGCGATCAGGCGATCAGGCGATCAGGCGACCGGGTCTCATCGCGGCAGTGCGCCGTCCGTCCAGTGCCTGGCGCCGCATCGGCCGTCCGGCCGATACGCGCCGCGCGGCGCCCGCGGGTAACATCGAAGCACATGCGGCGTGCCCGAAGCGCCGCTCCTCGACCGCAGGAGTCCTCTTGAACATCGATCCCGCCTTCGCCCTGCATCTGCTGCACCGCTGCGCGCTCGGCACGCTTGCCACCCATGCGCGCGATCCGCAGGGCTTTCCGTATCCGACGGTCGTCCCGTTTGCACCCGATGCAAGCCATCGTCCCGTGATCCTCGTGAGCGGCCTCGCCGAACACACGCGCAATCTCGCCGCCGATCCGCGCGCGGGCTTTCTCGTCGTCGACGCGCCCGACGGCGACGTGCTGAACGCCGAACGCGCGACGCTGCTCGGCCGTTTCGTGCCGCTCGGCGACGATCCGCACGTCGCCGCACGATACCTGCGCTACGAGCCGGACGCCGCGCGCTATCTCGCGCTCGGCGATTTCACGTTCTGGGCGCTCGATACCGAGCGGCTGCGCTATATCGGCGGCTTCGGGCGCATGGGCTGGGTCGACGGCACGCATATCGATGCGCTGCCGCCGCTCGGGTTCGACGAGGAACAGGCGCTGTGGGACGCCTACGATGCCGGCGATGCGCGCCGCGACGGGCTCGACCTGCTCGGCGTCGATCGCCACGGCGCCGACTGGCGGTGCGACGGCCGCCGCGTGCGTACGCCGTTCGACGCGCCGCCGGCCGATGCCGGCGCGCTGCGCGACCGGCTGATCGCGTGCGCGCAGGATGTGACGTGACGTCGCGGGCAACTCGGATTGTCCGATTGGCAAGCTGCGTCATCCGATATTCGCGAACCTGTCGTCCTATGAAAGCTTTGATTTTTCATATGCAGGGTAATTGCGTATGTTGATAGCCTTAATAGGCAATCGCTAATGCCCTAATCTCTGTGTAGGAACGTAAAAATTTGAGAAAAGGCCGCGGCCGGTCAAAATGACATGTGCGAATTACAATGGGTCTCGGGATTTTCGTGAATCTCGCTTCTATCAAATCTTTTTTGTGCTAATCTCTGCCTTCGAAAATCCGAGGCACATATATTTCATGAATGGTGAGCTGGCAGCAGACCGGCGCCATTGGTCAGATAGAAAGGGAAACTATGTCTTCTTACAAGGACCTGCTGGCCCAGCGGGAGAAGCTGGAGAAGCAAATCGAGGAAGCGAAGTCGCGTGAATACGCTGAAGTGCTGAATGACGTGAAGCAGAAAATTGCCGACTATGGCTTTTCGCTCGCCGAACTCGGTCTCAGCCGCGCGAAGGCAGGTAAGGTTGGCCGTCCGCGCGCAGGCGTGGCCGCGAAATACCGCGATCCGGAAACGGGCGCGACGTGGTCGGGCCGTGGCAAGCCGCCGCGCTGGATCGCAGGCAAGAACCGCGAACAGTTTGCGATTTAAACGTTTGTTTAAGTCGTCTGCTCAAAAGAGCCGCGTATCCGTTCAGGGGCGCGGCTTTTTTGTTTCCGGGCACCGGCCGCCACGCGTGCGGTGTCATGAAAATGTAATAATACCGCGTGAATGAAAATGCGACACGTTCGTATAAGCGGTTGATTTAAATAAGAAATTTGTGGGTATTGACGGGGTTCGCGGAGCGCCTTTGATAGAATTGGGTATCGCACACCGATATCTCATATTTCATGTCCACGTTTTCCGGCGACGCGCAAAGCGCAGATAAGCACGCTGTTGCGCGCAAGAGCACGCTCGTCAGTATTGTTCTGAATGTCGTGCTTGCGACATTTCAGATAGTCGTCGGCGCGATTGCGCATTCGCAGGCATTGATTGCCGACGGGGTGCATTCGATTTCGGATTTGATCTCGGATTTCGTCGTGCTGGTTGCGAATCGGCATAGCGGCGCATCGCCGGACGCCGACCACAATTACGGACACAGCCGCTACGAGACGGTCGCGTCGCTGTTTCTCGGCGCGATCCTGATTGCGGTCGGAATCGGCATGCTCTGGCGTGCCGGCGACCGGCTCGTTAATCTCGAAAACATCCCGGCCGTCCATTTCTCGGCGCTGATCGTCGCGCTCACGGTGCTCGTGTCGAAAGAAGCGCTGTTTCGCTACATGCTGCGCGAGGCGCGGCGCGTGCGCTCGGCGATGCTCGTCGCGAATGCATGGCATGCGCGCTCCGACGCCGCGTCGTCGCTCGTCGTCGCGATCGGCATCGTCGGCAGCCTGGCCGGCGTGCGGCTGCTCGACCCGATCGCGGCAGCGATCGTCGGTTTCATGGTCGCGCGGATGGGCTGGACGTTCGGCTATGACGCGCTGCAGGACCTTTCCGACCGCGCGCTCGACACGACCGACACGGCCGAAATCCGCGCGCTGCTCGCGGCGACGCCCGGCGTGCTCGACGTGCACGACCTGCGCACGCGCAAGATGGGCGATGCCGCGCTCGTCGACGCGCACATCCTCGTCGATCCGAAGATCTCCGTGTCCGAAGGGCATTACATCGCCGAGACCGCACGCGCACGTGTGCTGACCGACCCGCGCGTGCTCGATGCGCTGATCCACGTCGACCCCGAGAACGACGCGGCGCGCCGTCCGGCGCTCGCGCTGCCGCCGCGCGGCGAGATCGCGGCACGGCTCGAAGCCGCGCTCGCGCAGCGCGGGCTGCGCGCCGCGGCGATCAACCTGCATTACCTGAGTACGGGGCTCGAGATCGATGTGACGCTCGCGAGCGATCCGGGCGACACCGATGCGGCGCTGGCCGGCCGGCTCGACGCCGACGCGCTCAAGCGCGAGTTCGGCGCGCGCCGGATCGGCTTCACGCGCGCGATGCCCGGGCAGGCGTGACGTGACGCCCGCGAACGCGGGCCGGCCGGGCGGGCTCGCGCGTTACAGCGGCAGTTGCGTGTCGAACTTGATTTCGCGCAGCACGACGCTCGTGCGTACCTGCGACACGGCCGGGATCTTGAAGATGCGTTCGTGCAGGAACACGTCGTAGGCCTTGATGTCGGGCGCGACGATCTTGAGGATGTAATCGGCTTCGCCGGTCGTGCTGTAGCACTCGGTGACTTCCGGGCAGGTCGCGATCTCGCGCTCGAACTGCTCGACGCCGCCTTCGTTGTGGCGGGTCAGATGCACGTGCGCGAGCGCGCAGACATGCAGGCCGAGCTTCTCGCGATCGAGCAGCGCCGTGTAGCGCTGGATCACGCCCGACTGTTCCATGTCCTTGATGCGGCGCCAGCACGGCGTGCTCGACAGGCCGACCTGGTCGGAGATTTCCTGTACGGAACGGCGCGCGTCGAGCTGCAACAGGCGAAGGATTTTTTGCGAAAAGGAATCGAGCGTCACCTGCGCCTCCATGCGGCAGCTACAACACGCTGAATGTTAGAGGGCCGGGAAAGGAAAGGCAATCTGGCGTGGCGCTGTTGAGCGAGATTCGCTAATTTGCTCGCGGATCCGTGGGATTTTGTCCCGCCCCTGCGCTTTCCGACCGATCGGTGTCCGACACGGCGAGGCCCGCGAGCGCCGCCTGCTGCCGGCGCAGGTCGGCGAGCATGTTGCAGAACAGCGCGCCTTGCTCGATCGCGTCGTCGAGCGCGACGTGCGTGTGCGGGTGATCGTCGAACCAGTGCTTCGGAAAGCGCGGCTTGATCGCCTTGCGGTACGGCAGCCCCGTCATCGCGAACGCGAGCGTCTTGATGTCGAGCGCCGACCACGAGAACGGGCAGCGTCCCGCGAAGCGCATCATGTACCAGAACATGAACGTGAAGTCGAAGCCGGCCGGCATCGCGACGAACACGGGCTTGCCGGGCAGCGCCTCGACCCAGTCCACGTACGCGACCAGCGCCGCCTCGGGCGCCTGCAGGTCGCGCCGGCACGCGGCCCATGCTTCGGGCTCGGTTTTCCACCATGCTTCCTGCACCGGATGCGCCTGCGCGCCGGGCAGCGTCTCGAGGTTCGCCGAAAACGTCGCGATCAGCTGCTTGTCCTCGGTATAGGCGGCCGATGCGAAGCTCAGCATCGAATGCGGGCCCGGAATCGGGCCGTCGGCCTCGACGTCGGTGCTGACGTAGATTTCCTGGATGGCGGTCTGGTTCATCCGAATTTTTCCGAGAAACCCTCTTCCCTCCCCCAAGGGGACTTCCTTCGGGGCGCGGGGTGGGGAGTAAAGGGAGCATAGCCGTATGGCGGCTCCACTGAGGCTTGAGGCACACGCGAGCGTGTGACATGGTGTGGTGCATGGACATCAAGCGCGCCTACCGATTCCGGTTCTACCCGACGTCCGAGCAAGCAGCGATGCTTGCCCGAACGTTCGGCAGCGCGCGCTTTGTGTATAACCACATGCTGCGGATGCGTACCGATGCGTGGCAGCAGAGTCAGGCGAGTGTCGGCTATCACGAGACCTCCGCCGCGCTCACTGCACTGAAGAAAACGCCCGAACACACGTGGCTGAACGAAGTCAGTTCGGTCCCGCTCCAGCAGGCGCTGCGCCATTTGCAGACGGCATTCGCGAACTTCTTCGCCAAACGCGCGAAGTACCCGAATTTACAGCGCAAGGACGGTGCGCAATCGGCAGAGTACACGGCAAGCGCTTTCAGGTGGGACGGTACTTCTCTGAGATTGGCGAAGATGGATGCGCCGCTCGCAATCCGCTGGTCGCGCACGATTCCGAAGGGCGCGAAGGTAACGACCGTTACGGTGTCGAAAGACACGGCTGGTCGATACCACGTATCCATGCTTTGTGACGACATGGCTTCTGCAAAATCGGCGTTGCCCAACAAGGTGGGTATCGACTTCGGGTTGACAGATTTTGTCGTTCTTTCAACGGGCGAGAAGATCGCTGCGCCGAAGGCATTTCGCAAAAACGAAGCCAAGCTCGCGAAGTTGCAGCGACGACTGGCAAGAAAGCAGCCCGGTTCAGCCAATCGCAAGAGGGCGAGACTCAAAGTCGCACGCATGCACGCCCGGATAGCAGATTGCCGCAGGGATTTCCTGCACAAGCTTTCGACCCGGTTGATCAACGAAAACCAAGTGATTGCCATCGAAAGCCTTGCCGTCAGGCACATGCTGAACAATCGAAGGCTCGCGAAATCGATCAGCGATGCAAGCTGGTCGGAATTCGTGAGGCAACTGACGTACAAGGCCCACTGGTACGGCCGCACGTTGATCGGCATCGATCGCTGGCATCCGTCCAGCAAGCGATGTTCGGATTGCGGGCATACCGTAGCCACGCTGCCTTTAAAGGTGCGCGTGTGGACCTGTCCGCGATGCTCAGCGATCCACGACCGTGACATCAACGCAGCGCGTAACGTTTTGGCCGCCGGACTGGCGGTGTCAGCCCATGGAGAAGGCGTAATTCCCATGTCTCTTTGAGGCGATGTCGGGTGGCTTTCGGTTAGGTGGGAATCCCCTTCCTTCTGGAGGGCGAGTAGTCAACCGAACACCTTGTCGGACACGAACGGGTTCGTTCGGCGCTCGTCGCCGAACGTCGACACGGGGCCGTGGCCCGGCACGAACGTGACGTCGTCGCCGAGCGGCCACAGCTTGTCCTTGATCGAACGGACGAGGTCTTCATGATTGCCGCGCGGGAAATCGGTACGGCCGATCGAGCCCGCGAACAGCACGTCGCCGACGATCGCGACGCGATGCGCGCGGCTGAAGAACACGACGTGGCCCGGCGTGTGGCCCGGGCAGTGATAGACCTCGAGCGTCTCGTCGCCGAACCGCACGGTGTCGCCGTCGTTCAGCCAGCAGTCCGGCTCGAAGGTTTCGGCGGCGGGAAAGCCGAAGCGCTCGCTCTGCATCGGCAGCTTCTCGATCCAGAAGCGCTCTTCTTCCTGCGGCCCCTCGATCGGCACGCCGTAGTGCGTCGCGAGCGTCTTCGCGCCCGCACAGTGATCGATGTGCCCGTGCGTGAGCAGCACCTTCTCGACCTGCACGTTCTGCCGCGCGACTTCCTGTTCGATCCGGTCGAGATCGCCACCCGGATCGACGACGGCGGCGCGGCCCGTCTTCTCGCAGACGAGCAGCGAGCAGTTCTGCTGGAACGGCGTGACCGGAATGAGTGTGACTTTCATGGAGACACCGGCGGCTAAAAGGAGCGATTGTACCGGTCGCGCGCGCTGCCTGCCGCCCGTGCGGTGCACCGTGCGACGCACGTCTACGGGCAATCCCGGAGCATGTCGATTGTTACCGCCATAGAGAGAATCAATGGTCCAGCCGGGCCGCTTTTCGAGGAGGCGTTTTGATTTATGTATAATGCGCCCCATTGAGCGTGAATTTCACGCAATTCGCTGGTGTTTCGACCCCGTTAAAAGAGGCGTCGGAATCACCGTCAAGCATCAGCCGCCGGGGAGTCCGGCGGTGTATCCAGCACCGAGCATTCGGTGCTCACGTCTTGTCCGGCCGGGTGCTGCGCGCCCGCCTGCGGCCCTGCTGCCGCGCCGCCGGATGAGGCCTGTGCCGCCGTTCCTGTGCGTTGGTCGTATCGACGCGCGCGAACGTGAAGCCATGTTCGATGGCGGCATGTGGGGTCTGGTCAGGCTGTTGGGGACAGGTTGTGCCAGACGTGAAAGCTAATCAGGACGGTTGCGGCATAGACGAAAGCCGCGCCCATGCTAGCCGCCTGCTCGCATTCGAGCGGGGCGTGCACGCATTTGCCGTCCGGGCTGCGTATGTGCGCTGTGAAGCAGCGTCGTGAAGGAGCGGCCCGAACCAGAAGGCGACACGTCGATGAACGTACGATTTCCGAGTCGATTCGGGACCATTGCATTATTTTTTGCGTTGACGGGCTGCGCGGTGCCGCCCAGCCAGACGACCGGCAGCGCGAACCAGAAGAACGCGGTCGACAAGACGGCCGCCGCCGCGAAGGCGGACAGCGACAAGCAGCAACTGAATTTCGATTCCGCGCTGGCGTCGATGCCGGCTGCGGACAGCAAGGACGCGAAAAAGCCGTCGCTGGCCGACGCCGAGCCGATCGACGGCAAGGACGTGTCCGACTTCCGCCAGACGGGTCGCGCCTCCTGGTACGGGCGGGATTTCCACGGTCGCCGCACCGCGAACGGCGAGCGTTTCAACATGAACGCGCTCACCGCCGCGCACCGCACGCTGCCGCTGTCGTCGTACATCAGGGTGACGAACTCGTCGACCGGCAAGTGGGTCGTCGTGAAGGTCAACGATCGCGGGCCGTTCAAGCGCGGCCGCGTGCTCGACCTGTCCTATGCGGCCGCCAAGGTGATCGGCCTCGTGCACGCCGGCACGGGCCGCGTGAAGATCGAAGGGCTGTCGCCGCAGGAAGCGCGCGAGGCACGCGCCGAAATGCTCGCGTCGGTCTCGACGAAGTAACGCGGCGGATCCGTCCGCACATGCGCAAAGGGCTGCCTTCCGGCAGCCCTTTGTCGTTTTCGCGCGGCGCCGTCGCGCGTCAGCCTTCCTTCAGCACCAGCGCACGCGCATACAGTGCATTGCGCGACGCACCCGTCAGCGCGGCCGCGAGCTTGGCCGCGCTCTTCACCGGCACTTCTTCCAGCAGCAGCCTGAGCAGCGCATCGTGCGCGGTGTCGTCGGCTTCGCCGCTCGTCGCCGGCGCGCCCTCGACGACCAGCACGAACTCGCCGCGCAGCCGGTTCGCATCGCCGGCGAGCCAGGTCTGTCCTTCGGCCAGGGTGCCCTGGAACAGTTGCTCGTGTAGCTTGGTGAGTTCGCGCGCGATCAGCAGCCGGCGCGCGGGGCCGAATGCGTCGGCGAGTGCGGCGACGGTTTCGGCGATCCGGTGCGGCGCTTCGTAGAACACCAGCGCATACGGGTGCGACACCAGCGCCTGCAGCGCGGTTGCGCGCTGTTTGGTCTTCGGCGGCAGGAAGCCCGCGAACGTGAACGCGCCGGCCCAGTCGCCGGCCACGCTCAGCGCGGTCACGGCCGCGCTCGCGCCCGGCAGCGGGATCACCGCGAAGCCGGCGGCGCGTACCGCGTCGACGAGCCGCGCGCCGGGGTCCGAGATGCCGGGCGTGCCGGCGTCCGATACGTAGGCCACGCGTTCGCCGGCGCGCAGCAGTTCGATCACGCGCTGCGCGGCTTCGCGTTCGTTGTGCTCGTGCACGGCGACGAGCGGCTTCGAGATTCCGTAGCGGGCGAGCAGCTGGCCCGTGTTGCGGGTGTCTTCGGCCGCGATGCGGTCGGCGAGGCCGAGCACGTGAAGCGCGCGCAGCGTGATGTCGGCGGTGTTGCCGATCGGCGTGGCGACCACGTAGAGCGCCGCGTTCGGGTAGTGCTGCGTATGCGCGAGTTCGAGGAGGGCAGTCATGGCAGGCAATGCGCGCAATCGCGGCGCAGGCGGAACAAGGACGGCATTGTGCCACGCGGCGCCGGTGCGGCCGGATGGCGGGCGCGATTTGCCGCGCGCGGGCGACAACTTTTCCGGTGCGGCGCGATCCAAACCGGTCGGCGCGGCATTCGAGCAGCGTGCACGGCAGTTTCTCGAGCGCCGTGGCCTCGCGTTCGTCGCGGCGAACGTGACGATGCGCGGCGGCGAGCTCGATCTCGTGATGCGCGAGCCCGACGGCATGCTCGTGTTCGTCGAAGTGCGCGCGCGGCGCAGCGTCCGCCATGGCGGCGCGGCCGCGAGCGTCGGCTGGCGCAAGCGGCGGCGCCTGGTCGCGGCGGCGCTCCAGTTCTGGGCGCGGCACGGTGCCGGTGCCGCGTGTCGTTTCGACGTCGTCGCGTTCGAGGTCGGGCGGCTCGCGTGGCTGCGCGACGCATTTCGTACCGACGATGCGTAGCCGCGAGCTGTGACGAGATGTAAAGAGTTCTTGCCGGACCCCCGGAGAGGGTGCCGGAGTACGGTAAACTCGCCGCACCCACGATGTCGCGCGATGCGTGCCACGCGCCCAGTTCACCAGGAATCGATGTCAGTCGAACGTATTCAGCAACAATTTCGCGACAGCGCCGCGCTTCACGCCGAAGCGGCCGACGCGCTGTCGTTGCCGATCGCAGCCGCGGTCGATGCGATGTTCGCCGCGCTGGCGAACGGCAACAAGATCGTCGCGTGCGGCGACGGCCCGTCGGCCGCCGCCGCGCACTATCTCGCGGTGTCGCTCGTCGGCGGCTTCGAGCGCGAGCGTCCGGGCCTGCCCGCGATCGCGCTGGCCACCGATGCGTCGCAGGCCGGCCTCGCGGGCGCGGCCGCCGAGCAACTGTTCGCGCAGCAGGTGCGCGTGCTCGGCCAGACCGGCGACATCCTGCTGCTGCTTGACCCGACCGGCGCATCGCCGCGTGTGCTGGCGGCGATCGACGAAGCGCACGAGCGCGAAATGACCGTCGTCGCGCTGACGGGCGGCAACGGCCACACGGTCGCGGCCGCATTGTCCGACACCGATATTCCGATCAGCGTGCCCGCCGTTCGCGCGGCGCGCATCCACGAAGTCCATCTGCTGACTATCCACTGCCTGTGCGACGGCATCGACGCGATGCTGCTGGGTGAGGATTGAACGAAGGAGAGCCGTCGATGAATCAAAGCCGCGTCAAACAGACGCTCGTCAGAACCACGCTGCTCGCCGCGCTGACGGCGGGCCTCGCCGTGTCGCTGCAGGGCTGTGTGCTCGGGGTCGTGGGCGCAGCGGCCGGCGGCGGCGCGCTGATCGCGACCGATCGCCGTACGCTCGGCGCGCAGACGGAAGATCGCGAGATCCAGGTCAAGGCGCTTTCGCAGATCAACAACGGGCTGCCCGACCAGTCGCACGTGAACGTGACGGTGTTCAACCGCCGCGTGCTGCTGACGGGCGAAGTGCCGAACGATGCGTCGAAGCAGCGCGCCGAGGAAATCGTGCGCGGCATCAACAACGTGAACGGCATCGTTAACGAGTTGTCGGTCGAGCCGGCTGCGTCGTTGTCGTCGCGCGCGAACGACTCGTACCTCGAAGGGCGCGTGAAGTCCGAGCTGATCGCGACGAAGGGCATTTCGGCGAACTACTACAAGGTCGTCAGCGAGCGCGGCAACCTTTACCTGATGGGCCTCGTGACGGTCGACGAAGGCAATCGCGGCGCCGAAGCCGCGAGTCAGGTGCCGGGCGTCGAGAAGGTCGTGAAGGTGTTCCAGTACGTCAAGCCGCAGGATGCGCAGGCGCTGCAGGCCGCGTCGCCCGCGAGCGGCGCGTCCGGCACGCAGGCTGCCGCCGCGCCGGCGGACACCGCGACCGTCGGTGCGGTGCCCGACGCGTCGGTGCAGTCCACGCCGCTGCAGCCGCCCGCGCCGATCTCGAATTCGTCGAACGTGCACCCGGGCAACCCGAAGGCGCCGTCGCAATGAAGACCGCGCAGATGAAGCAGATGAAACAGTGGATGGTGCAGGGCGCCGCAGCCGCGGCGCTCGTGGCCGGCACGCTGGGCGCCGCGCACGCGGACGTCGGCGACGGCCTGAAGGTGGCGCGCAGCAATGCGTGCATGGGCTGCCACGCGGTCGACCGCAAGCTCGTCGGCCCGTCGTTCAAGGATATCGCCGCCCGCTACAAGTCCGATCCGCAGGCCGTGGCGAAGCTGCAGAAGAAGGTGAAGGAAGGCGGTTCCGGTGTCTGGGGGGCAATTCCGATGCCTGCGCACCCGCGCATGAGCGACGCCGACGTCCGTTCGGTGGTCGAATGGGTGCTGGCCGGCGCGCCGTCAAAGTGACGCGTTCGGGGTGACGTAACCCCTATTGCCAAGCGCGGAAATGCGTGTGTATGATGATTGACTGTTGGGGCGGTAGCTCAGCTGGGAGAGCGTCGCGTTCGCAATGCGAAGGTCGGGAGTTCGATCCTCCTCCGCTCCACCAACGGAATTCGAAGGGCTCGGTCGCAAGACCGGGCCCTTTTTGTTTTTGGCGACGCTGGCGCCTCGCATCTATCTCGAAATACAAACGTATACATTTGCATACTCGCGCACTATGCTTTGAGCAAGCGACTCGAAGGGGCTGAACGTCATGCAAACGGTATCGGTACGAATTCCAGAGGACGATCTCGCGTGGCTGGTCGAACTGCAATTGCCGGATGCGACGAGCCCGAGCGACAAGATTCGCGCGCTGATCGCCGACGCGCGCCGCCGGGTCAAGGGGGCGCACGACTTCGTCCGCTGCGCGGCGCTGTTCAGGGAGCAGGTGCGGCCGGTGCTCGACGCGATCGATGCCTACGAACACGCCACGCATCAGCGCTCCGAAATCGTGACGCTGCTCGCGGCGCAACTCCCGGAACTCATGGCCAGCCTCGTCACGGCGGCGCCGCCGGGCAAGCCGATCGGCGAGGCCGCCGGCGAACTTGAAGCGCGGCTGACCGCGAAGAGCATGCGCCTGCTGCTCGGCATGCTGCGCCTTGCCGTGACCGGCAATCCCCCCGTCTATCAACCGGCCGTGCTCGATTCATACGTGCATGAGGTCAAGGAACTGGCGAACCTCATTCAGCCGGCGCAGGCAAATCCGTGAGCAGTCCGCGAAGCCGGCATCTGGTGGCCGGGCCGACCTGGCCCGCCTGAATCCCTGAAGGAGTGACAAGTCGTGACGACAGAACATTTCGGAATCCGGGTCAAAAGGCTGTTGACCGCGAACGTGCATGCGCTGATCGGTTCGCTGGAAAGCCGCATGCCGCAAGCCATCCTCGAGCAGTACCTGCGCGAATTCGACGATGTGATCGCGCAGGCGCGGGTGGTGCTGGGGCGGCACGAAGCCGCGCGGTACCAGGCGGCCAAGGCGATCGCGCGCATCAACAACGAGATCGAGCGGCTGAACGACCTGCTTGGCACCGCGCTCGCCCGGAACGACGATGCGGCCGTGCGCGCCGGCGCGGAACGGCAGATCGAGCTGGAGGACCAGCTCGGCGTGCTCCAGCAGTCGCTTCACGAGGCGAGCGAGCGCGCGCAGGTCGCCGAGGCCGACCTGCTGGGCCTGCGCGCGAAGCGGGTGGAGATGGAAGCGGGGCTGCGCGAACTGATCGCGGCGCGCGCGGCCGCGCCCGGCGACGGCGAGCGCCGCACGGAGGGAGCGGCGGGCGCCGACGCGAGGGCGGAGCAGCTCGAACAGGGTTTCAACCGGACGATGGCCGGCGCCACGGGCACGGCGGGGTTGGGCACCAGTCCTTCGTCGGCCGATCCGTCGTTGTTGCATCGCCTCGAAACGCTGCACAAGGAACAGCGAATCGAGGAACGCGTCGCCCGCCTGAAGTCGCAACCCGGAACGCTGGCAGACGACATGTCCTGATGCTTCGCTTCCGAATCTGAGAGCAAAACGATAATGACTTCTTCTCTGATGCTGCCCGGCAACGCACCGTTCGTCGTCGCGATCGCGCTGATGATCGTCATCGGGGTACTGGAGTGCGTGTCGATGCTGCTGGGGCTGAGCCTGACCGAGCATGCGGGCAATTTGCTCGTCCTGCATTTCGGCCTCGACCACGCCGACGGCGGCCCCGACGCCAGTGTCGTCGGCCAGTTTCTCGGCTGGCTGCATGTCGGCCGGGTTCCGCTGCTGATCCTGTTGATCCTGTTCCTGCTCGGCTTTTCGGTTCTCGGGCTCGCATTGCAGACGTCGCTGCAGGCCGTGGCGGGTTTCATGCTGCCTAACGCACTGGCCGTGGGGCTGGCGACGGTCGCGGCGCTGCCGTTCGTGCGCCACACCGGCAAGTTCGTCGCGCGCTTTCTCCCGCAAAGCGAAACCACGGCGGTTTCCGAAGCCGACTTCATCGGCCGCACCGCGCGGATCGTCACCGGCGAAGCGTCGCTCGGCTATCCGGCCGAAGCGCGGCTCGTCGACGAACACGGCCAGCAGCACTACGTCCGGGTGGAGCCGGACGAGGCAGGCCGGACTTTCGCGAAAGGTACGACGGTCCTGCTCGTGTCGCGCATTTCGGGTTCGCGTTATCACGCAATCGAAAATCCCCGACCCGAACTTCTCTGAATCCCGTTTCGCCAGGCGGCCGCCGTTCCGGGCGGCGGGGGCTGGCGCACCTTGCTGTCACCATCCGTACACAGGAGTCGAACAAACATCATGATGAATGCACTCTCATTCTGGGGCGCTGTCGCATTGGCAGTGGTGGTGGGTATCTGCGTGATCGGCATGATTTTCGCGCGCCTATACGTTCGCGCGTCCGCGGAGCGGGCCTTCGTCCGCACCGGTCTCGGCGGGCAGAAGGTGATCATGAGCGGCGGTGCAGTGGTGCTGCCGGTGTTTCACGAGGTGATCCCGATCAACATGAACACGCTGAAGCTCGAAGTGAGCCGCGCGACGCACGACAGCCTCATCACGAAGGACCGGATGCGCGTCGACGTGGTCGTCGCATTCTTCGTGCGGGTCGCGCCGACCGAGGAAGGCGTGTCGACCGCGGCGCAGACGCTCGGCCAGCGCACGCTCGCGCCGGAAAACCTGCGCGCGCTCGTCGACGATAAGTTTGTCGATGCGCTGCGCTCGACTGCCGCGCAGATGACGATGCAGGACCTGCAGGACGCCCGCGAAAAATTCGTGCAGGGCGTGCAGAACACGGTCGCGGAAGATCTGACGAAGAACGGGCTGGAGCTGGAAAGCGTGTCGTTGACCAATTTCAACCAGACATCGAAGCAATACTTCGATCCGAACAATGCGTTCGACGCCGAAGGCCTGACGAAGCTGACGCAGGAAACCGAGCGGCGCCGCAAGGAGCGCAACGAGGTCGAGCAGGACACCGAGGTGGCCGTGCGTGAAAAGAACCGCGACGCGCTTTCCCGCAAGCTCGCAATCGAGCAGCAGGAAGCGTTCATGAAGCTCGAACAGGAGCAGCAGGTCAAGACGCGCTCGGCCGAGCAGAACGCCCGCATTGCCGCGTTCGAGGCCGAGCGTCACCAGGAGGCGGAGCAAAGCCGGATCGGTGCCGAGCGGCAGATTCAGGAATCCGAGATCCAGCGCGAGCAGGCGTTGCGTACCCGCAAGGTGGAAGCGGAGCGCGAAGTGCGCGTGAAGGAAATCGAACAGACGCGGGTGACGCAGATGGCGGCGATCGAGCAGGCGAAAGTGACCGAAATCGCGCAGCAGGAGAAGGAGATCGTGATCGCGGAGAAGTCCGAGGCGCAATCGCAGGCACAGGCTCGCGCGAGTGCATCGCTCGCGGACGCGGTGCGTGCCGAGCAACTGGTCGAGACGACGCGCAAGACCGCCGAGGCGGATCGCGCGAAGCAGGTTGCGCTGATCGAAGCGTCCCAGGAGGCGGAAACGCAGGCGGTTCACATCACGACGCAGGCGCGGGCAGAGCGGGACGCGGCCCAGATGCAGGCTGCCGCGATGGTCGAGCTGGCCGAGGCGGCGCGCAAGAAGGGGCTCGCGGAGGCCGAGGCGCAGCGTGCGCTGAACGACGCGATCAACGCGCTGTCGTCGGACCAGACCAGCCTCAAGTTCAAGCTCGCGCTGCTGCAGGCACTGCCTGGCGTGATTCAGCAGACCGTCGAGCCGATGAAGTCGATCGACGGCATCAAGATCATCCAGGTCGACGGGCTCAATCGCAACGGCGCGGCGGACGGCGGCGTACCGGCCGCGGCAGGGGGCAATCTGGCCGAGCAGGCGATGTCCGCGGCGTTGTCCTATCGCGCGCACGCACCGCTGATCGATTCGCTGCTTTGCGAAATCGGCCTGTCCGGCGGATCGCTGCAAGGGATGGTGCCGTCGATCCATCCGAGCAAGCCGGCGGCGAGTCCCGCACCGGTGACGCACGCCGTACCTGTGGCGCACCCCGCACCAGCCGCCGCCGCTTCGCGCGAGGGCGGTGCCGAGACCGCATGACGCGAGATAGCGGCGCATCGGCCGCCTGCCGGGCCGGCGGCCCGGCAGGTGCTTCTTGCTTCCCGCCCTCCCGTCACCCCCGCCCGAAACTCGGCCGCTTCGGATCGTACGTCCACCCCGGCACGAGATAGCGCATCGCGACCGCATCGTCGCGCGCGGTGCCGCCCACCTCGTTGTACAGCGCATGCGCGGCCTCGACCTGCGCCATGTCGAGCTCGATCCCGAGCCCCGGCCGCTCCGGCACGGCCACCTTGCCGCCGACGATCGCGAGCGGCTCGCGCGTGAGCCGAGCATCGCCTTCCTGCCAGATCCAGTGCGTGTCGATCGCGGTAATCGTGCCGGGCGCGGCCGCCGCCGCATGCGTGAACATCGCGAGCGACACGTCGAAATGATTGTTCGAGTGCGAGCCCCACGTGAGCCCCCAGTCGCGGCACAGCTGCGCGAGCCGCACCGAGCCCTGCATCGTCCAGAAATGCGGATCGGCGAGCGGGATGTCGACCGCCTGCAGCCGCACCGCGTGATCCATCTGCCGCCAGTCGGTCGCGATCATGTTGGTCGCGGTCGGGATGCCGGTCGCGCGGCGGAATTCGGCCATCACCTCGCGGCCCGAATAACCGCCTTCCGGCCCGCACGGATCCTCCGCGTACGCGAGCAGGTGGCCTTGCCCGCGGCACAGCGCGACGGCTTCGTCGAGCGACCACGCGCCGTTCGGGTCGAGCGTCGTGCGCGAGTCCGGGAAACGCGCCTTGATCGCCGCGATCGCTTCCATCTCGTCGGCGCCGGCCATCACGCCGCCCTTCAGCTTGAAGTCGGCGAAGCCGTAGCGCTCGACCGCGGCTTCGGCCTGCCGCGCGATCGCGGCCGGCGTGAGCGCCGCTTCGTTGCGCAGCCGGAACCACGGATCCGATGCGTGCGTCTCGTCGCGATACGGCAGATCGGTGCGGCGCCGGTCGCCGATGTAGAACAGGTACGCGAGCATCGGCACCGCGTCGCGCTGCTGGCCTTCGCCGAGCAGCGCCGCGACCGGCACGTCGAGATGCTGGCCGAGCAGGTCGAGCAGCGCGGCCTCGATCGCGGTGATCACGTTGTCGAGCCGCAGGTTGATCTCGTGTGGCTGACGCAGCACGGCCGCTTCGCCGGCCGACGTCACCTCGTGCCGGATCGTGCGGCCCGCACCGGCACCTGAGCCGGACAGCGCCGCGCGCACCGCGTTGAGTGTCGCCTGGTAGCGTCCGATCGACTGGCCGACCACGAGATCCGTCATGCGCTCGAGCGCGTGGCGGATCCCTTCGCCACCCGGCACTTCGCCGACGCCGGTGTGCCCGCTGCTGTCGTCGAGGATCACGAGGTTGCGCGTGAAATAGGGCGCGTGCGCGCCGCACAGGTTGAGCAGCATGCTGTCGCGGCCGGCGACGGGAATCACCTGCATGCGCGTGACGCGCGGCGTGCCGGCACGGCGGGGTTCGGACATCGGTTCGCTCCTGGTTCCGGTGGCGCGCGGGCCGCCGGACGCGCCGGCGCGGCCCGCGCCGTTCAATGAAGCTCGACGCGGCGGATTTCGCCGACGACGAACAGGTAGCAGATCACGGCGACCAGCGCATGCGCGACGACATAAACGAGCGCGCCGTTGAACGAGCCGCTGCGGTCGACGATATAGCCGATCGCGATCGGCGTCGTGATGCTCGACAGGTTGCCGCACGTGTTGAGCAGCGCGCCGCTGAGCCCCGCGATCTGGCGCGGCGCGGTGTCCGCGTTGACGGCCCAGCCGAGCGCGCCGAGCCCCTTGCCGAAGAACGACAGCGCCATGAACAGCACGACGAGCACGTGCGAATCGGTGTAGTTGCAGACGATCATCGACATCGACAGCAGCATGCCGAACACGATCGGCACCTTGCGCGCGACCGACAGCGACCGGCCCTGCTTGAGCAGCGCGTCGGACACGACGCCGCCGAGAATCCCGCCGAGGAACCCGCACACGGCAGGGATCGACGCGACGAGCCCCGCGTTGAGGATCGACATCCCGCGCGCCTGCACGAGATAGACCGGAAACCACGTGATGAAGAAATAGGTGAGCGCGTTGATGCAGTACTGCGCGACGTACACGCCGATCAGCATCCGGCTCTTCAGCAGCGCCTTCACGTGATGCATCGACGGGCCGCCGCCGCGCGCGCCCGTCGCCTGGTCGATGTTGACGAGCGCGCCGCCTTCGGCGAGATAGTCGAGTTCCGCGCGGTTGATGTTCGGGTGGTCCTTCGGGTCGTACATCGTGCGGTTCCACACCGCGACGAACGCGAAGCCGATCACGCCCATCACCGCGAACACCGACTGCCAGCCGAACGCGTGCACGAGCCAGCCCATCAGCGGCGCGAATACGACGGTCGCCGCGTATTGCGCGGCGTTGAAGATCGCCGACGCGGTGCCGCGCTCGGCGGCCGGGAACCACGCGGACACGATCCGGCTGTTGGCCGGAAACGACGGCGCCTCGGCCGCGCCGACCAGGAAGCGCAGCCCGAACAGCAGCGCGAACGCGGCCGCGCCGCCGAAGAAACCGATCCCCCCTGCAGCAGCGTGAACAGCGACCAGAAGAAGATGCTGAACGCGTAGACGATGCGCGACCCGTAGCGGTCGAGCAGCCAGCCGCCCGGCAGTTGCGCGATCACGTACGACCAGCCGAACGCGGAGAAGATGAAGCCGATCTGCACGTGGCTCAGGTGCAGCGCGCGGGCGAGGCTCGGGCCCGCGATCGCGATTGCCGCGCGATCCGCGTAGTTGATCGTCGTGACCGCGAACAGGACGGCCAGCACGAGCCAGCGCACGCGCGTGCGCCGGGCCGTTGCCGACGCGGACGCCGGCAGCGCTTGAAGCGGATTCATGACTGTCTCCTCCGAAGGGCGGAAGGTGCCGTCGTGCGGCAGGCGCGTCGGGCGCGCGTTATTCGTGCAGGCGCCGCCGGCAGGAGGCCGGGCGCCGGACGCCGATGCAGGCAGGGCGTCCGGGCCATTCTGTCATGTCGAAAGCTGCGCTTTCATGCCAATTGCTGACTCGATCGATTCAGTATTTGAATCGATCAAGTCGGTCGATCGCCCGAGGCGCGCGCGTCGCCCGCCTCGTCGCCATGATGACGCGCCACGTGCCGCACGAGAAACTCGACGGCCGCGCGTACGCCGGGCAGTTGGCCGCGCCGGTGCGGCATCAGCAGCGTCGTCGTGACGGTGCCGGCCCGCCAGCCGGGCAGCACGCGCACGAGCGCGCCGGACGCAAGCGCGCCGCTTGCGATCCAGTCGGGCAGGCAGGCCAGGCCGAGGCCGGCCATCGCAGCCTGCAGCAGCAGCGTCGACTCGTCGGCCTGCAGGCGGATGCGCGGCGCCACGTCGACGGTGTCGCCGCCGCGCTGCAGCCGCCACGGCTGCTGGCCTGGGTGGAGCCCGTCGTGCCGCGCGAGGTCGGCCGGTTCGTCCGGTGCGCCGACGCGCGCGAGATAGCCGGGCGACGCAACGACGATGATCGGCGACGTCGCGAGCGGCCGTTGCACGAGCGCGGAATCGGGGAGCGGGGCGAAATGGCTGCGCACCGCGATGTCGAAGCCTTCCTGCGCGATGTCGACCAGGCGGTCGCTCGCATGAATCTGCAGCAGCAGCTTCGGGTGTGCGATGGCCAGTGTCGGCAGGCAGGGCGCGAGGATGTGCTGCGCAACCGGCACCGAACTCGTGATCCGCACGACGCCCGCTGGTTCGGCGGCCTGCCGCAGCACCGCGTCGCGCGCGCTCTCGGCCTCGATCACGGCCGCGCGCGCGTGCTCGAAGAATTCAGCGCCCACCGGCGTCAGCCGGAAGCTGCGCGACGTGCGATGCACGAGCCGCGCGCCAAGCGTGCGCTCGAGTTCGGCAACGCGCTTGCTCACCGTCGATTTCGGCAGGTCGAGCCGGCGTGCGGCAGCAGACATGCTGCCCGCGTCGACCGCCTGCACGAACAGATAGAGATCGTTCAGATTCACTGTCAGCGTCCACATAAAGAAACGACGAGTTTCGATTCTAGCGGCTACTGCGCCATCGTTCGCCATGGGAGCATGGTCGCCCGTTCAACTTCGCGGAATACCCCGATGTCCCCGATCCTTCTCTACGGCATTCCCGCCGGCTGCTCATTCGGCTCGATCGTCGCGCTCGAATGGGCCGGTCGCCCGTATCGACTGTCGCGCATCACGATGCCCGACCTCGTGACGAGCGACGCGTTCCTCGCACTGAACCCCGTCGCCGAAACACCGGCGTTCGTGACCGCGAACGGCGACGTACTGACCGAAAGCCTCGCGATCCTCGGCCACGTCGGCGCGCAGGCGCTCGACAGCGGCCTCGCATTCCGCCAGGGCAGCGCGGATTTCGACCGGCTGAACCGGATGCTGGCTTGGCTGAACACGACATTCTTCAACGCGTTTGGTGCGCTCTGGTACGTGTACGAACACAACACCGAGGGTGCCGAGAAAGCAGCGTTGCAGGCCTACGGCCGCGGCAATGTGCTGAAGGCGCACCGGCAGCTCGAAGCGCAGCTCGCGCGCGGCGATGGCCCGTGGCTGTTGGGCGCACGGCGCACGCTGGCCGATGCGTATTTCGCGGGGATCGCCCGCTGGGCCGACTATCACGCGGTGTTCGAGCGCGACGCGTTTCCGCGCGTCGCCGCGCTGCGCGCGCGGCTCGCCGACGACACGGGCGTGCATTTCGCGCACGCGGTCGAGGAAGGCTTGCCGCTGCCGGCTTCGTCGGCGTTCGAAGGGCATGTGTCGCTCGACGACGCGCTGGCAAGCGCGCACGTCATGGCGACCTGACCGCGCAACGCGGTCGCCCGAAGGGCAGGCTGTCGGCGATATTTTTACCCGGGTGATATTGACATTCAATTAATACCCGGATAAAAATAACGTCATTCCGATTCCTGCCCGCAGGCGACCACGATGACAACCTCGATGCTCCTTCCTTCCTATACGGCTTTCGACGGCCACCGCCGGCTCGCGTCGGGCCCGCTCGCGGCGGTTGCGCTCGCGGTCAGGCAGGCTGCCGACGACGCGATGGCCGGCACGATCCTGATCTTCGACGACGCGACGGGCCGCTCGATCGACCTCGACCTGCGCGGCACCGCGGACGAGATCCGCGCGCGCTATGCGCCGCCGCCGGGCGACGCGTCCGGTACCGCCGGCGAGCCGGCCGGCGCGGGCGAGCAGCGCGGCCGCGGCCGGCCGAAGCTCGGCGTCGTGTCGCGCGAGGTCACGCTGCTGCCGCGTCACTGGGAATGGCTCGGCGCGCAGCCGGGCGGCGCGTCCGTCGCGCTGCGCAAGCTCGTCGAGGACGCGCGGCGCACGCACGCGGCGGCCGACCGGCGCCGCGACGCACAGGCGCGCGCGTACCACTTCATGTCGGCGATGGCGGGCGACCTGCCCGGCTTCGAGGAAGCCGCGCGGGCGCTGTATGCGAACGACCCGGCGCGGCTGGCCGAGCTGATCGCCGGCTGGCCGGGCGACGTGCGCGACCATGCGCTCGCGCTGGCGCGCGGCGACCTGCCGCCGTCCACCGAAGACTGCTGACCGAACGCCCGACGCGATGACCACATTCGACCTGAACCGCGGCGCGCTCGCGCCGGTTGCCGACGAAGTCGACGTCGTCGATCTGCGCGTGACCGGCGCCATCCCTCGCGAACTCGACGGCACGCTGCTGCGCAACGGCCCGAATCCGCCGGGCGGCCGCTTCGAAGGGAACGACGTGCTGTCGTGGTGGCCGGAAGCCGCGATGCTGCACGCGATCGCGTTCGAAGGCGGCCGCGCGGCCGGCTACCGGAACCGCTGGGCGCGCACGCGCCGCTGGGCCGCCGGGCATGCGCCCGCGCAGGCGCCGCAGTTTCCCGACACCAATCCGAACGTGAACGTGCTGCAGCACGCCGGCGAGTTGCTCGCGCTGGCGGAGGGCGGCGCGCCGTTCGCGATCACCGCCGCGCTCGATTCGCTCGGCGTGTCGACGCGGCACGCGGGCTTCGATGGCGCGATGACCGCGCATCCGAAGGTCGACCCGGTGACGGGCGAGCTGATCGCGTTTCGCTCGGACTGGCGCGCGCCGTGGCTGCGCTACGGCGTCGTGGATGCACAGGGCGTGCAGCGCGTCGACCTCGCGATCGAGGTGCCCGCGCCGTCGATGATGCACGACCTCGCGATCACGGCAACCTGCAGCCTGCTGCTCGACCTGAATGTCGGCTATGACTTCTCGATGCTGAAGCAGGGGCACCGGATGCCGCTGCGCTGGCACGACGACCGGCCCGCGCGCATCGGCGTGATCGCGCGCCACGGCGGCGACGTGCGCTGGTTCGGCATCGAGCCGTGCTTCATCCAGCACGTCGTGAACGCGTACGACTGTGACGAATCGTGCATCGTGCTCGATGCGGTGCGCTATCCGTGGTACCTGCGGCTCGACGAGCGCACTGGCCGCTTTGCCGACAACCCGGTCGGCGAGCTGTGGCGCTACGTGATCGATACGGCGAACGGTCTGATCGACGAAGGGCCGCTCGCCGACGGCGGCATCGAGCTGCCGCGCATCAACGAAAGCCGGACGGGGCGCCGCTACCGCTATCTGTATGCGGCCGAGCAGCCGAACAACGCGGAAATGCGCGGCGTGATGCGCTTCGACCACGCGCGCGGCACGACGACGCGCTACGCGGTGCCGGCTGGCGACCAGAACAGCGAGCCCGTGTTCGTGCCGCGCCCGGGCGGCGTCGACGAGGACGACGGCTGGCTGCTGGTGGTGATCTACCGCGCGGCGACGGATACGAGCGACGTCGTGATCCTCGATGCGCGCGCGATCGACGCGGGGCCGGTCGCGACCGTGCACCTGCCGCGCCGCGTGCCGGCCGGGTTCCACGGCGCGTGGGTGCCGCGCGTGCGCTGAGCGGCCGTGCGCGTCACTGCGCGCGCAGCGCGTCGACGATCTTCAGCCGCGCGGCGCGCATCGCCGGCAGGAACCCGCCGACGAGCCCCATCACGAGCGAGAACAGCAGCGTCTTCACGACGATCGCGGGCGTCAGCACGAAACGGAACGACAGGTCCGCGAAGGTCTGGAAGTTGGTCGTCGAGAACGACGCGAACTGCATCAGCGACGCGCACGCGAGCCCCGCGACGCCGCCGACGAAGCCGAGCAGCAGCGCTTCCAGCAGGAACGCGGCGAGCACGTTCATGCGCTTGAAGCCGAGCGCGCGCAGCGTGCCGATCTCGGCGACGCGGTTCGCGACCGACGCATACATCGTGATCATTGCGCCGATCATCGCGGCGATCGAGAAGATCGTCGACAGCGTGATGCCGAGGATGTTGATGAACTTCGACAGCGCCTTCGACTGGTCGCCGTAGAAGGTCTGTTCGCGCTTTGCCTCGTCGGTCAGCCGCGGGTCGACGTCGATGTCGGCCTTGAAGCGCGCGAAGCCGTCGGCGCTCGGGATGCGCAGCACCATCGACGAGTAGCTCGTGCGCCGGAACGACTGCATCAGCTGGTCGACGTCGCCCCAGATCTCCGAATCGAAGCCGCTGCCGCCCGCGTCGAAGATGCCGACGATGGTCCAGTCGCGCTGCGCGAAATGCAGGCTGTCGCCGAGCTGCGTGCCGCTGAAGCCTTTCGCGATCGCGCTGCCGACGATGATTTCCGACGAGCCGGGCACGAACATGCGGCCGGCCGCGAGCTTCACGTGCGGGCGCAGCGCGAGGCCGGACGGCGACACGCCGCGGATCACGACGTTCGACGGCTTGCCGCTCGACGTCTTCACGAGCGAGATCAGCACGACGGCTTCCTTCGACACGAGCGGCCGGCCGTCGGGGCCGAGCGCGACGGCCGGGTGCATCTCGAGCGCGTTGGCCTGCTGGTGGTCGATCGAACTCTGGATCTCGGTTTCGGCGCCCTTGCGGATCACCACCGCGTTGTCGGGTTCGCCGGTCGACACGAGCGTCTGCGTGAGCCCCGCGTCGAGCATCTGCACCGTCGCGAACACGAAGATCACGAGCGCCATCCCGCCCGCGGTGAGCGCGGTGGTGAGCCGCCTGGTCCACAGGTTGCGCGCGATGTAGGTGAGCGGGATCGTCATGCCTACCCGATCGCCCGCAGGCCTTCGACGACGCGCACGCGCGCCGCCTGCCACGCCGGCACGATCGCGGCCGCGACGCCGACCGCGACCGAGCACGCGGCCTGCAGCGCGACCGTCTCGGCCGACACCCTGAACACCGGGAAGATGCCGCCGGCCGCCTGCTTGAACAGGCTCGCGGCGGGCGGCGTCGCGAGGATCCCGAGCCCGCCGCCGGCCACCGCGATCACGACCGATTCGCCGAACACGATCAGCGCGAGAAAGCCGGGGCCGAAGCCGAGCGCCTTCAGCGTCGCGTATTCGGCCGTGCGTTCGCGCGCGCTCATCGCCATCGCGTTGGCCATCACGGCCATGATGATCAGGATCACCACGTACGACACCAGGCGGATCGCCGCGATGATCTGGTTCGACATCGCGACGAAGCCGAGCTGGAACGCCTGCTCGGTCTCGGTCAGCGTCTCGGCGAGCGAGTTCTTGAACACCGCGTCGACGTTGCGCGCGATCGTCGCGCCGTCGTCGGGGTTCGCGACGCCGAGCACGAATACGCCGACCTGGTCGGCCTGTTTCGGCGTGCGCTGCCGCACCGTCTCGTTCAGGTAGTCCCAGTGGAACACCAGCTGGCGCGTGATCGTCGAATCGTCGCGGCCGTCGAGGATCCCGCGCACGACGAAGTCCCACGTGCCGGGATAGATCGTGCCCTTGAGCGGGATCACGTCGCCGATCTTGAAACCGAACTGCGTCGCGAGCTGGCGTCCGACCAGGCAGCCGCGGCGGTCGCGGTCATAGTCGGCGCGCTGCTGCGCGGGCAGGATGAATTCCGGATACAGGTCGAGATAGTTCTCCGACACCGCGAAGCTCGCGAAGAAGTTCTTCGGGTCGCGGTAGATGCCGCCGAACCAGTTCGAGCGGACCACGGCCGTCACGCCGTCGATGCCGCGGATCCGGTTCTCGTAGCTGACGGGCAGCGGAAACACGAGCGAGATCGCATTGCGCGTGACGAGCCGTCCGCTGGACGCGGCGGCCGCGCCCGCGTACCACGCGTCGACGACGGTATGCAGCAGCCCGAACGCCAGCACCGCGATCGTCAGCCCGAGCACGGTCAGCAGCGTGCGCAGCCGGTGCCGCAGCGCGTTGCGCGCGATCAGCTTCAGCACGTACATCGCGCGCGCTCCCGCGGCCGGTCAGCCGGCGTGCCCATCGATCAGCTCCCCTTTTTCCAGATGCACGAGCGACTGCGCGGCGCCGGCCGCGTGCGCGTCGTGGGTCACCATGATGATCGTCTTGCCGAGCTCGGCGTTCATCCGCTGCAGCATCGCGAGCACGTCGGTGGCCGACGTGCGGTCGAGGTCGCCGGTCGGTTCGTCGGCGACGATCAGCACGGGGTCGGTGATCAGCGCGCGCGCGATCGCGACGCGCTGCTGCTGGCCGCCCGACAGCTCGGACGGGTAATGGCTGGTCCGGTCACTGAGGTTCACCATGTCGAGCACGAGCTCGACGCGCTCGCGCCGCTCGCGGCGCGACAGGTGCGTGAGCATCAGCGGCAGCTCGACGTTCTCGTACGCGGTGAGCACCGGCATCAGGTTGTAGAACTGGAAGATGAAGCCGACGTTCGCTGCGCGCCATTCGGCCAGTTGCGCCTCCGCGAGCTGCGAGATATCGAGGCCGCCCACGCGCAGTTCGCCGCTGTCGGGCCGGTCGATGCCGGCCACCAGGTTCAGCAGCGTGCTCTTGCCGGAGCCCGACGGCCCCATCAGCGCGACGAAGTCGCCTTCGCCGATATCGAGCGTGATGTCGGTCAGCACGGGCACGATCTGGTTGCCGCGCCGGTACGACTTCGCGACGTGGTGGATCTCGACGAGGGGCGGCGGCGTGTCGTTCACGCTGGCGCTACTTCTTCGCGACGGTCACTTTCGCGCCGTCCTTCAGCTTCGCGCCCGGCGCGAGCACGACCGTGTCGCCGGGCTTCACGCCGCGGATCGCAACGAGCTCGCCGATGCGCATGCCTGTCGTCACGGCCGCCGCGCGCACGGTGTCGTCCTTCACGACGAACACGACCGGCCGGCCGTCGCGCTCGACGACCGCGCTCACCTGCACGGCCGTCACGGGCTGCCGGTCCTGCGCCGACACGGGCTTCGACAGGAACGCGATCTTCGCGCTCATGTCGGGCAGCACGCGGTCGTCGCGGTCGACGAAGCGCACCTTCACGAGCACGGTGGCCTTCGAGCGGTCGACGGTCGGCACGATGCGCGACACGCGGCCCGCGAAGCGCATGTCGGGCAGCGCGTCGAGCTGGATCTCGCACGGCTGCTCGGCGCGGATCTTCGCGATGTTCGATTCGGCGACGTCGGCTTCGACCTCGAGCGTGTCCATGTCGGCGATCGTCACGACCGCGCCCTTGCTGTCCGACGCGGACGAGAACGGCGTGATGTTGTCGCCGACGTTCGCATGCTTGGCGAGCACGATGCCGTCGAAGGGTGCGCGGATCACCGTCTGGTCGACCGCGACCTGCGCGGCCTGCGCGTTGGCGTTGGCGGACGCGATCGCGGCCTCGCCGCTGCTGAGCGACGCGCGCGCCTTGTTCACGCGGGCCGTATCGATATCGAGCTGCGCGGCCGGCACGGCGCCCTTCGGTGCGAGCGCCGCGGTGCGGCGGAACGCGATTTCGGCGTCCTTCAGCTCGGCCTGCTGCACGCCGAGGTTCGCGCGGGCGACCTTCGCCTGCGCGAGCGCCTGCGCCAGCGACGCCTCGACGTCGCGGCTTTCGAGGCGCGCGATGATCTCGTCCTTCTTCACGCGCGTGCCTTCGAGCACGCCGAGCCATTCGACGCGCCCCTGGCCTTTTGACGCGACCGCGGCCTTGCGCTGCGGCACGACGTAGCCGGTCGCATTGAGTTGCGTGTCGTTCTGGTACGGGTAGGCGGACGTGACGGACGTGGTTTCGACCGTCGGCCGGCCGGTGAGTGCGAACCCGGCGACGATCGCGACGATGGCGATCACGGCGGCGACCGCATAGCGGACCCACCGGCGCTGGCGTGGCGCCGGAGCGATCGGACGCCGGTCGATTTTCAGTTTGTCCAGATTGTGATCGGGCAATTTGAGCGCCTCGCGACGGCGGCGGTCTGGTGACCTGCCGCGATCCGGTTCCGGGGAAGGGGACGGATGGACGCCAGTATAGCGTCGCGGGCCGGCGCGCGAGAGCCGGTTTGCCGGGCTGCCGCGGCCGCCGGCGGGCGGGCCGCGCGATGCCGGATACGCGTGCCGGGCGGCCGGAAACCGGTGTTCTCGGGGAAAACCCGAGACACGCAGCCGCGTGTCAACTTGCCGCGAAGGCGGCGCGTTATGGAGCCAGTACGTCAGTCTTTGTCGCGGTGAAACGGCGCAAGCCGGCCGCCCGGCGGCGACCGGAAACCCCGGCGCGACTGGCGTTCCGATGCGAATGCCTCGCATCTCTACCGGTACGTTTGACTTTTTCTCCGCTAAAGGAAGAACAATGAAGAAGACGCTCGCTTCGATCATGACCGCAGCAATCGCACTCGCTTCGGTTTCGGCATTCGCACAGGAGATGGCATCGGCTCCGGCAGGCGAGATGGCGCCCGCTTCCGCACCGATGAAGAAGGATCACAGCAAGCCGAAGCACCAGCTGAAGCAACACGGTTCGGCCAAGGGCAAGGCAAAGGCCGCAGCCGCATCGGCCGCCGGCACGAACGACGCAGGCGCAGCAAACTAAGCGCCTCGGCCGGGGCCGGCACTGCCGGCCGCCAGTCGCGAGACCCCGCATGTTTCGGCATGCGGGGTTTTGTCTTTTCAGGCGCCGCGTTCGTCCGCCGGCGCCGCCGGCGCGCGCATCGCGTCGACCACCGAACGCATGCGCCGCCAGTGCGAGCCTTCCCAGAACACGCGCCGGCAGACGTCGCACGCGGCGAAGCGCCGGTGCCGCTGCCGGATGCCGTCCGGCACGCGCGGCGCGGCAGCGGCCGCGTCGAGCGGATGCAGCGGCGCATTGCAGCGCAGGCACAGCCGGAACGGCCGCATGTGAGGCGCGAGGTCGAGCCGCTCGAACAGTTCGCGCAACTGGTCGGCCGGCTGCAGCGCGTGCAGGTAGCAGCCGCGTGCGACCGCGCGCCGCTTGAGCAGCTCGCGGTCGCGCGTCAGCACGATCCGGCCCTCGCGGCCGGCGAGCGCCGCGAGTTCGTCGTCGCGGTAGTGGTTGTCGTAGCAGGTGTCGAAGCCGGCGAGGCGCAGCAGTTGCGCGAGGCCGCCGAGATGCGCGTCGGCGACGAAGCGCCATTGCTCCGGTTGCGGCGCGGTCGCACCGTTGGCTGCCGGCTGCGCGCGCTCCGGAAACGCTTCGACACGGTCGCCGTCGCCGAGCGGGCGGTCGAGCGCGGCCGGCGCGTCGTTCACGCGGAGCCGGCCGATTTCGGTATGCGGGACGCCGAGCGCCTCGATCGCGTGCTTCACCGTCGCATCGCGCGCGCACGGATGCCCGAACGCGCGGTCGCGCTGCGCGCGCGGGAGAAAGGCGTTCAGTTCGCCGTGGAAGCGGAAGGTCGCGGTCGCCATCCGTGCAGTATCGCACCGCGCCCGGCCGGCGGCAGGCACTGCAGACGGCCGGCATCTGTGTTTAACTCGCGGCTTCACCGAACGAAGGAGCGGGCAATGGATCTCGGGTTTATCGGGCTGGGCGAAATGGGGCAGGCGATCGCGACGAACCTGCTGAAGGCGGGGCACACGGTGCGGGTGTGGAACCGGTCGCGCGAGCGCGCCGAGCCGCTCGCGGCATTCGGCGCGCAGATCGTCGACACACCGGCCGACGCGTTTCGCGGCGACGCGGTGTTCTCGATGCTCGGCGACGACGCGGCCGCGCGTGCCGTGTTCGACGACGCGCTGCTCGCGCAGGCGCCGCGCGGTCTGATCCACGTGAACATGGCGACGGTGTCGGTCGCGCTCGCCGAATCGCTCGCGCATGCGCACGCGTCGCGCGGCATCGACTACGTCGCCGCACCGGTGATGGGGCGGCCCGACGTCGCGGCCGCCGCGCGCCTGACGATCATGGCGGGCGGCCCGGCCGAGGCGATCGACCGCGTGCAGCCGCTGTTCGACGCGATCGGCCAGAAGACCTGGCGGTTCGGTTCGCTGCCGCAGCACGCGAACATCGCGAAGATCGCGGCGAACTTCACGCTCGCGTCGGCGATCGAGACGCTCGGTGAGGCATCCGCGCTGCTGGGCGCGCACGGCGTCGCGATGCGCGATTTCCTCGACGTGATCACGAGCAGCGTATTTCCTGGGCCCGTCTACGAAGGCTACGGTTCGATGATCGCCGAGCGGCGCTACGAGCCCGCGCGCTTCAAGGCGCGCCTCGGGCTGAAGGACGTCCGGCTCGCGCTGGAGGCCGGCGACGCCACGTCGGTGCCGCTGCCCGTCGCGAGCGTCGTGCGCGACAACCTGCTCGACGCGCTCGCGCACGGCGGCGGCGAGCAGGATTTCGCGGTGCTCGGCGAAGTCGCGTTGCGCCGCGCCGGCCGCTGATTCCGGGCGCGACAGAAGCACGACGCGCACGGCATAATCAACGTTTCGTCTTTCTTCTTTCCTTCAGGCTGAGGCAGTCATGAACCTGCATACGTGGTGGCTTTTCGTGGCGACGGTGTTCGTCGTGTCGGCGATTCCGGGCCCGAACATGCTGCTCGTGATGACGCACGGCGCGCGGCACGGGCTGCGGCGCTCGTCGTCGACGATGGCCGGCTGCCTGAGCGCGCTGGTGCTGATGCTGTCGGTGTCGGCGGCGGGTCTCGGCGCGGTGCTCGAGGCATGGCCGGCGATGTTCAACACGCTGCGCTTCGCGGGCGCGGCCTACCTGGTCTATCTCGGCGTGAAGGCGTGGCGCGCACGCGTCGACGACGACTCGGCGGCCGCCGACGTCGAAACCGTGTCGCGCCAGACTGCTGCGGCGTCGCGCTGGACGCTGTTCCGCAACGGCTTCCTGGTCGCGGGCAGCAACCCGAAGGCGATCCTGTTCGCGGCCGCGCTGCTGCCCCAGTTCATCAACGCGGCCGAGCCGACGCTGCCGCAGTTCGGCATCCTCGTCGTCACGTTCGCGGTGATCGAGGTGAGCTGGTACCTCGTCTACGCGTCGTTCGGCACGCGCATCGGCGCGACGCTGAAGAGCCAGAGCGTTGCGAAGATCTTCAACCGGCTGACGGGCGGGCTGTTCGTCGGCTTCGGCGCGATGATGGCGCTGGTCCGTCACTGATTCCCGACTGACTCAGGCGCGCCGAACGCCCCGTCCCTCGCCAGAGGGCGGGGCGTTCGTCTGTTCGCGTCCGCCTCATGTCCGCTTACGCACGCGGGCGGTTCAGCGCCGCCGCGCCGGTCCGGCGTCCGGCCGAGCGTCCGAACAGGGCGGCCGCGCCGGCGAACGCGAACCCGACGCCGCACACCGCGCTCCATCCGCCCCATGCCCACGCGCTGCCCGCCAGTGCAGCACCGAGCGCGCCGCCGACGAAGAACAGCCCGACGAACAGCCCGTTCAGGCGCCCGCGCGCAGCCGGATTCAGCAGGTTGATCTCGCGGCGGCCGATCGTCTGGTCGACGATGACACCCGCATCGAGCAGCGCCGCACCGCCGGCGAGCAGCGCCAGCGCGAGGCCGCGATGCGCATGCGCGTCGAAGCCGAACCAGCCGACGCCCGCGATCCCGAGTACGACGAGCGCCGCGAGCATCGTGACGTGCGCGATCCGCTGCGCGGTCGGGCCGTGGCCGCGGTCGCCGGCGCGGCCGGCGAGCGGCGTGACGATCGCGCCGCTGGCGCCGGCGAACGCGAACAGCGCGATCCCGTGCAGGTCGAGGCCGAACGGCGGCTGCGCGAGCCGCAGCCCGACGGCGGTCCAGAACGCGCTGAACGCGGCCATCGCGAGCGCGGCCGACAGCGCATGCCGGCGCAGCACCGGTTCGTCGGCGAGCAGGCGCCCCATCGATGCGAGCAGTGCGCGGTAGCCGGCCGTGATCGCCGGCGTGCGCGACGGCAGGCGCAACGCGAGCACGACGGCGATCGCCGCGTTTGCGAGCGCGGCCAGCGCATAGAACGCGCGCCAGCCGGCCGAGCCCGCGATCAGGCTCGCGAGCGGCCGCGACAGCAGGATGCCGAGCATCAGCCCGCTCATCACGTTGCCGACCGCGCGGCCGCGCTGCGCTTCGGGCGCCATCGACGCGGCCATCGGCACGAGCATCTGGATCACGCTCGACGCGGCGCCGGCCGCGAGCGTCGCCAGCAGGAACACGGTGCCCGACTGCGTGAACGCGGGCAGCGCGAGGGCGGCCGCGCACACAATGAGCGTCGCGACGATCAGGCGGCGGTTTTCGAGCAGATCGACCAGCGGCACGAGCAGCACGAGCCCGGCCGCGTAGCCGAGCTGCGGCAGCATCGCGACGAGGCCGGCGAGGCCGGGCGGCAGGTGCAGGTCCGCGCTGATCGGGCCCGTCAGCGGTTGGGCGGCGAACAGGTCCATCACGATCACGCCGACCGTCGCGGCGAAGAACAGCGTCATGCCGGCGCTCAGCGCGGGCGGCGCGTCGACCGGTGTGCGAGCGGCGGCGGGACAGGAGTCGGCAGGGCAGTTCATCGGAAGCCGGGGATGGGGTCGAAGGAACTCCCATCGTAGGTGGTCGATGTTTATGCGACAATTGAAATATGTCTAACATGATTATGCGAGTTTGTTTTGAATACGCGTGATCTCCTGGCGTTCGTCGCGGTAGTCGACAGCGGGTCGATGGTCGCCGCGGCCGCGAAGCTCCACCTGACGCAGCCGGGCCTGACGCGGCGCGTGCAGAACCTCGAAACGCTGCTCGGCATGCCGCTGCTCGAACGGCAAAGCAAGCCGCTGAAGCCGACCGCCGCCGGGCGCGACGTCTATGCGCTCGCGCGCAACGTGCTGGGCGCGGTCGACGAACTGATGGCGGCGGGCGCGCCAGACAGCGAGCCGTCCGGCGAGCTGCGCATCGGCGTCCCGCCGTTCCTGTCCGAGCTGGCGCTCGAGCGGCCGATCGACCGGCTGCGCGACGCGTTCCCGCGCCTGACGCTGCGCGTGACGGCCGGCTGGTCGCCGGCGCTGATGCAGGGCATCGAGCGCGGCGCGCTCGACGTCGCGGCCGTGATGGTGCCGGCGAGCGCGGTGCTGCCCGACGCGTTCACCGCGACGCTGCTCGCCACGCAGCCGACGGTGCTCGTCGCCGCGCGCGACCTCCCGCTGCCGGACGGTCCGCTGTCGCTCGATGCGCTGTCGGGTTTTCCGTGGGTGCTGAGCCAGGACGGCTGCGGGATGCGCTCGGCGCTGAGCCGTGCGCTCGGCGCGGCCGGGCTGCCGTTCGACGTCGCGGTCGAGGCGTTCGGCTCGGAGCTGCAACTGTCGCTCGTCGCGCGCGGCGCCGGCATCGGAATCGCGCCACCGAACGCGCTGGCGCGCAGCGCGCATCGCGATGCGCTGAGGGTGGTGGAAACGGCGGGGCTGGAGACGCGGATCAACGTGTGGATCGTGCACGGCGCGCTGCCGGGCCGGCTGGTGCGCCCCGTCGCGCTGCTGCGCGACGCGCTGGGCGAGGTGCTCGACCGGGAGAACTGGAAGGGGTCAGATGCAATGGAAGCGAACTAGAGTCGGCACTCGAGGGAAAATCCTTATTTTCTCTACGGAAATGTTGCAATGCGGAAACCGATTCGCTATAGTTGCACCTGTCTCCTCCATGTCTCCTCTGATATGGATTCAGCCCGCCTCTTAGGCGGGCTTTTTTTTGCCTGCGATTTTGCCGCGGCTTTCCATTCGTCGTTCGTCGCCGAGCTCAGAACTTGTACGTCATCCCGACGTAGCTGATGATCGGGTCGGCCTTCAGGTCCGATTTCGACTCGGACAGCACCGAACCGTCGGCCGCCTTGATCGTCACCGTCGACGTCGTCTTCAGCGGGATGTACGTCACCGACGCGATCAGCCCGAAATGCTCCGTCATGTTGTACTGCAGGCCCGCGTTGAACACCGGCTGCCATGACGACGACGCCTTCGCTTCCACCGATGTCGTACCCGGCTTGCCCGCGCCCGCCGCGAGGATCGCGCCGAGGTTGTCCTGCGTCTGCTTGATGAAGTTCGTGTTGAGCTGCAGGTCGCTGAACCAGTTGTACGACACGCCGAGGCCGAGGAACGGCCGGAACTTCGCGGTTGCCTGCCCGAAGTAGTACTGCAGCAGCACGGCCGGGCTCCACTGCCGCACGCTCTTCACGATCGGGTTGACCGACGCCAGCCCGATGTTCTGCGTGCCGAGCGCACCGGCCGGGCCGGGCGGCTTGATCGTGCCCTGGCCCGACACCTTGAACACCGGCGGCACGCCCGCCACCGACGTGACCGCGATGTGGTCGGTCAGGAAGTGGCTGATCGTCAGGCCGACGGTGTCGGCGCCGCTGGTGCGCAACCCGGTGCCCGGCGACGTGAACGACGGCGGCAGCCGCAGCGGCGTGTTGATCGGCGTCGGCGCGACGTTGGTCGTCATCGGCGTGCTGCTCTGCTGCGGCATCACGTGGAACCAGCCCAGCGTGACGACGTTGCTGCCGGCGCTCTGCGCGTGCGCCGCGAGCGGCGCCAGTGCGGCGGCGCCGGCCGCCGCGCACAGAAGGGTTTTCTTCATCACGGCATTCCCCTCCGCTTACTGGACGAACGCGCCGATCGTGAAATACGGCGTCGATCCCGCGTTATCGAGGAAACCGAACACGCCACCCGAGAAGATGAACTTGCCGGTCGGCGACGTGCTGCCCGAACCCGTGTGGATGGTCGTGACCGTGCCCGGCACCTTCTGCGTGTAGTCGAGGTCGAGCACTCGCGTGAGCGACGCCTGCGATGGCTGGAACGGATCGAGCAGCGTGGCCTGCGTGTTGATCAGCGCGGTGGTCCGGTAGTTGAACTCGCTGTCGACGCCGATGTACTCGCCGTTCTGCGAGCCGGTCGCGATCGCCGTCTGCGGCGCGAGGATCGAGATGCTCGATTCGTCGTCGGCGGTGAGGCCCGGCACGCCGTTCTTGTCGGGCGTCGGGTTCGGATTCGCGACGCCGGTGCGCACGAGGATCGGCACGAGCTGGTTGCGCAGCTTGCCGACGATCATGAAGCCCTTGCCCTGAGGCGTTGCCGACAGCGTCGGCTTCAACTGGCTGCTGTAGTTGTTCGACTGGAACGCGCCGCTGCCGTCCGCGGACTGCACGAAGTTCGTGCCCTGCTGCGTGCACGCGCCGCCGGCGAACTGGCCGGTCGTGTCGCACTTGGTCCACGAGCCGTCCGCGTTGATCGTCACCTTCGCGTCGATCGACGCGGGCGCGAAGTTCTGCGACGGCACTTCGCCGAAGCCGACATGGCTGTACGTGCCCGCGACGTTCGCGATGTTGGTCTCGATCGACGAGAAGCCGATGAACGGGTAGTACGGGAATTTCGTGTCGGGCACCGCGGCCTGGCCGAGCACGCCGCCGAACTGGATTTCCTTGCCGGGAATCGTGCCGCCGGCGACGCCGAAGCCGACGAAGATCCGCGCCGGGCGCGTCGCATCGAGGCTCGCGCCGTTCAGGCGGAACGCGCACTGGTTCAGCTTGTTGGTCGGCAGCAGCGTTTCCTGCGTGAGCGTGCCGCTGTCGACGGTGCCCGCGCGGGTCGGCACGACGGTGCCGGTCGTTTGCGGAACCGGCGATTCGACGTACGTGACCTGCCAGGTCATCTTGGTCGTGTCGAGCTGGACCTTGGCGAGTTCGCCGCTGCCCGCGCCGCCCGTAAACACGGTGCTGTAGTCGAGCGACGCAGGGCAGAGCCGGTCTTCGACGAGCGGGGGCGGGTTGTCGCTGCCGCCGCCGCATGCGGAAAGAAGGGGGGCGGCAAGGGCCGCCGCCAGAATGAGGTTGCGCTTCATGTTGCTCCTCCAGATTTGTCTTGTGCGGCGGCCAGCTCCCTGTCGGCCGCTTCTGTTACTTGTGCTCGTCCTGCGGGCGCCGTGCCGGGGCGCCTTCCTGCGCGCGCGGCGGCGTTGCGCGCCGCCGCGCCCTCGTGCGCTACTTGCTGATCTGCGCGCCCACGCCGAAGTACGGTGTCGACGAAGTCGTCGAGTTCGCCGACGTCGACGTGACGCCGCCGTTCACCGTGCCCTGGATGAGCGCCGCGTACAGCCCGCCCGTCGCGATCACCACGCCAGTTGCGGACGGGTAGTTCGTGCCGGGCGGCGGCTTCGGCGTCGTTTTCGCGTTCAGCAGGCCCGGCGTCGCCTGGCCGTAGTCGAGCGAGAAGCCGTCTTCCTCGGCCTGCGTGGTCGGGTTGATGAACGACGCGTTGCTGCCGCGGATCAGGGCGGCCGTGTACTTGAAGTTCGAGTCCGCACCCGCGTAGCCGCCGTCGATCGCGCCCGACGTGATCGCCGTCGCCGCGCCGAGCACTGCGATGCCCGATTCGTCGTCGACTTGCGCGTCGGTGTGCAGCGGCGGCGTGCCGAGGTTCACGTTGCCCGTGCGCACGATCACCGGCACCGTCGCGCCGTTGAGCTGGCCGATCACCATGTGCGCGGTCGCCGACTTGCCGGTCGCGCCGACGATCGGCAGTTGCGTCTGCGGCAGCGTCTGCGGTGCCTTCGTGCTGTCGAAGTAGCCGCCTTTCGCGCTCGTCTTCCACGGGTCGCCGGTCGTCTGGCAGCCGCCCGAACCGGTCGACGTGCACGCGCCGTTCGCATCGAACGTCTCGCTCGAGTTCGATCCCTTCGTCGCGTAGTTGCCCGACGGCACGAGGTGGTAGATCAGCGCGTTGTACGTGCCCGGCAGCTTCGACAGGTCGGTCGTCGTGTTCGCGAAGCCGAGGAACGGATAGAAATCGAAGTGGCGGTTCGGCACCTGGCCGACGTTCTGCACGAGGCCCGGAATGATCGTCAGCCCGTCGTACTGGATCGTCGCGCCCGGAATGCCGCCGCCCGCGACGCCCATGCCGACCAGCAGCATCGGCGGGTTCGCCTGGTTGAAGTCGGCGGCCGTCGAATAGGTCGAGCCGTCCGGTGCGGGGCCGGCGCCCGGCGTGAGGACGAACGCGCAGCGCGTCTGCTCGGCGGTCGGCAGCGTGCCGGTCGGCGGGTGGATGACCTTGCCGGCGATCGTCGTGCCGACGCGGCTGGGCGTGACGGTGCCCGTCTTCAGCGGAATCGGCGATTCGAGCCACTTGAGCGTGTACGTCATCGCGACCGCGTCGATGTTGACGCTGACGATCTCGCCGCTACCTGCACCGCCGAGATACGTGCTCTTCACGATGTCGGCGTCGGCCGGACACAGCGAACCGTTGACGGGTTGTGACGGCGGCGGCCCTTGCGTGCCGCAGCTCGATCCGGAACATTGGGGCGCGTTGATCGGCGCGAGCGCGCCGCCGGAATCCCCCCCACCACATGCAACCAGGAAAGGGGCAATGGCAAAGGCCGTTGCCACCCCCTTCGATAAGGCGTGCGACATGCCGCTGTCTCCAATCGTTTAATTGTGCGAGCTAATGTCGCTGCCTGGATTTTTGCTGTCAATTGATGAACCCGTCTAAAAAAGGCGATTGAAACGGGTGTCGTGTTTTGAATCCTTGTCCAGCAGGGAATTCAGTAAGAATTAAAACGAGCGAGGGGCTGCCGAAAGCTGCCGGAGTGGGGGATGCGCCACGCCCGGCAGGCTGTCGAAGGGCCTTCGCGCGTATAACGGCAGCGTTTAAAGCGACGGTATCCGGTTTATCCCTATTCGGGATTGACTGGAGAAAGAAGGGGGGAATTAATTCGCCGGTATTCGCGCAATTGAAAGCTTGTAAATATTTGTAAATACGCGAACAGGATTTTATTTATTGCTTGATATGGGTAAATAAAAAGCCGGCCAGCGGCCGGCTTTGCATCGCAGGAGAGGATGATCAGCGCGCGAGGCCCGCATCCTCGGCTGCGCCGATGGCGAGGTTCATGCACTGGATCGCGGCGCCCGACGCGCCCTTGCCGAGGTTGTCGAGGCGCGCGACCGTGACGAAGCGCTCTTCGTTGCCGAACACGAACAGGTCGACGCGGTTCGTGTCGTTGTTCGCCTGCACGTCGAAGAAGCCGCTGTCGAGGTTCGCGTCCGCGTTGAACGGCGCGACGCGCACGAACGCTTCGTCCGCGTAGTACTCGGCGAATACGCGCTGCACGTCCTGCGGCGTCGCGCGCTTCGCGAGCTGTTCGGGCGTGAAGTAGGTCGTCACCGCGAGCCCCTTCAGGAACGGGCCGACGATCGGCGTGAAGATCGGCGGGTTCGCGAGGCCCGTGTGTGCGGCCATTTCCGGCAGGTGCTTGTGCGTGAGGCCGAGCGCGTACGGGCGCGGGCTTGCGAGCTTGCCGCCCGGCGCCGCGTTCTCGTAGTCGGCGATCATCGACTTGCCGCCGCCGCTGTAGCCGGTGATCGAGTAGCTGTGCGCGGCGAACGTCGGCGCGACGATGCCCGCATCGACGAGCGGGCGCATCGCGAGCACGAAGGCCGATGCGTGGCAGCCCGGCACCGCGATGCGCTTCGACGTGCGAATCTTTTCGCGCTGCGCGCGGGTCAGTTCGGGCAGGCCGTAGGCCCAGTCGGCGCTCGTGCGGAACGCGGTGCTCGCGTCGATCAGCGTCGTGTTCGGATTCTCGACGAGCGACGCCGATTCGCGCGATGCGACATCCGGCAGGCACAGGAACGTGACGTCCGACGCGTTGATCAGGCGGCGGCGCTCGTCGACGTCCTTGCGCTTCGCTTCATCGATACGCAGGATTTCAATATCGCTGCGTGCCGACAGGTATTCGAAGATCTTGAGGCCGGTCGTGCCTTCCTGGCCGTCGACAAAAACTTTGGTGCTCATTTCGCTCTCACTGAATGAAACGGGGGCCCGCGCCCGGAAACCGCCATTTTAAGACGTCATCCGGCGGACCTGCACCGCGCGGGGCGAAAAAAAGACGGCCGCCGGGCCGTCTTGTGACCCTTTGACGCCCGCCGGCGCGGGCGCCCGGGGCGGGCTCAGCGGTTGCCGGCAACCCAGCGTGCCGTCGCTTCGGCGACGCGCCGGCCGAATGCCTTGCCGGTCTCGAGGTCGCCCGGCAGCGGGCCTTCGTCGGGCGTCGAATCCGCCGGCGACTGCGCGAGCAGGCCCGTGGAGCCCCCGAGGTAGTTGATGTCGTTGCGCGTGGCCGCCTTCGAGTTGGCCGGCATCAGGCTCGTGCCGACCCACACCATCCCATGCTGCATCGACAGCGTGACGAAATATTGAATCGTCGAGAACTTGTCGCCGTTCATCGTCGCGGAGTTCGTGAAGCCCGCGGCGATCTTGTCCTTCCATTTCTGCGTGAACCACGCTTTCGACGTCGCGTCGGCAAACTGCTTGAACTGCGCCGACGGGCCGCCCATGTAGGTCGGCGCGCCGAAGACGATCGCGTCGGCCGCGTCGAGGGCGGCCCAGCCCGCGTCGTCGAGGTCGCCGACTGCGATCAGGCGTACGGTCGCGCCGGCGTCCTGCGCGCCCGCGTGAACGGCCTCGGCCAGTTTCTGCGTGTGACCGTAGCCGCTGTGATAGACGATGACGATGTTCGACATGAAGCGTTCTCCGGAAAGGGACGGGAACGGCGGCCGCAGCGGCCTGCCGCGTCGCGCGTCGCCGATGGGCGGCGCGACCGATGCGCGGCGTGCGGTGCCGCGACCGGTGACGACGAGTCTAGCAAGCCGAAATGACGGGAAAACGCGCGCGTGCGGCGCACTGAAATTTGCGGCGGCCGGCAATCGCGGCGCGGCGGCGCGTGACGCCCGCAACGGTCGTTAGTGCCGTCACTGCCCGTAGTTGACCGTGAGTTGCGCGGTGCCGATCGCGAGCGTGCCGATCTCGTGCTCGAACATCGGCGCGGGGCGGCCTTGCGCGACGCGCAGGTCGCTGCCCTTCAGCGCGTAGACGGTGATCACGTAGCGGTGCGGCTTGCCGGGCGGCGGGCACGGGCCGCCGTAACCGTCGATCCCGAAATCGTTGCGCGCCTCGCTCGCGCCGATGCGTCGCAGGAAGCCGGATGCACTCGCGTCGGCGGGCAGGCTCGTGACCGTGGCCGGGATGACCGCCACGGCCCAGTGCCACCAGCCGTGCCCGGGCGCGTCGGGATCGAAGATCGTGACCGCGTAGCCACGCGTGCCGGGCGGAGGGTTGTGCCAGGTGAGCTGCGGCGAGCGGTTCGCACCCTTGCAGTCGCCGCGATCGAACACGTTCGCGGCACGGACGCGCCCGCCGGGCGTCAGGTCGTCGCTCGACACGGTGAACGGGCCTTCCGCATGCGCGGGCAGCGCCGCGAAGACGGCGGTACAAAGGAGGAGAGCGAGGAACGGAGACGGGCGACCCGATGGCGCAGGCGGAGTGATCCGGCGATCCACACGCATATGGCGCTTCTCCCGTCACGTGGGCCGGGTCGATGCTCCCGGCGTTGTTGGCGTTGTGCGTTGCCCGCGTCGCTGATGGCGGCGATGGATCAAGTCTAGCATTAGGGTTCGATGAGCGATGCATGCCGACGCGCGCGATTGCGATCGGTCATCGCGTGAATCGACGAACGAAAAAAAAAGCCGCCTGCAACGAAGCAGGCGGCTTTTTCAGCCACGGCGCCGGCATGCGGGCCGGCGTGGCGTTTACTCCTGGGCGCCCGTCGCGCCGCCGTGCGCGGCCGACCACTCGGCCGGCGCGTGCAGGAATTTCTCGACTTCGTCGAGCGTCTTCGTCTCGAAGTAGCCCGATGCCTTCGCGACGCGCAGCACGTCCCACCACGTCGCCAGTGCGTGCAGGTCGACGTCGATGTCCTTCAGGACCGACACGCTTTCCTTGAAGATGTCGTAGTGGAACAGCACGAAGCAGTGGTTCACCGTCGCGCCCGCGGTGCGCAGCGCGTTGACGAAGTTGATCTTGCTGCGGCTGTCGGTCGTCAGGTCTTCCACCAGCAGCACGCGCGAGCCTTCTTCCAGATGGCCCTCGATCTGCGCGTTGCGGCCGAAACCCTTCGGCTTCTTGCGCACGTACTGCATCGGCACCATCATCCGGTCCGCGATCCACGCCGCGAACGGGATGCCGGCCGTCTCGCCGCCCGCCACCGCGTCGATCTGCTCGAAGCCGATGTCGCGCGTGATCGTCGTTTCTGCCATTTCCATCAGCGCACGGCGCACGCGCGGATACGAGATCAGCTTGCGGCAGTCGATATAGACGGGGCTTGCCCAGCCGGACGTGAAGATGAACGGTTTTTCGGCGTTGAAGTGCACCGCCTGCACTTCGAGCAGGATTTTGGCGGTCGTATCCGAGATCGACTGACGATCGTAGCCTGTCATGGGCATTCCTTGGGTGTTGAGCGAGGAGCGGGCGCGGGCCCGATGGCGCAGCAAGGGGAACCTGCCCAGGGGGCCGGGGCGCGATCGGAGGGCCAATCGCATCGCTGCGCGCGTAGCCCGCTATTTTACCCGATTCAGGCCGGTTTTCGGCGGAATTCGCGCAGGTTCGCGGTGCGGCTCACCACCGGCGAAACAAACAGGGGCGGACCGCTCGCGTACCGATGCCGGGGATGCGGCGCTGCACCAACGCGCGTCATGCGCGGGGTGTACACTAGGCGACCCTTAGAAATCGTTCAGTACTTTGTACTTTCCTCTTGCCACCCGCCAAGGTTCGATGGCGCGCCGACCCGGCGCGCCGCGTGCCGTCTCTCAGTCGACCACCCCCTCGATTCAAGCAGACGCGGCCGAAGGTGCTGTGTACTGAACCGTCAAAATTTCGCATGTCTCTCGCAGGTCAATCATGGACGAACAACTGAAGCAGGCCGCTCTCGCTTATCACCTGAACCCGAAACCCGGCAAGATTTCGGTCACTCCGACGAAACCGCTGTCGAACCAGCTCGATCTGTCGCTCGCGTATTCGCCGGGCGTCGCCGCGGCGTGCGAGGCGATCCACGCCGATCCGCTCGACGCGCAGAAGTACACGTCGCGCGGCAACCTCGTCGGCGTCATCACGAACGGCACGGCCGTGCTCGGGCTCGGCAACATCGGCCCGCTCGCCGCGAAGCCGGTGATGGAAGGCAAGGGCTGCCTCTTCAAGAAATTCGCGGGCATCGACGTGTTCGACATCGAACTGTCGGAGTCCGACCCCGACAAACTCGTCGAGGCGATCGCGATGCTCGAGCCGACGCTCGGCGGCATCAACCTCGAGGACATCAAGGCGCCGGAATGCTTCTACATCGAGCAGAAGCTGCGCGAGCGCATGAAGATCCCCGTCTTCCACGATGACCAGCACGGCACCGCGATCATCGCGTCGGCCGCGATCCTGAACGGCCTGAAGGTCGTCGGCAAGAAGCTGTCCGAAGTGAAGCTCGTGTGCTCGGGCGCCGGCGCCGCGGCCATCGCGTGTCTGGACCTGCTGGTGAACCTCGGCCTGACGAAGTCGAACATCCTCGTCGCCGATTCGAAGGGCGTGATCTACGAAGGGCGCGGCAATCTCGATCCGTCGAAGCAGCGCTATGCGGCGACCACCGACGCACGCACGCTCGCCGACGCGATCGTCGGCGCGGACGTGTTCCTCGGCTGCTCGAGCGCGGGCGTGCTGAAGCAGGACATGGTCAAGACGATGGGCGACCGGCCGCTGATCCTGGCGCTCGCGAACCCGGAACCGGAAATCCGCCCGGAAGACGCGAAGGCCGTGCGCCCGGACGCGATCGTCGCGACCGGCCGTTCGGACTACCCGAACCAGGTCAACAACGTGCTGTGCTTCCCGTTCATCTTCCGCGGCGCGCTCGACGTCGGCGCGACGACGATCACGGAAGAAATGAAGCTCGCGTGCGTGCGCGCGATCGCCGAGCTGGCCCAGGAAACCGACCAGAGCGAGGAAGTCGCGAAGGCGTATGAAGGCCACTCGCTCGAATTCGGGCCCGACTACCTGATCCCGAAGCCGTTCGACCCGCGCCTGATCATCAAGATCGCGCCGGCCGTCGCGCAGGCCGCGATGGATTCGGGCGTCGCGACGCGCCCGATCCAGGACATGGACGCATACCGCGAGCAGCTCGGCGCCACCGTCTACCGTACCGGCATGGTGATGCGCCCGGTGTTCGCGACCGCGAAGAAGAAGCAGGCCCGCATCGTGTTCGCCGAGGGCGAGGACGAGCGCGTGCTGCGCGCCGCGCAGTTCGTGCTGCAGGAAAAGATCGCGCAGCCGATCATCGTCGGCCGCCCGTCGGTCGTCGAGATGCGCCTGCAGAAGATCGGTTCGAAGCTGAAGGCCGGTGTCGACTTCGAAATCGTCAATCCGGAAGACGACACGCGTTACCACCGCTACTGGCAGGCGTACCACGACATCGCTGCGCGCGACGGCGTGACGCCGGAAGTCGCAAAGGCCGCGATGCGCAAGTTCAACACGCTGATCGGCGCGATGCTCGTGCACCTGGGCGACGCGGACGGGATGATCTGCGGGATGATCGACACGTTCCACAGCCACCTGAAGTTCATCGAGCAGGTGCTGGGCCGCGCGAAGGGCGCCGAGCACTTCGCGGCGATGAACCTGCTGATGCTGCCGGGCCGCAACCTGTTCCTGTGCGACACGTACGTGAACGAACTGCCGAGCGCCGAACAGCTCGCCGACATGACGATCCAGGCCGCGGCCGAGATCGAGCGCTTCGGCATCGCGCCGAAGGCCGCGCTGCTGTCGAACTCGAACTTCGGCAGCGCGCCGTCGTCGTCGTCGCGCCGGATGGCCGAGGCTCGCAAGCTGATCGCCGAACGTGCGCCGAACCTGGAAGTCGACGGCGAAATGCACGGCGACGCGGCGCTGTCGGAAGTGATCCGCAAGCAGGCATTCCCGGGCACGACGCTGTCGGGCGAAGCGAACCTGCTGATCATGCCGAACGTCGAAGCCGCGAACATCGCGTACAACCTGCTGAAGATGGTCGGCGGCGAAGGCGTGACGGTCGGCCCGTTCCTGCTCGGCGCGGCGCAGCCGGTCCACATCCTGACGCCGGCCGCGACCGTGCGCCGGATCATCAACATGACGGCCGTTGCCGCCGCGAACGTGAACACGAAGTAAGTTCGCGCCCGCGTGTGCCGCGCTTCACGCGCGGCGCAATGAAAAACGCCACGGAACCTGCGTTCCGTGGCGTTTTTTTATCGTGAACCGCTGCCGGCGCGGGCGGGCGTCCGAACCGCGAACGCCCGCCGCGCGCCGTTACGCGACCTGCTGGTGCGACTGGCCACCCGTCGGCGAACGCCACTTCGCGAGCAGCGTGTCCCACTTCAGGCGTACCGCGCGCAGGTTGTTCTCCTTCACGTGGCCGTAGCCGCGAATGCCGTCCGGCAGCGCCGCGAGCTCGAGCGCGAGCGGGCGGTTGGCCGCGTTCAGTTTGCCGAGCACTTCGCCGATCAGCGCTTCGTACTCGCCGATCAGCGCACGCTCGGTGCGGCGCTCCTCGGTGCGGCCGAACGGGTCGAGCCCCGTGCCGCGCAGGAACTTCGCCTTCGCGAGCCACCGGAACGCCGACATCATCCACGGGCCGTACGCCTTCTTCACGAGATGGCCGTGCGCGTCCGTCTTCGCGAACAGCGGCGGCGCGAGGTGGAACTTCAGCTTCCAGTCGCCTTCGAACTGCGCGGACAGCCGCGCGAGGAACGCGGGATCGGACTGCAGCCGCGCGACCTCGTATTCGTCCTTGTACGCCATCAGCTTGAACAGGTTGCGCGCGACCGCTTCGGTCAGTTGCTCCTGCACCGTGTCGCCGTCCGCCAGCGCGCGCTCGGCCGCGCGCACCTTGTCGACGAACGTCGCATAGCGGGATGCGTACGCGGCGTTCTGGTACGCGGTGAGGAATTCCACGCGTTTCGCGATCAGCGCGTCGACCGCTTTCTTCGTGTGCAGCGCGATCACCGTGGCGCCTTGCGCGGGGCGTGCATCGCCGGCCGCGGCCTGCTTCACGCTGGCAAGGTCGTACGCGGCGCGACGGCCCCAGTCGAAGGCCGCGCGGTTCTTTTCGACCGACACGGCGTTCAGCTCGATCGCGCGTTCGAGCGACGCGAGCGTGAGCGGCAGCCAGCCTTTCTGCCACGCGTAGCCGAGCACGAACGGGTTCGTGTAGATCGCGTCGCCGAGCAGCGCAACCGCGAAGCGGTTCGCGTCGATGAAATCGACGGCTTCGCCGGCCGCCGCGCGGATGTCGTTCTCCGCGGACACGCCGGGGAACGCCCAATTCGGGTTCTTGATGAACTCGGCGGTCGGCGTCTGCGCGCTGTTGACGACCACGCGCGTCGTGTCGTGCCGCATCCGCGACGTGCACTCGTCGCCGGACGTGACGATCGCGTCGCAGCCGATCACGAGGTCGGCTTCGCCCATCGCGATCCGTGTCGCGTGGATGTCGGTCGGCGCGTGCGAGATCTGCACGTGGCTCATCACGGCGCCGCCTTTCTGCGCGAGGCCGGTGACGTCGAGCACGGTCACGCCCTTGTTCTCGAGGTGCGCGGCCATCCCGAGCAGCGCGCCGATCGTGACGACGCCCGTGCCGCCGACGCCCGTGACGAGCACGCCGTAGGCCCGGTCGATGTCCGGCAGCGTCGGTTCCGGGATCGGCGGCAGTGCGGCGCCGTCGACCGAAACCGCCTTCGGCTTCTTCAACTGGCCGCCCTCGACCGTGACGAAGCTCGGGCAGAAGCCCTTCACGCACGAGAAGTCCTTGTTGCAGCTCGACTGGTTGATCTGGCGCTTCGTGCCGAACTCGGTTTCCAGCGGCTCGACCGACAGGCAGTTCGACTGCACCGAGCAGTCGCCGCAGCCTTCGCATACCGCGTCGTTGATCACGACGCGCTTGGCCGGGTCCGGATAGGTGCCGCGCTTGCGGCGGCGGCGCTTCTCGGTCGCGCAGGTCTGGTCGTAGATCAGGATCGTCGTGCCGGCGATCTCGCGCAGCTCGCGCTGCACGTCGTCGAGCTGGTCGCGGTGATGGATCGTCACGCCCGGCGCGAGCAGCGCCTTCTGGCCGTCGTACTTCTCCGGCTCGTCGGTGACGATCACGATCTTCTTCGCGCCTTCGGATGCGAGCTGGTGCGTGATCTGCGGCACCGTCAGCACGCCGTCGACCGGCTGGCCGCCCGTCATCGCGACCGCGTCGTTGTAGAGGATCTTGTAGGTGATGTTCGCTTTCGACGAGATCGCCGCGCGCACCGCCAGCAGGCCCGAGTGGAAATAGGTGCCGTCGCCGAGGTTCGCGAACACGTGCTTCTCGTCCGTGAACGGCGCCTGGCCGATCCACGGCACGCCTTCGCCGCCCATCTGGCTGAAGGTGCTCGTGCTGCGGTCCATCCACACGGTCATGTAGTGGCAGCCGATGCCGGCGATCGCGCGCGAGCCTTCCGGCACGTTGGTCGACGTGTTGTGCGGGCAGCCCGAGCAGAACCACGGCTTGCGCTCGGTCTGCACGTGCGGCTTCGCGAGCGCCATTTCCTTCGCGTTGATCACCGCGAGCCGCGCGGCGATGCGCGCGCGCACGTCGGACGGCAGCTCGAACTTCTCGAGGCGCGTCGCGATCGCCTTCGCGATGATCGCGGGCGACAGTTCGTAATGCGCGGGCAGCAGCCAGTTGCCCATCGGCACCGACCATTCGCCGCCGGCGCCGTCCTTCTCGTCGAACTTGCCGAACACGCGAGGCCGTTGCGCGTCGGGCCAGTTGTACAGCTCTTCCTTGATCGCGTATTCGAGGATCTGGCGCTTTTCCTCGACGACGAGAATCTCGTCGAGGCCGCGCGCGAAGGCCTGCGCGCCCTGCGCTTCGAGCGGCCACACGCAGCCGACCTTGTAGAGCCGGATGCCGATCCGCGCGCAGGTGTCGTCGTCGAGGCCGAGGTCGGTCAGCGCCTGGCGCACGTCGAGGTACGCCTTGCCGCCGGTCATGATCCCGAAGCGCGCGCTCGGCGAGTCGATCTCGATCCGGTCGAGCTTGTTCGCGCGCACATACGCGAGCGCTGCATACCACTTGTAGTCGAGCAGCCGCGCTTCCTGCACGAGCGGCGGGTCGGGCCAGCGGATGTTCAGGCCGCCGTCCGGCATGATGAAGTCGGTCGGCAGCACGATCTCGGTGCGATGCGGGTCGATGTCGACCGACGCCGACGATTCGACGACGTCCGTCACGCACTTGAGCGCGACCCACAGGCCCGAATAACGGCTCATCGCCCAGCCGTGCAGGCCGAAATCGAGATATTCCTGCACGTTGGACGGGAACAGTACGGGCAGCCCGCAGGCCTTGAAGATGTGTTCGGACTGGTGCGCGAGCGTCGACGATTTCGCCGCGTGGTCGTCGCCGGCGAGTACCAGCACGCCGCCGTGCTGCGACGAGCCGGCCGAGTTCGCGTGCTTGAAGACGTCGCCGGTGCGGTCGACGCCCGGGCCCTTGCCGTACCACATGCCGAACACGCCGTCGTGCTTCGCGCCGGGGTACAGGTTCACCTGCTGCGAGCCCCACACGGCGGTGGCGGCCAGATCTTCGTTGATGCCGGGCTGGAACACGATCTGGTGGGCCGCCAGGTACTGCTTGGCCTTCCAGAGCGACAGATCGAGGCCGCCGAGCGGCGAGCCGCGATAGCCGGAGATGAAGCCGGCCGTATTGAGACCGGCGGCGCGGTCGCGTTCCTGCTGGAGCATCGGCAGGCGCACGAGGGCCTGGATGCCGCTCATGTACGCGCGACCGCGTTCCAGTGTGTATTTGTCATCAAGCGTGACGGACTTCAGCGCGGCTTCTAGCGACGCGCGTTGGCCTGCGTCTAGCGGGGCATTCATTAACAGTCTCCTCCACCCAGTTTGGGATCACCAAAACTCGACTGCTCCGGCGTCTTGTGAACGCGTCGGCAGTGGCCGGCATATTGGCCGGTTTTAAGCGATGGTAGCACTGGGGCAAACCCGCCGCCCGTCGGCCGGAATGCGGCGGCGCAGCAAGAAAAAGGGCGTGATGATGCGTTACATCATGTAAATGCATGTAAAGCCGGCGCCATCTGCGGGCAAATGCCGTTAATCTTGTCGGCCTGCCGGAGGTGCCCGGCCGCGTCGGTTCGTTTCGACGCAATCGGGGAGGCGCCGGCAGTTTTACAGGAGGTGCAATGAACACACGTCATATCCAGAGTTTCCTGATCGTGTCCGCCGCGTTTTTCGCGATGACCGGCCCGGTGCGCGCGCAAGGCGCGAGCGCACGGGCGGCAGCCGGCGCGCAGATGCGCCAGATCGTGCCGGCCCAGGACGCCGTCGCGCAGCCGGCGGCCGAGCGCGTCGTCGAGTCGAAGGCGAACGCGCGTTGATCCGGTCGCGCGGCCTGCAGGCCGCGCCGGAATGCAAAAAGGGCGGGAATCCCGGGATTCCCGCCCTTTTTCTTTGTGCCGCCGGAACGTGCGGCCGGCCCGGTTGCCCGGGCCGCCGCGCGCCGGACGCGTCAGGCCTTGTCCTGCACGACGCCGCGGCGGATCTGGTCGAGCTCGATCGATTCGAACAGCGCCTTGAAGTTGCCCTCGCCGAAGCCCTGGTTGCCCTTGCGCTGGATGATCTCGAAGAAGATCGGCCCGATCTGGTTCTCGGTGAAGATCTGCAGCAGCAGGTCGTCGCGCGCGCCGTCGATCAGGATCTTGCGCTTCTTCAGTTCGTCCAGCGATTCGCCGTGGTCCGGCACGCGGCGGTCGACCAGCTCGTAATACGTGTCGATCGTGTCGAGCAGCTTCACTTCCTTGCCGCGCAGCCCGTCGACCGCGCCGTAGATGTCGTTCGTGCCGAGCGCGATGTGCTGGATGCCTTCGCCGTGGTACGCGTCGAGGTATTCCTGGATCTGGCCGGCCGTGTCCGAGCCTTCCTCGTTGATCGGGATGCGGATCTTGCCGCACGGCGACGTCATTGCCTTCGACTTCACGCCCGTCACCTTGCCTTCGATGTCGAAGTAGCGCACTTCGCGGAAGTTGAACAGGCGTTCGTAGAACTCGGCCCATTCCTGCATGCGGCCGCGATGCACGTTGTGCGTCAGGTGGTCGATGTAGGTGAGGCCGTGACCGACCGGGTTCGGGTTCGCGCCGGCGATCGGCTCGAAGTCGACGTCATAGATGCTGATGTCGCCGATCGAGCCCGGCTGCGCGCCGTTCTTGCCGCGCCAGCGGTCGACGAAGTAGATCAGCGAATCGCCGATGCCCTTGATCGCCGGGATGTTCAGCTCCATCGGGCCCGTCTTGTTGTCGAAGCCCCATGCACCGAGTTCGAGCGCGTGCTTGTACGCCTTCGCGGCGTCCTGCACGCGGAACGCGATCGCGCAGATCGACGGGCCGTGCAGGCGCGCGAAGCGTTGTGCGAACGAATCGGGTTCGGCGTTGATGATGAAGTTGATGTCGCCCTGGCGGTAGACCGTCACGTCCTTGTGGCGGTGGCGCGCGATCGCGGTGAAACCCATCCGTTCGAACAGTTGTCCGAGCGCTTTCGGGTCCGGTGCCGTGTATTCGATGAATTCGAAGCCGTCGGTGCCGACGGGGTTGTCCCAGTTGGGGATCTGCATGTCTTGTCTCCTGTGCGGGGCGATCGGCCGGCGCGGCGTGCGCGTGCCCGGCCTGTTCGATGTCGAACGCTGCACACGTATCGGCGTGCGCCGCGAATCGGTACGTGCGACAGAGTGTAGCGGGCAGCCGCGAGCGGAAACTTGCGAATTTAATCGTCCGTGCCTACGATGGCGCAATTTCCAGTCTCTAAATAATCAATGGAGGGCAGAAGATGGCGAAAGCCGAATTGGATGCCATCGACCGGCGGATTCTCGCGATTCTTCAGGAGAACGGGCGCCTGTCGAACCAGGAGATCGCCGAGCGCGTGAATCTGTCGCCGAGCCCGTGCCTGCGGCGGATCCGGCGGCTCGAGGAGATCGGCGTGATCACCGGCTATGTCGCGCTGCTGGATCCGCAGAAGCTCGGGCTCGACCTGCTCGCTTACGTGAGCGTGCGGCTCGAGAAGCGCGGCGGCCTGGCGCCGGTCCGGGCCGACGAGACGTCGGCGCGCGCGGGCGCGACCCATGCGGAGCTGTTTCGCGCGGCCGTGCAGACGTGGCCGGAAGTGGTCGCGTGCCACGCGATGACGGGAGACATGGATTACCTGCTGCGCGTGCAGGTCGAGGACATGGCGCATTTCTCCCGCTTCGTGCAGGAGCATTTGCTGCATCACCCGTCGGTCATCGACGTGAAGACGAGCTTTTCGCTCGAATGCTTCAAGGAGACGACGGCGTTGCCGATTCGTTCGGTACGCTAGCGCGCCGCGATGGCGGGGAAGGGGAAAAGGGGGCCGGGCGCGCCGCTGTGGCGCGGCCCGGTCGGCCGATGTTACGCCGTCAGCGCGGCGGGCATCAGCGATTCGATGAACTTCGACGTGCGGTGCGCCTGGCGCTTCAGCGCGTAGTCGAACACCGCAGCCTGTTCCTGCAGCATCTCGGCGATGATCGTCGAGTGGTCGGCCGGCGGCAGCGACAGGTACGCATCGGCTTCGCCGTACGCGTACTCGATCCGCATCCCGGACTTCTTCGCGATGTGCATCATTGTCGCGTTACGCGACAGGCAGTGCATGTACAGCATCGTCACGTGCGTGTTGCGGCTGCGGATCGCCGCGCGCTCGAACAGCTTCGAGCCGACGCCGCGGCCGCGTGCACTTTCGAGCACCGACACGCCGAATTCGGCCGTGCGCTTGTCGCCCTCGGCCGGCAGGTAGGCCAGGTGACCGACGCCGATCAGTTCGAGTTCGTGGTCGAACACGCCGAACACGGTATCGCGACCGAAGTCGATCGTGCGGACATAGTTCTCGATCACGTGGTCGGGCACCATCTGGCCGAAGCGCAGCAGGCGGTCCTCTTCGTCGAGCGAGAGAAAGTGGGTGAGCATCTGCTCACGGTCTTTGGAAGCCAGTTCCCTGACGAGAACCGGCGCACTACCGGCGGTGCCGACGACATCGGCAGGGCCGTTCAATTGCGTGTTCATCGTGGGTTCCTCAATGTGTGACCATACAGCGGGTTGTGCAACGCAACAGCATTTTACCCGACCGTCGGCCCCTGGATTGGGGAAAACCCGTATTTAACCTTATTTGTGCTGGAGGATGAATTCTAAATCCGCTTAGTTAAGCTCGTATCTATTTGATTTTTAACGGATTTAAATTTTGTCATATGAAATGCGCGACGGACGGCCGCAGTGTGCCCGTCGTGCAACGCTTGCTGCTGTGCGGCAATCAGGTCGCCGTCGACAGTCCGCGTTCGATCAGGTCGATCACCTGCTCGGCGAAGTCGCGGTAGCCGAGACGGCCGCCCGGCTTCAGCCACGTGAACGTCCAGTTGATCATCCCGAACACCATCATCGTCACGGATGTCTGGTTTTCCTTCGAGATGCGGTCCGGGTACGCGCGCGCGAGCTGCCGCGTGAACGCGGCGACGATATCGCGCTGGCGGTCGAGCACGATCTCGCGCTGCGCGTCCTCGAGATACTTCACGTCGTTGAGCAGCGCGACATGACGGCTGTGCGACGTCTCGTATTCGGCAAGGAACGCGCGCACGAGCTCGGCGAACGCGTCGCGTTCGCTGAGGCCGCGCCGCTGGCTCGCCCCTTCCACCTCGGCGATGATCAGCATCAGCCGCTTCGTGTAGCGGTCGAGCAGATCGAACAGGATCGCTTCCTTGCTCTCGTAGTAGTGATAGAGGCGTGCCTTCGACGTGCCGCTCGCGGTCGCGAGATCGGACATCGACGTGCTCGGGTAGCTCGTCTGCGCGAATTTTTCGGCGGCAAGATCGAGGATCTGCTCGCGCTGGGATTCGTGGTCGGGCGCTCGGGTACGGGCCATGGTCGAATGCGGAAGATTAGCGGTGCGCGGTGGCCGCGCGCACCTGCGTGGAAGAGAGGGCGCCGGGCGCGTCGTCCTGCAGCTCGAGCCTGCCGGCTGCCGCGAGTTCGCGGCAGCGCCACCAGGCGATCGAGTCGCTGACGAACAGGCCGCCGCGGTCGGCGTCGGCCATGATGCCGCCGACGAGGCGTCGCGCGGGCAGCCAGTCGGTTTCCGCGCGCGAGATGATCAGCGCGTCGAGATCGGCGTAGTAGCCGCTCTTGATCGTGTTGCTGACCCAATAGCGAAGTTCGGCGTTCAGGTGCTTCGCCTCCTGCCATTCGAGCGCGAGGCGGCCGATGCGCAGCACCGAGATCGGTGCGGCCACCGGCCGTTTCCGCGCCAGTTCCGCGGGCGAGAACATCCCGGTCGAGCACGCCTGGTCGGTGCGCGACAGCGACGCGCGTTGCGCCGAGTCGAGATCGGCGGCCGACAGCCGCACCTCGTTCAGGCGCTGCGGGACATTGCGCAGGTGATAGGCGACGCGGCGCAGCAGCAGCTTGTCGCCGACGCTCGGTGCGTGCCACACGACCACCTGGCCGGTATCCATCGCGAGCTGGTCGAGGCGCGCGAACTCGCCTTCGATTTCCGCGTTCCAGTCGGGGATCTGGTCGCCGATCACGCGCTGCCAGAAGGCGGCGCGCGTGTCGGGCGTCTCGTCGGCGCCCTTGAGCGGCCCGACGCCGAGATCGTCGAGCAATCCGACGACGCGCTCGTCGCGTCCGGCTTGCGCGAGCGCCTCGCACAGCGACGCGGCGGCGGTGCCGCCCTGAATCACATGAATGGTACTCATCGGCCTGTCGTCAACAAAAGAAAACCGCCGGCCGGGCGGACGTTGCGATGTCCAGCCGGCCGGCGGCCCCTAGTGTAAGCGAGATGTGTGACGGCGAGAAACCGTCCGGCGCTGCGACGCGACGCCGCTCAACGTTCGTCGTAGCTCACGACGACCTTGTCGCTGACCGGGTGGCACTGGCACGTGAGCACGAAACCGTCCTTCACTTCGTGCTCCTCGAGCGTGTAGTTCTTCTCCATCCGCACTTCGCCTTCGATCACCTTCGCGCGGCACGTGCAGCACACGCCGCCCTTGCACGCGTAAGGCAGCGCGAGGCCTGCGCGCAGGCCGACATCGAGCAGGCTCACGCCTTCGTACGGCAGGCGCAGCTTGCGCTTCTTGCCGTCGAGCACGATTTCGAGGTCGGCGGCCGGCGTCTGGTCGGTGATCTCGACCACCGGCGCGCCGGCCTGCGGCAGCGGCGTGCCGAAGCGCTCGACATGCACCTTCGCCTGCGGCACGCCAGCTTCCTTCAGCGCCGCTTCGGCCGCGTCCATCATCGGCGCGGGGCCGCAGATGAATGCCTCGTCGATCGCGTCGGCCGGCATCAGCGTGTCGAGGAATGCCGCGCATTTCGCCTGGTCGAGCACGCCGTTGAACAGCTCGACGTCCTGCTGGTCGTCCGACAGCACGTGATAGAGGACGAAGCGGTTCATGTAGCGGTTCTTCAGGTCCTCGAGCTCCTCCGCGAACATGATCGCGTCGACGCTGCGATTGCCGTAGATCAGCGTGAACGTGCTGCGCGGCTCGAGTTCGAGCGTCGTCTTCACGATCGCCAGCACCGGCGTGATCCCCGAGCCGCCGGAGAACGCGATGTACTGCTTGCCGTGGTCGGCATTCAGGTGCGTGAAGAAGCGGCCGTCCGGTGTCATCACGTCGATCGTGTGGCCCGGCTTCAGCGTATCGAACGCGAAATTCGAGAAGCGGCCGCCGCGCACGCGCTTGATGCCGATGCGCAGTTCGCCGTCGCGGTCGTAGTCCGTCGTGCCGACGCAGATCGAATACGAGCGGCGCGTCTCCTCGCCGTCGATGTGGGTCTTCAGCGTGACGAACTGGCCCTGCGTGAAGCGGTACGCGTCGCGCAGCTCGGGCGGCACGTCGAACGAGACGGTGACGGCGTCGGCGGTCTCGGGCCGCACGTCGCGGATACGCAGCGGATGAAATTGCGGGGTCGCCGACCCCCGCCGGGCCGCTCCAAGGGGGGCGACCGCCCCCTCGGGGGGCAGCGAATGAAGAGAGCGTGGGGGCTGTTTCATTTCAGTAGGGTTTGAAGTAGTCGAAGGGTTCGCGGCAGTCGACGCAGCGATACAGCGCCTTGCAGGCCGTGGATGCGAATTGCGCGAGACGCTCGGTGCGGGCCGAGCCGCAGCGTGGGCAGGCGGGCGCCGCGACGGGCCGCGGCACGAAACGCACGACGTTTTCCCGCTGCGCTGCGCTGCCGCACTGGCCGACCGGCGGCGCGATGCCGTACGCGCGCAGCTTGTCGCGCGCTTCCTGCGTGATCCAGTCGGTCGTCCATGCGGGCGCGAGCACCGTTTCGATCCGGTGCGGCGGGAGGTCGGCCGCCTGCAGGGCGGCAGCGACGTCCTCCGCGATCTGCGACATGGCCGGGCAGCCCGAGTAGGTCGGCGTGATCACGACTTCGAGCAGGCCGTCGTCCGCACGGCGGACGTCACGCAGGATGCCGAGCTCGCGGATCGACACGACCGGAATCTCCGGATCGGGTACGGCTTCCAGCACGTCCCATGCGCGGGCGAGCAGCGGATCGTCGTGACGCGCGGCGGGCGCGGCGTCGGCGGGGGCGGCGGTCTGGACGGACATCGTCGGGCTCCGTGGCGTTGGCCGGTTACCAGGTCGCGCCGGGGTGCTGGCGCGCGAGGCTCTGCATTTCTGCAAGCAGATAACCCATGTGCTCCGAGTGCTCGCCCTGCTTGCCGGTCGTCACATGCATCACGGGCGCCGGCAGCGTGAGCGTCGCCTCGGCGAGCGCATCGTCCACGTCCGCGCGCCATGCGGCTTCGAGCGTGGCCGGCGCCGGGCCGATGCCCGGTGCGGCGATCGCGTCGTCGATCGCATCGGCGGCGAAGAATTCGCGCGTGTACGGGGTGAGGTAGTCGAGCGCATCCTGTGCGCGACGGTGCGATTCGTCGGTGCCGTCGCCGAGCCGAACGAGCCACTCGCGTGCGTGCTGCACGTGATAGCGGGTTTCCTTCACCGATTTCGCGGCGATCGCAGCGAGCTGCGTGTCGGTCGACGTTTCCAGCGCGCTCCACACGTGGAGCATCAGCGCCGCGTAAAGGAAGTTGCGCACGATCGTCACCGCGTAGTCCTTGTCGGCGTGCGCGGTGCCGGCGACCGGGCCGTAGTGCGGCAGCTCGGCGAGCGTGAAGTTCGCGAACTCGCGCTCGGTACGGAAGTACGCGTAGTCGTCTTCCGTCTTCGTCGCGCCGGTGAGCTGGCGCTCGAGTTCGGCCGCGTGCGTATACAGCATGCGCGCCTGGCCGATGAGGTCGAGGCTCATGTTGGTAAGCGCGATGTCTTCCTCGAGGATCGGGCCGTGGCCGCACCATTCGGCGTTGCGCTGACCGAGGATCAGCGCGTTGTCCGCGAGGCGCAGCACGTAGGAGAGGTGTTCGGGCGTGATCGTCATGGCGCGGGCGTTACATGTGGTTGACTTCGTCGGGCAGCGTGTAGAACGTCGGGTGACGGTAGATCTTGTCGCCCGCCGGTTCGAACAGTTCGGCCTTCTCGTTCGGATCCGATGCGGTGATCGCCGACGACGGCACCACCCAGATGCTCACGCCTTCCTGGCGGCGCGTGTAGACGTCGCGCGCCATGCGCAGCGCCATCGACGCGTCGGCGGCGTGCAGGCTGCCGCAATGCTTGTGGTCGAGGCCCTGCTTGCTGCGCACGAACACTTCCCAGATCGGCCATTCCTTGTTCATCACTTTCTCCTGATTCCTGAATTCGATGGTTGCCGCTCAGGCGGCGTGCTGTTCGGCGCGGGCGCGGCGCTTCGCTTCGTGCGCGAGCGCGGCTTCGCGCACCCATGCGCCGTCCTCGTGCGCTTTCACGCGGGTCGCGAGGCGTTCCTTGTTGCACGGGCCGTCGCCGTTGACCACGCGCCAGAATTCGTCCCAGTCGATCGTGCCGTAGTCATGGTGGCCGCGCGCGTCGTTCCATTTCAGGTCGGGATCGGGCAGCGTGACGCCGAGCACCTTCGCCTGGTCGACCGTCGCGTCGACGAACTTCTGCCGCAGGTCGTCGTTCGAGATCCGCTTGATGCCCCATTTCGCGGACTGGCTGCTGTGGACCGAATCGGCGTCGCTCGGGCCGAACATCATCAGCACCGGCCACCACCAGCGGTTCACGGCCTGCTGGACCATCGCGCGCTGCGCGTCGCTGCCCTTCATCATCGACAGCAGTGCGTCGAAACCCTGGCGCTGGTGGAACGACTCTTCCTTGCACACGCGGATCATCGCGCGCGCGTACGGGCCGTACGTGCAGCGGCACAGCGGGATCTGGTTCATGATCGCGGCGCCGTCGACGAGCCAGCCGATCACGCCGACGTCGGCCCAGGTCGGCGTCGGGTAGTTGAAGATGCTCGAGTATTTCGCCTTGCCTGCGTGCAGCGCGTCGATCAGCGAATCGCGCGACACGCCGAGCGTTTCGGCCGCGCTATAAAGATAGAGGCCGTGGCCGGCTTCGTCCTGGACCTTCGCGAGCAGGATCGCCTTGCGCTTCAGGCTCGGCGCGCGCGAGATCCAGTTGCCTTCCGGCAGCATGCCGACGACTTCCGAATGCGCGTGCTGCGAGATCTGGCGAACCAGCGTCTTGCGATAGGCGTCGGGCATCCAGTCCTGCGGTTCGATCTTGCCGTCCGCGGCCATCACCGCATCGAACCGCGCCTGCTCGGGCGACTCGGCTGCGACGTCGAGCGGCGCGACGTTGCCGGGGATGTCGAGGGATTGCGTGTACATGGCGAAGGGTCTCGTCCGGTTGAATGTGTGCGAAGTATAAACCAACCGACCGGTCGGTTAATAAATTTCTTGTGGAATTGCGGCGAGACTCGGGTAAACGAGGGACGTCGGGGCGCGATCGGGTGGCGCGAGTGCGGACCGGCGCGTGGGTCCCGCGCCTTCTGCGGCACAATGCCCGCTTTCCGATGAGGATTTTGCCGATGTCATTCCGAAGCAGTTTCGCCGCGGCCGTGCTGGGTGCGGCCGTTTTCGTGTCGCCGCTCGCGGCTTCGGCCGCGCCGGCAGGATGGGTTGCCGCGTGGGCGACCGCGCTGCAGCCGATTCCCGACCTTGCTGCGCCGCCGCCGCTCTATCGCGCGCCCGACGTGGCCGGGCGGACCGTGCGCCAGATCGTCTACCCGACGGTGTCGGGACGGGCTGCGCGGATTCGCGTGAGCAATGCATACGGTCGCGCCCCGCTGGTCGTCGAGGCTGCGAGCCTCGCGCGCGCTGGCGACGGCGCTGCGCTCGCCGACAGCGCGGCCGTGCCGGTCCGGTTCGGCGGCAAGGTATCGGTCACGCTCGCCCCGGGCCAGGAACTCGAAAGCGATCCGGCTGCGATCGACGTGACAGCGGGGCAGCCGTATGCAATCAGTCTCCAGATGGGGCCGAATCAGCGGATGACGGTCTGGCACCGCGTGTCGAACCAGTTCAACTATGTCTCTGCGCCGGGCGATCACGTGAACGATCCCGGCGCCGCCACGTTCCGCACCCGTTTTACCCAATATGCATGGGTGACCGAGCTGGCCGTCGAAGCGGGTTCCGCGCGAGCCAGCGTAGCCGCGATCGGCGACTCGATTACCGACGGACTGCGTTCGAGCGTAAACCGGAACCGCCGCTGGCCGGACGCGCTGACGCGTCGGCTGACGGCGTCGGGCGCCGATTCGATCGGCGTCGTGAATCTGGGCATCAGCGGGAACCGGCTACTCAGCGATTCCGCGTGCTACGGCACGTCGCTGGCGTCGCGGTTCGAGCGCGATGCGCTGTCGCGCGCAGGCGTGAAGGCCGCGGTCGTGCTGATCGGGATCAACGACATCAACTTCGCGGCGATGCCGCCGCGCGCGGGGCTCGATTGCGACCATCCGCATACGCAGGTCACGGCCGCGTCGCTGATCGACGGCTATCGCCGGCTGATCGAGGCGGCGCACCGCCAGGGCGTGAAGGTCTTCGGCGCGACGCTCACTCCGGCGGATTTGCCGGCCGGGCGCGAGGCGATCCGGCTCGAGGTGAACCGCTGGATCCGGAGCGGCGGCGGGTTCGACGGCGTGGTCGACTTCGACGCGGTGCTGCGCGATCCGGCGCGCCCGAGCGTGCTGCAGCGCCGGTACGATAGCGGTGACGGCATTCACCCGAGCGACGCGGGCTACACGGCGATGGCCGACGCGGTACCGGTCGAGCAGATCCTGGCTGCCATGGGCGGCAAGTGACACCCTTCTATATATAGAGTGAAGCGCTGCCGGCGGCCCGGAGGTCAGCAGCGACACCCGGCCCGTCGAGCCCCAAGCCACCGTGCGCGGCAGCGCACGGAGGCTTTTTCAAAATAATTTCACAAAGGGGCTTGCGGAGATGCGGGCGGGTGCATAGAATCACGCCTCTTTCGCGCTAACGGAAACGCGGCGCGGAAGAGGGGAAGCGAAGTCGGTGGTGTGCAGCAGTTGCCGCTCACGGCTGGCGCAGGAAGATGGACCCCGCAGTCGCAACGAAGTAGTTCAAAAAGTTGTTGACGATCTGCGAAACACGGTTCATAATCTCGCTTCTCTGCTGCTGAAAACGCAGCGCTGCTGAGAAACACGATGTTCCTCGCAGAAATGCTCTTTAAAAATTAACAGCCGATAAGTGTGGGCGCTTGATGGAAGCGAGCTGATCCTCGGATCAGATAGCGAAAGTATCAAGAGTCTCACACTAAAGTAAGTCAGGTTTATGAAGCAATTCATATTCCTGTCAGCTTTGAGTGAGCGACCGGTTCGAAAGAACCGAAAACAGTAACAGGTTTAAACTGAAGAGTTTGATCCTGGCTCAGATTGAACGCTGGCGGCATGCCTTACACATGCAAGTCGAACGGCAGCACGGGTGCTTGCACCTGGTGGCGAGTGGCGAACGGGTGAGTAATACATCGGAACATGTCCTGTAGTGGGGGATAGCCCGGCGAAAGCCGGATTAATACCGCATACGATCTACGGATGAAAGCGGGGGACCTTCGGGCCTCGCGCTATAGGGTTGGCCGATGGCTGATTAGCTAGTTGGTGGGGTAAAGGCCTACCAAGGCGACGATCAGTAGCTGGTCTGAGAGGACGACCAGCCACACTGGGACTGAGACACGGCCCAGACTCCTACGGGAGGCAGCAGTGGGGAATTTTGGACAATGGGCGAAAGCCTGATCCAGCAATGCCGCGTGTGTGAAGAAGGCCTTCGGGTTGTAAAGCACTTTTGTCCGGAAAGAAATCCTTGGTTCTAATATAGCCGGGGGATGACGGTACCGGAAGAATAAGCACCGGCTAACTACGTGCCAGCAGCCGCGGTAATACGTAGGGTGCGAGCGTTAATCGGAATTACTGGGCGTAAAGCGTGCGCAGGCGGTTTGCTAAGACCGATGTGAAATCCCCGGGCTCAACCTGGGAACTGCATTGGTGACTGGCAGGCTAGAGTATGGCAGAGGGGGGTAGAATTCCACGTGTAGCAGTGAAATGCGTAGAGATGTGGAGGAATACCGATGGCGAAGGCAGCCCCCTGGGCCAATACTGACGCTCATGCACGAAAGCGTGGGGAGCAAACAGGATTAGATACCCTGGTAGTCCACGCCCTAAACGATGTCAACTAGTTGTTGGGGATTCATTTCCTTAGTAACGTAGCTAACGCGTGAAGTTGACCGCCTGGGGAGTACGGTCGCAAGATTAAAACTCAAAGGAATTGACGGGGACCCGCACAAGCGGTGGATGATGTGGATTAATTCGATGCAACGCGAAAAACCTTACCTACCCTTGACATGGTCGGAATCCTGCTGAGAGGCGGGAGTGCTCGAAAGAGAACCGATACACAGGTGCTGCATGGCTGTCGTCAGCTCGTGTCGTGAGATGTTGGGTTAAGTCCCGCAACGAGCGCAACCCTTGTCCTTAGTTGCTACGCAAGAGCACTCTAAGGAGACTGCCGGTGACAAACCGGAGGAAGGTGGGGATGACGTCAAGTCCTCATGGCCCTTATGGGTAGGGCTTCACACGTCATACAATGGTCGGAACAGAGGGTTGCCAACCCGCGAGGGGGAGCTAATCCCAGAAAACCGATCGTAGTCCGGATTGCACTCTGCAACTCGAGTGCATGAAGCTGGAATCGCTAGTAATCGCGGATCAGCATGCCGCGGTGAATACGTTCCCGGGTCTTGTACACACCGCCCGTCACACCATGGGAGTGGGTTTTACCAGAAGTGGCTAGTCTAACCGCAAGGAGGACGGTCACCACGGTAGGATTCATGACTGGGGTGAAGTCGTAACAAGGTAGCCGTATCGGAAGGTGCGGCTGGATCACCTCCTTTCCAGAGCTATCTCGCGAAGTTGAGCGCTCACGCTTATCGGCTGTAAATTAAAGACAGACTCAGGGGTCTGTAGCTCAGTCGGTTAGAGCACCGTCTTGATAAGGCGGGGGTCGTTGGTTCGAATCCAACCAGACCCACCATTGTCTGACGTGTCGGTGATCGTTAGTGCTTTAGCGCTTACGAGTACCCCAAGCCGACCGGCTAACACCTGAGGATATTCTGTACATGGGGGCATAGCTCAGCTGGGAGAGCACCTGCTTTGCAAGCAGGGGGTCGTCGGTTCGATCCCGTCTGCCTCCACCAATCTTCAATGACAAGCGTTCGACGACGTCGAACTTTTGTCATTGGCGATTGAGCCAGTCAGAGTGATACGTAGTACGTATCGGCTGTCGTTCTTTAACAATCTGGAAGAAGTAAGTAATTTGGATAGCGGAAGCGTCTATGAGATGGACGTGAAAACTATCCGGGTTGTGATTGTATCGATGTATCTCAAGATGATTCGGGTCTACTCCCTTCGGGAGTGGGGCCAGCGTAAGCGCTAAAGCGCTAACGCCGGACCGACATCAATTGGAATACGGCACAACGCGAAAACTCAACCTGTAACGACTGTCGGAGAGACAGACTCGTTATAGGGTCAAGCGAACAAGTGCATGTGGTGGATGCCTTGGCGATCACAGGCGATGAAGGACGCGGTAGCCTGCGAAAAGCTACGGGGAGCTGGCAAACGAGCTTTGATCCGTAGATGTCCGAATGGGGAAACCCACTCCTTTTGGAGTATCCATGGCTGAATACATAGGCCATGCGAAGCGAACGCGGTGAACTGAAACATCTAAGTAACCGCAGGAAAAGAAATCAACCGAGATTCCCAAAGTAGTGGCGAGCGAAATGGGATGAGCCTTGTACTCTTTATTTGTATTGTTAGCCGAACGCTCTGGAAAGTGCGGCCATAGCGGGTGATAGCCCCGTAGGCGAAAACAGTATGAAAGAACTAAGTGTACGACAAGTAGGGCGGGACACGTGAAATCCTGTCTGAAGATGGGGGGACCATCCTCCAAGGCTAAATACTCGTGATCGACCGATAGTGAACCAGTACCGTGAGGGAAAGGCGAAAAGAACCCCGGGAGGGGAGTGAAATAGATCCTGAAACCGCATGCATACAAACAGTCGGAGCCTCGTAAGGGGTGACGGCGTACCTTTTGTATAATGGGTCAGCGACTTACGTTCAGTAGCAAGCTTAACCGTATAGGGCAGGCGTAGCGAAAGCGAGTCCGAATAGGGCGTTCAGTTGCTGGGCGTAGACCCGAAACCAAGTGATCTATCCATGGCCAGGATGAAGGTGCGGTAACACGTACTGGAGGTCCGAACCCACTAACGTTGAAAAGTTAGGGGATGAGCTGTGGATAGGGGTGAAAGGCTAAACAAACTTGGAAATAGCTGGTTCTCTCCGAAAACTATTTAGGTAGTGCCTCGTGTCTCACCTTCGGGGGTAGAGCACTGTCATGGTTGGGGGGTCTATTGCAGATTACCCCGCCATAGCAAACTCCGAATACCGAAGAGTGCAATCACGGGAGACAGACATCGGGTGCTAACGTCCGGTGTCAAGAGGGAAACAACCCAGACCGCCAGCTAAGGTCCCCAAATATAGCTAAGTGGGAAACGAAGTGGGAAGGCTAAAACAGTCAGGAGGTTGGCTTAGAAGCAGCCACCCTTTAAAGAAAGCGTAATAGCTCACTGATCGAGTCGTCCTGCGCGGAAGATGTAACGGGGCTAAGCTATATACCGAAGCTGCGGATGCGAGCTATGCTCGCATGGTAGGAGAGCGTTCCGTAAGCCTGCGAAGGTGCGTTGAAAAGCGTGCTGGAGGTATCGGAAGTGCGAATGCTGACATGAGTAGCGATAAAGGGGGTGAAAGGCCCCCTCGCCGTAAGCCCAAGGTTTCCTACGCAACGTTCATCGGCGTAGGGTGAGTCGGCCCCTAAGGCGAGGCAGAAATGCGTAGCTGATGGGAAGCAGGTCAATATTCCTGCACCATTGTTAGATGCGATGGGGGGACGGATCGCGGAAGGTTGTCCGGGTGTTGGAAGTCCCGGTCGCTGCATTGGAGAAGGCACTTAGGCAAATCCGGGTGCGCAATTCAAGGGTGTGGCGCGAGCTCCTTAGGGAGCGAAGCAATTGGAAGTGGTTCCAAGAAAAGCCTCTAAGCTTCAGTCTAACGATGACCGTACCGCAAACCGACACAGGTGGGCGAGATGAGTATTCTAAGGCGCTTGAGAGAACTCGGGAGAAGGAACTCGGCAAATTGGTACCGTAACTTCGGGATAAGGTACGCCCTTGTAGCTTGACTGGCCTGCGCCAGGAGGGTGAAGGGGTTGCAATAAACTGGTGGCTGCGACTGTTTAAAAAAACACAGCACTCTGCAAACACGAAAGTGGACGTATAGGGTGTGACGCCTGCCCGGTGCCGGAAGATTAAATGATGGGGTGCAAGCTCTTGATTGAAGTCCCGGTAAACGGCGGCCGTAACTATAACGGTCCTAAGGTAGCGAAATTCCTTGTCGGGTAAGTTCCGACCTGCACGAATGGCGTAACGATGGCCACACTGTCTCCTCCCGAGACTCAGCGAAGTTGAAGTGTTTGTGATGATGCAATCTACCCGCGGCTAGACGGAAAGACCCCATGAACCTTTACTGTAGCTTTGCATTGGACTTTGAACCGATCTGTGTAGGATAGGTGGGAGGCTATGAAACCGGAACGCTAGTTTCGGTGGAGCCGTCCTTGAAATACCACCCTGGTTTGTTTGAGGTTCTAACCTTGGCCCGTGATCCGGGTCGGGGACAGTGCATGGTAGGCAGTTTGACTGGGGCGGTCTCCTCCCAAAGCGTAACGGAGGAGTACGAAGGTACGCTAGGTACGGTCGGAAATCGTGCTGATAGTGCAATGGCATAAGCGTGCTTAACTGCGAGACCGACAAGTCGAGCAGGTGCGAAAGCAGGTCATAGTGATCCGGTGGTTCTGTATGGAAGGGCCATCGCTCAACGGATAAAAGGTACTCTGGGGATAACAGGCTGATACCGCCCAAGAGTTCATATCGACGGCGGTGTTTGGCACCTCGATGTCGGCTCATCTCATCCTGGGGCTGTAGCCGGTCCCAAGGGTATGGCTGTTCGCCATTTAAAGAGGTACGTGAGCTGGGTTTAAAACGTCGTGAGACAGTTTGGTCCCTATCTGCCGTGGGCGTTGGATATTTGAAGGGGGCTGCTCCTAGTACGAGAGGACCGGAGTGGACGAACCTCTGGTGTACCGGTTGTCACGCCAGTGGCATCGCCGGGTAGCTATGTTCGGAAGAGATAACCGCTGAAAGCATCTAAGCGGGAAACTCGCCTTAAGATGAGATATCCCTGGGGACTAGATCCCCTTGAAGGGTCGTTCGAGACCAGGACGTTGATAGGTCAGGTGTGTAAGCGCAGTAATGCGTTCAGCTAACTGATACTAATTGCCCGTAAGGCTTGATCCTATAACAAGTCTGTCTCGATAGCCGTTAGCGCTTCAGCGCTTACGGATATCGAGCGTCGAGTGCAAGACACTCGACGTACGACGGTTGAAGTACCGCGTACGTGTGAGATACAGCTCACAACTCAAAATTACTGCTTCTTCCCGATTGGTCGCGCTGCGAAGCAACGCGACAACCCTCTTTGCCTGATGACCATAGCGAGTCGGTCCCACCCCTTCCCATCCCGAACAGGACCGTGAAACGACTCTACGCCGATGATAGTGCGGATTCCCGTGTGAAAGTAGGTAATCGTCAGGCTCCCTAAGCCAGAAACCCCCGCCCGAAAAGGCGGGGGTTTTTGCATTTCGGCGATGGAAATGCACGCGCGCCGGCGAAGGGCGGTTCGACCAGCGCTGGCGCATCTAGGGCGTTGATTCAGTCGCCACCCACGAGGTTGGCGAAACGTCGGCCAACAACAACTCGAGCTGCCGAGACCGACATCATCCCATCCACTCACTATCCGCAGCGACAGCGATCAAGCCGGCATCCCGGCCGATTACGCCCGCTAACTTCTGCGCTGCAATCCTCCGTCACGGATTTGCTTGTCACAGGGCGCGAGCGCGATGTGACGTCGTATTGCGGCTCAATGACCGGGTATCTTGCCCCATTCGATACCGTACTGAGCGCATCCTCTGTCAAAATCAGGATCGCCATTCTGCGGCTACAACGCATGCAAGCGCCCCCCAGACACCCCTTGTGCGGTTCGCCTGAGCCAGGCGCCCTATGTCATATGCTCGGCGTTCAGCATGTCTTTGACGCGAGCTCCGAGCGCTCGCCGCCAGTTGAAGCCGCGCGACTGAACTTTGCCGGGGCTGCGCCGCGTCGCTATCAAGCGACGTTCTTGGCTCAATTCCGCCCATCATCATTGAAATCGGATCATTCGAGGCCACGCCAGGGGCGTGCGTCGCTCGCTGCAAAGAAAGGCTCGATCTTGGCGCCAACCGCGACGTGTGCGAGCTCGCGGGCTGGCCGCCATCAGAAGTCGGCGCTGTTTCTTTTGACGAGCACGGGTTGTCCGTTTCGCAACACGTAGATCTCTTCGGTGAACGAACAGGCGGTACAGCCGAAGCAATCTCGCCCTTCATCCATCAACGCGAAGCGCGTGCCGCCTGCGTCGACACCGGTCGATCGCACCGTGCACGCGGTACCCGGATCACTGAGCGCGGAATGCTCGGCCGGTGGAAACGGGAGAGTCGTGTTCCTGCCGTGATCCCGAGTCAGCACGAGCATTACCGGACAACGATCGGCAGACGTTGACGATCGATCGTCGCATTTCAGTTTTCCGGCGTCGTCGTATGCATGGGGCGCAGCGCAAGCGCCCCCGTCGAACCCGACGCAGATTCTGTCGTTCAGCTGCACGAGGCGGGCATCGTACGGACATGCGGGATGCCGTGTGTGCGCCGCGGATCGGCTGCGATACGCCGACCAGATGTTTAGGTTGGTCGGTTTGCAAGATGGGGCGACGCAACGGGGCCGTACTGCAGGACATTCGCCGCGATGGCGGCACCGAGGTTGCGGGGCATCCCGAGGCATTGGCGCGTGTCGTCGCCTAGCAATGGCTGCAGCACGCCGAGGCAGGCTGGACCGCCGGACTCGTCTTGAGGCGCGTCATATAGGGCGTCTGCGGCGATGAGGTACGCGGAGGCGCCGTTGAGCAGCCACGCATACGCGATCGCATCCTGATTCATTGGGCGCACCGAGGGCGAGTCAAGGCGCGTCGATTCCAGGCATCCGGCATCGAGCGCCGGCTTCAACCGGTCGTACGCAGCGAGCGCAGCGAATGCCTTTGAGCGTCCCGCGGCGTGGCTTTCAGCCAGCGCCTGCTGGCGGACCTTCGCGATCGTGCTCGAGCGGCACGAGGCGTCAGCAGGGTCGGCGGCATGTGCGGTCGACACCATGAAAGCCATCACAAGAGCAAGCAGGCGCATGAGGATTGGAACCGGGAGCGGGCAGGTGACCCGGGATGGAGTCGCGTGTGCCGCCGAAGTCGGCGAAAACAGGGCGGGGCGACCACGACTCCGCGCCAAAAGCACGGGCGCAATGTCCGGTGCGAATGCTGGAATGCTCACGAGAAAGCGGTGTTGCGCGTGCCGGCCATCGGGCGCGGCCAGGCTCCCCGCGGTACCGGTCGAGGGGCCCGTGCCGTCCGTCGGTAACCGAGCTGCAGCCCCGCGAATATCGAAGGAGAGGTCGCCGGATCTGTCCGGCACGAAATTTGCGGAAATTTTGTGCTAACCCGCTTGGCATTGTGCGCCGGAGGCCTTATCATGGCGGTCTTTCGTTTTTAGCGCAGATGAAGTTTGGCGCTGGAAACGGAGTCTGACGAAGATGTGGCGCCGATCGGCAACATCGCGTGCTTGCCTTAGCCGGGCAGGGGGCGAAGATCGGTGGCGGAGCAAGTGTTGGGAAGAGAGTGAAAATAATCTTCCGGATGTGCTTGACAGGAGTGCGATGCACCCCCATAATCGTCAGTTCTCTACGGAGGGGTGCCCGAGTGGCTAAAGGGGGCAGACTGTAAATCTGTTGGCTTACGCCTACGTTGGTTCGAATCCAACCTCCTCCACCAAGAACATCAGCTGAAAGAGCGGTAGGGAATCGTTAGTCGCCCGTGCGGGTGTAGCTCAATGGTAGAGCAGAAGCCTTCCAAGCTTACGACGAGGGTTCGATTCCCTTCACCCGCTCCAGACCGTGAAGTTGAAGCGTAAAAGCGCCCATGTGGCTCAGTGGTAGAGCACTCCCTTGGTAAGGGAGAGGTCGGCAGTTCGATCCTGCCCATGGGCACCAGTAGTACAAGTCAGTGTCTGTTTGCGCGCGGCGCAACCTGTGAAATTCCTTTTGGGAGTCGAAAATGGCCAAGGGTAAATTTGAGCGGACCAAGCCGCACGTGAACGTTGGTACGATTGGTCACGTTGACCACGGCAAGACGACGCTGACGGCAGCGATCACGACGGTTCTGACGAAGAAGTTCGGCGGCGAAGCGAAGGCGTACGACCAGATCGACGCGGCACCGGAAGAAAAGGCGCGCGGCATCACGATCAACACGGCACACGTCGAGTACGAAACGGCTAACCGCCACTACGCACACGTCGACTGCCCGGGCCACGCTGACTACGTGAAGAACATGATCACGGGCGCGGCACAGATGGACGGCGCGATCCTGGTTTGCTCGGCAGCAGACGGCCCGATGCCGCAAACGCGTGAGCACATCCTGCTGGCGCGTCAGGTTGGCGTTCCGTACATCATCGTGTTCCTGAACAAGTGCGACATGGTGGACGACGCAGAACTGCTCGAGCTGGTCGAGATGGAAGTTCGCGAACTCCTGTCGAAGTACGACTTCCCGGGCGACGACACGCCGATCGTGAAGGGTTCGGCGAAGCTGGCGCTGGAAGGCGACACGGGCGAGCTGGGCGAAGTGGCGATCATGAACCTGGCCGACGCGCTGGACACGTACATCCCGACGCCGGAGCGTGCAGTTGACGGCGCGTTCCTGATGCCGGTGGAAGACGTGTTTCTCGATCTCGGGCCGTGGTACGGTGGTGACGGGTCGTGTCGAGCGCGGCATCGTGAAGGTCGGCGAAGAAATCGAAATCGTCGGTATCAAGCCGACGGTGAAGACGACCTGCACGGGCGTGGAAATGTTCCGCAAGCTGCTGGACCAAGGTCAGGCAGGCGACAACGTCGGTATCCTGCTGCGCGGCACGAAGCGTGAAGACGTGGAGCGTGGCCAGGTTCTGGCGAAGCCGGGTTCGATCACGCCGCACACGCACTTCACGGCTGAAGTGTACGTGCTGAGCAAGGACGAAGGCGGCCGTCACACGCCGTTCTTCAACAACTACCGTCCGCAGTTCTACTTCCGTACGACGGACGTGACGGGCTCGATCGAGCTGCCGAAGGACAAGGAAATGGTGATGCCGGGCGACAACGTGTCGATCACGGTGAAGCTGATCGCTCCGATCGCGATGGAAGAAGGTCTGCGCTTCGCAATCCGCGAAGGTGGCCGTACCGTCGGCGCCGGCGTCGTCGCCAAGATCATCGAGTAAGCCAGTTATTCGTTGATCGACAGTTTTGGGGCTGGCAGCAGCCGGCCCCAGCATGGTTTAGGGGTATAGCTCAACTGGCAGAGCGTCGGTCTCCAAAACCGAAGGTTGGGGGTTCGATTCCCTCTGCCCCTGCCAAAAATCGCCACGTGTCTCACGTGGCATTTGTTTTAAGGTGTTATGGCGAATCCATCCGTCGAAACTGTAAATACCTCCGGCGATAAGCTGATGCTGGCCCTGGGCGTATTGTTGGTGTTGGCCGGATTCGTGGGCTTCTTCTGGCTGGCCAATCAGCAGTGGTATGTCCGCGGTGCCGCGTTGGCGGTAGGTATCATCGCCGGCGTGGCCGTCGGGCTGATGTCCGCACCTGGCAAGAGCCTCATCGCTTTTGCCAAGGATTCGTACAAGGAAGTCCGGAAGGTCGTATGGCCCACCCGCAAGGAAGCAACGCAAACCACACTCGTCGTGTTCGGTTTCGTGCTCGTGATGGCGATTTTCCTCTGGTTGAGTGACAAATCGATCGAATGGGTGATTTTCTCGGCGATTCTGGGTTGGAAATGATATGAGCGATACTCCGGCATCCCCGAGCGGAAAACGTTGGTACGTCGTGCACGCCTACTCCGGTATGGAGAAGAGCGTGCAACGTGCGCTTCAGGAGCGCATCGAACGTGCTGGCATGCAGGACAAATTCGGTCAGATCCTGGTTCCGACCGAAGAAGTGGTCGAAGTCAAAGGCGGCCACAAGGCTGTGACCGAGCGTCGTTTCTTCCCCGGCTACGTGCTGGTGGAAATGGAAATGACGGACGAAACGTGGCACCTCGTGAAGAACACCGCGAAGGTCACCGGCTTCGTCGGCGGTGCGCGTAACCGCCCGACCCCGATTTCCCCGAAGGAAGTCGAGAAGATCATGTCGCAGATGCAGGAAGGCGTCGAAAAGCCGCGCCCGAAGACCCTGTTCGAAGTTGGCGAGATGGTGCGTGTCAAGGAAGGCCCGTTCACGGACTTCAACGGCACCGTCGAAGAAGTCAACTACGAAAAATCGCGCGTGCGTGTGTCGGTCACCATCTTTGGCCGATCCACCCCGGTCGAACTCGAGTTCGGCCAGGTCGAAAAAGTTTGATCCCGATTCGGTGGGCAGCCTCGGCTGCCCACCTTCGCGCTTACGGCCCGCGTCATGGTCGTTGAGGAGCGTCAGTAGCCAGCGGCGAAAGCGCGTTATCACTCACCGAACGCCGCTTGGCGTTCCAACGAGGTTTACAAATGGCAAAGAAGATTGTCGGCTTTATCAAGCTGCAGATTCCTGCAGGTAAAGCCAACCCGTCGCCGCCGGTCGGTCCGGCACTGGGCCAGCGCGGCCTGAACATCATGGAGTTCTGCAAGGCGTTCAACGCGCAGACTCAAGGCATGGAGCCGGGTCTGCCGGTGCCGGTGGTCATCACGGCATTCGCTGACAAGAGCTTCACGTTCGTGATGAAGACGCCGCCGGCGACCGTCCTGATCAAGAAGGCGGCGAAGGTGGACAAGGGCTCGAGCAAGCCGCACACCGACAAGGTCGGTTCGATCACGCGCGCTCAAGCCGAAGAAATCGCGAAGACCAAGATGCCGGACCTTACGGCAGCTGATCTGGACGCAGCCGTTCGCACCATCGCTGGTAGCGCACGCTCGATGGGCATCACTGTGGAGGGCGTGTAAATGGCTAAGATCTCCAAGCGCCGTCAGGCATTTGCTGCCAAGGTCGATCGTCAGAAGCTGTACGCGATCGAAGACGCACTGAGCCTCGTGAAGGAATGCGCGAGCGCGAAGTTCGACGAGTCGATCGACGTCGCAGTCCAGCTCGGCATCGATGCAAAGAAGTCGGACCAGGTCGTTCGTGGTTCGGTCGTTCTGCCGGCCGGTACGGGCAAGTCGGTTCGCGTTGCCGTGTTCGCGCAAGGCGAAAAGGCCGAGCAGGCTCGTGCAGCAGGCGCGGAAATCGTCGGTATGGAAGACCTGGCTGAGCAGATCAAGGCTGGCCAGATGGACTTCGACATCGTGATCGCTTCGCCGGACACGATGCGTATCGTCGGTACGCTCGGTCAGATCCTCGGCCCGCGCGGCCTGATGCCGAACCCGAAGGTCGGTACGGTCACGCCGGACGTCGCAACCGCCGTCAAGAACGCGAAGGCTGGTCAGGTGCAATTCCGTGTCGACAAGGCCGGTATCATCCACGCGACCATCGGCCGTGCATCGTTCGAGCCGACCGCGCTGCGTTCGAACCTGTCGGCGCTGATCGAAGCGCTGCAGAAGGCGAAGCCGGCAACGAGCAAGGGCGTGTACCTGCGCAAGATCGCACTGTCGAGCACGATGGGCGTCGGCGTGCGTGTCGACCAGGCTACGCTGGCAGCACAGTAAGCAAGTATTCAGGCCGCTTCGTTCGCGAAGCGGCCTTCATGGGCTTTGGGCGGTTGTTCGTGCAGCAAGGCGGGCAACCGGTTATCAAAGACCGTTGGTGGGGCGCAGCAGTCAGGCGATCCCTTAATTCAAGCCAACGCAGATGGCGAACCCGAAAAAGTTTTGCAGTGGTGAAGCCGCAGGCCGTGAAGCGATTCGCGGTGTGAGGTGGAAATACTCCTAACGAGGTCGGACGCCGTTGTTGAACGAGGTACGTGAGGTTTCGTGCCGAACGTATCGTTTCTGGAGGCTAACCGTGCCGCTTAATAGAGAAGACAAGCAAGCCGTCGTCGCTGAGGTTTCCGCGCAAGTCGCGAAGGCCCAGACCGTTGTGCTGGCTGAGTATCGTGGAATTGCGGTTGGCGATCTGACCAAGCTGCGCGCGCAAGCGCGTGAGCAACAGGTTTACCTGCGCGTGTTGAAGAACACGCTGGCGCGTCGCGCTGTCGAAGGTACGCCGTTTGCTCCGCTGGCAGAGCAGATGACTGGCCCGTTGATCTACGGCATCTCGGAAGATGCAATTGCTGCTGCTAAGGTCGTCAACGACTTCAGCAAGAGCAATGACAAGTTGGTCATCAAGGCTGGTTCGTTCGATGGCAAGGTGATGGACAAGGCTGGCGTACAAGCGCTGGCAAGCATCCCGAGCCGCGAAGAACTGCTCTCGAAGCTGCTGTTCGTTATGCAATCGCCTGTTTCGGGCTTCGCGCGCGCTCTGGCCGCGCTGGCCGAGAAGAAGCAAGCGGAAGCTGCGTAATCGAGCGTGCATCAGCGTCATTGATCGCTGGCTGTATCCGAATTCAATTTAGGAGTATTTCAAATGGCAATCGCAAAAGAAGACATCCTGGCAGCAGTCGAAGGGATGACCGTTCTGGAACTGAACGAACTGGTCAAGGCGTTCGAAGAAAAGTTTGGCGTGTCGGCAGCTGCAGTGGCAGTCGCTGGCCCGGCAGGCGGCGGCGCTGCTGCTGCTGCTGAAGAAAAGACCGAATTCACGGTCGTTCTGGCTGAAACCGGTAGCAACAAGGTCAGCGTGATCAAGGCCGTTCGCGAACTGACGGGCCTGGGCCTGAAGGAAGCGAAGGACCTGGTTGACGGTGCACCGAAGCCCGTCAAGGAAGGCGTCGACAAGGCTGCTGCTGAAGAAGCCAAGAAGAAGCTGGAAGAAGCAGGCGCGAAGGTCGAAATCAAGTAAGTTTCGACGCGCTGTGCGAAGGCTGGCGGTATTTTCACCGCCGGCCTTTTTGTGCTTTGTGGGGACGTTATTCTGGCACTCATTCGGGAGCCTGAATAATCGGCCCCAGAAGCCAAAGAAAACCGCCTGATCGTTGTCATTGGTTACGATTGGCGGTTCTCTTTGTCTTCTGAAGCGACTGCAGAAGGCAAGTTTGGTCGGGTAGCGGGCAACACAGGCATCCGCTGCCGTCAGCCAGCGGTTGGTAGCGGCCAACCACCAAGCTTCTCGGCTCGTTCAAGCCGTCGAACGGCCATCGGGTCTCAGTCGGTGAACACTCGGGTTTGAAACGTCCAGGTATTCCGCCTCGATAGCACCCGCCGTGATTCGGAGATCGTATGCAATATTCCTTCACCGAGAAGAAGCGCATTCGCAAGAGTTTCGCGAAGCGCCCCATCGTTCACCAAGTTCCGTTCTTGCTGGCTACCCAGCTTGAATCATTCAGCACGTTTCTGCAAGCCGATGTGCCGGCGACGCAACGCAAGCCTGAAGGTTTGCAGGCCGCGTTCACATCGGTATTTCCCATTGTTTCGCACAACGGCTTCGCGCGCCTCGAGTTCGTGAGCTATGCGCTGTCCGCGCCGGCATTCAACATCAAGGAATGCCAGCAGCGCGGCCTGACGTACTGCTCCGCGCTGCGCGCGAAGGTCCGCCTCGTCATCCTCGACAAGGAATCGCCGAACAAGCCGGTCGTCAAGGAAGTGAAGGAGCAGGAAGTGTACATGGGCGAAATTCCGCTCATGACGCCGACGGGCTCGTTCGTCATCAACGGCACCGAGCGTGTCATCGTCTCGCAGCTGCACCGTTCGCCGGGCGTGTTCTTCGAACACGACAAGGGCAAGACGCACAGCTCGGGCAAGCTGCTGTTCTCGGCACGGATCATTCCGTACCGCGGCTCGTGGCTCGACTTCGAATTCGATCCGAAGGACATCCTGTACTTCCGCGTCGACCGTCGCCGCAAGATGCCGGTCACGATCCTGCTGAAGGCCATCGGCCTGACGCCGGAACAGATCCTCGCGAACTTCTTCGTGTTCGACAACTTCACGCTGATGGACGAAGGCGCGCAACTCGAGTTCGTGCCCGAGCGCCTGCGTGGCGAAGTCGCGCGTTTCGACATCACGGATCGTGATGGCAAGGTCATCGTCCAGAAGGACAAGCGGATCAACGCGAAGCACATTCGCGACCTCGAAGCCGCGAAGACCAAGTTCATCTCGGTGCCGGAAGACTATCTGCTCGGCCGCGTGCTGGCGAAGAACGTCGTCGACGGCGACACCGGCGAAGTGATCGCGAGCGCGAACGACGAAGTCACGGAAAGCGTGCTCGAGAAGCTGCGCGAAGCGGGCATCAAGGACATCCAGACGCTCTACACGAACGATCTGGACCAGGGCCCGTACATCTCGTCGACGCTGCGTGTGGACGAAACGACCGACAAGACGGCCGCGCGCATCGCGATCTACCGCATGATGCGTCCGGGCGAGCCGCCGACCGAAGAAGCGGTCGAGGCACTGTTCAACCGTCTGTTCTACAGCGAAGAAGCGTACGACCTGTCGAAGGTCGGCCGCATGAAGTTCAACCGCCGCGTCAGCCGTGACGAGATCACCGGCCCGATGACGCTGCAGGACGACGACATCCTCGCGACGATCAAGATCCTCGTCGAGCTGCGCAACGGCAAGGGCGAAGTGGACGACATCGACCACCTCGGCAACCGTCGCGTGCGTTGCGTCGGCGAACTGGCGGAAAACCAGTTCCGCGCCGGTCTCGTGCGTGTCGAGCGCGCGGTCAAGGAACGCCTCGGCCAGGCCGAAAGCGAAAACCTGATGCCGCACGACCTGATCAACTCGAAGCCGATTTCGTCGGCGATCCGCGAGTTCTTCGGTTCGTCGCAGCTGTCGCAGTTCATGGACCAGACCAACCCGCTGTCGGAAATCACGCACAAGCGCCGTGTTTCCGCACTGGGCCCGGGCGGTCTGACGCGCGAGCGTGCAGGCTTCGAAGTCCGCGACGTGCACCCGACCCACTATGGCCGCGTGTGCCCGATCGAAACGCCGGAAGGTCCGAACATCGGCCTGATCAACTCGCTCGCACTGTACGCGCACCTGAACGAGTACGGCTTCCTCGAGACGCCGTACCGCAAGGTCGTGGACAGCAAGGTGACCGATCAGATCGACTACCTGTCGGCGATCGAGGAAGGCCGCTACATGATCGCGCAGGCGAACGCCGCGATCGACGAGAACGGCACGCTGATCGACGAACTCGTGTCGTCGCGTGAAGCCGGCGAAACGATGATGGTCACGCCGGACCGTATCCAGTACATGGACGTCGCACCGTCGCAGATCGTGTCGGTTGCAGCTTCGCTGATCCCGTTCCTCGAGCACGACGACGCGAACCGTGCACTGATGGGCTCGAACATGCAGCGTCAGGCCGTGCCGTGTCTGCGTCCGGAAAAGCCGGTCGTCGGTACGGGCATCGAGCGCACCTGCGCGGTCGACTCGGGCACGACGGTTCAGGCGTTCCGCGGTGGCGTCGTCGACTATGTCGACGCAGGCCGTATCGTGATTCGCGTGAACGACGACGAAGCGGTCGCAGGTGAAGTCGGTGTCGACATCTACAACCTGATCAAGTACACGCGTTCGAACCAGAACACGAACATCAACCAGCGTCCGATCGTGAAGATGGGCGACAAGGTCTCGCGCGGCGACGTGCTGGCCGACGGCGCCTCGACGGACCTGGGCGAGCTCGCGCTCGGCCAGAACATGCTGATCGCGTTCATGCCGTGGAACGGCTACAACTTCGAGGATTCGATCCTGATCTCGGAGAAGGTCGTGGCCGACGATCGCTACACGTCGATCCACATCGAAGAGCTGAACGTCGTTGCACGCGACACGAAGCTCGGGCCGGAAGAAATCACGCGCGACATCTCGAACCTGGCGGAAGTCCAGCTCGGCCGTCTCGACGAATCGGGCATCGTGTACATCGGTGCGGAAGTCGAAGCGGGCGACGTGCTGGTCGGCAAGGTCACGCCGAAGGGCGAGACCCAGCTGACGCCGGAAGAGAAGCTGCTGCGCGCGATCTTCGGCGAGAAGGCTTCGGACGTGAAGGACACGTCGCTGCGCGTGCCGTCGGGCATGAGCGGTACCGTGATCGACGTCCAGGTGTTCACGCGTGAAGGCATCCAGCGCGACAAGCGTGCGCAACAGATCATCGACGACGAACTGAAGCGTTACCGTCTCGACCTGAACGACCAGCTGCGCATCGTGGAAGGCGACGCGTTCCAGCGTCTCGCGCGCATGCTCGTGGGCAAGGTCGCGAACGGCGGTCCGAAGAAGCTCGCGAAGGGCACGAAGATCGACCAGGCTTACCTGGAAGACCTCGACCACTACCACTGGTTCGACATCCGCCTCGCGGACGACGAAGCAGCGGCGCAGCTCGAAGCGATCAAGAACTCGATCGAAGAAAAGCGTCACCAGTTCGACCTCGCGTTCGAAGAGAAGCGCAAGAAGCTCACGCAAGGCGACGAACTGCCGCCGGGCGTGCTGAAGATGGTCAAGGTGTACCTCGCGGTGAAGCGCCGCCTGCAGCCTGGCGACAAGATGGCAGGCCGTCACGGTAACAAGGGTGTCGTGTCGAAGATCGTCCCGATCGAAGACATGCCGTACATGGCCGACGGCCGTCCGGCAGACGTCGTGCTGAACCCGCTCGGCGTGCCGTCGCGGATGAACGTGGGTCAGGTTCTGGAAGTGCACCTCGGCTGGGCCGCGAAGGGCCTCGGCTGGCGTATCGGCGAAATGCTGCAGCGTCAGGCGAAGATCGAGGAAATGCGCGTGTTCCTGACGAAGATCTACAACGACTCGGGCCGCCAGGAAGATCTGGAAAGCTTCACCGACGACGAGATCCTCGAACTCGCGAAGAACCTGCGCGAAGGCGTGCCGTTCGCAACGCCTGTGTTCGACGGTGCGACCGAGGAAGAAATGGGCAAGATGCTCGACCTCGCGTTCCCGGACGACATCGCGGAACAGCTCGGCATGAACCCGTCGAAGAACCAGGTCCGCCTGTACGACGGCCGCACGGGTGAAATGTTCGAACGTCGCGTGACGCTTGGCTACATGCACTACCTGAAGCTGCACCACTTGGTCGACGACAAGATGCACGCGCGTTCGACCGGCCCGTACTCGCTCGTCACGCAGCAGCCGCTGGGTGGTAAGGCGCAGTTCGGTGGCCAGCGTTTCGGTGAAATGGAAGTGTGGGCACTCGAAGCGTACGGCGCGTCCTACGTGCTGCAGGAAATGCTGACGGTGAAGTCGGACGACGTGACCGGCCGGACCAAGGTGTACGAAAACCTGGTCAAGGGCGATCACGTGATCGATGCAGGCATGCCGGAATCCTTCAACGTGCTCGTGAAGGAAATCCGCTCGCTCGGTATCGATATCGATCTCGACCGCAATTAATCGGACTACGGAGAGAAAGCAATGAAAGCTCTGCTCGATCTATTCAAGCAAGTCCAACAGGAAGAAGTTTTCGACGCGATCAAGATCGGTCTGGCTTCGCCTGACAAGATCCGTTCGTGGTCGTTCGGCGAAGTGAAGAAGCCGGAGACCATCAACTACCGTACGTTCAAGCCGGAACGGGATGGTCTCTTCTGCGCGAAGATCTTCGGGCCGATCAAGGACTACGAGTGCCTGTGCGGCAAGTACAAGCGTCTGAAGCATCGCGGCGTGATCTGCGAGAAGTGCGGCGTCGAAGTGACGCTGGCGAAGGTACGTCGCGAACGCATGGGCCACATCGAACTGGCCTCGCCGGTCGCGCACATCTGGTTCCTGAAGTCGCTGCCGTCGCGTCTGGGCATGGTGCTCGACATGACGCTGCGCGACATCGAACGCGTGCTGTACTTCGAAGCGTACGTGGTGATCGAACCGGGCATGACGCCGCTGAAGGCGCGGCAGATCATGACCGAAGAGGATTACTACAACAAGGTCGAGGAATACGGCGACGAATTCCGTGCCGAGATGGGCGCGGAAGGCGTGCGTGAACTGCTGCGCGCGATCAACATCGACGAGCAGGTCGAGACGCTGCGCACCGAGCTGAAGAACACCGGCTCGGAAGCGAAGATCAAGAAGTACGCGAAGCGCCTGAAGGTCCTCGAGGCATTCCAGCGCTCGGGCATCAAGCCCGAGTGGATGATCCTCGAAGTGCTGCCGGTGCTGCCGCCGGAACTGCGTCCGCTCGTGCCGCTGGACGGCGGCCGTTTCGCGACGTCGGACCTGAACGACCTGTATCGCCGCGTGATCAACCGTAACAACCGGTTGAAGCGTCTGCTCGAGCTGAAGGCGCCTGAAATCATCGTCCGCAACGAAAAGCGGATGCTGCAAGAAGCCGTCGACTCGCTGCTCGACAACGGTCGTCGCGGCAAGGCGATGACGGGCGCGAACAAGCGTCCGCTGAAGTCGCTCGCCGACATGATCAAGGGCAAGGGCGGTCGTTTCCGTCAGAACCTGCTGGGCAAGCGCGTCGACTACTCGGGCCGTTCGGTCATCGTGGTCGGCCCGACGCTGAAGCTGCACCAGTGCGGTCTGCCGAAGCTGATGGCGCTCGAGCTGTTCAAGCCGTTCATCTTCAACAAGCTGGAAGTGATGGGCGTCGCGACGACCATCAAGGCTGCGAAGAAGGAAGTCGAGAACCAGACGCCGGTGGTGTGGGACATCCTCGAAGAGGTGATCCGCGAGCACCCGGTGATGCTGAACCGTGCGCCGACGCTGCACCGTCTCGGTATCCAGGCGTTCGAGCCCGTGCTGATCGAAGGCAAGGCGATCCAGCTGCACCCGCTCGTCTGCGCGGCGTTCAACGCCGACTTCGACGGTGACCAGATGGCCGTTCACGTGCCGCTGTCGCTCGAAGCGCAGATGGAAGCGCGCACGCTGATGCTGGCGTCGAACAACGTGCTGTTCCCGGCCAACGGCGATCCGTCGATCGTGCCGTCGCAGGATATCGTGCTGGGTCTGTACTACGCGACCCGCGAAGCGATCAACGGCAAGGGCGAAGGCCTGTCGTTCACGGGCGTGTCGGAAGCGATCCGCGCGTACGAGAACAAGGAAGTCGAGCTGGCATCGCGCGTCAACGTGCGGATCACCGAAATGGTCCACAACGAAGACAAGTCGGAAGGCGCACCGGCATTCGTGCCGAAGATCACGCTGTACGCGACGACCGTTGGTCGCGCGATCCTGTCGGAGATCCTGCCGCACGGCCTGCCGTTCTCGGTGCTGAACAAGCCGCTGAAGAAGAAGGAAATCTCGCGCCTGATCAACACGGCGTTCCGCAAGTGCGGTCTGCGCGCGACGGTGGTGTTCGCCGACCAGCTGATGCAGTCGGGTTTCCGTCTCGCGACGCGCGCCGGCATTTCGATCTGCGTGGACGACATGCTCGTGCCGCCGCAGAAGGAAACGATCGTCGGCGACGCCGCGAAGAAGGTGAAGGAATACGACCGCCAGTACATGTCGGGTCTCGTCACCGCGCAGGAACGCTACAACAACGTGGTCGACATCTGGTCGGCGACGTCGGAAGCGGTCGGCAAGGCGATGATGGAGCAGCTGTCGACGGAGCCGGTGACGGACCGCGACGGCAACGAGACGCGCCAGGAGTCGTTCAACTCGATCTACATGATGGCCGACTCGGGCGCCCGGGGTTCGGCGGTGCAGATTCGTCAGCTGGCCGGTATGCGTGGCCTGATGGCGAAGCCGGACGGCTCGATTATCGAGACGCCGATTACCGCGAACTTCCGCGAAGGCCTGAACGTGTTGCAGTACTTCATCTCGACCCACGGTGCACGTAAGGGTCTGGCTGATACGGCACTGAAGACCGCGAACTCGGGTTACCTGACGCGTCGTCTGGTCGACGTCACGCAGGATCTGGTGGTGGTCGAGGACGATTGCGGCACGTCGAACGGCGTCGCGATGAAGGCGCTGGTCGAAGGCGGTGAAGTCGTCGAAGCGCTGCGCGACCGTATCCTCGGCCGCGTCGCGGTCGCGGACGTCGTGAACCCGGAAACGCAGGAAACGCTGTACGAATCGGGCACGCTGCTCGACGAAACGGCGGTCGAGGAAATCGAACGCCTCGGCATCGACGAAGTGCGCGTGCGCACGCCGCTGACCTGCGAAACGCGTTACGGTCTGTGCGCGGCCTGCTACGGCCGTGACCTCGGCCGCGGCTCGCTCGTGAACGTCGGCGAAGCAGTCGGCGTGATCGCGGCACAGTCGATCGGCGAACCGGGCACGCAGCTGACGATGCGTACGTTCCACATCGGTGGTGCGGCATCGCGTGCGGCAGTGGCCTCGTCGGTCGAAGCGAAGAGCAACGGTATCGTGCGCTTCACGGCAACGATGCGCTACGTCACGAATGCGAAGGGCGAGCAGATCGTCATTTCCCGTTCGGGCGAAGCGATGATCACCGACGACTTCGGTCGCGAGCGCGAGCGTCACAAAGTGCCGTACGGCGCGACGCTGCTGCAGCTCGACGGCGCGACCATCAAGGCAGGCACGCAGCTCGCCACGTGGGATCCGCTGACGCGTCCGATCATCACCGAGTACGGTGGTACGGTGAAGTTCGAGAACGTCGAGGAAGGCGTGACGGTCGCGAAGCAGATCGACGACGTGACCGGCCTGTCGACGCTGGTCGTGATCGACGTGAAGCGTCGCGGTTCGCAGGCTTCGAAGAGCGTGCGTCCGCAGGTGAAGCTGCTCGACGCAAACGGCGAAGAAGTGAAGATTCCGGGCACGGAACACGCAGTGCAGATCGGCTTCCAGGTCGGCGCACTGATTACCGTGAAGGATGGCCAGCAGGTGCAGGTCGGTGAAGTGCTCGCACGTATCCCGACCGAAGCGCAGAAGACGCGTGACATTACCGGCGGTCTGCCGCGGGTGGCGGAACTGTTCGAAGCGCGTTCGCCGAAGGATGCCGGCATTCTCGCGGAAGTCACCGGTACGACGTCGTTCGGTAAGGACACGAAGGGCAAGCAGCGTCTCGTCATCACGGATCTCGAGGGCAACCAGCACGAGTTCCTGATCGCGAAGGAAAAGCAGGTGCTGGTCCACGATGCTCAGGTCGTCAACAAGGGCGAAATGATCGTGGACGGTCCGGCCGATCCGCACGACATCCTGCGTCTGCAGGGTATCGAGGCGCTGTCGCGCTACATCGTCGACGAAGTGCAGGACGTGTATCGTCTGCAGGGCGTGAAGATCAACGACAAGCACATCGAGGTGATCGTTCGCCAGATGCTGCGTCGTGTGCAGATCACCGACAACGGTGATACGCGCTTCATCCCGGGCGAGCAGGTCGAACGTTCCGACATGCTGGACGAGAACGATCGCATGATCGCCGAGGACAAGCGTCCGGCTTCGTACGACAACGTGCTGCTCGGTATCACGAAGGCATCGCTGTCGACCGACTCGTTCATCTCTGCGGCATCGTTCCAGGAAACGACCCGCGTGCTGACCGAAGCGGCGATCATGGGCAAGCGCGACGATCTGCGCGGTCTGAAGGAAAACGTGATCGTCGGCCGTCTGATTCCGGCCGGTACGGGTCTCGCGTTCCACAAGGCACGCAAGGCGAAGGAATCGTCGGATCGCGAGCGTTTCGACCAGATCGCAGCGGAAGAGGCGTTCGATTTCGGCACGCCGAGCACGCCTGCTGCGGAAGAGCCGCAACAGCACCCGGCAGCCGAGTAAGCGCGGGCGGCGCGAGCCGCCTCGCCTCGCTGTCATCGAAACCGCCCGGTTTTGCCGGGCGGTTTTTTTTATCCGTCGTTCACGCGCATGACGCGCCTGCGCATCGCCGGCCGCGGCTGTTTGCGAGCGATGCGTCCCATCGCTGCAGGTGCTGCTGCATGCCTCGCGATCGCTTGCGGCGCGGCCGCGGCAGGCCCGTCATGCACGCGAACGAACCCTGTCCGATTGGCCAACATTGCACGATTCGCCACGCGTCGCGCGAGCGGGTTGTTAAACTTGCGGTCATCGTCCAGCCGTCCTCGTTCTCATCATTCATGTCCCGCGCCCTCGAAATCCTCGACGAAGTCTTTGGTTATTCCGCATTTCGCGGCCAGCAGGGCGAGATCGTCGAACACGTCGCCGGCGGCGGCGATTGTCTCGTGCTGATGCCGACCGGCGGCGGCAAGTCGCTGTGCTACCAGATCCCGGCGCTGCTGCGCCGCGAGGCCGGGCAGGGCGCCGGCATCGTCGTGTCGCCGCTGATCGCGCTGATGCAGGACCAGGTCGCCGCGCTGCGCGAAGTCGGCGTGCGCGCGGCCTACCTGAATTCGACGCTGTCGGGTGCCGAGGCAGCGGCGACCGAGCGCGCGCTGCGCGAAGGCGAGATCGACCTGCTGTATGTCGCACCCGAACGCTTGATGACGGGGCGTTTCCTCGATCTGCTCGAACGCGCGAAGATCGGCCTGTTCGCGATCGACGAAGCGCACTGCGTGTCGCAATGGGGGCACGATTTCCGGCCGGAATACATCCAGTTGTCGGTGCTGCACGAGCGGTTCCCGTCGGTGCCGCGCATCGCGCTGACGGCCACGGCCGACGCGATCACGCGCGACGAGATCATCCATCGCCTCGCGCTCGACGACGCGCGCGTGTTCATCTCGAGCTTCGATCGCCCGAACATCCGCTACCGGATCGTCGAGAAGGACAACGCGCGTTCGCAACTGCTCGACTTCATCCGCGCCGAACACACGAATGCCGACGGCACGACTGATGCGGGCGTCGTCTATTGCCTGTCGCGCCGCAAGGTCGAGGAGACGGCCGAGTGGCTGAAGGCGCAGGGCGTGCGCGCGCTGCCGTATCACGCGGGGATGGAGTTCGAGGTGCGGCAGAAGCACCAGGAGATGTTCCAGCGCGAGGAAGGCATCGTGATGTGCGCGACGATCGCGTTCGGCATGGGTATCGACAAGCCCGACGTGCGCTTCGTCGCGCACCTGGATCTGCCGAAGAGCGTCGAAGGCTACTACCAGGAAACCGGTCGCGCGGGCCGCGACGGGATGCCCGCGAATGCGTGGATGGCGTACGGCCTCGGCGACGTCGTCCAGCAGCGCAAGATGATCGACGAGTCCGATGCCGACGACGCGCACAAGCGCGTGCAGACGTCGAAGCTCGACGCGCTGCTCGGGCTGTGCGAGACGATCTCGTGCCGCCGCGTGCGACTGCTGAACTACTTCGGCGAGGCGAGCCAGCCGTGCGGCAACTGCGACACGTGCCTCGAGCCGCCCGATTCGTGGGACGCAACGCGCGAGGCGCAGATGGCGCTTTCGTGCGTGTTCCGTGCGCAGCGTGCGAGCGGCTTCAATTTCGGTTCGAGCCACCTGATCGAGATCCTGCGCGGCGGGCGTACCGAGAAAGTGTTGCAGCGCGGCCACGATCAGCTCACGACGTTCGGGATCGGCGCGTCGCTGTCGGAACCCGAGTGGCGCGCGATTTTCCGGCAGCTCGTCGCGTACGGCTACCTGGCGGTCGACCATGGCGGCTTCGGCGCGCTGATGCTGACCGAGGCCGCGAAGCCCGTGCTGAAGAACGAGGAGAAGGTCACGCTGCGCCGCTACGTGAAGCCGCAGCGCACGCGCCAGTCGTCGAGCCGCAGCGGCACGCGCGTCGATCCGACGGCCGGCATGGGCACGCGGGAGCGCGCACGGTGGGATGCGCTGCGCGCGTGGCGCGCGGAAACCGCGAAGACGGACGGCGTGCCTGCCTACGTGATCTTCCACGACGCGACGCTCGCGGAAATCGCGCGCAACGCGCCGGAGACGATCGACGACCTGCGCCATATCCCTGGCATGGGTGTGCGCAAGCTCGAGCGCTTCGGCGACGAGATCATCGACGTCGTCGAATCGGCCTGACACAGGTGTTCAGACCCTTCCTGTAAACCGCGCGGCCCGCCGGCAAATCACGCAAGCCGTTGACTTAGTTGGCATTTCCGGAATATTATGTTGGGTTCCGGTATTTGGTGGGCTGAGTTGCGTTCGAAGGTTCGCACCCGTTTCGCCGGTTCGGAAGTCAACTGCGCGCCGATTCTCGCTTTGCCCGAAATCGATGCGCAGATTTTGTTCAATTTCAGGAATAAACAATGCCAACCATCAACCAACTGGTTCGCAAAGGCCGTCAGTCGGAAACGACGAAGAGCAAGAGCCCGGCCCTGCAGGACTGCCCCCAGCGTCGCGGCGTGTGCACCCGTGTGTACACGACGACGCCGAAGAAGCCGAACTCGGCACTCCGTAAGGTCGCCAAGGTTCGTCTGACGAACGGCTTCGAAGTGATTTCGTACATCGGCGGTGAAGGCCACAACCTGCAGGAACACTCGGTTGTGCTGATCCGCGGCGGCCGTGTGAAGGACTTGCCGGGTGTGCGTTACCACATGGTTCGCGGCTCGCTGGATACCCAGGGCGTCAAGGACCGTAAGCAAGCGCGCTCGAAGTACGGCGCGAAGCGTGCAAAGGCTGCCAAGTAAGCAGTTTTTGATCAGGGATCGCCTCTGGGCGGTCAAGGCGGGAGTGCCGGATTGCCGGTGCTGTCGAGTAAGTGGTCACCCGGCCAAGCTGGTTAGTCGTGAAGATGTGATCGGGTTTGTTGGTGGCCGCGGGGCTGGAAATACAGCTCCAACTGAACAAGTAAAGGAAGAATCATGCCGCGTCGTCGCGAAGTCCCCAAGCGGGAAGTGTTGCCGGATCCGAAGTTCGGCAACGTTGATGTTGCCAAGTTCATGAACATGCTGATGCTGTCCGGCAAGAAGTCGGTCGCAGAGCGCATCGTTTATGGCGCATTCGAACAGATCCAGACCAAGGGTGGCAAGGACCCGCTGGAAGTGTTCACGGTTGCGCTCAACAACGTGAAGCCGGTGGTCGAAGTGAAGAGCCGTCGCGTTGGTGGTGCCAACTATCAAGTTCCGGTCGAAGTGCGCCCGTCGCGTCGTATGGCATTGGCGATGCGCTGGCTGCGTGAGGCTGCGAAGAAGCGTAGCGAGAAGTCGATGGCCCTGCGCCTGGCAGGTGAACTCTCCGAAGCGGCCGAAGGCCGTGGCGGCGCGATGAAGAAGCGCGATGAAGTTCACCGCATGGCAGAAGCCAACCGCGCGTTCTCGCATTTCCGTTTCTAAGCGCCTGGCTGGGCTTTTTCGGAAATAAATTCCGGGCGGGTGCGCTTTTCAGGCGCCTCGCCCGTTTGTGTTGAAGCGCGATGCAGCAGGGCTGCGTCGCGCCATCCCAGTAGAGGATCAAAGTGGCTCGCAAGACTCCTATCGAGCGCTACCGCAATATCGGTATTAGCGCTCACATCGACGCCGGCAAGACGACGACGACCGAGCGCATTCTGTTTTACACCGGTGTGAACCACAAGATCGGTGAAGTCCACGACGGCGCAGCCACGATGGACTGGATGGAGCAGGAACAGGAGCGTGGCATCACGATCACGTCCGCTGCTACCACGGCCTTCTGGAAGGGCATGGGCGGCAACTATCCGGAACACCGCATCAACATCATCGACACCCCGGGCCACGTCGACTTCACGATCGAAGTGGAGCGCTCGATGCGCGTGCTCGACGGCGCGTGCATGGTGTACTGCGCAGTGGGCGGCGTGCAGCCGCAGTCGGAAACGGTGTGGCGCCAGGCGAACAAGTACAAGGTGCCGCGTCTCGCGTTCGTCAACAAGATGGACCGTACCGGCGCGAACTTCTTCAAGGTCTACGACCAGCTCCGTCTGCGCCTGAAGGCGAACCCGGTTCCGGTCGTGGTGCCGATCGGTGCGGAAGAAGGTTTCAAGGGCGTCGTCGATCTGATCAAGATGAAGGCGATCATTTGGGACGAAGCGTCGCAAGGCACGAAGTTCGACTACGTCGACATCCCGGCGGAACTCGCCGACACGTGCAGCGAGTGGCGTGAAAAGATGGTCGAAGCGGCTGCCGAGTCGAGCGAAGACCTGATGAACAAGTACCTGGAAGCAGGTTCGCTGACGGAAGACGAGATCGTGAAGGGTCTGCGTGACCGTACGATCGCGTGCGAAATCCAGCCGATGCTGTGCGGTACCGCGTTCAAGAACAAGGGCGTGCAGCGTATGCTCGACGCCGTGATCGACTTCCTGCCGTCGCCGGTCGACATTCCGCCGGTTACGGGCGAACTCGAAAACGGCGAGAAGACGGAGCGTCGTGCTTCCGACGACGAGAAGTTCTCGTCGCTCGCGTTCAAGATCATGACCGACCCGTTCGTCGGCCAGCTGATCTTCTTCCGCGTCTACTCGGGCGTCGTCAATTCGGGCGACACGCTGCTCAATGCGACCAAGGGCAAGAAGGAACGTCTCGGCCGTATTCTGCAGATGCACGCGAACCAGCGCGAGGAAATCAAGGAAGTGCGCGCGGGCGACATCGCTGCAGCGGTCGGCCTGAAGGAAGCGACCACGGGCGACACGCTGTGCGATCCGGCACATCCGATCGTGCTCGAACGCATGGTCTTCCCGGAGCCGGTGATTTCGCAGGCGGTCGAGCCGAAGACGAAGGCTGACCAGGAAAAGATGGGCCTGGCGCTGAACCGTCTCGCTCAGGAAGATCCGTCGTTCCGCGTGCAGACCGACGAAGAATCGGGTCAAACGATCATTTCGGGCATGGGCGAGCTCCACCTCGAAATTCTGGTTGACCGGATGAAGCGTGAATTCGGCGTGGAAGCGACTGTCGGCAAGCCGCAGGTTGCGTATCGCGAAACCATCCGCAAGTCGGCCGCGGACGTCGAAGGCAAGTTCGTCAAGCAGTCGGGCGGTCGCGGTCAGTACGGCCATGCGGTCATCACGCTCGAGCGCAGCGAACTGGGCAAGGGCTACGAGTTCATCGACGCGATCAAGGGCGGCGTGATTCCGCGTGAATACATTCCGTCGGTTGACAAGGGTATCCAGGAAACGCTGAAGAGCGGCGTGCTGGCAGGCTTCCCGGTCGTCGACGTGAAGGTCACGCTGACGTTCGGTTCGTACCACGACGTCGACTCGAACGAAAATGCGTTCCGCATGGCTGGTTCGATGGCGTTCAAGGAAGCAATGCGCCGCGCGGATCCGGTTCTGCTCGAGCCGATGATGGCTGTGGAAGTGGAAACGCCGGAAGACTTCATGGGCAACGTGATGGGCGATCTGTCGGGTCGTCGCGGCATCATCCAGGGTATGGATGACATGGTCGGCGGCGGCAAGATCGTGCGCGCTGAAGTTCCGCTGTCGGAAATGTTCGGCTACTCCACGTCGCTGCGCTCGCTGACGCAGGGTCGCGCAACGTACACGATGGAATTCAAGCACTACGCTGAAGCTCCGAAGAACGTTGCTGAAGCGATCATCAGCGCCAAGTCGAAGTAAATCGCGGTCACAACCAATTATTTTTGAAAGAAGAGAATCATGGCAAAAGGTAAATTCGAGCGGACCAAGCCGCACGTGAACGTTGGTACGATTGGTCACGTTGACCACGGCAAGACGACGCTGACGGCAGCGATCACGACGGTTCTGACGAAGAAGTTCGGCGGCGAAGCGAAGGCGTACGACCAGATCGACGCGGCACCGGAAGAAAAGGCGCGCGGCATCACGATCAACACGGCACACGTCGAGTACGAAACGGCTAACCGCCACTACGCACACGTCGACTGCCCGGGCCACGCTGACTACGTGAAGAACATGATCACGGGCGCGGCACAGATGGACGGCGCGATCCTGGTTTGCTCGGCAGCAGACGGCCCGATGCCGCAAACGCGTGAGCACATCCTGCTGGCGCGTCAGGTTGGCGTTCCGTACATCATCGTGTTCCTGAACAAGTGCGACATGGTGGACGACGCAGAACTGCTCGAGCTGGTCGAGATGGAAGTTCGCGAACTCCTGTCGAAGTACGACTTCCCGGGCGACGACACGCCGATCGTGAAGGGTTCGGCGAAGCTGGCGCTGGAAGGCGACACGGGCGAGCTGGGTGAAGTGGCGATCATGAACCTGGCCGACGCGCTGGACACGTACATCCCGACGCCGGAGCGTGCAGTTGACGGCGCGTTCCTGATGCCGGTGGAAGACGTGTTCTCGATCTCGGGCCGTGGTACGGTGGTGACGGGTCGTGTCGAGCGCGGCATCGTGAAGGTCGGCGAAGAAATCGAAATCGTCGGTATCAAGCCGACGGTGAAGACGACCTGCACGGGCGTGGAAATGTTCCGCAAGCTGCTGGACCAAGGTCAGGCAGGCGACAACGTCGGTATCCTGCTGCGCGGCACGAAGCGTGAAGACGTGGAGCGTGGCCAGGTTCTGGCGAAGCCGGGTTCGATCACGCCGCACACGCACTTCACGGCTGAAGTGTACGTGCTGAGCAAGGACGAAGGCGGCCGTCACACGCCGTTCTTCAACAACTACCGTCCGCAGTTCTACTTCCGTACGACGGACGTGACGGGCTCGATCGAGCTGCCGAAGGACAAGGAAATGGTGATGCCGGGCGACAACGTGTCGATCACGGTGAAGCTGATCGCTCCGATCGCGATGGAAGAAGGTCTGCGCTTCGCAATCCGCGAAGGTGGCCGTACCGTCGGCGCCGGCGTCGTCGCCAAGATCATCGAGTAACATCGACGATCCGCGGATCCCGACGGGGTCCGCGATTCCGCGGTATGCAGTTGTGCCGCCGAAACCGGGTGTCCAGCTTGCGCTGGCACCCGGTTTTGTTTTTCCGGCGCGCGGTTGCGCGGATCGAGAAACTCGCGCCACCGCTCCGGAATTTCGTGTAGAATCGCGGGCTTAGCAGTGGAAGTACTGTCCGGAACCTGATGTCTCGCTCCCCGCAGGCGTCATGTTTCACGTTCTTTTAGTGTCCGGCGATGCAACATCGCCTCGCTCTTTTCAAGGAATCGTCATGCAGCAACAGAAAATCCGCATTCGCCTGAAGGCTTTCGACTATCGTCTGATCGATCAATCGGCTGCCGAGATCGTCGATACCGCGAAGCGGACTGGCGCAATCGTCCGTGGCCCGGTGCCGCTGCCGACGCGTATTCAGCGTTTTGACATCCTGCGTTCGCCGCACGTCAACAAGACGTCGCGCGATCAGCTCGAAATCCGCACCCACCAGCGCCTGATGGACATCGTCGATCCGACCGACAAGACGGTTGACGCGCTGATGAAGCTCGATCTGCCGGCTGGCGTCGACGTGGAAATCAAGCTGCAGTAAGGCTTCCGGCGCCGACCGGCTTGCCGGGCGGTGCTAAGTCTTTGTATTGCTTGCGGAAATCGAGAGGTCGGGCTATACTGCTTGGCTTTTCGCGTATTCGCGTAAAAAAGTTGGGCCTTGCGTGCCCGGCATTTTGTAAATCAGCCCCGACCAATCGCAGTCGGGAATGGAGAAAATGATGAGCCTTGGACTCGTAGGTCGCAAGGTTGGCATGACCCGTATCTTCACGGCTGAAGGGGATTCGATTCCCGTCACCGTGCTGGACGTGTCGGACAACCGCGTGACGCAGATCAAGACTGTTGAAACCGACGGCTACACGGCCGTGCAGGTTGCATTCGGCTCCCGCCGCGCCTCGCGCGTGACGAAGCCGCTGGCAGGTCATCTCGCCAAAGCCGGTGTCGAAGCCGGTGAAATCCTCAAGGAATTCCGCATTGACGCGGCCAAGGCAGCCGAGCTGTCGAATGGCGCCGTGGTCGGTGCAGATCTTTTCGAAGTGGGCCAGAAGGTCGACGTGCAAGGCGTGTCGATCGGTAAGGGCTACGCCGGTACGATCAAGCGTTACAACTTCTCCTCCGGCCGTGCCACGCACGGTAACTCGCGCTCGCACAACGTGCCGGGCTCGATCGGTATGGCGCAGGATCCGGGTCGCGTGTTCCCGGGTAAACGCATGACGGGTCACATGGGTGATGTGACCGTGACGGTGCAGAACCTCGAAATCGCTCGTATCGACGCAGAGCGCAAGCTGCTGCTCGTCAAGGGTGCGATTCCGGGCGCGAAGGGCGGCAAGGTTTTTGTCACGCCGGCCGTCAAGACCAAGGGGGCGAAATAATGGAACTCAAGCTCCTGAACGAAAATGGTCAGGAAGGTGCAGTGGTCAACGCATCGGACGTCGTGTTCGGTCGTGACTACAACGAAGCGCTGATCCACCAGGTCGTCGTCGCTTACCAGGCGAATGCTCGCCAGGGTAACCGCGCGCAGAAGGACCGCGAGCAGGTCAAGCACACCACCAAGAAGCCGTGGCGCCAGAAGGGTACGGGCCGTGCTCGTGCCGGTATGTCGTCGAGCCCGTTGTGGCGTGGCGGTGGTCGTATCTTCCCGAACTCGCCGGAAGAAAACTTCTCGCACAAGGTCAACAAGAAGATGCATCGCGCAGGTCTCTGCTCGATCTTCTCGCAGCTGGCCCGTGAAGGCCGTCTGTCGGTCGTCGAGGACATCATCCTCGAAGCGCCGAAGACCAAGCTGCTGGCCGAAAAATTCAAGACCATGGGTCTCGACTCCGTGCTGATCATCACCGACACGGTTGACGAAAACCTGTACTTGGCTTCGCGCAACCTGCCGCACGTGGCAATTGTCGAGCCGCGCTACGCTGACCCGCTGTCGCTGATCTACTTCAAGAAAGTCCTGGTCACGAAGGCTGCGGTCGCCCAGATCGAGGAGTTGCTGTCATGAGCGAGATTCGCAAGAACGATCATCGTTTGATGCAGGTCCTGCTCGCACCGGTGATCTCGGAAAAGGCGACGCTGGTTGCCGACAAGAACGAGCAAGTCGTGTTCGAAGTCGCGCCGGATGCCACGAAGCAGGAAGTGAAGGCGGCTGTCGAGCTGCTGTTCAAGGTTGAAGTTGACTCCGTCAACGTGCTGGTTCAGAAGGGCAAGCAGAAGCGCTTTGGCCGTTCGATGGGCCGCCGCAAGGACGTGAAGAAGGCGTACGTTTGCCTGAAGCCCGGCCAGGAAATCAACTTTGAAGCGGAGGCCAAGTAATCATGGCAATCGTTAAAGTTAAACCGACTTCGCCGGGTCGCCGCGCGATGGTCAAGGTGGTCAACAAGAATCTGCACCAGGGCAAGCCGTTCGCGGCACTGCTCGACTCGCAGAGCTCGACCGCCGGCCGTAACAACAACGGCCGCATCACCACGCGCCATAAGGGCGGTGGTCACAAGCAGCACTATCGTATCGTCGATTTCCGTCGCACGAAGGATGGCATCCCGGCAAAGGTCGAGCGTCTCGAGTACGACCCGAACCGCAGCGCGAACATCGCGCTGGTGCTCTACGCAGACGGCGAGCGTCGCTACATCATCGCCCCGAAGGGCCTGACTGTCGGCCAACAGCTGATGTCGGGTTCGGAAGCGCCGATCCGTGCAGGCAACACGCTGCCGATCCGCAACATTCCGGTCGGTACGACGATCCACTGCATTGAGATGCTGCCGGGCAAGGGCGCGCAAATGGCGCGTTCGGCTGGCACGTCGGCCATGCTGCTGGCGCGCGAAGGCGTCTACGCGCAGGTTCGCCTGCGTTCGGGCGAAATCCGCCGCGTGCACATCGAGTGCCGTGCAACGATCGGTGAAGTCGGCAACGAAGAGCATAGCCTGCGCCAGATCGGCAAGGCTGGCGCGAACCGCTGGCGCGGTATCCGCCCGACGGTGCGTGGCGTTGCGATGAACCCGGTTGATCACCCGCACGGTGGTGGTGAGGGCAAGACGGCTGCAGGTCGCGACCCGGTGAGCCCGTGGGGTACGCCGGCTAAGGGTTATCGCACCCGCAGCAACAAGCGCACGACGACGATGATCGTCCAGCGCCGTCACAAGCGTTAAGGAGTAGGCAATGGCACGTTCTGTTAAAAAAGGTCCGTTCTGCGACGCCCATTTGCTGAAGAAAGTTGAGGCGGCTGCAGCTTCGCGCGACAAAAAGCCGATCAAGACCTGGTCGCGTCGCTCGACGATTCTGCCGGATTTCATCGGCCTGACGATCGCTGTTCACAACGGCCGTCAACACGTTCCGGTGTACATCTCGGAAAACATGGTCGGCCACAAGCTTGGCGAGTTCGCACTGACCCGTACGTTCAAGGGTCACGCAGCCGACAAGAAGGCCAAGAAATAAGGGGCAATCAAGATGGAAGTGAAAGCAATTCATCGCGGTGCCCGCATCTCGGCGCAAAAAACGCGCCTTGTGGCTGACCAGATCCGCGGTTTGCCGGTCGACAAGGCGTTGAACGTTCTGACGTTCTCGCCGAAGAAGGCGGCTGGCATCGTGAAGAAGGTTGTGCTGTCGGCAATCGCGAATGCGGAGCACAACGAAGGCGCCGATATCGACGAGCTCAAGATCAAGAGCATCTACGTCGACAAGGCTGCATCGCTCAAGCGGTTCACCGCGCGCGCCAAGGGCCGCGGTAACCGCATCGAGAAGCAATCCTGTCACATCACTGTGACGGTCGGGAATTAAGGAGCCATACGATGGGACAGAAAATTCATCCGACTGGCTTCCGCCTGGCTGTCAGCCGCAATTGGGCTTCGCGTTGGTACGCGAACAACAACAATTTCGCGGCGATGCTTCAGGAAGACATCGGTGTTCGTGAGTACCTGAAGAAGAAGCTGAAGAACGCTTCGGTCGGTCGGGTCGTCATCGAGCGTCCGGCGAAGAACGCGCGCATCACGATTTACAGCTCGCGTCCGGGCGTGGTCATCGGCAAGAAGGGCGAGGATATCGAACAGCTGAAGACGGAACTGCAACGCCGCATGGGCGTTCCGGTCCACGTCAACATCGAAGAAATCCGCAAGCCGGAAACCGATGCTCAACTGATCGCTGACTCGATCACGCAACAGCTCGAGCGCCGGATCATGTTCCGTCGCGCGATGAAGCGTGCGATGCAGAACGCGATGCGTCTGGGTGCCCAGGGCATCAAGATCATGAGCGCAGGCCGTCTGAACGGTATCGAAATCGCTCGTACGGAGTGGTATCGCGAAGGTCGCGTGCCGCTTCACACGCTGCGTGCCGATATCGACTACGCGACTTCGGAAGCGAAGACGACTTACGGGATCATCGGTGTCAAGGTGTGGGTGTACAAGGGCGACACGCTCGGCCGCAACGACGCACCGGTGGTGGAAGAAGTAGCCGAAGACAAGCGTCCGCGTCGCAATGCGCGTCCGGGCGACCGTCGTCCGCGCCGTGACGGCGAAGGCGGCGCTCCGGGTGCTCGCCGTGGCGCACCGCGCCGTGGCGCCGGCAAGCCCGAAGACGGCAAGACTGGAGAATAACGATGCTGCAACCGAAACGCAGGAAGTATCGTAAAGAGCAGAAGGGTCGTAACACCGGCAAGGCGACGCGCGGCAACGCAGTGTCGTTCGGTGAATTCGGCCTGAAGGCGATCGGTCGCGGTCGTCTGACCGCGCGTCAAATTGAAGCGGCGCGTCGTGCAATGACGCGTCACATCAAGCGTGGCGGCCGCATCTGGATCCGGATCTTCCCGGACAAGCCGATTTCGCAGAAGCCGGCCGAAGTACGTATGGGTAACGGTAAGGGTAACCCGGAGTACTACGTCGCCGAGATTCAGCCGGGCAAGATGCTCTATGAAATGGACGGCGTAACCGAAGAACTGGCACGCGAAGCGTTCCGTCTGGCTGCAGCCAAGCTGCCGCTGAAGACGGCATTCATCGTGCGCCAGCTCGGCGCCTAAGGAGAAAACATGAAGGCTTCCGAACTTCTCCAGAAAGACCAGGCCGCGCTCAACAAGGAGCTGGCGGACCTGCTGAAGGCGCAATTCGGCCTGCGCATGCAACTCGCGACCCAGCAGCTCACGAACACGAGCCAGCTGAAGAAGGTTCGTCGCGACATCGCACGTGTGCGGACCGTCATGACTCAGAAGGCGAACCAGAAATGAACGATAGCGTGAAAACCTCGCTGAAGCGGACGCTGGTCGGTCGGGTCGTCAGCAACAAGATGGACAAGACCGTCACCGTGCTGATCGAGCACCGCGTCAAGCACCCGATCTACGGCAAGTATGTCGTGCGCTCGAAGAAGTACCACGCGCATGATGAAGCGAACACCTGCAACGAAGGCGATCTCGTCGAAATCCAGGAAACTCGTCCTGTTTCGAAGACGAAGGCCTGGGCGGTGTCGCGCCTCGTCGAAGCAGCTCGCGTCATCTAAGCGGGCCGTGCAGTAGGCAGTAACAAGCACTTCTCCACGAAGTGCTTGAAATCGCAAAGTTTTTGCTTGCGTGACCAGGGTTATTTGTTATAATCCTGGTCTTCCCTCTTTATGGGAGCCCCGTCGCGGGCGAAGTTGGTGGGGGAAGCGGACTGGCGCCAGCCTGTCTGAAAGATTCACCGAATTGCGATGGCGGGTTTCGTTTGCCGTCGCTGCTGTTCCAACCCAAGCAGCCGATTGGCTGACGGGACCAAGACTGACCGAATGCATCATGGTGGTGCATCCGGATTAAGTTGGGAAAGACAAACCATGATCCAGACCGAATCTCGGCTCGAAGTAGCCGACAACACGGGTGCACGTGAAGTCCTGTGCATCAAGGTGCTCGGCGGCTCGAAGCGTCGTTATGCCGGCATTGGCGACATCATCAAGGTGAGCGTCAAAGAGGCAACGCCGCGCGGGCGCGTGAAGAAAGGCGAAATCTACAACGCCGTGGTGGTTCGCACCGCCAAGGGCGTGCGCCGTCAAGACGGCTCGCTGATCAAGTTCGACGGCAACGCCGCTGTGCTTTTGAATAACAAGCTCGAGCCGATCGGCACCCGTATCTTCGGGCCGGTGACGCGTGAGCTGCGTAGCGAACGATTCATGAAGATCGTTTCGCTGGCGCCGGAAGTGCTGTAAGGAGTCGCGATGAACAAGATTCGCAAGGGTGACGAGGTTATCGTCGTTACCGGCAAGGACAAGGGCAAGCGCGGCGTCGTGCTGGCTGTCGGTGCTGAACATGTGACGGTTGAAGGTATCAACCTCGTCAAGAAGCATGTGAAGCCGAACCCGATGAAGGGTACGACGGGCGGCGTGGAAGCGAAGACGATGCCCCTGCATATTTCGAACGTCGCACTGGTCGACGCGAATGGCAAGGCGTCGCGTGTTGGCATCAAGGTCGAGGAAGGCAAGAAGGTTCGCTTCCTGAAGACGACCGGTGCCGTACTGAGCGCCTGACGCAGCGGAGTAAAAAATGGCTCGTTTTCAAGAGTTTTACAAAGAAAAGGTTGTGCCCGGCCTGATCGAGAAGTTCGGTTACAAGTCGGTCATGGAAGTGCCGCGCATCACCAAGATCACGCTGAACATGGGTCTTGGCGAAGCGATCGCTGACAAGAAGATCATCGAGAACGCCGTTGGCGACCTCACGAAGATCGCTGGTCAGAAGCCGGTCGTGACGAAGGCACGCAAGGCAATCGCAGGCTTCAAGATTCGCCAGGGTTACCCGATCGGCGCGATGGTGACGCTGCGCGGCCAGGCGATGTATGAATTCCTCGACCGTTTCGTGACCGTCGCCCTGCCCCGCGTGCGTGACTTCCGCGGCGTGTCGGGTCGTGCTTTCGATGGCCGTGGCAACTACAACATCGGTGTGAAAGAGCAGATCATTTTCCCCGAAATCGATTACGACAAGATCGACGCACTGCGTGGGCTGAACATCAGCATCACGACGACTGCGAAGACCGACGACGAAGCAAAGGCACTGCTCGCCAGCTTCAAGTTCCCGTTCAGAAACTGAGGTTACCGTGGCTAAACTGGCACTGATCGAACGTGAAAAGAAGCGCGCCCGCCTGGTCGCGAAGTTCGCAGCAAAGCGCGAAGCGCTGAAGGCGATCGTCGAAGACCAAAGCAAGTCGGAAGAAGAGCGCTACGAAGCACGCCTGGAGCTGCAGCAACTGCCCCGCAACGCAAACCCGACCCGCCAGCGTAACCGCTGCGCGATCACGGGCCGTCCGCGTGGCACGTTCCGTAAATTCGGCCTCGCGCGTAACAAGATTCGTGAAATCGCATTCCGTGGCGAGATTCCTGGCCTGACCAAGGCGAGCTGGTAATAGGAGAAACGTAAATGAGCATGAGTGATCCTATCGCCGATATGCTGACTCGCATCCGCAACGCGCAGATGGTCGAGAAGGTATCGGTCGCGATGCCCTCGTCGAAGGTCAAGGTTGCAATCGCGCAAGTCCTGAAGGACGAAGGTTATATCGACGATTTCGCGGTTAAGGCTGAAGGCGCGAAGGCAGAACTGAACATCGCGCTGAAGTACTACGCTGGCCGTCCGGTCATCGAACGCCTCGAGCGCGTGTCGAAGCCTGGCCTGCGCGTCTACCGCGGCCGTAACGACATTCCGCAGGTCATGAATGGCCTCGGCGTGGCAATCGTGTCGACGCCGAAGGGCGTGATGACCGACCGCAAGGCGCGCGCTACCGGCGTCGGCGGCGAAGTCATCTGCTACGTCGCTTAAAGCCGAGGAGAGAGAAACATGTCTCGAGTAGGTAAGAGCCCGATCGCGCTGCAAGGCGCGGAAGTCAAGCTGGCCGACGGTGCAATCACCGTCAAGGGCCCGCTGGGCACCATCACGCAAGCGATCAATCCGCTCGTGAACGTGGCGAACAACGACGGCACGCTGAATCTGGCGCCGGTCGACGAAAGCCGCGAAGCAAACGCACTGTCGGGCACGATGCGCGCGATCATCGCGAATGCCGTGCACGGCGTGACCAAGGGTTTCGAGCGCAAGCTGACGCTGGTTGGCGTCGGTTACCGTGCACAAGCGCAAGGCGACAAGCTGAACCTGTCGCTGGGTTTCTCGCACCCGGTGGTGCACCAGATGCCGGAAGGCGTCAAGGCTGAAACCCCGACGCAAACCGAAATCGTGATCAAGGGGATCAACAAGCAACAAGTCGGTCAAGTGGCTGCGGAAGTCCGCGGTTACCGTCCGCCGGAGCCCTACAAGGGCAAGGGCGTGCGCTATTCCGACGAGGTTGTGATCCTCAAAGAAACGAAGAAGAAGTAAGGGTGCGCAATCATGGATAAGACTCAATCTCGCCTGCGCCGCGCTCGCCAGACGCGTATCAAGATCGCTGAGCTGCAGGTCGCGCGTCTCGCCGTGCATCGCACGAACACGCACATCTACGCTCAAGTGTTCTCGCCCTGCGGCACCAAGGTGCTCGCCAGCGCGTCGACGCTCGAGGCAGAAGTGCGCGCCGAGCTCGCCGACAAGTCGGGCAAGGGCGGCAACGTTAACGCCGCGACGCTGATCGGCAAGCGTATTGCCGAGAAGGCAAAGGCCGCCGGCATCGAATCCGTCGCCTTCGACCGCTCGGGCTTCCGCTACCACGGCCGCGTGAAAGCGCTGGCTGAGGCAGCTCGCGAAGCTGGGCTCAAGTTCTAAGGAAGGAATTCGTCATGGCAAAGATGCAAGCGAAAGTTCAGGCTGACGAGCGCGACGACGGCCTTCGTGAAAAGATGATTTCGGTCAATCGCGTGACCAAGGTCGTGAAGGGTGGCCGTATTCTCGGCTTCGCCGCACTGACCGTGGTTGGCGACGGTGATGGCCGCATCGGTATGGGCAAGGGCAAGGCGAAGGAAGTGCCGGTCGCTGTCCAGAAGGCAATGGAACAAGCTCGCCGCAACATGTTCAAGGTGCCGCTCAAGAACGGCACGCTGCAGCACGAAGTGCACGGCAAGCACGGCGCATCGGCCGTCCTCCTCGCTCCGGCGAAGGCAGGTACGGGCGTGATCGCCGGCGGCCCGATGCGCGCAGTGTTCGACGTGATGGGCGTTCAGAACGTTGTGGCGAAGAGCCACGGTTCGACGAACCCGTACAACCTCGTTCGCGCCACGCTGGACGGCCTGCGCAAGCAGTCCACCCCGGCAGACATCGCGGCGAAGCGCGGCAAGTCCGTCGAAGAAATTTTGGGCTAAGCCCGGGTGGTCACCATGTCTGAAAAAACTGTCAAGGTTCAGCTCGTTAAGAGCCTGATCGGGACCCGCGAATCGCACCGCGCGACCGTGCGTGGCCTGGGCCTGCGCCGACTCAATTCGGTCAGCGAGCTGCAGGACACGCCGGCGGTCCGCGGCATGATCAACAAGGTCTCGTACCTCGTTAAGGTCATCGCGTAAGCGGCCCTACGGATCAAGGAGTTGATATGGAATTGAATAACCTGAAGCCGGCAGCTGGCGCCAAGCACGCCAAGCGTCGCGTCGGCCGTGGCATCGGTTCGGGCCTCGGCAAGACGGCTGGCCGTGGTCACAAGGGTCAGAAATCGCGTTCGGGCGGCTTCCACAAAGTCGGTTTCGAAGGCGGTCAGATGCCGCTGCAACGTCGTCTGCCGAAGCGCGGCTTCACGTCGCTGACGAAGGAATTCGTCGGTGAAGTGCGCCTGGGCGACCTCGAGAAGCTGCCGGTCGACGAGATCGATCTGCTCGCACTGAAGCAAGCCGGCCTGGTCGGCGAGCTGACGAAGAGCGCAAAGATCATCGCGACGGGCGAACTGAAGCGCAAGATCGTCGTGAAGGGTCTCGGTGCCACCAAGGGTGCGCGCGCTGCGATCGAAGCGGCTGGCGGTTCGTTCGCCGAGTGACACGCGTAGCGCGTCGTCACTTGCATTCATCGGAGAAGGTACTTGGCTAACAGCCCGAGTCTTGCAAAACCCGGTCGAAGCACGGCGAAATTCGGCGATCTGCGTCGGCGAGCGATGTTCCTGCTCCTGGCGCTGATCGTCTATCGCATCGGCGCGCACATTCCCGTGCCGGGCATCGATCCGGATCAACTGGCTAAGCTGTTCCAGAGCCAGGCGGGCGGCATCCTGGGCATGTTCAACATGTTCTCGGGTGGCGCGCTTTCCCGCTTCACGATCTTTGCGCTGGGGATCATGCCGTACATCTCGGCGTCGATCATCATGCAGTTGCTGGCGATCGTCTCGCCGCAGCTCGAGGCGCTGAAGAAGGAAGGGCAGGCAGGGCAACGGAAGATCACGCAGTACACGCGGTATTTCACCGTGGTGCTCGCGACCTTCCAGGCGTTCGGTATCGCGGCTGCGCTGGAAAACCAGCCGGGCCTCGTCACCGATCCCGGCATGCTGTTCCGTCTGACGACGGTCGTGACGCTGGTTACCGGTACGATGTTCCTGATGTGGCTCGGCGAGCAGATTACCGAGCGTGGTCTGGGCAACGGTATCTCGATCATCATCTTCGGCGGGATCGCAGCAGGGTTCCCGAATGCCGTCGGTGGGTTGTTCGAGCTGGTGCGTACGGGTTCGATGAGCATCATTTCGGCGATCATCATCGTCGTTCTGATTGCCGCGGTGACTTACCTGGTCGTGTTCATCGAACGCGGTCAGCGCAAGATCCTCGTGAACTACGCGAAGCGCCAGGTCGGCAACAAGATCTACGGTGGGCAGTCGTCGCACCTGCCGCTGAAGCTGAACATGTCGGGCGTGATTCCGCCGATCTTCGCATCGTCGATCATCCTGTTCCCGGCAACGATTCTCGGCTGGTTCAGTACCGGTCAGCCGACGGGAAGCTGGATTTCCAATACGTTGCATAACGTTGCGGAAGCGCTGAAGCCGGGCCAGCCGGTCTATGTGCTGCTGTACACGCTGGCAATCGTGTTTTTCTGCTTCTTCTACACCGCACTGGTGTTCAACAGCAGGGAAACCGCGGACAACCTGAAGAAGAGCGGCGCGTTTGTTCCGGGCATCCGTCCGGGCGATCAGACCGCACGATATATCGACCGCATCCTCACGCGTCTGACGCTGGCCGGTGCGATCTACATCGTCTTCGTGTGTCTGCTGCCGGAATTCCTGGTGCTGCGCTGGAACGTGCCGTTTTATTTTGGTGGAACGTCGCTGCTGATCATTGTCGTCGTCACGATGGACTTTATGGCGCAGGTGCAGTCGTACGTTATGTCGCAACAGTATGAGTCGCTGCTCAAGAAGGCTAACTTCAAGGGCGGCAACATCCCAATGCGTTAATAAGGACTATGGCCAAAGACGATGTAATCCAGATGCAAGGTGAGGTGATCGAAAACCTCCCGAATGCGACCTTCCGTGTGAAGCTGGAAAACGGCCATGTCGTGTTGGGGCATATTTCCGGAAAGATGCGGATGCACTACATCCGCATTCTGCCCGGCGACAAGGTGACGGTTGAGTTGACGCCTTACGATCTGTCTCGTGCGCGGATCGTGTTCCGGGCGAAGTGATTTGAAAAAAGGGTATTATCATGAAAGTGATGGCATCGGTTAAGCGCATTTGCCGCAATTGCAAGATCATCAAGCGCAAAGGCGTCGTTCGCGTGATCTGCAGCTCGGATCCGCGCCACAAGCAGCGCCAAGGCTGACCGCGCGTTTGTTTGCGCTTTTTGTTTGAGGAAAAACAATGGCTCGTATCGCAGGGGTTAACATCCCGAATCACCAGCATACCGAGATTGGCCTGACGGCAATCTTCGGTGTCGGCCGCACGCGCTCGCGCAGCATCTGCGCGGCAGCTGGCGTGGAATTCTCGAAGAAGGTCAAGGACCTGACCGACGCAGATCTCGAAAAGCTGCGTGAAGAAGTGGGCAAGTTTGTCGTCGAAGGCGATCTGCGCCGTGAAGTGACGATGAACATCAAGCGCCTGATGGACCTCGGTTGCTACCGTGGCGTCCGTCATCGCAAGGGCCTGCCGATGCGCGGTCAGCGTACGCGTACGAACGCACGTACCCGCAAGGGTCCGCGTCGTGCAGCGCAAGCGCTGAAGAAGTAAGCGGAACTGACAGTTACAGGAAAACGTAATGGCTAAGGCTTCGAACACCGCGGCGCAACGCGTTCGCAAGAAGGTTAAGAAGAACGTCGCTGAAGGTGTGGTTCACGTCCACGCGTCGTTCAACAACACGATCATCACGATCACCGATCGCCAAGGCAACGCACTGGCATGGGCGACGTCGGGCGGTCAGGGCTTCAAGGGCTCGCGCAAATCGACGCCGTTCGCTGCCCAGGTCGCAGCCGAGTCGGCTGGCCGCGTCGCGATGGAATACGGCGTGAAGAATCTGGAAGTGCGGATCAAGGGCCCGGGCCCGGGTCGTGAGTCGGCAGTGCGCGCACTGCATGGCCTCGGCATCAAGATCACCGCGATTTCGGACGTCACCCCGATTCCGCACAACGGCTGCCGCCCGCCGAAGCGTCGTCGTATCTAAGAATGTGCTGGCACGTTAGTGCTAGCGCATTGCCTGTCGCCGCGTAGCGTCGACGGGCGTTGCTTTTTTGATTGACTAAGCCCACCGTTCGCCCCAAAGGGAGCGGACTAGCGCGGATTTCGATCCGCGTGACTGATTGATAAAGGAATGCAAAGTGGCACGTTATATCGGCCCCAAAGCCAAGCTGTCCCGCCGTGAAGGCACCGACCTGTTCCTGAAGAGCGCGCGCCGCTCGCTCGCCGACAAGTGCAAGCTCGACAGCAAGCCGGGTCAGCACGGTCGTACCTCGGGCGCACGTACGTCCGACTACGGTACGCAGCTGCGCGAAAAGCAGAAGGTCAAGCGCATCTACGGCGTGCTGGAGCGTCAGTTCCGCCGCTACTTCGCTGAAGCCGACCGCCGCAAGGGCAACACGGGTGAAAACCTGCTGCAACTGCTCGAGTCGCGCCTCGACAACGTCGTGTATCGCATGGGCTTCGGCTCGACCCGCGCTGAAGCGCGTCAGCTGGTGAGCCACAAGTCGATCACCGTGAACGGTGTCGTCGCGAACGTCCCGTCGCAGCAAGTGAAGGCGGGTGACGTCGTCGCGATCCGCGAAAAGGCGAAGAAGCAGGCGCGTATCGTCGAAGCGCTGTCGCTGGCCGAGCAAGGCGGCATGCCGAGCTGGGTTGCAGTCGATGCGAAGAAGTTCGAAGGCACGTTCAAGCAAATGCCGGAACGCGTTGACATCGCTGGCGACATCAACGAAAGCCTGATCGTCGAATTGTATTCGCGTTAATCCGATTGACGGCCGAGGTACCCCGATTGCGTTGCGCAAGGACGGGCCTCGGCTGTTTATTTTCTGGTTGTTACCGGTCAGCCTTATCGGTGTAACGAGCCGAGGGTATTGAAAAGGAAAGCCCATGCAAACCAGTTTGCTGAAACCCAAGATCATCGCCGTGGAATCGCTTGGCGAGAACCACGCGAGGGTGGTCATGGAACCGTTCGAACGCGGTTACGGCCATACCTTGGGCAATGCGCTTCGCCGCGTGCTGCTGTCGTCGATGGTTGGCTATGCGCCGACCGAAGTGACGATCGCGGGCGTGGTGCACGAGTACTCGACGCTTGATGGCGTGCAGGAAGACGTCGTCAACCTGCTGCTGAACCTGAAGGGCGTGGTGTTCAAGCTGCATAACCGTGACGAAGTGACGGTTACGCTGCGCAAGGAAGGCGAAGGCGTCGTCACGGCCGGCGATATCGAGCTGGCCCACGATTGCGAAGTCATCAACCCGAATCACGTGATTGCGCACCTGTCGAAGGGCGGCAAGCTCGACGTTCAGATCAAGATCGAGAAGGGTCGCGGCTACGTGCCCGGCAACGTCCGTCGCTATGGTGAAGACACGGCCAAGATCATCGGCCGCATCGTCCTCGACGCATCGTTCTCGCCGGTTCGCCGCGTGAGCTACGCAGTCGAAAGCGCACGTGTCGAGCAGCGTACCGACCTCGACAAGCTCGTGATGAACATCGAAACGAGCGGCGTGATCACGCCGGAAGAAGCGATCCGTCAATCGGCCCGCATCCTGGTCGACCAGCTGTCCGTGTTCGCGGCGCTGGAAGGCACGGAAACGGCTGCCGAGGCACCGTCGCGCGCACCGCAGATCGATCCGATCCTGCTGCGTCCGGTGGACGATCTCGAGCTGACGGTTCGTTCGGCGAACTGCCTGAAGGCCGAGAACATCTACTACATCGGCGACCTGATCCAGCGCACGGAAAACGAGCTGCTGAAGACGCCGAACCTCGGTCGCAAGTCGCTCAACGAGATCAAGGAAGTGCTCGCTTCGCGCGGTCTCACGCTGGGCATGAAGCTCGAGAACTGGCCGCCGGCTGGTCTCGACAAGTAAGCCCGGTTGTTGCTGTAGTTGGCAAAGATGCGGATTTTCCTTTAAAATCCGCATCTTGCTTTTTTTCGCTACCGGCCCGTGCACCCTCCGAGGTGCGATAGAAGAGCTGGATCAAAACTTTGAATCAAGGAAACTGAAATGCGCCATCGTCATGGTCTGCGGAAACTGAACCGCACGAGCAGCCACCGTCTGGCTATGCTCCGTAACATGTCCAACTCGCTGATCGAGCACGAAGTCATCAAGACGACGCTGCCGAAGGCGAAGGAACTCCGTAAAGTCGTCGAGCCGCTGATCACGCTCGGCAAGAAGCCGTCGCTGGCAAACCGTCGCCTGGCGTTCAACCGCCTGCGCGATCGTGACTCGGTGGCGAAGCTGTTCGACGTGCTCGGTCCGCGTTTCGCGAACCGTCCGGGCGGCTACCTGCGCGTGCTGAAGTTCGGCTTCCGCGTGGGCGACAACGCACCGATGGCACTGGTCGAGCTGCTCGACCGTCCGGAAGTCGACGAAACGGAAAACGTGCAAGAAGCTGAATAAGCTTCCGGTACGCAGCAGTATCTGAAAGGGGCCGAGCGATTGCTTGGCCCTTTTTGTTTTTGAGATGCCGGCTGCGATCGATTGTCGCAGGCCGGCACCGGCACCGGCACCGGCAGCGTTGCGTCGGCTGCGTTACGATATTAGGAATCCGGCGCGGGCCCTGGGTCGGCAAAATGCACGTCGGCAGGAACCGGTAGACCAGCCAGGAGGGCGCAGATGATAGTGGTGCTGATGCTGACGACGGTGCCCGACGCGGCGACGGCCACGGCGCTCGCCGACGGCGTGCTCGACGCGCGGCTTGCCGCGTGCGTGTCGGAACTCGGCGCGATCAAGTCGCGCTATCACTGGCAGGGCAAGGTCGAAACGGCCGACGAGATCCAGTTGCTGTTCAAGACGAGCCCCGTGCGGGCGCTCGAACTGGAGCGATTTATTCTCGCGCATCATCCGTACGAGACGCCCGAAATCGTCTCGTGGCAGGCGACGGCTTCGGCCGCGTACGGCCAGTGGGTGACCAGCGAAACTCAACGTCTATTTCATGTTTAACGGTATGGCGCTTCCCCCCGTGCGCGTGCGCGCGCTGCGGTTTCTTGCAGTCCTGTTGTCGTTCGTGCTCGTGCTGGGCGGCTTGTCCGTCGCGCGCGCGGCCGACGATTTCCTCGATCCGTCGGTTGCGTTCAAGTTCAGCGCGAGCGAATCGCCGGGACAGGTGGACGTCCGCTTCAAGGTCGCGAACGGCTATTACCTGTATCGCGAGCGATTCGCGTTCGCGGTGAAGAGCGGGCAGGCGACGCTCGGCGAGCCCCAATTGCCGGCCGGCCACGTGAAGTTCGACCAGACGTTCCAGAAGAACGTCGAGACCTATCGTGACGAAGTCGTGGTGCACGTGCCGGTCAAGCAGGCGTCGGGGCCGTTCGAGCTCGCGGTGACGTCGCAGGGGTGCGCGGACGAAGGGATCTGCTATCCGCCGGCGGAGCACGTCGTGAAGGTCGGCGGCGCCGCGCTGGGCGCAGCCGCATCGTCGTCCGTCGCAACGGCTGCCGCAGGCAGTTGGTTCGACAAGGTCACGAGCGCCGAATTCGCGCAGTCGCTGCTCGAAGGGCACGGGTTCTTCACGATCGTCGCGCTGTATTTCGTCGCGGGCGTCGTGCTGAGCCTCCTGCCCTGTTCGTACCCGATGATTCCGATCGTGTCCGCGATCATCATTGGCCAGGGCACGCGCGCGACGCATGCACGCGGCTTCGCGCTGTCGCTGACCTACGTGGTCGGCATGGCGCTGGTCTACACGGTGCTCGGCATCGTCGCGGCGCTGGTCGGCCAGAGTCTCGGCGCGTGGCTGCAGAACCCGTGGGTGCTCGGCGCGTTCGGCGTGCTGCTTGCCGCATTCGCCGTATCGCTGATTTCGGGCAAGGACATTGCGCTTCCCGAGCGCTGGCAGAATGGCGCGTCGGAGAAATCGAGTGCGCGCCAGGGCGGCCACTTCGTCGCGGTCGCGGCGATGGGCGCATTGTCGGCGCTGGTCGTCGGCGCATGCATGACGGCTCCGCTGTTCGCGGTGCTCGCCTTCATCGCACATACCGGCAATGCGCTGCTCGGCGGTGCGGCGCTGTTCGCGATGGGGCTGGGGCTTGGCGTACCGCTGCTCGTCGTCGGTGTCGGTGCCGGGACGGTGCTGCCGCGCGCGGGCGCATGGATGGATGGCGTAAAGGTGTTCTTCGGCATCGTGCTGCTCGCGGCCGCGCTATGGATCGTGTGGCCCGTGCTCGCGGGCGGTGTGAAGATGGTGCTCGCCGCGTTGTGGCTGCTCATCGCGGCCGCGGCGCTCGGCTTGTTCACACCGAACGCCGGCGCCGCGTCGATCTGGCGCCGCCTGGGCCGCGGCCTGGGCGCCGCGCTTGCAATCTGGGCGGCGACGCTGCTCGTCGGCCTGGCTGCGGGATCGACCGATCCCGTCAAGCCGCTGGCCGTACTTGCGGCGCGCACGGTTGTGTCGGGCGGTACCGCGGCGGCGGCCGGCACGGCTGCCGCGCAGGATGGGCCCGCGTTCGCATCGGTGCGCTCCAGTGCCGAACTCGACGCGCTGCTGAAGACATCGGGCCGGCCCGTCATGCTCGACTTCTACGCCGACTGGTGCGTGAGCTGCAAGGAGATGGAGCATCTGACGTTTACCGACCCGCGCGTGCAGGCGCGGCTCGCGCAGCTTCACCTCGTGCGCGCGGATGTCACCGCGAACAATCCGGACGACCAGGCGCTGCTCAAGCGCTTCAACCTGTTCGGGCCGCCGGGCATCATCTTCTTCGATCGCAGCGGCAACGAAATCGGGCGCGTGGTCGGCTATCAGGCGGCCGAGACGTTCCTGCGCAGTCTCGATCGGGCCGCTGTCCCGACGGTATGACGGTGTCTGCCGCGTGCGTACCGGTGGTGCACCGGGGCGCTCGCGCGGCATGAGGTGACGACCCGACGTCGACACGCGGCTTCGATCGGCGGCAAACAAAAAACGGCGGAACACCGAGGTGTCCCGCCGTTTTTCTTTTCGCCTGCCGGCGCGATCAGCGTTGCGCTTTCAGCAGACGCGCGGCATCGAGCGCGAAGTACGTGAGCACGCCGTCGGCACCCGCACGTTTGAACGCGAGCAGCGATTCGAGTATGACCTTGTCGTGGTCGAGCCAGCCGTTCATCGCGGCGGCCTTCAGCATCGCGTATTCGCCGCTTACCTGGTACACGTAGGTCGGGAAGCGAAACTCGTCCTTCACGCGGCGCACGATGTCGAGGTACGGCATGCCGGGCTTGACCATCACCATGTCGGCGCCTTCGTCGATGTCGAGGCGCACTTCGCGCAGCGCTTCATCGCTGTTCGCCGGATCCATCTGGTAGGTCATCTTGTTGCCCTTGCCCAGGTTGGACGCCGAGCCGACCGCGTCGCGGAACGGACCGTAGAACGCCGACGCGAACTTCGCCGAGTAGGCCATGATGCGCGTATGGATATGGCCGTCGCTTTCCAGCATCTCGCGGACCGCGCCGATGCGGCCGTCCATCATGTCCGACGGCGCGACGATGTCGACGCCGGCTTCGGCCTGGGCGCGTGCCTGATCGACCAGGATCTCGATCGTGTCGTCGTTGATCACGTAGCCGTTCTCGTCGAGCACGCCGTCCTGGCCATGGCTCGTATACGGATCGAGTGCGACGTCGGTCAGCACGCCGAGTTCGGGGAAGCGCTTCTTCAGCTCGCGCACCGCCCGCGGGATCAGGCCGTCCGGATTGGCTGCCTCGCGGCCGTCAGGCGTTTTCAGCGGCGGTTCGATGGCCGGGAACAGCGACAGCACGGGCACGCCGAGTTCGACGCATTGCTCGGCGACATGCATCAGCAGATCGACGGACACGCGCTCGACGCCGGGCATCGACGGCACCGGCTGCCGTTCGTTGGTGCCTTCGACGACGAACACCGGATAGATCAGGTCGTCGGTGGTCAGGCGGTTTTCGCGCATCAGGCGCCGGGAGAAGTCGTCGCGGCGCATCCGGCGCGGACGATGAAGCGGATGGAAGCTCATGGCGATTGGGCAGAAATCAGGGCAGTAAGGACCTTACGGAACCCTTAGGTCATTTTCGGGAGCGTTGGTATATGATAGCGATCGAGCGGCACGCGTCGCGTGTTGCTCCCCGCTTCTCCTCCCTGAGCGGGTGCCTGTCGTTTTTCGATTAGGCTGTTTGACCCGCCGTTTAACGGCGGGTTTTTTTATGAGCCGGCCGAATCCGCAGGCGCCGTCAGGTGCGCGCCGCCGATCCCGGCCGCGCGTTGCCCGATCATTGTGCTACAGGCTCGCTTTTTTCGTCGGCGACGGACGGTCGCAACCAGCTCTCGATCAGCTCATGCGCGTCGTCGAGCCCCGTGCGCTTCAGCGCGGAGAACAACTGGACCGTCAGCTTGCCCTGGACGCCCTGGTCGCGATACGCATCCAGCCCCTTTTGCGTGGTCCGCAGTGCGTTGATGCTTTCCTGCCGCGTCAATTTGTCGCACTTCGTCAGCAGCGTGTGGATCGGCTTGCCGGTCGGCGTGAACCACTCGATCATGCGGCGATCGAGGTCCGTCAGCGGGCGGCGCGAATCCATCATCAGGATCAGGCCGCAGAGCTGCGAGCGGGTCGCGAGGTAGGACGACAGCAGCATTTCCCAGTGCGCCTTCGCGGCGCCCGGCACTTCCGCGTAGCCGTAGCCGGGCAGGTCGACGAGGTTCGCGACCGGCTCGGCGGCCGGGCCGACGGAGAAGTAGTTGATATGCTGCGTGCGGCCAGGCGTCTTCGATGCGAAGGCCAGCCGCTTCTGGTTGCACAGCACGTTGATCGCCGTCGACTTGCCGGCATTCGAGCGGCCCGCGAACGCGATTTCCGGCTGAACCGTCGGCGGCAGGTCGCGCAGATGGTTGACGGTCGTGTAGAAGCGGGCTTGATGGAGCAGAAAGGCCATGGGAACCGGAAGGACGGGCGGCGCGAGCCGCTTGGTGGAGGCGGGGTAGCCCCGATAGGCGCGGGAGCTTTCAACACGATATTGTACAATACGACGGTTTTACCGAAGGCCACCGGGCGCCTGCCTCGCGCTTTTATGTGGCTTCTGCGGTAGACTGGACGCCGTCGTTTTTTGCAGAACCTCAAATTCCCACAAGACGAAACAGGGTGTGCGAATGAATCGACTGTGCAAGTCTCTGATGGTGCTTCAGGTTGCAGCAGGGTTCGTAGGTTTCGTAGCGGAGGCAAACGCGGCGGATGCGGCAAAGCCGGATCTCGACCGCGGCAAGGCGATTGCCGGGCAGGTCTGCGCGTCGTGCCACGGCGCCGACGGCAATAGCGCGTCGGGCAGTTTCCCGAAGCTTGCCGGCCAGCATCCCGAATATCTGGTCAAGCAGTTGAACGACTTCAAGACGCAGCCGGGCGCGAAGGGGCCGGGGCGGTCCAACGCGGTGATGGTCGGATTCGCGAGCGCGCTGAGCGCGGACGACATGCGCAACGTTGCCGCGTACTACGGGTCGCAGACGACGAAGCTCGGTACCGCACGCGATGCGGCGACCGTGCCGATCGGCCAGAAGATCTATCGCGGCGGCATCGCGGAGAAGGGCGTGCCCGCCTGCGCGAGTTGCCACGGGCCGACGGGGCAGGGGATGCCGGTCCAGTATCCGCGTCTGTCGGGGCAGTGGGCCGACTACACGGTCGCGCAGTTGACCGCGTTCCAGCAGGGTGCCGGCGCGCGCAACAACAACGAGGCGATGCATCAGATCGCGACGCGTCTGTCGGACAACGAGATCAAGGCCGTCGCGGATTACATCGCGGGCCTGCGTTGAGCGGTCAGTCGCGAATGGAATGACCGGGCGCCCGAAGGGCGGCCGGTGTCAGAACAAGAAAAGGGTGGGGCGCCGCGCCGTTGCGGTTGCCTCGCCCTTTTTTGTCAGCACTCGCCGGGCCGCCCCAAGAGTGCTGACCGCCCCCTTGGGGGGCAGCGAACATAGTGAGCGTGGGGGCTGTTTCCCCTTAGTCGGAGTTTGAATGAGCGTTACCACGTCGGGGTTGCAGTCGAAGTCGGGTCAGGGGGCGCCGAAGCGCGCGGTCGAGCTGCTGAGCTCGATGCGCTTTGCGATTGCGCTGCTGGTGGTGCTGTCGATCGCGAGCATCATCGGCACGGTCCTGACCCAGGACGATCCGTATCCGAACTATGTGAACCAGTTCGGGCCGTTCTGGGCGGACATCTTCCGCTCGCTCGGCCTGTACAACGTGTACAGCGCGTGGTGGTTCATGCTGATCCTGATCTTCCTCGTCGTGTCGGTCTCGCTGTGCGTGATCCGCAACGCGCCGAAGATGCTCGCCGATGCGAAGAGCTGGAAGGACAAGGTCCGCGAAGGCAGCCTGCGCGCGTTCCACCACAAGGCCGAGTACACGGCGTCCGGCACGCGCGCGACGGTCGCGGCGACGCTCGCCACGTTCGTCACCAAGGCCGGCTACAAGCACGTCGTGCGTGAAACCGACGGCGCGACGCTGATCTCCGCGAAGCGCGGTGCGATGACCAAGTGGGGCTACATCTCCGCCCACCTCGCGATCGTCGTGATCTGTATCGGTGGCCTGCTCGACAGCAACCTGCCGATCAAATTCCAGATGTGGATGTTCGGCAAGAGCCCGGTCAACACGAGCGCGACGATCAGCGAGATCTCGCCCGACCATCGCCTGTCCGCGTCGAACCCGACGTTCCGCGGTTATGCGTGGGTGCCCGAGGGCCAGTTCGTGTCGACCGCGATCCTGAACCAGCCGAGCGGCTCGCTGATCCAGGACCTGCCGTTCTCGATCCAGCTCAACAAGTTCATCGTCGACTACTACACGACCGGCATGCCGAAGCTGTTCGCGAGCGACATCGTCGTGATCGATCGCGAGACCGGCCAGAAGATCCCGGCGCGCGTCGAGGTCAACAAGCCGTTCACGTACAAGGGCGTGTCGATCTACCAGTCGAGCTTCCAGGACGGCGGCTCGCAGATGCAGATGACGGCCTACCCGATGACGGGCGGCAACGCGAAGACCTTCCCCGTGCACGGCACGATCGGCAGTTCGGCGCCGCTGCAGATGCCGGGCGCCGACGGCGACACGATCGAGTTCTCCGATTTCCGCGCGATCAACGTCGAGAACATGGCCGACGCGAACGGCAAGCCGGACGTGCGCGGCGTCGCGAAGACGGCGTCGCTGAAGGAAGCGTTCGACGAACGGCTCGGCTCCGGCGCGAAGACGTCGAAGCCGATGCAGCTCCACAACATCGGGCCGTCCGTGCAGTACAAGATCCGCGGCAAGGACGGCCAGGCGCGCGAATTCAACAACTACATGCTGCCCGTCGACATGAACGGCGAGCGCGTGTTCCTCGCCGGCGTGCGTGCGAGCCCGAACGATCCGTTCCGCTACATGCGGATTCCGGCCGACAGCCAGGATTCGATCGGCGAATGGATGCACCTGCGCGCCGCGCTCGAGGATCCGGCCGTGCGCACCGAAGCCGCCGCGCGCTTCGCGCAGCGTTCGCTGCCGGGCGCCGACGCATCGCTGCGCGGCCGCCTGCAGGACAGCGCATCGAAGGTGCTGACCCTGTTTGCTGCAAGCGATGACAGTGGCGGCCGCGGCGCCGACGGCCAGCCGGTCGGCGGCTTCCAGGCCGTGGCGACGTTCATCGACCGCTCGGTGCCGAAGGCCGAGCAGGAGAAGGCCGCGAGCCTGCTGCTGCGGATGCTCGAGGGCTCGATGTGGGAGGTCTGGCAGATCTCACGCGAGCGCGCCGGCCAGCCGGCCGCCCAGCAGGGCACCGACACGATCCGCTTCGTGCAGAACGCGATCAATGCGCTATCCGACAGCTTTCTGTATGGATCGCCTGTCTATTTGCAGCTTGACTCATTCAAGCAGGTGCAAGCTTCGGTATTTCAGTTGACGCGCGCACCCGGCAAGAATCTGGTGTATCTTGGCAGCCTGCTGCTGGTCGCCGGCATCTTCTCGATGTTCTACGTACGCGAACGGCGCCTCTGGTTCTGGCTCAAGGATGCCGGTTCGGGCGTCGACGTGGTGATGGCGATGTCCACGGCCCGCAGGACCTTCGATTTCGAGAAAGAATTCGTGCAGACGCGCGACGCGGCCGGCGCCGCCTTGCGCGCCGCACCTCGCGACGCCGCGCCCGCCGGTGCGGCATCGACGGTCCGCCCGCCAGCCGGCGGCGGTTCCGATTCCGAGAATTCCACCCGGTAACATCATGGATCTCACGCAAGTTTCCTCCTCTCATCGGTCGGCCCAGGCCCCGGTTTCGGCGCCGCTGTTCGACGATCGTCCGTTCCTCGCGCGCCTGTCGCTGGTCGACTGGCTGTTCGCACTGGCGCTCGTGGTGGGCGCGGGTTATGCGCTCGTGCACTACGACGCGCACATGGATTACTACGACAAGGCGGTGATGATCGGCACCGTGCCGGCGCTCGTCACGCTCGGCTGGCGCTGGAAGCCCGCGCGGCTGATGATGGCGTCGATCGCCGTGCTGTCGCTGCTGTCGATCCAGATCTACCAGGGCGATCTCGCGCGCGCCGATGCGGCGTTCTTCCTCAAGTACTTCCTGTCGAGCCAGTCGGCGATCCTGTGGATGAGCGCGCTGTTCGTGCTCGCGACGATCTTCTACTGGATCGGCTTGCTCGCGCGCTCGGAAACCGGCGCCGCGATCGGCCAGAAGCTCACGTGGGTCGCCGTGCTGATGGGCTTCACGGGGCTGATGGTGCGCTGGTACGAGTCCTACCTGATCGGCGCCGACGTCGGGCATATCCCCGTGTCGAACCTCTACGAGGTGTTCGTCCTGTTCAGCCTGATCACCGCACTGCTCTATCTGTATTACGAGGGCCACTACGGCACGCGCTCGCTCGGCGCGTTCGTGCTGCTGGTCATCAGCGCGGCGGTCGGCTTCCTGATGTGGTACTCGGTCGCGCGCGATGCGCAGCAGATCCAGCCGCTCGTGCCTGCGCTGCAGAGCTGGTGGATGAAGATCCACGTGCCGGCGAACTTCATCGGCTACGGCAGCTTCGCGCTGTCGGCGATGGTGTCGGTCGCGTACCTGATGAAGGAGCGCGGTGTGCTCGCCGATCGCCTGCCGACGCTCGAGGTGCTCGACGACGTGATGTACAAGTCGATCGCGGTCGGTTTCGCGTTCTTCACGATCGCGACGATCCTCGGCGCGCTGTGGGCGGCCGAGGCATGGGGCGGCTACTGGAGCTGGGACCCGAAGGAAACCTGGGCGCTGATCGTGTGGCTGAACTACGCGGCGTGGCTGCACATGCGGCTGATGAAGGGCCTGCGCGGCTCGGTTGCCGCGTGGTGGGCGCTCACGGGCCTGCTCGTGACGACGTTCGCGTTCCTCGGCGTCAACATGTTCCTGTCCGGGCTGCACAGCTACGGCAAGTTGTAAGATTTCGGCCGCTCGTCCGACTATAAGACCGCCGGCGCACTGCGTGCCCGGCGGTTTTCTTTTGTAACGGGCGGGCGATCCGGGCGTCGAACGGCGCATGGTGGGTCGGGTCGAACGCTCATGAAGCGTGCGTGCGGCGCATGCAGGAGGAGCAGCACGATGTGGATCAAACGCCCTTTGCGGAACGTACTGATTGGCGGTGATATCGCGCACAGCGAGATCACGCCGCGCGCGGTGTTCGAGAACCGGCGGCGCGTCTTGCAGGCGGCCGGCCTCGCGGCGGCGGGCGGGCTGCTCGGCGGCAGCGGCGCGGCATTTGCCGCATATGCGTCGCCCGATGCGCGCGCGGCTAAGCTCGCGGCGAAAACGAACCCGAAGTTCGTCGCGGCCGACAAGGTGACGCCGTTCAAGGACATCACGTCCTACAACAACTTCTACGAATTCGGCACCGACAAGAGCGATCCGGCGCAGAACGCCGGCACGCTGCGGCCGCGCCCGTGGCGCGTGAGCGTCGAGGGTGAGGTGCAGCACCCGAAGGTGCTCGACCTGGACGAACTGCTGAAGCTCGCACCGCTCGAGGAGCGTGTGTACCGGCTGCGCTGCGTCGAAGGGTGGTCGATGGTGATTCCGTGGATCGGCGTGCCGCTGTCCGAGCTGATCAAGCGCGTGCAGCCGACCGGCAACGCGAAATACGTGCAGTTCATCACGCTGGCCGATCCGTCGCAGATGCCGGGCCTCTCGACGCCCGTGCTCGACTGGCCATACTCGGAAGGGTTGCGGATGGACGAGGCGATGAATCCGCTGACGCTGCTGGCGCTGGGCGTCTACGGGCAGGTGCTGCCGAACCAGAACGGCGCGCCGGTGCGAATCGTCGTGCCGTGGAAGTACGGCTTCAAGAGCGCGAAGTCGCTCGTGAAGATCCGCTTCGTCGACAAGCAGCCGAAGACGAGCTGGAACACGTACGCATCGAACGAGTACGGCTTTTATTCGAACGTGAACCCGAACGTCGACCATCCGCGCTGGAGCCAGGCGACCGAGCGGCGCATCGGCGAGGACGGCTTCTTCACGCCGAAGCGCAAGACGCTGATGTTCAATGGCTACGGCGATCTGGTCGCGTCGATGTATCAGGGCATGGACCTGAAGAAGAACTTCTGAGCGCGACGGTGAGAAACAACATGCCTCCTTCGACGCTGACGCCCGCGCGCGCAGCCGGCGCCGGATCGGCCGCACGCGCGGCCGGGGCCGGTGCTGTTCGTACCGGCGCGCCGCGCTGGCTCGTGCCGGCCAAGGTGCTGGTTTTCGCGGCCGGCCTCTATCCGCTTGCGCGTCTCGTGCTGTTCGGGCTGACCGACCGGCTCGGCGCGAACCCGATCGAATTCATCACGCGTTCGACCGGCCTGTGGACGCTCGTGCTGCTATGCATCACGCTTGCCGTCACGCCGATCCGGCGCATGACGGGCTTCGCGCCGCTGCTGCGCTTTCGCAGGATGATCGGGTTGTTCGCGTTCTTTTACGCGACGCTGCACTTCACGACCTACCTGTGGTTCGACAAGTGGTTCGATGTCGTCGCGATCCTGAAGGACGTCGGCAAGCGCCCGTTCATCACGGTCGGCTTTGCCGCGTTCGTGCTGCTGATCCCGCTCGCCGCGACGTCGCCGCGCGCGATGGTGCGCCGGCTCGGGCGCCACTGGGCGACGCTGCACAGCACGATCTACGCGATCGCGCTGTTCGGCGTGCTGCACTTCTGGTGGATGCGGGCCGGCAAGCACAATCTCGCGCAGCCGAAGCTTTACGCGGCGATCGTCGCCGCGCTGCTCGGCTGGCGGCTGGTCGCATGGGGATGGCGGCGCGTGCGCGCGTAACGGCCCGGCCTGAAAAAAACAAAAGGCGATGACCGGGAAGTCATCGCCTTGTTTCGCGAGCCGCGCTGCGTCTTTACTGCGCGACGGCCGGGCCCGACGCTGGTGCGGGCATTTTCGATGCGTCGCTCGACAGCTCGGGCGACAGCGTGAGCGGCGTGCCGGACGAATCGGGCACACTGTCGGATGACGCGTTTTCATCGGTCGGCTTCACGTCCGACGGCGGCGTGTCCTGTTGCTGGATCGGCTTGGGCAGCGGAGGCACGGTGGGCAGATAGAGCGCGCCGCTTTGACCGCAGCCGGCAAGAATCGCCAAAGCCGCTACAATCGCGCTCATCCGGAAAACGACTCGCATGATCGTCCCTGAACAATTGAACCGATAGAGTTTAGCATGTCCGATACCGAATACCTGACCCGTGCCGAGGCCGTGCTGGCGGCCGTCGAGCGTACCGTCGACGCCGCCAACGACGGCGACCACGACATCGATCTGGAGCGCAACGGCAGCGTCCTGACGCTGACGTTCGAGAACGGCTCGAAGATCATCGTCAACTTGCAGCCGCCGATGAAGGAAGTGTGGATCGCCGCGAAGGCGGGCGGATTCCACTACCGTTTCGTCGACGGCGAATGGCGCGATACGCGCACGGGCACCGAGTTCTACGCGGCAATCACCGAATACGCGACGCAGCAGGCTGGCCTGCCGATCACGTTCAGCGCGTGACGGCCGGGGCGCTGGGCCCCGAACGCCGGACCAAAGGAAAAAGCGCCCCGCGGGGCGCTTTTTTCATGTCCGGGGCCGCGTGTCAGTGGCCGCGGAACAGGTTCATGATGTCCTGCTTTTCCTGCTCGTCGACATGCGGCACCGCCTCGTCGACGTTCTGCGCGGCCGGTGCCTGCGGCACGCCGACCGTCGACACGAAGCCGTGTCCCGGCGTGAACTCGGTGAAGTACAGTTCGCTGCCGAGCGACTCGACGCCGTCCGGCGCCGTCGGCTTGAACTCCGGCACGCCCTTCAGCGCGGCGCCCATGTAGTCGATCCAGACCGGCAGCGACAGGCCGCCACCGGTTTCGCGATCGCCGAGGCTGCGCGGATTGTCGTAGCCGATCCACGCGATCGCGGCGAGAGTGTGCTGGTAGCCGGCGAACCACGCGTCGTGCGAATCGTTCGTCGTGCCGGTCTTGCCCGCGAGGTCGGTGCGCTTCAGGATGTTGGTCCGCGCGCCCGTGCCGCGCTGCGCGACGCTCTGCAGCAGGCTGTTCATCACGTATGCGTTGCGCGCGTCGATCGCGCGCGGTGCGTTCTGCTCGGCAACGAGCGGCTGCGCACGCGCGACGATCGCGCCGTTCGGATCGGTGACTTCCGCGATCAGATACGGATTGACGCGGTAGCCGCCGTTCGCGAAGACCGAGTACGCGCCGGCCATCTGCAGCGGCGTGACCTGGCCCGCGCCGAGTGCCATCGGCAGGTAGGCCGGATGGCGCTCGGCGTCGAAGCCGAAGCGCGTGATGTACTGCTGCGCATACTTCGTGCCGATGTTGTTCAGGATCCGGATCGACACGAGGTTGCGCGAGCGCTGCAGCGCGGTGCGCATCGACATCGGGCCTTCGAAGCCGCCGCCGTAGTTCTTCGGCTCCCACGGCTGGCCGCCCGTTTCGGCGGCGCTGAAATAAAGCGGGCCGTCGTTGATCACGGTTGCCGGCCCGAGGCCCTTGTCGAGCGACGCCGAGTAGATGAACGGCTTGAACGACGAACCCGGCTGCCGCCACGCCTGCGTGACGTGGTTGAACTTGTTCTTGTTGTAGTCGAAGCCGCCGACGAGCGAGCGGATCGCGCCGTCCTGCGGGATGATCGACAGGAACGCGCCTTCGACCTGCGGCAACTGCGTGATCGACCATTTGCCGGTGTCGTTCTTCACGACGCGGACGATCGCACCGGGGCGGATGCGGCGGTTCGGCTGTGCGTTGGTCGACAGCGCGCCCGACGCGAAGCGCAGGTTGTCGCCTTCGACCGTTGCAGTGCTGCCGTCGATGAATGCAATCGTGATCTGGCGCGGGCTCGCGGCCGTGACGACCGCGGCAATCAGCTCGCCGTTGTCGGGGTGCTCGAGCAGCGCGTCGTCGATCGCCTGTTCGCGGTCGTCCGCACCGGCCGGCAGCTCGATGAAGCCTTCCGGCCCGCGATACCCGTGCCGGCGCTCGTAATCCATGATGCCCTTGCGCAGCGCGGTGTACGCGACCTGCTGGTCGGCGGAATCGATCGTCGTGACGACGTTGAAGCCGCGCGTGTAGGTTTCCTCGCGGTACTGCGCGTACATCATCTGTCTGACCATTTCCGCGACGTACTCGGCGTGCACGCTGAAATCGCGGCCCGGGCCCTTGACGACGAGCTGCTGCGCGACGGCCTCGTCGTGCTGCTCGCGTGTGATGAAGTTCAGCTCGAGCATCCGCTGCAGGATGTATTCCTGGCGCACCTTCGCGCGCTTCGGGTTCACGACCGGGTTATACGCGGACGGCGCCTTCGGCAGCCCCGCGAGCATCGCCGCTTCCGCGAGCGTGATGTCCTTCAGGTCCTTGCCGAAATAGACCCGCGCGGCGCTCGCAAAGCCGTACGCCCGCTGGCCGAGATAGATCTGATTCATGTAGACCTCGAGAATCTGATCCTTCGTCAGCGCGCGCTCGATCCGGTACGCGAGCAGCATCTCGTAGATCTTGCGCGTGTAGGTCTTCTCGCTCGACAGGAAGAAGTTGCGCGCGACCTGCATCGTGATCGTGCTCGCGCCCTGCGATGCATGGCCGTTCGTCAGCGCGACGAAGCCGGCGCGGATGATGCCGGTGAGGTCGACGCCGCCGTGATCGTAGAAGCGTGCGTCCTCGATCGCGAGGATCGCCTTCTTCAGCGAATCGGGCACGTCCTTGAAATGGACGACGTCGCGGCGCTCCTCGCCGAATTCGCCGATCAGCACGTGATCGGACGTATAGATGCGCAGCGGCACCTTCGGGCGATAGTCGGTCAGCGCGTCGAGCGACGGCATGTTCGGCCAGGCGACGACGAGCGCGTAGCCGAGCACGAGGCCGCCGGCCACGACGAGGGCCACGCACATCGCGGCGAAGCCGAGCAGGACTTTTTGCCACCAGGGCCGCTTTTTCGGCTCCGGGGCGGGAGGCGGGGACGTAGGAGTCGTGGATTGCATAGGCATACCGGAAAACAGTCTCGCGATTATAGCTGCCCGGTAAGACCGGTCCTGACGCGGGGGCTGCCCGCCGGAAAGGCGCGGGTTGCCGTGTCTCCAGCATAGCCCGCGCGCGGCCGTTCCGAGCCGATGCTGGCCGTTCGGCCGACTGTCGGCCGAGCGCGCCGCTTTGCAGAATCAGGTCTCGGAAACGCGGCGTGGGCCGCGACGATCGCGGGAGGCCGGGATGGCGGGACGATGGATGGCGCGGTTCGCGCAGGGCAGGCACGGGTCGACGGGAATCGACGTCGGGGCGGACGAGGTGAGGGTGGTCGTGCTGAGCCGGCGCGGCCGTGCCGCCGATGTGCGCGTCGAGGGGCTCGAGCGGGAGCCGGTCGGGTTGGCGGGCGGGCCGGACGACGCGCGCTGGGCGGCGGTCGCGCGTTCGCTGTCGGCGGCCGTGTCGCGGCTGTCGGCGGCGGGTGTGCGGTGCGAGGCGTGTGGCGTGATGGCGCTGAGCGACGACGAGATACGCACCGCGACGCTCGACCTCGCCGGGCGTGACGACGTCGAGGACGCCGCGCGGCAGGCGGCCGAGCGCATTTCGGGGCTGGCGCCGGACAGCCTCGCGTTCGACTGGCGGCAGGATGGCGGCGCGCAGTCTGGCGAGATCGAGGTCGCGGTGGCCCCGACGGCACTGCTCGAACGGCGGGTCGACGTGGCCGCCCAGGCCGGCGTCGACCTGACGGCCATCGACGGCGAGTCGGCGGCCGCACTGCGCGCGTTGCGTTATGCGGCGCAGTTCGAGCTCGACGCGCACGGCCCCTATGCCGCGCTCTGGTTCAGCGAGTCGGGCGTGCGAGCGTGGCGTGTCGACGGTGCGTTGGCCGCGCAAGTGCTCGCGCTGTCAGGCGCGGTGCCGCAGGCGTTTTCCGATGCATTGCGCCAGCGCTCGCTCGGGGCCGTGCGTTGCGTGCTCGTGGCCGGGGACGAGCGGTGCATCGCCCGCTTCGGAACATCCGTCGCCGATATCGGTGACGTGCTCGGCGCGGTCGCGGCACCGTTCGACTTTACGGGCTGGGACGGGCAGCCGTGCCTGCCCGCCGGCATGCGGGGCGGCCCGGCATTCGCGGTCGCGTTCGGGCTCGCGTTGCGCGGGGTGTGGGAGTGACGGCCGGCCGCATGCCGGCAAGCGTGTCCGGGCCGGCTCCGGCCGATCGTGCGGGGCTCGGCGGCTTCAACCTGCTGCCGTACCGCGAGCGGCTGGCGCAGGCGTTGCGGCGTCGCCGGGCCGCGCAGTGCGGGACGGCAATCCTGCTCGGCATGCTCGGCGTCGGCCTGTGGACGGGCGCTGCCACGGGGTTGCGGTGGCGTGCGGACGCCGAGCGCGCAAGTGTGGAGGCGCGGCTGCGACAGTTGCAGCCGCAGGTGAACGCCGCGACGCGCGCTGCCGGTGCAGCAGCCGCCGCCACTCGGCGCGGCGCGCAGGCAGCCGAGCTTGCCGCGCCTTACCGGCGCGTCGCAGCGCTGCTGGCGACACTGGCGCGGGTGCGCGGCGACACGGTCCGGATCGACACGCTGCGCACGACGCCGACCGGCGCCGTGCTCGATGCGCGCGCCGCGAGTTACCGGGTGGCCGCGCGATGGCTCGCCGGGATGGCGCGCGAGCAGCGCGACTGGCGGATCGATATCGACGTGTTGAAGCCCGCTTCGGAGGTGCCGATCGCCTCGGCGGGGATGCCGTTTCGGTTCTCGGTCCAACTGCGCTGGCACGATGCGATGCCGTCGCAGAAAGCGTCAGGAGGGGACGCGTGACGGCGATCGTGCGTCGACCTGCGCCGCGTGGCGAAGCGTGGCTGGGCGGCATGCGGCGCGTGTCGCCCGAGGCCGCACATGCCGCCGGCTGCGTGCTGGCGTTCGCGGCCGTGCTGGCGGGCGGCATTCATCTGGCGAATGCCGCCGACTGGAGCGGGCGTGCGCACAGTCGAACGTTGCTCGCAGCGGCGCACGTGCGTGAGGCCGACGCGCGGCGCGTGCTTGCAGCCGCGGGGCAACGGCGCGACGCACGTCCGGCTTCAGCGCACGATGACCGCGTGTCGCCTGCGCCGGAATGGGCCGCGCTGATGCTGGAACTGGCCGATCTCGCGGCGTCGAGCGGGCTGCGCGGCGTATCGATCGAACCGCAGCACGCAGACGGTGCGGCGCCGAACGGCCGGCGCGCGGTGCGGATCGTCGCGGATGGCGACTTTCGCGCGTTGTTGCACATGGTCGGCGGACTGGCGGGCTTCCCGGTACTGGCGGTGCCGTCGGCGCTGCGGGTCGAGCGGGGATTGCAGGCAGTGCGCGTGGAAATGTCCGTCGACGTGTTTCCGGAATTGCCGGCCGCAACGGGCGCTGGCGGCACGGTGCCGGTTCCGGCCGCCGAGCTCGACGACGATCCGTTCGGCGCGGCTGGCCCGTCTGCAGCGGAAGGTCAGGCGGCGCGCCTGGCCGGCACGATTCGCGATGCGCGTGCCGGTCTCGCGCTGTTCGACGGCGGCGATGGCACGTTCACCGCCGTGGCGCCCGGCGAAGCGCTCGGCGCCGCACGCGTGGTGCGTGTCGAGCCCGCTGCCGTGACGCTCGCGACGGCGGACGGGGCACACCGGATCGTCCTTGAAGGCGGAGGTCGGCCATGACCCAGTACGGGCGTTGGGCACTCGTCATCGTCTGGGCCGGATTGACGGCGGCCAGCGCGAGAGCGTCGTTGCCGCCGCTGCCGACCGTCTGGCCGGCAGCGGCGATGGATGCGCAGGTGCCCGGTCTGCCGTTGCCCGGAGGTCGGGCCGATGGTGTGGATGACGCCGTGTCGGCGGAGGTCGGCCCGCAGCCGTTCGATCCGGCGGCTCACGCGGCGCGTCAGGCGGAAACTGCCGCTCCGGCTCCCCGGCTGGAGGGGCCGCCGATCCCGCTGGCGCCGCCGGCCCGCATGAGCGACGGCGCGTCCCGGCAACCGGACGATGCCGACGACGCACGGCGGATCTCGCTGAATCTGCAGGGCGTCGGTCTCGCGGCCGCGTTCGACGCGTTTGCGCGGTTCACGGGGCTCAATATCGTCGTCGGCGAGCAGGTGCGCGGCACCGTCACGTTACGTCTGAACAATGTCCGCTGGCGCGATGCATTCGACACGCTGCTCGACGCGCACGGGCTCGCGATGTCGCGGCGCGGCAACGTGATATGGGTCACGCCGGCGGCTGAGCAGGCCGCGCGCGAACGCGAGCGCTTCGAGATGCACGCGCGGGCCGCCGATCTGGAGCCGCTCGCGAGCCGTACGTTCGTGCTGCACTACCCGCGCGCGCAGGACGTGCAACGCTTGCTGGCCGGCGCGACCGGCCAGCGCCTGCTGTCGAAGCGCGGCGCCGCGGCGGCCGATCCGCGCACGAACCTGCTGTTCGTCACCGATCTCGAACCGCGTATCGGGCAGATCGCGGGCCTGATCGACGCGATCGACCGGCCGTCGCGGCAGGTCCGGATCGAGGCGCGCATCGTCGAGGGCGAACAGGGCTTCTCGCGCAATCTCGGCGCACGCGTCGCGCTGCGTGCACAGGGGCGCCCGCCGTCGGGCGACGGCACCACGTTCACGACGGACGCGCGCAATGCGCTCGACCTTGCCGCGCGGCCGCTCGGCGGCTTCGAGGCAGCAACCGCCGGCTTCACGCTGTTCGCCGCGCCGCTCAGCCGCGTACTCGACGTCGAACTGAGCGCGCTCGAGGCGCAGGGGCGGGGTCAGATCGTTTCGCGTCCGCGCGTGGTGACCGCCGATCGCGTCAAGGCCATCGTCGAGCAGGGCTCGGAACTGCCGTACCAGGCGAAGGTCGGCAACGGCGTGAGCGGCGTGCAGTTTCGCCGCGCGACGCTCAAGCTCGAAGTCGAGCCGCAGATCACGCCCGACGGGCGTGTGGTGCTCGACCTGGACGTGACGAAGGACAGCGTCGGCGAGCCGACGGCGGCCGGCCCGGCGATCCATACGAAGCACGTGCAGACGCGCGTCGAGGTCGAGGATGGCGGGACGGTCGCGATCGGCGGGATCTACGAGCAACTGCGCCGGAACGATGTGACGCGCGTGCCGCTCTTGGGCAAAATACCGTTTCTGGGCGCGCTTTTCCGGCACCGCGCGCAGCGCGACCAGCGCAACGAATTGGTCGTATTCATCACGCCGACCGTCGTCGATGCGCGCTGCGATGCGCGCGGCGCGGGCGACGCGGATCCCGATAAAACGGGGCCGGAAGCCGCCGGCGCAGGCTCGACAAGGCAGCCGCTTTGCCAGTAAGCTGCGCCACACACCAGCAAGATTGAAGCAGAGGAAGCCGTTGCAAGCGCGGGACCCACATGCAAACGTATTTTTCGTCGGCCTTATGGGAGCGGGTAAGACCACCGTGGGCCGTGCGGTCGCGCGTCGTCTCGACAGGACGTTCTTCGACTCCGACCACGAAATCGAGGCCCGCACGGGCGCGCGCATTCCGGTGATCTTCGAGCTGGAGGGCGAGGCCGGGTTTCGCGATCGCGAAACGCAGGTGATCGCCGATCTGACGCAGCGCGAGAACATCGTGCTCGCGACGGGCGGCGGCGCCGTGCTGCGCCCGGAAAATCGCGACTGCCTGAAAAGCAATGGCATCGTCGTCTATCTGCGCGCCAATCCGCACGATCTGTGGCTGCGCACGCGCAAGGACAAGAACCGCCCGCTGCTGCAGACCGAAGATCCGAAGGGGCGTCTCGAAGCGCTCTACGAAGTGCGCGACCCGCTGTACCGCGAATGCGCGGATTTCGTCATCGAGACCGGCCGCCCGTCGGTCAACGGTCTCGTCAACATGGTGCTGATGCAACTCGAACTGGCGGGCGTCATCGCCAAGCCGCTACAAGCATGATTACTGTCAACGTCGATCTGGGCGACCGCGCCTATCCGATTCACATTGGCGCCGGCCTGATCGGCCGCGCCGAGCTGTTCGCGCCTCACATCAGGGGTTCGTCCGTCACGATCGTCACGAACACGACGGTCGATCCGCTTTACGGCGACACGCTGCGCGCGGCGCTCGCGCCGCTCGGCAAGCATGTGTCGACGGTCGTGCTGCCGGACGGCGAGGCATACAAGAACTGGGAAACGCTGAACCTGATCTTCGACGGCCTGCTGACCGAGCGCGCCGATCGCAAGACGACGCTCGTCGCGCTCGGCGGCGGCGTGATCGGCGACATGACGGGCTTTGCCGCCGCGTGCTACATGCGCGGCGTGCCGTTCATCCAGGTGCCGACCACGCTGCTGTCGCAGGTCGATTCGTCGGTCGGCGGCAAGACGGGCATCAACCACCCGCTCGGCAAGAACATGATCGGCGCGTTCTACCAGCCGCAGGCCGTGATCGCGGACATCGGCGCACTGGCGACGCTGCCCGAGCGCGAACTGGCGGCCGGCGTCGCCGAGGTCATCAAGACCGGCGCGATCGCCGATGCGGAATTCTTCGACTGGATCGAGGCGAACGTCGACGCGCTGAACCGTCGCGAGCCGGCAGCGCTCGCGCACGCCGTGAAGCGTTCGTGCGAGATCAAGGCGAGCGTGGTCGCGGCCGACGAGCGCGAAGGCGGCCTGCGCGCAATCCTGAACTTCGGCCACACGTTCGGCCATGCAATCGAGGCCGGCCTTGGCTACGGCGAGTGGCTGCACGGCGAGGCGGTCGGCTGCGGGATGGTGATGGCGGGCGACCTGTCGGTGCGGCTCGGCCTGCTCGACGAAGCATCGCGGCAGCGCCTCGACGCGGTGATCGCGGCCGCGCATCTGCCGACCCGCGGGCCCGCGCTCGGCGACGCGCGCTACATGGATTTGATGCGCGTCGACAAGAAGGCTGAAGCCGGCGCGATCAAGTTCATCCTGCTGAAGCGCTTCGGCGATACGCTGATTACGCAGGCGCCGGACGAAGCCGTATTCGCTACACTGGCGCAGACGACCGGCTAACCGCGGCCCGGATGCCCCGGCGCCCCTGACATGGAGGAGACGTGAGCGAGACATCCAGCAGCACACTGCCTGAAGCCGGCCGCGCATCCGTTGCGCCGGTGGCCGAGCCGCCGACGCTGGCGGCGCTGGAAGCCCATCTCGCTCCGTATGCCGCGCACGCGTCGCAGTCGCGCGGCCGCCGCCATCCGGAAACGCCGCCGGCGGCGCGCACCGAATTCCAGCGCGACCGCGATCGCATCGTCCATTCGACCGCGTTTCGCCGGCTCGAATACAAGACGCAGGTCTTCGTCAATCACGAAGGCGACCTGTTCCGCACGCGCCTCACGCATAGCCTCGAAGTCGCGCAGATCGCGCGTTCGGTCGCGCGCAACCTGCGCCTGAACGAGGATCTCGTCGAGGCGATCTCGCTCGCGCACGATCTCGGCCATACGCCGTTCGGCCATGCCGGCCAGGACGCGCTGAATGCGTGCATGCGCGACCACGGCGGCTTCGAGCACAACCTGCAGAGCCTGGCGGTCGTCGACGAGCTCGAGGAGCACTACGGCGCGTTCAACGGGCTGAACCTGTGCTTCGAGACGCGCGAAGGCATCCTGAAGCACTGCTCGCGCGAGAACGCGCGCAAGCTCGGCGCGCTCGGCGAGCGTTTCCTGCAGGGCCGCCAGCCGTCGCTCGAAGCGCAGCTCGCGAACATCGCGGACGAAATCGCCTACAACAACCACGACGTCGACGACGGCCTGCGTTCCGGCCTGATCACGATCGAGCAGCTCGCGGAAGTCGAGCTGTGGCAGCGCCACTACGAGGCGGCGCTCGCCGAATTCCCGCACCTCGAAGGCCGCCGCCTCGTGCACGAGACGGTGCGCCGCATCATCAACACGCTGATCGTCGACCTGATCGACGAGACGACGCGCAATCTCGCGCGCGTCGCGCCCGCGTCGCTCGACGACGTGCGCGCCGCGCCGCCGCTCGTGTCGCACAGCGCGACGGTCGCCGCGCAGGCGGCCGCCCTCAAGCGTTTCCTGTTCAAGAACCTGTATCGCCACTACAAGGTGATGCGCATGGCGAGCAAGGCGCAGCGCGTCGTCACGGGGCTGTTCGACGCGTTCATCGACGATCCGCGCCTGCTGCCGCCGCCGTACCAGTCGGAAGACGCAGCGCAGCAGCCGCGTCTCGTCGCGCACTACATCGCCGGCATGACCGACCGCTTCGCGCTGAAGGAATATCAGCGCCTGTTCGTCATCACCGACAACTGACTGTCACAAACGATCACTAGACTTCGCCGGTTCAATGGCGACGGGAATGTTGCACACGCTGTTGGTAACGTTTTCATAGGAGAGAGGTCGATGAAGAAGAAGCCTGCGGGGACCATGGTTCGTTCGATCGCGCTCGGCGGCGCGCTGATGTTCGGTGTGCAGCACGTGGCGTTGGCTGCGACGGAGATCCAGTTCTGGCATGCGATGGAGGCCGCGCTCGGCGAGCGGGTCAACGCGATTGCCGAGCAGTTCAACGCGTCGCAAAGCGACTACAAGATCGTGCCGGTCTTCAAGGGCACCTACGACCAGGCGCTCGCGGCCGGCATCGCCGCTTATCGCAGCGGCAACGCGCCGGCGATCCTCCAGGTCTATGAAGTCGGCACGGCCACGATGATGCAGGCGAAGAAGGCCGTCGTGCCGGTCTACGACGTGTTCAAGCAGGCCGGCGTGCCGCTCGACGAAAAGGCGTTCGTGCCGACCATCTCGAGCTACTACAGCGACGCGAAGACGGGCCATCTCGTTTCGATGCCGTTCAACAGCTCGACGCCGGTGCTGTACTACAACAAGGACGCGTTCAAGAAGGCCGGGCTTGACCCGAACCAGCCGCCGAAGACGTGGGCCGACGTGAAGGCCGATGCCGAGAAGCTGCGCAAGTCGGGGATGGCGTGCGGCTTCACGACCGGCTGGCAGGGCTGGATCCAGCTCGAGAACTACAGCGCATGGCACGGGCTGCCGTTCGCGAGCCGCAACAACGGCTTCGACGGCGCTGACGCCGTGCTCGATTTCAACAAGCCGCAGCAGATCGCGCACGTCTCGTTCCTGCAGCAGATGGCGAAGGACGGCACGTTCACGTACGCGGGCCGCAAGGATGAAGCGTCGGCGAAGTTCTACAGCGGCGACTGCGGGATCATGACGACGTCGTCGGGCGCGCTCGCGAACGTGCAGAAGTTCGCGAAGTTCAGCTACGGCACGGGCATGATGCCGTACGACGCGAACGTGAAGGGCGCGCCGCAGAACGCGATCATCGGCGGCGCGAGCCTGTGGGTGCTGGCCGGCAAGGATCCGGCGACCTACAAGGGTGTCGCGAAATTCCTCGCGTACCTGGCATCGCCGCCCGTCGCCGCGAAGTGGCACCAGGACACGGGCTACCTGCCGGTGACGACCGCCGCGTACGACCTCACGCGCGAGCAGGGCTTCTACGCGAAGAACCCGAGCGCCGAAACCGCGATCAAGCAGATGCTGAACAAGCCGCCGCTGCCTTACACGAAGGGGCTGCGTCTCGGCAACATGCCGCAGATCCGCACGATCGTCGACGAGGAGTTCGAACAGGTCTGGGCGCAGAAGAAGTCGCCGAAGGACGCGCTCGATTCGGCGGCCTCGCGCGGCGACGAGTTGCTGCGCCGCTTCGAGAAGTCGGGCGGCTGAGCACGCGTCGCTTCGTGCCGCCGGCCGCGCCGCGCATGCGCGCGGTCCGGCGGCGCGGTTTCCTTTCCGTTTCGCCTGACCGGATATCCGCGATGCAATCCCGTTCCCGCTTCGGTACGAGCCTGGTGCCGTACCTGCTGATCGCGCCGCAGCTCGCGATCACCGCCGTGTTCTTCCTGTGGCCGGCCGGCGTCGCGCTGTGGCAGTCGACGCAGATGCAGGACGCGTTCGGCACATCGAGCGAATTCGTCGGCTTCGCGAACTTCACGCACCTGTTCGCCGATCCGCTGTATCTCGATTCGTTCCGCACGACGCTCGTGTTCAGCTCGCTCGTCACGGTGAGCGGGCTCGTCGTGTCGCTGCTGCTCGCCGCGTGCGCCGACCGCGTGATCCGCGGTGCGCGCGTGTACCGCACGCTGCTGATCTGGCCGTATGCGGTCGCGCCGACGATCGCGGCCGTGCTGTGGGCGTTCCTGTTCAACCCGAGCATCGGCCTGATCACCTATGCGCTCGCGAAGGGCGGCATCGTGTGGAACCACGCGCTGAACGGCGGGCAGGCGATGTTCCTGGTCGTGCTCGCATCGGTGTGGAAGCAGGTGAGCTACAACTTCCTGTTCTTCTACGCGGGCCTGCAGGCGATCCCGCGCTCGCTGATCGAGGCGGCGTCGATCGACGGCGCGGGGCCGGTACGGCGCTTCTTCAACATCGTGCTGCCGCTGCTGTCGCCGACGAGTTTCTTCCTGCTGGTCGTGAACCTCGTCTACGCGTTCTTCGACACGTTCCCGGTGATCGATGCGGCCACCGGCGGCGGCCCGGCGCAGAGCACGAAGACGCTGATCTACAAGATCTTCGCGGAGGGCTTCCAGGGGCTCGACATCGGCAGCTCGGGCGCGCAGTCGGTCGTGCTGATGATCATCGTCGTCGGGCTCACGGTGATCCAGTTCCGCTTCGTCGAACGCAGGGTGCAATACGCATGATCGAAAATCGCAAGGGCTTCGACCTGTTCTGCCACGCGGTGCTGATCGCGGGCGTCGTGCTGATCGTGTTCCCCGTCTACGTCGCGTTCTGCGCGGCGACGATGAACGCGCAGGAAGTGTTCACGGTGCCGCTGTCGCTCGTGCCGAGCACGCACCTGTTCGAGAACATCGCATACATCTGGGGGCATGGCAGCGGCGGCACGACGGCGCCGTTCGGCCGCCTGCTCGTGAACAGCTTCGCGATGGCGCTCGGCATCGCGGTCGGCAAGATCGCGATGTCGATCCTGTCCGCGTACGCGATCGTGTATTTTCGCTTCCCGTTCCGCAACACGGCGTTCTGGCTGATCTTCGTCACGCTGATGCTGCCGGTCGAGGTGCGGATCTTCCCGACCGTGCAGGTCGTGTCGACGCTGCACCTGACGAATACGTATGCGGGGCTCACGCTGCCGCTGATCGCATCGGCAACGGCCACGTTCCTGTTCCGGCAATTCTTCATGACGCTGCCCGACGAACTGATGGACGCCGCGCGCATCGATGGCGCGGGGCCGCTGCGCTTCTTCTGGGACGTCGTGCTGCCGCTGTCGAAGACGAGCATCGCGGCGCTGTTCGTGATCACGTTCATCTACGGCTGGAACCAGTATCTGTGGCCGATCCTGATCACGACGGAGGCGTCGCTGTCGACGGCGGTGGTGGGCATCAAGACGATGATCGCGAGCGGTGACGCCGCGACCGAATGGCAATACGTGATGGCGGCGACGCTGATGGCGATGATTCCGCCGCTCGTCGTCGTGCTGGCGATGCAGCGCTGGTTCGTGCGCGGCCTCGTCGATTCCGAGAAATAAATGACGGACGGCAACCGGGAGAAAGACCAAGTATGGCTGCGCTGAGCTTGAAGGGCGTCAGGAAATCCTACGACGGCAAGCAGCACGTGCTGCATGGCATCGACGTGGAGATCGCGGACGGCGAATTCATCGTGCTGGTCGGCCCGTCGGGCTGCGGCAAGTCGACGTTGCTGCGGATGATCGCGGGGCTCGAGAGCGTGACGGACGGCGAGATCGCAATCGGTGACCGGGTCGTCAACGCGCTGGAGCCGAAGGATCGCGACATCGCGATGGTGTTTCAGAACTATGCGCTGTACCCGCACATGACGGTCGCGCAGAACATGGGCTACGGACTGAAGATCCGCGGGATCGAGCGTACGACGATCGACTCGCGGGTGGCCGCTGCCGCGAAGATCCTCGAGCTCGAGCCGCTGCTCGCGCGGCGGCCGCGCGAGCTGTCGGGCGGACAGCGGCAGCGCGTCGCGATGGGGCGCGCGATCGTGCGCGAGCCGTCGGTGTTCCTGTTCGACGAACCGTTGTCGAACCTCGACGCGAAACTGCGCGTGCAGATGCGGCTCGAGATCCAGCGGCTGCATGCGCGGCTCGCGACGACGAGCGTCTACGTGACGCACGACCAGATCGAGGCGATGACGCTCGCGCAGCGCGTGATCGTGATGAACCGCGGCTACGCGGAACAGATCGGTGCACCGGTCGACGTGTACGAGAAGCCGGCGACGGTGTTCGTCGCGGGCTTCATCGGCTCGCCCGCGATGAACCTGATGCACGGCCGGCTGTCGGACGACGGCGCGACCTTCACGGTCACCGGCGGCGGTCCCGCGCTGCCGGTCGCCGGCGCACCCGGCATCGGCGCGGAGATCGCCACCGGGCGCGACTGGGTGCTCGGCGTGCGTCCCGAGCACATGACGCCGCAGCCGGGCGTCGCGCAGGCGACGCTGCCCGTCGACTCGTGCGAACTGCTCGGCGCGGACAATCTCGCGCACGGACGCTGGGGCAATCACGACGTCGCGGTGCGCCTGCCGCACGCGGACCGTCCCGCGCGCGGCACCGCGCTGGCGGCCGCGCTGCCCGCGCATCGGCTGCACTTCTTCGATCCCGAGACCGGCAAGCGTGCCGGCTGAACCGGCTGACCTTGCAGAGAGACCGACGATGATTTCCCGTACCGACTGGCCCTATCCGCGCGTCGTCGCCCATCGCGGCGGGGGCACGCTCGCACCGGAAAACACGCTCGCCGCGCTCGACGAGGGTGCGCGACGCGGTTACCGGATGGTCGAGTTCGACGCGAAGCTGTCGGCCGACGACGTGACGTTCCTGCTGCACGACGACACGGTCGACCGGACGTCGAACGGCCAGGGGGCGGCGGCGGGCATGCGTTATGCGGCGCTGGCCGCGCTCGACGCCGGTGCGTGGCTCGACGCGCGCTTCGCGGGCGAGCGGATGCCGACGCTCGAGGCGGCGGCGGCGCGCTGCATCGCCCACGGCCTGGCCGTCAATGTCGAGATCAAGCCGTGCCCGGGGCGCGAGCGCGAGACGGGGCAGCGCGTGGCGGCCGACGCGGCCGCGTACTGGCGTGATGCCGCGGTCCCGCCGCTGCTGTCGTCGTTCTCGTTCGATGCGCTGCAACAGGCACGCGAGGCCGTGCCGGCGCTGCCGCGCGGGATGCTCTACGAGGCCGTGCCGGACGACTGGCATGCGCAGGTCGTCGGCGCGCTCGGCTGCGTATCGTTGCATGCGGACCACAAACGGCTCGACGAACCGCTCGTGCGCGCGATCAAGGCGGCCGGGCTGCGCATCCTGGTGTACACGGTGAACGACCTCGAACGGGCGCGCGAACTCGCGCGCTGGGGTGTCGACGCGGTCTGCACGGACCGGATCGACCTGATCGCCCCCGATGCGCTGGACGACATCGTGTAGCGGCCGGTCCCGCGCGACGATGGGTGCGGGAAGACCCTGAGACAAAAAAACGACGCCCCGACGGGAATCCGCCGGGGCGTTTTGCATCGTGGAGACGTTACGTCACGAAAATTCCGCTACAAATTGCAGCAGGATTAACCATTCCCCAAATATTCGACTACGCTTAGAAGCGGTAACCGACGTTCAGGTACGTGACGATCGGGTTGAGCGAGATCTTCGCTTTCGACGTTTCGGTCAGGGTGCCGACCGGCGTCCGGCGGGCCGTCGTGAAGGTTGCGGTCACGCTGACCGGGATGTACGAGAGCGACAGGCCCGCGAACCAGTGTTTCGTGAAGTTGTACGTGAAGCCGGCGTTGAACACGGGCGCCCACTGGTTGCTGGTCGTGGCGCTGGTCGGACCGCCGAGCACGCCGTTCTCGAAGGTGCCGTTCGTGATCTTTGCGCCGGTGAACCAGACGTACGTCGCGCCGACGCCGACATACGGACGGAACTTCGCGTTGGCGTCGTTGAAGTGGTAGCGAAGCAATACGGCGGGGCTCCACTGGTACGCACGGCCGAGTACGCCGAACTTTTCGAACTGACCCTTGCCGGTAATGTCGAACTTCGGCGGTATCCCCATCACGAGCTCGGTGGAGATGTGGTCGGTGACGAAGTAGCCAGCGGCGAGCCCAAGCGTATCGGCGTCGGTGATGCCGGCGCCCGTGTTGGGAATCGATTGGTTGATGGGCGTGCCGCCGACGCCGTAGACGAACAGCGGGTCGCTGCTGTCTTGCGGAGACAGGTGCAGCCAGCCGGTGCTGACGTAGAAATCACCTGCTGATTGTGCATGTGCCGTACCGCCCGCGAACGTGAATGCGAGCGCTGCGGCCCCCGTAATGGCCAGTTTTCGTTTCATTGTGTCTCCTCCGATCAAAGGCGTGCTCATTATGACGACTGCGTTTAAAACCAAACAAGCTCGTAAGTTAGAGTTTTCACCCTAGGATTAGTACGACCGTACGTATCCGCGCACCGACAGGACGGGCATTCTACGCAGGTGCGCACTTTCGGACCTCCGGGTATTTCCTAACGCGTTCAAACGGACATTCAGCATGGCACGGTTAGCACGACTCTACGTTCCCGACCAGCCGCAGCACGTGATACTGCGCGGCCTGGATCAGCAACCCGCGTTCGTCGACGACCAGGACTACGAACTCTTCATCGATTGCCTGAAGGCCGCCGCGCGCGATCATCACCTGTCGGTGCATGCCTATGTGCTGCTGCCGCGCCAGGTGCAACTCCTCGTGACGCCGAGCGACGAGGCGAGCCTGCCGAAAGCGATGCAGGCCGTCGGCCGTCGTTACGTCGCGCACTTCAACCGGCGCTATTCGCGGCGCGGCACCCTGTGGGAAGGCCGCTATCGCGCGACCGTGATCGAAGGCGAGCGCTATTTCCTGCTCGCGAGCCGCGTGGTCGAGATGAGCCCGGTGCGCTCGCAGCTCGTCGCGTCGCCCGAAGCCTATCGCTGGTCGAGTTACCGGCATCACGTCGGGCTCACCGTCGACAGCCTGATCACCGACCATCCGCTCTACTGGGCGCTCGGCAACACGCCGTTCGACCGCCAGCGTGCGTACAAGGAGCTGTGCGAGCAGCCGCTCGACGAGCGGCAGGCCGACCAGCTGCAGCAGGCGACGCTCAAGGGCTGGGTGCTCGGCGGCGAGAACTACCGCGAGTGGGCGGCGCGTACCGCGAACCGGCGCGTGTCGCCGCTGCCGCGCGGACGCCCCAGAAAGGTGCGTGAGAACACGCCGCCGATCCAGCAATAACGCGGGAACGGCGGTCGAGGAGGCGGCGCTGCGGGCGCCGCTTCTTTTTGCACCAAAACGATACGACCCCAATAAAACGGCACCAGATCGAAGCATCCATTTAATTAGGGTTCGATCAAGCGGTTTTTGTTGCTATTCCTTTGATTCGTCGCGTATATTCCGAATTCCGGTGGCCCGGGCGAAGCGTGCCCAGCCACTGACGGCCGCGCCGTCTCCCGTCGGGAGCGGGATGACGGCAACAAAAAATGGTTCAACGGCCTCCAGGCCCCCTTTACGACGGTGTCCCCATGAACGACCACCAGCAGCCGCTCACCGCGGTGCCCGCCGCACAAGGTCTGTACGACCCGCAAAACGAACACGACGCCTGCGGCGTCGGCTTTGTCGCTCACATCAAGGGCAAGAAGAGCCACGAGATCATTCAGCAGGGTCTGAAGATCCTCGAGAACCTCGATCACCGCGGCGCGGTCGGCGCCGATCCGCTGATGGGCGACGGCGCGGGCATCCTGATCCAGATTCCGGACGCGTTCTATCGCGAGGAAATGTCGAAGCAGGGCGTGATGCTGCCGCCGGCCGGCGAATACGGGGTCGGGATGATCTTCCTGCCGAAGGAAAACGCATCGCGTCTCGCGTGCGAGCAGGAGCTCGAGCGCACGGTGAAGGCCGAAGGCCAGGTCGTGCTCGGCTGGCGGGACGTGCCGGTCGACCATGCGATGCCGATTTCGCCGACCGTGAAGGCGAGCGAGCCGCTGATCCGCCAGATCTTCATCGGCCGCGGCAAGGACATCATGGTGACGGACGCGCTCGAGCGGAAGCTGTACGTGATCCGCAAGACGGCGAGCCACCGCATCCAGGCGCTGAAGCTCAAGCACGGCAAGGAGTACTTCGTGCCGTCGATGTCGGCGCGCACCGTCGTCTACAAGGGCCTGCTGCTGGCCGGCCAGGTCGGCGTGTACTACCGCGACCTGCAGGACGCGCGCGTCGTGTCGGCGCTCGCGCTCGTGCACCAGCGCTTCTCGACCAACACGTTCCCGGCGTGGGAACTGGCTCACCCGTACCGGATGATCGCGCACAACGGCGAGATCAACACCGTGAAGGGCAACGTGAACTGGCTGAACGCGCGGACCGGCGCGATCGCGTCGCACGTGCTCGCCGACGACCTGCCGAAGCTGTGGCCGCTGATCTACCCGGGCCAGTCGGACACCGCATCGTTCGACAACTGTCTCGAACTGCTGGTGATGGCCGGCTACCCGCTCGTGCACGCGGTGATGATGATGATCCCGGAAGCGTGGGAACAGCACACGCTGATGGACGAGAACCGCCGCGCGTTCTACGAATACCACGCCGCGATGATGGAGCCGTGGGACGGCCCGGCCGCGATCGCGTTCACCGACGGCCGCCAGATCGGCGCGACGCTCGACCGTAACGGCCTGCGCCCGGCGCGCTACATCGTCACGGACGACGACCTCGTCATCATGGCGTCGGAAGCCGGCACGCTGCCGATCCCCGAATCGAAGATCGTCAAGAAGTGGCGCCTGCAGCCGGGCAAGATGTTCCTGATCGACATGGAACACGGCCGCATCATCGACGACAAGGAACTGAAGGACAACCTCGCGAACGCGAAGCCGTACAAGAGCTGGATCGACGCGGTGCGCATCAAGCTCGACGAGATCGAGCCGAAGGCCGAGGAAGTCGCGGCCGGCCGCACGCAGGGCGCCGCGCTGCTCGATCGCCAGCAGGCGTTCGGCTATACGCAGGAAGACCTGAAGTTCCTGATGGCGCCGATGGCGCAGCAGGGCGAAGAGGCCGTCGGTTCGATGGGCAACGACTCGCCGCTGGCGGTGATGTCGAACAAGAACAAGACGCTCTATCACTACTTCAAGCAACTGTTCGCGCAGGTCACGAACCCGCCGATCGACCCGATCCGCGAGAACATGGTCATGTCGCTCGTGTCGTTCATCGGCCCGAAGCCGAACCTGCTCGACACGAACAACATCAACCCGCCGATGCGTCTCGAAGTGTCGCAGCCGGTGCTCGACTTCAAGGACATCGCGAAGATCCGCGCGATCGACCAGTACACGGGCGGCAAGTTCAGCGCGTACGAACTGAACATCTGCTACCCGGTCGCGTGGGGCAAGGAAGGCATCGAGGCGCGCCTCGCGTCGCTGTGCGCGGAAGCCGTCGACGCGGTGAAGTCGGGCTACAACATGCTGATCGTGTCGGACCGCAAGACGGACGCCGAGCACGTCGCGATTCCGGCGCTGCTCGCCACGTCGGCGATCCATACGCACCTCGTCCAGCAAGGGCTGCGCACCAGCACGGGCCTCGTCGTCGAGACGGGCTCCGCGCGTGAAACGCACCACTTCGCGCTGCTCGCGGGCTACGGCGCGGAAGCCGTGCACCCGTACCTCGCGATGGAAACGCTCGCGAAGATGGCCGAGGGCCTGCCGGGCGACCTGTCGCCGGAGAAGGCCGTCTACAACTTCACGAAGGCGGTCGGCAAGGGCCTGCAGAAGGTGATGTCGAAGATGGGCATCTCGACGTACATGTCGTATACGGGCGCGCAGATCTTCGAAGCGCTCGGCCTGTCGAGCGACCTCGTCGAGAAGTACTTCAAGGGCACGGCGTCGAAGGTCGGCGGCATCGGCCTGTTCGAAGTCGCGGAAGAGGCGATCCGCCTGCACCGCGACGCGTTCGGCGACAGCCCGGTCCTGCGCGACATGCTCGACGCGGGCGGCGAGTACGCATACCGCGTGCGCGGCGAAGACCACATGTGGACGCCGGATTCGATCGCGAAGCTCCAGCACGCGACGCGCAGCAACTCGTACCAGACGTACAAGGAATACGCGCACCTGATCAACGACCAGACCAAGCGTCACATGACGTTCCGCGGCCTGTTCGAGTTCAAGGTCGAGCCGACCAAGGCGATCCCGATCGACGACGTCGAATCGGCGAAGGACATCGTCAAGCGCTTTGCGACGGGCGCGATGTCGCTCGGTTCGATCAGCACCGAGGCGCATGCGACGCTCGCGATCGCGATGAACCGGATCGGCGGCAAGTCGAACACCGGCGAAGGCGGCGAGGACGAAAAGCGCTATCGCAACGAACTGCGCGGCATTCCGATCAAGGCCGGCGAGACGCTGAAGTCGGTGATCGGCGACGAGATCGTCAGCGACATTCCGCTGAAGGACGGCGATTCGCTGCGCTCGAAGATCAAGCAGGTCGCGTCGGGCCGCTTCGGCGTCACCGCCGAGTACCTCGCTTCGGCCGACCAGATCCAGATCAAGATGGCGCAGGGCGCGAAGCCGGGCGAAGGCGGCCAGTTGCCGGGCCACAAGGTGTCGGAATACATCGGCAAGCTGCGCTACTCGGTGCCGGGCGTCGGCCTGATCTCGCCGCCGCCGCACCACGACATCTACTCGATCGAGGATCTGGCGCAACTGATCCACGACCTGAAGAACGTGAACCCGAGCTCGAGCATCTCGGTGAAGCTGGTGTCGGAAGTGGGCGTCGGCACGGTCGCGGCCGGTGTCGCGAAGGCGAAGGCCGATCACGTGGTGATCGCCGGCCATGACGGCGGCACGGGCGCATCGCCGCTGTCGTCGGTCAAGCACGCCGGTACGCCGTGGGAACTCGGCCTCGCCGAAACGCAGCAGACGCTGGTGCTGAACCGCCTACGCGGCCGGATCCGCGTGCAGGCCGACGGCCAGATGAAGACGGGCCGCGACGTCGTGATCGGCGCGCTGCTCGGCGCTGACGAATTCGGCTTCGCGACGGCGCCGCTCGTCGTCGAAGGCTGCATCATGATGCGCAAGTGCCACCTGAACACGTGCCCGGTCGGCGTCGCGACGCAGGATCCGGTGCTGCGTGCGAAGTTCCAGGGCCAGCCCGAGCACGTCGTGAACTACTTCTTCTTCGTCGCCGAGGAAGTGCGCGAGATCATGGCGCAGCTCGGCGTCGCGAAGTTCGACGACCTGATCGGCCGCGCCGACCTGCTCGATACGCGCAAGGGCATCGAGCACTGGAAGGCGAAGGGCCTCGACTTCTCGCGCGTGTTCTACCAGCCGGAAGAGTGCGAGGACGTCGCGCCGCGTCACGTCGACGTGCAGGATCACGGCCTCGAGCGCGCGCTCGACCACGTGCTGATCGAGAAGGCGAAGGCCGCGATCGAGAACGGCGAGCATGTGTCGTTCATCCAGCCGGTGCGCAACGTGAACCGTACGGTCGGCGCGATGCTGTCGGGCGTGATCGCGAAGAAGCATGGCCATGACGGCCTGGTGGACGACGCGGTGCACATCCAGCTGAAGGGCACGGCCGGCCAGAGCTTCGGCGCGTTCCTCGCGAAGGGCGTGACGCTCGACCTCGTCGGCGACGGCAACGACTACGTCGGCAAGGGCCTGTCGGGCGGCCGGATCATCATCCGCCCGACCAACGACTTCCGCGGCAAGTCCGAGGAAAACATCATCTGCGGCAACACGGTGATGTACGGCGCGATCGAAGGCGAATCGTTCTTCCGTGGCGTCGCGGGCGAGCGTTTCTGCGTGCGCAACTCGGGCGCGACGGCGGTCGTCGAGGGCACGGGCGACCACGGCTGCGAATACATGACGGGCGGCACGGTCGTCGTGCTCGGCGAGACGGGGCGCAACTTCGCGGCCGGCATGTCGGGCGGCCTCGCATACATCTACGATCCGGAAGGCACGTTCGCGGCGAAGTGCAACAAGTCGATGGTCGCGCTCGAGCCGGTGCTGCAGCAGGCCGAGCAGGAGCGCACGGTCGACCGCGCGCTCTGGCACGCGGGCACCACGGACGAAGCGCTGCTGAAGGGGCTCGTCGAGCGTCATTTCCAGTTCACGGGTTCGCCGCGCGCGAAGTCGCTGCTGGAAAACTGGGACGCGGCGCGCCGCCAGTTCGTGAAGGTGTTCCCGCACGAATACAAGCGCGCGCTGGGCGAGATCGGTGCGAAGAAGGCGGCGAAGGAAGTGCTGGCCGCCTGAGCGACGAACGACATAGCGAATGCCGCGCGCGCATGACTGCCGCGCGCGGCTCCCCCACCCGATACACCGAACAGAAGAGCACCTTATGGGCAAGGCAACCGGTTTTCTGGAGTTCGAACGCCGCCACGAGGCGTACGAAGCACCGCTCACGCGCGTGAAGCACTACAAGGAATTCGTCGCGGCACTGACCGACGCGGACGCGAAGGTCCAGGGCGCGCGCTGTATGGATTGCGGCATCCCGTTCTGCAACAACGGCTGCCCGGTCAACAACATCATCCCGGACTTCAACGATCTCGTTTATCGCCAGGACTGGCAGCAGGCGATCGAAGTCCTGCACTCGACCAACAATTTCCCGGAATTCACGGGCCGCATCTGCCCGGCGCCGTGCGAGGCCGCGTGCACGCTCGGGATCAACGAAGATCCGGTCGGCATCAAGTCGATCGAGCACGCGATCATCGACAAGGCCTGGGCGGAAGGCTGGGTGAAGCCTGAGCCGGCCGCGCACAAGACGGGCAAGAAGGTCGCCGTCGTCGGTTCGGGCCCTGCAGGCCTCGCGGCCGCGCAGCAGCTCGCGCGCGCGGGCCACGACGTGACGGTGTTCGAGAAGAACGACCGGGTCGGCGGCCTGCTGCGTTACGGGATTCCCGACTTCAAGCTCGAGAAGTGGCTGATCGACCGCCGCATGCGCCAGATGGAAGCGGAAGGCGTGACGTTCCGCACCAGCGTGTTCATCGGCAAGGATCCGTTGCCCGAATCGATCGGCAGCCTCGCGAAGGAAACCATTTCGCCCGACACGCTGAAGGAAGAGTTCGACGCGGTCGTGATCGCCGGCGGTTCGGAAACGCCGCGCGACCTGCCGGTACCGGGCCGCGAGCTCGCGGGCGTGCATTTCGCGATGGACTTCCTGCCGCAGCAGAACCGCGTGAACGCGGGCGACAAGCTCGTCGACCAGCTGCTCGCGAAGGGCAAGCACGTGATCGTGATCGGCGGCGGCGATACGGGTTCGGACTGCGTCGGCACGTCGAACCGCCACGGCGCGAAGCAGGTCACGCAGTTCGAACTGCTGCCGCAGCCGCCGGAAGAGGAGAACAAGCCGCTCGTGTGGCCGTACTGGCCGATCAAGCTGCGCACGTCGTCGTCGCACGAGGAAGGTTGCGAGCGCGACTGGGCGGTCGCGACGAAGCGTCTCGAAGGCAAGAACGGCAAGGTCGAGAAGCTGATCGCGGTGCGCGTCGAATGGAAGGACGGCAAGATGCAGGAAGTGCCGGGCTCCGAGTTCGAGCTGAAGGCCGATCTCGTGCTGCTCGCGATGGGCTTCACGCAGCCGGCCGCGCCCGTGCTCGACGCGTTCGGCGTCGCGAAGGACGCGCGCGGCAATGCGCGCGCGGCGACCGAAGGCGATCGTTCGTACTACACGTCGGTCGACAAGGTGTTCGCGGCAGGCGACATGCGTCGCGGCCAGTCGCTGGTGGTGTGGGCGATCCGCGAAGGCCGCCAGTGCGCGCGCTCGGTCGATGCGTACCTGATGGGGCATTCGGAACTGCCGCGCTGAGCTGAACAGCGCAAGCGGGTTTCGATGAGAGCCGGGCGTCCGAAAGGGCGCCCGGTTTTTTTGTGGTGCGGCCGGCAGATTGCCGCTTAACATGTACGGGACAACGTGCAGGGCACCGGCCCGATCGACGGTCGATTCCTGCGTCAACCACGATCGCGTCCTGCACACCATGTTTCGAGAAAACGCCCCCGAAATCACCCGTCCGTGTTTTACGGCCGACGGCAAGCGCGTCCGGTTGGAGGAAGTCGTTGCGCTGCTGCTTTCACACGGGCGAGACCTTCACGTCGAAGACCACGCATTCGTCGCGCAGCAGCGGCAGATCGAAGTCGACATGCGCGTCGTTGACTCGATCGCGGCACGGATGGCGCTGGAAGGCTTCGCGCAGTTCACGCCGGCCGACGACGTGCGAAGCACCTTCCCGCTTGCCGCGATGCGCGACATGGTGACGAGCCTCGTGCAGGCCGGTTTTCCGCCGGTGTTCGCTTTCGTGTGCGACGAATTCTGGCTGACCTACTGGCGGCTGCAGAAGATCGTCGCGGCGGCGCTGGGTACCACGGCCTACATGCTGATGCCGGATTTCTGGGTATGGCACGTCAGCGCGAAGGCGGGGCAGGCCGGCTGGAGCATGCACCGCGATGCGGGAGCGAGATCGCTGCTGCCGGACGGGCGCGCCGGCGCGGTGTCGCTGTGGATGCCGTTGACGCCCGTCGATTCGTCCACCGGTTGCGTGATGCTGCTGCCGAAGCATCGCGATCCCGACCACGGAACGGATCGCGTGTCGCAGGCCGGATTCGACGTGCGGGATATCCGTGCGCTTCCCGGCGCCGCCGGCGATCTGATGATGTGGAGCCAGGCCCTGCTGCATTGGGGCAGCCGCGGCAGCGCGCTGTCGGAGACATCGCGCATCAGCATGTCGATCGGGGCGCAGGTCGACGCACTGGGCCAGTTGAATCCGCCGCTGCTGAAACCCGACGTGTTGCCCGCTGCCGGCCTTCGGCTTGAATTGATCGCCAAGCAGATCCTGCAATACGAGCAATTCGCGGCCATCGACCCGTCCTGGGCGCATTTTGGGCGAGTCCTGCTCGCCAGCGGATTGTCCGGGCTGGTCTTCGACATCCCTGCCGAATGGCGGCTTCGCTGACTGGAGGGGCGGTGGCGCAGGCGAAGGTTTGCGAGGCGCCGCCGGACAGCCGGTAAATTGCTTCGACACCATGCCGTACGTTCGGCAGCGCACGCTGCGTGCTTCACCGCCGGCCTCCGCTCCGTCACCCGCATTTTCGCGAAGTGTCGTCTAACCTGATGACATCCGGCTGCGATTTCTCGGCATTTCAATTTCTTTCGTTTTGTAATAATCCTTGAAAACTGTCATATCATGTCGCCCCTCGGGCCGCGTTCGCGATGGCTGCATGTGACTGACCCTATTTACAAGGACTCTGGATGGAAGCATTCGTGCATGGGCTGATCGACGCCGTCAACGGCGTGTTGTGGAACTACGTGCTGATCGCGCTGCTGCTCGGCGCCGGTGCGTGGTTCACGCTGCGGTTCCGGATGATCCAGTTGAAGGCGCTGTTCCTCAGCATGAAACTGGTCGGCAGCAAGGGCGAGCCGGGCAGCATTTCGTCGTTCCAGGCGTTCGCGACCGGGCTCGCGAGCCGGGTCGGCACCGGCAACATCGCCGGCGTCGCGGTCGCGCTGACGGTCGGCGGGCCGGGCGCGATCTTCTGGATGTGGATGACGGCGCTGGTCGGGATGTCGTCCGCGTTCGTCGAGGCGACGCTCGCGCAGATCTTCAAGGTGTCGCACCCGGACGGCAGCTATCGCGGCGGCCCCGCGTACTACATCCAGACCGGCCTGCGTTCGCGCGCCTTCGGCGTGCTGTTCTCGCTGTCGCTGATCCTCGCGTTCGGCTTCGTGTTCAACGCGGTGCAGGCCAACGCGATCGCGGATGCGTTCAATACGTCGTTTGGCTGGAGCCGCGAGACGGTCGGCCTCGGTCTCGTGCTGCTGAGCGCGCCGATCATCTTCGGCGGCATCCGCCGCATCGCGACGGTCGCGCAGGTGATCGTGCCGCTGATGGCGATCGGCTACCTCGCGCTCGCGGTCTATGCGGTCGCGACGCATATCGCATTGGTGCCGGACGTGATCGCGCTGATCGTGAAGAGCGCGTTCGGCCTCGAGCAGGCGGCGGGCGGCTTGACGGGCTATGCGGTCAGCCAGGCGATCGCGATCGGCGTGAAGCGCGGGCTGTTCTCGAACGAGGCAGGGATGGGCAGCGCGCCGAACGCGGCCGCGACCGCGAGCACGCGGCACCCCGTCACGCAGGGGCTGATCCAGATGCTCGGCGTGTTCGTCGACACGATCGTGATCTGCAGCGCGACCGCATTCGTGATCCTGCTGTCGGGCCAGTACGAGCTCGGCACCGGCATGGAAGGCGCGGCGCTCACGCAGCGCGCGATCTCGAGCCACGTCGGCGACTGGGGCGGGATCTACATGGCCGTCGCGATTTTCTTCCTTGCGTTCTCGTCGGTGATCGGCAACTACGCGTATGCGGAAGGCAACGTCGAATTCATCACGAAGCGGCGCGGCGTGCTGCCGCTGTTCCGCGTCGCGGTGCTCGGGATGGTGATGTTCGGCAGCGTCGGGCAATTGCCGCTCGTGTGGGCGATGGCCGATACGAGCATGGGGCTGATGGCGATCATCAACCTGATCGCGATCCTCGCGCTCGGCAAGTATGCGCACGCCGCGTGGGCCGATTATCGCCGCCAGCGCGCGGCAGGCATCGCCGATCCGGTGTTCACGCGCAACACGATCCCCGAGCTCGCGCGCGTGCTGCCGGCCGACGTGTGGGGCGAGCACGGCCCGCTGCCGCAGCGTCCCGCTTCGGCCGACGCGGCGAGCGCGCCGCGTGCCGCGGTGAGCGAGTCATGAACGGCGACCGGCTCCGTGCATTCGTCGCGCTGGTGCCCGATGCGGCTTCGCGCGACGCGCTGCACGCGTTGCCGGTTACCCGCGGTGCGCGGCGCACGCTGCCCGCGCACCTGCACATGACGCTCGCGTTCATCGGCGCGATCGAACGCGACCGTTGCGACGCGCTGGCCGCGCGCCTGCCCGCGCTCGCGGCCGCACATGCGCTGCCGCTGCTGCCGGTCGAGCGGATCGCGTGGTGGCCGAGCCTGCCGCGCGCGAGGCTGATCGTCGCGGAACTCGAGGCCGATCCCGCCTGCGTCGCGCTGAATTCGGGGCTGGCGGCGCTGCTGGGCGAGTTCGGTGTGCCGGTCGACCGGCGGCCGTTCAGGCCGCACGTGACGCTTGCGCGGCTGCCGCGCAATGCGGTCGGACAGCCTGCGCACGGCGGCGCGCCAGGGCGGCCGGTCGTGCTGCGCGTCGAAGCGTTGACGCTGTTCGAAAGCCGGCTGTCGCACGAGGGTGTGTCGCATCGGCCGATCGTATCGGCGCCGATCGCGTGGGCGGAAGGCCGGGCGGCGCGGTGAGCGGCGCTCGCGAGGCATGGCGATGGCCGCGCACTGCGAGTATTGCGCCAGCGGTGTCGCCCGGTGCCGAGCCTACCGGTCGTAGCGCGCGAGCGTCAGGCCCGACAGATCGATCTCCGGCTCGCGCCCGGTAACGAGATCGGCGACCACCTTTCCCGAACCCATCGACATTGCCCAGCCTGTCGAGCCGTGGCCGACGTTGAGCCAGAGCCCGTCGATCCCGCTCGCGCCGAGCAGCGGCGGCCCGTCGGGCGTCATCGGCCGGCGGCCGACCCAGAAGCGTGCCGACGCGCGATCGGCCGCGTGCGGGAACCAGTCGTCGAGCACCTTCATCAGCGTATCGAGCGCCTGCTGCCGCAGCGCCGCGTGCCGGTTGCCGAGTTCCGCGGTGCCCGCGACGCGCAGCGTCGGGCCGAAGCGCGTGATCGCCGTCTTCAGCGATTCGTCCATCAGCGCGGCGCGCGGCGCCTTTTCATCGTCGACGACCGCGAGCGTCGCCGAATAGCCTTTCACCGGATACAGCGGCACGTCGATGCCGTGCGGCCGCAGCAGGCCCGCACTGTCGACGCCGAGCGCGACGACGATCGCGTCGGCAGCGAGCGGGACCTCGCCACGTGCGGCGGCACCTTCTTCGACCGATTCGACCCGCACGCCGCGCACCTTGCCGCTGGCGACGTCGAGCGAGCGGATTTCGGTGCGAAAGCGGAACGCCACGCCGTTCGCTTCGCACAATGCACGCAGCTCACGCGTGAAGCGCGCGCAGTCGCCGGCTTCGTCGTCGGGCAGGTAGATGCCGCCAACGGGCGCCTGCCGTGCCCAGCGCAGGCCCGGCTCGATCGCCGTGCAGCCGGCCGCGTCGAGTTCGCGAAACGCGATGCCGGCGTCGCGCAGCACCTTCAGTGCGGGCTGCACCATCTCGACGTCGAATGTGCCGCGCAACAGTTGCAGGTAGCCGCGGCTCGCGCCGTAGTCGAACGGATAACGGTCGCGAAACGCATGCAGGCACGCGCGGCTGTAATACGCGATGCGCTGCATCCGCTGCTTGTTCACGCGGAACCGCTCGAACTCGCATTCGCGCAGCCAGCGCGCGATCCAGCGCCACTGCGCGGCGTCGAGCGTCGGCCGGAAGATCAGCGGCGACGCGGGCTTGAACAGGTACTTGAGGATCTTGCCGGGCATCCCCGGCGCGGCCCACGGCGTCACGTAGCCGGGCGCGATCACGCCCGCATTGCCGAGGCTCGTCGCCTGCGCGACATCGGCCTCGCGTTCGATCACGGTGACGTCGCAGCCTGCTTCGCGCAGGTGCCACGCGGTGGTGACGGCGATCACGCCGGCGCCGAGAACGATCACGTGCATGCGGTTTCCGGAACGAAGAAGGCGCTCACGACGCGACGGCCGGATCGTCGACGAGCGACTTGCCGCGCGTTTCCGGCAGCACGAGCGCGGCGACGATCACGAGCAGGTAGCCGCCGCCCGCGACGAGGCCGATCGCCTTCACGAGTGACATCGACTGCGACAGCGAGCCGACGAGGATCGGGAAGAACGAGCCGAGCCCGCGGCCGAGGTTGTAGCAGAAGCCCTGGCCCGAGCCGCGGATCGCGCCCGGATACAGCTCCGACAGATACGCGCCGACGCCCGCGAAGATCCCCTGCACGACGATGCCGAGCGGGAAGCCGAGCAGCAGCATCGCGGTATCGGTGATCGGCAGCATCGTGTAAGCCATGCCGAGCGAGAACGAGCCGATCGCGAACAGGATGAACGACGCGCGGCGGCCGAGCCGGTCGGACAGGATCGCGCCGACCACGTAACCGACGAACGAGCCGACGATCAGCACGACGAGATAACCGCTCGTGTTGAACACGGACAGGTGGCGGACGGTTTTCAGGTAGGTGGGCAGCCAGGTCGTGATCGCGTAGTAGCCGCCGAGCATTCCGGTGCACAGCGCGCTGCCGAACAGCGTCGCGCGCAGGTGCGGCGACGAGAAGATCTCGAGGAAGTGGCCCGATATGCGGCCTTCGTCGCGCGCGCGGCGCGTGGCCGTATAGATGTCGGGATCGCTGACGTTGCGGCGGATGTACAGGATCCACAGCGCGGGCACGATGCCGATCCAGAAGCACGTGCGCCACGCGACCTGCTCGGGCAGCAGCGCGAAGAACGCCCAGTACAGGATCGCGGCCGCAGCCCAGCCGAACGACCAGCTGCTTTGCACGGTGCCGACGGCCTTCGCGCGATGCTCGGGCGAGCGGATCGTCTCGGCCATCATGATCGTCACGACCGACCATTCGCCGCCGAAACCGAAGCCCTGCAGCGTGCGCGTCGCGAGCAACTGCCAGAACGAATGCGTGAAACCGGACAGGCACGTGAACAGTGCGAACGTCGCGATCGTCCACTGCAGCACGCGCACGCGGCCGTAGCGGTCGGCGAGGATGCCGGCGACCCAGCCGCCGACTGCCGACGAGATCAGCGAACTCGTCGCGATCATCCCGGCCTCGCTCTTCGTCATCCCCCACGTGGCGATCAGCGTCGGGATCAGGAACGAGTAGATCATGAAGTCGAACGCATCGACCGCGTAGCCGCCGAATCCGGCGTACAGCGTCTTGCGCTCGCGCGACGACAATTCGTTGAACCACTGGAATGCCTGCATGCTTGCCGCCCCCTGTTGTCTCGTATCGCGCTGCCGCGTGGCGGTTATTTTACGGTCGCGATGCGGCCGGCCAAAAAGGCCGATGCAGGTTCGTGCGGGAAGGCGCGTATGCGGGAAGGAGGGGCGACGCCGCGTCAGAGCGTCAGGCCGCCGTCGACATGGATGACCTGGCCGGTGATCTGCCGCGCTGCGTCCGACAACAGGAAGGCGATCAGTGCGGCGACGTCGTCGGGTTCGGCGATCCGGCCTAGCGGTGTCGCCTGTTCGGCCTGCGCCCATGCGGCGGTATTGCCGGCGCTCGGCCCGTGGTCCTTGCGCGTGAAGCCCGGCGCGACCGCGTTGACGGTGATGCCGCGCGCGGCGAATTCGACGGCCGCGGTGCGCACCAGCGATTCGAGCGCGGCTTTCGCGGCGGCGGTGGCCGCGAACGGTGCGTCGGCGCGGTAGCGGTGCGCGACGAACGAACTGACCGCGACGATCCGCGGCGCGGCCGACGCTTCGAGCAGCGGCCGCGCGCGGCCCGCGAGCGCCGAGAACGCGCAGGGCATCGCCGCGAAGGCGGACGCGAGCGCATCCGCGGAAAGATCGGAAAAGGCCTGCCGCACGGCGAAGCCCGCATTCGCGACGAGCTGGTCGAGCCCGCCGAAGCACGCGGCGGTTGCATCGACGAGCGTGGCTGCGACGCCCGGCTCGGCGAGATCGCCGGTGAGCGTGACGCACTCCGCGCCGGCCGCCGTGCAGGCGTGCTCGACGTCGGCGAGCCGGGCCCGCGCCGCGTCGTCGGCGCCGCGCGCGTGCAGCGCCAGCGCGATGCCGGGTGCCGCGAGCCGCCGCGCGAGCGCCGCGCCGATCCCCGAGCCTGCGCCGGTGATCAGCGCGATTCGCGCAATGTGCGCGGCGCGTGCGTTCACGCGGCGACCTTGTCGCTGTCGTATACGCGCTCGACGTGGATCGTGCCGACATGGAACGCGGCCAGCGACTCGCGGTGCGCGATGCTGACGATCGCGGCCTTCGGCAGCCGTTCGGCGAACAGGTGGTACAGGCGTGCCTCGTTGTCGGCGTCCAGCGCGCTGGTTGCTTCGTCGAGGAACAGGAAGTCGGGCTTGTGCAGCAGCACGCGTGCGCCGGCAAGACGCTGCTGCTCGCCCGGCGACAGCACGCGCGTCCAGTGCGCGGTTTCGTCGAGGCGCTCGACGTAATCCTCGAGGCGGCATGCGCGCAGCGCGTCGCGGCATGCGTCGTCGCTGAACGTGTCGGGCGTCGCCGGATAGGTGAGCGCGGCTTTCAACGAGCCGATCGGCAGATAGCTCGTCTGCGGCACGAACATCATCCGCGCGCCGACCGGCGCGTCGATCGCGCCGTCGCCGAACGGCCACAGCCCTGCGAGCGCACGCATGAACGTGCTCTTGCCGGAACCCGACTTGCCGATCACGAGCCAGCGCGAACCGGGCTCGATCGTCACGCTGCCGATGTTCGCGAGCGCATTGCCGTTCGGCAGCGCGAGCTTGAGCGACGACGTCGACAGTTTCGCCGCATCGACATAGTGCAGGTTGATGCCGCCGTGCTCGGTCGCGGGCGACAGGCTTTCCTTCAGGTGCGACGTGCCCATCACGCGCTTGAATTCGCGCAGACGGTTGACGGTGGCGCGCCATTCGACGAGGGTCGAGTAGCTGTTGATGAACCACGAGAACGAATCGCTGACGGTGCCGAACGCGGACGAGATCTGCATCAGCACGCCGAACGAGAACGCGCCCGCGAAATAGCGCGGCGCGGCGACGACGAGCGGGAAGATGATCGCGATCTGCCCGTAGAAGCTCAGCACGAACGTGAGGCGCTTCGTGTACTTCATCACGCGCCACCAGTTGTCGCGGATGCGCATGAACAGCGTTTGCGCGTTGCCGGTCTCGGTTTTCTCGCCGTCGTAGAACGCGATCTGCTCGGCGTTCTCGCGCACGCGGATCAGCCCGAAGCGGAAGTCGGCCTCGACGCGCTGCTGCTGGTAGTTGATCGACACGAGCGGATGGCCGACCTTCTGGATGATCAGCGAGCCGATCACCGCGTACAGCGCAGCCGCCCACACCATGTAGCCGGGAATCGAGATCGGCGTGGCGCCGAGCGTGAACGTCAGCGCACCGGCGAGCGACCACAGGATCGTGATGAACGACACGAGCGTGACGACCGTCGACAGCAGGTCGAGCGACAGCGCGAGCGTCGTGGTCGCGAACGACTGGAGGTCGTCGGTGATCCGCTGGTCGGGGTTGTCCGCGAGGCGGTCACGCTCGATCCGGTAGAACGCGCGATCGCCGAGCCACTGGCCGAGAAAACGGTCGGTGAGCCACTGGCGCCAGCGGAAGCCGAGCATCTGCCGCAGGTAGCGGCCGTACACGGCGAGGATGATGAAGCCGAACGCGAGCGCGGAGAACTGCATCAGCAGGTTCGGGAAGTCGTGGACGTCCTTCGACTGCAGCGCGTTGTAGAACTCGGCGTTCCACTTGTTCAGCCGGACGTTGATCCAGACCACGCAGAGGTTGATCGCGATGATCGTGACCAGCAGGCCCCACGCGAATTTCCATTCGGACGACACCCAGTAGGGCTTGATGAGGCTCCATGCGGATACCGGGCGCTCGTCCTGCGGCGCATCGGAGGCGGCGGAGCGGACGGGATCGATCGATTGGGTCATGTGCTTCCTGATGAGTAGCCGGCGCGCGGGCCGGGCGAAGCCGGGCGCGCGCCGCGATACGGCATGCCGGGGCGCGGCGCCGACTGACGGCGGGCGTCCGGATGGTCGCCCGCGCGTCTTAAACGGCACTTAAGGGCCGGCGGTGACGCGGCAACCGGCCGCTCGTGCGGCCGGCCTGCGGGCATTGTGCCAGAGCGGCGCAGCGCAACGGCGAATTTGCCGCAAGGGGACAGTTTGCGGCGCTTTCCGCTTTTATGGTCTAATGGCCGACGACGAAACAGGGGTGCTTCGTGCGCGGCCGGCAGATGTTCCAGGCGGCGCGGCGAGGCTGAGAAAGACCCTTCGCACCCGATCCGGGTAATACCGGCGAGGGAAGTTTCTGATCCCGCCGGGCCGCGCTGGCTGCCATCCCACATGGTCAGCGCCCGAGTCCCGCCCGGCCGGCCTTTGCTGCCGGTTTCGTCCTTTTGGGTACGCGCATTGCGCGTTACGGAAGGAATGATGACCGCACAATCTTCAGTCTTTTGCATGGCTCCCGGCCCGATGTCGCGTGCGTTCGCACGGGACGGCGGGTGCACGTCGACGTTCGTCGTGCGCGCCCGCGCGGTTCGCGAGGAGGGTGCGCGATGAACGTTCAGGATTCACGGCCCGATTTCGCAGTGCTCGGCGGCGGCCTCGTCGGCCGCCTGATCGCATGGCGGCTCGCGGGCGACGGGCACCGCGTCGCGCTCTACGAGCGCGGCGGCCCGGACGGCGAGCAGTCGGCCGCGTGGATCGCGGCCGCGATGCTCGCGCCGCTCGCGGAAGCGGCGAGCGCGGAGCTGCTGATCACCGAGCTCGGCGCAGCTTCCCTCGCGCGCTGGCCGCAATGGCTCGCGGAACTGCCCGAACCCGTGTTCTTCCAGCATCACGGCACGCTCGTCGTCTGGCATCACGCGGACCGCGCGGAGGCGCCGCTGTTCGAGCGGCGGGTGCGCGCGAACGCACCGGCGGACCTGTTCGACGGCGGCTTCGTCACGCTCGCCGGCGCGCAGGTCGATGCGGCCGAGCCCGCGCTCGCGGGCCGCTTCGCGCGCGGCCTGCTGCTGCCGCGCGAAGGCCAGCTCGACAACCGCCAGGCGCTGCGCGCGCTCGCAGCGGGCCTTGCCGAACGCGGCGTCGACCTGCACTGGCACGTCACGATCGACGATGCGAACCTGCCCGACGCACATTTCACGATCGATTGCCGCGGACTCGGCGCGAAAGCGGTGCTGCCCGCGCTGCGCGGCATCCGCGGCGAAGTCGCGCGCGTGCATGCGCCCGGCATCGGGCTGACCCGGCCCGTGCGGCTGCTGCATCCGCGCTATCCGCTGTACATCGCGCCGAAGCAGGACGATCTCTACGTGATCGGCGCGACCGAGGTGGAGGGCGAGGACATGTCGCCCGTCAGCGTGCGCTCCGCGCTCGAACTGCTGAGCGCGGCGTTCTCCGTGCATCCGGCGTTCGGCGAGGCGCGCATCCTCGAACTCAATGCGCATTGCCGGCCGACGCTGCCCGATCATCGCCCGGCGGTGATCTGGGACGGCGCGTCGACGCTCGCCGTCAACGGCCTGTACCGGCACGGCTTCATGATCGCGCCGGAAATCGCGCACGCGGCGGTCGCGTGCGCCGAAGCCGCGCTCGGCGGCGCGTTCGGCGATGCCGACGCGTTCGCCGCGTGGCGCGACGCCGCGCGCTGGCCGACGCTCCTTCATCACCGCAACGACGCGCGCCAGCCGGCCTGACGCGCGCTGCCGACCGAATCCGACGAAGCCTCATGGATATCCAGATCAACCAACAGACCCTGACGCTGCCCGACGGCGCGACGGTGGCCGACGCGCTCGCCGCGTACGGCGCGCGTCCGCCGTACGCGGTCGCGCTGAACGGCAACTTCGTCGCGCGCACGCAGCATGCGGCGCGCGCACTCGCGGCGGGCGACAAGCTCGACGTCGTGCACCCCGTCGCGGGCGGCTGAGCGCCGCCGGTTCGTCCCCGCTCTTCCAGGAAAACGACATGACGTCCCTCACATCCGCCGACGCGCTGACGCTGTACGGCGTAACCTTCGCAAGCCGCGTGCTGCTCGGCACGTCGCGCTATCCGTCGCTGCAGTCGCTGTCCGATTCGATCGCCGCGTCGCGGCCGGGGATGGTGACGGTCGCGCTGCGCCGCCAGATGACGGGCGGTACGGCCGAAGCCGGCTTCTTCGACCTGCTCAAGCGCCACGCGGTGCCGCTCTTGCCGAACACGGCCGGCTGCCAGACCGTCGCCGAGGCCGTGACGACCGCGCACATGGCGCGCGAGGTATTCGGCACCGACTGGATCAAGCTCGAGCTGATCGGCGACGACTACACGCTGCAGCCCGACCCGGTCGGGCTGATCGAGGCCGCCGCGCAGCTGGTCAAGGATGGTTTCAAGGTGCTGCCGTACTGCACCGAGGATCTCGTGATCGGCCGGCGCCTGCTCGACGTCGGCTGCGAGGCGCTGATGCCGTGGGGCGCGCCGATCGGCACGGGCAAGGGCGTCGTGAACCCGTACGGCTTGCGCGTGCTGCGCGAGCGGCTGCCCGACGTGCCGCTGATCGTCGACGCGGGGCTCGGCGTGCCGTCGCACGCGTGCCAGGTGATGGAATGGGGCTTCGACGGCGTGCTGCTGAACACGGCCGTGTCGCAGGCCACGCACCCCGAGATCATGGCGCGCGCGTTTGCGCAGGGTGTCGAGGCCGGCCGCGCCGCGTATCTCGCCGGGCCGATGGACGCGCGCGAGACCGCGCACGCGAGCACGCCGGTCGTCGGGATGCCGTTCTGGCACCAGGACGGGGGCGGCGCATGAGCGCGCGCTTCGCCGATACATTCTGGCCGCCGGCCGACGAACTGGCCGAAGCGGCCGAACGGATCCGCGCACGGCTCGGCGACTGGCCGGGCGCGGCGACGCCGTGGCGGCTCTGCATGGCGGCACCCGACGCGCCGGCCCACGGCGACGTGCTGATCGTGTCGACCGGCGACCGCACCGCGCAGGCGCGCGCATCGGCCGCATCGCGGCCGGCGTCGCCGGACGCGGTCGCGATCGAATTCGACGAGCAGGGCGCGGTGCTGCATGCGGCGGGCGCGCGCTACGCGCTCGACGCCGCGCATCCGCTCGCGGACGACTGGATCGCGGCGCTTGCCGCATTTCTCGATTGCGGTTTCGCGCCGGTCGACGCGCTGGTGCTCGCGCTGGCGTGGCGCGACGGCGACGAAACGCGCGCGACCGACGCGTGGCCGGTCGACGCCGCGCGGTTCCCGCGTGTCGCCGGGCTGCCGGCCGCGCCCGAGCCTGCGTTCGCGCGATGCCCCGCGCAGCTCGGCCTCTATCCGGTCGTACCGGACGCCGAATGGGTCGAGCGCGTGCTCGATTGCGGCGCGCGGACCGTGCAACTGCGCGTGAAAGGCGCGACGCCGGACGCATTGCGCCGGGAAATCGCCCGTGCGGTCGCGGCCGGGCGTCGTTATCCCGATGCGCGCGTGTTCATCAACGATCACTGGCAGATCGCTGCAGATGAGGGTGCGTACGGCGTTCATCTGGGCCAGGAAGACCTCGAGACTGCCGATCTGGCCGCGATCGCGCGCGCGGGCCTGCGGCTCGGACTGTCGAGCCACGGTTATTACGAAATGTTGCGGGCGCTGCACGAGCGCCCGAGCTATCTCGCGCTCGGCCCCGTGTACGCGACCGCGACCAAGGCCGTCGCCGCACCGCCGCAGGGCCTTGCGCGGATCGCCCGCTACGCGCGCTTCGCGGGCGCGCGGGTGCCGCTCGTCGCGATCGGCGGGGTGGGGCTCGACGCGCTGCCGGACGTGCTGGCGACGGGCGTCGGCAGCGTCGCGGTGGTCAGTGCGGTCACGGGCGCAGCCGACTATCGGACTGCGCTTATTGCGCTGCAGCAATGTTTTGCCGGACAATTTGACAATCATTGACCGCAGGGCCCGGAACGGCGTCACGACATCATTCCAATGCAGGCCCTATAATTCGGCGTTCTGCGTATAAGGACTGCCAGCTCCGTGAGCCCCACTCCTACCGAGACCCTGCTGGAACTTCGCGACGTCGACTTTGGCTACGGCGACCGCCTCGTCCTGTCCAACCTGAACCTGCGCTTCGGGCGCGGGCAGGTCGTCGCGGTCATGGGCGGCTCGGGTTGCGGCAAGACGACCGTGCTGCGCCTGATCGGCGGCCTCGTGCGTGCGCGCCGCGGCCAGGTGCTGTTCGACGGCGCCGATGTCGGCGCGCAAACGCGCGACGGCCTGTATGCGCTGCGCCGCAAGATGGGCATGCTGTTCCAGTTCGGCGCGCTGTTCACCGACATGTCGGTGTTCGAGAACGTCGCGTTCGCGCTGCGCGAGCACACCGACCTGCCCGAAGACCTGATCCGCGACCTCGTGCTGATGAAGCTCAACGCGGTCGGCCTGCGCGGCGCGCGCGACCTGATGCCGTCCGAGGTGTCGGGCGGGATGGCGCGCCGCATCGCACTGGCGCGCGCGATCGCGCTCGATCCGCAACTCATCATGTACGACGAGCCGTTCGCGGGCCTCGATCCGATCTCGCTGGGCATCACCGCGAACCTGATCCGCACGCTGAACCAGGCGCTCGGCGCGACGTCGATCCTCGTCACGCACGACGTGCCGGAATCGTTCGCGATCGCCGACTACGTGTATTTTCTGGCCAACGGCGGCGTGCTCGCGCAGGGCACGCCCGACGAGCTGCGTGCGTCGACCGACCCGAGCGTGCGGCAGTTCATCGACGGTGCGCCGGACGGCCCGTTCAAATTTCATTACACGAGCCCGCCGCTTGCCGCGGATTTCGGGCTCGGCGGAGGGCGCGCATGATCAGCGCGATCGGACGTTACGTCATCGGCGGCCTCGAGCGCACGGGCTACGGCACGCGCCTGTTCGTGCGCCTCGTGCTGGAATTCTTCCCGCTGCTGCGCCGGCCGCGGCTTGTCACGAAACAGATCCACTTCCTCGGCAACTATTCGTTCGTGATCATTGCCGTGTCGGGGCTGTTCGTCGGCTTCGTGCTCGGCCTGCAGGGCTATTACACGCTGAACCGCTACGGGTCCGAGCAGGCGCTCGGCCTGCTGGTCGCGCTGTCGCTCGTGCGCGAGCTCGGGCCCGTCGTCACCGCGCTGCTGTTCGCAGGCCGCGCGGGCACGTCGCTCACGGCCGAGATCGGCCTGATGAAGGCCGGCGAGCAGCTCACCGCGCTCGAGATGATGGCGGTCGACCCGATCAAGACGGTGATCGCGCCGCGCATGTGGGCGGGCATCATCGCGATGCCGCTGCTGGCCGCGATCTTCAGCGCGGTCGGCGTGCTCGGCGGCTATATCGTCGGCGTCATACTGATCGGCGTCGATCCGGGCGCGTTCTGGTCGCAGATGCAGGGCGGGGTCCAGGTCTGGGCCGACGTCGGCAACGGCGTACTGAAGAGCATCGTGTTCGGGTTCGCCGTGACCTTCATTGCGCTGTACCAGGGGTATGAAGCGAAGCCCACGCCCGAAGGCGTGTCGCGCGCGACCACCAAGACGGTCGTGTTCGCGTCGCTCGCCGTACTCGGCCTCGATTTCCTGCTGACCGCGCTGATGTTCAGCTAAGCCTCAGCCAAGCCAAATTTTGGGATGAAGATGAAAAAGACTGCTCTCGACTTCTGGGTCGGCCTGTTCGTGGTGGTGGGCTTCCTTGCGGTGCTGTTCCTGGCGCTGAAGGTCGGCAACATGAGCTCGCTGTCGTTTCAGCCGACCTATGCGGTGAAGATGAAATTCGACAATATCGGCGGGCTGAAGCCGCGCGCGGCCGTGAAGAGCGCCGGCGTCGTGGTCGGCCGCGTGAAGACGATCGGCTTCGACTCGAACACCTACCAGGCGCTCGTGACGATCGATGTCGACGGCCAGTATCAGTTCCCGAAGGATTCGTCGGCGAAGATCCTGACGTCGGGCCTGCTCGGCGAGCAATATATCGGCCTGGATCCGGGCGGCGACACCGAAATGCTGAAGGCAGGCGATACGATCACGATGACGCAGTCGGCGATCGTGCTCGAGAACCTGATCGGCCAGTTCCTGTACAGCAAGGCCGCCGATGCGGGCGGTGCAAAGCCGGCATCCGGCGCGCCGGCCGCGCCCGCACCGGTGGCGGTGCCGGCGTCCGCCGTGGCCGCCGCGTCCGGTTCGGCTGCCCAATAAACCACACGAGAGAATACAAGAGGGTAATGACCATGCAGACGATCCGCATCAGGCACGCCGCGCTCGCGGTGGCGGCAGTCGCCGCGTTGAGCGGTTGCGCGACCGTGCAGACGCCCACCAAGGGCGATCCGCTCGAAGGCTTCAACCGGACGATGTACAAGTTCAACGATACGGTCGACACGTATGCGCTGAAGCCGGTCGCGCAGGGTTACCAGAAGGTCGTGCCGCAGCCGGTGCGCGACAGCGTGACGAATTTCTTCTCGAACATCGGCGACGTCTACGTCGCGGCGAACAACCTCGTGCAGTTGCGGATCGCGGACGGCGTCGGCGACATCATGCGCGTCGTGATCAACACGGTGTTCGGCGTCGGCGGCCTGTTCGACGTCGCGACGATCGCGAAGCTGCCGAAACACACGGCCGACTTCGGCGTCACGATGGGCCGCTACGGCGTGCCGGCGGGCCCGTATCTCGTGCTGCCGCTGCTCGGCCCGAGCACGGTGCGCGACACGGCCGGCCTCGGTGTCGACTACGTCGGCAACCCGCTGACCTATGTGAAGCCGGACGGCCTGAGCTGGGGCCTGTTCGGCGTGAATCTCGTCAACACGCGCTCGAACCTGCTTGGCGCGGGCGACGTGCTGGATGCCGCGGCGCTCGACAAGTATTCGTTCGTGCGCAACGCATACCTGCAGCGCCGCCAGATGCTGATCGACAACGCGCGCGGCGAGGCCGGCTCGACGGCGAGCAGCGACGCGCTGCCGAAGTACGACCTGCCGGACGACGGCGCGGCACCGGCGGCAGCGGGCGCGACGGGTGCGACGGGTGCGACGGGTGCGACGGGCGCGGCAGCACCGGCGGGCGCATCGGGCGCGGCAGTTGCTGCGCCGGCGTCGGGCACGGCCGTTTCGCCGAACCCGGCCAGCGAAACGAATGTGCCGCCGATGCAGGTGGCGCCGCCGTCGCCGGGCGGGTTCCGCTTCCCGAGCATCCGGCTGCACTGACGGATTTACATTCGTTACAGCCGGAAACGATTCAGTCGGTAGCGCACGCGAACTTGCGCGTAAGCTACCGTCTCCAACCTTCGCATCGACTCATTCATGCAGGCCACTATGATGAAAAAACTGTTCCTGATCCCCGTTTTCGCGGCGCTGTTCTCGTTCGGCAGCGTAGCTCACGCGCAAGTCGACCAGTCGAACCCGCAGGCGCTGATCAAGACGGCGACGCAGCAGGTGCTCGACGAAGTCAAGGCGCAGACGATCAAGCAGGGCGACACCAACCGCATCATCACGATCGTCAACAAGGACATCCTGCCGTACACCGATTTCCGCCGCACCACGCAGCTCGCGATGGGCCGCAACTGGCGCACGGCGACGGCCGAGCAGCAGCAGCAGGTTCAGGAGCAGTTCAAGCTGCTGCTGATCCGCACGTATTCGGGTGCGCTCGCGCAGCTGAAGCCGGACCAGCAGATCCAGTACCCGCCGTTCCGCGCGGATCCGGCCGATACCGATGTCGTGGTCAAGACGGTCGCGATGAACAACGGCCAGCCGGTCCAGATCGATTACCGCCTGTACAAGTCGGCGAGCGGCTGGAAGGTGTACGACCTGAACGTGCTTGGCGCGTGGCTGATCCAGACGTACCAGCAGCAGTTCAACGAGAAGATCCAGCAAAGCGGCGTGGACGGCCTGATCCAGTTCCTGACGCAGCGCAACCAGCAACTTGCCGCCGGCAAGCAAGCGTCGTGAGCGGCTTCGAAGCCGGCTCCTCGCTGACCGTCGCGAGCGCGAAGTCCGCGCTCGCGGACGGTCTTGCGCGCGTCGACGCGGGTGCGACCGCCGTCGATTGCGCGGCGCTGACGCAGTTCGACTCGTCCGCGCTCGCCGTGCTGCTCGCATGGCAACGTGCCGCCAAATCGCGCGGCGCGACCCTCGACATCCTCAATCTCCCCCCGAAGCTCGCCAGCCTCGCGCGCGCCTATGGCGTCGACGCGCTCATCGACGGCCCCGAGCGACATTGACCCTGCCCTACCGGAGCCTGCCGCGCCAGCCGGCGCGCGCAAGCTTCAGGCCGCGCGCCTTCTGCGCCGGCTCCACCAGCCGGTTTGCCCTATAATCAAGCGTTTTGCGGGGCAGCCAATCGGCGTCCGGCCCCCATTTTCTTTCGCAGCAAGCACAGAATAGGCGTCGCGGCCATTGCGTCGCGCACAGTCATGTCAGCCATAGAAATCCGTCACGTCAAGAAGCGCTACAAGTCGCTTCAGGCGCTCAAGGGCGTCAGCCTGTCGGTCGAGGAAGGCGAGTTTTTCGGTCTGCTCGGCCCCAACGGCGCAGGCAAGACCACGCTCATCAGTATCCTCGCCGGGCTGGCCCGGGCCGACGAAGGCAGTATCTCGGTGCGCGGCCACGACGTCGTCAAGGACTTCCGTGGTGCGCGCCGCGCACTCGGCGTCGTGCCGCAGGAACTCGTGTTCGACCCGTTCTTCACCGTCCGCGAGACGCTGCGAATCCAGTCCGGTTATTTCGGGCTGCGCCGCAACGACGACTGGATCGATGAAGTGATGGCCAATCTCGACCTCACCGAGAAGGCCGACGCGAACATGCGCGCGCTGTCGGGCGGGATGAAGCGCCGCGTGCTCGTCGCGCAGGCGCTCGTGCACCGGCCGCCGGTGATCGTGCTCGACGAGCCGACCGCCGGCGTCGACGTCGAATTGCGCCAGACGCTGTGGAAATTCATCTCGCGCCTGAATCGCGAGGGCCACACGATCGTGCTGACCACCCATTACCTCGAGGAAGCCGAGTCGCTGTGCGACCGCATCGCGATGCTGCGCCGGGGCGAAGTGGTCGCGCTCGACCGCACCGACGCGCTGCTGCGCCGCTTCGCGGGGCTGCAGCTCTACCTGCGCCTGGCGACGGGCGCGCTGCCGGCCGAGTTGCGCGGGCTGGAGACCGACCCGGCCGCGCGCGCGCCGGGCGAGCACCTGCTGCGCCTCACGAGCTACGACGATGTCGAACGCATCCTCGCGCAGTGCCGCGCGGCGGGCTGCACGTTCGACGAGATCGAGGTCCGCAAGGCCGACCTCGAGGATGTGTTCGTCCAGGTGATGAACGGGGCCGAGGTGATCGAGGGTCTGGCATGAATCAACAACCCCCACGCGAACTTCGTTCGCTGCCCCCCGAGGGGGCGCCCGCCACTCTTGGGGCGGCCCGGCGAGTGCCGGGAAGCGGTTTTCAAACGCTGTTCTACAAGGAACTGCTGCGCTTCTGGAAGGTGTCGTTCCAGACGGTATGCGCGCCGATCGTGACGGCGCTGCTGTATCTGACGATCTTCGGCCACGCGCTGTCGGGCCGCGTCGAGGTGTATCCGGGCGTCGAGTACGTGAGCTTTCTCGTGCCGGGCCTCGTGATGATGAGCGTGCTGCAGAACGCGTTCGCGAACAGCTCGTCGTCGCTGATCCAGTCGAAGATCACCGGCAACCTCGTGTTCATGCTGCTGCCGCCGCTGTCGTACCGCGACATCTTCGGCGCGTACGTGCTCGCGTCCGTCGTGCGCGGGCTCGCGGTCGGCACGGGCGTGTTCGTCGTGACGATCTGGTTTATCCCGATGCACTTCGCGGCGCCGCTGTTCATCATTGCGTTCGCGCTGCTCGGCTCGGCGATCCTCGGCACGCTCGGCTTGATCGCCGGGATCTGGGCCGAGAAATTCGACCAGCTCGCCGCGTTCCAGAACTTCCTGATCATGCCGCTGACGTTCCTGTCCGGCGTGTTCTATTCGACGCACTCGCTGCCGCCCGTGTGGCGCGAGATCTCGCGTCTCAACCCGTTTTTCTACATGATCGACGGCTTCCGATTCGGGTTCTTCGGCGCGTCCGACATCAACCCGTTCGCGAGCCTCGCGATCGTCGCCGGTTTCTTCGTGCTGCTCGCGATGGTCGCGATGCGGCTGCTCGCGACCGGCTACAAACTGCGTCATTGATATCGACAGGCAGCGGCCGCCTTCGGGGCGGCGCGCGCCGACAGGAGCCTTACACCATGTTGCCGACTCCCGAACAGGTCAAGCAATACATCGCCGGCGGTCTCGCCTGCACGCATCTGGAAGTCGAAGGCGACGGCCAGCATTTCTTCGCGACGATCGTGTCGGCAGCCTTCGAGGGCAAGCGGCCGATCCAGCGGCACCAGCTCGTCTATGCGGCGCTCGGCGATCGCATGAAGCAGGAAATTCACGCGCTCAGCATGAAGACGCTGACGCCCGCCGAATGGCAGAACGCATAACCGGAAATCACTGAGTGCAAGTCACCGCCAACGAGCGCGACGCCGTCCAGAGCGTCGCCACGGCACACCCGGCCGCCAACGGGGAATTGCAGGGACATGGGATGGACAAGCTCGCGATCGAAGGCGGCCGCCGCCTGTCCGGCGAGATCGTCGTGTCGGGCGCGAAGAACGCCGCGCTGCCGATCCTGTGCGCAGGGCTGCTCACCGCCGATCCGGTCGAGCTCGACAACGTGCCGAACCTCAAGGACGTGCGCACCACGCTGAAGGTGCTGAACCAGATGGGCGTGAAGAGCGAGACCGACGGCTGCCGCGTGCAGCTCGACGCGTCGCGCGTCGACAACCTCGTGGCGCCGTACGAGCTGGTGAAGACGATGCGCGCGTCGATCCTCGTGCTCGGGCCGCTGCTGGCGCGCTTCGGCGAGGCGAAGGTGTCGCTGCCGGGCGGCTGCGCGATCGGCGCGCGTCCGGTCGACCAGCACATCAAGGGCCTGCAGGCGATGGGCGCCGAGATCAGCATCGAGCACGGCTTCATCGAAGCGCGCGCGAAGCGCCTGAAGGGCGCGCGCATCGTGACCGACATGATCACGGTGACGGGGACGGAAAACCTGCTGATGGCCGCGACGCTGGCTGACGGCGAGACGGTGATCGAGAACGCGGCCCGCGAACCGGAAGTGAGCGATCTCGCACACTTGCTGGTCGAGATGGGCGCGAAAATCGACGGCATCGGCACCGATCGCCTCGTGATCCAGGGCGTCGAGCGGCTGCACGGCGCGCGCCATTCGGTGATCCCCGACCGCATCGAGGCCGGCACGTTCCTGTGCGCGGTCGCGGCGGCAGGCGGCGACGTGATGCTGACGGGCGTGCGCCCGCACATCCTCGACGCGGTGATCGACAAGCTGCGCGAAGCCGGCGTGTCGATCGAGGAAGGCGACAGCTGGCTGCGCGTGAAGATGGACCGCCGGCCGTCGGCGGTGACGATCCGCACGTCGGAATACCCGGCGTTCCCGACCGACATGCAGGCGCAGTTCATGGCCCTCAATACGGTCGCGGCGGGCACCGCGCAGGTCGTCGAAACGATTTTCGAAAACCGCTTCATGCACGTGCAGGAGCTGAACCGGCTCGGCGCGAACATCACGATCGACGGCAACACGGCGCTCGTGACGGGTGTCGAGAAACTGTCGGGCGCGAACGTGATGGCGACCGACCTGCGTGCGTCGGCGAGCCTCGTGATCGCCGGGCTGCGTGCCGACGGCGAAACGCTGGTCGACCGCATCTATCACCTGGACCGCGGCTACGACCGCATGGAAGCCAAACTGACCGCCGTCGGCGCGAACGTGCGCCGCCTCTCCGGGAGCCAAGCATGAGCGTGCCGCTGACCCTCGCCCTGTCGAAGGGCCGGATTTTCGAGGAAACCCTGCCGCTGCTCGCCGCGGCCGGCATCCAGGTGGCCGAGGATCCGGAAACGTCGCGCAAGCTGATCCTGCCGACGACGGACCCGAACCTGCGCGTGATCATCGTGCGCGCGAGCGACGTGCCGACCTATGTCGAATACGGCGCGGCCGATTTCGGCGTGGCCGGCAAGGACGTGCTGGTCGAGCACGGCGGCTCGGGCCTGTACCAGCCGATCGACCTGAACATTGCGCGCTGCCGGATGTCGGTGGCCGTGCCGGCCGGCTTCGACTACGCGAACGCGGTGCGCCAGGGTGCGCGCCTGCGGGTCGCGACGAAGTACGTCGAAACGGCGCGCGAGCACTTTGCCGCGAAGGGCGTGCACGTCGACCTGATCAAGCTGTACGGCTCGATGGAACTCGCGCCGCTGGTCGGCCTGGCCGACGCGATCGTCGACCTCGTCAGCTCGGGCGGCACGCTGAAGGCGAACAATCTGGTCGAGGTCGAGGAGATCATGGCGATCTCGTCGCGCCTCGTCGTGAACCAGGCTGCGCTGAAGTTGAAGCGCGCGGCGCTCAAGCCGATCCTCGACGCGTTCGAACGCGCGTCGCAGAATGGCGGTTGAGCGCATCACTGTAACGGAACTCCCATGGCCATCACCATCCGCAAACTCGATTCGACGAGCGAAGGCTTCGATGCCGCGCTGCGTGCGGTGCTCGCATTCGAAGCGAGCGAAGACGCGGCGATCGAGCAATCGGTCGCGCAGATCCTCGCCGACGTGAAGTCGCGCGGCGACGCCGCGGTGCTCGAGTACACGAACCGTTTCGACCGGCTGAACGCGGACAGCGTCGCCGCGCTGGAACTGCCGCAGGATGCGCTGCAGACGGCGCTCGACGGCCTCGCGCCGAAGGCGCGCGCGGCGCTGGAAGCGGCCGCGGCGCGCGTGCGCGCGTACCACGAGAAGCAGAAGATCGAGTGCGGCACGCATAGCTGGCAATACACCGAAAGCGACGGCACGGTGCTCGGCCAGAAGGTCACGCCGATCGACCGCGTCGGCCTGTACGTGCCGGGCGGCAAGGCCGTGTATCCGTCGTCGGTGCTGATGAACGCGATTCCCGCGCGCGTCGCGGGTGTCGGCGAGATCGTGATGGTCGTGCCGACGCCGGACGGCGTGAAGAACGACCTCGTGCTCGCCGCGGCGCTGCTCGGCGGCGTCGATCGTGTGTTCACGATCGGCGGCGCGCAGGCGGTCGCTGCGCTCGCGTATGGCACGGCGACGGTGCCGCCGGTCGACAAGATCTGCGGGCCCGGCAATGCGTACGTCGCGTCGGCGAAGCGCCGCGTGTTCGGCACGGTCGGCATCGACATGATCGCCGGGCCGTCGGAAATCCTCGTACTGTGCGACGGCACGACCGATCCGAACTGGGTCGCGATGGACCTGTTCTCGCAGGCCGAGCACGACGAACTCGCGCAGTCGATCCTGCTGTGCCCGGACGCCGCGTTCCTCGAGCGCGTCGAGAAGGCGATCAACGAACTGCTGCCGTCGATGCCGCGCCAGGACGTGATCCGCGCGTCGCTCGAAGGCCGCGGTGCGCTGATCAAGGTGCGCGACATGGCCGAGGCATGCCGGATCGCGAACGACATCGCGCCCGAGCACCTGGAAATCTCGGCGCTGGAGCCGCAGCAATGGGGCCAGCAGATCCGCCACGCGGGCGCGATCTTCCTCGGCCGCTACACGAGCGAGAGCCTCGGCGACTACTGCGCGGGCCCGAACCACGTGTTGCCGACGTCGCGCACCGCGCGTTTCTCGTCGCCGCTCGGCGTGTACGACTTCATCAAGCGCTCGAGCGTGATCGAGGTCAGTGCCGAAGGCGCGCAGACGCTCGGCGAGATCGCGTCCGAGCTCGCGTACGGCGAGGGGCTGCACGCGCACGCGAAGAGCGCCGAGTTCCGGATGAAGGGGTAATACGCGCGCTCTGCGCGGGGGCGGGCGCTGCGGCGCCGGCTGAGGAGACGCAGCGCAGGGCGGCAGCCGCCGCCTTGCCGACCAATTGATGCCGGCGCGGTGCACGCCGGCTTGAGACCATGACGACGCCACAAGACATCATCCGCCGCGACGTGCTCGCGATGACGAGCTACCCGGTGCCGGACGCGAGCGGGTTCGTGAAGCTCGACGCGATGGAGAACCCGTATCCGCTGCCCGAACCGCTCGCCGCGGCGCTCGGGGAGCGCCTCGCGCAGGTCGCGCTGAACCGCTACCCGGCGCCGCGCCCGGCCGCGCTGCTCGACAAGCTGCGCCACGCGATGGGCGTGCCGGCCGCATGCGACGTGCTGCTCGGCAACGGGTCGGACGAAATCATCAGCATGATCTCGGTCGCGTGCGCGCAGCCGGGCGCGAAGGTGCTCGCGCCGGTGCCGGGCTTCGTGATGTATGAACTGTCCGCGAAGCTTGCACAGCTCGAATTCGTCGGTGTGCCGCTGAAGGCCGACCTGACGCTCGACGTCGACGCGATGCTCGCGGCGATCGCCGAGCACCGCCCGGCGATCGTCTATCTCGCGTACCCGAACAACCCGACCGGCACGCTGTACGACGATGCCGACGTCGAGCGGATCGTCGCGGCCGCACGGCACAGCCTGATCGTGATCGACGAGGCATACCAGCCGTTCGCCGAGCGCTCGTGGCTGCCGCGCGCCGCCGAGTTCGACAACATCGTCGTGATGCGCACGGTGTCGAAGCTCGGCCTCGCGGGCATCCGCCTCGGCTATCTCGTCGGGCGGCACGCGTGGCTGACCGAATTCGACAAGGTGCGCCCGCCGTACAACATCAACGTGCTGACCCAGGCGACCGCCGATTTCCTGCTCGACCACCTCGACGTGCTCGACGCGCAGGCGGCCGAACTGCGCGCGGAACGCTCGCGCCTCGCGCAGGCCGTGGCCGCGCTGCCGGGCGCGACGGTGTTCCCGAGCGCCGGTAATTTCCTGCTGGTGCGCGTGCCGGACGCGGCTGCCGTGTTCGACGCGCTGCTCACCGAGCGGGTGCTGGTCAAAAACGTGAGTAAAATGCATCCGTTACTGGCCGAATGCGTGCGGCTGACCGTCGGTTCTCCCGACGAAAACGCCCGCCTGCTGGCCGCTTTGAAACTCGCGCTGCCCGGTTGAGCCCAGGGCGCGGCGGCGCGCGACGATCAATCCCCATTTACATCAGACTCAATCAAGGAATTGCCATGCGTGTGGCGGAAGTCGTTCGCAATACCAGCGAAACGCAGATCCGTGTGAAGCTCGATCTCGACGGCACCGGCCGGCAGAAGCTGGCCACCGGCGTGCCGTTTCTCGACCATATGCTCGACCAGATCGCGCGACACGGTCTGGTCGATCTCGAGGTCGAAGCGCATGGCGACACGCATATCGACGACCACCACACGGTCGAGGATGTCGGCATCACGCTCGGGCAGGCCGTCGCGAAGGCGATCGGCGACAAGAAGGGCATCCGCCGCTACGGTCATTCGTACGTGCCGCTCGACGAGGCGCTGTCGCGCGTCGTGATCGACTTCTCGGGCCGGCCGGGCCTCGAATTCCACGTGCCGTTCACGCGTGCGCGGATCGGCACGTTCGACGTCGACCTGTCGATCGAATTCTTCCGCGGTTTCGTGAACCACGCGGGCGTCACGCTGCACATCGACAACCTGCGCGGGATCAACGCGCACCATCAGCTCGAGACGGTGTTCAAGGCCTTCGGCCGTGCGCTGCGCGCGGCGGTGGAGCTGGACGAGCGTGCGGCGGGGCAGATCCCGTCGACCAAAGGCAGCCTCTGAACTCCCGAACGGACGGACGCTAAGGACAACCTCACGGCTTCGGCGCGCGGCGCCGGCTTGCGATGGATCTGCTCAAATCGTTCATTTCGCTGCTTGCGCTGATCAACCCGATCGGCGCGGTGCCGTTCTTCCTGAGCCTGACGGCGCAGCAGACGGACATCGAGCGGCGTCGCACGATCCGGATCGCGTCGGTGTCGGTGTTCTGCGTGATGACGGTGACGACGCTGCTCGGGCAGCAGATCATCGACTTCTTCGGCATTTCGGTCGGCTCGCTCGAAGTGGGCGGCGGGATCATCATGCTGCTGATGGCGATCAACATGCTGAACGCGCAGATCGGCAACACGCGATCGACGCCGGAGGAGCGCCACGAGGCGGAGCTGAAGGACAACATCGCGGTCGTGCCGCTGGCGATTCCGCTGCTCACGGGCCCCGGCTCGATCAGCACGGTGATCATCTATGCGGCCAACTCGCGTCACTGGTATGACCGGGTCGGGCTGGTCGCGATCGGCGCGGTCCTGGCTTTGCTGTGTTTCGTCGCGATGCGGCTCGCCGAGCCGATCGCGAACTGGATCGGCCGCACGGGCATCAACATCGCCACGCGGCTGATGGGTCTGATGCTGTCGGCGCTGGCGGTGGAATTCATCGTCAATGGACTGAGGGCGCTACTGCCTGCACTGAGATGAAAACTTCGATTGCGATTGTGGATTATGGGATGGGCAACCTGCGCTCGGTCGCGCAGGCGCTCAAGAAGGCCGAACCGGCCGCCGACGTGGCGATCGTCGACACGCCGGCCGCGATTCGCGCGGCCGACCGCGTCGTGCTGCCCGGCCAGGGCGCGATGCCCGACTGCATGCGCTGCCTCGGCGAATCGGGCCTGCAGGAGGCCGTGATCGAGGCGTCGCGCACGAAGCCGCTGCTCGGCGTGTGCGTTGGCGAGCAGATGCTGTTCGACTGGAGCGCGGAAGGCGACACGAAGGGCCTCGGCCTGCTGCCGGGCAAGGTCGTGCGTTTCGAGCTCGACGGCCGGCTGCAGGACGACGGTTCGCGCTTCAAGGTGCCGCAGATGGGCTGGAACCGCGTGCGCCAGTCGCAGCCGCACCCGCTGTGGGACGGCGTGCCCGACGACGCGTATTTCTACTTCGTGCACAGCTATTACGTGACGCCGGACAACCCGGCGCATACGGTCGGCGAAACGGCTTACGGCGCGCCGTTTACGTCCGCGGTCGCGCGGGATAACCTCTTCGCGACCCAATTTCACCCCGAGAAAAGCGCGGAGGTCGGGTTGCGTCTGTATCGCAACTTCGTACACTGGAAACCGTGAACGTCGCGTGCGTGCCACAGTCGGCGGGCCGGAGAGGCCCGTCTTACGGGGCTCGCGCGCCAAAGCGCCGAAAGAGTTGTACTAAACTAGCGAGACGGCGCGGTACCGGATTGGCCGGTACGCGCCGGATTCTTTTCTTCTTCCACGACGATACCCGATTGCTATGTTGCTGATTCCGGCCATCGACCTCAAAGACGGTCAGTGTGTGCGCCTCAAACAGGGCGATATGGACCAGGCCACGATTTTCTCCGAGGACCCGGCGGCGATGGCCCGCAAGTGGGTCGATCTCGGCGCCCGGCGGCTGCATCTGGTCGACCTGAACGGCGCATTCGCCGGCAAGCCGAAGAATCTCGAGGCGATCGAAGCGATCCTCGACGAAGTCGGCGATGAAATCCCCGTACAGCTCGGCGGCGGCATCCGCAGCCTCGAGACGATCGAGAAGTACCTCGACGCGGGCCTGTCCTACGTGATCATCGGCACGGCGGCCGTGAAGGACCCGGGCTTCCTGCAGGACGCGTGCACCGCGTTCGCCGGCAACATCATCGTCGGGCTGGACGCGAAGGACGGCAAGGTCGCGACCGACGGCTGGAGCAAGCTGACCGGCCACGAAGTGATCGATCTCGCGCAGAAGTTCGAGGACTACGGCGTCGAATCGATCGTCTACACGGACATCGGCCGCGACGGGATGCTGCAGGGCATCAACATCGAGGCGACCGTGAAGCTTGCGCAGGCGGTCGGCATTCCGGTGATCGCGAGCGGCGGCCTGTCGAACCTCACGGACATCGAGAATCTGTGCGAAGTGGAAGAGCACGGCGTCGAAGGCGTGATCTGCGGCCGTGCGATCTACTCCGGCGATCTCGATTTCGCGGCCGCGCAAAAGCGCGCGGACGAACTGAACGGCGAACTCGACAACGCGTAAGCGCGGTTGTCGCGTTCGCCGGGGCTGCCCGCAGGGCGGCCCCGACCGGAAGCCTCGCGCGAGGCTTCCGCAACCGGCCGTCCCATCGCGGCATTTGGCGCAACATCATGGCTCTAGCTAAACGCATCATCCCCTGCCTGGACGTGACCGCCGGGCGTGTCGTCAAGGGCGTCAATTTCGTCGAGCTGCGCGACGCGGGCGACCCCGTCGAAATCGCCCGCCGTTACGACGACCAGGGCGCCGACGAACTGACGTTCCTCGACATCACCGCGACGTCCGACCAGCGCGACCTGATCCTGCCGATCATCGAAGCGGTCGCGTCGCAGGTGTTCATTCCGCTGACCGTCGGCGGCGGCGTGCGCGCCGTCGAGGACGTGCGCCGCCTGCTGAACGCGGGCGCGGACAAGGTCAGCATGAATTCGTCGGCGGTCGCGAATCCGCAACTGGTACGCGACGCGGCCGACAAGTACGGCTCGCAGTGCATCGTCGTCGCGATCGACGCGAAGCGCGTGTCGGCCGACGGCGAGACGCCGCGCTGGGAAGTGTTCACGCACGGCGGCCGCAAGGGCACGGGCCTCGACGCGATCGAATGGGCCCGCAAGATGGCCGAACTCGGCGCGGGCGAGATCCTGCTCACGAGCATGGATCGCGACGGCACGAAGTCGGGCTTCGACCTCGCGCTCACGCGCGGCGTGTCGGACGCGGTGCCGGTGCCGGTGATCGCGTCGGGCGGCGTCGGCTCGCTGCAGCATCTCGCGGACGGCATCAAGGACGGCCGCGCCGACGCCGTGCTGGCCGCGAGCATCTTCCACTACGGCGAGCACACGGTCGGCGAGGCGAAGCGCTTCATGGCCGACCAGGGCATTCCGGTGAGGCTGTGATGAACACGGAAACGAAATCCCTGCCCGCGTGGCTCGACAAGGTCCGCTGGGACGACAACGGCCTCGTGCCGGTGATCGCGCAGGAAGCATCGACGAACGACGTGCTGATGTTCGCGTGGATGAACCGCGAGGCGCTGGCGAAGACGATCGAGACGCAGCGCGCGGTCTACTATTCGCGCTCGCGCAAGCGCCTGTGGTTCAAGGGCGAGGAGTCGGGCCACGTGCAGCACGTGCACGAGGTGCGGCTCGACTGCGACGAGGACGTCGTGCTGCTGAAGGTCGAGCAGGTGTCGGGCATCGCGTGCCACACCGGCCGGCATTCGTGCTTCTTCCAGAAATTCGAGGGCACCGTCGACGACGGCGACTGGGTCGCGGTCGAACCGGTGCTGAAAGATCCCGAACACATCTACAAATGACGCAATCGACCGAAGACACGCTGCTGCGCCTCGCGGCCGTGATCGATAGCCGCAAGGGCGGCGACCCCGACCAATCGTACGTATCGCGCCTGTTCCACAAGGGCGACGACGCGGTGCTGAAGAAGATCGGCGAAGAGGCGACGGAAGTCGTGCTGGCCGCGAAGGACGTGCGCCAGGGCGGCGCGCCGACCGCGCTCGTCGGCGAGGTGGCCGACCTGTGGTTCCACTGCCTCGTGATGCTGTCGCACTTCGACCTGAGCCCGGCCGACGTGATCGCCGAGCTCGAGCGTCGCGAAGGATTGTCGGGCATCGAGGAGAAGGCGCTGCGCAAGCGCCGCGAACGCGAGGAAAACGGCGGGTGACACGCATCGGCCCGCCGCGGTGGCGACTGTGCGGTAAGCTGTAAGAATTGTCATCTAACGGGGGTAGCATCATGACCGATACGCCAAGCCAGTTTCCGCCGCCGTCGGTGCCGGGGGCCGCGGACGCCGAACGCCTGAACGGGCTGCGCACGCTGACTCACGTGCTCTATGGCCTCTATGCGTTTCATTGGCTGACGGGCGGTGTCACGGGCATCATCGCGATCATCATCAACTACGTGAAGCGCGGTGATGTGGCCGGCACGCCGTACGCCGATCACTTCGAGTGGCAGATCCGCACGTTCTGGCGCGCGCTGATCGCGTATGTGATCGGGTTTGCGCTGGCGTTCGTGGTGATCGGATTCGCAGTGATGTTTGTCACATGGATCTGGACGCTGTACCGTATCATCAAGGGTTGGCTGTACCTGAACGACAACAAGACGCTCGATCCGCAGGCGTGGTTCTGACCGGCCGCGCGCGGGCGTCTGCAGGAGCAACATGAGTCACGATCCGAATTGCCTGTTCTGCAAGATCGCCGCAGGCGAGATCCCGAGCACGAAGGTGCACGAGGACGACGAATTCGTCGCGTTCCGCGACATCCGCCCGGCGGCCGAGACGCACGTGCTCGTGATTCCGCGCCAGCACCTGCCGACGCTGTCGGCGGCGGGCGACGGCGATGCGCCGATGCTCGGCCGGCTGATGCTGCTCGTCGCGCGCCTTGCCGACCAGCTCGGCGTCGCGTATACGGGCGGCGAAACCGGTTTTCGCACGGTGATCAACACGGGCCCCGGCGGCGGGCAGGAGGTTTACCACCTGCACGCGCATATCCTGGCCGGCCCGCGCCCCTGGCATCGGATGGGTTGACGGCGCGGGGCGTTTCCCCGCATCGATAGTCGAAGCCGGCGCGTCGCCGGCGATTTGCGCCGCGCCGCGGCGTGGTTGAGGAGAGGTTTCATCATGGGTGGATTGAGCATTTGGCACTGGCTGATCGTGCTGCTGATCGTCGCGCTGGTTTTCGGTACGAAGAAGCTGCGCAACATCGGCAACGATCTCGGCAGCGCGGTGAAGGGTTTCAAGGACGGCATGAAGGAAGGCGAGACGCCGGCGGACGCGCAGCAACTGCCGCGCTCGGGCTCGGTCGACGTCAACGCGAAGGAAACGACGCGTTCCGATTCGAACAAGGCGTAACGCCGGCACGCTGACAGGCATTCGCGATGCTGGATCTCGGTCTTACGAAGATGGCGCTGATCGGCGTCGTCGCGCTCGTGGTGCTCGGCCCCGAGCGCCTGCCGCGCGTCGCGCGTACGGCAGGCGCATTGTTCGGCCGCGCGCAGCGGTATATCAACGACGTGAAGGCCGAGGTCTCGCGCGAAATCGAACTCGACGCGCTGCGGACGATGAAGACCGATTTCGAGTCGGCCGCGCGCAATGTCGAGACGACCATTCACGACAACCTGCGCGAGCACGAGAAGGAACTGAACGACACGTGGCATTCCGCGGTCGGTGGTGTTGACGGGGCTTCCGGCGACGCCGGGTCGTACGGTTCCGACACGCCCGCGGCGCCGTCGTGGCGCGGCAGTACGGCCGCACTCGCGCCGAAGCGCCGCAACTGGCGTGTCAAGCAGGCGGCGACGCCTGTCTGGTACAAGCGCGCGACCACCCGCCGCACGCATGTGCAGTCGGGCGCCGCGCGTGTCGCACGCCACCAGCCGGCCAGCCTGCGCCGGCCGACGCGCTTCTTCTGAGTCGAGCGCATGCTCGCTCGTTTATCCTACCGAGGGCCGGTGTGAGCGACCCCCAGCAGAACCCGGGCGACGCCCCGGAAGAAACCTTCATTTCCCATCTCGTCGAGCTCCGCGATCGCATCATTCGCGCGGGGCTGGCCGTGATCGTCGTGTTCCTCGGGCTCGTCTACTGGGCGCCCGACATCTTCAAGCTGCTCGCGCGGCCGCTGATGGAGAACCTGCCGAAGGACGGCAAGATGATCGTCACGGACGTCACGGGCTCGTTCTTCGTGCCGATGAAGGTCACGATGCTCGTCGCGCTCGTGATCGCGCTGCCGATCGTGCTGTACCAGATCTGGGCGTTCGTCGCGCCGGGGCTGTACCAGCACGAGAAGAAGCTCGTCGTGCCGCTCGTCGGCAGCAGCTACTGCCTGTTCCTGTGCGGGATGGCGTTCGCGTACTTCCTCGTGTTCCCGACGATCTTCCGCGTGATGGCGCACTACAACGCGCCGCTCGGCGCCGAGATGACGACCGACATCGACAACTACCTGAGCTTCGTGCTCGGGATGTTCATTGCGTTCGGGGTCACGTTCGAGGTGCCGATCGTCGTCGTGCTGCTCGTCCGGATGGGCGTGCTGACGGTGAAGAAGCTGAAGGAGATCCGGCCGTACGTGATCGTCGGCGCGTTCGTCGTCGCGGCGGTCGTCACGCCGCCGGACGTGTTCTCGCAACTGATGCTCGCGCTGCCGCTGATCGTGCTGTACGAAGCCGGGATCCTGGCCGCGCGGTTCGTCGTACCGAAGAAGCCGGCCGAAGAGGGCGAGGCGGGGAACGGCGAAGCCGCGAGTTGACGAGGGTGCGCCGGGCGGCCTTGTTCCGGCATGCCTGATGCGACCAGGTGGCGTTGGGGGCCGGAAAGCGGGCCGAGGCCACGTTACCGGCAACAACGCGTTTCGATGCAAAGCAAAAGGGCAGCCACCGGCTGCCCTTTTTCGTTTCCGTCCGCGGCCGGCACGCGTCGGCGCGCCGCCCGCCGAACGTCATTCGGTGTCGCTGTCCTGTTCGTCGAGCGTCTGCTTCGGCGGCGGCGGGCGCTTGCCGATCACGACGTTCACGTCGAACTCCTTGCCCTTGCGCACGACGTGCACCTTGGTCGACGTGCCCGGCTTGATCTGCGCGACGACGTTCAGCAGCTTCGTCGTGTCGGTGATGTCCTCGCCGTTGACCGTGACCAGGATGTCGCCCGGCTTGATGCCGGCCTTGTCGGCCGGGCCGCCCTGCAGCACGCCCGCAACGATCGCGCCCGATTTCTGCTGGAGCCCGAACGACTCGGCGATTTCCGGCGTGACGTCCTGCGGCTCGACGCCGATCCAGCCGCGCGTGACCGAGCCCGTCGTGATGATGCTTTCGAGCACGGTGCGCGCGGTCGATACGGGAATCGCGAAACCGATGCCGAGCGAGCCGCCCGAACGCGAGTAGATTGCCGTATTGATGCCGAGCAGGTTGCCGTTCACGTCGACCAGCGCACCGCCCGAGTTGCCAGGGTTGATCGGCGCGTCGGTCTGGATGAAGTTCTCGAACGTGTTGATGCCGAGGTGGTTGCGGCCGAGCGCGCTGATGATCCCCATCGTGACCGTCTGGCCGACGCCGAACGGGTTGCCGATCGCGAGCACGACGTCGCCGACCCGCGACTGGTCGGAGCGGCCGAGCGTGATCGTCGGCAGGTTCGTCATGTTGATCTTCAGCACCGCAAGATCGGTCTCGGGATCGCTGCCGATCACCTTTGCGGTGGCCGTGCGCCCGTCGGCGAGCGCGACCTCGATCTGGTCGGCGCCGTCCACGACGTGCTGGTTCGTTAGAATGTAACCTTCAGGGCTCACGATAACGCCCGAGCCAAGGTTGGCTGCCGGTTCGTCCTGTTGCTTGCGGGCGTTGCGGTCGCCGAAGAAGTAGCGGAACAGCGGATCTTTCGCGCGCGGGTCGGGCGGCAGCGAGCCGTCCTTGCTGGAGAATACGTTGACGACGGCCGGCATCGCTTTCTGCGCGGCTTCGGCGTACGACGTGGTCGCCGGCGCGCCGCCGATGCCAGGCGCGACTTCCCGCAGCGCAACGATCGGCGTGGCGAGCTGCTTGCCGAGCTGTCCTTGCCGTTGCAGCCATTGCGGCTTGAGCGTCACGACAATGAACATCAGCGCGAGCAGCACGGTAACCGCCTGCGCGAAGAACAGCCAGAAGCGTCTAAGCATCTGAATGGATTAGAGGTTTATATGGATCGGATCGAACTCGAATTGTACTTGAACAATACCCTTGAAATCGCGCGCTTCAAGGACTATTGCCCGAACGGCCTGCAGGTCGAGGGGCGCCGCAAGATCGAGAAGATCGCCACCGGCGTGACGGCGTCGCTCGCGTTCCTCGAGGCCGCGCTCGAATGGGGGGCAGATGCCGTGCTCGTCCATCACGGCTATTTCTGGCGCAACGAGGCGCCGCAGATCACCGGCCGCAAGTACCAGCGCCTGAAGCTGCTGCTCGCGAACGACCTGAACCTGTTCGCGTTCCACCTGCCGCTCGACGCGCATCCCGAATTCGGCAACAACGCGCAGCTCGGCGCGAAGCTCGGGCTGATCGGCGAGCAGCGTTTCGGTGACGGCGATCTCGGCTGGATGGCGACGCTGCCGATGCCTGTCACGCTCGAGCACTTCGTCGCGAAGGTCGAGCGCACGCTCGGCCGCACGCCGCTCGTGCTCGGCGATCCGGACATCCAGTTGCGCCGCATCGCGTGGTGCACGGGCGCCGCGCAGAGCTATTTCGACGCGGCGATCGACGCCGGCGCGGACGTGTTCCTGACGGGCGAGGTGTCCGAATACGTGACGCACACGGCCGCCGAAAGCGGTGTCGCGTTCGTTGCGGCAGGGCACCATGCGACCGAACGTTACGGAATCCAGGCACTTGGCGCCCACTTGTCCGAAGAATTCGATCTCGAACACCTTTTTATCGATATCCATAATCCGGTCTGAACGCCGGATTTGCGGCAGTGCATCGAAATCCCTCAATGTAGCGGATGCTTAAAAGAGAAATGATTTAATCGCTCCGGTAGTGGGGGATAACCCTTAACTATCAATCACTTCGAAGGGATTTTCATCTCCGGGCCTTGTAAATGGCGACTCCATTCGAGCAAACTAGCGGCGGAATGGAAAGTCGTGACGGAAAATCCAACTCAGAAGTGGGGCGTGTGATGCGAGACAAGGAAGAGAAACGCGTCGACAGCGGCCGCCGTACCTGGCTGATTGCGACATCCGTAGCAGGTGGCGTGGGAGGCGTAGCCACCGTCATACCTTTCGCGGCGTCGCTTGCGCCGTCCGCGAAAGCGAAAGCAGCCGGTGCACCGGTCGAAGTCGACATCAGCAGCCTGAAGCCCGGCGAGATGGTCACCGTGCCGTGGCGCGGCAAACCCGTCTGGATCCTGAATCGCACGGATTCGATGCTGGCCGACGTGGTCAAGGCCGACAAGGAAGTGGCCGATCCGACCTCGAAGACCCCGTATTCGATGCCGTTGCCCGCGTACTGCGCCAACGAATATCGCTCGCGGGCCGATCGCAAGAACATTCTCGTCGTGATGGCCGTGTGTACGCACCTCGGCTGCACGCCTAGCCAACGCTTCACGCCGGGTCCGCAGCCGAACCTGCCGGACGACTGGCCGGGCGGTTTCCTGTGCCCGTGCCACGGTTCGACCTACGACCTCGCCGGCCGTGTGTTCAAGAACAAACCGGCGCCTCAGAATCTCGACATCCCGCCCTACATGTTCACGTCGGCGACGACCCTCGTGATCGGCAAGGACGAGAAAGGAGAAGCGTGATGGCTGCCGACAACAAAGAAGTCTCCACGACAGGTCTCACCGGCTGGATCGACCAGCGCTTCCCGCTCACGGCCACCTGGAAGAAGCACGTTTCCGAGTACTACGCGCCGAAGAACTTCAACTTCTGGTACTTCTTCGGCTCCCTCGCGCTGCTCGTGCTCGTCAACCAGATCGTCACGGGCATCTTCCTGACGATGAACTACAAGCCCGACTCGACGCTCGCGTTCGCGTCGGTCGAGTACATCATGCGCGAGGTGCCGTGGGGCTGGCTGATCCGCTACCTGCACTCGACCGGTGCATCGATGTTCTTCGTGGTCGTCTACCTGCACATGTTCCGCGGGCTGCTGTACGGGTCGTACCGCAAGCCGCGCGAGCTCGTGTGGATCTTCGGCTGCGCGATCTTCCTGTGCCTGATGGCCGAGGCGTTCTTCGGCTACCTGCTGCCGTGGGGCCAGATGTCGTTCTGGGGCGCGCAGGTGATCGTGAACCTGTTCTCGGCGATCCCGTTCGTCGGCCCTGACCTGTCACTGTGGATTCGCGGCGACTACGTCGTGTCCGACGTTACGCTGAACCGCTTCTTCGCGTTCCACGTGATCGCGATTCCGCTCGTGCTGGTCGGCCTCGTGATCGCGCACCTCGTCGCGCTGCACGAAGTGGGGTCAAATAACCCGGACGGCATCGAGATCAAGGCGAAGAAGGACGAGAACGGCATTCCGCTCGACGGCATCCCGTTCCATCCGTACTACTCGGTGCACGATTTCCTCGGCGTGTGCGTGTTCCTGATGATCTTCGCGATGATCGTGTTCTTCGCGCCGGAGATGGGCGGCTACTTCCTCGAGGCGAACAACTTCGTCCCGGCGAACCCGCTGCAGACGCCGCCCGAGATCGCGCCGGTCTGGTACTTCACCGCGTTCTACGCGATGCTGCGCGCGACCACCGACCCGTTCAAGATCGTGCTGATGATCGTGATCGCGGTGCTCGGCGTACTCGCGCTGATCCGCGCGCACGGCAAGTGGAAGGCCGGGCTGCCGGTGCTGGCCGCGGCGATCGTCGTGTTCATGTACCTGACGGAGTCGAAGTTCTGGGGCGTCGTCGTGATGGGCTCGGCGGTGATCACGCTGTTCTTCCTGCCGTGGCTCGACCGCAGCCCGGTGAAGTCGATCCGCTACCGGCCGCTGTTCCACAAGGTGTTCCTCGGGATCTTCGTCGCCGCGTTCCTGACCCTCGCGTTCCTCGGCACGCGGCCGCCATCTCCGGTTGCGACGCTGATCGCGCAGGGCTGTGCGCTGATCTACTTCGCGTTCTTCCTCGGCATGCCCGTCTGGACGCAGCTTGGCACGTTCAAGCAGCCGCCGGAGCGGGTGCGCTTCAAGCCCCATTAACGTGAGCGAGGAGAGAACGACATGAAGAAACTGCTTTCGACACTCGCACTGATCGGGGCGACCGCGTGTGCGCTGCTGGTGGCGCCGGGCGTGCGGGCGGAAGGTAATTTTCCGCTCGACCGGGCGCCCGATAACACGGAAAATCTCGTTTCGCTTCAGCACGGCGCGCAATTGTTTGTAAACTATTGCCTGAACTGCCACAGCGCGAACCTGATGCGCTACAACCGTCTGACGGATCTGGGCATATCCCCGAAGGAGATCGAAACGAATCTCCTGTTCACGACCGACAAGGTCGGGAGCACGATGTCCGTCGCGATGCGGCCCGAAGACGCGCAGAACTGGCTCGGCACCTCGCCGCCCGACCTGTCGGTCGAGGAGCGCGCGCGCGGCCGCGACTGGCTGTATACGTATCTGCGGGGTTTCTACCGCGACGATACGCGGCCGTCCGGCTGGAACAACGCGGTGTTCGAGAACGTCGGCATGCCCCATGTATTGTGGCAACTGCAGGGGCAGCGCATTGCCAAATTCGAAGACAAGACGGACGAGGAGACGGGCGAGAAGGTCCACACGCTCGTCGGCTTCCAGCAGGTCACGCCGGGGACGCTGTCGTCGCCGGACTATGACGCTGCGGTGGCCGACCTGGTGGCCTATATGACATGGATGTCCGAGCCGGCACAGCATACGCGCAAGCGCCTCGGCGTGTGGGTGCTGGTCTTTCTCGGTGTCCTGACTTTCCTGGCCTGGCGGCTCAATGCCGCGTACTGGAAAGATATCAAGTAAACACGCCTGACCGGCGTGGGGCCGGCGCAACGCGGAACCCGTGAAAGGGGTTTCGCCGCGCGCCGGCCCTCGGCTTTTTTGAGGAAACGCAAATATGATGGTTCTGTATTCCGGCACAACTTGCCCGTTCTCCCAGCGTTGCCGGCTGGTGCTGTTCGAGAAGGGCATGGACTTCGAAATCCGTGACGTCGACCTGTTCAACAAGCCGGAAGACATTTCGGTGATGAACCCGTATGGTCAGGTGCCGATCCTGGTCGAGCGCGACCTGATCCTGTACGAATCGAACATCATCAACGAGTACATCGACGAGCGCTTCCCGCATCCGCAACTGATGCCGGCCGACCCCGTGCAGCGCGCACGCGCGCGCCTGTTCCTGCTCAACTTCGAGAAGGAACTGTTCGTTCACGTCAGCACGCTCGAGAACGAGAAGGGCAAGGCAGCGGAGAAGAATCACGAGAAGGCACGCCTCGCGATCCGCGATCGACTGACGCAGCTCGCGCCGATCTTCGTGAAGAACAAGTACATGCTCGGCGAGGAGTTCTCGATGCTCGACGTCGCGATCGCGCCGCTGCTGTGGCGTCTGGATCACTACGGCATCGAGCTGTCGAAGAATGCTGCGCCGCTGATGAAGTACGCGGAGCGGATCTTCAGCCGTCCGGCCTATATCGAAGCACTGACGCCGTCCGAAAAGGTCATGCGTCGTTGATGATGCAATGAAGGCAAGACGGAGAGGGTGGCGCGGCGTGCCGCGCGCCCGCTCCGGGTTCGAGGATTGTGATGCAAGAGATTTCAACGAAGCCTTATCTGCTGCGCGCGTTGTACGAGTGGTGCACCGATAACGGTTACACGCCGCATATCGCGGTGAGGGTCGACAACTCGACGCGCGTGCCGCGTCAGTTCGTGCGTGACGGCGAGATCGTGCTCAACATCAGCTTCGAGGCGACGAGCCAGTTGCAGATGGGCAACGAGTGGATCGAGTTCACTGCCCGGTTCTCCGGCAAGGCGCACAAGATCGAGATTCCGGTTGCCAACGTGCTCGCGATCTACGCGCGCGAGAACGGGCAGGGGATGGCGTTCCAGGTCGATGCGGTCGCGGGCGAAGGCGAGGATTCGGGCACGTTCGACGAAGAAACCGCGCCGGCGGATGACGTGCAGCGCGACGAGTCGCCGGCCACGCTGACGCCGGTCGCCGACGGCGGTGCGAACGAGGAACCGTCCGAAGGTGCCGACGAACCGCCGAAAACCGACGGCGACGGCTCGAAAGGCAGCACCAGACCTCGCCTCAAGATCGTGAAATGAGGTAGAATCTCGCGCTTACGCCGGCTTAGCTCATCTGGTAGAGCAGTTGATTTGTAATCATCAGGTGGCGGGTTCGAGTCCTGCAGCCGGCACCATATCTGACAAGGGGTTACGCGATGTTTGCGTAGCCCCTTCGCGTTTCCAATGCCCCTCACGTTTCTAATGCGTGTCAGCGAGACTGCTAACGGGCCACGGCGCCGCACACGTATCGCGCGGCCACGCTGGGTCCGCTGTGCCCTGGCAATCGTTGCTCCGCCTCCAACCCTTGGTCGAGCGTCCTGTGCGTCAGGCCACGCGCAGGTCGTGGAACTGAAATTTTGCTTTCTCGATGCCGACCAGCTCGCGCGCGGTGTCGAAACGCGAACGCAGCTTGCCTTTCGTTAGCGGGTATCATCGACACCTTGTTTTCACATAACAGGCGTGTTGGTATAGCTTCCGCATACCCCTCCTGTTACGAACATCAGGGACACGAAAATGCCTGAAGTTAACCGTTCCCACGCAAACTTATCGCGGCCGCGCGCTCCCGCCCGAATCGAATATCTCAAGGTGCGGAATTTTCGAGCCTTGCGGGAGCTGGAGTTCAAGAACCTTACACCGCTGACCGTGCTGCTAGGCCCGAATGGAAGCGGCAAATCAACGGTATTCGATGTCTTTGCTTTCCTGGCTGACTGTTTCGAACTCGGACTTCGTCGCGCATGGGATAAGCGCGGGCGAGGCAAGGAGCTTAAGACAAGGGGAAGCGATGGACCGCTCACCATTGAGATCAAATATCGCGAGCATGGATACCCACTTATCACCTATCACTTGGCAGTCGACGAGCTGCAGGGCGCGCCAGTAGTAGTCGAAGAGTGGTTGAAATGGAAGCGCGGTAGTCACGGCCAGCCGTTTCGTTTCCTCGATTACAGGGAGGGTAAAGGGCGTGCGATTAGTGGAGAGGTTCCAGACGAGCAGGACCACCGTGTAGAGACGCCATTACAGTCTCCGGATCTGCTTGCAGTCAACGCTTTGGGGCAGTTCGCGGGCCACCCACGTATCGCCGCACTGCGTGAATTCATTACCGGATGGTACGTGTCGTATCTGTCAGCAGACAGTGCACGCGGTCAGCCGGAGGCTGGACCGCAGGAGCGCCTTAGCCGTAGCGGTGACAACTTAGCGAATGTCATCCAATACCTGGCTGAGCAACACAGCGAGCGGCTCGACCACATTTTTGACGTGTTGCGACGCCGCGTGCCGAGAATTGAACGTGTACTGGCCGAGACCATGCCAGATGGTCGTCTGCTTCTTCAAATCAAAGATGCGCCGTTCAGCAGTCCGGTACTCGCGCGATTCGCATCGGACGGCACATTGAAAATGCTGGCGTACCTGTTGCTGCTAAACGACCCCGCACCTCCACCGTTTATCGGCATTGAAGAACCCGAAAACTATCTGCACCCGCGGCTTCTTCCTGAACTTGCTGAGGAATGTCGCGTCGCGGCGGCCTCTACACAGTTGTTGGTGACGACACATTCACCTTTCTTTCTGAACAGTGTGCGGCCAGAGGAGGTACGGGTCCTTTGGCGCGACGAACAGGGCTATACACAGGCTCGCCGCGCCGCGGATTTGCCGGGGGTGAGCGAATTTGTAAGCCACGGCGCGCTGCTCGGACACTTGTGGATGGAGGGGCAACTTGGGGTCGGTGATCCGTTGGTTAACCAAGGGGCGCCTACGCGACCGCTAACGATAGGGTCGTGACGATGGCCGCAAATCACCTTGTGTTTTTGGTTGAGGAGCCATCAATGGAGGCATTCCTCCGTGGGTTGCTGCCTAGGTTGATACCAGTAGACTGTGGTTCCGAAATACATGCATTCCAAGGGAAGGCGGACCTATTGGGCAAACTGGAAGCACGCCTCAAGGGATACGCTCAGTGGCTGCCGAACGACTGGCGGTTGTTTGTTATTGTCGACCGCGACGACGACGATTGCAGGGAGCTGAAGGCGAACCTCGAGGCAATGGCGCAGCGAGCGGGGTTGGCTACTCGCAGCCGCGCTGGCGACGCGCAGTGGCAAGTGGTCAATCGCATCGCTGTGGAGGAGCTTGAAGCTTGGTATTTCGGGGATTGGTCAGCGGTAAGGGAGGAATATCCCAGGGTCTCGCGTGACGTTCCTCAACGTCGTGGATTACGCGAGCCAGATGCGATCTTGGGGGGGACGTGGGAGACGTTTGAGCGAGTCATGCAGAATCACGGGTACTTCAAGGAGGGTTTGCCCAAGATCGATACTGCACGCCGTATTGCTGCCCGCATAACCCCGGATCAAAATAGGTCACCGAGTTTTCAGGCATTTCACGCAGCATTGATGGAGGCACTTTCATAAGGTGTGCGCGTTTCCAATCGGTCGCGGACTTTTGCCACATAAGGCCGAAAAGCAGAAGCAAGCGAGAGCTTCGGAAACGCGATATTCCTCTAGGTCATTGTAATTGTTGATTATTTCAGGTGCTTTGTAATCATCAGGTGGCGGGTTCGAGTCCTGCAGCCGGCACCATATTGAACGAAGGGCCGGGAGATTTTTTCTCCCGGCCCTTCTTCGTTTCCGCACTCGCTTTTTCCGGCGCGGCGTCATCCTGTTGCGCGGGCCGCAGGCAAACATCGCTCACATCTGCCTGAACAACCCCGCATAAGCGCGACTGACCGGCAGCATCTCCCGTTGCCCGCGCACGCGAATCCGCAACCGTCCCAGCAGGTCGCGCTCGACGCGATCGATCGCTGCGTACGCGACGATCACGCCGCGGTGCACCTGCGCGAACCGCTCCGGATCGAGCCGCTGCATCAGCTCCTTCAGCGGCGTGCGAATCACGAGCCGTTCGCCGGCCGTGACGACTTCCGTGTACTTGTCCGATGCCTGGAAATACAGCACGTCGTCGACCGATACGAGTCGCGTCGCATCCTTCACGCCCACGGTCAGCCAGCGGATCGGCGCGGTGTCTCGCGATTGCGCCGCCTGCGCGAGCGCATCGGCGTGCGCGACGGCCGGCCCGCCGCGCTGAAGCTTCGCGATACTGCGCAACAGACGCTCGTCCGTCACCGGCTTCAGCAGGTAGTCGACCGCCGCGCGATCGAACGCGTCGACCGCATATTCGTCGTAGGCCGTGACGAACACGACATGCACGTCGGGTACCAGCGCAGCGAGCTTCAACCCGTCGATACCGGGCATCCGGATGTCGAGAAACGCGATGTCCGGGCGCGGCGAGGCGTTCAACGCGGCAAGCGTTTCGACGCCGTTGCGCGGCATCGCGACGATCTCCAGTTCGGGCCAGAGCTGCCGCAGCCGCTGGGCGAGCGATGCGGACAGGTTTGGTTCGTCGTCGGCGATGAGTGCGGTCGGCATGTCAGGCGATCGGAATCAGCAGGGTGGCGGTGACGCCATGCGCGGCGCTGGCGTTCGTCCCGACGGTGACGCGGCCGCGCTCGCCGTGCAGCGTCCTGATGCGCGCAGTGACGTTGGCGAGCCCGACGCCGCCATGCAGGCGCGTGTCACCCTTGCCGAGGCCGACGCCGGTGTCGATCACGTTCAATTCGAGCATGTCGCCTCGCATCCTTCCGCGAATGACGATCACGCCGCCGTCGATCGACGGCTCGATCCCGTGCAGCAGCGCATTCTCGACGAGCGGCTGCAGCAGCAGCGGCGAGAACGGCAACGTGTGCAGATCCGCCGGCACGTCGATCGCATACGACAGCCGCTCGCCAAGCCGGATCGACGCGATCTTCAGCAACGCTTCGACGAGTTCGAGTTCGTCGCCGAGCGTCGACGTTGCGTCGCGCGTGCGTCGGAGGCTCGCGCGCAGGTAGCGGTTCAGGCTGTCGAGCATCGTCGATGCGCGCGCCGGATCGCGCTCGATCAGGCTCTGCACGTTCGCGAGCGTATTGAACAGGAAGTGCGGCTCGATCTGCGCCTGCAGCAGCGCAAGGCGCGCGGCCGTCTCGGCCTGGCGCGCTTCGGCGGCTTCGCGGCGTTCGGTTTCGAGCGTTGCTCGTATGCGCATGGACTGCAGGAACAGCGACACGCACACGAACAGGACGGCCGAGACCAGCAGCGACGGCCCGTAGTTGTCCCACGTGACGATGCGTGCCGAACCGAACACATGCGGCACTCTCCCGCCGACGATCATCGCCGCGATCTCGAAACCGGCGAAGACGCTGACGGGCGCGATCACGACGGCCTTCAGCGCGAGCCCCGACACGCGCGGCAGCAGGTGGTTGGTGGCAACACTCAACAGCAGCGCGCAGAATCCGACCGCGTTGGCGACGACGAGGTAGGGGACGACGGGCTCGTTGAAATGGATGACCCAGAAGCCCACGCCGACGACCGAGTTGAAGCATGCAAACCCGAGCAGCGCGATCGGATCGCGCAGCCATCGCGGCGCGCTGCCGGCGGGCGGCTGCGGAATCGGCGAAGTGTCGGGCGTGGCTCGCATGGTGTCGGGTGAGTGTGGGCGCGCGATGCGCGTATGGCATGACCTTACCGCCGGATGTGCCGGCAGCGCGCGCGTTGCGACGAACGGCGCGCGGCTTCGACGAAGCGCAACGGCCGCCGACGGTTGCCCGGTTTCCGTCACGAGTGTAGTGGAACGCGTTGCGGAAGGACATCGGGTGACGCCGGTTTCGCGCCGCGCACGAAACGCCGATCAGTCGGCGAAGCGTGGCCTTTCAGATGGTGTCGGCTGCCGGATTCGATGGTGCGCCCATCTTCGCGCTTCGCGGCACGACCGTCGCCGCGACACGCGGTTCATCCGCGAATTCCTGCGTCCCGTCGCAAGCCGCGCGGCCGGAAGGGCCCGGGTAGTACGGTGTCGCCATGCCCACTCCTGTCAGGCGACTTCGACCATGTCCGCACTCTTTCACCTGAAGCCATACGTGTACGCGATGTTCTGCGTGCTGCTCTACATCGGCATCAAACGCTGCTTCCCGCGCGAGGTGCCGGCGGCACGACCGCTGATCTCGCCCGTTGCATTCGGGATGCTCGGCATCGTCAGCCTGAACGGGCTCTTTCCGCACGCCGGCATCGACGCGAATGCGATCGCGCTGGCTGCTGCCCTGACCGGCGCTGCGCTGGGCTGGCTGCATGCGGGCCGCTGGCGGCTCGCGTACCGTTCGACGCCTTCGGGCTTGCGCGTGCGCCTGCCCGGCGATGCGAGCCTGCTCGTCACGCTGATGCTGACCTTCGTCGCCGAAACCTGCATGCATTACGCAGTAGCCGCACGCGAGCCGTGGGCGGCGGCGAGCGGTTTCGCGATGCTGTCGTTCGCGGTGTGGGGCGTACTCGTCGGGATGCCGCTCGGGCGTGCGGTGAACGTGGTCGTGCGCGGCATGCGCGATGCGGGCGCATCGGCGCGCAGCGGCATCCCGTATCCGGTCGATCCGCGCTGACGGGTGCGAAATTGAAAGCGGGAAAGCGCGCGGCTGTCGGCCACGAACGCGATGCAGTTCATCATCGGCAACCAGATCGGCATCGAGCCGAATGCGGCTGTGACGCGCACCGTTGCGCCCCCGTTTTGCTGTCACGGTCGCGTCACGATGCGCCCATAAGGTTGCACGTTCCCGTCGCGGCGGCATCGCCGGACCTGGGACGTGCGCTACCTGCTTCCGACGACGTGCCCGCGTCGCAGGCAGGCAACCGGAATCTCGCTCCCGGCGGCGCACCGTTCATGCATTCCACCATTTCATTCGAAAACAGGATCGACGCCGATTCGCATCGGATCGCGGACGATCAGGAGACAGGGACCATGCTGAGTCCGCATGAATTCTCGATGCTGCTGCGCATTGCGCGTACGCCCGACAGCGTCGATCAATCGAATCCGGCCTTCGCCGTGCTGGTCGAGAAGCGGCTGGTCGTCGATACGCAGGTGCGCATGAACGCGGTGGCGGCGCGTCCGGCGCTGACGCCGATCGGCCAGATGCTGCTGGCGCGCTTCGACGAAGCGGCCTGAGGGGAAGCGTCACGCCTTCGTCGACACGAAGGGCGTGACGCGTTGAAACGCCGGGTCGCTTACTGCGCGACCGGCACGGTCACGTCGCTGCCGAACCAGTGCATCGAGATCTTCTTCAGCGTGCCGTCCTTTTGCAGCGATTCCAGTGCGTCGTTGATCGCCTTCTCGAACTTCGGGTTGCCCTTGCGGAACGGGATCGCCATTTCCTGCTTGCCGCCGTTCAGCACTGCGCCCGCGCGCAGCGGCAGGTTCGACGTCTTGATCATGTACGGCAGCATCAGGCGATCGTCGAGCGTGGCCTCGATCCGGCCGGCGGCGAGGTCGCGCAGCTTCTCCGGCGCGCCCGGATACGTCTGCACCTCGATGCCCGGCACGGTGCGCGCCATCTGGTCGTAGTTGGTGCCGAGCGTCACGCCGAGCTTCTTGCCCTTGAAGTCGTCGAGCGACTTGAAGTTGCGCGTGTCGTCCTTGCGCTGAATCAGTTGCGCGGCCGAGTACGTGTACGGCTGGCTGAAGTCGAGCACTTCCTTGCGCTGCGGCGTGATCGTGACCTGGTTGACGATCACGTCGAACTTGCCGGCCTGCAGGCCCGCGATGATGCCGCTCCATTCGGTCGGGATGAACTGCGTCTTCACGCCGAGCTTGCCGGCGACCGCGTTCGCGACGTCGACGTCGAAACCCTCGAGCTGGCCCGACGTGCCGCGCGAGTTGAACGGCGGATACGTGCCTTCGAGGCCGACGCGCAGCACGCCGGCTTTCTTCACCGAATCGAGCAGGTCGTCCGCGTGCGCGGCGACGGCCGTGAAGCCGAGGGCCGACGCGAGCAGCAGGCCCGACAGCAGGAACTTCGAACGTTTCATCGCAGATCTCCAGTGTTCAATATGGTGTTGTCGTGAGCGCCGCGCACCGGCCGGGCCCGGTGGGCCGCAATACGGACACGTAGACACTACTCGCAACCGAGCCGCGCCGAAAGTCGAATTGGCCCTGATTGCGACCGATTTCATGCGGGGAAGGCGGCCGACTTCCGGTGGCGTGGACAGGGATCGGTCCGGCTGGGGGCGAGCAATTTGGCGAGCAGCCCCGCTCGGACATTTTCCGACTGCATCCGAAATGCTCTTTTAAATCAGGTCATGGTTCGAATTTGTGCCGTAATTTATCTGTAAAATCGCGCGAGCGGAATCAAATGCCGGCGCCATCCGAGGGCGCGTCACAAGAAGAAAAGGCCGTAGTCATGAACATGCAGAACACAATTGCCGCATTGCGCGGCGGGTTGCTTCAGCAGGACCGGCTGCTGAAGCTCGATACGCCACTGGGGGCCAATGTCCTGACCGTGCAGCGGGCGGTCGGCCGCTCGCGAATCGGGCGTGCGTACGAGTTCACGCTCGACGTGCTGTCGACCGATAGCGATCTGGAACTTAAAAAACTGATCGCGCAATCCGTGACGCTGTGGATCCAGCAGGGCGACCGCAGCTACCGGCCGATCAACGGATACGTGCATACCGCGCGCCGGCTGGGCGCCGACGGCGGGCTCACGACCTACCAGCTCGCATTCGCCGATTTCACCCATTTCCTGAAGTTCCGCCGCGATCAGCGGCTCTGGAACGACACGACCGTCGACCAGATCATCAGCGACGTGCTGAACAAGCATCCGCAGGCGCAGGGCCATTTCCGCTTCGCGTTGTCGAAGCCGCTGCCGAACCGTTCGTACACGCGCCAGCACGACACCGACTGGCATTTCATGCATCGGCTGATGGAGAACGAAGGGCTCTACTGCACATGGCAGCAGGCCGACGACGGCAAGTCGCATACGCTCGTGATCACCGACAACCTGCAGGCGTTCGCGCCACTGTCGCCGGAGGCCGTGCGCTTCTATCACGGCGGCGCGGCCACCGAGGCCGACGCGTTCACGCAATGGTCGGGCACGCGTACGCTGCAGAGCGTGACGCGCACGACGCGCACGTTCGACTACAAGAATCCTTCGCAGCCGTCGAACCCGAAAGGCACGTCGCTGCCGACGATGGGCGGCCAGGGCGAGTTGCCCGACCAGCTCGAAGTCTACGAGTACACGGGCGCTTATACATACCTGGACCAGACGCGAGGCGACCATTTGACGAAGGTCAGGATGGAGGAGTGGGAGTCGCAGGCGAAGCGATTCCATGGTGCGGGCGGCGTGCGCGCGATCGATGCGGGCCGGCGCTTCACGCTGGCCGACCATCCCGAGCATGATCGCGATCCCGCCGATCAGCGCGAATTCGCCGCGATCGAGGTGGCGTGGTGGATCGAGAACAACCTGCCCGTCGCGAGCGACAGCGCGGACTTTCCATACAGTCTGCGCGAGGCATTGACGCACGCGCAGGAGAGCTACGGCGCCGATCCCGCATTTCGTGTGCCGCACGATGATGGCTCGACCGGCTTCTATCTCGTCGAAGTCGAAGCGCAACGCGCGAGCGTGCCGTATCGCAGCCCGTTCGAGCATCGCAAGCCGGAGATGCATCTCGAGACGGCGGTCGTCGTCGGGCCGCAGGGCGAGGAAGTCTATACGGACGACCTGAACCGGATTCGCGTGCAGTTCGTGTGGGACCGGATGAATCCGGGCAACGAGAACGCGTCGTGCTGGGTGCGCGTCGTGCAGTCGGATACGGGTGGCGGCTACGGCGGCGTGCATGTGCCGCGCATCGGCGAGGAAGTGCTGATCGACTACGTCGGCGGCGATTGCGACCGGCCGCTCGCGGTCGGACGCGTGTACAACGGCGCGAACCAGCCGCAGTGGCATACCGACGGGATCCTGTCCGGATATCGATCGAAAGAGTATTCGGGCGGCGGCTACAACCAGCTCGTGATGGACGACGCGACCGGGCAGAACCGCGTGCAGCTGATGAGCAGCAGCGCGAACAGCCTGCTGCATCTCGGTTACATCATCGACCAGAGCGGCAATTCGCGCGGCGCGTATCTCGGCAGCGGGTTCGACTTGCGCTCGGATGCGTATGGCGCGGTGCGGGCGAGCCAGGGCCTGTACGTGACGACGCATCCGAAGGCGGCGAACAGCCAGCCGCTCGACGTGAAGGAGGCGCAGCAGCAGCTCGTGACGGGCGAAAGCCTTGTCGAAGCGATGTCGGGCGTGAGCGAACAGCATCAGGCGGAAAGCCTGAAGGACGCGCAGGACACGATGCGTGCGTTCACGGATGCGACGCAGGACAGCGCATCGGGCAGCGCGTCCGGCGGACGCACGGCAGGTGGCGGCACGGGCAACGCGAACGCATTCAAGGAACCGGTGATGCTGTTCGGCAGCCCGTCGGGGATCGGGATGTCGACGCAGCAGTCGGTGCATGTGGTCGCGAACGATCACGTGAACGTCGCGAGCGGACAGAGCGTGCACGTTGCGGCGGGCAAGTCGCTGCTGGCGAGCATCGGGCAGAAGCTGAGCCTGTTCGTGCAGAACGCGGGGATGAAGCTGTTCGCGGGCAAGGGCAAGGTCGAAATCCAGGCGCAGTCGGACAACGTCGAAGTGACCGCGCAGAAGGCGGTGAAGATCGTGTCGGCAACTGACCGGATCGAGATCGCGGCCGATCAGGGGATCCTGCTGACGAGTGGTGGCGGGTATATCCGGATCCAGGGCGGGAACATCGAGATCCATACGCCGGGCGCGGTGGATGTGAAGGGGGCGTCGCATTCGTTCGCCGGGCCGGCGAGCATGGGGTATCCGTTGCCGAGTCCGCGGCCGGATCAGCCGGGGCAGTTGGAGCTGTTTCACAAGTACGTGAACGGCGAGGCCGTGAAGGGTGGGTTGTTCACGGTGAAAGACGTGAACGGCGCGGTGCTGAAGAAGGGCGCGCTCGACAACAGCGGTTACACGGTCGTGAGCGGGTTGCCGCCCGGTGCGGTGCGTGTCGAGTTCGGCAAGGACCCGCGCGAGTCGGATCAGCCGGCGAACTACTTCAAGCAGGCGAAGTGGCCGGCGGAGCCGGTCCAGCCGTCGCCGGAAGCGGCGCAGGCGGCGGCGACAGGGCAGCTTGCCAGCCAGTTGCAGGGGATGGCGCCTGCCGCGGCGACGGCTGCGATGGGGCTCGTGAGCGGCAGTGGCGCAGGCGCTGCGCTGGGCGGGCTGGCGAGTTCCGCGTTGCCGGCTGCGGCGACTGCGCTGGGTGGGGCGGGCGCGGTGTCGGCGTTGCAGACGGCTTCGAGCCTGGGCGGTGCCGCGAAGCAGGTGGCCGGGATGGTGCAGGCTGCGCGCCAGGGCGGGCTCGCGGCGCTGGCTGCGCCGGCGGCGAACGCGGCATCCGGGGCACTGCAGGGCGCGTTGCCGGGTGTCGCCGGGATCGCGGGCAAGGGGGCGACGACGGTGGCATCGGCTGCGGGTGCGACCGGCATGAAGCTGCCGACGAGCGGGTTTGGCGGACCGCTGAAATCCTGAGAGGGCGGCGCGTCAGCCGTCAAGAACAACTAAATCACGATTTGAACGAAAAACGACATGGCACAACAACTTCCACCTGGCGCCGAGAAGGAACAGGCCGTTACCTGGCTCAGTGATGTTTCGCCGAAGGATGTCGCGCAGGGAGGCAACCGCTTCGATGCCTGGCTGCGCAAGATCAGCGGCAACCACGTGACGTTCGAAGACGTGAAGACGGTTGCCGGCGCAGTGCCGATCGTCGGCAACATCATGGCGGCCATCGATGCGCTTGGCGATATTGCCGAAATCATTCAGAAGCGCGGCGGGAAGGTTCTCGACTACATGAGCCTCGCGATCAACCTGATCGGCATCATTCCCATTCCGCCGACGCTCGCGCCGTTCCGGATGTCGGCGCGTCCGCTGCTCGCGCTCGTGCGCAACCAGTTGCTGATCACGCGCAGCAATCTCGGCGCGGCGCTTATTTCGGTGCTCGTCACGCATATCAACGCGACCTGTGCGACGGAGATCGAGGACTTTCTGAACAAGCTGAAGGAAGGGCTCGGGAAGCTGCTCGACGGGTGTGCATCGAAGGCTGAAGAGCTGATGGTCGCGATCGCGACCGGCATGGACAAGGCGCTGCATGGCCAGCTCTTCGATAACAGCGGCAACCTGAAGCGCGCCGAACAACTCGCGAAGAAGATGGGCGACAACCGGCCGTGGTACAGCACGAGCCGGGTGGGTGACGGGATCAAGTTTGCGTACGAGGGCTATAAGGCACTCGGCAAAACGGTCGGTAACGCGACCGTAGGGGCTGCGGCGAAGCTCGCGCCGGATTCGTGGCTCGAGCCGTTTCGCAGCACGGTGACGTTCCTGAAGACCGAGGCGCCGAAGGTCGCTTCGTCGATCCGTTCGCTGGCCGGCAGCGAGGAAGGCAAGATGATGTGGCTCGTCTTGCAACTGATCGAGGCTGTCGGGCGGGTGAAGGCGCGTGCGAAGCTGCATGAGCAGAGTGCGGAGGTCAAGCCGGCGGGGAAGGGGCAAGCGAAGAAGACGCGGGGGCAGGAGGGGCTGGAGAAGACCAATGGGCAGGTGCCGGCGGAGGGAGCTGGCAAGAGCGGTTGTAAGTCCTGTGGGCTTGGGGAGTCGCCGGCGTCGATCGATTTTGCATTTGGCGACGAAACGTTCTCGCATGTTGATTTCGATTTTCCAGGTGTGCTGCCGCTCGTTTGGGCACGCACGTATCGCTCGAGGCTTTCTGCTTACGACAACGGCGAACTGGGCGCGCGCTGGATTACGCCGTATACGACGCGAATCGATATCGAGAAAGGGAAGTGGATCTATCGTGACGCGGAGGGACGTAGCATCGACTACCCGGCGCTCGCGGCCGGAGCAGTGCACGACGATCTGTCGGAGAACCTGACGTTGTCGCGTCTCGACGATACGTGGGTGACGGTTTCGTATGGTCATGACGAGCTGCACGTGTACGAGCGACGCGGCGACATGTTTCGTCTTGCGATGCAAAAGGACCGCGCCGGCAACACGATTACGCTTGACTACGATGCGCTCGATCGCCTTGCACGGTTGATCGATGCGAGCGGCAACGTGCTCGCGTTCGAGCACGACTGGCACGGTCGGATCGTGCAGATCGAACAAGTGCTCAAGGGCGGTGAGCGCCGCACGTTGGCGAGCTACGAATACGACGCAGGGGGCGACCTCGTACGTGCGGTCGATCGACATGGCAATGCACGGACCTATCAATATCGTCGACATCTTGTCACTCGCTATACCGATCGCACGGGGCGAGGGATGACGCTGGAGTGGGATGGTGCGGAGGCCGACGACAACGCGAACGCGAAGTGCATTCGCGAGTATGCCGACGACGGCAGCCTCGACATCCGTCTTGCGTGGAATCCGAACATCCGCTTGACGTACGTGACCGATGCACTCGGTCAGGTGACGCGGTACTACTTCAACATTCATGGTTACGTGAACCGGATCATTTATCCGGATGGCAACGAGGAATGGTTCCGGCGCGACGAGCATCACAATCTGGTCCTGCACATTCGACAGGACGGCAGCATCGAGCGGATGGAGTATGACGCGCGCGGCAATAGGGTCCGGCATGAGCGTGCGGATGGCAGCGTTGTCGAGATGGTTTACGACGACAAGGATCAGATGGTCCGGACGATCGACCCGAACGGCCATGTCTGGCAGCGCAAGTACGACGACGCGGGCAATGTTGTCGAGGAGCTCGATCCGCTCGAACGTGCGACGAAGTACAGCTACAACGACAAGGGGTTGCCGACGCAGATCATCGATGCGAAGGGCGGCTCGAAGGCGCTCGAATACAACGACGCGGGGCAACTGACGAGCTATACCGATTGTTCTGCCAAGAAAACTGGGTGGTGTTACGACGACATTGGCCGCGTAATCGAGGCGAAGGATGCTGCGGGTGGGGTGATCGTTTATCGCTACGGTTCGAACGGGCAACTCGTCGAGTTACGCTCGCCGGCGGGCGTCGAGCATGTCCAATCGGATGCGGAAGGCCGCTTGCTGAGGCATACCGATCAGCTCAACCGGTCGACACAATACAGCTATGACCGAGCTGGCCGGATCGCGAGCCGCGTGGATGCACTCGGGCAGACGCTTGCGTATCGCTACGATCGTCTCGGGCGACTGACCGCATTGACTGACGCCAATTCCGCGACGTACCAATTTCACTACGATCCTGCGGGGCGGTTGATTGAGGAACTTGGCTTCGACGGTAAATCGACTCGCTACGAGTACGATTCGGAAAGCGGCAGCCTTCTCGCAGTGAGCGAAGCGGGAACAGTAACGTCGATGGAGGTCGACGTGAGTGGCCGCTTGATGAAGCGCACGGCGGGCCAGAGCGAAGAGCGCTTCGCGTACGATCCGAGCGGGCGGTTGATCGAAGCGATGAACCGGCAGAGCCGTGTGCAGTTCTTCTTCGATCCGGTTGGCAATCTCGTGCGAGAGCATCACGCCTACAGCGTGTTTGGTGAACAACGCAGCTATGTCTGGCATCACGAATACGATGAACTGGGCAACCGGCGGCGAACGGTGCGCCCGGATGGTCATGCGATCGATTGGTTGATGTATGGCTCCGGGCACGTGCACGGGATGCTGTTGGACGGTGAGGAGCGCGTGCAGATCGAGCGCGATGACCTTCATCGCGAGACGGTGCGGATGCTGTCGAGCAAGATCGGGCGACACACGATGTATGACCCGGCGGGCCGCGTGTTGCAGCAGACCCTTCAGCGGACGACATCGCCGGCGCCGTTGTCCGAGCGGCGGTATCGCTACGATGCGACGGGGCAACTGTCGCGCATCGAGGATAGCCGCAAGGGCGGGACGGACTATCGGTACGATCCGGTCGGACGATTGATCGAGGCGATCAGCCCGATTGCGAAAGAACGATTCGCGTTCGATCTCGCGAGCAACCTCGTCGATCCGGTTCGGCAAGAGACGGAGCGGCAGGCACGGCCGAGCCCGGTGAGGCCGGAAAATACGCTGCCGGTCGAGGTTCCGAAGGTACTCGGCAACTTGCTGAAGGCGTATGCGGGGATGCATTTCGAGTACGACGCGCGGGGGAATTTGACCCACAAGCGTACTCCGGCGGGTGAACAGGAATTTGAGTGGGATGAGTTCAATCGCTTGCAGTCGGCTCGGGTTGCGGAGGCGTCACGGCAGAGCCAGTCGCGTTATTTCTATGATGCGTTCGGCCGTCGAATTGCGAAGGAGGTGAACGGCGAGCAGACGGTGTTCGGGTGGGATGGCGACACGCTCGCGTATGAAAGCGACGGGGAGTCCGGCACTCACTATATCTACGAGCCGGGGACGTTCGTGCCGTTGGCGCAGTATGTGGCTGAGCCGGTGGTGGGAATTGCGACGCCGGAATGGAAGAGCACCGATCGATACGTGCCCGAGGACGATCCGCTTCAAAAGGTGCCGGAGCGTCGGGCGGATGCCACGCTGTTCTATTACCACTGCGATCAGATTGGTACGCCGCAGTTGCTGACGGATGATGACGGTGATGTCGTGTGGGAGGCGTCGTACAAGGCGTGGGGTGAAGCGCGAGAGGTGATTGCGCGTGCGTCGAAGTTGGCGGGCATCGTGCCGAAGAATCCGTTGCGGTTCCAGGGGCAGCAGGTTGATGAGGAGACGGGGCTGCACTACAACAAGTATCGATACTATGATCCGACGTTGGGGCGATTTACATCGTCGGATCCGATCGGGCTGATCGGCGGCCCGAATGGGTATGCGTATACGAATAATCCCATTATGTGGGTCGACCCGCTAGGCTTATGTCCAAAATTCGGGTCACTAGAGAAATTAAGGGACCATTTTGAAAGGCATGGGCGAGAATTCGGTGCGAATTCCCAGGAGGAGTATTTGAATATTGGGCATGATGCTATGAAGAATGGCGATATGGTCCAGTATCAGTACAAGGGGGAGACACGTACCGGATATGTACAATACATGGGGAATACGTCAAAGGGTGATGCTAAGTTCGTCTTTGTTGGAACGAATTCGGCTGGTGACGTAACCACAATTCATACGAAGAGCGGCAAGGATCTATGGAAAACGCTCAACGGTGATGCTCGCGACAAGACAATCAAATCACAAGGAAGGGGGTGCGGTGATTAATGCACTGGTTGAGGAAGTTGGTGTTAATGTAGAGGAGGAGGTGACGTTGCGCATAGGTGACGTCAGTGTCGTGTGTTTCACGGGGTATTCTCCTTATTCGGTGGAGAAGGGGAAGACCTATCCGGTAACGATTAGTCTTTCCTTCTTCGGTGATTGTGAGTTAATGGAGTCTGCTGATTCGCAACCATCCCTCCGTCAACTTGGGAATAGTTTTGCATACGTGGTCACGGGATTGCTTTGTGATGATGTCATTGATGCAGGGATCAAATTTCAGGACGAAGCGTTCTTGAGTGATTTCGGGTATCTATCTGGGAAGATGGTATCGGTTACGGTTGATCGAATCGATGTCGAATTTCTTTGATAAATAACAAAAGATGAGCCTCACTACGGGCGACATCTTTGTTCTGTTTCGGAGCGGCGGTTGTTCTGGGGGGCTATATACAAAGTCGTCGCAGACTGATGGAGGCGCGCGACTCGTCGGGGCGTCCGTTGGGAAACGGGCATTGTTTCACCCAGGATTGTCCCTGCACATTTGACGGCCAAATCAAATCACGGTGGACGAGCAATGTCTGTCAGGAGACGAGTGAATTGGATTTCAGATTCTTCGCGAACGTTGCGACGTACACGTTCGAAGACGGTGTTCACATTGTCGGTCTCGCGGACCATGATCCCCCGTCTAGCTACGTCATCCTGCAACGCGGCATCGAAGACGACGAACAGGATGAAGCACTCGGCCCCGACACCTACTACATGGAAGTAGGCGAAGACGGTGTCGCAGGATACGGTGGCATCGCGTCAGTCTTGCTTCGCGAAGAGATGTTGAACATCGAGTTGTCTCACGATGCCACGTGGCCTGAAGGGCTGGCATTGGTCACGATAGTGGTGCGTGCGACTGACAGGCTGGAGCACTTGAAGCAGGGGCTGACGGCGATCTTCGCGGGTCAATCGACCCGGCTTCGTTTCGATTGATGCGCATCGAGCAGATCGATCCAGAGCAACAGCCAGTCAAGCCTATTTGCGTGGAATTGGCATAATCACAACTTGCCGGCACGAGCGTAACAACGCGAGCGTGCATGTACGGCGCAGTCCGCAGTCAGTGGCGGAAGTGAACGGTGGCTTGCCGCCACGATTTCCCGGCCACCCCGACGATCCACCCAGTTACAACCGCAATACCCATGTCGATCTCCACTGCGGCCGAAGTGTCGCTGAAGCACATTCTTGAACACCCTGGCGATTTCTCCGGATGGCTCTGCCTGCCACCGATGCCGTGGACGCTCGAAACCGAGGGCATATTCTCCGAAGACACGAAGGACGCAGACACCGACGAAGACACGGCGCCCGTCATTGCAACCCAACCCGGCTGGCAGGTCACCTTGGACAGCGCGACGATCGAGGACATCGTGATCAACGCGCATGACCAGATCGACGAACCTACGCTTGCGCAGTTGTTCGATGCGTTCGTGTTCTACGTCGAAAACGACGCATTCATTCTTTTCTGACGACACGCAACGAGCGCGCCGAAACAAAAAAGGACCGCCGGGCGGTCCTTTTCTCACGCAGCAACCCGCACTCCCTACGGCAACGAAATCGTCAAATTAGCCGACTCCGGCCCCACCTTGATCACCTGCGAATAAGGCGCGAGCGCCTGCAGCGTCTTGTCCTTCAGATACGTGTTGAGCCCGAGGAACCCAAGCAACGCCACCAGCGCGAACACCGCGCCGATCACCCAAACCGGCACCTCACGCTTCAACCGGTGCGCAATCTGATCCGGCAGCGGCCAATGCGGCGCGAACGGCGCGCGCTTGCCCTTCATGTGCGCGATCTCATCCCCCAGCCGCGCCGTCAGATAAGCCAGCTTCTCCGGCCCTTCGAGCAGATACTTCCCCTGGAACCCGAGCAGCAGGCACATATGAAACACTTCGAGCGACTGCAGCCGCGCCGCACCTTGTGCACGACATTCCTCGAGATACTGAAAAAACTTCTCGCCCGCGAGCTGCTCGCCGAACAGCACGAGCTGCAGCGGCCGGCGCTCCCAGTCCGTGCGGATCTTGAACTGCGACGACAGCACCATCTCGTCGATGGCCGCGCAGAACGCGAACTTCGCGCCGTACACATCCTCGGCGGCGATATTCAGCTTCTTCGCGCCGCGTTCGAAATCCGACAGGAATTCCTGGATCCGCGTGCTGAATTCGCTCGCGCTGTCCGGCTCGCGCTTGTTCTTGAGCAGGAACAGCATGAAGAAGCCGTCGTACAGCAGGTCGAGCAGCGAACGGGCCTGGAACGCGGAGTCCGTCGACGCCGGGGTGTGCATGGGTGCCGGCGCGTTGTCGCCGAACAGGGAAGGCGCGTAGCTCATGATGTGACCGCGATCAGTTCGAATTTCAGGTCATTGATGCCAGTCGGCGCGTAGATCATCGCGGACTGGGCCTGCAGCATGCGCTCGTACAGCGCGCCGCGCGAATCGAGCGAGAAGTAGCACGCGCCGGGTCGCACCGGAATCGCGGGCGGCACCTGCGGCGTGTACGACAGCCGCACGCCGGGCATCGCCGACAGCACGAGCTTGTCGACGTCGTCGGGCGCGCCGACCTTGAAGCGGGCCGGCACGGCATCGACGAGCTCGACGCTCGGCATGTCCGCGGACACCGCCAGGTAGAACTCGGTCTTGTCGTCGATCTTGCCCGAATCGAGGCGGCCGAGGTGGAACGACGGGCGCACCTCGTCGAGCGTGATCGCGAAGTAGCGCGTCGAGATCACGGTATCGAGCAGCTCGCGCAGCATCAGGTCGAGACGCGCAAAACTCGGGCCCGGATCGTCGTGGCGGTACACGGGCAGGTCGGCGAGCGTATAGCCCTTCGAGAACGTCATCAGCTGGCCCGCGAGGCGCAGCAGTTCCTGGAACAGCCGCTCCGGATGCAGCGCCGCGTGCTGGTGCAGGTGCGCGAGCGTCGCAAAGGCGGCGTTCGCGGTATGCAGCAGCCAGAACGACGCGATGTCGCCCGAGCGGAATTCGATGATGTTCTTCGACGGCTCGCGGTGGAAGCCGTACAGCGCATTCACCTTCGCCTGCAGCGCGTCGACCAGCTGGCGCAGCCGCTGGTGCAGGATCGGCGACGCGTCGATCGCGAGGCACGGCGGCACGAAGCTGTCGTCGATCTCGAAACCGGACGTCGCGGTGCGGCGCACGCGCACGAGCGGCACCGACAGCAACTGGTCGCGCGGTTCGCTGTGCGCGATCAGCTTGACCTGCGTCTTCAGGAACGTGATGTCGGCTTCGGCCGCGTCGGTGAAGTTGTCGGCGACGCTCGTCTGCTCGCTGACGAAGCGCGTCATGAAGCCGGCGGCCGGATCGTCGCTGTAGTTGGTGCCGTTCTCGCGCAGCGGGTGCAGCGCGAGATAGAACACGAATTCGTTGATGCCGTCTGGCAGCGTGTCCAGCGCGATCGGCGGCGGCAGGTCGTCGGCCTGCGGCGCCGCATACAGCGCGCCGTCCGGGAACACGAGCGCGAGTTCGGCAACCCGCAGCACATTGCTGCCGAGTGCGTCGCGGTCGATGCGCACGGAGCGCACGCCCCAGTTGTACGGCTGGATCGCCTGGATCGATTCGAACAGGCGCGCCTCGTGGTAGGCGTCCTGCCGCTGAAAGTGTTGAGGCCGGAGGAACAGCCCTTCCCCCCACAGCACCTTGGCCGAATAACTCATGTCAAATCCGGTTAATGTGGCGTTGCGATGTAATCGATTTGTTCGAGCCCGAATTAAATCGCCAATTGTTAATTCTTGTTAATTGACATTCGTGCGACATCTTTAACCGCAGGACACCGAAGACAGCATATTCAGCGGTTGTGACGGCGCACCCTGTTGCGGTGCGATGACGGTGCCATCGGTGACCGTCATCGCGCAATTATGCAGGCCGATGATTATGCCGGATTTCTCCGATTTCACCGGATCGAACGTCAATTTCCATCGTTGCAGTGCGGGATCGCGGAACAGCGCGACGATGCCGAATGCCTGCGCTTCGCGCGAGACTTTCTCGGTCGCCGTATAGCGCTGGCCCGGAATCAGCGTGATTTCGCGTACGTTCAGCAGGTCGGCGCCGAGCGCGGCCTTCTCCTTGGTGGGATCGGTGAACGCGTCGAACGGCGCCTGCTGGAACGACGTCGGATCCTTCAGCGCGTAGAGCCGCACGACGAGCGCGAGCGGCTTGTTATCGGTCGCGGCGTTCAGGTTCGGCGCGGCAGCGAGCGTGAGCCCGATATTGCGCGGCGGCTTCTGCGCATCGGGCACTTCGGGCTTGCCGATGCCGGCGGCCGACATTACGGCGCTTGCAGCCGAGCCGAGCAGCGGGGCGGCCGCGCATCCGGCCAGAAGGGCGCAGGCAACCAGAGGCAGCGCGTAGCGAATCATGGACGATCTCATCGTGGTTCCGGCGTGCCGCCTTTATCCCTGTCAAAACTGCCGGGTATTTCCGCGTTCGCCGCGTATGCCCGACATTGCGCTGTTCAACTATTAAGCACGCCTGCGTCGCGGCAAGCGCCCGGAAATTTTTGCCGCCGCCCGGGCGGCGCGTCGCGCGACCAGTAAAACTTGCGCGTTCCAGCCGAAAGAAAAACCGCCGCGAGCCCGCGGCGAGAGGCCATTCGAGGGGGTAGCGCCCGGTTTTAAAAGGAATTACTCTTCACACGGCGATTGAATTATGAAAAATTGATCGGTACTATACCCGCGCGCTTCTTGCAAAGCAAAAGAACCAGATTCTCAACGATTTTAAAACTCACGCGCCGGTGGATATAACGATGAAAGACCGTCTCTTCGCAAAACTGTCTGGGGTAGTGGTGGCTTGCGGCGTGATCGCCGGCTGTGCGAGCCAGCCTTCCGCGCCGCCGACTGCCGAGGTGTTCAACAAGTCGCTGGCCGATGCGGACGCCGTTGCGAAGGCGGGTGACCAGGACAAGGCCCTCGGCCTGTACCAGCAGCTCGCGAAGTCGGACCCGACGCGCGAGGAACCGTGGTCGCGCATCGCGCAAATCCAGTTCGCACAGAACCACTACGGCCAGGCGATCGTCGCCGCGCAGGAAGCACTGCAGCGCGACGCAACCGACCGTCAGGCAAAGAGCGTGCTGGCCGTCGCCGGCTTGCGGATCGCGACGCAGTCGCTCGGCGAGTTGCGCCAGGATTCGTCGCTTGCAGGCGACGCGAAGTCCGATGCGCAGGCGCTCGCGAAGCAGTTGCGCGACACGCTGGGCGAATCGGCGCTGTTCCCGCCTGAAACGAAGTCCGCGAAGGCGCGCCCGCCGCGCCGGATCGTTCATCGTCCGAAGGGCGGCGCTGCACCGGCAGCCGACGCCGCCACCGCCGCCACCGCGGCGGCCACCGCGCCGACGCCGCCCGCCACACCGCAAAAGGGCGGCGGCGATCCGTTCGGCGCACTGCGCAACTGACGCGAAAACCACAACTAACCTGGGAGCCGTCGATGGCCAAGAAAGAAAGCATTCAGAAAAGCTTGCAGAAAATACGGCCGCCGCGCGTCCAGCTGACCTACGAGGTCGAGAAGGGCGACGCGATCGAGGTGAAGGAACTGCCGTTCGTCGTCGGGGTCGTCGGCGATCTGGCGGGCCAGTCCGAAATCGAGCAGCCGAAGCTGCGCGACCGCAAGTTCGTCAATATCGACCGCGACAACTTCGACGACGTGATGAAGGCGATCGAGCCGCGTGCCGCGTTCCAGGTGGAAAACCGCCTGAGCCCGGAAGGCGGCAAGTTCGCGGTCGACCTGAAGTTCCGCTCGCTGTCGGATTTCAGCCCGGACGAAGTCGTCGAACAGGTCGAGCCGCTGCGCCGCCTGCTCGAGGCGCGCTCGAAGCTCGCCGACCTGCGCAACAAGCTCGCCGGCAACGACAAGCTCGAGGATCTGCTGTCCGAGGTGCTGAAGAACACGCAGCAGCTGCAGGAGCTCGCGAAGGGCACCGGCGGCGACAAAGACGGCGAATGACGACGGAGTGTTGAGATGAACCAGCAAACGGCTGCGGCCCAAGCCAGCGGCGCGGAATACGCCGCAGGGACCTCGCTGCTCGACGACATCGTCGAGAAGAGCAAGGTCGCGAAATCCGATTCCGAGCATGCGCGTGCGAAGGACCTGATCGGTGAACTCGTGCACCAGGTGCTCGACGGCACGGTGATCGTGTCGGACAACCTGTCGGCGACGATCGACGCGCGCGTCGCGGAACTCGACCGCCTGATCTCGACGCAGCTTTCCGCGGTGATGCACGCGCCGGAATTCCAGCGCCTCGAAAGCACGTGGCGCGGGATGGATTACCTGGTCAAGGAAAGCAATACGGGCCAGACGATCAAGATCAAGGCGCTGCACGCACCGAAGCGCGACCTCGTGCGCGACTTCAAGGGCGCAAGCGAGTTCGACCAGAGCGCGCTGTTCAAGAAGGTCTACGAAGAAGAATTCGGCACGTTCGGCGGCTCGCCGTTCGGTGCGCTGATCGGCGATTACGAGATCTCGCGCCAGCCGGAAGACATGTACTTCATCGAGCAGATGTCGCACGTCGCGGCGGCCGCGCATGCGCCGTTCATCGCGTCGGCGTCGCCGGAGCTGCTCGGCCTCGAGTCGTTCTCCGACCTCGGCAAGCCGCGCGACCTCGGCAAGGTGTTCGATACCGTCGAATACGCGAAGTGGAAGTCGTTCCGCGACGCCGAAGATTCGCGCTACGTCGGCCTGACGCTGCCGCGCTTCCTCGGCCGCCTGCCGTTCAATCCGAAGGACGGCCAGACCGCGGAGAACTTCAACTTCGTCGAGGACGTCGACGGCACCGATCACGACAAGTACCTGTGGTGCAACGCCGCGTGGGCATTCGCTGCACGCCTGACGGCCGCGTTCGACGACTTCGGCTGGTGCGCGGCGATCCGCGGCGTCGAAGGCGGCGGCCTCGTCGAGGACCTGCCGACCCACACGTTCAAGACCGACGACGGCGAAGTCGCGCTGAAGTGCCCGACCGAGATCGCGATCACCGATCGCCGCGAGAAGGAGCTGAGCGACCTCGGCTTCATCCCGCTCGTCCATTGCAAGAATTCAGATTACGCCGCGTTCTTCGCTGCGCAGTCGGTGCAGAAGCCGAAGAAATACAGCACCGACAGCGCGAATGCGAACGCCGTCCTGTCCGCCCAGCTTCAGTACATCTTCTCGGTATCGCGCGTCGCGCACTACCTGAAGGCGATGATGCGGGACAAGATCGGCAGCTTCGCATCGGCGCAGAACGTGGAGACTTTCCTCAACCGGTGGATTTCGCAGTACGTCCTGCTCGACGATAACGCCTCGCAGGAACAGAAAGCGCAATTCCCGCTGCGCGAGGCATCCATACAAGTGTCGGAGATTCCGGGCAAGCCGGGCTCGTATCGTTCGGTCGCGTTCCTGCGCCCGCACTTTCAGCTCGACGAACTCTCGATTTCTCTGCGACTTGTCGCTGATCTGCCCAAACCGGCAAATTCATAAGCGAGTAAATCGCCCGGGCGGGCCGCCTGGGTAGGACGTTAAAACCACCTCTTTGGGGAGTCGAAGGGCCATGTTACATATGCACTTGCAGTTTGGTAGTCCGGCGGTGAAGGGCGAATCCGCGGACAAAGACCATCAGGGCTGGATCGAACTGAAATCGTGGGATCACTCGATCGTTCAGCCGCGTTCGGCAACCGCATCGACCGCTGGCGGTCACACGATGACGCGTTGCGAGCACGGCGACATGATTTTCACGAAGGAAATCGATTCGTCGAGCCCGCTGCTGTACCAGCACGCTTCAGGCGGTACCACGTTCGACGAAGTGACGGTCCATTTCTCGCGCGCAGACGGTGAAGGCAAGCGCGTGCAGTATCTGGAAGTCAAGCTCAAGTACGTGATCATCTCGAGCATCGCCCCGAGCGTTCGCGAAGAAGGTCTGCCGCTCGAGACGTTCTCGCTGAAGTACGCTGCCGTGCAGTGGAAGCAAACCCAGCAGAAGATCGGCGGCAACCAGGGCGGCAATACGCAGGGCGCCTGGAGTCTGACGAAGAACGACAAGACCTACGCGGTCTAAGGTCGGTTGCGGCAACGGGGCGCGCGGCGTCCCGTTGCCGTTTTCGCAGTTTACGCCGGCCGATGAAACGATTCGAACCCAGTTTTCTCGACAAGCTGTTCGACGACGAACCGCACCTGCCGGCCTCGGCAGCGATGCGGCAATTGTCGCTGGACGAGCTCAAGAGCACGGTCGCCCGCGACGTCGAGGCGATCCTCAACACCCGTATCGCGCACACCGAGAACGAGCTGGCCGCGCTGCCGGAATGCCAGAAATCGGTGCTGACCTACGGGCTGAACGATTTCGCGGGGCTGAGCCTCGCGAGTCACTACGACCGCGCGTTCATCTGCAAGTCGATCCAGCAGGCCATCGCGCGCCATGAGCCGCGCCTGCAGCAGGTTCAGGTGACGTTCGAGCTGAACGAGCAGGCGACCAACGCGCTTTACTTCGCGATCCAGGCGCTGCTCGTCGTGCACCCGGCCGAGGAGCCGGTGAGCTTCGACGCGATGCTGCAGCCGTCGACGCTGCAGTATTCGGTCACGCGCGCACGCGCCGCGAGAATGCAGTAAATCAAGCCGCCGAGCGGGCCGGACCGCCCGGTGGTTGATCAGGTCCGGCAGGAAATATTGAGGTTCGGGGTCGTCGATGGAAGAATTGCTGCCGTATTACGAGCGCGAATTATCGTTTTTGCGGCGCTATTCGCGAGATTTCGCCGAACGCTATCCGAAGATCGCGGCACGGCTCGCGTTGTCGGGCGAGCATTGCGAGGATCCGCACGTCGAGCGGATGATCGAGTCGTTCGCGCTGCTCGGCGCGCGCATCAACAAGAAGCTCGACGACGACTACCCCGAATTCACCGAAGCGCTGCTGGAAGTGCTGTATCCGCACTACCTGCGGCCGTTCCCGTCGTGCTCGATCGCGCAGTTCACGCCGGCATCGCCCGGCCAGCAGACCGAACCGGTCGTGATCGACCGCGGCACCGAGCTGAAGAGCCGCCCGATCCGCGGCGTGCAGTGCCGCTTCCGCACCGCGTACGACGTGACGCTCGCGCCGATCCGCATTTCGGAAGCGCGCTACACGCCGGTCGCGCTCGCGCCGAGCGCGACGGTGCTGCCGTCCAACGCGACGGGCGTGATCTCGATCACGTTCGAATCGCTCGCCGCGCAGCTCGATCTCGGCGCGCTGAAGGTGTCGACGCTGCGCGCGCACCTGCACGGCGAGCAGTCGTTCGTCGCCGCGCTGACCGACTGCCTGTTCGTCAACGTGCTCGGCGCGTATGTCGAGCCCGAACGCAACGGCCGCTGGACGCCGCTGCGCAAGCTGCCGATCGCGCAGGCCGGCTTCGACGAAGACGACGCGCTGATCGACTACCCGGCGAAATCGCATCCCGCGTATCGCCTGCTCACCGAATACTTCGCGTTCCCCGACAAGTTCGATTTCGTCGATTTCGACCTCGCGGCGATCGCGCGCGCGTCGGGCCGCTGCCAGCGCGCGACGCTGCACCTGGTGTTGCAGGACGTGCGCAGCGATTCGCACGTTGCGCGGCTGCTCGAGCTGCTGACGGCGAGCCATTTCCGGCTGTTCTGCACGCCGATCGTCAACCTGTTCCGCCAGCACGGCGAACCGATCCGCATCACGCACCGCGCGGTGTCGTACCCGGTGATCGCCGAGGCGCGCCGCGCGTTCGCGTACGAGGTGTACTCGATCGATTCGGTGAAGCTCGTCAGGCAGCAGGCGCATGAGGAATCGGTGATCGAGTTCCGGCCGTTCTATTCGCTGCATCACGGCGAATCGGCCCGGATCGGTCACTACTGGTTCGCGCGCCGCAACGACTGGGTCGCGCAGAAGAGCCCCGGCTACGAAACCGAGATCTCGATCGTCGACATCGATTTCGAGCCGACGTCGCCGCAAACCGACACGCTGAGCCTCGACCTCACCTGCACGAACCGCGACCTGCCGGCGATGCTCGCGTTCGGTCTCGAGGGCGGCGACCTGTTCCAGGAAGGCGGCGCGCAGACCAGCGGCATCTCGATGCTGCGCCGCCCGACGCAGAGCGTACGCTTCGAGCGCGGCCGTGCCGCGCACTGGCGGCTCGTATCGCACCTCGCGCTCAATCACGTGTCGCTGGTCGCGCACGGCCTCGCACCGCTGAAGGAAATGCTGACGCTGTACGACCTGCGGCGCACCGCCGTGTCGATGCGCCAGATCGACGGCCTGGCCGGCGTCGAGCAGCGCGGCGCCGTGCAATGGCTGCCCGGCAAGCCGTTCGCGACCTTCGTGCGCGGCATCGAGATCCGCCTGACGATCGACGAGGAGCACTTCGTCGGCGCGAGCCTCGCATCGTTCGTGCGCGTGCTCGACAGCTTCTTCGGGCTTTACGTCCACCTCAACAGTTTCGTTCAATTAGTCGCCGTGTCGAAGCGCACCGGCGAGGAGATCATCCGATGCAAGCCCCGCACCGGCGAATCGATCCTGGCGTAGTCGACGCGCTGCTCGACGAGCCGCACCGCTTCGAGTTCTTCCAGGCGGTGCGCGTGCTCGAAGGGCTGTTCGCGCGGCAGGCGTCGGATGCCCCCGGCGCATGGCGGCAGGGCGACGTCGTCGCGCAGCGCATCGCATTCCGCAACACGCTGTCGCTCGGTTTTCCGCCGAGCGAGATCGAGGGCGCGCGCTCGTTTGACGACGACGGCGCGCTGCTCGACTCGGGCGAGCAGCGCGGCGCCGCGCTTGCGGCCGGCGAACTCGGCCACGTCGAGCTGACGCCCGCGTTCTTCGGGCTGCTGGGCGGGCAGGGCGCGCTGCCGCTGCACTACACCGAGCAGATCGTCGCGCGCGAGCACCTGAAGCGCGATCATGCTGCGCGCGCGTTCTTCGACGTGTTTTCGAACCGCGCGACCGCGCTGTTCTATGCTGCGTGGAAGAAATACCGGCTGCCGTTCCATTACGAGCTCGATCGCGACGAGCGCTACCTGCCGCTGCTGCTCGCGATCGCGGGCGTGCCGAGCGACGAGGTGCGCGACAGCCTCGCGGCCGGCGCGGGCGGCGTGCTCGACGAGGCCGTTGCCGGCTACGCGCTGGCCGCGCGACACCGGCCGATGTCGGCCGCGTACCTGCAGCGCACGCTGTCCGACTATTTCCGCGTGCCGGTGAAGATCGACCAGTTCGTCGGCAAGTGGTACGACGTGCCGCCCGACCAGTTGAGCGTGCTCGGCGAGGTCAACGCGGTGCTCGGCGCGACGGCGCTCGTCGGCGAACGCGTCTGGCAGCGCGACATGCGCGCGCGGATCGTCGTCGGCCCGCTGTCCAAGCGCGACTATGAGGCGTTCCTGCCCGGCGGCGCGCACGCGGTCGCGCTCGAACGAATGCTGACGCTGCTCGCCGGCGTCACGCTCGAATACGAGGTGAAGCTGGTGCTGAAGCGCACCGAGGTCGGCGCGAGCGTGCTCGGCGCGGGCTCGCGGCTCGGCTGGGACGCGTTCCTCTGCACGCGCGACACGATCGACGACCGCTCGGACGCCCGCTACGAACTGCACGTGATTCACTGATTCCGAACGACAACAACACGCAATCGAACCTGAGATCGACGCCATGAGCACGCCTCTGAAGACCCTGATCACGAAACTGAACCCGCTGTGCCGGCACGCGGCCGAGCGCGCGGCGAGCGCGTGCCTGGCGCGCGGCCATTACGAGGTCGATCTGGAGCACCTGTTCCTCGCGTTGCTCGAGGAGCCGGCGGGCGACCTGCCGCTCGCGCTGCGCGCGAGCCGCGTCGATCCGCATGCGCTGCGCGCGGATCTCGAGCGGGAGCTGACGCGTCTGAAGACCGGCAACACGCGTACGCCGGTGTTTTCCGTGCACCTGATCGCGCTGTTCGAGCAGGCGTGGCTGATCGCGTCGCTCGATTCGCAGCTCGGCCGCATCCGGTCGGGGCACCTGCTGCTCGCGCTGCTGACCGCGCCGGATCTCGCGCAGTTCGCGCAGCGGATGTCGTCGCAGTTCGCGGAAGTGAACGTGACGGACCTGAAGCACAAGTTCGACGAGATCGTGGCCGGGTCGAGCGAAGCCGAGCCGCGCCAGGCCGATACCGACGACGGCGGCGTGGCGCCGGCCGCCGACGGTGCCGCGCCCGCGGCCGGCCCGTCGAAGACGCCCGCGCTCGACACGTACACGACCAACCTCACGCAGCGCGCGCGCGACGGCAAGATCGATCCGGTGATCGGCCGCGAAGCCGAGATCCGCCAGGCGATCGACATCCTGATGCGCCGCCGCCAGAACAACCCGATCATGACCGGCGAGGCCGGCGTTGGCAAAACCGCCGTCGTCGAAGGGCTCGCGCTGCGCATCGCGGCCGACGACGTGCCGCCGCCGCTGCGCGGCGTCGCGCTGCACGTGCTCGACATGGGGCTGCTGCAGGCCGGCGCGAGCGTGAAGGGCGAGTTCGAGAACCGGCTGAAGAGCGTGATCGACGAGGTGAAGAAGAGCGCGCATCCGATCATCCTGTTCATCGACGAGGCGCACACGATCATCGGCGCGGGCGGCCAGGCCGGCCAGAACGACGCGGCGAACCTGCTGAAGCCGGCGCTCGCGCGCGGCGAACTGCGCACGATCGCGGCGACGACGTGGAGCGAATACAAGAAGTACTTCGAGAAGGACGCGGCGCTCGCGCGGCGCTTCCAGGTCGTGAAGGTCGAGGAGCCGAGCGAGCCGCTCGCGGCCGCGATGCTGCGCGGGATGTCGGGCCTGATGGAGAAGCACTTCAACGTGCGGATTCTCGACGATGCGATCACCGAGGCCGTGCGCCTGTCGCATCGCTACATCAGCGGCCGCCAGCTGCCCGACAAGGCGATCAGCGTGCTCGACACCGCGTGCGCGAAGGTCGCGCTCGCACACAGCGCGACGCCGGCCGCGATCGACGACACGAAGAAGCGCATCGAGCGGATCGACGCGGAAATCGCGTCGCTGGAACGCGAGGCAGCCGGCGGCGCGTCGCACGACGAGCGGCTCGGCGAGCTGCGCGGCGCGCGCGACACGGCGCTGGAGCAACTCGCGAAGGACGAAGCGCGTTACGAAGCCGAGCGCGTGATCGTCGCCGAGATCACCGAACTGCGCGACACGCTCGACAAGGCGCGCGGCCCGTCCGAAGACGGCCAGCCGGTCGACGTGCAGGCGACGCGCGACCAGCTCGCCGAACGCGTCGCGGCGCTGCATGCGCTGCAGGGCGCCGAGCCTATGGTACCGCTGCAGGTCGACGGCCACGTCGTCGCCGAGATCGTCGCCGCGTGGACGGGCATCCCGCTTGGCCGGATGGTGAAGGACGAGATCGACACCGTGCTGAACCTGCAGCCGCTGCTCACCGCGCGCGTGATCGGCCAGGATCATGCGCTCGACGCGATCGCGCAGCGCGTGCGCACCGCGACCGCGAACCTCGAGGATCCGAACAAGCCGCGCGGCGTGTTCATGTTCGTCGGGCCGTCGGGCGTCGGCAAGACCGAGACGGCGCTCGCGCTGGCCGACATCCTGTACGGCGGCGAGCGCAAGATGGTCACGATCAACATGAGCGAGTACCAGGAAGCGCACAGCGTGTCGGGCCTGAAGGGCTCGCCGCCGGGGTACGTCGGCTACGGCGAAGGCGGCGTGCTGACCGAGGCCGTGCGCCGCAATCCGTATTCGGTCGTGCTGCTGGACGAGGTCGAGAAGGCGCACCCCGACGTGCTCGAGATGTTCTTCCAGGTGTTCGACAAGGGCACGATGGACGACGCGGAAGGGCGGGAGATCGATTTCCGCAACACGCTGATCATCCTGACGTCGAACGTCGGGTCGACCGCGGTGATGGCGGCGTGCCTGAACAAGCCGGCCGAGGAACTGCCCGATCCGGACGCGCTCGCCGAGACGCTGCGCCCGCAGTTGTACAAGACGTTCAAGCCCGCGTTCCTCGGCCGGATGAAGGTCGTGCCGTACTATCCGATTTCCGACGACGTGCTGGCCGAGATCATCGAGCTGAAGCTCGAGCGGATCCGCCGCCGGATCGAGGCGAACCACAAGGCCGCGTTCGAATGGGACGAGTCGCTCGTCGATGCGGTGCTGGCGCGCTGCACCGAGGTCGATTCGGGCGCCCGCAACGTCGACCATATCCTGAACGGCACGCTGCTGCCGGAGATCGCGGGCCACGTGCTCGGCCGGATCGCCGACGGCGCGGCCATCGCGCGCATCGCGGTGCGCGCGGACGAGGCCGGCGAATTCGCGTACACCGTCGAATGAGCCCCGCGTGCGACCTCTCATGCATCAACGGATTCACTGAACCATGCCGATCAATCTCCCCGAGCTGCTGACGCCGATCAGCGATGCGTCGCCCAGCGGCGACGACCTGCTGTTTTCGAACGAATTCGACGCGATCCAGGACGCGCGGCGCTACGACGATCCGACGCTCGACCAGGGCGAATGGGTGACCGAGATCAAGGAGGCCGACTGGGGCTTCGTCGTCGACCATGCGGGCGAGCTGCTGCGCACGCGCACGAAGGACCTGCGGCTCGCCGTGTGGCTGACGGAGGCGCTCGCGCTCGAGGACGGCATCACCGGCCTCACCGAAGGTTATGCGCTGCTCGAGGGTCTGTGCCGCGAGTTCTGGGGCAACGTGCACCCGCTGCCCGAAGGCGACGACACCGAGTACCGGCTCGGCAACGTCGCGTGGCTGGCCGGCCGCACGGCCGAGCTGCTGCGCGCGGTGCCGTTGACGGACGGCGCGTCGAACGCGTTCAGCACGCTCGACTGGGAAGTGGCGCAGCACGTCGCGCAGTCGATCAAGCGCGACCCCGAACACGCGGACGACATCGCGCGCGGCAAGCCGTCGATCGACCAGATCGATGCGTCGCGGCGCGTGACGTCGATCGCGTTCTACACGGCGCTGCTGGCGAACCTGAAGGCATTCGAATTCGCGCTCGACGCGTTCGAGGAGCGGCTCGTCGAGCGCGCGGGCGATTCGGCGCCGAGCTTCCGGCAGGCGCGCGACGCGTTCGAGACGGTGTACCGGCTCGCCGAGCGCTTTGCGCGCGAGCAGGGCTATACGGGCAGCGCGCCGCACACGCAAGTGGCGCAGCAGGCGCAGCCCGAGCGCATCGAGCCGAGCTTCGGCAACCCGATCCAGACCGAGGAGACCCACGTGCAGTCGCAGACCGCTCCGCGTCCTCCGGTGACGCAGATGATCGCCGGCATCCAGAACCGTGCGCAGGCCGTCGACCAGTTGCGCGCGGTCGCGCGTTATTTCCGCCAGACCGAGCCGCACAGCCCGGTCGCGTACCTCGCCGACAAGGCCGCCGAATGGGCCGACATGCCGCTGCACAAGTGGCTCGAGAGCGTGGTCAAGGACGACGGCTCGCTGTCGCATATTCGCGAGCTGCTGGGCGTGCGGCCGGACGAGCAGTCGTAATGTCCGCGTCGGGTCGAGGTTCTTCGGAGGTGTCCGAGGTGCCGTGAGAGAAGGGCTGTTTCCTGAGAGCGCGGGCCCACGCGGGATCGCGGCAAACAACAAGATGGATGACGCATGAACGTGACCGAACTCGCACAGGCGATTCGCGGTGGCCTGATTCAGCAGGATCGTCTGCTGAAGACGGACATTCCGTCGTTGCCGAACAATGCACTCGTGCCGCGTCGGGCCGTGACCCATTCCGAACTGGGGCGCGACTTCAGCGTCACGCTCGATCTCGTTTCCACCGCGAGCGACATCGAGCTCAAGACGCTGATCGCGAAGCCGATGACGCTGTGGATTCAGCAGGCGAACCAGTCGTATCTGCCGATCAACGGCTATATTCATACGGCGCGCAGGCTCGGCGCGGACGGCAGCCTGTCGAGCTATCAGCTGACTTTCGCGTCGTGGATGCACTTCCTCAAGTTCCGCAGCGACATGCGGTACTGGCAGGACCAGAGTGTCGATGCGATCCTCGCCGATGTATTCGACGCGCATCCGCAGGCCAAGGGGCAGTATCAGTTCGCGCTGTCGAAGCCATTGCCGTCGCGCTCGTACTGCCGTCAGAGCGAAACCGACTGGAACTTCGTGCATCGCCTGATGGAAGACGAAGGGCTGTTCGGTTTCTGGCGGCATAGCGAGGACGGCAACGCGCACACGCTCGTCGTGACCGATGACCTGCATGCCGTCGATGAGCTGTCGCCGAAAACCGTCAGGTTCGGCCGGTCGGGAACGGGAAGCGAAACCGCCGGCTTCACGCAATGGACCGCGTCGCGGACCTTGCAGAGCACGTTGCATACGACGCGTACGTTCGACTATAAGTCACCGTCGTCGCCGGGCAACCCGAACGGCACGACGTTGCCGACCAAGGCCGGTCAAGGGGATCTGCCGGAGCAGGCCGAAATCTACGAATACACCGGTGCGTATACGTATGCGGGCCAGGACCGCGGCGAACACTTGTCGAAGATTCGCCTGGAACAATGGGAGTCGCGCGCGAAGCGTTTCTTCGGCGTGGGCGGCGTGCGCGGGATCGATGCCGGCCGGCGCTTCACGCTGGCGGATCACCCCGAGCACGACCGCGATGCGGCGCAGGACCGGGAATTCGCGACATTGAAGGTGTCGCGGTACATCGAGAACAACCTGCCGATCTCGGACCATGAAGCGAATTTTCCGCACAGCCTGCAGGATCGGCTGGCGCAGGTGAAAGCCGGCCACGGTGAAGCGGCCGCATTCGAAATCGGGCATGACGACGGTTCGGCCGGGTTCTATCTGGTCGAAGTCGAAGCGCAACGCGCGGTTGTGCCGTATCGCAGCCCGTTCGAGCACCGGAAGCCCGAGATGCAGCTCGAAACGGCTGTCGTCGTCGGGCCGAAGGGCGAGGAGGTCTACACGGACGCACTGAACCGGATCAAGGTCATGTTCGTCTGGGACCGGCAGAGCGAGGGCCGCGAAAACGCGTCGTGCTGGGTGCGCGTCGTTCAGTCGGATACCGGCGGCGGTTACGGCAGCGTCCATATTCCGCGGGTCGGCGAGGAAGTGCTGATCGGCTATATCGGCGGGGACTGCGACCGGCCGATCGTGATGCATCGCGTCTACAACGGGGCGACCAAGCCGCAGTGGCATAGCGACGGGATCCTGTCGGGCTTCCGGTCGAAGGAGTATGCGGGATCGGGGCACAACGAGATGGTGCTCGACGACGCGACCGGGCAGAACCGTGCGCGCCTGTTCAGCAGCAGCGCGAATTCGCTGCTGCATCTCGGCTATCTGATCGAACAGAGCGGCAACACGCGCGGCGCGTATCTCGGCTCGGGCTTCGACCTGCGCACGGATGCTTACGGTGCGGTGCGTGCGGCACAAGGGCTGTATGTCACGACGCATCCGAAGCAGGCGGACAGCCAGCCGCTCGATGTGAGCGAAGCGCAGCAGCAGCTCGCCAATGCCGACGGGCTGCTCGAGTCGATGTCGCAGGTCAGTGAAATGCATCAGGCCGAAAGCCTCGGCACCGGGCACGATGCGCTGAAGCAATTCACCGACGCAACGAAGAACAGTGTGGCGGGTGCGTCGTCGGGCGGCAGGACCGCGGGCGGCGGGACGGGCAGCGCGAATGCGTTCAAGGAACCGGTGATGCTGTTCGCGAGCCCGGCGGGGATCGGGGTGGCGTCGCAGCAGAGCGTGCATCTGGCTGCAGACCGGCACATCAATCTTGTCAGCGGTCAAAGTACGCATCTCGCGAGCGGCAAGTCGCTGGTGGCGAGCGTCAAGGAGAAGCTCAGCCTGTTCGTGCAGAACGCGGGCATGAAGTTCTTTGCCGGCAAAGGTCCGGTCGAGATACAGGCCCACAACGACAACGTCGAGATGACCGCGCAGAAAGCCGTCAAAGTGTTGTCCGCGACGGCGTCGATGGAAGGCGTCGCGAAGCAGGAAATCCTGCTGACGTCGGGCGGCGCGTACGTCCGGATCAAGGACGGCAACATCGAGATTCACGCGCCGGGGAAAATCGACGTGAAGGGCGGGCAGCACGCGTTCAGCGGCCCGACGAGCCTGCACAAGACGTTCAAGACGGAAGGCCGCAAGGCGGACATGCGGATTCGCTATGTCGACGCCGACGGGAACGTGCCGCACGGGGAGCCGATCAAGTTCGCGACCGAGGACGGGACCGAGCATAGCGTCGCGCTCGATTCCGAAGGCAAGGCGGAATTGAAGAACATCGATTTTGACGAGTTCGTGGCCAGCCAGGTCAAACGGACGGGAGAGTGAAATGGGCAGGCCGCTTGTTCAGCATAACGTTTGTATCGATCTGCCGGGGGAGGCAGTCAACTGCGCGGCCGAGACGGAGTTGACGGTGCTGTTGCGCAAGCACCGGGACGTGGTATTCGACATCAAGCTTCACCCAGGCGCAACTTATACCGTCACCACGACGCATCCCGATCAACCCAACGGGCGCTTTTATGACACGAAGCGGAAAGTGAATGCCGGCCAGACCACGTTCAAGGATGGGGAGCCATGCTACATCTGGATCGGTCGTACTTTCGAGGGTAGCCTGATTCTCAAAGAAGGTGAAAAGGTGCTGGGGCGCTATCCGATCAGCAAGATAGACTGCACAAAGGGTTGTACGGACGATCCGAAGGATAAACCAGCGCCGGTTCTGATTACACTCCACAACGACAAAGAGTGGGCGAAGGATTTAATTCGAATTTCGGATGCCGGAGTGCTAGGCGGTAACCCTCCGTCGCCATCTCTAATGTCGGCTCTGGATCGGGCTCGCCAGGCACAATCCAAGGGTGATTCGCCCAGTCAGTTGAGCGATAGTCCGTTTCAGTCAAAAAGGTCGACGACGGGGGTTGCCAATATTTATTCTAATGAGGCGTTGAATTTTTCCAAGGACGGTCGGGAAATAAATTACTCCATTCACATGTTTAGCGTGAAGCGGAATGTCGGGGTGGAGGAGCCTAATTGGGTGCTTAGTTTTTTCAAAGAAGGTGACAAGCCATACGAGTTTAAGCCAAATCCTCATGATGTTATATCGAGAAACTGGTTGCTTATGCAGGCCGGAAATATCGGTGCGTATATCAGAGATGCCTGGTATGGAAATGAACCCTGGGCGAGGGACTTTTTTAAAAGATCGTTTTATTTGGTTAAGCGTGGTGGTGAGACGGTGCTCACGTTCTCCACTGTCCCGGAGGATTGGAAAACTCTGGGATTTCTATTGGTCGGCTATCAACGAGAGGTGCAGGCTGGCACTAAGCTGGCGACGATAGCCGGAGGGGCGGGGTCATTGTCATCCGCCGGAGCAGCGGCATGGAACGCAGCCAAGGGATCTTTTGCCGGAAATTCACTGATTGCATTTTTTATCGGTGCCGGAATAGACACATTTGTCTGGTTTTCGGACCCGGCTCAGGATTTCCGCGATTTAGTCGCAATATTGCTGGTTGACGCTTTCAAGGCAGCCTTGGTTGGTGCGGCAATAAGTCTTGTTAACGCGGCTGTTGTGACTGCGGCCGCGGCGACAGGGGTAACGGTTGGCGCTTTGGCAATAGGTGGCTTTGTTTTGATTGCGGGCGTTGGGTTGCTTGTTGATTACTTGTTTGATGCTAGTGGGAAAAAATTTGTAAAACTTCTGTTTCATAATCCCAAGGCGATAGCAAATGAGATCGAGGCTATGATACGAAAGGCTGGTAAAGTGCTCGAGGAAAAATTGCCTAAGGATTATGGTGATTATTATTCTGGTTCAAAATGGATTATGATCCCATAGATGTGTATTTCGATGTGGTTTATTTTGGGATTAAAACTTGATGACGATTCAATCCGATGTTGATGATGGTTCGCCGATAGATTTGCATGGTAAGCTGGCGGCAATTGAGTTGGTGTTTGGTTTGCTTGTCGCTGGCATGTATTATGTGTTCTCGCAACTGGGTGTGATGGCGGATTCTTTGTGGAAGCTGGTGTTGGTCATCCAGGTTTTCGTGTCGGTTGTGTTGTATTTCCACTATGTGACGAATCGGCAATCGCGCAGGCTCTGGGTTGAAGGCGTTGTCTCCATGTTGGCGCTGGTTCCGTGGTTGATGATTGCGTTGATTTGGTTGTTTTACATATTGTATATACCGATGCCCGTGGTTTTGAAGGCTTCAGTGGTCGTGATTTGCTTCGGTATTATCGGGCGACACGCCTTCATGGTTTTTTTGGATTTTCGCCGCGCTGCACTGAAGGAGGCGGTTCTGGGTACAATTTATCACGACGATGGCAAGAGTTTGATTTTTCGTAATTCTCGCGGTGGGTATATCGATCAGTTGACGTCGAGAAATCCATTGAAAGGTTCGGTGTTGTCGGTGGTCGGATATTTGGCGCCTTTTGCTGCGGCATTTGGAATGAATGCGAATCATATTTTCAGTGATAATGTTGGTCCGCATGCGATATGCGTTGTTTTGTCGCTTGTCGCGTTTCCGATGTCAATTTATATTCTCGGGAATTTCTACGTGAAATCTCTTTTTTTTCGAGTGTATTTGCCGTTGAGGCTAGAAAAAAGGACTGGAAAAAAGGTCATTCTCGGTTCGTGAACATGCGTTTGCTTGCAGCGAAATGATGTGGCTTGGGAAGCAGGCAAGGGGACGCCGCGACTTGTCGTCGGTGTGTTCAATGATTCAGATACGCCTTATGCAGATGGCGTGGCCTCGACTCGATATCAAATCAAATCGAAGCGCCAGAAGCAATTACCCGCCGGCCGTTTCCTTACACGCGCCGGCGTCATCGATACGATCTACCGATTTGCGATTTATCTGGCGCCGGCGCGGTCTGAAAGCACATGGCGAAGATCCACCCGCATTAACTGACTGAAACGACAGAACGAAGCGTCATACCCGACAGATGCCGTGTAATTTTCATAGCGAATCTGGGGCCGGTGTCGGCGGATTCGTTGTTGTTCTCGACGGCGCTGCTGTACCCGTGTTCGCAGCTTCTAGCTGGCGTTATCGTCACGGGCAGCTTGTTGATGATCGGCATGCCGCGTCGGCCGGGGGCAGTTCTTGGGAAACCGGTCGTGTCGACTGGCGATTGAGGCAGCGGGCCAGGACGCGCCCTCCGACCGCGAGGGAGTAGATGGCCGGCATGTCGACACGCCTGTCGACGCACCGTGCGAACCGCATTCGCCGAAGCAATGCAAACACCGGCCCGTGCGGTGGCAATGCGCGCGGTTTACTGCCCCACCCGGAACTCGATCCTCCGATTCCGCGCCCTTCCATCCGCCGTGTCATTCGGCGCGATCGGCTGATCCGGCCCGACGCCCGTCGTCGTCATCTGCTGCGGCGGGATGCTCTTCGTGATCAGGTAACCCTTCACCGCATCCGCGCGCGCCTGGCTCAGCGCGATGTTCGAGGTCCGGTTCCCCGAGTTGTCGGTGTGGCCGATGATGTCGACCGTGCGGTTCTGCATCTTCGAGAGTGCGGCCGCCATCTGGTCGAGGATCAGCTTGCCCTGCGGCGTCAGCGTCGCGCTGCCGGTCTCGAACTCGATCGTCCGGTTCGCGAGCGTCTGGTCGAGCACACCTTGCTCGGACGCCGACACGCGCAGCCCGTTCTTGATCGTGTAGGTCGGGTTCAGCGTGTTCGCCATGTCGCTCGCGAGCTGCTGGCGCTGCGCCTCGTTGTGCACCTCGCCCTTCATCTCGATCTGCGTGCCGTTGATCTTCAGTTGCCCCTTGCTGATCTGCTTGAGCTGCGCGCCGAGCAGCTTCTGCACGTTCGCGCTCCAGTTCGGCGGCGTCGCGACGTCGCCGACCTCGATCTGGTCGACGACGTTCGCCGCGCCGTAGGTGTCGCGCAGCTTCTGCAGCACGGCGGCCTTGGTCGCTTCGTCGGGCACCTTGCCGCCGGCGACGACCTGGCCGGGCGCCGCGTTCGCGGGCGGCGGCGTGATCGTGCCGGCCGTGCCGTGCACGACGGTGCCGGACGCTGTCGCCGGCGTGGCGCCGGCGTTCGCGGGCAGCGCGGTCGTCGCGACTGCGCCGTTGCCGACCGGCGTGACGGTCGCGCCGGTGTTCTGCGCGAAGCTCGCGCCGCTCGCGAACAGGCCGGCGGCGAGGAGGGCGGCGAGGACGTAATTCGTGCGATGCATCCCGTCAGCCTCCGATGAACGCTTCGCGGAACGCGTCGATCGCGACGCGCAGCGAGAGTTGCGGTTGGTCGAGGTAGCTGACGAGCTTGCTGATCTGGTGATCGTTTTGCGCATGGGCGTCGATCCACTCGGGATCGTCGATGTCGATGTTGTGGGCGGCGTAGGTTTGCGGATCGACAACGCTCAGCAGCGTCTTCGCCGACGCGCCGTTGAAGCCGATGATGAGCCGTTCGCGCTCGGCGATCGAGCCGATGAAGATCGCGAGCTCGAAGTCGGCCTGCGCGACGAACGGCGCGATCAGTTCGAGCCAGAACGCGGCGACGAGGCTGCGGTAGAACGGATCGACCGGCAGCGGCAGCGTGAGGCCGCGCTCGATGTGCGACGAGCCGCTCTGCATCACCGGCCGCAGCAGCGAGCCGAGCGCGAGCATCGCGCCGCGCAGCCGCACCGGGTGCCCGCTTTCGAGCAGCATCTGCTGCAGGCCATACAGCGACTGGTGTTCGACGAAATCGTTGAAGGTGCCGTCATGCGACGTGCCCGGGCCGCCGACGTCGATCGGCACCTGCGTGTCGCCGAGCGCCTGCAGCGCGCCGGGCGGCTCGTCCTTGCCGAGCAGCGGCGGCATCTGCGTGGCGACGCGCGACCACAGCCGCGCGAATGCGAGCGGGCTGCGCGCGAGGAACGCGAGCGGCCGGTCGACCTCGAGCGCGGTTGCGCCGAGGAACGGGAAGCGGCGCATCGACACGTCGTGGCTCGCGACCATGTGGCCCGCGATCGCGAGCTTGCTGCGCGAGCCGAGGAACGCGAAATGCATCGGCTTCGCATCCTCGTAGACGAGCTTCCAGCGCGGATCTTCCGCCAGCAGTTCGAGCGCCTGCGCGATCCAGCGATCGAGCGTCTGCAGCAACTGCGGATTGTGCTGGCTCTTCACGAAGTCGCCGCGCGACGGGATCTTGCCGAAGTAGGCGATTTGCGCCTGTACGGTTTGCGTCATTGCGCCCCCTGTGCATTCGTTGCGTTGGCGGCCGCGACGGCCGGCGCTGCGCCCGGCGTGCCCGTGCCGGACTGGGTCGCGTTCTGCGCGGCAGCCGCGCTCGCGTCGGCGACCGACGACGGCAGTTGCAGGCCGCGCAGGCTTTGCTGCTGCGGCTGGTCGCCGCCACCGGCCGTCGGTTGCGACGTGCTGATGATGCGCATCGTCACCGACACGTTCACGCTGCCCTGCGTCCACGTCAGGTCGAAGGTGCCGTCCGGACGGCGCTTGCGTTGCGCCGAGTTGATCAGCTTCTCGAGACCGTAGCGGCCCGGCTCGTTGACGAGCTGCACCGTGCGGCCGTCGAAGGTCGTCGCGGACAGCGTCGCACCCGCCGAGCCCTGCGGGTTCGGCCACACGAAGTTGGTCCACTGCGGCGGCGTGTTGCGGTAGCGCAGTTGCTGGCCGTCGATTGCGATCGTGTATTCCGTCGTGCCCGTGCTCGGCTGCGGCAGGATCTGGAACACGGTCTGCGGCTCGGACGCCGCGGCCGCGCCGCCTGCCGCACCGCCCGCGAGCGGTGCGACCCAGCGCGCGAAGCCGTTCGTGAAGTCCGGTGTGAGCCCGATGCCCATGTCGCCCCACGTGCGGGCGGCGAGCGTGTCGCCGCGGCGCACCGCGAGCGGCCCGAGCGTCGTGCCGACGAACTTCGCGATCGCGCCGTCCGGACCGAACACCTGCGCGATCTCGCCGGCGCCGGCCTCGACCTTCGCATTCGCCGCGAACGGGTACTTCGTCGCGAGCGAGTTCTGGAACGGCTGGTAGACCTGCGCGTTCCACACCTTGTTGACTTCGGTGCTGGCCGGCTGGATCACGACCGCGAACGCCTGCATCAGCGGCCGCACGAGCAGCGGACGCAGCGACTTGCGTTGCGAATCGGTGAGGCCCGTCAGCATCTGCTCGTCGACGAGCTTCAGCGAATCGGCGAGTTCCGAACCGTTGCCGTCGAGAGTCTGCTGCATCAGCTGGCGCGCGCCGGGGCCGGGGTCGCCCTGGTTCTTGATCACGTTGAAGCGGGTCCGGACCTTCGACAGCGAATCCATGTAGCCCTTGAGCATCGACGTGCCGTCATGCGTCGCGACGATCCGCGCGAGCCCGATGAACTCCTGGCCGATCGGACCCATCGGCACGTCGGCCGGATTGCCGTTGATGTCGATGTTGGCGGCCGCCACCTGGCCGGCCTGCGAGCGCGAGAACAGTTGCTTGACCCAGTTCACGACGCCCGTCTGCGCCTTCTTGATCGCCACGTTCGCGAGCGACGGGTTGTCCCACGACGTCTGGTCGTACGCGGTATCGAGGATCTTGCGGATCGGCGAATCCTGCGGGTCGCCGAGGCGGTTCATCCCGTCGACGGCCTGGCCGAAGCTGCTGAAGCCCTGCACCGCGATGCCCTGCATGAACTTCTGCCAGTGCTGCGCGTACTCGGTCTTGTACATGCCGACCAGCGTCTTCTGGATCTGCTCGGGGCTGCCCTCGAGCGTCAGGTCGTCCTGCGTCGACGTATTCAGCACCCAGTCCTTCGCCTGCAGTTCCTTGGTCGCCGCGTCGCGGATCGCCGGCTGCACGTAGTCGAACCACGCTTCGCGCGTGAACGTGCCCGGAATCGCGTAGCTGCCGGCCACCAGCCCCTGGTTGCCGTCGCCGACGATGCGCGCGATGGTCATCGGCGCGAAGCGGGTCGACGCGCGCGCCTTGATTTCCTCGTAGACGCGCTGGCGGGCCGGCATCCCGCGCACGACACGGCGCAGGTTCTCGCGGGTCTGGTCGACGAGCGCGAGGTTCGCGTCGATCATCGGCCAGTCGTTGTCGTTCACGCGGGCGAGGTAGAACGAGATCATGCGCTCCGCGCTCTTGATCATCTCGTCACGCGGCATGTTGCCGCGATTCGTCTCGAGCCAGCCGCGCCAGAAGCGGGCGAGCTGGTCGGTCAGGTGCGCCTGCTCGACGTGGCGCTTGTCGGACAGCATCAGGTACGTCTTGAGCGCGTTGTACGCGTCCTGCACGTTGGTCGGCGACGCGTCGCTGTAGAGACCGCCCTGCGGTGCGGCCGGCTGCTGCGGCGCGGCGGCCGGCGCGGTGCCGGACGCGGCCAGCGCGGCACCGGCCTGCGCGGCGCCTGCCGCGTTGGTCGAGACCTGCATCGCGCCGCCCTGCACGGCACCCGATTCGGGCGGGCGGGTCATCGGCACGAGCTGTTCGGGGTGCGCGTTCACGTCCTTCATGAACGACGCGAGGTTCTGCGACACGGGGGCCAGCAGGATCTGGCGCACGCCGTTGTAGTACTCGGTCAGCAGGTGCTGCTCGAGACGGTCGCCCTGGTACAGGCCGAGCGACACCGACAGCGGCTTGTCGCGACGGAACTGCTCGAGCTGCTCGATCCGGTCTTCGAGGATGTCCATCGCCTGCAGGCGCGACTGCAGGTCGTTGCGGCCCTGCTGCAGGCGCGTGACGTTGTCGAGGTCGGCCTGCACGTTCGAGACGAGCTGCTGGTTGCCGATCGTCGACCAGGTCCAGCCGCCGAGCGCGATCGCGAGCGCCGCGACGAAGCCGAAGAAGGTCGCGTAGCGCAGCCGCGTCTTGGTCGGGCTGGCGAACTGGCGCACCGTCTGGCGGTCCGCGAAGATCACCTTCGAGAACAGGTCGCGCAGGAAGAAGCCGTTCTTCGAGAACGCGCTGTGCGGCTTCGGCAGCGCGTTCGCGTCGAGGCCGAAGCGGTGCGCGATGCGCTGCGCGGCCGTGCTGCTGGTTTCGCCTTCCTGCAGCGCGCTGGTGAAATAGAAGCCGCGGAAGATCGGCTTGTACTGGAACGGGTTGTTCTCGAACAGCGTCGCGAGGAACGCGCGCAGCGACGGCTTGATCGTCGAGAATTCGAGCGGGAAGCTCAACTGGCCCGGCGACAGCTGGTTGCCGCGCGACAGCGCCAGCTGCGCGACGCTGATCTCCTTCAGCCCTTCGTAGAGTTCCTCGAAGTGCGTGTCGAACTGCGCGACGACGTCGCGCTTGTCGTCGGGCTCGTAGGGAAGCGTGGCGCCCCACACGCGGTCGTACTCGTGCTTGTCGCTGCTGCTGAAGAATTCGGTGAAGCCGGTGATCAGGTCGGCCTTCGTGAACATCACGTAGACCGGCGCGAACACCTCGAGTTTTTCCGTCAGCTCCTGAACGCGCTGGCGGAGGTTTTTCGCGAGGTTGATCGCGAATTCGGGGCGGTTGCCGGTGAGTTCGGCGATGCTCGCGGTGACGATGATGCCGTTGATCGGCGCCTTCGGACGATAGCGCTTGAGCAGGCCGAGGAAGCCGAGCCACTCGCTGCGGTCTTCCTCGTGCACCGAATAGCGGCCGGCCGTATCGAGCAGGATCCCTTCGGTCGTGAAGAACCAGTCGCAGTTACGCGTACCGCCGATGCCGTGGATGACGGCGCTGTTCTTGTCCGCGAACGGGAACTGCAGGCCCGAATTGAGCACGGCGCTGCTCTTGCCCGCGGCCGGGTTGCCGATCACGATGTACCACGGCAGTTCGTACAGCGCGGAGCCGCCCGAGACCTGGCCGATCTTCGACGTCTTGATCGTCTTCACCGCGTCCGACAGGCGCGTGCGCAGCACGTCGAGGTCGGCCGTCTTCGCGTCTGGCGCGAGCGCGGCGGCGGCGGGTGCCGCGATCTTGCCGGTTTCCGCCTGCTCTTCCAGCACCTGGCCGAGCTGCTGGTTCGCGCGCTTCACGCGCCAGCGGCGCCACAGCGCGACGACGAGCCACAGCGCGAGGATCGCCGCGAAGGCGATCGCCGCCCACAGCAGCGGGAGCTGCAGCATGTCGGCGACGATGAAGAGGATGGCCGCTAGCGCGACGATCCCGACGATCGAGAGCGTACGCGGATGAGTCAGCACGTTGAGGATGCGTTGCATAGGACGTTCAGGTTCCGGTGCGATTCGGTAAGGCGACGCAGGCGCGCCGAGCGGCAAGGGTGGCGCCGCGATGTGTCGCCATGCTGTCAAACGGGATGAAGGGGGCTGGCATCAATGCGCCCGCGGCATCGGAGAAGGCGCGCGCATTAATGAAAGGACGCTGTGAGATTTAAAACGGAAGCGGCGGCCGCAAAAAATCGCGCACCGGAATGCCCGATTTTTTGCGTCGCCCGTATCGTTTCCTGCCGGGATATTAAAAAGCCCCATGCCGCCCTCATTATTTCCTGTCCGGCAGCCCTGGCTAGCTGCCGCGTCCCAGTTTAAAACCGGGTTTATGGTATTCCACGTGCCCGAGATCCATCATTTTCCATCGGCCCCCCCAGGTCAGGCCGACCTGCTCGGCGACCTGGCCGTACAACTGGTAGCCGCGCATCGCCCACGGATCTTTCTCGGAAATGACCAGCTTGCCGTCGCGCAGGAACGCGTTGTCGGCCGCCAGCCCGAATTGGTGATAACTCTGGAAGGCCGCCGCATTGGTCACGTTGCTGCCCATCTGTGCCAGCCGGTTTTGCCGTTCCGGGCTCCGGTAACCTTCCAGCAGCGCCATTTCATAACCATATTGTTCGTGCATGATCTTGTAGACCAGCAGCAAACGCGTACGGAAATCCGGGTCCAGCAGGTTCCAGTCGCGGCTCGCGTCCTTCAGCGCCGGGCGCACCTGTTCGACTTCCTTGGTGGCGAAGACTTCCGGCGGCAGCGGCAGGGGCGGCACAAGCTGTTCGCCCTGCAGCAGCGCGGCGATCTTCTCGTCGGGCACGCGCGCCGTGTCGTCGTACTGGAACAATTGCCGGCCGCGTAACGCAATGGCGACCAATGGCGGCGTCGCAAGAATACCTGCCGATACCATAATCATCAAGCGCCGCCGAACCAGTAAATTTTGCACATCGTTTAATGCGCCGCGCGTAGCGCTTGCCGATTTAACAATCTGACTTCGCGTGCGGGTGGCGCGATCGTTCGCACGGCGCGTAAGACGGCCGTGAAACTGGGCGACGGACTCGAAAACGGTCGCGCGGATACCCGGTAAAAGCAACAGTGCCGCAACCGCGACGGCAAGGGCGAAATAGGCGACGAGTGCGACGGCAATCAACGAAATCCCCGGAAATTGGAATTGATTGTGTTTTGCAATGCTTGCTCTTAGAATCAGGCTGCTTTGAGAGGCCGGGCTATATTATCGCGGTGAATTAAACCAGGATTCAATGAGACGCTGAATGAGTGCGCCGGAAAATTCAAATTCGAAAACTCCACCCAGCCTGCTGTCCGATACTAAACCGGAAGGCACCGGAGGAGCTCAGCAGTCTCGCATTCTCGCGAATCTGGAAGGGCGTGTCACGCCGTCCGCCGAACCGGCGCGCCGTTCGCTGAAGGCACCGATCGCGGCCGTCGTGGCCTTGGTGGTTGCCGTCGGCGGCTGGGGCGCGTGGCGCATGCAGCAGCCTTCGGGGGAGCAGGCCGCCGCCGTCACGGCAGCGGCCGCGCCCGCAGCGGCTGCGCCGGCCAAGGCCGCACCGGCCAGCGGGGCCACCGTGCAGGTCGCGCAGAATGGCGCGTCCGCCGCGCAACCGGCGACGATCGTCAACGACGATTCGGCTTCCCAGACCGTTGCATCCGCATCGTCCGCGTCCGGCGCGGACAGCAGCCGCCTGTCGCGCGCGCTCGCCAATGGCGCCGACGACGCATCGGGCGCGGCGACGGCCGGTGCAGCCGCAGCCGCCACGGCCGCCGCGGCAGCGACGACCAAAACCGCGAAGGCCGACGCCGCGAAGAACGCGAAGGTCGCGGCACACGCCAAGGCCGACACGAAGGCCGAGACGAAGGCCGAAGCCCGCAAGCGCCGCAAGGAACAGGAAGCCGAGCTCGCGCAGGCGAAGAAGCGCCGCGACGCGGCGTCGACGCGTACCGCGAATGCGAAGGCGGCCGGGAAGGACGATCCGGATGCCGATCTGCTCGCGGCGCTCGTCGCGCGCACGAAGCCGGCCGACAAGAAACTCGCCGCACAGAAGGCGCAGGCCGTGCCGACCAAGGCGGCCGCGACGACCGGCTCGCTTGGAGCGCGCGTGAAGGAGTGTTCGGAGCGCGGCTTTTTCGAGGATCAGTTGTGCCGCTGGCGCGTCTGCGACGGCCACTGGGGCAAGGATCCGGCTTGCCCGAACGCAGCACAGGCGGAGACGCGGCAGTAACGCGTCCTGCGCATGCCGCCATGCCGTATCTGCGCCGCCCGTTGGGCGGCGCGTTGCTTTGGGGCACGGAAGCCGCCGGTATCATGCCGGGTGACGCTGTCACGCGTGCGTCACGCCCGTCGGGCATACGTCTCCTTTCCTTTCCCGGCGCGGGCCCGCGACCCGCGATGTGCGGCGCGCCGCGCGCCGTACGACTTTCGACACGATGGACCTGATCGTACAGACTTACGGCGCCGATACGTCCGGCATGGTGTGCGGCTTCCGCTTCGTTCCGGGCGGATCCGGCGCGACGCTCGACGCCGATGCCGCCGCCGCGTGGCTGCGCACGTGCCGCGCGCACGATGCGGCCGCGTCGGACGATTTCGTCTGGCTGCACTTCAATCTCGCGCACGGCGCGAGCGAGCGCTGGATGCGCACGCATCTCGAGCTGCCCGACAGCTTCTTCGAATTTCTCCACGAAGGTTCGCGCTCGACGCGCATCGAGCAGGAAGACGGCGCGCTGCGCGCGATCGTCAACGACGTGATGTTCAATCTCGAACTGACGCCGTCGGAGATCGCGACGCTGTTCGTCCACGTCGAGCGGCGCATCATGGTTACTGCGCGACTCAAGCCGCTGCGCTCGGTCGACACGCTGCGCGCGTGCGTGCGTGACGGCGAGCAGTTTCGGTCGCCCGCGGAACTGCTCGTGCACCTGCTGCGCGACCAGGCCGACCTGCTGATCCAGATCATGCGGCGCACGAGCGTCGACGTCGATCGAATCGAGGATCGCTTCCTGTCGCAGCGGCTCACGTCGAGCCGCATCGAGCTCGGCGCGATGCGCCGCACGCTGACGCGCCTGCAGCGCATGCTCGCGCCCGAGCCCGGGTCGATCTTCCGGCTGCTCGCGAAGCCGCCCGCGTGGCTGCACGTGGAAGACGTGCAGGAGCTGCGCGAATCGACCGAGGAGTTCTCGCTGGTGCTTGGGGATCTGTCGGGGCTCAACGAGCGGATCAAGCTGTTGCAGGAGGAGATCGGGTCGCGTCTCGACGAGCAGAACAACCGGACGCTGTTCACGCTGACGCTCGTGACCGTGATCGCGCTGCCGATCAACATCGTCGCCGGCTTCTTCGGGATGAACGTCGGCGGCGTGCCGTTCTCGGAGAACAAGCACGGCTTCTGGCTGATGGTGCTGCTCGTCGCGGGCTTCACGGGGCTTGCCGCATGGTGGGCGTTCCGCCGTCGCGACGATCGCTAGCGCCGGCGCTGCATCAACGCAGCAGCGCGATCGCGCGTTCGCCGATCACCATCCCGGGCAGGCCGGCGAGTGCGACGAGCGGCGGGGCCGGCGAGCGCACCTGCAGCAGCGCGTACGGCACGCCGACGCCGAGGCCCGCCGCGAGCGAAGTCGCGTAATCCATCATGGTGGTCTCTCCCGTGCGGTCCGGCGTCAGGGCTTGAGGATGACGCGCTCGCGCGCGCCGGCCAGCACTGCGCGATACGCGTCGTGCGCGCGTTCGAGCGGGTACACGTAGCCGTCGCCGATCGGGAACGGGCGCAGCGTGCCGTTGCCGAAGCCGGGCGCGAGCGTGTCGAGGATCTGCGCGACCGCGGCGCCGCCGAGCTGGATCGAGTCGATACCCACGTACGTGTGCTGGCCGCGATAGAACGCGAAGATGTCGAACGGCACGCTGTGGTCGATCGTCGAGATGAAGATCTGCCGCGCGCCGATCGCCATCGATGCGTTCGCGGCTTCGAAATACGGGCTGCCGACCGTGTTGTAGACGATGTCCGCGCCGTGGCCGCCGGTCGCGGCGTGCACGGCGTCGGCGACGGGCCAGCGCGACGCGTCGATCATGTGCACGTCGCCCGATGCGTGGCCACGATAGCCGCCGGGGCCGCGTTCGACGCCGATCACGGTCGCGCCGCGCGCGGTCGCGAGCTGGATCGCGGCCTGGCCGACCTTGGCGTTCGCGCCGAACACCAGCACGACGTCGTCGGCCGTCGGCATGCCGGCCCGGCGCAACCCCTCGTACGCGGTGACGAACGGCACGCCGACGCCGGCCGCTTCGTCGAGCGTCAGCACGGCCGGCTTGCGGCGCACCAGTGCCGCGTCGAGCACGAGCCATTCCGCGTGCGAGCCGTCGCGCCCCACGCCGAGATCGCCGCCCGATCCCCATACGGGCGCGCCGATCCATTCGGCAGGGCCGTCTCGTACGATGCCGGCCCAGTCGCGCCCGGGCGTGCGCGGCCACACCGCGTGCGGCATGCGGCCGAGCGCGGCCTTCACGTCGCTCGGGTTGACGCCGGCCGCGCGTACCTCGATCAGCATCTGGCCGTCGGCCGGCACGGGTGGGTCGATTTCCCTGACGCGCGCGTCGAGCGACTCGATGTCGGCGGCGGGGGCGTCGAAGCGGATGCTGCGCATGATGATCTCCGGGGCGGATGGTTGCCGCGCTGCCCGGCGGGCCGGCGCGTGCAACGGGTGGACAGCATGAATGCAGTCTAGTCGGGCCGAATCGACGCGGAAATGTGCAAAGGCGGATGATTGTTTTGCGATTTGCGCATGGCAAAACCCGAGACCGCTGAATGGACGACTTCCTTTCCCCGCACCTGGCGCTGTTCGTCGACGTGGTCGACCAGCAGAGCTTCTCGGCGGCCGCGCGCCGGCTGGGCGTCGCCGCGACGCCGGAGCACGCGACGATCCACGTGTTGCGCCAGCAGGCTCGCGGCAGCGCGCGTGCGTCGCGGCTCGTCGCGTTCCTGGCAACGTGGTTCGCGCAGCCGGCGTGGGATTCCGCGTGGGCGTGACGGCGAAGGGGCGACTCGCGGCGGGGCACCGCGGGGCCGCGCAGAAATAAAAAAGGCCTCGCTCGCGAGGCCCGTCAAAGGTCGGGAAGACCGGTACGCCGGCTGGCGCCGCAGGCTGCGCGGCGCCGGCCGAGCACGCACCGTTACTGCGTCACTACCTTGCGCGGCTTGAAGATGCCCTGGTATTGCAGTGCCGGGCGTTCCTTCGTCGTCGGCGCGATGCCGTCGAAGGTCGGCGTCTGGCGCAGCTTCATCGCGGCCGGCGAAGCGACCGAACCGATCGACGTCGAGCGGGAAGCCGGCGCGAGGTTGTTCGCGACCAGCAGCGCGGCCTCGCTCTTCAGGTTCGACAGCAGCACCGGATCGGTCGAGCCGTTGACCTGCGTGAGCAACCCGCTCCAGGCCGCGTCGCTGTAGTTCACGACGTAGTAGTCGAGCCCGCTCGGGTCCGCGACCACGCCCGTGCAACCGTCGATCCGCGTTTGCGTCTGCGTGTCCTTCAGCGCGAGCGTCGTGCGTTTCGCGAGACCCTGGCCGTACGCGAGCGTGAGCGGCACCGTCCACTGCAGGCCCGGATACGCGTTCTTGTTCGGGAACGGCTGCTGCTTCAGCGTGACGATCGTCTGGTTCTTCGTCAGGTCGCACTGCGTGTCGAGCGAGATCAGCGGCACGCCGGTCTGGCGCACGTAGCTGTCGCCGATCGCGCCGATTGCCTGGCCGCTCTCCTTCGACAGCGCATCCCACAGGCGCTTCGGCGTGCCGTTGCCGAACGAGTAGTCGACCAGGTACTGCTGCAGACCCTTGCGCAGCGTCTGTTCGCCGAGATAGTTCTCGAGCGTCTTCAGCACGTGGCCGCCCTTGTCGTACGTGAATGCGCTGGCGCTCAGCACGAAGTCGTTCGACGCCCAGCCGTTGAAGTTCGGCGCGACCGGGAACGCGTTCGGGCCGATATCACGATTGATCACGCGGTACTTGTTCTTCACCTGGTCGAGCCAGCTGAACTCGTCGGGGAAGAACTGGATCGTCGTCTTCGTCTCGAAGAACGTCGCGAACGATTCGTTGAGCCACACGTTGTCCCACCAGTCGGTCGTGACGAGATCGCCGAACCACTGGTGCGCGACTTCGTGCGTCAGCACCTCGTTGCCGTAGTGCGACATCGGCTGGCCCGGCTGCGGCAGGATGTCGTCGGCGAACTCGAGGATCGACCCCCAGTTCTCCATCCCGCCGAAGTTCAGGTCCTTCTGCTCCTTGAACGCGTCGTTCGCGGCCACCGTATCGAACTTCGTCAGCGGCAGCGGGATGCCCGTGTAGCGGTAGTAGAAATCGAGCGCCTGCTTGGTGCGGTCCATCGCCGGCTTCGCCCAGTCTTTCATGCCCGGCGGCGTGAACACGCGCAGGTGCAGGCCGCCCTTGGCGCCCGGCAGCGGGCTCGTGAAGTCGTCCTCGTAGGTGTCGAACAGGCCGCCGCCGAAGAACAGCAGGTACGACGGCATCGGCGGGGTCTTCTCGAACTGCACGAGCTTGTAGCCGCCGCCGACGCTGGTGGACGGCTTCTCGGCCGCGTTCGACACGACGCGCCAGCTCTGTGGCACTTCGGCCGTCACTTCATAGGTCGGGCGGAACGCCGGCTCGTCCCAGCCGGGGAACCATTGGCGCGCCAGGTTGGTTTCGCCCTGTGTGAGGATCGCGCCGCTCGTCGTGCCGTCGGTGCTCTTCAGGTCGACGCGGAAGATGCCTTCCGCGGCCGAGCAACCCGGATACGGATCGTCGCCGCAACTGCCGCCCGTCTTCTTGACGGGGTCGTCATAAGACTTGAAGTTGATGATGCCCGACCACTCCATGTGCAGCGAATAGTTGCCCGGCGAGATCGAGCCGCTCACGGGGCGCAGCTGGTAGAAATCGCCCTTGTCCTGCGGCGTCGCGATCAGCTGGATGTTGCCCGGCTGCAGCGTGATGCGGCCGTTCGTGAACTTGATCCGGTGGCCGGCGATCACGATGTTGTTGACCGGCTTCAGCACCTTGATCTCGACGTCGGCGCGGCCGTCGAACGCGTTCAGCGCTTCGTTCGGGCGGAACCACAGCCGGTAGTTCACGGGTACGACGGTGTCCGGCAGCTCGACAGGCGACACGCTCTTGTCGACGTTGGATGCGCTCGGCGGCGCGGTGACGGCGGGCGACGAGCCCGAGTGCGGCGCGCCGGCGGAGCTGAGCGCGGAAGCCGAGCCCACGCCGCCGTCGTCGCCGCCGCACCCGGCGAGCGCGAGTGCGGCGACGAGCGGCAGATAACGCATCTTGCGAATGTTGATCGACATGACTGAAACCTCGATTGATGAAAGAATCGTTCAGTGCTGCGAAAACGCCGGCAAAAGCAATCCCCTCGCCGTTAATCAACGGCGATGAAAATGCTAATGACGGATTATTCGAAAAAGACGGCGGCCGACTACGTGAAGGTAATCATGGTTTACTGCCCCCTCTGGATTTCCGGATGTCGGTTAACTTGCCGGTTCAAAATGGACGGGCGCGTGTTGTACTGAATTGATTTCGCGCGCACGACACGGGGCCGCACGCCCGGCGCGGGCGCGCAATCCCTTTGAACCGACGACCTACGGGGCTGGCCGGGCCAGTCCGCAGGACGGAAGGAAGGCGTGTCGCCATTCCGTAAATGCGCCGTCATGCGGCTTCAAGGTTTGTCGGCTAGCTCGAAGGATGCGTAAATATACTTGATGGTTTTAGGTAAAGGAAACGAAAAATTTAGAAAGTGCATCTATTGATTTCTTCGCGCGTCATTGAATGCTGGAAGTCATTAATGCGCTTTCCGTTTAGCTGATGATTCCGTAGTTTTAATCTATTAACGATCTGACGCCGCCGCAAAAACTACGAATTCCGGCGTGCCGCCGCTCGCTCGGTACAATGCATCGACGACCCGCTCACCGATTGCCGCAAGGAGGCCTTGCCATGCCACGAGCCCTGTTCCGTATCGCGCCGCTGCGCGCCGTGCTGCTGCTGTTCGCCGCCGTGTTCGTGCTCGGCGGTTGCGCGGGGCTGACGCGCGACCCCGTGCGCGTGTCGGTCGCCGGGCTCGACCCGCTCGTCGGGCAGGGTCTCGAGATGCGTTTCAACCTGAAGCTGCGCGTACAGAACCCGAACGATGCGCCGATCGAGTACGACGGCATCTCGGTCGCGCTCGACCTGAACGGCACGCCGTTCGCGAGCGGCGTCAGCGATCGCTCGGGCACCGTGCCGCGTTTCGGCGAGGCCGTGCTCGTCGTGCCGGTTTCCGTGTCGGCGTTCGCGGCCGCGCGGCAGGCGTGGAACCTGCCCGGCGCGGCCGCGAACGGCGAGCTGCCGTATGCGCTGCGCGGCCGGCTCGCCGGCGGCGTGCTCGGCACCGTGCACTTCAACGACGCCGGTACGCTGCGCCTGCCCGCGATGCCGGGATGGGGCGGCTGAACGGCGCCGCCGCGGCGTTGCCGGCGCGCGCCCGCGCTTTGCCGCGCGGGCAAAGCGCGGTAAGGTGTGAGCCGCGCGGCGCGATGCCGCCGCCCGTTGAAGCCAACCGTAACCGAGTTCGCGTGACCGATTTCCCCGTTTTCCACTGGACCGACGCCGACGGCGCCGATCATGCCGTGCGCTGGCGCTCCGAAGCCGGTGTGCAGCCGCCGAAACGCGCGGTGCCCGCCGACGACCGCGTCACCGCCGACGCGGCCTACCGCCTTGCGTGCGAGGGCACCGCGCTCGTGTGGCAGGGCGATTTCCAGAATGCGCGCCAGCTCGTGCAGGCGATGGCGCGCCGCGTCGAGCGCAAGCCGAAGAAGGCAAAGGCCGCAGCCGGCGTCGACGCGTTCAACCTGCATCGTCTCGCGCAGTCGCAGCGCGCCCGCACGCTCGGGATGCTGCTGATCCCGCTCGATGCCGACTACACGATCCCGCTGCGCCGCGCGCCCGACGTGCGTGCCGCATGCGAGGAGGCGTACGGGCCGGGCGGCGCGCCGTCGGTCGTATCGCTGCGCGAACTGCTCGGCCTCGTCGGCGCGCACGAATGGCGCAAGAAGGGCGTGCCGATCCCGGCGCTCGGCGGTGCGCCGATCCATCCGTACTACGGCGTGTTCTCGCCGGTGCGCGGCGAATACGTCGAGCTCGTCGCGCGCACGCCGCTGCCCGCGACGTCGCTCGCATTCGACATCGGCACGGGCACCGGCGTGCTCGCGGCCGTGCTCGCGTCGCGCGGCGTCGAGCGCGTCGTCGCGACCGACCAGGATCCGCGTGCGCTTGCCTGCGCGCGCGAGAACGTCGCGCGGCTCGGTCATGCGGATCGCGTCGACATCGTCGAAGCCGACCTGTTTCCGGCCGGCCGTGCGCCGCTCGTGGTCTGCAACCCGCCGTGGGTGCCGGCCCGGCCGAGCGCGCCGATCGAATACGCGGTCTACGATCCCGACAGCCGCATGCTGCGCGGTTTCCTCGCGGGGCTGGCCGAACATCTCGAACCGGGCGGCGAGGGCTGGCTGATCCTGTCCGATTTTGCCGAGCATCTCGGCCTGCGGCCGCGCGATACGCTGCTGCAATGGATCGACGACGCGGGCCTCGTCGTGCTCGGCCGCGACGACATCCGCCCCGCGCATCCGAAGTCGACCGACGCCGACGATCCGCTGCATGCGGCGCGCCGCGCCGAGGTCACGTCGCTGTGGCGGCTCGGCGCACGAGCCTGACCGCGCATTTTCGGTAAACTGTCGCCATTCCTCACGAATTCCCGTCGCCTGGCCGTGGTCGACCGACCGTGGCCCGGCGCCGCTTCACGATGTCCAACAAGACCCACGAAATCCGTCCGGAGCAGTCCGTCGAGCTGCTGAAGGAACTGCACATCCTTACCCGCGACGGCAAGCTGAACCAGGACAGCCGCCGCAAGCTGAAGCAGGTCTATCACCTGTTCCAGTTCATCGAGCCGCTGCTGGCCGGCGTGCAGGCCGACAAGGACAGCGTGACGCTCGTCGATCACGGCGCCGGCAAGTCGTATCTCGGCTTCATCCTGTACGACCTGTTCTTCAAGCAGCAGCCAGGGCACGGCACGCCGGCGTTCGCGTCGCACGTGTACGGGATCGAGACGCGCGAGGAGCTCGTCACGCGCTCGGCCGAGCTCGCCGCGCGGCTCGGGTTCGGCGGCATGTCGTTCCTGAACCTGTCGGTTGCCGATTCGATCACGTCGACGCAGCTGCCCGAAACGGTCGACGTCGTCACCGCGCTGCACGCGTGTGACACGGCGACCGACGACGCGATCCGCTTCGCGCTCGCGAAGCGCGCGCAGCACATCGTGCTGGTGCCGTGCTGCCAGGCGGAAGTCGCGGGCGTGCTGCGCAGGAACAAGGGCAAGTCGCTCGCGAGCGCGCTGACCGAGGTGTGGCGGCATCCGCTGCATACGCGCGAATTCGGCAGCCAGATCACCAACGTGCTGCGCTGCCTGCAGCTCGAAGCGCACGGCTACCAGGTCAGCGTGACCGAACTGGTCGGCTGGGAGCATTCGATGAAGAACGAGCTGATCATCGCGCAGTACAAGAACCTGCCGCGCCGGCGGCCCGGCGAGCGGCTGAACGAGATCCTCGGCATGTTCGGGCTCGCCGAGCTGAACGAGCGCTTCTTCGTGCCGGAGGCCGCGGCGGCGGGCGGCGAGGCCGTCGAGCCGGCCGCAGGCTAACGCGCGGGCGCGCCGAACCGCGTAGCGGCCGGTGCGCCCGTGCAGCGCATCAGACGTCGTCGCCCGGCCGGCGCATCCACTCGTGCCAACCGTCGTGGCCGAGGCGGCGCAGCGTTTCCTGGTTCCTTTCGTAGATCGCGGACGCGTCCGGGAACGCGTCGACCGCGCGCGCAATGCTGTCTTCGCGCAGCAGGTGCAGGATCGGATACGGCGCGCGGTTCGTGTAGTTCTCGATGTCGTCGGGGTCGCTGCCTTCGAACCGGTATTGCGGATGGAAGCTCGCGATCTGCAGCACGCCGTCGAGCCGCAACTGCTGCACGAGCCGGTCGGCGAAGAACAGCGCATCGTTGTAGTCGACGAAATCGGCGAACGCATGCGGAAAGATCACGAGCGTCGTGTCGACCTGCTGCGGGTCCGCCGCGTCGAGCGCGCGCAGCTCGGTTTCGAGCTCGGCGAGCGCGTCTTCCAGCGTCGTCGCTGCGCTGATCGCGTAGCGCACCTGTTCCTTCACATAGACGCTTTTCGCGAACGGGCACAGATTGAGCCCGATCACCGCGCGCGCGAGCCAGTGCCGCGTGGCGGCGAGGATATCGTCATGCGATTCGGGGCGGGTGTCGGTCATCGTCAAACCAGTCGGGCGGTAGAGCGGAGAGGGCCGCATTGTAGCGGGCACGCCCGGTTCGGGCGTGCGCCGCCTGTCATGCGCACGCGGCTTCGATCAACTGCGTGACGAGCGCAGGCGCGGTGCCGATCGGCGTTTCGCCGTACCGGTAGGTCTGGCTCGCCGCGTAGATGCCTTCGACCACCAGCGCGAGCGCATCGGCGAGCGCCTGCGGCTGCCGCGCGCCGGCGCCTTCGCACAGCGCGACGAGCCGCTTCATCAACTGTTCCTTGTTCTGCGCGACGCGCTCGCGCGCCGGATGCGACGCATCCGGGAATTCCGCCGCGACGTTGACGAACGGGCAGCCGCGATAATCCTTCTGCGTTGCGCGCTCGGCCAGATCGGCGAAATACTGGATCAATTGCGCCTTCGGCTGGCCCGGATGCTTGGCGACGCTCGTGTCGAGACGCTCGAAGAAGCACGCGTCCATCCGTTCCAGGTACGCGAGGATCAGTTCGTCCTTCGACGAGAACTGGCGGTACAGGCTCATCTTGTTGACGCCCGCGCGCTCGACGACCGCCTCGACGCCGACCGTGCGAACGCCTTCCTTGTAAAACAGCTCCTCGGCGGCGCGCAGCAGGTGCTCGTGCGCGGTGGCCCCGTCGATCGGCCGGCGAGTGCGACGCGCCAGTGGTTTGGCGGCTTCGATGCCGGACATGATGACCCTCGACTGCGTGATGAATTGCTTGACATGTTACCGACTGGTAACTACGATCGCAACACAGTTGTGACCGATCGGTAACAATGCCGGTCGGATCGACAGACAAATGCCAAGCGTCGGCCCGGGTCAGCCGATGCAGCGTGCGGCGGAGGTGGCCTGGCGGGGCGGAGCAGGTGCGATGGCACCGGCGCCGCCAACTGGAGAGCATGAAGATGAACTGGGCGGTGACACGAATCGGCGGGCGCTTCCACTACGGATGGCTCGCGGCGGCGGTGGTTTTCCTGATCCTGCTGGCGGCGGCCGGCACGCGCGCGACACCGAGCGTGCTGATGGTGCCGCTCGAGCGCGAACTCGGCTGGAGCCGCGCGGCGATTTCGCTGGCGATTTCGGTGAACATCGCGCTGTACGGGCTGACGGGCCCGTTCGCGGCCGCCGCGATGCAGCGCTTCGGGCTGCGCCCGACGATTCTCACCGCGCTCGTGACGATGAGCGCGGGCGTCGCGCTGTCGTCGATGATGACGCAGAGCTGGCAGATGGTGGTGATCTGGGGCCTGATGGTCGGCTGCTCGACGGGCGTCGTCGCGCTGACGCTGTCCGCGACCTTCGTCACGCGCTGGTTCCATGCGCGGCGCGGGTTGATCATGGGCATCCTGACCGCGAGTACGGCGACCGGCCAGCTCGTGTTCCTGCCGATGCTCGCGGCGATCGCGCAGCGCCATGGCTGGCGGCCGGTCGTGCTGGTCGTCGCGGTGGCCGCGGCGATCGTGATTCCGCTCGTCGCGTTCCTGCTGCCCGAACGGCCGGCCGACCTGCAGTTGCGCCCGTACGGTGAGCCGGCCGATGCGCCGCCCGCGCCCGAAGCGACGAAGGAGAACCCGCTCGCGGTCGCGTTCCGCACGCTGCTGATGGCGAGCCGCTCGCGCGACTTCTGGCTGCTGTTCTTCAGCTTCTTCATCTGCGGTGCAAGCACCAACGGCTATGTCGGCACGCACCTGATCGCGATGTGCAGCGACTACGGGATGACCGAAGTGCAGGGCGCATCGCTGCTCGCCGCGATGGGCGTGTTCGACCTGTTCGGCACGACGCTGTCGGGCTGGCTGTCCGACCGTTACGACAACCGCGTGCTGCTGTTCTGGTACTACGGGCTGCGCGGGCTGTCGCTGATCTACCTGCCGCATGCGTTCGGGATCGATTTCTTCGGGCTGCCGCTGTTCGCGATGTTCTACGGGCTCGACTGGATCGCGACCGTGCCGCCGACCGTGCGCCTCGCAACCGACGTGTTCGGCAAGGCTGCGGCGCCGGTCGTGTTCGGCTGGATCGTCGCCGGCCACCAGCTCGGCGCGGCGTTCGCGGCGCTCGGCGCGGGGCTGCTGCGCGCGAGCCTCGGCACCTACACGATCGCGTCGATGATCTCGGGCGGGCTGTGTATCGTCGGCGCGCTGATCGTGCTGCGGATCAACCGCGGCCCGTCGCGCGCAACCGCGCAGGCAGCCTGAGCACGGTGGCCCGGCCGGCCGCACCGCATGCGGCCGGCCATTGCAGGCACGGTGATTTGCATGGCGCGGGAGGATCGGGCGCGCAACCGCTCAAGCGGGTATGCTTGCGGTTCGCCAGGCGTTCGCGCCCCTTCATCGATGTCAGCGAGGAACCGCATGTCCGTCAAACCTGCTCCCACCACTGTTTCGATTCACGATCTGATCGCGGGCCGCTGGAGCCCGCGTGCGTATTCGGACGAGTCCGTCAGCGCCGGCGATCTGCACGCGGTGCTCGAAGCCGCGCGCTGGGCGCCGTCCGCATACAACGCGCAGCCGTGGCGCTTCATCGTATTCGATCGCACGCAGGACGAAGACGCATTCAAGCGCGCGTTCGCGACGCTGGTGCCGTTCAATCAGGGCTGGAATGCGCCGGCGCCGGTGCTGATCGCAGTGACCTCGCACACGCTCACGCCGAAGGGCGAACCGGCGCCGACCGCGCAGTACGACGCGGGCGCAGCCGCGATGTCGCTGGTGCTGCAGGCGCATGCGCTGGGCCTCGCCGCGCATCAGATGAGCGGTTTCGACGCGAAGGCGTTCCGCGACGCGTTCGCGATTCCGGCCGACGTCGCGATCCTGTCGATCATCTCGCTCGGCCACTACGGCAACGTCGACAAGCTCGATCCCGTGCTGCGCGATCGCGAGAAGGCGCCGCGTACGCGCCATGCGATCGGCGAGGTCGTGTATGCGGGCGCGTGGAAGAAGAGCTTCGACGCGGCAGCCTGACCTGCGAAGCGGGCGGCATGCGTCGTGCATCCCGTCCGTGCGACTCCCCGGCGCGCCAGGCCGCGCGCCGTCGCCACCGACGCCCGTCCCGCGGCACCGGTGGCTGGCCCCGGTTGTGATCCCGCGGGCTTCATGTTAAAAAGCCCGTCCTTTCCGTTTTCGCGCCGGCCCTGCTGCGGCACCTTCCCATGACTTACTGCGCGATCGATTTCGGCACGTCCAATTCCGCCGTGGCGCTGCCCGACGGCGACGGCATGCGCCTCGCGCCCGTCGAGGGCGACCACCTGACGCTGCCCACCGCGATCTTCTTCAACAACGACGAGGAGACGGTCGAGTACGGCCGTGCGGCGCTGGCCTCCTATATCGACGGTTTCGACGGCCGGCTGATGCGTTCGATGAAGAGCATCCTCGGCTCGCCGCTCGCGGAAACGACGACCGATCTCGGCGACGGCAGCGCGATCGCGTACACCGAAATCATCGCGCGCTTCCTGACGCACCTGAAGCGCAAGGCTGAAGCGCGCGCGGGCGCGCCGATCGGCCGGGCGGTGCTCGGCCGGCCCGTGTTCTTCGTCGATGACGATCCGCGTGCCGACCGCCTTGCGCAGGACCAGCTCGAGGCGGCTGCGCGGTCGGTCGGCTTCGCGGACGTTCACTTCCAGTACGAACCGATCGCCGCCGCGTTCGACTACGAATCGCGCCAGCAGGCCGAGCGCCTCGTGCTCGTCGCCGACATCGGCGGCGGTACGTCCGACTTCTCGCTGGTGCGCGTCGGGCCCGAGCGGATGGCGCGGCTCGAGCGCAAGGACGATGTGCTGGCCCACCACGGCGTGCACGTCGCGGGCACCGACTACGACCGGCGCGTCGAGCTGGCGACGATCCTGCCCGCATTCGGCTACCGTTCGCTCGACCCCGAAGGGCGCGAACTGCCGAACAAGATCTACTTCGATCTCGCGACCTGGCACCTGATCAACACGGTCTACACGCCGAAGCGGCTCGGCGAGCTGAAGCTGATGAAGCATCTGTACCAGGATGTGCAGCAGTACGACCGGCTCACGAGCGTGGTCGAGCAGCGGCTCGGGCATGCGCTGATGGCGCGCGCGGAAGAAGCGAAGATCGGCGTCGCGGCGGGTGGGGAGACGATGATCGACCTGAACGACGTGGAAGAGGACCTGCTGATCGCGTTCGATTCGGATCGTCTCGTCGATGCGAGTCGCGACGACACCGCGCGCATCGTCGACGCCGCGCGCGAGACGGTGCGGCTCGCGGGTGTCGCGTCGCGCGACGTCGGCGCACTGTATTTCACCGGCGGCTCGACGGGGCTTGCATTCCTGTCGGGCGCGCTCGCCGGCGCGTTCCCGGATGCGCAGCCGGTGTTCGGCGACCGCCTCGCGAGTGTCGCGACAGGGCTCGGCATTCACGCGCAGCGCCTCTTCGGCTGAACGGCGGGCGGCTGCATGGCCGCCGTGCCGGACTGGCGCAGAAAAACAAAAAGCCCCGCCAAAGCGGGGCTTTTTTTCACGAATTATCGCGCCAAGCTTAGACCGGACGGATGTTCGCAGCTTGCAGACCCTTCGGGCCCGTCTTCACTTCGAATTCAACCTTCTGGTTTTCTTGCAGCGTCTTGAAGCCTTCGACGCGGATTTCCGAGAAGTGCGCGAACAGATCGTCGCCGCCGCCTTCCGGGGTGATGAAGCCGAAGCCCTTTGCGTCATTGAACCACTTGACGGTACCGGTTGCCATGTTACTTGTTCCTAAAAAGATAAAACGGGGCCGAAGCCCATGGGGTGCGGAAAATCAAGGAAGGGGTAATAGGACCAACCGGAGTACCGTTGATGGGCGAACTACGAAAGAACCAATTCACTCGCCACTTGAAATCCTGCGAAGTCCTTTATACGGCTAATCATCCGCGTGGTCAACCGTATTTCCATGGTCTCAGGGTTATTGCGTAGATCAGGTTTACAAAGCTTGCAAGCGATGCGAATTTTTTGTAGGGGCCGAACGATTTTGGCGGCACGTTTGAGGTGCAACCGTTAAACTACGCGCCGCGCGGACGGGTTGCCCCGATCGGATAACTCGTCCCCCCAAGAATGCGTGCGCGGTGCTGTCCGAGCCGATCCCGGACCGCAGGCCGACCATGCTTTTTGAGACACAGGAGAGGATGTGAAGAGTTCTATTCAACGGAACATCGGCCCGTTTGCATTGATGCTGACGGGACTGGGTTCGATTATCGGTTCGGGCTGGCTGTTCGGCGCCTGGAAGGCCGCGAAGATCGCCGGTCCGGCGGCGATTTGCGCATGGATCATCGGCGCGGTCGTGATTCTGGCGATTGCACTGACGTATGCCGAACTGGGCGCGATGTTCCCCGAGTCGGGCGGCATGGTGCGCTACGCGCGCTACTCGCACGGTTCGCTGGTGGGCTTCATCAGCGCATGGGCCAACTGGATCGCGATCGTTTCCGTGATCCCGATCGAGGCCGAAGCGTCGATCCAGTACATGAGCACGTGGCCGTATCCGTGGGCGCACGCGCTGTTCGTGAACGGCGAGTTGACGACACCCGGGCTGCTGCTGTCGGCCGTGCTGGTCGTCATCTATTTCTTGCTGAACTACTGGGGTGTGAAGGCCTTCGCGCGTGCGAACACCGCGATCACGATCTTCAAGTTCCTGATCCCCGGCCTCACGATCGCCGGCCTGATGTTCTCGAGCTTCCACGCCGAGAACCTCGGCACGGCGACGAACGCGAGCTTCGCGCCGTACGGCTGGTCGGCGGTGCTGACCGCGGTCGCGACGAGCGGCATCGTGTTTGCGTTCAACGGTTTCCAGAGCCCGGTCAACCTCGCGGGTGAAGCGCGCAATCCGTCGCGCAGCGTGCCGTTCGCGGTGATCACGTCGATCCTGCTCGCGCTCGTGATCTACGTGCTGCTGCAGGTGGCCTACATCGGCTCGGTGAATCCGGCTGACGTTGCGAAGGGCTGGTCGCACTTCAACTTCTCGTCGCCGTTCGCGGAACTCGCGATCGCGCTGAACCTGAACTGGCTCGCGATCCTGCTGTACGTCGACGCGTTCATCAGCCCGAGCGGCACCGGCACGACCTACATGGCGACGACGACCCGCATGATCTACGCGATGGAGCGCAACAACACGATGCCGAAGATGTTCGGCAACGTGCACCCGCTCTACGGCGTGCCGCGCCAGGCGATGTGGTTCAACCTGCTCGTGTCGTTCATCTTCCTGTTCTTCTTCCGCGGCTGGAGCTCGCTCGCGGCAGTGATCTCGGTTGCGACGGTGATCTCGTACCTGACCGGCCCGATCAGCTTGATGGCACTGCGCCGCGCGGCGACCGACATCGAGCGGCCGCTGTCGATCCCGGGCATGAAGCTGATTGCGCCGTTCGCGTTCGTCTGCGCATCGCTGATCCTGTACTGGGCGAAGTGGCCGCTGACCGGCGAAATCATCCTGCTGATGATTGTCGCGCTGCCGGTGTACTTCTTCTTCCAGGCCAAGGCCGGCTGGGGCGGCTGGGGTGCCGACCTGAAGGCCGCATGGTGGCTCGTCGCCTACCTGCCGACGATGGCCGTGCTGTCGCTGATCGGCAGCAAGGAGTTCGGCGGTCATGGCATCCTGCCTTACGGCTGGGACATGCTGATCGTCGCTGCCATCGCGCTGGTGTTCTACTTCTGGGGCGCGAATTCCGGCTACCGGACCCAGTATCTCGACGAGCGCGAGTCGCACGACGAGATTCTCGAAGGCGTCGGTGCCTGACGCCTGACCTGCCGCCGGATTCGGCGGCGGCAGGAAGCAGCGAAAAAAGCCCGCCTGAGCAATGCTCAGGCGGGCTTTTTGTTTGTCGTCGCCGGTCGCCTCGCGGAATTCAGGCGGCCGCGCTCGCGAACACGTAGTTCGTCATCGCGAGCACGCGCTGGTAGGTGCCGAGCGACTGGATGCCGAGCTGGTAATCGTCGTCCGCCGCGCCGAGCGCGGCGAACACCGGCAGCAGATGCTCGTCGGTCGGGTGCATCAGCGCCGCATGCGGCGCCTGCCGGCGGTAGTCGAGCAGCGCGTCGACGTCGCGTGCGGCGAGCTTCGCCTCGAACCAGTCGGTGAATTCCGCGACGCGCGGGTCCGCATCCTCGGGCGCCGCGCCGAAATCGGCGGCACGCAGGTTGTGCGTGATCTGGCCCGAGCCGATCACCATCACGCCTTCGTCGCGCAGCGGCCGCAGCGCGCGGCCGAGCGCGAAGTGATGGGCCGCATCCGCGCGCGGCTGGATCGACAACTGCGCGACCGGCACGTCGGCCTCCGGGAACATCAGCAGCATCGGCACCCATGCGCCGTGGTCGAGCCCGTGCTCGGTCGTCGCGGTCGCGATGCCGGCCGCGTTCAGCAACGCGGCTGCACGCTCGGCGACGTCGGGGGCGCCGGGTGCCGGATAGCGGATCTCATACAGCGCGCGCGGAAAGCCGTAGAAGTCGTGGATCGTTTCCGGGTGTGCGGCGATGCTCGCGACCGGTTGTTGCGTGCCCCAGTGCGCGGACAGCATCAGAACCGCACGCGGGCGCGGCAATTCGGCACCGAGGTGCGTGAACGCACCGGACGGCAGCGTCGGGTCGATCGGCAGCGTCGGGGCGCCGTGGGACAGGTACAGCGAAGGCAAGCGGTTCATGGTGGTGGCCTGCAAAAGGGTTTGCCTGTGACTATAGGCGCGCACCGGGTATTGATAAATCCGCGTCGGGGAATTTGATTGATGCTTGTTTGTTGATAATCGGCGCGATGCAATGCGTGCTGATGCGGATTGGCAGCAGTACGCGCGAAATCGGATGAATTGCCGGCGGAATCGGCGAAGATGCGCGGAGAACGGAGTCGCGGCGGTCGGCTTACTGCGCGTGCCGGATGCCGGCCCACGGCGTCGTCAGCGGCGCGCTGAGCGCGAACAGGTCGAGCACGCGCGTGACGGTCTGGTCGACGAGTTCCTCGATCGTCTTCGGCATCGCGTAGAACGCGGGCAACGGCGGAAAGACGATGCCGCCCATTTCGGTCACGGCGGTCATGTTGCGCAGATGCGCGAGGTTGAACGGCGTTTCGCGCACCATCAGCACGAGACGGCGTCGTTCCTTCAGCGTGACGTCGGCCGCGCGCGTGATCAGGTTGTCGGACAGCCCGTGCGCGACGCTCGCGAGTGTCTTCATCGAGCATGGCGCGATCACCATCCCGTCGGTCGCGAACGAGCCCGACGCGATCGTCGCGCCGACGTCGCGCACCGAATGCACGACGTCCGCACGGCTTTCGACATCGGCCTTCGGCAGCTTCAGCTCATGCTGGATGTTGAGCCAGCCGGCGTTCGAAATCAGCAGGTGCGTTTCGACGCCGCCGGCGGCGCGCAGCAGGTCGAGCAGCCGCACGCCGTAGATCGCGCCGGTGGCGCCGGTGATCGCGACGATCAGCCGGCGTGGCGGCGCGCTGGGAGATGCCATCGAAAGGGGCGCGGGTCGGGCGCGTTAAGCGGCGGCAAACAGTTGCTGCAGTTCGCCCGACTGGTACATCTCCATCATGATGTCCGAGCCGCCGATGAATTCGCCCTTGAAGTAGAGCTGCGGGATGGTCGGCCAGTTCGAGAATTCCTTGATGCCCTGGCGGATTTCGTCGTCTTCCAGCACGTTGACCGTCTTGAACTGGTCGACGCCGCAGGCCTTCAGCACCTGCACGGCGCGGCCCGAGAAGCCGCACATCGGGAATTGCGCGTTGCCCTTCATGAAGAGCACGACCTGGTTTTCGTCGACGATTTGCTTGATACGTTGTTGGGTGTCCATGACTGACCTTGCGTTTGCGGGGCGTTAGATCGAAATGATAGCGGATTTCAACCGGGCGGGCCGGGCATCAGCCCGGCAGGCGGCCGCCGGTCGTGCGTTCGATCGCAGCCAGATCGGCGAGCGATTCGACTGCGATGAAGCCGTGCGACGACAGCACCGCCCGGACGGCCTCGGCCTGGTCGTAACCGTGCTCGATCCAGAGCGTGCCGCCCGGTTTCAGGTAGGCGCCGGCGCCCGCGACGATCGTGCGGATCGCGCTGAGGCCGTCGGCGTCGTCGGTGAGTGCGCCGCGCGGCTCGAAACGCAGGTCGCCCTGCGCGAGATGCGGATCGTGCTGCGCGATGTACGGCGGGTTGCTGACGATCGTGTCGAATGCGAGCGCCGGATCGAGCGCCGCGTACCAGTCGCTCTGCAGCCAGTGCAGCGGGCCGCCGGGGCGGTGCGCGTCGAGCAGCTTGTCCGCGTTGCGTTGCGCGACCGCGAGCGCGGCCGGCGAACGGTCGAGCGCCCACAGACGTGCGTCGGGGCGCTCGGCCGCGATCGACACGGCGATCGCTCCGCTGCCGGTGCCGAGATCGAGCACGGCCGGATGCGGCAGCCCGTCGATCGCATCGAGTGCGGCTTCGACGAGCAGTTCGGTTTCGGGGCGAGGGATCAGCACGTCGGGCGTCACGTCGAACGGCCGGCCGAAGAATTCGCGCATCCCGACGAGCTGCGCGACGGGCTCGCCGGCCATGCGGCGCGCTTCGAGCGCGCGATAGCGTTCGACCGCGGCAGCGTCGAGCGGTGCGTCGCCGCGCGTGATCAGTTGCGTGCGGGTCCAGCCGAGCGCGTGCGCGAGCAGCACGCGCGCATCGACCGCGTCGAGCGGCGACGCGCGCAGCAGTTCGTCGGCGGTGGTGTCGGGCATCGCGGCCTCAGTCGGCGTCGCCGAGCGACGCGAGCAGTTCGGCCTGGTGCTCGGTGACGAGCACGCCGATCAGTTCGTCGAGATCGCCGTCCATGATCGCTTCGAGCCGGTACAGCGTCAGGTTGATCCGGTGGTCGGTCATCCGGCCTTGCGGGAAGTTGTACGTGCGGATCCGCTCCGAGCGGTCGCCGGAGCCGATCAGGCTCTTGCGCGTCGCGGCTTCCTTTGCGTGCTGCTCGTGATACTGCTTGTCCTTGATGCGTGCGGCGAGCACCTTCAGCGCGCGATCCTTGTTCTTGTGCTGCGAACGGTCGTCCTGGCACTCGACGACGATCCCGGTCGGGATGTGCGTGACGCGCACCGCCGAATCGGTCTTGTTGATGTGCTGGCCGCCCGCGCCGGATGCGCGGAACGTGTCGATCCGCAGGTCGGCCGGATTGATCTCGACCTCGCCGATCTCGTCGGCTTCCGGCATCACCGCGACCGTGCACGCGGACGTATGGATGCGCCCCTGCGTCTCGGTCGCCGGCACGCGCTGCACGCGATGGCCGCCCGATTCGAACTTCAGGCGCGAATACGCGCCCTGGCCCGCGATTCGCACGATTACTTCCTTGTAGCCGCCGAGATCCGACGCGCTCTCCGACATCATCTCGACCTGCCAGCGCTGGCGTTCCGCGAAGCGCAGGTACATGCGCAGCAGGTCGCCCGCGAACAGGGCCGATTCGTCGCCGCCCGTGCCCGCGCGGATTTCGAGGAAGATGTTGCGATCGTCGTTCGGATCCTTCGGCAGCAGCATCTTCTGCAGCTCGACCTCGAGGCGGGCCATGCCCTCGCGCGCGCTGCGGATCTCGTCCTCGGCGAAATCGCGCATCGACGGATCGGCGAGCAACTCCTGCGCGGCCGTTTCGTCGCTGCGCGACTGGCGCCACAGCGCGTACTGTTCGACGACCGGGCCGAGTTCCGCATGTTCGCGCGTCAGCTTGCGGTACTGGTCGAGATCGGCCGTGACGTTTTCGCGGCTCAGCAGGTCGTTCAGTTCGGCCAGCCGTGTGGACAGCTGGTCGAGCTTGCGTTGCATGCTCGTTTTCATGGTGTGGAGCGGCGCTCCCGGGCAAGGGGTATTCGGAAAGGATAGGCCGGCTCGCGGCCGGCGGCAGGGCGACTGGCCGGCGCTAGTGGCCGGACTGGTCGTTCGAGCGCGGTGCGTGCTGGTAGAAGCCGCGCATCAGGTCGATCAGCGAATCGCGATCGGCGCCGTTCACGCGGTTGAGCGCGCTCGTCGGGCCGTGGATCAGCTTGTTGGTCAGCGCCTGCGACAGCGCTTCGAGTACCGCGGCCGGATCGTCGCCGCGCGCGAGCAGCTTCTGCGCCTTGTCGACTTCGGCACGGCGCAGCGCGTCGGCCTGCGTATGCATGTGACGGATCACCGGCACGACGCTGCGCGTGTCGAGCCATTGCATGAAATTCTGCACGCGCGTCTCGATGATCGCCTCCGCCTGCGCGACCGCGGCCTGGCGCGATGCATTGCCTTCGCGCACGATCGCGCCGAGATCGTCGACGGTGTAGAGGAACACGTCCTTCAGCTTGCCGACTTCCGGCTCGATGTCGCGCGGCACGGCGAGGTCGACCATGAAGATCGGCCGGTGGCGGCGCGCCTTCACCGCACGCTCGACCGCGCCGAGGCCGATGATCGGCAGCGTCGACGCCGTGCACGACACGATGATGTCGAATTCCTGCATGCGGGCCGGCAGGTCCGCGAGCGGTATCGCGCGGCCGTTGAAGCGTTCGGCGAGCCGCTGGCCGCGTTCGGCCGTGCGGTTCGCGACGACGAGTTCGCGCGGGCCTTGCGCGGCGAAGTGCGTCGCGCACAGCTCGATCATCTCGCCGGCGCCGATGAACAGCACGCGCTGGTCGGACACCTTCTCGAAGATCCGTTGTGCGAGGCGAACCGCGGCGGCAGCCATCGACACCGACTGCGTGCCGATCTCGGTCGTGCCGCGGACTTCCTTCGCCACCGCGAACGTGCGCTGGAACAACTGGTTCAGATAGGTGCCGAGCGCGCCGGCTTCCGTCGCAGTGCGCACGGCGTCCTTCATCTGGCCCAGAATCTGCGTTTCGCCGAGCACCATCGAATCGAGGCCGGACGCGACGCGGAATGCGTGACGGACCGCTTCCGACTGCGGCAGCGCATACACGTGCGGCGCGAGCTCGTCGACCGGAATCCCGTGATACTCCGACAGCCAGCGCACCGCGCCTTCACGCGCCGCGCGATCATCGGTCGCGCAATACAGTTCGGTGCGGTTGCAGGTGGAAAGGATCGCCGCTTCGGGCGTATTGGGCGCCTGGGGCCCGAGAAACACATCCTTGAACGTGACGAGAGCCGGCTTGATCTGCTCGAGCGGAAACGCCACGCGTTCGCGCAAGGCGACAGGCGCAGTGTGGTGATTGATTCCGATCGTGAGGAGTTGCATATCGAGGGCTATCGTTTAGCCCCATATTATAGCGTTTCAGCGATTTCCTCACTCGCCGCATACCGGGCATCGGCGTGGCGGGGCCGGGAATTTGGGGGCTCGATCGGCACGCGATCGAGCTGATAACCGTAGCCGTAGAGCGGCAGCAGCCGGTAGCCACGCTCCGGAAGCAGTTGCAATTTGCTGCGCAGCCGGGACGCGTGCGTGTCGAGCGTGCGCGACTTCGTGTCGCGGCGGCGTGCCCACACCGTTTCGAGGATATGGGCGCGCGATACGGGGCGCGACAGGTTCGCGAACAGCAACTGCGCGAAGCGGAACTCCTTGGGCGTGAGTGAAACGATTGCGCTGCCGAAACGCACCAGGCCGTGCGTGGCGTCGAACGCGTATTCGCCATACTTTTCGCGCGAGCGGGTCGGCGGCCGCCGCACGCCCGCGCGCCGGCTCAGCGCATTGACGCGCGCGAGCAGCTCGGGCCCGCTCACGGGGCGCACGAGGCAATCGTCGGCGCCCGCGTGCAGGCACGATACGATTTCGCTTTCGCGCGGCAACTGCATCACGGCGATGGCCGGCAGCCCGGGCAGGATCGTCTGCGCGCGCGGTATGACCTCCTCGGCCGGCTGGTCGCCGGCCCAGTTGCCGGTGATCAGCATGTCGCAGGTGTCGGTGGCGAGCCATTCGAAGAACGCCGTGCTGGACGAAAACGCGTGGCACACATGACCGCCCGCAAAGAGCAGGCGGTTCAGGAGTGCGGCATGGCGCGCCTCCGGATCGATCAGAGCGATTCGCATGAGAGTTTCTTCAATACGGCAGCCGGTGCACGCTTGCCATAACGTCGAGTCGGCCCCTACACTCGAATGTTCGCGGCACCCGGCTGGTCTCGGGTTCGATGGATGAATCGATGCTAGCCGCTGGCAACGTTCACGCCTATGGGACGAATCCGAATTTATAGAAGGCGTCGAATGAACTGGTTTGGAATCCTTGTCCTGGGAGCGGCCGTCGGGCTGTTCGGCCGATGGCTGCACCCGATGCGGCGCACGGGCCGGCCGGCCTGGTGGATCGCGGTGCTCGTCGGCATCGTGGGCGCGGCTGCCGCCCGCATGGCCGGCAATCTCTCTGGACTGTTTTACGATGGCGAGACGCTCGAATGGCCGGTCTGCACCGGCGTCGCGTTCCTTGCCGTAGCCGTGACGGTCGCGCTGTCGGCCCGTCGCTGAATGCTCTCAGGTGAAATCATGAATGCCCGTCTTCCCGAAGTCTCGTCGGTGCCGGCCCGCCTCGCGCTGCTGCGCGGCGCCATGGCCCGCGAGGACCTGGCCGCCTATCTCGTGCCGTCCGCCGATCCCCATCTGTCCGAATACCTGCCCGAGCGCTGGCAGGCCCGCCGCTGGCTGTCCGGCTTCACGGGCTCGGTCGGCACGCTGGTCGTGACTGCGGATTTCGCGGGGCTGTGGGTCGACAGCCGCTACTGGGTGCAGGCCGATGCCGAACTGGCCGGCACGGGCGTGCAGTTGATGAAGATGACGGGCGGGCAGCAGAGCGCGCCGCACGTCGACTGGCTCGCGCAGAACGTGGCGGCGGGCACGACGGTCGGTGTCGACGGTGCCGTGCTCGGCGTCGCGGCCGCGCGCGGGCTGACGGCCGCGCTGAGCGCGCGCGGCATCGCGCTGCGCACCGATCTCGACCTGCTCGACGCGATCTGGCCCGAGCGGCCGGGGCTGCCTGGCGACGCGGTGTTCGAGCACGCGGCGCCGCAGGCCGACACGACGCGCGCGAGCAAGCTGGCCGAAGTGCGCCGCGCGATGCACGCGCAGGGCGCGCAGTGGCATTTCGTGTCGACGCTCGACGATCTGGCCTGGCTGTTCAACCTGCGCGGCGCCGACGTCAACTTCAATCCCGTGTTCGTTGCGCACGCAATGATCGGCGCCGATCGTGCGACGCTGTTCGTCGCCGACGGCAAGGTGTCGCCGGCGCTGGCCGCGTCGCTCGCGCAGGACGGCGTCGACGTCCGTGCCTACGATGCCGCACGTGCGTCGCTCGCGGCGCTGCCCGACGGCGCGACGCTGCTGGTCGACCCGCGCCGCGTGACGTTCGGCACGCTCGAGGCCGTGCCGGCCGGCGTGAAGCTCGTCGAGGCCGTGAATCCGTCGACGTTCGCGAAGTCGCGCAAGACGTCCGCCGAGATCGAGCACGTGCGCGTGACGATGGAGCACGACGGCGCCGCGCTCGCGGAATTCTTCGCATGGTTCGAGCAGGCGGTGAATCGCGAGACGATCACCGAACTGACGATCGAGGAGCAGCTCACGGCCGCGCGCGCACGGCGCCCCGGCTATGTGTCGCCGAGTTTCGCGACGATCGCCGGCTTCAACGCGAACGGCGCGATGCCGCATTACCACGCGACGCCCGAGTCGCACGCGACGATCGCCGGCAACGGGTTGCTGCTGATCGATTCGGGGGGCCAGTACGTGACGGGCACGACCGACGTCACGCGCGTCGTGCCGGTCGGCACCGTCAGCGACCTGCAGCGGCGCGATTTCACGATCGTGCTGAAATCGATGATGGCGCTGTCGCGCGCTCGCTTCCCGCGCGGCATCCGCTCGCCGATGCTCGACGCGATCGCGCGTGCGCCGATGTGGGCGGCCGGGCTCGACTACGGCCACGGCACGGGGCATGGCGTCGGCTACTTCCTGAACGTGCACGAAGGCCCGCAGGTCATCTCGCACTACGCGCCGGCCGAGCCGCACACCGCGATGGAAGAGGGGATGATCACGTCGATCGAACCGGGTGTATACCGGCCCGGCCAGTGGGGCATCCGGATCGAGAACCTGGTCGTGAACCGCGCGGCCGGCAAGACCGAGTTCGGCGATTTCCTTGCGTTCGAGACGCTGACGCTGTGCCCGATCGACACGCGCTGCGTGCTGATCGCGATGCTGCATGACGAAGAGCGCGCGTGGCTGAACACGTATCACGCGACGGTGCGCGAGCGCGTCGGCCGGCATCTGGGCGGCGCTGCGAAGGCGTGGCTCGACGCGCGCACGCAGCCGATCTGACGCGACGTGCGAAAACGGCCGGACGACGGCCGAACCACAACGGCGAGGGCAACAAATGGCGGATACCGCAGTGATCGTGGTCGACATGCAGCGCGGGCTGGTGGAGCGGGCGCAGCCCGCGTACCGGCTCGACGACGTCGTGTCGGGCATCAACCGGTTGACGGCGGCGGCGCGCGCGGCGAACGCGCCCGTGTGCTTCGTGCAGCACGACGGCGATGCGGACGACGACATCGTGCCCGGCACGGCGGGCTGGGAGCTGCATGCGGGGCTGGTCGTCGAAAGCGACGACTGGCGCGTGCGCAAGCAGGTGAGCGACTCGTTCCACGACACGCCGCTCGCGGCGCAGCTCGACCGCCACGGCATCCGTTCGGTGCTGATCTGCGGTTATGCGACCGAGTTCTGCGTCGATTCGGCCGCGCGCCGCGCGGCGCTGCTCGGCTACCGGACGACCGTCGTGTCCGACCTGCATACGACGAACGAGCGCGCGCACCTGTCGGCCGCGCAGATCGTCGCGCATCACCACTTCATCTGGCAAAGCAATTCGCTGTCGGGCAACGCGGTGACGCCGCGTCCGCTTGCCGACGTGCTGGCGACGGAGTTCGCATGACGATCAAGGCCGTGGTGTTCGATTTCGGCGGCGTGCTGATCGACTGGAGCCCCGACTACCTTTACCGGCAACTGATTCCCGACGACGCCGAGCGTCGCTGGTTCCTCACGCATGTCTGCGCGATGGACTGGGTGATTCGCCAGGACGGCGGTCAGACGATCGACGAAGGCACGACCGAGCTCGTCGCGAAGTTTCCGGAGCACGAGGCGCTGATCCGCGCGTTCTACGCACGCTGGCACGAGATGATCGGCGGCGTGCTGGACGAAGGCGCCGCGCTCGTCGACCGGCTCGATGCGCAGGGGATGCCGCTGTTCGGGCTGACGAACTGGTCCGCGCAGACGTTTCCGTATGCGTGGGACAACTTCCCGGTGCTGCGGCGCTTCAAGGACATCGTCGTGTCGGGGCGCGTGAAGCTCGTGAAACCCGATCCGGCGATCTACCGCGAGATGCATGCGCGGATCGACCCGCACCTGCCGGGCATTGCGCCGCACGAGCTCGTGTTCATCGATGACAACGCGAAGAACGCCGCGGCCGCGACGGCGCTCGGCTGGCACGGCATTCATCATACGAGCGCGGCGGAGACCGAGGCGCGATTGCGCGAACTGGGCGCGCTTGCGTAACAAGCAGCGGGCGAACGCCCGGCGGATAAAAAAAGCGGGCCACGGGCCCGCTTTTTCGTTTTGCCGATCCGGAAGCGGCCACCTTCGGCAGCCGGCCCCGCGTTGCCGCAGTGCCGGGCGCCCGGGCCGCGCCGGTTAGCGGCTGATCGGCTTGTAGCGCAGTCGGTGCGGCTTCGCGGCTTCCTCGCCGAGGCGCGCGCGCTTGTCGGCTTCGTACTCCTGGTAGTTGCCGTCGAAGAACGTGACCTGCGAATCGCCTTCGAACGCGAGGATGTGCGTTGCGATCCGGTCGAGGAACCAGCGATCGTGCGAGATCACCATCACGGAGCCCGCGAATTCGAGCAGCGCGTCTTCCAGCGCACGCAGCGTTTCGACGTCGAGGTCGTTCGACGGTTCGTCGAGCAGCAGCACGTTGCCGCCCGAGATCAGCGTCTTCGCGAGATGCAGGCGGCCGCGTTCGCCGCCGGACAGGTTGCCGACGATCTTCTGCTGGTCGCCGCCCTTGAAGTTGAAGCGGCCGATGTACGCGCGCGACGGCGTCTCGTACTTGCCGACCGTCAGCACGTCGGCGCCGCCCGAGATTTCCTCGAACACCGTCTTCGTGCCGTCGAGCGCATCGCGGCTCTGGTCGACGTACGCGAGCTTCACCGTCGGGCCCATCACGACCTCGCCCGAATCCGGCTGCTCCTTGCCGGTCAGCATCCGGAACAGCGTCGACTTGCCGGCGCCGTTCGGGCCGATGATGCCGACGATCGCGCCGGCCGGAATCTTCAGGTTCAGGTTGTCGATCAGCAGGCGGTCGCCGAACGCCTTGCTGACGTTCTTGAACTCGATCACTTCATTGCCGAGGCGGTCGCCGACCGGAATGAAGATTTCCTGCGTCTCGTTGCGCTTCTGGTATTCCTGGCTGTTCAGTTCCTCGAAGCGCGCGATACGCGCCTTCGACTTCGCCTGACGGCCCTTCGGGTTCTGGCGCACCCACTCCAGTTCCTTCTTGATCGCCTTCTGGCGTGCCGATTCCGACGCTTCTTCCTGCTTCAGGCGCTCTTCCTTCTGGTCGAGCCAGCTGCTGTAGTTGCCCTTCCACGGAATGCCGTGGCCGCGGTCGAGTTCGAGAATCCACTCGGCCGCGTTGTCGAGGAAGTAGCGATCGTGCGTGACGGCGACGACGGTGCCCGGGAAACGCACCAGGAACTGTTCGAGCCAGTCGACCGATTCGGCGTCGAGGTGGTTGGTCGGTTCGTCGAGCAGCAGCATGTCGGGTTTTTCGAGCAGCAGCTTGCACAGTGCGACGCGGCGCTTTTCGCCGCCCGACAGGTGCTCGACCTTCGCGTCCCACGCCGGCAGGCGCAGCGCGTCGGCGGCCACTTCGAGCTGCTGCTCGGGGCTGCCGCCGTCGCTCGATGCGAGGATCGCCTCGTACTTCGCCTGTTCGGCCGCGAGCGCGTCGAAGTCGGCGTCCGGCTCGGCATACGCCGCGTAGATTTCTTCAAGCTTCTTGTTCGCCTGGAACAGGTCGCCGAGCCCTTCCTCGACGGCTTCGCGCACCGTCTTCGTCGGGTCGAGCTGCGGTTCCTGCGGCAGGTAGCCGATGTTCAGGTTCGGCATCGGCGTCGCTTCGCCTTCGATGTCCTTGTCGACGCCCGCCATGATGCGGATCAGCGTCGACTTGCCCGAGCCGTTCAGGCCGAGCACGCCGATCTTCGCGCCGGGAAAGAACGACAGCGAGATGTCCTTCAGGATCTGGCGCTTGGGCGGCACGATCTTGCCGACCCGGTTCATCGTGAAAACGTATTGGGCCATTTGGGTGTGAAAGTCAGAAGTTGAGACGGCCGCGCAGCGCGCTGGCATGGCGGCGTCGGGTGATTCGGTACGGAGCGTGCCGCGCGAGGCGCGGCGGCGTCGCCGTGTGTCGGCGGCGCGAGCGGCTATTGTACTTCGCCGCCGGGTGTCGCTGGCGCGGCGCAGGCATTCGAACGCGCCGCGTTACTGCCGCGCGGCGACGCCGCCGTGCCCCGAGCACGTGCCGCGCCGGTGGCGGCTGAAGCTGTACGTGCCGTCGCGGCAGCGCGCGCTTGCACCTTCGGGCACGCGACCCGATTTCGAACGCGCGGGCGCGTGTACGGTTTCGCCGTCGCGGTTGCGATACGTGTCGTGACGGTCGAGATCGGCTTCGTTGCCGTAGCCGGGCGGTGCGCGGTACGCATGCGCGGAATGAGGCAGGGCGGCGCCGGCGACGAAGAGCGCGATCGATAGCGTCGCAACGTGCGTCGCGCGGCGGAGCAGGGCAGGCATGGTCTCTCTCGGTCTGTTGTTGTCGATGTCGGGCCGATGGCCCGCGCCGCATGTTAGCCGATCGGCCAGGGGGCGGCGCCGGCGCCTCGCGGTGAAGCGGCGTTACGCCGCGCCGGACATCGACGCCGCGCCGTCGGCCCGTGCGGCGTCGAGAATCCACCGGCGGAACGCTGCGACCTTCGGCCGTTCCGCGTGATGCGGCGGATAGACGAGGTAGTACGCGAAATCGTCGAGCCACGCGACGTCGGCGAGCTGCACGAGCCGGCCGCTTCCGAGCTCGCTGCGCACCATTGCGGCCGGCAGCAGCCCGGCGCCCTGGCCGGCGACGATCGCCTGCATCAACAGGCCCGAGTCGTCGAACGCGGGGCCGCGCGGCGGGCCGAAATCGTCGATCCGCTGCGCGCCGAACCAGATGTGCCAGCCCTTGCGCTCGGCGTCGTGCAGGTGCGGCCAGCCGACGAGATCGGCCGGGGTCGCCGGCATGCCGAGCCGCGCGACGAGTCCGGGCGACGCGAGCGCGACGATCTCCACCGTCAGCAGGCGCTCGCTGCACAGCCCGATGTAGCGACCGAGGCCGTGACGGATCGCGACGTCCACGCCGTCGCGCGCGAAATCCGCGAGTGCGTGGCTCGTGACGATCTGCAGGTCGACGTCCGGGCACGCGTGCCGGAACTGCGCGAGGCGCGGTACGAGCCACGCGGATGCGAAGAACGGCGTGACGCTCACCGTCAGCACGCCGCTGTCGGCGGCACCCGACACGCGCTGCGACGCATCGGCGATCTGCCGGAACGCGTTGCGTACCGGCGGCAGGTAGTCGCGGCCGGCGGCCGTCAGCAGGATGCCGCGGTTGACGCGCTCGAACAGTTGCACGCCGAGATGCGTCTCGAGCGTGCGGATCATCTGGCTCACCGCGCCGGGCGTGACCGACAGCTCCTCGGCCGCCGATTTCACCGACAGATGGCGCGCGGCCGCTTCGAATGCACGCAACGCGTTGAGTGGCGGCAGGCGGGAACGATTCATTAGTTTTTCTAAAGCGAAAGGTCGACGAAATATCGTTTGAGGCGACGCGTACGCGCGAGTACCGTTGTCGCATCGGATCGCGTTCTTCAGGGCTGCCTCGCGGCACCCGATGCGATCAACATAGTTCAACTATATCCATGAGGCAATCCGGATGCCGCGCGGCGTTCGGTGGGACCTGAGAGGAGCATCGTCATGAACCGCCCGGGCGCGTCGCGCCTCTTCTACGGCTGGTACGTGGTCGCGGCCGCGTTCGCCGTCACGTTCGTCGGGTTCGGCAGTGCGTATACGTTCAGTGCTTTCGTCGAGTCGCTGCAGCGCGATTTCGCCGCATCGCGCGGGCAGATCTCGCTCGTGTTCTCGCTCGCCGGCTTCCTGTACTTCGGTTTCGGCATCGTCAGCGGGCCGCTTGCGGATCGCTTCGGCTCGCGGCGGCTCGCCGTCGCCGGCATGCTGCTGACCGGCGCCGGGCTCGCGGCCGCCGGCGCCGCGCACACGCTGCTGCAGGTTTATGCCGCGTACGGGCTTGGTGTCGGTCTCGGCGTCGGCTGTGCGTACGTGCCGGCCGTCGGCGCCGTGCAGCGCTGGTTCGTGCGGCGGCGCGGCTTCGCGTCGGGGCTCGCGGTCGCGGGGATCGGCGTCGGCACGCTCGTGATGCCGCCGCTCGCGTCCGCGCTGATCGCGCAGGTCGGCTGGCGCGGTGCGTATTTCACGCTGGCCGTGATCGCGGTGGCCCTGGGGGCCGGCATGTCGCTGCTGATCGAAAACGATCCGCGCGGGCGCGGGTTGTTGCCGGACGGCGATGCCGCCGGCGATGGCGGCCGGAATGCCGGCGCTTCCGTAGCCGGCGCGGCTGCCGTGGCCGTGCACGCGGGCGCGACGGTACGCGAGGCCGTCACGTCGCGGCCGTTCGCAAGCCTCTACGCCGCATGCCTCGTGTGCTCGTTCGGCGTGTTCGTCCCGTTCGTTCACCTCGTGCCGTACGCGCTCGACCACGGCGTCGCGCCGTCGACGGCCGTGCTGCTGCTCGGTGCGATCGGCGTCGGCAGCACGGCCGGCCGGTTTTTCCTCGGCGGCCTCGCCGACCGCTTCGGCCGCCGCGCATCGCTGCTCGCGATGTTCGCGGGCATGGCCGTTGCGCTCGTCGCGTGGGCGGGCGCCGGCACCGTTGCGACGCTTGCCGCGTTCGCACTCGTGTTCGGCGTGTTCTACGGCGGCTGGGTCGCCGTGCTGCCGGCAGTCGTAATGGACTACTTCGGCGGCCGCAACGTGAGCGCGATCATCGGCATCCTGTACACGAGCGTCGCGTTCGGCACGTTGATCGGGCCGACCGCCGCCGGTTTCATCTACGACGCGGGGGGCGGCTATCTCGTGCCGATCCTCGCGAGTGCCGTTGCAAACGCGATTGCATTCGCCATCGTCGCGACCACCGGACGCGCGCCGGTGGCCGCGCGTGCGGCCCGCGGATAGGCGCACGCCGCTGGGCGAATCGCGCGATTTCCGATAGGGTGGCCGGACCGCAACCATCGACCAACGATCGGGGAGGCATCGTGACATTCGACGAAGTCCGGCAGATCGCGCTCGCGTGGCGGGGTGTCGAGGACGGCACGTCCTACGGCACGCCCGCACTCAAGGTGAAGGGCAAGATGCTCGCGCGGCTGCGCGAGGACGGCGACACGCTCGTCGTGAAGGGCGTCGGCCCCGACGAGCGCGCGTGGCTGATCGAGTCGGAGCCCGACGTGTATTACGTGACCGATCACTACGTGGGCTGGCCGATCGTGCTGGTACGCCTGTCGGCCGCGCATCCCGACGCCGTGAAAAACCTGCTTCTGCGAGAATGGCACGCGATCGTGCCTGCCAAATGGCGGGACGAAGCCGCGCGCGGCGGGAATTGAGCGTCCGGCACACCACGCTGCCGGATTGCCTTCGACGGACGCGCCCCGACGGCGCGCGATCCGGTGCCGACCGGACCAAGCGTTGCATCGGTTCGCATCGATGCAACAAGTGGTTCCATCGAAATTCTTCAATTGGTTCTTAGTGAAGAACCGTTTGATGCTTACACTCCTTCGCTTCGAAGGCGGCAGACGAAAGCCGATGGAAAGGGCGCACGCGATGCGCCGGCGCCCTGCGCGCCGCATCGCACCCGCAGCTTCGCAGACTGCGCGGCGCACCGACCCGAACGGACCCATCCGGCCTCATGCCCGCGTGCGACGCACGCGCGGTCGCAGCCGGATTCAAGAACGACAACTCCCCGCGCCGCCTTCACGCGACACCCGGTCATACCGGAACCGATTTTTGGAGAGAGACAGATGAGTGGAAGCAACACAGGCCTCGGCACGGGCCTGAAGCAGCGTCACGTGACGATGATGTCGATTGCCGGCGTCATCGGCGCGGGCTTGTTCGTCGGCTCCGGCCATGCGATCGCGGAAGCCGGCCCGGCGTCGATACTCGCGTATGCGATCGCGGGCGTGCTGGTCGTCCTGGTGATGCGCATGCTCGGCGAGATGGCCGTCGCGCATCCGGACAGCGGGTCGTTCTCGACCTATGCCGATCGCGCGATCGGCCACTGGGCCGGCTTCTCGATCGGCTGGCTGTACTGGTGGTTCTGGGTGCTCGTGATCCCGATCGAGGCAACGGCTGCGGCGACCATCCTCAATGCCTGGTTCCCGGGCGTTGCGACCTGGATCTTCGCGCTCGGCATCACGCTGCTGCTCACCGTCACCAACCTCTTTTCCGTCAAGAACTACGGCGAATTCGAATTCTGGTTCGCGCTGATCAAGGTCGTCGCGATCGTCGTGTTCCTGTGCATCGGCGGCGCGGCGATCGTCGGGATCATTCCGGCGCCGGCCGTATCGGGCGTGTCGAACCTGTTCGCGCATCAAGGTTTCATGCCGAACGGCGCCGGTGCGGTGCTGGCGGCGATGCTGACGACGATGTTCTCGTTCCTCGGCACCGAGATCGTGACGATCGCGGCCGCCGAATCGGACAACCCGCAACGCCAGATCGTGCGTGCGACGAACTCGGTGATCTGGCGCATCACGCTGTTCTATCTCGGCTCGATCCTCGTCGTCGCGGCCATCGTGCCGTGGAACGACCCGCTGCTGCCGAAGCACGGCTCGTATCAGCGAGCGATGGAGTTGATCGGCATCCCGAACGCGAAGGCGATCATCGACGTGATCGTGCTCGTCTCGGTCGCGAGTTGCCTGAATTCGGCGTTGTACACGGCGTCGCGGATGCTGTTCTCGCTGTCGAAGCGCAAGGACGCGCCGGCGCTCCTGCACCGCACCGATTCGACCGGTACGCCGCGTGCGGCCGTGCTTGCATCGACCGCATTCGGCTTCGTGACCGTGATCGCGAACTACCTGATGCCGGAGCAGGTGTTCGGCTTCCTGCTCGCGACGTCGGGTGCGATCGCGCTGCTCGTGTATCTCGTGATCGCGATCTCGCAGCTGCGGATGCGCAAGACGCTCGAATCGAGCGGCGCCGACCTGACGCTGCGGATGTGGATGTTCCCATGGCTCACGTGGGCGGTGATCCTGTTCATCTGCGGCACGCTGACCGTGATGTTCGTCAGCGAGGATCACCGGATGGAGGTCGGTGCGACGGCCGTGCTGGCGTTGATCGTGCTGTTTGCGTCGTGGCTGAACAAGCGCGGTCGCGATGCGCAGGCGAACGCGGGGCGGCGGGTGTCGGCGATGTGAGGCTGTGACGAGGCGGTGGCGGACCGAGTGTTCGCCGTCGGCTGGTGAGGCGATTCCCGTCATGAAAAGTGGCCTGATCGGCGAAAGCCGGTCGGGCCATTTGCTTTTCGGGAAAAGCGAATGCCGTTTTCCGGTGTCGACGTGGGTTGTTCGGCAACAGCGAGCGGCATTGAAATTTGCGGTCAAAAATCGAACTTGTCTGATTTCGCCGGCGGCAACAACTTAATACATTGATCACTTCGATAACCGGGGTGAATCGATGGACGAATCGATTTCGAATCCTTTCTTATACGGCCAAATTCAGAAATCGGGCCGTAGGTTCATTCCCGAATACGGGACGCATCTTTGCGTGTTCACCGTATCGAGACCCGAGCGATGAGCAGGCCACCGACATCCCGTGTATGCGTTGCTTTTAACGCCCGCGACGGGTTCCCGTTGAAGGGCACGTATTTTCCGGCGGCCTCAGCCACGTGCTTCCCCGTACTCATTTGCCCCGCGACAGGCGTTCGTCAATCCTTTTATTTTTCATTCGCGGATTGGCTGCGTGCCACCGGGTATCCGGTATTCGTATTCGATTACCGGGGGATGGGGGCGTCGCTCGGAGTGCGTCATGTTCGCCAGTCGCGCGCACGCAAACAGGACTGGGGGCAGCTTGACATGCCCGCCGCGCTTGACTGGCTTCTTCGAGAAACCGGCGCGAGTGAAGCGCATCTGATCGGTCATAGTGCTGGCGGGCAACTGGTCGGACTGATGCCGAATCACGCGTCGATCCGTTCACTATGCGCAATTTCCGCGTCGTCCGGATACGTCGGCAACATCCGGTGGCCGAAGCGAATTGCCGCGTTGTTGCTGGCGAATCTCTACGTCCCGGTTACCGCGCATCTGCTCGGCTATGTGCCTGCCAGGGTGCTCGGCTGGGGCGACGATCTGCCTGCACGCGTAGGGCTCCAGTGGGCTCGATGGTGCCGCCGCCCCGGATATATGGCGAACGAGTTCGGGGTCGGCGTTGCGCGCCACTACTACAACGAATTCTCCGCTCCCGTCACGGTAGTCGCAGCGATCGACGACCCGCTCGCAACGCCGGCCAATATCGAAGACTGGTTGAGATGGTTGCCGCGAGCCAGAAGCAACCTCCGTTTCATCAGCCCGGAACACTGCGATGGCCGAGCAATCGGTCACGTCGGCATGTTCCGCCGCCAGCATTCGTCGCTGTGGCCGGAACTCACCAGAGGATTGCGGAGTTGACGCCCAGGCGTGCTTGCGTCCTCGTATCAGGAGACCAGGATGGACGATTCAATCGGCATGAAGGCGCGTTTCAAAGCAGTCAGAAACGAAGCGAAGGAGACACGCGCATCGCTTTACCATCTCACGAATCAATGCAACTTGCGATGCAAGGGGTGCTGGTTCTTCGAAAACGAATTCGATGTCGCATCGGATGAGTTAAACGATACGTCGCGTCTCGAGGCGCGCGTGAAGGATGAGGCCGAGCGCGGGATCAACGCGCCATTGCTGATAGGCGGCGAGCCCGCGTTGTATCTCGACCGGATAAGAATATTCCGGAAGCACATGCCGAAGGTGTCCGTTTCGACAAACGGCCTTCGACGAATCCCTTTCGAGGGCTTCGAAGATATCACCATCGCGATCTCTGTATTCGGTGGCGGGCCGCTCGATGACGAACTGCGAGCGATCGGTCCGAATGGGAAGCGTTTCACCGGCTTGTTCGACAAGGCGCTGCTGAATTATCGCGACGACGAGCGGGCGGGTTTCGTCTACGCCGTGTCGATCGACGGAATTGCTTATATCGAAGAAACGGTGCGCAAGATCCGAGATAATGGAAATCGCCTGCTGTTCAATTACTACAGTCCATACGATGTTGCCGGGCCGCTTCGCCGACGTGGTGAGGAGCGGCTCCTGGCGGTGTTGCTCGAATTGAAGGCGAAATATCCGGAGACAGTGGCGAGCCACCCCTACTATCTGACTGCACTCATGCGCGGGGAGACCACTTGGGGAACATTCGACCATACCAGTTGCCCGAGCGTCAGCGAAGCTCATCCGCAGAACGCCACACGTTTCGCGTCGGGGTGGCCCGCGTTGCCGAAATTCAACGCGTATCGTGCAGACATGCATACGCTGGCGCGCTGCTGCACATCGGGAGAATGTGCGAAGTGTCGAGACAGCCAGGCCGTGATGTCATGGTTGCTGGTCAATGCCAAGCACGTTATGCAGGAAGACGACGGGCTTAGAACGTGGACGGAAGTGGCGGAGAGCTATTTCAGTCAGTTCGTCTGGTCGAGATACCATCCGCGTAATCGTCTCGAGCATGTGTCGAGTCGTACGATGCAATGACGCGATGGGCGGCTCGCGCGGAAATGAAAAAGCCCGCTGCGGCGGGCTTTTTCATTGGGACCTCGATTTAACGCTCAGACGTTGAACAGGAAGTTCATCACGTCCCCATCGTGCACGACATATTCCTTCCCTTCCGCGCGCATCTTGCCGGCTTCCTTCGCGCCCTGTTCACCCTTATAAGTGATGAAATCGTCGAACGCGATCGTCTGCGCGCGGATGAAGCCGCGCTCGAAGTCGGTGTGGATCACGCCGGCTGCTTGCGGCGCCGTGTCGCCGATATGGATCGTCCACGCGCGCACTTCCTTCACGCCCGCGGTGAAGTAGGTCTGCAGCCCGAGCAGCTTGAAGCCCGCGCGGATCACGCGGTCGAGGCCCGGCTCTGCCATGCCCATGTCGGCGAGGAACGCTTCCTTGTCCGCGTCGTCGAGATCGGCGATTTCCGCCTCGATTGCCGCGCACACGGCGACCACCGGCGCATTCTCGCTTTCCGCGTACTTGCGCACCGCATCGAGGTGCGGATTGTTCTCGAAGCCGTCGTCCTTCACGTTGGCGACGTACATCGCCGGCTTCGCGGTGATCAGGCAGAACGGCTTGAGCAGCGCCTCTTCGTCGTCCGACAGCGCGAGGCCGCGCACGGCCTTGCCCTGGTCGAGTTGCGCGCGCACCTTGTCGAGCACCGCGACGAGCTTGGCCGCTTCCTTGTCGTTGCCCGATTTCGCGGCCTTCGAATAGCGCGTGAGCGCCTTCTCGACGGTGCTCAGGTCGGCGAGCGCGAGTTCGGTGTTGATCACCTCGATGTCGTCGATCGGGCTGACCTTGCCGGCGACGTGAATGACGTTCTCGTCCTCGAAGCAGCGCACGACGTGCGTGATCGCATCGGTTTCGCGGATGTTCGCGAGGAACTGGTTGCCGAGGCCTTCACCCTTGCTCGCGCCCGCGACGAGGCCCGCGATGTCGACGAATTCGACGACGGCCGGCACGACGCGCTCGGGCTTGACGATCTCGGAGAGCCCCTTCAGGCGCGTATCGGGCACTTCGACGATGCCGACGTTCGGCTCGATCGTGCAGAACGGGTAGTTCTCGGCGGCGATGCCGGCCTTGGTCAGCGCATTGAACAGGGTGGACTTGCCGACGTTGGGCAAGCCGACGATGCCGCATTTGAGACTCATGGAATCCTTCGGACGGGTAAGGCGGCGCGGCCGGACAGGGCACGGCGGCGCGGGAAAAAAGGGCGGCCGGCGCGTGGGGCGCGGCAGGCCGACGGTCAAAGACGCTATTGTACCGTGCCGGCGCCCCGGATTCCGGGGTTGCGCCGAACGGACGATGCGGCGGGCCGCCGCGCCGCCGCATCGGCCTGCGATTCTGCTGATTTCCCGCAAAGTCCGGCCGCGTAAGGGTTTGGCCCCGCGGCTATAATGCCCGCCATGACTGCCCACCACTCCTTCGACGTCGCCGTGGTCGGCGGCGGGCTCGTCGGCAAGACGGCCGCGCTCGCGCTGACCCAGTCCGGCTACAAGACTGCCTTGCTCGCCCAGCCGGCCACGCCGCGCCCCGCCGATCTCGCGTTCGATACACGCGTCTACGCGCTGTCGTCCAGCTCGCAGGCCTTGCTCGAGCGGCTGCGGGTCTGGCAGGCGCTCGACCACAGCCGGCTCGCGCCCGTCTACGACATGCGCGTGTACGGCGATGCGCACGCCGAACTGCATTTCTCCGCGTACCAGGCCTCCGTGCCGCAGCTTGCGTGGATCGCCGAATCGTCGCTGGTCGAGGCGTCGCTCGACGCCGCGCTGCGGTTCCAGCCGAACCTCACGTGGTTCGATGCGCGCGCACAGGGCTTCGACGTGCGCGACGATGCGGCCGTGCTCACGCTGTCGTCGGGGCAGGTGCTCGAAGCGGACCTCGTCGTCGGCGCGGACGGCGCGCATTCATGGGTACGCTCCCAAATGGGGGCCAGGGTCGAACGGCGCGACTACCGGCAGACGGGCGTCGTCGCGAACTTCAAGGCGTCGCTGCCGCATCGCGAGACGGCCTGGCAATGGTTCCACGAAGGCGAGATCATCGCGCTGCTGCCGCTTCCGGACGGCCATGTGTCGCTCGTGTGGTCCGCGCACACCGCGCATGCGGACAAACTGCTCGCACTCGATCCGGCGCAGCTCGCGGCCGAGGTCGAGCGCGTGTCGCACGGCCAGGTCGGCACGCTCGAATGCGTGACGCCGGCCGCCGGCTTCCCGCTGGCGCTGCAGACGGTCGACAAGCTGATCGCGCCGCGCGTCGCGCTCGTCGGCGATGCCGCGCACCTGATCCACCCGCTCGCGGGGCAGGGGATGAATCTCGGGCTGCGCGACGTCGCGGCGCTCGTCGACGCGATCGCCGGCAAGGAAAGCTTCCGCAACCTCGGCGATACGGTGCTGCTGCGCCGCTACGAGCGTTCGCGCCGCGAAGACATCCGCGCACTGATGGTCGCGACCGACGGGCTGCAGCGGCTGTTCGCGGTGCCGGGCTCGCTCGCGAAGGCCGTGCGCAATGCGGGCATGGCCTTCGTCGGCGCGCAGCCGCTCGTGAAGCGCTGGCTCGTGTCGGCTGCACTCGGCTGATCGAACCTTCGGCCGCTTCGCCGGTCGGACTCGGTTCCGTTACGGCGTACACTGTGCCGTGAACACCGATTGAGCTGAAGGAAGATTTCGATGAAAAAAACGATCCGGATCGCGTCGCTGGCGCTGGCCGTCACGATGGCGACGCTGGGCTGCACCGCGCAGGCCGACCAGACCACCGACAAGCTGAAAGCCACGCTGCAGGCCCGTCTCGGCAGCGACGCGCCGATCAAGAGCGTGTCGAAATCGCCGGTCGCCGGCCTTTACGAAGTGAACCTCGGCTCGCAGATCATCTATAGCGACGCAGCGGGCGACTACGTGCTGCTCGGCGATCTCGTCGACACCAAGACGCACAAGAACCTGACCGACGCACGCCTGTCCGAAGTCAACAAGATCGACTTCGCGAGCCTGCCGTTCGCGAATGCGATCAAGGTCGTCAAGGGCAACGGCGCACGCAAGATCGCGGTGTTCTCCGATCCGAACTGCCCGTACTGCAAGAAGCTCGAAACGACGCTGCAGTCGGTCGACAACGTCACCGTCTACACGTTCCTGTACCCGGTGCTGTCGCCGGATTCGACCGTGAAGTCGAAGGCGATCTGGTGCGCGACCGACCGCGCGAAGACGTGGGAGGGCTGGATGCTCGACCACCGCGCGCCGTCCGGCGCCGGTACCTGCGATACCAGCGCGCTCGACAAGAACCTCGCGCTTGGCCGCGGGATGAACGTCACGGGCACGCCGACGATCTTCCTGCCGGACGGCCGCCGCCTGCCGGGCGCGGTATCGGCCGACCAGCTCAACCAGGCGCTCGCCTCGAGCAAGTAACCGACCGACACGCCGGGCCGCAGGCCCGGCCAGCGAGGGGCGCCCGCATGATCTGCCGGCGCCTCTCTTCGTTTTCGCCGCCGTATTCGACCGATTGCCACGATGACCCAGCCGATCCGCTATTCGATTGTCCCGAAAGATCTTGCCGCGCACCTGTTCGAAGTGTCGGTGACGGTCGCCGATCCCGATCCCGAAGGTCAGCGCTTCTCGCTGCCGGTGTGGATTCCGGGCAGCTACCTCGTGCGCGAGTTCGCGCGCAACATCGTGACGCTCGGCGCGTTCAACGACGCGGGCCGCAAGGTGCGGATCGCGAAGACCGACAAGCACACGTGGCAGGCCGCGCCCGTGACCGGCGCGCTGACGCTGCGCTACGACGTGTATGCATGGGACCTGTCGGTGCGCTCCGCGTATCTCGACGAATCGGGCGGCTTCTTCAACGCGACGGCCGTGTTCCTGAGCGTCGCCGGCCGCGAGGATGCGCCGTGCGAGGTCGACATTGCGAAGCCGGCCGGCGCGGCATTTCGCGCGTGGCGCGTCGGCACCGCGCTGCCTGAGGCGCGCGGCACGAAGCGCTACGGCTTCGGCGCATATCGGGCTGCGAACTACGACGAGCTTTCCGATCATCCGGTGACGATCGGCGAATTCGCGCTCGCGACATTCGACGCGCACGGCGTGCCGCACGACATCGTGATTGCAGGGCGCGTGACGCAGCTCGACCTCGAGCGGCTGAAGACCGACCTGAAGCGCGTGTGCGAAGCGCAGATCGCGCTGTTCGAGCCGAAATCGAAGAAGGCGCCGATGGACCGCTACGTGTTCATGACGCTCGCGGTCAGCGACGGCTACGGCGGCCTCGAGCATCGCGCGTCGACCGCGCTGATCTGCAACCGCACCGACCTGCCGGTGAAGGGGCGGCCCGAGACGACGGAAGGCTATCGCACGTATCTCGGCCTCTGCAGTCACGAGTACTTCCACACGTGGAACGTGAAGCGCATCAAGCCGGCGGCGTTTGTACCGTACGACCTGACGCGCGAGAACTACACGTCGCTGCTGTGGCTGTTCGAAGGCTTCACGTCGTATTACGACGACCTGATGCTGGTGCGCAGCGGGCTGATGTCGCAGGACGAATATTTCGCGGCGCTCGGCCGCACGGTCGGCGGCGTGCTGCGCGGTACGGGCCGGCTCAAGCAGAGCGTCGCCGAAAGCTCGTTCGATGCGTGGATCAAGTACTACCGTCAGGACGAGAACGCGACCAACGCGATCGTCAGCTACTACACGAAGGGTTCGCTCGTCGCGCTCGCGTTCGATCTCGCGATCCGCGCACAGACGCGCAACGGGAAGTCGCTCGACGACGTGATGCGTCTGCTGTGGCAACGCTACGGGCGCGATTTCTATCGCGGCAAGCAGGCGGGCGTCGAGGAAAACGAAGTCGAGGCGTTGATCGAAGAAGCGACGGGCGTCGCGCTCGGCCGCCTGTTCGCCGACGCCGTGCACGGCACGCGCGACCTGCCGCTCGGCGAACTTCTCGCGCCGTTCGGCGTGACGCTCGCGCCCGATGTCGCGAACGGCGCGGCCGCGAAGCCGACGATCGGCGCGCGCCTGCGCGGCGGCGCGGACTGCACGTTCGCGGCTGTCTATGAAGGCGGCGCCGCGCATCGCGCGGGGCTGTCGGCAGGCGATACGCTGATCGCGGTCGACGGGCTGCGCGTCACGGGTACCAACCTCGACGCGCTGCTCGCACGCTACCGGCCGGGCGACAAGGTCGAGGTTCACGCGTTTCGACGCGACGAGCTGCGCACCGCGAAACTCAAACTCGACGGCCCGGAAGTGACACGCTACCGGCTGACGGCGGCAGCGAAGCCGGCCGCGACATCGAAGGCCCGGGAAGCCTGGCTGAAGGGCTGAGCACGGCAGCGGTAATCGGGGCGTGATCAAGGATTGTTCTGCTGCTGCAACAATCCGTCGCCCTGAACCCGCTTTTTCCGGCCAATGCGGCCACGCACAATGGCGTCACTCGCGCTACCGAAGCGCAGCCCAACTGGAGCCTGACATGACGACCATTCTGCAAATCAATTCCGCTGCGCGTTCGCAAGGTGCGCAATCCACGCTGCTGGCCAACGAACTGACGGCAAAGCTGCAACAATCGAACCCCGGCGCGAAGGTCGTGGTTCGCGACCTGCTCGCCGAAGCGCTGCCGCACCTCGACGAATCGGTGCTCGGCGCGTTCTTCACGCCGGCCGACCAGCGCAGCGCGGAGCAAAATGCGATCGTCGCGAAGAGCGATGCACTGATCGCCGAACTGCAAGCCGCCGACATCATCGTGATCGGCGCGCCGATGTACAACTTCGGCATCTCGTCGCAACTGAAGACGTACTTCGACTGGATCGCACGCGCAGGCGTCACGTTCCGCTACACCGAGAATGGTCCGGAAGGCCTGATCAAGGGCAAGAAGGTCCATGTGGTGACGGCTCGCGGCGGCAAGTACGCCGGTACGCCGAACGACAGCCAGACGCCGTACCTGCGCACGTTCCTCGGCTTCGTCGGCATGACCGACGTGAGCTTCATCTTCGCGGAAGGCCTGAACCTCGGGCCGGATGCGCAGAGCGCCGCGCTCGCCAGCGCACGCGAAGCGATCGCCGCCGCGTAAGGTCGATGCGGGTGCGACGCACCCGCTGCATCGCCTGAAAAAAACGCCGCGTCCCCGAAAGGGGCGCGGCGTTTTTGCATTCCGGCCGGCGACTGAACCGGCGCAGCCGTTACGCGAGTGTTTCGGCCACTTCCGGCAGGCGCCAGTCGATCGGTTCGCGGCTGGCTTCGACCAGATAGTCGTTCGCGAGCGCGAAATGGCGGCAGCCGAGAAAGCCGCGGTGTGCGGACAGCGGCGACGGATGCGGCGCCTCGAGCACGCAATGCGCGCTCGCGTCGAACAGCGCGCGCTTCGCCTGAGCGTGTGCACCCCACAGCATGAAGACGAGCCCGCGATGGCGGCCGGCGAGTTCGCGGATCAGCGTGTCCGTGCATTGCTCCCAGCCGCGCTTCGCATGGCTCGCGGCCGCGCCGCGCTCGACCGTCAGCACGGTGTTGAGCAGCAGCACGCCCTGGCGTGCCCACGTGTCGAGACAGCCGTGGCGCGGCGTGTCGTGACCGAAGTTCGCGGCGATTTCCTTGAAGATGTTGCGCAGCGACGGCGGCGTGCGGACGGCCGGCGGCACCGAGAACGCGAGGCCGTGCGCCTGCGGCGTGCCGCGATCGTCGCCGTGGTACGGGTCCTGGCCGAGGATCACGACCTTCACGTCGTCCGGGCTCGTGAGGCGCAGCGCGCGGAACACGTCGGTCGGGTAGACCGTCTTGCCGGCCGCGCGCTCGTCATCGACGAAGCGGCACAGCGGCGCGAACGCGTCGCTGTCGGTAAAGGGTTTCAGCACGTCGCGCCAGACGTCCGGCAGCGCGTCGAATTGCGCGGCGAGGTGCGGAACGTCGGCGGCAACGGGTTTCGGCGCCGCGGCGGCCGGGGCCGGGGCGGCGGCTTTCCGTGCGGGCTTGCGCCCGGCGTCGGGCGATGCGGAAGCCGGGGACGGAAGATCGGCCGGTGCCGTTTCCGGCACGGGATCGTCGAACAGCGACGCCTGTTGCGGCGCGCGGGGAGTCTTGCGGGTTGCCATGCGTGATGCGGGTTTATTGCGCGCGCAGCCGGTAGCCGCGTTGCGCCTTGCTGATGTTTTCGGGAGCGAGGCCCGGCAGCGCCTGCTGCAGTTCGGCGGCGAGCGTCGCGAGCGCCGCTTCCGGGCCGTCGATCAGTTCGAGTTCGATTTCGCTGATCGGTTCGCGGCGCGTTTCGTGTTCCGCCTGGACGACGATCTCGCCGAGGTCCACCGCGGCTTCGACGGTTGCGCCGCCGATTGCGATGCGCCACAGCGTACGCGAAAAATCCGTGCGGAACAGCGCGGACAGTGCGCCGGCCGCGCTATTCAGTGCGGCGGCGGCTTCCGGCACGTCGCAGGCCGCTACGAGCGCATCGATCTCGAGCGCGTCGCCGGCGACAGGCAGTTCCCATTCGTGGCGGCGATGCAGGCCGCCTTCCGCGCTGCCGACCGTCTTGAACGTCTGCAGCCAGCCTTGCGGCGCACGGCGCACGCGCACCGCACTCTTCGAGCGGGCCAGCGCGAGATCGGGCGTGTCGTAATAGACGTTCGCGAGCGTGATGTCGTGACCGGGTTCGCCGGTCAGTGTCGCGAAGAAGCGCCGCGCGGCCTCGGCCTGGCCGGCCGGCAGCGCGAGCTTGATTTCCTTTTCGATCGCCATCAGAAGAACATCCGCGCGAGTTCCTCGCCCGGCTGCTCGGCGCGCATGAACGCTTCGCCGACGAGGAACGTGTTCACGTTCGCCGCGCGCATCGTATCGACGTCGGTGCGCGACAGGATGCCCGATTCGGTCACGACGATCCGGTCATGCGGAATCATGTCGAGCATGTCGAGCGTGGTCTGGATCGACGTCTCGAACGTGCGCAGGTTGCGGTTGTTGATGCCGAGCAGCGGCGTCTTGAGCGTCAGCGCCTGTTCCATCTCGTTGCGGTCGTGCACTTCGACCAGCACGGCGAGGCCGAGCGAGTGCGCGTACGCCTCGAGATCCTGCATCAGCGGCGTGTCGAGCGCGGCGGCGATCAGCAGGATCGCGTCGGCGCCCATCGCGCGCGCCTCGAGGATCTGGTACGCGTCGACGATGAAGTCCTTGCGCAGCACCGGCAGCGTGCAGGCCGCGCGCGCCTCTTCGAGGTAGCGGACGCTGCCCTGGAAGAACTGTTCGTCGGTCAGCACCGACAGGCACGCGGCGCCGTGCGCCGCATACGAGCGCGCGATGTCGGCCGGCACGAAATGCTCGCGCAGCACGCCCTTCGACGGGCTGGCCTTCTTGATTTCGGCGATCACCGCGGCGTCGCCGGCCGCGTGCTTCGCACGCAGCGCACCGACGAAGTCGCGCAGGTCGCGCGCGGATGCGTCCAGCTTCAGTGCCTCGAGTGGCGTGCTGCGCATGGCCGCCGCGACTTCTTCGCGCTTGACGGCGATGATTCGGTCGAGAATGTCGCTCATGTGGATTCCTGCTTGATTCGTAAGGGGAGTCAGCGCTTGAACTGCTGCGTGAAGCGCACGAGTTCGTCGACTTTCGCGCGGGCCTTGCCGCTCGCGATCGCCTCGCGGGCGAGCTGGATGCCGTCCGCGATCGATTCGGCGACGTTCGCCGCATAGAGCGCGGTGCCCGCGTTCAGCGTGACGATCTCGCGCGCGACGCCCGGCTGGTTGTCCAGCGCGCCGAGCAGCATCGTGCGCGATTCGTCGGCATTTTCCACCTTCAGCGTGCGGTTCGACACCATCTGCAGGCCGAAGTCCTCCGGATGGATCTCGTATTCGTGCACCTTGCCGTCGCGCAATTCGCCGACGAGCGTCGCGGCGCCGAGCGAGACCTCGTCCATCCCGTCCTTGCCGTACACGACGAGCACGTGCTGCGCGCCGAGGCGCTGCATCACGCGCACCTGGATGCCGACGAGGTCGGGGTGGAACACGCCCATCAACTGGTTCGGCGCGCCGGCCGGATTGGTCAGCGGGCCGAGGATGTTGAAGATCGTGCGCACGCCGAGCTCGCGGCGCACGGCCGCGATGTTCTTCATCGCCGGGTGATGGTTCGGCGCGAACATGAAGCCCATGCCCGTTTCGGCGATCGACGCGGCAACCTGGTCCGACTGCAGGTCGATGTTCACGCCGAGCGCCTCGAGCACGTCGGCGCTGCCGGACTTGCTCGACACGCCGCGGTTGCCGTGCTTCGCGACCTTCGCGCCGGCCGCCGCCGTGACGAACATCGACGCGGTCGAGATGTTGAACGTGTGCGAGCCGTCGCCGCCGGTGCCGACGATGTCGACGAAGTTCGAGTTGTCCTGCACGTCGACGTGGTTCGCGAATTCGCGCATCACGGTCGCGGCGGCGGCGATCTCGCCGATCGTCTCCTTCTTCACGCGCAGCCCGGTGATGATCGCGGCAGCCATCACGGGCGACATGTCGCCGCGCATGATGAGCCGCATCAGGTGCAGCATCTCGTCGTGGAAGATCTCGCGGTGTTCGATCGTGCGCTGCAGCGCTTCCTGCGGGGTAATCGTCATCGTGAGGCTCCGGTCAGGCGGCTTGCGCGGCCGCGTCGCGCGCCTGCTTCAGGAAATTCTCGAGCAGCGCATGACCGTGCTCGGACAGGATCGATTCCGGGTGGAACTGCACGCCTTCGATCGGCAGCGTCTTGTGGCGCACGCCCATGATTTCGCCGTCGTCGGTCCATGCGGACACCTCGAGGCAGTCGGGCAGCGATTCGCGCTCGATCGCGAGCGAGTGGTAGCGCGTGACGTCGAAATGCTTCGGCAGGTCGGCGAACACGCCGCGGCAGTCCGTTTCGATCCGGCTCACCTTGCCGTGCATGATGGTCTTCGCGCGCACGACGCGGCCGCCGAATGCTTCGCCGATCGCCTGGTGGCCGAGGCAGACGCCGAGGATCGGCTTCTTGCCCGAAAATTCGCGCAGCACGTCGAGCGTGATACCCGCGTGCTGCGGGTTGCTCGGGCCCGGCGACAGGCAGATCGCGTCGGGATTCAGGCGCGCGATCTCGTCGAGCGTGATTTCGTCGTTGCGGTACGTGTGCACGTCCTCGCCCAGTTCGCCGAAGTACTGGACCAGGTTGTAGGTGAACGAGTCGTAGTTGTCGATCATGAGCAGCATGGTCAGTCTCCGGTCAGAAGTCGCTATCGAGGCCGTCCTGGACCTGTTCGGCCGCACGCAGCACCGCGCGCGCCTTGTTCTCGGTCTCTTGCCATTCGGATTCGGGCACCGAATCTGCAACGACGCCGGCCGCCGCTTGCACATACAGGTTGCCGTTGTGGATCAGGCCCGTGCGGATCGCGATCGCGAGATCCATCTCGCCCGAGAACGACAGGTAGCCGACCGCACCGCCGTACAGCCCGCGCTTGATCGGCTCGAGCTCGTCGATCAGCTCCATCGCGCGCACCTTCGGCGCGCCGGACAGCGTGCCCGCCGGGAACGTCGCACGCAGCACGTCGTAGTTCGTCATGCCGGGCTTCAGCTTGCCTTCGACCGAGCTGACGATGTGCTGCACGTGCGAGTACTTCTCGATGACCATCTTGTCGGTCACCTGCACCGAGCCGATTTCCGCGATGCGGCCGACGTCGTTGCGCGCGAGGTCGATCAGCATCACGTGCTCGGCGATTTCCTTCGGATCGTTGAGCAGCTCGGTCGCAAGTTCCGCGTCGCGCTCGGGCGTGTTGCCGCGCGGGCGCGTGCCGGCGAGCGGGCGAATCGTGACGATCTGGTCCTCGCCGCGCTTTTCCTGGCGCACCAGGATTTCCGGCGACGCGCCGACCACGTGGAAATCGCCGAAGTTGTAGTAGTACATGTACGGCGACGGATTCAGCGAACGCAGCGCGCGATACAGCGACAGCGGATTGTCGCGGTACGGCTTCGTCAGCCGCTGGCCGACCTGGATCTGCATCAGCTCGCCGGCCGCGATGTATTCCTTCGCCTGGCGCACGGCGGCCAGATAGTCTTCCTTCTTGAACTCGCGGAACGTCTCGGTGCGCACGCTCGCCGACGTGACGGGCGGCTGCACGGTCGTGCGCAGGCGCTGCTTCAGCTCGCGCAGGCGGTGTTTCGCCTTCGCGTACGCTTCCGGCTGGCCCGGGTCCGCGTAGATGATCAGGTACAGCTTGCCGGCGAGGTTGTCGATCACCGCGACTTCCTCGGTCAGCAGCAACTGGATGTCGGGCAGGCCGAGATCGTCGCGCGGCGCGGTGTTCGCGAGCTTCTTCTCGATGTAGCGCACCGCGTCGTAGCCGAAATAGCCGGCGAGACCGCCGCAGAAGCGCGGCAGGCCCGGGCGCTGCGCCACCTTGAAGCGCGCCTGGAACGATTCGATGAACTGGAACGGGTCGCCGTCATGCGTCTCGACGACCTGGCCGTCGCGCACGACTTCCGATACGCCGTTGCGAGTGCGCACGAGTGTTCGGGCGGGCAGGCCGATGAACGAGTAGCGGCCGAAGCGTTCGCCGCCGACCACCGATTCGAGCAGGAACGAATTGGCGCCCGCGCGTTCGGGCTGGGCCAGCTTCAGGTAGAGGGACAGCGGCGTTTCGAGATCGGCGAGGGCTTCCGCGATCAGCGGGATGCGGTTGTAGCCTTCGTTCGCGAGCGATTGGAATTCGAGTTCGGTCATGTTCCGGTCCTGTTCGGGACGAGCGGCGGCGTGCGCCAGGGATCACTTGACGCTGCGCGGGTTGCCGTCGGCGAAAGGGCGGTCGATCGAGAAGTGCCTGTTGCCGGCCGGCACTCCGGGCGTGAACGTCGCGAGCCTGCGGCCGATCCTGAACGCAAGCGTTCGGACGCGGTGGAACTCGAGGTGGTGCGACGATCGGCGCGCGGATGCGCAGCGAGATAAAAAACGGCGCTGAAGACGTGCTTCAGCGTACCTCATCGAAGAGGTTAGCGCGACCAGCGACGCCAGGGCCAGGCTCCCCGGTCGATGCTGCTCAGACTCCGTTTTTTATTCAGAAACATGCGGATGGAAGAAATAATCAGAGGGTTGGCCGGCCGGCGTTGTGCGCGGTGATCGCGCGGGCTGCGACCAGCAACGAATCGACTATACCATCCGAATTTATCGTTTGTATAGCTTTGCCGTGGTTGTAGCCGTACGGCACCGTCAGCGTCGCCATCCCGGCCGCGCGGCCCGCCAGCGCATCGTTTTCCGAGTCGCCGATCGCGACCGCGGCGTCCGGCGCGACACCGAGCGCGTCGCAGGCCGTCAGCATCGGCAGCGGGTCGGGCTTCTTGCGCGCGACGCTGTCGCCGCCGAGCACGATGCCGAAGCGATCGGCCAGCCCGTATTGCTCGAGCAGCTCGACCGCGAAGCGGTGCGGCTTGTTCGTCACGCATGCGAGCCGGATGCCGGCCGCGCGCAGCGCGTCGAGACCGGCGGCCACGTCCGGATAGAGGCACGCATGGCGGCCGTTGATCTTCGCGTACTCGGTCTGGTAGATCGCCAGTGCGTCGTCGAAGCGCGCGTGCGCTTCGGCGGCCGGGAAGCGCGGCTTCAGCACGCTGCGGATCAGGTGTTCGGAGCCTTTGCCGACGTAGCCGATCACCTCGTCGCGCGACGTGGCCGGCGCGTCGAGCCGCGCGAGCATCCCGTTCAGGCCGGCCGTGAAATCGTCGGCCGTGTCGACCATCGTGCCGTCGAGATCGATCAGCGCCGCGTCGATGCGCGGCGCGGCGAAGCGGATCGGGGCGGCGTCCGTTGCGGCCCCGGCCGGCGCGTGCCCGGCGAGCGGCGATTCGGCCATGGCGTCAGCTCTGCTTGACGGTGGCGAGCGCGGCGCGCATCTCGTCGATCACCTTGCGGTAGTCGGGCTTGCCGAAGATCGCCGAGCCCGCGACGAAGGTGTCGGCACCGGCTGCCGCGATTTCCGCGATGTTGTCAGTTTTCACGCCGCCGTCGACCTCGAGCAGGATCTCGCGGCCGGTGCGCTCGGTGTAGGCGTCGATGCGTGCGCGGGCTTCGCGCAGCTTGTTCAGCGTTTCCGGAATGAACGACTGGCCGCCGAAACCGGGGTTGACCGACATCAGCAAGATGAAGTCGAGGCGGTCCATCACGTGATCGAGGTAGTTCAGCGGCGTGGCCGGGTTGAACACGAGGCCGGCCTTGCAGCCGTGGTCGCGGATCAGCGACAGCGTGCGGTCGATGTGATCGGAGCCTTCCGGGTGGAAGCTGATCAGGTTCGCACCGGCCTTCGCGAAATCGGGCACGATCCGGTCGACCGGGCGCACCATCAGGTGCACGTCGATCGGCACCTGCACGTGCGGGCGGATCGCTTCGCACACGAGCGGGCCGATCGTCAGGTTCGGCACATAATGGTTGTCCATCACGTCGAAGTGGATCCAGTCGGCACCGGCGGCGACCACGTTGCGGACTTCTTCGCCGAGCCGTGCGAAATCGGCCGACAGGATGCTGGGAGCGATGCGAAATTGGGTCATGGCAGGGGAGCGGGGGACGTTGCGGCACAAAACCGACATTCTACCGCCCGGCGGCCGGCGCGCGGCGGTGGGCCGTGCGGTTGCGGCCCGATTCCGCATCAAGCAGAATGCCGAACCAAAGCGGCGCGTCCGCGGCCCCGTCGCCCACGCCGGCACGGACAGTCACCCTCCAGTGGAATCACCATGAGTCAGTATCAGTTCACCGTTTCGGTGAAAACCAGTTACTTGCCGGAACAATCCGACCCCGATCGACGTCAATACGCATTCGCGTACACGCTGACGATCCGCAACACCGGGCAGGTCGCGGCGCAACTGATCGCGCGTCACTGGATCATCACGGACAGCGAGAGCCAAGTGCAGGAAGTGAAGGGGCTCGGCGTCGTCGGGCACCAGCCGTTGCTGCAGCCGGGCGAGCAGTTCGAATACACGAGCTGGGCCGTGATCGCGACGCCGGTCGGTACGATGCGTGGCGCGTACTTCTGCGTGGCGGAGGATGGCGAGCGTTTCGAGGCGCCGGTCGAGGAGTTTGCACTGCACATGCCGCGCACGCTGCATTGAGCGTGCGGAGCGCGTCAGCGCGGCCGGCGATCGTTGTCGCGGGCGTGCTTCTTTCTGCCCGACGACGTCCACACGACGATGAAGATCAGCAGGGCAAGCGCTACGAAGGCTTCGAGCGCGAAGATGAGCATCGGATATTGGTCGAGAAAATCTGACATGGCGGTTTCCATCAAGAACGAACATTGTATGTGGTTTGGGCCCCGGTTGGCCGGCTGGGTTGCGGCGGCCGCAGCGGCGGTGCTGCTTGTCGCATGCGGCGGCGCGCCGACGCGAACGTCAACGCTCAAGCCGCCGACCGGCACGGCGATCGTGCCGGGGCAGGTCGCCGCGCAGCGGCTCACGCCGGTTGCGTGGCAGCAGGTGCCGGGCTGGCAGGACGATTCGCTGCTCGGTGCGACGGCCGCGCTGCGGCAGAACTGCGTGCGGCTCGCGCGCCAGCCGGCCTGGCAGCGCGCTTGCGCGGCCGCCGACCGGCTCGACGAACTCGACGTCAGCAGCGCACGCACCTTCTTCGAAACGTATTTCACGCCGTTCCAGTTTGCGAACACCGACGGTACGCTCGACGGGCTCGTGACCGGCTATTACGAGCCACTGCTGCATGGCTCTCGCGTGCGCCGCGGCCCGTATCAGTACGCGCTCTATCGCTGGCCGGCCGGTTATCGCGCGGGCGCCGCACTGCCGGCGCGCGCGCAGCTCGAGCGCGCGGGCCTCCTGAGCGGCAACGAACTGGTGTGGGTCGACGATCCGATCGAGGCGTTCTTCCTGCAGGTGCAGGGCTCGGGGCGTGTGTTGCTCGACGACGGGTCGGTGATGCGGGTCGGCTTCGGCGGCACCAACAACCAGCCGTACCGCTCGATCGGCAAGTGGCTGCTCGACCGCGGCGAGCTGACGCCCGCGCAGGCGACGATGCAGGGCATCAAGGCGTGGGCGAAGGCGAACCCGAACCGCGTCGACGCGTTGCTCGACACGAATCCGCGGTTCGTGTTCTTCCGCGACATGCCGACCAAGGAAGATGCGCCGCACGGCGGCGCGGACGGTCCGATCGGCGCGCTCGGCGTGCCGCTGACGCCGGAGCGTTCGATCGCGGTCGATCCGTCGTCGATCCCGCTCGGCACACCCGTGTTCCTGCAGACCACGCGTCCGCTGACGAATACGCCGATGAACCGGCTCGTATTCGCGCAGGATACGGGCTCCGCGATCAAGGGCGGCGTGCGGGCCGACTATTTCTGGGGGCTCGGCGACGACGCAGGCGATCAGGCCGGCCGGATGAAGCAGGTCGGCCGGATGTGGCTGCTGTTCCCGAATTCGTGACACGAGGCGGTGCGGGCTGCGCGGGTGACGTCCGCGCATGAGGTGCCGCATTCGTCGGTGCGATGGTGTGCTTGGGGTGCATCGGTCTGATCGCGGTGCACCGGTGTGGTTTCGGTTCGTGTAATGCACCTGTCTTGTTGAACGACGTGGCAGAACAAAACAGCCGGATCGGCGTTGGCCGGTCGGGCTGTTTGTTTTTTGCGCAACGGGATTGCCGCTCCGCGCGGCCTACGCGTAACGTTAGCCGTCAGCCGTCAGCCGTCAGCCGTCAGCCGTCAGCCGTTAGCCGTTAGCCGTTAGCCGTTAGCCGTCAGCCCTTGCGCTTGTCGATGACGCGGCGCGCTTTGCCGACCGAGCGCTCGATCCCGTTCACGGGCAGCACGTTGATCACGGCGGTCACGCCGATCAGCGACTTGATGTCGTGCGCGAGCGCCTGTTTCGCCGCGTGGATCGCCGCCGTGTCCGGCGCGGTGTCGGGACAGGGCTCGACGTTGAGCGTCAGCACGTCGAGCGGGCCTTCCTTCGTCAGCACGATCTGATAGTGCGGTGCGAGCACGCGCTGCTTGAGCAACTGTTCCTCGATTTGCGTCGGGAACACGTTGACGCCGCGCACGATCATCATGTCGTCCGAGCGGCCGGTGATCTTTTCCATCCGGCGCATCGTGCGAGCGGTGCCGGGCAACAGGCGCGTGAGGTCGCGTGTCCGGTAGCGGACGATCGGCAGCGCCTCCTTCGTCAGCGACGTGAACACGAGTTCGCCGAGTTCGCCGTCCGGAAGCACTTCGCCGGTTTCCGGATCGATGATTTCCGGATAGAAGTGATCTTCCCAGATGGTCGGGCCGTCCTTGGTCTCGACGCATTCGGACGCGACGCCGGGGCCCATCACTTCGGACAGCCCGTAGATGTCGACCGCATCGATGCCCATCCGCTGTTCGATCGCGACGCGCATGTCGTTGGTCCACGGCTCCGCGCCGAAGATGCCGATGCGCAGTGAGCTCTGCGCGGGATCGAGGCCCTGGCGCTCGATTTCGTCGGCAATCGACAGCATGTAGCTCGGCGTGACCATGATGATGTCCGGCCGGAAATCCTGGATCAGTTGTACCTGCTTCTCGGTCTGGCCGCCGCCGAACGGGATCACGGTCAGTCCTGCGCGTTCGGCGCCGTAGTGCGCGCCGAGCCCGCCCGTGAACAAGCCGTACCCGTAGCTGATGTGCACCTTGTCGCCGCGGCGCGCCCCGGCGGCGCGAATCGAGCGCGCGACGAGATTCGCCCACGTGTCGATGTCGCCTGCCGTATAGCCGACGACCGTCGGCTTGCCGGTCGTGCCCGATGACGCGTGGATACGCGAGATCTGGTCCTGCGGCACCGCGAACATCCCGAACGGATAACTGTCGCGCAGGTCGCCCTTCGTCGTGAACGGGAAGCGCGACAGGTCGGCAAGCGTCTTCAGGTCGTCGGGATGCACGCCCGCTTCGTCGAACTTGCGACGATAGACGGGGGAGTGGTCATACGCATGCCGGAGCGACCACTTGAGGCGTTCGAGCTGCAGCGCGGTCAGCTCGTCGCGTGAGGCGGTCTCGATCGGCTCGAGCGGTAGCGGGGTAGTCATGCATGTCTCCAGTGTTTGTTATGTGCGAGCCGTCGACGTCAGCGGTCTTCCGGGATGACCGTGCCCTTGATCTGGGCGGATTTGCCGCGAAACATCGCGACCGTTTCGCCTGTCTGGTTCGTGACGCGGATGTCGTAGATGCCCTGGCGGCCGGCGCGTGCCTGTTCGATCGCCTCGGCCGTCAGCACGTCGTCGCCATGCACGGGGCGCAGGAACTCGATCGAGCAGCCGGCGGCGACCGTATTCAGGTTGTACGAGTTGCACGCGAACGCGAACGTCGAATCGGCGAGCGTGAAGATGATCCCGCCATGGCAGGTCTGATGCCCGTTCAGGAATTCGGGCCGTACGCGCATCTGCAGGCGTGCGTAGCCGGCGCGTACTTCCGCGATCTCCATGCCGAACGCGCGGCTGCACTCGTCGGCGTCGTACATGGCCCGCGCGGTGGCGCGAGCGAGCGAATCGGGATCGAGCGTGGCGGTGGCGTTCGTCATGTCAACGCCCCTCGAAGCGCGGTGCGCGCTTCTCGATGAATGCCTGCACGCCTTCCGCATAGTCGTGCGACTGGCCCAGCTTGCGCTGCAGGTCGCGTTCCAGGTCGAGTTGCTGGTCGAGCGTGTTCGTGACGCTGTCGCGCATCGATTGCTTGATCGACGCGATCGCGAGTGTCGGCTGCTGTGCGAGCTGGGTCGCGAGCTGGCGGGCTGACGCGGCGAGTGTGTCGTCGTCGACCGCACGCCAGATCAGGCCCCATTGTTCGGCCTGTTCGGCGCCGAGCTTGTCGCCGGTCAGCGCGAGCCCCAGCGCGCGTGCCATGCCGACGCGTTGCGGCAGGAACCACGTGCCGCCCGAATCAGGCACGAGCCCGATCTTGACGAAGGCCTGGATGAAGCTGCTCGAACGGGCAGCGAGCACGAGGTCGCATGCGAGCGCGAGATTCGCGCCGGCGCCGGCCGCCGTGCCGTTGACGGCGGCGATCACCGGAATCGGCAGACGCTGCAAGCGGCGGATCAGCGGGTTGAAATGCTCGTCGATCAGTGTGCCGAGGTCGGTGGACGCGCCCGGCGTGAAGTCGAGGTCGGCCAGGTCCTGGCCGGCGCAGAAGCCGCGCCCCGCACCCGTCAGAATCAGCGCGCGTGCGCCGGCTGCCTCGACTTCATCGAGTGCCGACTGCAGTTCGCGATGCATCGCCCGCGTGAAGCTGTTCAGCTTGTCGGGGCGGTTGAGGGTGATCGTGGCCACGCGCGCGGCCTGACCGATATCCAGCTGAATCGCCTGATAGGACATGCAGTGTCTCCTTCATGACTTCGTTATAGGCGCGCGCTGCGTCGGTTACACGCGTTCGATCGCGAGTGCGATGCCCTGGCCGACGCCGATGCACATCGTACAGAGCGCAAAGCGGCCGCCCGTACGCTCGAGTTGATGGAGCGCCGTGGTCACGAGCCGGGCACCCGATGCGCCAAGGGGATGGCCGAGCGCGATTGCGCCGCCGTTCGGGTTCACGCGCGGATCGTCGTCGGCGACGCCGAGCATGCGCAGCACCGCGAGACCCTGCGACGCAAACGCCTCGTTCAGTTCGATCACGTCGAACTGGTCGATCGTCATGCCGAGCTGGCGCAGCAGTTTCTGCGTGGCCGGCGCGGGGCCGATGCCCATTACGCGCGGCTCGACGCCGGCCGTCGCCATGCCGACGACGCGCGCGCGGCGGCGCAGGCCGTACTGGTCGGCTGCCTGCGCATTGGCAAGCAGCAGCGCGGCGGCGCCGTCGTTGACGCCCGACGCGTTGCCGGCCGTCACCGAGCCGTCCGGGCGCACGACGCCCTTCAGCTTCGCGAGCGCTTCGAGCGACGTCTCGCGCGGATGCTCGTCGCGCGAGAAGACGACGGGATCGCCCTTCTTCTGCGGAATCGTGACGGCGACGATTTCCTCGGCGAGCGTGCCGTCCTGCTGCGCGCGCGCGGCCTTCTGCTGGCTGCGCAGCGCGAACAGGTCCTGGTCGGCACGGCTGATGTTGTAGTCGACCGCGACGTTCTCGGCCGTCTCCGGCATCGAATCGACGCCGTGAAGCTGTTTCATCAGCGGATTGACGAAGCGCCAGCCGATCGTCGTATCGTAGATGTCGGCCTGGCGCGCGAACGCGCTCGCAGCCTTGCCCATCACGAACGGTGCGCGCGTCATGCTCTCGACGCCGCCCGCGATCATCAGGCGCGCTTCGCCCGACTTGATCGCGCGCGCGGCCGTGCCGACCGCGTCCATCCCGGAGCCGCACAGCCGGTTCAGCGTCGTGCCCGGCACGGCGGTCGGCAGGCCCGCGAGCAGCGCCGACATGCGCGCGACGTTGCGGTTGTCTTCACCGGCCTGGTTCGCGCAGCCGTAGATCACGTCGTCGATCGCCGTCCAGTCGACGTTGCGATTGCGCTCGACGAGCGCCTTGAGCGGCACTGCGCCGAGATCGTCGGCACGGACATCTTTCAGGGCGCCGCCGTAGCGGCCGATGGGAGTGCGAATCGCGTCGCAGATGTAGGCGTCTGTCATGGGCGTATCGATGAGCAACGAACCCGCCGGGGTGGCGGATTCGTTCATGGTAGAGAACGTGGCGGCGTTTGCACGTCGGCCATTCGGGTTATGCCGTTTGGCCGGCTTCCGCAGGTACCGCCTTCGGGGCAACATGGACGCGGCTTTGCACCACGCGGAACCGGTTGGCGACGAACGCCGGGTCGGCCAGCGCCGCATTGGCTGCCGGGTTCGCCCCCGTACCGTGGAAATCGGAGAACGCGGCCGACTGGTTGACGAACACGCCGCCCGTCAGGTTGATCGACAGCGCGACACCGCCGCGCACCGCTGCATCGTGTGCAGCGTCGATGATCGCGTCGTCGGTGCTGTAGACCGAGAGGGTCAGCGCACCATGTTCTGCCGCGATTTCACCGGCGAGATCGAGCGATTGCGCGGTCGAGTCGGTCGCGATCACGAACGAGATCGGGCCGAACCACTCCTGCGTGAATTTCTCGCGATCGGCCACGTCGAGTTGCAGCACGAGCGGCGTGCGTACGCGGGCATCGGGGAACGCGGGATGCTGGAGGGTCAGGCTGTCGGCGAGCACGCGGCCAAGCTGGCGGGCGTCGTCGATGCGCGCAGTCACGCCGTCGTTCTGGATTGCGCCGATCAGTTCGACCGAGCGTGCCGGGTCGCCGGTGAGTTTTTGCACGGAAACTGCAATTGCCTGCGCGATTTCGTCGAAGCTTGCATGGCCGTCCGCCGTGCGGATGCCGTCGCGCGGCACGTAGATGTTTTGCGGTGCCGTGCACATCTGGCCGGAGTACAGCGCCAGCGAGAACGCGATGTTCTTGGCGGCGGCCTTCAGGTCGTCGGTCGAGTCGACCACGATCTGGTTGACGCCTGCCTTCTCGGTATAGACCTGTGCCTGGTGGGCATGGCGTTCGAGCCACGTGCCGTTCTGCGTGCTGCCGGTGAAGTCGATCAGCTTGATCTCGGGGCGCAGCGCGAGGTCCTGAACGAGGGCGCCGTCGTTGGGTTCGGTCGCGAGGAGCGTGACGACGTTCGGATCGAACCCGGCTTCGCGCAGCACGTCGCGAGCGATGCGCACCGTAATCGCGAGCGGCAGGATCGCGCCCGGATGCGGTTTGACGATCACGGTGTTGCCGGTTGCCAGATCGGCGAACAGGCCCGGGTAGCCGTTCCAGGTCGGGAACGTGCAGCAGCCGAGCACGAGCCCCGTGCCGCGCGGGACGATCGTGTAGCGCTTGTGCATCGCGAGCGGCGGGTTTTTGCCTTGCGGCTTTTCCCAGTGCGCATCGGCCGGGATGCGGCGCAGTTCGTCCCATGCATAGGCGACAGCCTCGAGCGCACGATCCTGTGCGTGCGGGCCGCCGGCCTGGAACGCCATCATGAATGCCTGCCCCGTCGTGTGCATCACGCTGTAGGCGATTTCGAAGCTCGCGCGATTCAGGCGCGCGAGGATTTCGAGGCTGACGCCGATCCAGGCGCTGGGGCCGGCTTCGCGCCACGAGCGTTGCGCGGCGGCTGCGGCGGCGATCAGCGCGTCGGGCGTCGACTTCGGATACCGGATGCCCAGCGCGATGCCGTACGGCGACCGCTCCGCACCGACCGTGTCGCCGGACGCCGGCTGGTCGAGCGCGAACGTCTTGTCGAGGTGCGACTTGAACGCGGCTTCGCCGTCTGCGCTTGCGCTTTCCCCGTACACTTTGGGACTCGGCATTTCGGCGAACGGGCTCCAGTACCCGCGGCTCTCGATGGCGGCGAGTGCGTGCTTCAGCGTGTCTTCGTGCTTCGTGAACAGTGCATGGGTCATGGCGGCAGCCTGATGGACGTTGAGAGGGGTTGGATCGATTAATTAACCGACCGGTTGGTCGGAGAATGTTAGCATCAAACTATTCGCATGTGCGAGGCGTTTCTCATTTCATTGATCGAGGAGAAATAGATGGCTTACGAGAACATCCTGGTGGAGACCCGCGGGCGTGTCGGGCTGGTTACGCTGAACCGTCCGAAGGCGCTGAACGCGCTGAACGATGCGCTGATGGACGAGTTGGGCGACGCACTGAAGGCGTTCGATGCGGACGATGGCATCGGCGCGATCGTCGTGACGGGGAGCGAGAAGGCGTTCGCGGCGGGTGCGGACATCGGCATGATGGCGACCTATTCCTATATGGATGTTTACCGGGGCGACTACATCACGCGCAACTGGGAGACGGTCCGCCAGATCCGCAAGCCGATCATTGCTGCGGTTTCGGGCTTTGCGCTGGGCGGCGGCTGCGAGCTCGCGATGATGTGCGACATCATCCTCGCGGCGGACACGGCGAAGTTCGGCCAGCCGGAGATCAAGCTCGGCGTCATGCCGGGGGCGGGCGGCACGCAGCGCCTGCCGCGCGCGGTGTCAAAGGCGAAGGCGATGGACATGTGCCTGACCGCGCGTTTCATGGACGCCGCGGAAGCGGAGCGCGCAGGGCTTGTGTCGCGTGTGCTGCCGGCCGACAAGCTGCTCGACGAGGCGATTGCCGCTGCGGCGACGATCGCCGAGTTCTCGCTGCCGGCGGTCATGATGGTCAAGGAGTCGGTGAACCGCGCGTACGAGACGACGCTGGCAGAGGGTGTCCACTTCGAGCGCCGGCTGTTCCATTCGCTGTTTGCGACTGAGGACCAGAAGGAAGGGATGGCGGCATTCGTCGAGAAACGGAAGCCCGAGTTCAAGAACCGCTGATTGGTCTGCGCCGCGGCAGGTGTCGGGCGACTGGTTTGTACCGGTTGTCGGCACGGTCGCCCGGCCCGTCGAGCCCAAAGCCTCCGTGCGCGGCAGCGCACGGAGGCTTGCTCAAAATATTTTCACAAAGGGGCTTGCGGAGATGCGGGCGGGTGCATAGAATCACGCCTCTTTCGCGCTAACGGAAACGCGGCGCGGAAGAGGGGAAGCGAAGTCGGTGGTGTGCAGCAGTTGCCGCTCACGGCTGGCGCAGGAAGATGGACCCCGCAGTCGCAACGAAGTAGTTCAAAAAGTTGTTGACGATCTGCGAAACACGGTTCATAATCTCGCTTCTCTGCTGCTGAAAACGCAGCGCTGCTGGGAAACACGAAGTTCCTCGCAGAATGCTCTTTAAAAATTAACAGCCGATAAGTGTGGGCGCTTGATGGCAGCGAGCTGATCCTCGGATCAGAAAGCGAAAGTATCAAGAGTCTCACACTAAAGTAAGTCAGGTTTATGAAGCAATTCATATTCCTGTCAGCTTTGAGTGAGCGACCGGTTCGAAAGAACCGAAAACAGTAACAGGTTTAAACTGAAGAGTTTGATCCTGGCTCAGATTGAACGCTGGCGGCATGCCTTACACATGCAAGTCGAACGGCAGCACGGGTGCTTGCACCTGGTGGCGAGTGGCGAACGGGTGAGTAATACATCGGAACATGTCCTGTAGTGGGGGATAGCCCGGCGAAAGCCGGATTAATACCGCATACGATCTACGGATGAAAGCGGGGGACCTTCGGGCCTCGCGCTATAGGGTTGGCCGATGGCTGATTAGCTAGTTGGTGGGGTAAAGGCCTACCAAGGCGACGATCAGTAGCTGGTCTGAGAGGACGACCAGCCACACTGGGACTGAGACACGGCCCAGACTCCTACGGGAGGCAGCAGTGGGGAATTTTGGACAATGGGCGAAAGCCTGATCCAGCAATGCCGCGTGTGTGAAGAAGGCCTTCGGGTTGTAAAGCACTTTTGTCCGGAAAGAAATCCTTGGTTCTAATACAGCCGGGGGATGACGGTACCGGAAGAATAAGCACCGGCTAACTACGTGCCAGCAGCCGCGGTAATACGTAGGGTGCGAGCGTTAATCGGAATTACTGGGCGTAAAGCGTGCGCAGGCGGTTTGCTAAGACCGATGTGAAATCCCCGGGCTCAACCTGGGAACTGCATTGGTGACTGGCAGGCTAGAGTATGGCAGAGGGGGTAGAATTCCACGTGTAGCAGTGAAATGCGTAGAGATGTGGAGGAATACCGATGGCGAAGGCAGCCCCCTGGGCCAATACTGACGCTCATGCACGAAAGCGTGGGGAGCAAACAGGATTAGATACCCTGGTAGTCCACGCCCTAAACGATGTCAACTAGTTGTTGGGGATTCATTTCCTTAGTAACGTAGCTAACGCGTGAAGTTGACCGCCTGGGGAGTACGGTCGCAAGATTAAAACTCAAAGGAATTGACGGGGACCCGCACAAGCGGTGGATGATGTGGATTAATTCGATGCAACGCGAAAAACCTTACCTACCCTTGACATGGTCGGAATCCTGCTGAGAGGTGGGAGTGCTCGAAAGAGAACCGATACACAGGTGCTGCATGGCTGTCGTCAGCTCGTGTCGTGAGATGTTGGGTTAAGTCCCGCAACGAGCGCAACCCTTGTCCTTAGTTGCTACGCAAGAGCACTCTAAGGAGACTGCCGGTGACAAACCGGAGGAAGGTGGGGATGACGTCAAGTCCTCATGGCCCTTATGGGTAGGGCTTCACACGTCATACAATGGTCGGAACAGAGGGTTGCCAACCCGCGAGGGGGAGCTAATCCCAGAAAACCGATCGTAGTCCGGATTGCACTCTGCAACTCGAGTGCATGAAGCTGGAATCGCTAGTAATCGCGGATCAGCATGCCGCGGTGAATACGTTCCCGGGTCTTGTACACACCGCCCGTCACACCATGGGAGTGGGTTTTACCAGAAGTGGCTAGTCTAACCGCAAGGAGGACGGTCACCACGGTAGGATTCATGACTGGGGTGAAGTCGTAACAAGGTAGCCGTATCGGAAGGTGCGGCTGGATCACCTCCTTTCCAGAGCTATCTCGCGAAGTTGAGCGCTCACGCTTATCGGCTGTTGATTAAGAACAGAAACTCTATCTGTCTGCGGTTAAACCGGTTATAATGCCGGCCGCTTTCAATAATCTTCAATGACAAATATTCGAATGAAGTTTGATTCGAGTCTTTTTCATTGGCGATTGAGCCAGTCAGAGTGATACGTAGCATGTATCGGCTGTCGTTCTTTAACAATCTGGAAGAAGTAAGTAATTTGGATAGCGGAAGCGTCTATGAGATGGACGTGGAAGTTATCCGGGTTGTGATTGTATCGATGTATCTCAAGATGATTCGAACTCTATGTTTGACTCAATTGGAATACGGCACAACGCGAAAACTCAACCTGTAACGACTGTCGGAGAGACAGACTCGTTATAGGGTCAAGCGAACAAGTGCATGTGGTGGATGCCTTGGCGATCACAGGCGATGAAGGACGCGGTAGCCTGCGAAAAGCTACGGGGAGCTGGCAAACGAGCTTTGATCCGTAGATGTCCGAATGGGGAAACCCGGCCCTTTTGGGTCATCCTAGACTGAATACATAGGTCTAGTGAAGCGAACGCGGTGAACTGAAACATCTAAGTAACCGCAGGAAAAGAAATCAACCGAGATTCCCAAAGTAGTGGCGAGCGAAATGGGATGAGCCTTGCACTCTTTATTTGTATTGTTAGCCGAACGCTCTGGAAAGTGCGGCCATAGCAGGTGATAGCCCTGTAGGCGAAAACAGTATGAAAGAACTAGGTGTGCGACAAGTAGGGCGGGACACGTGAAATCCTGTCTGAAGATGGGGGGACCATCCTCCAAGGCTAAATACTCGTGATCGACCGATAGTGAACCAGTACCGTGAGGGAAAGGCGAAAAGAACCCCGGGAGGGGAGTGAAATAGATCCTGAAACCGCATGCATACAAACAGTCGGAGCCTCGCAAGGGGTGACGGCGTACCTTTTGTATAATGGGTCAGCGACTTACGTTCAGTAGCAAGCTTAACCGTATAGGGCAGGCGTAGCGAAAGCGAGTCCGAATAGGGCGTTCAGTTGCTGGGCGTAGACCCGAAACCAAGTGATCTATCCATGGCCAGGATGAAGGTGCGGTAACACGTACTGGAGGTCCGAACCCACTAACGTTGAAAAGTTAGGGGATGAGCTGTGGATAGGGGTGAAAGGCTAAACAAACTTGGAAATAGCTGGTTCTCTCCGAAAACTATTTAGGTAGTGCCTCGTGTCTCACCTTCGGGGGTAGAGCACTGTCATGGTTGGGGGGTCTATTGCAGATTACCCCGCCATAGCAAACTCCGAATACCGAAGAGTGCAATCACGGGAGACAGACATCGGGTGCTAACGTCCGGTGTCAAGAGGGAAACAACCCAGACCGCCAGCTAAGGTCCCCAAATATAGCTAAGTGGGAAACGAAGTGGGAAGGCTAAAACAGTCAGGAGGTTGGCTTAGAAGCAGCCACCCTTTAAAGAAAGCGTAATAGCTCACTGATCGAGTCGTCCTGCGCGGAAGATGTAACGGGGCTAAGCTATATACCGAAGCTGCGGATGCGAGCTATGCTCGCATGGTAGGAGAGCGTTCCGTAAGCCTGCGAAGGTGCGTTGAAAAGCGTGCTGGAGGTATCGGAAGTGCGAATGCTGACATGAGTAGCGATAAAGGGGGTGAAAGGCCCCCTCGCCGTAAGCCCAAGGTTTCCTACGCAACGTTCATCGGCGTAGGGTGAGTCGGCCCCTAAGGCGAGGCAGAAATGCGTAGCTGATGGGAAGCAGGTCAATATTCCTGCACCATTGTTAGATGCGATGGGGGGACGGATCGCGGAAGGTTGTCCGGGTGTTGGAAGTCCCGGTCGCTGCATTGGAGAAGGCACTTAGGCAAATCCGGGTGCGCAATTCAAGGGTGTGGCGCGAGCTCCTTAGGGAGCGAAGCAATTGGAAGTGGTTCCAAGAAAAGCCTCTAAGCTTCAGTCTAACGATGACCGTACCGCAAACCGACACAGGTGGGCGAGATGAGTATTCTAAGGCGCTTGAGAGAACTCGGGAGAAGGAACTCGGCAAATTGGTACCGTAACTTCGGGATAAGGTACGCCCTTGTAGCTTGACTGGCCTGCGCCAGGAGGGTGAAGGGGTTGCAATAAACTGGTGGCTGCGACTGTTTAATAAAAACACAGCACTCTGCAAACACGAAAGTGGACGTATAGGGTGTGACGCCTGCCCGGTGCCGGAAGATTAAATGATGGGGTGCAAGCTCTTGATTGAAGTCCCGGTAAACGGCGGCCGTAACTATAACGGTCCTAAGGTAGCGAAATTCCTTGTCGGGTAAGTTCCGACCTGCACGAATGGCGTAACGATGGCCACACTGTCTCCTCCCGAGACTCAGCGAAGTTGAAGTGTTTGTGATGATGCAATCTACCCGCGGCTAGACGGAAAGACCCCATGAACCTTTACTGTAGCTTTGCATTGGACTTTGAACCGATCTGTGTAGGATAGGTGGGAGGCTATGAAACCGGAACGCTAGTTTCGGTGGAGCCGTCCTTGAAATACCACCCTGGTTTGTTTGAGGTTCTAACCTTGGCCCGTGATCCGGGTCGGGGACAGTGCATGGTAGGCAGTTTGACTGGGGCGGTCTCCTCCCAAAGCGTAACGGAGGAGTACGAAGGTACGCTAGGTACGGTCGGAAATCGTGCTGATAGTGCAATGGCATAAGCGTGCTTAACTGCGAGACCGACAAGTCGAGCAGGTGCGAAAGCAGGTCATAGTGATCCGGTGGTTCTGTATGGAAGGGCCATCGCTCAACGGATAAAAGGTACTCTGGGGATAACAGGCTGATACCGCCCAAGAGTTCATATCGACGGCGGTGTTTGGCACCTCGATGTCGGCTCATCTCATCCTGGGGCTGTAGCCGGTCCCAAGGGTATGGCTGTTCGCCATTTAAAGAGGTACGTGAGCTGGGTTTAAAACGTCGTGAGACAGTTTGGTCCCTATCTGCCGTGGGCGTTGGATATTTGAAGGGGGCTGCTCCTAGTACGAGAGGACCGGAGTGGACGAACCTCTGGTGTACCGGTTGTCACGCCAGTGGCATCGCCGGGTAGCTATGTTCGGAAGAGATAACCGCTGAAAGCATCTAAGCGGGAAACTCGCCTTAAGATGAGATATCCCTGGGGACTAGATCCCCTTGAAGGGTCGTTCGAGACCAGGACGTTGATAGGTCAGGTGTGTAAGCGCAGTAATGCGTTCAGCTAACTGATACTAATTGCCCGTAAGGCTTGATCCTATAACAAGTCTGTCTCGATAGCCGTTAGCGCTTCAGCGCTTACGGATATCGAGCGTCGAGTGCAGCGCACTCGACGTACGACGGTTGAGCAACCGCGTACGTGTGAGATACAGCTCACAACTCAAAATTACTGCTTCTTCCCGATTGGTCGCGCTGCGAAGCAACGCGACAACCCTCTTTGCCTGATGACCATAGCGAGTCGGTCCCACCCCTTCCCATCCCGAACAGGACCGTGAAACGACTCTACGCCGATGATAGTGCGGATTCCCGTGTGAAAGTAGGTAATCGTCAGGCTCCCTAAGCCAGGAACCCCCGCCCGAAAAGGCGGGGGTTTTTGCATTGGCGCGGACAAAATGCAGGCCGACCAATACGGGGCAGCGCAGTCGGAGCCGTGGTGCCGAAGGTCTCCAGGTCGACCCTCCCCAAACGTCCAATTGCAGTGCTGCATTTTCTCAATAGTCGATATCTTTAGCGATTCGTCGGCTAATTGATTGCATCGTTGGTCATGGTCGCAATTCCCTCCGCTTCATGCCTCGACGGGCGTGGTCGGACGTGATCCATTTCCCATCGTCCACGACGAGTGCAGGGTCGGCGGCACAGTTCTCCCTCTGCAAAAAGACGCGCATCACCACAAAAGCTCCCCGCTCCCGCAATCGCTCTCCGGTCAAATAACCCAAGATCCGTACGAAATGAACGCTTTATTCGGCGCGTCCACGTAAAATTTGCGAATTCCCATCTCTGCATTCAAAACGATGAACGCCGCCACACAGGTAGTCCGGGCCGTTTGCCCGCACGATTGTCCGGACACGTGCGCCATGCGTGTGACCGTCGAGAACGGCAAGGCGATCAAGGTCACGGGCGATCCCGACCACCCGCCGACGCAAGGCGTGTTGTGCACGAAGGTCAGCCGGTATGCCGATCGGGTACATCATCCCGATCGCCTGACGGTTCCACTGAAGCGTGTCGGCGCGAAGGGGGAAGGGCGCTTCGTGTCGATCAGCTGGAGCGAGGCGTTCGACGAGATCGGCCGCCGCCTCGGTGAAATCGCCGCGCGCGCACCGGAAGCGATCGTGCCGTACAGCTACGCGGGGACGATGGGGCTCGTGCAGGGCGAGGGCATCGCCCAACGGTTCTTTCACAAGATCGGGGCATCGCAGCTCGAGCGCACGATCTGCGCGGCGGCCGGTGCAGCGGGGCTGAATTACACGTATGGCGGCAGGCTCGGCATGCACCTCGAGCATTTCGAGGAAAGTGAACTGATCCTGATCTGGGGCGCGAACCCGATCGCGTCGAGCCTGCACTTCTGGACGCGTGCGCAGGAAGCGAAGCGCCGCGGCGCGCGTCTTGTCGCGATCGACCCGTATCGCTCGCTGACAGCGGAGAAATGTCATCAGCACATCGCGTTGAAGCCAGGTACCGACGGCGCATTCGCGCTCGGCATGATGCACGTGCTGATTACCGAAGACCTGCTCGATCACGACTATATCGCCAGCCATACGCTCGGCTTCGATGCGCTCAAGGCGCGGGCGATGTCCTATCCGCCGGAACGCGTAGCGCAGATCTGCGACATCGACGCGTCGGATCTGATCGACCTTGCGCGTCGCTACGGCGCCACCCGCAGGGCATCGATTCGCCTCAACTACGGCATGCAGCGCGTACGCGGCGGCGGTAACGCCGTGCGCGCGATTGCGAGCCTGCCGGCGCTGACGGGGGCCTGGCGGGATCGGGCCGGCGGGCTGTTGCTCTCGTCGTCGGAATCCGCACCGGTCAACGAGGCGGCGCTGCTGCGTCCGGATTTGATGCCGGGTTGGCCGCACAAACTGCCGCGCATCATCAATATGAATGCGATCGGTGATGCGCTGTTGCACGCGGGAGATGCAACGTTCGGGCCGAAGGTCGAAGCGGTGATCGTGTACAACTCGAATCCGGTGGCAGTCGCGCCGGATTCTTCGAAGGTCGCCGCGGGGTTTGCGCGCGACGACCTGTTCACGGTCGTTCTCGAGCATTTCAAGACAGATACCGTCGATTTTGCCGATATTGTGCTGCCGGCGACCACCCAGCTGGAGCATCTGGACGTCCACAAATCGTACGGTCACACCTACGTGATGGCGAACCTGCCGTCGATTCCGCCGGTCGGAGACGCGCGGCCCAACACGGAGATTTTTCGCGGCATCGCGCGCAGCATGGGGCTCGACGAGCCCGCGCTTTATCACAGCGATGACGAGGTCGCGCGCGCGGCGCTCCGGTGGGACGATCCAACGCTCGACAGCGACTGGGAGACACTGAAGCGGGAAGGCTGGCTGAAGCTCAAGCTGCCGGACGCGCCGTTCGCGAATGGCGGTTTCCGTACGCCGTCAGGCAAGTGCGAGTTCTATAGCCCGCGGCTCGAGCAGATGGGCATGGATCCCGTTCCCGATTACCTGCCGCCATTCGAATCGGCAGAGGCCGCGCCCGAACTCGCCGCACGCTATCCGCTGGCGATGATTTCGCCGCCGGCGCGTCACTTCCTGAACAGCACGTTCGTGAACGTCGATAGCCTGCGCAACACGGAGGGCGAGCCGCACCTCGACATGCACCCGTCCGACGCGGATGCGCGCGGCATCGCGGAGGGTGACGTCGTACGCATCTTCAACGACCGCGGATCCATGCAGGCGCTCGCGAGAATTACCGATCGCGCACGTGCAGGGCTCGTTGTCGGGCTGTCGATCTGGTGGAAGAAGCTGTCGCCGGACGGCCGGAACGCAAACGAGGTGACGAGCCAGGCGTTGACCGATCTCGGCAATTCGGCGACGTTCTACGATTGTCTTGTGGAAGTTGAGCGAATTTGATCGAATATCCCCGTATGATCAGACAAATTTACGCGGAAGTTCGAAGTGGACATCTAACCCTGTTGTCTCGGGGCGGGCGAGCCGCTACGATGCGTTTTAGCACGACCATTCGAAAATATGTGAGGAGACGCGCAGTATGGAAAAAATTTGGCTGAAATCGTACCCACCCGGCGTTCCAGCCGAAATTGACGCGTCTCCTTATCCGTCTGTCCCGGACCTCCTCGACGAAAGCTTCCGGCAGTATCGCGACCGCACGGCGTTCGTCTGTATGGGCAAGGGCATCACGTACGGCGAACTCGACAAGCTGTCGCGCCAGTTCGGCGCATGGCTGCAATCCCGTGGTCTCGCGCGCGGTGCGCGCGTCGCGCTCATGATGCCGAACGTGCTGCAGTACCCGGTGACGATTGCCGCGGTACTGCGCGCCGGCTACACCGTCGTCAACGTCAATCCGCTCTATACGCCGCGCGAGCTCGAACATCAGTTGAAGGACAGCGGCGCCGAGGCGATCGTCATCCTTGAAAATTTCGCATCGACGCTGCAGGCCGTCATCGCCAATACGGCCGTCAAGCATGTCGTCGTCGCATCGATGGGCGACTTGCTGGGCATCAAGGGATGGCTCGTCAATTACGTCGTGCGCAACGTGAAGAAGATGGTGCCTGCGTGGCAGCTTCCGTCGTTCACGCGCTTCAAGGCCGCGCTGTCGGAAGGTGCGCGGCAGGCGTTCAAGCCGCAGAAGATCGGCCCCGACGACGTCGCGTTCCTGCAATACACGGGCGGCACGACCGGCGTCGCGAAGGGTGCGACGCTGCTGCACCGGAATATCGTGTCGAACGTGCTGCAGGCCGGCGCCTGGCACCATCCGGCTCATGAGAAGTTCCCGGAAGTGAAACAGTTCGTGACGGTTGTCGCGTTGCCGCTGTATCACGTGTTCGCGCTGACCGTCTGCGGTTTCCTGACGATGCGCACGGGCGGGATGGGTATCCTGATCCCGAATCCGCGCGACATCGCCGGCATGATCAAGGAGCTGAAGGGTTACCAGATCTCGACGATTCCGGCCGTCAACACGCTGTACAACGCACTGCTGAACCATCCCGAATTCAATCAGCTCGACCTGTCCAAGCTCGTGATCGCCAATGGCGGCGGCATGGCGATCCAGGAAGGCGTCGCGAAGCGCTGGTATGAAAAGACCCATACCGCGATCATCGAAGGATACGGGCTGTCCGAGACGTCGCCGGTGGCGACCTGCAACCCGGTGACGGCGACCGAATACAGCGGGACGATCGGTCTGCCGCTGCCGTCGACCGAGGTGGCGATTCGCGACGACGCCGGCAACGACGTTGCGCTCGGCGAGCCCGGCGAGATCTGCATCCGCGGGCCGCAGGTGATGGCCGGCTACTGGAACCGGCCGGACGAGACCGAGAAGGTCATGTTCCCGGATGGCTTCTTCAAGACGGGCGACGTCGGCGTGATGGATGCGCGCGGTTACGTGAAGATCGTCGACCGGAAGAAGGACATGATTCTGGTGTCAGGCTTCAACGTGTATCCGAACGAAGTCGAGGACGTGGTGGCGTCGCATCCGGGCGTGTTCGAGGTCGCGGCGGTCGGCGTGCCCGACGAGCATTCCGGCGAAGCCGTGAAGTTGTTCATCGTGAAGAAGGACCCGGCGCTCACCGACAAGGACATCCTTGCCTACTGCAAGGAGCGGCTCACCGGTTACAAGCGGCCGAAACTGGTCGAGTTCCGCACCGAGTTGCCGAAAACGAACGTCGGCAAGATCCTCCGGCGCGAGTTGCGCGACGGACGCGCGTAACGGACGCGCGTAGCGGCGCGGGTGAACGGAAGAGCCCGGCTTGTGCCGGGCTTTGTTGTTTGCGGCTCAAGCGCGGATCGGAAGAGGCTGTTTCCGGCGGCGGCAGGCGTCTGGCCGTGCGTTTCGACGCCATGGACGGGCACGGAGCCGCGGCGACACCTGCTGCATGACCGGCCGATCCGTTGCGCTCCATTCTTGTCGCCGCACCGGAAAAGAAAAAGGCGCCCGAAGGCGCCTTCAATATGCTGCGGCTTGTCAGGCAAGCTGATTAGAACTTGTGACGGATGCCGACGCGTGCTGCGACCTGGTTGCTGGTGCTCGAACCTGCGAGGCCGTTGATCGCTGCCGTTGCGTGAACGACATTGCCGTTCGCGTCGAGCGCGTTGCCCGATGCGTGCTGGTACACGCCAATCACGTAGACGTCGGTCCGCTTCGACAGGAAGTAGTCGACGCCCAGCGAGCCCTGGTGGTACTTGGCTGCCGACGCGTTGTCGATCTTGCTGCCTTGCGTGTAGTCGTACGCTGCGCCGAGAATCAGCGCCGGGGTCAACTGATACTTGAAGTTGATTTCGCCGTTGTTGAACGTCGCGGTCTGGTTCACGAACGGACCGACCGAGAAGCCCTTGAACTTCGTGTTCGAGTACGTTGCGCCGATCGTCGCTGCGCCGAACGTGTAAGCGCCGCCTGCACCGATAACCTGGTACGTGTTCGCGTTGTTCGCGTATGCGCCGTAGACCGGCGACGAGACTGCCGTCGTCGCAGCGGTCGAGCCGTTGTTGAACATGCCGCCGAAGTTGCCCGGCGTGCGTGCGTTCAAGTAGCCGACACCCAAGACCAGCGGGCCGTTGTTGTAGCCTGCGCCGAGCGACCAGACCTGGTTCTTCGAGAACTGGCCTGCCTGGCCGCCGAAGCTGTACAAGCCGCCGAACGTGAAGCCGCCGTACGACGTGCTCGTGAACTTGACAGCGTTGTTCACGCGGTAGGCGTTGTTGAAGTTGTCGAGGTCGCCCGGGTGAGCGGCGATATAGCCGCCCCACTGGTCGCCTGCCTCGAGCGGGCCGACGAAGTCGACGACGGAGTCGTACTGACGGCCCAGCGTGACCGTACCGTACTGGCTCGACAGGCCGACGTAAGCCTGGCGGCCGAACATCAGGCCGCCCTGGCCGAGCTTGCCGCTGTTCACGTCGAAACCGTTTTCGAGGGTGAAGATCGCCTTCAGGCCGCCACCGAGGTCTTCGGTGCCGCGCAGGCCGAAGCGGCTGCCTTGCATCACGCCGCTTGCCATGCTGTACAGGTGCTTGCCGCCCGCGTTGTTGTTGAAGAGCAGGCCTTCATCGATGATGCCGTAAAGCGTCACGCTGCTTTGCGCATGGGCAGCGCCAGCAAACGCACCCAGCGCGACGAGCGCGAGAAGCGACTTTTTCATTAACGGATCTCCAAGAATCACTGAATTTTTTTGGCGGGGCGGATAGTTATGTTCTGTTGACGGGCCCCATCAACTTCACAAGAAGTCGGACGTAATGTAGCAAAACCGTTTTTTGCCACAAAGCGAAATGCCGCAGCTCAAGGCCGCCATGTTTCCTTTATGCAACAATGGTTAAAATCACGGGTTAACCGCAATTTCCGCTGAATAATCAAGTCGGTTACGCAGCGGACTCGTGCCCGTGCCGCTCGCGGCGGCACATGCAGCCAGGAGAACAGGATGGTGTTGGATGAACTGATCAACGAATTCGATCGCGGCCTGCGATCGCTGACCGGCATTAGCCGGATGAGCCGGCCGGTGCCCGCGCCGGCCGACGCGCCGGACGTCGAGCTGACGCCCGCGGAGCGTAAGCATGCCGCCGGGCTGATGCGCGTGAACCACGTCGGCGAAGTCTGCGCGCAGGCGCTCTACCAGGCGCAGAAACTCACCGCGCGCACGGCTTCGGCGAAGGCGATGTTCGAGGAGGCCGCGCGCGAGGAGGAGGACCACCTCGCGTGGACCGCGCACCGTCTGAAAGAACTCGATTCGCGCCCGAGCCTGCTGAATCCGCTGTGGTACGCCGGCGCGCTCGCGATCGGCGTGGCGGCCGGCACGGTCGGCGACAAGGTCAGCCTCGGTTTCATGGCCGAGACGGAGCGGCAGGTCGAAAATCACCTGGAAGGCCATATGTCCGAGCTGCCTGCGGCCGACACCGCGTCGCGTGCGATCGTCGACCAGATGCGTATCGACGAAGTGAAGCACGGCAAGGCTGCGACCGACGCAGGCGGGATCGAGCTGCCGCTGCCCGCGCGGATGCTGATGCGCGCCGCGTCGAAAGTCATGACGAGCACTGCGTACTATCTGTGAGATTTGCGCCGGGGCGACGCGCGACGCCGCACCGGTTCACCGCCCCCGATACCGCCCGTTTATTCCACGTTTTCCCGCCCCCGAAAGCCCCGTCCGCACGCCCGTCTGGCTCGTCTTTCTCACGTATCACCTTCACAAGTTGCACTAGCTCATTCATTTATAACGGTTTTTGGAATGAGGGGTCTCATGAGCATGTGCGCGTAAGTCCTTGTTCTAACTAACAAAATTCGTCAAAAAAGCGGGCCGCTCCCTTGACCGTGCCACACCCTTCCTCTAAAGTGGGAGACAGTGTGAGAAAGTGTATTTTTGTGTGATTTGGCGGGCTATTCCGGCTAAATTCTCAGCATTGGTCGGGTACTTCGGTGCCCTGAACGGGAGAGCGGAAAGTGTTCCAAGGGGCGTCGGCGCTGACGCTCGATGCGAAAGGGCGGATGTCGGTGCCGGCTCGCTATCGCGAAGCGCTGCAAGGACAGGCAGAAGGACGGGTGACTGTGACCAAGCACCCGGACGGCTGCCTGTTGCTGTTTCCGCGCCCCGAATGGGAAGTGTTCCGCGCCAAGATCGCCGCGCTGCCGATGGACGCGCACTGGTGGCGGCGAATTTTTCTCGGCAATGCGATGGACGTCGATCTCGACAGCGCGGGCCGGATTCTTGTATCGCCCGAGCTGCGCATGGCAGCCGGACTGGAAAAGGAAGTCATGTTGTTGGGAATGGGTAGTCACTTCGAGCTGTGGGATTCGCAGACCTACAACGCGAAGGAGCAGGCAGCGATGGCGCAGGGCATGCCCGACGCGCTGAAGAATTTCACGTTCTGATTGCGGTGACGGAGACGCCCGCGATGGGAAACGAATTGCAGCATCGGACAGTGCTGTTGGATGAAGCGGTCGAGTCGCTCGTGACACGGCCGGATGGCGTTTATGTCGACGGCACGTTCGGGCGCGGCGGTCACAGCCGCGCGGTGCTTGAGCGGCTGGCGCCGACCGGGCGGCTGATCGCGTTCGACAAGGATCCGAGGGCGATCGAGACGGCGCAGGGCATCGAGGATGCGCGCTTCTCGATCGTGCATGACAGCTTTGCATCGATGCGCGACGCGCTTGCGGCGCGCGGCGTCGAGAAGGTGTCGGGTGTGTTGCTGGACCTGGGCGTGTCCTCGCCGCAGGTGGACGATCCGGCGCGCGGCTTCAGCTTCCGCGCCGATGGTCCGCTGGACATGCGAATGGATCCGACGCGCGGCGAGTCGGCGGCCGAATGGCTCGCGCGGGCTTCGGTGCAGGAATTGACGGAGGTGATACGAGATTATGGGGAAGAACGGTTTGCTTTTCAGATTGCAAAGGCGCTTGTTGCTCGCCGGGCAGAGTCCGACCGTCTTGGGCCTCTCGACACCACGGGCGAGCTTGCCCAAATCGTGGGTCACGTCGTCAAAACCCGTGAGAAGGGCAAGGATCCGGCAACCCGCACCTTTCAGGCTATACGGATTCACGTCAATCAAGAGCTTGCGGACCTGCAAGTCGTACTAGACGCGGCACTGTCGTTGCTGGAGCAAGGGGGGCGGCTGGTGGTCATCAGCTTTCATTCACTCGAGGACCGGATCGTCAAGCGATTCATGCAGGCGCACGCCAGTGCGCCCGCGGTCGATCGTCGCCTGCCGATCCGTGCCGTCGACCTCCCGAGCCCGCCGCTCAAGATCATCAGCCGCCAGTTTCCGAGTGAAGCGGAAGTCGCCGCGAATCCGCGCGCCCGGTCCGCCGTGATGCGCATTGCGGAGCGCGTCACGCCATGAGCCGCTTCAATATCTTCCTGCTGATCATCGTGATGGGTTGCGCGCTGTCGGTCGTCAACTCGACGAACCAGCAGCGGCAGATCTTCATCCAGCTGCAGCGCGCGCAGTCGCAGGAGCGCCAGCTCCAGCAGGACTACGCGCAGCTTCAATATCAGCAGAGCGCGCTGTCGAAGACGTCGCGCATCGAGCAGCTCGCGAACGATTCGCTGAAGATGCAGCCGATCACGACCGGCCGCACGCAATACCTGACGCTGCCGCCGGGCGCCGCGAAGGCGATCGACGCGCCGATCCCTGCTTCGGCCGACACGGCCGGCAAAGGCAAGGGGGGCGCGCGATGAAGCCGTCGCCAAAGCGCCAGAACGTGAAATTCACGTCGAGCCCCGTGCTGGGCGTGCATCTGCCGATGTGGCGCTCGAAACTCGTCGTGTTCATGCTGTTCATGGCGTTCGTCGCGCTGGCCGCGCGGGCGTTCTGGATCCAGGGGCCCGGCAACGCGTTCTACCAGAAGCAGGGCGAAAGCCGCTACCAGCGCACGCTCGAGCTGCCCGCGACGCGCGGCAAGATCCTCGACCGTAACGGGCTCGTGCTCGCGACGAGCCTGCCCGTGCGCGCGATCTGGGCGATTCCCGACGCGGTGCCGGACGATCTCGACGCCGACAAGGTCAACCAGCTCGGCAAGCTCCTCGGCATGACGCCGAAGGAACTGCGCGTGAAGCTGTCGGAGGACAAGGGTTTCGTCTACGTAAAGCGCCAGGTGCCGATCGACATCGCGGACAAGGTCGCCGCGCTCGACATTCCGGGCATCTACCAGCGCAACGAATACAAGCGCTTCTATCCGGAAGGCGAGATCACCGCTCACCTGATCGGCTTCACGAACGTCGAGGACGAAGGGCAGGAGGGCGTCGAGCTCGGTGACCAGAAGATGCTGTCCGGCACGTCGGGCGTGCGCCGCGTGATCAAGGACCGGATGGGGCACATCGTCGAGGACGTCGCCGAGCAGGTCCCGCCGCACAACGGGACCGACGTCGACCTGTCGATCGACAGCAAGATCCAGTACATCGCGTACGCGAACCTGAAGGCCGCCGTCGAGAAGTTCAAGGCGAAGGCCGGCGCGGCGATGGTCGTCGACGTGCGCACCGGCGAGGTGCTCGCGCTCGTCAACTATCCGACGTACAACCCGAACGACCGCTCGCGCATGACGGGCGAGCAGTTGCGCAACCGGATCATGACCGACGTGTTCGAACCGGGTTCGATCATGAAGCCGTTCACGGTGTCGCTCGCGCTCGACCTGCATCGCGTGACGCCGAACACGCTCGTCGAGACGGGCAACGGGCATTTCGTGCTCGACGGCGCGCCGATCACCGACGACGCGGGTTTCGGCACGCTGACGGTCGGCGGCGTGATCCAGAAGTCGAGCAACATCGGCGCGACGAAGATCGCGATGACGATGCGGCCCGAGGAAATGTGGAATATGTATACCAGCATCGGCCTCGGCCAGGCGCCGAAGGTCGGCTTCCCGGGTGCGGTGGCCGGCCGCCTGCGGCCGTGGAAGAGCTGGCGCCGCATCGAGCAGGCGACGATGTCGTACGGCTATGGCCTGTCGGTGTCGCTGTTCCAGCTCGCGCGGGCGTACACGGCGATCGCGCACGACGGCGAGCTGATGCCGGTGACCATTTTCAAGACCGACCCCAACCAGCAGGTGGTTGGCACGCAGGTGTTCAACCCGACTACCGCGCGCGAAGTGCGCGCGATGCTCGAGACGGTGGTCGCGCCGGGCGGCACGTCGCCGGATGCGGCGGTGCCGGGCTATCGGGTCGGCGGCAAGAGCGGTACCGCGTACAAGCACGAAGGTCACGGCTATACGCGCAAGTACCGCGCATCGTTCGTCGGCATGGCGCCGATGCCGAATCCGCGTATCGTCGTCGCGGTGTCGGTCGACGAGCCGACCGCCGGCAGCCACTTCGGCGGCCAGGTGTCCGGCCCCGTATTCTCGGCGATCGCCGGCGACACGATGCGTGCGCTGAACGTGCCGCCGAACATGCCGATCAAGCAGCTCGTCGTGTCTGACGATTCGCCGGCAGCACCTGCCGCAACGGGGCCGCAAAAGCTGGCCGCGGGTGGCGGTGCGAAGCATATGATCGTGTCCAGCACGACGCGTAATTCACCAGGAGTTGTTCGATGAGCGCCGCCCGCAGTTCCCATCCGGCGCATCAGCAGATCGCAGCCGCGCTTGCGTGGCTGCGTCAGCATGTGGCCCCCGCCGCGCAACTGCATGCCGACACGCGCAGCCTCAAGGCTGGCGACGTGTTTGTCGCGTATGCGGTCGACGGGGCAGACAACCGCGCCTTCATTGTCGACGCCGTCGCACGCGGTGCGGCCGCCGTGCTGTATCAGCCGGAAGGGCTGGCCGCCGCGCCGGCCGTGCCCGTCGCGCTGGCGGTGCCGGCGCTCGACCAGCTCGCCGGCGAGATCGCCAGCGGCTGGTACGGCGATCCGAGCGACAGCCTGCTCGCGGTGGGTGTCACGGGTACGAACGGCAAGACCTCGTGCACGCAATGGATTGCCGCCGCGCTGACGGCGCTGCACCAGCCGTGCGCCGTGATCGGCACGCTCGGCAGCGGGATGCCGGGCCAGCTCGTGCCGACCGGTTTCACGACACCCGACGCGCCGCAACTGCAGCGCAGCCTGGCGCAGTTGCGCGACGCGGGCGCGACGGCCGTGGCGATGGAAGTGTCGTCGCACGCGCTGCATCAGGGGCGCGTGAACGGTACTGCGTTCGACATCGCGGTATTTACGAATCTCACGCAGGATCACCTCGACTATCACGGCACGTTCGACGCGTACGAGGCAGCGAAGGCAAAGCTGTTCGCATGGCGCGGCCTGCGCGCGGCGGTCGTCAACCGCGACGACGCAGCCGGCCGGCGCCTGCTCGAGATGCTGGCCGGCCGCGTGCGCACGATCGCTTACGGGATCGGCGACGCGCAGGCGCCCGACGCCGATCGCGAACTGGTCGCGCTCGACGTGCGCGCCACCGCGACCGGCACGGCATTCCGCCTGCAATCGTCGTGGGGCGACGCGGATGTCGAAGTCGGCACGCTCGGCACGTTCAACGTCAGCAACCTGCTCGCCGTGCTCGGCTCGCTGCTCGCGGCCGACGTGCCGTTCGACGCGGCACTCGCCGAGATCGAACGGCTCGAGTCCGTCAACGGCCGGATGCAGCGGCTCGGCGGCCGGCTGCAGAACGACGAACCGCTCGTCGTGATCGACTACGCGCACACGCCCGACGCGCTCGAAAAGACGCTCGACGCGCTGCGCCCGATCGCCGCGGCGCGCGGCGGCCGGCTCGTCTGCATGTTCGGCTGCGGCGGCGATCGCGATGCGACGAAGCGGCCGCTGATGGGTGCGATCGCGGAACGGCTCGCCGACGAGATCGTCGTCACGAGCGACAACCCGCGCAGCGAAGATCCGCAGCGCATCATCGACCAGATCGTCGCGGGCATGATCGCGCCCGATCGCGCACGCCGGATCGAGGATCGCGCGAGCGCGATCCTGCAGGCCGTGCGCGGCGCCGCACGCGAGGATGTCGTCGTGCTGGCCGGCAAGGGCCACGAAGCAACGCAGGAAATCATGGGCAAGAAGCGTACGTTCTCCGACCAGGATCACGCGCGGCTCGCGCTGGCAGCGCGCGCGACGCACGGCAAGGGAGGCGGCGAATGACGATGCTCAGTCTCGGTGAAGCCGTCCGCCTGATTCCCGGCGCAACCGTTCACGGCGATGCGGCCGTCACGTTCGACCGCGTGTCGACCGACAGCCGCACGGTCGGCCCGGGCGACCTGTTCGTCGCGCTGAAAGGCGAGCGCTTCGATGCGCACGACTTCCTCGGCGATGTCGCCGCGCGCGGCGCTGCCGCGGCGCTGGTCGCGCACGTGCCGGCGGGCCTCGCGATGCCGGCGATCGAAGGCGGTGAAACGCGTGCCGCGCTCGGCGCGCTCGCGCACGGCTGGCGCAAACGATTCCCGGTGCCGCTCGTCGCGGTGACGGGCAGCAACGGCAAGACGACCGTCAAGGAAATGATCGCGTCGATCTTCGCGGCGGCGGTCGGCGCCGACGCGCGGCTCGCGACGGCCGGCAACCTGAACAACGACGTCGGCCTGCCGCTGACGCTGCTGCGCCTGTCGGCCGCGCATCGCCTCGCGGTGATCGAACTCGGGATGAACCACCCGGGCGAGACCGAGATCCTCGCTCGCCTCACGGCGCCGACGGTCGCGCTCGTCAACAACGCGCAGCGCGAGCACCAGGAATTCATGGCGACGGTCGAAGCCGTCGCGCTCGAACACGCGGCCGTGATTCACGCGCTGCCGCCGGACGGCGTCGCGGTGTTCCCGGCCGACGACGCGTACGCGGGCATCTGGCGCGTCGCGGCGACCGGCAACCGGATCCTCGATTTCGCGCTGCACGATGCCGAACGGCAGAACGACGCACAGGTCACGGGCCGTCTTCACGGCGGCGAACTCGCGATCGACACGCCGGCCGGCGCCGTCACGGTGCGGCTGCGTGCGCTCGGCGAGCACAACGCGCGCAACGCGCTGGCCGCGACGGCCGCGGCGCTGGGCGCTGGCGTCGCGCTGTCGGCGATCAGGCAGGGCCTCGAATCGTTCGAACCGGTCAAGGGCCGGCTGCAGGTGAAGCAGGCGATCGCCGGCAGCCTCGCGGGCGCGACGGTGGTCGACGATACGTACAACGCGAACCCCGATTCGATGCGTGCCGCGATCGACGTGCTCGCCGCGCATCCGGCGCCGCGCGTGCTGGTGATCGGCGACATGGGCGAGGTCGGCGACGAAGGTCCGGCATTCCATCGCGAGATCGGCGCATATGCGCGCGAGCGCGGGATCGACGCGCTGTTCGCGCTCGGCGATGCATCGCGCGACGCCTGTGCGGCATACGGCGACACGGCCCGCCATTTCGGCGATGTCGGCTCGCTCGTGTCGGCGCTGCTCGCGGCGGGCTACGACGCGCAGGCGACGGTGCTCGTGAAGGGCTCGCGGTACATGAAGATGGAGCGCGTGGTCGACGCGCTGACGAACCAACCCGCGGCGGGCACGGCGCCCGCTGCACACTGAGTAGAAGGAAGGAAGCATGCTGCTGGCGCTGGCGCAATGGCTGCAAGGAGACGCAAGCTTTTTGCGCTTGTTCACGTACCTCACGTTCCGGGCGGTGATGGCTACCATCACCGCGCTGGGGATCGGGCTCGTGTGCGGACCGTGGGTGATCCGCAAGCTGACGCAAATGAAGGTCGGGCAGGCCGTGCGCAAGGACGGCCCGCAGACTCACCTCGTCAAGTCCGGCACGCCGACGATGGGCGGCGTGCTGATCCTGATCGGCATCGCGGTCGCGACGCTGCTGTGGGGCGACCTGACGAACCGTTTCATCTGGATCGTGATGCTCGTCACGTTCGGTTTCGGCGTGATCGGCTGGGTCGACGATTACCGCAAGGTCGTCCACAAGGACCCGCGCGGGATGTCGTCACGCGAGAAGTATTTCTGGCAGTCGGTGATCGGGCTGTTCGCAGCCGTCTACCTCGCATTCAGCGTGTCCGAGGCGAACAACGTGCGCGTGTTCGATCTGTTCATGGCGTGGGTGAGGAGCGGCCTGTCGATGGGGCTGCCGGCACGCGCCGACCTGATGCTGCCGTTCCTGAAGTCGATCAGCTACCCGCTCGGCGTATGGGGCTTCATCGTGCTGACCTACTTCGTGATCGTCGGCGCGAGCAACGCGGTGAACCTGACCGACGGCCTCGACGGTCTCGTGATCATGCCGGTCGTGCTGGTCGGTGCGTCGCTCGGTGTGTTCGCGTACGTGATGGGCAGCGCGGTCTATTCAAAATACCTGCTGTTCCCGCACATCCCGGGCGCGGGCGAACTGCTGATCTTCTGTTCCGCGATGGGCGGGGCAGGGCTCGCGTTCCTCTGGTTCAACACGCACCCCGCGCAGGTGTTCATGGGCGACGTGGGCGCGCTGGCGCTCGGCGGTGCGCTCGGCACGGTCGCGGTGATCGTGCGCCAGGAAATCGTGCTGTTCATCATGGGCGGCATCTTCGTCGCGGAAACGCTGTCGGTGATGCTGCAGGTTTCGTGGTTCAAGTACACGAAAAAGCGCTACGGCGAAGGGCGGCGCCTGCTGAAGATGGCGCCGCTGCATCACCATTTCGAATTGTCCGGCTGGAAGGAAACGCAGGTGGTGGTGCGTTTCTGGATCATCACGCTGATGCTGTGCCTGTTCGGTCTGACCACCCTCAAGTTGCGGTAAAGGAAAGGTAACAAGGATGTCTGGCGAGATGTTTGGAGATCGGCAACGGCCGATGGTGCTCGTACTGGGGCTCGGGGAATCGGGTCTCGCGATCGCGCGATGGTGCGCGAGGCACGGGTGCCGGCTGCGAATTGCCGATACCCGCGAGGCGCCGCCCAACCTTGCCGCGCTGCAGGCCGAAGGCATCGATGCGGAATTCGTCGGCGGGGCGTTCGCGCCCGCGCTGCTCGACGGCGGCGTCGAGATCGTCGGGCTGAGCCCCGGCCTGTCGCCGCTCGAGCCGGCGCTCGCGGCGCTGGTCGCGGCCGCGAACGAGCGCGGGATCGCGGTGTGGGGCGAACTGGAATTCTTCGCGCAGGCGCTGCGCGCGCTCGGCACGAGCGGCTACCAGCCGAAGGTGCTCGCGATTACCGGCACCAACGGCAAGACCACGACGACGAGCCTCACGGGTCTGCTGTGCCAGCGCTCGGGCAAGAAGGTCGCCGTCGCGGGCAACATCAGCCCGGCGATGCTCGACCGGCTCGCGGGCGCGATCGACGAAACGGCGCTGCCCGACGTGTGGGTGCTCGAACTGTCGAGCTTCCAGCTCGAGACCGCGCGCACGTTCGCGCCGGATGCGGCCGCGATCCTCAACATCACGCAGGACCACCTCGACTGGCACGGCAGCTTCGATGCGTACGCGCAGGCAAAGGGCCGGATCTTCGGCGCGATGACGACGCGCGTGCTGAACCGCGACGACGCGGCCGTAATGAAGTTCGCGCCGGCAGTGGGCGTGGCAGACGCGCCGCGCTCAGTCACGTTCGGCCTGAACGAGCCGACGCAGGACGGCGACTACGGACTGTCGCGCGACAACGGCATTGCGTGGCTGGTGGAAGCCGTCGATCGCGACGCGCCGGATGAAGCGGTGCCGACCCGCCGGCGCAAACGCGATGCCGCGCATACGCCCGACATCGCGCAGAAGCGCCTGATGCCGGCCGACGCGCTGCGCATCCGCGGGCTGCACAACGCGGCGAACGCGCTGGCCGCGTTCGCGCTCGCGCGCGCGATCGACCTGCCTGCCGCGCCGCTGCTGCACGCGCTGCGCGAATACCGCGGCGAGGCGCATCGCGTCGAAGTGATCGCGACGATCGACGACGTGGACTACGTCGACGACAGCAAGGGCACGAACGTGGGTGCGACGGTTGCCGCGCTCGACGGGCTCGCACAGAAGATCGTGCTGATCGCCGGTGGCGACGGCAAGGGTCAGGATTTCGCGCCGCTGGTCGCGCCGGTCGCGCGCTGGTGCCGCGCGGTGATGCTGATCGGCCGCGACGCACCGGCGATTCGCGACACGCTCGCCGAAACGGGCGTGCCGCTCGCCGATCATGCGACGCTCGAAAGCGCGGTGCACGCGGCGGCCGACCTGGCGGAGCCGGGCGATGCGGTGCTGCTGTCGCCCGCGTGTGCGAGCCTCGACATGTTCAGGAACTACGCCCATCGCGCGGATGTATTCCGCGCGGCGGTCGACGAAATCGCCATCGACAAAGGAGCGACGCCATGAGCTGGTCCGATCGCCTCGTCTCCCGTTTCAACGACCGACGCGACGCCGGCGGCAACGCCGCGGGCGGTCGCGTCGCGTCGGCCACGCGCGCCGCGACGGGCGGCCTTGCGAGCGTCGTCAACGGCGTGCGTCCGAGCCGCTCGCGGATGCTCGACTTCGACTACTCGCTGCTGTGGGTGGCGATCGCGCTGCTCGGGCTCGGCGTCGTGATGGTGTACTCGGCGTCGATCGCGATGCCCGATTCGCCGAAATACGCGTCGTATCACGATTACGCGTTCCTGATGCGCCACTGCGTGTCGCTCGTCGTCGCGTTCATCGCGGCGGTGATCGCGTTTCGCGTGCCGGTGTCGACGTGGGACAAGTACGCGCCGCATCTCTTCCTGATCGCGCTCGTCAGCCTCGTGATCGTGCTGATCCCGCACGTCGGCAAGGGCGTGAACGGTGCGCGCCGCTGGATCCCGCTCGGCATCACGAACATGCAGCCGTCGGAGATCATGAAGCTCGCGGTGACGATCTACGCGGCGAACTACACGGTGCGCAAGCAGGAATACATGCAGAGCTTCGCGAAGGGCTTCCTGCCGATGGCGTTCGCGGTCGGCCTGGTCGGTGCGCTGCTGCTGCTCGAGCCGGACATGGGCGCGTTCATGGTGGTCGCTGCGATCGCGATGGGCGTGCTGTTCCTCGGTGGCGTGAACGGCAAGCTGTTCGGCGGCCTCGTCGCGACGGCAGTCGGCACGTTCACGATGCTCGTGTGGCTGTCGCCGTGGCGTCGCGAGCGGATCTTCGCGTATCTCGATCCGTGGGACGAGCGCTACGCGCAGGGCAAGGCCTACCAGCTCACGCACTCGCTGATCGCGTTCGGCCGTGGCGAGTGGTTCGGCGTCGGCCTCGGCGGCAGCGTCGAGAAGCTGAACTACCTGCCGGAAGCGCATACCGACTTCATCCTCGCGGTGATCGGCGAGGAGCTCGGCTTCGTCGGTGTGCTGGTCGTGATCCTGCTGTTCTACTGGATCGTGCGCCGTGCGTTCGAGATCGGCCGCCAGGCGCTCGCGCTCGATCGTACGTTCGCGGGGCTGACGGCGAAGGGCATCGGTATCTGGTTCGGCGCACAGACGTTCATCAACATGGGCGTGAACCTCGGGCTGCTGCCGACCAAGGGCCTGACGCTGCCGCTGGTGAGCTACGGTGGTTCCGGCATTCTGCTGAACTGCGTCGCACTCGCGGTGCTGCTGCGGGTCGATTACGAGAACCGGGTACTGATGCGCGGAGGGAAGGTATGACCGCGTCGCGACGCACGCTGATGGTGATGGCAGGCGGCACCGGGGGCCACGTGTTCCCGGGGCTCGCGGTCGCGCACCGGATGGAAGCGGCGGGCTGGCGCGTCGTGTGGCTCGGCAATCCGGCCGGGATGGAAGCGACGCTCGTGCCGAAGCACGGCATTCCGATGGAGTACGTGCGGTTCGGCGGGCTGCGCGGCAAGGGCCTGAAGACCAAGCTGACGCTGCCGTTCAACCTGCTGCGCGCGTGCTGGCAGAGCCTCGGCGCGTTGCGCCGCGTGCGGCCGGACGTCGTGCTCGGGATGGGCGGGTACATCACGTTCCCGGCGGGCGTGATGACCGCGCTGACGGGCCGTCCGCTCGTGCTGCACGAACAGAATTCGATCGCGGGCCTGACGAACAAGGTGCTCGCGAAACTCGCGAAACGCGTGCTCGTCGCGTTCCCCGGCGCACTGCCGCACGCGGAATGGACCGGCAACCCGATTCGCACGGAACTTGCGCGCACGGAAGCGCCCAAAGCACGCTATGCATCGCGCAGCGGCGCGCTGAACGTGCTGGTCGTCGGCGGCAGCCTCGGCGCGGCCGCGCTGAATGAAGTCGTGCCGCGCGCGCTGGCGATGCTGGCGCCGGGCGAACACCCGCGCGTCGTGCACCAGGCGGGCGCGAAGCATATCGACGCGCTGAAGGCGAATTACGAAGCGGCCGGTTTCGCGGCCGGCGAAGACGTGCGGCTCGTGCCGTTCATCGACGACATGGCGGCCGCGTATGCGGCGGCGGATCTCGTGATCTGCCGGTCGGGCGCGATGACGGTGTCGGAGATCGCGGCGGTGGGCGTGGCGGCGCTGTTCGTGCCGTTCCCGTACGCGGTCGACGATCACCAGACGACCAACGCCGCGTTTCTCGCCGACGCGGGCGCGGCGGTGCTGGTGCAACAACGCGACCTGTCGGCGGAACTGCTCGCCGACTGGCTGCGCGGCCAGACGCGGGCATCGCTCGCGGAGATGGCGGAACGTTCGCGCTCGTTGGCGAAGCCTGAGGCCACCGATGAAGTCGCGCGCGTTTGCGCGAAGGTGGCCGGCGCGAACCTGGAAGAACTGCAATGAAACACATCGTCAAACACATTCATTTCGTCGGGATCGGCGGCGCGGGCATGAGCGGCATCGCCGAAGTGCTCGTCAACCTCGGCTACGAGGTCAGCGGCTCGGACCTGTCGCGCAACGCGGTGACCGATCGTCTGCAGGCGCTGGGCGCACGGATCGCGATCGGCCACGATGCGGCGAACATCGAGGGCGCGAACGCGGTCGTCGTGTCGACGGCCGTACGCTCGGACAACCCGGAAGTGCTGGCCGCACGCCACCAGCGCGTGCCGATCGTGCAACGCGCGGTGATGCTCGCGGAGCTGATGCGCCTGAAGCAGGGGATCGCGATCGCCGGCACGCACGGCAAGACCACGACGACGAGCCTCGTCGCGAGCGTGCTCGCGGCGGGTGGCCTCGATCCGACCTTCGTGATCGGCGGGCGGCTGATCAGCGCCGGCGCGAACGCGCGGCTCGGCACCGGCGATTTCATCGTCGCCGAGGCCGACGAGTCGGACGCGTCGTTCCTGAACCTGTATCCGGTGATCGAAGTCATCACGAACATCGACGCCGACCACATGGACACCTACGGCCACGATTTCGCGCGGCTCAAGCAGGCGTTCATCGAATTCACGCAGCGTCTGCCGTTCTACGGCAGCGCGGTCGTGTGCGTCGACGATCCGAACGTGCGGCAGATCATCCCGTTCATCTCGAAGCCGGTCGTGCGTTACGGCCTGTCGCCGGATGCGCAGGTGCGCGCGGAAGACATCGACGCGCGCGACGGCCGGATGTATTTCACGGTGATCCGCGAAGGGCGCGCGCCGCTCGCGGTCGTGCTGAACATGCCGGGCCTGCACAACGTGCAGAACGCGCTCGCGGCGATCGCGATCGCGACCGACCTCGGCGTCGCGGACGACGCGATCCAGCAGGCGCTGGCGGAATTCAACGGCGTCGGCCGGCGCTTCCAGCGTTACGGCGAGGTGCCGACCGCGGACGGCGGCCAGTACACGCTGATCGACGACTACGGCCATCACCCGGTCGAGATGGCCGCGACGATCGCGGCCGCGCGCGGCGCGTTCCCGGGCCGCCGCCTCGTGCTGGCGTTCCAGCCGCACCGCTACACGCGCACGCGCGATTGCTTCGACGATTTCGTCAGCGTGCTGTCGACGGTCGACGCGCTGGTGCTGACGGAAGTCTACGCGGCCGGCGAGGCCGCGATTTCGACGGCCAACGGCGATGCGCTGTCGCGTGCGCTGCGCGCGGTCGGGAAGGTTGACCCGGTGTTCGTCGCGACGGTCGACGACGTGCCGGACGCATTGGCGAAGGTCGCGCGGAACGGCGACGTGGTGATCACGATGGGTGCGGGTTCGATCGGCGGCGTGCCGGCGAAGCTCGTGCAACACACACAACAGAAGGCATGAGATGAAACAACCCCCACGCTCACTTTGTTCGCTGCCCCCCGAGGGGGCGGTCAGCCTCCTTGGGGCGGCCCGGCGGAGGCTGACATGAGCAGGATCGATCCGAAACGTTTCGGCAAGGTGGCGGTGTTGTTCGGCGGCGAATCCGCCGAGCGCGAGGTGTCGCTCACCTCGGGCCGCCTCGTGCTGCAGGGCCTGCGTGACGCGGGCGTCGATGCGCATCCGTTCGACCCGGCCGAGCGGCCGCTGTCGGCGCTGAAGGACGAAGGCTTCGTGCGCGCATTCAACGCGCTGCACGGCGGTTATGGCGAGAACGGCCAGATCCAGGGCGCGCTCGATTTCTACGGGATCCGCTACACGGGCAGCGGCGTGCTCGGGTCGGCGCTCGGCCTCGACAAGTTCCGCACGAAGCTCGTGTGGCAGCAGACGGGCGTGCCGACGCCGCCGTTCGAGACGGTGATGCGCGGCGACGACCTCGCGGCGCGCGCGCCGGAAATCGTCGCGAAGCTCGGCCTGCCGCTGTTCGTGAAGCCGGCGAGCGAAGGCTCGAGCGTCGCGGTGCTGAAGGTGAAGACGGCCGACGCGCTGCCGGCCGCGCTCGCGGAAGCCGCGACGCACGACAAGATCGTGATCGTCGAGAAGAGCATCGAAGGCGGCGGCGAATACACGGCGTGCATCGCCGGCGATCTCGACCTGCCGCTGATCAAGATCGTGCCGGCGGGCGAGTTCTACGACTACCACGCGAAGTATGTTGCCGACGATACGCAGTACCTGATCCCGTGCGGCCTGCCGGCCGAACAGGAAGCGGAACTGAAGCGCATCGCGCGGCGCGCGTTCGACGTGCTCGGCTGCACCGACTGGGGCCGCGCGGATTTCATGCTCGACGCGGCCGGCAATGCGTATTTCCTGGAAGTGAACACGGCCCCCGGGATGACCGACCACTCGCTGCCGCCGAAGGCCGCGCGTGCGGTCGGCATCGGCTATTCGGAGCTGGTCGTGAAGGTGCTGTCGCTCACGCTCAACGACTGACGCAGGAACGGAACGACGTATGTGGAACAACGTTCGCCAACTCAACCTTGCCGCCAGCGCGCTGTACGCGCTGCTGCTGCTCGTGTTGGCGGCGGCCGGCTGCTACTGGCTGATCCAGCGCCCGACGTTCGCGCTGCGGGAAATCCGGATCGACGGCGACACCGAACACATCAACTCGCCGACGGTCCGCGCGGGCGTGGTCGGCCGGCTGAAGGGCAATTTCTTCACGGTGGATCTCGACACGGCGCGCGCCGCATTCGAGCAGATGCCGTGGGTGCGGCATGCGAGCGTGCGCCGGGTGTGGCCGAATGCGCTGGCTGTCACGCTCGAGGAGTACAAACCGCTCGGGACCTGGGGCAGCGACCAGCTCGTGAGCGTCGACGGCGAGCTGTTCACCGCGAACCAGGGCGAACTGGACAAGGAACTGCCGGCGTTCGACGGCCCGGAGGGCAGTGCGAAGGAAGTCGTCACGCGGTATCGCGACTTCGGGAAATGGTTTGCGCCGCTGAAGGCGGCGCCGGAAGAAGTGACGCTGTCGGCGCGGTACGCGTGGACGGTGAAGCTGTCGAACGGCATGCAGGTCGAGCTGGGCAAGGAGCGCAACAGCGAATCGCTGCATGACCGGAGCCAGCGCCTGGTCGCGGCCTGGCCGGCCGTCACGGAGCGTTGGGGCAACGACATCGAGTACGCGGACCTGCGCTATCCGAACGGATTCGCGATTCGCGCGGCAGGCATGCGGTTCCTGACCGATACCGACAAGCGCAAGAAGTAACGAGAGATCACACGCAAGAGCACTTTATGAGCAAAGACTACAAGGATCTGCTGGTTTCCCTCGACATCGGCACGTCGAAGGTGGTGGCCATCGTCGCCGAGCTGAAAGGCGAGGGTCACTACGAGGTGATCGGTCTCGGCCAGAGCGAGTCGAAGGGTCTGAAGAAAGGTGTGGTGGTCAATATCGAGGCCACCGTGCAGTCGATCCAGCGCGCGCTCGAGGAAGCCGAGCTGATGGCCGACTGCAAGATCACCAACGTGTTTACGGGGATTGCGGGCAGCCACATCCGCAGCTTCAACTCGAGCGGGATGGTCGCGATCAAGGACAAGGAAGTCACGCAGACCGACGTCGCACGCGTGATCGAGACCGCGAAGGCGATCAACATCCCGACCGACCAGCAGGTGCTGCACATCCTCACGCAGGAATTCATCATCGACGGCCAGGAAGACGTGCGCGAGCCGATCGGGATGAGCGGTATCCGCCTCGAGGTGAAGGTGCACATCGTGACGGGCGCGGTGAGCGCCGCGCAGAACATCGTCAAGTGCGTGCGCCGCTGCGGGCTGGAAGTGAACGACCTGATTCTGCAGCCGCTCGCGTCGTCGCTGGCCGTGCTGACGGAAGACGAGAAGGATCTCGGCGTGGTGCTGGTCGACGTCGGCGGCGGCACGACGGACATCGCGATCTTCGCCGAAGGCGCGATCCGCCACACCGCGGTGATTCCGATCGCAGGCGACCAGATCACGAGCGACATCGCGATGGCGCTGCGCACGCCGACGCCGGATGCGGAAGACATCAAGGTCGGCTACGGGATCGCGAAGCAGGCGCTCGCCGACCCGGACGAGATGGTCGAAGTGCCGGGCCTCGGCGAACGCGGACCGCGCACGCTGTCGCGCCAGGCGCTCGCGGCCGTGATCGAGCCGCGCGTCGAGGAGCTGTTCTCGCTCGTGCAGCAGGTCGTGCGCGAGTCGGGTTACGAAGAACTGCTGAGCTCCGGCGTGGTCATTACCGGCGGTGCCGCGATGATGCCGGGCATGGTCGAGCTCGGCGAAGACATTTTCCTGAAACCGGTGCGCATCGGCGCGCCGGAATATGCAGGCGGCCTCTCCGACGTCGTGCGCAATCCGCGCTACTCGACGGCGATGGGGCTGCTCGTCGAAGGCAGTGCCCAGCGCATGCGCGGCCGCAAGGTCGCCGTGCAGTCCGGCAACGCGGGGCAGGTGTTCTCGCGGATGAAGGAATGGTTCCTGAGCAACTTTTGACGAACCGAATCGAAATTCGCGCTGGTGCCGGCGGCTGGCGCGCGACAGGGGGTTGCCCGATCTCCTGCCGAATAACGGCCGATTAGCAGTCATTCTCTTGACGGAGGCAACATGGAATTCGAAATGCTGGAAACCGAGACCAACGGCACCATCATCAAGGTGGTCGGCGTTGGCGGCGCTGGCGGCAATGCCGTACAGCACATGATCAACCGCGGCGTGCAGGGCGTCGACTTCATCGTGATGAACACGGACGCCCAGGCGCTGTCGCGTTCGCGCGCATCGTCGGTGATCCAGCTTGGCAACACGGGCCTCGGCGCCGGTGCGAAGCCGGAAATGGGCCGTGCGGCAGCGGAAGAAGCGCGTGAGCGCATCGCCGACGCACTGCGCGGCGCGCACATGGTGTTCATTACGGCCGGCATGGGCGGCGGTACGGGCACGGGCGCGGCACCGGTGGTCGCGCAGATCGCGAAAGAGATGGGCATCCTGACGGTCGGTGTCGTCAGCAAGCCGTTCGAGTTCGAAGGCGGCAAGCGCATGCGCGTCGCCGAAGCAGGTTCGCAGCAACTGGAGGATCACGTCGACTCGCTGATCGTCGTGCTGAACGACAAGCTGTTCGACGTGATGGGCGACGACGCCGAGATGGACAAGTGCTTCCAGTGCGCGGACGACGTGTTGAACAACGCGGTTGCAGGCATCGCTGAAATCATCAACGTCGATGGCCTCGTGAACGTCGACTTCGAAGACGTGAAGACGGTGATGGGCGAGCAGGGCAAGGCGATGATGGGCACGGCGACGGTCGCCGGCGTCGATCGCGCACGCCTCGCGGCGGAACAGGCCGTGGCGAGCCCGCTGCTCGAAGGTGTCGATCTGTCGGGCGCACGCGGCGTGCTGGTCAACATCACGTCGAGCCGTTCGCTGCGCCTGTCGGAAACGCGCGAAGTGATGAACACGATCAAGAGCTACGCGGCGGAAGATGCGACGGTGATCTTCGGTGCGGTGTACGACGACGCGATGGGCGATGCACTGCGCGTGACGGTCGTGGCGACGGGTCTGGGCCGTGCGGCGAAGAAGCAGCAGTCGGCTCCGATGACGCTGCTGCGCACGGGTACGGACAACCAGCCGGTCAGCGCGGTGTCGCACGGCTATGCGCAGCCGCATCACGTCAGCACGGCCGACTACGGCGCGCTCGATACGCCGGCGGTGTGGCGCAACTCGCGCGAAACCGCGGCATCGCACGTGCAGGCGCTGCAGGAGAAGGGTGTCGACACGTACGACATCCCGGCTTTCCTGCGCAAGCAGGCTGACTGACGCAAACACAGGCGAAGCCGCGGCGAAATCGCCGCGGGATCGCCGGCGTGACGGATGCTACGGACCACGACAGGCCGCGTCGGATGCGACGCCGGGCCGGGAAACGTGCCCTCTTCGCTCAAGCGGGGCGGGATGGGCCGTGCTGTCCGCAACACGCTGAAAAACCGTATCGCTATGAGGGACCAGCCATGATTCAAGTGGGCGACGCGCTGCCCGACGCGCAGTTGTTCGAGTTCATCGACGACGCGCGCGAAGGGTGCACGCTGGGGCCGAATGCCTTCAGCGTGCACGACCAGGTTGCGGGAAAGCGGGTGGTGATCTTCGGATTGCCGGGCGCTTTCACGCCGACCTGCTCGGCGCAGCATGTACCGGGCTACGTCGAACACGCCGAGCAACTGCGCTCGGCGGGTGTCGACGAGATCTGGTGCGTGTCCGTCAACGACGCATTCGTGATGGGCGCATGGGGACGTGATCTGCACACCGCGGGCAAGGTGCGCATGATGGCGGACGGCAGCGCGGCTTTCACTCATGCGCTGGGGCTGACGCAGGATTTGTCCGCGCGTGGCATGGGAATTCGTTCCCTGCGCTACGCGATGGTGATTGACGGCGGTGTGGTCAAGACGCTGGCCGTCGAGGCGCCGGGCAAATTCGAAGTGAGCGATGCGGCGAGTGTTCTCGCGACGTTGACGTCCTGATCGTGCGGTGCGCCGTTGCCTGCCGGCAACGCTGCTCACCGGCCTCGGGGCAGTTGTAACACGGGCTGATGACCGGAAACGCCTCCGTTCCGGGCATCGGCCCGTCCCGTATCGGCGCGGGTAAACTGCCGAAACAGATTGATACGCAGTTTCAAACAGCGTTGAATAGGGAATTACGCTATAATCCCATCTATCGAATGTAACTCCTGATTGATATCTTCAATCAAGACGAAGAACACCATGCTGAAGCAGCGCACCATCAAATCGATCGTGAAGACCGTGGGTATCGGTCTCCACTCGGGCCGCAAGATTGAACTGACGCTCCGTCCCGCCGCGCCGGGCACGGGCATCGTCTTCTCGCGCATCGACCTGCCTACGCCCGTCGACATTCCCGCATCGGCGATGTCGATCGGCGACACGCGGCTCGCGTCGGTGCTGCAGAAGGATGGTGCGCGCGTGTCGACGGTCGAGCACCTGATGTCGGCGTGCGCCGGCCTCGGCATCGACAACCTCTATGTCGACGTGACGGCCGAGGAAATCCCGATCATGGACGGCAGCGCGGCGACCTTCGTGTTCCTGATCCAGTCTGCCGGCATCGAGGAGCAGAACGCGCCGAAGCGCTTCATCAAGGTGACGAAGCCGGTTGAAATCCGCGACGGCGACAAGTTCGCGCGTCTCGATCCGTATTTCGGCTTCAAGTTGAAGTTCTCGATCGACTTCCGCCACCCGGCCGTCGACAAGACCGGCCAGGAGCTCGAGGTCGACTTCGCGAATACGTCGTACGTGCGCGAGATCGCACGCGCGCGCACGTTCGGCTTCGCGCACGAAGCCGAGATGCTGCGCGAGCTGGGCCTGGCGCGCGGCGGCAGCATGGACAACGCGATCGTGCTCGACGAGTACCGGATCCTGAACAACGACGGGCTGCGCTACGACGACGAGTTCGTGAAGCACAAGATGCTCGACGCGATCGGTGACCTGTACGTGGTCGGCCATCCGCTGCTGGCGTCGTACACCGCGTACAAGTCGGGGCACGGGCTGAACAACGCGCTGCTGCGCGAATTGCTCGCGCACGAAGACGCATACGAGATCGTCACGTTCGACGATCCGCAGGCTGCACCGAGCGGCTTCGCGTTCGACGCGCAGACTGCGTTCGCCTGACCGGCGTTCCGCATCAGCAATAAAAAAACGGCCTGCGGGCCGTTTTTTTGTTGGCGGGCCGCCGGCGGCGGCGCGCTCAGCGCGGCGATTTCGCGCCGTGCCGGGCCGCCATTCGCGCGAGCGCGGCCTGCAGCGGCGACGGATCGAGGTGATCGGCGAGGTCGCGCAAGGCGGCGGCGCCGACCGAGGTCATCCGCGCCTGCTTCACGTGCGGCGGCTCCGGCGCGTCCTTCGGACGCACGCGCACGCGCAGCGTCGCGACGGGCCAGCCGCGCTTCTGGAGATCGCCGAGCAGCCGCGGCTCGACCTGCCGCAGCCGCGCGGCCAGCGCATTGTGCGCGGCAAAGAGGGTCAGGGTGCCGTCCTTGATGAAGCCCGGATCGACATGATTCGCAAGATAGTCGGGCAGGAGCGCGGACAGATCGCGCTGCAGCGACGCGATCTGCTCGACGCCGGCGCGCAGCGCGGTGAACGCGTCGGTGCGGCCGAGCACTTCGGACACGGGTTGCGGGCGATGCGCGGCGAACGGGCCGAAACGCTTGGAAAATCGGTTCATCGAGGCATTCTTCGGGCGCGCACGCGCGCGGACGTTGACGCCGATTGTACCCGCGCCAGCCTGCCCACGGGCGGCTTTCGTCTCGTCCGCCCGGCCGTCGGCGCACAATGCCCGTCCGGCCGAGACACGGGCGTGCGCGTTCGCGCGTGCTAAAATTCACCGTTTGAGTCCACTAATTCGCTAAGCCGCCGAGGCTCGGGCGCCGGGGCGCGCAACACGCGCCGGGCGCCGGTGCTGCGACGCAGGATCCGATCCGATGACAACCGGTTTTCTCCAGAAAATTTTTGGCAGCCGCAACCAGCGGCTCGTCAAGCAATACCAAAAGACCGTCACGACGATCAATGCGCTCGAAACGCAGATCGAGAAGCTGACGGACGACCAGTTGCGCGGCAAGACGGACGAATTCCGCCAGCGGGTCGCGGCCGGCGAGTCGCTCGACAAGCTGCTGCCCGAAGCATTCGCGGTCTGCCGCGAGGCGAGCCGTCGCGTGCTGAAGATGCGGCACTTCGACGTGCAGATGATCGGCGGCATGGTGCTCCACTACGGCAAGATCGCGGAAATGCGCACCGGCGAGGGCAAGACGCTCGTCGCGACGCTGCCCGTGTACCTGAACGCGCTGGCCGGGCGCGGCGTGCACGTCGTGACCGTCAACGACTACCTCGCGCAGCGTGACGCCGAATGGATGGCGCGCCTCTACAACTTCCTCGGTCTGTCGGTCGGCATCAACCTGTCCGGCATGGAGCACGACCAGAAGCAGCAGGCCTACGCGGCGGACATCACGTACGGCACGAACAACGAGTTCGGCTTCGACTACCTGCGCGACAACATGGTCTACGAGACCGACGCGCGCGTGCAGCGGGCACTGAACTTCGCGGTCGTCGACGAAGTGGACTCGATCCTGATCGACGAGGCGCGCACGCCGCTGATCATCTCGGGCCAGGCCGAGGACCACACCGAACTGTACGTGCGGATGAACGCGCTGCCGCCGCTGCTCGAGCGCCAGATCGGCGAGGAGAAGGCCGACGGCACGGGCGTCGAGAAGCCGGGCGACTACACGCTCGACGAGAAGTCGCGCCAGGTGTTCCTGACGGAAGCGGGCCACGAGAAGGCCGAGCGGCTGCTCTCCGAATGGGGCCTGATCGGCGACGGCGAGAGCCTGTACGCGCCGCAGAACATCACGCTGATGCACCACGTGTACGCGGCGCTGCGCGCCCACACGCTGTTCCACAAGGACCAGCACTACGTCGTGCAGAACGGCGAAGTGGTCATCGTCGACGAATTCACGGGCCGCCTGATGGCCGGCCGCCGCTGGTCCGACGGCCTGCACCAGGCGGTCGAGGCGAAGGAGCACGTGAAGATCCAGAGCGAGAACCAGACGCTCGCATCGATCACGTTCCAGAACTACTTCCGGATGTACGCGAAGCTCGCGGGCATGACGGGTACCGCGGACACCGAAGCGTACGAATTCAACGAGATCTACGGTCTCGAGACGGTCGTGATCCCGACCAACCGTCCGCCGAAGCGGATCGACAAGCAGGACCAGATCTACAAGACGGCCAAGGAGCGCTACGACGCGGTGATCCGCGACATCCGCGACTGTTACGAGCGTGGCCAGCCGGTGCTGGTCGGCACGACGTCGATCGAGAACTCCGAGCTGCTGTCGCACCTGCTGAAGCAGGCCGGGCTGCCGCACGAAGTGCTGAACGCGAAGCAGCACGAGCGTGAAGCGGCGATCGTCGCGGAAGCCGGCCGTCCGAACCGCGTGACGATCGCGACCAACATGGCCGGCCGCGGCACCGACATCGTGCTCGGCGGCAACGCCGAGAAGCAGGCCGCGTTCATCGAGGCCGACGAAGCGATCCCGGCCGACGAGAAGGCGCGCCGCATCCAGCAGCTGCACGACGAGTGGGAAACGCTGCACGAGCAGGTGAAGGCCGCAGGCGGCCTGCACATCATCGGCACCGAGCGCCATGAATCGCGCCGGATCGACAACCAGCTGCGTGGCCGTGCAGGCCGCCAGGGCGATCCGGGCTCGTCGCGCTTCTACCTGTCGCTCGACGATCCGCTGCTGCGCATCTTCGCGGGCGACCGCGTGCGCTCGATCATGGATCGCCTGAAGATGCCGGAAGGCGAGGCGATCGAGGCCGGTATCGTCACGCGTTCGATCGAATCCGCGCAGCGCAAGGTCGAAGCGCGCAACTTCGACATCCGCAAGCAGCTGCTCGAATACGACGACGTGTCGAACGACCAGCGCAAGGTCATCTACCAGCAGCGCAACGAACTGCTCGAAGCACACGACATCACCGAGACGATCACCGCGATGCGCCACGGCGTGATTGCCGAAGTCGTCCGCCAGTTCGTGCCGGAAGGCAGCATCGAGGAGCAGTGGGACGTGCCCGAGCTCGAGGAAGCGCTGCGCAACGACTGGCAGCTCGACCTCGCGATCCAGGAAATGGTGAACGAGTCGTCGTCGATCACGGCCGAGGAAATTCTCGACGCGGTGATGACGGCCGCCGACGAGCAGTACGACGCCAAGGTCGCGATGGTGGGCCGCGAATCGTTCAGCGCGTTCGAGCGCTCGGTGATGCTGCAGACGGTCGACCGCCTGTGGCGTGAACACCTCGCGGCGCTCGACCACCTGCGCCAGGGCATCCACCTGCGCGGCTATGCGCAGAAGAACCCGAAGCAGGAATACAAGCGCGAAGCGTTCGAGCTGTTCGCCGCGATGCTCGAGGCGATCAAGCAGGAAGTCACGCGGGTCGTGATGAACGTGCAGATCCAGTCGCCGGAGCAGCTCGAGGAAGCAGCCGAGCAGATCGAAGAGCGCAGCAGCCATCTCGAGAACGTCGAGTACCAGCATGCCGAGTTTGCCGAAGCCGCCGCGCCGGTGGCCGGCGGGGCGGCGGTCGCGGCCGCGGCGGCGACCGCCGACATGGTCGACAGCGCGATGCTCCACAGCGGCCCCGGCGGCGAAATGCCGAAGGTCGGCCGTAACGATCCGTGCCCGTGCGGCAGCGGCAAGAAGTACAAGCACTGTCACGGGAAGCTGTCATGATCGGCGGCGGCGCGCGCCATGCGTGCCGCTTCGTTCGCAGCTTCGAGTGAGTGATGTGAGTTGCGGCGGCCCGCGCATGCGGCCGCCGGTTCTTCCAATCGATGCCGGCACGTGCCGGCATTTTCCATCCGGCAGGTGTGCCCCATGGCTGTCAATTTTCCGTCGATCGATCCCGCCCAACTGCATCCCGTCGCCGGCGTCACGCTCGGCTGGGCGGAAGCGAACATCCGCAAGCCGAATCGCAAGGACGTGCTGGTGATCTCCGTCGAAGAAGGGGCGACGGTCGCGGGCGTGTTCACCGAAAACCGTTTTTGCGCCGCGCCGGTCACCGTCTGCCGCGAGCACCTGGCGAAGGTGCGCGCGGGCGGCGCGGGCATCCGTGCACTGGTCGTGAACACGGGCAATGCGAACGCGGGCACCGGCGAGCCGGGCCTCGTGAACACCCGCGAGACCTGCACGGAACTCGCACGCCTCGCGGGCATCGAGCCGGCGCAGGTGCTGCCGTTCTCGACCGGCGTGATCCTCGAGCCGCTGCCGATCGACCGCCTGAAGGCCGGCCTGCCGGCCGCGCTCGCGAACCGCAAGGCCGCGAACTGGTTCGACGCCGCGCAGGCGATCATGACGACCGACACGTTGCCGAAGGCAACGTCGCGCCAGGTCGCGATCGACGGCCACACGGTCACGCTGACGGGCATCAGCAAGGGCGCCGGCATGATCAAGCCGAACATGGCTACGATGCTCGGCTTCCTCGCATTCGATGCGAACGTCGCGCAGCCGGTGCTCGACACGCTCGTGAAGGAAGTTGCGGACCGCTCGTTCAACTGCATCACGATCGACGGCGACACGTCGACGAACGACTCGTTCATCCTGATCGCGTCGGGCAAGAGCACGCTGCCGGCGATCACGTCGACCGATTCGCCGGCCTATGCTGCGCTGCGCGATGCGGTGACGGAAGTCGCACAGGTGCTGTCGCAACTGATCGTGCGCGATGGCGAAGGCGCAACGAAATTCATGACGGTGCAGGTCGAAGGCGGCAAGAGCGTCGCCGAATGCCGCCAGATCGCGTATGCGATCGGCCATTCGCCGCTCGTGAAGACGGCCTTCTACGCATCCGACCCCAATCTCGGCCGGATTCTCGCGGCGATCGGTTATGCGGGCGTCGCGGATCTCGACGTCGGCAAGATCGACCTCTATCTCGACGACGTGCTCGTCGCGAAGGCCGGCGGCCGCAACCCGGCCTACCAGGAAGAGGACGGCCAGCGCGTGATGAAGCAGAGTGAAATCACGATCCGTGTGCTGCTCGGCCGCGGCGAAGCGCAGGCCACCGTGTGGACGTGCGACCTGTCGCACGATTACGTGAGCATCAACGCGGATTACCGCTCCTGATCGGGAGCGTTCGAACGACATGGACAAGCTTGAACAGTTTCTGACGCGCGCGGAAGCGCTGCTCGGCCGCCTCGAGGGGATGCTGCCGCCCGCGCAGGCGGCCATCGACTGGAATGCCGCGCACGCGTTCCGCTGGCGCAAGCGCCAGGGGCGCGGCTACCTGCAGCCGGTGCCGGCAGTGTCGTCGATCACGCTCGGCGATCTGCACAACATCGATCGCCAGAAAGGGCTGATCGAACAGAACACGCGGCAGTTCGTGCAGCAGAAGCCGGCCAACAATGTGCTGCTGACGGGCGCGCGCGGCACCGGCAAGTCGTCGCTGATCAAGGCGTGCCTGAACGCGTATGCGAAGGACGGGCTGCGCCTGATCGAAGTCGACAAGGACGACCTGCACGATCTCGGCGACATCGTCGATCTGATCTCGCAGCGTCCCGAGCGGTTCATCGTGTTTTGCGACGACCTGTCGTTCGAGGAAGGCGAATCGGGCTACAAGGCGCTGAAAGTCGCGCTCGACGGCTCGATCGCCGCACAGTCGGACAACGTGCTGATCTATGCAACGTCGAACCGCCGCCATCTGCTGCCCGAGTACATGAGCGACAACGAGTCGTACAAGCATCTCCCGGATGGCGAGATTCACCCCGGCGAAGTCGTCGAGGAGAAGATCTCGCTGTCGGAGCGCTTCGGCCTGTGGGTCAGCTTCTATCCATTCAAGCAGGACGACTACCTCGGCATCGTCGCGCACTGGCTGCGTCATTTCGGCTGCGCGGATGCAGAGATCGAGTCCGCGCGCGGCGACGCGCTCGTGTGGGCGCTCGAGCGCGGTTCGCGGTCAGGACGCGTCGCGTGGCAGTTCGCGCGTGACTGGTCGGGTCGCAAGGAGCAGGCATGAGCGCGGATCTCGCACAGGGCGCCGTGCGCGCACCGGATGGCCGCAAGGTGACGGAAGTCGCGGTTGGCGTGATGGTGCAGCCGGACGGCAGCTACCTGCTCGCGCAGCGGCTGCAGGGCAAGCCGTATGAAGGTTACTGGGAGTTTCCGGGCGGCAAGCTGGAGGCCGGCGAGAGCGTCGAGGACGCGCTGGCGCGGGAACTGCACGAGGAGCTCGGCATCGTCGTCACGGCCAGCCATCGCTGGCACACGCTCGAGCACGATTATCCGCACGCGTACGTGCGGCTTTATTTCTGCAAGGTGACGGGCTGGACGGGCGAGCCGCACAGCAAGGAAGGGCAGGCGTTCGTGTGGCAGCAACTGCCGGTCGACGTCGAGCCGCTGCTGCCGGCGGCGCTGCCGGTGCTCGAACTGCTCGAGAAGGAAGCGGCATCGCACTGATGCCGCAGTGGCCTGCCTGAAAGGCGGGCCATATCGCCGGCGGGCGGTGCCGCGCGCCGCTCAGCTGTCGCGGCGGTCGTCCGTGCCGTCTTCTTCCGACGAAGGGCCTTCGTCGGAAGTCCCGCCGATCCGGTACTTTTCCGCAGCCCACGCGCCGAGGTCGAGTTGCTTGCAGCGGGCCGAACAGAACGGGCGGAACTGATTTTCAGGTGTCCAGCGCACTTCGGCGCCGCACGACGGGCATTTCACAACGGTAGTCATACGAAAGCGTCGATCCGGCACGCGGCCGTTACAGATTGCACAGAGTCAGGTGGAACGGTACGTCGATGTCCACCGCGCGCGGCCGTACGTCGCCGTCCTGCATGGTGAACCGTACCCACAGCATGTATTTGTTCGCGCTCGCTTCGGGAATGACGCGCAACTCCGGCGGTACGCGTACCTGCATCAGCTGGTACGTGCGGCCGGACAGCATCTGCTGGTAGCTGCCCTGCATCGCCATGACCTTCGACGCCTGACCCGATTCGCGTGCGAGGCGCAGCACGATCGACGCGGCGTCGCGCAGCGGCAGCATCGGCATGATCCATTTCGCGATGTCCTGGCGCCGCTGCTCGGCAGGCCATTGCTGCCATGCGTAGTACGACGGCAGGTCGAATTTGCAGGTGCCGCCGGGAATCACCGCGCGGCTGCGGATGCTGGCGAGCCACTCGTTGTCGACGAGGTGCTGCCCGGTCTTGCCCTGCATCTGCGCGAGATTCGCGAGCGTCTGCTCGATTTCGCCGAGCACGGCTTCGAGCGCGTTCTGCTCGATGCCCGGATTGCCGCGAAAGGGGGCGAGCGTCTGGCGCTGACGTTCGAGCTCCTTCATCAGATCCGATTTCAGGTCCGCGCGGCCGGTTACCTCGGCGATTTCGAACAGCGTCGTCAGCGCGACGTGGTGTTCACGCGGGTCCTCCTGAGCCAAAAAGAACGCGAAGCGCTCGAACAGGTCTTCGAGGCGCAACAGCGTGCGAATTCGCTCGTTGAACGGATACTCGTAAAGAATCAAGCGCGCTCGCCTCTTGGGTAGGGATTGAAACAATGCAGGACATTCTAATGCTCACTCTCTACCCTAGCAACGCACCAATTTCGTACGCCATCACGATTGCGCACGAGGCCTACTGCGCGGCGGCCGCGAATCCGAGATAGCGCTGGTGCAGCGCATCGACCTGCGCGGCGAGCGCATCAGGCGTCGTCGCGTCGTTGACGATCACGTCGTCGGCCGCCGCGAGACGGGCTTCGCGCGTTGCCTGTCTCGCGATGATCGCCTCGACCTGCTCGCGCGTGAACCCGTTGCGCCGCATCACGCGCGCGATCTGCGTTTCGACCGGGCAGTCGACGACGAGCACGCGATCGCTGCGCGCCTTCCAGTTGCCCGATTCGACGAGCAGCGGCACGACGAACATCACGTACGGGCCCTGCGCTTCGCGCGCGTCGCGATCGGTTTCCGCGCGAATCAGCGGGTGCGTGATCGCCTCGAGGCGCCGGCGCGCATCGTCGTCGCTGAAAATCAGTGCGCGCATCTTCGCGCGATCGAGCGAACCGTCCGCGGCAACGAAGCCGCGGCCGAATGCGTGTTCGATCGCAGGCATCGCGAGGCCGCCCGGCGCGGTGATGCGGTGGGCGATCAGATCGGTATCGACGAGCGATGCGCCGCGCTCGCCGAACAGGTCGGCGACGGTCGTCTTGCCGCTGCCGATGCCGCCGGTGAGTCCTACTGCGAACATGTCAGCCTCCGAGCGCCGCGTAGAAAGGGGTGCCGAAAAACAGCGTTGCGACGCCACCCGCCGCGAGGAACGGGCCGAACGGAATCGGCTCCTCGAAGCGCATGCGGCCGCGCCAGGTCGCGACGAGCCCGACGATCGCGCCTGTCACCGCGGCGAACAGCACGACCTGCGGCAGTGCAGCCCAGCCCATCCACGCGCCGAGCGCGGCGAGCAGCTTCAGGTCGCCGAAGCCGATGCCCTCGATGCCGCGCAACCATTTGAACAGCCAGTAGATCGACCACAGGAACAAGTAGCCGGCCATTGCGCCGATCACGGCCGAGCGCAGCGACGTGAACGTGCCGCCGAGGTTCAGCACGAGCCCGGCCCAGAGGAGCGGCAGCGTCATCGAATCGGGCAGGTAGCCGGTGCGGATATCGATCGCGCTCATCGCCAGCAGCGCGGCGCACAGCGCGAAGGCGGCAAGCGCGGCAACGGTCGGGCCGAACGCGGCGAGCGAGCCGGCGGCGAGCAGCGCGCACGCGAGTTCGACGAGCGGATAGCGGATGCCGATCGCGTGGCCGCAGCGGCGGCAGCGTCCGCGCAGCATCAGGTAGCTGACGAGCGGGATGTTTTCCCACGCGCGCAGCACGTGGCCGCAATGCGGGCATGCGCTGCGCGGGTGCCACAGATCGTAGCGCGGCGGATAACCGTCGTCGGGGGCGGTGCCGGCGTTGCCGGTCGCTTCGGCGATTTCGGCCTGCCATGCGCGCTGCATCATCACGGGCAGCCGGTGCACGACCACGTTCAGGAAGCTGCCGACGCAAAGGCCGATGACGACCGCGAACGCATACTGCAGCGCGGGCGGCAGCATCGCCAGTGCGAGCAGTGTGCTCTCGGGCGAATCGGGAACGGCGTACAGGGGCGCGGGCGTCATGAGGCTCAAGGTTCGGGCTAAAAGGCGACAGAGTCGGTTGCGATGCTACACCACGTTGCCGAGCTGAAGGATGGGTAAGTACATCGCGATCACGAGGCCGCCGACGAGTGCGCCCAATACGATCACGATCAGCGGTTCGCCGAGCGCCGAGAGCGTATCGAGGCGCGCGTCGAGCTGGCGTTCGCACAGCGCGGCGAGGTCCGCGAGCATCGTGTCGAGCGCACCGGTCTCCTCGGCGACGGCGATCGGTTGCACGACGTCGTCCGGGAAGCAGCCGACCGACTGCATCGCGTCGGCGAGACGCGCGCCGTGCAGCACGCGTGCCGCGATGTGCGCGGTGGCCTGCTCGAACACCGGATGGCCGGCCGTGCGCTCGAGCGTGGCGAAGGCGTCGGCGAGCGGGACGCCTGCGCCGAGCAGCGTCGCAAGCGAGCGGCACCAGCGCGCGGCCGCGAACCGTGCGAGCGCGCTGCCCGCGAGCGGCGCGTGCAGCAGGCGCCGTGCGACCGCCTGGCGCAGCGGCGCCGACCGCCGAAGCGCGTGATGGGCGGCAAGCGCCGTTGCCGCGGCACCGGCCACGAGCACACCGCCCCACGCCGACAGCGCGGAGGACAGCGCCAGCAGTGCACGGGTCGGCGCCGGCAGTGCGGTGCCGAAACCGTCGAAGATCTGCCGGAACGTCGGCACGACCCACACCATCAACGCCGCCGAGATCGCGAGCGCGAACAGGATGACGGCTGCCGGATACGCTAGCGCGGCACGCAGTTTGCGCCACTGCGCGTCGGCGCGCTCGCGGTGTTCCGCGATCCGTGTCAGCACGATGCCGAGCGAGCCGGACGCTTCGCCGACTTCGATCAACTGGCGATACAGCGTGCCGAACTGCGCTGGATAGCGTGCGAGCGCATCGGCGAAGCGCTGCCCGCCGACGATCTCGCGGGCGAGACCGGCGGCAATGCGCGGCACGCCGTCGCGCGTGCGCGTACGCGCGAGCATCTCGAGCGACGGTGCGAGCGGCAGGCCGGCCTGCAGCAGGCTCGCGAGCTGGCGCGTGAAGCGTGTGATGTCCCGTGCGCCGGCCGCTGGCGGCCGGGCCGGCCCGCGGGCGTCGAGCGACAGCACCGCGATGCCGTCGCGCGCGAGCGTGGCGCGCGCAGCCGCGGCGTCGAAGGCGATGACCGTCCCGCGACGCGGCGTGCCGTCGCGGCGGCGGCCGCGCCATGCGAAGCGGGTTTCGCGCGGTGCCGTGCGCATGCTCACGCCGCCGGTGTCGCGGCGACGGCTTCCGCGATGCTCGTCGTGCCGTCCCGGACGCGCGCGAAGGCCGCGTCGCGCAGAGTGCGCACGCCTTCGGCCGCCGCGCATTGCGCGAGTTCGCCGACGCTCGCTCGCGCGACGATGCGTTCCGCCAGCGCGGTCGACACCGGCATCGTCTGATGCAGGCCGATGCGGCCGCGATAGCCGATACCGTGACACGCGGAACAGCCGTACGCGACGAACGGCCGCCATCCGGCTGCCAGGGCCGCCGGGTCGCAGCCGGCTTCCCGCAGCACGCGCGCCGGGGCGTCCGAATGCACGCGGCACGCGACGCACAAGCGCCGGACGAGGCGCTGCGCGGTGACGAGGTGCAGCGCGGCCGCGAGGTTGTACGGCGCGACGCCGATGTCGAGCAGCCGCGCGACGGCGGCCGGCGCGTCGTTCGTATGCAGCGTCGACAGCACGAGATGGCCGGTCTGCGCGGCCTTGATCGCGACGTCGGCCGTCTCCGCGTCGCGAATCTCGCCGACCATGATGATGTCCGGATCCTGCCGCAGCAGCGCGCGCAGCGCCGTCGCGAACGTGAGCCCCGCCTTTTCGGCGACACCGACCTGGCTGATGCCGTCGAGCTGGATTTCGGCCGGATCCTCGACCGTGCAGACGTTGTGCGCGTCGCGATCGAGCATCTGCAGCGCGCAGTAGAGCGACAGCGTCTTGCCGCTGCCGGTCGGACCCGTGACGAGCACGAGGCCGTGCGGTGCGCGTATCGCGGCCTCCATCGCTGCCGCCTGCTGCGCGTCGAAGCCGAGGCGGGCGAGCGTGAGATCGGGCGGCAGCGTTTCGAGGCGCCGCAGCACGAGCTTTTCGCCGAACAGCGTGGGCAGCGAACTGACGCGGTAGTCGCCGCGCGTGCGGCCGTCGATCGCGATGCGCAGCCTGCCGTCCTGCGGCAGCCGCCGTTCGGCGATGTCCATGCGCGCGAGCACCTTGATTCGTGTGACGAGCGCGTCGCGCAGGTGTAACGGCGGCCGCGCATGTTCGTGCAGCACGCCGTCGATGCGCAGCCGGATGCGCCAGCCGGCCTCGAACGGTTCGACGTGGATGTCGGATGCGTCGCGCACGCGTGCCGCGTGAAGCGTGTCGGTCAGCAGCCGCACGGCCGGTGCGTCGTCCAGCTGGGCCGCGTCGAGCGCGTGTGTTGCGGCGGCGGGCGACGCATCGGAGTGGACGGGCGGCGGCTGCGTGCGCAGCGGCGCCCCGGAAAGAGGGAAATGCATGTGAGCCGGCACGTCGGCCGCCTGTTGAACGTGACCTGCAGATGGTCGCGCGTCGCGGGCGGCGCCGGCAGTCGGCCGTTCGGCCAGGGCCCGTTATTAGCGGGAACAGGCCCTAGCGCAGGGCGGTGCGTGCGGTGCGCGCACCGCGCGGCTTGAAGAGCTTGACGGTACGTACGGCCTGGTCGTCGCTGCGCATCACCTCGAGCATCACGTCGCCGATTTTCAAGCACACGTCGTCTTCCGGAATTTCCTCGAGGACTTCGAGAATCAACCCGTTCAGCGTCTTCGGCCCGTTGGTCGGCAGCTTCAGGTGCAGCCAGCGGTTCAGTTCGCGCAGCGGCATGCCGGCCGAGACGATGCATTCGCCGTTCTCGTCCCAGCCACCCGCGCGTTCGCTGCGCGGCATCGAGGTCGTGAATTCGCCGATCAGCTCCTCGATGATGTCTTCGGGCGTGACGAGCCCTTCGAGCTCGCCATACTCGTTGACGACGAGCGCGGTACGCTGCCGGGTCTCCTGGAAATACTGGAGCTGCTGAACCACCGGCGTGCCCGACGGCACGTAGTACGGTTCGGCGAGCAGCGAGCGCAGCGTTTCGCGGTCGAACTCCTGGTTGTGCAGCGCGGTCAGCGTCTTGCGCACGTGCAGCACGCCGAGCACCTTGTCGATGTCGCCTTCGTACACGACGAGCCGGTTGTGATAGCAGGTTTCGAGCTCGTGCAGGATGTCGTCGAGCGGCGCGTAGAAGTTGAGCGATTCGATCTGGCGGCGCGGCACCATCACGTCGTCGACCGTGATGTTCTCGAGGTCGAACAGGTTGAGCAGGATGCTGCGGTGCTTGGTCGGCATGAAACTGCTCGACTCGAGCACGATCGCCCGCAACTCGTCGGCCGACATCCGCTGGTCGCGGCCCTTCTTCGTGTTGATGCGCAGCACCCACAGCACGCCGTTCGCGAGCGCGTTGACGAACCAGACGATCGGCTTGAACACGCGCATCAGCGGTGCGATCACGAGGCTCGCAGGCAGGGCGATGCGTTCGGGGAAGGTCGCGCCGACGATCTTCGGTGCGATTTCCGCGAACACGATGATCAGGAACGCGACGATGCCGGTCGCGATCGATAGCGCGAGATTGTTGCGGCCGAACGTATGGAGTGCGAGCGACGTCGTCAGGACCGGGATGATCGTGTTGAACAGGTTGTTGCCGATCAGGATCACGCTGAGCAGCAGGTCAGTACGCGTGAGAAGCCCCTGGGTGGTCTTCGCGCCGAGCGCGCCCTGGCCGGCGAGATGCTTCAGCCGATGGCGATTGAGCGCCATCATCGCGGTCTCGGAAATGGAAAAGAAGCTGGAACAGAGGAGAAGCAGGAAGACGGCGCCGATTTGCGCCCATAAGGGAATTTGGTCCACGCGTCGGAAAGGGCAGTGAAGGACAGGGATGGAGGGAATATAGCAGAGGCCGGCGACCGCGATGTGTCGTGCGCGACACGATGAGCCTGCGGCGGCCGGACGAAAAAAAACCGTGCACGCCGTGCACGGTTTTTTACAAATCTGGTCGGGGTGAGAGGATTCGAACCTCCGGCCTCTACGTCCCGAACGTAGCGCTCTACCAGGCTAAGCTACACCCCGATTTGGACTCTTCCGATTTCGCAGTCTTCTTCAAGACCGCTGCGTCGTCGAGCAAGAACATAACTATAACGACGTTTCTTCGAAAATGGAATACCTTTGCGAAGAAATTTTTCGAGACGGCGGAATCACACCGTGTCGAACGTGCGTCGTCGCAGCAGCGGCGACGACGCACGCAATGCGTTCATGACTGTCGCGACGTCGAGTACGAGCACAGCGCGAGCAGGCTCTCCTTGTAGATCGAATCGGGGAACGCGGCGATCGCTGCCGCGGCCGCCTGCGCTTCCTGGCGTGCGCATTCGAGCGTGTGATCCAGCGCGCCCGAGCGCGTGATCGCTTCGAAAATCGTGTCGAAGCGATCGGTGCCGCCCTGTTCGATCGCTTCGCGCGCAAGCGCCGACTGTTCGGGCGTGCCGCGTTCGATCAGGTAGATCAGCGGCAGCGTCGGCTTGCCTTCGCGCAGGTCGTCGCCGGCATTCTTGCCCATTGCCTCGACAGTGCCTGCGTAGTCGAGCCAGTCGTCCATGATCTGGAACGCGGTGCCGATCCGGCGGCCGTATTCGGCGGCGGCTGCTTCGGTCGGTGCATCGGCGCCCGCGAGCACCGCGCCGAGGCGCGCCGACGCTTCGAACAGCTTGGCCGTCTTGTAGCGGATCACCTGCATGTAGCGCGTTTCGTCGACGTCCGCGTCGTGCATGTTGAGGAGCTGCAGCACCTCGCCTTCTGAAATGATCGTCGTCGCTTCGGACAGGATCTCCATCACGCGCATCTTGCCGACGCCGACCATCATCTCGAACGAGCGCGAATAGAGGTAATCGCCTACCAGCACGCTCGCCGCGTTGCCGAACAGCGCGTTGGCGGTCTGGCGGCCGCGGCGCAGCTCGGACTCGTCGACGACGTCGTCATGCAGCAGCGTGGCCGTGTGAATGAACTCGACGACGGCGGCCAGCACGTGCCGCTGGTGCGACGTTTCGCCGAGTGCGCCGGCGACGAGCAGCAGCAGCGCCGGACGCAGCCGCTTGCCGCCCGCGCCGATGATGTACTCGGCGATCTGGTTGATCAGCAGCACGTCTGACGCGAGGCTTTGCCGGATAACGCGATTCACCTGCTCCATGTCGCTGGTGATCGGGGCGAGCAGGTGGGCGGCGCTGAGGGTGGGGGAGGCGGTGGACGACGACATGATGATGGAATTGGGTGATGCCGCGGATTATAAGTCGAATCCGCGATATCCCGGTCTGTCGGACGCGCCGCGGCAGCGATTTTGGCCGTCCGGCCGAGGCCCGCGCGCGGCAATCGTCGATCGGTTTTGACTCCGGTGCTAACCCCATGTATAATCACGTGTTTTCCGCGCGTGGTGTGCGGAAAATTTGGATCCAGAGTGAGGTTCTCAATGTACGCGGTCATAAAAACCGGCGGCAAGCAGTACAAGGTTGCCGTTGGCGAAAAACTCAAAGTAGAACAGATACCGGCTGACATTGACGCTGAAATCACGCTCGACCAGGTTCTCGCAGTGGGCGAAGGCGAATCGATTAAGTTCGGTACGCCGCTGGTCAGTGGGGCTTCCGTCAAGGCCACCGTTGTGTCGCACGGTCGTCATGCCAAGGTCACCATCTTCAAGATGCGTCGCCGGAAGCACTACCAAAAGCACGGCGGCCACCGCCAGAACTACACTGAGCTGCGCATCGACGCGATCAACGCGTAAGCGCCTCGGTAAAGGAGCAATCAGATGGCACACAAAAAGGCAGGCGGCTCTTCCCGGAACGGCCGCGACTCCGAGTCGAAACGTCTCGGCGTGAAGGTGTACGGCGGCCAGGCAATCAATGCCGGCGGCATCATCGTGCGTCAGCGCGGCACGCGCATGCACGCAGGCGAGAACGTCGGCATGGGCAAGGATCACACCCTGTTCGCGCTGGTCGACGGTCACGTCAAGTTCGCGACGAAGGGCGCGGACAAGAAGCATCTGGTCATCGTCGTTCCGGCGGCTGCCTAAGTTTAGGCACCCACGGGCTTCGAGCCGAAAGGCCCCGCAGTCTTCGCGGGGCCTTTTTTATTTGGCCGCCGGGCGCATGTGCGCTCCGGCGACCGTCGCGCAACCGGCGTACGATCGGCCGAACGGCAGATTGTTCAAGCACGCAGGCGCGCGGCACAATAGCGGAAATACTGGGCGGAGTGACGAATGAAGTTCATTGACGAAGCACGAATCGAAGTCATCGCCGGCGACGGAGGCGATGGCAGCGCGTCGATGCGCCGCGAGAAATTCGTCCCGTTCGGCGGGCCGGACGGCGGCGACGGCGGCCGGGGCGGTAGCGTCTACGCGATCGCCGACCGCAACATCAACACGCTGATCGACTACCGTTACGCGAAGAAGCACCTGGCGCGCAACGGCGAAAACGGTCGCGGCTCGGATTGCTACGGCAAGGGCGGCGACGACGTCACGCTGCGCATGCCGGTCGGCACGATCATCAACGACATGGATACCGGCGAGCTGATCGCCGACCTGACCGAGCACGACCAGCAGGTGATGCTCGCACAGGGCGGCTCCGGCGGCCTCGGCAACCTGCATTTCAAGTCGAGCACGAACCGCGCGCCGCGCCAGAAGACGGACGGCAAGCCCGGCGAGCGGCGCATGCTGAGGCTCGAGCTGAAGGTACTCGCCGATGTCGGCCTGCTCGGCATGCCGAACGCGGGCAAGTCGACGTTCATTTCGTCGGTGTCGAACGCGAGGCCGAAGATTGCCGACTACCCGTTCACGACGCTCGCGCCGAATCTCGGCGTGGTGCGCGTCGGCCCGAGCAAGAGCTTCGTGATCGCCGACATCCCGGGGCTGATCGAGGGCGCCGCCGAAGGCGCGGGCCTCGGGCATCAGTTCCTGCGTCACCTGCAGCGCACCGGCGTGCTGCTGCATCTGGTCGATCTCGCCCCGTTCGACGAAAGCGTCGATCCGGTCGCGGAAGCGACCGCGATCGTCGGCGAGCTGCGCAAGTACGACGAGGCGCTCTACGAGAAGCCGCGCTGGCTCGTGCTCAACAAGCTCGACATGGTGCCGGAAGACGAGCGCGAAGCGCGCGTCGCGGATTTCCTCGACCGCTTCGGCTGGGACGGCCCCGTGTTCGAGATTTCGGCGCTGACGGGTCAGGGCTGCGAAGCGCTGTGCTACGCGATCTACGACTACCTGTCCGAGCATTCGGACGCGCATCGCCAGGCGGAAGCGGAAGATCTCGCGGCGGACGTGCGTTTCCGCGACGCGCCGCCTGCGAACGGCGGTGCAACGCCGGGCGACGACGCCTGAGCGGTTCCGGAACGCGCCGGGCGTGCCGCCCGGCGTCGGCGTTCAATCGCGCCCGGCCGGGCAGGCATCAGATACAGGAGACAGTGCAGGATGCGTTCGATCATCGCGGATTCGAAGCGATTGGTGGTGAAGGTGGGCTCCAGCCTCGTGACCAACGACGGCAAAGGGCTCGATCATGCTGCAATCGGCCGGTGGGCCGCCCAGATCGCCGCGCTGCGCGCTCAGGGCAAGGAAGTCGTGCTCGTCAGTTCGGGGGCGATTGCCGAGGGGATGCAGCGGCTCGGCTGGAGCAAGCGACCGCGGGAAATCGACGAGCTGCAGGCCGCCGCCGCCGTCGGCCAGATGGGGCTCGCGCAGGTTTATGAGAGCAGCTTCACCGAACACGACATCCGCACCGCGCAGATCCTGCTCACGCACGCCGACCTGGCGGACCGCGAGCGTTACCTGAATGCGCGTTCGACGTTGCTCACGCTGCTGCGGCTCGGCGTCGTGCCGATCATCAACGAGAACGACACGGTCGTTACCGACGAAATCAAGTTCGGCGACAACGATACACTCGGTGCGCTCGTCGCGAACCTGATCGAAGGCGATGCGCTGATCATCCTGACCGACCAGTCGGGGCTGTTCACGGCCGATCCGCGCAAGGATCCGAACGCGACGCTCGTTGCCGAGGCCAATGCGGGTGCGCCGGAACTCGAGGCGATGGCCGGCGGTGCGGGCTCGAGCCTCGGCCGCGGCGGGATGCTGACGAAGATCCTCGCGGCGAAGCGCGCGGCGCACAGCGGCGCGAACACCGTGATCGCGAGCGGCCGGGAGTCCGACGTGCTCGTGCGTCTGGCGGCCGGCGAGGCGATCGGCACGCAACTGATCGCGCGTACCGCGCGGATGGCGGCGCGCAAGCAATGGATGGCCGACCACCTGCAGGTGCGCGGCCATGTCGTGATCGATGCAGGCGCGGTCGAGAAACTGACGGCCGGCGGCAAGAGCCTGCTGCCGATCGGCGTGACCGACGTGCAGGGCGCGTTCGCGCGCGGCGAGGTGATCGCGTGTGTCGGCCCCGACGGGCGCGAAGTGGCGCGCGGGCTCACGAACTACAGCAGCTCGGAAACGAAGCTGATTCAGCGCAAGCCGAGCGGCGAGATCGAGAGCGTGCTCGGCTACATGCTGGAGCCCGAACTGATCCACCGCGACAACCTCGTGCTGGTGTGATCGTCCGTTCCGGTTCCGGCAGTCAAATAGAAAAGCCCGCGCGACGCGGGCTTTTTTCATGCGGCGGGGCGGGGCAGGCGGCCCGTCCCGTACGCCGTCAGCGCAACTGGCTCATCGCGGTGCGGTGAAACCGGATGTTCTCCAGGATCTGCTGGGTCGAGCCCTGCGGCATCTTGTTCGCGCAGAAATAGTCCTGATAGAGCGACGAGTGGTACGCATTCAGTTCGCCGTTCTCGATGCGCCGCCAGTCGTTCTCGACCGTGCGGTCCCAGCCGTCGTGATCCGAATTCAGGCCGGCGTACTGTCGCCATTCATAGGTGTCGCAGCGGATGCCTTCGTAGTTCACATCGCGCGCGCCGGCCGGGCTCGTGATGACGACGGCGTAGCGTACGACGCCATCGGTGCCGACCGCGAGCGACTTTGCGTCGACGAAGAACTTGAGCGGCGTGTTCTGCGATACGTTGAACGGCAGCAGGTCGCCAGTCTGCGGCAGAGGCGGCAGCGTGTCGACTGCGTTTTCCTTCCAGTTACCCTGGCGATCCAGCAGATACACGAACTCGCTGTCATCCTTGTTGGTCGGCGTCTTCGAATTCGCGCAACCGGCCAGCGTGGCCGCCGCGGCAATCGATGCGAGCGCGAGAGCAATCGCTTTCAATATGCATTCCTCGTAAAAAAAGGGCGCGACACCAAGGTCGCGCCCGGTCATGCAGTCCGACTCGTCATTTGCCGACGATCACGTGGGGCGGCATCTCGTCGAGCGTGCCCGCTTCCACTTCGATCTCCGAACAGACTACCGATGTGTCGACAATCGTCAGCGTCTGCTGTGCCTGTGCGCCGATGACGCGCGGATAGCGCGACAGACGCGGCCCGCGCGGCTTTTCGGCTCGCTGCGCCGGGCGGCGCAGGAAGCGCGACAGTTCCGTCAGCGCCAACTGATAGACATCCCGCTTGAACTCGATCACCGCATCGAGCGGCACCCAGTACTCGTTCCAGCGCCACGCATCGAACTCCGGGTGATCGGTCGCGCGCAAGCAAATGTCGCAATCGCGTCCAACCATCCGCAGCAGGAACCAGATCTGCTTCTGGCCGCGGTAATGACCGCGTACTTCGCGTTTGATGAACTTGTCAGGCACCTCGTAACGCAACCAGTCGCGAGTGCGGCCGATTATCTTGACGTGTTCCGGATGCAGGCCGGTTTCCTCGTGCAGTTCCCGGTACATCGCCTGCATGGGGGTCTCGCCGTACTTGATCCCACCTTGAGGAAACTGCCAGGAGTGCTCGCGGAGCCGCTTGCCCCAAAACACCTCGTTGCGCGCGTTCAAGAGGATGATGCCGACGTTCGGGCGAAAGCCTTCACGATCCAGCATACAACCACCTTCGAATCCTTTAAAATTGCTTTGATTATAAACAGATAACGGGCGCTGCGCACCGTGACGGAGCGAATCCGCGCGGGGCGCGCCGGCTGAATTGTCCCTGATTAGTCTGCTACGTCATCTGCGCCATCGTCGTTCGTCGCGCGCAGCTTTTTCACCTTGAAACTTTTTCGGGCGCCCCGCCTGGGGGCGCCGTTTTTGGAACCGTCCGCATGAAAGCTTCCCGTTTCTTTATCGGCACCCTGAAAGAAGCACCCGCCGACGCAGAGATCGTCAGCCACAAGCTGATGGTACGCGCCGGCATGATCCGTCGCGTCGCCGGCGGCATCTATAACTACCTGCCGGTCGGCCTGCGTTCGATTCGCAAGGTCGAGGCGATCGTGCGCGAGGAAATGAACCGGGCGGGCGCCATCGAGCTGCTGATGCCGGCCGTGCAACCGGCCGAGCTGTGGCAGGAATCGGGCCGCTGGGAACAGTACGGCCCCGAGCTGCTGCGCTTCAAGGACCGCAAGGACAACGACTTCGTGATCGGGCCGACGCACGAGGAAGTCATCACCGACATCGCGCGCAACCAGATCAAGAGCTACCGGCAGATGCCGGTGAACTTCTACCAGATCCAGACGAAGTTCCGCGACGAGATCCGTCCGCGCTTCGGCGTGATGCGCGGCCGCGAATTCATCATGAAGGACGCGTATTCGTTCGACAAGGATGCAGCGGGCCTGAACGAGTCGTATCGCAAGATGTACGACGCGTACGTGCGCATCTTCACGCGCCTCGGCCTCGAATTCCGTGCGGTCGCGGCCGACAGCGGCTCGATCGGCGGCAACTTCTCGCACGAGTTCCACGTGATCGCCGATACCGGCGAGGACGCGATCGCCTACTGCCCGACGTCCGAGTTCGCAGCGAACATCGAGGCGGCCGAAGCGTTGCCGCTGATTGCCGAGCGTGCTGCGCCGGCAGAAGCGATGGAAAAGGTCGCGACGCCGGGCAAGGCGAAGTGCGAAGCCGTCGCCGAACTGCTGGCCATCCCGCTCGAGCGCACGATCAAGTCGATCGTGCTCGCGACCGACAACGAAGGCGCCGAGCCGACCATCTGGCTCGTGATGCTGCGCGGCGACCACGATCTGAACGAGATCAAGGTGTCGAAGCTGCCGGGTCTGAAGAACCACCGCTTCGCGACCGAGCAGGAAATCGTCGAGTGGTTCGGCACGCCGCCGGGCTACCTCGGCCCGGTCGGCACGAAGAAGCCCGTCAAGGTGATCGCGGACCGCACGGTCGCGAACATGAGCGACTTCGTTGTCGGCGCGAACGAGGTCGACTATCACATCGCGGGCGTGAACTGGGGCCGCGACCTGCCGGAGCCGGACGTCGCCGACGTGCGCGACGTGCAGAAGGGCGACCCGTCGCCGGACGGCAAGGGCGTGATCGACATCTGCCGCGGCATCGAGGTCGGCCACGTGTTCCAGCTCGGCACCAAGTACTCGGAAGCGATGGGCGCGACGTTCCTCGACGAGTCGGGCAAGCCGCAGCCGATGCTGATGGGCTGCTACGGCGTCGGCGTCACGCGCATTCTCGGCGCGGCGATCGAACAGAACTTCGACGATCGCGGCATCATCTGGCCCGAGTCGATCGCACCGTTCGAGGTCGTGCTGTGCCCGATGGGCTATGACCGCAGCGAAATGGTGCGCGAGACCGCCGACAAGCTGTACGCGGAACTCGCCGCGGCCGGCATCGACGTGATCCTCGACGATCGCGGCGAGCGCCCGGGCGTGATGTTCGCCGACTGGGAACTGATCGGCGTGCCGCATCGCCTCGTGATCGGCGAGCGCGGCCTGAAGGAAGGCAAGATCGAGTACCAGGGCCGCCGCGACGCCGAAGCGACGCTGCTGCCGGCCGACGCGGCTGCGGCGACGGTCGCGGAGAAGATCCGCGCCGCGCTCGCGCACTAAGCACGGCGACCGGGGGACACGATGGAATACACGTTCCTGTCGGCCACCGTGCTCCTCGTGCTGATCACCGATCCGCTCGGCAACATCCCGCTGTTCATTACGGCGATGCGGGATGTGCCGCGCGAGCGGCGCGTGAAGCTGATCCTGCGAGAAGTGGGGATCGCGTTCGTGATCCTGCTGTTCTTCATGGTGGTCGGCGACCGCTTCCTGCGGATGATGAACCTCACCGACCTGTCGTTGCGGCTCGGCGGCGGGATCGTGCTGTTCCTGATCGCGCTGAGGATGATCTTCCCGCATCCGGACGGCGCGCTCGGCAGCGATCCGCGTGCGGGCGGCGAACCGTTCATCGTGCCGCTCGCGATTCCCGCACTCGCCGGGCCGTCGGCGCTCGCGACCGTGATGCTGCTGACGTCGCAGGCGCCGGGCAAGATGTTCGAGTGGGTCGGCGCGCTGACGGTCACGATGATCGTCTGCGCGATCACACTGGTATTGGCCGAACGGATCCAGCAGTGGCTCGGCGAGCGGACGGTCGCGGCGTTCGAGCGGCTGATGGGCCTCGTGCTCGTCGCGATCTCGGTCGAGATGCTGCTGGCCGGCATTCGCGCGTTCGTGCACCAGTTGTAGCGCGGTGCGCACACGAAAAAAAGCGGCGCTCCGGGAAACCGGAGCGCCGCTTTCCATTTGGATGGCGGGAGCGCGGCGATCAGACGTTCGTGGTCAGCGCGCGGATCGTCGGCAGGTTGCGCCAGTAGCCCTTCGCATCCATTCCGCAGCCGAACACGTAGCGGTCCGGCACCGAGAAGCCGCAGAAGTCGGGGTGCAGCGGTTTGTCCTTCGCGAGCGTCTTCTCGCACAGCACGGCCGACATGAAACGCTGCGCGCCCATGTCGAGGATGCGGTCGCGGATCGCGGCCATCGTCTCGCCTTCGTCGAGGATGTCGTCGAGCACGAGCACGATCCGGTTCTTCACCGATTCGCGCGGTGCCACGCGCCAGTGCATCTCCGGGCTGCCCTGCGTCGTGTTGCGGTAGCGGGTCAGGTGGATGTAGTCGAATTCGAGCGGGAAATCGAGATGCGGCAGCAGCATCCCGGTAAACACCGCGGCGCCGCCCATCACCGAGAGAACGAGCGGGAACGCATCGCCGATCTCGGCGCGGATCGCGTCGGCCATCCGGGCGATCGACGCATTGACGGCGTCGGCCGAGACGATCTCTTCGGAGTGGTCGAAAATGTGGAGGGCTTCTTCGCGGTTCATGTGTTGTGGCGGGCAGTCGGTATACAAATAAGGATGAAGCAGAACGGACGGCGCGCGCTACAGCAAAAACCCGCGCGCCGGCCGACGGGCGGAATCAGCGCATGCCGGGCATCATGCCCTTCAGGCCGCGCATCATCTTCTGCATGTTGCCGCCCTTCAGCTTCTTCATCATCGTACGCATCTGGTCGTACTGGTTCAGCATCCGGTTGACTTCCTGCACCGGCACACCCGCACCGGCTGCAATGCGGCGCTTGCGCGTCGCCTTGATGATTTCGGGTTTCGCGCGCTCGGCGGGCGTCATCGAGCTGATGATCCCTTCCATCCGGCGGATCTGCTTTTCGGCCTGGCCCATGTCGGCGCCGGCCGCCGCCTGCTGGAATTGCGCGGGCAGCTTGTCCATCAGCGACGACAGGCCGCCCATGTTCTTCATCTGCGAGATCTGCGCGCGGAAGTCGTTCAGGTCGAAGTCGCCGCCTTTCTTGACCTTGTCGGCGAGCTTCTGCGCGGCCTGCACGTCGACGCCGCGCTGCGCTTCCTCGACGAGCGCGAGGATGTCGCCCATGCCGAGGATCCGGTTCGCCATCCGGTCGGGGTGGAACACCTCCAGGCCGTCGAGCTTCTCGGCGACGCCGACGAACTTGATCGGCTTGCCGGTGATGTGGCGCACCGACAGCGCGGCGCCGCCGCGCGAATCGCCGTCGAGCTTGGTCAGCACGACGCCGGTGAGCGGCAGCGTGTCGTTGAACGCCTTCGCGGTGTTGACCGCATCCTGGCCGAGCATCGCGTCGACGACGAACAGCGTTTCGGCCGGCTTCAGCGTGTCGTGCAGCGCGGCGATTTCCTGCATCATCGCCTCGTCGATGCCGAGGCGGCCGGCCGTATCGACGATCAGCACGTCATGGTAGTGGCGCTTCGCCCAGTCGACGGCCGCGATCGCGATGTCGACCGGCTTCTGGTCCGGCGTCGACGGGAAGAAGTCGGCGCCGACCTGTTCGCTCACCGTTTTCAACTGCATGATCGCAGCCGGGCGATACACGTCGCACGACACGGTCAGCACCTTCTTCTTGTACTTCTCGCGCAGCAGCTTCGCGAGCTTGCCGGCGGTCGTGGTCTTGCCCGCGCCCTGCAGGCCGGCCATCAGGATCACGGCGGGCGGCGTGACCGCGAGGTTCAGCTCGGCGGCCTTGCCTTCGTAGTCGCCGCCGATCACGGCGGTCAGTTCCTTCTGGACCACGCCGACGAGCGCCTGGCCCGGCGACAGGCTGCTGATCACTTCTTCGCCGAGCGCCTTTTCCTTGACCTTGGCGATGAATTCGCGGACGACCGGCAGCGAGACGTCGGCTTCCAGCAGCGCGAGACGCACCTCGCGGAGCATCTCCTGCGTGTTCGCCTCGGTGAGCCGGGCCTCGCCGCGCAGCGTCTTGACGACGCGCGCCATCCGTTGAGTGAGATTGTCGAGCATGGGGAGCGATGGACAGTGGGGCCCGAAGGCGCGGCGGAACCGAACAAAGGGAGCCGTCGCGGGAAGGGGGCCTAGTGTAAACTTCGAACATGGATATTGTACTGTATGCCCTCACCGCATTCCTGTACGGCGGCCTCGCCGTCGCAGGCTGGCGCACGCACCGCCAGGGCGCGACGCCGCTCGTCGCGAGCGTGCCGGCCGTGCCGGTTCCCGCGTCCGCCGCGTCCGGGATGAGCGGGGCCGGCCGCGCGCTGCTGTTCGCCGCGCTCGTCGCGCACGGCGTGCTGCTCCACATGACGATCTTTCCGAACGACTCGATGGTGTTCGGTTTCGCGTTCGCGCTGTCCGCGATGTTCTGGCTCGGCGCGGGCATCTACTGGATCGAGAGCTTTTTCTTCCCGCTCGACAGCCTGCGCCTGCTGGTGCTGCCGCTCGCGTGCGGCGCGTCGCTGCTGCCGCTCGTGTTCGGCGGCGTGCGGGTGCTTCCTTATGCCGCGGCACCGCTGTTCAAGCTGCACTTCCTGATCGCGAACATCGCGTACGGCCTGTTCGCGATCGCCGCGCTGCACGCGATCCTGATGCTGATGGTCGAGCGGCGCCTGCAATCGCTGCGCAACGGCGGGCGCGACGGTTCGACGGGCTGGATCGCGAGCTGGCTCGAAACGCTGCCGCCGCTGCTCACGCTCGAGAAGCTGCTGTTCCGCCTGATCGGCGCCGGCTTCGTGCTGCTCACGCTGACGCTCGCGTCGGGCATCCTGTTCAGCGAGCAGGTCGATGCGCGCGCGCTGCGGCTCGACCACAAGACCGTGTTCGCGATCCTGTCGTGGCTGATGTTCGGCGGCCTGCTGGTCGCCCGCAAGACGTCGGGCTGGCGCGGGCGCGGCGCCGCGCGCTGGGTGCTCGTGTCGTTCGCCGCGCTGCTGCTCGCGTATGTCGGCAGCCGGTTCGTTTTCGAGGTGCTGCTGCACCGTTCCGTGGTTTGACCGCAGGTTTCCGATGCGACAGATTCTTCTCCTGATTCTTCTCTTCTTCGCCGGCTCGTGGCTCGCACGCAAGGTGCGCCAGGCCCAGGAGCACGCGCAGGCGCGCACCGGCCGCGGCGCGGGTGACGGCGGCGCGCCGGGTGCCGGCGCTGCGCGTCCGAACGGCGACGCGCGGTCGCTGCCCGAACCGATGGTGCGCTGCGCCGAATGCGGCGTGCATGCACCGAAGGGCGATGCCGTCGCCGCGGGCGGCGAATACTTCTGCAGTGCCGAGCACGCACAGCGCCACGCCGCGCGCGCGGGCGGTCGCGACGCACGATGAGCGACGCGGCGCCGTTGTCGGTCGACGCGAACGGCTGGGTGCGCGAAGCGCGCCATGCGCCGTCGCCGAACTTCGAGGCGCGTCCCGCGGGGGCGGTGCCGACGCTCGTGGTCGTCCACAACATCAGCCTGCCGCCCGGCGAATTCGGCGGCGACGCGATCGAGGCGCTGTTCCTGAATCGCCTCGACTGCGATGCACACCCCTATTACCAGAGCCACCTGCGCGGCGTGCGCGTGTCCGCGCACTTCCTGATCCGCCGCAGCGGCGAACTCGTGCAGTTCGTGTCGTGCGACGAGCGCGCGTGGCACGCGGGCTCGTCCGAGTTCTTCGGCCGGCCGCGCTGCAACGACTTCTCGATCGGCATCGAACTCGAAGGCGCGGACGACGTGCGGTTCGACGACGCGCAGTACGCGATGCTCGCCGCGCTCACCCGTGCGCTCGCCGCACGCTATCCGGTCGACGCATTCGCGGGGCACTCGGACGTCGCGCCGGGCCGCAAGACCGACCCGGGCCCGCATTTCGATTGGCAACGCTTCGCGAGCGATGCCGGTTTTTCCGCCGGATACTTTCCTTTCCGTCAGCACTGATCGCGGGGTTTTTTGACCGGAGAAAGTTTTTTCTCCGACCAATGCCTTGTCGTGTCGGCGCGTGAGCGATGTCAAGACCTTCATCGCAAATTATCCGTTTGGACGTCGTCCGAATGTCCACTATACTTGGTGCCAGTTGAGCAGTTCTGCACTAGATATAGTGTGTGTCGCAGGGGAAAACCCGAGCGGCACCGGCCGGCGGGCAACGCCGGCGGACAGGGTTCTCAGGGCGGCGCGTCAGGCCGGGCGGTCCGGGCGTCGCGATCAGCGCAGCGAACTTCGACGGGGCAGGGTACACATGACGAAGCACACGACCGGCTCGGTTGTCGCGCATCGGCCGAACCGGCTTCCCCGGCGCATCGCTCGCCTCTTACCGCTCGCGCACCGCATTGCGCAGCGTTCGTTTTAATCCGCGGTTCTCTCCGCACCATCCAACACCAGGAGCTTTGCACATGCAAACCACCGACAACGCGACGTCCCAGTACGAGAGCGCCTCGAGCCGTCCGCTCGGCGGGACCGAACAGGGCGCGCAGGCGCTCGCGCCGCAGGCCACGTTCGCCGACTACAAGGTGATCCGCCGCAACGGCAGCGTCGTATCGTTCGAGCCTTCGAAGATCGCGATCGCGGTGACCAAGGCTTTCCTGGCCGTCAACGGCGGGCAGGGCGCGGCATCGGCGCGCGTGCGCGAGCAGGTCGAACAGCTGACGCACAACGTCGTGCGCGCGCTCGTGCGCAGCCGCCCGAACGGCGGGACGTTCCATATCGAAGACATCCAGGACCAGGTCGAACTCGCGCTGATGCGCGGCGGCGAGCACAACGTCGCGCGTGCGTACGTGCTGTATCGCGAGAAGCGTCACCTCGAGCGCCAGCATGCGGGCGAGGAAGCAGCAGCGGCAGGCGGCGAGTCGAGCACCGGCATCAACGTCGTCGACAACGGCGTCTCGCGTCCGCTCGACCTGAACGCGCTGCGCGCGCTGATCGTGTCGTCGTGCGATGGCCTCGGCGCTGCGGTTAACCCTGAGCCGATCGTCGCGGAGACGGTGAAGAACCTGTACGACGGCGTGCCGATGAGCCAGGTCTACGACTCGGCGATCCTCGCTGCGCGCACGATGATCGAGAAGGACCCGGCATACAGCCAGGTCACGGCCCGCATCCTGCTGCACACGATCCGTCGCGAGATCCTCGGCGAGGAAGTGGTGCAGGCCGAGATGTCGGCCCGCTACGCGGAATACTTCCCGCAGTTCCTGAAGCGCGGCGTCGACGCCGGCCTGCTCGACGACAAGCTGCTGCAGTTCGACCTGAAGCGCCTCGGTGAAGCGCTCGACGCGAACCGCGACCTGCAGTTCGGCTACCTCGGCCTGCAGACGCTGTACGACCGCTACTTCCTGCACGTCGAAGGCACCCGCATCGAAATGCCGCAGGCATTCTTCATGCGCGTCGCGATGGGCCTGTCGCTGAACGAGATCGACCGCGAAACGCGCGCGATCGAGTTCTACAACGTGCTGTCGAGCTTCGACTTCATGAGTTCGACGCCGACGCTGTTCAACTCGGGCACGCATCGCTCGCAGCTGTCGTCGTGCTACCTGACGACGGTCGCGGACGATCTCGACGGCATCTACGAAGCGCTGAAGGAAAACGCGCTGCTGTCGAAGTTCGCCGGCGGTCTCGGCAACGACTGGACGCGCGTGCGCGCACTCGGCTCGCATATCAAGGGCACGAACGGCAAGTCGCAAGGCGTGGTCCCGTTCCTGAAGGTCGTGAACGACACGGCCGTCGCGGTCAACCAGGGCGGCAAGCGCAAGGGCGCGGTCTGCGCGTACCTCGAATCCTGGCACCTCGACATCGAGGAATTCCTCGAGCTGCGCAAGAACACGGGCGACGATCGCCGCCGCACGCACGACATGAACACGGCGAACTGGATTCCCGACCTGTTCATGAAGCGCGTGATGGAAGGCACCGACTGGACGCTGTTCTCGCCGTCGACCTGCCCGGACCTGCACGACAAGTTCGGCGCCGATTTCGAGAAGGCTTACACCGCTTACGAAGAGAAGGTCGCGCGCGGCGAGATCAAGCTGTTCAAGAAGGTCCCGGCGGCGCAGCTCTGGCGCAAGATGCTCGGCATGCTGTTCGAGACGGGCCACCCGTGGATCACGTTCAAGGATCCGTGCAACGTGCGCTCGCCGCAGCAGCACGTCGGCGTCGTCCACTCGTCGAACCTGTGCACGGAAATCACGCTGAACACGAGCGACACCGAAATCGCGGTGTGCAACCTCGGCTCGGTGAACCTCGTCGCCCACCTGGTGAAGCAGGCCGACGGCAGCTACGCGCTCGACCACGACAAGCTGAAGCGCACGATCAGCGTCGCGATGCGCATGCTCGACAACGTGATCGACATCAACTACTACGCGGTGCCGAAGGCGCGTAACTCGAACCTGAAGCACCGTCCGGTCGGCATGGGCATCATGGGCTTCCAGGACTGCCTGCACCTGCTGCGCACGCCGTACGCGTCGGAAGCGGCGGTCGAGTTCGCCGATCGTTCGATGGAAGCGGTCTGCTACTACGCGTACCACGCGTCGACCGAACTGGCCGAGGAACGCGGCCGCTACTCGAGCTACCGCGGCTCGCTGTGGGATCGCGGCATCCTCCCGCAGGACACGCTGAAGCTGCTGGCCGAAGCGCGCGGCGGCTACGTCGAGGTCGACACGTCCGAGTCGCTCGACTGGACGACGCTGCGTTCGCGGATCGCCGCGCACGGCATGCGCAACTCGAACTGCGTCGCGATCGCGCCGACGGCGACGATCTCGAACATCATCGGCGTGTCGGCATGCATCGAGCCGACCTTCCAGAACCTGTACGTGAAGTCGAACCTGTCGGGCGAATTCACGGTGGTGAACGAGTACCTCGTTCGCGACCTGAAGGAACGCGGCCTGTGGGACGAAGTGATGGTCGCCGACCTGAAGTACTTCGACGGCATGCTGTCGCGCATCGACCGCATCCCGGCCGACCTGCGCGCGATCTATGCGACCGCGTTCGAAGTCGACCCGACGTGGCTGGTCGAAGCGGCATCGCGTCGCCAGAAGTGGATCGACCAGGCGCAGTCGCTGAACATCTACATGGGCGGCGCGTCGGGCAAGAAGCTCGACGAGGTCTACAAGCTCGCATGGCTGCGCGGCCTGAAGACGACCTACTACCTCCGCACGATGGCGGCGACGCACGTCGAGAAGTCGACGGTCGCACACGGCGCGCTGAACGCAGTGCCGACGGGTGGCGGTTCGAGCAGCGGCGGCGCGCAAGGCGCTGCAGGCGGCTTCGGTGCGGCGGGTGGCGGTGCGTCGTCGGGCGCGATCGGTGCAGCGGCGGCACTCGCACCGGTCGAGGCCGACGGTCCGGTGTGCACGATGCGTCCGGGCGATCCGGGCTTCGACGAATGCGAAGCGTGCCAGTAACGCAACGCGCCTGACCTGAAGATGTGCCGGGCGGCGCGCACGACGACCGATCGAGGTTGAAGTGTGCGCCGCTCTCAACTAAAAAAATGATAAGGAATCTGTAACGCGGCACCTGCGTTGCAGGCAGTGACAAGCGATCGAAACATCCCCGACGACGTCGCGTTTCGATCAGCGTTCGATGCGTCGAGCGCACCTCGCGATACACGCGCGACACACGTCGCGCTCTGCATGAACGACGATGCGTTGCTCAAAGTGTTGTATCGAGGTCGCAACGCGAATCGAAAAAAGGATTTTTCGTGAGCGAACCCTTTTATCGCTCAGGAAAAGATGGTACAAACCGTTCTAAATTGATGGTGAGAATTTATGCTCAACTGGGATGACGAGAAGACTGCCGTAACTCCCGCGAGCGGAGCGCAGCACAATGCGATGCGCGCCCCCGCAGGAGTGGCTGTCGGAATGCAGGCTGCGTCGCCTGCCGCCCATCAGGTCCGCGACATTTTCGAAGGCGATCTCGCGGTGCCGCCGCAAGCATCGGCTGTTCCCGCCGGCGGTTCGGAAGCGCGGGTCAATGTCGCCGACAAGCGCATCATCAACGGCCAGACTGACGTCAATCAGCTGGTGCCGTTCAAGTACAAGTGGGCGTGGGAAAAGTATCTGGCCGGTTGCGCGAACCACTGGATGCCGCAGGAAATCAACATGTCCCGCGACATCGCTCTGTGGAAGGACCCGAACGGTCTGACCGAGGACGAGCGCCGCATCGTGAAGCGCAACCTCGGCTTCTTCGTGACGGCCGATTCGCTCGCGGCGAACAACATCGTGCTCGGCACGTACCGCCACATCACGGCGCCCGAGTGCCGGCAGTTCCTGCTGCGCCAGGCGTTCGAAGAGGCGATCCACACGCACGCGTACCAATACATTGTCGAATCGCTCGGTCTCGACGAAGGCGAGATCTTCAACGCGTACCACGAGGTCACGTCGATCCGCGCGAAGGACGAATTCCTGATCCCGTTCATCCACACGCTGACGGACCCGGCCTTCAAGACCGGCACGCTCGAAGCGGATCAGAAGCTGCTGAAGTCGCTGATCGTGTTCGCCTGCATCATGGAAGGCCTGTTCTTCTATGTCGGGTTCACGCAGATCCTCGCACTCGGCCGCCAGAACAAGATGACGGGTGCTGCAGAGCAATATCAGTACATCCTGCGCGACGAGTCGATGCACTGCAACTTCGGCATCGACCTGATCAACCAGATCAAGCTCGAGAATCCGCATCTCTGGACCGCGGAATTCCGCGCCGAGATTCGCGAGCTGTTCAAGCAGGCTGTCGAACTCGAATACCGCTACGCCGAGGACACGATGCCGCGCGGCGTGCTGGGTTTGAACGCGTCGATGTTCAAGAGCTATCTGCGCTTCATCAGCAACCGCCGTTGCCAGCAGATCGGCCTCGATCCGCTGTACCCGAACGAGGAAAACCCGTTCCCGTGGATGAGCGAGATGATCGACCTGAAGAAGGAGCGCAACTTCTTCGAGACGCGTGTGATCGAGTATCAGACGGGGGGCGCGCTGTCCTGGGAATGACCCGCAGCAGCGAACCCGTTACATGATGGAGCAGCCGGCGGCCTCTCGGCCCCGGCCCAAGGTTTAGGAGCAAGAACGCCTGATGCAAAGCATGCCCGGTGCCTTAACGGCCCAACGATACGACCGGCACTTTGCGAACCCTTCAGTGGGATGGGCAAACTTCCCTCCGGATAAAGCGGACGGCCGTGTGGCGGTCCGCTTGATCAAGCGATTAGGGGTAGCGGCGCGAGGTGCGCCGGCTACCGACTTGATTTGGCGCGCGAGGCCAAGGGGTCACGCGCGCCATACCGTATTCATTAGCGTAAGCGCGCGGTATCCGCGTACGCCGATGAATAGCCCGCTTCGAAGCGCACGTCCTGAACAGCGTCCGCGGGAAGCGGGTTTTGACGAAGGGTGTAGTTTGAACTGACTCTCATCTGAACCTGAAGGAGAACAACATGGCTACCGCCAAGAAGAAACCGGCTGCTAAGAAGGTTGCTGCCAAGAAGACCGTTGCGAAGAAGGCTGCTGCTCCGGCGAAGAAGGCCGCTGCAGTGAAGAAGGTTGCTGCGAAGAAGGTCGCGGTGAAGAAGGTTGCCGCGAAGAAGGCAGCACCGGCGAAGAAGGCCGCTGCAAAGAAGGTCGCAACGAAGAAGGTTGCAGCGAAGAAAGTCGCAGTGAAGAAGGTTGCTGCGAAGAAGGCAGCGCCGGCCAAGAAGGCCGCTGCGAAGAAGGTTGCAGCCAAGAAAGTCGCAGTGAAGAAGGTTGCTGCGAAGAAGGCCGCACCGGCCAAGAAGGCTGCTGCGAAGAAGGCCGCGCCTGCGAAGAAGGCCGCCGCGAAGAAGGCTGCGCCTGCGAAGAAGGCCGCTGCGAAGAAGGCTGCGCCCGCCAAGAAGGCTGCCCCTGCGAAGAAGGCTGCCGCTCCGGCGACGAAGGCTGCTGCGCCTGCGAAGAAGGCTGCTGCTCCGAAGAAGGCCGTCGTGAAGAAGGCTGCGCCGGCAACGACCGCGTCGACCGCATCGGTTGCGCCGGCATCGGGCGTGAAGACCGCGCTCAATCCGGCAGCGGCATGGCCGTTCCCGACCGGCAGCCGTCCGTAATCGCGGCTGACCAGCACCACCCGGACACTCACGTGGTGTCCGTGGGTTGAGTAGCGCTACTCAATCAGTCCCGCCATCTGGCTCAGGTGGCGGGATTTTTTTCGTCCGCATTCGCCCATGTGCCGGCCGGCGAGTGCGGACGAAAAAAAACGCATGTGCAGCTTCGCACATGCGTTCGACCGCGGCTTGCGCCGCGTGCTGAGGTACCTGGTTAGTGCGTGACGCGCGTGACGCCGCCGCTCGACAGCAGTCGCACACGCTCGCCGGCGCGGAACGCTTCGCCGCTCGCTGCCTGCGTGATCGAGCGCAGGTCGCCGTTGTCGAGGCGTACGGTGATTTCGACACCGTTCGCCGTGCTGAGGTTTTCGCCGACCGCGTTGCCCGCGACCGCGCCGACGAGGCCGCCGGCGATCGCCGTCAGGATCGACCCCTTGCCGCCGCCGATCGCGCTGCCCGCGACTGCGCCGAGTGCGCCGCCGCCGAGCGTGCCGATCGCGCTGCCGCCGCCGTCGGACTGGATGCGCACCGCACGGACGCTTTCGACCACGCCCATGCGGACCGTCTGTTCGCGCTGCGCCTGGCCGACGCTATAGACATCTGCCGAACCGGGGGCCGTGAAGCAGCCAGCGAGGGTCAGCGTGGCCGTCAGCATGGCCGCGAGCGTGAGGGTTTTTTTCGTCAACATCTTTGCTCTCCCACAATATTCATTTGAGACTGTAACCGAATGCAGCCTCGAAGCGCGCATCGATTTCGGCGCGCGTCAGTACGTAAGTCTGGGGCCCCTGATGGGCGATCTTGATCGAGCCCATCAGGCTCGCGAGGCGGCCCGTGGTTGCCCAGTCGAGGCCATTCTCGATGCCGTACAGCAGGCCGCCCCGGAAGGCATCGCCGCAGCCGGTCGGATCGACGACACGCTCGGCAGCCACGACGGGAATCTGTTCTTCGCCGTTTTTATGAAGAATGGTGGAGCCGTGCTCGCCGCGCGTGATGATCAACGCCTGAACCCGGCTGGCGATTTCCTGTTCGGACCAGCCCGTCTTGTCGCTGACGAGCTTGCCTTCGTAGTCGTTGACCGCTACGAACGTCGCGAGTTCAATGATGCGGCGCAGCGTCGCACCGTCGAACAGCGGCAGGCCCTGGCCCGGATCGAAGACGAACGGGATGCCGGCCTTCGCGAATTGCTCGGCGTGCTGGACCATCCCGTCGAAGCCGTCCGGCGCGACGATGCCGAGCTTCACGCCCGCCACTTCGTCCGCGCGGTTCAGGTGCGACTGCATCATCGCGCCCGGGTGGAATGCGGTGATCTGGTTGTTGTCGAGATCGGTCGTGATCATCGCCTGCGCGGTGTGCGTTTCGGGCACCACGCGCACGCTTGCCTTCGACAGGCCGAGGCCGTCGAGGCGTTCGAGATAGCGGTCCGCGTCGTTCGCGCCGACCGTCGCCATGATGCGCGCGTCGCCGCCGAGCATGTGCAGCGCGTAAGCGATGTTCCCCGCGCAACCGCCGAATTCGCGTCGCATCGTCGGCACGAGGAAGCTCACGTTCAGAAGGTGAACCTGGTCGGGCAGGATGTGCTCGCGGAACCGGCCTTCGAAGGTCATGATGTTGTCGTAGGCGAGCGAGCCGCAAATCAGCGTAGTCAAGGCGTGCGTTCCTGTAGAGAGCAAAGGGAAGCGGCCGCCCGGCCAGCGCGGTTGGCCCGTCGGGCCTCGCGCGGCAGGGCCGGGCGGCAGCGGGTTACTTCAGTGCGGCGAGCGCGGCGTCGTAGTTCGGCTCGTCCTTGATTTCGCCGACGAGTTCCGCGTGGATCACCTTGTCCTGCGCGTCGAGCACGACGACGGCACGTGCGGTCAGGCCGTTCAGCGGGCCGCTCGTCACGTCGACGCCGTACGCGTTCGCGAATGCGCGGCCGGTGCGGAACGTCGAAGCCGTCACGACGTTCGCGAGGCCTTCGGTCGTGCAGAAGCGCGTGGCGGCGAACGGCAGGTCGGCGGACACGACCACCACGACCGTGTTGTCGAGCGACGACGCGGCTTCGTTGAACTTGCGGGTCGACGTCGCGCAGGTCGGCGTGTCGAGGCTCGGCACGATGTTCAGCACCTTGCGCTTGCCGGCGAAGCTGGCGAGCGACAGGTCGGCGAGGTCCTTGCCGACCAGCTTGAAATCGGCGGCTTGGGCGCCGACGGCCGGGAACGTGCCGGCGATTTCGATCGGGTTGCCACCCAGCGTAACTTTGCTCATGTTCGTGCTCCGAAATAGCGCGCCGCTCGGGCGCGCGGGTTGAGACGGGCGCGCAGGCGCGCGCCGCGGCGCGTCACGGATAGAAGATCTGGACGCGGAAATTCGAGGCGGGCATGCCGTTCGTTTCGACGCGGACGACCATCGTCTGCGTCGTGCCGGGCGGCAGCCCGGCGTCGATCGGCGTGCCCGGGCGCACGTATTCGCGCGGCGCGAGCACGCGGCGCACGGTGACGTGATTGGTGTCGTCGAGCAGCGTCAGTTCGAGCGACGGGTACGCGAGTGCGACGCGGTAGCGGTTCGTCAGCGGCACCTTCAGCTCGAGCACGCGCGGGCCGTCGAGCTGGCGCAGGTCGGTCGCGTCGAGCCGCAGGCCGTCGATCGCGCGCGGCGGCGCGACCGTGCAGCCGAGCGGCGCGCAGGCCTGGCGGAACCAGCCCTGCGTCACGGGCCAGTAGATCATCAGCGTCTCGCGTTGCCACCACGCGAGTTGCGCGACGAGCAGCACGGCCAGCACCGCGGCGACGAGGCCGCCGAAAAAGCCGCCGAGCATCCCGCGCTGCTGCGGCGCACGCGTTTCGCGCGTGACGGCGAAGTGCGGGCGATCGTCGTCGGTCAGCGCGGCCGGGAACGGCGCGGCGGGTATGTCGGTGGGCGCGGCAGGCGTCTTGTCGTGCCGGGTGACGGCATCGGCATCAGGTTCGGATCCGGTTTCGGGCACGGTTACGGCCGGCGCCGGAGCGAACGCAAAACGCGGTTCGCGCGGAGCGCGCTCGTCGTCCGGTACTGCGAAGTGCGCGTTGCCCATGGGTTCGACGTCGTCGGTAGCGGTTTCTGCTTCCGATGGAACGTGGGCGACGAAGCGGGGCTCACGCGGGTCGCGCTCGACGGGCGCGGGCGATGCTTCGGTTTCCTGTTCCGTCTGCTTCGAATGCGGTTCGGTCGGTTGCGCGGCGTCAGCGGATGCGTCGAGCTCGGTCGGGGGCGGGAACGGCGCGGGCGTACCCGACAGGTGAACGACGCCGGATTCGGTGGACGGGAGCGAGACCGGCACCAGCGGCTCGGTGCGCACGGTTTGCACGTTGTGCTGCAACGACGGATCGACGCCGGCGTCGAGCCACGGCGCCCACATGTCCCAGCCTTCCGGCTTGTAGTCGATGTCGGACGGCGACCCGGCCGGCGCGTCGGCCGTGAACAGCCGTGCAGGCGCGGGCGCGACCTGATGGTGCGCGCCGCCGTCGTGCGGCGCGGCAGCCGTTTCGGTCAAGGCTGGTTCGGGCTGCTGCGCGTGCTCGGGGACGAGCGATTCCGATGCGTTGAAGACTTCGTGGCAATGCCCGCAACGGACGAGCCCTTCGTGCAGCGAGAGCTGTTCCTGCTGCAGCCGGAAGACGGTTTCGCAATGAGGGCAGCGCGTCGCAAGAAGCATGTCGAGCCGGGCGGCCTGCTGGCCAGAGTGAAGGACAGCGCTATTCTAATGGCTTTCCCGCCGGGTTCCGGCGAGGCATACCCAACCTTCGTGTTCGCGCCAGACCGAGATGTCGATGTAGCGCGCATAGACGGCCGCGACTTCGTCCGCCTGGCGCGCGAGCACGCCCGACAGCGCGATGCGCCCGCCCGGTTTGACCTTCGACGCCAGCATCGACGCCATCAGCTTCAGCGGGTTCGACAGGATGTTCGCGACGACGATGTCGAATTCGCCGTCCGGGCACGCATCGGGCAGGCCGTACGTGACTTCCGCCCGGTTGCGCTCGCTGTTCTGCCTCGCCGATTCGACCGCCTGCGGATCGATGTCGATGCCGATGACGGGGTTCGCCCCGCATTTCTTCGCGAGGATCGCGAGAATGCCGGAGCCGCAACCGTAGTCGAGCACCGACTGGCCGGGCTTCACCGACTGTTCGAGCCATTCCATGCAAAGGCGCGTGGTCGGGTGGCTGCCGGTGCCGAACGCGAGGCCGGGGTCGAGTTCGAGTACGAGCGCGTCGGGATCGGGCGCGTCGTGCCACGACGGCACGACCCAGATCCGCTCGCCGATCGGGATCGGCTCGAACTGCGATTGCGTGAGCCGCACCCAGTCCTGTTCCTCGACTTCGCGGACGTCGAACTTCGGCGCGCCGGCGAGGCCGATCTCGTTCGCGGCGGCCGCGAGCAGCACGGCCGGCTCATGGTCGGGCGACAGCAGCGCGACCACGCGCGAGTGCTGCCACGCGGTGCGATCGGGCACGAGGCCGGGCTCGCCGAAGAGCGGCTGTTCGTCGGGCGTGTCGGCGTCGGCGTCCTCGACGGACACCGACAGCGCGCCGAGGTCGAGCAGCGCGTCGGACAGTGCCTCCGCATGCTCACGGGCCAGTTCGACGACGAGTTCGCGATAACTCATGCTTACGCTTCTTCCGGTGCGACCTGCAGCTTCTGCGCGAGCCGGTTTTCGAGGTAGTGGATGCTGGTGCCGCCTTCGACGAACTTCGAGTCGATCATCAGCTCGCGGTGCAGCGGGATGTTGGTCTGGATGCCTTCGACGACCATCTCCGACAGCGCGATGCGCATCCGGCTGATCGCCTGCTCGCGGGTCGCGCCGTAGGTGATCAGCTTGCCGATCATCGAATCATAGTTCGGCGGCACGAAATAGCCATTGTACGCATGCGAGTCGACGCGCACGCCGGGGCCGCCCGGCGTATGCCACGACGTGATCCGGCCCGGCGACGGCGTGAACTTGAACGGATCTTCGGCGTTGATCCGGCATTCGATCGCATGTCCGCGGAACTGGATGTCGCGCTGGCGCAGCGCGAGCTTCTCGCCGGCCGCGATGCGGATCTGTTCCTGCACGATGTCGACGCCCGTGATCAGTTCCGACACCGGATGCTCGACCTGCACGCGCGTGTTCATCTCGATGAAGTAGAACTCGCCGTTTTCGTACAGGAATTCGAACGTGCCCGCGCCGAGGTAGCCCATCTTCTTGCACGCGTCCGCGCAGCGGTCGCCGATGCGGTCGATCAGGCGGCGCGGAATGCCGGGCGCCGGCGCTTCCTCGATCACCTTCTGGTGACGGCGCTGCATCGAGCAGTCGCGCTCGCCGAGCCAGATCGCGTTCTTGAACGCGTCGGACAGCACCTGGATCTCGATGTGGCGCGGGTTCTCGAGGAACTTCTCCATGTACACCTGCGGGTTGCCGAACGCACGGCCGGCTTCCTCGCGGGTCATGTTGACCGCGTTGACGAGCGCAGCCTCGGTGTGCACGACGCGCATCCCGCGCCCGCCACCGCCGCCGGCCGCCTTGATGATGACCGGATAGCCGATCGCGCGCGCAATCTTGACGATCTCCTTCGGATCGTCCGGCAACGCGCCTTCCGAGCCCGGCACGCACGGCACGCCGGTCTTGATCATCGTCTGCTTCGCGGTGACCTTGTCACCCATCATGCGGATCGTTTCCGGGCGCGGGCCGATGAACGTGAAGCCCGACTGCTCGACCCGTTCCGCGAAATCGGCGTTCTCCGACAGGAAGCCGTAGCCGGGGTGGATCGCCTCGGCGTCGGTGACTTCCGCGGCGCTGATCAGCGCCGGCATGTTCAGGTAGCTCAGGTTCGACGGGGCCGGACCGATACAGACGGCTTCGTCCGCGAGGCGCACGTACTTGGCTTCCTTGTCGGCTTCCGAGTAGACGACCACCGTCTTGACGCCGAGCTCGCGGCACGCGCGCTGGATGCGCAGCGCGATTTCACCGCGATTGGCAATGAGGATTTTTTCAAACATAGCGAGTATTCGTCTCTTCGAGGGGCGCGCGAACGGCGCCTGGCGAGCATCGGCGGCGCGCGGCTGGGTTAGCCGCGCGGCGGGCTTAGCCGATCACGAAAAGCGGCTGGCCGTATTCGACGGCCTGGCCGTTCTCGACGAGGATTTCCTTGATGACGCCGGCCTTGTCCGACTCGATCTCGTTGAGCAGCTTCATCGCTTCGATGATGCAGATCGTCTGGCCTTCCTTGACCGTGTCGCCGACCTGGACGAACGGGTCCGCGCCCGGCGACGGCGCGCGATAGAACGTGCCGACCATCGGCGACGTCACGACGTGGCCTTGCGGGACGGCCGGCGCGGCTGCGGCGCCGGCTGCCGGCGCAGCGGCACCGTCGGTCGGCAGCGCGACCGACGGAGCGGGTGCGCTGATTTGCGGGGCATACCCAGCCGTCGGCTGCACGTAGACCGGCGGCGCGTTCTTGACGATGCGCACCTTGCCTTCGCCTTCCGTCACTTCCAGCTCGGAGATGCCGGATTCGGAGACGAGGTCGATCAGAGTTTTCAGCTTACGAAGATCCATCGGGAATTCCCCTTTCAATACGTGAAAGCGCCGGTTAGGGGCCGGCGCTGAATCTAGATCGCGAATTCAGCCGCGCGACGTGCCTTGCAGCTTGTCCAGCGCGTACTCGAGCGCGTACAGATAACCTTTCCAGCCGAGCCCGCAGATCACGCCTTCGGCCTGGTCGGAAAAGTAGGAGTGGTGCCTGAACGCTTCGCGGCGATGCACGTTCGACAAGTGAACCTCGACGAACGGGATGCCAACGCCGGCGATCGCGTCCCGGATCGCGACGCTCGTGTGCGTATACGCGGCCGGATTGATCAGGATGAAATCGGTCTGTTCCTCCCGCGCGGCCTGGATGCGGTCGACCAGCGCGCCTTCATGGTTGCTCTGGAACGACGACAGTTCGGCGCCGGCTTCCTTGGCGCGCGCGGCAAGCGCCTGATCGATCTGCGCCAGCGTGACGCGGCCGTACACCTCCGGTTCCCGGGTGCCGAGAAGGTTCAGGTTCGGGCCGTGCAGCACCAGCAATCGTGTCATGGTCGCTTCTATTTCTGCGGAATTGCGCGAACTTTAGCGCTATTTAGAGAAATTTGTCTAGTTTTGCCGAACGGCCGGGCGAGCCGGACCCGCAAGAATTACCGGTGCGAATGCAAAGTATCGGCGAATTCACGCGAAATTGCGGCGATCGACGGATAAATTGCCGCCAACGTGCGGGCCGCCGTTCGGGCGGGTTACAGCGCGTCGAGGGTCTTTTTCAACTCGGCCGGTTGGATTTGTCCTAATTTTGTCTCGCGAATCTTGCCGGTTTCGTCGATGACGACCGTAAACGGCAATGCGCCCGCCGTATTTCCAAAATTACGGGCCAGATCGGCGCCGGCATAACCGCTGACGAAGATGGGGTAGTCGACCTTTACTTTCTGCAGGAAGGTCCTCACGTTCTGATCTGAATCGACGCCGATCCCGATGAAACGGATGCCTTTCTGCTTGTATTGGTGCGACAGCGCGACGAGCTCGGGCATTTCCTCGACGCACGGGCCGCACCATGACGCCCAGAAATTGACGACGACCTTCTGGCCCTTGAAAGCGGCCAGCGTGGCCGGCTTGCCGTCGACACTCGTCAGCGACGCCGCCCACAACTGGTCGACCGGGCTGCCCTGTGCGGCGGGCGCGGCGACGGCGACGCCATCGTCGGCCGTGCCGCGGAACCAATGGCCGGCGGCGATCCCGCCGGCGACGGCGGCGGCTGCGATCACCGCGAGCGCCAGCATGCGTTTCATCATCATCGTTGAATCATTCCGGTTCGGAAGGGGCTTTGCCTGCTTCGACGAGCGCGCGCAGCGCGGCGGCATCCGCGCGGGCGACACGGCCGCGCGAGTCGGCCTTGACCGCGCCGCGCAGGTCGTCGCTCGCATAAAGCGCGAGGTGGATGCCGATCGCGTCCACGTCGCGCCGCGGGCGCCACAGGAAGCTCAGTGTCTCGACGTCGGCGCGGCCCGCGAAGTGCCGCGTCTCGGATACGTCGTACTGGATGTTCTGGTTCAGCAGGTAGATCGCAACATCCTTCGGGTTGTCGGGGAATGCCTGCAAATGGATGTCCGAGTGCGCGTTCGCGGTGCCGTTCAGCACGGCGCCCGTCACATACGGACGGAACTCGGCGAGCCGGCGCATCCAGTCGAGCGCGATCTCGCGCAGCAGGCGCAGTTCGTCCGGCTGCGTGTCGCTCTGGAACAGCGCGAGGTACTCGCGCAGTTCTTCCTCGATCTGGTCGTTATCCGGCAGCCATTCGCCGGCAACGCGAGAATCGCCCAGCAACTGGCGTGCGGCCTTGCGTTTCGCGCCGGCGTAGTCCAGCCCGTCCTCCGCGATCAGGCGGGCGGCGGACTGGGCGATTTCCTCGCGGACGCGCCGCGGGTCGACAAGAGGTTTGCGAGACATGATCCGGCAATCATACTAGATCGCCGCAGCGCCCGAGCGCGGCTGCGGCGGCCTGCGGCCCGGCGCACCGGCGGCGTTTGCCCGCATCGTTCGGGCCGCCGGGCACGGCAGGCCGTCAGTTACAATACTGCTCTTTGTGTCGCGGCGACGAGCGCCGGTCGCACGACCTGTCCGGCGCGCCGCAGACGCATCTTTTCCGAATCGACGGCGCCCGGCGGCGCGAAAGCATTCATCTATGCACATCCACATTCTTGGCATCTGCGGCACCTTCATGGGCGGTCTCGCCGTACTCGCGCGCGAGGCGGGCCACACGGTGACGGGTTGCGACGCGGGCGTCTATCCGCCGATGAGCACGCAGCTCGAGGCACAGGGCATCACGCTGATCGAGGGCTACGGCGCCGAACAGATCGACCTGAAACCGGACCTGTTCGTGATCGGCAACGTCGTCACGCGCGGCAATCCGCTGATGGAGGCGATCCTCGATCGCGGCCTGCCGTACGTGTCGGGCCCGCAGTGGCTCGGCGAGCACGTGCTGGCCGGCAAATGGGTACTCGCGGTCGCCGGCACGCACGGCAAGACGACCACGTCGTCGATGCTCGCGTGGCTGCTGGAAGACGCGGGCCTGAACCCGGGCTTCCTGATCGGCGGCGTGCCGCTGAACTTCGGCGTATCGGCGCGGCTCACCGATTCGAGCTTCTTCGTGATCGAGGCCGACGAATACGATACGGCGTTCTTCGACAAGCGCTCGAAGTTCGTCCACTACCGGCCGCGCACCGCGGTGCTGAACAACCTTGAATTCGATCACGCCGACATCTTCCCGGATCTCGCTGCGATCGAAACGCAATTCCACCATCTCGTACGCACCGTGCCCGGTATCGGCCGGATCGTCACGAACGGCCGCTCGGACGCGCTCGAGCGCGTGCTGGCGCGCGGCTGCTGGAGCGAGGTCGAGCGGTTCGGCGTCGACGGCGGCTGGCAGGCGCTGCCGGCCGAGGACGGCGTGCCGGTCGACGAGCGCTTTGCCGTGTATTCGCACGCGGAGCGCGTCGGCGAAGTCGCGTGGCAGGTGCAGGGCGACCACAACCGGATGAACGCGCTCGCGGCGATCGCCGCCGCGCGCCACGTCGGCGTGCCGTCCGCGCAGGCCGCCGCCTCCCTCGCATCGTTCCGCAACGTGAAGCGCCGGATGGAAGTGCGCGGCAGCGTGGACGGCGTGACCGTCTACGACGACTTCGCGCACCATCCGACCGCGATCGACACCACGATCGCCGGCCTTCGTGCGCGCATCGGTAGTCAGAATGCCCGCATCCTCGCGGTACTCGAGCCGCGCTCGAACACGATGAAGCTCGGCGTGATGAAGTCGCAATTGCCGGCGAGCCTGGCCGATGCCGATCTCGTGTTCGGCTACGGCGCGCCGACCGGGCGCGACGCGCTCGGCTGGAATCTCGGCGAGGCGCTCGCGCCGCTCGGCGACAAAGCGCGCGCGTACGACGATCTGCACCTGCTGGTGAAGGCCGTCGTCGAGGCCGCGCGTCCGGGCGACCACGTGCTCGTGATGAGCAACGGCGGCTTCGGCGGCGTGCACCAGAAACTGCTCGACGCGCTCGGGAGTCGCACGTGATCCTGTATCTGCACGGCTTCCGGTCGTCGCCGGAATCGCAGAAGTCGCGGCTGCTCGCCGCGCGCATGGCCGAACTCGGCCGCACGGACGAGTGGCGGTGCCCGTCGCTGTCCGTGTCGCCGCTCGACGCGATCGCCGTCGCTGAAGCCGAGGTTGCCGGTGCGCGCGACGTGACCGTCGTCGGCAGCTCGCTCGGCGGCTATTACGCGACGTGGCTCGCCGAAAAGCACGGCTGGAAGGCCGTACTGCTGAATCCGGCGATCGTGCCGCAGCGCGATCTCGAGCAGCATCTGGGCGAACAGCCGCTGTGGCACGGCGGCGGCACGATCGTCGTCGAGCGCCATCACCTGCACGAGCTCGATGCGCTGCGCGTGCCGGCGATCACGCGCGCCGAACGCTACTATCTGTTCGCGGCGACCGGCGACGAAGTGCTCGACTACCGCGAGATGCTGGCCCACTACCCGGGCGCGAAAACGCGCGTGATCGAAGGCAGCGATCACGGCATCAGCGAATTTGCCGACTATGTCGACGACGTTCTCGCGTTTTGCGACGGAAAAACGCGATAAACCGGCCACGTGCCGATCGAATCCCCATCATCATGCGGCGCCGCCGACGCGGCGCCCGGCAGTCTGAACGAGAGTACTGAGTGAACGTTTTCTTCGAGGAATCGGGCAGTTTCAAGGCGGGCAGCGTGCTGTCGCGCCAGGGCGACGCGTTTCAGGTCGAGTTGCCCGGCGGGCGGCGGGCGAAGGTGCGCGCGAAAGACGTGCTGATCGAATTCGACAAGCCGGCCGCGGGCGAACTGATGCAGGAGGCCGACTCGGCCGCGCAGCAGATCGATCTGGATTTCCTGTGGGAATGCGCGCCGGCCGACGAGTTCGCGTATACGGCGCTGGCCGAGGAGTACTTCGGCGCGGCGTACGGCCCGGTCGAGCGCGCTGCGCTGGTGCTGCGGCTGCATGGCTCGCCCGTCTACTTCCGCCGCAAGGGGCGCGGCCAGTACCAGCGCGCGCCGGAAGAGCAGCTCAAGATGGCGCTCGCGTCGCTCGAGCGCAAGCGCCAGCAGGCGCTCGTCCAGGCGCAGTATGAAGAGGAACTGAAGGCCGGCAAGCTGCCGGAAGCGTTCGCGGGCAAGGTGCTCGGGCTGCTGACGCGGCCGGACAAGAACGCGATCGAATACAAGGCGATGGAAGCGGCGGCCGGCGCACGCGGCGTGTCGCCGGCGCGGCTGATGCTCGACTGCGGCGGCATCGCGTCGCCGCGTGCGTTGCACGAGGCGCGGTTCCTCGCGGAATTCTTCCCGCACGGCACGGGCTTTCCGCCCGTCGCGGTCGGCGCGCTGCCGGACGACCTGCCGCGCGCGAACGTCGAGGCGTTCTCGATCGACGACATCACGACGACCGAAATCGACGATGCGTTCTCGGTCGAACACCTGTCCGACGGCCGCGTGCGGATCGGCGTGCACATCGCGGCGCCGGCGCTCGGCATCGTGCGCGGCGACGCGGTCGACGCGATCGCGCGCACGCGCCTGTCGACCGTCTACATGCCGGGCGACAAGATCACGATGCTGCCGGACGATGTCGTCGACGTGTTCACGCTGAAGGAGGGCGATTACCGCCCGGCGCTGTCGCTGTACATCATCGTCAACCGCGAAACGCAGGACATCGTCGCGAACGAGACGCGCGCCGAACTCGTGTTCGTGAAGAACAACCTGCGTCACAACACGCTCGACGAACTCGTCAACGAAGAGACGCTCGCGGCCGGCACCGGCGACTATCCGCACAAGGATGACATCGCCGTGCTGTGGCCGCTCGCGCAGGCGCTGTTCGAAAAGCGCCAGCTCGCGCGCGCGGGCTACGGCCTGAAGCGCGAAGTGCAGCGCAACACCGACTACAACTTCTACGTCGACGGCGAGCGCGTGTCGATCACGCCGCGCCGTCGCGGCTCGCCGCTCGACCTGATCGTGTCGGAGCTCGCGATCCTCGCGAACTCGACCTGGGGCGCGTTCCTGCACGACCACACGGTGCCCGGCATCTACCGCTCGCAGCGCGGTTTCGGCGCACCGGGCCCGAAGCGCACGCGGATGCAGACGTCGGCCGCGCCGCACGAAGGCCTCGGCGTGCCGCAGTACGCATGGAGCACGTCGCCGCTGCGGCGCTACGTCGACCTCGTGAACCAGTGGCAACTGCTCGCGTGCGTGCAGCATGGCGTCACCGCGAAGCTCGCCGCGCCGTTCAAGCCGAAGGACGCCGACCTGTACGCGGTCGTGCAGGGCTTCGACGACACCTACACGGCCTACGCCGACTACCAGCGCCGGATGGAATATTTCTGGTGCCTGCGCTGGCTCGCGCAGGAGCAGAAGAAGCAGGTCGTCGCGAGCGTCGTGAAGGGCGATCTCGTGCGCCTCGAGGAGATTCCGCTGCTGCTGCACGTGCCGGGGCTCGGCGTGCATGCGCGCGGCACGCGCGTGCTGCTCGACGTGATGTCGCTCGACGAGCTGACGATCGAGGCATCGGTGCGGTTGCTGAACGTGCTCGACGCGCCGACGGTGACGAGCGGCGAGGCGGCCGAGGAAGAGGATGACGCCGAAGGCGGCGACGACACGCTGATCGACGCGGAGGACGCCACGGCGGAAACCGAGGCGGAAGCGCTGGCCGAAGCGGTCGGCGCGGCGGCAGGCGAGGGCGGCGAAGCCGCGAGCGGCAACGACAGCGAAGAGGGGCGCACATCATGAACGCGGTTGCGTCGACGAGCGGCGCCGACCGCTACGTAGTGTTCGGCAACCCGGTGGCGCACAGCAAGTCGCCGTTCATCCACGCGCAGTTCGCCGCGCAGACCGGCGAGGCGATCGAGTACGCGCACCGGCTCGCGCCGGTCGACGGTTTCGAAGCGGCCGTGCGCGCGTTCGTCGCCGAAGGCGGCCGCGGTGCGAACGTGACGGTGCCGTTCAAGCTCGAAGCGCACGCGCTTGCCGACACGCTGTCGCCGCGCGCGGCGGCGGCGGGCGCGGTGAACACGCTGCGCATCGATGCCGACGGCCGCATCCACGGCGACAACACCGATGGCGTCGGCCTCGTGCGCGACATCGAAGCGAATCTCGGCGTGTCGCTCGCAGGCGCGCGCATCCTGTTGCTCGGCGCGGGCGGTGCCGCGCGCGGTGTCGTGCTGCCGCTGCTCGACCGCGCGCCGCTGTCGGTCACGATCGTGAACCGCACCGCAAGCAAGGCCGAGGCGCTCGTCGGCCAGTTCATGCAGGCCGCGCACGATGCGGGCTGCACGCTCGCGGGCGGCGGTCCCGACGTGGTGCGCGCGGAGCCGTACGACGTGGTTATCAATGCGACGGCCGGCAGCCTCGACGCCGCGCTGCCGGAGTGCGACGCGGCCGCGTTCGGCGCGGGCACGCTGGCGTACGACATGATGTACGGCGCGCAGCCGACCGTGTTCATGCAGCATGCGGCGTCGCTCGGCGCACGCACGGCCGACGGGCTTGGGATGCTCGTCGAGCAGGCGGCCGAATCGTTCTTCATCTGGCGCGGCGTGCGGCCGGACGGCGCACCGGTGCTGGCCGCGCTGCGCCAGGCGCTCGCGGCGAGCTGAACGGGGCGCGGCAGGTGGCGGCGGTAAGCGGCACGCAGCGCACGCGGACGGTGAGCCCGGCCCGCTGGATCGTCTACGCGGGTGCGGTGTTCGCGGGCGCATGGCTCGCGACGCAATTGTTCTACGTCGCGCAGATCGCGCTGTGGTCGTTCGTGAACCCGGGCTCGACCGCGTTCATGCGCACCGACGCATGGTGGCTGTCGCGCGACAAGCCGCCTGCGCAGATCCAGCACCAGTGGGTGCCGTACGACCAGATCTCGCGCAACCTGAAGCGCGCGCTGATCGCATCCGAAGATTCCACCTTCGCGACCAACAACGGCTACGACGTCGACGCGATCCTGCAGGCGTGGGAGAAGAACAAGGCGCGCGGCCGGATCGTCGCGGGCGGTTCGACGATCACGCAGCAGCTCGCGCGCAACCTGTTCCTGTCGCGCGAGAAGAGCTACATCCGCAAGGGGCAGGAGCTCATCATCACGTGGATGCTCGAAACGGTGCTCGACAAGGAGCGGATCTTCGAGATCTACCTGAATTCCGTCGAATGGGGCCGCGGCGTGTACGGCGCCGAAGCGGCCGCGCGCTATTACTACAGGATTCCCGCGAGCCGGCTCGGCGCGTGGCAGTCGGCGCGTCTCGCGGTGATGCTGCCGAAGCCGCGCTGGTTCGACGCGCATCGCGGCTCGGCCTACCAGGCCCAGCGCGCGGCGATCATTGCCCGCCGGATGGGCGCGGCCGCGCTTCCGCAATCGGAGTGAACGGCGCGCTCGCGCCGTTGCATTGTCCGTTCCTTCGCCAACGCGCGATTGGTGCGCTGCAGCGCATTCGTGTCGCGCGCATTTCGGGCCACATCCTTTAGACGAATTCGTCTATTTCGCTTTGCTGAGCAATGCCGGCGACCGCGCGATTTTGTTTGCCGATATGGCACGAAATCCGCACATTTTTAGTATTCCCGGGTAAACGCGAAAGCCGATGAAAGGCGCATGAAATGCGACGTTTTGCGAATCGAAGCATTCCTGAAAGGTGTGCGCCGCACCGGCTGCCGGCCAAATATTTCAAAATTTTTCAAAGCTGACGGGCTCGCGTATATTGGCCAGCGCCTCGGCTTATCGGCCGCAATCGAGGCGGGGGGCGGCTTATCCGGCTGCTCGACACAAAAAACATCCGAGAGAAGGAAAGCAACGATGCCAGCGAGCAAAGCGAAGCTGTTGTTGGGGGTGGTTTTTTCTTCGCTGATTCTGACGGCCTGCAACGACGACGTGACACCGTCCGCCGCTGCGAGCGCCGACAGCTCAGCCGATCCCGCCAGTCAGGTGGACAGGGCGTACAACGATCCGAACAGTTATTCGTCGAGCGCGACCGCGTCGCTCGACGCATCCGCCGCGGTTGAAAAGGCCGCCGTCACGCATCACCAGATCACACTGAACGGCAAGACGATCCGCTACACGGCCACGGCCGGCCACCTCGTCGCGCGCAATCCGCAGACGGGCGCGCCCGAAGCGTCGTTCTTCTACGTTGCCTACACGGCCGACAACCAGCCCGCGGCGAAGCGGCCCGTCACGTTCCTGTACAACGGCGGCCCCGGCTCGGCATCGGTGTGGCTGCACCTCGGCTCGTTCGGCCCGCGACGGGTCCAGACGAGCGACCCGAACGCGAATGCGTCGACGTTCCCGTTCGTCGACAACCAGGAAAGCCTGCTCGACACGACCGACCTCGTGTTCGTCGATGCGATCGGCACCGGCTTCTCCGAAGCGATCGCGCCGAACACGAACCAGACGTTCTGGGGCGTCGACCAGGACGGCGGCGCGTTCCGCGATTTCGTGACGCGCTACCTGACCGTGAACCAGCGCAACGATTCGCCGAAATACCTGTTCGGCGAGTCGTACGGCACGCCGCGCACCGACGTGCTCGCGAACCTGCTCGAGACGGCCGGCGTGAAGCTTGCCGGCATCGTGCTGCAGTCGTCGATCCTGAACTACAACACGAACTGCGACATGGCGAGCGACTATGTCGGCAACTCGAACAACGGGTCGAGCCCGGTGAGCTGCGCGGGCTTCGTGCCGTCGTACGGCACCGTCGGCGCGTACTACCAGCTCGACAATCCGAACCCGTCGAACCTGCCGCAGTATGCGGACCAGATGCGCCTGCTGACGGCCGGCAGCTACGCGCCCGCCGTGAACGCGTACCTGGCGAGCCATACGCCGCCGCCGCCGAGTCTCGTCACGACGATGGCGAATTCGACCGGCGTGAAGCAGGGGCTGTGGAATGCGAACTTCAACGTGATCCCGACTTTCTTCGACAACAGCTTCCAGCTGTCGCTGATCCCGGGCACGCTGATCGGCCGCTACGACGCACGCGTGAACGTGCCCGTGTCGAGCCCGCTCGCGGCGGACGGCGATCCGTCGAGCTCGTTCATCACGAAGCCGTTCACCGACACGATCGGCAGCTACCTGCCGAACGAGCTGAAGTACACCGCGCAGTCGGCCTACTCGTTGAGCAGCAATGCGATCAACACGTGGGACTGGACGCACGACGGTCTCGCGATGCCCGACACGATCCCCGATCTGGCCGCGGCGCTGACGCTGAATCCGTCGCTGAAGGTGCTGTCGCTGAACGGGTATCACGACATCGCGACGCCGTTCTACCAGACCGAGCTCGACCTCGCGCGGCTCGGGACGCAACCGAACCTGACGATCAAGGACTATCAGGGCGGACACATGGTCTATCTGGACGATACGTCGCGTCCGCAGGAGAAAGCCGACCTCGTGACCTTCTACAACGCGGTCGCGCACTGATGCTGCGCCGGGCCGGCGATTGGCGCCCCGGCGGCGCCTCGCCTGCCGTCGACGACCTCATTCCAGACTGGAGCCTGATATGAAGATTCGTTTCATCGTCGTTGCCGCCGCGCTCGTTTGCGCCGGCGCCGCAGCAACCGTATCCGCATCCGCGTTCGCACAGGCGAGCGACGCCGCCGTACCGGCGCGCGCGCGCCAGGCGCAGCTCGGCGATCCGTACGTGCCGCCGGCCGCGCGCAAGCCGACCGCCGGCACGCAGACGACGGGCGCCGCGCTGCATGCGCAGGTGGTGCGCAAGCTCGCGCGGCAGTTCGAAGCGGCCGATACGCAGAGCACGGGTTCGATCACCGAAGCGCAGGCGCGCTCGGCCGGGCTCGGTTATGTCGCGAACCACTTCCGGCAGATCGATTCGGGCGGCAGCGGCCGCGTGTCGTTCGCCGACGTGCAGCGCTACATGCAGGCACGCAGCACGAGCCAGCAGTAAGCGCGGCGGGTGGTGAACAAACGGGGGCGGAACCTGCTGCACGGCGGGTTCCGCCCCCGTGCACATGGTGCGGCCGTTGCATCGCGTCCCCCGCGGATTCCGCCTGAATTCTCAGTATCTGGGCAACGCATTCAAATATTGGAGCTGAGTGCGTGCGCTCCTACAATCCGAAGCACATCGACAGCTTCGGACCCACGCATCGCATGGCGCCCGACGCACACGGAGACACATTCCATGAAGTTCGCCGGGCGCTTTACTCGGTGCATCGACCGCCGCCTCGTCGCGACGCCGGACGCAGTTCCGGCGCCGCGCGAGCGGCTTCACCGATTCCGTTGAAGAAGCCCGCCCCATGACCAAGATGCCCGACTCCCTTGCTCTCGACACCCGGCGCGCGACGCCGGACGATGGGTCGCTGACCGACAGCATCGGCGCGACCAGCACGCCGCTCGATCTCGCCGCGCAGCAGGCCGGCACGCAGACGCTGCTGCGCGGTCTCGCGATCCTCGAGGCGATCGCGAACGGTGCGCGCGACATGCGGGCGATCGGCGCCGCGCTCGGCACGACGCGCAGCACGACGCACCGCCTCGTCAGCAGCCTCGTGCAGGCGCGCTACCTGCGCCAGGTGCAGGGCGGCTATCTGCTCGGCCCGAAGCTGATCGAGCTCGGCACGATCGCGCTCGAGCAGATGCCGCTCACCGCGGTGGCGCGCCCGCATCTCGAAGCACTCGCGGAAGCGACGCTCGACACGATCCATCTCGGCGTGCGCGACGGCGACGACGTGCTGTACATCGACAAGATTCCCGGCACGCGCGGCCTCGAGATGCGCTCGCGCGTCGGCCACCGGATGCCGCTCGCGTCGACGGGCATCGGCAAGGCGATGATGCTCGACCTCGATCCCGACCTGTGGCGCTCGCTGTTCGAGGCCGCGCGGCGCGCGCTGGCCGGCGTCAATTTCAAGCCCGACAACCGGCCCGAGACGAGCGCGTTCCTGCAGCGCATGGCCCATTACGCGGCCGGCGGCTATACGTTCGACCTCGAGGAAAACGAGGCGTCGATCCGCTGCGTGGCCGCGCCGATCCGCGACGCATCGGGTGCGGTCGTCGCGGCCGTGTCGGTCGCGAGCACGATTCCGTACATGCCGCACGACCGGATGGACGAACTGATTCCGCTCGTGCAGCGCGAAGCGCGAGCCATTTCCGCGGAACTGGGCTGGAGCCCGCCGCAGGGTACCCGCAGGATCAAACGATGACGACTTCGACCCGGACCGTTCCGGATGCCAGCTCCGCCCTTCCGTCGCTGATCGCGCTCGACTGGGGCACGACGTCGCTGCGCGCGTATCTGTACGACGCGCACGGCGCGCTCATCGACACGCGCAGCCGCGCGGCGGGCGTCATGCACGTGCCGGGCGGCGGTGCGCGCGCGTTCGACGCGGTGTTCGAGGAAGCCTGCGGCGACTGGCTCGACCGCACGCCCGGCCTGCCGGTGCTCGCCGCCGGGATGGTCGGCAGCGCGCAGGGCTGGCGCGAGGCGCCGTACGTCGCGGTGCCGACCGGCGCCGACGCGCTCGTCGCGGGCCTCATTACGGTGACGACGTCGCGCGGCGTGACGGTATCGATCGTGCCGGGCGTGATTGCGACGGGCGAATTGCCCGACGTGATGCGCGGCGAAGAAACGCAGATATTCGGTGCGCTCGCGAGCGATTCCATGCTTGGCACCGATCGTTCAGGGGTACTGATTGGCCTGCCGGGCACGCATGCGAAATGGGCGTGGGTGAAGGACGGGCTCATCGAGCGCTTCCAGACCTTCATGACGGGCGAGCTGTTCGCGGTGCTGCGCGACCACACGATCCTCGGCCGCACGATGCGCGCGGGAGCGTCGCCCGATCGCGCGGCGTTCGTGCGCGGCGTGTCGGTTGCGCGCGGCGCGCAGCGCACGGGGCTGCTCGCGACGATCTTCAGTACGCGCACGCTCGGCCTGACCGACCGGCTCGCACCCGATGCGCAGGGCGACTACCTGTCCGGCCTGCTGATCGGCCATGAACTCAATGCGCTCGACGCGATGCTCGCGGAGCGCGGCATCGCGCTCGCGGACCAGCCGCTGCTGCTGATCGGCGACGACGGTTTGTGCGCGCGCTACGTCGATGCGCTCCACGTATTCGGCCACACGCACGCGCGGGTCGTCGCGCATGCGACGGAGCGCGGCCTGTGGTGGATCGCGTCGCGCGCCGGGCTCGTGCGTGCGGACGGTGAACCCGTCTGCGCCGACCAATGAACCGATTGCAGAGGAACCCTTGATGCCGTCCGACCTTACGTTGCCCGCGCCGTACACGCCTCATGCGGCGCTGATGCGCGCGTTCGATGCGTGTCCGCTGATTGCGATCATGCGCGGAATCACGCCCGCCGAAGCGGCCGACCACGGCCATGCGCTGTACGAAGCCGGTTTCCGGATCGTCGAGGTGCCGCTCAATTCGCCGGATCCGTTCGACAGCATCGCCGCGCTGCGGCGCGCGCTGCCCGACGACGCGATCGTCGGCGCGGGCACCGTGCTGCGCGCCGAGTATGTCGATCGCGTGCAGGACGCGGGCGGCGCGCTGATCGTGATGCCGCACAGCGACGCGGCCGTGATCCGCCGCGCACGTGAGCGCGGCCTCGCGAGCGCACCGGGCGTCGCGACGCCGACCGAAGCATTTTCCGCGCTCGCGAACGGTGCCGACGTGCTGAAGATGTTCCCGGCCGAGCAGCTCGGCGTGACGATCGTGAAGGCGTGGCGCGCGGTGATCGATCGCGCGGTGCCGCTGATCCCGGTCGGCGGGATCTCGCCCGACAACATGCAGCCGTTCCTCGCGGCCGGCGCGAACGGCTTCGGGCTCGGCTCGGCGCTGTACCGGCCCGGCCAGCCGGCCGACGCGACCGCGGCGAACGCGCGCGCGTTCCAGGCCGGATTGCGCGTCGCGCGCGACGGAGCCGCATGATGGGCCGCCTCGCGGGCAAGGTCGCGATGGTGACGGGCGCGGGCCGCGGAATCGGCGCCGCGATCGCCCGTGCGTTCGCGCGCGAAGGCGCGGCCGTCGCGCTCGTCGATCTCGACTTCCCGCAGGCGCAGCACACGGCCGCCGCGATTGCGCACGACCTCGACGGCGCACGCGTGCTGCCGCTGCAGGCGGACGTCGCGCGGCAGGATGCGGTACGCGATGCGCTCGCGCAGACCGAAGCGGCATTCGGCCCGCTCGACGTGCTCGTGAACAACGCGGGCATCAACGTGTTCGCCGATCCGCTGACGATGACCGACGACGACTGGCGCCGCTGCTTCGCGGTCGACCTCGACGGCGTGTGGCACGGCTGCCGCGCGGCGCTGGAAGGGATGGTCGAGCGCGGCCGCGGCAGCATCGTGAACATCGCGTCGACGCATGCGTTCCGGATCATCCCGGGCTGCTTTCCGTACCCGGTCGCGAAGCACGGCGTGCTGGGCCTCACGCGCGCGCTCGGCATCGAATATGCGGCGCGCAACGTGCGCGTGAACGCGATCGCGCCGGGCTACATCGAGACGCAGCTCACGCGCGACTGGTGGGACGCGCAGCCCGATCCGGCCGCCGCACGCGCCGAGACGCTTGCGCTGCAGCCGATGAAGCGGATCGGCCGGCCCGAGGAGGTTGCGATGACGGCCGTGTTCCTCGCGTCCGACGAGGCGCCGTTCATCAATGCCGCGTGCATCACCGTCGATGGCGGGCGCGCGGCGCTGTATCACGACTGACGCAACGATTCGAAAGACCGCACGTGCGACGGCCGCGCGCACGCTGCGTCGAAACCAACAAGCGGCTACATCCTGTTCGATGAAGACAAGGAGACACTGGAGATGAAACGCAGAACGTTCGTAACGCTGGCCGCCGCGGCCGCGGTGGTGATGGGCAGCCCGGTCGCGCACGCGGCCGACCCGGTCAAGATCGGCTTTCTGGTGAAGCAGCCGGAAGAGCCGTGGTTCCAGGACGAGTGGAAGTTCGCCGAAATGGCGGCGAAAGCGAAGGGCTTCACGCTCGTGAAGATCGGCGCGCCGTCGGGCGAGAAGGTGATGAGCGCGATCGACAACCTGTCCGCGCAGAAGGCGCAGGGCTTCATCATCTGCACGCCCGACGTGAAGCTCGGGCCGGGCATCGTCGCGAAGGCGAAGTCGCACAACCTGAAGATGATGACGGTCGACGACCGCCTCGTCGACGGCGCGGGCAAGCCGATCGAGGCCGTGCCGCACATGGGGATCTCCGCGTACAACATCGGCAAGCAGGTCGGCGACGGCATCGCGGCCGAGATCAAGAAACGCGGCTGGGACATGAAGGATGTCGGCGCGATCGACATCACCTACGAACAGTTGCCGACCGCGCACGACCGCACGAGCGGCGCGACCGACGCGCTGGTGGCCGCCGGCTTCCCGAAGGCGAACGTGATCGTGGCGCCGCAGGCGAAGACCGATACCGAGAACGCGTTCAACGCGGCGAACATCGCGCTCACGAAGAACCCGCAGTTCAAGCACTGGGTCGCGTACGGCCTGAACGACGAGGCCGTGCTCGGCGCGGTGCGCGCGGCGGAAGGGCGCGGCTTCAAGGCGGACAACATGATCGGCATCGGCATCGGCGGTTCCGATTCGGCGCTGAACGAGTTCAAGAAGCCGCAGCCGACGGGCTTCTACGGCACCGTGATCATCAGCCCGAAGCGCCACGGCGAGGAAACCTCGGACCTGATGTACTCGTGGATCACGCAGGGCAAGGCACCGCCGGCGCTGACGCTGACGACGGGCATGCTCGCGACGCGCGACAACGTGTCGAAGGTGCGCGAGGAGATGGGGCTCGCGTCGAAGTAAGCGGCCCGCCGGCTGCCGCGGCGATGCGGCGGCCGGCGGTCGATCGATCAGGAAGTAGGGAGACGACGTGTCAGCGGCACTGCGTTTTGACAATATCGGCAAGGTATTTCCCGGCGTGCGCGCACTCGACGGCATTTCGTTCGACGTGCATGCGGGCGAGGTGCATGGCCTGATGGGCGAGAACGGCGCGGGCAAGTCGACGCTGCTGAAGATTCTCGGCGGCGAATACCAGCCCGATGCGGGCAGCGTGCTGGTCGACGGCCGGCCCGTGCAGTTCGCGAGTGCGGCGGCGTCGATCGCGGCCGGCATCGCGGTGATTCACCAGGAGTTGCAGTACGTGCCCGACCTGACGGTCGCGGAAAACCTGCTGCTCGGCCGCCTGCCGAACGCGTTCGGCTGGGTGAAGAAGCGCGAGGCGAAGCGCTTCGTGCGCGAGCGGCTCGCGGCGATGGGCGTCGATCTCGATCCCGACGCGAAGCTCGGGCGGCTGTCGATCGCACAGCGGCAGATGGTCGAGATCTGCAAGGCGCTGATGCGCAATGCGCGCGTGATCGCGCTGGACGAACCGACGAGCTCGCTGTCGCATCGCGAGACCGAGGTGCTGTTCAAGCTCGTCGACGACCTGCGCGCACAGGGCCGCGCGCTGATCTACATCTCGCACCGGATGGACGAGATCTACCGGCTGTGCGATGCGTGCACGATCTTTCGCGACGGGCGCAAGATCGCGTCGCACGCATCGCTGGCCGACGTGCCGCGCGAGCGGCTCGTCGCCGAGATGGTCGGGCGCGAGATTTCGGACATCTACCATTACGCGCCGCGCGCGCTCGGCGACGTGCGATTCTCCGCCGAAGGCGTCGACGGCCCGGCGCTGCGCGAACCCGCGAGCTTCTCGGTGCGCGCGGGCGAGATCGTCGGCTTCTTCGGGCTGGTCGGCGCGGGCCGCAGCGAACTGATGCGGCTCGTGTACGGCGCGGACCGCCGGCGCGCGGGCGTGCTGACGCTCGACGGCGCGCGCATCGACGTGAAGCGCACCGGCGACGCGATCCGCCACGGCATCGTGCTGTGCCCGGAAGACCGCAAGGAAGAAGGGATCATCGCGATCGCGTCGGTCGCGGAGAACATCAACATCAGTTGTCGCCGCCATTCGCTGCGCGCGGGGCTGTTCATCGACCGCAAGACCGAAAGCGAAACGGCCGACCGCTTCATCCAGCGGCTGAAGATCAAGACGCCGAACCGGCGGCAGAAGATCCGCTTCCTGTCGGGCGGCAACCAGCAGAAGGCGATCCTGTCGCGCTGGCTCGCGGAGCCCGACCTGAAGGTCGTGATTCTCGACGAGCCGACGCGCGGGATCGACGTCGGCGCGAAGCACGAGATCTACGACGTGATCTATCGGCTGGCCGAGCGCGGTTGCGCGATCGTGATGGTGTCGTCGGAACTGCCGGAAGTGCTCGGCGTGTCCGATCGCATCGTCGTGATGCGCGAAGGCCGGATCGCGGGCGAGCTGTCGCGCGAACAGGCGAACGAGCACGCGGTGCTGAACCTCGCGCTGCCGCAGACGAGTGCCGCCCAGGCGGCCTGACGCGGCGCACGACATTCGAATCGACCAGGCGCGGCGCGGGCCGCGCGATGCAGGAGCAGGAGACACAATCATGCAAGTCAGGGAAAACCTCGCCAGCGCAGCCGTGAAGCAGTCGGCCGACGCGCTGGTTCCGCAGCAAAGCGACCGGCAGAAGTGGTGGCAGCACCTCACCGAGTACAGCCTCATCGCGATCTTCGCGGTGATGTTCATCACGATGTCGCTGACGGTCGATCACTTCTTCTCGATCGACAACATGCTCGGGCTCGCGCTGTCGATCTCGCAGATCGGCATGGTCGCGTGCACGATGATGTTCTGTCTCGCGTCGCGCGACTTCGATCTGTCGATCGGCTCGACCGTCGCGTTCTCGGGCGTGCTGTGCGCGATGGTGCTGAACGCGACCGACAACACGTTCGTCGCGATCGTCGCGGCGGTCGCAGCGGGCGCCGCGATCGGCTTCGTGAACGGCGCGGTGATCGCGTACCTGCGCATCAACGCGCTGATCACGACGCTCGCGACGATGGAGATCGTGCGCGGGCTCGGCTTCATCGTGTCGAAGGGGCAGGCGGTCGGCGTGTCGTCGGACACGTTCATCGCGCTCGGCGGGCTGTCGCTGTTCGGCGTATCGCTGCCGATCTGGGTCACGCTGCTGTGCTTCATCGCGTTCGGCGTGCTGCTGAACCAGACCGTGTACGGCCGCAATACGCTCGCGATCGGCGGCAACCCGGAGGCGTCGCGGCTCGCGGGGATCAACGTCGAACGCACGCGCGTGTACATCTTCCTGATCCAGGGCGCGGTGACGGCGCTCGCGGGCGTGATCCTCGCGTCGCGCATCACGTCGGGCCAGCCGAACGCCGCGCAGGGCTTCGAGCTGAACGTGATCTCCGCGTGCGTGCTCGGCGGCGTGTCGCTGATGGGCGGCCGCGCGACGATCTCGGGCGTCGTGATCGGCGTGCTGATCATGGGCACCGTCGAGAACGTGATGAACCTGCTGAACATCGACGCGTTTTATCAGTACCTCGTGCGCGGCGCGATCCTGCTCGCGGCCGTGCTGCTCGACCAGTTGAAGAACCGCGGCGTACGCGACTGACCCGATTTCACGGAGACGAACCGCATGACCATCGACACTTCCGCGCACGACCCGCACGCCGCGAGCGATGCGCGCTTTGCGCGATATCCGAGCCTCGAGGATCGCGCGGTGCTGATCACGGGCGGCGCGACCGGCATCGGCGCGTCGTTCGTCGAGCACTTCGCGCAGCAGGGCGCGCGCGTCGCGTTCGTCGACCTCGATGCGGCCGCCGGCGCCGCGCTGGCGGAAAGCCTCGCGCAGGCGCCGCACGTACGTCATGCGCCGCTGTTCATCCAGTGCGACCTGACCGACGTCGACGCGCTGCGCCATGCGATCGACGCGATCCGCACGCGCATCGGCGCGATCGCGGTGCTCGTGAACAACGCGGCGAACGACACGCGCCACGCGATTGGCGACGTGACGCCCGCGTCGTTCGACGCGGGCATCGCGGTGAACCTGCGCCACCAGTTCTTCGCCGCGCAGGCGGTGATCGACGACATGAAGCAGCAGGGCGGCGGCGCGATCGTCAATCTCGGCTCGATCAGCTGGATGCTGAAGAACGGCGGCTATCCGGTCTACGTGATGGCGAAGGCGGCCGTGCAGGGCCTGACGCGCGGCCTCGCGCGCGACCTCGGCCCGTTCGGCATCCGCGTGAATTCGCTGGTGCCCGGCTGGGTGATGACCGACAAGCAGCGCCGGTTGTGGCTCGACGACGCGGGCCGTGCGTCGATCAAGGCCGGCCAGTGCCTCGACGCCGAACTGCTGCCCGCCGACCTCGCGCGGATGGCGCTGTTCCTCGCGGCCGACGACAGCCGGATGATCACCGCGCAGGACGTGATCGTCGACGGCGGCTGGGCCTGACCGTTCGTACCGACCTGCATCGTTTTTTCGACGAAGGAAAGGAGTTCATCATGACCGCCACGTCCTCGCGCGCAGCGTCGTCCACGAGCCAGTCGCGCCGCGCCCGCCTGGCCGCCGCCGCGCAGCCGGTCAGCCCCGGCCCGCAGACGGCTGCATTCGCGCAGGGCGTCGGCGCCGCGCATGCGGCGGCCGTCACGCTGACGAACGCGTCGCTGCGGCTCGACGTGCTGCCGCACCTGGGTGGCGGCATCGCACGCTTCGACTGGCGCGGCGACAACGGCGCGCTGATGCCGGTGTTCCGCCGCTGCGAGCATCCGGAGACGGCGACGGACCCGAACGAGCTCGCGTGTTATCCGCTGTTGCCGTATTCGAACCGGATCGGCGGCGCGCGCTTCGAATGCGACGGGCGCAAGGTCGCGGTGCCGCGCAACCGCCGCGACGAGCCGCTGCCGATCCACGGCGACGGCTGGCTCGCGCCGTGGCAGGTGGACGATGCGACCGACACGACGCTGCAGTTGTCGCTCGACCGCGCGGGCGGCGCGCCGTATGCGTTCCGCGCGATCCAGTCGTTCGAACTCGACGACACGACGCTGTCGATCGCGCTGACGATCGAGAACGCGGGGCGCGCCCGGCTGCCGTTCGGGCTCGGCGTGCACCCGTTCCTCGTACGCGACGCAGTGACCGAGCTGGCCGCGGCGGCCGGCGGGCTGTGGCTGTCGGGTGCCGATTTCCTGCCGGTGCGGCACGTGAGCGTGCCGCCGGCCTGGCAGTTCGGCGTCGCGTATCCGTTGCCGACCGCGCTCGTCAATCATGCGTTCACGGGCTGGGGCGGCCACGCGACGGTGAGCTGGCCGCGCCGTGGGCTGTCGCTGACCGTCGCGGCCGACGCCGACGCGTACGTGCTCTATACGCCGCCCGGCGAGGATTTCTTCTGCTTCGAGCCGGTCGATCATCCGATCAATGCGGTGAACCTGCCGGGCGGCGCGGCCGCGCACGGGATGACGCTGCTCGCGCCCGGCGAGCGGCTCACGCGGCGTTTCGCGTTCACCGTCGGGCGCGCCGATGCGCGCGGTAATGCCGCGACTCGCGAGGCGCGCCGGCGACGCGGGTAAAATACGCGGTCTACCAACGGTTTGACGCGAGTACCCGCCATGTCTTCCCCGCTTACTTTCATCGAATCGCTGCGCGCCGCGTGGCAGCGCACCCATTCGCTGCTGTGCGTCGGCCTCGATCCCGAGCCGTCGCGCTTTCCCGTGCAGTTCGACGGCCAGCCCGACGCGATCTTCGAATTCTGCCGGCAGATCGTCGACGCGACCGCGCAGTACGCGAGCGCGTTCAAGCCGCAGATCGCCTACTTCGCCGCGCATCGCGCGGAAGACCAGCTCGAACGGCTGATCGCGCACATCCACCTTCAGCATCCGGGCCTGCCCGTGATCCTCGACGCGAAGCGCGGCGACATCGGCAGCACGGCCGAGCAGTACGCGCGCGAAGCGTTCGAGCGCTATCGCGCGGACGCGGTCACGGTGAACCCGTACATGGGCTACGACTCGGTCGAGCCGTACTTCGAGCACGAAGGCAAGGGCGTGATCGTGCTGTGCCGCACGTCGAACCCGGGCGGCTCCGACCTGCAGTTCCTCGACACGAACGGCCGGCCGCTGTACCAGGTCGTCGCGGATCTCGCGGCGAACAAGTGGAACGCGAAGAACGGCCAGCTCGGCCTGGTGGTCGGCGCGACGTTCCCGAAGGAAATCGAGATCGTGCGCGGGATCGTCGGCGACATGCCGCTGCTGATCCCCGGCATCGGCGCGCAGGGCGGCGACGTGCAGGCGACCGTCAACGCCGGCCGCACGGCCGACGGCACGGGCATGATGATCAACTCGTCGCGCGCGATCCTGTACGCGAGCAACGGCGAGGATTTCGCGGAAGCCGCGGCGCTCGCCGCGCAGAAGACCCGCGACACGATCAACGCGCATCGCTGATCGGTCCGGCCGCCCGTTCGGGCGGCCGACTCCGGCAGGCCCGCGCCGGCGGGCCCGTGCCGCATTCTTGCGCAGTTTTCCCGCGCAACTTTCCCGCTTCGTCCGCCTGCCCGGTCAGCGCTCGCGCTCGTCGAGCAGCTTCAGCAGCCCGCGCAGCGCATGCGCGGCAGCCTGCGTGCGAATCTGTTCGCGGTCGCCCTTGAACACGAGCGTCTCGACGTCGGTATGGAGCCGGTTGCTCCAGCCGAACGACACGGTGCCGACCGGCTTCTTCTCGCTGCCGCCCGCCGGGCCCGCGATGCCCGTGACGGACAGCGCGACCTGCGCGCGGCTGTTGCGCAGCGCGCCTTCGGCCATCGCGCGCGCGACGGGCTCGCTGACGGCGCCGTGCTTGTCGATCAGGTCGGGCGGCACGCCGATCATGTCGATCTTGGCCTGGTTCGAATACGTGACGAAGCCGCGCTCGAACCACTGGCTGCTGCCGGAGATGTCGGTGATCGCCGCGGCGATCATGCCGCCGGTGCAGGATTCGGCGGTGGCGAGCGTCAGGTGCTCGTCACGCAGCTTGTTGCCTGCGCGGATCGCAAGCTGGTGGACGACGGAATCGGTTGGCATGCGCGTCGGGAAACGGGAGTCGGGAAATCGGTCAGCCGACGACGGAGCGCCACAGGGCGATCACGAGCAGCGTCATGAACGCGGCGACCAGGTCGTCGATCATGATGCCGAGCCCGCCTTTCAGGCGGCGGTCGACATAGCGGATCGGCGGCGGCTTGAGCATGTCGAAGAAGCGGAACGCGACGAACGCCCACAACTGGCCGACGAAGGTCGCGGGCGTGACGAACAGCATCACGAGCCAGATCGCGACGATCTCGTCCCAGACGACGGCGCCCGGATCGGACGTGCCCATCTTCCTCGCGGTGAAACCGGTGATCCACGTGCCCGCCACGAAACCGGCCGCGATCAGTACCCACCATTCGGGCACCGTTAGGTAGCGGTTCAGCACGACGAACGTGAGCCAGCCGAACAGCGAGCCGAACGTGCCGGGCATGATCGGCGCGAGCCCGCTGCCGAAGCCGAGCGACACGATGTGCGCCGGGTGCGACAGCATGAAGTGCGCGCTCGCGCGCTTCGGCGCGTTTCCGTTCGGTGCGGCGCCGGGCTCGGCCGCGGCCTGCGCGGGCGTCGGGTCAGTCTGCATGGAAGTGGTCGAAGCCGTGCAACGTGAGAGCCAGGGGCGCGCCGGCGGCGTCGCGCCACGCGATCGCGGGCCGCTCCGATGGAGCGGACAACGCGCGTATTGTACCGATTCGCGTGACCGGCACGCCGGCCGTCGCGCCGGCCGCCTCGACCGCCGCGCGGGCCGAAGCCGGGGCCGTGAAGCACAGTTCGTAGTCGTCGCCGCCCGCCAGCGTGCAGCGGCGCTGCACGTCGGGCGGCAGCGTCGCGAGCGCGGCCGAGCGCGGCACCGCGTCGGCGTCGATCTCGGCGCGCACGTTCGAGCGCGCCAGGATGTGCTGCAGGTCGCCGGCGAGGCCGTCCGAGATGTCGAGCGCCGCGTGCGCGACGCCCGCGAGCGCGAGGCCGAGCGCGATACGCGGCTCGGGGCGCTCGAGCGCACGCCGGAACGCGGCCGCTTCGTTCGCGCCGGCCGCCCATTCGCCGCGTGCGACACCGAGGCCGGCGCGCGCGTCGCCGAGCGTACCGGACACCCAGACGTCGTCGCCGTCGCGCGCGGCATCGCGCCGCAGCGCCGCGTCGGGCGCGACTTCGCCGAAGACGGTCACGCACAGGTTCAGCGGCCCGCTCGTCGTGTCGCCGCCGATCAGCTCGCAGCCGAACCGCTCGGCAAGCGCGAACAGCCCGTTGCTGAATGCCTCGAGCCACGCCGCGTCGGCGCGCGGCAGCGCGCACGCGAGCGTGAACGCGCGCGGCTCGGCGCCCATCGCCGCGAGGTCGGACAGGTTGACCGCGAGCGTCTTGTGGCCGAGCGCGTCGGGCGCGACGTCGGGGAAGAAATGGCGGCCTTCGACCAGCATGTCCGTCGAAATGGCCAGCAATTTCCCGGATCGAGGTGCGATCAGCGCACAATCGTCGCCGATGCCGAGCGTCGACGCGCGTGCGCCCTGTGCGGCGCGGCGCGCGAAGAAGCGATCGATCAGCGAAAACTCGGAGAGGGCGGCTGGCACGGCGGGTGGATCCGATACGGTTGAGGGAACGGCATTGTACGAGGCGAACGGCGGCGTTCCTGCACTGTTCAGTACATTTTTGTCGCGGCTGTCGCACCCGAATCGCCGGTCTGACGGCCTTCGATTGGCGCTACAATGCCGTCGAACAGTTATTCTAATCCGCACGTCACGAGACACATGTCCACCCAAGCCTCTTCCAAAGCCAAGCTCCGCGAAGCCGCGCTCGATTATCACGAATTCCCGACTCCGGGGAAGATCGCGATCGCCCCGACCAAGCAGATGATCAACCAGCGCGACCTCGCGCTCGCGTATTCGCCGGGCGTGGCGTTTGCGTGCGAGGAGATCGTCGAGAATCCGCTCAACGCGGCGCGTTTCACCGCGCGCAGCAACCTGGTCGGCGTCGTCACGAACGGCACCGCGGTGCTCGGTCTCGGCAACATCGGCCCGCTCGCGTCGAAGCCGGTGATGGAAGGCAAGGCCGTGCTGTTCAAGAAGTTCGCCGGCATCGACGTGTTCGACATCGAGCTGAACGAGTCGGACCCGCACAAGCTCGTCGACGTGATCGCCGCGCTGGAGCCGACCTTCGGCGGGATCAACCTGGAAGACATCAAGGCGCCGGACTGCTTCATCGTCGAGCGCGAGTGCCGCAAGCGGATGAAGATCCCGGTGTTCCACGACGACCAGCACGGCACTGCGATCGTGGTGGCCGCGGCCGTCACGAACGGCCTGAAGGTCGTCGGCAAGGACATCAAGAAGGTGAAGCTCGTCGCGTCCGGCGCGGGCGCGGCCGCGCTTGCGTGTCTGGACCTGCTGGTCGACATCGGCTTGCCGATCGAGAACATCCTGGTGACCGACCTGGCCGGCGTGGTCTACAAGGGCCGCACCGAACTGATGGACCCGGACAAGGAGCGCTTCGCACGCGAAACGGAAGCGCGGACGCTGGCCGAAGTGATCGACGGCGCGGACATCTTCCTCGGCCTGTCGGCTGCCGGCGTGCTGAAGCCGGAGATGGTGAAGGGCATGGCCGAGCGCCCGCTGATCCTCGCACTCGCGAACCCGACGCCGGAAATCCTGCCGGAAGCGGCGCTCGAAGTGCGCCCGGACGCGATTCTCGCGACCGGCCGTACCGACTACCCGAACCAGGTCAACAACGTCCTGTGCTTCCCGTTCATCTTCCGCGGTGCGCTCGACGTCGGCGCGACGACGATCACGCGTGAAATGGAGATCGCCGCCGTCAACGCGATCGCCGAGCTCGCGCAGCACGAGCAAAGCGACATCGTCGCGACCGCGTACGGCATCCAGGACCTGTCGTTCGGGCCCGAATACCTGATTCCGAAGCCGTTCGATCCGCGCCTGATCGTGAAGATCGCGCCGGCCGTCGCGCGGGCCGCGATGGACGGCGGCGTCGCGACGCGCCCGATCGAGGACATGGAGGCGTACCGCGTCCACCTCCAGCAGTTCGTGTATCACAGCGGCACGACGATGAAGCCGATCTTCCAGATCGCGCGCGCCGCGCCGGAAGAGAAGAAGCGCGTGGTGTTCGCGGAAGGCGAAGAAGAGCGCGTGTTGCGTGCCGTTCAGATCATCGTCGACGAAAAACTCGCGACGCCGATCCTGATCGGCCGCCCGTCGGTGATCGAGCACCGTATCCAGCGCTACGGCCTGCGCCTGAATCCGGGCGTCGACTTCACGGTCGTCAACACCGAGCACGACGAGCGCTACCGCGACTTCTGGCAGACGTATTACAAGCTGATGGCGCGCAAGGGCATCAGCGAACAGCTCGCGCGCGTCGAGATGCGCCGCCGCACGACGCTGATCGGCGCGATGCTGGTGAAGAAGGGCGAAGCGGACGGGATGATCTGCGGCACGATCAGCACCACGCACCGCCATCTGCACTTCATCGACCAGGTGATCGGCAAGCGCGACGGTTGCAGCGTGTACGCGGCAATGAACGGCCTCGTGCTGCCGGGGCGCCAGATTTTCCTCGTCGACACGCACGTGAACGTCGATCCGACCCCGGAGCAACTGGCCGAGATCACGATCATGGCCGCGGAAGAAGTGCGCCGCTTCGGAATCGAGCCGAAGGTCGCGCTGCTGTCGCACTCGAATTTCGGCACGAGCAACGCACCTTCGGCGAAGAAGATGCGCGATACGCTCGCGATCCTGCAGGAATGCGCACCGGAGCTGAAGGTCGACGGCGAGATGCATGGCGATGTCGCGCTCGACGCGGCGCTGCGCAAGGAAATCCTGCCGGAATCGACGCTGGAAGGCGACGCGAACCTGCTGATCCTGCCGAACATCGACGCCGCGAACATCGCATACAACCTGCTGAAGACGGCCGCCGGCAACAACATCGCGATCGGCCCGATCCTGCTGGGTGCGGCCCAGCCGGTGCATGTGCTGACCGAATCGGCGACCGTTCGCCGCATCGTCAACATGGCGGCGCTGCTGGTCGCCGACGTGAACGCCGCGCGCTGAGCAAAAACGAACGCGCCAGGCCGGTCGAACCGGCGTGGCGCGTCGGGCGAAATTGTAAACAAAAGCAAAAAGAGGCGTGCCCGCAATGGGCACGCCGCCGGGCAGGGCGCAAACGCGCTTCCCTCAAGCAACAGCAGCATCTTTCTCCACTCCGGGTAGCGAGTGTGGCAAGGAGGCAGGTCTTGCCATCAGAGAGATGCCGCCCGCATTTTATCCTATGTAAGATAAATGTAGAGTAATTTCGGTAAGAAATGCGCAAATCCGAGCGTCGTCGGGCTTTCGATTCCCAAACGGACATTGATTCGCGCGGCCAATAACGCTACGCTAACGCCTTTGTTGGTCGTCAACTACTTGATTTAACAGCGGGAACCCTGGTTCATGGCACGCAAGTGGCTCCGCAACGGCGCGCTCGCGTCCGTCTTCGCGATGTTCGCGATGGGTATCGTCGGCACGCCGACGGGCAGTCTGGTTTCCGCCGCTTACGCACGGGAGGCCGTTTCGGCCGACGTGGCCGCCGGCGGGCTCGATACGATCCCGACCGCCAGTCTTCCGCGCGAGGCCGTGACCACGCTGGGCCTGATCGGCGCAGGCGGCCCCTATCCGTACGAGAAAGACGGCGTCGTGTTCGGCAACCGCGAGCGGATCCTGCCGAAGGCGAAGCGCGGCTACTACCATGAGTACACGGTGCCGACACCGCGTGCCCGCAATCGCGGCGCGCGCCGGATCGTCTGTGGCGGGCCCTTGCGCCGGATCGACAACTGTTATTACACGGGCGACCACTACAACAGTTTTAAACGTATTGTTGAATGACTTCGGGACGAATGGCATGAGCGACTCCATCTACGCGCACGATTCGGCGGCGGCGGAACTGTTCGCGGCCGGCGACGGCAACCTGTTTCAGCGCGTGATTCAATTGAACGCGGCGGCGCAGGCCGTCGGCGCGCCGGAGCAACAGGAAGCCGAGCCCGGGCTTTCATCGAACGAGGAGCCTATGAGCCTTTTCACGACCGTGCGACCCAATCTCGTGCAGTCGATCCGCGCGTTCCGCGTGCAGGATCTTGCCGACGAAGCCGGCCGGCTCGGCCAGCACTTCCTGTATGCGTATTGCGGCGCCGCGCAGTCGAAGCAGGAAGTGATGGAAACGATCGCGACGTCGTTCCTGTTCCCGAAGCATTTCGGGAAGAACTACGACGCGCTGTACGACTGCCTGACCGACCTCGTCGCGAAGGCCGGCGCGCAGCCCGGTTTCGTGATCGTCCTCGAAGGGCTGCCGATCGCGCAGAAATTCGACAAGGAAGGGCGCGAGACGCTGCTCGACGTGTTCCGCGAGGCGGCCGAGTTCTGGGCCGAGCGCAAGGTCGCGTTCCGCGTGTTCTACTCGTTCGCGTAAGCGCGGATCGCCCCGCGGCTCTCCGCGGCCGGCATGGCGAAAAGCCCGCTTCGAGCGGGCTTTTTTGCGTGTGCGCCCGGGGAGTTTGCTGTCGCCGGTCATCGATGCGCTGATCGACCCGATTCCGGTGCCGGGCGACGCGAAGTAGCGCCCGGCGACCGACGCGCTCACCACCCGCCCCACCGCGCCGCCAGCGCCGCAAGCACGGCCGCGCCGGCCGTCTCGGTGCGCAGCACGCGGGGCCCAAGCGACAGCGCGGTGAAGCCGTGCGCGCGCGCCGCGTTTTCCTCGTCGGGCGACAGTCCGCCTTCGGGGCCGATCAGCAGCGTGACGGGTGCCGCGGGCGGCGTGTCGGGCAGCGACGCGAACGGGATGCTCGCGCGCGGCGACAGCAGCAGCCGCAGTTCGCCGTCGGCCGGCGCGGCCGGCAGCGCATCGAGCCACGCGTTGAAGCCGAGTACCGGCGCGACGTCGGGCACGCGGTTGCGCCCGCACTGTTCGCACGACGCGCGCACGACGCCGCGCCAGTGCGCGACGCGCTTGTCCGCACGTTCGCCGGCGAGCTTCACGACGCCGCGTGCGGTCGACAGCGGCACGACCGCCGCGACGCCGAGCTCGACGGCCTTTTCGATCACCCAGTCCATCTTGTCGCCGCCGGCGATTCCCTGCGCGAGCGTCACGCGGTACGGCGGCTCGGCCTCGGCCGGCTCGAACGCGTCGATCTGCGCGAGCGCGCTGCGCTTGTCGATCTCGACGAGCCGTGCGCGGTACTGGCCGCCGGTGCCGTCGAACAGCGCGAGCACGTCGCCGGGCTGCAGGCGCAGCACCTGCGCGTGGCGCGCGACGTCGGCCGGCAGCGCGAACGTGGCGTCGGCGCGCAGTGCCGCGTCGACGAAAAAGCGCGGCACGGCCGCGGTGGTGGTGGCTTCGTTCATGCGTGTGGCGGTTTCGTTCATGCGTCGAGATGGCGCGCGAGCGCCCAGCGGTAGCCGTCGAGATCCTCGATCTGCGCGAACCGGTCGCCCCAGAACTGGTCTTGCGGCGCGGTCAGCGATTTCGCGCCCGCGTCGAGCGCGCGCTGCCAGGTGGCGTCGACGTCGTCGACATACAGATAGAACGACTGCGGCGCGGTGGCGTTCGCGCTGTTCGGCGTGAGCGCGGTCGAGCCGAACGCGCCTTCGGGCGCGAACATCACGATCAACTGGCCGCGGTAGGCCATCTCGACGTGCATGATCGCGCCGTCTTCGTCGTGTACGTCGCGCAGTTCGAAGCCGAATGCGGCCTTGAAGAAATCGATGGCCGCGCGCGCGTTGCGCACGGCCAGATACGGCGTCAACCAAGGCACGTCGGCCGGACGTGGATCGGTCATGAAAATCTCCTGTCGAACAGTGTTAGCGCTTCAGCGCTTACTCTGTTCCCATGCTTCGCGGTCGAACAGTGTTGGCGCTTCAGTGCCTGTGTCGGACCGAGTTGGCGTTTCAGCACTTACTCGAACCCCATGTTTCGGATCGGGTCTCGTGCTTCGCGGTCGGCCAGAGGGTTGGCATGGCATCCGGGGCGTTCCGATCCCGCGTTTCGCACGGCGAACCATGCGAAACCATGAAGGATAAGCAGAACGATGCGGCCGCCCGGAGGCTCAGCGGCGAATGCCCAGTGTATCGCGCAGCGTGTGCGGCAGGGCAAAGAGGGACGCATGCAGCCGCGCGTCGTAGTAGCGCAAGCCCTGCACGTGGCGCGCGGCGAGCCGCTCGTCGACGTCGTGCGCGAACAGCGCGGCCGCATCGAGCGTGTCGCTCGCGATCACCATCAGCCATTGCGAGCCGTACAGCGGCACGTGCGCGGACAACGGATCGACGACCGCGAAGCTCGCGCGCAGGTCGTCGAGCAGCGCGGCGATGCGCGCCGCGTGGAACACCGGCGAGCCGAGATGCATCGAGATCGCGCCGCACGGCGTGAGGATTCGCTTGAGCCGCGCGTAGAACGCGCGCGTATAGAGGCCGGCCGCCGGCGAATCGGGCGGCGTGAGGTCGAACACGACGAGATCGAAATGCTCGACGGTCGAGTCTACGAAATGCGCGGCATCGCCGATCACGACCTCGACGCGCGGGTCGTCGAGCGCACCCTGGTGGACGTCGTCGAGATAACGGCGCGCCATTCCGACCACCTCGTCGTCGAGTTCCGCGATCACGATCCGCTCGATGCACGCGTGCTTGAGCAGCTGGCGTGCCGCGCCGCCGTCGCCGCCGCCGAGCACGAGCGCCTTCTTCGGCGACGGATGCGCGAGCGCGGCCGGGTGCGTCATGCACTCGTGATAGACGTACTCGTCGCCGACCGACGTCATCGGCTGGCCGTCCAGCGTAAACAGCCGGCCGAGCTGCGGGGTTTCCCAGACTTCGATCTGCTGGTGCGGGGACGCGACGCGCGCGAGCCGCCGAGCATTCGGGAAGCCGTAGGTGGCGTCGGGCGTAGGGTGAAAGAGTAGCGTGGTGCTCACGGGTGGGCCGCCAAGGGCAGTCGTTTCTGACGTCTGAATTATAGGAGGCGCACGGTTTGACGGAAAACCGTGCCGGAACACCACGCGCCGACAAGGGAAATGTCAGCCCATCTGTTAAAATGACGAGCTTTGCAGCCCCGTCCGTAGGCTCCGTCCGCTTCGCGTCCGTCAGGCGCCGCACCGCGCGCCGGGAACGATTGACGCTCGAGCTTCCGGATGCCGCCGTGCCCCCGTTTCCTCGACTCGTTCTCCGGACTCGACATGACGACTTCGTCTCCCGCCTCCACCACCCTGATGGCCAACGCGATCCGTGCGCTCGCGATGGACGCCGTCCAGCAAGCGAACTCCGGCCACCCCGGCATGCCGATGGGCATGGCCGAAATCGGCGTCGCGCTCTGGTCGCGCCATCTGAAGCACAACCCGACGAACCCGCACTGGGCGGACCGCGACCGCTTCGTGCTGTCGAACGGCCATGGCTCGATGCTGCTGTACTCGCTGCTGCACCTGACCGGCTACGACCTGCCGATCGAAGAGCTGAAGAACTTCCGCCAGCTGCACTCGAAGACGCCGGGCCACCCGGAATACGGGATCACGCCGGGTGTCGAGACGACCACCGGCCCGCTCGGCCAGGGTCTCGCGAACGCGGTCGGCATGGCGCTCGGCGAAGCGCTGATGGCCGACGAGTTCAACCGCGACGGCGCGAAGATCGTCGATCACCACACGTACGTGTTCCTCGGCGACGGCTGCCTGATGGAAGGCATCTCGCACGAAGCCTGCTCGCTCGCGGGCACGCTGAAGCTGAACAAGCTGATCGCGCTGTACGACGACAACGGCATCTCGATCGACGGCGACGTCGTGAACTGGTTCCACGACGATACCCCGAAGCGCTTCGAAGCGTACGGCTGGAACGTGATTCCGCACGTGAACGGCCATGACGTCGACGCGGTCGACGCGGCGATCGCGAAGGCGAAGCTGTCCGACAAGCCGACGCTGATCTGCTGCAAGACGGTGATCGGCAAGGGTGCGGCGACCAAGGCCGGCGGCCACGACGTGCACGGTGCGGCGCTCGGCGCGGAAGAAATCGCGAAGACGCGCGAAGCGCTCGGCTGGAAGTGGGAGCCGTTCGTGATTCCGCAGGAAGTCTATGCGGCCTGGGACGCGAAGGAAGCCGGCCAGCGTGCCGAGACCGACTGGGACGCGACGTTCGCGCAATATCGCGCGCAGTTCCCGGCAGAAGCCGCCGAATTCGAGCGCCGGATGGCCAACCGGCTGCCGGCCGACTGGGCGCAGAAGGCTGCGGCGATCATCGCCGGTGCGAACGAGCGCGCCGAGACGGTCGCGACCCGCAAGGCGTCGCAACAGGCGATCGAAGGGCTGGCCGCCGCGCTGCCCGAGCTGCTCGGCGGCTCGGCCGACCTGACCGGCTCGAACCTGACCAACTGGAAGGCGTCGAAGGCGGTCCGCGCGAATCCGGAAGGCGCGGGCGTCGTGCTGGGCAACCACATCAACTACGGCGTGCGCGAATTCGGCATGAGCGCCGCGATCAACGGCCTCGCGCTGCACGGCGGCCACAAGCCGTTCGGCGGCACGTTCCTGACGTTCTCCGACTACAGCCGCAACGCGCTGCGCGTGGCCGCGCTGATGAAGGTGCCGTCGATCTTCGTGTTTACGCACGATTCGATCGGCCTTGGCGAAGACGGCCCGACGCACCAGTCGATCGAGCACGTGTCGAGCCTGCGCCTGATCCCGAACCACGACGTGTGGCGTCCGGCCGACACGGTCGAGACGGCCGTTGCTTGGACGCACGCGGTTGCCGCGGATCGTCCGTCGAGCCTGATCTTCAGCCGCCAGAACCTCGCGTTCAACCCGCGTACCGACGCGCAGATCGCCAACATCGAGAAGGGCGGCTACGTACTGAAGGACTGGGACGAAGAAATCGTCGCGCGCAAGATCATCCTGATCGCGACGGGTTCGGAAGTCGAGCTCGCGATGAAGGCCGTCGAGCCGCTCGCGCAGCAGGGCATCGCGGCCCGCGTCGTGTCGATGCCGTCGACCAACGTGTTCGACCGCCAGGACGCCGAATACCGCGAACGCGTGCTGCCGCACGGCGTGCGCCGCGTCGCGATCGAAGCGGGCGTGACGAGCTTCTGGCACAAGTACGTCGGCCTCGAAGGCGGCGTCGTCGGGATCGATACGTTCGGCGAATCGGCGCCGGCCGGCGTGCTGTTCAAGTACTTCGGCTTTACCGTCGAGCACGTCGTCGAGACCGCGAAGGCCGTGCTGGCCTAAAAGCATTCGCGACGCGCGCCACCCCTTGCGCGCGTCGCACCGTGAAGCTGCACGAAACGAATTTTTTCAGCCATCAGGAGATAGACCATGACGATTCGCGTCGCAATCAACGGCTACGGCCGTATCGGCCGCAACACGCTGCGCGCGTTTTATGAAAACGGCAAGAAGCACGATCTCGAGATCGTCGCGATCAACGACCTGGGCGATGCGAAGACCAACGCGCACCTGACCCAGTACGACACCGCGCACGGCAAGTTCCCGGGCGAAGTGTCGGTCGACGGCGACTACCTCGTCGTGAACGGCGACAAGATCCGCGTGCTGGCGAACCGCAACCCGGCAGAACTGCCGTGGGGCGAGCTCGGCGTCGACGTCGTGATGGAGTGCACGGGCTTCTTCACGACCAAGGAAAAGGCGAGCGCGCACCTGAAGGGCGGCGCGAAGAAGGTGATCATCTCGGCGCCGGGCGGCAAGGACGTCGACGCGACGATCGTCTACGGCGTGAACCACGACGTGCTGAAGGCCGAGCACACCGTCATCTCGAACGCATCGTGCACGACGAACTGCCTCGCGCCGCTCGTCAAGCCGCTGAACGACAAGATCGGCCTCGAAACGGGCCTGATGACGACGATCCACGCGTACACGAACGACCAGGTTCTGACGGACGTCTATCACGAAGACCTGCGCCGCGCGCGTTCGGCCACGCACAGCCAGATCCCGACGAAGACGGGCGCTGCTTCGGCCGTCGGCCTCGTGCTGCCGGAACTGAACGGCAAGCTCGACGGCTACGCGATCCGCGTCCCGACGATCAACGTGTCGATCGTCGACCTGTCGTTCATCGCGAAGCGCGACACGACGGTCGAGGAAGTCAATGCGATCATGAAGGAAGCGTCGGAAGGCTCGCTGAAGGGCATCCTCGGCTACAACGACGCACCGCTGGTGTCGATCGACTTCAACCACAACCCGGCTTCGTCGACGTTCGACGCGACGCTGACCAAGGTGTCGGGCCGCCTCGTCAAGGTGTCGAGCTGGTACGACAACGAGTGGGGTTTCTCGAACCGCATGCTGGATACGGCTGTCGCGTTCGCGAACGCGAAGTAATCCCGCACGTTGCGCGGCCGCGGCAACGCGGCACGCGCGGCGAACGAGCCCGGCCCGGTTTTCCGGCCGGGCTTTTTTATTGTCAGGAATGCGTCGTCACCGGTCCGCCGTCACCTGTTCGAGCGCGGCGACGAATGCGCGCTTCAGCGGGCTGTCGAGGTCCGTCCACGCGAGGCCGATGCCGGTCCGGTGCCCGGCCAGGTCGAGCGGCCGCGCGAGCACGTTCGGCGGCAGCGCGCTCGCGGCTTCCGCCGGGATCAGCCCGATGCCCATCCCCGCCGCGACGAGCGCAAGCATCGTCGTGAATTCCCCGAACTCCTGCGCGATTTCGAGCGTCGTGCCCGCGCGGCTCAGCGCGAGCAGCATGTCGTCGTGAAAGCCGGGCGCGTAGCGTCGCGCGAGCACGAACGCGGGCTGGCCGCGCAGCGCGGCCGGCGGGATCGTGTCGTGTGCGGCGAGCGGATGGTCGAGCGGCAGCGCGACGACGAAGCCCTCCTCGAGCACCACGCGCGTGTCGATGCCCGCATACGCGGCCGGCAGCCGGATCATCCCGAAATCGATCCGCCGGTCGCGCAGCGCGGCGATCTGGTCCGGCGTCGGCATGTCCTTCAGTTCCAGCGCGATCAGCGGGTAGCGCTCGCGCATCGTACGCAGCACGGCCGGCAGCAGCGCGGGCAGTACCGACGACACGAACGCGATCCGCAGCGTGCCGATCTCGCCGCGGCTCGACAGCCGCGCCATCTGTTCCGCGCGCGCGGCCTGTTGCAGCGTCGCGCGCGCTTCCGGCAGGAACACGCGCCCCGTGTCGCTCAGTTCGACCTTGTGGCGGTCCCGCTCGAACAGCCGCGCGCCGAGCGCTTCCTCGAGCGCCTTGATCTGCATGCTCAGCGCGGGCTGCACGATGAACAGGCGCTGCGCCGCGCGCCCGAAATGCAGCTCTTCCGCGAGCGTGACGAAGGCGCGCAATTGCTTGAGTTCCATGGGCGGCGGGCAGGAGAGGGCGGTAATCAGATTTCATGATAACCGGATCAAAAAAGACCATTGGCGCGGCATCGGGCCGGCAGCCGAAGATACCGTCAACGCGAGACCGGCCGCGACGGGCAGTCGGCTCCACTGGCACGAGGAGACATGCATGACCCACGCACTTGACCGGTTCCGCCTCGACGGCCGCCGCGCGCTGATCACGGGTTCCGGACGCGGGATCGGGCTGACGCTCGCCCGCGGGCTCGCGGAAGCCGGCGCGGCGATCGTCATCAACGATCGCAATGAGGAGAAGGCCGCGACGCTCGCGCGCCGTTTCCGCGACGAGGGCTTCGCGGCCGACCATGCGGTGTTCGACGTCACCGAGCACGCGCAGGTGCGCGCGGCGATCGACGATTTCGAGGCGCGCGTCGGCGCGATCGACATCCTTGTAAACAACGCGGGCATCCAGCGGCGCGCGCCGCTCGACGCATTCGATCCCGACGACTGGCATGCGCTGATGCGCGTGAATCTCGACGGCGTGTTCAACGTCGCGCAGGCCGTCGCGCGTCACATGATCGCGCGCGGCCATGGGAAGATCATCAACATCTGTTCGGTGCAGAGCGAGCTCGCGCGGCCGACGATCGCGCCGTATGCGGCGACGAAGGGCGCAGTGCGGATGCTGACCAAAGGGATGTGCGCCGACTGGGCACGCCACGGCATCCAGGCCAATGGCCTCGCGCCCGGCTATTTCGAGACCGAACTGAATCGCGCGCTGGTCGACGACGCGGCGTTCTCGGACTGGCTGTGCAAGCGCACGCCGGCCGGCCGCTGGGGGCGCGTCGACGAGCTGTGCGGCGCGGCGATCTTCCTCGCGTCGGCCGCGTCCGATTTCGTGAACGGCCAGACACTGTTCGTCGATGGCGGGCTGACCAGCGCCGTATAGGAGGAGGACGTTATGCGTATGCGTTGCATGTGTGTCGTGATCCATGGTCCGAACGACCTGCGGATCGAAGAGCAGGACGCGGGCGAGATCGGACCGGGCCAGGTGCGCGTCGATGTCGCGATGGGCGGTATCTGCGGGTCCGACCTGCATTACTTCCGGCACGGCGGCTTCGGCGCGATCCGGCTGCAGCAGCCGATGGTGCTCGGCCACGAGGTTGCCGGCACCGTCGCGGAAGTCGCGCCGGACGTGACTTCGGTGAAGGTCGGCGATCGCGTCGCGGTCAATCCGAGCCGGCCGTGCGGTACGTGCCGCTACTGCCTCGAAGGCTTGCCGAACCAGTGTCTCGACATGCACTTCTACGGCAGCGCGATGCGGATGCCGCACGTTCAGGGCGCGTTTCGCAACGCGCTCGTGTGCGACGCGACGCAGTGCGTGAAGGTTGCCGATCACGTGCCGCTGTCGCTCGCGGCGCTCGCCGAGCCGTTCTCGGTCGGGCTGCATGCGGTGTCGCGCGCGGGCCCGCTGATCGGCAAGCGCGTGCTCGTGTCGGGCTGCGGGCCGATCGGCGTGCTGGCGGTCGCTGCGGCGCGCGTGCACGGCGCGGCGGAGATCGTCGCGACCGACGTCGTCGAAGCGCCGCTGGAGGTGGCCCGCGCGCTCGGTGCCGACCACACGATCAATGCGGCGGCCGATGCCGGATGGGTCGCGCGCTACGGCGCCGACAAAGGCACGTTCGACGTGATGATCGAGTGTTCGGGCAATGCGCGCGCGCTGCGCGACGGTCTGGACGTGATGCGTCCGCGCGGGGTCGTCGTGCAGCTCGGGCTCGGCGGCGATGTCAGCCTGCCGCAGAACGTCGTGGTCGCGAAGGAGTTGTCGATCTGCGGATCGTTCCGCTTCCATGCGGAATTCGCGCTCGCGGTGCAACTGATCAACACGGGGCGCGTCGACCTGCGGCCGGCCGTCACGCGCGTGTTCCCGATGCGCGACGCGAACCTCGCGTTCGAACTGGCCGGCGACCGGCAGCGCGCGATGAAGGTGCTGATCGATTTCGCGGACGAGGCTGCCTGATCGTCCGCCCGTGGCACCGGCGTCATTGAAAAAGGCACGCCCGCGGCTCGCGCGGCGTGCCTTGTATCGTTGCGGTGCGGAAACGGATTACTGCGTGACCTGCCGCGAGCCGACGCGTTGCGATGCGAGCCACAGCGCGATCAACACGCCCGAGAGCGCCGCGCCCGCGACGCACACGCCGCGCCAGCCGTCGATGCCGTACGCGACGCTCGCCGCGAACGACCCGAACGCGCCGCCGATGAAGTAGCTCGTCAGGTAGATCGTCGTCACGCGGCTGCGTGCGTTGCCCGCCAGTGCGTAGATCACGCTCTGGTTCGAGATGTGCATGCCCTGCACGCCGACGTCGAGCAGCAGGATGCCTGCGATCAGCGCCGCGAGCGAGTGCGCGCCGGTTGCAATCAGCGCGAACGACGCGAGCACGGCCGCCGCGAACAGCCCGGTCGCCGCATTGCCGTGCCCGCGATCGACCAGCCGGCCGGCTGACGTTGCCGCGAGCGCGCCCACCGCGCCGACCATCCCGAACAGGCCGATCTGCCCTTCGGAATAGCTGTACGGCGGCTGGCTCAGCAGGAACGTGAGGCCCGTCCACAGCAGGCTGAAGCAGGCGAACACGAGCGCGCCGTAGGTGGAGCGCAGCGCGATCAGCGGTTGCGCGCGCACCAGCGCGACGAGCGACTTCACCAGTGCCGCGTAGTCGACGCGCGTGTCGCGGCGATCCTTCGGCAGCTTCTTGGCGAGCACGCCGGTCAGTGCGAGCACCATCGCCGCGGCGATGCCGTACACCGCGCGCCAGCCGAACCCGTCGGCGATCGCGCCGGCCGCGACGCGCGCGAGCAGGATGCCGAGCAACAGGCCGCTCATCACGGTGCCGACCGCGCGGCCGCGCGAGCGCGCGTCGGCGAGCGACGCCGCGAACGGCACGAGCAACTGCGTCGAACACGTGACGAAGCCGACCGCGACGTTCGCGACGACGAACATTGTGAAGTTCGTGCTGAACGTGACCGCGACCAGCGCGACGACGTTGAGCATCAAGAGCCGCACGATCAGCGTATGGCGGTTGACCGCGTCGCCGAGCGGGACGATCAGCAGCAGGCTCGCCGCGTAGCCGAGCTGCGTCAGCGTGACGAGATAGCCGAGCTCGGTCGGCGCGCGCCCGAAGCTGTGCGCGATCGCGGCGAGCAGCGGCTGCGCGTAATAGATGTTGCCGATGACGATGCCGCACGCGCAGGCGAACAGCAGCGTCATGCCACGGGTCAGGGGAGGATGGGTGTCGTGATGCGGTTCCATGGTGGCGAAAAACAGCGGTGCCGGCCGGCGGCACGGGGCCGTCGGCTGCGCGGGGTTGCGGAAATCGGGGCCGGCGTCAACGGATCGCCGATGAACCGATGCGCGCCGGGCGGATCGCGGCCGGCGCCCGGGTCGGGCGGGCGGCGGATCGCCGTGCGGCGGGCGGGGGCAGGGCGGGCCCGGGCGTGCCGCTCCGGTGCGGCGACAGGTGCGATGCACGGGAGCGGATGTGCGTATGATGCGGGAATCGATCCATAGCGTCCAAGACTGGATCGTTATGGTGTCCATTGGTGAATCCAATACATTGGCCGCGATGCTTCTCCGCCACATCCGCTATTTCCTGGCCGTCGCCGAGCAGCGCAGCTTCACGCGCGCGGCCGATGCGCTGCACGTGTCGCAGCCGACGCTGTCGCAGCAGGTCCGCCAGCTCGAGGAAACGCTCGGCGTGCAGCTGTTCGACCGCTCGGGTCGCACGGTGCGGCTCACCGAGTTCGGCGAGGTCTATGCGCGCCACGCGCGCGCCGCGCTGCACGAGCTCGATACGGGGCAGCGGGCGCTGCACGACGTCGCCGATCTCGGCAGCGGCTCGTTGCGGCTCGCGATGATGCCGACTTTCGCGGCCTACCTGAGCGGCTCGCTGATCGATGCGTTCCATGCCGAATATCCGAACGTCGCGCTGACGATCGACGCGATGCCGCAGGAGCGCATCGAGGCGCTGCTTGCCGACGACCGGCTCGACGCGGGTTTCGCGTTCGTGCCGCCGCGCGCGCCGGACATCGACGCGCTGCCGCTGTGGGACGAACCGCTCGCGCTCGTGACGGGGCGCACGCACCGACTTGCGCGGCGCCGTCGCGCGCTGACGCCGGCCGAGCTCGGCGGCGAGCCGCTGGTGCTGCTGAGCCGCGCGTTCGCGACGCGCGAGAGCATCGACCGGTATTTCATCGAGCATGGCGCGCAGCCGAAGATCGCGATCGAAACGAATACGATCAGCGCGGTGCTGGAGCTCGTGCGATGCGGCAGGCTCGCGACGGTGTTGCCCGATGCGGTCGCGCGAGAGAGCAGCGACCTGTGCGCGCTGGAGATCGATCCGCCGCTGCCGACCCGCACGGCCGCGCTGCTGACGCGCAAGGGCGCGTACCGCAGCGTCGCGGCGCGCGCGTTCATCGAGCGCGCGCTTGCGTATCGCGATCCGTCGGGAGGTTGACCGGGATGACCGGGCGGCGCGCGTGACGGGCGGCCGCCCGCGCCGTCATGCGCCCGGCGTCGGGAAGAAGATGCCCGCGCGCTGCGCGGCGTTCGCGATGTGCGTTTCGATCGCGGTGCCCGCGGCGGCCGCGTCGCGCGCGATCAGCGCATCGACGATCGCGCGGTGTTCGTGCCACGTCGACAGCAGCAGCTCGCGCCGGTAGAACGGCATGCGCTGGCTTTCCTTCATGATGTCGGCGCTGCCGCGCAGGATCGATTCGATCGCCGCGTTGCCGGCGAGATGGATGATCCGCATGTGGAAGTCGAAGTCGAGCTGCGACGCTTCGTCGAGCGCGCTTTCGGTCAGCGCGACGTGCAGGTCGGCGAGGTTGTCCTCGAACCACGCGATGTCGTCGTCGCTGACGACGTGCGCGGCCATCCGCGCGGCGAACCCTTCGAGCGCATAGCGCATCTGGTACGTGTCGGGCGGCGACGACTGCTCGGCGAACCGCCAGGCGTGGTCGGTCGCGGCCTGCGCGCTTTCGACGTACACGCCCTTGCCCGCGCGGATGCGCAGCATCCCGAGCGCCTCGAGCGTCGACAACGCCTCGCGCAGCGACGCGCGGCTGATCTCCAGCTCCTCGGAGAGCTGGCGCTGGGCCGGCAGCAGGCTGCCGACCGGATAAACGCCTGCCTCGATCCGGTCGCGGATCGTCGCGATGGCGGCGTCGGTCACGGTATGCGGAACGTTTTTCATCAGGTTTGCTCCGAGAAACCCTGTCCTTCACGGCGGGGAGTGAACGGAGCGCGACCGAACGGCCGCTTCTCCGAAGCTTGAGGCACATGCGAGCATGTGACATGAACATCAAGCGCGCCTACCGATTCCGGTTCTACCCGACGTCCGAGCAGGAAGTGATACTCGCCCGGACGTTTGGGTGCGCACGCTTTGTGTATAACCACATGCTGCGAATGCGCGCCGATGCGTGGCAGCAGTACCAGACGAGTATTGGCTATCACGAAACCTCCGCGGCACTTACTGCGCTGAAGAAATCTCCCGATCATATTTGGTTGAACGAAGTCAGCTCGGTTCCGCTCCAGCAGGCGTTGCGCCATTTGCAGACGGCGTTCGAGAACTTCTTCGCCAAGCGAGCCAAGTACCCAAACTTCCGGCGCAAGGGCGGCACGCAATCGGCCGAGTACACGGCAAGCGCCTTCAAATGGGATGGCACTTCGCTGAAGCTGGCGAAGATGAATGCGCCGCTTGCTGTCTGTTGGTCACGCACGATTCCGAAAGGTGCGAAGGTGACAACCGTCACAGTGTCGAAAGACACTGCCGGTCGATACCACGTCTCGATGCTTTGCGACGACGTGGTATCGGCAAAGTCGGAATCGACAAGCAAGGTCGGCATCGACTTCGGGTTGACAGATTTTGTCGTTCTTTCGACGGGTGAGAAGATTCCTGCACCGAACGCGTTTCGCAAGAACGAAGCCAAGCTCGCCAAGCTGCAACGACGGCTGGCGAGGAAGCAAACGGGGTCCGCGAATCGCAGGAAGGCGAAACTCAAAGTCGCACGCATGCACGCCCGGATAGCAGACTGCCGCAGGGATTTCCTGCACAAGCTTTCGACGAGGTTGATCAACGAAAACCAAATGATCGCCATCGAAAGTCTTTCCGTTAGCCACGTGCAGAAGAATCGAAGACTCGCGAAATCGATCGGCGACGCAGGCTGGTCGGAATTCGTGCGGCAATTGACGTACAAGGCAGCGTGGTACGGACGCACGTTGATCGGTATCGACCGCTGGTATCCGTCCAGCAAACGATGTTCCGATTGCGGGCATACCGTAGCCAGCATGCCGTTGAAGGTGCGAGCGTGGGCCTGTCCGAAATGCGAGACGACCCACGACCGCGATATCAACGCAGCGCGTAACGTTTTGGCCGCCGGACTGGCGGTGTCAGCCCATGGAGAAAGCGTAAATCCCATGTCTCTTTGAGGCGATGTCGGGTTGCATTCGGCGAAGCGGGAATCTTCTTCCGTTACGGAGGAGAGCAGTCAAGATGTGAGCGATGGCCGGTCTGACCAGCATTGTAATCCGCACACGCGCGGTGCATGACCGCACTACGGGAAAGCCACGATCAGGCCCGCTTTCGGGGCAGCCGGGTGCGTGCGGAGGGGGCGGGAAATCCCTATTTCGTCCGTCCTTGACGTCACTATATCGGCTTCCTACTATCCACCATAACATCACTGGTCTTACCAGTATGAACAGACGAAACTGCAACCGTTTGATCGGGAGAGCGCCGTGTCGAAATTCCTCAATTCGCTGTTTGGCCGAGTAGTCGTCGCATTGATCCTGGGGGTCGCGCTCGGCGCGTTCTTCCCGCATTTCGCCGAGTCGTTGCGACCGCTCGGCGACGGGTTCCTGAAGCTCATCAAGATGGTCATCGGCCCGATCGTGTTCTGCGTCGTGGTCAGCGGGATGGCCAATGCGGGCGACCTGAAGAAGGTCGGCCGGGTCGGCCTGAAGGCCGTCATCTACTTCGAGATCATGACGACGCTCGCGCTCGGCATCGGGCTCGTGCTTGCGTGGCTCACGCGTCCGGGCGTCGGGATGAACATCGACCTGCGCTCGCTCGACGCGTCGTCGCTCGCGTCGTATGCGAAGAACGCCGAAAGCCTGAAGGACACGGCCGGCTACCTGATGAAGATCATCCCCGAGACCGCGATCGACGCGTTCGCGAAGGGCGACATCCTGCAGATCCTCGTGTTCGCGGTGCTGTTCGGCTCCGCGCTGTCGCTGCTCGGCGACAAGGCGCAGCGCGTCAACTCGCTGATCGAGGAACTGTCGCACGTGTTCTTCCGGATCATCGGCTTCATCATCAAGCTCGCGCCGCTCGGCGTGCTCGGCGCGATCGCGTTCACGACCGGCAAGTACGGCGTCTCGTCGCTCAAGCAGCTCGGCTACCTGGTCGCGGTGTTCTACCTGAGCTGCTTCGTGTTCGTCACGGTCGTGCTCGGCATCGTGATGCGGCTCGCGGGCTTCTCGGTGTTCAAGCTGATCCGCTACCTGCGCGAGGAACTGTCGATCGTGCTCGGCACGGCGTCGTCGGATGCGGTACTGCCGCAGGTGATGCGCAAGCTCGAATACATGGGCGTCAAGGATTCGACGGTCGGCCTCGTGATCCCGACCGGCTATTCGTTCAACCTCGATGGCTTCTCGATCTACCTGACGCTCGCCGTGCTGTTCATCGCGCAGGCCACCAACACGCCGCTGTCGACGCATGACCTGATCGTCGTGCTGCTCGTGTCGCTCGTCACGTCGAAGGGCGCGCACGGCATCCCGGGTTCGGCGATCGTGATCCTCGCGGCGACGCTGTCGGCGATCCCGGCGATTCCGGTGCTCGGCCTGGTGCTGATCCTGCCGGTCGACTGGTTCGTCGGCATCGCCCGCGCGGTGACCAACCTGATCGGCAATTGCGTCGCGACGGTCGTCGTCGCGGTGTGGGAGAACGATATCGACAAGGTCCGCGCGAAGCGCGTGCTGAACCGCGAGCTGCGCTACGTGCCGGCCGAAGAAGAAGGCAACGCGGCGCCGGTTGCCGGCGACCAGGCCCACGCGCTCTGAGCGCCGCGCGGGGCACCTTCGCCCCTGGTTGACCCGCGCAATCGATTTACCCGCGGCCGGCGCCTCGATGCGCCGGCGTTTAATCAGAAATTGCTTTGCATGGGATGGGAGTAACCGCTAAAGCGCTAACTCTCATCGACCGCGAAGCATGGGATGAGAGTAACCGCTAAAGCGCTAACTCTCATCGACAGGAGACGACATGGCAGCCCCCATCCTCGATCCGAACGCGCCGGCGTTTACGCGGCGTTACATGAACCTCGCCGACCCGCGCCTCGGTGCGCGGGCATTGTTTGCGAGCGACGAGTTCTTCGCGCCGAAAGAGCGCATGCTGAATCCCGAGCCGGCCGTGTTCATTCCCGGCAAGTACGACGACCACGGCAAGTGGATGGACGGCTGGGAAACGCGCCGCAAGCGCACGACCGGCCACGACTTCTGCGTGGTGCGCCTCGCGCGGCCGGGCGTGATTTTCGGTGTCGATCTCGATACGAGCCACTTCACCGGCAACTTCCCGCCGGCCGCGTCGATCGAGGCGTGCGTCGCCGACGGCGACACGCCGCCCGACGACGCCGAATGGCGCACGATCGTCCCCGCGACGACCTTGCAGGGCAATTCGCATCACTACGTAAGCGTCGACGACGCGCAGCCGGTCACGCACCTGCGCGTGAACCTGTATCCGGACGGCGGGCTCGCGCGGCTGCGCGTGTACGGCCAGCCGCAGCGCGACTGGCGCCATGTGCCGGCCGGCGAACTCGTCGATCTCGCCGCGATCGAGAACGGCGGTTATCTGGTGGCCGCGAACAACCAGCACTTCGGCCCGGCATCGCAGATGCTGATGCCGGGGCGCGGCGCGAACATGGGCGACGGCTGGGAAACGCGGCGCCGCCGCGAGCCCGGCAACGACTGGGCGATCGTCGCGCTCGCACGGCCGGGCATCATCCGGCGCGTCGAGGTCGATACGGCGTTCTTCAAGGGCAACTTCCCCGACCGCTGCTCGCTGCAGGCCGCGCGGGTCGCGGGCGGCACCGACGATTCGCTGGTCACGCAGGCGATGTTCTGGGCCGAATTGCTCGGCGAGCAGAAGTTGTCGATGGACCACGTGCATACGTTCGACCAGCTCGCGGCGCTCGGCCCCGTCACGCACGTGCGTTTCAACATCTTCCCGGACGGCGGCGTGTCGCGCCTGCGTCTGTGGGGCGAGCCGGCTTGAAGGAGGGCAACGGCATGAGCGGAGCACACATCCTGCGCGTCGAGCGCCTGACCCGCGAAGCGTTCGCGCCGTTCGGCGACGTGATCGCGCTCGAAGGCGCGCGGCATTTCCCGATCAACGGCGGCACGACCGAGCGTTTCCACGATCTCGCGACGATCGACGTCTGCGCGGACGGCGGCCGGCCGCTCGTCAGCGTGTTTCGCGCGCAACCGCGCGCGCTGCCGGTCGCGGTCACGCTGATGGAGCGCCATCCGCACGGCAGCCAGGCGTTCATCCCGCTCGCGGCCGTGTCGCGCTACGCGATCGTCGTCGCGCCGGCCGGCGAATTCCGGCCCGACGCGATGCGCGCGTTCCTGGCCGAAGGCTGGCAGGGCGTGAATTATGCGAAGGGCGTCTGGCACCATCCGCTGCTCGCGCTCGACGCGGTCAGCGATTTCGTGATCGTCGATCGCGGCGGCCCGCAGCCGAACTGCGACGAGATCCCGCTCGACCACGCGTGGGCGCTCGAGTTCGAGCCGGCCTGCGCGAGCACGGCCTGACGCGGCGCGCAGCCGGGGTCCGGTTCCCGGCGCCGGGAACCGGATACCGGTTTCGCGCGAGCGCCGAAGGGTTTTCGTAAGCGTTCCGAACCGGCCCGCGCACGGCGCGCGGTACGATCCCGAAAAGAACACGGCCCGGGCGGCGAGATGCCGGCCGGGCCGTGCTGCGTGCGCGGGTGGCGCGATTCAGTGCTTGCGGTGCGGGCAGTTCTCGGTCGTGCAGGAACCGTACATCGCGAGCGAGTGCTCCTGGAGCCGGAAACCGCGCTCCTTCGCGATTGCCTGCTGGCGGCCTTCGATCTCGGCGTCGAAGAATTCCTCGACGCGGCCGCAATCGAGGCACACGAGGTGGTCGTGGTGCGAGCCTTCGTTCAGTTCGAACACGGCCTTGCCGGATTCGAAGTTGCTGCGCGTGAGCAGGCCGGCCTGCTCGAACTGCGTAAGCACGCGGTAGACCGTGGCGAGGCCGATGTCGAGCTGCTCGTTGAGCAGGTTCCGGTAGACGTCTTCGGCCGTCAGGTGGCGCACGGGGCTCTGCTGGAAGATCTCGAGAATCTTGAGGCGCGGTAGGGTGGCCTTTAGCCCGATATTCTTGAGATCCGTCGGATTGGTCATGGCTAGGCATCCCTAGAGTACAATGCAGGGCTTCAATGTTACCGGCTTTTCGCCGTTCCAGATACACGCGCGGCCCGCGACGCGGGCCAGCACGGTGAAGGAAATGATCCCAGAAACGCTTTCGCACTTTCAGAGGAGTCGCATGCGGAGTGCCATCATCGCTGCCGCCGCCGTTGCGGCGCTGGCTGGTTGTTCGTCGTACGACAGCGTGACGCAGCGCATCGCGCAGAGCATCACGCCCTATCGGATCACCGTCGTGCAGGGCAACTTCGTGTCGCAGGAGAAGGCCGCACAACTGCAGGTCGGCATGACGCGCGAGCAGGTGCGCGCATTGCTCGGCACGCCGCTGCTGGCGGACATGTTCCACGCCGACCGCTGGGATTACCTCTTCTACTTCAAGCGCGGCTCGACGGCGATCGTCCAGCAGCGCGATCTCGTCGTGACCTTCGCGGGCGATCGCCTGGCGGGCTGGACGGGCGCCGAGAACCTGCCGTCCGAGCTCGACCTGCTGGCCGACATCGACGGCGATCGCGGCGGCAGGAAGGCGAAGGCGGCCGCGGCGGCGAAGGCCGCTTCCGAGGCTGCTGCCGCGCGCGCTGCGCAAGCGGCGAGCGAGCCGGCGCCCGACACCGTCGCCAGCCCGTCCGTCGTGCCGGCGTCCGGCGCGGTGGTCGACCAGGATGCGAACGCGCAGGCCGCCCGCGCGGCGAACCGCGCGACCAACCAGGTGTCGGGTCAGGGCTCGAGCGCGCGCCGCTTCACGCCGTCCACGAAGGCTGCCGGCGGTGCGCCGGTGCCAGGCGGCCAGCCGCCGGGCGCGGTGCCGGCGATCCAGCCGCAGTTCCAGTTCCATCGTCCGCCGCAGCCGAACGTGTCGAGCGAGGCGTCGCCGCCGGTCGGCCCGCAAGGCTCGGACACGCTGCAGAACCAGCCGATCACCGCGCCGGCCCAGTCGCAGTAAGCGGCCGGCGTGCGGAAACCGGGCGGCTAGCGCCGCCCGCCTTTAGACCTGTCGTGTAGAAAGCCATGAAGATTGCGATTGCCGGCGCATCGGGCCGAATGGGCCGGATGCTGATCGAAGCCGTTCTCAACGATCCCGACGCCCAGCTCGTCGGCGCGCTCGACCGCGCCGATTCGCCGTTCCTCGGCCAGGACGCAGGCGCGTTCCTCGGCAAGGAAACCGGGATCAAGCTGACCGACGACCTCGACGCCGTGTTCGCGCAGGCCGACTACCTGATCGATTTCACGCGTCCGGAAGGCACGATCGCGCACATCGAGGCCGCGCTGCGCCACGACGTGAAGCTCGTGATCGGCACGACCGGCTTCACCGCCGAACAGAAGGCCGAACTGCAGGCCGCTGCGGGCAAGATCGGCATCGTGTTCGCGGCGAACATGAGCGTCGGCGTGAACGTCACGCTGAAGCTGCTCGAATTCGCGGCAAAGCATTTCTCGCACGGCTACGACATCGAGATCATCGAGGCGCATCACCGCCACAAGGTCGATGCGCCGTCGGGCACCGCGCTGATGATGGGCGAAGCCGTCGCCGGCGCGCTCGGGCGCTCGCTCGACGATTGCGCGGTGTACGGCCGCCACGGCGTGACGGGCGAACGCGATCCGTCGTCGATCGGCTTTGCCGCGGTGCGCGGCGGCGACATCGTCGGCGATCACACCGTGCTGTTCGCCGGGATCGGCGAGCGCATCGAGATCACGCACAAGTCGTCGAGCCGCGTGTCGTATGCGCAGGGCGCGCTGCGTGCGGTCCGCTTCCTGTCGGCGCGCGGCGCCGGCCTGTTCGACATGCAGGACGTGCTCGGCCTGCGCTGACACCCAACGGGGAAACTCCGATGGCGATTCCCACCGGCGTTGTCCACTACCTCGAAAGCGGCGATGCGATCACGCATGCCGTTGCCTATGTGCTGCTGGCGATGTCCGTCGCCAGCTGGTGCTTCCTCTTCATGAAAGCCTGGCTGCTGGTCCGCGCGAAGCGGCAGGGGCCGCGTGCGCTCGCCGCGTTCTGGCGTGCGCCGTCGCTCGACGCTGGCATCGCCGCGCTCGCCGGCGCCGACCGCGAGCGCGTGTTCGTGCCGCTCGCCGAAGCCGCGCGCGACGCGGCCGACGACCACGATCCGGCCGCGCTGGCCGCGCGCGTGGAGCGCAGCGAACGCGTGCTGCGTGCGTTGCGCCATGCGATGCTGCGCTCGCAGCGGCGTCTCGAATTCGGCCAGGTGCTGCTCGCGTCGATCGGCAGCACCGCGCCGTTCGTCGGGCTGCTCGGCACCGTGTGGGGCATCTACCACGCGCTCGGCAGCATCGCCGCGAGCGGGCAGGCGCAGATCGAGAACGTCGCGGGGCCGGTCGGCGAGGCGCTGATCATGACCGCGTTCGGGCTCGTCGTCGCGATTCCGGCGGTGCTGGCCTACAACATCCTCGGCCGGCTCGTGCGGCAGCTCGCCGAGGAACTCGACGGCTTCGCGCGCGACCTGCACGTATTCGTGTGCGCGCAGGACGCCTGACGCACCGGCCCGGGAGGAACGACCATGGCATTCGGCGGGCTCGAGCACCACAAGACCTCCGCGCCGATGGCGGAGATCAACATGACGCCGCTGATCGACGTGATGCTCGTGCTGCTCGTCATCTTCATCATTACCGCGCCGCTGATGACGCACGCGATCCGGCTCGACTTGCCGAAGGTCGCGGCCAGCGTCGCGCGCGACACGCCGCAATCCGTGACGCTGTCGATCGACGACGCGGGCAAGCTGTACTGGGACGACGCGCCGGTTGCGCTCGACGCGCTGCCCGCGCGCTTCCGGGCCGCCGCCGCGGGCGGCAGCCCGCCCGAACTGCGACTGCGTGCGTCGCGCGCGACGCGCTACGACGTGATCGCGCAGGTGATGGGCGCCGCGCAGGCCGCGGGCCTCGTGCGGATCGGCTTCGTGACCGACGTGCCGCCGCAGGCGGGCGGTTCCGCTGCGCCGTCTGCCGTGCCGGCGAACCGCTGAGCGGATCGTCCGGCCGGCCCACACCCGCCGCGCGATCGGCCGACCGCCGCAAGACCGGCCGAATGGGTCGGCGCGGGCGGTATAATCAACGTTTTTCCCGGTTGGCAGGCTGTTTCAGGTAACCCGGAATTTTCCAGGCTACCCGGGCATGCTGCGGGTTACCCGGAAAATGCCCGGAAACCGTGAACGGGGCCGGCAACAGCGAACCTGCATGTCCGCCGGGCAAGCACGATTTTCGATCCACACCTGCGCGCGAGCCGTCGCGCCGCTTAAAGCCTAGTCCGAACCACACCATGCACGAGAGATACGTACCCGCCGACGTCGAAGCCGCCGCCCAGGGCGACTGGCGCGCAGCCGATGTCTACAAGACGAAGGAAGATTCGCAGAAGCCGAAGTTCTACTGCGTGTCGATGCTGCCGTACCCGTCCGGCAAGCTGCACATGGGTCACGTGCGCAACTACACGATCAACGACGTGATGTACCGCTATCTGCGGATGAACGGCTACAACACGCTGATGCCGATGGGCTGGGATGCGTTCGGGATGCCGGCCGAGAACGCCGCGATGGCGAACGGCGTGCCGCCCGCGAAGTGGACCTACGACAACATCGACTACATGAAGGGCCAGATGCAGTCGATGGGCCTCGCGATCGACTGGTCGCGCGAGATCGCGACCTGCAAGCCCGACTATTACAAGTGGAACCAGTGGCTGTTCCTGAAGATGCTCGAGAAGGGCATCGCGTACAAGAAGACGGGCACCGTGAACTGGGATCCGGTCGACCAGACCGTGCTCGCGAACGAGCAGGTGATCGACGGCCGCGGCTGGCGTTCGGGCGCGCTCGTCGAGAAGCGCGAGATCCCGATGTACTACCTGCGGATCACGCAGTACGCGGATGAGCTGCTGAACGATCTCGACGGCCTCGGCTGGCCCGAGCGCGTGAAGATCATGCAGCAGAACTGGATCGGCAAGAGCTTCGGCGTGAACTTCGGCTTCCCGTACGAACTCGACGGCGAGAAGAAGCTGCTGCGCGTGTTCACGACGCGCGCCGACACGATCATGGGCGTCACGTTCTGCGCGGTCGCGGCCGAGCATCCGCTCGCCACGCGCCTCGCCCAGGACAAGCCCGAGCTGCTGGCGTTCATCGACGAATGCAAGCGCGGCGGCGTCGCCGAGGCCGATGTCGCGACGATGGAGAAGAAGGGCGTCGCGACGGGCTTCTCGGTCACGCACCCGCTGACGGGCGAACCCGTCGAGGTGTGGATCGGCAACTACGTGCTGATGAGCTATGGCGAAGGCGCGGTGATGGGCGTGCCCGCGCACGACGAGCGCGATTTCGCGTTCGCGAAGAAGTACGACCTGCCGATCAAGCAGGTGATCGCGGCCGAAGGCCAGACGTACTCGCTCGACGCGTGGCAGGAGTGGTACGGCGACAAGGAAGTCGCGGCCTGCGTGAACAGCGGCAAGTACGACGGCCTGCGCTACGCGGATGCGGTCGACGCGATCGCGGCCGACCTGAACGCCGGCGGTTTCGGCGACAAGCAGGTCACGTGGCGCCTGCGCGACTGGGGCGTATCGCGCCAGCGCTACTGGGGCACGCCGATCCCGATCATCCACTGCCCGTCGTGCGGCGACGTGCCGGTGCCGGAGCAGGATCTGCCCGTCGTGCTGCCGGAAGACCTCGTGCCGGACGGCTCGGGCAACCCGCTCGCGAAGTCGGAAGCGTTCCTGAACTGCACGTGCCCGAAGTGCGGCGCGGCCGCGAAGCGCGAAACCGACACGATGGATACCTTCGTCGATTCGTCGTGGTACTTCTCGCGCTACACGGCGCCGGACGCCGAGACGATGGTCGACGCGCGCACCGACTACTGGATGCCGATGGACCAATACATCGGCGGCATCGAGCACGCGATCCTGCACCTGCTGTATTCGCGCTTCTGGACCAAGGTGATGCGCGACCTCGGCCTCGTGAAGTTCGGCGAGCCGGCGAAGAACCTGCTCACGCAGGGGATGGTGCTGAACGAGACGTTCTACCGCGAAGACGCATCGGGCAAGAAGACCTGGTACAACCCGGCCGACGTGACGGTCACGCACGACGACAAGGGCCGCCCGGTCGGCGCGACGCTGAACACGGACGGCGAGCCGGTCGTGCTCGGCGGCATCGAGAAGATGTCGAAGTCGAAGAACAACGGCGTCGATCCGCAGGTGCTGATCGACCTGTACGGCGCCGATACCGCGCGCCTGTTCACGATGTTCGCCGCGCCGCCCGAGCAGCAGCTCGAGTGGTCGGGCGCGGGCGTCGAGGGCGCGAGCCGCTTCCTGCGCCGCGTGTGGAGCTTCGGCCATGCGAACCGCGAAGCGCTCGCCGCGCGCGCGGGCTTCGATGCGGCTGCGCTCGGCGAAGCCGACAAGGCGCTGCGCCGCGAGATCTACAGCGTGCTGAAGCAGGCCGATTTCGACTACCAGCGCCTGCAGTACAACACGGTCGTGTCGGCCGCGATGAAGATGCTGAATGCGGTCGACGGCGCGAAGGGCGCAACGCCCGGCGTGCTGCGCGAAACGTACGGCGTGCTGCTGCGCGTGCTGTACCCGGTCGTGCCGCACGTCACGTTCGAGCTGTGGAAGGCGCTCGGCTACGCGGACGAATTCGGCCCGCTGCTCGATGCGCCGTGGCCGAAGGTCGACGAGGCCGCGCTCGAGCAGGCCGAGATCGAACTCGTGCTGCAGGTGAACGGCAAGGTGCGCGGCGCGCTGAAGGTCGCGAAGGACGCGAGCCGCGAGGCGATCGAAGCCGCGGCAGTGGCCGACGACGCGTTCGCGAAGTTCAGCGACGGCAAGCCGGCGAAGAAGATCGTCGTCGTGCCGGGCCGCCTCGTGAACATCGTCGTCTGACGGCCGCCGGCCGTCGGACGTACCCAGAAGGAGCGAAGGTGATCCGCAGATCGTTTTTGATGCTCGTCGGCAGCGCGGTCGCGCTGTCGGCATGCGGCTTCCAGTTGCGCGGCCAGCAGGACTATGCGTTCAAGCACCTGCTGGTGGCCGGCGCGCCGGCGGCTGTCGCGGCGCGGCTCACGCGTCTCGTCGAGGCCGGCAGCGACACGAAGATCGTCAAGTCGGCGGACGACGCCGACGCCGTGCTGCGCATGTGGGAGTCGCGCGGGCAGAACACGCTGACACTCAACAAGTACGGGTCGGCGCAGGAATACGCGCTGTTCTATACGCTGAACTACACGCTGACGAGCAAGGACGGCACCGTGCTGATCCCGACGAGCGCGATCGCGCTGAACCGCGCGATGACGTACAGCGACCAGTACACGAACGCGAAGGCGCAGGAAGCCGACATCCTGTACGGCGACATGCAGAACGATGCGGTCGACCAGTTGATGCGGCGTCTCGCGATCGTCCACTCGCTGACGCCGGCGCCGGAGGACGTGGTGCCGGGCGTCTCGCCGCGCGCGCCGCTGCCGCCGCCGCCGCTCTGATCGACGGCGCACGCACCGATGCAATTGCGACTTGATGCGCTGGAGCCGCACCTCGCGAAGGGGTTGGCCGGGCTCTATACCGTCTACGGCGACGAGCCGCTGCTCGCGCAGGAAGCGTGCGACCGCATTCGTGCGGCCGCGCGCGCGGCCGGCTTCACCGAGCGGTCGGTGCATACGGTCGAGCGCGGCTTCGACTGGAGCGTGCTGCTCGGCGCGACCCAGGCGATGTCGCTGTTCGGCGAGCGCCAGCTGATCGAGCTGCGCATTCCGTCGGGCAAGCCCGGCAAGGAAGGCGCGGATGCGCTGAAGACGCTCGCGGCCACGCCGAATCCCGATGCGCTGATGCTCGTCACGTTGCCGCGTCTCGACGCGGCCACGCAGAAATCCGCATGGTTTACCGCGCTGCAGAACGGCGGCGTCGCGCTGAAGATCGATCCGGTCGACCGCGCGCAACTGCCGAACTGGATCGGCCAGCGTCTGTCGATGCAGGGCCAGCGGGTCGCGGCCGGCGACGACGGGCGGCGCGCATTGCAGTTCATCACTGAGCGCGTCGAAGGCAACCTGCTCGCCGCACACCAGGAAATCCAGAAACTCGGGCTGCTGTATCCGCAGGGCGCGCTGTCGTTCGAGCAGGTGCACGATGCGGTGCTGAACGTCGCGCGCTACGACGTGTTCAAGCTGAACGAAGCGATGCTTGCCGGCGACGCCGCGCGGCTCGCGCGGATGATCGACGGGCTGAAGGGCGAGGGCGAGGCGATCGTGCTCGTGATGTGGGCCGTCGTCGAGGAGTTGCGCACGCTGCTGCGGATCAAGCGCGGCGCGACGGCCGGCAAGCCGCTGGCGACGCTGCTGCGCGAGAACCGCGTGTGGGGCCCGCGTGAGCGGCTGATCGGCCCCGCGCTGAATCGCGTGTCGGAACCCGTGCTCGAGAAGGCGCTTGCATTCGCCGCGAAGCTCGACCGGCAGGTCAAGGGGCTTACGGCCGTCGTGCCGGGTCGCCGCACGCAGGACGAACCGCCGCCCGATCCGTGGGACGGGCTGTTCCAGCTCGCGATGACGGTCGCGGGCGCGCGCGGCGAGCGACCGCCGACCGCGGGTCGCGTGCGACGCTAGGTCCCGTTCGGGCCTTCTGCGCGCGCTGCGCAACCCGCTTACAATACTTCGATAGTCGGGGCGGCTTTTCGGCCGCCGCGCCCGGATCGCCGTCCCGCGGATGGCCTCCACGCTCCCCACGAATTCATGCCGCCCAGCGCGGCTCGCTTCTCGAGTCACACGATGGATATCGATCAGTACATGACCGACCTGGGCCGTCGCGCCCGGCACGCTTCCCGCGCGATGGCGCGCGCCAGCACGGCCGCGAAGAACGCGGCGCTCGACGCCGTGGCCCGCGCGATCGAACGCGACGCGCAGGCGCTGAAGGACGCGAACGCGCGCGACGTCGCCCGCGCCCGTGAAAAGGGGCTCGATGCAGCATTCGTCGACCGCCTGACGCTGTCCGACAAGGCGCTGAAGACGATGGTCGAAGGCCTGCGCCAGGTCGCGTCGCTGGCCGATCCGATCGGCGAGATCGGCAACCTCAAGTACCGCCCGAGCGGGATCCAGGTCGGCCAGATGCGCGTGCCGCTCGGCGTGATCGGCATCATCTACGAGTCGCGCCCGAACGTGACGATCGACGCGGCCGCGCTGTGCCTGAAGTCGGGCAACGCAACGATCCTGCGCGGCGGCTCCGAAGCGCTCGAATCGAACGCGGCGCTCGCGAAGCTGATCGGCGAAGGGCTCGCGGCAGCCGGCCTGCCGCAGGACGCGGTGCAGGTCGTCGCGACGGCCGATCGCGCGGCGGTCGGCAAGCTGATCACGATGACCGAATACGTCGACGTGATCGTGCCGCGCGGCGGCAAGAGCCTGATCGAGCGCCTGATCAACGAGGCGCGCGTGCCGATGATCAAGCACCTCGACGGCATCTGCCACGTGTACGTCGACGATCGCGCCGATCTCGACAAGGCGCTGACCGTCTGCGACAACGCGAAGACGCACCGCTACGGCACCTGCAACACGATGGAGACGCTGCTCGTCGCGAGCGGCATCGCGGCGAAGCTGCTGCCGCCGCTCGGCAAGCTGTATCGCGACAAGCAGGTCGAGCTGCGCGTCGATGCGGCCGCGCGCGCGGTGCTCGCCGATGCGGGCATTGGTCCGCTCGTCGATGCGACCGAGGAAGACTGGCACACCGAATACCTCGCGCCGGTGCTCGCGATCAAGGTCGTCGACGGCCTCGACGCCGCGATCGAGCACATCAACCAGTACGGCTCGCATCACACGGATGCGATCGTCACCGAGGATCACGACCGCGCGATGCGTTTCCTGCGCGAGGTCGATTCGGCGAGCGTGATGGTCAACGCGTCGACGCGCTTCGCGGACGGCTTCGAATTCGGCCTCGGCGCGGAGATCGGCATCTCGAACGACAAGCTGCACGCACGCGGCCCCGTGGGCCTGGAAGGGCTGACGTCGCTGAAGTACATCGTGCTCGGACACGGCGAAGGCCGCCAGTAAAGCGAGGCGCACAACCGATGGCAATGCTCTGGGTCAAGACGTTCCATGTCGTTCTGATCGCCGCGTGGTTCGCGGGGCTGTTCTACCTGCCGCGCATCTACGTGAACCTGGCCATGGAAACCGATCCGGCCGCCGTGCGACGCCTGCTGCTGATGGCGCGCAAGCTGTTCCGCTTCATGACGATGATCGCGGTGCCGGCGCTGGCCTGCGGGCTGTGGCTCTGGCTCGTGATCGGCATCGGGCAGGGGCAGGGCTGGATTCACGCGAAGGTGACGGTCGTGCTGCTGCTCGTCGTCTACCACGCGTACTGCGGGCACCTGCTGCGGGTGTTCGAGCGCGGCGAGAACCGCCGCACCGACAAGTGGTATCGCGTGTTCAACGAGCTGCCGGTGCTCGGCATGCTCGCGGCGGTCGCGCTGGTCGTGATCAAGCCGTTTTGAGCGGTGCGGCCGGCGAGGTGCGGCCGGCGAGTACCGGCGTCGATCCATGCGCAACGGCGCCCTTCGGGGCGCCGTTGTCGTTTACGCGCCTTACCGCATGGCTTGTTCAATCCTTCGCGCCGTCGTCGATACGCCGGCGCGTGATCGCTTCCTTCGCGCGGCCGACCCGTTCCATCAGCGCTGGGCCGCGCGACAGCGCGACGCCGACCGCGAGGATGTCGCCGATCGCGAGATGCGACATCCGCGACGTCATCGGCGAGAACACGTCCGTTTCCTCGGCGACGTTCGACGCGAGGCTCACCGTCGCGAGCTTCGCGAGCGGCGAATGGCTCTGCGTGATCGCGACGACTTTCGCGCCGCACGCGAGCGCGGAGCGCGCGGCGTCGACGATGTCGCGCGTGCGGCCGGTGTTTGAGATCGCGACGACGACGTCGTGCGGCCCGAGCAGCGCCGACGACATCGAGAACGTGTGCGGATCCGAATACGCAACGCTCGGCACGCCGAGCCGGAAGAACTTGTGCTGGATGTCCTGCGCGGCGATGCCCGAGCCGCCGGCGCCGTAGAACTCGATCCGCGACGCGTTCGACAGCAGCGCGATCGCATCGGCGACGCTGCCCGCGGACAGGCTGTTGCGCACCTCGATCAGCGCGCCGATCGTGCGGTCGAACACCTTGCCGATGATGCCGGGCGCCGGTTCGTCGGGCTCGACGTCGCGATACACCGACGACACGCCCGGCGCGACGCTCTGCGCGAGCCGGATCTTGAATTCGCGAAAACCGCTGCAGCCGAGCGCCTGGCAGAAGCGCGCAATCGTCGGCTGGCTGACGCCCGCGCGCGTCGACAGCTCGGTCATCGCGAGGTCGAGCACCTCGCGCGGCGCGGCGAGGATGTAGTCGGCGAGCTTGCGCTCGGACGGGCGCAACTCGGCGCGGATCGCTTCAATGCGAGGCAGCATGGGACGGCAGATGGAAATCGGGTTCGGATGAGCGAGTGTATCGCAATCGAATTGTAGAAAATCTACATGAAAATGCTAGCGTTATCGTGGTGCTTCCGGCGAGGCGATTGGAGTGGTGATTAGGGTTTTCACTAGGTGATGCCATACTGGTGGCGGGAGTAAGGGTTACGCGCGAATCGATCCGCATTGCATGCGTGTAGTTTTTCTACTAGACTGGCTTCGTTCAGTCGATGCATTCGACCGTCCCCACGATTCCAACCGCCGGTGTCGGCCGGCATACAGGAGCGCCCAGCATGACGTCGCTGCACCCCACTCTGGCGAAGGTCACCGAACGCGTGATCGCCCGCAGCCAATCGACCCGTTCCGCCTATCTGCAGCGCATCGACGGCGCGCAGGGCAAGTTCCCGGCGCGCGGCGCGCTGTCCTGCGCGAACCTCGCGCACGGCTTCGCGGGCCTCGAGGGCAGCGACAAGTTCGCGATCAAGACGATCCGCGAGCCGAACATCGGCATCGTGTCCTCGTACAACGAGATGCTGTCCGCGCATGCGCCTTACAAGGATTTCCCCGACATCATCAAGGTCGCCGCGCGCGAGAACGGCGGTGTCGCGCAGTTCGCGGGCGGCGTGCCGGCGATGTGCGACGGCGTTACGCAGGGCAACCCGGGGATGGAGCTGTCGCTGTTCTCGCGCGAGGCGATCGCGATGGGCACGGCGATCGCGCTCACGCACAACATGTTCGACGCGGCGCTGTGCCTCGGCATCTGCGACAAGATCGTGCCGGGCCTCCTGATCGGCGCGCTGCAGTTCGGCCACCTGCCGACCATCTTCGTGCCGGCCGGCCCGATGACGAGCGGCCTGTCGAACGACGACAAGGCGAAGATCCGCCAGCAGTTCGCGACCGGCCAGGTTGGCCGCGACGCGCTGCTCGAAGCCGAATCGGCCGCGTATCACGGCCACGGCACCTGCACGTTCTACGGCACCGCGAACAGCAACCAGATGCTGATGGAGCTGATGGGCCTGCACCTGCCGGGTTCGGCGTTCGTCCATCCGCACACGCCGCTGCGCACCGCGCTGACGGCCGAGGCCGCGCGCCGCGTGCTCGACCTGACCGTCGAGCGCGGCCAGTACACGCCGATCGGCCATGTGATCGACGAGAAGGCGATCGTCAACGGGATCGTCGCGCTGCTCGCGACGGGCGGTTCGACCAACCACACGCTGCACCTCGTCGCGATCGCGCGCGCGGCCGGCATCCTGATCGACTGGAACGATTTCGACGAACTGTCGGCGGTCGTGCCGCTGCTCGCGAAGATCTACCCGAACGGCAAGGCCGACGTGAACCATTTCCACGCGGCGGGCGGCGTCGCGTTCCTGGTGCGCAACCTGCTCGAAGGCGGGCTGCTGCACGAGGACGTGACGACGGTTGCCGGCAAGGGGCTGTCGCACTACACGAAGGAGCCGAAGCTGATCGACGGCAAGCTCGCGTGGGTCGACGGCGCGGCCGAGAGCCACGACACGAAGGTGCTGCGCGGCATCCGCGAACCGTTCCAGCCGGACGGCGGCCTGCGCCTGATGCAGGGCCGGCTCGGCCGCGGCGTGATCAAGATTTCGGCGGTCGCGCCCGAACACCGCAAGGTGACGGCGCCCGCGATCGTGTTCGATTCGCAGGAAGCCGTGCAGGAAGCGTTCGATCGCGGCGAGCTGAAGCGCGATTTCGTCGCGGTCGTGCGCTTCCAGGGCGCGCGCGCGAACGGGATGCCCGAGCTGCACCGTTTGACGCCGCTGCTCGGCGTGCTGCAGGATCAGGGCTTCCACGTCGCGCTGGTGACCGACGGCCGCATGTCGGGCGCGTCGGGCAAGGTGCCGGCCGTGATCCACGTGTCGCCGGAAGCGCTGCTGGCCGGCCCGCTCGGCAAGGTGAAGACGGGCGACACGCTCGTGATCGACGCGGAAGCCGGCGTGCTCGACATCGACGTCGACGCCGCCGAGTGGCACGCGCGCCCGGTCGCGCAGCCGCTGCACCAGGCCGAGAACGAGGTCGGTTTCGGACGCGAACTGTTCGGCGTGTTCCGCGCGGCCGCGGCGCCGGCCGAGCAGGGCGCATCGGTTTTCGGGACGCTGGTCGGCGAAACGGCCGTCCGCGTCGACGCATGAATTTCAAGGAGCGAATTTGATGAAGACGATTGCTGAAATCGTGAAGCTGGGCCCGGTCATTCCGGTGCTCGCATTCGACTCGGTCGAGCAGGGCGAACACGTGTCGCGTGCGTTGCACGCGGGCGGCGTGAAGGTGCTCGAGATCACGCTGCGCACGCCGGCCGGCCTGGAGGCGATCCAGCGCGCGAGCCAGCTCGCGGACGACATCGTCGTCGGCGTCGGCACGATCACGAAGCCCGAGCACTGCGCGCAGGCGAAGAAGGCCGGCGCGAAGTTCGGCGTGTCGCCGGGCCTGACGAAGGACCTGCACCTCGCGTCGCTCGACGCGGGCCTGCCTCTGCTGCCGGGCGTGATGACGCCGAGCGACATCATCCAGGCACTCGAATTCGGCTACGAGATCGTGAAGTTCTTCCCCGCGCAGCAGGCCGGCGGCGTGCCGATGCTGCAGGCCTTCCACGGCCCGTTCCCGGCGCTGAAGTTCTGCCCGACGGGCGGCATTACGGTCGACACCGCGCCGAATTTCCTGAAGCTGCCGAACGTCGTGTGCGTCGGCGGCTCGTGGCTCACGCCGAAGGCCGCGCTCGCCGCGCAGGACTGGGCCGAAGTCACGCGTCTCGCGCAAGCCGCGAGCCAGCTCCCCCGTTAAGACTTGTACTAAATGGTAGTCTGACCCTCGTGAAACAAGCGCTTAATGCTTGTTTTACCGAGGGTTTTTGCTGATGGAACCGGTTCTATCCGCGGGCCGTAAAGATAAGTAAAATTCAGCGTCCTGACGGTGGGGGTCTCCCCGCTGTTTCGGAGACCTGCATAGCCGGGCATACTCGCAACGATCCGCCCGGTTCGAATAATCCCAAGGAGGAGTCCACATGGGGGCTGTCCAAGGCAGCATGCTGCTCATCTATACCGTGATCGCGATCGTGGCGTTGATCGTGATGATCGCGCGGTTCAAGATCTATCCGTTCCTGGTGCTCATCATCGTGTCGCTCGGCCTCGGCCTGGTGGTCGGGATGCCGATGGACAAGATCGTCAAGTCGTTCGAGACGGGCAACGGCAATACGCTCGGCCACATCGCGATCGTCGTCGGCCTCGGCACGATGCTCGGCAAGATGATGGCCGAATCGGGCGGCGCCGAACGGATCGCGACCACGCTGATCGACTGGTTCGGTGAAAAGAACATCCACTGGGCGATGATGTTCGTCGCGATCATCGTCGGCCTGCCGGTGTTCTTCGAAGTCGGCTTCGTGCTGCTGATCCCGATCGCGTTCAACGTCGCGAAGCGCACCGGCAAGTCGCTGCTCGTCGTCGGCCTGCCGATGGTGGCCGGCCTGTCGGTCGTGCACGGGCTGATCCCGCCGCACCCGGCCGCGCTGCTCGCGGTCCAGCAGTACGGCGCCGATATCGGCAAGACAATCGCATTCGGCCTGATCGTCGGCGTGCCGACCGCGATCGTCGCGGGCCCGCTGTTCGCGCTGACGATCTCGAAGTTCGTGAAGCTGCCGGAGAACAACCCGCTCGCCGCGCAATTCGTCGACACGCACACCGAAGGCAAGAAGCGCGAGCTGCCGGGCTTCGGCATCACGCTGTTCACGATCCTGCTGCCGGTGATCCTGATGCTGGTCGGCAGCTGGGCCGACCTGCTGTTCGCGCCGAAGACGCTGCCGAACAACCTGCTGCGCTTTGCCGGCAACTCGGACGTCGCGCTGCTGATCGCCGTGCTCGTGAGCTTCTTCACGTTCGGCAAGCTGCAGGGCTTCAACCGCGACCAGATCCAGAAGTTCTGCGGCGAGTGCCTGGCACCGATCGCCGGGATCACGCTGATCGTCGGCGCGGGCGGCGGCTTTGGCGGTATCCTGCGTGATAGCGGGATCTCGCAGCAGATCGTCGCAACCGCCACCCAGGCGCACCTGTCGCCGCTGCTGCTCGGCTGGTTCGTCGCCGCGCTGATTCGTCTGGCCACGGGCTCGGCAACGGTCGCGATGACGACGGCCTGCGGCATCGTCGCACCGATCGCGGCGGCGTCGGGCGCGGCGGTCCGTCCGGAACTGCTGGTGCTCGCGACGGGCTCGGGCTCGCTGATCTTCTCGCACGTGAACGACGGCGGCTTCTGGCTGATCAAGGAATATTTCGGGATGACGGTCGGCCAGACGTTCAAGACGTGGACGCTGCTCGAAACGATCATCTCGGTGCTCGGCCTGAGCTTCACGCTGCTGCTGAGCATGGTTTTGTAACAAGGGGTAGTCAATGATTCTGATCGCAATGGGCGTGTCGGGCGCGGGCAAGTCGCGAATCGGCGAAATGCTGGCGGAACGCCTGTCGTGCAGCTATACCGACGGCGACGCGTTTCACAGCGCGGCGAACAAGGAAAAGATGCACAACGGCATTCCGCTGACCGACGACGACCGTTGGCCGTGGCTGCGCTCGATCCGCGAGGCCATCGAGGAAAAGCAGCGCGCGGGCGAGACGGCCGTGTTCACGTGTTCGTCGCTGAAGCGTTCGTACCGCGACGTGCTGCGCGGCACCGACACCGACGTGCGGTTCGTGTATCTGAAGGGTTCGTTCGAGGTGTTGCACGAGCGCCTGAAGACCCGCACCGGCCATTTCTTCGATCCGTCGCTGCTGAAGAGCCAGCTCGACACGCTCGAGGAGCCGGGCCCGGACGAAGCGATCGTGGTCAGCATCGAGCTGACGCCCGAACAGATCGTCGATCAGGTGATGCTGAAGATCGACATCGCGCATCAGCACTGAGCACGGTTCGCGGCAATCGTCATGACAAAGGCGCCCTTCGGGGCGCCTTTTCGTTGGCGGCGCGCCAGCCGGTCAGGCCGCGTGCGCGCGCTTCGCGATGCCGTCGAGCAGCACGTCGAGCATCGTGTCGTGCACGATCTCCGGATCGAGCTGTGCATAGAGCGGGGCGGCGGACCGGACGAGCGGATGCTCGGTGTCCGACAGTGCGTTCATCTCCTCCAGCTCCACGTCGTTCGCGGGCCGCGTGAGACCGCCGGCCTCGGCGGCGGCGAGCCCGATCACGCTCGCATACCAGCCGACGCACACCGACGGCAGCGCCGCGCGCGGGATGCCGGCGTCGACCAGTGCGCGATGCACGGCCTCGATGTGCGCGAGATCGGCCGGCCCTGTGCTCATGTGGCGCTGCAGGAGCGCGAACGCGGCCGGGTGGCGCAGCGCGAGCGCGCGGTACTGGCGCGCGAGGTCGCGCAGCCGCTCGCGCCACGGCAAGGTGGGGTCGACCGGCACGAGCGAGCGCGACAGCGCGTTCGCGATCGCGCGGCTCAGGCCATCCTTCGACTTGAAGTGATACAGCACGCTCATCGGGTCGCAGCCGACCGACTGCGCGAGCTTGCGCACGCTGAACGCGGCTTCGCCGACGTCTTCGAGCAGCGCGAGCGCGGCTGCGACGATCGCGTCCTTGTCGAGGCCGCGCGGGCCCTGGGCGGGTTTGTCTTTCATCGATCGGACCGGGCAGCCGGCACAGGCCCGGCTGTAAACTTGACGAAAGCTTATTCTACACTGTAGAATTATTTCTGCGGTGTAGAAATTGGGTGTCCCGGTACTTTTCAATGCGTGCTTTCGCACGGTCCGGGACCCAGGCGGCACGAGCGTGCCCGCCGTCAACACGGGCCATCGCGCCCTTTATCTCGTTGACACCCAAGTGGAACCGGCTGCCCCACCCGCGAAGCCAACAGGCACTTCGAAGGCGGCCCAAGACCATGCAAGTGCAATCATGACTTTCAATCACAAGCCCCTGATCCAGGGCGAATCGCGTTTCGTGGAAACGCAACTGAACATCGAAAAAGACAACTGGAACTGGTGCGATCCGTCCCGCCACGACGGCGAGCGCCCGGCCAACTGGTACGAGGCGTCGCTGTCGCACCATGCGAACAGCGCGCCGCTCGCGCACGATGCCGTGTGCGACGTGCTCGTGATCGGCGCGGGCCTGCTCGGCGCATCGGCCGCGCTGCATCTAGCGGAAGCGGGCGTCGACACGATCCTCGTCGACAAGCATCACGTCGGCTCGGCCGCATCGGGCCGCAACGGCGGGCAGCTGACGCCCGGCCTCGCGCGCTGGGAAGCGGCCGACATGATCGATTACCTGTCGCACGACGATGCGAAGCGGCTGTGGCGCTTCGCGTCGGGCGAATCGATGGACCTGATCGATGCGATCGGCGCGCGTTACGCGCTCGATCTCGATCGCAAGCGCGGCCACGTCACCGCGGCCGTCCACCCCGGCCACATGAGCGCGCTGCTCGACGGCGCGGATGCGCGCCGCCATCTCGGCGACGCGGGCGTGACGCTCGTCGGCCGCCATCAGCTGCACGACGAATACGTGCGCTCGGGGCTGTACCACGGCGCGGCGATCGACGCGATCGGCGGCCAGATCCATCCGCTCGCGCTCGTGCGCGGCCTCGTGCACGGCTTCCGGCTGAACGGCGGCGCGTTGTTCGAGGGCACCGAGGTGCTCGAGCTCGACGAGACGCCCGCGGGCGTCGTCGCGACGACGCCGGGCGGCACGATCACCGCGCGCAAGGGCGTCGTGCTCGCGCTGCACAACACGACGTTCCGCCTGCTCGACGACGGCGGCACGACGACCGTGCCGTTCTTCACGTACGTGAGCGTGACGGCGCCGCTCGACGTCGATGTCGCGACGCTGATGCCGGCCGGCATGCCCGTGTACGACACGCAGTTCCAGATCGACTACTACCGGCCGGTGCGCGGCAACCGCCTGCTGTTCGGCGGGCAGGGTACCGGGTCCTGCTGGGCGCAGCCCGACGTCAACGCGTATCTGCTGACGCGGCTGAACACGGTGTTTCCGCAGGCGGACGGCAGCTTCGCGCTCGATTACTGCTGGAGCGGCGTCAGCGACTTCACGCTGAACGGCGCCACCGACAGCCGCAAGACCGACGGCCGCGTGCCGATGTACATGGTGCAGGGCTGGAGCGGCCACGGCGTCGCGCAGACGGTGCGGATCGGCAAGGCGATCTGCGACGATTTCGTCGGCCGCAACGACGATTTCTCGATGCTGACCGGCATCGACCATCGCGAGATTCCGCTCGGCCGACAGTTGTCGCCGATCGCGATTCCGGCCGCGAAAGCCGCGATGAGCGTGATGAGTGCGCTCAACCCGGGCCGGATGATTTCGTTCTGAGCGCCCGAAAAGGAAAAAGCCCGATGCGATTGCTCGCATCGGGCTTTGGTTCGTCCGGCGACGGCGGCGCTTATGCGATCCGCTTCGCGAGTTCGACGGCCTTGCCGATGTACGACGCGGGCGTCATCGCGAGCAGGCGATCCTTCGCGTCCTGCGGGATCGCGAGCGTGCCGACGAACTGCTGCAGCGCTTCGCGCGTGATGCCCTTGCCGCGCGTCAGTTCCTTCAGCTGCTCGTACGGGTTCTCGATGCCGTAGCGGCGCATCACCGTCTGCACCGGCTCGGCGAGCACTTCCCAGCAGTTGTCGAGATCTTCGTTCAGGCGCTGCGGGTTCACTTCGAGCTTGTCGAGGCCGCGGATCAGCGAGTCGTACGCGAGCAGCGAGTAGCCGAGCGCGACGCCCATGTTGCGCAGCACCGTCGAGTCGGTCAGGTCGCGCTGCCAGCGCGACACCGGCAGCTTGTCGGCGAGGTGGCGCAGCGTCGCGTTCGCGAGGCCGAGGTTGCCTTCCGAGTTTTCGAAGTCGATCGGGTTGACCTTGTGCGGCATCGTCGACGAGCCGATTTCACCGGCCTTGGTCTTCTGCTTGAAGTAGCCGACCGAGATGTAGCCCCACACGTCGCGGTCGAGGTCGAGCAGGATCGTGTTTGCGCGTGCGACCGCGTCGAACAGCTCGGCCATGTAGTCGTGCGGCTCGATCTGGATCGTGTACGGGTTGAACGTGAGCTTCAGGCGGTTCTCGATCACGTCGCGCGAGAACGCTTCCCAGTCGAATTCCGGATATGCGGAAAGATGCGCGTTGAAGTTGCCGACCGCGCCGTTCATCTTGCCGAGGATCTCGACCTTCTCGATGCGTGCGATCGCACGCGCGAGACGCGCGGCGACGTTCGCGAGTTCCTTGCCGAGCGTCGTCGGGCTGGCCGGCTGGCCGTGCGTGCGCGACAGCATCGGCTGTTCGGCATGCGCGTGCGCGAGCGCGACGAGGCGCTGGTAGACCGTGCGCAGCGCCGGCACGATCACGTGTTCGCGCGCGCCGGCGAGCATCATCCCGTGCGACGTGTTGTTGATGTCCTCGGACGTGCACGCGAAGTGGATGAACTCGCTTGCCTTCTCGAGTTCGGCCTGGCCCTTCACCGATTCCTTCAGCCAGTATTCGACGGCCTTCACGTCGTGGTTCGTCACGCGCTCGATTTCCTTGATGCGTGCGGCGTCGTGCGCGGTGAAGCGCTCGGCGAGCTGCAGCAGGAACTGCTCGGCGGCGTCGGAGAAGCGCGGGACTTCCGCGAAGCCGGCGCGCGACAGCGCGATCAGCCAGTGCACCTCGACGGTGACGCGGTGGCGCATGAAGGCGGCTTCGGAGAGCCAGTCGCGCAGCGCTTCGGTCTTGCTGGCGTAGCGGCCGTCGATGGGCGAGAGCGCGGTGAGGGCGAAAAGCGTATCGGGACGAGTGTCGGACATGATCGGGCGGGCCTTGAAGCCGGGGCAAGCGAGGGGAGGAGAATCCGGTATTTTACCATCGGCGCGGGACGATCCCGGCCGCGGCCGGCCGGCGGGTGCCGTCGCGGGCGAACGCCGCGCCGGCGCCCGTCCGCAGCGGGCCGCCGGGCCGCTCGCCACGCCGCCGGCCGGGCCCGGCCGCCGGTAGAATGCAGGCTTCTTCCCGACCGCCGCCCGCCGCGCCCGCCTGCATGGAACTGAAATGGCTCGAAGACTTCGTTTCGCTCGCGGAAACGCGCAGCTTTAGCCGGTCCGCCGAACTGCGGCACGTGTCGCAGCCGGCGTTCTCGCGGCGCATCCAGGCGCTCGAGGCATGGCTCGCGACCGAACTGATCGATCGTTCGGTCTATCCGACGCGGCTCACGCAGGCCGGGCAGATCTTCTACGAGCAGGCGCTGACGATGCTGTCGCAGGCGCACGAGGCACGCACGCTGCTGCGCGGCCACGTCGGCGCGCCGGTGCCGACGATCGAGTTCGCGGTGCCGCACACGCTGTCGCTCACGTATTTCCCGCGCTGGCTGCAGCGGATCGAGGCGAAGATGGGCCAGGTCCACACGCGGCTGCGCGCGCTGAACGTGCACGACGCGGTGCTGTCGCTCGTCGAGGGCGGCTGCGATCTCGTGATGGGTTACCACCATCCGAGCCATCCGGTCGCACTCGACCCGGCGCGCTACGACATGCTGGTCCTCGGCAGCGAGCCGATCAGCCCGTTCTCGGCGCCCGGCCGCGCCGGCCGGCCGCGCTATACGCTGCCCGGCACGGCCGACGCGCGCGTGCCGTACCTGTCGTATACGCCGAACGCGTATCTCGGCCGGATGACGGAAGTCATCGTCGCGAACGCGCCGACCCGGCTGTTCCTCGATCGCGTCTACGAAACCGACATGGCCGAAGGGCTGAAGGCGATGGCGCTTGCGGGCCACGGCGTCGCGTTCCTGCCGCACAGCGCGGTCGAGGACTCGGTTGCCGGTGGTCGCCTGATCCGGCTCGACCGGTCGGTGCGCGGCGGCGCGCATCCGTTCACGCTGACGATGGAAATCCGGCTGTACTGCGACAAGCTCGCGCTGCAGGGCGACGATCCACGCCAGAAGCTGGTGCGCGCGCTGTGGGAGGTCGTGCGCGACGAGCTGCGCGATACCGACGCCTGATTGTGGCCGCTTGATGGCGGCGGGCTGACGGCGACCTTGCGGCGCCTGTCGGACGGCTGACCGGCAGCCGGCCCGCACCCGACAACACGATTTTTCTCGGACGCGATACATGACCGATCGCGTGCGTTCTTGCGCAAATCGACCGCGGATTTGCGAAAAATCGCGATCATGCAAGAAACGCATAATCGAATAAGCAAACGGCATTGGATAAAAAAAACGGGTTTTTCGACAATGTGCGCACCTGTTGACCGTTGGAGCATCCATGTCTTCGCAATTGCAGTCCATCCCGTCCTACCTGCACGCCGACGATCTCGGACCGTGGGGCAACTACCTTCAGCAAGTCGATCGCGTCGCGCCGTACCTCGGCTCGCTGTCGCGCTGGCTCGAGACGCTGAAGCGTCCGAAGCGCATCCTGATCGTCGACTGCCCCATCGAGCTCGACAACGGCACCGTCGCGCACTTCGAAGGCTATCGCGTGCAGCACAACGTGTCGCGCGGCCCGGGCAAGGGCGGCGTGCGCTACCACCAGGACGTGACGCTGTCGGAAGTGATGGCGTTGTCCGCATGGATGTCGGTCAAGAACGCGGCCGTGAACGTGCCGTACGGCGGCGCGAAGGGCGGTATCCGCGTCGACCCGCGCAAGCTGTCGCGTGGTGAGCTCGAGCGCGTGACGCGCCGCTACACCAGCGAAATCGGCATCATCATCGGCCCGAACACCGACATTCCGGCGCCGGACGTCAACACCAACGAACAGGTGATGGCGTGGATGATGGACACCTACTCGATGAACCAGGGCCAGACGTCGACCGGCGTCGTGACCGGCAAGCCGATCGCGCTCGGCGGTTCGCTCGGCCGCAAGGAAGCAACGGGCCGCGGCGTGTTCGTCGTCGGTTCGGAAGCGGCGAAGAAGAAGGGCCTCGAAATCGCAGGCGCGCGCATCGCGGTGCAGGGCTTCGGCAACGTCGGCGGCATCGCGGCGAAGCTGTTCCAGGAAGCGGGCTCGAAGGTGATCGCGGTTCAGGATCACACGGGCACGATCTACCAGCCGGCCGGCCTCGATTCGAACAAGCTGCTCGACCACGTCGCACGCACGGGCGGTGTCGCGGGCTTCGAAGGCGCAGAGCCGATGCCGAACGACGAGTTCTGGACGGTCGAGACCGACATCCTGATCCCGGCGGCACTGGAAAACCAGATCACCGAGAAGAACGCAGCGAAGATCCGCACGAAGATCATCGTCGAAGGCGCGAACGGCCCGACGACGACGGCCGCGGACGACATCCTGAGCGCGAACGGCGTGCTCGTGATCCCCGACGTGATCGCGAACGCGGGCGGCGTGACCGTGTCGTACTTCGAATGGGTGCAGGATTTCTCGAGCTTCTTCTGGACGGAAGACGAGATCAATCACCGTCTCGAGCGCGTGATGCGCGAAGCGTTCGCCGGCGTGTGGGCGGTCTCGGAAGAGCACAAGGTGACGGTGCGTACGGCGGCGTTCATCGTCGCGTGCAAGCGCATCCTGATGGCGCGCGAAATGCGCGGCCTCTACCCCTGATCATTGACTATGATCTAGCCATGACGCAATCCATCCGGTTGCGTACATGAACCCTCGCGGGCGGTGCCGAATGCGGTGCCGCCCGCGCGCGCATTGGGGCGCGGGAAGGGGCCCGGAGCCGGGAGGAAGGCGCCGGGCAGCGCGATTCGTAGTTCGGTAAACAACCAGTACTTTCAAAAATATTACTTTGATACACTGGCGCGGGTTTTAGCCAAGGAGATGACCAAAATGAAATACCACAAGGCAGTCCTGATGGCCGCGGCGCTCTGCGCGTTCGCAAGCGGCGCGCATGCTCAGGAGACGGGCACGCTGAAGAAGATCAAGGACACGGGCGTGATCGCGCTGGGCCACCGCGAATCGTCGATCCCGTTCTCCTACTACGACCAGAGCCAGCAGGTAGTCGGCTATTCGCGCGAATTCCAGCTGAAGGTGGTCGACGCGGTGAAGAAGAAGCTGAACCTGCCGAACCTGCAGGTGAAGAACATCCCGGTCACGTCGCAGAACCGCATTCCGCTCGTGCAGAACGGCACGGTCGACATCGAGTGCGGCTCGACGACCAACAACACCGAGCGTCAGCAGCAGGCTGCCTTTTCCGACACGATCTTCGTGATCGGCACGCGCCTGATGACGAAGAAGGATTCGGGCGTCAAGGATTTCGCGGACCTGAAGGGCAAGACGGTCGTGACCACTGCCGGCACGACGTCCGAGCGCCTGCTGCGCAAGATGAACAACGACAAGCAGTTGGGCATGAACATCATCAGCGCGAAGGATCACGGCGATTCGTTCAACACGCTGGAATCGGGCCGCGCGGTTGCGTTCATGATGGATGACGCGCTGCTCGCGGGCGAGCGCGCGAAGGCGAAGCAGCCGGGCGAGTGGGTGATCGTCGGCACGCCGCAATCGGAAGAAGCGTACGGCTGCATGATGCGCAAGGGCGATGCGGACTTCAAGAAGGTCGTCGACGACGCGATCTCGCAAGTCGAGAAGTCGGGCGAAGCCGCGAAGATCTACTCGAAGTGGTTCGAGAACCCGATCCCGCCGAAGGGGCTGAACCTGAACTTCCCGCTGTCCGATTCGATGAAGAAGCTGTACGCGAACCCGAACGACAAGGCGCTCGACTGACCATACGGCCGTTGATGCAGAAATGACGCTACTGAGACGGAAGAGGCCACGCTTCTTCCGTCTCTTTTTGCTGGAGTCTTGCCCATGTCTTACCACTGGAACTGGGGCATCTTCCTGAGCCCCGTGTCGACCGGCGAGCCGACGACTTATTTCGGATGGCTGATGTCCGGCTTCCGGGTGACGATCGAAGTGTCGCTCGCCGCCTGGGTCATCGCGCTGATCGTCGGTTCGCTGTTCGGCGTGCTGCGCACGGTGCCGAACAAATGGCTGTCCGCGCTCGGCACCGCGTACGTGTCGATCTTCCGGAACATTCCGCTGATCGTGCAGTTCTTCGTCTGGTATCTCGTGATACCCGAACTGCTGCCCGCGTCGATCGGTACCTGGATCAAGCAGTTGCCGCCCGGCACGCAGTTCTTTACCGCGTCGATCGTCTGTCTCGGGCTGTTCACGGGCGCGCGCGTGTGCGAACAGGTGCGCTCGGGGATCAACGCGCTGCCGAAGGGCCAGCGCGCCGCCGGCCTCGCGATGGGCTTCACGCAATGGCAGACGTACCGCTACGTGCTGCTGCCCGTTGCGTACCGGATCATCGTGCCGCCGCTCACGTCGGAATTCCTGAACATCTTCAAGAACTCCGCCGTCGCATCGACGATCGGCCTGCTCGACCTGTCCGCGCAGGCGCGGCAGCTCGTCGACTACACCGCGCAGACCTACGAGTCGTTCATCGCGGTCACGCTCGCGTACGTGCTGATCAACCTCGTCGTGATGGCGCTCATGCGCTGGATCGAAGGCCGTACGCGGCTGCCCGGCTATATCGGAGGCAAGTGATGCATCAGTTCGACTGGAGTAGTATTCCCGGCGCGCTGCCGACGCTGTGGACAGGTGCGATCGTCACGCTGCAGATCACGCTGATCGCGATCGTCATCGGGATCGTGTGGGGCACGCTGCTGGCGCTGATGCGGCTGTCGGGCGTCAAGCCGCTCGCGTGGTTCGCGCAGGGCTACGTGACGGTGTTTCGCTCGATCCCGCTCGTGATGGTGCTGCTGTGGTTCTTCCTGATCGTGCCGCAGTTGCTGCAGGGCGTGCTCGGGCTGTCGCCGACGATCGACATCCGGCTCGCGTCGGCGATGGTCGCGTTCTCGCTGTTCGAAGCCGCGTATTATTCAGAGATCATCCGCGCCGGCATCCAGTCCGTGCCGCGCGGGCAGGTGAATGCGGCGTTCGCGCTCGGCATGAACTACTCGCACGCAATGCGCCTCGTGATCCTGCCGCAGGCGTTCCGCGCGATGGTGCCGCTGCTGCTCACGCAGGCGATCGTCCTGTTCCAGGATACGTCGCTCGTGTACGTGATCAGCCTCGCGGACTTCTTCCGCACGGCCGCCAACGTCGGCGATCGCGACGGCACGACCGTCGAGATGGTCCTGTTCGCCGGCGCATGCTATTTCGTGATTTGCTCGTTGGCGTCGGTTCTCGTCAAGAGTCTCCAGAAAAAGGTCACACGATGATTTCCATCAAGAACGTTTCCAAGTGGTACGGCCAGTTCCAGGTCCTGACCGAATGCACGACCGAGGTCAAGAAAGGCGAAGTGGTCGTCGTGTGCGGCCCGTCGGGCTCCGGCAAGTCGACGCTGATCAAGACCGTCAACGGCCTCGAGCCGTTCCAGCAGGGCGAGATCCTCGTGAACGGTCAGTCGGTCGGCGACAAGAAGACGAACCTGTCGAAGCTGCGTTCGAAGGTCGGGATGGTGTTCCAGCATTTCGAGCTGTTCCCGCACCTGTCGATCACCGAGAACCTGACGCTCGCGCAGATCAAGGTGCTCGGCCGCGGCAAGGACGAAGCGACCGACAAGGGCATGAAGCTGCTCGATCGCGTCGGCCTGAAGGCGCATGCGCACAAGTATCCGGGCCAGCTGTCGGGCGGCCAGCAGCAGCGTGTCGCGATCGCGCGCGCGCTGTCGATGGACCCGATCGCGATGCTGTTCGACGAACCGACGTCCGCGCTCGATCCCGAGATGATCAACGAAGTGCTCGACGTGATGGTCGAACTCGCGCAGGAAGGGATGACGATGATGGTCGTCACGCACGAGATGGGCTTCGCGAAGAAGGTCGCGCATCGCGTGATCTTCATGGACAAGGGCGCGATCGTCGAGGACGACCGCAAGGACGATTTCTTCTCGAATCCGAAATCGGAACGCGCGAAGGACTTCCTCGCGAAGATCCTGCACTGAGCGTTCGCGCACTGCGTGCGCTTCGTGCGCGCCAATGCGAAACCGCCCGGCCGAGCGCCGGGCGGTTTTTTTTGTGCGCCCAGCATGGGCGCACTCTTGTGGGTGCAAGTCCCACCGTAAGTTGATCACAGCGAGCGAAGCGAAGCGCAACTGCGAGAGGGTGACCGATCGTGGGGAGGAAGCGTGGAGCGAAACTGCGAGCCGATGAACAAGAACCGGATAGAAGGCGGCACCGACCAGGGCGAGCGGGCAGGAAACCGCAAAGCTCTTGTGATCAAGGAGCGGTGGCGTAAATCCGGCGGCTGTGCAGTGAAGGAGTGCGTTCTTACCTGGGGAGATCTCGCCTCATGCCTGAAAGGGCAGCGGCGTCGAGCCGGAGCGAGAAGTCAGCAGAGGCCGTAGTAGTCACAGGACAGGCCGGTGAGGCTGAAGCTGGTGACGAAGGGCCAAACGGGAAGGAGTGTTCAGCGTCATGTCGATGCGGCAGGCATTGCGTCAGATGTCCGTGCAAACGGGGCGAGCGGGAAAAGCGCGCGGTGAAGCTGCGCGTGCATCTGCTAGCGACGAAGCTTGCGGCCCGCGGCATGAATCCGGGGACACGGGGTCAGCGCTGCTGGAAGCGGCGCTGACGAGAGGGAACCTGAAGCAGGCGTTCAAACGGGTGCGGGCTAACAGGGGCGCCGCTGGCGTAGACGGCCTGGACATTAACCAGACTGCGCGTCATCTGGTGACGGCGTGGCCTGTGATTCGTGAACAGTTGCTGAAGGGGACGTACCGGCCCAGTCCGGTACGACGGGTAACGATTCCGAAACCGGATGGGGGCGAGCGCGAGCTGGGCATCCCGACGGTAACGGACCGGCTGATCCAGCAGGCGCTGCTACAGGTGCTACAGCCAGTTCTGGACCCTACCTTCAGCGAGTACAGCTACGGCTTCCGTCCGGGACGGCGTGCGCATGACGCGGTGTTAGCCGCGCAATCGTACGTGCAGTCAGGCCGGCGAACCGTGGTGGACGTTGATCTGGAGAAGTTCTTCGACCGGGTCAACCACGACATTCTGATCGATCGTGTACAGAAACGCATTGGCGACGCCGGAGTGATCCGGCTGATCCGGGCGTATCTGAACAGCGGCATCATGGATGACGGAGTGGTCCAGCAGCGGGGTCAGGGCACGCCGCAGGGCGGGCCGCTATCCCCACTGCTGGCCAACGTGCTGCTCGATGAGGTGGACAAGGAACTGGAGCGGCGGGGTCACTGCTTCGTGCGCTACGCCGACGATGCGAATGTTTATGTTCGCAGCCGTCGGGCGGGCGAGCGGGTGATGGCTCTGCTGCGACGCCTGTATGGTCGGCTGCGCCTGAAGGTCAACGAGACCAAGAGCGCAGTGGCGAGTGTGTTTGGACGCAAGTTTCTGGGCTACAGCCTGTGGGTGGCCCCGGGCGGTGTCGTGAAGCGCAAGGTGGCGGCCAAACCGCTACTGGCGTTCAAACACCGCGTTCGTGAACTGACCCGTCGATCTGGCGGGCGGAGTCTGCCAGAGGTGGTGGAACGACTACGGACCTATGTGCAAGGGTGGAAAGCGTACTTCCGGCTCGCGCAAACGCCCCGTGTCTGGTTGGAACTGGACAAGTGGCTGCGGCACCGGTTGCGAGCGATCCAGCTAAAACACTGGCGTCGTGGCACGACCATTTACCGGGAGCTGTGTGCGCTGGGGGCATCGGATGACGTTGCGCGACAGGTGGCGGCCAACAGTCGCTGCTGGTGGCGCAATAGCGACCGGCTGCTCAACAGCGTGCTGACCATCGCATACTTCGACCGGCTGGGTGTACCCCGACTCTCATAACCTCAACTTCCTGAACCGCCCGGTGCGGACCCGCATGCCGGGTGGTGTGGCAGGGGCACGGCCTTATGGCCGTCCCCTATGCCGATCGTCCGCCGTTACCAGCTGTACCGGTAGCCGACCTGCCCGACGATGCCGCGCCGGTACGCGCCGCCGATGTTGCGCGCGATCTTCGCGTTCGCGTACAACTCGCCCGCCTTGCCGAAGCCCGCGGTCACGCCGACGCCGAGTTCGTACCACGTGCGGCCGAGATGCGTCGCGAACGGCGTGCCGCCGACGACGGTCTGCCCTGGCGACAGGAAGTCGTGCAGCACGTCGGCCGTGAAGTACGGCGTCGCGGCGCCGCCGCCCGAGTTCGCCTCGAGGTTCGGACGGAAGATGCGCACGCCGACGCGGCCGCGCAGCGCGTTCGTCGTCGTGCCCGACACGGCCGACACGTTGTCGTTGAACCCGTTGAGCTTCAGGTACTGGTACATCAGTTGCGCCTGCGGCTCGATCGCGATCGGCGTGCCGCCGATGCCGAACGGCTTGCCGACCTCCTGCGACAGCGCGATGCCGAAGCCGTTCTGCGACGCCTCGTTGCCGTAGCTGTCGCGATAGCGGTTGCCGTAGTGCGTGACCTGCCCGACGCTGTCGAAATACGTGCCGTCGGACAGATAGCGCGTCCAGTAGCCGCCGACGCTCTGCGCATGCATCTCGACCGAGCCCGTCGACGTCGACAGGTTCTGCGAGTCGGCGCGCGCCATGTCGCTGAAGCTCGCGTTCGACACGCCGATGCTGGCCGTCACGCCCGCATGCGTGCTGCTGCCGGCGGGCGCCTGGTCGAGCGTCCAGTCCTTGCCGAACTGCGCGAAGAACGTGCGCTCGTCGGCCGCGAAGCGGCCCGCGTTCGCATCGAGGCTCTGGCCGCCGATGCGCCCCCACACGCCGTCGCGGTTGCCGGGCTGCCGCTTCTCGAGGTTGTAGACGTCGCCGACGCGCTCATGCAGCTTGCCGAGCGTCGAGAAGCCGTAGTCGGCGTTCAGCAGCGGCGTCAGCGCATAACCGGCGACACCAGGGCGGTATGCGAGCGTGCCGCCGCCGCCATTCCCGCTGCCGTCGCCGCCGCTGGACGGGTGGATCGGGTCGCCGGGGTCCGTCGGATCGAGTTGCGAACGCAGGTACCAGCCGTTCGCGTCGCCTTGCCCGCCGCGATAGAGCCGGTATTCGTACGCGCCGGCCTGTACCGGGCCCGCCAGATGGAATGCCGACGCGGTGGTCGTGCCGCCGTTGGCCGTGACGACCACGGGAATCCCGTCGCCGGTCGTCTGCGCGCCGGTGCCTGCCGTGTTCGCGATCTTCAGGCCGGTCGTGCCGCTCGCGGCGCCGCCGTTCACGATCAGCCGGTCGGTCGGCGATGCATCGGCGCCGAGATACGTGTTGAGCGCGATCGTGCCGCCGTTGCCGATGTAGCTGCCGGTCGTCAGCGTCTTGTAGCTGCCCGCGAGCGTCGGTGAGCCGGCCGGCGCGGCGAACGCGACAAGGCCCGCGTTGTTCAGGCTGCTCAGCACCGAGCTGTCCGTCATGCGCCACGTGCTCGTGCCGTCGATCGTCAGCGCGACCGGATCGATCCTGCCGGTCAGCGTCGTGCCGTTCGCGAGGAACACGTTGCCGGTGCTCGACGCGTCGGAGACGATGTCGCCGGCGAGGTTCACCGCCGATGCGTTGAACGTCACGTTGCTGCCGTTCGTGAGGTTCAGCAGCATGCCGTTGCCGGCCGTCACGACGGTGCCGTTGCGCACCGCGATGTCGGCCGTGCCGCCGCGCGCGGCGAATGCCGGCCCGGCGGCGGACGTCACGCTGCCGCCGTCGACGAGCACCGAGCTCGTCGCGCCGTTCGCGAGCGTGTCGGATGTCAGCACGCCGGCCGTCGCGCCCTTGAGCGTCGTGCCGGCCAACGCGAGCACGCCACCGCTGTCCGCGGTCGCGCCGTTGCCGGCTGCGCTGGCGATCGACGAACCCGTATCGCCGATGCGGCCGCCATTGCGCGCGACGACGCCGTCGGCCGCGGCCCCCGACGCGGTGACTTTCGCGCCCGACAGCAGCGCCGTCGCGCCGCCGTCCACGGCGATCGCATGCGCGCCGGCGCCCGTCGTCGCGACGGTCGTGCCGTTGGCCGCGAACGTCGAATCCGCGCCCGAAACGAACAGGCCGAGCGCGTTCGCGCCGGCGGTGCGGACGACCGTTGCCGCATCGGTCGCGATGCGTGCGCCCGCGCCGGTCGACGCGAGGCCGGCGGCGCCGTTGCCGGTGGTCGCGACCTGCGTGCCGGACAACGCGATCGTCGTGTTCGCGCCGAGGTTGTGGATCCCGCTTCCCGAGCCGCCGACCGCGATCGACGTCGCGCCGGCCGCGAGCCCGCCGCCCGATACGTTCGAGTCGATCAGCACGCCGTCGGCGCGGCCGTTCGCAACGACGGTGCCCGCGCCCGACAGCGCGACCGATGCGCCGGCGCCCGTCAGGCGCACGCCGGCAATGCCGTCGTCGGCTTCGATCGAGCCCGTGTTGGCGAGCGTCGCCGACGCACCCTGCACGAGCGCGCCGGTGCCGTCGGATACGCGGATCGTCGATGCGTTGTTCACCGTGCCGAGCGTGCCGGCCACGACGCCGGTCGAGCCGGCGCCCGTCAGCAGCACCGTGTCGCGGTTTTCGAGCGTGCCGAGGTGTTGCGCGACGAAGCCCGTCACGCCGGCCGTCGACGACGTGACGGCGGCGTCGTTGGTCAGCGTCGTCGCGACCGGTGCGCCGGTATTCGCACCGGCGAGGTCGTGCGCCTGGCCGTCGACGACGCCCGCGATCGCACCGGCCGCGTTCAGGTTGATCGTCGCGCCCGCATCGATCGTGCCCTTCGCGCCGCCTTCGACCGCGATCGCGATGCCGTTCGCGCCGTTCACGTTGTAGATCGCGTTGCCGGTCGACAGCGTGGTGCCGGTGTCGGTCGCGAGCACGCCGTGCGCACGCTGGCCGTTGACGTCGGTCGTGAGGGTGCCCGCCGCCGACGTGCCCGTGTAGGCCGCACCGCCCGCGACGCGGAACAGCGTCGAGTCGTCGGTGTCGACGCCGAGGTGCCGCGCGGCGACGTTGATCTTCGAGCCCGTGCCGTACGCGTAGAAGCCGATCTGGTTCGTGCCCGACATGAAGGCCGGCACCGCGTTGGCGCCGACGTCGATCGTCGCGCCCGAGCGCGCATGCGCGCCGATCGCGCCGGTGCCCGTCAGGTTGAGCGCGCCGTCGAGCGTGGCCTTCGCGAGCGGCCCCTCGGCCCAGACGCCGTAGTTGCGCGTGCCCGATGCCGGATCGAGGCCGCCGGCCACGTTGATCGTGCCGGTCGACGTCGCGGCCGTCGCGTTCGTGCCGGTCCCGACGACCATGATGCCGATGCCGTTCACGCCATTCAGCGTGATCGTGCCGGTGTTGGTCACGATCGCGGCGGTATCGGCCGCAAGCATGCCGACGTTCGCGAGCGGCGTGCCGGGCGCCGCGCCGTTGACGACGATCGTGCCCGCGTTGGTCAGCGTGCCGGACGACGAGCCGATGCTTGCCAGCGCGGCGCCGTTCTGCGTCTGCGAGCCGATCACGATCGTGCCGAGGTTGCGCGCGGCGCCGGAATCGCCGAGCAGGATGCCGTACGCGTGCGCGGCGAGCGCGACGTCGTTTGCCGTTCCGCCTGGCGCGTACTGCGCCGAGCGGCCGAGGTAGATCGTGCCGCCGGCCTGGTTCGTGAAGCTGCCGTTGCCGGCGACGAGGCCGCCGATCACCTGGCTGTCGAGCGTCGTCGCATTGACGCCGACATTGATCGTGCCGGCGTTCGATCCCGTCGCGCCGCCTGTCGCGGCTACCGCGTAGTTCTGCAGGTCCGGCCGGTTGCCGTCGAGCGTCCACGCGCCGACGTTCATCACGCCGTTGTTGACGAACGAGGTGCTCATACCGCTCGCATACACGCCGTTGCCTTCCGTGTACGCGTTGAAGCCGAAGTTGGCGGGCGGCGCGCTGCCGCTCGTGTCGAAATTGTCGCCGGACGCGTAGCCGGACGAGATCGTGCCGTTGTTGACGCCGCTTGCGCCGCTCAGCAGGCGCACCAACGTGAAGTCGCCCGACAGGCGCCCGTCGTTGACGAAGTGCGCGCCGCTCTCCGCGAGGACGGCCGAGCTCGAGACGATCGTATTGGTGCCGCGGAAGTCGATCTGGCCGTCCTTGCCGATATGCAGCGTCGCGTTCGCGCCGATGCCGTGCATCGCCGACAGGAAATCGATCGACAGCGTGTTCTTGTCGCCCGCGGACACGTTGTTCCGGTACTGGAAGGTTTCCTGCGAGAACGTGACGGCCTGGCCGAACGCTTTGTCGTAGGCGGCCTGCGAGCCGAGCGCGCCGCTTTGCACCGAGCGCACGAGAAAGTCGTTGTACGCGGCGAGCGATGCGGCATCTGTGACCTTCCATGTGCTGCCGTCGAACGCGGTAAAGGTGCCCGCATAGGCTGGCACGTCGAGCTGGACGTTGCCGACGGCGCCGCCGTCCGCAAGATAGTTGCCGGTAGTGAACCGGACCTGGTTGCGCGAATTCCAGTTGACGGTGCTTTTAGCGGAACCCGTGCCGTCCGCGAGGGTAAGGTCGGTCGCCTTCGCGGCCATCGAGATCGCGTTGCCGGCTGCATCGGGCGCGTTCGACGCATTGCCGATCGACACGTCGAGCGTGCCGCCGGTGCGGCCGACGGTGCCGATGCGCGTGTTCACATACTGATTGCCGTTCACGTCGTTGTAGACGGGCACGTTGGTCGCGCCGGCCGTCGACGCGGTGAACGCGGACGAGTCGTAGGTCGCGACCGACGTGCGGGTGCTGGTGATCGAGTCGGGCGTGCTGATGCTGTGCGTCTTGCCGCCGAGCGACAGCAGCGGCTGGTTCGGATTGCCCGACACGATGGTCGTGCTGCCGATCGGCGTGAGCGTGTAGCCGGCGTCGCCGCCCGCGCCTGCCCATGCACCCGTCAAGCCGACCGTGTCGCCGGCCGAGACGGTCGCGGAACCGGCCAGGTTGTCGTTGGCGGTCGGGCCGAAGCTGCCGATCGCGCAGGTGCCGCCGCTCGCGACCGTGGCGCCGCTGCCGCAGGTCGATGCCTGGGCGGCGCCCGCCGACAGCGCGGCCAGCGCGGCGCCAAGCGCCACGACACGAAGCGGCGACCGGCGAGTTGCCGTGTGGGCGGCGCGGCGGCTTGCGCCGGATTCGCCGCCCGAACGCTTGCCGCGCGTCCGTGTCGTTTCCGCGACCGCGATCCAGCAGCCGGTGGTTTCGCTCCATATCGATCGAAATGAGTGATTCACGACAAGCCCCTCTCTCTTTTTTGAAGTGGTGTTCACCGCGATGCAGTGAAATCGCAATCCGCGGTGGAGTAATGGCCGGAATGGACGTGCAGCGGCCGTGGCCGTTTCTGCGCCAATCGTGATTCGTTACACCGAGGATGGATGGAGTCTAATGATCGGAAGGGCGGTCGATTATCTAAAAAAGTAGTGAGTGTGGCGATAATGCTGATTTAATTTGGTATTTTTTGATTGTGTGATGAATCGAACTGAAAGCTTTGATGGATAAGGCTTTGGGCGATTTTTTCGACGTGAATCCGTGATTGCCGGATCGGTGGGATGGCGCACGGTTCGCATCGCGGTAGTGCGTTAGAATGCGGTTTCCGGATTATATATTTTTCGGATTTTCCGGTTTATTTGTTTTGGATTTGAATTATTTTCGCTTGGAAATTAATAAAATCAAGCGAATGTTGTGTCGCATCGAATCGATGCGCCGGAATGTGGTCCGGATGAAACGAAACCGGTACGCGGCATGCGATTTTCTCCAGCGGTGAAAGTCGCCGCATCGCGTGCGCGCGAAATCGCCTGCCGCGATCGAACGCTGCGGGCGATGGTCTTGCCGTGCGGGGAATGGAAAGGAGGAAGAGCGCCGGCCCGCCGCGCTCAGAAGTCGATCGCGTCGTCGGAATCGCCGTCGGCGGCGGTGGCGAGCGCTTCGCGTGCGTCGCGCGGCGCCGAGGCCGACGCGTCGAGCGCCGGATTGCGCAGCTTCTCGAGCACGCGTTCGGGCACCGGGATCTGCATCCGCGCGGCGACGTCGCCGCACTGGAACATGATCAGCTCGCCCGGCTCGAACGCGGTCCAGACCTCGTTGTCGGTCAGCGGCTGCGTCGCGATTACCGCGACACGATCCTCGGGCGTCGTGTATTTCGCGAAGTCGATCGACAGGTCTTCGTCGACCAGATGCGCGGTCGAGAACGGCCAGCGCCGCACGAGGTAGTGCAGCCGCGTCGAGCAGTGCGCGAACAGCGCCTGGCCGTTCGACATCAGGAAGTTGAACACGCCGTGATCGGTGATGCCGCGCGTGAGCTCGCCGACGCGCTCGAACAGTTCGGGCAGCGGCGGCTGTGCGCCGGGAAATGCCTCGCGCAGCCCCTGCATCAGCACGCAGAACGCCTGTTCGCTGTCGGTCGTGCCGACCGGGTGGTAGACGCTGCCGTCCATGTTCGGCGCATAGTCCTGCAGGTCGCCGTTATGCGCGAAGATCCAGTGCCGGCCCCACAGCTCGCGCATGAACGGATGGCTGTTCTCGAGCAGGATGTGCCCTTGTGTCGCCTTGCGGATGTGCGCGATCGTGTTCTTGGACTTGATCGGGTAGCGCTTCACCATCTCGGCGATCGGCGACGTGGCCGATGCCTGGTGATCGATGAACAGGCGGCAGGCCTTGTCTTCGAAGAAGGCGATGCCCCAGCCGTCGGCATGGTGATCGGTGAGCCCGCCCCGGGCCGCGAAACCTGTGAAGGAGAATGTGACGTCCGTCGGCGCGGCGCAGTTCATTCCTAGGAGTTGGCACATTTTACTTGGGGCGGCAGGCTGAAGCGGGGTAACGACGAGGTAACGGACCGGGCGAACCCCGGTACAATGCGGTTTCTAGCATATCACCGAGCCCTGAGCGGTAAAAAGCGGATTCCGCTGGCCAAAGGCCTCGTGTTGCGGTTTGCCGTCAGTCGGCCCGCGCACGCGCGTTCCGGCCCCGCTGATGGCCAGTCCGTTCCTCACGACGCCTCCTATGACTGCCTCGAACGCTTCCTCCCCGGCGACGCTTTCGCTCGCCCGTCCCGACGACTGGCACCTGCACCTGCGAGACGGCGACATGCTGGCCGCCGTGCTGCCGCACACCGCGCGCCAGTTCGGCCGCGCGATCGTCATGCCGAACCTGAAGCCGCCGGTGACGACCACCGCACAGGCGCAGGCCTATCGCGAACGCATCCTGGCCGCACTGCCGGCCGGGATGACGTTCGAACCGCTGATGACGCTGTACCTGACCGACAACACGCCGCCCGACGAGATCCGCCGCGCGCGCGAAAGCGGCTTCGTGCACGGCGTGAAGCTGTATCCGGCCGGCGCGACGACGAACTCCGACCACGGCGTCACCGATCTCGCGAAATGCGCGAAGACGCTCGAGGCGATGCAGGAAACGGGCATGCCGCTGCTCGTGCACGGCGAGGTGACCGATGCATCGATCGACCTGTTCGACCGCGAGAAGGTCTTCATCGACCGCGTGATGACGCCGCTGCGTCGCGATTTCCCGGGCCTGAAGGTCGTGTTCGAGCACATCACGACGAAGGATGCGGCCGACTACGTGCGCGACGCCGATGCGGCGCCGGGCCTGCTCGGCGCGACGATCACCGCGCATCACCTGCTGTACAACCGCAACGCGCTGTTCGTCGGCGGGATTCGTCCGCATTACTACTGCCTGCCCGTGCTGAAGCGCGAGACGCATCGCGTCGCGCTGGTCGAGGCCGCGACGTCGGGCAACCCGCGCTTCTTCCTCGGTACCGACAGCGCACCGCATGCGCGCGGCGCGAAGGAAACCGCGTGCGGCTGCGCAGGCTGCTACACGGCGCTGCATGCGCTCGAACTGTATGCGGAAGCGTTCGACCACGCCGGCGCGCTCGACAAGCTGGAAGGTTTCGCGAGCTTCTTCGGCGCCGATTTCTACGGGCTGCCGCGCAGCGCCGAAACGGTCACGCTCAACCGCGAGACGTGGGAACTGCCGCGCGAGATCTTCGCGGGCGACACGCCGGTCGTGCCGCTGCGCGGCGGCGAGACGATCGGCTGGAAACTCGTGTGAGCGGCGCGCCGCCGCGCGAAGCCGGTCACGTGGCCGGCAGCGGGGCGGCGGATTTTGCGCGGATCGACTGGTCCGCGCCGTGGCTTGCGCCGTATGCGGAGCCGGGCCGCGCCGCGCAGGCGGCCGCACGGGCGGGCGATGCCGCGCTGCTCGATGTGCTGAACGGCACGTTGCGCGACGGCGGGCGCGCCAGCGGTCGCGGCAGGCCGCTGCGGTTCGTGCCGCAGGCCGAACTGCCGCCCGGTGTCGCGTACGAGACCCATATTGCCGACACCGGCGGCGTGCCGACGCGCCACAATCTTCACGACTTCTTCAATGCGCTCGTCTGGTTCGCGTATCCGCGCATCAAGGCCGCGTTGAACGCGCGCCAGGCCGCCGCGATCGACGCGGCGGGCGGCGTCGGGCCGGTGCGCGGCACGCTGCGCGATGCGCTCACGCTGTTCGACGAGAATGCCGCGCTGTTCGTGACGGCCGACCGCGCGCTCGCCGATGCGCTGCGCGGCTTCGACTGGCCGCGGCTGCTGGTCGCCGCGCGCGATGCGTGGGGCACGCGCTGCGAAGCGCGGCTCGTCGGCCATGCGCTGCTCGAGAAGCTCGTCGCGCCTTACAAATCCTGCACCGCGCACACGTGGATCGTCGAAGTGAGCGCCGACTATTTTTCGTGGCCCGACGCGCAACGCATTGCGCATGTCGATGCGCATATCGCCGCCGAACTCGCGACACGCGCGTTGACGAGCCGCGATTTCTCGCCGCTGCCGGTGCTCGGCGTACCGGGCTGGTGGGACGCGAATGCCGACGCCGCGTTCTACGACGATCCGGCCGTATTTCGCAGCGGCCGCCGTACGCGTGCAGCCGGCGGCGGCGCGCAGTGCTAGAATGCGCGTCGCAAAGCAGGCCAGGCAGTCGCGGCCTCGCCGCCTTCGGGTGCGCGGGGGCGAGGAAAGTCCGGACTCCACAGGGCAGGGTGATGGCTAACGGCCATCCGTGGCGACACGCGGAACAGGGCAACAGAAAGCAAACCGCCGATGGCCCGGCGCAAGCCGGGATCAGGTAAGGGTGAAACGGTGCGGTAAGAGCGCACCGCGGCGACGGCGACGTTCGCCGGCACGGTAACCTCCACCCGGAGCAATTCCAAGTAGGCAGGCGCGCATCTTCGGATGCAGGATGGGGCCCCCGTCTCGTCTGCGGGTAGGAAGCTTGAGCGCGTCAGCAATGGCGCGCCTAGAGGAATGGCTGCCACGCGTTGTGCGCTTCGGCGCGCAGCGTGCACAGAATCCGGCTTATCGGCCTGCTTTGCCGTTCGAATGCGAAAGGGCCGGCGTCTCCTTGCGGAGCGCCGGCCCTTTTTACATGTGCGCGTGCCGTGCGATCAGGCGGCGACGATGTCGAACGAATGCGTGAGTTCGGCCGTCTTCGCGATCATGATCGACGCGGAGCAGTACTTGTCGTGCGACAGGTTGATCGCGCGTTCGACCGTGGCCGGGTTCAGGTTGCGGCCGGTGACGGTGAAGTGGAAGTGCACCTTCGTGAACACCTTCGGATCTTCGCTCGCGCGCTCGGCCTTCAGCGTGACCGAGCAGCCGGTGACTTCCTGACGGCTCTTCTTCAGGATCAGCACGACGTCATAGGCCGTGCAGCCGCCGGTGCCGAGCAGCACCATTTCCATTGGGCGCGGCGCGAGGTTGTGGCCGCCGCCTTCGGGCGCGCCGTCCATCGTGACGAGATGCCCGCTTCCGGTCTGCGCGGAAAACGCCATGCCGTCCTGACCCATCCAGCTTACTTTGCATTCCATGCTTGCACTCCAGCGTTGCCTGATTCGGATTCGATCCGGCATTGTAGCCCGCAGCGCTTCGGTCGGCTGATGCGGTGCACGACGTGCAATGCCGGGGCCGCGCGCGCGGCGCGCGACCGCGTGCCGAACGGCAATTTCCCTGCGGAATTTAGGGGTTTTACTCTACGGGTGGTATACTTTCGATTGCTCTGATCGAGTTCAGGTGATTGATTTTAAAGGGAAAATCAATTATTCTCGTTGGTCGCACGATATTTCGCATTATGGTGTTTGATTTCGTAATGCAAATTTTCTTGTGCAGCCAGCGACGCGTTCGTATAATGAGCCTCATTGGTTGTCGCGCTGCGGCAACCTCCGAATGTCTCCTCCACCCTCCTCCTAAGGTGGATTAAGCCCGAACCAGCCGTTCGGGCTTTTTTTCGTCCCATGCAAACATCGGCGCGCGGCTTGCGCGCCCCGGCAACCGTTACGCGGGTTGCCGTGCGACCGGCTGCAATGTCGGGTCGGGCGGCGTGCCGCGCGAGCGTGCATCGGGTGCCGGCGCCTGCACGGCCGACGCATGGCCGTGACCGCGTGCGCAGAAGTGGCGGACGCGTTCGCGCACCGCGCGCAGGCGGGCGACGCGATCCTCGGCATGGGCGGTCCGGGCTTCGGCAATACGCGCATCGAGCGCGTCGAGCTTGGCTTCGCAGCCGGCGTGGGCGGAGCGGGCAGGCGCTGCGGCGGCCAGCAGCGCGGCCGCGAAGAAGGGCGTAAGTCGTTGTTTCATCATGCTTGTTTGTTGTTTTCCGGGTTCGGCCAGTCCGGCGCGGCAAGGTCATGTGCCGCGCGTCGATGGGTGCCTCCCCGGGCGCTCGGTTCGCCTGGTTGGTCGGGGCACGACCGGATTTTGGCCCATTTCGGGCGCCGCGGACACGGGACGTGGATTCCCTTTGACCGCGTCGCCGTATTTCCTTTATAATTCAGGGCTTTTCCGCATTCATGCCCACGGAAAAAGAACAGGGAGAGCCTGCACCGCGCCTCGAAGCGCACACAGACAAGCAGGACGAACACATCGGGCAAAGCATTTTTTTTGGATCGATCATGAAGACGTTTTCCGCAAAAGCCCATGAGGTGACGCGCGAATGGTACGTGATTGACGCGACGGATAAGGTTCTCGGCCGTGTTGCCAGCGAAGTGGCACGCCGTCTGCGCGGCAAGCACAAGCCTGAGTTCACCCCGCACGTCGACACTGGTGATTTCATCATCATCGTCAACGCGAGCAAGTTGAAGGTCACGGGCAACAAGACGCTGGACAAGAAGTACTACCGTCACTCGGGCTACCCGGGCGGTATCTATGAAACGACGTTCGGCAAGATGCAAGAACGCTTCCCGGGCCGCGCGCTCGAGAAGGCGGTCAAGGGCATGCTGCCGAAGGGCCCGCTCGGTTACGCGATGATCAAGAAGCTGAAGGTCTACGCAGAAGCGACGCATCCGCATTCGGCTCAACAGCCGAAGGCGCTCGAGATCTAAGGGGACCCACATGATCGGTAACTGGAACTACGGTACGGGCCGCCGCAAGAGCGCAGTCGCACGTGTCTTCATCAAGGCTGGCAAGGGCGACATCATCGTCAACGGCAAGCCCATCGCTGACTACTTCTCGCGCGAAACGTCGCTGATGATCGTGCGTCAACCGCTGGAACTCACGAACCACGGCCAGACGTTCGACATCAAGGTGAACGTGAACGGCGGCGGCGAAACGGGTCAGGCTGGCGCAGTGCGCCACGGCATCACCCGTGCACTGATCGACTACGATGCGACGCTGAAGCCGTCGCTGTCGAGCGCAGGCTTCGTGACGCGCGATGCGCGTGAAGTCGAGCGTAAGAAGGTCGGTCTGCGCAAGGCACGCCGCGCCAAGCAGTTCTCGAAGCGTTAATTCCGCTTCATGGCCGCGCCGCTTCCGGGCGGCGTCCGCCGGAAAAACCGCCAGCTTTCGCGCTGGCGGTTTTTTTATGCCCGCTGCCAGGCCCGTGCAGCGGCGGCTCGCGCGGGCAGGTTTGGTGAAATCGACAAGAACCTATTGATTTCATGGACTTCAGCACGATCTTCTGATCGGCCCTACAATAGCGGCTAAAGCTTTTTGGAGAGTTCGCAATGAACGCTGTTACCGAATCCGCAGCAACGACGACCGAAATGCCGCTTCCGTTCGTCTTCACCGACGCAGCGGCCGACAAGGTCAAGCAACTGATCGACGAAGAGGGCAATCCCGACCTGAAGCTGCGCGTGTTCGTGCAGGGTGGCGGCTGCTCCGGCTTCCAGTATGGCTTCACGTTCGACGAGGAAGTCAACGAGGACGACACCGTGATGAACAAGAACGGCGTCCAGCTCCTGATCGACTCGATGAGCTATCAGTACCTGGTCGGCGCCGAGATCGACTACAAGGACGACATCAATGGCGCCCAGTTCGTGATCAAGAACCCGAACGCGACCACCACCTGCGGGTGCGGCTCGTCGTTCTCGGTCTGAGCGCACGGCAGATCCGCGCCGGTTCGCCGGAATGAAAAACGGGGCTTCATGCCCCGTTTTTTAATGCCTGTGCGCGGCGCCCGCCGCGCGGCAGATATCGCGTCAGCGCGGGTAGAGCGCGCCGAGCACGCGGTCGCCGGCCGCACCGGTGACCGTCGCGAGATTGCCGGGCTGGCGCGCGGTGAAGCGGTACGCGAGCCACGCGAACGCGAGGGCCTCGACCTGTTGCGGCGGCACGCCGAGCGCGGCCGTCGTATCGACCGTGGCCGGCACGCCGGCCTCGCGCAGCGCGTGGCGGAGCGCGTCGAGCAGCACCGGATTGCGCGCACCGCCGCCGCACACGAAGACGGCCTTGCAGCCGGGTGCGTGCTGCGCGATCTCGCGTGCGACCGACACGGCGGTGAGCGCCGTGAGGGTCGCCTGCACGTCCTCCGGCACGACCTGCGCGAATGCGGCGAGCTTTGCGTCGAGCCACGCGGGATTGAACAGGTCGCGTCCGGTGCTTTTCGGCGGCGGCGCGGTGAAATACGGCTCGTCGAGCAGCGCATCGAGCAGCGGCGCGTGCACGGTGCCGCGCGCGGCGAATTTGCCGCCGTCGTCGTACGGCTTGCCGAGATGGCGGGTCGCCCATGCGTCGATCAGGGCATTCGCGGGGCCGCAGTCGAAGCCGCGCACGTCGCCGCCTTCGCCGGGCAGGATCGTGATGTTGCTGATTCCGCCGAGGTTGCAGACGACACGCGTCTCGCCCGGCGCACCGAATACCGTCGCATGGAACGCCGGCGCGAGCGGCGCGCCGTGGCCGCCGGCGGCCACGTCGCGGCTGCGGAAATCGGCGATCACATCGACCTGGGTCAGCTCGGCGAGCAGCGCCGGGTTGTTGAGTTGCCGCGTATAGCCGCGCTCGGGGCGATGGCGCACCGTCTGGCCGTGCACGCCGATCGCGCGGATCTCGTCGCGCGACAACCCGGCGGTGCGCTGCAATTCGTGGCAGCACACCGCGTAGCGCGTGACAAGCGCGTTCGCCGCGAGCGATTCGCGGTCGATCTCGTTGTCGCCGGGCTGCTGCAGCGCGAACAACGCGTCGCGCAGCGACTGCGCGAAGCCGACGAACGCTTCCGCGAGCACGGCCGGCGCCTTGCCGGCCTCGAAACGCACGGCGACGCCGTCGACGCCGTCCATGCTGGTTCCCGACATCAGCCCGAAGTAGATGCCGTCGGCCGGATGGGCGCTTTGCGGCTGTCGTTGCGGCACGTTGGGTTCTCCTGGATCGTGCGGCGCGGGCCCGTGCCGCGCGCCTTGCGCCCGATTATCCGCGCAACGTGACGCGCCGTTAAGCGATGCGCGCGCAAGTTATGGGAAAATCCCTGTTTTTGCGACATTCTTCCTGGCACCGATGAGCACCGAACCCAGTTCCAAGCCCGTTTTCCCGATCACCGACGAAGTCCGGCATGCGCTCGCCGTCACGAAGCGCGGCGTCGACGAACTGCTGATCGAGGAAGAGTTCGCGCAGAAGCTCGCGCGCAGCGCGGCCACCGGCACGCCGCTTCGCATCAAGCTCGGCCTCGACCCGACCGCGCCCGACATCCACATCGGCCACACGGTCGTGCTGAACAAGATGCGTCAGCTTCAGGATCTCGGCCACACGGTGATCTTCCTGATCGGCGATTTCACGTCGCTGATCGGCGATCCGTCGGGCCGCAACGCGACGCGCCCGCCGCTCACGCGCGAGCAGATCGAGTCGAACGCGAAGACCTACTTCGAGCAGGCCGCACTCGTGCTCGATCGCGACAAGACCGAGATCCGCTACAACAGCGAATGGTCGATGCCGCTCGGCGCGGACGGGATGATCAAGCTCGCGTCGCGCTACACGGTCGCGCGGATCCTCGAGCGCGAGGACTTCACGAAGCGCTTCCAGGGCGGCGTGCCGATCTCGATCCACGAATTCCTGTACCCGCTGATGCAGGGCTACGATTCGGTCGCGCTGAACGCCGATCTCGAACTCGGCGGCACCGACCAGAAGTTCAACCTGCTGGTCGGCCGCGAACTGCAGAAGCAGTACGGCCAGGAACAGCAGTGCATCCTGACGATGCCGCTGCTCGAAGGCCTCGACGGCGTCGAGAAGATGTCGAAGTCGAAGGGCAACTACGTCGGCATCAGCGAGAAGCCGACCGACATGTTCGGCAAGCTGATGAGCATCTCGGACACGCTGATGTGGCGTTACTTCGAGCTGCTGTCGTTCCGCGGCATGGACGAGATCATTGGCTTCCGGCGCGAAGCCGAGGCAGGCCGCAACCCGCGCGATTTCAAGGTGTTGCTCGCGCAGGAAATCGTCGCGCGGTTCCACTCGCAGCCGGACGCCGAGCGTGCGCTCGAAGACTTCAACCACCGCGCGAAGGGCGGCGTGCCGGACGACATCCCGTCGGTCACGCTCGCGGGCGCGCCGCTCGCGATCGGCCAGTTGCTGAAGCAGGCCGGCCTCGTGCCGTCGACCAGCGAAGCGCTGCGCAACATCGAGCAGGGCGGCGTGAAGATCGATGGCGCGACCGTGTCGGACAAGGGCCTGAAGGTCGAGGCCGGCGAGTTCGTCGTACAGGTCGGCAAGCGTCGCTTCGCGCGCGTCACGCTGACCGCATGATCGCGCTGATCCAGCGTGTGAAGCGCGCCGACGTGCGCGTCGGCGACCGCACGACGGGCGAGATCGGCGCGGGCCTGCTCGCGCTGGTCTGCGCGGAGCGCGGCGACACCGACGCGGCGGCCGACAAGCTGCTCGCGAAGATGCTCGGCTACCGCGTGTTCAGCGACGCGGCCGGCAAGATGAACCTGCCGGTGTCGAATATCGACGGCGAGGGCCGCGCAGGCGGCCTGCTGCTCGTCTCGCAGTTCACGCTGGCGGCCGATACCAACAGCGGACTGCGCCCGAGCTTCACGCCGGCCGCGCCGCCCGACGAAGGCGCGCGGCTGTTCGACTATTTCGTCGCAGCCGCGCGGGCGCGCCATCCCGTCGTCGAGACGGGCGAGTTCGGCGCCGACATGCAGGTGTCGCTCGTCAACGACGGCCCCGTCACGTTCTGGCTGCAAGTGCGGCCCTGATGCTTCCCCGGAGACGCGCCGCGATGGCCACCACGCAGATTCTTTTCATCCGCCATGGCGAGACGGCCTGGAACCGCATCAAGCGCATCCAGGGGCATATCGACATCCCGCTGGCCGACACGGGGCTCGCGCAGGCGCAGCGGCTGGCCGCGCGGCTCGCGAAAGAGGCGCGCGAGGGCGCACGGATCGACACGGTCTATTCGAGCGACCTGATGCGCGCGCAGCAGACCGCACAACCCTTTGCCGATGCGCTCGGGCTGCCGCTGCAGTTGCGCGACGGGTTGCGCGAACGCTCGTACGGCGCGTTCCAGGGGCACGACAGCACCGAGATCGAGACGCTGTTTCCGGACGCGTACGCAGCCTGGCAGACGCGCGATCCGGGTTTCGCGCCGGAAGGCGGCGAGTCGCAGCGTGCGTTCTATCACCGCGTGCTGCATGCACTCGAACCGATCGTCGCCGCGCATCCGGGCGGCCGGATCGCGTGCGTCGCGCATGGCGGCGTGCTCGATTGCGTGTACCGTTTTGCGAACGGTCTCGAACTGTCGGCGCCGCGCAATTACCAACTGCTCAATACGAGCATCAACGTCGTCGATTACGTGGATGGCCGCGCGCAGGTCGTGCAGTGGGCCGACGTGTCGCACCTGGACGCCGAGAGCGACGACGACGGTTATCGCAAGGTGCTCTGAGCGAGCACGCAGGGCCTGACCGGCATGGCCGGCCGGGATTTCCCTTCTTCGTGCGCGAGAAGCGGATCGTCAGGCGGGCGGGGCGCCGTCTGGCGGGGGCGCGGTCGCGCGACGGCGCGCACGCTTCGACGCGCCGTTGACGAGCGCCCAGCGCAGCACGGGTGCGACGGCCCGTACGCCGGGCCGGACCACCGCGCGTCGCAACGGCGCGAACGTCGATACGCCGAGCATGCGCTGCGCCCACGGCGGCAGCAGGTCGATCCCGGCATGCACCATCAGCGACGCGGCCGGCCGCAGCGCCGGCTTCGCCACCGGCACATTCAGCAGGATGGACATCACCTCGAAGGTATGCGGCCCGGCCTCGAGTTCGGGCTGCATGCGCGCGAGATACGCGGCGACCTCGACGCGCGAACGCGGCACCTCGTGTGCGCCGAGCAGTTCGGCGACCAAGGCCGTTTCGGCGTAATAGCGGTCCTGCAATTCGCCCGACAGCGCCGGATTCACGTAGCACAGGTGCGCGGCGAGGAAGCTCGATACTTCCGCGATATGCACCCAGGTCAGCAACGCCGGATCGTCGGCGCGGTACGGCCGACCGTCGGGTGCGGTACCCGATACGCGCGCGTGGATCGTTTTCACGCGATCGATCAGCGCGAGTGCGTCCGCGCGACTGCCGAACGTCGTGCCCGTGATGAACGTGGCGGTGCGCCGCAAGCGGCCGAGGATGTCGGTGCGAAACGACGAGTGATCCCAGACGCCCGCGAGCGCGAGTGGATGGAGCGCCTGCAGCAGCAGCGCGGCGATGCCGCCTGTCATCATCGACGTGAAGTCGGCATGCACGCGCCAGCAGACGGCGTCGGGGCCGAACAGCCCCGGATCGCCGGGCGGTGAAGAGAGATCGAGCGACGGGCCGCCGCCGCCCACCGTCAGGTGCGTGACGCCGGCCACGAGCCGCTTGCGGATCGGCTCGGCCCAGCGCGGGCCCGGTGCGGGTGCGGCGGGGTGGCGGCTAGGCGGCGTGGTCATGGCTGGCGTGGCTCGGGCGGACGGTTACTTCCCGGCGGGCGTATCCCACATGCCGCGTTCGGTGCTGCCGGCGTCGGGCGCGGAGAGCCCGAAGTGGCGGTACGTCAGAAGCGTCGCGACGCGCCCGCGCGGCGTGCGCTGCAGGAAGCCCTGCTGGATCAGGTACGGTTCGAGCACGTCCTCGATCGTGTCGCGCTCCTCGCCGATCGCGGCCGCGAGGTTGTCGATGCCGACCGGGCCGCCGTCGAACTTGTGCAGGATCGCTTCGAGCAGCTTGCGGTCCATCAGGTCGAAGCCGACCGGATCGACGTCGAGCATCGCGAGCGCGGCATCGGCCACCGCCGCGGTGATCTGGCCGTCGGCCTTCACTTCCGCGAAGTCGCGCACGCGGCGCAGCAGCCGGTTCGCGATCCGCGGCGTGCCGCGCGAGCGCTTCGCGATTTCCAGCGCGCCGTGCGGATCGATCTGCGCGTTCAGCAGCGACGCCGAGCGCCGCACGATGCGCGACAGTTGCTCGGCATCGTAGAACTCGAGGCGCGCGACGATCCCGAAACGGTCGCGCAGCGGGTTGGTCAGCATCCCCGCGCGGGTGGTCGCGCCGACGAGCGTGAACGGCTGCAGGTCGAGCTTCACGCTGCGTGCGGCCGGACCTTCGCCGATCATGATGTCGATCTGGTAATCCTCGAGCGCCGGATACAGGATTTCCTCGACGACCGGCGACAGCCGGTGGATCTCGTCGATGAACAGCACGTCGTTCGCTTCGAGGTTCGTCAGCAGCGCGGCGAGATCGCCCGCGCGCTCGAGCACGGGGCCCGACGTCTGGCGCAGGTTCACGCCCATCTCGCGCGCGATGATGTGCGCGAGCGTCGTCTTGCCGAGACCCGGCGGCCCGAACAGCAGCACGTGATCGAGCGGCTCGGAGCGGCGCTTGGCGGCTTCGATGAAGATCTCGAGCTGGCCGCGCACCTTTTCCTGGCCGACGTAGTCGTCGAGCTGGCGCGGCCGCAGCGCGCGTTCGAACACCTCCTCGTGCGACGAGGTGGGCGTGGCGGCGATGATCCGCTGCTCGGTGGCGAGTTTGTCGGTTTCAATCATGCGGCCATTGTACCGCGCGCCGCTGTCCGGCCCACCTGGCCGAACGGCCGACTGGCGAGCGCCGCGCAGCTGCGCGACACTGGCTTCAACGGCCGGTTCGGCCGCGCGTTACGCCTTCGACAGCGCCTTCAGCGCGAGCTTGATGCCTTCGGACACGCCGGTGCCGGCCGGCACGTTCTTGATCGCGGCGAGGCCTTCCTTTTCGGAGTAGCCGAGTGCGAGCAGCGCGTTGAGGATGTCGGTCGCGTGGTCGGACGCCGACGCGGCGCCGGCGAGCGCGCCGAGGTCGGCGCCGAGCTTGCCCTTCAGCTCGAGCAGCAGGCGCTCGGCCGTCTTCTTGCCGATGCCGGGCAGGCGCGTGAGGCGCGCGGCGTCCTGCATCGTCACGGCCTGCGCGAGTTCCTGCACGCTCATGCCGGACAGCACGGCGAGCGCCATGCGCGCGCCGATGCCGGTGATCTTCAGCAGCTCGCGGAAGGTCGTGCGCTCCTGCGGCGTCAGGAAGCCGTACAGCAGATGCGCGTCCTCGCGGACGATCTGCTGCGTGAGCAGCACGACGCGCTCGCCCGTCTGCGGCAGGTTGTAGAAGGTGCTCATCGGCACGTCGATTTCGTAGCCGACGCCGTTGCAGTCGACGAGCAGGTGAGGCGGGTTCTTTTCGAGCAGGATGCCGGCGATGCGACCGATCATGGAGGGCGGGATACGAGGAAGAAAGCGCGAGTGTAGCGCACGCGCGGCGCAATGCGATGGGCCTGGCCGTCAGGCCGAGGCGATGTGCGTCGCGTGAGTGCCGCGTGCGGGCAAAAACGGCCGATCCGGTATGACGGGCGAGGGCGCGCGCTCGAATCAGCCGACCAGCCGCCCGCGCCGTACGCGCAGCCCTTTCTTCGCGAGCGCCGGCGCGAGGCCGCCGAGCGTGCTGAGCGTGTTGCCGCCGTGCGCATGGCAGATCGCCATGCCAAGCGCGTCGGCCGCGTCGGAACCCGGTTGTCCGGATAGGTTGAGCAGCCGCGTGACCATTTCCTGCATCTGCGTCTTGGTCGCGCGGCCGTAGCCGACGACGGCCTGCTTGAGCTGCAGCGCCGTGTATTCGGCGACCGGCAGCCCGCCCGCGACGAGGCCGCAGATCGCGGCGCCGCGTGCCTGGCCGAGCAGCAGCGTCGACTGCGGGTTCACGTTGACGAACACCTTTTCGATCGCGGCCTGGTCGGGCGCATGTTCGCGCACGATCGTCGACACGCCCTGGAAGATCGTGCCGAGCCGGGTGGCCAAGTCGGCCGTCGGCGTGCGGATCACGCCGCTCGTGACATAGGCGAGCTGGTGGCCGCTGACGTCGATGACGCCGAAGCCGGTGACGCGCAGGCCGGGGTCGATGCCGAGAATTCGCATGAGTGAGGAGGGAAGCGTGATGCAGCGATACTACAACGAATGGTGCGGCGAGCCGGCCGCACGGCTGTGCGCGCCGGCGCCGCGCAATAAAAAACCCGGCAGGTGCGACGCCGCCGGGTTTTCGTGTCGCAGCCGCGCGGGCCGCGTGCGATCAGTGACGGAAGTGGCGCACGCCCGTCAGGATCATCGCGATGTTGTGCTCGTCGGCTGCCGCGATCACTTCGTCGTCGCGCATCGAGCCGCCCGGCTGGATCACGCAGGTCGCGCCGGCCGCCACGACGACGTCGAGGCCGTCGCGGAACGGGAAGAACGCATCCGACGCGACGGCCGAGCCGGCCAGCGTCAGGCCCGCGTTCTGCGCCTTGATGCTCGCGATGCGCGCGGAATCGACGCGGCTCATCTGGCCTGCGCCGACGCCGAGCGTCATGCCGTTGCCGCAGAACACGATCGCGTTCGACTTCACGTACTTCGCGACGCGCCAGGCGAACAGCAGGTCGTCCATTTCCTTCGGCGTCGGGTGGCGCTTCGTGACGACGCGCAGTTCGTGCGGCTGCACGTTCTTCGAATCGAGCGACTGCACGAGCAGGCCGCCGCCCACGCGCTTCAGGTCGAATGCGTTATGGCCGTCGCCCAGCGCGATTTCGAGCAGGCGCACGTTCTGCTTCGCGGCGAACACCTGCTTCGCGGCGTCGGAGAACGACGGCGCGATCAGCACTTCGACGAACTGTTTCGCCACCGCTTGCGCGGCTGCCTCGTCGACTTCGCGGTTGAACGCGATGATGCCGCCGAATGCCGACGTCGGATCGGTCTGGAACGCCTTCGCGTAAGCGTCGGCCGAGTCGTTGCCGACCGCGACGCCGCACGGGTTCGCATGCTTGATGATCACGCAGGCCGGCGCGTCGAACGTCTTCACGCATTCCCACGCCGCGTCCGAATCCGCGATGTTGTTGTACGACAGTTCCTTGCCCTGCAGCTGGCGGTAGTTCGCGAGTGCGCCGGCTTGCGGTGCGATATCGCGGTAGAACGCCGCGCTCTGGTGCGGGTTCTCGCCGTAGCGCAGGTCCTGCACCTTGTCGAACGCCAGGTTCAGCGTCGCCGGGTATGCATTGCGCGATGCGTGCTTCAGCTCGTCGGTCAGGCTCGTCAGGTAGTTCGTGATCGCGCCGTCGTATTGCGCGGTGTGCGCGAACACCTTCGTCGCGAGGCGGAAGTTGGTCGGGTAGCCGACCGTGTTGCCGTTCGCCTTCATCTCGTCGAGCACGACCGCGTAGTCGGCCGGATCGACGACGACCGTCACGTCGCGGTGGTTCTTCGCGGCCGAGCGCAGCATCGTCGGGCCGCCGATGTCGATGTTCTCGATTGCGTCGGCGAGCGTGCAGTCGTCCTTCGCGATCGTCGCGACGAACGGATACAGGTTCACGACGAGCAGGTCGATCGTCGGGATGCCGTGCTGTTCCAGCGCTTGCATGTGCTCGGGCAGGTCGCGGCGCGCGAGGATGCCGCCGTGCACCTTCGGGTGCAGCGTCTTCACGCGCCCATCGAGCATTTCCGGAAAGCCCGTGTAGTCGGCCACTTCGGTAACGGGCAGGCCCGCGTCGGCGAGCAGTTTCGCGGTGCCGCCCGTCGACAGCAGCTTGACGCCGAGGTCGGACAGCGACTTCGCGAAGTCGACGATGCCGGTCTTGTCGGAAACGGAAATGAGCGCTTGCTTGATCATGATGGAACCACCAATAGCCAGGGAAACGGGGACGGGACGGCCGACTACAGCAGGCCGTGCTGCTGCAGCTTCTTGCGCAGCGTGTTGCGGTTGATGCCGAGGTACTCCGCGGCGAGCGACTGGTTGCCGCCTGCCTGGTCGAGCACGACCTCGAGCATCGGCTTTTCGACGCAGGACATCACCATTTCATAGACGTCGTGCGGATTGGAGCCGTCTAGATCCCGGAAATACACGTCCAGGCTCTCGCGGACACATTGTTCGATGTTGTGCTTGCTCATGCTGCTAACTGGTTATGGTCGTCCGACTCGCCCTGGCCGTTTTCCTCTTCGTCGTCGACGTAGACGAGATGGTCCGACAGCGCTTTTTGCGCCTCGAAGAATTCATTGACGGCGGCGAGCTGCTCGCGGGAGGAATCGAGCGTGTTCATCCTGTGCCGGAACCCGTTGGCACCGGAAAGGCCGCGAGTGTACCAGCCGATGTGCTTGCGCGCAGTACGGACGCCCGTGAATTCGCCATAGAACGCGTAGTGGTCTTCCAGGTGTTCGTTCATCACCTGCTGGATCTCGTCGATCAGCGGCGGGGGCAGCAGCTCGCCGGTTTGCAGGAAATGATCGATTTCACGGAACAACCACGGCCGGCCTTGCGCGGCACGACCGATCATCAGTGCGTCGGCGCCCGTTGCATCGAGCACGGCCTTCGCTTTTGCGGGCGACGTGATGTCGCCGTTCGCGACGACCGGAATCCGCACGGCCGCCTTCACGGCCGCGATGGTGTCGTATTCGGCATCGCCGCGGTACAGGTCGGCGCGCGTGCGGCCGTGCACGGTGAGCATCGAGATGCCGGCGGCTTCGGCGAGGCGCGCGACCGTGATCGCGTTCTTGTGCTCGCGGTCCCAGCCGGTGCGGATCTTCAGCGTGACGGGCACCGCATCGGGCCCCGTGCCGACCGCCGCGACGACGGCCTCGACGATCCGCTGCACGAGCGGCTCGTTCTGCAGCAGTGCGGAACCGGCCGCGACGTTGCAGACCTTCTTCGCCGGGCAGCCCATGTTGATGTCGATGATCTGCGCGCCGTTGTCGACGTTGTAGCGGGCCGCTTCGGCCATCATCGCCGGATCGGCGCCGGCGATCTGCACCGCGATCGGCTCCACTTCGCCTTCGTGGTTCGCGCGCCGCATCGTCTTCGCGCTTTTCCACAGCTGCGCGTTGGACGCGACCATCTCGGACACGGCGTAACCGGCCCCCAGCCGCTTGCACAGCTGACGGAACGGACGATCCGTCACCCCGGCCATCGGGGCGACGAACAGGTTGTTACGCAATACGTGAGAGCCGATAACGGGCATCGCAATGGCACCGCCCGCGACCGGCGCGGGCATGAAAAGGGCGGAGGGAAAACGCGCATTTTACCGTATTCCCATGCCCCGCCGATTTGACCCGGTTTGTGTGGTCCGGCTGGGCGCACCGCACGGTGCGCCGCGCGTCAGTTGCGCTGGCCGAACATCATCTGGCGCGCGATCGCCTTCTTGAGCGGCGGCACGAATTCGAGCACGGTGAGCGCGGCGCCGCGCAGCAGCGGGAGCGGGCCCGCGTCGATCGTGAACAGCCGCGCCAGCGTGTCGGTCGCGCCGATCGTGAAGCGCCGGTCGAGCGCGCGGCGCGCGTTGAAGGTCGCGAGCGCGGTCGCTTCGAAGCCCTGCGCGGACAGCGTGTCGACGAGCGTATGCGCATCGCGCAGCCCGAGGTTGAGCCCCTGGCCCGCGACGGGGTGCAGCGTCTGTGCGGCATTGCCGACGATCGCGACGCGGCCGCTGACGAGCGTCTGCGCGGCATTCAGCCCGAGCGGGAACGACGCGCGGCCCGCGATCGCGACGAACTGGCCCATGCGTTCGCCGAACGCGCTGCCGAGCTCGCGCAGGAACGCGTCGTCGGGCAGCGCGCCGCGCCGCGCCGCTTCGTCGGGCGTGCAGCACCAGACGAGCGAGTAGTCGGCCTGGCGCGGCCCGCCGAGCGGCAGCAGCGCGAGCGGGCCTTCGTGAGTGAAGCGTTCCCACGCGACGTTCGGGCGCGGCGCCGATACCGTGACCGTGCCGACGAGCGCGGTCTGCCCGTAGTCGCGGCGATGCTTGCCGGCGTCGGCGTGCTGTTCGTGGAACAGCCCGCCTTCGGCGTTGATGACGATGCGCGCGCGCAGCGTGCGCTCGCCCTGCGGGCCGTCGAGCGTCAGCGTGACGCCGTCGGCGTCCTGTTGCGGCGCGCGCGCGGTGGTCGACGTGAGCCAGTCGACGCGCGTGCCGCGCACGGCGCCCGCGAGCGCCTGCACGAGCGAGCCGTAGCGCACGACATAGCCGAGCGCGGCGAGATCGTGCTCGTCGCGATCGATCAGCGTGCGGCCGAAATGGCCGCGCTGCGACACATGGATATGTTCGATCGGCGTCGCGTCGGCAGGCCACGCGAGCGTGTCGAGCAGCACGTGGCTACCGTGCGAGACGGCAATCGCGCGCGGATCGCTCACGCTCGCGGCCGGTTCGCGCGCGTCGATCAGCGCGATCGACGCGTGCTGCGTTGCGCTGCGGCGCGCGAGCCAGCCGGCAAGCGCGAGCCCGACGGGGCCCGCGCCGACGATGGCGAGGTCGTAGTCCGGCGTGGCCGGGGAGGAAGCGGTCGTCATCTTGATTCGTGAAACGGGGGTAACGGTCGGCGGCGGCCGGTCATGCGCCCGCGCGCATCAGCGCTTCGATCTCGGCGGCCTCGACGGGCACGCCGCGCGTGATCAGCTCGCAACCCTGCTCGCGCACGATCGCGTCGTCCTCGATGCGGATGCCGATGTTCCAGTACTCGGGCGGCACGTCGTCGGCTGCGCGCACATACAGGCCGGGCTCGACCGTCAGCGTCATGCCGGGCTTCAGCGTGCGCCACGGCAGCGCGCCGTTGCCGTCGCGCTCGGCGAGCCGCTCGCGGTAGTCGCCGCAGTCATGCACGTCCATGCCGATCCAGTGGCCCGTGCGGTGCATGTAGAAGCGCGTGTACGCGCGCTCGGCAATCACGTCGTCGACGTTCGAGAAGCGCGCTTTCGGGATGATGCCGGTGTCGAGCAGCCCCTGCGCGAGTACGCGCACGGCCGCGTCGTGCGGCGCCTCGAACGGCACGCCCGCGCGCGTCGCATCGATCGCGGCCTGCTGCGCGGCAAGCACGATGTCGTACAGCGTGCGCTGCGCGGGCGAGAAGCGCCCGTTGGCCGGGAACGTGCGCGTGATGTCCGACGCGTAGCCGTCGAGTTCGCACGCGGCGTCGATCAGGATCAGGTCGCCGTCGCGCGCGGCCGCGTTGCCGGCCGGGTAGTGCAGCACGCACGCGTTCGCGCCGGCCGCGACGATCGAGCCGTACGCGGGCGCCTGCGCGCCGTGCTTGCGGAACGTATACAGCAGCTCGGCCTCGAGTTCGTATTCGCGAATGCCGGGGCGGCACACCTGCATCGCGCGGCGGTGCGCGAGCGCAGAGATGTGCGCGGCGCGCATCATGATCGCGAGTTCGTGTTCGTCCTTCACGAGCCGCATGTCGTCGACGAGCGGCGTGAGGTCGAGCATCGCGTCCGGCGCGGCGACGCCCGTGCGCGCCAGCGCGCGCACCGCGTCGATCCAGCCCGCGAGCTGACGGTCGAAGTCGGCCGAGGCGCCGAACCGGTAATGCACGGTGCCCGCGTCGGCGAGCAGGCGCGGCATCTCGGTGTCGATCACGTCGACCGCGAACGCCGCGTCGAAGCCGAATGCGTCGCGCGCGGCTTCGGGCCCGTAGTGGAAACCTTCCCAGATCTCGCGGTCGGCGTTCTTGCCGCGGCAGAACAGGATCGACTCCGGCGCGCCGTGCGGCGCGGCCGCGTTCAGCACCAGCACGGCATCCGGCTCGGTGAAGCCCGTCAGGTAGTGGAAGTAGCTGTCGTGCCGGTACGGGTAGGCCGTATCGCGGTTGCGCAGCAGTTCCGGCGCGGTGGGGACGATGGCGACGCCGCCGCCCGCGGCGCGCAGTGCGGCAAGCACGCGTTCACGGCGCTGGCGGTAGACGTCGACGGCGATGGCGGGGTCGAGGGGCGCATTCATCGTGCGATTGTAGCGCCGCGGGACGCGGCGCGTGAGAGAGGGGCGGGAAGCCGCGCCGGACGGCCCGCGCGGCGGCTGTTGCAAACCATCCACAGGCCGGCCGGGCGATTTTCTATCGCGCGACGCTGGCCGGTTATGATCGGCGACAACGTATACTCTCGGCGGTTCCCTTAAAAAGGCAGATGATGAAATTAATCGGTTCGCTCAGCAGCCCGTACGTCCGAAAGGCGCGGATCGTGCTCGCTGAAAAGAAGATCGACTACAAGCTGGAGCTCGAGAACGTGTGGGCGCCGGAGACGGATATTCATGCATCGAATCCGCTCGGCAAGGTCCCGTGCCTCGTGATGGAAGATGGTGCCGCGGTGTTCGATTCCCGCGTGATCTGCGAATACGTCGATACGCTGTCGCCGGTCGGCAAGCTGATTCCGCAGTCGGGCCGCGAGCGCGTCGAAGTGCGCTGCTGGGAAGCGCTGGGCGACGGCGTGCTCGACGCGGCGGTCGCGATTCGTCTCGAACACACGATGCGCGACGAGGTGCAGCGCAGCGCGAGCTGGATCGCGCGCCAGCAGCGCAAGATCGACGATGCGCTCGTCGCGATGTCGCAGGGTCTCGGCGGCAAGACGTGGTGCGTCGGTAATCATTACTCGCTTGCCGACATCGCACTCGGCTGCGCGCTCGGTTATCTCGACTTCCGGATGCCCGAGGTCAACTGGCGCGATCGCCACCCGAACCTCGACAAGCACTTCGTGAAGCTGCTGCAGCGGCAATCGTTCGCCGACACGCTGCCGCAGAACTGAGCCGCTGCCGGCCACGCATCCACGCATTCGGCAGACGAAAGAAAAGCGCCCCGCGGGGCGCTTTTCCTTTTGCCGGGCCGCCCGGCAGCGGGGCAGTCGCGAGCGTTATTCGATCGACGCGTACACGGCCTCGCCGAGCGTGAACGAATCGCTGCGCGCGATCGGCCACCACTTGTCGTACAGCGTGAAGCCGCAGGTGTGGCCGTCGAGCAGCGCGCCGGGCTTCAGGTACTTCAGCAACTGCGACATCAGCCGGACCTCGTGCGGCGCGATGCGCTGCACGATGTGATGCGCGCGCAGCTCGGACGGATGCGCGAGGCCGGCCGCCTGCACGAGTTCCTGCAGCGCGTGCAGCGTATTGCGGTGGAAGTTGTACACGCGGTCGGCCTTGTCGGGCACGACGAGCGCGCGCTGGCGCACCGGGTCCTGCGTCGCGACGCCGGTCGGGCAGCGGCCCGTGTGGCAGGTCTGCGCCTGGATGCAGCCGACCGCGAACATGAAGCCGCGCGCCGAGTTCACCCAGTCCGCGCCGATCGCGAGCGTGCGCGCGACGTCGAACGCGGTGATGATCTTGCCGCTCGCGCCGATCTTCACGCGATCGCGCACGCCGATCCCGACGAGCGTGTTGTGCACGAGCAGCAGCCCTTCCTGCAGCGGCACGCCGACGTGGTCGGTGAATTCGAGCGGCGCCGCGCCCGTGCCGCCTTCCGCGCCGTCGACGACGATGAAGTCCGGCACGATGCCCGTCTCGATCATCGCCTTCGCGATCCCGAAGAATTCCCACGGATGGCCGACGCACAGCTTGAAGCCGGTCGGCTTGCCGCCCGACAGCGTGCGCAGCCGCTCGACGAATTCGAGCAGCCCGCGCGGCGTCGAGAACTCCGAGTGCGTCGCGGGCGAGATGCAGTCCTTGCCCATCGGTACGCCGCGCGTCTCGGCGATTTCCGGCGTGATCTTGGCGGCCGGCAGCACGCCGCCGTGGCCGGGCTTCGCGCCCTGCGACAGCTTCACCTCGATCATCTTGACCTGCGGATCGGCGGCCTGCTTCGCGAACTTGTCGGGATTGAACGTGCCGTCGTCGTTGCGGCAGCCGAAGTAGCCCGACGCGATTTCCCAGATGATGTCGCCGCCGTTCTCGCGGTGGTACTTCGACAGCGAGCCTTCGCCGGTGTCGTGCGCGAAACCGCCTTTCTTCGCGCCGAGGTTCAGCGAGCGGATCGCGTTCGCGGACAGCGAGCCGAAGCTCATCGCCGAGATGTTGAAGATCGAAATGTCATACGGTTGCGCGCGATTCGCGCCGACGCGGATGCGGAAATCGTGGTTCGGCAGCTTGGTTGGCGCGAGCGAATGGCTGATCCATTCGTGCGCGACGGCCTTCACGTTCAGCTCGGTGCCGTACGGGCGATTGTCGGCGACGTTCTTCGCGCGCTGGTAGACGAGGCTGCGCTGCGCGCGCGAGAACGGTTTCTCGTCGGTGTCGTCCTCGACGAAGTACTGGCGGATCTCGGGGCGGATGAACTCGAACAGGAAGCGGAAGTGGCCCCAGAGCGGATAGTTGCGCAGGATCGCGTGACGGTCCTGTTTCAGGTCGTACAGGCCGAGCGCGACGAGGGCGGCGGGGATCAGGATCCACAGCCACGCGATCGCGTGCCGCGCGGCGAGCGCCGCGACGGCCACGAACAGCAGGACCGCGCACCACATCGCGAGATAGCGTCGGGAAAACATGGGGACTCCGTCGTAATTGTTCGGATGGCCGCCGCTCGCGAGCGGTCGCTCGGCGGCCTGCAGGTCGGTGCCCGCAGCGTCGCGCCGGGCCGGCGGGCGTGGCGCCCGTACCGTGCCTGGCCGCCGCCGGCGCCCACGATGGTCGAGAGTCTACTACGGGTCCCGTGAAGCTCGCGTTGCCGAGCCGGCGCTCAGCGTCCGGCGCCGGTGTGGCGGATGAACGGGCCGTAGGCGGGCGCGTCGCGCTTCAGCCGGACGCCGGCGTCGAAATCCGCGTCGCGGTTGAACGGCACCTGCGGCCACGCGTGCCAATCGCCCAGCCGCGCACGGTAGTCCGCGAGCGCTTGCGCGAGGTGCGTATCGCGGTGTCGCGCGGCGTCGCCGGCAAGATCGCCGCGAACATCGTGGATCAGGTGCGGTTCGAGCACGTCGAAGCCGACGTAGCGCAGCGCGTACATGATCGGCCACAGCAGCAGGCGCGTGTCGCCCTCGCGGCCGTCGGGCGCGCAGGCAGCGACCGACGATCCGGTCGTCACGCTCAGCAGCGCGCGGCGCCCGTGCAGCACGCCGCGGTCGTGGCGCCGGCGGCTGCTGTAGAGGCCGCCGTAGACGAATACGCGATCCATCCAGCCCTTCAGGATCGCGGGCGCGCCGAACCACCATAGCGGGAACTGCAGGATCAGCGCGTCGGCCTGTTGCAGCAGGCCGACGTGATGCGCGACCTCCGGCGCGAGCATGCCGCGTTCCCAGTGATGGCGCTGCTCGCGCTGCGCGTCGAAGCGCGCCGTGTCGAGCCGGCTCGCGTAGTGGCGCGGCGCCTCGCTCGGGTCGAACGTGTCGGCGTACAGGTCCGCGACCGTCGCGGCGTGGCCCGCCGCGCGCCATGTGTCGGCCGCCGCGTGGGCGAGGGCGACGTTGAACGATTGCGGTTCGGGATGGGCGACGACGATCAGCGCTTGCATGGCGGGCTCCGTGAGTGTGCGACGATGATGGCGGGCGGCGGCGGGGCCGCGCAATCACGCACCCGGAGGTAACCATGGCTTTTCCCGGCGACGTCTATGCGGCGGACTGCTCGGCGCGCGACGCGCTCGCGCTGATCGCCGGCAAATGGACGCTGCTGATCCTGCCGGCATTGGCCGAGCGGCCGCTGCGCAACGGCGAGTTGCTGCGGCGCATTGGCGGAATCTCGCAGAAGGTGCTCACGCAGACGCTGCGCGAGCTGGAGCGCAACGGGCTGATCGAACGCACCGCGATCGCCGCGCGGCGCGCGCATGTCGAATACCGGCTGACGCCGGTGGCGGGATCGCTGGTGGAGACGCTCGTGGCGCTCGACTGCTGGGCCGAGCGGCATTTCCCCGAGCTCGACGCGGCGCGCGAGCGCTACGATGCGGCCGTGCAGAACATGCGTTGAAAAGGAGGGCGGCCGCGGGCGCGGCCGCTTTCAGTCGGCGCCGCCTGCGCGGCGCCCGCGGCGCGTCAGCGTGCGTCCGCGAGCGCGGGCGCGTCGAGCGCCTGCCGGTCGCCGGTTGCCGCGCTCTCGATGATGCCGCCGCCGAGACAGATCTCGCCGTCGTACAGCACGGCCGACTGGCCCGGCGTGACGGCCCACTGCGCGGCGTCGAACGCGAGCGAGAAGCGCGCTTCGCGCTCCGGGCCGGGCGTGGCCGCGCCGAACACGCACGCGGCATCGGCCTGCCGGTAGCGCGTCTTCGCGCCGCACGCGAAGCCTTCGGCCGGCGGCTCGCCGGCGACCCAGCTCACGTTGCCGGCGACGAGCTGGCGCGACAGCAGCCACGGATGATCGTGGCCCTGCACGACATACAGCGTGTTCGACGCGATGTCCTTCGCGGCGACGAACCACGGCTCGCCGCTGCCGCTCTTGCTGCCGCCGAGGCCGATGCCCTTGCGCTGGCCGAACGTGTAGAACGCGAGGCCGATGTGCTCGCCGACGACCTTGCCGTCGGGCGTCTTCATCGGGCCCGGTTTCGTCGGCAGGTAGCGGTTCAGGAAATCGCGGAACGGCCGTTCGCCGATGAAGCAGATGCCGGTCGAATCCTTCTTCTTCGCGTTCGGCAGCCCGATCTGCGCGGCGATCTCGCGCACCTTGGTCTTCGGCATCTCGCCGAGCGGGAACATCGTCTTCGACAGTTGCGCCTGGTTCAGCCGGTGCAGGAAGTACGACTGGTCTTTCGTATGATCGAAAGCCTTCAGCAGTTCGAAACGCCCGGCGCGCTCGCGCACGCGCGCGTAGTGGCCGGTCGCGATCATTTCCGCGTCGAGCGACATCGCGTGATCGAGGAACGCCTTGAACTTGATCTCGGCGTTGCACAGCACGTCGGGGTTCGGCGTGCGGCCGGCCGAGTATTCGCGCAAGAACTCGGCGAACACGCGGTCCTTGTATTCCGCCGCGAAGTTGACGGCTTCCACGTCGATGCCGATCAGGTCGGCCACCGACACGACGTCGATCCAGTCCTGGCGCGTCGAGCAGTATTCGCCGTCGTCGTCGTCTTCCCAGTTCTTCATGAACAGGCCGACCACGTCGTAGCCCTGTTCCTTCAGCAGCCACGCGGTCACCGACGAATCGACGCCGCCCGACATGCCCACCACTACCCGGCGCTTGCTCATTTGTTGACCGCCTGACGTTCGAATGCCTCGGGGCGCGGCGCGACCGAATGCGTGTGCACGAAATCGAGCGGGATGCGCCGCCCGGCGAGATAGTCGTCGACGCAGCGCATCACCGCGGGCGAGCGGTGGCGCTCGCTGCATGCGCGCAGTTCGTCGGCCGTCATCCACAGCGTGCGGACGATGCCGTCGTCGAGCACGTGGCCCGCGACCGGCTCGCCGGCCGTGCCGCAGAACGTGAAGCGCAGGTAGGTCGCGCCGGCGGTGCCGGGGCGGTCGTAGTGCGCGAGATAGACGCCGACGAGCGCGTCGGGCGTGAACGGGTGCGCGGTTTCCTCGAGCGTCTCGCGGATCACGGCGTCGGCCAGCGTTTCGCCGGCTTCGAGATGACCGGCCGGCTGGTTGATGCGCAGGCCCGTCGAGGTTTCTTCCTCGATCACGAGAAAACGGCCGGCGTGCTCGACGAGCGCGGCGACCGTCACATGCGGGGTCCAGATTTCGGGTTTCATGGTTCGGCATTTTACCGGTTGCGCCCGAACGCTGCCCGGCGTCTGATCAGACGATAGACGAATCCGACCCTCGCAGATCATCCGTCCCGCCGATGCGCGGCGGCGCAGGCCGGGCTAATGTCTCATTCGCGCACGATCGTGCGGAATGTGCTGGCGCGACCACCGCTTTCGGTTAAAGTGCAGCGTGAATGCCGTTGCCCGTGAGCCGGTAAGTCAGCCTGTCCGGCTCGTTGTGCAGTAAAAATCGCAAGAAAAGAAATACTGACAATGACTGGAGGAACTGACGATGCATATTGGAGTGCCTGCTGAAACGCGGGCGAACGAGGCGCGTGTGGCTGCGACGCCGGAAACCGTGAAGAAATACGCGGCTGCCGGCCATCGCGTCAGTATCGCGAAAGGGGCCGGCAGCGCAGCCAGTTATCCCGACGAAGCCTATGCGGCCGCCGGTGCCGAATTGACCGACCAGTCGGCTGCTTTTGATGCCGACATCGTGCTGAAGGTCCAGGCGCCCACCGACACCGAACTGCCATCGCTCAAGCGCGGCTCCGTGCTGGTCGGCATGCTCGAGCCGTTCAACGGCGAGCAGGCGGCGAAACTCGCCGCGGCCGGCGTGACGGGCTTCGCGCTCGAAGCCGCGCCGCGCACGACGCGCGCGCAGAGTCTCGACGTGCTGTCGTCGCAGGCGAACATCGCGGGCTACAAGGCCGTGCTCGTCGCCGCGGCGCTGTATCCGCGCTTCTTCCCGATGCTGATGACGGCCGCGGGCACCGTGAAGGCCGCGCGCGTGCTGATTCTCGGCGCGGGTGTCGCGGGGCTGCAGGCGATCGCGACCGCGAAGCGGCTGGGCGCCGTGATCGAGGCATCCGACGTGCGGCCGGCCGTGAAGGAGCAGATCGAGTCGCTCGGCGCGAAATTCCTCGACGTCCCGTTCGAAACCGACGAAGAGCGCGAAGCCGCACAGGGTGTCGGCGGTTATGCGCGCCCGATGCCGCCGTCATGGCTCGGCCGCCAGGCCGCGCTCGTGCACGAGCGTGCGAAGCAGGCCGACATCGTGATCACCACCGCGCTGATTCCCGGACGCCCGGCGCCGACGCTGATCTCGGTTGAAACCGCGCAGTCGATGAAGCCGGGCTCGGTGCTCGTCGATCTCGCGGCCGGCCGCGGCCCGGAATTCGACGGCAGGAAGAGCGGCAACTGCCCGCTGACGGTCGCCGACCAGGTGATCGTGCACAACGGCGTGACGATCGCCGGCTACACGAACCTCGCATCGATGGTCGCGTCGGACGCGTCGGCGCTGTACGCGCGCAACCTGCTCGACTTCATGAAGCTGATCGTCGCGAAGGAAGGCACGCTGAACATCGACCTGACCGACGACATCGTCGCCGCGACGCTGCTGTGCCGCGACGGCGAAGTCGCGCGCAAATAACGGAGGAGACCATGGAAGTCATCAATCACACGGTGATCAACGTGATCATCTTCGTGCTGGCGGTGTACGTCGGCTACCACGTCGTCTGGAATGTCACGCCGGCGCTGCACACGCCGCTGATGGCCGTGACCAACGCGATCTCGGCGATCGTGATCGTCGGCGCGATGCTCGCGGCGGCGTTGACGGTCGGCGTGACCGGCAAGTTCTTCGGCACGCTCGCGGTCGCGCTCGCGGCGGTCAACGTGTTCGGCGGCTTTCTCGTGACGAGGCGAATGCTGGAGATGTTCCGCAAGAAGGAGCCCAAGCGTGTCGAGGGCGGCAAGGAGGGCGCGCGATGAGCATGAACGTCGTTACGCTGCTGTACCTCGTCGCATCGGTGTGCTTCATCCAGGCGCTGAAAGGCCTGTCGAACCCGAAGAGCGCGCGGCGCGGCAACCTGTTCGGGATGGTCGGCATGGCCATCGCGATCCTCACGACGGTCGCGCTGATCGTCAAGCAGGCGGCCTGGCTCGGCGCGAACCTGCCGCTCGGCCTCGCGCTGGTGCTCGGCGCGCTGATCATCGGCGGCGGTGTCGGTGCGTTCGTCGCCGCGCGCGTCGAGATGACGAAGATGCCGGAACTCGTCGCGGCGATGCACTCGCTGATCGGTCTCGCGGCCGTGTGCATCGCGTATGCGGTGGTGTCGGAGCCGGAAGCGTTCGGGCTCGTGCCGCAGGATGCCGTCGCGTCGAACTTCATCCCGTACGGCAACCGCGTCGAGCTGTTCATCGGCACGTTCGTCGGCGCGATCACGTTTTCCGGTTCGGTGATCGCGTTCGGCAAGCTGTCGGGCAAGTACAAGTTCAGGCTGTTCCAGGGCGCGCCGGTCGTGTACGCGGGCCAGCACCTGATCAACCTGATGCTCGCGATCGCGATGCTCGGCTTCGGCGCCCTGTTCGTCATCACGCAGGCGTGGCTGCCGTTCATCATCATGACGGCGATCGCGTTCGTGCTCGGCGTGCTGATCATCATCCCGATCGGCGGCGCGGACATGCCGGTGGTCGTGTCGATGCTGAACTCGTACTCGGGCTGGGCGGCGGCCGGCATCGGCTTCTCGCTGAACAACGCGATGCTGATCATTGCCGGCTCGCTGGTCGGCTCGTCGGGCGCGATCCTGTCGTACATCATGTGCCACGCGATGAACCGCTCGTTCTTCAACGTGATCCTCGGCGGCTTCGGCGGCGAGGCGGCGGCCGGCGGCGCGGCGGGCGCACAGGAGCAGCGGCCGGTGAAGTCGGGCTCGGCGGAGGACGCGTCGTTCATGCTCGGCAACGCGGAATCGATCGTGATCGTGCCGGGCTACGGCCTCGCGGTCGCCCGCGCGCAGCACGCGCTGAAGGAGCTGACCGACAAGCTGATCGAGAAGGGCGTCGACGTGCGCTATGCGATCCATCCGGTTGCCGGGCGGATGCCGGGGCACATGAACGTGCTGCTCGCGGAAGCGGAAGTGCCGTACGACATCGTGTTCGAGATGGAGGACATCAACGGCGAGCTGGGCCAGGCCGACGTGGTGCTCGTGCTCGGCGCGAACGACGTCGTGAATCCGGCCGCGAAGAACGATCCGAAATCGCCGATCGCGGGGATGCCGATCATCGAGGCGTACAAGGCGCGCACGGTGATCGTCAACAAGCGTTCGATGGCGGCCGGCTACGCGGGCCTCGACAACGACCTGTTCTACATGGACAAGACGATGATGGTCTTCGGCGACGCGAAGAAGGTCATCGAGGACATGGTGAAGGCCGTCGATTGACGCAAGCGCCGGCAACCCGGGCGCCTGCTTCGATGCAGGGCGGCCCGACCGGACGGGCCCGACCGGCGCAAGCCGGCCGGGCCTTTTTCATGGCGCGACGAGGTTCGCGATGCACGCGGCGATCGTGTCCCGCACGCGCACGATCGCCGGGTCGCGCTGCGTGCTCGTGCGCCAGCCGATTTCCACCGGATAGCGCGGCAGGTCGACCGGACACGCGAGTGCGCGCAGCGGCGTCGATTGCGCGATCGCGCGCGCCGCGTGCGCGGGAATCGTCGCCACCGCGTCGGAGCCGGCGAGCAGGTACGGCAACGCGGCGAAATGCGTGGTCGATGCCGCGACGCGCCGCTTGTGGCCGAGCGCGGCCAGCGCCTCGTCGACGATTCCGATCACGCCGCCCGACGACACGAGCAGGTGATCGCGCCGCAGGAAATCGGCGAGCGTGAGCGTGTGCGGCTGCCGCGCGCGGGCGGCCGGATCGATCAGGCACGCGTAGCCGCCCGTCGCGACCGCGCGCCGGCTGAGCCCGTTCGCCGAGAACCCGCCCGACGCGATCGCGAGATCGACGCCGTGCCGCAGCAGTGCGTCGCCGGCGATGCCGCTGTGCGTCTGCCGGAAGATCAGCCGGATGCCCGCGGCTTCCCGCGCGACCGCGTCGATCAGCGCGCGGCCGAGCGCGATCTCGAAGTCGTCCGACAGTCCGATCGAGATCGTGCGGCCGACGCGCTCGCCACCGTCGGCCGCGATCGCGAGGCTTTCGCGGCAGCGATCGAGCGCGTCGGACAGGATCGGCTTCAGCTCGTCCGCGCGCGGCGTCGGCGCGAGCCCGCGGCCGGTGCGCACGAACAGCGGATCGGCATAGATCACGCGCAGCCGCGCGAGCGCCGCGCTGACGGCCGACTGCGTGAGGCCGAGCCGCAGCGCCGCGCGGCTCGCGCCGCCTTCCTCGTACAGCGCCTCGAATACCTTCAGCAGGTTCAGGTCGAGGCTGGCGATATCATCCTGGTTCATGACACATATCGTTGTATCGATTTGATCGATGGGATTTTATCGATAAAGATGGCGTCACCCCATTCATCGGAGACGCCCTCATGTCCACGTCCGTCATCGCCGCGCTGCAGATCGGCGCATCGCCCGCCGGCACACGCGCCACGCTCGACACGATCCTCGGCTACGAAACCGCGATCCGCGACAGCGGCGCGTCGCTCGTCGTGCTGCCCGAGGCCGTGCTCGGCGGCTATCCGAAAGGCGAGATCTTCGGCACGCGGCTCGGTTACCGGCTGCCCGAGGGCCGCGACGCGTATGCGCGCTACGCGGCGCAGGCGATCGACGTGCCGGGCCCCGAAACCGACGAGCTGGCCGCGCTGTCGCAGCGTACCGGCGCGAGCCTCGTGGTCGGCGTGATCGAGCGCGGCGGCAGCACGCTGTACTGCACGGCACTGTTCTTCGATCCGCGCGACGGGCTCGTCGCGAAGCACCGCAAGCTGATGCCGACCGGCACCGAACGGCTGATCTGGGGGCAGGGCGACGGCTCGACGCTGCCGGTCGTCGACACGGCAGCGGGACGCGCGGGCGCCGCGATCTGCTGGGAGAACCACATGCCGCTGCTGCGCTGCGCGATGTACGCGAAAGGCGTGCAGATCTGGTGCGCGCCGACCGTCGACGAGCGCGACCTGTGGCAAAGCTCGATGCGGCACATCGCGCACGAGGGGCGCTGCTTCGTCGTGAGCGCGTGCCAGGTGCAGCCGTCGCCGCGCGCGCTCGGCATCGACGTGCCGGGCTGGGATCCCGAGCGGCCGCTGATCCGCGGCGGCAGCGTGATCGTCGGGCCGCTCGGCGACCTGCTGACGGAACCGCTGATCGGCGAGGCCGGGCTCGTGACCGCGCGCATCGATACCGACGAGCTCGTGCGGGCGCGCTACGACTTCGACGTCGTCGGCCACTATGCGCGTGCCGACGTGTTTTCGCTGCATGTCGACGAGCGGCCGAAGCGGCCGGTGGTGTTCGACGCGTAGGGAAAGGCGGGCCGGGGTTCGCGCGGCGGCCCGGGGAATGGACGGCAGCGGCGCGCAGCCGCGCGGTGCGCACCCGCCGTCGTGCCGCATCAGCGCGTCAACGCATCGGTGCTTCCGCGATCCGCATGTAGTCGGCGATCCGCCGTCCTTCCATGTCCGGAAACTGCTCGTGCACGGTAATGTCGCCCATCCGCGCGATGTCGAACGTGCGGAAATCGTCGCGCAGCTCGCACCACGCGCCGATCGTCCAGCGCCCGCCCCAGTAGACGAGCCCGAGCGGCCACACGCGGCGCTGCGAATGCGCGCCCAGCCGGTCGCGGTAGCCGAAGCTGACGATGTGGCGCGTGTCGATGGCCTGGTGGATCGCGTCGACCTTCGCGCAAAACGTCTCGTCGATGTGGAACGACGGCGCGAACACGGGCAGGCGGTCGAGCGCCGTGCGCTTGTCGGCCGGCATCGCCGACGCGATCTTCGCGAGTGCCGAGCGGGCGCTGCTTGCGAAGCGCGCGCCGCCCCACGTCTCGAGCATGCGCGCGCCGGTGGCGAGCGCCGCAAGCTCCTCGGCCGTGAACGTGAGCGGCGGCAGGCTCGCGTTGCGGTTCAGCCGGTAGCCGATGCCGGCTTCGCCTTCGATCGGCACCCCTGACAGTTGCAGGTCGCGCACGTCGCGATAGACCGTGCGCGGCGACACCGACAGCCAGTCGGCCAGCTGCTGCGCGGTCGTGAGACGGCGCCCGCGCAACAGCTCGGCGATCTGGAACAGGCGGTCGGCCCGGCGCGTCATGGCAGCACCTCGATTCCTACGGCTAAGGGGACTTCGCGATGATAGCGCCGCGCCGGCCCGATGGCCGATGCGTTCAGTGGCATTTCGGCGCGTGCAGGCCGACGCGGTTGCCTTCGGTGTCGATCAGGTAGCCGATGTAGCCGTAGTTGTTCGGCAGCTCGACGACCGAGCCCTGCACGACGCCGCCCGCGCGCTTCGCGCGTTCGAGCGCCGCGACGACCGAGTCGCCGGCGTTCAGGTAGACGAGCACGCCGTTCGCGCTCGGCTTCATCTGCTGCGGATCGAACACGATGCTGCCGCCCGTGCTCGACGTCTCGTGATCGAACACGGCCATCGGCACGCCGCCGATCACTTCACGCTGCAGCGTCGTTTGCAGCACGGTTTCGTAAAAGCGGATCGCGCGGTCGAAATCGAGGGACGGAATGTCGAACCACGCGATTGCACGTTCCAGGGTTGCGGTGGCAGTTGCGGACGTCATGACGAGCTCCTTGTTGCGTTGTTATTCGGATTCGGTGCGGGAACCGGCGTTGTATTGCGCCGGGATTGCAGTGTGATCGCGGCCTGCTGACACCGTATTGTCAGTAGAGTTGTCACCATTGACATGCAACCATTTGGTTGCATAATAAGGCCATCGACCCGGGAGCGGCATGGATCTCGTTTTCAAGGCGCTGGCCGATGCCACGCGCCGTCAGTTGCTCGACCTGCTGCATGCGAAAAGCGGCCAGACCCTGTCCGAGCTGTGCGACGGACTCGCGATGAGCCGGCAGGCCGTGAGCAAGCATCTCGCGCTGCTCGAGGCCGCGAACCTCGTCGCGACCGCGTGGCGCGGCAGGGAGAAGCTGCATTACCTGAATCCGGTGCCGATCCACGACATCGCGGAACGCTGGATCGGCAAGTTCGAGCGTCAGCGCCTGCAGGCGCTGGCGGACCTCAAGCGCGGGCTGGAAGCGGCCCGCGGCACAGGAGACGACGATGGGTAATCCCGCCTTTGTGTATGTGATTTTCATCGCAGCGACGCCCGAGCGCGTGTTCGACGCGTTGACCAACGCCGAGCTGACGAAGGACTACTGGGTACGGCATCGCAACGCGTCGCCCGACTGGCGGCCGGGCTCGCGGTGGGAACATCAGGATTACGACGATCCGTCGCGGGTCGACATCGTCGGCGAGGTGGTCGAGAACGATCCGCCGCACCGGCTGGTCGTCACGTGGCGTACGCCGTCAGGGGAGGGCGAGGCGTCGCGCGTGACCTATCTCGTCGAGCCGTTCGAGGATGTCGTGAAGCTGACCGTCACGCACGACGGGCTCGTGCCCGGTTCGGAGATGGATCGCGGGATTCGCGGCGGGTGGCCGGTCGTGCTGTCGAGCCTGAAGACGCTGCTCGAGACGGGGCATGCGCTGCCGTTCACGACGAAGCGCTGGTCGAAGTCGAAACACTGACGCGCGCCGGCGGAGGAGTGCGCGGGCGCCGCGATGGCGGCCCCGCGCGATTGCGGCGCTTACGCGTCGCCTTCCGGCGCGGCCGGGCGCGCCTTCACGCTGCCGGCGATCAGGTCGAAGCGGAACAGCCGGCATTCGAGCGCGCCGTTGAACAGCGGCGTCTTCGCCGATTCGCGCAGCCGCAACTGGCCCGGCAGCGAGCGGTCGGACGTCAGCAGGAATGCCTGCCAGCCGGTGAAGCGCTGCTTCAGCGCGTCGCCGAGCGCGTTGAAGAACTCGCTGTCCGGCGCGTCGGTGTGCGTGCGGCGGAATGCGTCGTCGTTGCCGCGGTTGCGGCCGGTTTCGCGCACCTCGCCGCGCGCGCTGCGGCCGCGCACTTCGATCCGCTCGCCGTACGGCGGGTTCGCGAGGATGATGCCCGGCCCGTCGCACGGCGGCGTCATCCCGCGTGCGTCGACCTGCTTGAGCCACACCGACGGCACGCCCGCGCGCTCGAGGTTCGCGCGCGCCTTCTCGAGCATGTCGCCCGAGATGTCGCTGCCGTACACGCCGAGTGCGTCGCCGCGCTTGCCGCGCGCCGCGCGCTTCGCGTCCAGCGCCGGGACCTTCAGCCCCTGCCACGCGGTGATGTCGTACTGCTTGAGTTTTTCGAAGCCGAACCGGCGTTCGACGCCGGGTGCCACGCCGAGCGCGATCTGCGCGGCTTCCGCGAGGAACGTGCCGCTGCCGCACATCGGGTCGTACAGCGCCGTGCCGGGCGTCCAGCCCGTCAGGCGCAGGATGCCGGCCGCGAGATTCTCGCGCAGCGGCGCCGCGCCCTTGTCGAGGCGCCAGCCGCGCTTGAACAGCGGCTCGCCCGACGTGTCGAGGTACAGCGTGCACTCGTTGGCCGTCAGGAACGCGAATACGCGCACGTCCGGCGCACCCGTGTCGATGCTCGGGCGCGCGCCGGTCTTGTCGCGCATCCGGTCGCAGATCGCGTCCTTCACGCGCAACGTCGCGAACTCGAGGCTCTTCAGCGGCGACTTGATCGCGGTGATGTCGACGCGCAGCGTCTGCGTCGCCGCAAACCAGCGCTCCCACGGCTGCTCGAGCGCGAGCGCATAGACGTCCTGCTCGTTGCGGTACGCGCGGTGCGCGATTTTCAGCAGGATCCGGCTCGCGATCCGCGAATGAAGGTTCGCGGCCATGCCGGCAGCCCAGCCGCCGCTGAAATGGACGCCGCCCGGCACCTGCGCGCCCGCGGTGAACGGCGCGCCGTTCAGGTGGCGGCCGGCGATTTCGGCCAGCTCGGCGGCAAGCGCCGCTTCGAGGCCGCGCGGGCAGGGGGCGAAGAATTCGTACAGGGTGGGCGAGGACATAAGGCGGGAGAGGACGTGCAAAAGTCCACTATTGTACGCGGCGCGGGCGACCGGGGCCGGCGTTTCGGCGCGAAGGCACGGGCGCGACGGCCGCTTTCGCGCGCCGGGAGGCCGGCGCGGCGGCGCCCGGCCGGGCACCGCCACGCCGCAGCAGGCTCAGTGCGCGCCCGGCTGGCCGGTGCGCGAGGCCTGGCCGCCGGCCGGCCAGAACAGCGCGAGCGGATTGGACAGCACCGTGCGGACGATCGCGCCGACGAGCGCGCGCACCTTGGTCGGGCGCAAGCTGCGCGAGCGCACGGCCATCGTGAATGCGAGCGCGAAGCTCACGAGCACGTTGAGGATCGCCATGCTGAGCACGCCGGCGCCGGCCCACCACAGCTCGGGCGTCCCGAGCGCATCCTTGCCCAGCACGCCGAGCGCGATCCCGATCGAGCCGGCCGACAGCGTCACGTGCCGCACCTCGAACGGGAACATGAACACGGTGACGATCGCCGGAACGAGGCCGAGCATCAGGCCGAGGCCGACGTTCGCGACCACGCCCGCGACGTTCGACCGGCAGAAGTGCGCGAGCTTCGCGGCGCCGGCCACGCCGAGCGTCAGGCGCAGCCGGCGGTTGTATGTGAGCGCGTCGCCGACCCGGTGCAGCACGAACCAGTTGTCGGCCCAGCCCGCGAGCAGGCTCGACGCCCACAGCAGCACGCCGGTCAGCGCCGCGTAGAGCGGCGTCGGGCCGAGCAGCGAGAACGAGTGCAGCGTCACGTGCGCCTTTTCCGGCGAGATCAGGTTCGCGTGCAGCACGTTGCCCGCGAACAGTTGCACGAGCAGGCACACGGGCAGCACGACGAGCACGTTGCCGGAAATCGCGGCCGCCTGCGTGCGGATCAGCGCGATCACCGACGCCACGAACGCCTTCACGCCTTCGTCGTGGCCGGTGTCGTCGAGTTCGCGCGCGAGCGTCGGCGCGGTCATCGCGGGCTGCTTGGTCGCGAGCGTGAAGTGCAGGAAGTGCATCAGCATGAAGCTGGCCGCGTAGTTGATGCCCGCAAGCAGCCCTTCGAGCATCGACTGCAGGTGCGCGCCCGTGATCGCGAACTTCACGCACACGGTCACGACCGTGACGAGGCCGCCGCCCGCGGCCATCCGCAGCATCTTCAGGTACTCGGCGCGGCCGCGCGAGATGTAGTGCTCGCCGGTGTCCGCGTTGGTCTCGACGAGCTTGCGCGCGAACAGCGAGAAGTTGCTGCGCACGAGGTGCGTGACGCTCTGGCTGTTCTGGTTCGCGTCGACCAGCTCGGCCGTCAGGCGTGCCATCCCGTGCAGGTCGTCGCGTGCCATCCACGCGTTCAGCAGCATTTCGGCGCGCAGGATGCGCATGCGCATCCGTTCGACCTGGAACACGATGTCGACCGACACGCCGTTTTGGTACAGGTGCGAGAACACGTTGTCGACCGCGATCCGGCATTCGTCGAGCAGCACGCGCAGGTAGTTCACCTCGTGCAGCAGCTTGCTCGGGTCGCCGCCGTCCTCGACCGCCGCGTGCGCGGTCTCGACCGCGAGCATCGCGCGCGTGAGGCGGTAGAACGGCTGCGTTTCGAGCGGCTGGCGCGCATCGTCGTCGGACAGCCGGCTGCGCACCGTCTGCGACAAGCCGGTCGAGCTGATCTGGCAGGTCAGGTTGTGCAGCGCGGCCAGCAGGTCGCGCGAGAACGAGCCGGGCTCGTGGCGCTCTTCGTCGGTGACGTCGAACGAGAATAGCTCGGCGAGGCGTGCGAGCAGGTCGTCGGGCAGCGCGTCGATCCATTGCGCGTCCCCGGGTGCCGGGAACATCAGCGTGAACAGCGCCGACAGCTCGCGGCGGTTCGGCGCGGGCGGGATCAGCGACGAGTCGATCCGCTCGAACAGCGCGCCGAAGAAGCCCGAATGCACGGGCATGCCGGCGTCGCACAGCAGCGAGATGCCGTCGCACTCGCGCAGGATGCCGCGCAGGATCCGCGCGGCGTGCGCTTTCCATGCGGGGTTGCGATCGAGCACGTGGAACAGGTAGCGCAGCCGCGCGTGGGCCGGATACGTGCGGGTGTCGGCGTCGCGCTCGGACGGCGCGTCCTGCGCGGCCTGCATCGTGCCGTTGCGGCGCAGCCAGTGCGCGAGCTCGATCAGCCATTCGCTGCGCTCGGCGTACGACGCATCGGCGTCGGCGTGCGCGAGCAGCGCATCGAGCTGGTGACCGGCATTGCGCGACGCGCGCCACTTCTTGATCAGGGTCGTCAGGGAATGAAACATAAACGGAATAGCGAAAGCCCTGGACGGGCGGGTTCGGGATGCCTGCCGGGAAATCGGCGCGGCGCCGGGGAGAACGGGTGAGACGGGGCCGGTTGCCGGACGATGCGCGGCGACCCGCGATGCGGCTATGCGGCTGCCCCGCTGCGATGCACGCCGATCGCGTGCGTGCGCCCGGAGGCACGGCGGTCGGGCCGAACGCGGCCCGGCGCCGCCGGCTCGCGCGCACGACGGGCGGCGCGAGCATGAAAGTGCGTAGGATCGTCAATCGGGCCGGAAAACGCAAGCCGACCGCGTTGCATGGCGCCGGTTCCGGCCGGCTTTGACAAACAATGCAAAGCCGCCGTTCGGCCGATGAAGCCGCCGTGCGCTCGACTGCGGCAATGTCATGCAGGCGGTTGCCGGCGGACGCGCCGCGTCGGACGAAGCCGCACCGGCGAACGCTGCTTCAGACGTTCGCCAGCGCGCAGCCCCCTTATGCGCCGGGCTTGCCCGTCGCGCCGGCGGCGCCGGACGTCGGGTTGGCCGGGCACGGCACGACCGGCGCGGCGGCCGTCTTGCTGCCGGCCGCGGGTGCCGCCGCGGGTGTCGTGCCGCGGCGTGCGGCCATCGCGCGCACGCCGGCCGCGGCCTGCGTGGCGATCACGTCGAGCGCGCGCCGATGGCCGGCGACGAGCGCGTCGTAGCCGTCGGCGACCGGTTCCGCGACGCTCGTGCGGCACGTCATCACGGCCTGCGTGCCGACCGAGCGCACGCTCCACACGGCGTCGACCGCAGCACGCTTGCCGGGCCACGACTCGAAGCGCTGCACGTTCACGCTGATGCGATACACGGGCACGCCCGGCGGGTACGCGGAATTCGCGACGTCGATCGTGCCGAGCTGCGCGGCGAGGTCGTCGGACAGCGCGCGGCGGATCTCGTCGGCGGGCGGCGCCGCCCAGCGTTCCTGCTCGAGCACGTCGACCTGCGCGGCGTTCTTCTGCACGACCAGCTGGTTCTTCGCGACCTGCTCGGGCACGCCGACGGCCGGCACCTCGATCAGGAACGCCGGATTGGCCGGCGCGGTGCGCACCGGGGCGGCGGCGTCGGCCGGGCTGAGCGTGTAGAACCGCGCGGGCGGCGAGCTGCACGCGGCGAGCGCGAGTGCGGCGATGGCCGCCGCCGCGCCGCTCGCGAAACCGTTCACGCGTGTCGTCATTGTTGATCTCCTGGCTTGCCCTTGAGCAGCGATTCGGGGTGACGCTCCAGATAATCGGCGAGCGCGTTCAGCGACTGCAGCGTGCGCGTGAGCTCCTTCAGCGCACCGCGTACGTCGGACTGCAGCGGCGAATCCTGCTGCAGCGTCGCTTCGGCGGTCGAGAAGGTCTGCTTCGCGGCCGACAGCGTGTCGCGCGCTTCCGGCGCGACCTGCGTGTCGAGCTGCTTGAACAGCTTGTCGGCGTTCGACAGCGCGCTGTTCAGGTTCGCGCCGATCTGGTCGAACGGCACCTTGTCGAGCTTCTTCGCGATGTCGGCGACCTGCAGCTGCAGCTCGTCGAGCGTGTTCGGCACGGTCGGCAGCTCGAGCGGCTGGCGCGACGTGTCGAGCTTCGCGGCCGGCGCCTTCGGGAAGAAGTCGAGCGCGACGTACAGCTGGCTCGTCAGCAGGTTGCCGGTGCGTAACTGGCCGCGCAGCCCGTGCTGGACGAGCCGCTCGACGATCTCGCGGCGGGCCGGTTCGCCCTTGCTCTCGATCGACTCGCGGAAGCGGCGGCCGAGGCGCTCCGGATACACGTTCATCGTCACCGGCATCATGAAGTTCTTCGACTTCGGATCGAAGTCGATGCCGATATTCGTCACTTCGCCGAGCACGATGCCGCGGAAGTCGACCGTCGCGCCGACGGCGAGCCCGCGCAGAGACTGGTTGAAGTTCATCACGACCTGCAGCGGCAGGCCGTCCGGGTCGCGCATCGCGTCGCTCTCGTCGGAGCCCAGGCGGAACGTCGTGTTGTTCGGCGCCGTCGTGCCGCTGCCCTGGTTCGGCGGCGTCTGGAACGCGATGCCGCCGAGGATCACCGTCGCGAGCGACTGCGTGTTCAGCTTCAGGCCGCTCGAGTCGAGCCGCAGGTCGACGCCGCTGGCCTGCCACCAGCGCGAATTCACGCCGACGTACTGGTCGTACGGCGCGGTGACGAACACGTTGAACGTGACGCCGGTGCCGTCCTTGTCGAGCGAGAAGCCGACCACCTGGCCGACCTGCACGCGCCGGTAGTAGACGGGCGAGCCGATGTCGACCGAGCCGAGCGAATCGCCGCGCAGCACGTATTGCGTGCCTTTCTGGTCACCCGTGACGGCGGGCGGCGTCTCGAGGCCCGTGAAGTCGGTCTGCGTATCCTGCCCGCGGCCGGCGTCGACGCCGATATACGCGCCGGACAGCAGCGTGCCGAGCCCCGACACACCGGTCGCGCCGATGCGCGGACGCACGATCCAGAAGCGCGAGCCCTTGACCGCGAAGTCCTCGGCTTCCTTCTTGAGCTGCACCTGGACGAGCACGCGCGACAGGTCTTTCGACAGCTTGATCGTCTTGACCGTGCCGATCTCGACGTCCTTGTACTTGACCTGGGTCTTGCCGGGCTCGAGCCCTTCGGCGGTGTGGAAGCTCAGCGTGATTTCCGGGCCGCGCTCGCGCACGGACTTGATCACGAGGCCGATGCCGATCAGCGCGGCGATCAGCGGCACGAGCCAGACGAGTGACGGCAGCCAGCCGCTTTTCGTCGAGATCGTCGGATCGGGCGGCCGGGGCTGGTCGTGCTGCGGGCCTTGCGGACTATTCATGGTGATTCCCTGAGTTTTCGACTGGATCCCAGATCAGGCGGGGATCGAACTGCATCGACGCGAGCATCGTCAGGATCACGACCGAGCCGAACGCGAGCGCGCCGGGGCCGGCCGTGATCGTGGCGAGCGAACGGAAATGGACGAGCGCGACGGTCAGCGTCACGACGAAGATGTCGAGCATCGACCAGCGGCCGATGCGCTCGACGATCCGGAACAGGCGCGTGCGCTGCATCGGCCGCCAGGCGGTGCGGCGCTGCGCGCTGATCACGAGGATCAGCAGCACGCCGAGCTTGAGCATCGGCACGAGGATGCTCGCGACGAACACGACGACGGCGAGCGGCCAGTCGCCCGACACCCAGAAATAGATGACGCCGCTCATGATCGTGTCTTCCTGCGAGCCGACGATCGACGCGGTGCGCATGATCGGCAGCAGGTTCGCCGGAATGTAGAGGATCGCGGCCGCGAGCAGCAGCGCCCACGTGCGCATGACGCTGTTCGGGATGCGGAAATGCAGCGCAGTGCCGCAGCGTGCGCAATGCGCGTGCGGCCGGTCCAGCGTCTGCACGAGTCCGCACGTGTGGCAGCTTGCATAGCCTTCGCGGGCGGCGGTCGGCGTCGTCATCGGCGGGCGGCCTCCGGCAGCGGTGCGGCGCCGTCGGGTTGCTCCGGCTGCTCGGGCGCGTGCCCGGTGCGCAGGTCGTCGGCGATGTCCCACAGCGTGCGCGGATCGAACATCAGCACGACGGCGATCATCAGCGTGAGTGCGGCGAACGCGAACAGCGCGGCATCGGGAACGACACGTGCGAGGCTCACCATCTTCACGATCGTCACGAGGATCCCGAGCATGAACACCTCGATCATGCCCCATGGCCGTACGAGCTCGATCGCGCGCAGCACCAGGTTGAAGCCGGGCGGCACGACGCCGCGCCGGATCGGCAGCAGCAGGTACAGCAGGGCGGCCATCTCGACGAGCGGGAACAGCACGGTCGAGCAGAACACCATCACGCCGACGATCGCCATGTCCTGGCGCCACAGCGAGTCGATCGCGCCGATCAGCGTGGTCTGCACGCGGTTGCCGTTCACGTCCATTTCGAGGATCGGGAACGCCTGCGCGATCGAGAACGTGATCAGTGCCGCGAGCGCGAGTGCGCAGATCCGCTCGATTTGCGCGGCGCTATTGCGATAAAGCAGTGCGTCGCAGCGCGGACAGCGCGCGATTTCGCGGCCGCCGAGGCGCGGTTTGTGCAACAGTGCGTCGCACTCGTGACAGGCAATCAGGTCGTTTCGTTGCATGGAAAAAGCGGTTGTGCGACGGCCGGGGAAAGCGTCGACGGGGCCGGAGCCCGCGCCAATCTTACCAAAACGCCTTTTTTGCGGTGTCAACGATCGCATGTTCGGTGACCGATCGGTAACATGGCGGGAAGCGGGCAGCAGGCTGACAAGCCTGTCCTCAGAGTCCGCGCAGGTCAAAAGGTTGCGGTAGCATGGCGCCCTTGACAAGCGTCGGACTCATGGCCGGCGTAGCTGTTCGCTGAACTGAGGAATCCAAGATGGCATCGAATTCGCTGCCGGCCAAGCCGGTACGCTATACGCAGAGCGCGATCGCGCTGCACTGGCTGATCGCGCTGCTGATCGTCAGCGCGTTCGCGCTGGGCTGGGTGATGACGGACATCCCCGGCTTCACGCCGACGAAGCTGAAGTACTTCTCGTGGCACAAGTGGATCGGCGCGACGGCATTCGCGCTGGCCGTGGTGCGCGTGCTGTGGCGCGCGACGCACGTGCCGCCGCCGCTGCCGGGCGGCACGCCGGCGTGGCAGCGTGCGGCGTCGCACGGCGTGCACATCGTGCTGTACGTGCTGATGCTGGTGATTCCGGTGACGGGCTACCTGTACAGCTCGGCGTCGAACATCCCGGTCGTCTACCTCGGCATCGTGCCGCTGCCGCGGCTGATCGACCCCGATCCGGTGCTCAAGGAAACCTTCAAGACGCTCCACGTGTCTTTGGATTACATTCTGCTTGCGCTCGTGTCGCTGCACGTGATCGCGGCGTTCAAGCACCAGTTGTTGGACCGCGACGGCCTGCTGTCGCGGATGCTTCCCTTTGCCAAATGAAGGATCCCATGAAAGTGTCTTTCTCCCGCTCCATGCTGACCGCGTTCGCCGCGGTGTCACTTGTCGCGTCGGGCGCGGCGCTCGCCGATGTCGATCTCGCGAAGAGCAAGGTGTCCGCCGTGTCGAAGCAGATGAACGTGCCGACCGAGGGCGCGTTCAAGAAATTTTCCGCGCAGGTGAAGTTCGATCCGGCGAAGGCCGCGCAGGGCAGCGCGCAAATGACGATCGACGTCGCGAGCTATGACCTCGGCGACAAGATGTACAACGACCAGGTCGCGGGCAAGGACTGGTTCGACGCGAAGGCGTATCCGCAGGCGACGTTCGTGTCGTCGGCGATCGCGCCGGCCGGCGGCAACAAGTTCAACGTGACCGGCAAGCTGACGATCAAGGGCAAGGCCGAGACGATCACCGTGCCCGTCACTGTCACGCAGAGCGGTGCGACGCAGACGTTCGACGGCGTGCTGCCGATCAAGCGCTCGGCGTTCAACGTCGGCACCGGCGAATGGAAGGACACGTCGATCGTCGCCGACGAAGTGCAGATCAAGTTCCATCTCGTCGCCACGAAGTAACCGGCGGCCTGTTGCCTCACCTGAATGCCGCGCGAGGGCGCGGCACTGTTCCAAGGAGAAAGAGTTGAAAAAGCATCTGATGATCGCCGCGGGCGCGCTGGCAGTGTCGCTGTCATTCTCGGCATTCGCCGAAAGCGCAACGTACCAGTTCGACCCGAGCCACACGTACCCGAGCTTCGAGGCCGACCACTTCGGCGGCCTGTCGGTCTGGCGCGGCAAGTTCGACAAGTCGAGCGGCACCGTGACGCTCGACCGCGCGGCGAAGACGGGCACCGTCGACGTGACGACCGACGTCGCTTCGATCCAGACGGGCAGCGCAAAGCTCGACGAGCACCTGCAGACCAACGAATTCTTCGATGTCGCGAAGTTCCCGCAGGCGAACTACAAGGGCACGATCAAGTTCGACGGCGACAAGCCGGTGTCGGTGGTCGGCAACCTGACGCTTCATGGCGTCACGAAGCCGATGACGCTGAAGATCGATTCGTTCAAGTGCATGCCGCACCCGATGCTCAAGCGTGAAGTGTGCGGCGTCGACGCGGTCGGCGAATTCAGCCGCGACGATTTCGGCCTCGACTACGGCAAGCAGTACGGCTTCAAGATGAAGACGAAGCTGCTGATCTCGGCCGAAGCCGTCAAGCAGCAGTAACGCCGCCGGCCGGGCCTGCCGGCCCGCCGCGTGCCAACCGCCGCGCTCCCGTTACCGGGGGCGCGGCGGTTTTTTTTGCGCGCCTATAATCGCCCGAGCGCCGCTCGCGGCGCCCGGCGGGCCGACGGCACGAGCGCGGCCGCGGCCGCTTCGAACAGAACGTACAACGACAAGGAGATCGCCGATGCATGCCGCCACGCAGTCCCGTTCCATTGCCTCGTCGCCGCGCGTGTGGCGCGCGGTGGTCGCCGCGTCGATCGGCAATGCGCTCGAGTGGTTCGATCTCGTCGTCTACGGCTTCTTCGCGGTGACGATCTCGAAGCTGTTCTTTCCGGCCGGCAACGACACAGTGTCGCTGCTGCTCACGCTCGGCACGTTCGGCGTGTCGTTCTTCATGCGGCCGCTCGGCGCGATCGTGCTCGGCGCGTATGCCGACCGCGCGGGCCGCAAGGCCGCGCTCACGCTGTCGATCCTGCTGATGATGGTCGGCACGCTGATCATCGCGGTGCTGCCGACCTACGAGACGATCGGTGTCGCGGCGCCGGTGATCCTCGTCGCCGCGCGGCTGATGCAGGGTTTTTCGGCGGGCGGCGAGTTCGGCAGCGCGACCGCGTTCCTCGCCGAACACGTGCCGGGCCGGCGCGGCTTCTTCGCGAGCTGGCAGGTCGCGAGCCAGGGGCTCACGACGCTGCTCGCCGCCGGCTTCGGCACCGTGCTGAACGCGCAGCTCACGGCCGCGCAGATGGCCGCGTGGGGCTGGCGCGTGCCGTTCTTCTTCGGCCTGCTGCTCGGGCCCGTCGCGTACTACATCCGCACCAAGGTCGACGAGACGCCCGAATTCCTCGCGGCCGAAGGCACCGCGAACCCGCTGCGCGACACGTTCGCATCGCACAAGGCGCGCCTGGTTGCCGCGATGGGCGTGGTCGTGCTCGGCACCGTCGCGACCTATCTCGTGCTGTTCATGCCGACCTACGGCGTGAAGCAGCTCGGCCTCGCACCGTCTGCCGCGTTCGCGGCGATCCTCGTCGTCGGCGTGATCCAGATGGCGTTCGCGCCGCTCGTCGGCCACTGGTCGGATCGTTACGGCCGCGTGCGCGTGATGATCGCACCGGCCATCGGCATCCTCGTGCTGATTTATCCGGCCTTCGCGTATCTCGTCGCGCATCCGGGCTTCGGCACGCTGATCGCGCTGCAGGTGCTGCTCGCATTCCTGATGACCGGCTACTTCGCGGCGCTGCCGGGCTTGCTGTCCGAGGTGTTTCCGGTGCAGACGCGCACGACCGGGATGTCGCTCGCGTATAACGTCGCGGTGACGATCTTCGGCGGCTTCGGGCCGTTCATCATCGCGTGGCTGATCCGCGCGACCGGGATGAAGACCGCACCGAGCTTCTACCTGATGTTCGCGGCCGTGCTGAGCCTCGCGGCGCTGGTCGTGCTGCGCCGGCGGTTCGGTTTCCGGTAGAAGGGCGGGCGGCGGCGCGTCAGTTGCCGCCTCGTTCGCACACGGGCTGCGCCGGCATCAATTGCGCCGGCGCGTCGACGGTCCGCACGGGCCGCCCCGCGAGCGCGGCGAGCGCCTGCTGCAACTGCCAGTCGCCGGCCGTGCCGAACGCGCGTTGCGGCAGCGCCGCGCTCTTCGACATATCGACCTTCGCACGCTCGCGCTGCTCGCGCAGCTTTTGCCGCTCCTTGCGCACGTGCTCGAACGGGTCGGGTGCCAGCCGGTCCGCATACGGCGCGCGTGCGAGATCGACTTCCCGGTACCACAGCAGCACGCCGTCGACGTCCGAGTCGCGGTGCGGCGGCACGAGCCAGTCCGGCACGACGCCGTAGCCGTCCATCGGGCAGCCGTTCGGCCGCAGGTTGCGCGCGAACGTGAAATTCAGGCGCGTGCCGTCGATCAGGTCGACGCCGGTCTGCGCGAGCCCCTTCCCGTAGGTCGGCATGCCGAGCAGTTTCGCGCGGCCGAGATCCTTCAACGCCGCCGCGGTCGCTTCGGCCGCCGACGCGCTCTGTCCGTCGACGAGCACGACGAGCGGCACGGTGCGCCACCAGTCGTCGGCCTGCAGCGGCGCGAGCGGATCCTGCCCGCGCATGACGGGCAGTTCGTAGTCGGGCCAGTTGGTCGAGAAGCGGCGGCGGTGGGCATCGTCGCGCTCGACCGTCACCATCGCGGTGCGGTCGCGTCCGGTGAACAGCGCGGCGATGCCGATCGCCGCATTGAGCGCGCCGCCGCCGTTGATGCGCAGGTCGAGAAGCATGCCTTTCACCGGCGGGCCCGCACGGCGCGCGGCCTGCACCGCGTCGATGTAGTCGCCGACAGCCGGTTCCGGAAAGCTCGACAGCCGCGTGTACAGGATGTCGCCGTCGAGCCGCTTCGCGATCGCCGGATGCGGCTTGACGATCGCGCGCACGGGCGCGAAGCTCAGCGCCGCATGCTTCGGGCCGCGCTGCACCGTGAGCTTCAGCGGGACGCCCGCATCGCCCTTCGCGAGTTTCACGAGCTCGCTGCTGTCGATGCCGACGACGCTCCTGTCGTTCATCGCGACGACGAGATCGTCGGGGCGCACGCCGGCCTTCTCGGCCGGTGCATCGGGAATCACGTCGATGATGTGCAGCCCGTCGGGCCGCGTCTCGAAGACGATCCCGATGCCCGGCGTGCCGTCGCGGGCGCGTCGTTCGTCGTCGCGCCGCTCCTGTTCCTCCCTTGCGTCGAAGAAGCGTGCGTACGGCAGCGTCTTGATCCCGGCGTGGACCGTCGCGTCGAGCAGCGCGCCGATGTCGATGCCGGTCAGATGCTGCCGCTTCAGCACTTCGACAGCGGCCTTGAGTTCGCAGATCTGCGGCTCCCAGTCGGGCGGGCAGGGCGATAGCGATGCGGCGGCAGGCGGGGAGGCCGGGGGAGCGGCAGGCGGGACAACGGGTGATGCGGCCGCTGGTGCGGATGCCGACTGTGCGCCGGCGGGTTGCGAGCACGGCAGCAACGCAGCCGCGACGGCTGCGCAGGCGGCGAGGCGACGAACGACACACATCGGAGGCATCATCGGGACCGCACGTTCGGACGGGTGGCGAGGGTGCTTGCCCGCCGGCGCGCGGCCGGCATGCAACGGGGCAGGGCGGGGACGATTGTAGCCGACGCCCGTGGCGGTGCATGCCGGGCTGGCTGCGCGCCGCACGGCAGCGTCCAGCGCGCATGAAAAAAGGCCAGTCCGACAGGACTGGCCTTCTAGCGTTTGCCGAAACGGCGCGGCGCTTAAACCTGCGCGCCTGCGTTCGGATCGTCCGGATCGTGCGCGGTCTTCTTGTCCTTGATCAGGTCTTCGCGCTTGATGCCGAGCCACATCGCGAGCGAGCCCGCGACGAACACCGACGAGTAGATGCCGAACATGATGCCGACCGTCAGCGCGAGCGCGAAGTAGTGCAGCGTCGGACCGCCGAAGAAGAACATCGACAGCACCATCATTTCCGTCGACGTGTGCGTGATGATCGTCCGCGACATCGTGGTCGTGATCGCGTGGTTGATCACTTCCTGCACGCTCATCTTGCGTTCGCGACGGAACGTCTCGCGGATCCGGTCGAAGATGACGACCGACTCGTTGACCGAGTAGCCGAGCACCGCGAGGATCGCCGCGAGCACCGCCAGCGAGAACTCCCACTGGAAGAACGCAAAGAAGCCGAGAATGATCACGACGTCGTGCAGGTTGGCGATGATGCCGGCGACCGCGTACTTCCATTCGAAGCGGAACGACAGGTAGATCACGATGCCGATCACGACGCACGCGAGCGCGAGCAGGCCGTCGGTCGCGAGCTCCCGGCCGACTTGCGGGCCGACGAACTCGACACGCTGCAGCGTGACGTCCGGGCTTTGCGCCTTCAGCGCGGTCATCACCTGGTCGCTCTGCTGCGCGGACGTGAGGCCTTCCTTCAGCTGCAGGCGGATCAGCACGTTGCGCGACGTGCCGAAGTTCTGCACCTGCGCGTCGGCGTAGCCGAGCTTGCCGAGCGTCGCGCGCACGGGTTCGAGTTCCGCGGCCTGCTGGTACTGCACCTCGATCACCGTACCGCCGGTGAATTCGACGGACAGGTGCAGCCCGCGGTGGAACAGGAAGAACACGGCGGCGAGGAACGTGACCAGCGAGATCACGTTGAACACCAGCGCGTGCCGCATGAACGGAATGTCTTTACGGATGCGGAAAAATTCCATGGTCTCGTCTCCGGGGCCTTATTGGGTCGAGCCCGGTTTCTTCGGCGACACGCCTTGCTGCGCGCGGTTGCGCAGCTGCGGCTTGCCGGCACCCGGCGCATTGCTCTTCGCGGGTGCGGCGAGCTTCGCGGCGCGCGCGGTGTCGGTCGATTCGTCCGCGTCGGTGAACGACGCGGCGGCAGCGGCGCCTTCCGGCCTCCACACCTGGCCGATCGCGAGCGACTTCAGCTTCTTGCGGCCGCCGTACCAGAGGTTGACGATCCCGCGCGAGAAGAACACCGCGGAGAACATCGACGTCAGGATGCCGAGGCAGTGCACGATCGCGAACGCGCGGACCGGGCCCGAGCCGAACGCGAGCAGCGCGAGGCCGGCGATCAGCGTCGTGACGTTCGAGTCGAGAATCGTCGCCCATGCGTGCGCGTAACCGGCCTGGATCGCGAGCTGCGGCGGCTGGCCCGCGCGCAGTTCTTCACGCACGCGCTCGTTGATCAGCACGTTCGAGTCGATCGCCATGCCGAGCGCGAGCGCGATTGCGGCGATACCGGGCAGCGTCAGCGTCGCCTGCATCAGCGACAGCACCGCGACGAGCAGCAGCAGGTTGACCGACAGGCCGATCACCGAGACCACGCCGAACAGCATGTAGTACGCGATCATGAACACGGCGATCGCGCAGAAGCCCCAGATCACCGAGTGGACGCCCATCTTGATGTTGTCGGCGCCGAGGCTCGGGCCGATCGTGCGTTCCTCGATGATGTCCATCGGCGCCGCGAGCGAACCGGCGCGCAGCAGCAGCGCGAGGTCGGCCGCGGCCTGCGGCGTCGGCTGGCCCGTGATCTGGAAGCGGTCGCCGAGTTCGGACTGGATCGTCGCGACCGTCAGCACTTCGCCCTTGCCCTTCTCGAACAGCACCATCGCCATCGGCTTGCCGATGTTGTCGCGCGACACCGTGCGCACCGCGCGGCCGCCCGCCGAATCGAGGCGGATGTTGACCGACGGACGCTGGTGTTCGTCGAAGCCGGCCGACGCATCGATGATGCGGTCGCCGGTGAAGATCACGTCCTTCTTCAGCAGCACGGGCGCCTGGATGCCTTGCGTGAACAGCTCCTCGCCCGGCGGAACCGGGTCGTTCGGGTTCGGGTGCGTGTTGATCGGGTCGGCGAGGCGTGCCTCGAGCGTCGCAGTACGGCCGATGATGTCCTTCGCCTTCGCGGTGTCCTGCACGCCCGGCAGTTCGACGACGATGCGGTCGCTGCCTTGCTGCTGCAGGATCGGTTCCGACACGCCGAGTTCGTTCACGCGGTTGTGGAGCGTCGTCAGGTTCTGCTTGAGCGCGGCGTCCTCGACGGACTTCTGCACGGCCGGCGTGAACGTGCCGACGACCTGCGTGCCGCCGCCGCCGGGCTGGGTCGCCCATTGCAGTTCGGTGACCGACTGTGCGAGCACCTTGCGCGCGTCTTCCGCGGTCTGCGCATCGCTGAAGTTGACGACGACGGACTGGTCGACGCGGCTGACGCCGCCGTCGCGGATGTTCTTGTCGCGCAGCAGCGAGCGCGCGTCGGCTGCGTCGGAGTCGAGCTTCTTCGTGAGCGCGCCCGTCATGTCGACCTGGAGCAGGAAGTGGACACCGCCGCGCAGGTCGAGGCCGAGATACATCGGCAGCGCGTGCAGTGCGGTCAGCCAGCGCGGCGACGCGCTCTGCAGGTTCAGTGCGACGACGTACTGCGGATCGTTCGGGTCGGCGTTCAGCGACTTCTGCAGCAGGTCCTTGACGCGCAGCTGCGTATCGGTGTCCTTCAGGCGCACGCGGATGTTCGCGTTGGTCGCCGTGTTCTCGAAGGTGACGTCGTCCGGCGTGATCTGCGCGGATGCGAGCGCCGATTCGACCTGGGTCAGCGTGGTCGAGTCGAGCTTGACCGTGGCCTTGCCGCTCGACACCTGCACCGCCGGCGCTTCGCCGAAGAAGTTGGGCAATGTGTACAGAAGGCCGATGGCGAGCGCCACGACCATCACGACATATTTCCAGAGTGGATAACGATTCATGAGGGGGCCGAACGGGTGGTTGGCGTGAAAGCGTCGCGTCCGGCGCCGCGGCGGCCCGCTCTCTCAGGCGGGCACGGCGCGGGGAGCCGGACGCTCGGTGAAGGGCTTACAGCGACTTGATCGTGCCCTTCGGCAGAATGGTCGTGACCGCAGCCTTCTGCACCGTGATTTCGGTGCCTTCGGCGATCTCGATGCCGATGTAGCCTTCGGTGACCTTCGTCACCTTGCCGACGACGCCGCCGCTCGTGACGACTTCGTCGCCCTTGGCCATGGCTGCGAGCATGTTGCGGTGTTCCTTCTGACGCTTCATCTGCGGACGGATCATGATGAAGTACAGCACGCCGAACATCAGGATGAGCGGCAGGAAGCTCATCAGGCTCGATTCGGCGCCACCGGCACCTTGAGCGAAGGCATTGGAAATGAACGGCACGTTGGTCTCTCCGTAGGGGAAGATCGAAAAATAAGCCGGTTATTCTACCACCGGCCCCATGCGCAAACGGCGCAGCAAATGCGCTTTCGGATCAAGCTGTTAAAGCGCGAACCGGCACCATTGCGACTTGTTTGGAAAGGCAATTGTAATGTTTGGTGGTCGCGACGGGCGATCGGGACGCGTTATTTAGTACACGTCCGATGTGACGGGCCGCCACGCGGCCCGCCGGCCCGTCAGTCGACGCCTCTTGCGCGATCCTCCGCGAAGCGCTGGCGGAACGCGTCGAACGTATGGGTCTCGATCGCGTCGCGGATCTCGTTCATCAGCTGCAGGTAGTAGTGCAGGTTGTGGATCGTGTTGAGCTGCGCGCCGAGGATTTCGCCGACGCGGTGCAGGTGATGCAGATAGCCGCGCGAGAAGTTCTGGCACGTGTAGCACGTGCAGCTCGCATCGAGCGGCTTCAGCGAGTTCTTGTGCGTCGCGTTGCGGATCTTCACGTCGCCGAAGCGCGTGAACAGCCAGCCGTTGCGCGCGTTGCGGGTCGGCATCACGCAGTCGAACATGTCGATGCCGTTGGCGACGCCCTCGACCAGGTCTTCCGGCGTGCCGACGCCCATCAGGTAGTGCGGCTTGTTGGCCGGCAGCTTCGGGCCCACGTGCCGCAGCACGCGCATCATGTCTTCCTTCGGCTCGCCGACCGACAGCCCGCCGATCGCGAGGCCGTGGAAGCCGAGCTCCGACAGGCCGGCGAGCGATTCGTCGCGCAGGTCCTCGAACATCCCGCCCTGGACGATCCCGAAGAGCGCATTCGGGTTGCCGAGCCGGTCGAATTCGTCGAGCGAGCGCTTCGCCCAGCGCAGCGACATGCGCATCGAGTCGGCCGCTTCCTTGTGCGTCGTCGGTACGCCGTCGGTCGCGTACGGCGTGCATTCGTCGAACTGCATCACGACGTCGGAGTTCAGCACCTTCTGGATCTGCATCGACACTTCCGGCGACAGGAACAGCTTGTCGCCGTTGATCGGCGACGCGAACGTGACGCCGTCCTCGGTGATCTTGCGCAGGTCGCCGAGCGAGAACACCTGGAAGCCGCCCGAATCGGTCAGGATCGGCTTGTTCCAGCCCATGAAGCCGTGCAGGCCGCCGTGCGCGTCGATCGTGTCGAGGCCCGGGCGCAGCCACAGGTGGAACGTGTTGCCGAGAATGATCTGGGCCTTGATCTCGTGCAGCTCGCGCGGCTGGATCGCCTTCACGGTGCCGTACGTGCCGACCGGCATGAAGATCGGCGTTTCGACCACACCGTGGTTGAGCTTCACGCGGCCGCGGCGCGCGTGGCCGTCGGTCGTCAGCAGTTCGAATTCGAGCCCGCCCGCCGGGCGGTCGTACACGGGGGCGTGCGTATCGTGGGATGAACCTTCGGTCATCGTGTCGTGCTCCTTGCCACCGGAAAACAGTCCGGCGCATGTTTGGAAACGCCGCCGGCGAGCCGGCGGCGGGGAAAAAGGGGGCGCGCCATCGTTGCGCGCGGCGGGCGAACGGCGGCAGTGCTGCGTGCGTGCCGTCGTGCCTGCAGCGCTTACGCGCGCGGCGCCTCCGGCGTGTCGCGCCGCGTGAGCAGCATTGCGTCGCCGTAGCTGAAGAAGCGGTAGCGTTCGTCGATCGCGTGCCGGTACGCGGCGCGGATCGTCTCGACGCCCGCGAACGCGGACACCAGCATCAGCAGCGTCGACTTCGGCAGGTGGAAGTTCGTGACGAGCCGGTCGACCACGCGAAAGACGTAGCCGGGCGTAATGAAGATGTCGGTCTCGGCCTGCGTCGCCGCGAGCGGGCGGCCCGCTTCGTCGGCCGTGCGCGCGGCGGCTTCGAGCGCGCGCATCGACGTCGTGCCGACCGCGATCACGTTGCCGCCGCGCGCGCGGGTCGCGGCGATCTTGTCGACGAGCGACTGCGGCAGGTCGTACCACTCGCTGTGCATCTTGTGCTCGGCGATGTTGTCGACGCGCACCGGCTGGAACGTGCCGGCGCCGACGTGCAGCGTCAGCGTCGCGCGCTCGACGCCCATCGCGTCGAGCTTGTCGAGCATCGGCTGGTCGAAGTGCAGCCCGGCCGTCGGCGCGGCGACCGCGCCGGGATTGCTCGCGTAGACGGTCTGGTAGCGCGTTTCGTCGGTCGCGTCGGGATCGTGCTCGATATACGGCGGCAGCGGCAGGCGGCCGTACTGCTCGATCAGCACGAGGCACGGCTCGGGGAAGTGCAGCGTGAAGAACGGCTCGACGCGCTCGCCGACGGTCACGTCGAACGCATCGGCGAGACGCAGCGTCGTGCCGGCGCCCGGCGACTTGCTCGCGCGGATCTGCGCGAGCGCCGTGTGGGTGCCCGTCACGCGCTCGATCAGCACCTCGATCTTGCCGCCGCTGGCCTTCTGGCCGAAGAAGCGCGCCTTCAGCACCTTGGTATCGTTGAACACGAGCAGGTCGCCGGGCGCGATGCACGACGGCAGCTCGGCGAAACGGCGGTCGACGAGGCGCGCGGGCTCGACGGTGCGGTCGACCTCGAGCAGGCGGCTCGCGGTGCGGTCGGGCAGCGCGGTTTGTGCAATCAGCTCGGGCGGCAGATTGAAATCGAAATCGGAAAGCGTGAACATGCGGGCTGGTTCGAAGCGGCCGGCGGGCGTCGCCGGCAGGGCGGAAACGCGTAAATGGGGCGCGCGAGCCGCTATGATGACGGGATGCGCGGCCTGGCCGGCGTCGTTCGTTCGGACGACGTGAAAGCCGCTATTGTACTTGCCTTGCGAAGCACCCAGACGATCCGATGCCTGTGTCACCACGCCGTTCCACCGCCACCGTTGCCGATTCCACCGATCCGTTCGATACGGAGGAGGTTGCGCTGCCCGAGCGTGGCGCGGCGGGGCGCGGCGCAGCGGAGCCTGCCGAGCCGCAGCGCGCCGCGCCGCGCCGGGCCGGCCCGAAGCGCGGCGCCGACGGGCGGCTCGCGCAGCCGGCCGCCGCCGCGCCCGATGCCGAAGGCGGCGCCGCGAGCGACGAAGCGGGCGCAAGCGGCGCGAAGCGCAAGAAGAAGGCGGCCGCCGACAAACCCGTGAAGACCGTCGACAAGCTCGCGAAGCTCGGACTCACGCGTTCGATCGATCTCGTGCTGCATCTGCCGATGCGCTATGAGGACGAAACCACGCTGACGCCGATCGGTGAGCTGCTGCCGGGCGGCATCGCGCAGACCGAAGGCGTCGTGTTCGACAACGAGGTCGCGTACCGGCCGCGCCGCCAGCTCGTCGTGAAGATCCAGGACGACGACGGCGAGCATCTCGTGCTGCGCTTCCTGAATTTCTACGGCTCGCAGGTCAAGCAGATGGCCGTCGGCCAGCGGCTGCGCGTGCGCGGCGACGTGCGCGGCGGTTTCTTCGGGATGGAGATGGTGCATCCGGCGGTGCGCGTGGTCGAAGCGGATGCGCCGCTGCCGCAGGTGCTCACGCCCGTTTATCCGAGCACGGCCGGCGTGTCGCAGGCCTATCTGCGCAAGGCGATCGAGAACGCGGTCGAGCGCACGCCGCTGCCCGAGCTGCTGCCGCCCGAGATCGACCGCGCGTATCTGCAGCCGCTCGGCGTGCCGTCGCTCGAGCAGGCCGTGCGCATCCTGCACCACCCGCGCGTCGATTCCGACGAAGCCGCGCTGATGGACGGCTCGCATCCGGCCTGGACGCGCATCAAGTTCGAGGAGCTGCTCGCGCAGCAACTGTCGCTCAAGCGCGCGCACGAGGAGCGCCGCACGCGCGCGGCGCCCGCGATGCCGCGCCGCACCGCGAGCGATGCCGGCGCGCTGACGACGCGCCTCTACGCGGCGCTGCCGTTCACGCTGACCGGCGCGCAGTCGCGTGTCGTCGACGAGATCGCGCACGACCTCACGCTCGCGCACCCGATGCAGCGCCTGCTGCAGGGCGATGTCGGCAGCGGCAAGACGGTCGTCGCGGCGCTGGCGGCCACGCAGGCGATCGACGCCGGCTACCAGGCCGCGCTGATGGCGCCCACCGAAATCCTCGCGGAACAGCACGCGCGCAAGCTGCGCGCATGGCTCGAGCCGCTCGGCGTCACGGTTGCGTGGCTGGCCGGCAGCCTGAAGGCGAAGGACAAGCGCGCGGCGATCGAGGCGGCCGCGCTCGGCACCGCGCAGCTCGTGATCGGCACGCACGCGATCATCCAGGACACGGTCGAATTCGCGCGGCTCGGCCTCGTGATCGTCGACGAGCAGCATCGCTTCGGCGTCGAGCAGCGGCTCGCGCTGCGCGCGAAGGCCGCGAACGCCGCCAACGGCGCGCGCGATTTCCAGCCGCACCAGTTGATGATGTCGGCCACGCCGATTCCGCGCACGCTCGCGATGACGTACTACGCGGATCTCGAGGTCTCGACGATCGACGAGCTGCCGCCGGGCCGCACGCCCGTGCTGACGCGCCTCGTCGGCGACGCGCGGCGCGAGGAGGTGATCGCCCGCGTGCGCGAGGCCGCGCTGACGGGGCGCCAGGTGTACTGGGTGTGCCCGCTGATCGAGGAGAGCGAGACGCTGCAGTTGCAGACGGCCGTCGAGACCTACGAGACGCTGACCGCCGCACTCCCCGAGCTGAAGGTCGGGCTCGTGCACGGCCGGCTGTCGCCTTCCGACAAGGCGGCCGTGATGGAGGCGTTCACGCGCAACGACATGCAGTTGCTCGTCGCGACGACCGTGATCGAAGTCGGCGTCGACGTGCCGAATGCGTCGCTGATGGTGATCGAGCACGCGGAGCGCTTCGGCCTCGCGCAGCTGCACCAGTTGCGCGGCCGCGTCGGGCGCGGCACCGCGGCGTCGGTGTGCGTGCTGCTGTACACGGGGCCGCTGTCGATTACCGGTCGCGAGCGGCTGAAGACGATGCGCGAGACGACCGACGGCTTCGAGATCGCGCGGCGCGACCTCGAGATCCGCGGCCCCGGCGAATTCCTCGGCGCGCGCCAGTCGGGCGCGGCGATGCTGCGCTTCGCGAACCTCGAGACCGACGGCTGGCTGATCGACCCGGCGCGCGAGGCCGCGACGCGGCTGATCGCCGGGTACCCGGACGTTGTCACGCAGCATCTCGCGCGCTGGCTCGGCGCGCGCGAGCAGTACCTGAAGGCCTGATCCACCGGTTTGGGGCCGGATCCTGAAGCGCCAATCGATGCATCGCGATGCTGAGAAACTTGGCGAACCGGTGCCATAGGGTGTATAAATTAAACCTATCGCATGTATATCTCTGATTGACCCACAATGACGCTGACTGAATTGAAATACATCGTCGCGGTCGCGCGCGAGCGGCATTTCGGCCGCGCGGCCGAAGCATGCTTCGTGAGCCAGCCGACGCTGTCGGTGGCGATCAAGAAGCTCGAAGACGAGCTCAACGTGCAGATTTTCGAGCGCGGCGCGAGCGAAGTGAGTGTGACGCCGATCGGCGACCAGATCGTCACGCAGGCGCAGCGCGTGCTCGAGCAGACCTTCGCGATCAAGGAGATCGCGAAGCAGGGCAAGGACCCGCTCGTCGGCCCGTTCCGCCTCGGCGTGATCTACACGATCGGGCCGTACCTGCTGCCGACGCTCGTCAAGCAGATGATCCAGCGTGTCCCGCAGATGCCGCTGATGCTGCAGGAGAACTACACGCTGAAGCTGCTCGAACTGCTGAAGCAGGGCGAGATCGACGCCGCGATCATGGCGCTGCCGTTCCCGGAAACCGGGCTGATGGTGCGCCCGCTGTACGACGAGCCGTTCGTCGTCGCGCTGCCGGCCGGCCATCCGTGGGAGAAGCGCCACGAGATCGACGCGGAGGACCTGAAGCAGGAAACCATGCTGCTGCTCGGCAACGGCCACTGTTTCCGCGATCACGTGCTCGGCGTGTGCCCGGAGCTGATGCGCTTCTCGCAGACGGCCGACGGCATCCAGAAGACCTTCGAGGGCTCGTCGCTCGAGACGATCCGCCACATGGTCGCGAGCGGCGTCGGCATCACCGTGCTGCCGCGGATGTCGGTCGCCGAGGTCGGCCCGCGCGCGAACGGCCCCGATGCCGAGCTGCTGTCGTACGTGCCGTTCAACGAACCGGTGCCCGATCGCCGTGTGGTGCTCGTGTGGCGCAAGAGCTTCACGCGGATGCCCGCGATCGATGCGATCAGCGACGCGATTTCCGCATGCGCGCTGCCGGGCGTCGCGAAGCTCGACATGCCGGCAACGATGAACTGAGCGAACTGCGGGATGCCCATGTGGCAGCACGATGAACGGGGTCTTGCGACCCCGTTTATTTTTGTCTATCTAATAGATAAAATTAATTAATTTCAATTAATCAATAGATGTGACTAGAATCGTCTATATGGATCGGCGTCATGTCGAGGTTCGATTTGCACGTGGAATGCAAGCGTCAAAGGAGGGTGTCATGATGCGATCGGTATTGCAGTACGCGCAGCGGAACATCCCGTCGTGCGACGAGGTCGTACATCGCGCCCGGGTGGCGATTCGCAGCCTGCGTCCGATTGCGTTCGCGTACCTGGCGGACCGTGTGTATGGTGGATGAACGTCGCCGCATGCCGGTCCCGTGTGCCCCCGCTTTACCCGCCGTCAAGCCATGAGGAAGCATCGCATGTCCGAACGCTTCAACACCGCGCGCCTCACCGGCGCGACGCCTGCCGGCAGCCGGTTGCCCGGCCGCCCCGCCTGCGGCGCCACGCGGCGGGAATGCGCGCCGAAGGCCCCGCACGACATCCCGTAGTACGACAGGAGGACCAACCTGTTCCGTTTCTTATCCCCGCAATGACACTCCACAGACCGCCCGGCACGCTGCCGGAGCGAGCAGGTGGAGGCCATACGAGCAAGCCAAGGAGAAAACGCATGTCGAACGAAACGAAGTGCCCGTTCAACCACGCCACCGGCGCCGGCGCGACGAACAAGGACTGGTGGCCGAATCAACTGAACCTGAACGTCCTGCACCGGCATTCGGCGCTGTCCGATCCGATGGACAAGGATTTCGACTACGCCGAGGCGTTCAAGAAGCTGGACCTCGCGGCAGTGAAGAAGGACCTGCACGCGCTGATGACGACGTCGCAGGACTGGTGGCCGGCCGACTTCGGCCACTATGGCGGCCTGTTCATTCGCATGGCCTGGCACAGCGCCGGCACGTACCGCACGGCCGACGGCCGCGGCGGCGCGGGCGGCGGGCAGCAGCGCTTCGCACCGCTCAACAGCTGGCCGGACAACGTGAGCCTCGACAAGGCGCGCCGGCTGCTGTGGCCGATCAAGCAGAAGTACGGCCGCAACATCTCGTGGGCCGACCTGCTGATCCTGACCGGCAACGTCGCGCTCGAATCGATGGGCTTCAAGACCTTCGGTTTCGGCGGCGGCCGCGTCGACACGTGGGAACCGGACGACGTCTACTGGGGCTCGGAAAAGATCTGGCTGGAACTGAGCGGTGGCCCGAACAGCCGCTACTCGGGCAAGCGCGACCTCGAAAGCCCGCTCGCCGCGGTGCAGATGGGCCTCATCTACGTGAACCCGGAAGGCCCGGACGGCAACCCCGACCCGGTCGCCGCCGCAATTGACATCCGCGAGACGTTCGCGCGGATGGCGATGAACGACGAAGAAACGGTCGCGCTGATCGCCGGCGGCCACACGTTCGGCAAGACGCACGGCGCCGGCCCGGCATCGAACGTCGGCGCCGAGCCGGAAGCCGCGGGCCTCGAGCAGCAGGGTCTCGGCTGGCAGAGCTCGTTCGGCACCGGCAAGGGCGCGGACGCGATCACGAGCGGCCTCGAGGTCACGTGGTCGTCGACGCCGACGCAGTGGAGCAACGACTTCCTCAAGCACCTGTTCAGCTATGAGTGGGAGCTCACGAAGAGCCCGGCCGGCGCGCACCAGTGGGTCGCGAAGGATGCCGGCGACGTGATTCCGGATGCGTACGACGCGTCGAAGAAGCACCGCCCGACGATGCTGACGACCGACCTGTCGCTGCGTTTCGATCCGGCGTACGAAAAGATCGCGCGCCGCTTCTACGAGAACCCGGCCGAGTTGGCCGACGCGTTCGCGCGCGCATGGTTCAAGCTCACGCACCGCGACATGGGCCCGCGCGCCCGCTATCTCGGCCCGGACGTGCCGGCGGAGCAGCTGCTGTGGCAGGACCCGATCCCGGCTGTCGACCACAAGCTGATCGACGATGCCGACGTCGCGGCGCTGAAGGCGAAGGTGCTCGCATCGGGCCTGTCGGTGTCGCAGCTCGTGTCGACCGCATGGGCGTCGGCTGCGACGTTCCGCGGTTCGGACAAGCGCGGCGGCGCGAACGGTGCGCGCATCCGCCTCGCGCCGCAGAAGGACTGGGAAGTGAACCAGCCGGCTGAACTCGCGAAGGTGCTCGCGACGCTCGAAGGCGTGCAGAAGGCGTTCAACGACGCGCAGACGGGCGGCAAGAAGGTGTCGCTCGCCGACCTGATCGTGCTGGCCGGTGCGGCCGGCGTCGAGCAGGCCGCGAAGAATGCGGGCGTGGCGGTGACGGTGCCGTTCGCACCGGGCCGCGCGGATGCGTCGCCGGAGCAGACCGACATCGACGCGATGGCCGTGCTCGAGCCGCTGGCGGATGGTTTCCGCAACTTCCTGAAGCATGCGTACAAGACGCCGGCCGAGGCGTTGCTGGTCGACAAGGCGCAACTGCTGACGCTGAGCGCGCCCGAGATGACGGTGCTCGTCGGTGGCCTGCGCGTGCTCGGCACGAACGTCGGCGATGCGAAGCACGGCGTGTTCACCGACCGTCCGGAAGCGCTGACGAACGACTTCTTCGTGAACCTGCTCGACATGGGCACGGAATGGAAGCCGGTGTCGGCCGCGAACGACGTGTTCGAAGGGCGCGATCGCGCGACGGGCAAGGTCAAGTGGACGGGCACGCGCGTCGACCTGATCTTCGGCTCGCACGCGCAACTGCGCGCGCTGGCCGAGGTGTACGGGAGCGCGGATGCGAAGGAGAAGTTCGCACGCGACTTCGTCGCGGCCTGGAACAAGGTGATGAACCTCGACCGCTTCGACCTCGCATGAACGAGGCCGCATCCTGATGCGGTGATGCAGTAACGCAGTAGCGTGAAGCGGCCGGTCGAACGACCGGCCGTTTCTTCTGGAACCGAGGTCTTGTCGAAGGAGTGACGACCATGACGCAAATGATGCTGGACCTGCGCGCCGCGTTCGCGGCGCCGGTGACGCGAGCGCCGGCCGCGATCGTGCGGCGCTTCGTCGGCTTTGCGATCGCCGGCGGCGGCGCGGCCGTGCTGGTCGCGCAGGCGCTGCACGCGCTCGCGCCGGTTGCGGGAAGCTGAGTGCACGGTTTCGCGCGCGAAGCGACACGGCAAGCCGCGCACGGATGCCGCACGCACGCGGCATGCGGATTGGCCGACACGTTTTCGGTGGCCCGACCTGATGAGTCAGGAATCCTGACAATAGTCGGGAGGCGAAATACCACACAGATCAAGATCGGCATCAGCGACAGGGGCCGCATGGAAATCGCGGATGGCCTGTCGCGCCTGCTGGCCGATCCGTTCTCGCTGTGCCTGAAGCACAAGATATTTCGGCATGGTCCGCCGGAAATGCATCGGCGCTTCCGCCCTGCGGGAAAAGATCTGCCGAAGTGCTTTCCGTTGCGCGCATAGGCTGATCTGGCTGAGCAATGCAGTCATGCGTCATGGTCCGTCTCGATCGCCCGGATGTAAGACGGCATGCACGGACGCTCCGGGGAGCGGAATTGCGTCATCCGGCTGCGCGTCGCTACGAGCGTCGTGTCTCGGTGGCTTCGCGCGCCGCCGACCGGAGCCGGCATGATGGTCGTTGAGCGGCCTGCCGATTTGTGCGAATCTGTATCGCAGACTTCGGCGTTCATCCTTCTCTACTGGCCCGGTACGGGAGACAACCATGGCCCTCGATCGAAGCGCGCATCCGGAACGGACCGCGTTCGTCTTTGCAGGCGGGGGCAGCCTCGGTGCGATCGAGGTGGGGATGCTGCGCGAACTGCTCAATCACGGTGAACGGCCCGACTTCGTGGTCGGCGCGTCCGCCGGCGCGATCAACGCCGCGTATTTCGCCGGGCAGCCCGACGGCGACGGCGTCGCGAAGCTCGAAGCGCTGTGGTGCAACATCCGCCGGCGCGACATCATGCCGTTTTCGATGCTCGGCCTGTTGAGGACGATTCTGCAGAACCGCGCACACCTCGTCGAGGCGACCGCGCTGCGCATGCTGCTGGAAAGGAATCTGCGGTATCGGTACGTGGAGCGCGCGTCGCTGCCGCTGCACGTCGTCGCGACCGACATGCTCAGCGGCAACGAAATCGTGCTTTCGTCGGGCCTCGTCGTCGACGCCGTGCTCGCCAGTGCGGCGATCCCGGGCGTGTTCCCGCCGGTGCGGATCGACGATCGACTGATGGTCGACGGCGGCGTCGCGAACAATACGCCGATCTCGATTGCCGTCGCGCGCGGCGCGACGCGCATCGTCGTGCTGCCGGCCGGCTTCGCGTGCGCGCTGCGCAAGCCACCGGGAAGCGCGATCGCGCAGGCGATGCATGCGCTGACGCTCGTGATCGCGCGCCAGCTCGTGCGCGATCTGGAGTTCTACCAAAGTCGCGCCACGATTTGCGTGGTGCCGCCGCTCTGTCCGCTCGACGTCTCGCCGTACGACTACACCCGCTGCAAGGACTTGATCGACCTCGCGGCCGAACGGACCCGCGCGTGGCTCGGCGATGGCGGCCTCGACCAGACGTTCATTCCGGGGGCGTTGCACGAGCATACGCACTCGGCTCAGCGGCCGACCTGCGATGTCGGGGCGTAGAGCCCGCCCAACGCGGGCACGGGCCCCGGCCGATCCGCCCGTATCGGGTCAAACCGCGGCCGGTGTGCCGAACGGCTCGATCCGCGTTCGCTTCGAGTCTGTCCCTTGATATACGTGCATCGCGGCGCAACCATGTGCAGCGGGCCGCGGCGGCCAGTCCGCGCACGGCGGCGGCCGGCTGCGGCCCGCTCCGACATGACGCGAAGCGCCGCTCGGCTCTAAAATGCCGGGGTTATCTTCCCGGTGCTTCGCCATGCTTGCCCGCTTTCCCCTGTATCTGCGGCTCGTCCGGATGGACAAGCCGATCGGCAGCCTGCTGCTGCTCTGGCCGACGCTCAATGCGCTGTGGATCGCGTCGGACGGCCATCCGCGCTGGCAACTGCTCGTGATCTTCGCACTCGGCACGCTGCTGATGCGCTCGGCCGGCTGCGCGATGAACGATTACGCCGATCGCGATTTCGACCGCCACGTGAAGCGCACGGCCGACCGGCCGCTGACGTCGGGCAAGATCCATGCATGGGAAGCCGTCGCGATCGCGGTCGGGCTGTCGTTCGTCGCGTTCCTGCTGATCCTGCCGCTGAACACGCTGACGAAGGAGCTGTCCGTCGTCGCGCTGTTCGTCGCGGGCTCGTACCCGTTCATGAAGCGCTTCTTCGCGATTCCGCAGGCGTATCTCGGCATCGCGTTCGGCTTCGGCATTCCGATGGCGTTCGCGGCCGTGCAGGACACCGTGCCGACGATCGCGTGGGTGATGCTGGTCGCGAACATTTTCTGGTCGGTCGCGTACGACACCGAATACGCGATGGTCGATCGCGACGACGACATCAAGATCGGCATCCGCACGTCCGCGCTGACCTTCGGCCGCTTCGACGTCGCGGCGGTGATGGCGTGTTATGCGGCGACGCTCGGCATCTACGTGTGGATCGGCGTGACGCTCGGCTTCGGCCTCGCGTACTGGGCGGGCTGGGCGGCGGCGGTCGGCTGTGCGCTGTATCACTACACGCTGATCAAGGACCGCGAACGGATGCCGTGCTTCGCGGCGTTCCGGCACAACAACTGGCTCGGCGGCGTGCTGTTCGCGGGGATCGCCGTGCATTACCTGCTGGCCGGCAACTGAACCAAGCCGCGCGCCGGCGCGCATTGCGAATAAAAAAGCGGCTCGGCAAGGCCGGGCACTAACACTCGGCACTGTCCAAGAAATCCAGGCGGCTCATGAAGAACACCCCAAAGGTCGGACGGATGTCCAACTTTTGGGGTGCAGTTCAGATGGCCGCTTTTTTACGTCCGGCGCCAGGGCAGCCGGCACCACGGCTGCGCTTATGCGCGGCCGAGCTCGTCGCCCATTTCCTTCGCACGCGCGTCGGCCGCGAGCGCGCCGCGCACGATCGCTTCCTTCACGCCCTGCGCGTCGAACGACGCGAGCGCGGCGGCCGTCGTGCCGCCCTTCGACGTCACGCGCTCGCGCAGCACGCTCGCCGGTTCGCCCGATTGCGCGGCGAGTTGCGCGGCGCCCGCGAACGTCGCGACCGCGAGCGCGCGGCCCTGTTCGTCATTCATGCCGAGGCGGCGCGCGGCTTCCTGCAGCGCTTCGATGAAATAGAACACGTACGCGGGGCCGCTGCCCGAAATGGCCGTGACGGCATCGAGTTGCGATTCGTCGTCGAACCACACGATCTCGCCGACCGCGCCGAGCACGTTCGATGCGAGTTCGCGGCCCGCCGCGTCGACACCCGGCAGCGCGGCGAGGCCCGTCACGCCCATGCCGACGAGCGCGGGCGTGTTCGGCATCGTGCGCACGACGCGGGCGTAGCCGCCGAGCCAGCGCGCGAGGTCCGTGCCGCGGATGCCGGCCGCGATGCTGATCACGAGCTGCGACTTCAGGTGCGGCGCGAGCGCCTGCGCGACGTCTTTCAGCACCTGCGGCTTCACCGCGAGCACGACCGCGTCGTAATCGGCGAGCGTCGCGTCGACGGCCGCGCCGGTGCGCACGCCGAATTGCTGCGCGGCACGCGCGCGGACGTCCTCGTTGATGTCGATGGCATACAGGCCGTCAGCGGCGACGCCGCGCTTGATCAGGCCGCCGATCAGGGCTGCGGCCATGTTGCCGCCGCCGATGAATGCGATTTTCATGATGTCCGATTGAGCGAGTGAGTGAACGGGAAGGCGGAAAGGGCGCGGCGTTCAGTGCGAGTAATCGCGCGCGCCGAAGATCGCGGTGCCGACGCGCACGATCGTCGCGCCTTCGAGCACGGCTGCGTCGAGATCGGCGGACATGCCCATCGACAACGTGTCGAGCGGCAGGCCGTCGTCGCGCAATGTGTCGAACAGCGCGCGCAGTGCGCGATGCGGTGCGCGTTGCGTTTCGGTGTCGCCGGCCGGTTCCGGAATCGCCATCAGGCCGCGCAAGCGCAGCGACGGCAGCGCGGCGACCGCGCGCGCGACGTCGGCCACGTCGGCCGGCGCGACGCCGCTCTTCGACGCCTCGCCGCTGATGTTCACCTGCACGCACACGTTGAGCGGCGGCAGGTGCGCGGGGCGTTGTTCCGACAGGCGCTGCGCGATCTTCAGCCGGTCGACCGAATGGACCCAGTCGAAGCGTTCGGCGACCGGGCGCGTCTTGTTCGATTGCAGCGGCCCGATGAAATGCCATTCGAGGCTCGCGCGCAGGTCGGCGAGTGCGTCGATCTTGTCGATCGATTCCTGCACGTAGTTTTCGCCGAATGCGCGTTGCCCGGCCGCATGCGCGGCGCGCACGTCGTCGGCGGGAAACGTCTTCGAGACGGCAAGCAGCGACACGGTGGCGGGATCGCGGCCGGCCGCGCGGGCGGCGTCGGCGATGCGGCGATGAACGGATTCGAGGCGGGCGGCGAGATCGGACATGACGGGCACGAAGACAGGCACGGAAGCAGGCATGAAGCCGAAGCGCCGCGGCACGCGGCGCTTCGATCCGCCCATTATACGGACGCCGCGCGCGCGGCTCGCGTCAGCCGTACAGCAAATGCTCGACGAGCTGGATCCAGTGCGCGACCGGAATCTGCGTGCCGCTTTGCAGGTGCGCGATGCAGCCGATGTTGCCGGACACGATCATCTGCGGTTCGAGCGCCTGCAGCTTCAGCAGCTTCTGCTTGCGCAACCGGTACGACAGCGACGGCTGCGTCAGCGAATAGGTGCCGGCCGAACCGCAGCACAGATGGCTGTCGGCCGGCAGCCGCACGTCGATGCCGAGCGTCTCGAGCAGGCGCTCGACCTTGCCGCGCGATTGCTGGCCGTGCTGCAGCGTGCACGGCGGGTGGTACGCGACGGTATGGATTGCGCGGCGCCGCGCGATCGTCGCGAGCTCGGCCTCGAACGGGAGCAGCACGTCGGAGATGTCGTGCGTCAACGAGACGATGCGCTGCGCCTTCTCCGCGTAGGCCGGGTCGTCGCGCAGCAGGTGCGCGTATTCGAGCACCGTCGCGCCGCAGCCCGACGCGTTCATCACGATCGCCTCGGCGCCTTGCTCGACATGGGGCCACCACGCGTCGATGTTGCGGCGCGCGTCGTCGAGCGCTTCGTCGTGATAGTTCAGGTGCAGGCGGATCGCGCCGCAGCAGCCCGCGTCGGGCGCGACGACCGTCTCGATGCCGAGCGCGTCGAGCACGCGTGCGGTCGCGATGTTGATGTTCGGCAGCATCGACGGCTGCACGCAGCCGCCGAGCATCAGCATCTTGCGCGTATGCGTGCGGTTCGGCCATTCGAGCAGCCGCGTGCGCGGCGGCACCTTGTCGCGCAGCCGCTTCGGCAGCAGCGGCCGCACGTGCTGGCCGAGCCGCATCACCGGCGAGAACAGCGCGGCGTTCGGCACGAGGCTCGCGAGCAAGCGGCGCACGAGACGCTGTTGCACGGGGCGCCGCACCTGCGCCTCGACGTGCTTGCGGCCGATCTCGACGAGCCGGCCATACTGGACGCCGGACGGGCAGGTCGTCTCGCAACTGCGGCACGTCAGGCAGCGGTCGAGGTGCTGCTGCGTGCTGCGCGTGACGGTCGCGCCTTCGACCATCTGCTTGATCAGGTAGATGCGTCCGCGCGGGCCGTCGAGTTCGTCGCCGAGCAGTTGATAGGTCGGGCAGGTTGCCGTGCAGAACCCGCAATGCACGCACTTGCGCAGGATCGCGTCGGCCTCGTCGCCGTCGGGCGTGTTGCGGATGAAATCGGCGAGGTTCGTTTGCATTTAGGGTCTGTTTACCTATGGAACGCGCATGCGTTGCCACGAGAACGGCCGCTCGCGAGGAGCGTGACGCCGCGAATACTGACGTATTCGCAAGGAGCGCAACGCGGCGAGCGGCCGTTCTCGTGGCAACCCCTAATTAAAAAATTCATTCCACGGGAATGCCCGAAATCGCCCGTATGGCGGCGTCGCTCGTCGCTTGTTTGGCTCGGCCAAACGGCGCTCCTCACTTCTTGCCCTACGAGCGATTTCGGGCATTCGCATGTGCGTTCCATAGGTAAACAGACCCTAAAGATCGGGGTAGAGCCGGCCGCGGTTGAAGATGCGCGCGGGATCGAACGCGGCCTTCAGCCCGCGGTGGATTTTCATCATCGGGGCGGGCAGCGGCGTGAACACGCCCGCGCTGCGGTCGTACGCGTCGCCCGCGCGGAACAGCGTCGCGTGGCCGCCGGCCTGCTTCGCGCTCATGCGCACGGTCTGCGCATCGGCGTCGGTGATCCACCAGCGCTGCGCGCCGCCCCATTCCATCAACTGGGTGCCGGGCAGGTGCATCGGTTCGGTGATCGACGGGAGCGCGAGGCGCCACAGCGCATAGCCGGGCGGGATGCCGTTGAAGAACGGGTCGGTATGCTCGCGCAGGCCGGCCCAGAAGCGCTCGGCTTCGACCGCGTCGACGACTTCGCCGCCGAGCAGCGTCTTCGCGGATTTCACGGCCGCTTCGGCGCCCGACAGGCGCAGCACGAGCGTGCCGTTGCGCCACGCGCTCGCGCTGACGGGCAGCGGATGGCCGCCCCATTCGTTGAGCTTGCGCACTGCGTCGGTCGCGGTCATCTCGAATTTGAGCGTGACTTCGGCGACAGGCATCGGCAGCACCTTGATCGACAGGTCGAGCATCAGCCCGAGCGTGCCGAGCGCACCGGCCATCAGCCGCGACACGTCGTAGCCGGCGACGTTCTTCACGACCTGCCCGCCGAAGCGCAGCATGTCGCCGCGGCCGTTCATCAGCGTGACGCCGAGCACGAAATCGCGCGGTGCGCCGCAGGTGGCGCGGCGCGGGCCTGCCAGGCCCGCCGCGACGCAGCCGCCGACGGTGGCCGCGCGGCCGAAGTGCGGCGGCTCGAACGGCAGCATCTGGCCGCACTCGGCGAGGACGGTTTCAAGCTGCGCGAGCGGCGTGCCCGCGCGGACCGTGACGACGAGTTCGGCCGGGTCGTACGACACGATGCCCTGAAACGCGCGCGTGTCGAGTATTTCGCCCTCGAGCGCCTGGCCGTACCAGTCCTTGGTGCCGCCGCCGCGAATCCGCAGCGGCCGGCCGTCGGCACTGGCCGCGCGGATGCGCTCGGCCCATCCGGCGACGATGTCGTCCTCTTCCATGTTCGGTTGCTGCCTCGATTTGTTGTTCGGTCGATTGTACCGGGGTGGCGCGATTCCACATCGCGACTATCCCTAAGCCCGGTATTGCGGACCGCATGCCCGCGCCGCCGCGCGAACCGGCCGCGCGGGCACGGCGGTACGCCGCCGGCCGGCCGCCGGCCCGGCCGTGCGCCGCGCGCGACGCTCAGAAGCGCGGCAGGTCGGGGTGCGGCAGCAGCCCGCCGCGCACGTGCTGGCGGCCGTACTCGGCGCAGCGCGCGCGGGTCGGGATGCCCTTGTCGGGGTTCAGCAGCCCGGCCGGGTCGAATGCGCGCTTGACCGCGAAGAATGCGTCGCGCTCCTGCGGCGAGAACTGTACGCACATGGAATTGAGCTTCTCGATGCCGACGCCGTGCTCGCCCGTCACGCTGCCGCCGAATTCCACGCAGCATTCGAGGATTTCCGCGCCGAACTCCTCGGCGCGGTGCAGCTCGTCCGGATCGTTCGCGTTGTAGAGGATCAGCGGATGCATGTTGCCGTCGCCCGCATGGAACACGTTGATGCAGCGCAGCCCGTAGCGCGTTTCGAGCTGTTCGATGCGGGCGAGCAGCGGGCCGATCGCGCGGCGCGGCACGGTGCCGTCCATGCAGTAATAGTCGGCGGAAATGCGGCCGGCGGCCGGGAACGCGTTCTTGCGGCCCGACCAGAAGCGCAGCCGCTCGTTTTCGTTGCGCGATACCTGGATGCGTGTCGCGCCGTGCTCGCGCAGCACGGCCGTCATCCGCACGATCTCTTCCGCGACTTCTTCCGGCGTGCCGTCCGATTCGCACAGCAGGATCGCCTTTGCGTCGAGGTCGTAGCCCGCATGCGTGAACGCCTCGACGGCCTGCGTGGCCGGCTTGTCCATCATCTCGAGCCCGGCCGGGATGATGCCCGACGCGATGATCGCCGCGACGGCCTCGCCGCCCTTGACGACGTCGTCGAAGCTCGCCATCACGAGTTGCGCGGTCTGCGGCTTCGGGATCAGCCGCACGGTGACTTCGGTGACGATCGCGAACATCCCTTCGCTGCCGATCATCACGGCGAGCAGGTCGAGGCCAGGCATGTCGAGCGCGAGCGAGCCGAACTCGACGATCTCGCCGTCGATCGTCACCGCGCGCACGCGCATCACGTTGTGCACGGTCAGCCCGTATTTCAGGCAGTGGACGCCGCCGGAATTTTCCGCGACGTTGCCGCCGATCGTGCAGGCGATCTGCGACGACGGATCGGGCGCGTAATACAGGCCGAACGGCGCGGCGGCTTCCGAGATCGCGAGGTTGCGCACGCCGGGCTGCACGGTCGCCGTGCGCGCGTACGGGTCGACTTCGACGATGCGCGTGAAGCGCGCGAGCGACAGCACGACGCCGAGCGCGATCGGCAGCGCGCCGCCCGACAGGCTGGTGCCCGCACCGCGCGGCACGATCGGCACTTCCATGCGGCGGCAGATCTGCACGATCCGCTGCACCTGCGACTCCGTTTCGGGCAGCGCGACCGCGAGCGGCAGGCGGCGGTAGGCGGACAGGCCGTCGCATTCGTACGGCGCCGTGTCTTCGTCGCGGTACAGCAGGCAGTGCGTCGGCAGCACGGCCATCAGGGCCTGCACGACTTCGCGCTGGCGCTGCGCGCGTGCCGCGCTCGACAGTTCGACGGGAGCGTTCATGGGGTCTCCTGCAGCAGGCGGCGCGCCGTCGCGCCGCCGTTTCAGCACGTGAAAATCTTGCCGGGATTCATCAGGTTGCGCGGATCGAGCGCGAGCTTGATCGCGCGCATCGTGTCGATCGCGTTGTCGCCGTGCTCCTTCGGCAGGAACCGCATCTTGTGCAGCCCGACGCCGTGCTCGCCCGTGCAGGTGCCGCCGAGGCGCAGCGCGCGCTCGACGATCCGGTCGTTGATGTGCTCGGCTTCGGCGAGTTCCTCGGGCTTGTCGGGATCGATCAGGATCGCGACGTGGAAATTGCCGTCGCCGACGTGGCCGACGATCGGGCAGGGCAGCGACGACGCGCGCAGGTCGACTTCGGTTTCCTCGACGCACGCGGCGAGTTGCGAGATCGGCACGCAGACGTCGGTCGTCACCGCACGGCAGCCGGGCTTCAATTGCAGCATCGCGAAGTACGCGTTGTGGCGCGCGGCCCAGAGCCGGGTGCGGTCTTCGGGGCGCGTCGCCCATTCGAAGCCCTGGCCGTTATTCTGGCCGGCGAGCGCCTGCACGAGTTCGGCCTGTTCCTTCACGCCGGCTTCGGTGCCGTGGAATTCGAAGAACAGCGTCGGCGCTTCGGTGAGCGTCAGGTTCGAGTGGCGGTTGATCGAGCGCACCGCGAGCGAATCGACGAATTCGACGCGTGCGATCGGCACGCCGATCTGGATCGTCTCGATCACGGTGCGCACCGCGTCGCCCATCGTCGGGAACGTGCAGATCGCGGCCGATACGGCTTCGGGCAGCGGGTGCAGGCGCAGCGTGATCTCGGTGATCACGCCGAGCGTGCCTTCGGAGCCGACGAACAGCCGTGTGAGGTCGTAGCCGGCCGACGACTTGCGGGCGCGCGTGCCGGTTTTCACGACGCGGCCGCCGGCAAGCACCGCGGTCAGGCCGAGCACGTTCTCGCGCATCGTGCCGTAGCGCACGGCGTTGGTTCCCGATGCGCGGGTCGCGGTCATCCCGCCGATGCTGGCGTCGGCGCCCGGGTCGATCGGGAAGAACAGGCCGGTGTCGCGCAGCGCTTCGTTGAGCGCCTTGCGCGTGATGCCCGGTTCGACCGTCACGGTCAGGTCTTCGGCGTTGATCGACAGCACGCGGTTCATTTCCGACAGGTCGAGCGAGATGCCGCCGCGGACCGCGAGCAGGTGGCCTTCGAGCGACGAACCGGCGCCGTACGGGATCAGCGGCACGCTGTAGAGCGAGCACAGCGACACGACTTCGCGCACGTCGTCCGCGCTGTGCGCGAACACGACGGCGTCGGGCAGTTGCGGATCGAACGGCGATTCGTCGCGGCCGTGGTGGGCGCGGACCGCGTCGGCGGTCGACACGCGCTCGCCGAAGGCGGCGCGCAGCGCATCGAGCATGGCGGGGGGCAGCGGGCGGCGCGTGGCGGCCGGCGGGGCGGGGTGATTCACGAATGTCTCCTGACTGCTTGCCGAACTTTCGGTCCATTCTACGCTGTAACACCCGCTGCGAGCCCCGCTGCGGGCTGCGATAATCGTGTTCCAACCCAACGGGCCGCATCGCGGCCGCGCACGAGAGGACATTCGCATGGGACACCGCTTGAGCAAGATCGCGACGCGCACGGGCGACGACGGTACCACCGGTCTCGGCGACGGACGGCGCATCGGCAAGGACGACGCGCGGATCGCGGCGATCGGCGACGTCGACGAACTGAACTCGAACCTCGGCGTGCTGCTCGCCGAGACGCTGCCGGACGACGTGCGTGCGGCGCTCGTCACGATCCAGCACGACCTGTTCGATCTCGGCGGCGAGCTGTGCATTCCCGGCCATGCGGTGCTCGACGACACGCATCTCGCGCGCCTCGACCGGTGGCTCGCCGATTACAACGCGACGCTGCCGCCGCTCAAGGAATTCATCCTGCCGGCCGGCTCGCGCGCGGCGTCGCTCGCGCACGTGTGCCGGACGGTGTGCCGCCGCGCGGAGCGCTCGATCGTCGCGCTCGGCCGCAACGAAACGCTCAACGATGCGCCGCGGCGATACGTGAACCGGCTGTCGGATCTGCTGTTCGTGCTCGCACGCGTGCTGAACCGCGCGGGCGGCGGGGCGGACGTGCTGTGGGAGCGTGGGCGCGCACGCTAGCGCGCCGCCGCGCTTTTGCGCACTGCGACAATTTGCCCGGTGAAGTCGTTTTTTTAAACATGTATCGTATGTGCATGTTTAACGGAGAACGAACATGACCCACATCACCGCTGATCAGATGGCTCGCGTGAAGGCCACTGCCCCCGTCCTCGCCGTGCACGGCGCGACAATCACGAAGCATTTCTACCAGCGCATGTTCGCGCGCCATCCGGAACTGAAAAACCTGTTCAACCAGACGCACCAGAAGACCGGCAGCCAGCCGGAAACGCTCGCGAAGGCGGTTTATGCGTATGCGGCGAACATCGACAATCTCGGCGCACTCGGCGGTGCGGTGTCGCACATCGCGCACAAGCACGCGAGCCTGAACATCCGCCCCGAGCATTACCCGATCGTCGGCGAGAACCTGCTCGCGTCGATCGTCGAGGTGCTCGGCGACGCGGTCGATGCCGACACGCTCGAGGCGTGGCGGGTCGCGTATGGCCAGCTCGCGCAGATCCTGATCGGTGCCGAGGCCGACCTGTACGCGGGCGCTGCCTGGAGCGGCTTCCGTCCGTTCAAGGTGGCGCGCAAGGTGCGCGAGAGCGACGAGATCACGTCGTTCTACCTGACGCCGGCGGACGGCGGCGAAGCGGCGAAGTTCGAGCCGGGCCAGTACGTGACGGTGAAGCGCTTCGTGGGCGACCTCGGGGTCGACCAGCCGCGCCAGTACAGCCTGTCCGACGCGCCGCACGGCAAGTGGCTGCGCATCTCGGTGAAGCGCGAGGTCGGCCAGCCGGAAGCGATCCCGGCCGGCAAGGTGTCGACGCTGATGCATGACGGCGTGGAGGAGGGCGCGATCGTCGAGGTGACCGCGCCGATGGGCGAATTCTCGCTGAAGCGCGGCGTCGATACGCCGGTCGTGCTGATCTCCGGCGGCGTCGGCCTGACGCCGATGGTGTCGATGGCATCGACGCTGGTGTCGGAAGGCAGCAAGCGCGAGGTGCGCTTCGTTCATGCATGCCGTTCGGGCGCGGTGCACGCATTCCGCGACTGGCTGAACGATACGGTGCGCGAGCACGCGAACGTCAAGCGCGCGGTGGTGTACGAACTGGTCGGCCCGAACGATCGCGCTGGCGTCGACCATGACCTCGAAGGGCGCCTCACGCCGGAACGCGTGAAGGAATTCGCGCTGGTGCCGGACGCCGACTACTACATCTGCGGCCCGATCGCGTTCATGAAGGCGCAATGCGATGCGCTCGTCGCGCTCGGCGTCGCGCCGGAGCGCATCAATACGGAAATCTTCGGCTCGGGCGCACTCGAGTGATGCGCTGTCGGATGATCGGCGGCCAATAGAAAAAGCCCGGCGCGAGCCGGGCTTTTTCGTTGCGGTGCAAGCGATCAGTTCCCGCTGCCGCGCGCCACGCGGCGCGCCTTGACCGATTCCGCGAGCCCTTCGAGCACCTTCACGCTGTCCTCCCACGCGATGCACGCATCGGTGATGCTCTGGCCGTAGGTCAGCGGGCAGCCTTCCTTCAGGTCCTGACGGCCTTCGACAAGGTGCGACTCGATCATCACGCCGACGATCCGCTCGTCGCCCGCCGCGATCTGGCGGCCGATGTCCGCGCACACCGGGATCTGGTTCTCGTGCTTCTTCGAGCTGTTCGCGTGGCTTGCGTCGATCATCAGGCGCGCGGCGAGGCCGGCCTTGCCGATGTCCGCGCACGCGGCGTTCACGCTGTCCGCGTCGTAGTTCGGCGTCTTGCCGCCGCGCAGGATCACGTGGCAGTCCTCGTTGCCGGCCGTCGACACGATCGCCGAGTGGCCGCCCTTCGTCACCGACAGGAAATGGTGCGGCTGCGATGCAGCCTTGATCGCGTCGACCGCGATCTTCACGTTGCCGTCGGTGCCGTTCTTGAAACCGACCGGGCACGACAGCCCCGACGCGAGCTCGCGGTGCACCTGCGACTCGGTCGTGCGCGCGCCGATCGCGCCCCACGAGATCAGGTCGGCGATGTACTGCGGGCTGATCATGTCGAGGTATTCGGTCGCGGCCGGCAGCCCCATCTCGTTGATCTGCAGCAGCAGCTCGCGCGCGGTGCGCAGCCCTTCGTTGATCTTGAAGCTGTTGTCGAGGTGCGGATCGTTGATGAGCCCCTTCCAGCCGACCGTCGTGCGCGGCTTCTCGAAGTACACGCGCATCACGATTTCCAATTCGCCCTTGAGGCGCTCGCGCTCCTTCACGAGCCGGCCCGCGTATTCGATCGCCGCCTTCGTATCGTGGATCGAGCACGGCCCGACCACGACGATCAGCCGGTCGTCCATCCCGTGCAGGATGCGGTGCATCGACTCGCGCGAGTTGTAGATCAGCTCGGACGCGGCTTCGGAGCACGCGAATTCGCGGATCAGGTGGGCGGGCGGCGTCAGTTCCTTGAGTTCGCGAATGCGGACGTCGTCGGTATTGTGCGGGGGCATGCTGTTTCTCCTATGTCGACCGGAGTTAGCGCTTTAGCGGTTACTCCGGTCCCATGCAAAGCGGTTGAGGGCGCCGTTCGGTCAATGCGCGTGCGGCAGATTCATCAATTCAAGCGATTCAGTGGTTTCGGTCGGGGCCGCGGGACCGCTGCGGCGGCGACCGGGTGGCGAAGGGCGAAAAAAAACCGCCGGGTTCGCCGGCGGTTTTTTCGGGAATTTCGGTTGCGCTTTACGCGCCATCAACCCTCTCGATCCGCCAGCGGTCTGAGATGCCAAAAAAAATAAAAGTAAAACTTGGCAGACATGACGGGGATTCGGTTCGTCAAAAAAGTTGATTCGGAATTTATACCCCGTCGCCGAGCGGCTGGCAACCGGGAAACGTCGAAAATGCGGACAATCCGCGCGTTTTCTTCAAAATGCGCGGATTGTCTGCGCCGCGATGCGGTTATGCCGTACCGCCGACCGTCATCTTGTCGATCCGCAGGGTCGGCTGGCCGACGCCGACCGGTACGCTCTGGCCTTCCTTGCCGCACACGCCGACACCCGTGTCGAGCGACATGTCGTTGCCGATCATGCTCACGTACTTCAGCGACTCGGGGCCGCTGCCGATCAGCGTCGCGCCCTTCACCGGGTAGGTGATCTTGCCGTTCTCGATCATGTACGCCTCGGACGCCGAGAACACGAACTTGCCGTTCGTGATGTCGACCTGGCCGCCGCCGAAGTTCACCGCGTACAGGCCGTTCTTCACCGACGCGATGATTTCCTGCGGATCCTTGTCGCCGTTCAGCATGTACGTGTTCGTCATGCGCGGCATCGGCAGCGCTGCATACGACTCGCGCCGCGCGTTGCCCGTGACCGGCATCTTCATCAGGCGCGCGTTCAGCGTGTCCTGGATGTAGCCCTTCAGGATGCCGTCCTCGATCAGCGTCGTGCACTGCGTCGGGTTGCCTTCGTCGTCGATGTTCAGCGACCCGCGGCGGTTCGGCAGCGTGCCGTCGTCGACGACGGTCACGCCCTTGGCTGCGACCTGTTCGCCGATCCGGCCCGCGAATGCCGACGAGCCCTTGCGGTTGAAGTCGCCTTCGAGGCCGTGGCCGATCGCCTCGTGCAGCAGCACGCCCGGCCAGCCCGGCCCGAGCACGACCGTCATCGCGCCGGCCGGCGCGGGGCGTGCGTCGAGGTTGACGAGCGCCGCGTGCACGGCGTCGTCGACGTAGCGCGACAGCACTTCATCGGTGAAGTAGCCGTAGTCGAAGCGGCCGCCGCCGCCGCCGGAGCCGATTTCGCGGCGACCGTTCTGTTCGGCGATGACGGTAACCGACACGCGCACGAGCGGGCGGATGTCGGCCGCGAGCGCGCCGTCGCTGCGCGCGACGAGCACGACGTCGTATTCGCCCGCGAGGCCCGCCATCACCTGCGTGATGCGCGGGTCGCGCCCGCGTGCCATCTGCTCGATGCGCTCGAGCAGTTTGACCTTGGCCGTCGCGTCGAGCGACGCGAGCGGATCGGACGGCAGGTACAGGTCGCGGCCCGAGATGCCCTTCAGCGACGTCGCCGCCTTGATCTTCTGCCGGCCGCCGCCGGCTGCCGCGATCGCCTTGGTGGCCGCGGCCGCCTGCGCGATCGCTTCGGGCGACAGGTCGTCCGAGTATGCGAACGCGGTGCGGTCGCCCGCGACCGCGCGCACGCCGACGCCCTGGTCGATGCTGAAGCTGCCCGACTTGACGATGCCTTCCTCGAGGCTCCACGCTTCGCTGCGGGTCGCCTGGAAGTACAGGTCCGCGTAGTCGACGCGATGCGTGAAGATGTCGGCGATCGTGCGCGTGAGCAGGCTTTCGTCGAGGCCGTACGGCGTGAGCAGGATGTCCTTCGCCAGCGCGAGGTTGCGGATGCCGGGTTCGATGATGTTCATGCGGATATCGGGGTTTCTCAAAAAGTTGTCGGGTGCTTCTGGGCAGATGGGTTGGCCGCGCGGCGTTTCAAGCGGGGCATCGGATTCAGGTCAGCACGCGGTGCCGCCACGCGGGCAGGCTCTGGCGCACGTCGGCGATGCGCTGCGGATCGATTCCGCCGAGCACGACGCTTGCGCCCACGTCGCGGACCGCGACGATCTCGCCCCACGGGTCGATCAGCATGCTGTGGCCCCAGGTGCGCCGGCCGTTCTCGTGCTTGCCGCCCTGCGCGGCCGCGAGCACGTAGCACTGGTTCTCGACGGCCCGCGCGCGCAGCAGCGTTTCCCAGTGCGCGCGGCCCGTCGTATACGTAAACGCCGACGGTACGACGATCAGCATGCAGTCGCCCATCCTGCGATACAGCTCGGGAAAGCGCAGATCGTAACAGACCGACAGGCCGACCCGCCCGAACGGCGCGTCGAACGCGACGACCGTATCGCCCGCGCGGATCGTGCGCGCCTCGTCGAACGACTCGTCGCCTTTCTCGAAGTTGAACAGGTGGATCTTGTCGTAGCGCGCGGCCTCGTTGCCGGACGGATCGAACACGAGCGTCGTGTTCAGCACGCGATCGGGCTCCGGCGCCTTCAGCGGCAGCGTGCCGCCGATCACCCAGATGCCGTGGCGGCGCGCGGCGTCCGCGAGGAAGCGCTGGATCGGGCCGTCCTGGTAGGGTTCGGCGAGCGCGAGCTTGTCGGTATCGCGGTGGCCCATGAAGCAGAAATACTCGGGCAGCAGCACGAGCTGCGCGCCTTCGCCGGCCGCTTCCGCGATCAGGCGGCGGGCTTCGGCGAGATTGCGCGCGACGTCCGGCGTGCTCACCATCTGCAGCGCGGCGACCCGGAAGGGCGTGGCGGAACGGGTGTGGTCGGTCATCGCGGGATCGATTGCGTCATAAATGGGGTGCGGCCCGGCAGCGCGCGGCACTCAGTGGCTCGTCGCATCGGCCGGACCGTGATTCATCTTACCCTGATCGCCCCGCACCCGCTCGATGTGCGGGTGCGCCCACGAACCCGTGATCGCGTAGTCGAGCGCGAACGCGTGCGACAGCGTTTCCGACAGCGCGTAGTTCGCGGCCAGCACGCCGACGCCGAGCAGCGGATTGATGATCGCGGCCGCGATCGCCGCCGTGCCGGCACCGATCTTCGGCGCGACGTGCGCGTGCAGATCCTGCGTCTCGGTGCCGAGGTCGACCGCGCCGCGCACCGTCACGTTCGCGGGCGCGGTCGTCATCGAGAAGTCGTCGGTGCGCGCGATGCCGTTCGAGATCCGGCCGGTGCCCGTGATCTTGTCGAACGGCAGCCCCGTGCCGACCACGTCGCGGAAATTCAGCGTCAGGAAGCGCGCGAGGCTTTGCAGGCTCAGCACGCCAAGGAGTTTCGCCGCGCCCGGATCGACTTTCAGGATCTGCCCGTGTTCGAGGTCGACTGCAACCTGGCCGCCGAGCGACGGGAAGTCGACCGCGGTCGGGCCGCCGCGCCAGCCGACCTTGCCCGTTACCGTGCCGTGTCCGTCCGCGAGCGTGCGCGGCAGGCCGACGCGGTCGAGCAGCGCGCCCGCGTTGTCGATGTCGAGCTTGAAGTCGAACACGGAGCGGCGCGGCGCGTCGTTTTCGTCGACGCCGCGGGCGAGCGCGCGGCGCGACGTGCGCCAGTTGCCGGTCGCCGTCAGTTTCGCGGCCGGGTTCGACAGTTCCAGCTTGTCGAGCTGCCACACGGGCGTGCCTTCTTCGTCGATATTGCGCGCATTGACGACGAGGCGGCCGATGTCGTGGTTGCGCGCGACGACCTGGTCGACGATCAGGTCGACCGACGGTATCGGGCGGTCGGTCGGCGTCGGCAGGTTCATCGCGCGGCCGACCAGGTCGTGCTGCGCGCTGTCCGGAATCACGAGCTTCGCGAGCCGCGCGTTCAGTACGCCCGCGCCGTTGTGGCCGCCGCCCGGCGCCCACGACAGGTAGCCCGACACCTGGTTCGACGCGATGTTCGCCTGCCACAGCTCGTCGACGTGCGACGCGCCGACGATCACGTTTTCCCAGTTGCGCTTGAGCAGCTTCAGCGTGCCGAAGTGGAGCGCGAAGCGCTTCGGCGCGAAACTCGCGAGATCGACGCGCGACGGCGCCTGAGGCTCCGGCGCGCGCGGCGTGTCGGACTTCAGCGTGCGAGCGAGCGCGAGCCACGCGTCGGCATCGAGTTCGCCGACGTCGACGGCCGCGCTCACGCCTTCCTGCGGCATGTCGGGCATCCGGTGGACGCCCATCGCGCCGCGCACCGCGCGCAGCGGCTGGCCGCGCGTCGCGTCGAGCAGGTAGGTCGCCGTCACGGGGCCGAGCGTCAGGTCGGCGTGTTCGAGACGCTTGCCGTCGGTCTGCGGGGCCGGCTGCAGCGTGAAGCTGAACGGCATCGGCGTGCCGGCCGCCTTCGCGAACGGCGCCGGGAAGTTCAGCGCGACGCCCGTCAGGTCGGAGCGCGCGGTGACGTCGGGCAGGCGGCCCGGCGCGCCGCGTACGGCGACCTTGTACGGCGCGTCGCCGACCACGTGCTCGAGCAGCGCGGCGGCCGCGCCGTGCAGGTTCAGGCCGCGCGCGGCGTCGAGCGCGAGCCGGCCGTCGACGTCCACCGCGTACGGGCCGTGCGACTGGAAGTTGCCGTTCGCGCGCACCGGGCCGCCGAGGAAGCGCCCCGACAGCTCGTGCAGCGACGCGCCGGCCTCGGTGAACCGGACGCTGCCGCGCAGCGCGGACAACGGCGGCACGCCGCTGGTCGACAGCGTGTTGCCGCCGAACGCGAGCGCGCCTTCGATGTGCGTGTGCGGATGCGGGACGTGCTGCGGAATCGTGATCTTGAGCGCGAGCGAGGCAGGCCCCTGCGCGTCGATCCGCTGGCCGACATGCCCGCTCATCGTGCCGAGCGAGCTGTTGTCCGCGTAGTCGATCAGGTCGGCGAGCGGGCCCTGCGCATGGCCGTCGATGACGAGCGGCGAGTGGGACGGATTGCCGAGATCGTCGATGCGGCCCGCGACCTTGGTCAACGCGACGCGCTTGTAGTGCGCGCGCTCGATGTCGAAGCGCAGCTTGTTCTGCGCGAGCTCGAACACGCCGTCGATGCCGTCGAGCGCCGGCCAGACGCTCGGCGTCCCGTTCGCGAGCTTGCGCGGCGGATACGGCGTCGGTTCGAAGCGGCCGCCGGTGAACGGCGCGACGATGTGGAACACGCCGGCGTCCGGCTCGTGTTCGAACGGGAATTTCTCGAGCGGACCGCGCGCGACGATCGACGCGCCCCTGGTCACCTTGCCGTCCTGCAGCGCGTGGCCGAGATAGGTGCGCAGGTGCTCGGACATCCCGGTCGGCAGGTAGCGCGGAATGCGCGCCACCGACGCGCGTGCGAACTCGGCGCGCAGGTCGAGCGTGCCGCGGCCGTGGCCGGGGTTCGTGTACGAGCCCGACACCGCGATTTCGGCATCGGGGTTCACGACCAGCAGGTCGGGCAAGCTCACGTCGACACGCGCGTGCTTGTCGCCGGGCACCGGCGTGATTGCCCATTTGGCGTTGCCGCGCAGCCGGTCGAACGTCAGGCGCGGCTCGTCGAACTCGCCGGGCACCGTGACAGCCGCGTTGACCGTATCGAATTTCGCGGTGCCGCCGGTTTCGTTCGCGTCGACGCGGCCCCACAGGTTCTCGATGCCGGGCCAGCCCGCGCGCGGGTGGCCGCGCGGGGACAGGCCGGGCGGCGGCTCCTGCGCGGCGACGCTGATGCCCTGAAGATCGGCGAGGAAGCGATAGCGGACGATCGGCGCGGCGCCGGTACGGCGCTCCTCTTCCGCGAGGTCGGCCCGCGCCGGTTTCGCGCGCTCGACCTCGATGTGATAGTTCGACACCATCCCGCGCGGGTCGAGCTTGATCAGCTCGTTGCGCAGGTGCGCCGGCAGCGGCAGGCCGCGGATGAATTCGCTGAGGATGCCGAGATCGACGCGGTCGCCGGCGACGCTGATCAGTTGCCCCTGGCTGGCCGTCGGCACGCGGTAGCGGGCCGTCAGCGTCGACAGCGCGAGCGAGCGGGCGAGCGGCGTGCCGTCGTCGAGCGGCGGCTGGCCGAGTTCCGCGTGGAAGCGCGACAGGTGCAGCGTGTAGTCGTGCCCCGTGTCCATCGCCATGTCCCAGCCGAACTCGACCGCAGGCACGTCGAGCCGCGGCTGCGTCGGCCGCACGCGCAGCGCGACGTCGGCGCCCTGCAGGTCGCCGCCCGCCGAGCGCAGCCGGCCGTCGCGGAAGGTCGCCCAGATCGCGTTGTCGATCCGGCCTGCATGGATCGTGAGCGGGATGTCGAGATAACGGCCGAGCGTCTGCAGATCGACGGGGCCGGTCGACAGGTACGCGTCGCCGGTCCAGTTCGACGGCTTGCCGATCGGCGCGAGCGCCTTGTGCGTGAAGCGCGCGCGGAAATCGAGCGGACCGAGCAGCAGCGTGCCGTTCGCGGGCGCCTGCAGCGCGGCCCGGTGCACGCGGCCGTTGTTGAGCACCGCGATCCGGATGCCCGACAGCACGAGCTCCGGCGCGTCGTGCTGCCCATCGCGCCAGCGCAGCGTGCCGCCGCGCAGCACGATCGCTTCCTGCTTCAGCAGCCACGTGCCGAACGTGTCGTTGCCGCCGTGGGTGGTCGTTGCGACGCCGACACCCGCGACGCTCAGCGAGCCGTCGGGCGCGCGCGCGACGACGAGGTCGGGCTCGTCGACGATCAGGCTCGACAGCGCGGGCGACAGCCGCAGCAGCGACATCCACGACAGCGCGGCCGTTGCGTGCGGTACCGACAGCGCGACCTTGCCGTCACGGCCGCGGATCGTCAGGTTCGTGAGTTCGACGCCCGGCTGCATGCCGGACCAGTTCGGGGAAAGCCTGCCGATCGAAAGCTGCGCGTGAAGCTTGTCGGACACGAGGCGCTCGATGCGCGGGCGGTATTCGTCGATGCGGGGCAGCAGCACGTAGCGCAGCCCGAGGAACGCGCCGGCCGCAACGAAGTAGGTGCCGATCCCGACTGCCAGCGTCACCTTGAACACGCGACGCAGGACCGGATGATCGTGCTTCGGAGGTCCCGCTTCGGGCGCAGCTACGGCGGATTCCTGACGGTCGGACATGCGGCGGAAGGGCGACGATATGGTAGTTTTGCAGATTGACGTTGAAATGTATCACACGGGTTCGTGCCGGCGGCCGTTGCGGCAGCACGGCACGGGCTTTCCGGCGCGCGGTGTCGCGGCGGACGCACGCGCGTCCCGCGATGCCGCGCCGAGTCCATGGGGCCGGTCGGCAGCGGGGCGCGCACGCGTTTGCCTGCTGCCTGCCGGCCTTACCGCCAGGCCCGCTTCTCGATGACCGACGCTTCCGCCCTGATCAGCACGTCCTATTCCCGTTATATCGCGCGCGCGGCCGCCGCGCGGCCCGCGCTGGCCGAGCAGGTCGCCGCGTGGGCCGCCGCGCCGCTCGCCCGCGCGCAGCTCGATGCACGCCTCACCGAACTGCTCGCGATGCCGGACGGCGCGGGGGCGCCGTCCGAGGAGCAACTCAAGCGCGCGCTGCGGCAGCTGCGTGCCGAGGCGTTCGGCGCGGTTGCGGAGCGCGACCTGCGCGGGCTGGCGGACGTCGCCGAGGTGACGGGCGCGATGACCGATCTCGCCGAGGTGGCCGTGCAGCGCTCGCTTGCGCTGCTGTCGGCCGAGCTCGAGGCGCTGTACGGCGAGCCGCGCGGTGCCGACGGCCAGCGCGTCGTGCTCGGCGTGGTCGGGATGGGCAAGCTCGGCGGCCGCGAGCTGAACGTGTCGTCGGACATCGACCTGATCTTCGTGTACGAGGACGACGGCGAGACGACCGGCGGCGCGCGCGCGCCGCTGTCCACGCAGGAATACTTCACGCGGCTCGGCCGGCGCCTGATCGGCGTGCTGTCCGAGGTCACGGCCGACGGCTACGTGTTTCGCGTCGACATGCGGCTGCGCCCGAACGGCGATTCGGGGCCGCTCGTGTGCAGCCTCGGGATGCTCGAGGAATATTTCTACGTGCAGGGGCGCGAGTGGGAGCGCTATGCATGGATCAAGGGGCGGCTCGTGTCGGAAGGCGACAGCGACGCGGCGCAGCGGCTGGAGTCGCAGCTCGAGTCGATCGTCAAGCCGTTCGTGTACCGCCGCTATCTCGATTTCGGCGTGATCGGCGCGATCCGTTCGCTGCACCAGCAGATCCGGCAGGAAGCCGCGCGCCGCGCGTCGATGCGGCCCGACAAGGCCGACGACATCAAGCTCGGCCGCGGCGGGATCCGCGAGATCGAGTTCAGCGCGCAGGTGTTCCAGTTGATCCGCGGCGGCCAGGACGCGGAGTTCCGCGTGCGGCCGACGCTCGCGGTGCTGCGCCATGCGCAGGCACGCGGGCTGATCGGCGAGGACGTGCGCGCGCGCCTGACCGACGCTTACAACTTCCTGCGCACGCTCGAGCACCGGCTGCAGTACCGCAACGACGCGCAGACGCACGCGATGCCGGTCGAGCCCGACGAACGCGCGGCGCTGGCCGCGTCGCTCGGCTTTGCCGACTATGCGGCGCTGATGACGGTGCTGGACGAGTACCGGAACTTCGTCGAGGCGCAGTTCGACCAGATCTTCGCCGACAAGGTGAACGGCGCGCCCTGCGGCGCGGGCGAAGAGACGGCCGCCGCGTGGATCTGGAGCGGCGCGCTTGCCGACGACGGCGAGGACGACGCGCTCGCGGCCCGCCTCGACGGCCTCGGCTTCGCCGATCCGGCGGCCGTGCTCGCGCGGCTGCGCGCGGTCTGGCAATCGTCGCGCTACACGGGCCTGCCGGAAAAGAGCCGGCACCGCTTCGACCGCGTCGCGCAGCGCGCGCTGGAGGCCGCGCCGCGGATCGACGCCGCGCGCCGCGACGACACGATCGTGCGCCTGTTCGACCTGCTCGAGACGGTCAGCCGGCGCGGCGTCTATCTCGCGCTGCTGACCGAATATCCGGCCGCGCTCGACCGCGTGCTGTCGGTGCTCGGCGCGACGCGCTGGGGCGGCGGCTACCTGATCCGCCACCCGCAGCTGCTCGACGAACTGCTCGACGACGAGGCGATCGCGAGCCCGTTCGACTGGCCCGCGTTCAAGGACGCGCTGCGCGCGCGTCTCGCGGCGGCCGACGGCCCCGAGCAGCAGATGGACCTGCTGCGGCATGCGCAGCACGCCGAGGTGTTCCGGATCCTGCTGATCGATCTCGCCGGGCAATTGTCGGTCGAGCATGTGAGCGACCGGCTGTCCGAGCTGGCCGACGCGGTGCTCGACGTGACGATCGAAGTCGTCTGGTCGCAGCTCGCGAAGCGCCATCGCGACGTGCCGAAATTCGCGGTGATCGCGTACGGCAAGCTGGGCGGCAAGGAGCTCGGCTATGCATCGGATCTCGACCTGATCTTCCTGTACGACGACCCCGACGAGCGCTCGGCGGACGTCTACACGACCTTCACGCGGCGGCTCATCACGTGGCTCACGACGGCGACCGGCGCGGGTGCGCTGTTCGACATCGACCTGCGGCTGCGGCCGAACGGCGAGGCCGGGCTGCTCGTCACCGATCTCGACGCGTTCCGCCGCTACCAGCTGCGCGAGGGCGACGCCGCGAACACCGCGTGGGTGTGGGAGCACCAGGCGCTGACGCGCGCCCGCTACAGCGCGGGCGACGCGCAGATCGGCGCGGACTTCGAGGCGATCCGCCAGCAGGTGCTGACGACGCCGCGCGACGGCGGCGTGCTCGCGAAGGAGATCGTCGACATGCGCGGCAAGGTGTTTGCCGGCCACCCGAACCAGACCGAGCTGTTCGACCTGAAGCACGATCGCGGCGGGATGGTCGACATCGAGTTCATCGTCCAGTACTGGGTGCTGCTGCACGCGTCGAGCGACGCCGAGCTGATCCGCAACACGGGCAACATCGCGCTGTTGCGCGAGGTCGCGCGCTTCGGGCTGATGGGCGAGGACGAGGCCGAACGCGTCGGCGCGGCCTACCGCAAGTACCGGAAGCTGCAGCACAAACTGCGGCTCGACGGGATGGAGAAGGCGCGCGTCGATCCGGCCGTGGTGGCCGACGAGCGGGCGGCCGTGACGGCGCTGTGGGAGCGGGTGTTCGGGACGGTTGAAACGGGCGTTTGAACGACGGCGGGGCGGGTTGCGGGCGCTTCGTCTACGGGCGCGCCGCCGTGAAGGCCGAACGGTGCGAACCCGTTCGGCGTGGCCGGGACAGCATCACGGCCGCGCTCAGGCCGCGAGCATTTCCTTCGCGTGCTTGCGCGTCGTCGCCGTGATCTCGAGCCCGCCGAGCATCCGTGCGACTTCCTCGATCCGGTTGGCGCGGTCGAGTGCGACGACCGTCGACACCGTGCCGCCGCGGTCGTCGGCGCCTTTCGCGACCTGGAAGTGGTGGTCGCCGCGCGCGGCGACCTGCGGCAGGTGCGTCACGCACAGCACCTGGCGGTCGCGCCCGAGCTGGTGCAGCAGGCGGCCGACCACTTCGGCGACGCCGCCGCCGATCCCCGTATCGACTTCGTCGAAGATCAGCGTCGGCGTCGGGCTCGCCGCGCTCGCGATCACGGCGAGCGCGAGGCTGATCCGCGCGAGCTCGCCGCCCGACGCGACTTTTCCGAGCGGCCGCAGCGGCACGCCGGGGTGCCCGGCGACCCGGAACTCGACCTGCTCGAGCCCGTGCGGGCCGCCGTCGGCGAGCGGCACGAGCGCGACTTCGAAACTTCCGCCCGCCATCGACAGTTCCTGCATGCCGGCCGTGACGGCCGTGCCCAGCGCCTTGGCGGCCTGCGCGCGTGCCTTCGACAGGTGTTTCGCGTCGGCGAGATAGGCTTCCCGCGCCTTGGCCTGCACCGCCTCGAGCGCGCCGAGATCGGCGGCCGCGTCGAGCGCGGCGAGCTGTGCACGGCGGGCCGCGTGTTCTTCGTGCAGCGTGTCCGGCGGCAGCCGGAACTTGCGGGCGGTCGAGTGCAGCGCATCGAGGCGCGTTTCGACCTGCGCGAGCCGCTCGGGATCGAGATCGACGCGCTGCGCATAGTGCGACAGCGAATAGACGGCTTCCTGCAGCTGGATCTCGGCCGGTTCGAGCGACGCGAGCGCGTCGCCGAGCGCGGTGTCGTAGTCGGCTAGGCTGCGCAGCTTCGACACGATCGCGCCGAGCTGCGCGAGCATCGCGTCGTCGGACTCGGACAGCGCGTTGAGCGCGCCGCGCACACCTTCGATCAGGTTCGCCGAATGCGACAGGCGCTTGTGCTCGTTGCTGACTTCGTCCCATTCGCCGGCTTGCGGCGCGAGCTTGTCGAGCTCGGCGAGCTGCCACGCGAGCTTTTCGCGTTCGAGCTGCAGCTCGCGCTCGTGCGCCTTCGCGGCGTCGATCGCCTGCGTCGCGTCGCGCCAGACGCGCCACGCGCGCGCGACGTTCGCGGCATCGGCGACGAGCCCCGCGTGCGTGTCGAACAGCTCGCGCTGCGCATCGGGCCGCATCAGCAACTGGTGCGCGTGCTGGCCGTGAATGTCGACGAGCATTTCGCCGAGTTCGCGCAGTTGCGCGAGCGTCGCGCTGGTGCCGTTGATGAACGCGCGCGACCGGCCGTTCGCGTCGATCACGCGGCGCAGCATCACGGTGTCCTCGGCGTCGAACGCGTGTTCGTCGAGCCAGCGCGCGACGCGGTCGTGCGGCGTGAATTCGGCCGTGATGTCGGCGCGGCCGCAGCCGGTGCGCACGACGCTCGCGTCGGCACGTTCGCCGAGCGCGAGGGCGAGGGCGTCGATCAGGATCGATTTCCCGGCGCCGGTTTCACCGGAAAAGACGGAAAAGCCGCTGTCGAATTCGAGATCGAGCGCGGCCACGATGACGAAGTCGCGGATCGAGAGGTGGCGGAGCATGGTGTCGGGCGGAGGGGCGTCAGGACGCCTTGTCGTCTTCGTTCGATGCGTGTTCGTTCCAGTGCAGCTTCTTGCGCAGCGTCGAGAAATAGCTGTAGCCGACCGGGTGCAGGAACGGCACCGTGTGTTTCGAGCGGCGCACCTCGATCGTGTCGTTCAGTTCGAGCGCGGTGAACGACTGCATGTCGAAATTCACGTTGACGTCGCGCCCGCCGACGATCTGGATCGCGATCTTCGAATCGTCGGGCAGCACGATCGGCCGGTTCGACAGCGCGTGCGGCGCGATCGGCACGAGCACGATGCCCTGGAGCTGCGGATGGAGGATCGGGCCGGCCGACGACAGCGCGTACGCGGTCGAACCCGTCGGCGTGGCGACGATCAGGCCGTCCGAACGCTGGTTGTACATGTACCGGCCGTCGACCGACGCGCGCAGCTCGACCATCCCGGAGAAGCCGCTGCGGTTCACGACGACGTCGTTGAACGCGAGCGCGTGGTAGATCGGTTCGCCGTCGCGCATGATCCGGGCCTCGAGCAGCGAGCGCTCCTCGCGCTCGAACTTGCCCGCCAGCATCACCGGGACGCGTGCATGCATGTCGGCCGCCGAGATGTCCGTGATGAAGCCGAGCCGCCCGTGGTTGATCCCGATCAGCGGGGTCCGGTACGGCGCAAGCTGGCGGCCGATGCCGAGCATCGTGCCGTCGCCGCCCAGCACGACCGCCACGTCCGCACGCGCCCCGATTTCGGCCGGGGTGAGCGCCGGATAGCCGGTGATGCCGAACTCGCGCGCGGTATCGCCTTCGAAGACGACCTCGAAGCCCAGCTTCGCCAGGCTGGCAGCCAGGGTGGCGAGCGGCTCGGCGATGCCGGGCGTGTTGCTCCGGCCGACGAGCGCGACAGTGTTGAACTGATTACCGGTTTTCATGCCGGCATTACACCATAGCTCGTTGACGAAAAGAACCGGCTGTGCGACGGCGGGGCCGGATCGGGCCGGCCCGCGCAATGGTGGCCGACGCCACTCGCCGCGGTCGCGCGGTTGCGCTAAAATTTTCCACCATGCTAGATCCTCGCGCACGAACCCTCCTGAAAACCCTGATCGAACGGTATATCGCCGACGGTCAGCCAGTCGGATCGCGCACGTTGTCCCGTTACTCCGGGCTCGAGCTGAGCCCGGCAACGATCCGCAACGTGATGTCCGACCTGGAGGAGCTCGGCCTCGTGTCGAGCCCGCACACGTCGGCCGGCCGCGTGCCGACGCCGCGCGGCTACCGGCTGTTCGTCGACACGATGCTGACGGTCGAGGCACCGATCGACGCCGAGGCCGTCGCGCGGCAGGTGCAGAACACGCTGCAGGCCGGCGAGCCGCAGCAGCGGGTGGTGGCGGCCGCCGCGAGCGTGCTGTCGAACCTGTCGCAGTTCGCGGGCGTCGTGCTGACGCCGCGGCGCAGCCACGTGTTCAAGCAGATCGAGTTCATGCGCCTGTCGGACAAGCGCATCCTGCTGATCATCGTCACGCCCGAGGGCGACGTGCAGAACCGGATGCTCGCGACGCCGCGCGACTACTCGCCGTCGCAGCTGACCGAGGCGTCCAACTACATCAACGCGCATTTCGCCGGCCTGTCGTTCGACGAGGTGCGCCGCCGCCTGCGCGACGAGATCGACCAGTTGCGCGGCGACATGACCGCGCTGATGCATCTGGCGGTGACGGCCAGCACCGAGGTGCCCGACACCGAGGACACCGTGCTGATTTCCGGCGAGCGCAACCTGCTCGAAGTGGCGGATCTTTCGTCCGACATGGCGCGGCTGCGCAAGCTGTTCGACGTGTTCGACCAAAAGACGGGCCTCCTGCAACTGCTCGACGTGTCGAGCCACGCCCAGGGCGTGCAGATCTTCATCGGCGGCGAATCGACGCTCGTGCCGATCGAGGAAATGAGCGTCGTCACCGCGCCTTACGAGGTGAACGGGCAGATCGTCGGCACGCTCGGCGTGATCGGCCCGACCCGCATGGCGTACAACCGCGTGATACCGATCGTCGACATCACCGCTCGCCTGCTGTCGCTCACGCTGAGCCAGCAGTAAGCTGCGATCGCCAGCCCGATCCCGCCCCGTCATCGTGCCGCAGCGCCGCCTGCGCCGACAGTCGGCCGAACGGCACGGGGCGGCCCGCTATAATTGAGAGCCGTCCGGTCTCGTGCCCCGAGCACGTTCTTGCCCATGCGTTTCGATCTTGAGCCGCCTTCGAGCATCGCGGCCGCCCATCGCATCGGCGTGCTGCTGATCAATCTCGGCACGCCCGACGCCCCCACGCCGCGCGCGGTGCGGCGCTACCTGGCCGAATTCCTGTCGGATCCGCGGGTCGTCGAGATTCCGCAGGCCGTGTGGCAGGTGCTGCTGCGCACGCTGATCCTGCCGCTGCGCGGCCGCGCGTCCGCGAAGAAATATGCGGCCGTCTGGATGCCCGAAGGCTCGCCGCTGCGCGTGCACACCGAGCGCCAGACCGACGGCGTGCGGCACCTGCTCGTGTCGAACGGCTATCACGTGCTCGTCGACTACGCGATGCGCTACGGCAGCCCGAACATTGCGCACGCGCTCGCGCAGTTCAAGCGCTCGGGCGTCGAGCGCGTGCTGCTGATGCCGATGTATCCGCAATACTCGGCGTCGACCACGGCCACCGCGTTCGATGCCGCATTCGCCGCGCTCGCGCGCATGCGCAACCAGCCGGAGGTGCGCACGGTGCGGCACTACGCCGATCATCCGGCCTATATCCACGCGCTGGCCGAGCAGGTGCGCCAGTACTGGGCGCAGCACGGCCGGCCCGACTTCGCGGCCGGCGACAAGCTCGTGCTGAGCTTTCACGGCGTGCCGAAGCGCACGCTCGATCTCGGCGATCCGTATCACGACCAGTGCCAGCAGACGGGCGCGCTGCTGATGGCCGTGCTCGGGCTGTCGACGACAGAATGCCGCGTCACGTTCCAGTCCCGTTTCGGCAAGGCCGAATGGCTGCAGCCTTACACCGCGCCGACGCTGCGCGAGTTCGGCGAGGCCGGCGTGCGGCGGGCCGACGTGTTCTGCCCCGGTTTCACGGCCGACTGCCTGGAGACGATCGAGGAGATCGGCATGGAAGTGCGCGACGAATTCCTCGCCGGCGGCGGCAAGGCGTTCCACCGCATTCCGTGCCTGAACGGCGCGCCCGCGTGGCTCGGCGCGATTGGCGAAATCGTCGCCGAGAACCTGCAGGGCTGGCCCGTCAGGGCCGCGCAGCCCGAAACGGTGAGCTGACATGGAACGACTCCCGCGCTCATTTCATTCGTTGCGCCCCGAGGGGGCGATCCGCGTCGTTGGGGCGGCCCGGCGGAGGCTGACATGAACTACAAGATTTCCACGGAACCGGGCGCGAAGCTGCGCATCGACAAATGGCTGTGGGCGGCCCGGTTCTTCAAGACACGCTCGCTCGCGACCGATGCGGTCGACAAGGGGCACGTGAAGATCGGCGGCGCGGCGATCAAGCCGGCGAAGGAGGTGCGCGTCGGCGACGAGGTCGAGATTGCGATCGACGGCATCGTCTGGCACATTGCCGTGCTGGGCGTGTGCGACGTGCGCGGGCCTGCCAGCGTCGCGCAGACGCTTTACGCGGAAACGGAAGCGGGGCGGGCCGCGCGGCTCGCCGAACTGGAGCGGCGCCGCACGTATCGCGAGCCGGCGGCCGAACTGCACGGCCGGCCGACGAAGCGCGACCGGCGCATCATCGACAGATTTTCTGGTGGGAGCTGAACATCTGGTCGAATGTCGCCCGCGCGCTTCCGTATTCGGTCGTGCGGTCGGTGACGGCTCCCGACAGACAGATGGTGGTGGTGCCGGCAATGAGTACCAGCGCGACCACCGAAATCGCAAAGGTCAGTTTCACGGTACTCCCCTCGAGAAGACGGGTGAAAAAGGCGCCAGGTGGATGTAAGGCGACAGTCAGCTAGGGTAAACACGCTTTTCCGACGCTTGAGTGGAGTGTAGTGCAGCCGCGCTGTGCCGAGCTAGTACTTGCCGGGTAAGCGTTGTTACAGGCCGTTTCGCCCCGTCTGGCGAACGCTGCGGGGCATGCACCGGCGAGACGCGCGGTTGTTTCGCGGCATTGGCGAATGCCGGCGAATAACCCTCTTGAAATCGCAGTTTTCGCCCTTATTTGCACCAACGATGTGCGGTGCCGCCGGTTATACGGTCCGGCGGTTGCCGATTTGGCTACAACCTCTAATCGACTTTCAGCGACATGGAAAACACGCAAGAGAACCCGGCTACCCAATCGGCCGAAGACATCGGCAGCGAGAAGCAGGCGGCGCAAGGCGCTGCGCCCGCCGCCGAAGCAGCCGACGCGGCGCTCGCGGAGGCTCAAGCCAAGGTCGCCGAGCTGCAGGAGAGCTTCCTGCGGGCGAAGGCCGAGACCGAGAACGTGCGCCGCCGCGCGCAGGACGATGTCTCGAAGGCGCACAAGTTTGCGATCGAGAGCTTCGCGGAGCACCTGCTGCCCGTGCTGGACAGCCTGGAAGCGGCCGTCAGCGATACGTCCGGCGACATCGCGAAGGTGCGCGAAGGCGTCGAACTGACGCTGCGCCAGCTGACGAGCGCGCTCGAGAAGGGTCGAGTCGTCGCGATCAACCCGGTCGGCGAGAAGTTCGATCCGCACCAGCACCAGGCGATTTCGATGGTGCCGGCCGAGCAGGAGCCGAATACCGTCGTCACGGTGCTGCAAAAGGGCTATACGATCGCCGACCGCGTGCTGCGTCCGGCGCTCGTCACCGTCGCGCAGCCGAAGTAAGGCAGCCGCTATGGTTCCCGCCGGCGTCGATCCGGCCGCGTTCGACGCATTCGACATGCAGGCGCTGGCCGCCGACACGTTCGATGCGGGGATCGACGGCGCCGGCGATGCGCTGGCGGTGGTGTTCTTCTGGGGTGTCGACTGCTTCAATTGCGAGATCGCGAAGAAGGCGATGCTCGCCCAGCCCGACGCGATCCGCGCGCTGGACCTGAAGTGGTTCCATTGCAACGTGTACGAACACCATCAGCTCGGGCGCCGCTTCGGGCTGCACGGCGTGCCGACGTGGTTCTTTTTCCACCGCGGCAAGCGCCTCGGCCGCGCGACCGGCTGGCATGGTCTCGCGCAGTTCCAGGCGGCCGTTTCGGCGGCCCGCGCGAAGATCGCGGCGGCGAGCCATGAACCGGCCGCCGGCGATTGAAAAAATTTAATATCCGCATCGCCTGTCGGGTCTTGAAAACGGGCCGGACGGACGCATTTCGGGAACAGAGTTGAATTCTGGCGCGCGAAACCGCCAAAAAATGCGGGGATTCGCGCAGCAAACAGGCATTTCTGGAGATTAGGAAAAAATGGGAAAGATCATCGGTATTGACCTCGGCACCACGAACTCGTGCGTCGCCATCATGGAAGGCAACCAGGTCAAGGTCATCGAGAACTCTGAAGGCACGCGCACGACGCCGTCGATCATCGCCTACATGGACGACAACGAAGTGCTCGTCGGTGCGCCGGCCAAGCGTCAGTCGGTGACCAACCCGAAGAACACGCTGTTCGCAGTGAAGCGCCTGATCGGCCGCCGCTTCGAAGAGAAGGAAGTCCAGAAGGACATCGGCCTGATGCCGTACAGCATCGTCAAGGCCGACAACGGCGATGCATGGGTCGAAGCGCACGGCGAAAAGCTCGCGCCGCCGCAGGTTTCGGCGGAAGTGCTGCGCAAGATGAAGAAGACGGCCGAAGACTACCTCGGCGAGCCGGTCACGGAAGCCGTGATCACGGTGCCGGCGTACTTCAACGACAGCCAGCGCCAGGCGACCAAGGATGCCGGCCGCATCGCGGGCCTCGAAGTCAAGCGGATCATCAACGAGCCGACCGCAGCCGCGCTCGCGTTCGGTCTCGACAAGGCCGAGAAGGGCGACCGCAAGATCGCCGTGTATGACCTCGGCGGCGGCACGTTCGACGTGTCGATCATCGAGATCGCGGACGTCGACGGCGAAATGCAGTTCGAAGTGCTGTCGACCAACGGCGACACGTTCCTCGGCGGCGAAGACTTCGACCAGCGCATCATCGATTACATCATCGGCGAGTTCAAGAAGGAGCAGGGCGTCGACCTGTCGAAGGACGTGCTCGCGCTGCAGCGCCTGAAGGAAGCCGCCGAAAAGGCGAAGATCGAGCTGTCGTCGAGCCAGCAGACCGAAATCAACCTGCCGTACATCACGGCGGACGCGTCGGGCCCGAAGCACTTGAACCTGAAGATCACCCGCGCGAAGCTGGAAGCGCTGGTGGAAGACCTCGTCGAGCGCACGATCGAACCGTGCCGCATCGCGATCAAGGACGCCGGCGTCAAGGTGTCGGACATCGACGACGTGATCCTGGTCGGCGGCCAGACCCGCATGCCGAAGGTCCTGGAGAAGGTGAAGGAGTTCTTCGGCAAGGATCCGCGCCGTGACGTGAACCCGGACGAAGCCGTTGCAGTCGGTGCGGCGATCCAGGGCCAGGTGCTGTCGGGCGACCGCAAGGACGTGCTGCTGCTCGACGTGACCCCGCTGTCGCTCGGCATCGAGACGCTCGGCGGCGTGATGACGAAGATGATCAGCAAGAACACGACGATCCCGACCAAGCACGCGCAGGTGTATTCGACCGCGGACGACAACCAGGGCGCCGTGACGATCAAGGTGTTCCAGGGCGAACGCGAAATGGCGGCCGGCAACAAGCTGCTCGGCGAGTTCAACCTCGAAGGCATCCCGCCGGCACCGCGCGGCGTGCCGCAGATCGAAGTGAGCTTCGACATCGACGCGAACGGCATCCTGCACGTCGGCGCGAAGGACAAGGCGACCGGCAAGGAAAACAGGATCACGATCAAGGCCAACTCGGGTCTGTCCGAGGCTGAAATCGACCAGATGATCAAGGACGCGGAAGCGAACGCAGCGGAAGACCACAAGCTGCGCGAGCTGGCCGATTCGCGCAACCAGGGCGACGCGCTGGTCCACAGCACGAAGAAGGCGCTCGCCGAGTACGGCGACAAGCTGGACGCGAGCGAGAAGGAAGCCATCGAAGCGTCGCTGAAGTCGCTCGAGGAAGCGCTGAAGGACACGTCGGCCGACAAGGCTGCGATCGACGCGAAGGTCGAGGAGCTCGGCAAGGTGTCGCAGAAGCTCGGCGAGAAGATGTACGCCGACATGCAGGCCCAGCAGGCGGGTGCCGCCGGCGCGGCGGGTGCAGCGGAAGGCGCGGCCCACGCGGGTGGCGCGCAGCAGGCTGCCGACGACGTCGTCGACGCCGAGTTCAAGGAAGTGAAGAAGGACTAAGCCGGGTTGCGATGGCACCGCATGCCGCGCGCTCAAACGCGCGCGGCGCGGCTGACAAGTGACTGAAAAGCGGTCTGTCTTTCCTTCCGGATGGCCGGATCGACTCCACGCCTGGCGGGCTTCGCGGCCCTCCGGGCACATTTGTTTTTTGGCGGGTGCTGCGCGAGCCGTCCGCGGACGGCGCAGCGCCAGACGAGTCGAGAGACTTTACTGCAGGCGAAAGGAGCCGCCGCGTGCGCGATGCGTGGCGGCACAGTGAATCGATATGGCGAAACGGGATTACTACGAGGTTCTGGGCGTCGCGAAGAATGCGGGCGACGACGAAATCAAGAAGGCATATCGCAAGCTTGCGATGAAGTATCACCCTGACCGCAATCCGGACAACAAGGATGCGGAAGAGCATTTCAAGGAGGTGAAGGAAGCCTATGAAATGCTGTCGGACAGCCAGAAGCGGGCCGCGTACGACCAGTACGGCCACGCGGGCGTCGATCCGAACATGGGCGGTGCGGGCGCACAGGGCTTCGGCGGCTTCGCGGATGCGTTCGGCGACATCTTCGGCGACATCTTCGGCCAGGCCGCGGGTGGCGCTGCGCGCGGCGGCCGCGGCGGCCCGCAGGTGTATCGCGGTGCCGACCTGCGCTACAGCATGGAAATCACGCTCGAGCAGGCCGCGCACGGCTACGACACGCAGATCCGCGTGCCGAGCTGGGTGTCGTGCGAGGTTTGCCACGGGTCGGGCGCGAAGCCCGGCACGAAGCCGGAAACCTGCCCGACCTGTCACGGCCAGGGCACGGTGCGCATGTCGCAGGGCTTCTTCAGCATCCAGCAGACCTGCCCGAAGTGCCATGGCACGGGCACCTACATCCCCGAGCCGTGCGTGCACTGCCACGGGTCGGGCAAGGTGAAGGAAACCAAGACGCTCGAAGTGAAGATTCCGGCCGGGATCGACGACGGGATGCGGATCCGCTCGGCCGGCAACGGCGAGCCGGGCATCAACGGCGGGCCGCCGGGCGACCTGTACGTCGAGATCCACATCAAGCCGCACTCGGTGTTCGAGCGCGACGGCGACGATCTCCACTGCCAGATGCCGATCCCGTTCACGACCGCCGCGCTCGGCGGCGAGATCGAGGTGCCGACGCTGGCCGGCCGTGCGTCGTTCCCGGTGCCGGAAGGCACGCAGTCGGGCAAGACGTTCCGCCTGCGCGGCAAGGGTATCAAGGGGCTGCGTTCGAGCATCGCGGGCGATCTGTACGTCCATGTGCAGGTCGAGACGCCCGTGAAGCTGACCGACCACCAGCGCGAACTGCTCAAGCAGTTCGAGAAGTCGCTGGCCGAGGGCGGCGCGCGTCACAGCCCGCAGAGCAAGAGCTGGTTCGACCGTGTGAAGAGCTTCTTCGAGTAATCGCATGACTGAAGGCAGCGAGAGCGCGTCGTTCGCGCTCTTGGACGATTGCGACTCGACCGCGTCCGCGCGGTCGAGTCGCTTGTATTCCGGCTTCGTGCGCGAACGCGTGTGCACGGACCCGGCGCGGCTCGATGAAGTCGATGCGGCGGTGGCGCAGGACCTGCGCGACGGGCTGCATGCGGTGGTCGTCGGCGCTTACGAATTCGGACGCAACCTGCAACGGGCGCAGCCGGGCGATGCCCCGCTGCGCTTTTTGCTATACGCGCGCTGCGAGCACCTGTCGCGCGACGAAGTCGACGCGTGGCTCGCGCAGCAGGACGGCGGCGGCTCGCCGTCGATCGCGGGTGTCGCGCATGTCGCGAAGAGCGTGTCGCGCGACGCGTTCGACGCGGCGATCGCCGCGGTGCACGACGCGCTGCGCGCGGGCGATTCGTATCAGATCAACTACACATACCGGCTGAATTTCGACGTCTTCGGCACGCCGCTCGCGCTGTACCGGCGGCTGCGCGCGCGCCAGCCCGTGCGTTATGGCGCGCTGATCGCGTTGCCCGGCGGCGCGTGGGTCGTGTCGTGCTCGCCGGAACTGTTCGTCGAGAAGCACGGCGACGTGCTGCGCGCACGGCCGATGAAGGGCACCGCGCCGCGTTCGGCCGATCCCCGCGAAGATGCGGCGGCCGCCGCGTTCCTCGCGAGCGATCCGAAGAACCGCGCGGAGAACGTGATGATCGTCGACCTGCTGCGCAACGACGTGTCGCGGATCGCGCGCACCGGTACGGTTCGCGTGCCGGCGCTGTTCTCCGTCGAGCCGTATGCGTCGGTGTGGCAGATGACGTCGACGGTCGAGGCCGGCTGGCGCGCCGGCACGACGTTCGCGCAGATGCTGCGTGCGTTGTTTCCTTGTGGATCGATCACGGGTGCGCCGAAGCACATGACGATGCAGTTGATCGACGCGATCGAGTCGACGCCGCGCGGGCTCTATACGGGCGCGATCGGCTGGCTCGATGCGCCGAACGAAGGCGCCGGTTCGGATGCGCCCGGCAATCGCGCGGCCGGTTGCGGCGATTTCTGCCTGTCGGTCGCGATCCGCACGCTGATGCTCGATGCTACCGGCGAAGGTGCTGCCGGTGAAGGCGCGGCTGGCGCCGATGCCGAAGCACGCGATCCGGCAACGGCAACCGGCGGCCGGCGCCGCGGCACGATGGGCGTCGGCGCGGGCATCGTGCTCGACAGCGTCGCGGCCGACGAATATGCGGAGTGCGAATTGAAAGCGCGATTCCTGACGGATGCCGATCCCGGCTTCCAGTTGTTCGAAACGACCGCCGCCACGCGTGCGGACGGCATCCGGCATCTCGAGCGCCATCTCGCACGGCTGCAGCGCAGCGCGGATGCGCTCGGCTTTCGCTTCGACGCCGATGCGTTGCGCCGCGAGATCGACGCGCGCTGCGCGGCGCTCGATGGCGACGGCGCTTACCGGATGAAGCTCTCGCTCGCGAAGGACGGCACGGTCGCGATCGTTGCGGCACCGCTCAAGCCGCTGCCGGCGGGGCCGGTCGGCGTGCTGCTGGCGTCCGCCCACGGTTTCGCGGCGACCCGCGCGAGCGATGCGCTGCTGCTGCACAAGACGACGCGCCGCGCCGAATACGATCGCGCGTGGCAGGCGGCGGAGGCGCTCGGCGGCTTCGACATGCTGTTCGTCAACGAGCGCGGCGAGGTGACGGAAGGCGGGCGCTCGAACCTGTTCGTGAAGCTCGACGGCCAGTGGGTGACGCCGCCGCTGGCGTCCGGCGTGCTGCCGGGCGTGATGCGCGGCGTGCTGCTCGATGATCGCGCGTTCGGCGCGACGGAGCGCGTCGTGACCTGCGACGATCTTGCACGCGCGCAGGCGCTGTTGCTGACCAATGCGTTGCGCGGCGCGCTCGACGCGGTATTGAAGTGATGCAGCGATGACGTGATGGATCGCGCGCCGCGCGTGTGCCGATGCCGCGAACCTTCACTCATGCAGCGTACCAACAAAAGCGCGGCGCCCCGCAAAGGGCGCCGCGCTTTTTCACATCCGCGTGCCGGCAAACGAGCTGCCGGCCGCCAGTCAGAACGAATGTTCCGGACCGGGGAACGAACCGTCCTTCACCGCGCTCACGTACGCTTCGACGGCCGCCTGGATGTTCGGCTGCCCCTGCATGAAATCCTTCACGAAGCGCGGCCGCTTGCCGGGGAAGATCCCGAGCATGTCGTGCAGCACGAGCACCTGCCCCGAGCAGTCCGCGCCCGCGCCGATGCCGATCGTCGGAACGCGCAGCATGTGCGTGACCTCGGCCCCGACGAGGGTCGGCACGGCCTCGAGCAGGACGACCTGCGCGCCGGCCGCTTCGACCGCGCGCGCATCGCGCAGCAGTTGCGCAGCGCCTGCCTCGGTCTTGCCCTGCACCTTGAAGCCGCCGAACGCGTGCACCGATTGCGGCGTGAGGCCCACGTGCGCACACACGGGCACCGAGCGTTCGACGAGGAAGCGGATCGTGTCGGCCAGCCATTCGCCGCCTTCGAGCTTGACCATCTGCGCGCCCGCGCGCATCAGCTTGACCGAGTTCGCGAATGCCTCGGACGGCGTGCCGTACGTGCCGAACGGCAGGTCGGCCATGATCAGCGCGCGCGGCTGCGCGCGTGCGACACAGGCGGTGTGGTATGCGATGTCGTCGAGCGACACGGGCAGCGTGGTCGTGTGGCCCTGCAGCACGTTGCCGAGCGAATCGCCGATCAGCAGCACGTCGACGCCCGCGCGATCGAGCAGTGCGGAAAAGCTCGCGTCGTAGCAGGTCAGCATCGCGATCTTCTCGCCGGCGTCGCGCATTGCCTGCAGCTTGGGCACCGTCACGGCAGGGCGACTCGATTCCTGGAGATAGGTCATGGGAGATTCGGTTCGATGGGTGAGGAACGGCAGGCGGGACGCGTCAGCGCGTCGTCTCGCCCTTGACGAAGAATTCCTTGCGGCCGCGCATCGTCTCGATGCGCTCGATCAGCAGCGCAAGATCTTCGGGGGAATCCAGCGGGTTCAGGTGTTCCGCGGCGACCGTCAGCACCGGCGTGCGGTCGTAGTGGTAGAAGAATTCGTTGTACGCGTCGACGAGCGAGCGCAGGTACGCGTCGCTGATCTGCAGCTCCATCGGCAGCCCGCGCTTCTGGATGCGCGAGAACAGCACTTCGGGGCTCGCCTGCAGATAGACGACGAGGTCGGGCGACGGCGCCTGCGGCACGTCCACGTGCGTCGCGATCGACCGGTAGAGCTGCCATTCGTCTTCCGGCAGATTCAGCCGCGCGAAGATGTCGTTCTTCTGCGGCATGAAATCGGCAATGACGGGGCGGCCGGTTTCGAGCGCGCCGACCAGCTCGCGCGCCTGCTGCGCGCGTTGCAGCGCGAACGACAGCTGCACGGGCAGCGCGTAGCGCGCGGTGTCGCGATAGAAGCGCTCGAGAAACGGGTTGTCCTGCGGGCGTTCGAGCAGCGGCTGCATCGACCAGCGCTCGCCGAGCAGGCGTGCGAGCGTCGTCTTGCCGACGCCGATCGGGCCTTCGATCACGAGATAGCGGTGCGGGGCGCGCAAGTCGGGCGCGGTGACGGTCAGCGGAGTCGGGGTCATCGGCAGCGGTTCTTGTCGGTGTCGTCGGCCGCGGCGAGCGCCTTCTGCATCAGGCACTGGCAGGTCTGCACCTTCTCGACGCGCTGGTCCGCGACGGCGGCGAGGAACGCGTCGGCGCGGCCGCGCGCGGGGATGTCGAGTGCCGGATCGATCTCGACGAGCGGCACGAGCGCGAACGCGCGGTCGGTGAGGCGCGGGTGCGGGACGATCAGGTCGGGTTCGTCGATCGAGTCGGCGCCGAACAGCAGGATGTCGAGGTCGAGCGTGCGCGGTGCGTTGCGATACGGGCGCTCGCGCCCGAAGTGATGTTCGATCTTCTGGCAGAGCGCGAGCAGCTCGCGGGCCGACAGCGTCGTGTCGAGCTTGACGACGCAGTTGTAGTAATCGTCGCCGCCCGCTTCGAACGGCGCCGTGCGATACAGGCTCGATTTGCCGAGGACCGAGATGGTGCGCTGCTGCGCAAGGCACACCACCGCGTCCTTCAGGGTCTGGCGTGCATCGCCGAGATTCGCCCCCAGTCCGATATATGCAACCGTCATGGCATCACTTCCTACGTCGTTCGCCGGCGCGCGCGTCAGTCGTCGGAACCGTCCGCGGTGTCCGGTGCCTGCTCGGCGGCACCTTCACCCGGCTTGCGGTTTCGTGCACCGCCGCGGCGGCGCCGCTTGCGGGGCGATTTTTCCTTCGAGCCACCCTGCGTGAGCAATGCCTCGCGGGCAGCCGCGTCGCCTTCGATGAAATCCGTCCACCACTGTCCGACTTCGGCATCGAGCTCGCCGGATTCGCAGCGTAACAGGAGGAAATCATACCCCGCTCTAAATCTTTGGTGTTCCAGCAGCCGCATCGCGCTGCGGCCCGAGCGTTTCTCGAGGCGCAACTGCAGGCCCCAGATCTCGCGCATGTCGGCCGAAAAACGCTTGTGGATCGCGAGTTTCTCGGTCTGCATGTCGATCACGTCGTCCATCGCGCGATGGAGCGCCGGCACCGGAATCTCGCCTTCGGCCGTGTATTGCTCGAAGCGCTGGCGCATGTCGTGCCACAGCAGCGTCGCGAACAGGAAGCCCGGCGATACCGTCTTGCCGGCGCGCACGCGCGCGTCGGTGTTGTTCAGCGCGAGCGTGATGAACTTCTCGCCCTGCGGCTGTTCGAGCACGACGTCGAGGAGCGGCAGCAGCCCGTGGTGCAGGCCTTCCTTGCGCAACTGCTTCAGGCACGCGAGCGCGTGGCCCGACAGCAGCAGCTTCAGCATTTCGTCGAACAGGCGCGCGGCCGGCACGTTGTTGATCAGGTCGGCCAGCGCGTTGATCGGCTCGCGCGTGTGCGGCTCGATCTCGAAGCCGAGCTTCGCCGCGAAGCGCACGACGCGCAGCATCCGCACCGGATCCTCGCGGAAGCGCGTGGCCGGGTCGCCGATCATCCGCAGCAGGCGGGCGCGCATGTCGGCCATCCCGTCGTGATAGTCGAGCACCGTCTGCGTCGACGGGTCGTAGTACATCGCGTTGATCGTGAAGTCGCGGCGCGCCGCATCTTCGTGCTGCTCGCCCCACACGTTGTCGCGCAGCACGCGGCCGCTCGCGTCGACCGCGTGCGTGCGGCGATCGAGTTCGTCGCGCTTCAGGCGCTTCGGCGGCTCGGCCGATGCCGCAGCCTCGGGCGGCGCATCGACCAGCGCGCGGAACGTCGATACCTCGATCAGTTCCTGGCCGAACTGCACGTGGACGATCTGGAAGCGGCGGCCGATCAGGCGCGCGCGGCGGAACAGGCGCTGCACTTCGGTCGGCGTCGCGTCGGTCGCGACGTCGAAGTCCTTCGGCGCGATGCCGAGCAGCAGGTCGCGAACTGCGCCGCCGACGATGAACGCGCGAAAGCCTGCCTGCTGCAGCGTGTCGGTCACGCGCACGGCATTCCTCGAGATCAGCGACGGATCGATCTGGTGCACGCTGGCCGGCACGACGGTCGGCTCATGGTTGCTGCGCGGCTTCTTCGTGCCGCCGCTGCGGGCGCCTTTTGCGGCGCGCGGGGCAGCAGGGGCCGCTTCGTCGGCCGGAGCCGCTTCGGGGGGCGTTTGCTGGGCTTCGTCCTGGCCGAGCAGCTTGCGGATGAATTTTTTGATCACGACGTTCAGAATAAATCGAGGATACGCCAGCCGCGGTTGCTTGCATGCGCACGCAGCGTGTCGTCAGGGTTGGTCGCGATCGGGTCGGTGACTTTCTCGAGCAGCGGGATGTCGTTGTGCGAGTCGCTGTAGAAGTAGCTGTGCGCGAAGTCGTCCCAGTGCTTGCCGAGCGATGCGAGCCACGCTTCGGTACGCACGATCTTGCCTTCGCGATAGCTCGGCGTGCCGGTCGGCCGGCCCGTGTACGGCGAATCGGGATGCCCGTCGGTCGTTTCGACCTCGCACGCGATCAGCGTGTCGACGCCGAACGCGGTCGCGATCGGGCGCGTGATGAATTCGTTGGTCGCCGTCACGACGCAGCACAGGTCGCCCGCATCGAGATGCTGGCGCACGAGTTCGAGCGCGGCGGGCGTCATCGCGGGCCGGATCACCTCGTGCATGTACTGCTCGTGCCATTCGGCGAGCTGCGCGCGCGAATACTTCGCGAGCGGCGTGAGCATCGCCGTGAGGTACGCGTGGATGTCGAGCTTGCCGGCCTTGTAGTCGGCGAAGAACTGATCGTTCTGACGCGAGAAGCTTTCCGCGTCGACGATGCCGAGCTTCACCATGAAGCGGCCCCATTCGTGGTCGCTATCGGTCGGGATCAGCGTGTGATCGAGGTCAAAGAGTGCCAGATTAGTCATGGAAGCGCATTTTACTCGAAGCGGTTCGGGCCCGTGCCCGGTGGTGTGATGTCGTCGCCGGGACGCGCGAGCATCCGGCGCAGCAGCGGCAGCGTGACGGCGCGTTTCTGCTCGAGCGAGAAGCGGTCGAGCGCGTCGAGCAGCGCCATCAGGCTCGGCATGTCGCGGCGGAAATGGGTCAGCAGGTAGGCGGCGATGTCGTCGGTGAGCGCGATCCCGCGCTCCTTCGCCGCGAGCTTGAGCACGGCGATCTTGCCGGCGTCGGACGGCGGCGACAGGTGGAACACGAGCCCCCAGCCGAGGCGCGTGCGGAGATCCTCGCGCACGTCGAGCGCGAGCGGCGCCGCGGGGCCCGCCGCGACGAACGCGCTCGACGGATGCGCGCGGACTTCGTTGAACAGGTTGAACAGCGCGACCTGCTGCGTGTCGGTCATCCGGTCGCAGTCGTCGATCGCGTAGATGCCGATGCGCGGGTCGAACGTGAACGCGCCGAGCGGGCTCTGCGGCGTCAGGTAGCGCGCATAGCCGTACGACGCGTCGCTCACGAGCGCCTGCAGCAGGTGGGTGCGGCCGCTGCCGGGTTCGCCCCAGATGTAGAACGACCGGTCCGGCACGGGGCCCGCCGCGAGCGCGAGGTCGAGCTTTTGCAGCCGCGTGATGAGCTCGTCGTTCTCCTCGCTCATGATGAAGTTGTCGAACGTGGCGGGCGGCGGCGTGCCGAGATCGAGCGTCAGTTGACGGGACACAGTCACAATGCGGGTCGGTTGAAGATACGCGTGCCGTACGCCGGGCACGCGCCGGGGACTGCCACTCCGTGGGCTGCACGCGCGACCGCACGCACGGCGGCGCGCGGGTTTCGGCGCGGCTCGCTGGGCGATGAAAACGGGGACGTGTTGACCAAGATGCAATCCCTGACGATTCGGTGCTGGGAATTCCGGCCAACGGGCCGGCTTCGGGTAAAATCGCATTTTACCGACCTTCTCGCATTCCCCCATGAATCCTCCGAAATCCGCTCCTGACGCTCAGGGTCTGTCCTATCGCGACGCAGGCGTCGACATCGACGCAGGCGACGCGCTCATCGACAAGATCAAGCCTTTTGCGAAGAAAACCCTGCGCGACGGCGTGCTCGGCGGCATCGGCGGGTTCGGCGCGCTGTTCGAGGTGCCGAAGAAGTATCGCGAGCCCGTGCTCGTGTCGGGCACCGACGGCGTGGGCACCAAGCTCAAGCTGGCGTTTCATCTGAACAAACACGACACCGTCGGCCAGGACCTGGTCGCGATGAGCGTGAACGACATCCTCGTGCAGGGCGCCGAGCCGCTGTTCTTCCTCGACTACTTCGCGTGCGGCAAGCTCGACGTCGACACGGCCGCCACGGTCGTCAAGGGCATCGCGCAGGGTTGCGAACTGTCGGGCTGCGCGCTGATCGGCGGCGAAACGGCCGAAATGCCGGGCATGTACCCGGACGGCGAATACGACCTGGCCGGTTTCGCGGTCGGCGCGGTCGAGAAGAGCAAGATCATCGACGGCAGCACGATCGCCGAAGGCGACGTGGTGCTGGGCCTCGCATCGAGCGGCATCCACTCGAACGGCTTCTCGCTCGTGCGCAAGATCATCGAGCGCGCGAACCCCGACCTGTCGGCCGATTTCCACGGCCGCTCGCTCGCCGACGCGCTGATGGCGCCGACCCGCATCTACGTGAAGCCGCTGCTCGCGCTGATGCAGAAGCTGTCGGTGAAGGGCATGGCGCACATCACGGGCGGCGGCCTCGTCGAGAACATTCCGCGCGTGCTGCGCGAAGGCCTGACCGCCGAGCTCGACCAGAATGCATGGCCGCTGCCGCCGCTGTTCAAGTGGCTGCAGGAGCACGGCGGCGTCGCCGATGCGGAAATGCACCGCGTGTTCAACTGCGGGATCGGCATGGCCGTGATCGTCGCGGCGGCCGATGCCGACGCAGCGATCGCCGACCTGACCGCCGCCGGCGAACAGGTGTGGAAGATCGGCACCGTGCGTGCGACCCGCGAAGGCGAGGCGCAAACGGTCGTGGTCTGACGCACCGCCAGCAGCAGATGCAGCAAGGAAAGCCGCCCGGAGTCGATCCGGGCGGCTTTTTTTTCGGGCGCCGCGCGGCGCCGATGAAGGAGGGACGACGATGACCGAAGACGAACGTGCGATCCGCGAGCTCGTGGAAAACTGGTTCGTGTCGAGCCGGCGCGGCGATCTGGCGACCGTGCTCGACCTGATCGCCGACGACGCGATCTTCATGGTGGCCGGCAAGCCGCCGTTCGACAAGGCGGCGTTCGCGGCCGCGTCGCGTGAAGCGAACGCGGGTGCGGAGCACGCACCGAAGGTCGACGGCCGCTACCGGATCGACGAACTGCGCGTGATCGGCGACTGGGCGTACATGCGCAATTTCCTCGAGATCGACGCGACGCCGCCGGGCGGCGAAACGATCCGCCGCTCGGGCCATACGCTGACGATCTTCCGCAAGGCCGACGGCCGCTGGCAGCTCGTGCGCGATGCGAATCTCGTGACGCTCGCGCACTGAGCGCGGCGATGTGCGCGGCGGCGCCCGCCGTCGTTCAGGCGGAGGGCCGCGGCGCGCCAGCCGGACGCGCGCCGGCCAGCAACGGCGGCACGAGCAGATAGAGCAGCGCGGCCGCGGCCCAAACGAGCCCCGGCCACGTCGTGCGCGTCGCCGCATAGGTCGCGGTGACGACCAGCGGGCCCGCGACGCCGATCAGGCTGGCCACGCTCGCGAGCGTGCCTTGCAGTTCGCCCTGGCGCGCATCGTTGACCTGCCGCGCGAGCATCGCCTGCAGCGCCGGCAGCGTCATGCCGCCCGCCGCGAACAGCGGCAGCAGCGCGAACGGCACCCATGCGGACGTCGCAAACGCGATCGCCACGAGCCCGAGCGCGTCGCCCGCGAGCCCCAGCGCGAGTGCGCGGCGCTCGCCGAGCCGTGCGATCAGCGGCCCGATCGCGAACGCCTGCGCGAGCGCATGGCACGCGCCGTAGCCCGCGAGCGACAGCCCCGCGATCGGTGTCGACCAGCCGAAATGCTCCCGGCCGTACAGGATCCACAGCGTCGCGGGCGCCTGCGACACCAGCGCGACGATCACGTAGATGCCGATCAGCGGCACGAGCGCGGGTGCGCCGCTCAGCCGGCGCAGGCTCGCGAACGGGTTGAGCGCGGCGACCGCGCGGCCTTCGCGGGCCGAGCGCGGCCGCGATTCCGGCAGCGCGCGCCACACGAGCACGAGATTCAGCGCATTGAGCAGCGCAGCCGCGACGAACGGCGCACGGAGGTGCAGCGCGCCGAGCAGCCCGCCGATCAGCGGGCCCGCGATGAAGCCGATGCCCATCATCGCGCCGAGCTGCCCGAAGCGCTTGGCGCGGTCGGGTTCGGCCGTGACGTCGGTGACGTACGCGGTCGCGACCGCGACGTTCGCGCCCGTGATGCCCGCGATCAGGCGCCCCGCGTAAAGCCACGCGAGCGTCGGCGCGAGCGCCATCAGCAGGTAGTCGAGCGCGGCGCCCGCGAGCGACGCGAGCAGCACGGGCCGGCGGCCGAAGCGGTCGCTCAGTGCGCCGAGCAACGGCGCACACAGGAACTGCGCGAACGCGTACAGCGCGAGCAGGACGCCGTAGTGCGTGTCGGTGCTGCCCGCGCCGGCGAGCGAGCGCAGCAGGCCGGGCAGGATCGGCATCACGATCCCGACGCCGATCGCGTCGAGCAGGACCGTGGCCAGGATGGCAATCAGGGATGGATTCAAGAAGGTCACTCTATCGATGATAGAGTGGTGATTATTCCACGGTTTCCCTATCGGTGATAGAGATGAAGGACACGGGGGCGCGATTGACGCGCGACACGGTATTGCGCGCGGCGCTCGAATTGCTCGACGAGGTCGGGATCGACGGGTTGTCCACGCGGCGGCTCGCCGAGCGGCTCGGCGTGCAGTCGCCGACGCTTTACTGGCATTTCAAGAACAAGGCCGAACTGCTCGACGCGATGGCCGAAGCGATCATGCTCGAGCGCCACGACGCGTCGCTGCCGCGGCCGGGCGAAGCGTGGGATGCGTGGCTCGCCGACAACGCGCGCAGTTTCCGCCGCGCACTGCTCGCCTATCGCGACGGTGCGCGCCTGCATGCCGGCACGCGGCCGCGCGCGCTGCATTTCGGTTCGATCGAACGCAAGGTCGCGCTGCTCGGCGATGCGGGCTTCGCGCCGGATGAAGCGGTCGACGTGATGTATGCGCTCGGTCGCTTCGTGGTCGGATGGGTGCTGGAGGAGCAGGCGGACGCGGGCGACGACGCCGACGCGCCGCTGCCGGACGCGGCCGAGTATCCGCTGCTCGCGAAGGGATGGGCCGCGCTGCGCGAGCGCGGCGGCGACGAAGCGTTCGAGCGCGGCGTCGCGCTGATCGTCGATGGCGCCCGCGCGCATCTGGCAGCGCGCCAGCGCGGCTGACGCGGGCAGCCGGCGGCCCGCTCAGCCCGGCGCGCGGCCGTCGAGTACGCGTTCGAGCGCGTCGAGCGCGCGGGCCGTCGAGTCCGGCGCGATGCAGTCGACGACGATCCGCTCCGGCATCGCGCGCAGCCACGTGAGCTGGCGCTTGCAGAGCTGGCGTGTCGCGAAGATGCCCTTGTCGCGCATCGTCCGGTAGTCGGTGTCGCCGTCGAGGAATTCCCACGCCTGCCGGTAGCCGACGCAGCGCATCGACGGCAGGTCGGGATGGAGATCGTCGCGACGGCGCAGCCGTTCGACTTCGTCGATGAAGCCCGCGTCGAGCATCGCGTCGAAGCGCTGCGCGATCCGTGCGTGCAGTACCGCGCGATCCGACGGTTCGAGCGCGACCGGCACGAAGCGGTACGCGGCTGCGGCATCGTCCGCGCGCCGCGGCGCGGCGAGCAGCGCCGACATCGGCTGCCCGCTCAGCATGAAGATCTCGAGCGCGCGCTGGATCCGCTGCGAATCGTTCGGCGCGAGCCGCGCGGCCGTGTCGGGATCGACCTGCGCGAGCCGCGCGTGCAGCGCGGGCCAGCCGTCGCGCGCGGCGTCGGCGTCGAGTTTCGCGCGCACGTCCGGATCGGCGCCCGGCAGGTCGTTGAGCCCCTGCGCCAGCGCCTTGTAGTACAGCATCGTGCCGCCCGCGAGCAGCGGCGTGCGGCCGCGCGCGGCGATCTCGCCGATCAGGCGCAGCGTGTCCGCGCGGAATTCCGCGGCCGAGTACGCGTCGGCCGGGTCGATGATGTCGATCAGGTGATGCGGCACGCTCGCGCGCTCGTCGCGCGTCGGTTTCGCGGTGCCGATATCCATGTCGCGGTAGACGAGCGCCGAATCGACGCTGACGATCTCGATCGGGCGGCGCGCGGCGAGCGCCAGCGCCGCGGCCGTCTTGCCCGAAGCGGTGGGGCCGAGCAGGCAGGCGATCGTCGTCGGGGTGGAGGGCGGTGCCGCGCTCATTGGCCACGCATGAACAGGCGGTCGAGGTCGTTCAGCGTGAGCTGATACCACGTCGGCCGGCCGTGATTGCACTGGTCCGCGCGCTCGGTTGCTTCCATCTGGCGCAGCAGCGCGTTCATCTCGTCGAGCGTCAGGCGCCGGTTCGCGCGCACCGCGTGGTGGCACGCGAGCGTGCCGAGCAGTTCGTGCTGACGCTCGGTCAGCACGCGCGAGCCGCCGAATGCGTGCAGGTCGGCGAGCACCGCGCGCGCGAGCGACTGCAGGTCGGCATCCTTCAGCAGCGCCGGCACCGCACGGATCGCGAGCGTCGTCGGCGACAGCACCGCGAGATCGAAGCCGAGCGATTCGAGCGTGTCGCGCTCTTCCTCGACCGTGCCGATCTCGATCGGCGTGGCCGTCATCGACACCGGCAGCAGCAGCGACTGCACGGCGACCGAGCGATCGGCGAGCGCGTTCTTGAACTGTTCGTACAGGATCCGCTCGTGCGCCGCGTGCATGTCGACGATCACGAGACCGTGCGCGTTCTGCGCGAGCACGTAGATGCCGTGGATCTGGCCGAGCGCGAAGCCGAGCGGCTGCTCGTCGTGCGTGGTGGCGGCGATCGGCGATGCGGTGAAGCCCGGCAGCGGCGCACCCGGCGCGTCGGCCGAATCGCGGGCGAAGCTCGTCGTGCCGTCCGGCGTGCCCGCGCCGGCGTCCTTGCGACCGAACAGCGCGTCGTAGAGCGCGAGCGGCTGCGCGACGGGCAGCGTGCCCTGCGTCATCCGTGCCTGGCGCATCCAGGTGTTGCCCGATGACGACGACGGCGACGAGAAGCCGCTGCCGCCACTGCCACCGGTAGCCGGGCCGTGGCTCTGGCCGAGCGGCGTGTCCAGGAACGATGCGGGCCCGCGCGGCGCGGGTTCGAGATGCGCGGCGTGGCCGCCCGCGGTGGTTTCCGGCGACGCGCCCGCGTGGCGCGCGAGCGCGCGCTGCACTGCATGGAACACGTACTGGTGGATCGAGCGCGAATCGCGGAAGCGCACCTCGATCTTCGACGGATGCACGTTCACGTCGACGGCTTCGGGCGGCAGGTCGAGGAACAGCACGTACGACGGGTAGCGGTCGCCGTGCAGCACGTCCTCGTAGGCCGCGCGCACCGCGTGCGTCAGCAGCTTGTCGCGCACGAAACGGCCGTTGACGAAGAAATACTGCTGGTCCGCGCGCCCGCGGCTTGCGGTCGGCAGGCCTGCGCAACCGTAGACGGCGAGCGGGCCGGCCTGCTCGTCGAGCGGCAGGTGCGCGGTCGCGAAGCTGTCGCCGAGGATCTTCGCGACGCGCTGCGCGGGCTCGGTCGCGTTCCAGTGCTCGACGGCCTTGCCGTTGTGCAGCACCGAGATCGCGACGTCCGGCCGTGCGAGCGCCGCGCGGCGGATCATTTCCAGGCAGTGGCCGAACTCGGTCTGCTCGCTCTTCAGGAACTTGCGCCGCGCGGGCGTGTTGAAGTACAGCTCGCGCACCTCGATCGTCGTGCCGGTCGAGCCGGCGGCGGGCGACAGCACGCCTGTCTGCGCATCGATCTTCATCGCATGCGCGGCATCGGCCGTCCGGCTCGTGATCGACATCTCGGCGACCGACGCGATCGACGCGAGCGCTTCGCCGCGGAACCCGAGCGTCGCGACCGCCTCGAGCTCCTCGAGCGAACGGATCTTGCTGGTCGCATGGCGCATCAGCGCGAGCGCCAGCTCGTCGGGCGGAATCCCGCAGCCGTCGTCGGTGATCGAGATGCGCTTGACGCCGCCTTCTTCCAGCACGATGCGCAGCGTGGATGCGCCCGCGTCCATCGCGTTCTCGAGCAGCTCCTTGACGACCGACGCCGGGCGTTCGACCACTTCGCCCGCGGCGATCTGGCTGATCAGCTGGTCGGGCAGGGGCTGGATCGCGCGCAGCGGGCGCGGAGCGGGGGCGGGCGCGGCGCCTGCGGCCGTTTCGGTGATATCGGACATGGCCGAATTATAGCGAGGCGGCGGATGCGTGCCGGGGCGACCCGAGGTTACGTTTTTTCACGGAGCCTTAAGGTAGTTTCGGTATCATGGGTCCGTCACGCGCGCCGGCCTTGGCCGGCGGGCGCTTCCGCCAGTTCCGCCAGTTCCGGCCGTTCCGGCCCTTTCGCCTTCGAGGATCGCATTTGGATACGCTGCTTCATTTCGTCAATCTCGTCCTGCATATCGACGCATTCCTCGGCGATTTCATCCGGCAGTACGGCGCATGGGTCTATCTCGTGCTGTTCCTGATCGTGTTCTGCGAGACGGGGCTCGTCGTGTTCCCGTTCCTGCCCGGCGATTCGCTGCTGTTCATCGGCGGCGCGTTCGCGGCGACGGGCGAAATGAACGTCGGCGCGCTGATCGTGCTGCTGCTCGTCGCGGCGATCTCCGGCAACACCGTGAACTACCTGATCGGCCGCTGGGTCGGCCCGAAGGTATTCAATACGCATATCCCGGTGCTCGAACGCTTCCTCGATCGCGCCGCGCTGCAGAAGACCCACTCGTTCTACGACAAGCACGGCGGCAAGACGATCGTGCTCGCGCGCTTCATCCCGGTCGTGCGCACGTTCGCGCCGTTCGTCGCGGGTGCGTCGTCGATGAGCGCCACGCGCTTCCAGCTCTTCAACGTGATCGGCGCGCTGGTGTGGGTGCTGCTGCTCGTGCTGCTCGGCTATTTCTTCGGCAACATCCCGTTCATCCGCCAGTACCTGAACGTGATCGTGCTGGTCGGGATCGGCGCGGCGATCGTGCCGGTCGCGCTCGGCGCGGTATGGAAGCTCGTGCGCGGGCGGCAGTCGGACCATGCGCAGAAGACGGGCGGGCGCTGAGCGGGCGCGCGCTCCTTCCTTTTCGGTGCAATAAAAAAGCGTGGCAATTTGAATTGCCACGCTTTTTTTTTCGTTCGGCGCCGCCGTTATGCGTTGCGATGCGAGACCGGCGTTTCGGGCGTCGGGTATTGCGCGTCGCGGAACGTGTCGAGGATCACGCGGTTGGTGTCGCAGTACACCTGCCAGTAGTTCTCGGGCGCCGTGGACGGGCGCACGAACAGCAACGGGCCTTCCGGCGTGAACTGGAACACGCCGACGTCCGGTGCCGGGTTGGTCAGCACGTTCGGGATCTGCTGGATCGACGCTTTCAGGCGGTTGATCGCGTCGGCCGCATCGACGCCGTTCGCGATCTTCGCGGTCAGGTCGACGCGGCGGTGCGACGTTGCGCTGTAGTTCGCGATGTTGTCCGAAAAGATCTTGTTGTTGCCGACGATCGTCACGATGTTGTCGGGCGTGATGATCGTCGTGCCGAACAGGCCGAGCTCCTTCACCGTGCCCGTGACGCCGCCCGCGTTGATCACGTCGCCGATCTTGAACGGGCGCAGCACCTGCATGAAGACGCCGGCGGCGAAATGCGCGAGCAGGCCGCCCCAGGCGGTGCCGATCGCGAGGCCGAGGCCGGCGAGCAGCGCGGCGAACGAGGTGGTCTGCACGCCGAAGATCTGCAGGATCGCGAGGATCAGCAGGACCGTCAGCAGCACGCTGACGACGGAGGTCAGGTAGTCGGTCAGCGTCGGGTCGACCTTGCCGCTGCGGCGTACGACCTTGCCGAGCAGGCGGGTGGCGATGCGGATCGCCCAGCGGCCGACGAACCACAGGACGAGCGCGGCGAGGAGGTTGAGGCCGAAGTCGAGGCCGCGGGTCATCAGGAATTGCTGGGCGGTGGCGAGATCGATCATGGAGTCTCCGGGAGTGGGAAGGGGACGGGTGACGATCGAACGCAAGGGGCTCGATCGATGGGCCCTTTATAGCCGACGCGGCGCCATGAGACAACGGGCCTGGTGGCCGGCGCGTTCGTCAACGCTCGCCTGACACGTCGATCAGCAAAGATTCCTTACGTCTCGTCGTATTGCGGAGTCCGACGGAAACCGGCGCATGGAGAGCGTACGATGCGCGATCGGGCGGGCAACGAAAGGCTTGATGGGCGAGCGTCGCGAGATCGGCATGGTTTAGGCGCGCGTACGATTCGAACAACGTCGTGCTCGCGCAGGCTGCCTGCCGAACGCGATTCGGTCCGGATGCGGTTCTCGCGCCGCGCGTGACCGCGCGTCACTGTCGTGCCTGCGGCTACTTGTGCCGCGGCCCGAACGGCCGCTGCTGCACATCGGCCCCATGCGCGACGATCGCCATGCCCTCCGGCACTTCCTCCCACGCGCCGCGCAGGTCGACGAGCGGTTCGGACACGACCATGAACGCGTCGTCGCCCGCTTCGGCGATGCGCGGGTTATGCGGATACAGCTCGTGCAGGTGCTTGAACGACGTGCTGTGGAACAGCGAACGCGATTGCCGTTCGCTCGAGTAGCGCACCGCGATGATCCGTTCGCCGTCGGTCGCGCAGATCGTCATGTTGAGCGGGTTGGCCACACGATGCCGCGCGGCGGTTTCCTCGACCACGCCGACCATCCGCTCGAGCGCCGGCAGCGGCGTCTGCTCGAGGCCGTACGTCAGCGCGAGGCGGAACATCAGCTCGGAGTCGGTCGAGCCTTCGAGCGTCGGGAACAGCGCGGGATCGACCGTCATCGTCAGGTCGCGGCGCAGCTTGTGGAAATCGCGGATCAGCCCGTTGTGCGCGAACAGCCAGCGGCCGTGGCGAAACGGGTGGCAGTTGGTTTCCTGCACGGGCGTGTCGGTCGCCGCGCGGATATGCGCGATGAACATCCGCGAACGGATCGCGCGCGCGGCTTCGCGCAGGTTGCGGTCGTTCCACGCGGGATGCACGGAGCGGTAGCGGAACGGCAGTTCGTCGGGGTGCCCGTACCAGCCGATGCCGAAGCCGTCGCCATTGGTGGTCGTGGCGCCGAGCTCCGAATGCAGGCTCTGGTCGATCAGCGAATGCTTCGCGCGGAACAGCACGGTCTCGAGATGGATCGGATTACCGGTATAGGCGAGCCAGCGGCACATGGTGCGCTCCTTCACGATGGATCGTTCGCGCATGGTAGCCGACTTCGCGGGGCGGTCGCGCCTGCGCGTGCCGGGACGGTCGACCGGGCGGGCACGGCGCCCAATCCTCATACGTGCCGCATCCGTACGTGCGATGCGCAACCGCCCGGCCATGCAGCGGGGCGGCCCGCGACGGCGCCGCCGCGGCCGCCACGGTCAGTCGCCGAGCGCGTCCATCACGCGCGCCGAATACACGAGCGCCGCGCCCGCATTCAGCGCAATCGCGACGCCGAGCGCTTCCGCCACTTCCTCCCTGGTTGCGCCATGCTTCGTCGCTTCGGCCGTGTGAACGGCGATACAGCCGTCGCAGCGCGTCGTGACGGCCACGGCGAGCGCGATCAGCTCGCGCGTCTTCGCGTCGAGATGGCCCGTCTTGGCGCCGGCGCCCGCCAGCGCCTGGTAGCCGGCCAGCGTATCGGGCGACAGCTTGGCGATATCGCCGATGCGCGTCGAGAGTTCCTTCCGGTATTCGTTCCAGTTCAGCATGATGCGTCCTTTTCGAGAAGAGGTTGGGAGGGCGGCGGACGCCGCGATCTCGGGCGATGCAGGGCTATTCTGATCGCTCGCGATGAGGGTTTCGATACGCTAGAGTGTCAATTTTTAGCGCGATCGTCTCATGGATGCGTTGAGTCAACTGCTGTCGCTGGGCCGTAGCCATGTCGAACTCGACGTGCGCTGCCTGCTCGACGGGCCGTTCGCGATGCCGCACGACCCGTTGCCGCCCGGCGAGGCGGCGTTCCACCTGCTGCTGGCCGGAACGTGCCGGCTGCGTACCGCCGACGGGCGCACGCTGCAGCTCGCCGACGGCGATTTCGTGCTGCTGCCCGCCGGCAGCGCGCACGACCTGCTCGATGCGGGGGCCGGCCGCTCGCGGCCGGTCGCACCGCTGCGCGAATCGGGCACCGCCGGCGGCGCGGTGCTGCCGGTCAAGTCGAATCTCGATGCGGCCGAACCGGGCAGCGCGAGCGTGGACCTGCTCTGCGGACGTTTCGTCTATGCGCGCGGCGCCGGCGAACTGCTGATGCGCACGCTGCCGCAGGTGCTGCACGTCGGGTTGCGCGAGGTGTCGGGGTTCGCGCCGCTGCAACTGCTGACGAGCGTGCTGCGCACCGAAGCGTCGAATGTGCAGCCGGGCGGCGGCGCGATCGTGAACGCGCTCGGCCAGGCGCTGCTCGCGTATGCGTTGCGCGCCTACGGCCGCGACGCGCGCGTGCCGTCCGGCTGGCTCGCGCTCGCAGCCGATACGCGGCTCGGCCCGTCGGTCCAGGCCGTGCTGCAGGCGCCGGAGCAGCCGTGGACGGTCGAGTCGCTCGGCGACGCAGCGGCGATGTCGCGCGCGACGTATGCGCGGCATTTCCGCGAGAAGGCCGGGATGAGCGTCGGCGCGTTCGTCGCGCAGATCCGGATGATGCACGCCTGCGCGCTGCTGCAGGACACGCAGCGCGGCCAGGCGGAGATTGGCCAGGCGGTCGGCTATCAGTCCGAGGCGGCCTTCGGCAAGGCGTTTCGCGCGGTGCTCGGCACGACGCCCGGGCGCTGGCGGCGCGCGCAGCGCGCAATGTAAGACTGCAAGCGCGACCGTCTTGGCGTGCGCCAAAGCTGCTACCATGCGCGAAACGCAGTTCAACGAAAACGATTTCGAACAAGAAGAAAGAGAGGGCAAAGCAATGAACCAGACCACCATCCAGCAGCCGTCGTTCGCGTTCGTGGCCGCATCGTGGGCCGCGCTGCTCGCCGGCTTCGCGGCATTCCTGATCGGACTCTGGAACGCCGGCATGCAGCTCAACGAGAAGGGCTACTACTTCACCGTGCTGGTGTTCGGCCTCTATGCGGCGATCTCGCTGCAGAAAAGCGTCCGCGACCGCGCGGAAGGCATTCCCGTCACGGGCATCTATTACGGCCTCAGCTGGATCGCGCTGCTGCTGTCGATCGCGCTGCTGGTCGTCGGCCTCTTCAACGCAACGCTGCAGTTGAGCGAGAAGGGCTTCTACGCGATGTCGTTCGTGCTCGCGCTGTTCGGCGCGGTGGCCGTGCAGAAGAACACGCGCGACCTGCAGAGCGCGAAGCCGCGCTTTACCGACTCCGATTCCGCGTCGTCCGTCCAGGAGTGACGGCACGCGAGGCGGGCGCCCACGGGGCCGCCCGTTTCGCGACGAAGGCCGTGGGCGAACCGCATTCGCCGGTACGCTGCGGACTCCCCGCCGATTCGTTTCATCCATGCCGGTGCGCATGACGATGGAGAAATTCAGGATGCCAGACATCACAGAAGAAACCGCTCCGCGCACGCGCGCGGCCGCCAGTTCCGTGGCCGCGAGGGCCGCGCTCGTGCTGGAGACGAACAACCTGCGCGGCGGCGCCGGCCTTGCTCAGGCCGTCGACAGCCTGAAGCGCCTCGTGTCGGCGCTGTCGAAGCAGACCGTGCCGCCGGCGGCACTCGCGCAATGGATCATCACGCACGACGGCCTGCCTGCCGATGCGTGCGCGCAGATCGCCGCGCTGGCCGGCCGCCCGATCGATTTCGTCGAGATCGGCGCGAGCACCGGCTACTACGATGCGAAGAACGATGGGTTCGACCGCGTCGACGCGGAGCGCTGCGACATCGTCGTGTTCGGCGATGCCGATTGCCGGCCGGCCGACGACTGGCTCGAGCACCTGCTCGCGCCGTTTGCACGCGACGCGGGCGATGCGCCCGTCGCGGTGGCGGGGCGCACCAGCTATGCGCCGAACGTGCTCGGCATCGCGCTGACGTCGATCGATTTCATGTATTTCCCGAGCCCGCTGCGCGACGGCGCGACGTGTAACTTCTACGCGAACAACGTTGCGTTCCGGCGCGACGTGTTCGCGCAATTCCGCTACGAGCCGCTCGATGGCGTCTATCGCGCGCATTGCCAGGTGATGGGGCTGCGGATGCAGGCTGCCGGCGTGGCCATCGAATTCGCGCCGGACGCCCACACCGAGCATCGGCTGCCGGACACGCATCGCGAATCGCTGAAGCTGCGCTGGATGCGCGGCGAGGACAGCGTCGCGCTGACGCCGTATCTCGTGAACGCGTATCTGCCGCGCAACTGGCAGTGGTTCGGACGCAGCGGCCCGCTCGGCCCGTTCTGCGTGATGGCGATGCGACTCGGCTACAGCCTGCGCGCGCTCAATCGCCAGCAGCTGCCGCGGCTCGGCGCCGCCCGCTATCTCGCGGCGGTCGGCGTCACGATCGTCGCGTCCGGCGTCGATACGCTCGGCGCGATCGCGCGCGGTTGCGGTCTCACCGGGCGCGCATCGGCCCGGCGCGATCTCGAAGCGCTGTCCTATCACCGTCATTGACGCGGTGCCGCCACGACCGCCGACACCCTGCATCCATCCCGACGACGACCATGCCCTCACTCGCCACCCGTGTTGCCTGCCTCGCCCTGTTTGCCGCCAGCGCCGGCGCCCATGCCGCGCCGGTCGATCACGCGGGGCGCGGGATCGTCCACTTCGCGTCGCAAAGCGGCTGCCCGTTTGCGAGCGCGGCCGCGACGGACTGCAATCGCGTCGCGCTCGATGCGTCCGACGTTCACGCGAGCATCGATACCGACGCACACGCGGTCGTTTTCTCGAGCGATGCGAATCGCCGCACGAAGGACGTGCTCGGCGACGTGCTGTTGCAGGGCACGGGCGTCGACGGCGACGGCCGGCGCGTGCCGTTGAGCGTGCACGTGCTGCTGCGTCGCGATGGCGCGAAGTGGGATCGCGACGTGTACGTTCATGCGCCCGTGCGCGGCAAGTTCACCGATGTCCGGATCGATCCTTATCGTGTGCGGGTGAAGGAGGGCGACGGCGAGCGCGACATGCTCACGCCGGATGAAACGCTTGCGCTGTTCGCGCATCCGTCGCTGGCATCGCGGCTCGCGCGCCATCTCGTGAAGGTGAGCGCGAGCGATCCGAAGCAGCCGTCGGCGGACGACATCACGATCGCGCTCGGCGTCGGCGGCCTGACGAAGTCGGTCGCGCGCGCGAGCTTCACGTCGAACGCACCGCACGATGCCGACGTCGATCGCGCGCTCGCGTCCGGCACGTGGTCGATCCGTTTCGATGTGCTGAGCAATCACATTCCGGTGTGGGTCGCGCAGCGCGAGCTGTTCCTGTTCGGTCTCGACGGCAGTGCACTCGTGAAGGACGTGCGCGAGCGCGGCTTCAGGAAGAACGACCGGATCGAATTCGGCGCGCGCGACGGCAACGGCTATCTGCGCGTGAACGGCCACGAGGAGGCATTCGCGGGCGCGGCCGCATCCGCGCATGCGTTCATGCAGGAAAGCTTCGTCGGCCTGATCCTCGGCTGGCGTCGCGATTCGGCTGCTGCTGCGGCGGCCGCGACGAAATCAGCGTCTGCACGAGGCGTGCCCGCATGACCTCGGCGCGGGAACTGCCCGCTTCGCCGCAGGCGTCGCACGGCGAGCGCTTCGACTGTCTCGATGCGCCCGTGCCGCGCGGCGTGGCGCGGGCACGTGCCTATCTCGTCGATCGCATCAAGCGGGCGGCGCTCCGGCGGCTGCATCGCAGCCCGCATGGCGAGCGCTGGCTGTTGCGCATGTACCTGATCGGCGAAGAAGCGACCGAGTGTGCGCTGCACGAGGACTGGACCGAACAGCCTTCGGGCTGGCTCGCGCTGCGGCTCGAGCAGCACCTCGCGGACGAACGACGTCACGCGAGCGCGTTTGCCGACGCGCTGCGCGTGCGCGGTGTCGCGGCTTCGACGGAGCCGCACGAACCCGACTGGCTGACCCGGCGCAAGATCATGCGATGGCGTCGGCTCGCGCAGCGTTACGCGCCGAAATTCGCGCAAGGAGTGATGGTGCCGTTCTATGCGACGGCCCTGTGCGCGGAGCAAATGGCGATGCGCGTGCTCGCGCGCCACTGCGCGACGATCGGCGAAGCGCATCCGCTGTATCCGCTGCTCGCACGCGTGCTCGCCGACGAAACGCGGCACGTCCGGCTCTGCTCGGACACGCTGCGCCGTCTCGTTGCGCCGTCCGAGGTTGCGCATCTCGCCGCGTTGCTGGACCAGATCCGTGCGATCGAAGCCGGTTTCAGCGTGACGTGGTCGCTGGCTATGTACGCGGTCGGCTGGGTCCAGGCACTGCGGCCGCGCGCATGATGCCGCGCATCGTCTATCTCGCGACGGCCGACGCGCGCGGCCACCTGATGCGTGCGCAACTGCTCGTGCATGCGTTGCGCGCGGCCGGTGCGCAGGTCGACGTGCTGACGACGTCCGATGCGGGGCAGGCATTCCTGTCGGCATTCGGCATCGACGCGGCCGTGCTGTCCCGTCACTACGCGGTGCAGTTCGACGAACGGCAGAACATGCTGCGCGACGCGACCGATCGCAACGTCGCGCACTACGTGTTCCGGCCGACGCGCATGCTGCGCGACATCGCGCGGCTGCGCGCGTTCGTCCGCGATGCCGATCTCGTGATCAACGACTCGTTTCATCCGGCGCTGCTGTTCATGGGCGCGGTGCCGGGCTGGCGGCGTCGCATCGTTCACGTGTATGGCGGCAGTCTCCGCCGCGCGTTGACCGCGAACTTCGACGAGCGGCTGCCGCGCGCGCTGGCGCGTACTTTCGCGCGGATCGTCGACTGGCAGATCGATTCGGCGCTGGGCTGCATCGAGCACGATTTCGCGTACGACGTCCCCGACGATGCACCGCGCTCGCACCTGCATTGCCGGCTGCCGACGCCGGTGCCGGTCGCCGCCGAACTGCCGGCTTCGGAACCGGCTGCCGCGGCCATTTATCTGAACCCGCACTTTCGCGATGTCGCGATTGCCGATGCGCTGTCGGCCGGCATGCGCGACGCGGGGCTCGCCACGCACCGCGTGGGCGAGGGTTACGCCGGGCACGACGGCTGGACCGGCATCGACGCGGACTGGCCGACGCGCGCCGCACATGCGCCGCTGATCGTATCGGCGCCCGGCATGGCCGCGCTGTCGATCGCGCGCGTGTATCGCCGTCCGATCCTGCTCGTGCTGACCGATCAGCCCGAGCAGGCGAGCAACGCCGCGCGCGCGGCACGGCTGCAACTCGTGCACCGCGTCGTCACGTGGCGCGGCGATGCGGCCGCGTTCCGGCACGAAGTCGGGCAGGCCGCAACCGAGCTGATGTGCAATCCCGGCACACCGGCGGGAACGATCGCCGGTCGCGAGCATGCGCGTGCACGTGTGAATGCATGGACGTCGCGTGTCCTCGCGTTGCGCCCGCGGGCGCAGGCGATCGACGCCGATACGCGATGCGAGGCGCCGGCGCCGCGATGAACACGTTGTCGTTTCGCGACGAGCGCCGGCTCGATATCCGGCAGATGCTGGCCGCGACGTTCGGCATGGTAGCCGGCCTTGCGATCTTCCTTTTGCTGGAGCGCGGCGTCACGCCGCGCTATGTGTTCGCCACGGCGATCGATGCGCGGATTCCGTTCATCGCGTGGTCGTGGGCCATCTATGTCGGCTTCTTTCCGTTCGTGATTGCGCTTGCCGCGTATGCACGGCCATCCGCGTTCGCCGCGTTCAAGCAGGCCGTGCTGATCGCATTCGTGCTCGGTATCGTGTCCTTCCTGCTGTTTCCGGAAGCGGTGCCGAGGCCGGATGTCGCGGAGATCGGCAATGCGTTCGTGCGCCAACGTCTTGCGCGCATGTGGCAGCTCGATTTCGCGGCCAACGGTTTTCCGAGCCTGCACGTCGCGGTGACGTGCCTCGCCTGCCGGATGCTCGCGGACCGGCGCCGGATCGCGGCAACGGCGATCGGGTTGCTGATCTGTGGGTCGACGTTGACGCTCAAGCAGCACACGGTTGCCGACGTGCTGGGCGGCGTGGCGCTCGCGATGGCCAGCGCGCTGTGGGTCGAGCGCCGTTCGCTGCACAGGAGGCTCGCGTGACGGATGCCCAGGTTCATCACGCCGGATCGAACGCCGAGCTCGCGCGGTTCGTGCCCGATCCCGCACTGTTTCGCGTGAACGCGTCGCGCATCGGCGCGGCGCTGGCAGGCGACTGGCTGATGATTGCCGCCGCGTTCGCGGTTGCGATCGCATTCCCGCATCCGCTCGTGTACGCGCTAGCGGCGATCGTGATCGCGCGCAGCCAGCTTGCGCTCGCGGTGATGATGCACGAAGGCGCGCACGGGTTGCTGGCACGGAACCGGCGCGTCAACGACGCGCTCGGTCAGTTGTTCGCGGCCGGCCCGCTGTGGCTGTCGCTGCGCACGTATCGCGCGGGCCATCTGAAGCATCATCGCGCGCCGATGCAGTCGGACGATCCCGTCGCGCTGCTGTTCGGCGTTCACGACTATCCGGTGACACGCGGGCGGCTGTTCGGCCGGCTGCTCGCCTACGCGTGCGGGATCGGCTACGTGACGAGCATCGTGAAGCTCGCGCGCGGCGAGTTTGCGCATGCGTTGCCGAAAGTCGGCAAGTCGCGCGCGTATGCGGCGTGGGAAGTCGCATCGATGCTGGCCGGCAACGGCGTGCTGTTCGGCGCGCTGGCGCTGGCCGGACATCCGCTGCTGTACATCGGGTTGTGGATCGTGCCATCCGTCACGCTGTTGCCGCTCGCCGGGCAGGTGCGCGCGATCTTCGAGCACGCGGGGCTGCCGGCTTGCGACGACCAGAGCCGCAACGCGCGCACGATCGTCCGGCGTTCGTGGCAGACGTTCCTGTTCGGCCCGCACGCGATCCACTTCCATATCGAACATCATCTGTACACGCGGATGCCGTTCCATAACCTGTCGGTCGTGCACCGGCAGCTCGCGCAGCAGCGGTTGCTGCCCGATGGCAACCTGTATGCGGGATACGGTGCGGTGTTGCGCGACGTGAGCGTGCGCTGACTTGAAGGCGGGGGATCGTGCGGTTGCGTGCGCCGGAGCGGCGACGGCGGAGGAGCGGGCAAGGATGCCGGATGCTTGCGCACGCAATCGGAGAGGAAGTGGAAAATTCGAGGCCGACACGGCAGGAGGCAGACGCAAAAAAGCCTCCACGCGGGAGGCTTCAATTGCAACTATCAAAAGATAGATGGTAGGGTGGGAGGGACTCGAACCCTCGACTCTCTGATTAAAAGTCAGATACTCTAACCAACTGAGTTACCACCCCACGTCCTCAAAAACTGCTCGAGAACAAAAAAACGGCTTCAGGCTGTAGCTGATGCGGCTTGGCTAGCGACCCAAAGAGCAAAAAATTATAGCGACGGATTATCGGCCTGTCAACAATCCGCCACGATAATTATTTGATCGTTTCGAGCTTGCCTTGCGCCGTCTGCGCCGCGTTCGACCCGGCGTATTGCGACACCACCTGCTCGAACGTCTTCTTCGCGGCCGCCTTCTGGCCTTGTTCGAGCTGGTTCGTACCGATCGCCACGAGGGCGTCTGCCGCGCGCGGATGCTGCGGGTACTTGCTCACGATCCCTTGCCACGTCGCAGTCGAACCGCGGTAATCGCGCAGCGCGTATTGCGCATTGCCGAGCCAGTACTGCGCGGTCGGCTGGTAGGGGCTCTGCGGATACTTCGCGATGAAGCTGCGGAACGAAGCCGCCGCCGCCTTGAAGTTGCCGTTGCGGAACTGCTGCTGCGCCGCGCTGAGCGCATCCGTTTCACCCGGCTGCACGGTGCCTTCGACACCGTCGATCGTCGCCTGCTGCGGCTCGAACTTCTTGAGCCGCGTGTCGAGATCCTGGTAGTACTCCTTCTGCTGCCGCTCGAGCGTCGTCAGCCGGTTCGTCAGGTCCTCGTTCTCGCCGCGCAGCGTCGCGACCTGCTGGTTAAGCTGGTCGAGACGGCCGGATTGATCGAGGATCGTACGCTGGGCGGCGGACAACTGGCTCGTCAGGTTGTCGGTCTTGCTGCGCAGGTCGAGCACGGCGCGGCGCGCTTCGTTGTCGTCGAACACGCCGGCGTGCGCCGGCGCGGCCGACCACGCCGCGCCGACGACGCAGAAAGCTGCGGCTGCGCGCAGCCAGGTTACACGGTGCGTCATACGGCGATTCATCCGTTACTTACTGTTGGTAGACGAGGTCGGCGCGACGGTTCTGCGCCCACGATGCTTCGTCGTGACCCGTTGCCTGCGGCTTTTCCTTGCCGAGGCTCACGGCTTCCATCTGCGAATCGTTCACGCCGAGCAGTGCCATTGCGCGACGGACGGCTTCCGCACGCTTCTGGCCCAGCGCGAGGTTGTACTCGCTCGTGCCGCGTTCGTCGGTGTTGCCCTGGATCAGCACGTGGCGCTGCGGGTGGCTCTTCAGGTACTGGGCGTGCTGCTGCATCAGCGGCTGGTACTCGTCCTTCACCGAATAGCTGTCGAAGTCGAAGTAGATGCTGCGCTTCGCGAGCGGGCTGTTCGGGTCGTTCAGCGGATCGACGTTCACTTGCGCGACGTTGTCGGCGCTCGGTTGCGTGCTGACTGCACCCGCGTTTGCCTTGTCGTCGAGCTTCACGCCCGACTTGCACGCTGCGAGCGCGCTGATCATCATCACGGCCAGGGCCAGACGAGCCTTATTCGACATCATGGTTACTCTCCTTGTGGTCATTGCATGAAGGGCCCCCACGACGGCTCACGAACGGAGCCGCCCTGGACGGACAGGATTTGCGGCGGCGCGCTGCCGTCGGAGGGCACTGCAGCCAGAACGTTGCGACCACCCGACTGGGTAGCGTACAGAAGGTACTGGCCGTTTGCCGCGAAGCTCGGCGATTCGTCGCGATTCGTATTCGTGATGGCGTTCGCCGCGCCGGATTGCAGATCCTGAACGTACAGCTTGAAGCCCCCACCGGTGCGGGAGATGTAGGCCAGCAGCTTGCCGTCCGGGCTCACTCGCGGGCTCGTGTTGTAGCTGCCGGTGAACGTCACGCGCTGCGCGGCACCGGCGCTTTCGCCCTGTGCGGGCATCCGGTAGATTTGCGGCGCGCCGCCGCGATCGCTGGTGAAGTAGATCCAGCGGCCGTCCGGCGAGTAGAACGGCTCGGTGTCGATCGAGCTGCTCTGCGTCAGACGGCGCAGGCCGCCGCCGGTCGAGTTGACCGTATAGATTTGCGTATTGCCCGTGAGCGACAGCGCGACGGCGAGCGTGTTGCTGTCCGGCGACCAGGCCGGCGCACTGTTGTTGCCCTTCTGGTCGGAGACGATGTAGCGGCGGCCGGTCGGCAGGTCGTGGATGTAGACGATCGGCTTCTTGCGCTCGAACGACACGTACGCGACCTTCGTGCCGTTCGGCGACCAGGCCGGCGAGATGATCGGCTCGGTGCTCGACAGCGCGATACGCGGGTTCTGGCCGTCCGAATCCGAAATCTGCAGCTGGTAGCGGTTGCCGGTCTTGATCACGTACGACAGGCGCGTGGCGAATACGCCGCGCACACCGAGCAGCTTCTGGTAGATGTAGTCGGCGATCTTGTGGCCGGCCGTGCGCAGCGTGGTGTCGGTGGCCGTCAGCGACAGGCCGCCGAGGCTTTGCTGCTTCACGGTGTCGTACAGGATGAAGTTGACCTTGTACTGGCCGTTCGCCTCGCGGTTCACGCTGCCGGCGACGAACGCGTTCGCGCCCTTGGCCTTCCATGCGCCGAGATCGACCGATGCGGTCTCGGGCACGGGCGTGCTGCCCGCGTCGATGTTGGTGAATTTGCCGCTGCGGGCGAGGTCGCTGCGGACGATCGACGTGACCTGCTGCGGCAGGCCTGCCTCGTTCGCGAAATTCGCGGTGGCGATGGGGAACTGGGTCGAACCGACACCGGTGATCAGCACGTTGACCTGGGCGTTAGCGGCGCTGCCCGCCGCAATCAGACACGAGGCCACGAGTGCCCTGAAACCTAGCTTTGTCATCAAACTCATGCTTCTTGATTCCCGTATGACTTGGATCGCTGCGCAACCGCAGAGAGACAGTAAAAATACCCGATTCGTTCCCGCCTGACAGCGACGCCCGGAGTGTAAGCGTATTTCCTTTCACTCCGCCGCCTTGAAGGTAATCGTAATGTCCGACGGGGTACGACCGTTAGAATCGGGCGGCAACGGGACCGATGCGTGGATCGCACTGACCACGGCTTGATCCCACCCCGAATTCCCGCTGGAGCGGGAGACCGATGCGCTCAATACGTCACCGGATGGCGTGCACCGAATCTTGACGACGGTGGTCAGGCCTGCTCGCTCGCCGCCCCAAACGATGTTCGGCTTGACGCGGCGGCGCACCTTGTCGGCATAGCCGGGCGTTGCGGCATTGCCGCCGGAGCCCGTGCCCGTGCCGCTCTTCGCAAGGCCTTCGCCGCCGCCTTCGCCGGCGCCGGACAGGCCCTGCATCTGCGCGAGGCGCGCGCTGCGTTCGCGGTCGAGCTTCGCGTTCGCCGCCGCCTCGGCCTTTGCGCGCGCCGTGGCTTCGGCCTTCGCCTTGGCCTGGGCTTCCGCCTTTGCCTTCGCGGCCGCGTCGGACTTCGCCTTCGCCGCCTGCTGCGCTTCGAGCTGCGCCTGCTTCTGCTGCTGGAGTTTCTGCTGTTCGAGCTTCTGCTGCTCGGCGAGCTGCTGTTGCTTGAGCCTGTCGGCCTGCTTCTGCCTGTCGCGTTCCGCGGCCTTCTGCGCGGCGAGCGCGGCAGCCTGCGCGGCGACCTGCGCGCGCCGGGCGTCTTCTTCCTGCTGGGCCTTCAGTTGCTGCGCGCGGCGCTGCTGCTCGAGCAGCGCTTCGCGCGCGGCCGCTTCCTGCTGCCGCTTCTTCTGCTGCAGCGCGATGTCGGCCTGCTCGTCACGCACCGGAGGAGGGGGCGGCGCGACCTTCGCGGGCGGCGTCACGACGGGCCGCGGCGCGGCGACGTCGGGCACCTCGGTCCACAGCTCGGCTTCGGCGCCGGCCGGCGTGCTGTTCTGCCACTGCACGCCGTGATAGAGAAACAGTGCGAGCAGCACGTGCATCAGCGCGGCGAGCGCGAATGCGCGCCAGGTGCCGCGCTCGCGGGGAGGCCGAGGCGGATAGCCGGTGCTGCGCGTGGATTGCTGCCGGTTCATTGCGATTTGACGAGGAGACCGACGCGCTTGACGCCGCGCGCCTTCAGATCCGACATCACGGTCATGACCGCATCGTACTGCACGGTCTTGTCGGCCGCGATCACGACCGGCTGGTCGGGATGATCGGCCTGCCGGGCCGCGATGAAGCTGTCGAGCTCGGCCTTCGTCATCGTGTCTTCCTGGGTCGCGCCCGAGTCGCCCTTGTACTTGACGCTCATCGTGCGGTCGGCCTTGATGTTGACGACGACAGGGGGTGTCTGCTCCTGCGGCGCGGCATTGCCGACGGTCGGCAGGTTGATGATCGACGGAGCGACGAGCGGTGCGGTGACCATGAAGATCACGAGCAGCACCAGCATCACGTCGATGTACGGCACGACGTTGATGTCGGCCATTGCGCGGCGCGAGCGGCCGCCGCGCATGCTGGATCGGATGGGGCTTCCTGCCATGGCGCGCTCCTTACTGGGCCTGACGCTGCAGGATGTTCGAGAACTCTTCGATGAAGGTCTCGAAGCGGATCGCGAGGCGGTCGATGTCGTGCGCGTAGCGGTTGTACGCGACCACTGCCGGAATCGCGGCGAACAGGCCGATCGCGGTGGCGACGAGCGCCTCGGCGATGCCCGGCGCGACGTTCGCGAGCGTTGCCTGCTGTACGTTCGCGAGGCCGCGGAACGAGTTCATGATCCCCCAGACCGTGCCGAACAGACCGATGTACGGGCTGACCGAACCGACCGATGCGAGGAACGCGAGGTTCGCTTCGAGCACGTCCATTTCACGCTGGAACGACGCGCGCATCGCGCGGCGCGCACCGTCGAGCACGAGGCCCGGATCGCTGAGGCGCTTTTCCTTCGCCTTCAGGAATTCTCGCATCCCCGATTCGAAGATCCGCTCGAGCGCGCCGATCGTGTGGCGGTTGTTGGCTGCGCTCTGGTACAGCGCCTGCAGGTCGCCGCCCGACCAGAAATCCCTCTCGAAGCGTTCGGTCTGCGCGCGTGCGCGGCGGATCGCAAACCACTTGCGGAAGATGAAGGTCCACGACATCAGCGACAGCAGCAGCAGCAGCCCCATCACGGCCTGGGCCAGCACGCTCGCGTTGAGGACGAGGGAAATGATCGACAGGTCTTGAGAAGTGTTCATAGAGGTTTGAGTAACGTCCCTTCGGGGCGCCCGGTATGCGTGCGGCGCGGCGCGCCGGCCATGCCTGGCGCCGAACCTTGCTTAGTATCGAATCAGGAAGGCAAGTTCATAGGCTTTGTCTAAACGGCGCTCATGCGAGCTTCGTTGACAGTACAGTCTGCCCGGCGTCGATGACGGGCCCGCGGTGCAGCGCGTCGAGCACGGCCGGCGGGATGGCCGCGGGCCGGATACCGTTACGGTCGACGCAGCCGAGGCGGATATGTCCGGCCACGAGCAGCGTGTCGCCACACCAGGCTTCCTGCGCGAATTCCACCGATGCGCGGCCGATGCGTCCGGGCCGGCTCATGATCGCCAGCGTGTCGTCGAGTCGCGCCGGCGCGCGGTAGTCGAGCGACGTGCTGCGGACGATGAAGATCGCGCCGGTGTCGTCGGCGAGCTGGCGCTGGTCGATGCCGCAGGCGCGAAGCCACTCGGTGCGGGCGCGCTCGAAGAACTTCAGGTAGTTGGCATAGAAGACGATGCCGCCTGCATCGGTATCCTCGTAGTACACGCGCACCGGCCAGGTAAAGCCGGAACGCGCTTCCGGGGAGCGGGTTGGCTGAGTCATGGCGCGCATTCTACCGGAACGCAGGAGCCGGATTCGTAACCGTTTCGTAACGGAATGTAGTATGACGTAGCACGCCGCGGGCCGGCCCGACGGCCGGGCCGCGGCTGCGCGCGAGGTGTCAGCCGCGATGGATCGTGAGGCCGGCCGGGGCCTGGGCGACCGGCATCATCTCGATCGTGTTGATGTTCACGTGCGCCGGGCGCGTCGCGATCCAGTAGATCGTGTCGGCGATGTCCTCGGACGTGAGCGGCTGGACGTTCTGGTAGACGTTCGCCGCCTTCGCGTCGTCGCCGCGGAAGCGGACGTTCGAGAATTCCGTGCCGCCGCACAGGCCCGGCTCGATGTCGGTCACGCGCACCGGCGTGCCGATCAGGTCGGCGCGCAGGTTCAGGCTGAATTGTCGGACAAAAGCCTTGGTTGCGCCGTATACGTTCCCGCCCGGATACGGATAAATGCCGGCAACCGAACCGAGATTGAAGATATGGCCGCGGCCGCGCTCGATCATGCCCGGCAGCAGCGCGTGCGTGACGGTCACGAGGCCCGAGCAGTTCGTGTCGATCATGGTCTGCCATTCGTCGAGGCTGGCCTTGTGGGCCGGCTCGACGCCGAGCGCGAGGCCAGCGTTGTTGACGAGCACGTCGAGCGCCGCGAATTCGGCGGGAAGGGCGGCCGGCACGGCTTCGACGGCCGCGCGGTCGCGCACGTCGAGCTCGAGCGGCAGAAGCGCATCGCCGAGTTCGGCGGCGAGCGCATCGAGACGATCCTTGCGGCGCGCGGTCGCGACGACGCGGTGGCCTCCTTTGACGAAGGCACGGGCGATGGCGGCGCCGAAGCCGGCGGACGCGCCTGTGACGAACACGATCATTGCTGCTCCTGGTCGGTGACAAACTAGCGGGTGGTATCCCGCAAGCCTACTGAGATTGCCGCACCGCGGCAAGGCGGCAAAGCGTTTCGGCACGGGCGCGTAGAGTCTGGCCCCAATTGCTTTCGGCGGACTGCCGTGCGGTTGCCTATTCATGACGCATCCAATACACTAACGCGCTCATCACCCCTGCGTGACTGGCGATAGAACCCTTCGGGTTCAAGGTGGAGCATCCCACCGTGAAGCGCGGGGCGCCGTTTTTGCCGTTCGCCTGGGCAGCCGTTGTGTGCCGTCGCGTGCATCGCCGGTGGCTGTCCTGCCTCGCGTCATACGGATTCTTCCGCCACGTCGAGCTGGTCCCGCCAGCCACGCACCGTACACGGCCACTCCGGTCAACCTGTACACACTTAACGGAAACCGTATGTTTGACAGAGCCCAAAGCACCATCGCGAACGTCGATCCCGAAGTCTTTGCAGCGATCGAGCAGGAAAACCGCCGCCAGGAAGATCACATCGAGCTGATCGCGTCGGAAAACTACACGAGCCCGGCCGTGATGGCCGCACAAGGCTCGCAGCTCACGAACAAGTACGCGGAAGGTTATCCGGGCAAGCGCTACTACGGCGGCTGCGAGTACGTCGACGTCGTCGAGCAACTGGCGATCGACCGCGTGAAGCAACTGTTCGGCGCGGAAGCCGCGAACGTGCAGCCGAACTCGGGTTCGCAAGCGAACCAGGGCGTGTTCTTCGCGATGCTCAAGCCGGGCGACACGATCATGGGCATGAGCCTCGCGCACGGTGGTCACCTGACGCACGGCTCGCCGGTGAACATGTCGGGCAAGTGGTTCAACGTCGTGAGCTACGGCCTGAACGAGAACGAAGACATCGACTACGACGCGGCCGAGAAGCTTGCGCAGGAACACAAGCCGAAGCTGATCGTCGCGGGCGCATCGGCGTTCTCGCTGAAGATCGATTTCGAACGTCTGGCGAAGATCGCGAAGTCGGTGGGCGCGTACCTGATGGTCGACATGGCGCACTACGCGGGCCTGATCGCGGCCGGCGTGTACCCGAACCCGGTGCCGCACGCGGATTTCGTGACGACGACCACGCACAAGAGCCTGCGCGGCCCGCGCGGCGGCGTGATCCTGATGAAGTCCGAGTACGAGAAGCCGATCAACTCGGCAATCTTCCCGGGCATCCAGGGCGGCCCGCTGATGCACGTGATCGCGGCGAAGGCGGTGGCGTTCAAGGAAGCGCTGTCGCCGGAGTTCAAGGCGTACCAGGAAAAGGTGGTCGAGAACGCACGCGTGCTGGCTGAAACGCTGGTGAAGCGCGGGCTGCGGATCGTGTCGGGCCGCACCGAAAGCCACGTGATGCTGGTCGACCTGCGCGCGAAGAACATCACGGGCAAGGCAGCGGAAGCGGCGCTCGGCGCGGCGCACATCACGGTGAACAAGAACGCGATCCCGAACGACCCGGAAAAGCCGTTCGTGACGAGCGGCGTGCGCCTGGGCTCGCCGGCGATGACGACGCGCGGCTTCGGGCCGGCGGAAGCGGAGCAGGTGGGCAACCTGATCGCCGACGTGCTGGAGAACCCGGAAGATGCAGCGACGATCGAGCGCGTGCGCGTACAGGTCGCCGAGCTGACCAAGCGCTTCCCGGTCTATCGCTGATCGATGCGCTGCCCGTTCTGCCGGCATGACGACACGCAGGTCGTTGACTCGCGCGTGTCCGAAGATGGCGCCGCGATTCGGCGGCGCCGTCGCTGCTCGGCTTGCGACAAGCGTTTCACGACGTACGAGCGGGTCGAGCTGTCCCTGCCGTTCGTCGTGAAGAAGGACGGCAGCCGCACGGAATTCGACCGTCGCAAGATCGTCGCCAGCATGCAACTCGCGCTGCGCAAGCGGCCGGTTGCTGCCGACGCGATCGACGCGGCGGTCGCCCGCATCGAATATCAACTGCTCGCGACAGGCGAGCGTGAAGTGCGTAGCGAGAAGCTCGGCGAACTCGTGATGAACGAGTTGCGCGGCCTCGATACGATCGCCTATGTCCGCTTCGCATCGGTGTATCGCCGGTTCGAGGACGTTTCCGAATTTGCCGACGTGATCGAAGAGTTCCGTCGCGCCTCCCCCGCCAAGACCCCGCGTAAGCGCTGACGCGCTGCGTTCGTTCATCGTCTTCTCCGTTGGTTCAGTTCGCGCCGATTGTGTCGGTCGCGATCGCATGTCGCCAGTCGGCCGTTCGGCAAATGGCGTGCGTCCGCACGCGCCGCTACAGTCGTCGCATCACCTTGGCGGAGGACGACTGCGATGGGACTGCGCTATCCATCCTTGAAAAAAGCAGTGCGACGCTCGAGCGGGTTCACGCTCGTCGAGCTGATGGTCGCAATCGCGCTGGCGGCCGGGCTCGCGCTCCATGCGGCGCCCGCGTTCGAGCAGTGGCGCATGCGCGAACGCGTGGATGCGCGCTCGCTTGCGTTGCTCGGAGCGCTGTCGTTTGCGCGTACCGAGGCGGCACGTCTCGGCGTGCGCGTCACGCTGTGTCGGGCCGGGAACGACGGCACCTGTCTGCGCGCCGGCGAGCGGTGCGATCCGGCCGAATGGTCATGCGACTGGCTCGTCAGCGGGCAATTCGATGGGCAGTCGCGCGTGCTGCGACGCTATCCGCGCGATACCGAAGTGGCCGTCGCGGGCGCTGCGCACGATCTGGCTTTTGCACCGCCGGTCGGTCAGGCGATCGGCGGAATCCGGCGGTTCGAGTTGCGTCCGCGACGCGGCCCGTCCGGAGCCGACGACGCACGGGCGTCGCGTTGCGTGCGGATGGCGGCGGGCGGCCGCGCGCGCGTTGTCGCCGGCCGTTGCGATGCGGCGTGATGGCCATGCGCAACGCGATGCACGGCACGTCGCTGATCGAGGCGATGCTGGCCATCGCGCTGCTCGCCGCCGTGATGCTGGCGGTGGCCGGCAGCCAGCTCGCGATGGCGCGCACGCAGCGGGCGACGATCTGGCGTGAACGTGCGCTGTGGCTGGCCGATGCGCGTATCGAGCGCTCGCGCGCCGGCGCAGGAGCCGACGACGGTCTCGCGGCGCTGGCGGCTGCAGCGTTGCCCGGCGGCGCGATGACGCTCGACGACGGGCCGGGTGGCGTCCGGTACGCGATTGTCGGCTGGCGTGGCGGCCATGCCGCGGCGTCGCCGAGATGCGAAGCCGCAGGTGCGTCGGAGCAGCCGCCGTCGTGTGTCCGGATTCCGTTTCGGGAGGCTGGTGCCGATGAACGTTGATCGCCGCATGCGTGCGCATACGCTGCTCGAAGTGCTGATCGCGATGACCGTCGGTCTCCTCGTGATCGCGGCGGCCGGTGCGCTGTACCACGCGCAGCGCGTTGCGCAGCGGCGCGCGGAGGACGGGTTCCGGATGCGCGATGCAGCCGGCACCGCGCTGATGCTGATCGGCCAGCAGCTCCAGATGGCAGGATTCCGGCCGCTCGATGCCGAAGGCGCGTCATCGTTGCCGCCGGTGTTCGGTTGTTCGATGGCGCGCGTGCGCGGCGACGGCGCACAGGTGCGCTGCGAGCCCGTACGCGCCTCGTCGGACGCGTTGCTGATCCGGTATGTTGGCGATGCCGTGTCGACGTGGCCGACGGTGAGCGGCCAGGTGTCGGATTGTCTCGGGCAGGGTGTTGGCGTGTCGGGCGAACGGGCGCAGGTGGAGAACCGTTTCGATGCGCACGTCAGCCCGTCGACGGGCGAGCCCGAACTGTACTGCGAAGGAAACGGCCGTTCGGGCACGCCACAGCCGGTCGTGTCGGGAATCGATCAGATGCGCGCGCGTTATCTTCGTCGCGGCGGCATGCAGTTCGTCGATGCCGATGCAATGCGTGTCGACGACTGGCGCGATGTCGTGGCCGTGCACGTCTGCGTGCGGGCGCGCGGCGAACCGATGCGAGAGCCGGCCCGCCACGTCGACTGCGATGGTCGCGCAGCAGTTGCGCAGGACGGTCGTGCACGTTTGACGCTGCATCGCGTCGTCGCGTTGAGGAATGCAGCGGTCGCATTCGGCGATACGTTGCGCGACGCAACGCACGCAACGCACGCAACGCACGCAACGCGTGCGCGCGAGGTGTTGCGATGAGTGCAGCAGGGCAGTGCGCGCGCGAGATATCGCGATGCGTAACGGCAAGCAACATGCAAGGGCGCAGCGCGGCGAACGGCGACGAATCGCGGCAGGCTGCGCGCACGGGAGCCGTGGCGACGAGCCTGCGCGAGCCGCGCATCCGTTTCCGGTCAGCCGGTCGCGACTGGCGTCGCGACGCTGGCCTTGCATTGCCCGCTGTGATCGCGGTCGGTGCCGCCGTTGCAGCACTGACAGGCACGTGGTTCGAATCCGCGCTGACGGAATCGCGCCGTACGCGTGCGTTGTCGGATCGGCTGATCGCATTCCACGCGGCCGATACCGCGCTCGCTGCGTGCACCGCGCGATTGCTCCGTGGCTCGGTACCCTATGTGAACGAAGGCGAATCGCATGTGGAGCCCGACGCATGGCGGCGCATGCCGGCGATGGCAGCAGCCGAAGCGTTCGCGCCGTTCGCCGGATGGCCGATGGCCGCGCAGCCGCCGCGATGCCTGATCGAGGCTTGGCGCGGGGCAGGGCCGGCTGGTGGCCGCGCTTACCTCGTCACCGCGCGTGGTGTCGGTGCGCATGCGTCGAGCGCCGTCTGGCTGCAGCACCAGGTCGCGATCCGCGATGGACGCATCGTTGCGCTGCACTGGCGTCGCGTCGCGGTGGTGCTTCGATGAACGGGCGCGCGTCCGCGTATCGATCGGCGGGATTCACGCTGCTCGAGCTGATGATCGTGCTCGCGATCGTCGCGGTGCTGGCCGGATGGGGTATCCCGTCGTATCGCGAGCATGTCGTGCGCGTCCATCGCGCGTCGGCGGTGTCCGCGCTGTACCGGGCGGCCCAATATCTCGAAACGCTGGACGGTGCGCCGCCGCCGGCGTTGCCGGACGCGTTCGCGCAGGCGCCGCCGGACGGGCAGGCGGTCTATCGATTGACGCTCAGGCGGCCGGACGGCGGCGACTCGCAGGTGAGCTACGAACTGGAGGCAAGCCCGCTCGAGACGGGCCCGATGCACGACGATGCCTGCGGCGCTTTCACGCTGCGTTCGGACGGGACGAAGGGCAATGCGCGGCGGGACGGTACCGACGACCAGGGCGCTGCGTGCTGGGGCGTGCGTTGAACGCGCACGACAGGCGCGCAACGGCGCATCGCCGTGCGCGCGGGATGTGGATGGTCAGTCGTCGTGCGCGTCGAGTCCGCGCTCGTCGCGCGATTGCTTCCAGATCCGGTAGACCTCCCATGCGGCAAAGCCGAGCGTGCCCCACTTCAGCGCGGGGCCCGCGCTCGCGCGCAGCAGCGAGCGAACGGGTTTCGCCAGCACGAGCGACGCGAGCGAACTCAGCATCGGATACTGGTTGACGAGGTGGCCGAGGCTCGCATTCAGGTTTTTCGCGGACTGGCTGAACTTGTTGCTGGAAAGGCCGGGGACGAACACTTTGAGCCAGCTGAAGCGCGTGACGGCCTGGCGCATTTCGCCGGCGGCTTCCGCGAGTTCGAGCCGCTCGACCTCGGATCGCAGGATCAGCAATTCCTTGCGGAGCGCGCGATGCTGCGACGCGCTCCAGTTCGATCGCGACGAATGGGGGCGGTGTGCATTGCCCGTGACGTTCTGGCTCATGGCGCGTCGGCGAAGTAGGAGTGAGGGATGAACACGACTGCGTTCACGGCTTGCCGCGGAACAGTTCGCGGTCTTTCTCGAGTTCGGCGAGCGTCGCTTCGAACACCGTCGGCGCGTCGCGGAAGCCCGAGCGCGCCTTCAGCGCGCATACGATGCCACCTGCGGCATACAGTGCGGTGATCGCCGCCAGCGATTGCCAGCGATAGGTATCCCAGAACGCGATCGTGACGAGCACGGTCAGGCTGATGAGCGCCATCGTCGCGAGCATCATTGCGGCGAGCCCGAGGAACAGCACGCCCATCAGGCGCTCCTTCTCCTCGGCAAGCTCGATGCCCACCAGTTCGAGGCGCGTTTGCAGAAGCCCGATCGCGGAGCCGACGAGGCGGCGCAGCGGTCCTTGGCCGGACGGCTGCGAGGTGGTGTCTGTCGTCATGGGTGAGATGCTTGCGCGTGCAGTGAGCAGCTAGGACAAAGCCGGCCGGCGGCAACCGCCGGCCGGCTTCGACGCCCGTGGGGCGCGTGACGCGCCCCACGGAACGGAAAGGCGCAGCGCGCGTTACTTGCGGTTGATCAGCAGGCCGATCAGCACGCCGACGCCGGCTGCAACGCCGATCGACGTCCACGGATGCTCGTGCACGTAATCGTCGGTCGCACGAGCGGCCTTCTTGCCTTTCTCGACGACCACGACCTGGACGTCGGCTGCCTTGTCCTTGGCCTGCTTCAGGCGCGACATGGCTTTCTCGCGCAGCTCGGCCGCACGGTCGCCCGTGCTGCTGGCGGCTTGCTTGAGCAGGTCTTCGGCGTCTGCGAGAACGGTTTTGATATCCGACATCAGTTTCTCCTTGTTGATTTCCGACATTGCAACTCCCTTCGTGCTGTCATGCTGCAGGTTCACATCGTAGCGAAACGCCTGCTTGCTGGCGAGCCGGGAAGACACACGGCGGCAGTGCAAGACCGCATGGTAAACGACTTGTAATCATGAACAGAGCGGCAAACGGGGTGAAAAGTTTCCCTCAGGGGCGTCCGTCCTGCCCCGACACCGCGCAAAAATGATAAAAAAGTATGAATATCAAACGGAATAATCGTTCGCACGCCCCATTGCTTCCCGTAAGCTGATGGACTTTCCCGCGCTGTTCAGCGCGCGGTTTCAACCAGCACCGTTCGAGGAGGGAACATCATGAGTCTGCGTCTTGGCGACATCGCACCGGATTTCGAGCAGGAATCGAGCCTGGGCACCATCAAGTTTCACGAGTGGCTCGGCGACGGCTGGGGCGTTCTGTTCTCTCACCCGGCCGACTACACGCCGGTGTGCACGACCGAGCTCGGGCTGACCTCGAAGCTGAAGGGCGAATTCGAGAAGCGCAACGTGAAGGTGATCGCGCTGTCGGTCGACGGCGTCGAATCGCACAAGGGCTGGATCAACGACATCAACGAAACGCAGTCGACGGTCGTCGGCTTCCCGATCATCGCCGACGCGGACCGCAAGGTTTCGCAGCTGTACGACATGATCCATCCGAACGCGAACGAAACGCTGACGGTGCGCTCGCTGTTCGTGATCGACCCGAACAAGAAGGTGCGGCTCACCATCACCTATCCGGCCAGCACGGGGCGCAACTTCGACGAAGTGCTGCGCGTGATCGATTCGCTGCAGTTGACCGACAACTACAAGGTCGCGACGCCCGGCAACTGGAAGGACGGCGACGATGTCGTCATCGTGCCGTCGCTGCAGGATCCGGAAGAACTGAAGAAGCGTTTCCCGAAGGGCTTCAACGCGGTGCGTCCGTATCTGCGCCTGACGCCGCAGCCGAACAAGTAAGCATCGGCGGCGTGTGAACGCGGTACCGGGCCGGCGGCCCGGATCGCGAATCCGATGGAAAAACGGCCCGCCCGGCAGTCATGCCGGGCGGGCCGTTGCTTTGTGCGCGTACGCGGCGGCGCTACCGGGCGCGCCGCATCCGGACGATCAGAAGAATGCCTGGATGCCCGTTTGTGCGCGGCCGAGGATCAGCGCATGGATGTCGTGCGTGCCTTCGTACGTGTTGACCACCTCGAGGTTCACGAGGTGGCGCGCGACGCCGAATTCGTCGGAGATGCCGTTGCCGCCGAGCATGTCGCGCGCGAGCCGTGCGATGTCGAGCGACTTGCCGCACGAATTGCGCTTCATGATCGACGTGATCTCGACGGCCGCCGTGCCTTCGTCCTTCATCCGGCCGAGGCGCAGCACGCCTTGCAGGCCGAGCGTGATTTCGGTCTGCATGTCGGCGAGCTTCTTCTGGATCAACTGGTTCGCGGCGAGCGGCCGGCCGAACTGCTGGCGATCGAGCACGTACTGGCGCGCGGTGTGCCAGCACGATTCGGCGGCGCCGAGCGCGCCCCACGCGATCCCGTAGCGCGCCGAGTTCAGGCACGTGAACGGGCCGCGCAGGCCGCTCACGTTCGGCATCAGGTTCTCCTCGGGCACGAACACCTCGTCGAGGACGATCTCGCCGGTGATCGATGCACGCAGCCCGACCTTGCCGTGGATCGCGGGCGCCGACAGGCCCTTCCAGCCCTTCTCGAGGATGAAGCCGCGGATCGCGTCCTTGCCGTTTTCTTCGAGCTTCGCCCACACGACGAACACGTCGGCGATCGGCGAATTCGTGATCCACATCTTCGTGCCGGACAGCGAGTAGCCGCCGGGCACCTTCTTCGCGCGCGTGACCATGCTGCCCGGATCGGAGCCGTGGTTCGGCTCGGTCAGCCCGAAACAGCCGATCCATTCGCCGGTCGCGAGCTTCGGCAGGTATTTCTGCTTCTGCGCGTCCGAGCCGAATTCGTGAATCGGCACCATCACGAGCGACGACTGCACGGACATCATCGACCGGTAGCCCGAATCGACGCGCTCGACTTCGCGCGCGATCAGGCCGTAGCTCACGTAATTGAGGCCGGGGCCGCCGTATTCCTCCGGAATCGTCGGGCCGAGCAGGCCGACTTCGCCCATCTCGCGGAAGATGGCGGCGTCGGTGCGCTCGTGGCGGAACGCTTCGGTGACGCGCGGTGCGAGCTTGTCCTGCGCGTAAGCCTGCGCGGCATCGCGCACCATCCGTTCTTCCTCGGTCAGTTGCTGATCGAGCAGCAGCGGATCGTCCCAATGAAAAGTTGCAGCACTCATCGTCTCATCTCCTGTCGGCCCGCTTCAGCGCTTCAGCGCTTACGCGGGTCCCATGCCTGGCGGTCGGTCTCCGGTTTGGCCGGGCCCCGTGCCAAAGGTTCGCTTGACTTGAGTTCCGCTGTGCGGAACAATGTTTTGCAAATCGAACCCAGTGTAGCACCAGATGACACTTTCAACCATCGACGAAACCACGATCGACGAACGCAAGTTCGTGGTCGCGCTCGCGCGCGGGCTCGACCTGCTGCGCGCCTTCCGGCCCGGCGAGACGATGCTCGGCAATCGCGACTTCGCGGAGCGCACGGGGCTGCCGAAGGCGACCGTGAACCGGCTCGCCTATACGCTGACCGTGCTCGGCTACCTGCGCTACGACGAGACGCTCGGAAAGTATGCGCTCGACGCCGGCGTGCTGTCGCTCGGCTACGCGCTGCTGTCGGGCTCGGGGACGATCGACCTCGCGCGGCCGCACATGCAGGCGCTCGCGCGCGAGATCGGCGCGGCCGTGTCGCTCGGCTGCCGCGACGGGCTCGACATGATCTATCTGGAGACGATCCGCAGCGAGACCGCGCTGACGCTCGGGCTCGCGCCCGGTTCGCGGCTGTCGATGCTGACGAGCTCGATGGGGCGCGCGTACCTGGCCGTGCAGCCGGAGGACGTGCGCCGCGCGCTTTATGCGGAACTGCACCGCGCGGCCGGCGGCGCGGCCGACGCCGATGCGCTGGTTGCCGCCGCGCAGCACGCGGTGGCCGAGTTCTCGGCGGGCGGTTGCTGCTATTCGTTCCGCGCGTGGCATATGGACGTGAACGCGGCGGCCGTGCCGTTTCGCGAGCCGCGCGAGGGGCGCTGGCTGATCCTGAGCTGCAGCGGCCCCGCATCGTCGATGGACGAGGACGTGTTCCGTACGCAAGTCGGGCCGAAGCTGAAGGCGCTCGCGCAGCGGCTCGGGCAGACGGCCTGAGCAACGCGGCGCGCGGCAATGGCTACCGCTGCGGCCGTGTGACGTCGGCGTCCGCGGGAATGCGAGAGGGCAGTCCTGCAGCGGTCGGTTGCAACCGGAGCGAGCCGCGCTCATCATCGTTCGCCAGCTTCCCGACGACGAGGTTTGCAATGTCTCACCCGGAATCCATGGAAGGCGGATGCGCGTGCGGCGCGATCCGCTACCGTATCGCCGGCGTGCCGATCGACGCCGGCTTCTGCCACTGCCGGCTCTGCCAGCGCACGACCGGCGCGGCGGTCGTCGCCTCGGCATCGGTGCCGATCGACGCGTTCGAGTACCTGCAGGGCGAGCCGACCGTCTATGCGTCGAGTGCGTGGGGCGAGCGGCGCTTCTGCGGCCGTTGCGGCGCGCAGCTCGAATACCGGCTGATCGACGCGCCGAAAACGGTCGAAATCAATTGCGCGACGCTCGACGAGCCGTCGCGGCTGCGTCCGACGTGGCACGTCTGGTATGGGGATCGTTTCCCGGGCATCGAGATCGACGACGATCTGCCCAAGTACGACGATGGCGGAAGCGCTTAAGCGATAACCTGCGCGCCGACGGGCAGGCGACGGGCAGGCGACGGGCAGGCGTCCGACAGCGGGTCACGCCACGCGCCCCGAGTCTCCCGTTCCGCAAGCAGCTCCTCGCACTCGAACCCGGCATCCGGAACCCGGCGCGCCGCTCCCCGCGCACGCCGGCTACTTCATCCTTTCAGGCCGTCGCGACCTTCGCAAACACGGGCCCCTGCATGAACCGCACGTCGTGCTGGCGGAGCAGCTCGCACTGCGTTTCGTCGACGACGCCATCGAAGATCAGCGGAATCCGCACGCGCTGCGCATACGCGACGAGCGCCTTGACCATACCGTCGCGCAACGCGATGCCCGCATCCATCTTGATGTAGTCGGGCCGCGCCATGTCCGATTCGACCGCGAGGATGCGGCCCGGATCGGGCAGCTTGTCCGCGACCTTGAAGCCGTGATGCTGGTAGCTGCGCGTCAGGTAGCCGAGGAAGGTCTTGTGCGCGACCGCGACCGCCGGCAGCTCGATCACGATCCGCTCGGTCGGCAGCCCGAAACGCTGCAGCACCGACGAGAAATGCTTGCCGTGGTCGTACTTCACGCTCTTGAGCAGCCGTTCGTGCACGCGCAGGAACAGCAGCCCGTGGCGCTGCGCGCCGAAGAAGTTGATCGCGTGCAGCGCGCGCGACAGGCGGTCGATCGCGACGAGCGTCTGGTCGTCGACGGCCGAGTCGACCGGATCGTGCGCGGCACCCGTGACGAGCGTGACGGCCTGGAAACCGAGTTCGTCGCCGTAGCGCTCGATCGCGTCGGTAAACGACGTCGATTGCGGCGCGCCGGGCATCGTCACGTCGTAGATCGGTTCGTAGGCGCTGCCGAGCGTGCGCTCGGGCAGATTCGCGCTCGCGGTACCGCCTTCGGCAAGCGCGAGGTGATCCCGCAGATACGGCAGTTGCCCGGCACGGGCGACCAGCTCGGGAATGGTGGGCGGAATCATCGGCGTAAGAAGGAAAAACGGCGGCCGAACGGGCCGCCTCGTATCTGGATATTAGCAGCGCGCGCCACGCTCGGCTTGGCGTTTCGCTCATATGGTTATCCCGTTCTCGAGCCGGCGCCTAGGGTTTACGTTGATTTCACTATTCGTAATTGGTTTTACTATTCGTAAATCCAGGATTTGTCGCCGATCAAGAAATGCGGCATTCGGGCGCCGCTCGACGGCGCCGTTCGCGAATCAACAGGAAGCAAGGAGCGAGACGTGGCGGTTCACAGGAAAGGCGGGCGGGACGGATGGCCGGTGCGCCGGCAGGCGACGGGCGGGGCGACGGGCGTGCCGGTGCGCGCACGGCAGGGTTGAGGAGCGGATGGCGACCATGAGCATCGATTACCAGACGCTGAAGTTCGAATACCGCGCACGCGGGCATGACGCGGCCGTTCACCCGGTGATCGTCGTCGGCGCGGGCCCGGTGGGCCTGTCGGCCGCGATCGATCTTGCGCAGCAGGGCGTGCCCGTGGTGGTGCTCGACGACGACGACACGCTGTCCACCGGCTCGCGCGCGATCTGCTTCGCGAAACGCACGCTCGAGATCTTCGACCGGCTCGGCTGCGGCGAGCGTTTCGTCGACAAGGGCGTGAGCTGGCACGTCGGCAAGGTGTTCCTGCAGGACGAGCAACTGTACGCATTCGACCTGCTGCCCGAGGAAGGGCATGCGCGCCCCGCGTTCATCAACCTGCAGCAGTACTACGTCGAAGGTTATCTGGCCGACCGCGCGTTCGAGCTGCCGAACCTCGACATCCGCTGGAAGCACAAGGTGACCGGCATCGAGCAGTCGGCCGAGCATGCGGTGCTGACGATCGAGACGCCGGAAGGCGTCGCGACGCTGCGCGCGCAATACGTGATTGCGGCCGACGGTTCGCGCAGCCCGATGCGCGCGATGATGGGCCTCGAAAGCCATGGCCGCACGTTCAAGGACCGCTTCCTGATCGCCGACGTGAAGATGAAGGCGGAGTTTCCGACCGAGCGCTGGTTCTGGTTCGATCCGCCGTTCCACCCGAACCAGTCGGTGCTGCTGCATCGCCAGCCCGACAACGTGTGGCGCATCGACTTCCAGCTCGGCTGGGATGCCGATCCCGTCGCCGAGAAGCAGCCGGAGCGCGTGATCCCGCGCGTGCGCGCGCTGCTCGGGCCGGACGTCGAGTTCGAACTCGAATGGGTGAGCGTCTATACGTTCCGCTGCCAGCGGATGGACACGTTCCGTCACGGCCGCGTGCTGTTCGCGGGCGACTCCGCGCACGGCGTGTCGCCGTTCGGCGCGCGCGGCGCGAACAGCGGCGTGCAGGACGCGGACAACCTCGCATGGAAGCTGAAGCTCGTGCTCGACGGCCGCTCGGCCGACCGCCTGCTCGATACGTACGCGAGCGAGCGCGAGTTCGCGGCCGACGAGAACATCCGCAACTCGACGCGCTCGACCGATTTCATCACGCCGAAGAGCCCGGTGTCGCGCGTGTTCCGCGATGCGACGCTGAAGCTCGCACGCGATTGCGAATTCGCGCGCAAGCTCGTGAACAGCGGCCGCCTGTCGGTGCCGGCCGTGCTGGCCGATTCGCCGCTGAACACGCCGGACCGCGAAGGCGACGCATTCGCGGGCGCAATGCGGCCGGGCGCGGCGGCAGCCGATGCGCCGGTGCGGGTGCAGGGTGGTGCGTCGGGCTGGCTGCTGCAGCACCTGCGCGGCGGCTTCACCGGCGTGCTGTTCGGGTTGCCGGGCGATGCGGCCGCGCTCGCGCAGGCGGTCGACGGCCTCGCGCTGCCGGTGCGGCCGGTGCTCGTCGTGCCGGCCGGGCACGCGCAGCCGGTGGCCGGCGTCGACGTCGTGGAGGACGTCGACGGTTTAGCCGCGCAACGCTACGACGCGAAGCCCGGCACGTTCTACCTTCTGCGTCCCGACCAGCACGTCTGCGCACGCACGCGCTCGCTCGACCGTCAGGCGATAACCGACGCACTGGTGCGCGCGACCTGCGCACGCTGAATACGATAAAGACACCGGAGACTCCGTCATGCCCTCCCTCGACACCCGCCCGCGCCTGGCCGATCCGGACGCGTTCTACGAAGCGCTGATCGACATGCATCGCGACCTGTCCGACGCCGACAGCCAGCTCGTCAACGCGAAGCTGATCCTGCTGCTCGCGAACCAGATCGGCGACGCCGACGTGCTGCGCGAAGCGATGGCGCTCGCGCGCCAGGGCGTGACGCCGCCCGTGCATCCGGCCGCCGAGGTGGCGCAATGAGCGCGGCCCCGGCCGACGCGCGCGTGCTCGAAGTCGAGCGCCTGATCGACGAGACCCATCGCCCGGGCTTTCACTGGATGCTGCTCGTGTTGTGCGGGCTGTGCCTCGTGATCGACGGTTTCGATGCGCAGGCGATGGGCTACGTTGCACCGAGCGTGATCGCCGAATGGGGCGTGCCGAAGCAGGCGCTCGGCCCGGTGTTCAGCGCGAGCCTGTTCGGGATGCTGCTCGGTGCGCTCGGGCTGTCGGTGCTGGCCGACCGGATCGGGCGGCGCCCGGTGCTGATCGGCTCGACGCTGTTCTTCGCGGTGACGATGCTCGCGACGCCGTTCGCAACCTCGATTCCGGTGCTGATGGCGCTGCGCTTCGTCACGGGCCTCGGCCTCGGCTGCATCATGCCGAACGCGATGGCGCTGGTCGGCGAGTTCAGCCCGGCCGTGCATCGCGTGAAGCGGATGATGATGGTGTCGTGCGGCTTCACGCTGGGCGCTGCGATCGGCGGCTTCATCAGCGCCGCGCTGATTCCGGCGCTCGGCTGGCGCTCGGTGTTCTTCGTCGGCGGCGCGGTGCCGCTCGTGCTCACGATCGCGATGGTCGCGCAGCTGCCCGAGTCGCTGCAGTTCCTGGTGCTGAAAGGGCGCGTCGCGCAGGCGCGCGACTGGCTCGCGCGCTTCGCGCCGCAGGCCGGCATCGACGCGAACACGCGGCTCGTCGTGCGCGAGCGCGCGGCGAGCGGCGCGCCGGTCGCCGAGCTGTTCCGCCACGGCCGCCTGCCGGTCACGCTGCTGCTGTGGGCGATCAGCTTCATGAACCTGATCGATCTGTACTTCCTGTCGAACTGGCTGCCGACCGTGATGCGCGATGCGGGTTATTCGCCGGGCACGGCGGTGATCGTCGGCACGGTACTGCAGACGGGCGGCGTGATCGGCACGCTGTCGCTCGGCTGGTTCATCGAACGCCATGGCTTCGTGCGCGTGCTGTTCGCGTGCTTCGCGTGCGCGGCCGTGTCGGTGGGGCTGATCGGCTCGGTCGCGCATGCGCTGCCGTGGCTGCTGGTCGTCGTGTTCGCGGGCGGGTTCTGCGTGGTCGGCGGGCAGCCGGCCGTGAACGCGCTCGCGGGCCAGTATTACCCGACGTCGCTGCGCTCGACGGGCATCGGCTGGAGCCTCGGCATCGGCCGGATCGGCTCGGTGCTCGGGCCGCTCGTCGGCGGGCAACTGATTGCGCTCAACTGGACCAACGGCGCGCTGTTCCACGCGGCCGCGGTGCCCGTGCTGTGCTCGGCGCTGTTCGTCCTTGGCCTGGCGGGCGTAACGCGGCGCAACGGCGCGCAGGCGCCGAATGCCGCGATGAATTGATGGAGAAAGGAAACGATGACGCTTGACCTGTCGAAACCGGCGAACGCCGGCTACCTGAGCGGTTTCGCGAACGAATTCGCGACCGAGGCACTGCCGGGCGCGCTGCCGCACGGCCGCAACTCGCCGCAGCGCGCGCCGTACGGGCTGTATGCGGAGCAACTGTCGGGCACCGCGTTTACCGCGCCGCGCGGCCACAACCGCCGTTCGTGGCTGTACCGCATCCGCCCGGCGGCCGTGCATCGGCCGTTCGAGCCGTACGCGGGCCCGCAGCGGCTCGTGTCGGAATTCGGTGACTCGGCCGACGTGCCGCCGACGCCGCCGAACCAGTTGCGCTGGGATCCGCTGCCGATGCCGGTCGAGCCGACCGATTTCGTCGACGGGTTGGTGACGATGGCCGGCAACGGCTCGGCGGCCGCGATGAACGGCTGCGCGATCCACCTGTACGCGGCGAACCGCTCGATGCAGGACCGCTTCTTCTACAGCGCGGACGGCGAACTGCTGATCGTGCCGCAGCAGGGGCGGCTGTTCATCGCGACCGAATTCGGCCGGCTCGACGTCGAGCCGTTCGAGATCGCGGTGATCCCGCGCGGCGTGCGTTTTTCCGTCGCGCTGCCGGACGGCGACGCGCGCGGCTACATCTGCGAAAACTTCGGCGCGCAGCTGCGCCTGCCGGATCTCGGCCCGATCGGCTCGAACGGTCTCGCGAACCCGCGCGACTTCCTGACGCCGCAGGCCGCGTACGAGGATCGCGAAGGCGCGTTCGAGCTGATCGCGAAGCTGAACGGCCGCCTGTGGCGCGCGGACATCGGCCATTCGCCGCTCGACGTCGTCGCGTGGCACGGCAACTACGCGCCGTACAAATACGACCTGCGCCTGTTCAACACGATCGGCTCGATCAGCTTCGATCATCCCGATCCGTCGATCTTCCTCGTGCTGCAGTCGCAGAGCGACACGCCGGGCGTCGACACGATCGACTTCGTGATCTTCCCGCCGCGCTGGCTCGCGGCCGAGGATACGTTCCGCCCGCCATGGTTCCACCGCAACGTCGCGAGCGAGTTCATGGGGCTCGTGCACGGCGCGTACGACGCGAAGGCGGAAGGCTTCGTGCCGGGCGGCGCGAGCCTGCACAACTGCATGTCGGGCCACGGGCCCGACGCGGACACGTTCGAGAAGGCGTCTGCGAGCGACACGACGAAGCCGCACAAGGTCGACGCGACGATGGCGTTCATGTTCGAGACCCGCACGCTGATCCGGCCGACGCGCTACGCGCTCGACACCGCGCAACTGCAGGCGGACTACTTCGAATGCTGGCAAGGCATCAAGAAACACTTCAATCCGGAGCAACGATGAGCGATACCCAAGACTGGCGCGCGACGCTCGACCCGGCCCGCAAGAGCTGGGTCGACACGGCGAACGATCCTGCCTGCGATTTCCCGATCCAGAACCTGCCGTTCGGGATCTTCAGCGACGCGACGCAGGCGGCGCGCCGTGCGGGCGTCGCGCTCGGCGACCAGATCGTCGATCTCGCGGCGCTTGCGCGCGCGGGCCTCGTGACGCTGCCGGCCGGCGTCGATGCGTTCGCCGCACCGACGCTGAACGCATTCATCGCGCTCGGCCGCGATGCATGGCGCAGCGTGCGCGTGCAACTGTCGGACCTGTTCTCGCGCGACAACGCGCGGCTGCGCGACGATGCGGCGCTGCGCGCGCAGGTGCTCGTCGCGCAGCGCGACGCGACGCTGCATCTGCCGGTCGAGATTCCCGGCTACACCGATTTCTATTCGTCGAAGGAGCACGCGACCAACGTCGGCTCGATGTTCCGCGATCCGAAGAATGCGCTGCTGCCGAACTGGTCGGAGATGCCGATCGGCTACAACGGCCGCGCGTCGTCGGTGGTCGTGAGCGGCACGCCGGTGCGGCGTCCGAACGGGCAACTGAAGCTGCCCGACCAGGAGCGTCCGGTGTTCGGCGCGTGCCGCAAGCTCGACATCGAACTGGAGACGGGCTTCATCGTCGGCCGCGGCAACGCGCTCGGCGAGCCGATCGCGTGCGAGGACGCGGAAGCGCATATCTTCGGGATGGTGCTGCTGAACGACTGGAGCGCGCGCGACATCCAGCAGTGGGAATACGTGCCGCTCGGCCCGTTCAACGCGAAGACCTTCGCGACGACGATCTCGCCGTGGATCGTCACGCTCGACGCGCTCGAACCGTTCCGCACCGCGCAGCCCGAGCAGTCGCCGCAGCCGCTCGCGTATCTGCAGCACGCGGGCAAGCATGCGTTCGACATCGCGCTCGAAGTGACGCTGCGCGCGGAAGGTGCCGCGGAAGCGACGTCGATTTGCCGCACGAACTTCAAGCACATGTACTGGACGATGGCGCAGCAGCTCGCGCATCACACGGTTGCAGGCTGCAACACGCGGGTCGGCGACCTGATGGGTTCGGGCACGATCAGCGGGCCGACGAAGGATTCGTTCGGCAGCCTGCTCGAACTGACGTGGAACGGCAAGGAGCCGGTTGCGCTGGACGGCGGCGGCAGCCGCGCGTTCATCGAGGACGGCGACGAGCTGACGCTCGCCGGATGGTGCCAGGGCGACGGTTATCGTGTCGGCTTCGGCACCTGCGCCGGCAAGATCCTGCCGGCGCGGAGCGTGTAACTTACAACAGCGGCACGACAGCCCGATACGTCACGCGCAATCTGGAAGGACAGGGCGGCCCGCATTGCGCGGGCCGCTTTTGTTTTGCCGGCGCGCGGTAGCGCGGATGCGTCGATGCATATCGATGCGCGCCGGCATCAGACCGCGCGTTGCAACGTGGCGCGACGTTCCCACAGCGCGGCCGCGACGAACGCCGCGACGCAGACGACCAGCACGCCGACCAGCGCGTTGCTGCCCAGTTGCTCCATCAATGCGCCCGCGACGAGCGGGCCGCCAAAACTCGCTGCGCTCCACGACGCCGACACGAGCGAGCTCGCGGTGACGAGCGCCGCGCCGCGGAAGCGTTCGCCGCACGCGACGAGCGACAGCGTATAGATGCTGCCGGACGCCGCGCCGAGCACGAACAACAGCGGCCAGCACAGCCACGGGTTCGCGATCACGAACGGCAGCAGCGGCAGGCCGGCCAGCACGATCCAGCCCGCGCCGAGGTGCACGCGTTCGCGGCCGAGCTTGTCCGCGAGCCAGCCGATCGGGAACTGCATCGCGGTATCGCCGAACAGCATGATCGACGCGAGCAGCACGGCGGTCGCGCTCGCGACGCCGTGATCCATCGCGTAGAGCGGCAGCAGCGACAGCGCGAGCGTATCGAACAGCGCGAAGAACCCGGTGCCGATGATCAGCGCGGGCATGCGCGGCAGCACCGCGAGCCAGTGAGCGTGTTCTGCGTGATGCGCGTCGTCGCCGGCGAGCGGCGCGCGCCGGATCGTCGCGAGCGCCGGCAGCGCGAGCAGGAACAGTGCGCCGCACAGCGCGAAGCGGATGCCCGTCGCACCGGCGATCTGGCTGACGAGCACGGGGCCCGCCATCTGGAACAGCGTGAAATTGGTCGCGTAGATCGCGACGACGCGGCCGCGCGTCGAATCGTCGGCGAGCTGGTTGACCCACGCCTCGCCGATCGTGAACAGCAGCATCAGCGCGGCGCCGCACAGCACGCGCAGCACACCCCACAGGATCAGGTTCGACGTGAACTGCATCAGCGCGGTGGCTGCCGCGAGCAGCACGACCGACACGACGATCGCGCGGCGCGAGCCGATGTGGCGCGCAAGCGCGGTGACGAACGGGACGATCGCGAGGCCGCCGAGCGCCTGCGCAGCGGTCAGCATGCCGACGACGTTGGTGCCGTGTCCGGCTTCGGTCAGTGCGAGCGCGGTGAGCGGCAGCGTGGCGCCGGTCCCGAGGCCGACGACCGCGACGCTCAGGATGAGCGCGAGGAAATCGCGATTAAGAATGGCTTTCATCGGGCGGGATGCTACACCGCGGACCTTGAAAGGTCCATGAAGGCCATCAGGATCGAATGGCGTTGCGCGCGCAACGAATGCGCGCGGTTCCGCGTCAGACGAATTCGGTCGGCGCGGCCACCGGGCGGCGTTCGAGCGACGCCGACCAGAGCGTGAGCGCCAGTGCCGCGACGGCCATCGCGACACCGACCCACGGCAGGTTCACGAGCGACACGCCGGAGCCGATCGCCATCCCGCCGAGCCACGCGCCCGTCGCATTGCCGAGGTTGAACGCGCCCTGGTTCAGCGTCGACGCGAGGTTCGGCGCGTCGCTCGCGCGGTCGACGATCAGGATCTGCAGCGGCGGCACGATCGCAAACGCGAGGATGCCCCACACGAAGATCGTCGCGAGCGCGGCGAACGGCACATGCATCGTGCCGGCGAACAGCGCGAGGACGATGCCGATCAGCGCGAGCGTCGCGATCAGCGACGGCATCCGGCGCCAGTCGGCGAGCTTGCCGCCGAGCGTGCCGCCGACCGTCAGCCCGAGGCCGAACAGCAGCAGCACATACGTGACCTGACGCGGCGAGAAGCCGGTCACGTCTTCCAGGATCGGCGTGATGTACGTGAACACGCTGAACAGGCTCGCGGACGCGAGCACGCTGATGCCGAGCACCATCAGCACCTGCGGGTGCTTCAGCACGCTGAATTCGCGCGTGATGCTGGTGTCGGGCATCGCAAGGTTCTTCGGCAGGCAGACCGCGAGCGCGGCGGCCGCGGCGATGCCGATGCCGGTGACGGCCCAGAACGTCGCGCGCCAGCCGAATGCCTGGCCGAGCGCGGTGCCGAGCGGCACGCCGAGCACGTTCGCGAGCGTGAGGCCCGTGAACATCAGCGCGATCGCCTGCGCGCGGCGGTTCGGCGCGACGAGGTTGCTCGCGACCACCGAGCCGATCCCGAAGAACGCGCCGTGGCAGAACGCGGTGACGACGCGCGCGGCCATCAGCACCGCATAGCCCGGTGCGATCGCGCAGAACAGGTTGCCCGCGATGAACAGCCCGATCAGGCCCATCAGCGCGCGCTTGCGCGGCATCTTCGCGGTGACGATCGCGAGGATCGGCGCGCCGATCGTCACGCCGAGCGCGTAGCCCGACACGAGCATCCCGGCGGCCGGAATTGACACGCCGAGGTCGCGCGCGACGTTGGGCAGCAGCCCCATGATCACGAATTCGGTGGTACCGATTCCAAAAGCGGCGACGGCAAGGGCGAAAAGGGGCAAGGGCATCGCGGTAGGCTCGGGAAACGCCGCCGCTCGGGCTGGCGCAGGATGCGCGGGACGGGCGGACGGGAAGGCGAACGACAGCCGCGATTCTACTTCAGTGAAAACCCCTATGCTTGGGGCCAAAACGGGTGTTGCCGGCGTGCGACGCGGCAGCGGGCGGGAAGCTCACAGTGTGGGATTCGCCGGCGGTTTGCGGCGTGTGAATGCGTCGGGGTCGGAACGATGGCGGCTACCGGGTCGCGTTTCAGGCGATGCGCGTGGGCGCTTCGTCGGGGAGCGTGGCCGATCGCGCCGGTTCGGCGCTGGCGTCCGATGCGTGTGGCGCGTTTGCGTCCGATGCGGCGTTCGTGTCCGCAGGCGGCACGGGCGATCCGGCGGCGTCGATCGAGGCCCGATCGTCCCAGCCGTTTTCGAACAGGCACGCTTCGATCGGCATCCGCGCGGCCCAGCGCTCCTGCTCGAGCATCGGCTTTGCATAGAACGCGTCGACGTGCCCGACGCACAGCACGGCGATCGGCTTCGCGCCATCGGGCATCCGCAGCAGCGTACGCAGCGCATCGACGTCGAACAGCGACACCCAGCCCATCCCGAGCCCTTCCGCGCGCGCCGCGAGCCACATGTTCTGGATCGCGCACGCGGCGGACGCGAGATCCATCTCCGGCAGCGTGCGGCGGCCGAACACGTGGCGCTCGCGGCCGTCGGCAAGTGCGACGACCAGCAGCTCGCCGCATTCACGCACGCCTTCGACCTTCAGCCGCATGAACTCGTCCTGGCGCTCGCCGAGCGCGTCGGCGGTTGCGCGGCGCTCGGCCTCGACCAGCGCATGGATCGCGGTGCGCAGTGCGGGATCGGTGATGCGGATGAAGCGCCACGGCTGCATGAAGCCGACGCTCGGCGCGTGGTGCGCCGCGCGCAGCAAACGCGCGAGCACGGCCGGATCGACGGGCGCCGGCGTGAAATGGCGCATGTCGCGCCGTTCGAAAATGGCGCGGTAGACGGCGGCGATGTCGGAGTCGTCGAAACGCATGAGCGGGAGGCGGCGGGGTAACGTCGGCGCAACGATAGCAGACGGCGCGCGGGAATCGTTACATCAGTCGAAACAAAGCGCGAAATTGTTCATGAAAAAGGCTGGTTGCGCAGCAGTGGGCGCAAGCAAACGATTGCGGTGGCGCCGGCAACTATCAAATGAGCCAATTTCGTCGATTTGTCAGCGAATCGCCGTCACGACGTTCTGCGACGTGCCCGCATGCCAGGCCTCGATGTTCAGCAGCGTCGTGTGCGCGATCTCGGCCAGCGCCTCGCGCGTGAAGAACGCCTGGTGCGACGTGACGATCACGTTCGGGAACGTCAGCAGGCGCGCGAGCACGTCGTCCTGCAGCGGCTGGTCGGAATGATCCTCGAAGAAGAGCCCGCTTTCCTCCTCGTACACGTCGAGCCCGAGATGGCCGAGCTGGCCGCTCTTGAGCGCGTCGATCAGCGCCTGCGCATCGACGAGGCCGCCGCGGCCGGTGTTGATCAGCATCGCACCGTGCTTCATTCGCGCGAGCGTCTGTTCGTTGATCAGATGGTGCGTCGACGGCAGCAGCGGACAGTGCAGGCTGACGATGTCGGCTTGGTGCAGCAATGCGTCGAGCTCGACATAGCGCGCGCCGAACGCGATCAGCTCGTCGTTGTACGGCGGCACCGAGTGCGCGAGCACATGCATACCAAAGCCCATCATGATCTTCGCGAACACGCTGCCGATGATGCCGGTGCCGATCACGCCGACGGTCTTGCCGTGCAGGTCGAAGCCGAGCAGGCCGTTCAGCGAGAAGTCGCCTTCGCGGGTGCGCGCGACGGCGCGCGGCAGGCGGCGGTTGAGCGCGAGGATCAGCGCGACCGCGTGCTCGGCGACCGCATGCGGCGAATACGCGGGCACGCGCACGACCGTGATGCCGAGCCGCTCGGCGGCCGCGAGGTCGACATGGTTGAAGCCCGCCGAGCGCAGCGCGATCAGGCGCGTGCCGCCGTCCGCCAGCCGCTCGAGCACGGCCGCGTCGACCGTGTCGTTGACGAACGGACAGACGACGTCATAGCCGTGCGCGAGGATCGCGGTCTCCGCGTCGAGGTGCGACGGCTGGAAGTGCAGCCGATAGCCGAACTGCCGGTTGGCGGCGGCAAACGAATCGTCGTCGTACTGCCGGCTGCTGAACAGGATCACGCGCACGCTGCACCTCCGATGGCTGACGCGCGCAGTTTACTGCAGGCCCGTGACGATGTCGGAGCGGTCGGGGCCGCGAGACGGACGCAGGAAACCGTAATCCTTCCGCTCGCGGGCCGCCTGCGCGCTGAAGTGGTCGAGCGCGTGCTCGACGAAGCTGCGCGTGCGGGCCGGCACGTACTGGCGGTTCGGATAGACGAGCGACAGTTGCGCGTCCGGGTCGTCGATCCGGTAGCCCGGCAGCAGCCGCACGAGCGTGCCGTTGTTGAGCGCGTCGGCGACGCACGGCTCGGGCAGCACCGCGATGCCGGCGCCGGCCACGGCGGCCGCGTGCACGAGCGCGAGCTGGTTGACCGTACAGGCCGGGCGCACCGTGACGGAATGCGCGACGCCGTCGTGGCCGACCAGCTGCCACGCGGGCGCGTGCTGGTGCGGGGCGAGCGTGACCCAGTCGTGGCCCGGCAGGTCGTCGGGCGCGCGCGGCTCGCCGCGCCGGTCGAGATAGGCCGGCGCCGCACAGGCGACGAACGGGTTCGGCGCGAGCGCGTGACCGATCAGCGACGGGTTGCCGTCGAGCCGGTTGCCTGTGACGATGCCGACGTCGTAGCCCGAATCGAGCACGTCGAGCGGCCCTTCGGCGACGGTCAGCTGCACGCGCAGCTCGGGGTAGCGGTGCCGGAAGCTGCTGACGAGCGGCGTCAGCGCGAGCGGCGACAGCAGGCCCGACGCGACGACGCGCAGCGTGCCGGCCGGTTCGCGCACGGCATGCGCGACGGACGACTCGAGGTGGTCGAATTCCTCGAGCAGCGCACGGCAACCGTCGAGGTAGCGCACGCCGGCCTCGGTCAGCGACAGGTTGCGCGTGGTGCGGTGGATCAGCCGTGTGTTCAGGTGGCTCTCGAGCATCGCGATCGAACGCGTGACGAGCGCATTGGACACGCCGAGATGGTGCGCTGCGCGCCGGAAGCTCTGCTGCTCGGCGACGCAGACGAAGACACGCATGGTCTGAATCTGGTTCATGGCTCGCGTATTTCTGGCCCGGTTGATTGATTATGGTTGTGATTTTTCGCCGCGCAACCTCGAAAACGCATCACGCGGCGCCCAGTTTTCCATCGTATCGAAAATCGGTTTTCGATTCCGCAGATGATTGTTAAATACAGATGCTATATCCGTCAACCTGAGAAAAGGGGCGGGTTGCGGAAAATCGAAATCGCGAGTACCGGTTAAATGGCGAGCTGTCTCGGTGTCTGCCGTTCAAAGGCGGCGGAGTATTGGATTATGGGGGCGGCAGGCGAATAATTCGTATGTTAATCAATTGGTTGTTCGCAGTTCGATCGGGTTCGTTCCGGTAATAAGGGTGATCGATCCCCAATGCGTGGCGCGATAATGGACGTTTTTTTGCGGTGCGCAGGTTTTGCGTATCGCATTCCGCGAGGCGATTTTTATCGGGCAGCCGGTCTATTTCTTTCGATATGCATGTCTGTTGAACCGTCGGCATCGATGAAACGCGGCGATATTGACGGAGAAAATCATGAAGATGGAACCGTTTCACAACCGGCCGGCAATGCCTTTCCAATCCGGAACACCGGTGTGCGACGCATCCGCGGCCGGCTGGCCCGGTCCGGCGACCGGGCCACCGTCGCGCTGTCCGGCCGCGCGTGCCTCTTGCGCGGGGCCGCGGAACGCGGAATGATCGATCAGTTCGCCATGCAGCGCGGCGGGCGCCCGTGCATTTCCCTTCCTCGACTTTTACCAGCCATGTCCATCGATTACTCGCCGATTCCCTGTCCCGTCGTCGTGCCGCTCGACGCGATCCTGCCCGAAGAACCGCTGCTGATGATGGGGGCCGGCCCGGTTCCGATCCCGGCCGCCGTCGCGAAGGCGAACACGATCGTGATCAACCACCTCGGCGCGACGATGGCGAAGATCATCGAGCAGGTGAAGGAGATGGCGCGCTACGTGTTCCAGACCCGCACGAAGTGGGTGCTCGGCGTCGCGGGCCCCGGCTCGGCGGCGATGGAAATGGCGATCTCGAACCTCGCGTGGCGCGGCACGCGCGTGCTGTCGATCCGCAACGGCTTCTTCAGCGCGCGGATGGCCGAGATGGCCACGCGCGTCGGCGCCGACGTCGCGACGCTCGAAGTGGCCGACCGCGCGGTCGCGAGCCTCGACGAGGTCGCGGATGCGATTGCGCGCGAGCGGCCCGAGATCGTCACGATCGTGCAGGGCGAGACGTCGAACACCGTGTGGAACCGCGACCTGCGCGACATCGCGGCGCTCGCGAAGGCGGCTGGCGCGCTGGTCGTCGTCGACGCGGTGTGCACGCTGTCGACGATGCCGCTCGACATGGATGCGTGGGGCATCGACGCGGTGATCACCGGCGGCCAGAAGGGGCTGTCGTCGATCCCGGGCGTATCGCTGATCGCGTTTTCCGACGCCGCATGGGAGCGCATGAAGCATCGCCCCGAACCGAACACGCACTGGTGCCTCGACATGGCGCTCGCGGAGAACTTCTGGCACAACGCCGGTTATCACTACACGGCGCCCGTGTCGGGCGTGCTCGCGCTGCACGAGGCGCTGCGGCTGGTTTGCGCGGAAACGCTCGAAAGCCGCTTCGCGCGCCACCTGCGCTGCTCGCTCGCGCTGCAGGCGGGCGTCGAGTCGATGGGGCTCAAGCTCTATGCGCCGAAGGACTGCCGGCTCAATTCGGTGGTCGGGATAGAGACGCCGGAAGGGCTCACGCCCGGGATGGTCTGCGGCCATATCTCGAAGCAGTACCAGGTCGAGATCTCCGGCTCGTTCGGGTTGCCGATCGTGCGGATCGGGCAGATGGGCGAGCAGTGCCGCGAACACAACCTGTTCCGCACGCTGCATGCGTTCGGCCGCACGATGGTCGACCTGAAGGTGCCGGTCGACCTGCCGGCCGGTGTCGCGGCGCTCGAACAGGAACTGTCGCAACGCGGCGCGTAACGCCGCAGGCGGCCAACCGGCTTCGGTGGCCGGCTGGCCGCGATCGGTCGATCGCGCTCAGCGGCCCTGCATCGCGCGCCGGTACGTATTCGGCGTCGTGCCGTGCGCGTCGCGGAAGCGGTGACTGAAGTGGCCGGCGTTCGCGTAGCCGCAGTCGGCCGCGACCTGCGCGAGCGGCAGCGACGTCGTGCGCAGCAGTTCGCGCGCCCGCGCGAGCCGCTGCTCGGCGACCCACGCATGCGGCGCGCGGCCGAACGACAGCCGGAACATCCGCGAGAAGTGATATTCGGACAGCGCGGCCACGTCGGCCAGTTCGCCGAGCGTCAGCGGCTGCGTCAGGTACGTGTCGATGTAGTCGCGCACGCGGCGGCGCACGGCCGGCGCAAGCCCGCCGCGGAACGATGCGTCGGTGCGCGTCGTGCTCTGCCCGCGCAGCAGCAGGCTCAGCACCTCGTGCGCGGTCTCGTTCACGCGCAGCCGCTCGTCGGCATCGTCCCAGCCGTCCAGCGCGAGCGAACGCAGCAGCGCGGCGACGCGCGCATCCTCGAAATAGGTGCGGTCGGCGAGCTTCAGCTCGCGCGGCTCGCGGTCGAGTTCGCGGATCGCGCGCTGCGTGAAGTGCTCGGGCAGGAAATACAGGTGGATGAAGTGCATCTCGCCGCGCACCCACCAGCGCGATTCGTGGTCGCCCGGCAGCGCGCACAGCAGGCTCGGCGCGCCGTAGCGCGGCACGCGTTCGCGTTCGGTCCGGTAGCCGCCGTCGAGATAGCACGACAGCGTGTGGTGGCCGGGCTGCTCGTAGATCGTCTCGCTTTCGTCGGTGATCCGCGTCCATTCGGCGATCGCGAGATGGTCGCCGAGCCACGCGAAGCGCTCGAGCGTCGCGTTCGCGTCGGCGAGCGTGCGGCAGACCGACTGCAGGCCGAACGGCAGATCGCCGCCGGCCAGGGTGGTGGCGCGGTCGACGGGCGGGGCGGAGAGGGAGAAGCTCATGGTGCGACGAGTATAAGCGGGCGCGCGGCACCGGGTGCGGCGGCCCGAAAAAGACCGCAATTCCGGACAATCGGCGCGCGCCGCGCGGCGGCATAGTCGGGATCCCGTTTCATCCGCTTTCCGGACCGCCACCGCCATGAACCTGTCGCTTTATTTCGTCACCGTGCTGATCTGGGGCACCACCTGGATCGCGATCAAATGGCAGCTCGGTTCCGTGCCGCCGCCCGTGTCGATCGCGTGGCGCTTCTGGCTCGCGGCCGCCGTGCTGTTCGCGCTGCTGCGCGTGATGCGCCGGCCGGTCCGCCCGCCGCGCGAAGCATGGCGCTACCTCGTCGCGCAGGGCTTCGCACTGTTCTGCCTGAATTTCCTGTGCTTCTACTACGCGGAGCAGGTCGTGCCGAGCGGGCTCGTCGCGGTGATCTTCTCGACCGCGCCGCTGCTGAACTCGATCAACGGCCGGCTGTTCATGGGCCGCCCGCTGCGGCCGTCGGCGATTGCCGGCGCGCTGCTCGGCCTGGTCGGCATCGCATGCCTGTTCTGGCAGCAGATGGCCGGCCATCTCGACGACCACGCGACCTGGATCGGGCTCGCGATCGCGTTCGCGGGCACGATGTGCTTCTCGGCCGGCAACCTGCTGTCGAGCCGGATGCAGTCGATGGGGCTGCACCCGCTCGCGACCAACGGCTGGGCGATGCTGATCGGCGCGGCGATCCTGACCGTCGGCAGCGCGGTGGCCGGGATGCCGTTCACGCTCGACATGAGCCCGCGTTATCTCGGCGCGCTCGTCTACCTCGCCGTGCCGGGCTCGGTGATCGGCTTCACCGCGTACCTGACGCTCGTCGGCCGGATCGGGCCGGAGCGCGCCGCGTACTGCACGGTGCTGTTCCCGATCGTCGCGCTGGCCGTGTCGACGGTGTTCGAGGGTTACCAGTGGTCGCCGCTCGCGGTGATCGGGCTGTTGCTCGTGGTGGCCGGCAACCTCGTCGCGTTCGACCTGACGCGCCGGCTGTTTCTTCGGACAGCCTGAGCGTGCCGTCCTCCGGACAAACGAAAACGCCCGCGCGATGCGGGCGTTTTCTTTTTGGGCAGCGGCGCCGCGACCTGCGCGGCCGGCCGCCACGCGGCGGGCATGCGTAATCAGGCGGCTGCGCCGCTCCCCGCCACGCGCGCCTGCCGCTGGTACAGCACCATCGACAGCGCGACACCCGCGGCGGCGGCCGCCGCCGCGAACAGGAACACCTGCGGATAACCGAATGCACCCGCGACATAACCGGCGAGCGGGCCCGTGATGCCGAGCGACAGGTCGAGGAACACCGAGTACGCGGACAGCGCCGCGCCGCGGCTTGCGGGCGGCACGAGCGCGACGGCCTCGACGCCTAGCGCCGGGAAGATCAGCGCGAAACCGAAGCCCGTCAGCGCCGCGCCGACGAGCGCGACGTGCGGCACCGGCGCGAGCCACAGCAGCACGAGGCCCGAGCATTCGAACGCGAACGACACGATCGCGACGCGGAAGCCGCCGTAGGTCTTGATCGTGTTCGCGAACAGCAGGCGCGCGCCGATGAACAGCGTGCCGAACACGGTCAGCGACAGTGCGGCGTTCGGCCAGTGGCGCGCCGCGTAGTACAGCGTGACGAAGGTCGCGATCGAGCCGAAGCCGGCCGAGCCGAGCGCGAGGCCGAGGCCGTGCGGCAGCACACGCGTGAACACGCTCGCATACGACATCCGTTCGCCGTGCACCAGCGGCACGGAATCGATCAGGCGCGCGAGGTAGAAGCCGATGGCGGCGAGCGCGATCACGATCACGCCGATCAGCGCCGGATTCAGCGTATGCGCGATCGCGACGCCGACCGGCGCGCCGAGCGCGAGCGCGCCGTAGGTCGCGATGCCGTTCCACGAGATCACCTTCGCGTTGTGCGTGACGCCGACCCGGCCGATGCCCCACAGGATCGCACCGGTGCCGCACAGGCTCTCGCCGACGCCGAGCACGAGCCGGCTCGCGACCAGCAGCACGAGGCTCGCGACCGGCCAGTGCGCGAGCAGCAGCGCGACCAGCAGCAGCACGCCCGACACGCCGCAGCCGACCAGCCCGCGCAGCACCGTCTGCTTCGGGCCGAGCGTATCGGCGAAGCGCCCGGCGAGCGGCCGCGACGCGAGCGTCGCGAAGTACTGCACGCTGATCGCGCCGCCCGCGACGATCGCGGAAAAGCCGAGGTCGTCATGGACGAAGCCCGGCAGCACCGCGAGCGGCAGGCCGATGGTCAGGTAGCAGATGAACGTGAAGCAGACGACGGACACGATTTGCAGCGTGACCGCGAACCCGCTGCGCGGTGGTGTGGCGGAATCGGTAGACATGGGGTCGGAACGAATGAGCGAAACGGAGCGTGACGGAACGGAAGACGGCGCAAAACGGAATCGGGATTTTCCCATGGAACCGGTTTTCACGCAGGTACCATTTAGTTAATTACGACCCGCTTTTACGGCCGACGGACCGTGGCGGGCACGTCGGAACGGCCGGCAGCGCGGCGTGCGGAAAGGGCGCCGGGCGGCCCCGGCGCTCATATCGCGGCAGTTATATGGGCCCCATGCGTGATGGGCTATGGGTTGCGGAATTTGATGGTGATAGCGTGCAAACTGTCAGAGAAACGTCGGTCGAGCGCTTCGCGCAGGCCGCCTAGCCCCCCATTTGAAGAATCATCGAGACATGAGTGAGCCGATCCGCTTCTACCATCGTCACGCGATCCGCGAAGTCAGCGGCGCGGACGTCACCCGCACCGTGCTGCAATACCTGCGCGAGGACGCACATTGCACCGGCACCAAGGAAGGCTGCGCGGAAGGCGACTGCGGCGCGTGCACGGTCGTCGTCGGCGAGCTGACCGACGCCGGCGCGGTCGAGTTCAAGGCCGTCAACGCGTGCATCCAGTTCCTGCCGACGCTCGACGGCAAGGCGCTGCTGACGGTCGAGGACCTGCGCCAGCCGGACGGCGCGCTGCATCCGGTGCAGCAGGCGATGGTCGACTGCCACGGTTCGCAATGCGGGTTCTGCACGCCCGGCTTCGTGATGTCGATGTGGGCGCTGTACGAGAAGCACGGCCACGAAGGCTGCGCCAGCGCCGGCGCGTGCGCGAAGGCGAAGGACGTGCCGACGCGCACCGAGATCGCCGACGCGCTGACGGGCAACCTGTGCCGCTGCACCGGCTATCGTCCGATCGTCGATGCGGCGGTGCAGATGTTTGACGCACCGGCACCGTCGGCACCGGTCGACACGGCTGCGCTCGCCCGCACGCTCGCGTCGCTCAGGCGCGACGACACGTTCGACTACGCGACGATCAACGGCGCGCGCTTCGCGGCGCCGCGCACGCTCGACGCGCTGGCCGCGCTGAAGGCCGAGCGGCCCGATGCGCGCATCCTCGCGGGCAGCACCGACATCGGCCTGTGGGTCACGAAGCAGATGCGCCGGCTCGACGACCTGATCTACGTCGGCCAGATCGCCGAACTGCAGCGCGTCGTGGAGCGCGGCGACTGGATCGAGATCGGCGCGGGCGTGACGGTCGAGAACGCGTATGCGGCACTGGCCTTCACGTATCCGGAGCTGACCGAGATGTGGAAGCGCTTCGCGTCGCTGCCGATCCGCAACGCGGGCACGCTCGGCGGCAACGTCGCGAACGGCTCGCCGATCGGCGATTCGATGCCCGGCCTGATCGCGCTCGGCGCGCGCGTCGTGCTGCGCGGCGGCGACACGGTGCGCGAGCTGCCGCTCGAGGCGCTCTACACGGGCTACCAGCAGAAGGACATGGCGCCGCACGAATTCGTCGTCGGCGTGAAGGTGCCGACCCGCACCGGCGCGCGCGAGAAGCTGCAGTTCCGCACGTACAAGCTGTCGAAGCGGTTCGACTCCGACATCTCGGCCGTGTGCGCGGCGTTCGCGTTCATCGCGGACGGCGACACGATCCGCGAGCCGCGCATCGCGTTCGGCGGGATGGCCGCGACGCCGAAGCGCGCGACGCATACGGAAGCCGTGCTCGACGGCGCGGTGTGGCACGAAGCCACCGCGCAGGCCGCGATGCAGGCGCTCGAGCGCGACTACCAGCCGCTGTCCGACATGCGCGCGACGAGCACGTATCGCCTCGATACCGCGAAGAACCTGATGTATCGCTTCTGGCTGGAGACGCGCCCGCACGACCCGCTGCCGCCGCAAGCCCTGAATGTGCGTGAAGTGGCCGCGGAAGTCGGCATCGACGCGGCGCGCGTCTGAAGACGGAGAACACCGAAGATGAACCAGCAAGCAGAACCGTTCCTGAGCACCCTCGACCCGCAAGCCGACGCCGCGCAGGTCCACGTATCGCGCGCGCACGAATCCGCGCACCTGCACGTCAGCGGGCGTGCCACCTACACCGACGACATTCCGGTCGTCGCGGGCACGCTGCACGCGGCGCTCGGATTGTCGGCGAAGCCGCACGCGAAGATCGTGTCGATGAACTTCGACGCGGTGCGCGCGACGCCGGGCGTGGTCGCCGTGTTCACGGCCGACGATATCCCGGGCGTCAACGATTGCGGCCCGATCATCCACGACGATCCGGTGCTCGCCAAGGGCATCGTGCAGTTCGTCGGCCAGCCGATGTTCATCGTCGTCGCGACGTCGCATGAAACCGCGCGGCTCGCCGCGCGTCGCGCGAAGGTCGACTACGAGGAGCTGCCCGCGATCCTGACCGCGCAGGAAGCGCGCCAGGCCGAAACCTATGTGATCCCGCCGCTGAAGCTCGCGCGCGGCGACGCGGCCGCGCGGCTCGCCGCCGCGCCGCACCGCGAGTCGGGCGAAATGCTGCTCGGCGGCCAGGAGCAGTTCTACCTGGAAGGGCAGATCGCGTACGCGGTGCCGAAGGACGACGACGGGATGCACGTGTACTGCTCGACGCAGCACCCGAGCGAGATGCAGCACCTCGTCGCGCACGTGCTCGGCGTCGCGTCGCACAACGTGCTGGTCGAATGCCGCCGGATGGGTGGCGGGTTCGGCGGCAAGGAATCGCAGTCGGGCCTGTTCGCGTGCTGCGCGGCGCTCGCCGCGTGGAAGCTGCTGTGCCCGGTGAAGCTGCGTCCGGACCGCGACGACGACATGATGATCACCGGCAAGCGGCACGACTTCCACTATCGCTTCGACGTCGGCTACGACGACGATGGCCGCCTCGACGGCGTGGCGCTCGACATGACGTCGCGCTGCGGCTTCTCGGCCGACCTGTCGGGCCCGGTGATGACGCGCGCGGTGTGCCACTTCGACAACGCGTACTGGCTGGGTGACGTCGACATCGCCGGTTATTGCGGCAAGACCAACACGCAGTCGAACACCGCGTTCCGCGGTTTCGGCGGCCCGCAGGGCGCGTTCGCGATCGAGTACATCCTCGACGACGTCGCGCGCTCGCTCGACCGCGATCCGCTCGACGTCCGCTACGCGAACCTGTACGGCAAGACCGAACGCAACGTGACGCCGTACGGGCAGACGGTCGAGGACAACGTGCTGCAGGAACTGCTCGGCGAGCTCGAGGTGACGAGCGACTACCGCGCGCGGCGCGCGGGCGTGCGCGAATTCAATGCGCGCAACACGGTGCTGAAGAAGGGCATCGCGCTCACGCCGGTGAAGTTCGGGATCGCGTTCAACGTCACGCACTTCAACCAGGCCGGCGCGCTGGTGCACATCTACACCGACGGCTCGGTGCTCGTGAACCACGGCGGCACGGAGATGGGGCAGGGGCTCAACACGAAGGTCGCGCAGGTCGTCGCGCATGAGCTCGGCATCCGCTTCGGCCGGATCCGCGTGACGGCGACCGACACGAGCAAGGTCGCGAACACGTCCGCGACGGCCGCGTCGACCGGCTCGGACCTGAACGGCAAGGCCGCGCAGGATGCGGCGCGCCAGTTGCGCGAGCGGCTCGCGGTGTTCGCGGCGAAGCAGTACGGCGACGGCAAGGTCGATGCGGCCGACGTGAGGTTCGGCAACGACGTCGTGTGGGTCGGCGGCCAGGGTGTGCCGTTCGGCGAAGTGATCGCGAAGGCCTACCTGGCACGTGTGCAGTTGTGGTCCGACGGTTTCTATGCGACGCCGAAGCTGTACTGGGATCAGTCGAAGCTGCAGGGCCGGCCGTTCTACTACTACTCGTACGGCGCGGCCGTGTCGGAAGTCGTGATCGACACGCTGACGGGCGAGATGCGCACGCTGCGCGTCGATGCGCTGCACGACGTGGGCGCGTCGCTGAACCCGGCGCTCGACATCGGCCAGGTCGAAGGCGCGTTCATCCAGGGGATGGGCTGGCTGACGACCGAGGAATTGTGGTGGAACAAGGGCGGCAAGCTGATGACGCATGCGCCGTCCACGTACAAGATCCCGACCGTGAACGACACGCCGCCCGAATTCAACGTGCGGCTGTTCGAGAACCGCAACGTCGAGGACAGCATTCACCGGTCGAAGGCCGTCGGCGAGCCGCCGCTGCTGCTGCCGTTCTCGGTGTTCTTCGCGGTGCGCGACGCGGTTGCTGCGGTCGGCGATTACAAGGTCAATCCGCCGCTCGATGCGCCGGCCACCGGCGAGTCGATCCTGCGCGCGGTGAGTGCGGTGCGTGCAGCGCGCGCGGGTCAGGCAGGCTGAGATGAAACGACCCCCGCGCTCGCTTTGTTCACTGCACTCCGAGGGGGCGGTCAGCCTCCTTGGGGCGGCCCGGCGGAGGCTGAGATGAAACGACCCCCACGCTCGCTTTGTTCGCTTGGGGGGGCGCAGTCCCCCCATCTCCCGATGGCTTATCCCAGTGCGTGTGGGGCGGCCCGGCGGAGGCTGACATGAACGGGCCCGCACGCTCGCTTCGCGCCGCGTCGAACCCCGCGTTCGCGCAGGGCACCGGCCAGCGCCCCCGCGCGACCGCCGCGCCGGCGCCGATGCACATCGTGCTGTTCGGCGCCGGGCACGTCGGTCACGCGCTCGTCACGCTGCTCGGCGCACTGCCGTGCGTCGTGCAGTGGGTCGACACGCGCGACGAGCTGTTCCCGGACGAATGTCCGCCGAACGTGCAGCCGGAGCCGACCGACACGCCGGAGGCCGTCGTCGACGCGGCGCCGCCCGGCGCGTACTTCCTCGTGATGACGCACAACCACGCGCTCGATTTCTCGCTCGCCGCGCAGATCATGCGGCGGCGCGACTACGCGTACTTCGGGATGATCGGCTCGCGCACCAAGCGCGTGAAGTTCGAACGCCGGCTCGCGGCGCGCGGCGTCGATCCGGCGCGGCTCGCGGAGATGGTGTGCCCGATCGGCGTCGCGGGCATCGTCGACAAGGCACCGGGCGCGATCGCGGTGGCCGTGTGCGCGGAGCTGCTGCAGGCGCGCTCGGGCATGCCGGTGGCCGACGCGAAGGCGGCCGCGGCAGGGCGCGCGCGCGACGACGTGTCCTGCGCGCGGTAACGCGGCAACGCACGTTCACATGCTTGGATAAAGTCATTCGCGGGGCCAGCGCAAGCCCGTGATGAGCGGGAACAGGCCCTGGCGCACGGTCGCGCGTTTTTGCATACACTGCACGACGACGCGCGGCATCGGGCCGCGCTTTTTTCCGTGCAGGGCCATGTCCGATCACCCGATCTATCTCGACGCGCTCGATGCGAGCCTCGTCGCCATCGAGCGCTGGCTGTCCGGCGTCGATACCGCACCCGCGGCGCTCGACGCGCTGCTCGCACCGTTCTCCACCGATTTCACGATGATCCTGACCGACGGCCGCGTAGTCGACCGCGACGGCACGCGCGCGCTGTTCGCGAAGCTCGCCGGCGCGAAGCCGGGGCTGCGGATCACGCTGTCGGAAACCCGCGTGCTCGCGGCCGACGCATCGCATGCGGTGATCACCTATCTCGAAGCACAGCACGCGGCATCGGGCGAATTGCCCGCGCGCCGCGCGACCGCCGTGTTCGAACGCGACGCGGCGGGCGTCGTGCGCTGGACCCATCTGCAGGAAACCTTCTGCACGGCCTGAGCGGTCGCGCCGCGTATCAACGCTTGCGAGTGCGGGCGACCGTCAGTTCGTCGGACACGCTCTGCATCAGCGCGCACAGCCACGCGATGTCGGTCGGGCGGTCGGGCTGCGGATGCGTGAGCAGGTAGCTCTTGATGCGCGGGAACGGCACGGGCGGCGTGACGACGACGAGCGGCAGCAACTGCGCATAGTGCGTCGCGAAGCGGCGCGTCGTCGTGAAGATCAGGTCCGACTGCAGCAGCACCTGCGGCACGATCCCGAAGTAAGGCAGCGTCGTCACGATGCGCCGCGTGAGGCGCGCACGCGCGAGGCCGATCTCGATCGCGTTGCGCTTGTCGCCGGTGTACGGCGTCGGCGCGACATGCGCGGCGGACGCATACGCTTCGCGCGTGAGCGGCACGCGCGCGAGCGGGTGCGCTTCGCGCATCAGGCACACGATCGTGTCGGAGAACAGGTCCTGGCGCGCGAACTGCGGGTCGGGCTTCGGCCAGTTGCCGATCACGAGATCGAGCGCGCCCGATTCGAGCGCGCCCGCGTGGTCGAGCGCGGGATTCAGCGAATCGATTTCCAGGTGCGCATGCGGCGCCGCGTCGCGAAAGCGCTCGATCAGCGTCGGCATGAAGAAATCGTTCAGGTAGTCGGGCGCGGCGACGCGGAACGTGCGGCGCGCGGACGACGGGTCGAAATCGCCGTGCGGCGTCGCGATGAAGTCGACCTCGCGCAGCGCGCGCTGCGCGGCTTCGAGCAGCGACGCGCCGTATTCGGTCGGCACCATCCCGGATTTGCCGCGCACGAGGATCGGGTCGTTCAGCGTCTCGCGCAGCTTGCGCAGCGCGGTGCTGATCGCGGGCTGGGTCTGGTTCAGCCGCAGCGCGGCCTGCGTGACGCTGCGCTCGAGCAGCAGCGTGCGCAATACGCGCACGAGCCAGATGTCGAGCGAGGCGGTACGGTCGTCGTCTTCCATCGGTGCGGGGTGATTCGGGGGAAGCGTAACCTTACCGCAGCCGCGCGTTGCCGGGCGTGATACCGGCCATCACGCACGACCCTTCGGCAGCGCGCTGATCCGCTTGACCTCGCGCGATTCGAGCCAGGTCGGCGTGCGCGCGCAGTACAGCACCATCGGCAGCGCGTCCTCGCCCCAGAACAGTTGCTGGTTCATCCAGAACGTCGGCACGCCGAACACGCCGAGCGCGATCGCGTCGGCGTTGTTGCGGGCCAGTTGCGCACTCGTTTCCTCGAATTCGATCAGTTCGTCGCCGTGGCCGACGCCGACGCGTTCGCACAGCGCCGCGAAACCGTCCGGCGTCGACGGATCGTTGCCGTCGCGCCAGATGAAGCGGAATATCTCCAGCACGGTCGCGATATCGGCGCGCAGCGCGATCGCGAGGCGCAACACCTTGTCGGAATCGAACGGGTGCGCGGGCGGCATCTTGAAGCGGATGCCGAGCTGTTCCGCGCGAAACAGCGCGTGGCGGTACGTGAACACGCGCTTGGTCGGCACGTCGGCGCTCGGGCGTTGTCCCCAGTGGCGCTGCAGGTCGGGCAGCGATACGGCGATCGGCTCGAACGGCACGTCCGGCCACTTGTCGTGCTGTTCGAGCAGCAGATAGGAGAACGGCGACACGAAGTCGAAGAACCAGGCAGGCTGGGCGGTGTCGAGGCCGGTTGTCATGACGATCTCCAGAGGGTGGGGCGTGCGGCGCCTGGCGGCGGCCTTCATGTTACGCGGTGGCGCGCGCATGCAGCAATGATCGCGGATCGTCCGCTCACGCGGAACCGGGAGTCGCCCGGGGGCGATCGCCGGCCGGCGGCCGTGCGGCGTCGACGCGTGCCTGCGGCTGGCCGCCGCTGCCCGGCGGGCCCGCCGGCGTGTCCTGGTCGTGCGCGGTGAGCCGCTCGCGCACGAAGCCGATGTGCTCGCGCAGCACGTAGAACTGCCCGGCATACGCGAGCGGCATCTTCATCCGGTTCACGGCTTCCTCGATATCGTCGAGCTCGTCGAGCAACTTGACGCGCTCCTCGGCCGTGTGCTCGCCGAGCGCGCTGCGCTCGAGCGCGATCAGCGCGCCGTACCAGCGGTAGATGCGCGAGCGCACGCGCCAGCCGTACAGCGACGGCACGAGCCGCAGCCCGGGGATCAGCACGACGATCAGCGGCACGATCACGACGAGCAGCCGGTCGACGAGGCTCGCGACCCAGAACGGCATCCGCCGGTACAGGAAGGTCTTGCCCGACTTGTAGTAGCGGGCCGCATCGTCGGACAGCGGGAAACCGCGCGTGACGGGCGACGGGAATTCGCCTGCGTGCTGCAGGATCGTCGCGTGGCCGTGTACCTCGCGCGCGGCCTCGATCAGCAGGTCGGACAGCGCCGGATGCAGCGAGTCGCGCGCGACCAGCTCGATCGTCGGCGCGACGGTATGGATGTCGGCGGGCGGCAGGTTCTGGCCGAGATCGTAGACGCCCATCGGCAGCGTGATCGCGGTCAGGTACGGGAAGCGCCGCGCGTACGCCTCGGCCTGCGTGAACGAATACACGTGCACGCCCGGCGCGCGGAACAGCTTCGCCATCACCGGGATCTGCGTCGAGTCGCCGGACAGGAACGCCGCGTCGATCTTGCCGTCGAGCAGCGCGGCCGCGGCGTCCTCGCCGGCGGTCGGCAGCAGCTCGGTCGGGCCGCCCGGCACGATGCCGTTCATCTTCAGCAGCGCAAGGCTCAGTTCGCGCGCGCCGCTGCCTTCCGCACCGAGCGCGAGCCGCTTGCCCTTGAAGTCGGACAGGCGCGCGACGATCGGGCCGCGGTACATGATCGCGAGCGGCACGTAGCCGATGCTGCCGAGCGACATGAGTTGTTCGTCGCGCTCCTTCGGGCCGATGCCGCTCTGCACGAAACCGACGTCGACAGGTGCGCCCGGGTTCGCCAGCCGCGCGAGGTTCTGCGCGGACCCCTCGGACGATTCGACGTCGAGCGTGACGCCGTTCTTCGCGAGGATGGCCTTGTATTTCTGCGCGGCGTTCCAGTACGTGCTGCCGGGCGGCCCGGCCGAGATCACGACCGTGGACGGCGGCGCCGGCTGGATCAGCCTGACCGCGAGCCAGACGGCCGCGCCCGCGAGTAGCACGGTGGGGCCGATCGACAGCGCGAGGTCGCGCCACGACACCGCGACGAAGCGGGCGAGGATGCGGCGAGGCGGGCGAGGGCTGGCAGGCTTCATGGGATCGGCGGATGACGCTGGCGTGACGCATCGATGACGGTCGTCGCGGACGATGCGGATTCTCGCGGCGATGGTACCCGGTTTCACCTTGCATGCGCGAGTCGGGCCTCGCGGCGCGTCAAAAGCTTTGCGCTTCCGCGGGCGCTGGATTACATTGTGCGACGCAGCCGCGCCCGATTCGCGCGCGACCCGGCACGCAATGAGACCGGGCGCGTCCGGCCGGCGGCTGTCCGGCCCGGCCGGCCCGCTATTGCGTGCGCCGGCTGCCGGCCCGTCTCGCCTCTCTCGCATCGCCGTGGAAATCACCGGCTGTCCCGCCCGTTCGCGCGCGGGACGGCTGTCTTTGGGGGTATCCGGCCGTACTGTGCACGGCCGTTCCGGAGTTACAAGGAGATAGCATGAAGTCGATCGTGTTGAGAGCGTTGGGCGTCGCCGCCGTGGCGGCCTGTCTGTCGGGCAGCGTGTATGCGCAGTCGAGCGATGCGGCGGCCACCGAAGCGCCGGCGGCCGCGACGAGCGCGCCGAAGGCCGCCGCGAAAACCGCGAAGAAGGCGAACCGCAAGCTGGGCTACGCGGTGCGCAAGGCGATTTCGAAGGAAAGCGGCGTGGATGTGGCGAACCTCGTCGTGCGCTCGAAGGGCGGCGCGATCTCGCTGGAAGGCACGATGCCGGCCCAGGATCAGATCGACAAGGCCGAAGCCGCAGCCAAGGGCGTGACGGGCGTGACGTCGGTCACGAACAAGCTGAAGGTCCAGCAGCAGTAATGCCGGGCGGCGGCGCGCGAGCGCCGCGTGCGCCCGCATTCAGGCGGGCCCCGGCATCCCGGGGCCCGTTTGCGCTTCAGAGGCCGCGAACCGCGTGCGACGCGGCGGCGGACCGATAACGATATCGAGAGGGCGGCGATGGCGAGTCTCGGGTGGGGCAGGCGGATGGTTTTCGGCGCGGCGCTGGCCGCTGTCGCGGTGCTCGGCGCCTGCAACGGCGACGACACGGGCGAGCGCAACCGGCTGCCCGGCTTCGTGTCCGGCAGCGTGCGCACGACGGCCTACGATGGCGCAAGCGACGACCTGCTGACGGCAGGCCTCGGCAAGACGGGCCTCGCGGCGGCGGCGCCCGGTTTTGCGAATCCGTCCCGGCCGACGAGCGCCGAGCTGCGCCGTCTCGCGATCTGGTCGAACTACCGCGCGCTCGTCGACATGAGCGCGAACGGCGGCTATGGCCGCTTCTGGGGGCCGAACGTCGACCTCGCCGGCAACGACACGCTCGGCGAAGGCAAGATCCCCGGCACCGAATATCTCGCGTATTCCGACGACGGCAGCGGCAGCAAGAACGTGACGCTGCTCGTGCAGGTGCCCGCCAGCTTCGACCCCGCGCAGCCGTGCATCGTCACCGCGACGTCGTCGGGCTCGCGCGGCGTGTACGGCGCGATCTCCGCGGCCGGCGAATGGGCGCTCAAGCGCGGCTGCGCGGTCGCGTACAACGACAAGGGCGGCGGCAACGGCGCGCACGAGCTCGGTTCCGATACCGTCACGCTGATCGACGGCACGCTCGCCAACGCGGTGCTCGCAGGCACCGCGAGCCTGTTCACCGCGAACGTGACGAGCGGCGATCTCGCCGCGTTCAACGGCCGTTTCCCGAACCGCTATGCGTTCAAGCACGCGCATTCGCAGCAGAATCCCGAGCAGGACTGGGGGCGCGTGACGCTGCAGTCGGTCGAGTTCGCGTACTGGGCGCTCAACGAGCAGTTCGGACCGCTGGTCGACGGCTCGCATCACGGCGTGCGCTATCGCGCGGGCGACATCACGACGATCGCCGCGTCCGTCAGCAACGGCGGCGGCGCGTCGCTCGCGGCGGCCGAGCAGGACAGCCGCGGCTGGATCACCGCGGTCGTGGTCGGCGAACCGCAGGTCAACGTGCGAATGGCGCCGAACGCGATCGTGCGCACGGGCGGCCAGCCGGTGCCGTCGTTCGGCCGGCCGCTGGCCGACTACGCGACGCTCGCGAACCTGTTGCAGCCGTGCGCGGCCGCGTCGGCGTCGCTTGCCGATGCGCCGTACCTGAGCGCGCTGCCGGCCGCGACCACGCAGTCGATCCGCACGCAGCGCTGCGCGACGCTCGCCGCGGCCGGGCTCGTGGCGGGCGCCGATACGCAGAGCCAGGCCGCCGACGCGCTCGCGCAGCTCCACGCGGCCGGCTATCTGGCCGATTCCGACCTGCTGCAGGCGCCGATGTGGGATTCGCAGGCGATTCCGGCGATCGCGGTCACCTATGCGAACGCGTACACGCGCTCGCGCGTCACCGACAACCTGTGCAATTTCAGCTTCGCGACGACGAACGCGGCGACGGGCGCGGTCGCGCCGCCCGCCGCGTCGCCGATGCCGGCCGTGTTCGGCGTCGGCAACGGCGTGCCGCCGACGGCCGGCATCAACCTCGTGTTCAACACGGGCGCGGGCGTCGATCACCGGCTCGCGACGCCCGATGCGAGCTTCGCGGGCGCGCTGTGCCTGCGCCAGCTGTGGACGAACGGGATGCTCGGGATGCCCGCGAACGTCGACGCGGTGCGCGTGAACGCGAACCTGCAGGGCAAGCCGGCGATCATCGTGCAGGGCCGCAGCGACGCGCTCGTGCCGGTGAACCATGCATCGCGCGCGTACGTCGCGCAAAACGGCATCAGCGAGGGCGGGCGCAGCCAGCTCGTGTTCTACGAGGTGACGAACGGCCAGCACTTCGACGCGTTCCTGCCGGTCGCGGGCTTCGACACGCGCTTCGTGCCGGTCCACTACTACAACCTGCAGGCGCTGAACCTGATGTGGCTGCACCTGAAGAACGGCGCGCCGCTGCCGCCGTCGCAGGTGATCCGCACGGTGCCGCGCGGCGGCACGCCGGGCGCCGCGCCCGCGCTGACGAGTGCGAACCTGCCGCCGATCTCGGCCGCGCCTGGCGCGAACGCGATCACGACCGGCGCCGGCGCGATCGACGTGCCGCTCTGACGGCACTCGCCGCGCCACCGCCAAGAAGCCGGACAGCCGTCCGGCTTTTTCTTTTCTATCGCATGGAATCGGTCCCGGACTGCCTTTTATCCGAATGGCGAGTGCTGTAACAAATTCTTACTTTACGGCAGTAAATCCGGAACTTATTATGCGCCGGTATTTTCACTTAATTTAATAAATTCCAGATACGAGATATTCCTTTCCGTTTGGTTAATCGATCCTTTCGATTTTATTAAATCGGCTCGAGCTGCGATTGATCGCCGTATTGCGATTAATCGGCATCTCGCCGAGGGGGATTGTTCGTCCGTTCGCGGCGAGGCGGCCTTGTCAGGCGGGCTTTGCGGGGGATGTATTTTGCCGTCGATTTTGTGCGCGTGCGAATAAGTGAAATGCATGCGCATTGCTGCGGATTATTGAATTGTCGTTTGCAATGGAATTGATTCCATTGTGCAGTCGCAAAAAAACATGGGTGGGGTAAATCGTGCCGATCGGTATTTGCCGATCCGGTAAAAAACTCGGAGTGCGTCGCATAACGAATGCATTCCCGGTGCGGAGCGCCGGCGCAAATGATCCTTTGCGGCCGGCGGTATTTATCGTTCTGTTCGAGAGGCAATAATGACGACACGGAAGTCCTTGAAAGACGGTTTCGCGCTATTCGGAACGACTCTGAGCGTGCCGCTCGCCGCAGCCGCGGCCGCAGCGCTGCTCGTCACGGGGTGCGGCGGCGACGACGGGCCGAGCCCGGCCGCGTCGGCCGCCGCCGCAGCGGCGACGTCCAACGGCAGCACGACGGCCAGCACCAACGCAACGACCGCCGCTGCGGCCGACCAGCCGTACGTCGACAACGACGTGTACGGCACCGGGCCGAACGACGCGGTCACGGATTCGACGGAAGGCGCCGCGGTCGTGCATCGCCAGGTCACGATCGGTGGCAAGACCGTCAAGTACACGGCCACCACGGGCCACCTGACGACGATCGATCCGATCACGTCGGCGCCGAACGCGAAGATGTTCTACGTCGCGTACACGCAGGACAATCCCGATCCGTCGAAGCCGCGCCCGGTCACGTTCTTCTACAACGGCGGCCCCGGCTCGTCGTCGGTCTACCTGCTGCTCGGCTCGTTCGGGCCGAAGCGGCTGCAGTCGTCGTTCCCGAACTTCACGCCGCCCGCACCGTACAAGCTGCTCGACAACCCCGACAGCCTGCTCGACCGCACCGACCTCGTGTTCATCAACCCGGTCGGCACCGGTTATTCGGCGGCGATCGCCCCGGCGAAGAACAAGGACTTCTGGGGCACCGACCAGGACGCGCGCTCGATCGACCGCTTCATCCAGCGCTACCTGACCAAGTACTCGCGCTGGAATTCGCCGAAGTTCCTGTTCGGCGAGTCGTACGGCACCGCGCGCAGCGCGGTCGTGTCGTGGGTGCTGCATGAGGACGGCATCGACCTGAACGGGATCACGCTGCAGTCGTCGATCCTCGACTACGCGAACGCGCTGTCCGCACCGGGCATCTTCCCGACGCTCGCGGCCGATGCGTTCTACTGGAAGAAGACGACGGTCAACCCGACGCCGAGCGATCTCGACGCGTACATGGTCCAGGCCCGCGCGTACGCGGACAACACGCTCGCGCCGCTCGCGCAGAAGCCGAACCCGCAGGACGGCGGCTTCGTGAACGTGCGGCTGAACCTGAACCTGCAGACCGCGCAGCAGATGGGTTCGTACATCGGCACGGATCCGACGTCGCTGATCCAGACCTTCGGCAACCCGGCCGCGCTCGGCAACGTGCCGTCGTCGAACGACAACCCGCCGTACACGTTCTTCCTGACGCTCGTGCCGGGCACGCAGATCGGCCAGTACGACGGTCGCGCGAACTTCACGGGCAAGGGCATCGCGCCGTACATCCTGCCGAACTCGGGCAGCAACGATCCGTCGATCACGAACGTCGGCGGTGCGTACACGGTGCTGTGGAACAGCTACATCAACACCGACCTCCAGTACACGTCGACGTCGTCGTTCGTGGACCTGAACGACCAGGTCTTCAACAACTGGGACTTCAGCCACACGGACCCGACCGGCGCGAACAGGGGCGGCGGCAATACGCTGTACACGGCCGGCGACCTCGCGTCGACGATGAGCGTGAACCCGGACCTGAAAGTGCTGTCGGCGAACGGCTATTTCGACGCGGTCACGCCGTTCCACCAGACGGAGCTGACGCTCGCGCAGATGCCGCTCGATCCGGCGATCAAGGCGCAGAACCTGACGATCAAGAACTACCCGTCGGGCCACATGATCTACCTGAACGACGCGTCGCGGACCGCGCTGAAGGGCGATCTCGGCAGCTTCTACGACGGCATCCTCGCGAACCGCACCGCGCTGCAGCGCGTGCTGAAGCTGCAGGCGCGCACGCAGCAGCTCAAGCAGCAGCAACTGAAGCAGCAGGGGCAGTAAGCGCGGCGGGCGGCTTGCGCCGCCTGACGTGACGTAAAAACGCCGCCCGGTCACGCGCCCCGGGTTTTCGCGTGGCGTGTGTTGATGGCGGTGCTGCAGTTCTCCCAGGTGCCCCGTGAGTCGTGGACTTCCGGGGCATCGTCTTGTCCGAGGGCTGACTCGTCGCCCCCTGAGGTTATCGGTGACGGCGTTGAGAATCCTCAAAAAGGGGATGAGTAGCCCTCTATTGAGGATTTGCCGAAAAATCCTTATAGTGGGGATGTTTATCCCTAAATTGAGGATTTCCGTGAGTCTCGCCGACTTTCTCTTCACGCCAGGCATGCAACGTGTGCTTGGCGCCACGCTGATGCAGCCTGACCGTAGTTTTACGCTGCAGGAACTGCTGCGTCTGGCAAACAGTGGGCGCGGCAGCGCTCAAAAGCAGGTGGACCGGCTGGTCGAGGTCGGCGTACTCAAGGAAGACGCCCGACGAGGCCGACAACGGAGCATCCGCGCGAATACGGAATTTGTCCTTTATCCGGAACTGGTCGGCATCGCGCGCAAGTCATTTGCCGTTGTGGAGCCGTTGAAGGAGGCCTTGTCGCCTTTTGCCGCGCATGTCTCCAAGGCGTTCGTGTTTGGCTCGGTGGCAAAGGGTACCGATAGTGGCCATAGCGACATCGACCTGATCGTCATCGGGAACGTCCCTCTCCTCGAGCTATCTGAAGCCCTGCACGTGGCCGAGCAAAGTCTGCTGCGCCCCGTCAACTTCTCTTTGTACGAGCCTGCAGAATGGGCTGCGCTGGTAGACGCCGACCCCGTCATGGCCCAGATCGCCCAAGGCCCCATGTTGAGGATACTGTGATGCCGCGCCCAACTGAATACGAAAACCTCATCAAGACGAAAGCCTTTGATGCGGTTGCTCCGACGCCCGGGGCAATCGCGGGCTTCCTGCGCAATGCCGCAGACTATAAGGCCAGCGCCGATGAGTTGGACCCCGCCCGATATCTGCAGATATTTACCTTGGCGTACGAAGGCTATTTTCAGGTGGTACAGGCCGTCCTGGAGTTCTACGAGGTGCGGACCAAAGACGCCGGCCGTAACCTGGCCATCCAGCGTGTGTCCACCTCGCTGGGCGTGAATACCCAGGAATTTGCCTTCATCACGAAGGCCCACGAGCGTCGCAACGGGACGTCGTACGTTTCACCGTTTCCCCCGGTGTCGAAGGCAGAGGCCGCCACCATGCTGAGTATCCTGGCTAAATACTTACCCGTTGCGCGTACGCTGACCGGTACGCCGTGAGACTCGCTCGGACGTCCGTCAAGACGGAGAAGTAACGGCTGGGTTACGAGCCGGGATGGTGTTTTTCGTCAGGAGCGAGAGGGTGTCGATGCGACGCCGCGGGGCGTCGCGCAGCGCCGCTTACGCGAGCACGAGCCGCACGCCGACCGCGACGAGCGTCGCGGCGAGCAGGTTGCGCAACAGCCGCTCGGGCGCGCGCGCCGACAGCAGGCTGCCGAGCACGATGCCGGGCAGCGAGCCGAGCAGCAGCGACAGCAGCATCGACCAGTCGACCGAGCCCAGCAGCCAGTGGCCCATGCCCGCGACGAGCGTGAGCGGCACCGCGTGCGCGATGTCGGAGCCGACGATGCGGGTCGTCGCGAGCGCCGGATACAGCAGCAGCAGCACGGTCACGCCGATCGCACCGGCGCCGACCGACGTCATCGAAACAAGCACGCCGAGCACGGCGCCCGTCAGCACGGTCGACCACAGCGTGCGCGCGGGGCTCGGCGCGAGCGGGTTGCGCGCGGCGAATGCGGTGAGCTGCGGCCGGAAGATCAGTGCAAGCGACGTGAGCAGCAGCGCGATGCCGAGCACGAGCTGGATCATCCGCGCGGTGCCCGGCGTGTTCATCCCGTGCGTGTGCAGCCACCACAGCGTGAGCGCCGCGGCCGGGACGCTGCCCGCCGCGAGCCGGCCCGTGATGCGCCAGTCGATCGATCCCTTCAGGCCGTGGACGAGCGTGCCGGTCGCCTTGGTCGCGGCCGCGTACAGCAGGTCGGTGCCGACCGCCGTCGCAGGGTGGACGCCGAACAGCAGCACGAGGATCGGCGTCATCAGCGAACCGCCGCCGACGCCCGTCAGGCCGACGAGGATGCCGACGAACAGGCCGGACAGGGAGTACAGCAGATCGATATGGGGAAGCGACATCGGAAGCAGGCGGTTATGCGGCGTTCGGCGGCGGCGCGCGGCTGCGGCGCGCGCGTCAAAGTCCGCCATTGTCGCAAATGTGGCGGGTGGATGTACGACTGCGTTAAAAATCGGCCGCGAAGTACCGTGCGGCGGGCGGCCGGACCGGTGTGAAACGGGCGTTTGACCGGCGACGGGGCCGATCGCGGCGATCGGCCCGAAAGGTATGACGAACCGGGAATGCGCGCCGCGCCCCGGCACGCGCAAAAAAGGGCGCGACAATGCGCGCCCGGGTTCGATGCCGGCGACCGGCTCCGCGTGCCGACGGTCAGTGCATCGCGGGGCCGACGCCTTCGACGCCGTTCTGCGGCCGGATGCGCAGCGCAAGCCCGATCAGCGCGGCGGCGGCGGCGAACGCCGCGCCGAACGCGAAGGCCGCGTGGTAGCCGCCGTTCAGCGCGTCGAGCGGTGCGGCCTGCGCGGCCGCGAGCGCGTCGGTGCGGGCGGCCGCGAGGCTCGCAAGCACGGCGAGGCCGAGCGCGCCGCCCATCATGAACGCGGTGTTGACGATTCCCGACGCGAGCCCGGAATCGGCCGGATCGACGTCGCTCATCGCGGCGAGCAGCATCGGGTTGAACGCGACGCCCGCGCCGATGCCGAGCAGCGTCATGCCGGGCAGCACGTGCCAGACGAAGCCGCCGTCGACCGGCGCGCGCGAGAACAGTGCGAGGCCGCAGGCCGCGATCAGCAGGCCGGCCGCGATCGGGCCGCGGATCCCGAAGCGCATCACGATGCGCGCCGACAGCCCGAGCGAGAACGCGGCCATGATCAGGTTCGCCGGCAGGAACGCGAGGCCGACCTGCAGCGGCACGTAGCCGAGCACGCGCTGCATGTACAGCGCGGACAGGAAGAACCACGCGAACATCGCGGCCGCCCACAGTACGCCGATCGCGTTCGCGAGCGCGACATTGCGCGCGGCGAACAGCGTGAGCGGCATCAGCGGATGCGCGGCGCGCGCCTCGATCGCGATGAACAGTGCGAGCAGCGCGACGGCCGCGCCGATCAGCGCGACGGTCTGCGTCGACAGCCAGCCGGCCTCGTTGCCGCCGACGATCCCGTAGACGGCCAGCATCAGCGATGCGGTCACGGTGATCGCGCCCGCGACGTCGAGCCGCGCGGTGCCGGCCGGCGCGCGCATGCGCGGCAGCAGCGCGACGCACATCGCGTAGACCGCGATGCCGATCGGCAGGTTGACGAGGAAGATCCAGTGCCACGACAGCGAACTCGTCAGCAGCCCGCCGAGCAGCACGCCGATGCTGCCGCCGCCCGCGCAGACGAAACCGTAGACGCCCATCGCCCGCGCGCGTTCGCCGGGCTCGGTGAACAGGTTCATGATCAGCGACAGCGAAACGGCCGACACGACCGCGCCGCCGAGCCCCTGCACCGCGCGCGCGGCGATCAGCATCGTCTGCGATTGCGCGAGGCCGCATGCGAGCGATGCGAGCGTGAACACGACGAGGCCCGCGAGGAACATGCGGCGCTGGCCGTACAGGTCGCCGAGCCGGCCGCCGAGCAGCAGGCAGCCGCCGAACGTCAGCAGGTACGCGTTGACGACCCACACGAGGGCCGTTTCGGTGAAATGGAGGTCGGTGCTGATCGACGGCAGCGCGACGTTCACGATCGTGCTGTCGAGCACGATCATCAGCACGCCGAGGCAGAGCACGATCAGCGCGTACCAGCGCTTCTCGCCGTGGATCCCGTGGGTCATGGGCCTGCAGCCTTCTGATAGTTATTTGAAAGGATGCATTGTAGACGTCATCGGCGCGGGCTTCCTGCCGGTTTGTGGCAGCAGCGACGCGTAGTGACGCGTCCGGACGGGACGCACGGGACGGGCGTCGTGCGTGTTACGGGCGCACCGGCAGTTCGCAGCCGTCAGGGCCGCATGCGGCCGCGTCGCTGCCGTCGAGCTCGACGATGCCGTCGCGCCACGCCTGGTCGAGCGCCTGCGCAAACGCGTCCGCCGGCTGCGCGCCCGATACCGCGTAGCGGCCGCCGAACACGAACAGCGGCACGCCGCGCCCGCCGATCTGCGCGGCGCGTGCGATGTCGGCCTCGACTTCGGCGCGGTACGCGTTGCTGCGCAGCACGTCGTCGACGGCCGAGCGCTCGAGCCCTGCTTCGACCGCGAATTCGGTCAGTTGCGCATGATCGAACAGCGAGCCGTGCTCGCAGAAATAAGCACGGTACAGCCGCTCGGTCAGCGCATGCGCGCGGCCGGTCGATTCCGCGAGCTTCACGAGCCGGTGGCCGTCGAGCGTGTCGCCGACGAGCGTGCCGGGCAGGTCGTAGCGCAGCCCGACACTCGCGGCCGCGTCGGTCACCTGGCGCAGCATCTGGTCGACCTGCGCGGGCGCCATCCGGTACTTGCCGGCGAGCATCGCCTCGACCGGCTCGACGGGTTGGCCCGGCATCAGCCGGTACGCGCGCAGCGCGACGTCGACGTGGTCGGCGTGCGCGAACGCGGCGAGCGCCTCGTCGAAGCGGCGCTTGCCGATCCAGCACCACGGGCAGATCAGGTCGGACCAGATTTCGACGGTCAGGGTCGGGCGGGCAGTCGGGGCGGGAGCGGTCGTCATGGGCGGTCCGGGGCGGCAAAAAAGTGTAACCGGCACTATATCACTTTATGCTTCGTCGCTTGGTCTTGACCGGGGCCGTGCGGAACGGGCCCGCGCCCGACGTATCACGAAGCATAGACACGGAAGGCTCGGACCGATAGCGATAGCGGATGCCGGACGCCGGACGCGGCGGAGGGGCCCGGCGCACCCGCACGCGGGGGCACGCCGCTTGCCGCTTACGCGTCGCCCTGCGTTTCCTTCAGGTGCTTGAGGTGCTTGTAGACCGTCGCGCGTCCCATCCCGAGCACGTTCGCGACGTAGTTCGCCGCGCTCTTGCCGCGAAACGCGCCTTCCGCGTGAAGCGCCTCGACGAGCTCGCGCCGGTGCTCGCGCGTGAGCCCGTTGAGCCCGACCTGCCGCTCGCGCAGCCAGCCGTGCAGGAACGTGTTGATGCGCTCCTGCCAGTCGTCGCGGAACAGCTCGTCCGGCTGCGCGACGACGCCCGCGCCCTTGATGAACAGGTCGAGCGTCGCGCGTACCTCGTCGAACACCGCGATGTTGAAGTTGATGCACATCATCCCGGCCGGGCGGCCTTCGTCGTCGAACAGCACGTTGCTGACGCAGCGCATCCGCCGGCCGTCCCAGTTCAGCTTCTCGTACGGGCCGATCACCCGCTCGCGCGCCGAATGATCGATTTCCTCGAGCGCGGAATCGTCGCCGACCTCGCGCTTCGACAGGTTGTTCGCCAGATACAGCACGGTCTGGTCGTGCAGGTCGTGGATCACGACTTCCGCGTACGGGAAGAACAGCGCGGCGATACCGTCGGCGATCGGCGCATAACGGGTGAGCAGCAGGTCTTTGACGGGGGATTTCTTCTTGCGCATCGGTGTCGCCATCTCGGGTGGGCGGGGGCCGGGCGGCGCATCGGGCAGGCGTGCCGGCGCACCGGTGGCCGGCATGCCCGTGCGCCCGCGCGCGGCTGCCGCGGCGGTTGCGCCATTGTATCGGCCCCGTGCTCGCGTGCCGCTCATGCGCGCGTCAGGTGCGTGTACAGCGCATGCGCGATGGCGATGTCCTCGAGCCCGAGGCCGATCGAGCGGAAGAATGCGTGACGCGTGCGCGACGGCGTCGCGCAGGCGCCGGCGACGAGCGCGGGCAGGTCGCCGACGATCCGCGCGGTGTCCCAGCCGTGATCGGCCGCCGCGATCTGCATCTCGCCGGCGCTCGCGGGCGTCGTGTGCCGGTAGTCGCAGTACACGTCCATGTCGGGCAGCCACGCGGGCGGGATCTCGTGCGCACGTGCGACGTTCGTGCTGATCGACGTGACGAGCGCGGGGCGCGTGAGCATTCCGTCGCCGAGCACGGGCGTGCCCGATGACGTGCACAGCATCACGACGTCCGCGTCGCGCACGCAGGCCGCGACGCTCGCAGCCGGCCGCACGCGCGGGTCGAGTTCGGCGAGCGTTGCCTGCAGCGCTGCGTCGCCGGCGAGTGCGGGCGAATACACGCGGATCGTCTCCCAGTCGCGCAGCGCCGCCGTGTGCCGCAGGTGCGCGAGGCCGACCGCGCCTGCGCCGACGATCGCCAGATGGCGCGCGTCGCGCGGCGCGAGACAGTCGACCGCGAGCGCCGTCGTGCCGGCCGTGCGCTCGACGGTCAGCAGCCCCGCGTCGCACCACATCAGCGGCTGGCCCGTGCGCATCGACATCAGTGCGGTCCACGCTGTGACGATCGGTTTGCCGCCGGTCACGACGTACGGCGACAGCTTCGCGCCGAACACCTGTTCGTCGGCGAGCGTGCCGAGATACGTGATGAAGTCGCCGGCATTTTCGGGAAACAGCGTGAGGGTCTGCGGCGGCTGCACTGCGCGCGCCGACGCGAGCGACGCGAACATGCGGCGCAGCGTGCCGAGCACGTCGAGCGAGGGCAGGGCCGCGCGCACCGCGGCTTCGTCGACGGTCAGCGGCAGGGGCGGGGCGATTTGCGTCATGGGGACATCTCCGGTCGGGGCCGGACAGGAATGTCTCGAAAGACGGTGTCCGGCGGTGTTCGTGATGGACGAAAAGTCTAATATAGACAAACCAAATCTGGAGAATTTTTCTTTTCGAGACTTTGTGTCGTTGCCGGTTTCGTAGAAAACACTGGAAAATCAACGGTGTTTTTGACAGTCGCCGAAATTTCGACGCAGCGAGACAGCGCACGATCCTCGTATCCCCTATAGTCTATTGTAGACTTTGAGTCTATATTTCGCGTGCAGGATACGACGTGTCGCCGTGCGGCGGCCGCCTGTGTCGAATGCCGATCCGGCGCCCGGACGAGGGCGCCGCGCGCCCGATCTTCATCGCCTCAATCCAGAACTGAAGGACCGTCTCATGAACTGGAAGCTTTCCCTCTGCGCCGCCGCGGCGCTCGCATGCGCGGCCGTCACGGCCCATGCGGAACAGACCACGTTGCGCTTCGGGATCGAAGCCGCCTACCCGCCGTTCGAGAGCAAGACGCCGGCCGGCCAGTTGCAGGGTTTCGACGTCGACATCGGCAACGCGGTGTGCGCGAAGCTGAACATGAAATGCGTGTGGGTCGAGAATTCGTTCGACGGCCTGATCCCGGCGCTGCAGGCGCGCAAGTTCGACGCGATCAACTCGGCGATGAACATCACCGCGAAGCGCAAGCAGAGCATCGACTTCACGCCGGCGATCTACGTGGTGCCGATCGTGATGGTCGCCAAACGCGGCTCGCCGCTGCGGCCCGACGTCGCGAGCCTGCGCGGCAAGCACGTCGGCGTGCTGCAGGGCTCGTCGCAGGAGGATTTCCTGAAGGCGCACTGGGCCAACGCGGGCGTGGCCGTCGTGTCGTATCAGGACCAGGACCAGATCTACGCCGATCTCGTCGCCGGGCGTCTCGACGCGGCCGTGCAGGAAGCGCAGACCGCGCAGGACGGTTTCCTCGACAAGCCGGCCGGCCGCGACTACCAGATCGTCGGCGAGCCGCTGAAGGATCCGGCGACGCTCGGCGAGGGCACGGGCTTCGGGTTGCGCAAGGGCGACAAGGCGCTGCAGGCGAAGATCGTCGGCGCGCTCGACGCGCTGAAGAAGGACGGCACGCTGGGCGCGCTGTCGCAGAAGTACTTCAAGCGCGACATCGTCGCGAAGTAAGCACGGCCGCGCGCCGGCCGCGGGGCCGGCGCGTGTCGCATCGAATCTCGACGCTGGGCGGGGAAGCATGGATTTCGACGTCATCGTTCTGGGGGCCGGCATCGTCGGCGTGTCGTCGGCGCTGCATCTGCAGGATCGCGGGCTGCGCGTCGCGCTCGTCGACCGGCGCGCGCCCGGCGAGGAAACGAGCCACGGCAATGCCGGGCTGATCGAGCGCTCGTCGGTCGTGCCGTACGCGTTTCCGCGCCGGCTCGGCACGCTGCTGCGTTATGCGCGCAACCGCTCGGTCGATCTCTATTGGGACTACCGCGCGCTGCCCGCGTATGCGGGCTGGCTCGCGCGCTTCTGGCGCGAATCGTCGCCGCAGCGGCTCGCGGCCGCCGCGCGCGACATGCTGCCGCTCGTCGCGGCCAGCGTCGTCGAGCACGACGCGCTGCTCGCGCGCACCGACGCGCAGCCGCTCGTGCACGATGGCGGGTGGATCGAGGCATTCCGTTCGCCCGCGCTGTTCGACGCGGAAACGCGTGCGCAGCAGCGCGTGGCCGACGCGCACGGGTTGCGGATGACCGTACTCGACGCGCGTGCGCTGCGCGAACGCGAGCCCGGTGTCGGCGACGCATTCTGCGGCGCATTCCACTGGCAGGACCCGAAGACCGTGTCGAGCCCGGGCGGGCTGACCAAAGCCTACGCGCGGCTGTTCGAACGCGACGGCGGCGCATTCGTGCTCGGCGACGCGAAGACGCTCGCCCAGGTGGATGGCGGCTGGCGTGTCAGTACCGAGCATGGGCCGATCTCTGCACGCTCGGCCGTGGTCGCGCTCGGGCCGTGGTCCGATCACGTGTTCGCGCCGCTCGGCTACCGGATTCCGTTGCGCGCGAAGCGCGGCTACCACATGCACTACCGGCCGACGCGCACGCCGCTGAACGTGCCGGTGTGCGATACCGAGGAAGGTTTCGTCGTCGCGCCGATGGAAGGCGGCCGCCTGCGGCTCACGACCGGCGTCGAGATCGCGCTGCGCAGCGCGCCGCCGACCGGCGTGCAACTCGCGCGCGCCGAGCCGCTGGCGCGCGACGCGTTCGGCATCGGCGAGCGGCTCGATGCCGAGCCGTGGCTCGGGATGCGGCCATGCACGCCGGACATGCGCCCGGTGATCGGGCCCGCGCCGCGCCATCGCCACCTGTGGTTCGCGTTCGGCCATTGCCACCACGGGCTCACGCTCGGCCCCGCGACCGGGCGCCTGCTTGCCGAAATGATGACGGGCGCGCCGACCTATATCGATCCCCATCCGTTCCGGCCCGCACGTTTCGGCTGAGCCGGCGGCGCGGCGATGCGGCGCAGTCCGGGCCGTCGCCGCGCGCGCTGCATCGCGTTCTCCGGCTGCGATGCGGCCGCAACACTTTTTCATTCTGCTATCCGAATTATCGAAAACCGGATAATCGGAAATGATCTGCGTAATCGCCGAGAAAGAAATCGCGCAATAAATAAAATCGGAAAGTTCGCGATTTATCAATGCATTTTCATATTGCTGAAATGCGCACTGGGCAGCCAGTCCTGACGATGCAGGGCGCCGTCTCGACCGGACGTTCCGGCGTTACGCGGAATGTACCGGAACACGTTACTACGGGGCTCGCAAACGTTACGTTACATCCGCGTTCCGTTGGCCTGTTTCGTCAGATGATTCGGGCTCCGCAACGCGTGTATTTCGCCTGAAATCCATAAAAAAGCGTTATTGCCCGGCAAGAGGCTGATGAATCAATCCGCCTTTTTGAATTGGCACGCTTCGTGCAATCCGTCCCCATGCTTTATCAACGTAGTGCCAACCGAGATGGGGTGAATAAGGATGGGACAAAATCTTAAATTGACGGGTGTGGCGCTGTCGGTCGCGACGGTGTTCGGGGTACTGGCTTCGGGTTCCGCGATGGCGGGGGCCCTCGATTCGCTGCCGATCCCGCAAGTGATCGTCAATCCGCCGACGAACAGCGTGTCGGTCGGACTGGTCGCGACGGGTACGTCGCCGCTGGGCTCGGTTACCGTGACGGCGGGCGGATCGGGTGCGATCCAGACGTCGCTCGGCGATCCCGGCCAGGTGCTGTCGGGCGCCGTGGGGGCGGTGACGGGCGCACTCGGCGGTGGTGGTGGCACGGTACAGCCGCTGGCGCCGGTCCAGGGGGGGGTGAATCAGGTGACGGGTGCGCTGGGTGGCGGCAACCCGGCTGGCGCGTTGACGGGTGCGCTCGGCACGGTGACCGGTGCGCTGGGTAACGTCGGTGGCGGCGCGAATCCGCTGGCGCCGGTTCAAGGCGTCGTGAATCAAGTGACCGGCGGGCTCGGCGGCGGCAATCCGGCAGGCGCGTTGACGGGTGCCCTCGGCACGGTCACGGGTGCACTGGGCAACGTCGGCGGCGCTTCGAATCCGCTGGCGCCGGTTCAAGGCGTCGTGAATCAAGTGACGGGTGCACTCGGCGGCGGCAATCCGGCCGGTGCACTGACCGGTGCCCTCGGCACGGTCACGGGTGCACTGGGCAACGTCGGTGGTGGCTCGAACCCGCTGGCGCCGGTTCAAGGTGTCGTGAATCAAGTGACCGGCGCGCTCGGCAGCGGCAACCCGGCAGGCGGACTGACCGGCGCCCTCGGCACGGTCACGGGTGCACTGGGCAACGTAGGGGGCGCTTCGAATCCGTTGGCGCCTGTTCAGGGTGTGGTGAATCAAGTGACGGGCGCGCTCGGCGGCGGCAATCCGGCCGGTGCACTGACCGGCGCCCTCGGCACGGTCACGGGTGCACTGGGCAACGTCGGCGGTGGGTCAAATCCGCTGGCGCCGGTTCAAGGCGTCGTGAATCAAGTGACGGGTGCACTCGGCAGCGGCAACCCGGCAAGCGCACTGACCGGCGCCCTCGGCACGGTAACGGGCGCACTCGGCGGCATCGGTGGTGGTGCGAACCCGCTGGCGCCGGTCCAGGGTGTCGTGAACCAGGTCACGGGCGCACTCGGCAGCGGCAACCCGGCAAACGCACTGACCGGTGCCCTCGGCACGGTAACGGGCGCACTGGGTGGCATCGGTGGCGGCGCGAACCCGCTGGCGCCGATCCAGAACGTCATCGACCAGGTCACGGGCACGCTCGGCAGCGGTAACCCTGCCGGCTCGCTGAGCAACGCGGTCAACACGATCACGGGCACGCTCGGCAACGTCGGCGGCGCGGGGAGCCCGCTCGCGCCGGTGCAAGGCGTCGTCACGCAGCTCGCCGGTACGCTCGGCAACGACAGTCCGGCCGCTGCACTGACGAACGCGCTGAACTCGGTGACGGGCGCGCTTGGCGGCACGAACCCGCTGGCACCGGTGCAGGGCGTCGTGAACCAGGTCGTCGGCACGCTGTCCGGCGCAGGCGGCGGCAGCCCGATCACGCCGATCACGAACCTCGTCAACGGCCTGCAGAACGCGCTGCCGACGGGCGGCAATCCGGCCGGTGCGCTGACCGGCGCACTCGGTTCGGTGACGGGCGCGCTCGGCAACCTCGGCGGCTCGAACCCGCTGGCACCGGTGCAAGGTGTCGTGAACCAGGTCGTCGGCACGCTCGGCGGCAGCAATCCGGCTGCGGCGCTGAGCAACGCGGTCGGCACGGCCACGAGCGCACTCGGCAACGCGGTCGGCTCCGTCACGGGCGCGCTCGGCTCGTTGGGCGGCACGAACCCGCTCGCGCCGGTGCAGGGCGTCGTCAACCAGGTCGTCGGTACGCTCGGCAGCGGCAATCCGGCCGGTGCACTGACGGGCGCGCTGAACTCGGTGACGGGTGCCCTCGGCAACCTCGGCGGGTCGAACCCGCTGGCGCCGGCGCAGGGCGTCGTGAACCAGGTCGTCGGCACGCTGACGGGCGCGGCGGGCAACAACCCGATCGCACCGATCACGAACCTCGTGAACGGCCTGACGGGCGGCAGCAACCCGGCCGGCGCACTGACCGGTGCGCTCGGCTCGGTGACGGGCGCACTCGGGAACGGTCCGGCGGCGCTCGGCCAGGCGGCCGGCGCGCTGTCGGGCGCGGCAGGTTCGACGGCAGCGGCGGGCGGCAGCCTGCTCGGCTCGGGCGCGAACGCGGCCGGCGGCACGGCGGGCGCGGTCGGCTCGCTGCTGTCGACGGGCGCCAACTCGACGGCGACGGTCGTCAATGCGGTCGGCACGTCGGTGGGCACGGCGCTCGGTTCCGCGCCGGGCCTGTCGGTGACGCCGCATTCGGGCAATAGCTCGCCGAACAACCCGCTCGCACCGGTAACGACGCTGCTCCAGTCGCTGACCGGCGCCCTGCCGAAGTAACGAGCCGGAAACGCACGGCGGCGCCGTATCGGCCGCCGTGCGCAACGGCCGTGCGACACGGGTCGCGCAACGCGGCATGACAGTGATGTCATGCCGCGTTGTCCTTTTTGGCTTTCCGCTTTCTTTCGTCACATGAATGGCCGATAGCGTGCCGCCGTCGATCGTCGCCGGGCGGCATGGAATAACCGGCCGCCCCCGTCCGTTTACATACCGAGTCCCGGCACGACCGCCCGGCGGGATAATGGTCGCGACGAAGCCGATCATCCCGTCCGGCGCCGCCGTGTCGCGATGCCATGTCAAAAGGAGAACGGGAATGAAACGGATTTTCCTCGCCGCTGCGCTGATGGCGGCGATCGTGCGGCCGGCGGCCGCGGAACCGCCACAGGTCGGCGACGGGAAACTCGTCGACGAAGATCACATGACGCTGTACGTGTTCGATCGCGACGCGCCCGGCAAGAGCGCGTGCGACAGCGCGTGCGCGTCCAACTGGCCGCCGGCGATCGCCGACGCGTACGACAAGGCGTCGGGCGCGTGGAGCCTCGTCACGCGCGGCGACGGCAAGAAGCAATGGGCGTACCACGGGCGCCCGCTGTATCGCTGGAAGATGGACCACAAGGCCGGCGACGCGGGCGGCGACGGGATCGGCGGCATGTGGCACGTTGCGCGTCCGTGACCGTGCGGCGCCGCGCGAGGTATCGATGAGCTACGAATCGGACCTGCTGGTGTGGCTGCCGCATCTCACGCGCTATGCGCGTGCGCTGACGGGCGACCGGGCCTGGGCGGACGATCTCGTGCAGGACACGCTCGAGCGTGCGCTGAACCGGCCGCCACGCGACGGCGGCAACCTGCGTGCATGGCTGCTGACGCTGCTGCGGCACCGCTTCATCGACCAGTTGCGTGCGCGGCACGAGATCGCGGTCGACGATGCGACGGCGCCGTGGCAGACGATGGCCGCGCCGGCCGGCGAGATCGGCGGGCTGGTGCTGCGCGACGTGCAGCGGGCGCTGTACCGGCTGCCCGTCGAACAGCGCGAGGTGCTGCTGCTGGTCGCGCTCGAGGAGCTGAGCTATCGCGACGCCGCGCAGGTGCTGGGCGTGCCGGTGGGAACGGTGATGTCGCGGCTCGCGCGGGCGCGTGGGCAGATGCGCGCACTGCTGTCGGACGAGCCGTCGGCGCACGGCACGACCGCGTTACGGGTAATCAGGAAGACATGATGGACGAACCGCGCAAGCCTTCGAACGATCGGGACGACGATGCGTCGGCGCAACTGCTGTCCGCGTTGCTGGACGGCGAACTGTCCGGGCACGAGCGGCACGAGATGCTCGAGCGCCTGCAGTCCGATCCGGAGGAAGCCGAACGATTCGCGCATTTCCGCGCACAGCGTCATGCGCTGCATGCGCTGTTTCCGTTGCCGGGCGCCGCACCCGCGCTGTTCGTGCAGCGCCGCGCGTCGCGCCGGCGCGGGTTCGCGTATGCGTTCACGGGGCTGGCGGCCGGGCTGCTGATCGGCGTCGCGCTGCATGCGGGCTGGGCCGTGTTCGGCAGCGAACCGGCGTTCGCCGCGCGCGCGGATGTCGCGTATGCGGTGTACACAGCCGATCGCGAGCATCCGGTCGAAGTCGGCGCGGGCGATCCGTCGCATCTTGCCGCGTGGCTGTCGGCACGCGTCGGGCGGCCCGTGCGTGCGCCGTCGCTCGACGAATACGGCTATGTGCTGCTGGGCGGCCGGGTGCTGCCCGGCGAAGCGGGGCCGGCCGCGCAGTTCATGTACCAGCGCGCAGACGGCGAGCGCGTGACGCTGTACATGACCGCGTACGACGCGCGGCACCTCGCGCCGCAGGCGATGTCGGCCGACGGCCGCTACACGTATTTCTGGTCGGATCGCGGCATGGGTTATGCGTTGTCCGGCCGCGGCGACGAACGGCGCCTGCGCGAGCTCGCGATCGAAGCGTGCGGTGCGCTCGGCGGCTCGACCGATGCGTGGAAAGGATGACGCGCGCAGTGCCGGCAGGGAGCGTGCGATGAAGAAGATGACGAAGATTCTCGTGCTGATACCGCTGCTGGCGGCGCTCGCCGTGGGTGCCCCACTCGCGCGGGCGGACGGCGCCGCGCCGGTGCGCGTGCCGGTCGACGCCGACGGCGTGCAGCGGGTGACGATCGTCGGCGGCAGCTATTTCTTCCGCCCGAACCACGTGATCGTGCGTGCGCACGTGCCGGTCGAGCTGACCGTGTCGGCCGAGCCCGGCGTGGTGCCGCACAGTTTCGAGATCGACGCGCCGCAGGCCGGCATCGCCCTCCACACCGACCTCGACACGACGCCGAAGACCTTTCGCTTCACGCCGGCGCAGCCGGGCCGGTTCGCCTACTATTGCACGCATCGGCTGCTGTTTTTCAGGAGCCATCGCGAGCGCGGGATGGAAGGCGTGCTCGACGTCGAGGCGGCGCCGTGATCGCCGCGTTGCTGGCCGCGAGCCTGATAGGAGCGAGCATGACAGCCGATCCCGTGACCGTCGCGCAGGCGCATTTCGACCACGTCCACTCATACCGCGCGACGATCCGCTCGTCGGCGCGGGGCGGCGAACACACCGAAATCCGCTATGCGTACCTGAAACCCGGCTTCGTCCGGATGGATTTCGTGTCGCCTCATCACGGCGCGGTCATTGCATACGATCCCGACGACGGCAAGGTGCGGCTGCGCCCGTTCGGCGCGCATGCGCCGCCCGCGCTGACGCTGTCGCCGTCCAATCCGCTCGTGCGCGACCGCAGCGGCCACCGGGTCGACCGGTCGGACGTCGGCGAACTGTTGCGCAACGTTCATGCGCTGCAGCAGGGCGGTGCGACCGTGACCGAAGGCGAGGAGGCCGTCGGCGGCCGGACCGCGCTGCGCGTGTCGGTCACGGGCGCACCCGCGCATGCGGTCGACGGCGTGCATCGCTACCGGTTGTGGCTGGACGCCGAGGACGGCTTTCCGCGGAAGGTCGTCAGCTTCGCGGACGATGGCGACGTGCCGCTCGAAACCGTCACGCTCGACGATATCGAGATCGACGTCGCGTTTCCCGAGCGCTTCTTCGCGCCCTGATCGGTGCGCTGATTCATGTCCCTGACACGCATGCCGGAGGCTGCATGGCGGAATACCGGTTCTCGACGACCTGGCGTGTGGACGCCCCGCTCGTGGCGGTCTGGGACGCGATCTACCAGGTCGACCGCTGGCCCGACTGGTGGAAGGGCGCGGTACGTACCGTCGAGATCGAGCAGGGCGACGCGCACGGCGTCGGCGCACTGCACCGATATACGTGGAAGGGCGCGCTGCCGTACCGGCTGACCTTCGACATGCGCGTGCGGCGCGTCGAGCCGCCGCATGCGCTCGAAGGCCGTGCGAGCGGCGCAATCGAAGGCGACGGATGCTGGTCGTTCACCGGCGACGGCGCATCTACCGTCGTGCGCTACGACTGGCACATCCACACGCACGTGCGCTGGATGAACTGGCTGGAGCCGTTCGCGCGTCCGCTGTTCCGATGGAATCACGACGTCGTGATGCGCGAAGGCGCGAAGGGCCTCGCACGGCTGCTGGGTGCGGCGGTCGAGACGGAGGGCCGGACCTTCCGGCCGCTGTCGGGCGCGGGCTGCGCCGATGCGTGACGACGTGTGACGGCGCGTGACGACCGACCGTGCCGCTCAGCGCGCGTACGCCATCACCGCACCGTCGACGACGAGCGCAACGCGTTCGCCGATTGCCGGACACCGGTGTCCCGGCACGCGTACGCGCACGAACACGTCGGCATCGGCATCGAGGCGCGTGAGTACGTCGGCGTCCTGACCCGCGAACTGCGCGGCTTCGACGCGCGCCGTATGGCCGCGCGCCGCGTCGACCTGCGTGACAGGCACGATGCCGATCTGCTCGGGGCGCAGCATCGCGTCGGCCGGCCCGTCGGGCAGCGGCGCGACGAGCGGCAGATTGCCGAGCGCACACGCGATGCGTCCGTCGCGCACGCGGCCCGCGAGCAGCACGGCCTGCCCGACGAACGACGCGACGTCGCGCGTGACGGGCTGCCGGTAAAGCATTTGCGGCGCGGCCGTCTGCACGAGCCGGCCTTGCCACATCACCGCCACTTCATCGCCGAGCGTCATCGCCTCGGGCTGGTCGTGCGTGACGAGCACCGAGGTCGCGCCCGCCGCGGCGAGCGCATCCGCGACCGCGCTGCGCGTTTCGTGCCGCAGCGACGTGTCGAGCGCGGAGAACGGTTCGTCGAGGATCACGAGCGACGGCTCGGGCGCCAGCGCGCGTGCGAGCGCAATGCGCTGCTGCTGCCCGCCGGACAATTGCTGCGGCGCGCGGCTCGCATACGACGCGGGCAACCCGACCATCTCGAGCAGTTCGTCGACGCGATGATGGCGCCGCCGTGCCGCGCGCGGCAGCCCGAACGCGATGTTGTCGGCCACCGACAGATGCGGAAACAGCGCGCCTTCCTGCGGCACATAACCGATCCGACGCTGTTCGGGCGGCAGGTGCACGTCGGGCGCGGCCACGCGGCGCCCGTCGATCTCGACGGTGCCGCGCTCGGCGCGCTCGAAACCGCACAGTACGCGCAGCAGCGTCGTCTTGCCGCTGCCGGACGGGCCGAGCAGCGCGAGGCGCGAGCCGCGCCGCACCGTGAGATCGATGTCGTGCAGGACGGTATGCGATCCGAACGATTTGGACAGGCCGTGGATGCGTAGTTCGCTCATGAGCGGTTCCGGGGGAAAAGGGGGGCGCTCAGTTGCGTACCGACGCGCGGCCGAGCAGCAGGAACAGCAGTCCCGACGCGCCCAGCGACAGCGCGACGAGCAGCGCCGCATAGGGCGCCGCAGCCGCGAATGCGAGCGTCGCCGTATCGCTCCACACCTGCGTCGCGAGCGTGCGCGTGCCGATCGGCGACAGCAGCAGCGTCGCGTTGAGTTCCGTCACGACCGAGATGAACACCATCGTCGCGGCCGCGCCGAGGCCGGGCGCCGCGAGCGGCAGCACCACGCGCGTGAGCGTCGCGCGCCAGCCGAGGCCGAGCGAACGCGCGGTTTCCTCGAGCCGGACCTGCACGTGCGACAGCGCCGCGCGCACGCTGACCACCGCGAGCGGCAGGAACAGGATCGCGTACGCGCCGACGAGCGCCGGCGCGCTCTGGTAGAGCGGCTGCAGCAGCCGCACCGTGATCGATACGATCGCGAGCGCGACGACGATGCCCGGCACGCCCTGCACGGTCATCGCCGTGCGTTCGAGCAACGTCGCGACGCGGCCCGGATAACGGACCAGCAGGAAGGCGAGCGGCAGCGCGAGCAGCGTCGTGACGGCCGCGGCCGCGAGGCCGTAGCCGGTCGACGCGAGCGCGGTCTGCCACAGCAGCTCGGGCGATACGTCGGCCGGCGTGATGGCGGCCGCGCCCTGTTGCGTGAGCCAGTAGCCGATCGTCGCGAGCGGCACGCCGAGCGTCGCGGCCGCGAGCATGGTGAATGCCGCGGCGGCGATGGCGCGCCAGCGTCCGAGCGGATAACGCATCGCGACGCGGCGTGCGGCGCGATGCGTATGGCCGTAGCGCGCATGGCCGCGCGCACGCGCCTCGATCGCGAGGCACAACAGACACAGCGCGATCAGCACGCAGCCGAGCAGCGATGCGCCGCCGCCGTCGAACGCGGTGCGGTATTCCGCGAAGATTTCGGTCGTGAACGTGCGAAAGCGCAGCAACTGGAATGCGCCGAATTCGGACAGCACGCCGAGCGCGACGAGCAGCATCCCGCCGCACAGCGCGGGCCGCAATTGCGGCAGCACGACGCGAAAGAACGTATGCCACGGCGAGCAGCCGAGCGTGCGCGCGCTTTCTTCAAGCGCGGGATCGAGCTCGCGCAGCGCGGCGGCCACCGGCAGGTAGACGAGCGGGAAGTACGCGGATGTCAGCACGATCAGCGCGCCGAGGAAGTCCTGCAGGTCGAGGCTCAGCGACACCCACGCATAACTCGTGATGAACGGCGGCACTGCGAGCGGCGCGGCGGCGAGCGCGGTCCAGAGCGGCCGCGCCGGCAGGTCGGTGCGCTCGATGAACCACGCGACTGCCGTGCCGAGCAGCGTACATGCGAGGGTCGCGGCGAGCGTGATCGACAGCGTGTTGACGAGCAGTTCGCCGACGAGCGGGCGCCACAGCAGCTCGATCGCGTCGTCGACGCCAAAGGTCGCCGCGCGATACAGCGTGAAGCCGAGCGGCAGCAGGATCGCGAGCGGCCCGCACGCGGCCGCGGCGACGAGCGCGCGCGACGGGCGCCGCCGCGTCGCGGTGCGCGCGCCGTCGCGTGCGGTGCGTGCCGTGCCGGACACGGCGTCGCTCATGCTCAGAGCAGGCCGGCCTGGCGAAGCAGCTTGCCGGCCTGGCTGTCGTCGCCGAGCTGTTCGAACGTCAGCGCCGGCGGGCTCAGTTCGTTGAACGGCTTCAGGATCGGATCGGGTGCGACGCCCGGGTGCAGCGGATACTCGAAGCTGATGTGGCCACCAGCCATCAGCTTCTGTGCGCGCTCGCTGACGAGATACTCGACGAACTTCTGCGCGTCGGCCTGGTGCTTCGACGCCTTCAGCACCGCGGCGCCCGACACGTTGACGGCCGCGCCGACGTCGTGGTTGGCGAAGTGATGGATCGCGCTCTTGGTCGACTTGTCCCCGAGTTCCGCGTGCAGGCGGTCCCAGTAGTAGTTGTTGACGATGCCGGTCAGCACGCCGCCGCGGTTGACGGCAGCCGTCACGCCTTCATCGTCGTCGAAGATCTGCGCGTTGGTCTTCAGGCCCTTCAGCCATTGCAGCGTCGCGGCCTCGCCGTGCAGCGCGAGCACCGCGCTCACGACCGGCAGGAAGTCCGCATCGCTCGGCGCGACGCCGATCTTGCCTTTCCATTCGGGCTTCGCGAGATCGAGCAGCGATGCGGGCAGTTGCTGCGGCTGGAGCTTCGCGGTGTTGTAGACGAGCACGTTCTCGCGCGCGAGTACGCCGACCCAGTTGCCGTCGGCCGGGTTGAAGCGCGCGGGCACCGCCTGCAGCGCGGCGCCGCCGGCCTTCGCGAGCAGGCCCTTGCGGTCCAGCAGCACGAGCTCGGGCGAATTCTCGGTGAAGTACACGTCGGCCGGCGTGCGATCGCCTTCCGCGACGAGCTGCGCGGCGAGCGCCGGGCCTTCGCCCGAGCGCACCTTCACGGTGATGCCGCTCTGCGCTTCGAAGTCCTTGACGAGCTGGTTGACGACCTGCTCGTGCTGCGCGTTGTACAGCGTGAGCGTCGCGGCATGCGCGCGCGTGGCGTGCAGCGCGCCGGTCAGCATGAGCGCGGCGGCGGCCGCGGAGATCAGGTGCCGCAGCGGGCGGCTAACGGGTGAGGTGTTCATGTCGTCGTCGTGGTTTGCATCCGGACAGGCCGGAAAATGGGTGCGTTGCGTGTCGTTGCGTCGTTATGTCGTTACGCTTCGAACAGCGCGGCGCCGATGTACGAACCGGGTTGCGCGCCCGGCGGGCACGCGAAGATCGCGCTGCCGACGTGCGTGGTGAACTGGTTCATGATGTCCAGCTTCGCGAGCTTCTCGTTGATCGGGATGAAGCCCTTGCGCGGGTCGCGCTGGTGCGCAACGAACATCAGCCCTGCGTCGTATTCGGTCTGCTGGCGCCACGGCGGCCAGCGCTCGATGTAGAAGTTCGCGCTGTCGTTGTACGAATACGCGCGACGCAGGATCTGCGCGCCTTTGTTGACCTGCGGCGATGCGAGACGCGCGTGCGAGTTGTCCGGGATCACCGAATTGCCGTCCTTGTCGACCGCGTCGAGGTCGAGCGCTTCGAACTCCTGCTTGCCGCCGAGCGGCGCGCCGCTGTACTTCTTGCGGCCGAACACCTGCTCCTGGAAACCGAGCTCGGTGTTGTCCCAGTGTTCGAGCGTGATGCGGATGCGACGCACGACCGTATAGGTGCCGCCGTTCATCCATGCCGGGCCTTCGCTGCCGGCCCACACGAATTCGTTCATCGCGGCCGGGTCGTCGCGCGACGGGTTCATCGTGCCGTCCTTGAAGCCCATCAGGTTGCGCGGCGTCTCGCCCGGCTTGCCGGACGTGAAGCCGGCCTGGCCCCAGCGCATCTGCACGGCCTTGCCGCCGAGACGCACGAGCTGGCGCACCGCATGGAACGCGACCTGCGCGTCGTTCGCGCACGCCTGGATGAACAGGTCGCCGCCCGTCTTCTCCGGAATCAGCTGGTCGCCGTTGAAGCGCGGCAGGTCGACGAGCGCGGCCGGGCGCCGCTTCGCGAGGCCGTAGCGGTCCTTGCCCGCGACCGCGAACAGGCCGGGCCCGAAGCCGAACGTGATCGTCAGCCGCGACGCGCCGATGCCGAGCGCGTCGCCCGAATCAGCCGGCACCGCGTCGTCGCCGCCGGTGGCCGGCAGCGGCTGCGCGGTGTCGCCGCGCGTCAGGCGCGCGGCCGCGTCGGTCCACGTCTTCAGCAGCGCGATCACGTCCGCGCGTTTGTCGGTCGCGAGGTCGAGCGCCGCGAAATACGCGTTGCGCTGCTGCGGCGTCACGATGCCGCCCTGGTGCTTGCCGTAGAACGGCTCGATGTCGTCGTCGTGCGCGTGCGCGTCCGCGGCGGCCGGGTCGGCTGCGTCGGCCGCGCGCGCGGCCGGCATCGTGCCCGCCGCGAGGCCCGCGGCCACCGCCGCGCCGCCGGCCTTCAGGAAGCCGCGGCGCGCGGGGCGCGACGGCGGGTTCAGATCGTCTGCCATGGTCGGCTCCGTTACTTCGCGAGCATCAGCGTGTTGACGTCGTCCTGGACGTAATAGAAACCGTCGCCTTCCGGTGTCATCGCGATCCCGAACAGGTCGCCGTTGCCGGGCGGCGATTGCGCCTTGTCGGTGTCGATCCAGCGTGCATAGAGCTGCTTGCCGGCGGCCGGGTCGATCTCGACGACCTGGCCGTTCAGCGCATTGGTCGCGAGCAGGTGGCCGTTCGGCGCGGTCGCGAGCGCGAGCGGGCGGCGCAGGAAGCCGTCGGCCGTGACCTGGCGGCCCACGCCCGCGCTCGTGTCGCGCGTGAGCGGATCGTCGATCTCGACGATCCGGTTGCCGATCGCGTCCGACACGTACAGCTTCTTCTGGTCGCCCGACAGCGCGAGGCCGGTCGGGCCGACCAGGAACACGCCCTTGTCGGCCTGCGCGCCGAGGCCGCTCGCGACGACCGTTTCCTGCTTGATCACGGGCGGCTTGCCGGCCGGCACGTCGATGTCGATGCGCAGCACGGTCGCCTGCTTGTAGACGGGCGGGTTGCCGTCCGCGCCGCCGACGCCGAAGCCGGCCATGCTGACGAACAGCGTCGCGCTGTCGCCGCGGTCGACCACGGCCATGTTGCCCCACGGGTCGTTGATGTTCGGGCTCGACCACGTCGATGCGATCTTGCCTTGCGGATCGAGCACGATCAGGCAGCCGGCGCCCTTCGTCGACGTCGTGCCGTCGTTGCTCGGCGTGCTGCCGACGATCACCCAGCCCGACTTCAGCATCGTCATCGCGGTCGACAGGCCGACGCCGCCGGGACACGCCTTCAGGTCGCGCGGAATCGACGCGAACAGGCTCATCTGCTTCGTCGACGGGCGGTAGTTGACGATCGTGCTGCCGGTTCCCTGCAGGTTCGCCGCGTTGTTGAAGTTGTCGACGAGCACGTCGCCGGCCTGGATCGTGCCGGCCGACACCGGCGCGACCGTGATCGCGTACGGGTTCTGGTCGCCGTTGTCGGGCACCGTGTTGACGAGCAGCGTGTGGCGATGCAGCGTCTCGAGGAAGCCTTGCGGCTCGGCGAACGCGCCGGCGGCGGCCGTCAGCGCGGCGGCGGCCAGTGCGCCCGTCGCGAGGCGGCGAAGCGGGGCGGATTGAGTCATCTGGGTCTCTCCTGGGGGACGCGCCGCCGCAGCGGCGCGCGAAAAACGGGTAGCGTCGGCGCGGTGCTCAGAACGTGATGGTCGTGCGTGCGCCGAGCACGAACGTGTTGCGCAGCGGCTGGGTCGCGTCGCTCGGGTTCTGGCCCGCGCCGGCGTTGAACGTGTACTGCGCGTCGGCCGCGATGATCCACCATGGGTTGACCTGGTACTGGTAGGTCGCCTCGACGGTCGTCTCGCGGGTGCGCACGCCGTACGGGCCGGTCGCGAACGATCGCGCGGCCTGGTCGAGGTCGGTCACGTGGCTGCCGACCTTGATGTACGTGACGGCGAGGCCGACGCTGTCGTTGTCGCGGCCCGCGAACGGCGCTTTCAGCACGATGCCCGCGTTGGCCGCGAAGCTCACCAGGTTGCGGTCGCCCGGCGCACCCATCACGCGCGCGAACACGCCGAGGCTCTGCGGGCCGGTCGGGTCGGGGCGCCAGATCATCTGGTCGGCCACCGCATAGAAGCTGTAGTCGCCGTGGTGCTGCTGCGCGCTGCCGTTCGACGCCGGATCCGCGAGCGACAGCCCGTCGGTGCCGGTGCTCTGGTCTGCGAAGCGGCCGTTGTGATACCAGACGCCGATCTTGTAGGTGCCCGGCAGCCCGTTCGAGCGGCCGGTATCCATTTCGCCGTCGGACGGCTGGTTCAGCGCGTACTGCAGCTCGCCGATGTAGAGCGTGCCGTTGTGCAGGTTGAAGTTCGTGCCGCTCAGGTTGTTCGGGTTGTTGCCGAGCGGATCGCCGTCGAACACGCCCGCGAGCGCGGTCAGCTTCGGCGTGATTTGCCCGCGCACACGCACGCCGAGACCCGCGAGCGGATACGCGGGGCCGCCGTTCGGCAAATCGTAGGACGGCAGCGCGGGCCAGCCGAACATCGTATTGACGAACGTGTTCGCATACGTGCTGACCATGAATTCCTGGTCCAGGCTCTGCTGGCCGATCTTCACGTCGACGCGCTTGTCGAGGAACGACTGCTGGTACCAGAGCTCCCAGAGGCGCGTCGTGCCCTGCGCCTCGATGCCGCTCGCGGTGTTGAGCGTGCCGAGATTCCTCGCGCTCAGGTTGGTGCCGTGGATCTGCAGCGCGCTGACGTTGAACGTGCCGCCGGGCAGGCCGATCGCCTTTTGCGTATCGACCGTCAGCGTCGCCGTCGTCAGCCCGTCGTACGCGCCGCCGCGGTTCAGGCCGCCGCGCAGGTTCGCGAGGTATTCGCTGGTTTCGGTGATCTGCAGCGTCGCGCCGTACTTGCCGAGCCACGGGCGGATGCCGCCCATGTCGCCGAGCAGGCTCTGGCGCGTCCAGATGCCGGTCCACATGTCGGTGGGCTTCGCCTGGATCGCGAGGTCGGCCTCGGGCGCTTCGGGCTGCGCGTCGACCGGCGTGGCGGCGAACGTGGCGCCGCTCGCGAACGATGCGCACGCGAGGACGGCCGCAACGGCGGCGGGGCGCATCCGGGCGCGGATGCGGTCTCCGTGGAACGACACGAACTTCATATCAAACCCCTGGTTTTCTTTAATCTGGAGTCCTGCTTTCAAGGCGCTATCCGAACGCTCGGCGCCGATTGGCCAGGGCACGAAGATGAACGCAACGCGGCGCATCGTAGAAGTGTTAAATGTGAAAGTCAATGTAAACGAGAATGATTCGCATCTAGATTACTGAATGTAATGGAAGGTCTTACGAATGGGGCGCGATGCGTGTTTGGCGACGAAGTAAAACGTAAATATCGGCGTAATGAAAATGAATGGTTTAATGCGGATCGATGCATCGCGGGGAGGGTGCAGGGGCGTCCGGCGTGCCGGAAGGCGGCGTTGCAGCGTGCCGGATCGACGCCGGCGCAGGTTTTTCGATGCGATGCCGCCGGCCGCGGGAACTCCGTGCTTACCCGGTGTCCAAACGGGGCTGGATGAGATGCGCGGGCCGCTCGGGCCCGCCGGCCGGGCCGTGCAGCGTTCGTCAGGGTTTTGTTTTGAAAGGGTTTTTTGTTGTTTTCGTGCGCTTTTCCCGCTGCCGTGCCGCGTTGAAAATTCGTCCGGTTTCCCTTCTTGAATTTGTCAAAACCCGTCCATATAATTAGCACTCGCTGCACGAGAGTGCTAACAATTCTCTGCCGGGCGATTTGCCGGGCAGATTCCCTAAGCGTTCTTCAATCTCAGTCAAGAGAGGAGTGAATATGAACCTTCGTCCTTTGCACGATCGCGTGATCGTCAAGCGTCTGGATCAGGAAACCAAGACCGCCTCGGGCATCGTCATCCCCGAAGCCGCTGCTGAAAAGCCGGATCAAGGCGAGATCCTCGCGGTCGGCCCGGGCAAGCGTGACGACAAGGGTGCACCGATCGCGCTCGACGTGAAGGTCGGCGATCGCGTCCTGTTCGGCAAGTACGCAGGCCAGACCGTGAAGGTCGACGGCCAGGAACTGCTGGTCATGCGCGAAGAAGACATCATGGCCGTGGTCAACGCTAACTAAGCGTCCACCGACGGTACATATTCCCAAGAATTCAAGGAGTTAGAAGATGGCAGCTAAAGACGTCGTATTCGGCGATTCCGCCCGTTCGAAGATGGTCGAAGGCGTGAACATTCTCGCCAACGCAGTCAAGGTCACGCTGGGTCCGAAGGGCCGCAACGTCGTGCTCGAGCGCAGCTTCGGCGGCCCGACGGTCACCAAGGACGGTGTGTCGGTCGCGAAGGAAATCGAGCTGAAGGACAAGCTCCAGAACATGGGCGCGCAAATGGTCAAGGAAGTCGCTTCCAAGACCAGCGACAACGCAGGCGACGGCACGACGACGGCAACCGTCCTCGCGCAATCGATCGTTCGCGAAGGCATGAAGTACGTCGCATCGGGCATGAACCCGATGGACCTGAAGCGCGGCATCGACAAGGCAGTCGCAGCGGCTGTCGAAGAGCTGAAGAAGATCAGCAAGCCGTGCACGACGAACAAGGAAATCGCACAGGTCGGCTCGATCTCGGCGAACAGCGATTCGTCGATCGGCGATCGCATCGCTGAAGCGATGGACAAGGTCGGCAAGGAAGGCGTGATCACCGTCGAAGACGGCAAGTCGCTGGCCGACGAGCTCGACGTCGTCGAAGGCATGCAATTCGACCGCGGCTACCTGTCGCCGTACTTCATCAACAACCCGGACAAGCAAGTCGCCGTCCTCGACAACCCGTTCGTGCTGCTGCACGACAAGAAGGTGTCGAACATCCGTGACCTGCTGCCGGTACTCGAGCAAGTCGCGAAGGCTGGCCGTCCGCTGCTGATCATCGCTGAAGACGTCGAAGGCGAAGCGCTCGCAACGCTGGTCGTCAACAACATCCGCGGCATCCTGAAGACCGTTGCGGTCAAGGCACCGGGCTTCGGCGATCGTCGCAAGGCGATGCTGGAAGACATCGCGATCCTGACCGGCGGTCAGGTCGTCGCGGAAGAAACCGGCCTGACGCTCGAGAAGGCAACGCTGGCAGAACTGGGCCAGGCGAAGCGCATCGAAGTGGGCAAGGAAAACACGACGATCATCGACGGCGCAGGCGAAGCCGTGAACATCGAAGCACGCGTGAAGCAAGTGCGCGCGCAGATCGAAGAAGCGACGTCGGACTACGACCGTGAAAAGCTGCAAGAGCGCGTGGCCAAGCTGGCCGGCGGCGTCGCAGTGATCAAGGTCGGTGCTGCGACCGAAGTCGAAATGAAGGAAAAGAAGGCACGTGTCGAAGACGCACTGCACGCAACGCGCGCGGCTGTGGAAGAAGGCATCGTGGCAGGCGGCGGCGTCGCGCTGATCCGCGCTCGCACCGCAATCGCAGGCCTGACCGGCCTGAACGCCGACCAGAACGCCGGCATCAAGATCGTGCTGCGCGCAATGGAAGAGCCGCTGCGCCAGATCGTCACGAACGGCGGCGAAGAAGCCAGCGTCGTGGTGGCGGCAGTTGCTGCAGGCACGGGCAACTACGGCTACAACGCAGCGACGGGCGAGTACGTCGACATGGTCGAAGCCGGCGTCGTCGACCCGACCAAGGTCACGCGCACCGCACTGCAGAACGCAGCTTCGGTTGCAGGCCTGCTGCTGACGACGGACGCAGCCGTTGCAGAACTGCCGAAGGAAGATGCACCGATGGCTGGCGGCATGCCGGGCGGCATGGGCGGCATGGGCATGGACATGTAATCGACTTCGGTCGATGGTGTCCGGAACGCGCAGCGATGCGCGTTCCAGCCAAAAGAAAAGACCCGCAGCGATGCGGGTCTTTTTTTATTTGCGCGCGGGACCGAATGCATGCACCGGCCGGCCGGGCGTCGCGCCCGATGAGCGCTGAGTCCGGCGCGACGGCGGAGCATGCCCGCCGCCGCCCGACTCAATGCCGGTGCGACGTCCTCGGCACCGGGTCGACCTTCGTGGCCGGCGGCGTGTCCGAGTCTTCGTTGCTGCGCGCCCAGAAGAATCGGTCGGGCATATGTGCACCCATGCCGGGCCGGAACGCGTCGCGCACGGCCTGGTACAGGTACTCCTGCGCCTCGCGGACCGCTTCGGGCGGCTCCTGGCCGTTCGCGAGCAGTGCCGCGATGGCCGCGCCGAGCGTGTCGGTGATGCCCATCAGACGGTGCGGCGAGCGATCCCACATGTCCTCGCGGAGCTGGCCTTCCTCGCCGTACAGCGTGTTGACGAGCCGGTGCGAGCCCATTTCGGACGACAGGATGTACTCGCAACCCTGCGACAGCAGGTGCGACACGGCCGCGTCGAGATTCGGCGCCTCGGCGTCGCCGTCCGGCTGCGCGAGCGCGATCAGCGTCGCGTAGTCGGCAACCAGCAGCGTCGTTTGCGGCGCCAGCAGGTCGGCGATCGACTCGCGCAGGTCGTCGGCCGCGAGCACGTGTTCGTCGTCGAGCGTGAAGTCCGGCGCAAGCACGAGCGGCACGCCGTCGTAGTCGGCGACCACCTCGGCGATCGCGCTGACAACTTCCGCACGTGTCGCCGCGCCGATCTTGAACGCGGCGACCGGCATGTCCTCGAGCAGCATGCGCGCCTGGGCGGCGACGACGTCGGGATCGAGGCCGGTCACTTCGTCGCAGGCGGCCGAGTCGCGCACGGTGTAGCCCGTCAGGACGGACACGCCGTGACAGCCCATGCTCGCCAGGGTCATCAGATCGGCTTGGAGGCCGGAGCCGCCGGTGGGATCGGACAGGCCGAAGGTGAGGACGATCGGAGGGGCGTTGCTGGACATGTAAAAATGGGGCAAGAGAAAAACGGGAAAGCGACGGAGATGCGGACGGCGAGGCGAAATGGGCTGTTTCGGCCCTGTGTTGCCCGGCAGGCCGCACTTTTCAGCCATTATGCGGCGGAATCCGGCCCGCACGACGGATTTTTTAGCGCAGCGCAACGTAGTTGCCGTACTCCAGCGCGATTGCTAGGCAGTCCGGCCCCGACACGGTACCATCATGGCTCCCGAATTTACCGACTTTCCCGACGCGGCTTAAGATGGAATACAAGAGCTGGATGTGCCTGATTTGTGGCTGGATTTACGACGAAGAAGCCGGGCTGCCGGAAGAGGGCATTGCCCCGGGCACGCGCTGGGAAGACGTCCCGATCAACTGGACGTGCCCCGAATGCGGCGCCCGCAAGGAAGACTTCGAGATGGTCCAGATCTGACCGGACCTTCGGCCCACGGACATCCCGCTCCGGCCTCGCATCGGCCCGGCGCTCGCGCGCCGAGGTTCGCGCGAGCGGCTTGACGATGACAGGCGCGCGTGTCCATGACGTCCGATCCGGCGAACGTTCCCCTCCCTGACGCACTGCCCAACCCGCGCGGCGGGGCCGTGCGCGCGGCCGACGCGTGGCTTGCGGCGGCCGCCGACGCATTCGAGCGGCACGACGACGCGGCCGCGCCGCTGTCCGCTGCGGCGGCCGTCCTGGCGGAAGCCGGCTGGCTGCCGGCTGCGCGTTTCGCCGGGCAACTGTCGGCCGCCGCGCCGCTCGTCGTCGCCGAGCCGACTTCGGCCGGCTGGCAGGCCGCGCTGCGTGATTTCCGCGCGGCCGTCGGCCGCCACAACCTGCGCGAGCTCGCCTGTTCGCCCGTTCTCTTCGATCATTTCCGTGCATTGCGTGCGCAAAGCGCCGCCGACCTGCGCGCGAGCACGCCGCTCGACGCGCTCGCGCTCGTCGGCCGCGCGGTGCCGCCGGCCACGCTGCGCGTGCTGCCCGAGGAGTTCGCGACCCGGGTACGCGCCCGCTACGAACAGGCGCTGCTCGGCGTGCTGCGTGCGCAGCACGGCGCGCCCGACGCGGCGCTCGACGAACTCGATGCGATGCAGGCCGCGCTGGCCGATGATGGGCCGTACGATTTCTGGCGGCTCGCGGCCGCGTGCCTGCGTGCGCTGCGCGCGACCGGCGCGCCCGAACTGAAGCGCTTTCTCGCGCGGACGAACCTGCTGCTCGGCGAGCATGCGCAGGGCCGCCGCAGCGCGCCGCCCGAGCTCGTGCGCGAGACGGTCGCGCTGCTGTGGCGCGATTTCGCGCTGTTCGGCGCCGCGGCCGAGGACGTCGCGCTCGTCGACGTGCTGCACGACTACGGGCTGACGGTCGACTGGCACGTCGCCGGCACGCCGGCGTCCGAAGCGCTGTGGGAGGCCGATGCCGCGCGGGCCGAGCAGGACGCGGTCGCCGTCGCGCCGACCCGCACGCTCGGCGTCGTGACCGTCAATGCGCATGCGTATGAGGATTTCCTGCAGACCGCCGATGCGTCGATGGTCGACCTCGCGGCCGATCCGGCCGCGGCCGACGCGGGTGCCGCGTGGCACGCGTCCGGCGCCGCCTACCGGGTCGGTACGGCCGCGTGCGCGCTCGGGCTCGGCCACGCGGCGCTGCTGGCCGACACGCTCGGCCTCGCGTGGCGCCGTGCCGCGCACGGCGTACCGCTCGCCGACGGCGGCCTCGACGCGCACGGTCACGCGTCCGACATGTTGCGCGCGGCGCTGCTGAAGATCGCGGCCGGCGTGGCGCCGCCGGACCTGACCGCGGCGTCCGCAGCGCTCGGCGCGGCGCTCGGCCGGACCTGACGAACAAGGGGACGGACACGCGGCCGCGGCCCTTGCCGCACGGGCCCGCAACACGCTGCCGACAGTGCCCGCGCGCGTGTTAGAGTGCCATGTGATCCGCGCGCGCCGTTGCCAGCGCGGCGCGGCGTTGCTTGTTGATCGCGGCCCGGTCAGGCCGCGGCGTCTTTGCTAAAATTCAAACCATGTCAAAGCCTTCCGATCGCATCAACCTCACCAACCAGTTCCTGATCGCCATGCCGAACATGGCCGATCCGACGTTCTCGGGAACGGTGGTCTACCTTTGCGATCACAGCGAGCGCGGTGCGCTCGGCCTCGTCATCAACCGTCCCACCGACATCGACCTCGAATCGCTGTTCAACCGCATCGACCTGAAGCTCGACATCGAGCCGCTGCTGCACATCCCCGTGTACTTCGGCGGCCCGGTCCAGACCGAGCGCGGCTTCGTGCTGCACGAGCCGGTCGAGGGCGCGAGCTACAACTCGTCGATGTCCGTCGACGGCGGGCTGGAAATGACGACGTCGAAGGACGTGCTCGAGGCGGTCGCGACGGGCACCGGCCCGAAGCGCTTCCTGCTGACGCTCGGCCATGCGGGCTGGGGCGCAGGGCAGCTCGAGGAAGAAATTTCCCGCAACGGCTGGCTGACGGTCGCCGCTGATCCGCGCATCGTGTTCGACACGCCGGCCGAGGAGCGCTTCGAAGCCGCACTGGGCCTGCTCGGCGTCAGCTCGTCGATGCTGTCCGGCGAGGCAGGGCACGCATGAGTGGCGCGAGCGCGCGCGATGCGACGCTCCTGGCGTTCGACTACGGCGAAAAGAGAATCGGGGTCGCGATCGGCAATGCGCTGACGCGCTCGGCCCGCGCGCTCGTCGTGATCCAGAACCTGAACCGCGAGCACCGCTTCAAGGCGGTCGGCGACCTGCTGGCCGAATGGCGGCCGGACGCGCTCGTCGTCGGCTTGCCGATGCATCCGGACGGCACGCCGCACGACATGACGCAACAGGCGAAACGCTTCGGCAACCAGTTGAACGGCCGCTTCGGGCTGCCCGTCACGTGGGTCGACGAGCGCTATTCGTCGGTCGAGGCCGAGGCCGGGCTGCGCGAGCGCAACGTGCGCGGCCGCGCACGCGCCGAGATGCTCGATGCCGAAGCCGCGCGCGTCATCCTTCAACAGTATCTCGATCAATTGTCCGACCATGAGCACCATTGACGCCGACGCGCTTTACCGCGTCCTGCTCGACCAGATCCGCGCTGCGTACGGCACGGCTTTCGCCGAACCGGGCGGCCCACGGCTCGCCGGCATCTACAGCGGCGGCGCGTGGCTCGCCGAGCGCCTCGCGCGCGATCTCGGCGCGCCGGCGTTCGGCGTCGTGAACGTCGCGCTGCATCGCGATGACTACGCGAAGAAAGGGCTGCACAGCCAGGCCAGCCCGACGTCGCTGCCGTTCGACGTCGACGGCGCGCGCATCGTGCTCGTCGACGACGTGCTGTACACCGGGCGCACCGTGCGCGCGGCGCTCAACGAGCTGTTCGACTATGGCCGCCCGGCCGCGGTCGAGCTCGCGGTGCTCGCCGATCGCGACGGCCGCGAACTGCCGGTCGCCGCACGCTTCGCGGGCGGCACGCTCGACGTGCCGGCCGGCGCGACGCTCGTGCTCGCGCGCGACGAAGACGCGCAGTTCACGCTGCGCATCGAGGCGCACGGCGCCTGAACGACACGCAAAACCGTATCCCGGGCCGCTGGTTTGCACCGCGGCCCGTTTGCATAGTTGGAATCACGCACACCATGACCACCGACACCACTGGCCGCACCGGCAATCCCGCTGCGGCCGCGAGCCCCGACCGGTTCCGCTACGGTTTCCTGAAGGGCAACCCGCAGCTCACGAAAAACGGCGAGCTGAAGCACCTGCTGTCGATCGAGGGCCTGCCGCGCTCGATCGTCAACCACATCCTCGATACGGCCGAGCAGTTCGTCAGCGTGACGGACCGTGAGGTGAAGAAGGTGCCGCTGCTGCGCGGCAAGTCCGTCTTCAACCTGTTCTTCGAGAACTCGACGCGTACGCGCACGACCTTCGAGATCGCCGCGACGCGCCTGTCGGCCGATGTGCTGAACCTGAACATCAACGCATCGTCGACGAGCAAGGGCGAATCGCTGCTCGATACGATCAACAACCTGTCGGCGATGCATGCCGACCTGTTCGTCGTGCGCCACGCGTCGAGCGGCGCGCCGTACCTGATCGCCGAGCACTGCGCGCCGCACGTGCACGTGATCAACGCCGGCGACGGCCGTCATGCGCACCCGACGCAGGGCCTGCTCGACATGTACACGATCCGTCACTACAAGCGCGACTTCACGAAGCTGCGCGTGGCGATCGTCGGCGACATCCTCCATTCCCGCGTCGCGCGTTCCGACATTCACGCGCTCACCACGCTCGGCGTGCCGGAAGTGCGCGCGATCGGCCCGCGCACGCTGTTGCCGGGCGGCCTCGAGCAGATGGGCGTGAAGGTGTTCAACAACCTCGACGAAGGGCTGAAGGGCGTCGACGTGATCATCATGCTGCGCCTGCAGAACGAGCGGATGAGCGGCGCGCTGCTGCCGTCCGCGCAGGAATACTTCAAGACCTGGGGCCTGACGCCCGAGCGCCTCGCGCTCGCCGCGCCCGACGCGATCGTGATGCACCCGGGCCCGATGAACCGCGGCGTCGAGATCGACTCGCAGGTCGCCGACGGTCCGCAGTCGGTGATCCTCAACCAGGTCACGTTCGGCATCGCCGTGCGGATGGCGGTGATGGGCATCGTCGCCGGCAACAGCGACTGAGCCCGCTTTCGCGCATCCTTATTCACGCAATCAACGCATTCACAGACAGCGCATGAAGATTCATATCAAAGGCGGCACGCTGATCGACCCGGTCGCCGGCACCGAGCGGCAGGCCGACGTATTCGTCGCGGCCGGCAAGATCGCAGCGATCGCCGAGGCCGGCACGGCGGCGCCGGCCGATTTCAACGCCGCGAAGACCATCGACGCGTCGGGCCTGATCGTCGCGCCCGGCCTCGTCGACCTGTGCGCGCGGCTGCGCGAGCCCGGCTACGAGCACAAGGCGACGCTCGCATCCGAGATGGCCGCGGCCGTCGCGGGCGGCGTCACGACCCTCGTGTGCCCGCCGGACACCGATCCCGTGCTCGACGAGCCGGGCCTCGTCGAGATGCTCAAGTACCGCGCGCGCAACCTGCACCAGGCGAACGTCCATCCGCTCGGCGCGCTGACCGTCGGCCTCAAGGGCGAAGTGATCACCGAGATGGTCGCGCTGACCGAGTCCGGCTGCGTCGGCTTCACGCATGCCAACGTGCCGGTGCGCGACACGCAGGTGCTGCTTCGTGCGCTGCAGTACGCCAGCACCTACGGCTACACCACGTGGCTGCGCCCGCTCGATGCGTTCATCGGCCGCGGCGGCGTCGCCGCGAGCGGTGCGCTCGCGTCGCGGCTCGGGCTGTCCGGCGTCCCGGTCGCGGCCGAGACGATCGCGCTGCACACGATCTTCGAACTGATGCGCGTGACCGGCGCGCGCGTGCACCTCGCGCGGCTGTCGTCGGCGGCCGGCCTCGCGCTCGTGCGCGCGGCGAAGGCCGAGGGGCTGCCCGTGACCTGCGACGTCGGCGTGAACCACCTGCACCTGATCGACGTCGACATCGGCTATTTCGATTCGCAGTTCCGGCTCGACCCGCCGCTGCGCAGCGAGCGCGATCGCGAAGCGATCCGCGTGGCGCTCGCCGACGGCACGATCGACGCGATCTGCTCCGACCACACGCCCGTCGACGACGACGAGAAGCTGCTGCCGTTCGGCGAAGCGACGCCCGGCGCGACGGGGCTCGAGCTGCTGCTGTCGCTGACGCTGAAGTGGGCGGACGAGACGCGCACGCCGCTCGCGCAGGCGCTGCGCCGCATCACGTCCGCGCCGGCCGACGTGCTGCAGCTGCCGGCGGGCCGCCTGGCCGAAGGCGGCGCGGCCGACCTGTGCGTGTTCGACCCGCGCGCGCACTGGCGCGTCGAGCCGCGTGCGCTGAAGAGCCAGGGCCACAACTCGCCGTTCCTCGGCTACGAACTGCCCGCCTGCGTGCGTACGACGCTCGTCGCCGGGCAGATCGCGTTCGAGCGCAACTGAACCACGCCGGACCTCTGCCATGACCGCCTTTCGCAAGCTGCGTCTCGTCTTTCACCTGTTGCGCGGCATGGCGATCGTTGCGCTGCGTTTTTCGCACGTCACGCCCGCGCGCCGCGCCGAGATGACGCGCCGCTGGTCGCTGAAGATGCTGCGGATCTGCGGGATGCGCGTCGTCGTCCACAACGACGGCGCGCGGCTCGACGCGAGCGCGCTCGTCGTCGGCAACCACGTGTCGTGGCTCGACATCTATGCGGTCAACGCGTGGCGGCCGACGCCATTCGTGTCGAAGGCCGAGGTGCGGCAGTGGCCGGTCGTCGGCTGGCTCGCCGAGAAGCTCGACACCGTGTTCCTGCAGCGCGAGAAGCGCACCGAGGCGATGCGGATCATGCACGAGATGGCCGAGCGCCTGCGCAACGGCGGCGTGATGTGCGTGTTTCCGGAAGGGACGACGTCCGACGGGCAGGACCTGCTGCCGTTTCATGCGAACCTGTTCCAGGCCGCGGTATCGGCCGGCTGCGCGGTGCAGCCGATCTGCCTGATGTACGAGGACGCGCAGCGGCGGCAGTCGGTCGCGCCGGCCTACACGGGCGAGCTGTCGCTCGGCACGTCGCTCGACATGGTGCTGCGCGGCGGCCCGCTCATTGCACACCTGTACGTGTGCGAACCGATCGCGCCGGGCGGCGACCGGCGGACGACGTCCGCCGCGGCGCGCGACGCGATCGCGGCCGCGCTCGCGACGTTGCAGGAAAAGGTCGGCAAGCCGTCGGCCGAGTCGCTCGCGGAGCTGGCAAAGCATGCGTATCCGGCGACCGAGCTCGGCGCCGGCACGTCAGGCGACGGGGCGGCCGACGAACCGGTGCCGGGGCGCGAGGGTTGAGGCGCTTCCCGGTCGTACGAATCGGCGTGTAATCATTCGCCGCCCGGCGCGATGCACGCTTCGCACTGCACCTGCGTGACGGTGCGCTGCGCCGGATCGGCCGTCAGTCGCACGGCCGACAGCTGGTTTCCCCACACGCATCCCGAATCGAGCGCGACGACATTCTCGCGCAGCATCAGGCCAAGCGCGGCCCAGTGCCCGAACACGACCGTCACGTCTTCCGTGCGGCGCCCCGGCACGTCGAACCACGGCAGGTAGCCGGGCGGCGCGCTGTCGGGGCCGCCGTTGGCCTTGAATTCCATGACGCCGTCGGGCGTGCAAAAGCGCAGGCGCGTGAACGCGTTGAACGCGACGCGCATCCGGTCGCGTTTCTTCAGATCCCGGCTCCATTGATTGGGCTCGTTGCCGTACAGCTTCTGCAGCGTGTCGCGCCAGTCGGGTGCGCGCAGCGCGCGCTGGAGTTCGTCGGCGAGTTCGAGCGCGAGTGTGGCATCCCATTGCGGCAGCACGCCCGCGTGCACGAGCAGCATCCCGTTGTCGGCATGCACGAACGGGCGGTGACGGACCCAGTCGAGCAGCGCTTCGGCATCCGGCGCGTCGAGGATTTCGCCGATCGTGTCGCCCGGGCGTTCGGTGCGCAGCCCGGCGGAAACCGCCAGCAGGTGGAGGTCGTGATTGCCGAGCACGACGGTCGCACGTGGGCCGAGGTCGACGAGCGCGCGTAGCGCGGCGAGGGAGTCCGGCCCGCGGTTGACGACGTCGCCGGCGATCCACAGCGGGGTGTCGGCGGGGGGCGAAAGCCGGTCGAGCAGCGACTGGAAAGCTGAATGACAGCCTTGGATGTCGCCGATGGCGATGGGGGGAGGGGTCATAGGGTCAATGGAGTGCAAATCTGGGCGTACGGTAGGAAAAAGTTCGACAAAATGCGCTGTTCGCGAAAGTGCCATCCCATCCGAAAGGATTGATCGGGCAGGTGTTTTTCGTGGTCGATGCGGGTTCGTGCCGCTGTTTCAAGTTGTTAGCAGCATGGCTTTTGTGTCAGGAGACTTCTTATAATTGCCGGTTTCCCCGTGAAAATTACCATCAGATGACTCTGGCGGGCATGGTGACCGGGTAAAATGCCGGGCCTGCGGCGACATCAGATGATGTCGCCATTTGCAATATCTGACGTGGCAGGGTCCGAGGTGGCGCTTGCCGTGTACTCCTGGGGGAAGCCACATGATCCTAATCATGTGGTCTCGCCTGACCCATTTGCGGCTGTCGCTGCCGGGTCTGCATGGGTTCATTGCCGGTGCCGGAGCGCTCCGACATGGTTGACGATATTTGTCTTGTGATTCTATCCCTTCATTTTTGAAAGCTTGCATGCTGACCCTCTCACTGGCTGACCTAAAGAAAAGCATCACGGCGTGGCGGTTGTGGACGCTGCTCGGCTGGCTTGAAATTCGGCAACGCTATGCGCGTTCGCGCCTGGGGCCGTTCTGGCTGACGATCAGTATGGGCGTGATGATTACGTCGCTGGGCGTCGTCTACGGCACGTTGTTTGGGCAGAAGATGAACGAGTATCTGCCGTTTCTTGCCGCAAGCATCGTGCTGTGGGGCTTGTTCTCGACGACCATCGTGGAAGGCAGCGTCGCGTACATCAGCAGCGCGCCCTATATTCGGCAAATGGCCACGCCGAAACTGATCTATATCCTGCAGGTCGTGTGGCGGAATCTGATCGTCCTTGGCCACAACTTCGTGATCGTCATCGCGCTGCTGGCAATCTACGGCGTGAAGAGTTGGGAGACGTTGCCGGTGTTCATTCCGGCACTGTTGGTGTATATCCTGAACGCCACGTGGATCGCGATGTTGGTGAGCCTGCTGTCGGCACGCTTTCGCGATCTGCCGCAGATCGTGAGCGCATTGCTTCAGGTTGCGTTCTACGTGACACCGATCATTTTCCGCCCCAATGCGCTGAATCGCTTTTCGTTCATTGTCGAGTGGAATCCGCTCGCGTATCTGATCGACCTCGTGCGGAGCCCTCTGATCGGGCAGATGCCCAGTGAATTGACCTGGGGGGTCACGGTCGGAATGGCAGCGATCGGGTGGCCTGTTGCCCTGTTGATGACTGGACGTTATCTGAAGCGCATTCCGTACTGGGTCTGAGAGAGACGATATGGCGTTTATCGAATTGCAGAGCGTAACGCTCGATTTGCCGATCTATGACGTGCAGGGGCGCTCGCTCAAGAAGCAGGTGCTCAGCATGGGGCGTCGCAACAGGATCGCCGAGGGCAACGACGGCGTGATCGTCGTGCGTGCGCTCGACGAAGTGAGTTTCCGCTTTGAACGTGGCGATCGCGTGGGTCTGATCGGACACAACGGCGCGGGGAAATCGACATTGCTGCGTGCGATGGCGGGTATCTATCCGCCGACGGCGGGCCAGTTGTCGCGTGAAGGCAAGGTGGTGCCGCTGCTTGATATCGGCCTCGGTATGGACGAGAACTCGACCGGCATACAGAACATTCGGCTCAGAGGGCTATTGCTCGGCATGTCCGATGCGGAGATTCGCTCGAAGCAGGGTGAAATCGCGGAATTCTGCGAGCTCGGCGATTATCTGGACCTGCCGATTCGTACGTACTCCAGCGGGATGAAGGTTCGGCTCGCGTTTGCAGTATCGACGGCGGTCGATGCCGAGATCCTGTTGCTCGACGAAGTGATGGGAGTCGGCGACGCATCGTTCATGCACAAGGCCGAAGCGCGACTGGCGGACCTGCACAGCCGTGCGGAAATCGTCGTGCTCGCGATGCACTCGAACTCGGAAATTCGCAAGGTGTGCAACAAGGTGCTTTGGATGGAGCGTGGCCGTGTACGCGCTTTCGGGCCGACGGAAGAGGTCGTGTCGGCGTACGAAGCGGCAACGGCGTGACACATGCCGGGGCGTGGGCCATTCTGCCCGTAGCCGGAATGTCCACGAACGCGTGCTGCGCGCGGGCATGCCGACGATCCATGCGGACCTGCGTGCTTCAACCGCGAGTCGGGATGCATAAAGCAACCGCTGGGCGGATCGACCGAACTGAATCGTTCGTTGCGGGCGTGAGCCCGCAACGAACGATTCAGGTGAGTTGCAGATCGTTGGCTTGAGGCGCGATCCATGCCGGTGCGACCTCTGCCGCCGGGCGCCCGCTGAAAATCTCCAGCGCCGCCAGATCTTCTTCGCGTAGCGGATTCGCAATCGTCGCTGACCAGCGCCCCGCAATTTCCGAGATCGAATGGCATGCGTCGATGACCGGCTTCGCGGCGAGCGCGCGCCGTGTCATGTCCGTTAGCGATCGCGCGTAGGCGGCTGCCGAGAAGGTATCGGTGGCCCAAAGCTGCGCCTTTTTGCCGATTGTCCTGATTTTCTCCCGATCGCGGATCAGTGCGGTCAAGCTCGATGAAATGTCGTTAATTTCATTCTTGACCGATACCTTCAGGACGTATTCGTCGGGAATCTCCGAATAGAAGCCGGCATCGGTACAGATGACGGCCTTTCCATAGAGCATTGCCTCGATCGCGGACGCGGACGCTGCTTCGAGCGTCGGCCAGCGCAGGCAACTGACGATGTCGCTCTCGGCGATCGCTTGCGCAAGCGCAGTGTCATCGACTTCTCCGACGATCACCAGATTCACGCCATGGCCTCGCGCCATACTAGACAGCGACAGCACTATCTCCGGCTGAACATGGCCCACGAGCTTGTAAGTGATGTTGTTTCGGAGCGTTGCACTTGAGCCGATCGCCTTGATGACGCTTTCGACGCGCTTGTTCGAATTGATGTGCCCGATGGTCAGGACTTGCATGCGCCCGCTGTCCTTGTGAGGCGGGTGCCATTCGGTCTGAGCGGTCGGCGCATCATAAGGGAGCGCAGCCACGCTGACCGGCCCCGAGCACGCTTTCAGCACGCGATTGCATCCCCACGAACTGTGAGTGACGACGCCGAGCGCCATCGAGCAGATCCATTCGGTCATCGGCGAGTCTTCGCACGTGGCGTCAATGAATGCGTCGCCGTTGGTGTAGGCGAAGAAACGCGCGGCGATTGCTTCACCGTACCAGCTCTTCAGGATGGCATTGGCCTCTGGCAGGCGTGATTGTGCCCAGCCGTAAAACAGATGTCCCAGGTAGAAATCGTGAAGGCATACGATACCCGGCGCCTTCGATACCCAGTGCAGGCAACCCTCATGAAAATCGTAGCTGTTGCCGATCTGGTAGACGCACATATCCGCCGACGCAGCGGCCTGCTGTACGCTTGTGAATTCGTTCCACGCAATGAGCGGTGCGTTGAATTCGTGCGTTGGAAGATCTAGAAATCTGACCGCTTCCGTTTGCACGACGCTGACTTTGTGACCTTGCGCAACAAGCTGCCGAACAACCAACGATGCCATGCGACCGATTGCCGAGCGTTTGATCGTCGGCGTAAAGATCAAGAGCTTCATTGCAGGAGCGCCTCCACGGTTTGCGGCCAATTCACGCCTATGCTTTCCCACAATGCCTTGGCTGCCTGCCCATAAGTCCGTGTTCGCGCGACGTTCTGAACGACGGCGTGCATGACGCTGGCAAGTGAGGCGGCCTCGGGCTGGGCAACCCACCCGGTCTCGTTGTGCTTGACGAGCCCCAGGATACCGCCGCTATCGTCGGTCGTGATCAGCGCCTTGCCGGCCGTCGCGGCTTCCATGGCAACGTAACCAAGCGAATCTTCGTCGAACGGCAGATAGGCCACGGCCGAGGCCTGGTTGATGTAAGTGGCGTACACGTCGCGCGGCAGGAAACGCAAGTCGAGCTTGACGCGATCTGACAGGCCAAGCTGCTCGACGAGTTGATGCAGGCGCGTGCCGTCGTCCGGCGTGTCCGGCGGACCGGCGATGATCAGCCGTACTGCACGGTCGGTTTTCGCCAGCGCTTCGAGCAGGAGGTACTGACGCTTCATGTCGTTCACGCGGCCACCTGCGAATACGTAGCCTCCGGGCTCGCCTCCCGGAAACATTTCCGGATCATTGACGGGTGGAAGCAAGACTTCGGCGTCGAAGCCGTTGTACTGCTTGAGCCGACGTTGAGTCACCGTAGAGTTTGTGAAGATGCGGCGGCTTTCCGCAAAGCTTTCGTTATCGGCGTTGCGGATCATCTCGCGCAATGCGTCACCTTCCGGGCCGGGCGGAAGATTGGTCTGGCCTGCATCGAACAGGTCATACGCCTGCCGGTATTGATGCAGCAGCCAGAGCGACTTCCGGTGGTGGCGAATCAGGTACGCCGGAAATTTGAGTGCGATGACGTGGTCCGCGTTCGACAATTCGAACGCACGCACCATCAGCATCTGCGACGGAATACGCGTTGCGGGCTCCCATCGAAACGGGATGCGCAGCACTTCGGCTTCGTGGCCGGCAATCACTAGGTTCCGCTGCAGATGCGCAGCCAACTCTTCCGCACCGCCCCAGACGAACGGGGCCATATTGTTGACGACGAGCACCTTCATGCGAGCAACCTTTGAAGCACATGTTCCCACGAGATGTTAAGCGCCTTCAGGCGTTTGGGTGCCGCTTTCCCCATTTGAATCGTTTTGTTCCGATCGAGATAAAGCCGATCCATCGCTTCCGCGAGTTCTTTGGGATTGGCGTCTACCACATAGCCGTTGACATTGTCTTGTACCAGCTCAAGCACGCCGCCGGAATCGGACACGGTCAAGATCGGCTTCTCGGCGTGACTGGCCTCGACGCTCGGATAGCCGTACGAATCTTCATCAACCGGGATATAGGCGGCAGCGAGACAATGGGCCAGTTGCTCAATCTTTTCTTCTTCGGAAATCCAGCGGTCTTCCAGTAGTACCTTCTCTTCAAGAGTCAGGGCAGAGATGGTTCGCTGAAGGTCGTGTGCGTAGCCTGGCGATCCACTTTTGCCAAAAAGGCGGAGCCGGATGGGCGTAGTGACGTATTGCATCGCTTCGATCAGCAGGTGCTGCCGCTTGTGATGTTCGATCCGGCAGATACATACGATATCGTTCGAATAATCCGCGCAGTGGAAGCGCTCCGGCTCGAATACCGGCGGGTACAGGATTTCGCTTGCGACGTTGTTGTACTTGTTCAGGCGTTCGGATACGACGCGACTGTTCGTGAAGATCGCCTTGGCTTCTCTTAGACCCGCGTCGTCGACCTGCCGCAGCGCGTCGCGCATGCCCTGATGCTTTTGATCATCCGGAAAACCCCGGTACGGCGAGTCCCACAGATCATAGAACGCGCGTAGGTGATGGATAAACCACACGATCTTGTGCTGATGGGGGATCAGATGCGCTTGCGGCCGGAAACAGATGATCCGGTCAGCCGCGTCAAGGTCGACCCACCGATAGGCCATCATCTGTTTGAACAGCAGATCGGGAGCATCTGTCTCCGGCAGGTAGACGCGCTCGACGCGATGTCCTTGCCTTTCAAGCATGATCTGAAGCCACTCGACGATGTTTCTGTAGCCGCCGTTGACGAATGGCACGAAGGACGAAACAAGCGCAATCTTCATCAGTCGGCAAGAACCTGCTGCAGGCTGTCAGCGATGCGCGCCACGTCGGCACGCGTCAGATCCTGGTGCGTCGGCAGATTGATGCCGCGCTGCGACCATAGATCCGCGATCGGATAGGTCGACTCCTCCATGTAAGGCGGCAGTACATGCATCGGGTAAAACACCGGACGCGTTTCGATGCCCATTTCGTCGAGGCTTCGCATCACGTTATCCCGCTTGTGCTCGTCGCCTTCGCGCAGGAACACGTTGTACATCCAGAACACCTGCTTGGCCCACGAAGCTTCGGACGGCAGCACGAGCTTGTCGCGCAGCTCGTTCAGGGCTTCGTTGTACCAGCCTGCCAGGCGTTCGCGCTCGGCGAGCGCACTGTCGATGCCTTCCATTTGCGCCAGCCCGATCGCTGCCTGGATGTTGGTCATCCGATAGTTGTAGCCGACGACGGGGAACCAGTAGCGGCGCTTGGGATCCATGCCCTGGCCACGATACAGGCGCAACTTCGCTGCAAGCTCGTCGTCGTTGGTGGTGACCATGCCGCCTTCGCCGGTCGTGACGATCTTGTTGCCGAAGAAGCTGAAAGTCGCGCAGGTTCCGAGGTTGCCGACACGCGTGCCGCGCACTTCCGCGCCATGGGCTTCGGCGGCGTCCTCAACGACCCACAAGCCGTGCTTTTTCGCGATCTCGTTGACGGCATCCATTTCGGCCGGGTGACCATACAGATGGACGGGGATGATGCCCTTGGTCCGGGTGGTGATCTTGCGTTCGATGTCGTTTGGATCGATGTTCATCGTGTCGGCGCTAACGTCGACGAGCACCGGGGTCGCGCCGCAATAGCGAACGGCATTTGCAGTGGCGATATAAGTGACCGTCGGAATGATCACTTCGTCGCCGGGCTGCAGGCCGAGAGCGACCAGAGCGAGGTGCAGGGCAGTCGTACCGTTGTTTGCCGCAATCGCGTGCTTGACGCCGCAAAATTTCGCAAATGCTTCTTCGAAGGCTGGAATGTATTTTCCGTTCGAGGAAATCCAGTTCGTGTCGAGGCAATCGAGAACGTACTTGCGCTCGTTTCCGGCCATCTTCGGCTGGGCGACCATGATTCGCTGCATATTAAATACCCCTGTTACTTTATTTGCTTGGCGGGCACGCCGACGGCTGTGCACCCATCGGAAATATCGCTCACCACAACGCCACCGGCGCCGATGATTGCTCGCTCGCCGATGACGATTTCCGGAATGACCTTGGTTCCGATGCCGAGAAAGGCGTAGTCACCGACTACGACGTTGCCAGCCAGAGCGCTTTGAGGCGCGATATGCACCGCGCGCCCGATCCGGCAATCGTGATCGATCGTGGCCCCGGTATTCACGATCGATAGGTCATCAATGCTTGCCTCTGCGTTGATCACGGCTCCGGCCATGATCGCGATACCCGCCCCGATCGTTGCACTCGGCGAAATTGTTGCCAACGGGCTGATCGCGTTGACGAGCGCATAACCGTGGTGCAGCGCCAGCGTCGCCAAGCGGTCTCGGAGCCTGTTGGCGCCAATGGCTATGAATACGTGCGCGTACCCTTCGCGCCTCAAGGTTTCCAGATTCTCGTCGCCCTTCAGCACAGGAACGCCGAGGCATTTCTCCGGACTGTCTTCTCCGCCAATGCAGTAAGCCACGCGCTCACCAGCTGCCCGAAGCAACTCGATACAGACTTTCGCATGTCCTCCGGCCCCAACGACAACAATTTCCTGCGTCATGTGTCCAACCTTTCCCAAACGCCGGCATCTTTTCGACCGAAAAGCAAATTAATCGAATCGCAGGCGAGCAGATTTTCCATGGTCCAGTGCTCCAGCTTGCCGGAAACACTATTGATTGCTCGATATTGCAAGCCTTGCGCCGTAAAGGCGTTCAACCAGTCGCTGGGCGCGATGCCTGTTCGCTTGAGGTGCGCCGGGCCGAACTCGACGATGATCGCGAGTTCCGTATTGCGCTCGATGAGGCCGGCTGCGGATTCGATGACCTGGAGTTCGGCTCCCTCCGCGTCGATTTTCAGAAGGTCGACCTTCTGTGTCGCCGGAACGATGTCGTCTATTTTGACCACGGAGACTTCGACCGGCTCGGTGTCCGTGCTCGTGCGTTCGTCGAGTGGGAAAAGGGAATGGTGGCCGCTCGTCGCACCGAGAAACAGCTTGTGATGCCCGGTCTCGTTCGAGACAGCGGCTTGATGAATCTCAACCAGCGACGAGAAGCCGTTCATCCAGACGGACCGTTCGAGCAGCGCCTTGGTTGGCCCGAACGGCTCGAATGCAATGATCTTTCCTTGACCTTGCATCGATCGCGCGGCGGCAAGCGTATGCAGTCCGATATTCGCGCCAACGTCGATGAAACAATTCCCCGGCTCGAGAAACTTCTCGATGAGCAGTCGCGTGCCGCGCTCCAATTCGCCGGTCTCGAGCAGGGAGGCGAGAAGCGCGTGATCGTTCTCAGCGCAAAGCGCGAAGCCGGCCTCCGTTCTGACAAGCACGGCACCATTGCCGCAGTTGACGGCGACGCGGCGGGCCGTTGCGTGGCTGTAAATCTCGATGCGGTCCAGCTTGGGGCTGATGTTGGCAAACCACTCTTCGAGCCGTTGCGTCGTTTCGGACACCGTTTGCTGGGTCTGCAGATGGGTCAGACTATGGGACTCGAGCGCCTCCTGATGCGAAGCAAGCAGTTCCTGGCGGAAGGGGGCCTGCGTGTCCCGTATTTCTTGTGCGGCTGCCGACGTTGCCTGTCGAATTTCGCGGGTGACCGCTTGTCGGACAGTCAGCACATCCGCCTGAATCGACGCTTGCACCTTCTGCAGCTCCTGCACCATATGGGCTGTCGCTTTCTGCAAGTCCTGATGAATTGCCGACTGAGCCTGATGGATCGCCGACTGGGAGGCGACGACGTCCTGATGGAGCAGCTGGCGAGCCTCCTGCAGCCTGTTCAGGTTCGCCGAGAGCGAGTTCTGAATTTCCTGGCGGAAGTCCTGCTGCAGATCTGCGATCAGATACCGCCGCGCCCTGAGCGCGATCGGACGGACAGCCGGTTTCAGCAGCCTGTATGCGATTTGCGCCAGCGGCCGCAGCAGTTTCTTCACCCCTTGCCGGATGCTGGTATGCGTTGGGTGCGTCGACGCGATGGCGCCGCTTTCGCCCGAATGAGCGGAGGAGGGGGGCGCGTCTCCTGCAGCCGCCTCGTGCCGATGGGGGCGCGCGCCTCGTTTCGGTGTCGATGCAAAGGCGACGCCGACATCAGCGCCAAGCCTCAGATTTTTTCTCATTGGGAATTCCGATCCGGCGTGTCTAGCCCTTCAAACTTCGTGCGGGGATGCATTCGATGTCCGGGTGGGCGTGTCCGACGACCAGCTCGATGGCATGCCTGCATCTGAAATGCGTCGAAGATGTCCGATGGGCAATGGTGCATTGCAGCGCATCCTTAAGTGCCACGATTATCTCATTATGTTCCCCGGAACTCCAAACGGGCTTGCCTGGATGCGGACGTCATCATCGAGTCACATCGTCGCGCTTTGTCTCGATAGTGTGAGGAAGTGGCGATCTGCCTCCTCGCGAAAAGGCCACAATGGACGTTGGCGCGCGCCAGGCTGCGCGCGCGCCGAGCGTGCATCCGGGCCTGCGGCAGCGCCACTCCGACGGCGTAATACGCATCACTTTGTGATTGTGCGTCCGGCCGAGCCGGCCCTCGGGTGCACGGTCGGCATCCGATTCAACCACTTGATTTTGCGGGATTTTTTGCCGTTGATGCAGGGCCGGAGCGTTGTTTCGAGTTGTTAACGGCATGGCTCTTGCGGGCCGCGACTTCTTATAATCCTGGGTTCCGTCGCAAAATTCGCATTTCTTGACTTTGATACCCGCGGCGACCGGTTAAAATCCGGGCCTGACGTGGCCCGGGCGTTGCCACCCGCGATATGTCATGCGACGAGCGCCCGACTGGGCGTGCCGCACATTTCTAGAGGGAGTCTCATGATCCTGGTGACGGGCGGTGCGGGTTTTATCGGCGCCAACTTTGTTCTCGACTGGCTGCACCACAACGACGAGCCCGTGCTCAATGTCGACAAGCTGACGTATGCGGGCAATCTGCACACGCTGCAGTCGCTGAGTGGTAATCCGAAGCATGTGTTTGCGCGTGTCGACATTTGCGATCGTGCCGCGCTCGATGCACTGTTTGCCGAGCACAAGCCACGCGCCATCGCGCACTTCGCCGCCGAAAGTCACGTTGATCGTTCGATCCACGGTCCAGCCGATTTCGTGCAGACCAATGTGGTCGGCACGTTTACGCTGCTCGAAGCGGCGCGCGCGCACTGGAGCGGGCTGAGTGATGCCGACAAGGCCGGATTCCGCTTCCTGCACGTGTCGACCGACGAGGTATTTGGCTCGCTGTCCCCGACCGATCCGCAATTCTCCGAAACGACGCCGTACGCGCCGAACAGCCCGTACTCGGCGACGAAGGCCGGCTCCGATCATCTTGTGCGCGCCTATCACCATACGTACGGCCTGCCGACGCTGACTACGAACTGCTCGAACAACTACGGCCCATATCAGTTTCCCGAGAAGCTGATTCCGCTGATGATTGCGAACGCGCTCGCGGGCAAGCCGCTGCCGATCTACGGCGACGGCCAGAACGTGCGCGACTGGCTGTACGTCGGCGATCATTGCAGCGCTATCCGCGAGGTACTCGCGCGCGGAGTGCCGGGCGAGACGTACAACGTCGGCGGCTGGAACGAGAAGAAGAATCTCGACGTCGTGCATACTCTGTGCGATCTGCTCGACAGCGCGCGGCCGAAGGCGACGGGCTCCTATCGTGACCAGATCACCTACGTGACAGATCGTCCCGGCCACGACCGCCGCTACGCGATCGACGCGCGCAAGCTCGAGCGCGAACTGGGGTGGAAGCCGGTGGAAACGTTCGAGACGGGGCTGGCGAAGACCGTCCGCTGGTATCTCGACAATCAGGCGTGGGTTGACGACGTCGTGTCGGGCGAATATCGCAAGTGGGTCGAGACGAATTACGCGCAACGCACTTGAGGGCATGGTCGATGGCACGTAAAGGCATCATTCTCGCAGGCGGTTCCGGCACGCGACTGTATCCGATCACGCATGTCGTATCGAAGCAGCTCCTGCCGGTCTACGACAAACCGATGATCTACTATCCGCTGTCCACGCTGATGGTGGCCGGGATCCGCGACGTACTCATCATTTCGACACCGCAGGATACGCCGCGTTTCGAGGCGATGCTTGGCGACGGCAGCCAGTGGGGGATGAATATCCGCTACGCGGTGCAGCCGTCGCCGGACGGGCTCGCGCAGGCGTTCATCATCGGCAGGGATTTCGTCGGCAACGATCCGTCGGCGCTGATTCTCGGCGACAACATCTTCTACGGGCACGATTTGGCGAAACAACTGGAGCGCGCGAACGCGAAGGAGTCGGGCGCGACGGTGTTCGCATATCACGTGCAGGATCCCGAGCGTTATGGCGTCGTCGAATTCGACAAGCAATTTCACGCGCTGTCGATCGAGGAAAAACCGGCCGTACCGCGCTCGAATTATGCGGTGACCGGCCTGTATTTCTACGACAACCAGGTGTGCGACATCGCCGCCGATATCAAGCCATCCGCGCGTGGCGAACTCGAGATCACCGACGTGAATTCGCGCTATCTCGCTGACGGCAAGCTCGACGTCGAGATCATGGGGCGCGGCTATGCATGGCTCGATACCGGCACGCACGATTCGCTGATCGATGCGGCGACGTTCATCGCAACGTTGCAGAAGCGTCAGGGGCTCGTCGTTGCCTGTCCTGAGGAGATCGCCTATCGCAAGCAGTGGATTGACGCGGATCAGTTGCGCAAGCTTGCCGTGCCGCTGGCAAAGAACAGCTACGGGCGCTATCTCGAACACGTTCTTTCGGATCAGGTCGCATGGCAATTCAAGTAACGTCAACGGCGCTGCCGGAAGTCAAGCTCCTCGAGCCGAAGGTGTTCGGCGATGCGCGTGGCTATTTCTATGAAAGCTTCAACGCGCGCGAGTTTGCGGAACACGTGGCAGGTGGTGTTGAATTCCTTCAGGACAATCATTCGCTCTCGGCAAAAGGGGTGCTGCGCGGCTTGCACTACCAGATTCAGCACGCGCAGGGGAAGCTTGTGCGCGTCGTGGAGGGCGAGGTATTCGACGTCGCGGTCGACCTTCGCAAGCGCTCACCGAATTTTGGCAAGTGGGTTGGCATCGTGCTGTCGGCCGAGAACCATCGGCAGCTATGGATTCCGCCCGGTTTCGCGCACGGCTTCGTCGTGCTGTCCGACACTGCGCAGTTCCTGTACAAGACGACCGACTACTGGTATCCCGAACACGAGCGCTGTATCGTATGGAACGATCCGGAGATTGGGATCGAGTGGCCGGTCGATGTGGAACCGTTGCTGGCGGCCAAAGATGCCGCAGGCGCCCGGCTAAGCGAAGCCGAGGTCTACGCTTGAGACAGGATGCAAGGCAGAAGCCGACGATTCTCGTGACCGGGGTGACCGGCCAGATCGGTTTCGAATTGTTGCGGGCGCTCCAGGGGCTCGGCCGAGTGGTGCCGTGTGACCGGTCGATGCTCGATCTTTCAGATCTCGATCGTGTGCGCGCTTTCGTAAGAGATTTGAAGCCATCATTAATCGTGAATCCGGCCGCCTATACGGCGGTGGACAAGGCGGAGAACGAAGTCGAGCTCGCGCGACGCCTGAATGCCGACGTGCCGCGCATATTCGCTGAAGAGGTGGCGCGTAGCGGTGGCACGCTGATTCACTACTCGACCGATTACGTGTTCGACGGTACGAAAGCGGGAGCGTATGTAGAAACCGACGCGACGAATCCCCTGAATGTATATGGAGCGACGAAGCTCGAGGGCGAACAGGCGATCGCTGCGACTGGGTGTGCGCACTTGATCTTGCGAACGAGCTGGGTATATGGCCGGCGCGGCAGAAACTTCCTGCTGACGATGCTGAAGCTTGGTGCCGAGCGTCCCGAATTGCGGGTCGTCGCGGATCAGATCGGCGCGCCGACCTGGGCTAGGACCATCGCCGCCGCGACATCGCACATCGTCGCCCAGGGCGCTGCGGCGGTTGACCCCGACTGGTGGGCGCGTCGGTCCGGTGTCTACCACTTTACGTCTGCCGGAGCGACCTCCTGGTGTGGCTTTGCCGAAGCGATATTCGCTATCGGCATGGCTTCGCATGCGCCGAAGGTGGTGCCGATTTCCTCGGACGACTATCCGACGCCCGCGAAGCGGCCGGCCAACTCGCGAATGGCGCTGGGGAAGCTGACGGCAGCATTCGGCTTGCAGATGCCGGATTGGCGCGATGCATTGCAACTGTGCTTGGGCGAATGACAGGTCATGGCGACGTCCGCCGCCGAACGATACGTGTTGCGGTTGCCCGCGCGAATGTCCGGGCCTTTCCTGGCGGTTGCTCCGGGCGCCCCGGCCGTTTCCGAGGAAAGTAGTTCGCCGGCTATAATTCCTCTTTCGGCCCGGTCTGGTACGACCGGCTGACACCGATACCGGCGGTGTATTGATGCAAATGGCGAAGGCCTCGACCTTGCCAACGGATACTAAATCTCTGGAGTGAATGTGATGTTAATCCCCGTCATCCTGTCCGGTGGTGCTGGCACCCGACTTTGGCCAGTTTCCCGCGAAGGGCATCCCAAACCGTTCATGAAGCTTGCCGATGGCGAGAGCTTGCTCCTTAAAACCTACCGTCGGGCGGCAGCTGTGGTTGGCGGCGATGCGGAATCGCAGCGCGGAGAACTGTTGACGGTCACGAACCGCGACTACTACTTCATGAGCAAGGATGAGTTCGGTTATGCCGCGCTCGGCAATCAGCAGTCCGGTGTATTCATGCTCGAGCCGGCCGGTCGCAACACCGCACCTGCGGTGGCGATGGCGGCGCATCATGTGGCGGACAAGTACGGGCGCGATGCGCTGATGCTGGTGCTCGCAGCCGATCATCTGGTGCAAGACCAGCAAGGTTTCTCGGCCGCCGTCGCGAGCGCGGTCGAACTGGCGAAGCAGGACAAGCTGGTCACATTCGGCATCGTACCGACGAGCCCGGATACAGGCTTTGGCTACATCGAGGCCGGGGACAGGGTCGGGGACGGTCGCGCTGCGCTGCGCTTCGTCGAGAAGCCCGACGCGGTGAAGGCCTCCGAATATGTCGCAGCGGGCAATTATCTGTGGAATTCGGGCATGTTCTGCTTCAAGGCCGGCGTCATTCTCGACGAGATGGCTCGTCATGCTCCGGACGTTGCGACGGCCGCCGACGCATGTTGGGCCTCGCTTCAATCGGACAACGGATCTGCGCACATGCTCGAGATTCCTGCCGAGTCGTTCCAGAAGATGCCCGACATCTCGATCGATTATGCGGTGATGGAGCGTTCGTCGAAGGTGGTGGTGGTGCCATCCAGTTTCGGCTGGAGCGATATCGGCTCGTGGGGTGCTGTGCGCGAACTGGTCGCGCCGGACCAGGACAGTAATCGGGCCGTTGGCGAAGCGATCTTCGTCGATAGCCGGAACATGTACGTGCAGAGCCCGGATCGCGTCGTGGCTGCGGTCGGTGTGACCGACCTGATGATCATCGATACGCCGGACGCGCTGCTGGTTGCGCATCCCGATCGCGCGCAAGACGTGAAGCAGGTTGTAGCCCGCCTGAAGAAGCAGAATCACGACGCGTACAAGCTGCATCGCACCGTGAGCCGCCCGTGGGGTACCTACACGGTGCTGGAGGAAGGGCCGCGCTTCAAGATCAAGCGCATCGAAGTCAAGCCGGGCGCGAGCCTCAGTCTGCAGATGCACCATCATCGCAGCGAGCACTGGATCGTCGTGTGCGGGATGGCCAAGGTTGTCAACGGGGATCAGGAAATCTTCGTTCGAACCAATGAGTCCACCTATATTCCTGCCGGTCACAAGCACCGCCTCGAGAACCCCGGCGTGCTGGACCTCGTGATGATCGAGGTGCAGAGCGGCGAATATCTGGGAGAAGACGACATCGTTCGCTTCGAAGATGTGTACGGGCGGGCTTGATGCCGGGAATGCTGAAGGTCCTTTGAATCTATCAGGGCTTCGTTGTAGGAAGCGTCAAGCGGGAATTCCAGTCCAAGTACCGGAGTTCCCTGCCGGACGCGGCCTGGGCCGTCCTCAACCGAGGATGATCTTCTCGCGGATCATGCATGTCTGGCTGCCTGGTGCCGACAACGGCTTCGCGTACAGCATCCACCTGTATGCAGGCATGTTGCCGTGGAGCATGTTCGTGGAAATCGTCAGCCGCGCCCGGAACGCGTTCGTCGGTAACGTCAACCTGATCAAGCAGCTGAGGTTCCCCCGGTTCTGCTTGCCGGTGATGGATAATTTCGTCGGTGTGGCATGGCTGCAGACGAAGGTGAGGAGTTTGCCGTAGTGGATAGCTTTTATCGCGCGTTCGAAGATCAGCATCGAGGCTCGAGGGAACTGATCAAAAGTCGACTGGCGAAATACCAGCCGTTTATTGCGCCCCTGGCGACGCTCCATCCGGGCGGGAAGACATTCGATCTGGGCTGCGGTCGCGGTGAGTGGTTGGAGTTAATGGTCGAAGCAGGGTTCACCCCGGTAGGTGTGGACCTCGATGCCGATATGCTGGAAGCGTGTCGGGAGCGCGGTCTGCCAGTATTTCAGGGTGACGCCATCGAGTATCTTGCCGCGCTTGATTCGAATAGTCATGTCCTTATTTCGGCTTTTCACGTTGTCGAGCATGTGTCCTTTGAGCAAGTTCGAAGAATCGTTAGCGAAGCGTTGCGCGTACTGAAGCCTGGCGGACTATTGATTCTCGAGACACCGAACCCGGAAAATATCGTCGTTGCAGGCTGCAATTTCTATCTGGACCCCAGCCACAAACAACCGATTCCTTCCGAACTGCTGAGTTTCCTTGCCGAGCATGCTGGATTTGCCAGAGTCAAGCGGCTTCGACTGCAGGAAACCCCTGCGTTGCAGGATGAGGGCGCGCGGATCCATCTTCTTGATGTGCTGGGCGGCGTAAGTCCGGATTACGCCATTGTTGCCCGGAAATCCTGCAGTGAAGAAGAGGCTGGATTTTTCGACGAAGCGTTCGATGCCGATTACGGGCTGTCCTTGGCCGAGCTTGCTGCCCGTTTTGAGGAAGGGCGCGCCCGGGAGCAGGAGGCAGCCGCCGAACAGATCCAGCGGACCCAAGACGAAGTGGCGCGCCTTCACGGCGAACTGGGCATGGCCCACGACGAATTGACACGCACCCGCAGCGAGCTGACGCAAGTCCTCGACGAACTGGGGCGAGTCCGGGGCGACTTGGGGCAAGTGAACGGCGAACTGAGGCGGGTCCATGACGAAGCGCGGCACACTGCCGAGCAATTGCAGGCAGCCTATGGCAGCACGTCATGGCGTGTCACTGCGCCCATGCGAAGCGCCGTAACGTATGCCCGTGGCGCGAAAGGGGCTTGCAAATCCGGCATGAAACGCGTGCTGTTCAGGAGCGTCGCGTACGTTAATCGTAGTCCCCGTCTGCGACGATTGGCCGTGCGACTGTTGAGCGCGATGCCAGGAATGAAGCAGCGACTCGTTCGGATTATCGTTGGGGCTCCTATGCAGCCGGTGAAGAGGAAGCCGATCGATGATGATGGTTTGACGCCCCGTGCGCGCGAAGCATACATGGCATTGAAGTCCGCCCTCGCGCCCGAAAATGGGGATATTGAATAATGCGTATCGTTGTTGACATGCAAGGGGCGCAGAGCCTCAACTCGCGCAATCGGGGCGTGGGCCGTTACACCGAGTCCATCGTCAAGGCGATGATTCGGAATCGTGGTGACCATGAAATCGTACTTGCCCTGAATGGAGCGTTCGAGGAGTCCGCTCGGGTTCTGCGCGAGCAGTTTGAAGCATTGCTTCCGAAGCGGGACATCTACGTCTGGTATGCGGCGGGGCCGGTCGCCCATGTAGATAAGGCTAACCTTTGGCGCCGCCAGTCAAGCGAATTGACCTATGAAGCATTTCTGACGAGTCTGCGGCCGGATTTCATTTATATCGCCAGCCACTTCGAAGGTTTCGGCGACGATTCGATTACCAGCATTCACGCGCTTCAGAGGAACGTTCCGGTCGCGGTTACGCTGTACGACCTGATTCCATACCTCTATGCCAAGCCTTATCTGGAGAATCCTCTATTCAAGGATTGGTACCTCGGAAAAATCGAGCATCTTCGACGCGCAGATTTGTGGCTGGCCATATCCGAATCGTCGCGTTCGGAGGGGATCGAACATCTCGGTCTCTCGTCTGAGTGGTCGGTCAACATGTCTGCCGACGTCGACGCGTGGTTTCGTCCGGAACAGATTGCTGCCGAGCGCGAAGAGGCATTGCGGAACAAGTATGGGCTGACGAAACCGTTCGTGTTGTATACGGGCGGTATCGACCATCGCAAGAACGTCGAGGGCATGATTCGCGCATTCGCGCTGTTGCCGCCCGCGTTGCGGAAATCGCACCAGTTGGCGATCGTTTGCTCGATTCAGCCGGCCAGCCGTGACGCGCTGGCACGTCTGGCTCGGCAAGTCGGTCTGGACGCGGCCGATGTCGTGTGCACGGGGTTCGTGCCCGACGAGGATCTGCTGTCGCTTTACAACCTGTGCCGCTTGTTCGTCTTTCCTTCATGGCACGAGGGTTTCGGTTTGCCGGTGCTGGAGGCGATGCGCTGCGGCGCACCCGTGATCGGCGCGAATACGTCGAGCGTTCCGGAAGTGATCGGCTGGGAGGATGCACTGTTCGATCCCAGATCCGATGAAGCGATTGCGCAGCACATGCAGCGCGGTCTGACGGACGAAGACTATCGTCAGGCACTGATCGAACACGGAAAGGGCCGGGCCGCGAAGTTCTCGTGGGATCGCAGCGGGCGTTGCGCGCTCGATGCAATGGAGCGGCGGCGCGAGGCGTGGCTGGCCGAATCGCAGGAGCCGGAGGTTCAGGCGCGACGTCCCAGGCTGGCTTACGTATCGCCGTTGCCGCCGGCTCGCACGGGGATTGCCGACTACAGCGCGGAATTGCTGCCGGAGCTGGCTCGCTTTTACGATATCGATGTCATCGTCGACCCGGATGAAGCGGGGGAAATTCCGTCCGGTCAGTTCGCGCACGTTTCGGTGAAAACGCCGGCGTGGCTGCGCAAGCATGCGGATTCCTACGATCGGGTGCTCTATCAATTTGGAAACTCGTCGTTCCACGAGTACATGTTTCCGCTGCTGGAAGCCGTACCGGGGGTGGTCGTGCTGCACGATTTCTTCCTGTCGGGCATCCTCGCGCACATGGCCATTCACGGGAATCGTTCCGACGGCTGGTCCAAGGCGCTGTATGACGCGCACGGGTATGTCGGTCTGAGGGCGCGGCATCTGAAAGAGGACATCGCGGATGTCATCTGGGAGTATCCGTGCAGCTTGGGCGTGATTCAGAAGGGCTTGGGCCTGATCGTTCACTCGCCCAATTCGCTGCGACTGGCGCGCCATTGGTATGGCGGAGATGCGGCCGACTGGGCCGTGATTCCGCTTGTGCGTGATGCGACCGCCGTATCGAGCAGCGACGACGCGCGCGATGCGCTGGGAATCGGCAGGAACGATTTCCTGGTGTGCGCGTTCGGCGGGCTCGGGCCGTCCAAGCTGAATCATCGGTTGCTTCGTGCATGGGGCCGATCGTCCCTCGCGCGCGATCCGGCTTGTCATCTGGTCTTTGTCGGTGAAAATCAGCCGACCGAGTATGGCGAGGAACTCGCGCGCAGCATCCGGCAAATTGGCCAGAAGGGCAGGATCCGCGTTACCGGATGGGCCGATGCGCAGCTGTTCCGCCAGTATCTGGCGGCGGTCGATGTCGGCGTCCAGTTGCGGACGCTGTCGCGCGGCGAGACGTCGGCAGCCGTGCTGGACTGCATGAATTACGGCAAGGCAACGATCGTCAATGCAAACGGAAGCATGGCGGACCTGGATCCCGAGGCCGTATGGATGTTGCCGGACGAGTTCTCCGACGAGCAACTGATCGACGCACTGGAGACGTTGCGTTCGGATTCGGCGCGCCGGCAACGGATGGGCGCGCGCGCACGGGACATCATCGTGAGCAATCACGCCCCCGACGTCTGTGCCGAACAGTATCGCGATGCCATCGAGCGATTCTATCTCCGGGCCAATGCGAATCCAGTCGTATTGTCTCGCGCAATCGCGCTTCGGGCCGGCCGGGCAAGCGACGACGAGTTGCGCACGTGGGCGCTGACCGTGGCGAAGAGTTTCGTTCCGCGCAACAACAAGCGGCAATTGCTGGTAGATATCTCCGAACTCGTGCAGGTGGATGCCAGGAGCGGGATCCAGCGAGTGGTGCGCAATCTGCTGAAGGAATGGCTGGAGTCTCCGCCCGATGGTTTTCGGGTCGAGCCGGTGTATGCCACGACCAAGGATTCCTATCGCTATGCGCGTGAATTCACGATGAGGATGATGGGGTTCGACGATGGCCGTCTGTACGACGAGCCGATAGACTATGCGGCAGGAGACGTGTTCGTCGGTCTGGATCTGCAACCACGGGTCGTCCCCGCGCAGCGGGCGTTTTATCGAAATCTGCGATTGCAGGGGGTGCAGGTCAAGTTTGTCGTCTACGATTTGCTATGTGTCCTGCTCCCCCAGTACTTTGTTCCTGGCGCCGCCGGCGGTTTTACGGGCTGGCTGGACGTCGTGGCGGAAAATGACGGAGCATTGTGCATTTCGCAGGCGGTGGCCAGGGATCTGTCGTCGTGGCTTGCGACGCACGCTCCCGAGCGGGTACGTTCATTCGAGATCGATTGGTTCCATTTGGGTGCGGATATCGAAAGTTCCCCGACGTCTTCGGAAATCCCGCGCGACGGAGGCAAGGTACTTCAACAACTGCGTAATTGCCCGACGTTTCTGATGGTCGGGACCCTGGAACCTCGCAAGGGACATGCTCAGGTCCTGGAGGCGTTCGACCGGCTGTGGCGCGAGAATCAGAACGTGAACCTGGTCATCGTGGGCCGGCAGGGGTGGATGGTCGAGGATCTGGTCGGGCGGTTGCGGGCGCATACGGAACAGGGGCGCCATCTGTTCTGGCTGGAAAACACCTCGGACGGTTATCTGGAGAAAATCTACGGGGCGAGTTCGTGTCTGATCGCGGCATCCTATGGTGAAGGCTTCGGTTTGCCTCTGATTGAAGCCGCGCAGCACGGATTGGCGATCATCGCGCGTGATCTGCCGGTGTTTCGTGAAGTGGCTGGCAAGCACGCATTTTATTTTTCCGCGCAAGAAGGGCATGATCTGGCGACCGAGATCAAGGCGTGGCTCGAGCTTCAGGCGAAGCAACAGGAGCCCTCATCTCGCGACATGCCGTTCTTGACTTGGGCGCAGAGTGCCCGCCATTTGGCAAAAATTCTCACGCGCACTGAAGCGTATTCTTAAAGTAGGACGATTATGTCTAACAAAACTTCCATCATCACCGGCATCACCGGACAAGACGGTGCTTATCTGGCCCAGTTGCTGCTCGACAAGGGCTACACGGTTTACGGTACCTACCGCCGCACCAGCTCGGTGAATTTCTGGCGCATTGAGGAGCTGGGCATTGCCAAGCACCCGAACCTGCATCTGGTCGAATACGATCTGACCGATCTGTCGGCGAGCATCCGCCTGCTGCAGACGACCGGCGCGACGGAGGTTTACAACCTGGCGGCGCAGAGCTTCGTCGGCGTGTCCTTCGACCAGCCGGTCACGACCGCGGAAATCACCGGCATCGGCCCGCTGAACCTGCTCGAGGCGATCCGCATCGTCAATCCGAAGATCCGCTTTTATCAAGCAAGCACGTCCGAAATGTTCGGCAAGGTGCAGGCGATCCCGCAGATCGAATCGACGCCGTTCTATCCGCGCAGCCCGTATGGCGTGGCCAAGCTGTATGCGCACTGGATCACGGTGAACTATCGCGAGAGCTATGGCATCTTCGGTTGCAGCGGCATCCTGTTCAACCACGAGTCGCCGCTGCGCGGCCGCGAATTCGTCACGCGCAAGATCACCGACTCCGTCGCCAAGATCAAACTCGGCCAGCTCGACGTACTCGAACTGGGCAACATGGATGCGAAGCGCGACTGGGGTTTCGCGAAGGAGTATGTCGAAGGCATGTGGCGCATGCTGCAGGCCGACGAGCCGGATACGTACGTACTGGCCACGAACCGCACCGAGACCGTGCGCGATTTCGTGCGCATGGCATTCAAGGCGACCGGCGTCGACCTGGAGTTCAAGGGTAGCGACGAGCAGGAAATCGCAGTCGATGTCGCCACCGGCAAGACGGTAGTCCGCGTCAATCCGAAGTTCCACCGACCGGCCGAGGTCGATCTGCTGATCGGCAATCCGGAGAAGGCCAAGCAGCAGCTCGGCTGGGAACCGGAGACGACACTCGAGCAGCTGTGCGCGATGATGGTCGAAGCGGATTTGCGTCGAAATGAACGTGGCTTCTCGTTCTGATGCTCCGCGCGCCCTGGTGACGGGGCTCGGCGGCTTTACCGGCGACTATCTCGCGAAGTCGTTGCAGGCGGCCGGCTATCGCGTGTTCGGCACGACGCACGGCTCCGAGGCGACCGGAGCCGGCATGTATCGGGTCGATCTGTGCGACCGGGCGGCGCTGGCAAAGGTCGTCGCGGACGTGCAGCCGGACGTGGTCGCGCATCTCGCCGCAGTCTCGTTCGTCGCGCACGGTGATGCGGACGCGATCTATCGCACCAATGTGGTCGGCTCGCGGAACCTGCTGGAAGCGCTCGCGAATCTGGAGAATCGTCCGCGCGCAATTTTGCTGGCGAGTAGCGCCAACATCTATGGCAACGCGGCGGTCGAGATCATTGACGAATCGGTCGAACCGAATCCGGCGAACGATTATGCGGTCAGCAAGCTGGCGATGGAATACATGGCACGCCTGTGGCACGACAAGCTGCCGATCGTCGTCGCGCGCCCGTTCAACTACACGGGTGTCGGCCAGTCGCCGCAATTCCTGCTGCCGAAGATCGTCAGTCATTTCCAGCGCGGCGAGCGCGTGATCGAACTCGGCAACATCGACGTCGAGCGCGATTTTTCGGACGTGCGTCGCGTGGTGGATGCGTATCGGCGCCTTCTGGAGCAGGCTCCGGCCGGCGGCGTGTTCAATGTCTGTTCGGGGCGCGCGGTGTCGCTGAAGGCGGTGATCGCGATGATGGAGCAGATCGCCGGCTATACGATTGAGGTCCGCGTCAATCCCGCATTCGTCCGTGCGAACGAAGTGCGTCGGCTGCAGGGCGACGGTGCGCGATTGCAGGCCGCCATCGGGCCACTCGAGGACATTCCGCTGGAGAGAACGTTGCGCTGGATGTTCGAAGAGGGGCGTGGGTGAGGGCTAGTTTCGGCATGACTGCATCGGCCTCGCATAGCGCGTACATCGTTTCGCTGGGAGCGTGTCTGCAGCCTGTCGAACGTGCAGGGTGCGACGGGGTATTGATGTTGTTCGGTTTGGTTGCGCAATTATTATTGCGGGGCGGGAGCGTTCGTGTTGCCGACGTATGCGGAGAAGGCGGTCGCCGTCTGCGACGCCGTGCCGGACGAACCGCGTCGCTTATGAATCAGTCGGCTCGCATGAGGAGCGCCGCGTGAAGTTGGGGGTGGATATCACCTGGATGGTGGGTAATTACCGCGGCATGGGGCGATTCGCGCGACAACTGGTGGAGCCGGTCAGCGCGTCGGTGCTGGGCCTGGCGCCAAGTGGCGTCAGCGCCGACGAATGGCCGTGCGTTAGCGGGGGGCGCGGTTTCTTCCCGTGGTGGGAGCAGGTCGAGTTGCCGCGCTTGTGCCGCGAGCAGAAGCTCGACTATTTGCTATGCCCGTATAACACCGGACCGCTGCGGTCCACGGGCAACACGCGGGTGATCGCGGTCGTCCATGACCTGATCTACATGAAGCCGTGGCATGTGCTGCCGCCCGCGCGATCGCTGTATCAGACCGTCGGGCGCGTCTACCGGCGCCATGTGGTGCCGCGGCTCGTGCGCAGGGCCGACGCCGTGCTGACCATCTCGCGGTTCACTCAGCGGGAACTGATGGAGCGGTTCGGGTTGCGCGAGGCGGATGTCCCTGTCATTCCGTGCATGATTTCGGATGACTGGTTCGCGCCGCCGGTGAGCCGGGCCGCGCGCCGGCCGTACCTGTTCACGGTGGCGGGAGAGGTGCCGAGCAAGAACGTCGAGCGTCTGCTGCAGGCCTTTGCAGTGGCGCGACCCGCGCTCGGCGGCGACGCGCGGCTGAGGATCGCCGGGATCAAGTCCGATCATCACGCGCATTTTCTCGGACGGGCGGACGCACTCGGGCTGGCGGGCGTCGTCGAACTGCTGGGCTACGTGTCGCGGGAGGAACTGCGCGAACAGTACCGTCAGGCCCGCGCGTTCATTTTTGCTTCGTTGTTCGAAGGGTTCGGGATTCCGTTACTGGAAGCGATGGCGTCCGGTACGCCCGTCGCATGCAGCAACACGACGTCGATGCCCGAGATCGTTGGCGAGTGCGGCCTGCAGTTCGATCCTTATTCGGTGGAAGACATGGCCGAACAGATCCGCAGGGTATGGGACGACAGTACGCGATTCGACGTGGCGGTCGGCGCCGGCATGGACCGCGCGCGCACCTTCTCGGCGTCCGCCGTTCGTCCGTCGATTCAGGAATTCTGGGCGCGTCTGTCATGAGCCAGGGCAAGAAGAAGCTGCTGGTGCTGACACCCCGGTTTCCGTATCCGGTGATCGGCGGCGACAAGCTGCGGATCTACCATCTCTGCCGAGTGCTGTCCCGCCATTACTCGCTGACGCTGCTGAGTATGTGCGAGACCGAAGAAGAGATGCACGCCGCGTTGCCGGACGATGGCGTATTCGACCGGGTCGAACGGGTCTTTCTGTCCCGCCGGCGGTCGTACGTCAATACGCTGCTCGCGCTGCCCACGCGCACGCCGCTGCAGGTCGCGTACTACCGGAGCCGCGCGTTTGCTGCGGCCGTGGCGCGATTGCTGCCGTCGCACGACGGCGCCTTCGTGCATCTCGTACGTTGTGCAGAGTATGTGCGCAAGTCGGACAAGCTGCGCATCCTGGAAATGACCGACGCGATCTCGCTCAACTACAGTCGTGTGAAGCAGTTGAAGAACGCACGCGGGTTGAAGTCGCGCGTGTTCGGCATCGAGGCGAAACGCCTGCTCGACTACGAGCGCACGATCGTCGACGATTTCGACCTGTCGGTGCTGGTTTCCAGGACCGACCGCGACTACCTGTTTCCAGGCGCGTCCGCCGCGAAGGTGATGGTGTGTTCGAACGGCGTGGATCTGTCGAACTTGCCGTACACGGCGCGCAGCATGGCGAGCCGGATCCTGATTTTCATCGGCGACATGCGCACGGTCCAGAACCAGGACATGTGCCACTTCTTCGCGGGGGCCGTGCTGCCGTTGCTGCGCAAGCGGGCGGACTATCGCTTCCGGATCGTGGGGTCCATCGCGCCCGCACTGGCCGAACAGTTTCGTGCGTATGACGGCGTCGACGTCACCGGCCGGGTCGAGTCGGTAGCGCAAGCCGCATTCGACGGCGCGATCGGTGTGTGCCCGATGCGCATCGGCGCGGGCGTGCAGAACAAGATTCTCGAGTACATGGCGCTCGGGCTGCCTGTCGTCACCACGTCGCTGGGCCACGAGGGCCTGGGTGCGGAAAGTGGTCGCGATCTGTTGATTGCGGATACGCCGGAGGAATTCGTCGAGCGCATCGAGCAACTCGTCGCCGACGAGGCCGCGTCGGTCGAGATGGCGGCGCGAGCACGAACTTTCGTCGAGCACGAGCACGGGTGGGAGCGGATGATCGCGCCGCTCGTCGACAAGGTGGGTACGTTGCTGGCCTGAGCGGCGGCGCGCCCGGTCGCGTCCGGTTTGCGCCGCGCCAGCGCGCGATCGACGCGAGGCGCCCGGCTTGGTTGCTGCTGGCCGGCAAGGTTACAATGGCCGTGCATCCATGGGGCGCCATCGGCATTTGCGGCCGATGGCCTTCGGGCGGGATTGCGCCGTGACGAAGTCGCCGTCCCGCGATCCGGGCGAGCCATGCCACGCGAGGTTTTCATCTGATTCGGAACCCGAACATCGCTTTGTCTTTCCATATGGTTGTAGCCGGCCGCGCATGCTTCGATGTGCCGCCGGATGTCAGTCGCGCGGCGCCGATCGATGACGGCACCGGTGATCGGCATGCTCCCCGTCTTCGGAATCCTGACGTGTTCGTCCCTGCCTCCCTTTCAGTTTTCCGGTGCCGGTCGTGTGTGGGTGGCCGCGTGTGTTGGCCGGCGCTGCCTGTCGGTGCCACCGCCGGCTTCACGCCGCTTCGCCGAGCCGTCAGTCGGCAAAGCAGGAGGTGGCGATGACTCACCTCGTCATCACCGGCGCGAACGGCTTCGTCGGCCGTGCGGTCTGCCGTCGCGCGCTGGAGGCCGGGCACACCGTTACCGCACTGGTACGGCGTCCGGGCGGCTGCATCGACGGCGTGCGCGAATGGGTGCACGGCACCGCCGATTTCGATGGCCTGGATGAAGGGTGGCCGGCCGACCTGGCCGCCGATTGCGTGATCCATCTCGCCGCCCGCGTGCACGTGATGCGCGACGAGTCGCCCGATCCCGACGCCGCGTTCGACGCCACCAACGTCGCCGGCACCCTGCGTCTCGCCGAGGCGGCGCGCAAGCACGGCGTACGCCGCATCGTGTTCGCGAGCAGCATCAAGGCGGTCGGCGAGGGCGACGGCGGCGTGCCGTTGTCGGAGGCACTCGAACCCGATCCACAGGATGCATACGGCCGCTCGAAGCTGCGTGCGGAGCGGCAACTCGCGCAGTTCGGCGCGTCGGCCGGGCTCGACGTCGTCGTCGTTCGCCCGCCGCTCGTCTATGGCCCGACCGTCCGCGCCAACTTCCTGCGGATGATGGACGCGGTCGCGCGCGGGATGCCGTTGCCGCTCGGCGCCGTTACCGCGCGCCGCAGCATCGTCTACGTCGACAACCTAGCCGATGCGCTGCTGCGTTGCGCGATCGACCCGCGCGCGGCCGGTGAATGCTTTCACGTCGCCGACGACGACGCGCCGTCGGTCGCGGGCCTGCTGCGTCTGGTCGGCGACGCGCTCGGCAAGCCGGCGCGGCTGATCGCGGTACCTCCGGCCTTCTTGCGCGTGCTCGGGAAACTGACTGGCCGCCATGCGGCCATCGACCGCCTGACAGGCAGCCTTCAACTCGACACCGGCCGAATCAAGCGCGTGCTCGACTGGCATCCGCCCTATACGACCCGCCAGGGCCTCGAAGCGACCGCCGCATGGTATCGTTCGCGCGATACACAACAATAGTCGACATGCATTTCCCGATTTCCACATGGCCTGCTGCGGTCGGGGTGGCGCTGGTCGCCGCCATCGCGTCGACGGCCATCCTGCGCATGCTGCTCGCGACCGGCCTCGCATGGCGCCTCGCAACCGACATTCCGAACGACCGTTCGCTCCATACGCTGCCGACGCCGCGCGTCGGCGGATGGGGCATCGTGCCGGTATCCATCGTTGCGCTGTTGGCGCTGGCGCCGCGACTGTGGCTCGTCGCCATCGCCGCCGCGGGGCTGGCCGCGATGTCGCAGATCGACGACCGGCGCGGGCTGCCGGCCCGCGTGCGGTTCTCGGCGCACCTCGCGGCAGTCGTCGCGCTGATCGTCGTCTTTCCGGCCGACGCGCCCTGGTGGTTGCTTGTCGGCGTGGGCTTCGCGATGGTCTGGCTGACGAACCTGTACAACTTCATGGACGGCGCCGACGGCCTCGCGGGCGGCATGGCGCTGTTCGGTTTCGGCGGGTACGCGGTCGCGGCGCTGAATGGCGCGCAGGCGTCGCCCGATCTCGTCGTGGCGGGCGCGGCGGTCGCCGGCGCGGCACTGGGTTTCCTGCTGCTCAATTTCCACCCGGCCAGGCTGTTCCTCGGCGACGCCGGCTCGATTCCGCTCGGATTCCTGGCTGGCGCGCTGGGCTACTGGGGCTGGCGTACCGGCGTCTGGCCGATCTGGTTTCCCGCGATGGTGTTCGCGCCCTTTATTGCCGATGCATCTGTAACACTTTCGAGACGCCTGTTACGCGGAGAAAAGTTCTGGCAGGCGCACCGCGAGCACTATTATCAAAGGATGGTCCGATCGGGCGTAGGTCACGGTCGGACCGCTCTTTATTGGTACCTCATCATGCTCGCGGGCATAATTGTCGCCGTGTGGGCAAAGGGCCGCCCCGAGCTGCAGCAATGGCTGTCGTTCATCGCGTGGTATGGCGTCCTGGCATGCTTCGGATGGTTGATCGACATGCGTTGGCGCCGGTTTCAGTCGGCCGCCGAAAACAACTCTTGAGGTTTCCTGCCGATGTTGCGATCCAAGGCATCCTGGCTGTCACTGAGTGCTTTCCTGTTCGACCTGACGGCGGTTGTCGCCGCATGGTTGTTCGCTTATCTCGTTCGTTTCAACGGCAGCGTTCCGCATGATTTCCTGAGCGGCGCGCTGATGGCGCTGACGTGGGTGCTGCCTGTCTATGCGCTGATGTTCCACGGGTTCGGCCTGTATCGCGGGCTTTGGGTGTTCGCGAGCCTGCCCGACCTGATGCGCATTGCGAAGGCGGTGGTCGGCGGTGGCGTGATCGTGATGATCGGCGCGGTGATGTTCCAGCCGGCACCGATCATTCCGCGCTCGGTACTGCTCCTGTCGCCGCTGATGCTGTTCCTGGCGATGGGCGGCGCGCGCGCGCTGTATCGCGCGACGAAGGAGTATTACCTGTACGGCGGCCTGGTCGGGAAGGGCAAGCCGGTGCTGGTGCTCGGCGCCGGCACCGCCGGTGCGAGTCTCGCGCGCGAACTGTCGCGCTCCGGCGAATGGCGCCTCGTCGGCCTGCTCGACGACGACGTCACGAAGCAGGGCCGGGAAATCTACGGCTACAAGGTGCTGGGCTCGTTCAACGACCTGAAGCACTGGACCGATGCGATGAAGGTCGAGTACGCGATCATCGCGATTCCGTCGGCGTCGGTCGAAACGCAGCGCCGCGTCGCGACGCTGTGCGTGCGTGCCGGCGTGAAGGCGATGGTGCTGCCTTCGCTGACTGCGCTGATGCCGGGGCAGGGCTTCCTTTCGCAGGTGCGGAACATCGATCTCGAGGATCTGCTCGGCCGCGACGCCGTGACGATCGACACGCCGCACGTCGAGGCGCTGCTGCGCGGCCGCGTCGTGATGGTGACGGGCGCGGGCGGCTCGATCGGCTCCGAGCTGTGCCGGCAGATCCTGCGCTTCGCGCCGGCGCAGCTCGTCGCGTTCGACCTGTCCGAGTACGCGATGTACCGGCTCACCGAGGAACTGCGCGAGCGCTTCCCGGACCTGCCGGTTCTGCCGATCATCGGCGACGCGAAGGATTCGCTGCTGCTCGACCAGGTGATGTCGCACCATGCACCGCACATCGTGTTCCATGCGGCCGCCTACAAGCACGTGCCGCTGATGGAGGAGCACAACGCATGGCAGGCGCTGCGCAACAACGTGCTCGGCACGTATCGCGTGGCCCGCGCGGCGATCCGCCACGACGTGCGTCACTTCGTGCTGATCTCGACCGACAAGGCCGTCAATCCGACCAACGTGATGGGCGCGAGCAAGCGCCTCGCCGAAATGACCTGCCAGGCATTGCAGCAGACGAGCGGGCGCACGCAGTTCGAGACCGTGCGCTTCGGCAACGTGCTCGGCAGCGCGGGCAGCGTGATCCCGAAGTTCCAGCAGCAGATCTCGAAGGGCGGCCCGGTGACGGTCACGCACCCGGAGATCACGCGTTTCTTCATGACGATCCCGGAAGCGTCGCAGCTCGTGCTGCAGGCGTCGAGCATGGGGCATGGCGGCGAGATCTTCATTCTCGACATGGGCGAGCCGGTGAAGATCGTCGATCTCGCGCGCGACCTGATCCGCCTGTACGGTTTCTCGGAAGAACAGATCCGGATCGAATTCACGGGGCTGCGGCCCGGCGAGAAGCTCTACGAGGAACTGCTCGCGGACGACGAGGCGACGACACGCACGCCGCACCCGAAACTGCGGATCGCGCGGGCGCGGGAAGTGCCGGACAACCTGCTCGATGAATTGCTGCCGTGGCTGATGCAGCACCGCGTGCTGACCGACGACGAGGTGCGGCGCGACCTGCGGCGCTGGGTGCCGGAGTACCAGACAGCGGTTGCGCCGGTGCTGCAGAGCGTGCCGAAGCGGGCGGTTTCCAGCGAGTGATCGAATCGACCCGGTGTCGTACATCGCCAAAACCAGGTGTCCCGCGAAATCCATGCCGTTCAGTAGAAGTACTGGACGGCATTTTTGTTTGTGGGGTTTGCCGGCCCGTTGATTGCATGTCACCTGAAGGATTTGCGCGGCGACATTATTCGAATCAAGGCATGGCTTAACCCGTTCGCGCCCGCTCGCCGAGCGTGTTTGACTGTTGGCTGATTCCTGCATATGTTTTATCAACGGAATTGAACTTGGCGAGCACGCCAATTAACGATCGGATGCTGAAATAAAAAGAGGAGTTGCAAAAAATTTAAATAAATAATCCAAAAGAGAGACCATTCCGATGAAGACCGGGCACATTGCCAGATCGATGATCGCGGCACTCGCGGTGTTCGTGCTTGCAAGCTGCGGGGGCGGCGACAGCACGACGGCGGTCACGGCACAGGCGTACAAGTTGTCGGCACTGCGGGCCGCGGGCAATGTCGTGGGTTTGGCGCCGTTGAGCGCCACGACGCCCGTCCATGTTGCGCTGGTACTCAAGCTCAACAACGAAGCCGCATTGGATGGATTTCTGCAGCAAGCAAGGACGCGTGGCAGCGCCAGTTTCGGAGCCGTGCTGACCTCGGCGCAGGTCGCCGCGCAGTACGCTCCGACGGCCGGGCAGGTCTCGGCCGTGAAGGCCTACCTGCGAAGTAATGGCTTCACGAACATCAAAGCGGCCGGCAACAACATGATCGTCGAGGCCGATGCCCCGGCCAATGTGGTATCCGGCGTGTTCAGGACGACGCTGGTGCCGGTCGCGATGGCGGACGGCAGCCGGACGCATGTCAACCTCACTGCCGAGACGGTGCCCGATGCGATCAGCGGTGTCGTTCAATCGGTGTTAGGACTGGATACCGCGACTCGCGTGCATACGCACAGCGTCCGGGCTTCGCTCGCGGGCGGTGCGCAAAAAGCAGGCGCGCCGTCGCCAGCAGCAATCACGGTAGGTCATAACCCGACTGCTTTTCCTGGCATCTATTCCGTCGGCAGCGCTCCAACGGCCCGCAACGTCACGGTGGGGATCATTGCCGAAGGAAACCTGACACAGCCGCTCATCGACCTGACTACCTTCGAAAACAACAACCAGCTGCCCGCGGTACCCGTCTCGGTCATCAATGCCGGGATACCAAGCGCCGACACGAGCGCGAACATCGAATGGTCGCTCGATAGCCAGAGCATTGTCGGAATGTCCGGTGGCCTCAAGCAACTCAATTTCTACGTTGCGTCATCCTTCGCGTGGATCGACATGGCTTCCGCCATCAATCTGGCGGTGGCAGACAATACCGCCCGGGTCATCAACATGTCCATCGGCGGATGCGAGACCTGGGCGCCAACCGTATCAGTCGATCTGCTGCTCAAACTCGCCGTCGCGCAAGGACAGACTTTCTCGATCAGCTCGGGGGATTCAGGCAGCGTTGGCTATGGCTGTTCCGGCACCTCGGTGGAATATCCGGCGAGCTCTCCGTATGTCGTAGCCGTGGGCGGCACAAGCGTGTACACGAACGCGAATGGAAGCTACGCCGGCGAGACGGCCTGGGGCAACAGTGGTGGCGGCATCAGCGTCGTGGAGCCCATTCCCGCGTGGCAGTCGAACGTATCCCAACTCAATGGGCGAGCCTATCGGGGCGTCCCGGATCTTGCGTTCGATGCCGATCCCGACAGCGGTGCGCTGGTCATTGTCGGCGGACAATCGCTGACCGTGGGAGGAACAAGCCTGGCCGCGCCGCTGTTTGCGGCAACCTGGGCGCGCATGCTCTCGGGCCCTTGCGTGACGAACCTGGGATTCGCCGCGCCCACCTTATACAGCTTTCAAGCAACTACCCCGGCCATCTTCCGCGATGTCACCTACGGGACGAACGGCGCATACAGCGCCGGCCCGGGATGGGACTTCGTGACAGGTTGGGGCTCGCCGAATATCAGCGTGTTGCATTCGGCAATATGCGCGCAGACGTCGCCCATCTACGGCGGTATCGTCAATGAAGGTACGACGCTGAACCCGGGGCAAACCCTGTACTCGCCGTCCGGGAACCATCAACTCCTCATGCAATACGACGGCAACCTCGTGCTTTACAACGTGGCCAATGGCGGCGCGGTGTGGAATTCCGGAACCTTCGGAAACTCCGGAGCCTATGCGGCCTTCCAGCCTGACGGCAACTTTGTGGTCTACAGCGCGAGCGGCAAGGCACTCTGGTTCTCGTCGACCAACAGCACGCCTTACAGCCAATTTCTTGCGATGCAAGACGACGGCAACCTGGTGATCTACGCGTACGTACCGGCATTTTCCACCGCGACCGCGACGACGGGATACGTCAACTCCTCGAGCGGCCCTGCCGTCTGGAAGGGCGGCGTCACCATCAGCAACGGCCAGAGCTTTACTTCAGGCAACGGCGCAAACGTGCTGGTCATGCAGGGCGACGGCAATCTGGTGCTGCTTCGCCAGGGCGTTCCGCAGTGGAATTCCGGTACGTTCGGTCATTCGGGTGCCTATGCGACGATGCAAGCGGATGGCAATCTGGTCGTCTACAGTTCGACGCACACACCGCTCTGGTATTCCAACACCAGTGGAAATCCGGGCGCAGTCACCTACGTTCAGGACGACGGTAACGTCGTGATCTATACGCTAATGCCGCACTGGAGCAGCAATTCTACTGGAAGTTAGTGTTTCGTTCGTTGCGTGGGCGGGGCTTGAGGCACCGTAAGCCGCCGGCGTCGGTTGGCGGAGGGCCGCTCAATGCCCGCGTCGCGTCTTCCTCACCACCATCCACCTGGGCGCCCTGAACCGCACGATGCTCAGATAAAGCCACACATACGTCAACGCGAACAGCACGACGAACACGAACAGGTGCACCGTGTGCCGCCAGAACAGCGTCGCGGGAATCACCGCGACGAGGCACAGCAGCCACAGGTACGGCGACGTCAGCGAATTGCGGCGCGTCAGGTCGTGCGCGTGCTTCGTGCCGACCGCCCAGCGCATCAGCCGCTTGTACACGAGCATGTGCAGGTGCACGCCGTCCGGAATGCCGGGCGACATCCCGCGGATGAATTTCTTCCGGTAGATCGAGAAGCAGGTCTCGAAGATCGGGTACATGAACAGCAGCACCGGGTACCACGCGGATACCTCGCGGTTGCGCATCACGAGCAGGATCGCGAGCTCCGCGAGCATGAAGCCGATGAAATACGCGCCGCCGTCGCCGAGGAAGATCAGCCCGGCCGGGAAGTTCCACAGGAAGAAGCCGAGTACGGCGCCCATCATGATGATCGACGCGGACATGACGACCGGGTCGCCGACCTGGAACGCCACGTACGCGAGCGACGCGAACATCATGAAGCTGACCATCGACGCAAGCCCGTTGAAGCCGTCGATGATGTTGATCGCATTCGCGAGCGCCGCGACCGCGAGCACCGTGACGAACGCCGAAATGGCGACGTAGCCGAGCAGGAAATCGAGCGGCGGCACGCTGATGCGCTTGACCGCGATGCCCATCACCCCGAACGCGAGCGCGGCCGCGCCCATCGTGCACAGCAGCCGCGCGCGCGGCGACACGCGCTTGGTCAGGTCCTCGACGAGGCCGGACAGGAACGCCGGCAGCCCGCAGGCGGCGATGCCCAGAATGCTGCCGGCGATCGTCGGATAGCGCCCGAGCAGGATCAGCGCCGATGCGACGACGCCCGCGAGGATCCCGATGCCTCCGACCCGCGGCACGGGCCGCACGTGGAATTTCTGCACGCCGGCCAGGTCGCTGTCGATCGAGAATTTCTCGTGAAGGTGCGCGTAGCGCACGATGAACAGCGTGACGAGCAGGGAGACGATGAAGCCGGACGCGAAGCTGAGCATGGGATCGCTCGAAAAATGGACAGCGGATTATACAAAACCGCGGGGGTTCCCCTCCTGCCATCGCCAGTGGTCGGCACACATTTCGTCGATGCCGAGCGTCGCGCGCCAGCCGATGATGTCGGCCGCGGCCTGCGGGTTCGCGTAGCACTCGGCGATGTCGCCCGGGCGGCGCGCGACGAGCTCGTACGGCACCGGGCGGCCCGACGCCTTCTCGAACGCGCGCACGACTTCCAGCACGCTGTAGCCCTGGCCCGTGCCGAGGTTCACGACGAAGCTCGCGTCGCGCTTCGCCAGCGCGTCGAGCGCGGCGATGTGCCCCTTCGCGAGATCGACGACGTGGATGTAGTCGCGCACGCCCGTGCCGTCCGGCGTCGGGTAGTCGGAGCCGAACACGCGCAGCTTTTCCAGCTTGCCGACGGCGACCTGCGCGACATACGGCATCAGGTTGTTCGGGATGCCGGCCGGATCCTCGCCGATCAGCCCGCTCGCATGCGCGCCGACCGGGTTGAAGTAGCGCAGCGTCGCGATGCGCCACGTCGGATCCGACACCTCGAGATCGCGCAGGATCTGCTCGGCGATCAGCTTCGACTGGCCGTACGGGTTCGTCGCGGACAGCGGGAACGACTCGTCGATCGGCGAGCGCTCGGGCACGCCGTACACGGTCGCGGACGAGCTGAACACGAACTGCCTGACGTTGCGCTCGCGCATGACCTTGAGCACGGCGAGCAGGCCGCCGATGTTGTTCTGGTAATACTCGAGCGGCTTCGCGACCGATTCGCCGACGGCCTTGAGCGCCGCGAAATGGATCGTGCCGGTGATCGGGTGCGCGTCGAACACCTTCGCGAGCGCGGCTTCGTCGCACACGTCGACCTGGTGGAACGCGGGCGTCCTGCCCGTGATCTGCTCGATGCGCCGCACGGACTCGGCCTTGCTGTTGACGAGGTTGTCGACGATCACGACATCGTAGCCGTTGTCGAGCAGCTCGACGGCCGTGTGCGAGCCGATATAGCCCGCACCGCCGGTAACGAGGATGGTGCCTTTAGCGGTCATGCTGATGCGCTCCTTCAGAGAGTGATGCCTGTCAACGAATGAATGGTCTGCCGGTAACGTTCGACGACCTGCTGCTCGTCGAATTCCGCCGTGACCTTCTGCCGGCCGCGCGCACCCATCGCGTCGCGTCCGGCCGTTCCGAGTTCGATCATGCGGAGCAGTTGCTCCGCGAGGCTCGCGCCGTCGCGCACGCGGCACAGAAAGCCCGTTTCGCCGTCGGCGACGACGTCGCGGCAGCCCGGCACGTCGGTCGCGACGATCGGGCGGCCCATCGCCGATGCTTCCATCAGCGTGCGCGGCACGCCTTCGCGGTACGACGGCAGCACGACGCAATCGGCGGCCGCGATGTGCGGGCGCACGTCGTGCGCTTCGCCAAGATACTCGACGATGCCTTCGCCGATCCACGCGTCTACATCCGCGCGGCCGATCGCGCTCGGATTGTCGACGCCGAGCGGCCCGAGCAGCTGGAAGCGCGCGTTCGGGTAGCGGGCCCGCACGATGCGCGCGGCCTCGACGTATTCGCGCACGCCCTTGTCCCACAGCAGCCGGCCGATCAGGATGAAGACGGGCGCGTCGCCGCCGGGCAGCGGCGCGGGCGCGAACTGTTCGAGATCGACGCCTTCGCCGTGCAGCAGCCGTGCGCGGTCGGGATGCGCGAGCAACTGTTCGTCGGTGAAGGTTGCGAGATCGTCGCGGTTCAGGAACCAGACTTCACGCGGGAAGCGGAACGCGAACCGGTACAGGCGCTTCGCGACGCTCGCCGCGCGGCTTTTCTGGATGAAGACGTAACCGAGCCCCGTCGTGACCGCGATCGACGGCACGCGCGCGAGCCACGCGGCGACCGAGCCGTAGATGTTCGGCTTGATCGTGTAGTGGAACACGAGATCGGGCTGCAGTGCGCGGTAGTGACGCACCAGCGCCGCGAGCGTGCCGAGATCCTCGCGCGGGCTCGTGCCTTTCGACGCGACCGCGAGCGCCACGTAGCGGCAGCCCATCTGCTCGAGCAGCGGCACCGTGCGGTCGTGCGGTGCGATCACGATGACCTCGGCGCCGCGCGCGACGAGCGCACGGATCAGACCCTGGCGGTACGTGTAGATCGCCCAGGCCGTGTTGCAGACGAGCGCGATGCGCAGCGGGGAGGTGGCGGACATGAAAAAAGAAAAAAATAAAGCGTCGAAAATGCCGAAGGGGCCGGATCCGCGTCAAGCGGACGGCCGCGCGGCGAACAGCGTCTGCTTGATCCGCTGCAGCGTGCGATACGGCGTCACGAAATGCAGCAGGTTCTTGGCGAGGCCGGCCCAGTCGTACGGGTTCAGCGCGTTGAAGTGGCGCAGCAGCAGCGACAGCGTCGATACCAGCTGGCGCCGGCGCTTGGTCGCGCTGATCCCGCCCTCGTTGAGTTCGTAATAGAGCCCGAGTTCCGGCAGGTTCGCGCAATCGTAGCGTTGCATTAACCGTAAAAAAAGATCGAGATCCTCGGCCGCGCGGTATTTCGCGCGATAGTTGCCGACTTCCAGCACGGCGTCGATGCGCAGCATCACCGACGGATGCACGAGCGGCGAGCGCAGGAAGCGCGTGCGGCGCAGCGTGCGCGGATCGGCGGGCGGCGTCAGCATGAAGCGCGGCTCGCCGGCGCGCGACACGACCTGGGTCCACATGCCGACGCAGGCCACGCGCGGATGGGCGCCGAGATACGCACGTTCTTTCGCGAGGCGCTGCGGCGCGGCGAGATCGCCCGCGTCGATGCGCGCCGCATAACGAAAGCCGCGCGCCGCGAGCGCGTCGATGCCGGCCGCGAGCGCGCGCTCGATGCCGCCGTTCTGCGGCATGCGCAGCACCTCGATCGCGAGGCCGGGCAGGTCGGGCGCGACGATCGGCGGCGTGCTGCCGTCGTCGACGATCAGCACGTGCACGGGCGCGTCTTCGCGAAACGAGGCCAGGGTCCGGTCGACGTCTTCATGCCCGTTGTAGGCCGGCATCAGCACGGCCACGTCGTCGAGCGGGGGCGGGCAAGCGGGGGACGTCATGTTCGCAGCTTGAAACGGATGTAATAAAAGTTGACGGCGGCGGCGGCCAGGTAGCCGGCCGCCAGCCCGACGAGCGCGCCGTACAGGCCGAGCCGGGGGATCGCGAACAGGTTGACGAGCGCGGCGATCGCCAGCGCGAGCAGCCATTTCGACAGCAACACGAATTTTGCTTGATATTTGAGAACGATAAGATTGCCTATCGCCTCGATGCCGGCCGGCACGGACAGCCAGACGGCCCAGCGGAAGATGTCGACCGATGCCTCGTAGCCGCGGCCGAACACCTTGCCGACGATCAGCGGGGCGGCCGCGTCGAGCACGAGCGCGCCGGCCGTCATCAGGCAGGCCGTCATCGCGATCAGCCGGACGATGTTGCGGCGCAGCCGCGCTACGTCCTGCACGCGGTAGACGAAGGCGGGCGCAATCGTCTGCGCGAGCATCAGCGCGAGCGTGATCCAGTTCTCGTTGAGCTGCTGCGCGGCCGAGTAGCGGCCGAGATCGGCGAACGACACGTGACGCTCGAGCATCAGGCGGTCGAGTTTCAGGAACAGGTACATGCAGATGAGGCCGAGCCAGAACACGGTGCCGGCGGTCGCAAAGTGCCTGAACAGCGGTTTATCGAACGCCCAGCCGAGCGCGCCGCCGTTACGATGCCGGTAGTACAGCAGCAGCGCGAAGCCGATCGCGGCGGCCTCGAGTGCCCACAGCCACCCGAAGTGCGCGGGGCCGGCGGCCGCGCGGACCAGCAGCCACACGAGCAGCGCCTTCGCCAGCGCGGTGACCATGCTGGCGACGAGCTGCGGCTTGCTGTAGGTCATGCTTTGCAGCCACGCGTTGATCACGCCGACGAACGGCTCGCGGAAGATCATCGTGACCGCCAGGCCCGCGAGCATCGCTCCGACCAGCGGATCGAAGGCGCCCGCGGCGATCGCGATCCAGGTCGCGACGAGCGCGGCGGCCGATACGGCGATGCGCAGCACGAACGCGCTGCCGAGCACCGCGCCGAGCTGGGCGGGCGGGCGCTGGACGATGGTCGGAACGAGGATTTCCGCGCCGCACACCCAGGTGAGCGGCGCCAGTACCAGGAGGAGCGTATTCGCATACTGCCATTTGCCGAACACATCCGGCCCGAAATAACGGGCCAGAAGACCGCTGATCGCGATCGCGACGCCGATCTGCGTCAGCCGTTCGAGCCCCAGCCAGACGAGGTTCGCGACGGCCTTCGCGACATCCGGGTTGCCGAAGCGCTTCAGCATGCGCGGCGGGCGCACGCGCGCAGGGCGGCCGGCAGGGTGCCCGGAGGCTGCAGGTTGGCGGCGGCGGGTCGGCTAGGCATTAAAATGGGCGACATGCGCGTCATCAAAACCCGCGATTATAAGTGGGATCGGGGCCGCTCCAGCCGTTCCGTTCCTTGTTTCGCCGGGCCTGCATGTATCATGCGCGGCACCGGCGAGACGCGGCCAGACAATTTTTCATGCACGCAACCGAGAGAAGAGAATCGATGATCTCCCAATCCATCTTCAAGGCATATGACATTCGTGGCGTAGTCGGCAAGACGCTCGACGTCGACACGGCGCGCGGGATCGGCCGGGCATTCGGCAGCGAAGTGCGCGCCCAGGGCGGCGACGCGGTCGTCGTCGCGCGCGACGGCCGCCTGTCCGGCCCGGAACTCGTCGGCGCACTGGCCGACGGCTTGCGTGCGGCGGGCGTCGACGTCGTCGACGTCGGCATGGTGCCGACGCCGGTCGGCTATTTCGCGGCGAACGTGCCGCTTGCGCTGAAGGGCGGCGAGCGCCGCGTCGATTCGTGCATCGTCGTCACGGGCAGCCACAACCCGCCCGACTACAACGGCTTCAAGATGGTGCTGCGCGGCGCCGCGATCTACGGCGAGCAGATCCAGGCACTGTACCGCCGCATCGTCGACGAGCGCTTCGAGACGGGCAGCGGCACCTATGAGCAGGTCGACGTCGCCGATCAGTACATCGCGCGCATCGTCGGCGACGTGAAGCTCGCGCGGCCGATCAAGCTCGTCGTCGACGCCGGCAACGGCGTCGCGGGCCCGCTCGCGACGCGCCTGTTCAAGGCGCTCGGCTGCGAACTCGTCGAGCGCTTCACCGACATCGACGGCACGTTCCCGAACCATCACCCCGATCCCGCGCACCCGGAAAACCTGCAGGACGTGATCCAGGCGCTGAAGGACACCGATGCCGAGCTCGGCTTCGCGTTCGACGGCGACGGCGACCGCCTCGGCGTCGTCACGAAGGACGGCCACATCATCTATCCGGACCGCCAGCTGATGCTGTTCGCGGAAGAAGTGCTGTCGCGCAACCCGGGCGCGCAGATCATCTACGACGTGAAGTGCACGCGTAACCTCGCGCAGTGGGTGAAGTCGAAGGGCGGCGAGCCGCTGATGTGGAAGACGGGCCACTCGCTCGTGAAGGCGAAGCTGCGCGAGACGGGTGCGCCGCTCGCCGGTGAAATGAGCGGCCACGTGTTCTTCAAGGATCGCTGGTACGGCTTCGACGACGGCCTGTACACGGGCGCGCGCCTGCTCGAGATCCTCACGAAGTCGGCCGACCCGAGCGCGCTGCTCAACGGGCTGCCGGACGCGATGAGCACGCCCGAACTGCAGCTGTGGCTCGACGAGGGCGAGAACTTCCGCCTGATCGACAAGCTGCAGAAAGAGGCGAAGTTCGACGGCGCCGAGGAAGTCGTGACGATCGACGGCCTGCGCGTCGAGTACCCGGACGGCTTCGGTCTCGCGCGTTCGTCGAACACGACGCCGGTCGTCGTGATGCGTTTCGAGTCGGAGACGCAGGAAGGGCTCAAGCGCATCCAGGAGGACTTCCGCCGCGTGCTGACGGCCGCGAAGCCGGACGTCAAGCTGCCGTTCTGAGTGTCGGCGGCCTGCGGGCCGCCAACGGCGCGACGGCCGATTTAGCGGTCGCGCCCTCCCCGAAAAGCGGCGCACGCCACAGGCGTGCGCCGCTTTTTGTCTGTCTGTCTCCCCGGGCGCGATAAAATCGCTCCTTTATGTCTGTCGCCGGCTGCCAGCCGGCGTTTTTTCAGCGTGCAAAAGATCCTGATCGTGCGCGTGTCGTCGCTGGGCGACGTCGTGCACAACATGCCGGTGATCGCCGATATCCGGCGCCGCCACCCCGATGCGCAGATCGACTGGCTCGTCGAGGAAAGCTTCGTCGACCTCGTGCGGCTCGTCGACGGCGTGCGCAACGTGCTGCCGTTCTCGCTGCGCCGCTGGCGCAAGAAGCCGTTCTCGGGCGCCACGTGGCGTGAGATCCGCGCATTCCGCCAGCGCCTCGCGGCGGAGCAGTACGACCTCGTGATCGACTGCCAGGGCCTCATCAAGACGGCCTGGGTCGCAAGCTGGGCGCGCGGCCCGCTCGTCGGGCTCGGCAACCGCACCGACGGCGCCGGCTACGAATGGCCCGTGCGCTTCTTCTACCGCAAGCGCGTGCCGATCGCGCCGCGCACGCACGTCGTCGAGCGCTCGCGGCAACTCGTCGCGGCCGCGCTGGGCGACCCGGTGCCGACGCCGGCCGACCCGGTCGAGTTCGGCGTCGACACGCGCGCGGCGGCGCTCGCGGTGGCCGCGCTCGGCCTGAACCTGCCGGTGCCGTACGTGGTGTTCGTCCATGCGACGTCGCGTGCCGACAAGCAGTGGCCGGACGCTGCGTGGGTCGAGCTCGGGCAGGCGCTCGTGCGGCGCGGCGCGTCGCTCGTGCTGCCGTGGGGCAACGACGCGGAACGCGCGACGAGCGAGCGGCTCGCGAAGGAGTTTGGCGCGGCGGCGATCGTGCCGCCGAAGCTGTCGCTGCCGGCCGTGGTCGGGCTGATCGACGGCGCGGCCGCAACCGTCGGGGTTGATACAGGTCTGGTTCACATCGCGGCCGCGCTGAAGCGTCCGACGGTCGAACTGTACAATTTCGCGACGGCCTGGCGGACCGGCGGCTACTGGTCGCCGAACGTCGTCAATCTCGGCACGGCGGGGCAACCTCCGTCGATCGCGCAGGTGAAGTCGGCGCTCGCGGGCTTCGGTCTCCTGTAACGCCTGTCAATTACGCGAACCGATCATGAGCGAATCCCAGATCATCGAAGTCCCGTCCGCCGACTGGAGCGGACACAACCTGTCGGCGCCGCGCGAGCAACTGCTGGCCGCGGTCGAGGAAGGCAAGGTGCTGTATTTCCCGCACCTGCGCTTCGCGATCGAAGGCGGCGAGGAAGCGCTGCTCGATCCGGCGCTCGCCGATCCGAAACGCAAGAACATCAGCCTCGCGCCGAACGGCGGCGCGCTCGCCGGCGTGCTCGGCGACAGCGTCACGCAGTCGGCCGTGCGCGCGCTCGTCGCGCGCTTCCAGCAGCAGGCCGGCACGCTCGTCGACGGCCTGTTTCCCGAATACCGCGGCAAGCTGCGCGTCGCGCCGACGAGCCTGCGGCTGATGCGGGTCGAGACGCGCCAGACGTCGTGGCGCAAGGACGACAGCCGGCTGCACGTCGACGCGTTCCCGTCGCGGCCGAACTACGGCGAGCGCATCCTGCGCGTGTTCACGAACGTGAACCCGGCCGGCGCACCGCGGGTGTGGCGGGTCGGCGAGCCGTTCGAGGACGTCGCGAAGCGCTTCCTGCCGCGCATCAAGCCGCAGTTCCCCGGGTCCGCGTGGCTGCTGAACCTGCTGCACGTGACGAAGACGCCGCGCAGCGCGTACGACCACCTGATGCTGAACCTGCACGACAGCATGAAGGCCGATCTCGACTACCAGAAGACGAGCCCGCAGCAGACGATGCCGTTCCCGCCGGGCAGCGTGTGGATATGTTTCTCGGACCAGACTTCGCACGCTGTGATGTCCGGCCAGTTCATGCTCGAGCAGACGTTCTTCCTGCCGGTCGACGCGATGGTCCGCCGCGAATGCGCGCCGCTCGGCATTCTCGAACGCCTGAAGGGCAGGGCGCTGGTTTGAGCGCACACCTGCTTCGACGCAAGACGGGGGCCGCAGCATGCTGAGGGCGATCTATCGCGCGCTGTGGTGGCTCGTCGCGCCTGTCGCGGTCATCCGGCTCTACGTGCGCTCGCGCAAGGAGCGCGGCTATCGCGAGCATATCGGCGAACGCTTCGGTCACGCGGCCGGCCGCTCGCGCGACGACCGTGCGCCGCTGATCTGGGTGCATGCGGTATCGGTCGGCGAAACGCGCGCCGCGCAGCCGCTGATCGATGCGCTGATGCGCGCACGCCCCGATGCGCGCATCCTGCTCACGCACATGACGCCGAGCGGCCGCGCGACCGGCGAACAGATCTTCGGCGATCGCGTGCTGCGCTGCTACCTGCCGTACGACATGCCGGGCGCGGTGCGGCGTTTCCTGCACGCATGGCGGCCGACGCTCGGTCTCGTGATGGAAACCGAGGTGTGGCCGACGCTGATCGACGAGTGCCGCCGCGCGGACGTGCCGCTCGTGCTGACCAATGCGCGGATGTCCGCGCGTTCGTTCCGGCGCGCGGCGAAGTTCGGCACGGCGACGCGCGACGTGTTCGGCGGCTTCTCGCGCGTGCTCGCGCAGAGCCCGGCCGATGCGGAGCGGCTGACGTCGCTCGGCGCACGCAACGTGGCCGTGCTCGGCAACCTGAAGTTCGACATGGCGACGCCGCCGGAACTCGCGGCGCGCGGCCATGCGTGGCGCGACGCGATCGGCGCGCGGCCCGTGTGGGTCGCCGCCAGCACGCGTGAGAACGAGGAGGCGCTGGTGCTGCAGGCGTTCGCGGCGATGAACACGCCCGGCGCGCTGCTGGTGCTCGTGCCGCGTCATCCGCAGCGTTTTGCGGAGGTCGAGGCGCTCGTCGGGCGCAGCGGACTCAAGTGCATGCGACGCTCCACATGGGCCGCCGACACGGCCGCGCTCGCGGCCGGCCACCCGGCCGCCGAAGCGCTGCCGGGCGACGTGACGGTGCTGCTCGGCGATTCGATGGGCGAACTTGGCGCGTATTACGCTGCCGCCGACGTCGCGTTCATCGGCGGCAGCCTGCTGCCGCTCGGCGGACAGAACCTGATCGAAGCGTGCGCGGTCGGCGTGCCGGTGCTGATCGGCCCGCACGTGTTCAACTTCACGCAGGCGACCGCCGACGCGGTCGCGGCCGGCGCGGCGATGCAGGTCGAGGATCCGCTCGATCTCGCGCACGTGCTCGACGCGCTGTTCGCCGACAAGGCGCGGCGCATCGCGATGGGCGCGGCCGGCGCGGCGTTCGCGGCGCGTCACCGCGGCGCGACCGCGCGCACGGTCGACGTGCTCGCGGCACTGCTGCCGCCCGCCGAACGCGGCGAGCGCACGCAGCAGGACGCGCAGGACCCTTCCGACAAATAGACGAAGGCGGCGCCATGCCGCCCGGGCACGCGTGGCGGCGCCGTGTGCCGCCGCCGCGCCGCTCAGACCGTCAGCAAGCCCTTCTTCTCGATGAACGCGATCACGTCCGCGACGCCTTCGAGCGCCTTCAGGTTCGTCATCACGTAAGGCCGCTCGCCGCGCATCTTCTTCGTGTCGGACGCCATCACGTCGAGGTTCGCGCCGACCAGCGGCGCGAGATCGGTCTTGTTGATCACGAGCAGGTCGGACTTCGTGATGCCGGGGCCGCCCTTGCGCGGAATCTTCTCGCCGCCCGCGACGTCGATCACGTAGATCGTCAGGTCCGACAGTTCGGGGCTGAACGTCGCGGCAAGATTGTCGCCGCCCGATTCGATGAACACGATGTCGGCGTCGGGAAAGCGCGACAGCATCCGGTCGACGGCCTCGAGGTTGATCGACGCATCCTCGCGGATCGCCGTGTGCGGGCAGCCGCCCGTCTCGACGCCCATGATGCGCTCCTCTGGCAGCGCACCCGCAACCGTCAGCAACCGCTGGTCTTCCTTCGTATAGATGTCGTTGGTGATCGCGACGAGGTCGTACTTGTCGCGCATCGCCTTGCACAGCATTTCGAGCAGCGTGGTCTTGCCGGAGCCGACTGGGCCGCCGATGCCGACGCGCAGCGGCGGCAGTTTCTTCGTGCGGCGGGTGGAGGAGGGAGCAGGTGCGTTCATGGCGGGTAGCGTCGTGTTCAGGAGCGGAACAACCGCGAGTACTGGGTTTCGTGCCGCGCGGACAGGATGCCGAGCTGCGGCGCGAATGTGTTGACGGCGTCGGGGGGCGTCGCGAGTGCGCGGCGCACGGCCGCGTCGATCGCGCCGCGCAGCGCGACGATGATGCGTTGCCCGGCGAGCTGGCCGAGCGGCACGGCCTTCAGCGCGGCGGACGTCTGGTTCTCGACCCAGCCGAATGCGTACGCGGCGAGCGTCGCGTCGGCGCTTGCGTCGTGCGCGGCGGCTGCGTATGCGAAGGCGGTCGGCAGCGCGACCGGCGACATCGACGCGAGCGTCGCGCGGCGCGCGGCATCACCCCATTCGAGCGACGCGCAGAGCTGCGCGAGCGACCAGCCCATCTGTTCGGTCTCGCGGCGCAGTTCCGCCGATTCGCGGCTTGCGACGAACCACGCGTTCTCCGTGGCGAGCGCGTGCGCGTCGTGCGCGTGCCAGCGTGCGAGCTGGTGCGCGAGGAACGGCAGCTCGCCGTGCGCGAGCACGTCGGTCAGGCCGCTCGCGATCCAGTCGCGCGCGGAATCGGCGTCGTGGATCAGGTTCGCGTCGAGCGCGGCTTCGAGGCCCTGCGAATAGCTGTATGCGCCGATCGGCAGCGCCGGCGACGCGAGGTGCAGCAGCGCGACGAGTTCAGTGGTGGTCATGGCCGTGGCCGTGCGTGCATCCGGGACCATGCTGATGATCGTGATCGTGATCGTGATCGTGATCGTGATCGTGATCGTGCGAATGCGAATGCCCGTGGTGTTCGCCGAACACCTGCTGCGCGAGCGCGTAGTCCTCGGCGAACGTCGCGTTGTGCCCGTGCTTGTGGCCGCCGCCGTACGCACCGGCTTCCGGCTGGAACGGCGCGCTCGACGATTCGACCTGCGTGCCGAGCCGGCGCAGCATGTCTGCGAGCACCGGATCGGCTTCGAGCTTCAGGTAGCCGTCGCCGATTTCGACCGGGGTATGACGGTTGCCGAGGTGGTACGCGGCGCGCATCAGCGTGAGCGGATCGTCCGCGCGCACGAGCAGCACGGCTTCGGGCGCCGCGGCGACGCGCACGAGCGCACCGTCGTCGGCGACGAGCACGTCGCCGTCGCGCAGCACCGTGCCGCGCGGCAGCAGGACCGCGACGTCCTCGCCGGTGTCGAGCGTCGCCGCGAGGCGGCTCTTGCAGCGGGCGTCATACGCGAGCGTGAGCGTCGGTGCGCGCGCGACGAGCGACGCGGCGAGTTTCACGTTCGGGGCAATGCGTTTGTCGAGGGTGCGCATGAGACAGGAACCGGACATCAGAACAGGAAATAGCGCTGCGCCATCGGCAGCACGGTCGCCGGCTCGCAGGTGAGCAACTGGCCGTCGGCGATCACGTCGTAGGTTTCGGGGTCGACGCTGATCGACGGCCGCCATGCGTTGTGGATCATGTCGGCCTTCGTCACGTTGCGGCAGTTGCGCACCGGCACGATCCGCTTCGCGAGGCCGTAGCGTTCCGCGATGCCCGCATCGGCCGCCATCTGCGACACGAAGGTCAGCGACGTGCGCGCGAGCGCGCCGCCGCGCGTCGCGAACATCTCGCGATAGTGGACGGGCTGCGGCGTCGGGATCGACGCGTTCGGGTCGCCCATCTGCGCGACCGCGATCATCCCGCCCTTCAGGATCATCGACGGCTTGATCCCGAAGAACGCTGGCTCCCACAGCACGAGGTCGGCCCACTTGCCGGGCTCGATCGAACCGACTTCGTGCGCAATGCCGTGCGTGAGCGCCGGGTTGATCGTGTACTTCGCGACGTAGCGCTTCGCGCGGAAGTTGTCGTTGCGCGCGCCGTCCCCGGGCAGCGCGCCGCGCTGCACCTTCATCTTGTGCGCGGTCTGCCACGTGCGGATGATCACTTCGCCGACGCGGCCCATCGCCTGCGAATCCGACGACAGCATCGACAGCGCGCCGAGATCGTGCAGGATGTCCTCGGCCGCGATCGTCTCGCGGCGGATCCGCGATTCGGCGAACGCGAGATCCTCGGCGATCGACGGATCGAGGTGATGGCACACCATCAGCATGTCGAGATGCTCGTCGAGCGTGTTGATCGTGTACGGGCGCGTCGGGTTGGTCGACGACGGCAGCACGTTCGCCTCGCCGCACACCTTCAGGATGTCGGGTGCGTGGCCGCCGCCCGCGCCTTCGGTGTGGTACGTGTGGATCGTGCGGCCCTTGAACGCGGCGACCGTCGATTCGACGAAGCCGGCTTCGTTCAGCGTGTCGGTGTGGATCGCGACCTGCGTGTCGGTGTCGTCCGCAACCGACAGGCAGTTGTCGATCGCGGCGGGGGTCGTGCCCCAGTCCTCGTGCAGCTTCAGCCCGATCGCGCCGGCCGCGATCTGCTCGACGAGCGGCTCGGGCAGGCTCGCGTTGCCCTTGCCGAGGAAGCCGAGGTTGATCGGCCAGCCGTCGGCGGCCTGCAGCATCCGCTCCATGTGCCACGGGCCCGGCGTGCAGGTCGTCGCGTTGGTGCCGGTGGCCGGCCCCGTGCCGCCGCCGAGCATCGTCGTGACGCCCGATGCGAGCGCCTCGTCGATCTGCTGCGGGCTGATGAAGTGGATGTGCGTGTCGATGCCGCCCGCGGTCACGATCAGCCCTTCGCCGGCGATCACTTCGGTCGCGGCGCCGATCGCGATCGTCACGCCCGGCTGGATGTCCGGATTGCCGGCCTTGCCGATCGCGGCGATGCGGCCGTGCTTGATCGCGATGTCGGCTTTCACGATGCCCCAGTGATCGAGGATCACCGCGTTCGTGATGACCGTGTCGGGCACGTCGGCGGACACGCGCTGCGACTGGCCCATCCCGTCGCGGATCACTTTCCCGCCGCCGAATTTCACTTCCTCGCCGTAGGTCGTGAAGTCGCGTTCGATCTCGATCAGCAGTTCGGTATCGGCGAGCCGGACGCGGTCGCCCGTCGTCGGCCCGAACATTTCCGCGTACGCGCGGCGGCTCAAGCGTAGTGTCATCTCGTGCTGTTCCTGAAGACCTGAAGAATGGGGCGTGCGCTCAAAGCGGCCCCATCACCTTGCCCTGAAAACCGTAGACGGCGCGATCGCCCGCGAGCGCGACGAGCTCGACGGTGCGCGTCTGGCCCGGCTCGAAGCGCACGGCGGTGCCGGCCGCGATGTTGAGCCGGAAGCCGCGCGCGGCCGCGCGGTCGAACGACAGTGCGTCGTTGACTTCGAAGAAGTGGTAGTGCGAGCCGACCTGCACCGGGCGGTCGCCGGTGTTCGCGACGACGAGCGTCAGCGTTTCGCGGCCCGCGTTCAGTTCGTGCTCGCCGTCGTCGGTGAGGATTTCGCCGGGGATCATGCGTGGCCTCACGGAATCGGGTGATGGACGGTCACGAGCTTCGTGCCGTCGGGGAAGGTCGCCTCGACCTGGATGTCGGGAATCATTTCCGGCACGCCGTCCATCACGTCGTCGCGCGTGAGCAGCGTCGTGCCGTAGTGCATCACCTCGGCGACGGTCTTGCCGTCGCGCGCGGCTTCCATCAGCGCGGCGGTGATGAAGGCGACCGCTTCCGGATAGTTGAGCTTCAGGCCGCGCGCGCGACGGCGTTCGGCCAGCAGCGCCGCCGTGAAGATCAGCAGCTTGTCCTTTTCTCGGGGAGTCAGTTTCATGAAGGCAAACGTTCAGGAAAACGTAATTTTTATCGGTGCGCGCCCAACCGGGCGGACGTGCAGGTCATCGTAGCACCGCGCCGTTTTTGCGCGCGCCGTGTATCGGTTATGTAAGCAGCAAGGCGCGTGCCATGTGCATGGAACGCGGTGCGATGCGCGTTCGTGGTGCGCGGTGCATGGGTAACGTGCAGCGCCGGACGTGCTGCTGCGCCGAAACGGTGCGTGGCGCGAGCGCGCTCAGGTTTGCCAGAGGCGCAGTGGTCGTGCGTCGACGCCGTGCACGATCGGCCGCAACTGCAGCCAGCAATCGGTGAAGTGGCGCTGCAGCGCTTCCATCGACGTCGACAGCGCGCGCACGAGCACGACGCCGGGCGTCACGCAGGTTGCACCCGCGCGCAGCGTGTGGTCGAACGGCATCCGCGCGGCGAGCGCTTCGGCGAGCGCGGCGTCGCACGCGGCGCCGGCAGCCCACAGCGTGCCGTACGCGGGGAAGCCTGCGAGGCCCTGCAGCGCGCCGCGCAGCGGATCGCGCGCGTCGAGCAGCGCGCGCTCGGTCCACAGCGGCCGGCCGTCGGCATCGACGAGCGCGGAGGTCGACGCGATGCGGCCTGCCGACCAGGTTTCGCCGGCCGCCTGCCGGCCGAGCTGTGTCGCGTCCCAGCCGATCGCGCTCGCGCCTGCGCCGAGCGTCACCGTGAAGTCGAGCGACGCATGCGCCGCGTCGAAGAACAGGGCGTTCTGCGGCAGCCAGTCGAGCTTCGCGTTTTCGCCGACCGTGATGCCGATGCGCTGCGTCGCGTCGAGCCCGTTCGACTTGTACCACTTGGTCGCGCCGGGCGTCGTCAGCACCGCGTGCGTGCCGTCACCGAGCGCGATGTCGATGTCGAGCCGGTCGCCGCCCGCGACGCCGCCCGGCGGGTGGACGATCACCGCATGGCAGATCGCGTCGCCTTCCGGGTACAGCGGCCGCTGCACGCGCAGCGGGCCGTCGTGCAGCCGGTGCGCGAGCGTCGTGCGCGCACCGTGCCGCTCGAAGCCGAGTTCGAGGCGGCCGCGCCACGACTTGGCGACAGCGGGGCGGGACAGCGAGGCGTGGGAATCGGAGGCGGACATCGGCGGCGAGCGGGAAACGACGGAAACGGGCGCGAGGAACGTGGATGCTACCGGAACAATAATGCAGATGCCGCGTTCGTTGAAAGCGCCGCGTGCGGCCGCACCGCGAACCGGCCGCCCGTGCCTGCCGCGTTGCCGCGGGTCACACCGCGATCAGTTCGCGCACGCCGTTCGTTTCCATGTCGCGCGCGTCGCCGCCCGCGACGATCTCGCCGCGGCTCATCACCCAGTAGCGGTCCGCGATCGAGCGCGCGAAATCGTAATACTGTTCGACGAGCAGCACCGTCATGTTCGATTCGTCGACGAGCTGGCGCAGCGTGCGGCCGATGTCCTGGATGATCGACGGCTGGATCCCTTCGGTCGGCTCGTCGAGGATCAGCAGCTGCGGCTCGCTCATCAGCGCGCGGCCGATCGCGAGCTGCTGCTGCTGGCCGCCCGACAGGTCGCCGCCGCGCCGCGCGCGCATGTCCTTCAGCACCGGGAACAGGTCGTAGATGCGGTCCGGCACTTTCGACGGCGCCTTGCGGCTCGCCGCGCCGACGAGCAGGTTCTCCTCGACGGTCAGCCGCGGAAAGATGTCGCGGCCCTGCGGCACGTATGCGAGCCCGGCCGCGACGCGTGCATACGGCGGCAGCGCGCCGAGCGCCGTGCCGCGCCACGACACGCTGCCGCTCTTCGCGGCGACGACACCCATCAGGCAGCGCAGCAACGTGCTCTTGCCGACGCCGTTGCGGCCGAGCAGCACGGTGAGCTTGCCGTCGTCGGCGGCGAGGTTCACGTTGCGCAGGATATGGCTGCCGCCGTAGTACTGGTTCAGTGCTTCGATCTTCAGCATCGTTTCAACGTCCGAGGTAAGACTCGATCACCGCGTCGTCGCGCTTGACCTGGTCGAGCGTGCCTTGCGCGAGCACCGCGCCTTCGGCCATCACCGTCACGCGGCCGGTGTCGCCCGCGAGCGCCGCGACGAATTCCATGTCGTGCTCGACGACCATCATCGAGCAGGTGCCGCGCAGCGTGTTCAGCAGCTCGGCGAGTTCCATCGTCTCGTGGTCGGTCATCCCGGCCGCGGGCTCGTCGAGCAGCAGCAGCGCGGGGCGCTGCATCAGCAGCATGCCGATCTCGAGCCGCTGCTTCTGCCCGTGCGACAGCTCGCCGGCCGCGCGGTACGCGTGGCTTTCGAGGCCGATCAGCGCGAGCGTCTCTTCGATCTTCGCCTGCGCGGTGCGGTCGAGCCGCGCGCGCAGCGACGCGAGCCAGCCCTTGTCGGTCTGCATCGCGAGTTCGAGGTTTTCCCACACCGGATGCTGCTCGAACACGGTCGGCTTCTGGAACTTGCGGCCGATGCCCGTGCGCGCGATCTCGGGCTCGCTCATCCGCGCGAGGTCGAGCGTCTGGCCGAGAAACACCTTGCCCGCATCGGGGCGCGTCTTGCCGGTGATCACGTCCATCATCGTCGTCTTGCCGGCGCCGTTCGGGCCGATCACGCAGCGCAGCTCGCCCGCGTCGATCGCGAGCGACAGTTTCTTCAGCGCGCGGAAGCCGTCGAAGCTCACTTCGATGTCCTCGAGGTAGAGGATCGTGCCGTGCGACGTATCGATGCCGGGCGGCACGACGCGCCCCATCGATGCGGTGCCGCTGACGGCCAGCAGTTCGTCTTCCGGCGGCGGCGTGAATTGGTAGAGGGCCGTTCCGTTCATGCACGTTTCCCCTTCGCGAGCACGGTTTCGACGAGGCCCATGATCCCGCGCGGCAGCAGCAGCGGCACGAGCACGAAGATCAGGCCGAGGAAGAACAGCCAGTATTCGGCGAAGTACGCGGTAAACAGGCTCTTCGCGCCGTTCACCGCGAACGCGCCGACGATCGGCCCGATCAGCGTGCCGCGCCCGCCCACCGCGACCCAGATCGCCATCTCGATCGAGTTGCCGGGCGACATCTCGCCGGGATTGATGATGCCGACCTGCGGCACGTACAGCGCGCCTGCGATGCCGCACAGCACGGCCGACACGGTCCACACGAACAGCTTGTACGCGAGCGGGCTGTAGCCGAGGAACATCAGCCGCGTCTCGCCGTCGCGCACCGCGGTGACGACGCGCCCGAGCTTGCTCGTGACGATCGCGCGCGCGGCGATGAACGAGAGCACCAGCGTCGCGAACGTCAGCAGCAACAGCACCGTGCGCGTGCCGGGCGACGTGATCGCGAAACCGGCGATGCGCTTGAAGTCGGTGAAGCCGTTGTTGCCGCCGAAGCCGGTCTCGTTGCGAAAGAACAGCAGCATCGCGGCGAACGTCAGCGCCTGCGTGATGATCGACAGGTACACGCCTTTCACGCGCGAGCGGAACGTGAAGAAGCCGAACACCCATGCGAGCACCGCCGGCACGAGCACGACGAGCGCGAGCGCCCACGCGAGATGCTGCGTGCCGCTCCAGTACCACGGCAGCTGATGCCAGTCGAGGAACACCATGAAGTCGGGCAGGTCGCTGCCGTACTTGCCGTCGCGGCCGATCTCGCGCATCAGGTACATGCCGATCGCGTAGCCGCCGAGCGCAAAGAAGAGGCCATGGCCGAGGCTCAGGATCCCGCAGTAGCCCCAGACGAGATCGAGTGCGAGCGCGGCGATCGCGTAGCACATCAGCTTGCCGGCGAGCGTCATCGCGTAGGCGGACAGATGGAATGCGCTCGCTTCGGGCGCGACGAGCGCGGCGAGCGGCACGCCGATGCCGATCGCGAGGCACAGCGCGACGAGCGCGAGCCACGCGCGGCGCGACAGCAGCGCAGGGCGGGGCGGCAGGCCGAGCGCGAAACCGTCTGCTGCGCGTGCGGCGGCAGCGGGCTTCGGTGCGTCGGCGACCGGGTTCGACATCGAATCGGTAATGAAAGTCACGTCAAGCCTCCGCGCTGCGGCCCTTCGGGGCGAACATGCCCTGAGGACGTTTCTGGATGAACAGCACGATCATCACGAGCACCGCGATCTTCGCGAGCACGGCGCCCCAGAACGGCTCGATCGCCTTGCTCGCGAGGCCGAGCCCGAAGCCGCCGAGCACGGTGCCGGCGATCTGCCCGACGCCGCCGAGCACGACCGCCATGAACGAATCGATGATGTAGTTCTGGCCGAGATCGGGGCCCACGTTGCCGATCTGCGACAGTGCGCAGCCGCCGAGGCCGGCGATGCCCGCGCCGAACGCGAACGCATACGCGTCGACGCGCGCGGTCTTCACGCCGACGCATGCGGCCATCCGGCGGTTCTGCGTGACCGCGCGCACGAACAGGCCGAGCCGCGTCTTCGTCAGCACGGCCCACGCGACGAACACCACTGCAAGCGCGAACGCGAGGATCGCGAGCCGGTTGTACGGCAGGATCAGGTTCTGCATCACTGTCACGCCGCCGCTCATCCATGACGGGTTCACGACCTGCACGTTCTGCGCGCCGAACAGCATGCGGGTCGCCTGGATCAGGATCAGGCTCACACCGAACGTCGCGAGCAGTGTCTCGAGCGGGCGGCCGTACAGATGGCGCAGCACGAGCCGTTCGAGCACGATGCCGACGAGCGCGGCCGTCGCGAACGACACGGGCACGGCAACGAGCGGATACCAGTCGAATGCGCCGGGCGCGTAACGCTGGATCAGCGTCTGCACGACATAGGTCGCGTACGCACCGATCATCAGGAATTCGCCGTGCGCCATGTTGATCACGCCGATCAGCCCGTATGTGATTGCGAGGCCGAGCGCGGCAAGCAGCAGCACGCTGCCGAGCGACAGGCCGGCGAACAGCGTGCCGACGATCTCGCCGCGGCGCTGCAGCGAGTGCAATGCGTCGAGCCCTTGCTGCGCGGCATCGCGCACGCGCGCGTCAGGCTCGGCATAGCTGCCGTCCGCGTTCTTCGCGACGAGCGGCCGCAGTTGTTCGATCATGTCGAGGTCGCGGCGCGCGGCCACCACCTGCACGGCGTCGAGGCGTTTCGCCGGATCGGCATCGTGCAGCGCGGCGATCGCCCACAGTGCATCGAGGCGACGCTTCAGCGCGGGATCGGTTTCCTTCGCGCGGGCGCGGTCGATCATCGGCTTGAGCGCCGGGTCGGGCGACTTCAGCAGCGCATCGATCGCGTCGCGTCGCGCGGCGACATCGGGCGATGCGAGCGCGAGCCCCGACAGTGTGCCGGCGATCTTCGTGCGCAGCAGGTTGTTCAGCATCACGGGCTGCGCGTCGCCGGCCGTCGTCGCGGCCTGCGTGAGCGCGTCGTGCGCGGTGTCGCCGGTCTGGATCAGCAGGCGGCCGTCGCCGGTCGCGAGCGCGTCGCCGGCCGACAGCGCGTTGAGCACGGCGACGGCGCGCGGATCGGCATCGGCGGCGAGCCGGTCGATCGCGGCCGTCTTCGCATCGAAGTCGTCGCCGGCAAGCGCGGCGGTATCGGCGGCCGTCAGCGCGAACGCGGCGCGCGGCAGCGCGCCCGCGAGGGCGGCGCACGCGACGATCGCGACGGCGGCTCGGCGAAAGCGAATAGGCATCGGGAAATCCTGTCGGGCTGAAGGAAGCGGATTCATGCGGCGACGCGCCGGCGCGTGCGGTGCGTCACCGCACACGCTGCCGGCGCATCGGCACCTGCATGCGAGCGGCACGTCACGCCGAGGCGCGACGCGCCGCACCGCGTCAGGCCAGCGCCGCGCGCTGCCGGCGCAGGAACGCGGGGATCGACGTGACGATGTCCGGCTTGCCCTGGTTGCCCGCGATGAACGGGCTCCACGGCTGCGCGCGCACCGCGGTCTTGGTCTTCCACACGACGTTGAATTGCCCGTCGCCGCGGATCTCGCCGATCATCACCGGCTTGTGCAGGTGATGGTTGCCGTCCATCGCGAGCGTGAAGCCCGACGGCGCGGCGACGGTCTGGCCGATCATCGCGACGCGCACCTTGTCGACGTCGGTGCTCTTCGCCTTCTCGACGGCCTGCTTCCACATGTGGATGCCCACGTAGGTCGCTTCCATCGGGTCGTTGGTCACGCGCTTCGCGCCGCCCGGCAGGTTGTTCGCCTTCACCCATGCGGCGAACTGATCCTTGAACTTCGTGTTGGTCGGGTTCTTCACCGACATGAAGTAGTTCCACGCGGCGAGATGGCCGACGAGCGGCTTCGTGTCGATCCCGCGCAGTTCTTCCTCGCCGACCGAGAACGCGACGACCGGCACGTCGGTCGCCTTGATCCCCTGGTTGCCGAGCTCCTTGTAGAACGGCACGTTCGAGTCGCCGTTGATCGTCGAGATCACGGTCGTCTTGCCGCCCTGCGAGAAGGTCTTGATGTTCGCGACGATGGTCTGGTAATCGCTATGGCCGAACGGCGTGTAGACCTCCTGAATGTCGGCATCCTTCACGCCCTTCGATTTCAGGAACGCGCGCAGGATCTTGTTGGTCGTGCGCGGATAGACATAGTCGGTGCCGAGCAGGAAGAAGCGCTTCGCGCCGCCGCCTTCCGCGCTCATCAGGTACTCGACGGCCGGAATCGCCTGCTGGTTCGGCGCCGCGCCCGTGTAGAACACGTTGCGCGACATTTCTTCGCCTTCGTACTGCACCGGGTAGTAGAGCAGCCCGTTCAGTTCCTCGAACACCGGCAGCACGGACTTGCGCGACACCGACGTCCAGCAGCCGAACACGCATGCGACCTTGTCCTGCGTGAGCAACTGGCGCGCCTTCTCCGCGAACAGCGGCCAGTTCGACGCGGGATCGACCACCACGGGCTCGAGCTTGCGGCCCATCACGCCGCCGCTCTTGTTGATGTCGGCGATCGTCATCAGCGCGGTGTCCTTCAGCGACGTCTCCGAGATCGCCATCGTGCCCGACAGCGAGTGCAGGATGCCGACCTTGATCGGGCCGGTGCCCGCATCGGCCGCTTGCGCGAACGGGCTCTTGCCCGCCAGCGCGAGCGCGCCGGCCATCGAACCGAACTTCAACAGACTGCGACGTTTCATCTGTTTCCCCTTGACGTGTTGGATGTGCGTGCGCCGTGGCGGCGCCTGCCATCGGGTAACGCAAGGCATGTGCCAGTCGCGCGGATGCACGCCAGGCGTGCCTGCGCGGCGCGGTGCCGGGCGTTGCGGTGGTGCGGATGACGCGTCGTGCAGCATGCGCGGTCCGTTGCGGTGCAGGTTCGCGGGCGTAAATGGTGCACGGTCGTGGTTCACCGTTCCGGTGCCTGCATGCGCTGCCGGAAGGGTGCGACGATCCGCTATGCGGGCGACATGCTCGCGTTCTGGCCGCTCGTCATCGACGACGCGCAGATTGCCGGGTTGTTCGCGCTCGTCGCCGGCGCGCTGAAGGAAACGGAGTAGGGCGGGAAAGAGAAACGGGCGCGCAGTGCGCGCCCGTTCGGCGGATCGGTGCGGCCGGCGCGGTGCCGGTCACCGGTATGGCGGCGCGCGATGCGCCGCCGGCAAGGTCAGTAACGCGGCACGGACGGATCGACGTCGCGCGACCACGCGTCGATCCCGCCTTGCAGGTTGTACAGCTTCGTGAAGCCGCGCGATTCGAGGAACATCGCGACCTGCGCGCTGCGCATACCGTGATGGCACACGCAGACGATTTCTGCTTCGTCGTCGAGCTCTTCGCTGCGCGCGGGGATCTGCTGCATCGGGATCGATACGCTGCCGGCGATCTGCGCGGTCGCGATTTCCCACGGCTCGCGTACGTCCAGCACGATCGGCGCGGGGCGTGCTTTATCGCCGAGCCATTCCGCGAGCATCGCGGGCGTCAGGATCTGCATGGAGGCTCCGTTGCTCAGAACTTGAAGCGCGACGGCTCGATCGCGTTGACGAGGTGGTCGATGTAGGTTTCGAACACGTCGGCGACGCGGTACTGCTTGTCGTCGATGCGCGTGATGATCTGCGCCTTCATCACCGGACGACCGCCGACGAATGCCGACAGGCGGCCGCCGACCTTCAGCTGTTCGAGCATTTCCTGCGGCACGACGGGCAGGCCGCCCGCGACGCAGATCACGTCGTACGGCGCCTTGCCGGCCCAGCCGCGCGAACCGTCGCCGAGCACGACTTCCGCGTTGGTCACGCCGTCGTTGCGGAGGTTGTCTTCCGCGAACTTCGCGATCGCCGGATCGATCTCGACGGCCGTCACCTGCTGCGCGCGATGCGCGAACAGCGCGGCCAGGTAGCCCGAGCCCGCGCCGATCAGCAGCACGTTCTCGTGCTTCTTGACCGTCAGCTCCTGCAGCACGCGCGCTTCGACGCGAGGGAACAGCATCTTGCTGGCGCCGCCGGGCAGCGGCAGTTCGAGATCGGCGAACGCGAGATCGCGGTATTCGGCCGGAACGTAGTGTTCACGCTTGACGATCGACAGCAGGCCCAGGACGTCCAGATCCAGCACGTCCCACGGCCGGATCTGCTGTTCGATCATGTTGAAACGCGCGTTTTCGATATTCATGGTGTGGTCACGCAGCCTGGTCGGCCATCAGCGGGGGTAGATAAACTCCGCGATTGTACCAAACAGGGCGGCAATCAAGCCTTCAAGCGGCCTGCAACAGACCTTTACTCTTTGCTCTTCTTGATCTGCGCCTCGAATGCGAGGTCGAGCTTGCTCGCCTTGCGCGGCTTTTTGGGGCCGAATTCGTCGACGAACTTGACGAACTCGTCGAGCGGCAGCGGCTCGCAGCGCTTCTCGGCGGTGCCGCCCGAGCGGTCGACGAGATAGAACAGGCCGCCCGCCATCGCGACGGCCGCGAAATGCGGGTTGCCGGAGCGGGTCTTCAGGCGTTCGACCGCGTAGGTCGCTTTGGTGGTGCGCATCGTGCGGGTTCTGGCGGAGGGAAGCCTCACACTGTATCAAACCGGCCGCCCGCGTGCGGCCGCCGGTTTGCCGTCGACGCTAGACCGTACGCGAGTAGCGCTGTCGAGGCGTCTGGCCGAGATACGCGTCGAACGCCATCGCGATGTTGCGCACGACCATCCGGCCGGCCGGATGGATCGTCAGGCGGTCGCGCGCGATCGTCAGCAGCCCGTCGCGCTCGAACGGGCGCAGCGCGTCGAGCTCGCGCGCGAAATGATCGGCGAAGCGGATGCCGTGCGCGGCCTCGACATGCGAGAACGGCAGTTCGAGGTTGCACATCAGTTGCGTGATCACGTCGCGGCGCAGCCGGTCGTCGGGCGTGAGCCGCACGCCGCGCGCGATCGGCAGCCGGCCCGCGTCGAGCGCGGCGCCGTACGCGGGCAGGTCCTTCGCGTTCTGCGCGTAGACGTCGCCGACCTTGCCGATCGACGACACGCCGAAGCCGACGAGGTCGGTATCCGCGCGCGTGCTGTAGCCCTGGAAATTGCGCTGCAGCGTGCCGTTCTGCTGTGCCCGCACGAGTTCGTCGGACGGCCGCGCGAAGTGGTCCATCCCGATGTACACGTAGCCGGCCGACGTCAGCATGTCGATCGCGAGGCCGAGCAGCGCGATGCGCGTTTCGGGCGGCGGCAGCGTCGCATCGTCGATCTGCCGCTGCATCTTGAACAGGTGCGGCATGTGCGCGTAGCCGAACACCGACAGCCGGTCGGGCGCGAGTTCGATGATCGTCTCGAGCGTGCGCGCGAACACGGCGACCGTCTGGTGCGGCAAGCCGTAGATCAGGTCGACGCTGACCGAATGGAAGCCCGTCGTGCGCGCGGCGCCGAGCAGGTCGGCCGTCATCGCGAGCGGCTGGACGCGGTTGATCGCCTGCTGCACGACCGGATCGAAATCCTGCACGCCGAGGCTCAGCCGGTTGAAGCCGATCGTGCGCAGGTGCACGAGCGTCGCGGGCGTGACCGTGCGCGGGTCGATCTCGATCGAGAACTCGGCGTCGGCATCCGGCGCGAGCGCAAAGTGCTCGCGGGTGGCCGCCATCAGTTCGGCCGTCTCGTCGTCGGACAGGAAGGTCGGCGTGCCGCCGCCCCAGTGCAGTTGCGTGACCGGGCGTGACGGATCGAACAGCGCGGCCTGCAGCGCCATTTCGCGCTTCAGCTGGTCGAGATACGGGCGCGCGCGGCGACGGTTGTTGGTCGCGATCTTGTTGCAGCCGCAGTAGAAGCACGCGGTGTTGCAGAACGGGATATGGAAGTACAGCGACAGCTCGCTCGACGACGCGCCGGGGTCGGTCGCCGCACGCACGTAGTCGGCCGGATCGAAATCATCGCGAAACTGCAGCGCGGTCGGGTACGACGTATAGCGCGGCCCGTTCGCGCCGTATTTCGCGAGCAAATCGGGACGGAACATTGTGTCGGCAGAACCAGAGCTCATGACGGTCTTCGCGCTTTTTAGATGCTTTCGAGTATATAAACGCGCGATTCGGCTGCATTGTGTAATAACGTCGCAGCCGGCGATGGCACAATGCGGGGTGGGCTGCCGGACGCCGCGTCCGGTTGTCGCACCGTTTTTTGTTGTTCGTCGAGAGAACCGAGTGTCCGTCGAAATGCCTGTCCGCCCGGCGCCCGCCGATGTCCCGCCGCCGCACGCGTGCCGCGAGGGCTGCGGCGCGTGCTGCATCGCGCCGTCGATTTCCAGCCCGATTCCGGGCATGCCCGACGGCAAGCCGGCCGGCGTGCGCTGCGTGCAGCTCGGCGACGACCTGCGCTGCCGGATCTTCGGCCGGCCCGAGCGTCCCGCCTGCTGTTCGGGGTTGCAGCCGTCCGCCGACATGTGCGGCGCATCGCGCGACGACGCACTGGCGTGGCTCACGCGCCTCGAGGTCGCGACGCAGCCGCCGCCGCGTGGCGGCATCGGGCGGTAGCGGGTTGCCGCCCGCGTTTGGGGGCGGATGCGGCAGAGGGAACCCGCGGCACGCGCCGACGCACTAACGCCGGTCGGCTGTCCGGCATGGCCCGGCGCCGATCACCCGATCGCCGCTGCGCCCGATACAGGAAGGAGAGAGTTGAGCATGACCGCACCTTGCGCGCCCGGCCGGCGCCGTTTTCTCGCTGCAATCATTGGCGCCGTCGGCGTGTGTGTATCGCTCGCCGCGTGCGCGTCGACGTTCCCGTTCATCCCCGATCACTACACGTTTTCGCGCGGCGACGTGCAGAAAGCCGTCGCGCGCAAGTTCCCGTACCAGAAGACGGTCGCGCAGGTCGTCGACGTGTCGCTCGCGAACCCGGCCGTCAACCTGCTGCCCGACCAGAACCGCGTCGCCGTGCAGCTCGACGCGCATTTCGCGAGCCCGTTCCTGCGCGCGCCCGTCAGCGGCAAGTTCACCGTGTCGGGCCAGCTCGCATACGACGCGCCGAGCCGCTCGGTCGTGCTGAAGTCGCCGGCCGTCGACAGCCTCGTGCTCGACGGCGACGCGCAGATGTATGCGCAGCAGGTCGGCGCGGCCGCCGGCCTGCTCGCGACGCAAGTGCTGACCAACTATCCGATCTACACGTTCAAGCCCGAACAACTGGAATTTGCCGGGGTGAACTACGAACCCGGTACAATTACGATTCTTACAAACGGCATACGCGTGGCGATCGTCGAAAAATGACGTCGAACCGCGCGGCCGAGCGGGCCGCGCGGCAACCTGGCCCTTCCTTTCGACCATTTCGGAGTTGGGCCACGGATGGACTGGATCCTGATCTGCAAGGCATTGATCCTCGGCGTCGTCGAGGGGCTGACGGAATTCCTGCCGGTGTCGAGCACCGGTCACCTGATCGTCGCGGGCAGCTTCCTGAATTTCAACGATTCGCACGCGAAAACCTTCGACGTCGTGATCCAGTTCGGCGCGATCCTCGCGGTGTGCTGGGAGTACCGGCAACGGATCGCGTCCATCGTATCCGGGCTGCCGAGCCGGCCCGACGCGCGGCGCTTCACGCTGAACGTCGTGATCGCGACGATTCCCGCGATCGCGCTCGGCCTCCTGTTCGAGAAGAAGATCAAGGCCGTGTTGTTCTCGCCGGTGCCCGTCGCGTTCGCGCTCGTCGTGGGCGGCGCGATCATCCTGTGGGCCGAGGCGCGGCAGCGCGAGCGCCGCGAGCCGCCGCGCGTGATGTCGGTCGATGCGCTGACGCCGCTCGATGCGCTGAAGGTCGGCCTCGCGCAGTGCTTCGCGCTGGTGCCCGGCATGTCGCGTTCGGGCTCGACGATCATCGGCGGGATGCTGTTCGGCCTCGACCGGCGCGTCGCCACCGAATTCTCGTTCTTCCTCGCGATTCCGATCATCTTCGGCGCGACGCTCTATGAAACCGTCAAGGACTGGCAGGCGTTCACCGTCGATTCGCTCGGCCTGTTCGCACTCGGGCTCGTCGCGGCGTTCGTCAGCGCGTTCGTGTGCGTGCGCTGGCTGCTGCGCTACGTCGCGACGCACGACTTCACGGTGTTCGCGTGGTACCGGATCGCGTTCGGGCTGTTCGTGCTGCTGGTCGGCTACAGCGGCTGGCTGAACTGGGCGTGATGCAGATACGGAGGCCGGCGCGCCTCCGATAAGGAAACGGCCCGATCGGCAAATGCCGGTCGGGCCGTTTTGTCATCCGGGGCAGCGCTCCGCCTCAGCGGAATGGCTTAGCCGGCGCGCTTGCGGAACACCAGGTCCCACACGCCGTGGCCGAGCCGCAGCCCGCGCCGTTCGAACTTCGTCACCGGGCGATAGTCGGGGCGCGGCGCAAAGTCGGCAGCGGTGTTTTCGAGCGTCGGTTCCGCGCCGAGCACTTCCAGCATCTGTTCAGCGTAGTTCTGCCAGTCGGTCGCGCAATGAATGTACGCACCGGGCTTCAGGCGCGACGCGAGATGCGCGACGAGCGGCGGCTGGATCAGCCGGCGCTTGTGGTGGCGCGCCTTGTGCCACGGATCGGGGAAGAAGATGTGCACGCCGTCGAGGCTTTCCGGCGCGAGCATGTGCTCGAGCACCTCGACCGCGTCGTGCTGGATGATGCGGATGTTCGGCAGGTCCTGCTCGCCGATCAGCTTCAGCAGTGCGCCGACGCCCGGCTCGTGCACTTCGACGCCGAGGAAGTCGTCGCCGGGGCGGTTCGCGGCGATTTCCGCGGTCGATGCGCCCATTCCGAAGCCGATCTCGAGGATGCGCGGCGCGCTGCGGCCGAACACCGCATTCCAGTCGGGCAGCTCCGGCGCATACGGGACGACGAAGCGCGGGCCGAGTTCGTCGAGCGCGCGGCGCTGGCCGGTCGACACGCGGCCGGCGCGCGTGACGAAGCTGCGGATGCGGCGGTGGTGCAGCGGATTGACTTCGTCGGCGCCGTCGGCGGCTTCGTCGGGAATGGCGTCGTCGTGCGGCGGCAGGCCGGCTTCGTTCGGATCGTCGTGCATCATCGGTACAGAGAAAGGCTCGGTTGCGGGCGAGGGCATCGGGCGCGCGGGACGCGCCGGCGCGGTACAAAAAAGCCGCCTTCGACGAGGCGGCTGGCGCGCGGTTGCGGAACGTGGTGACGGGCGCGGCGATACACCGCCAAGCCGTTGATCCTGAAGGATTTCCCGTTCAGCCAACCGGAAAGAGCCGGATTATGGACTGGTTTGATCCGACTGGCAAGGTTGCGGCGGGCGCGGGCCGCGTGCGTGTCGTCCCGGATCGCGGTGCGCCGGGTTTGGGGTCATATAGTGCGAAGGCCGAAGCGAATGCCGCTTCGGCCCGCTGTCCTGAGGCTTGCGCAAGGCAACGCGGCGTGCGTCACCCCACGCGCTGGTCGAGCCTGCGGCGCGTGATCGCCTTGATCTGGTGCAGCGCGTAGTCGAGTTCGAATGCGGTTTCGCGCGACACGCGGCTTTCCAGTTCGAAGAAGATGCCGGCCTTCGTGTAGTGGCGAACGCAGATGATGAACGGGAAACCATGCTGCTCGCGATATGCGCGGTTCATCCGCTGCAGGCGGATTTCCTCGTCGTCGGTCAGCGCGTCGAGGCCGGCGCTCGTCTGTTCGCTGACCGACGCATGGGTCAGCCCGCCACCGCGCACCGCCTGCGCGGACAGTTCGGGATGGCGATCGAAGAATGCCTTTCTCGCATCGATCCCGCGTGCGCGGATGCTGGCCATCATCGCGTCGTGCAGCGCATCGACCGAATCGAACGGGCGCGCTTCCCATGCGTCCTCGGCGACGTCCGGCGAGTGTTCGAAGATGTCGCCGAGCGCTTGAACGAACTGGTCCTTCGCCATCGCGTTGATCGTGGCGAGCGTGGTGGTGTCGAGTGGAGTCGAGGACATCGTCTGTAGGAACCTTCGAGCGGGAATGGAGGTTCCGAGTATAGGAATCGCGCCGCTGCGACCAGAAGTAGGCAACTCCTATTGGCCGTATACCAGCCGATGCATCGGCCCCGTACACCGGCGGTTCCGGGCCTGCCGAGCAGCGCGCGTCACGCGGCGCCGGCAATCGACGTCAGCCGCTCGCCGCTGTCCGACAGCAGGCCGCGCAGCCACGCATGCGCTTTCGAACGATGCTTGTTCGGATGCCAAAGCACGTAGAAGCGCATCAGCGGAAAGTTGAACGGCGCCGGGCGGATCAGCAGCGGCAGGCGGCGCGCGTAGTAGGCCGCGAAATGCCGCGCGGTCGTCAGGATCAGGTCGGATTCGCTGACGAGGTAGGGCGCGAGACTGAAGTACGGGCAGGACATCTGCCTGCCGCGGCTCAGGCGCAAGGTCGCGAGCGAACTTTCCACGACGCCGCGCTGCGAGCTCGAATAGGGCAGCGGCACCAGGTGCGACGCGTCGATATAGCTTTCCGCGGTGAGCCTGCCGGGCTTCGCGAGCGGATTGTCCTTCGACATCAGGCATACCACCTCGTCCTCGAGCAGCACGTTCATGTGCAGATGCTCGGGCGGCGCCGGCCAGTTGCCGATCACGACGTCGACCTGCCCTTCGGCCAGCGCCTTCTCGTAGTCGTATTCGGCACCCATCGGCAGCGTGACGAGCTTTGCATTCGGCGCGTGCTGGCGGAACCGCCGCGCCAGGTCCGCGAAGAACGGCGGCGCGAGGTAGTCGGGCATCGCGATCGTGAACGTGCGGTCGGAGCGCTGCGGATCGAATGCGTCGTCGGCGCTGAACATCTTGTCGAGCGCATTGAGCGCGACCCGCGCGTCCTGCGTGAGCTGCAGCGCGCGCTCGGTGGGCACCATCTCGTTCTTTTCGCGCGTGAGCAGCGGATCGTCGAACAGCTTCCGCAGGCGCTTCAGCGCGCTGCTGAGCGCGGGCTGCGACTGATTCAGCCGGATTGCCGTGCGCGACACGCTGCGTTCCTCGACCAGCGTGCACAGGACGCGAAGAAGGTAGGTGTCCAGCGGATCGTCGTTGCGCATGGTGATTTCGGGTTCGTTGACCGGCTCCACTTTGCCGTCGAGTGCCGAACGGCGTCAACGGTTCGCGGCGGCGCGCACATCGTCCGCGCGGCAACGGCGATACGGGAGATGGCGGCGCCGGTGCCGTCGCAACGCCCGCCGCGCGTGACGGGCGACACCCCGCGAGGCGGTACGGGGCGGCCTGCAGCGCCGTTTGCTATGGGGCCTATAACAACCCGAACCTGTCTGCGCCGGGGCCGCTGCTATATGGTCAGGCTTCACAACAAGCTCACGGCGCTGCGAGCCGCCGATGCACGACCGGAGCGCCGCATGTCGCTGCTGCGTGCGGGCGGTTGCGTCGCCGGCTCGGGAAGGCCGAGTTATTTCAGGAGACACCCGTGTCTGTCACAGAACAGCATTCGTCAGTCTATTCGTCGGTCGAGCCGACGCTTGAAGAGCGCGTCTATCGCAAGGTGTCGTGGCGCCTTCTGCCGTTTTTATCTGCACTGTGGGTCCTCGCGTGGCTGGATCGCGTGAACATCGGCTTCGCGAAGCTGCAGATGCTCGATACGCTCAAGTTCAGCGAGGCCGTCTACGGGCTCGGCGCCGGCATTTTCTTTCTCGGCTATTTCTTCTTCGAGGTGCCATCGAACGCGCTGCTGCAGAAGATCGGCGCGAAGAAGACCATCATGCGCATCACGATCGGCTGGGGGATCATCTGCATCCTGCAGTCGTTCGTGAAGACGCCGACGCAGTTCTACCTGCTGCGCTTCCTGCTCGGCGCATTCGAGGCCGGCTTCTATCCCGGCATCATCCTGTACCTGACCTACTGGTATCCGAGCTCGCGGCGCGCGAAGGCGTTCGGCACGTTCATGTCGGCGTCGGCGATCGCCGGCGTGCTCGGCGGCCCGCTCGCCGGCAGCATCATGACGTCGCTCGACGGTTCGCACGGCTTCCACGGCTGGCAATGGCTGTTCGTCATCGAGGGCATTCCGTCGGTGCTGGCAGGGATCGTCGCGTACTTCTACATGACCGACCGGCCCGAGCAGGCGAAGTGGCTGTCGGTTGCCGAGCAGCAGGTCGTGCGCAACGTGCTGGACGCGGACAAGCGCGAACTCGGCGAGCGCGGCCACGACTGGCGCACGCTGTTCCGCAATCCGAAGGTGTGGCTGCTGATCGCGATCTTCTTCTGCCTGCTGTGCGCGAACTCCGCGCTGACGTTCTGGATTCCGACGATCATTCGCGACTCGGGGTTCGGCGCCACGGTGGTGATCGGCTGGATCGCCGCGCTCGCGTACGTGTTCGGTGCTGCCGGGATGATCCTGAACGGTGCGCGTTCCGACCGGAACAAGGAAGTGCGCTGGCACTTCGCGATACCGGCCGGCTGCGGTGCGCTGGCGATGGCGGTGATGGCCGTGCTGCTCGGGATGCCGGGCGTGGCACCCGCGTTCACGATCGCCGCGATGATCGTCGCGCTGGCCGGCACGATGAGCGCGATTCCCGTGTTCTGGCAGTTGCCGAACCTGTATCTGGCCGGCAGCGCCGCCGCGATCGGCGTCGCGCTGATCAATTCGGTGTCGAACCTGGCCGGCTTCGGTGCGCCGTATGTGCTCGGGCTCGTCAAGAGCGCGACCGGCAGCCTTGCGCCGGGCCTTTACCTCGTCGCCGCGATCGAGCTGATGGCGGCCGTGCTGGTCGTGACCGGCATCGTGCATGCACGCAAGTCGAAGGAGTCCTGATCATGAGCGAACTCATTAAGCGTGAGCGCCGGCAATTCGTGATGGCGTCGATGGCTGCGGCCGGCGGCATGCTGCTGGCTGGCCGCGCACAGGCCGCGACGCCGTCGGTGGCGCAGGGCGATGCGCTGAAGCCCGCGCAGGCGGCCGATCCGATCTCGCAGCATGGCGCGAGCCCGCGCCTGACCATTCATCTGCTCGATACCTATCACGGTGCGCCTGCGGCCGGCATGCACGTCGAGTTTTCGCGGATCGAGAAAGGCGAGACCGTGCCGATCCGCAAGGCGGTCATCAACCGGAACGGGCGGACCGACGAGCCGCTGCTGATCGGCGAAACCTACGTCGCAGGCGACTACGAGCTGCTGATGCAGGTCGACGATTACTTCCGGATGAAGGGCGCGCGGCTGCCGTCGCCGTCGTTCCTGTCGCAGGTGCCGATCCGCTTCCGCGTCACCGATGCCTCGGAACGGCTGCACCTGCCCGTGCAGTTCGGGCCGTGGAACTACACGTACTACCGCGGCAGCTGAGCGGCAGGTTCTTTCCGGATCCCTTGACCAGAATTGGAGCAAGCGAATGGCTGGCATCAGCACCCATGTTCTCGACCTGACGACCGGCAAGCCGATCGGCGGCGTACCGATCGAACTCTATGACCTCGGCGTCACGCCGCCCCGATTGCTGAATCGCACGGTCAGCAACGCCGACGGGCGCACCGACGCGCCGATGCTGCGCAGCGAAGCGGCGCGCGCCGGACAGTTCGAGCTGCGCTTCTCGATCGGTGCGCATTTCAAGGACGCGAGTGCGCTGTCCGACGTCGTGCCGGTTCGCTTCACCGTATTCGATCCGGCACAGCACTATCACGTGCCGCTGCTCTGCTCGCCGTGGTCGTTCTCGACGTACCGCGGCAGTTGATCTCACCTGAATGGAGTAGTTCTATGTCTCAAACCGATACCTACCTCGTCGACTCGATCCGCCTCGCGATGGAGAACGTGCGAGAGCGCAAGACCTGGCCGTTCGGCGCCGTGCTCGTCCGCGACGGCAAGGTGCTCGCGCGTTCGGTCAATGAAGTGGAGGCGACGTGCGATCCGAGCGCGCATGCCGAGATGCAGGCCGTGCGTGCCGCGAGCAAGGCGCTCGGCAGCACGGACCTGAGCGGCTCGGTGATGTATGCGAGCGGGTATCCGTGTTCGATGTGCCTGTCGGCGATGTATCTGGCGGGCGTCAGTGAGGTGTATTACGCGTACTCGAACGAGGACGGCGAACCGTATGACCTGTCGGCCGCGCGCGGGTATGTGGAGATCGCGCGTCCGCCGGAAGAGCGCGAGATGAAGCTCGTTTATCACCGTGCGCGCGATGAAGGGCAGGACCTGTACGAGGCCTGGCAAGCGGTGCACGGTAGCTGAACGACGGGCTCGCACAACGCAGGGTTGATCGGTGCTGGCGCTAACGGCGCACTCCCCGGCGCCGGTTTTCGGACATGCTTTCCTGGTGAGGGAAGGTGTGTCCTTTTTTCTTCGGGCGGTTCGTGATTGTTCGGGCGATGGGCTGCTGCCAGGCGATTGAGTAGAATCGCTGACGCACAACCGGCATGACCGGATGTGGGAGACGCGTGCGCGACGTGATGAAAATGAACAGCGCGCGTTTCGTTTCGAATGCTCGCGGCCAGAATGACAAGAAGCGATGACGGCCGCCATGATGCGTCATGTCACGCGTGTGGTTGCCCTGGCAACGATAGTGACAGATGATGGGTGGGCATGATCCACGACCAATGGCCTTTGGGGAGAAAAGCCATGAGCGAAACAACTTCCGTGCGTCGCAAGATCGGTAGCGGCCCCGCGATTCTCGCGCTCGCCGAGTGTGCGATTGCCGGCATCGTCGGCCTGTCGATCTTTGATAGTCCGGAGGCCTTTGCCGGGGCGTCGGGGTTCGGCGCGATCGGTACCGCGCTGGCTGTTGTCGTCCTGTGCGGAATCGTTTCGCTCGGCGGTCTCGTTTGGGCGATCGGTACGTTGCTGAATGCAAACCGCGATGCCGGAGCGAATGCGATGCCGGCGTATTGCGCGATCGTGCTTCACGGCTTGCTGTGCTTGCCCGTCCTCATCGTGATGTTGCGGGCGACATGAGGTAGGCGTTGCGTGCATGGGCCAAGCGTTCGCATGAGGTTGGGCGAGGGCGGCCGGAAGTGAGTTGCGGATGGAGCAAGCGCCGGACTCTTCGTCGTGGGCGATCTATCGGGAGATCTTGCGACGGCCCCGCGACGGACATGCGCCGTGGCACACATTCGAGACGGATATCGAGGGGAGTGCGGCAGTGGCTGCCTGAGAACCCTGCAAGCTTTGCGCGGCAAGGGTTTGAGAAAGACTGGAGCGGGCGATGGGAATCGAACCCACGTCATCAGCTTGGGAAGCTGAGGTAATGGCCATTATACGACGCCCGCAGAACGCGTAATTCTACAAGGGTTTCGGTGGGGATGGCAAGCGATCGGTTTTGGGCGGTGGCATCGAAACTGGCATCGCTCGACGGTGGGGCGGTGGCGTCGCTGGCAGTGTCGGGTGAGCCTCCCGCTATTCACGGGATCTACCGTTCAAGCTGAAGGCGCATCCCTTCGGCGCGCCGTAGGATCGGAGCCGAATTTCAACGGCCCAACGGATGTACCGCATATGCTTCTTGGGCGATTCGTGTTTAAGCTCCCGGTTCGATATATTGCTGGCCTCAGCGGGCTACATTCTCATGACTTGTCGGCTCCGCTACAATTCCGGCGACATTATCGGGGAGCCGTCCCCGTGAGAGCGCGAGCCACCGTGGGCTTGCAACAAATAAGAAGATGGATAACGCATGAACATGACTGAATTAGCTCAGGCAATTCGTGGTGGCCTGATCCAACAAGATCGCTTGCTCAAGACAGACATCCCGTCGTTGCCGGACAATGCGCTCATACCGCGCCGGGTCGTGACCTATTCCGAGCTCGGCCGCGACTTTAGCGTCACGCTCGACCTGGTATCCACGGCAGGTGACATCGAACTCAAGGCGTTGATCGCTCAACCGATGACGCTGTGGATTCAGCAGGCGAACAAGTCTTATCTGCCAGTCAACGGTTATATCCACACGGCGCGCAGGCTGGGCGACGACGGTAGCCTCTCCAGCTATCAACTTGTCGTCGCGTCATGGATGTACTTCCTCAAATTCCGGCGCGATATGCGGTACTGGCAGGACAATAGCGCCGACCGCATCATCGCTGACGTATTCGATGTGCATCCGCAGGCTCGTGGACAGTATCAGTTTGCGTTGTCGAAGCCTCTGCCCTCGCGCTCGTACTGTCGTCAGAGCGAAACCGACTGGAATTTTGTCCATCGGCTGATGGAAGAGGAGGGCCTATACGGCTTCTGGCGCCAAGGCAAGGACGGCAAGTCGCATACGCTGATCGTGACCGACGATATTCATGCGTTGGACGAGGTGTCGCCCAACCCGATCGGATTCAACAGGTCGGGCACAGGCAACAATACGGATGCGTTCACGCAGTGGGCGGGTTCGCGGACTTTGCAAAGCACCGTCCATACGACCCGCACGTTTGACTACAAGGCGCCGTCGTCCGCCGACAGTCCTAATGGAACGACGTTGCCGACGAAGGCCGGCCAGGGAAATCTGCCGGAACAGGCTGAAGTCTACGAGTACAGCGGCGCCTATACCTATGGACGTCAGGACCGAGGTGAGCAGCTCTCGAAAATCCATCTGGAAGAATGGGAGTCGCGCGCCAAGCGATTCGTCGGGATGGGGGGAGTGCGAGGGATCGACGCTGGCCAGCGCTTCGGATTGACGGGCCATCCGGAACACGATCGCGATTCGGCCGAGCAACGCGAGTTTGCTGCGATCAAGGTTCGACGCTATATCGAGAACAACCTGCCGCTATCGAATCAGGAGACCAGCTTTCCCCATAGCATGCAATCCGACTTGGAGCGTGCGAAAGCGGGGTACACGGGCGCGTCAGTCCACCACGATGACGGTTCGACCGGCTTCTATTTGATCGAAGTGGAGGCGCAACGCACCACGGTTCCGTATCGCAGCCCGTTCGAACACTTGAAGCCGGAGATGCATCTCGAGACGGCGATCGTCGTCGGGCCGCAGGGAGAAGAGGTCCATACCGACGAATTGAACCGTGTGAAGGTGATGTTCGTCTGGGATCGGCAGAACCCGGGAGATGCCGGTGCCTCGTGCTGGATCCGAGTAGCGCAATCGGATACCGGCGGCGGCTACGGCGGTGTGCATATTCCGCGAGTCGGCGAGGAAGTCATCGTCGGATACGTCGGCGGCGATTGTGATCGGCCAATCGTGCTGCATCGCGTCTACAACGGTACGGTCGGTCCGCAATGGCATAGCAATGGGATCCTGTCGGGCCATCGCTCGAAAGAGTATGGCGGCAGCGGTTATAGCCAGATGGTGATGGACGACGCGACGGGCCAGAACCGCGTGCAGTTGATGAGCAGCAGCGCGAATAGTTTGTTGCATCTGGGCTATCTCATCGAACAAAGCGGTAACACTCGCGGTGCATATCTCGGATCGGGCTTCGATCTGCGGACGGATGCATACGGCGCCATGCGTGCTTCGCAGGGGCTGTATGTTTCGACGTATCCGAAGTCGGCGAACAGTCAGCCGCTCGACGTTCGCGAAGCGCAGCAGCAGCTCGTCAATGCCGAGAGCATGATCGAGGCCATGTCGCAGGTAAGCACGATGCATCAGGCGGAAAGCCTGGGAGAGGGGCATGACGCGCTGAAGACGTTTACCGATGCGACGCAAAGCAGCGTGCAAGGCTCGCAGTCGGGAGGGCGGACGGCGGGAGGCGGTACCGGGAGTGCGAACGCGTTCAAGACACCCGTCATGCTGGTGGCGAGTCCTTCCGGTATCGCGCTGTCGACGCAGGCATCCGTGCATGTGTCGAGCGATCAGCAAACGAATCTGGTGAGCGGCCAGAGCACGTTCATCGCGAGCGGGAAGTCGTTGGTAGCGAGTGTGGCGGAGAAGATCAGCCTGTTTGTGCAGAACGCCGGGATGAAACTGATCGCGGCCAAGGGAAAGGTTGAGGTTCAGGCGCATTCGGACAATATCGAAATAACGGCCCAGAAAACCGTCAAGGTCCTGTCGGCCACCGAGAATATCGAGGTGGCGGCGCAGCAGGAGATTCTACTGACCTCGGGTGGCGCCTATATCCGGCTCAAGGGCGGCAACATCGAGATTCACGCGCCTGGAAAGATCGATGTGAAGGGGGCGCAGCATGCATTCAGCGGGCCGACGCGGATCGACTATCCGCTGTCGCCTGCGCCGACGTCCCGCGGTGCTGCAGCGCTGCAATACCATTACCACGACGACACGCCCGTGCAAGGCGCCAAGTTCACCATTCACTACGAAAGCGGCGCTACCTTCTCCGGCATCGTCGACAGCAAAGGCATGGCTGATCTGACAGGTGCACCGCAAGGACCGGGGCGCATCGAGTTGGGTGAGGACAGCCGACCCTACGAAATCAAGGCTACCGAGAAAAATCCCAGCTACAAGGCTCATTGGGACGAGTTCGACATGCAAGCCTCCCTGGACCGGATGCAAGGAGGTCGGGCATGAGCAGCAGTTGGGTCAGCCAGGCGGCATCCGAGGTCGGCGACTATCTGTGGAGCGGCGCCACTGCAGTCGGCGATACCGTCGTCGGCGCCGTCGCGGGGGAATTCTCGCAAAAGCGCAATACGGGCGCCATCATCGTCGATGCCGTCATCAGCATGTTCCCTGTCGCCGGAGAAATTACGGCCGCGCGCGACGCGATCGCCATCGCGCTTCGCATGTGCGACGACCCGAAGGTTCGGGACGACGGGTGGGAGTGGGTGGCGCTCGTGCTTTGCCTTGTCGCGGTCGTTCCGGTGGTCGGAGGTTTGCTCAAGGGCATAGGCAAGTTGTTGATGCGAGCGGTCAGCAAATCCGAAGATCTGGTCAAGCTATGCCAGGAAATCCTGGCCCTGATCCGCAAGGCGGGGTTTGGCAATGCAGTGGAGTGGTTCAGGCAACTGGACTTCAGCAAGTATCAGTTTGTCGTGCGCAACGCGTTCGGCATGCTGCTGGATCGCATCGGCAAGGCGCTGAATTTCATTCTGAACCGGCTCGGGTCTGTTATCCCGGCGCGGGTGGCGAGTTATATCCGGAAGCTGCTGCCGATGCTGGAGGAACTGCGCAAGCTGGGGGACACGAAAATCGCGCTGGCCTTCAAGGATCTGATGCGCTTGCTGGAGCATGTGAGAGGCCATCTGGTGGAGGGCACCTGGGCGGATGTGAAGGTGGGAGGCGGGACCACTCGGACGATGACCGAGGAGGCGCGCCTGGCTCATCTGGCCGAGGAGACGAAGAGCCTGGGGCACAAGCCGATGACCATCAAGCAATACGTGCATAAAGAAGAGTGGCCCGACCTTCGCAACTGGGAAGTGGGGGAGGCCATAGGTACGTTCAGCGCCAAGGTGCCGCTTGAAGCGGTTGTTCAGGCGCCGGGCCAGACGATGATTCGTGTGGTCGACACGCGTTACCTGAGCAGCCCACGGACAATCCCAGGCAAATTCTGGACCGATAGCCTTGCTCCCAACGGGCTTTGGTGGCGTATACGAAGCGCGATCAAGCATGCCTGGAGCATGAATGGCAGCTATGTGAAGATAAAGGTGCCGACGCGCGAGGCAATGGAAAAGCTCGGCATCGAAGTTCCGGCTGGATGGGACGGGATGCGCCTGTGGAAGGGGCGGATTGCTGAGCAATGGGACGACGAAAAAGAGGTTGCCACGATGCGTTTGCTGGTCGGGGGCGACCTTCAATTCTTCGTGGATTTTGAGAACAAGTTCAATGCACCCGTGAAAAAATGGATAGATGCGCAGCTTGCGAACGGGCAGCTCAAGGCGCTTCGGACGCATTGGACTGACGTAAAGCTACCCGATCAAGCAACTGCGCGAGCGCTCATGCTGGCCGAGCGCGAGCGATCGGCCAAGATCAGACAGGAAGGTTACGCGCGGAGAGCGCTAGCCGATGGCGGCAAACAATCGACGAACGAACAGGTTCCATGATGTTGAATATTTTGACCATGACCCCCGAGCAGGAACAGGATGCGCGAGCAAAGGCGTTTTATCTGCTCAAGAAATGGACGAGTTTCACGTTCCTGGATTACGCCGTTGGACTATATCGGGACTTTCTCGGCGCGTACGCAAAACAACTGGACACACCGAGCCCAAATCAGGAGGAGCTTGAGGAAGCCTACACACATGATTTCTTGGGGGCACTGGTGCACATGGATCTGGGCATCGATGCATTGCGCCGAGGTCTTGACAAACGAGCAGCATACGACGCGCTGGTTATAGGAAGCCAGCAAGGTGGCGACCTGTTGTTTGGACGGAGTGCGCTTGAAATCGGTCGTAAATACGATCCGTTCTTTCATTCACTGGGACTGAAGGACACCAATTTTTCGGACCCGGTGTATGCCACCGGGTTCGCGGAGGGGGTGTGGATCGAGAGATTGATTTGCTACGCGCTCAAGTGCACGGTCGGATTCGGTTATATCGGGATGCTTGCATACGGAACACGTGCGGATGGCGGGACCCGCGTATTTGAGCACTGGACCTATGAATCCATGTTCGAAAATGCGCCCCTTCCTGCTTGGCGGTATTGGCCACCCGGTCGCACCTATCCCGCATCGCTTCCTCCCTGTCCGCCGAAGAACGAATCCGCAAGCGGCGAGGTTTGCAGTGACCAGGAGATTCCTGTCGAGGGTATCTGGGAGCCGTGGTTTCCGTCCGGCAAGGTGGGCTGTCCGAGCTACTTCCTCAAAGGCAGTATTGCCCACAAGTACCTGTTGGAAGGTACGAACGACGAGCATGAGGTGCGCTGGCGGCTGCTGTGGGAAGACAAGCGTTACCGGGACGGCAGCATTCCGGCGGAGGAGGAAACCTACTTCCCCGCGCCTGTCGTGCAACCGAGGCTACGGGTCCTGCCCGGAGAGCCTTGTCCGCGCACCGGCTACTGGCAAAGCCCGGCCGTGAAGGATCCGGTTCATGTCGAGGCCGGGGCGCCTATGCCTGGGCCGCACCGCACGGCGTGGGGGATGGTCATTTGGCACTATGGAGATCCTCAACCGGACAATTAAATAGCTGCTGGCGCTTCGCGACTTGGTCATGAAGTGCCTGATGACCTATTTCCTGCCCCATCCGTCTCCACGCGTGTCTTCGTCCGTTGGCAGCGATCTGGCAAGTGAAGTTGTTTGGGGGGCTGGCAAACGGCTTTGAGTTCCCGACGGTGGCCCGTCCGACGCGCCGGCCGCGCGAGCGGGCCGACCGTAACGTGAGGTGGTACCGTAGCGCCAACGCCGAACGAAACGCGCCAGCCGTGCGCTTGCCCGCAGGCCGGTGTCGAAAATAGACGAGTCGGCGTCGGAAGCATACAAGTCCCGGCAACGCTTTCGCACTAACGTGACAAGCCTCTTACACGAACGTTAGTTTGGAGCTGACATGTCCGATTTCATCACCGTTTTGCGCGAAACCTGCCCGACTCCCGTCCTTGACGCGACCAAGTGGAAGCGCATCGGCGGCGATCCGCACACCGTGAACCTCAACGCGTACCTCTCCAAGGACGGCAGCAAGATCATGGGCACCTGGATCTGCACGCCGGGCAAGTTCGAGGTGAACTACGAGAAATGGGAGTACTGCCACTTCCTCGATGGCTACTGCATCATCACACCGGAAGGTGAGAAATCGGTGCACCTGAAAGCCGGTGATGTGTTCGTGATCGAACCCGGCATGAAAGGGACGTGGGAAGTGGTGGAGACGGTGCGCAAGTACTTCGTCTTCGCCTGAGCGGACCGGTAGATTCGAGCCACGCTTGTCTTACGCCCGACACCCGCCCGGTTCACGGAGCAGGGAGGCAAACAGGGGATTCCGGCTCAATAAAACCCGATCCGGTTCGAAAACAGCTCGCCGAGCGTGGTCGCACGCTAGGCCGGCTTTGCCGCCCCGCGCGATCGCGCGGGTGCCGGCAAGCCATCGCGCAAGCGCCTATGATGCGGCGATCAGCCAGTCGTGCCGGCCGCCGTGCGTGCATGGCCTGCGAACACCGAATGTTTTCCCGGAACCCCGACCATGCGCATCACCGCGATCCACGAGCAAGCGATTCCCGTCTCCCGCTATGCAGATCCGGCGATTCCATCCGGCGGCCCGACGACGAGTGTTGTTGCAGTCGTGACCGACGTCGTGCGCGATGGCCACCCGGTGACGGGCTACGGCTACGCATCGATCGGTCGCTTCGCGCAGGGTGGCCTGATCCGCGAACGGTTCGCGCCGCGCCTGCTGGCCGCCGCCGACACACTCGCAGACGAAGCCGGCACGAACCTCGACCCGTTCCGCGCATGGCGCGCGATGATGGCCGGCGAAAAGCCCGGCGGACACGGCGAACGCTGCGTCGCAGTCGGCACGCTCGACATGGCGATCTGGGACGCTGCCGCGAAAATTGCCGACCTGCCGCTGAATCGCTTTCTGGCCGACCGGCTTGGACGCACGGCAGCACCACGCGTCCGTGTATACGCGGGCGGCGGCTACCGCTATCCGCATGACGATTTAGCGCGCCTGTCCGACGAGATGCGCCGTATCGTCGATCTCGGCTACGCGCACGCGAAGATCAAGATCGGCGGCACGGATCTCGATCAGGATCGACGCCGCATCGAAGTCGCTGCCGCGCACCTTGCGGGTAGTTCACGTCTCGCGGTCGACGCGATGAACACGTACGACGCGACGACGGTCGGCGCGGCCGCCGAGATGCTCGCACCGTTCGACCTCTGGTGGTTCGAGGACGTGTGCGACCCGCTCGACCTGCCGCTCCAGGCAGACCTCGCCACACGATACGCACCACCGATCGCGGCCGGCGAAGCATTGTTCTCGCTCGCCGAAGCAAAGCTGCTCGACCGTTACGGCGGGCTGCGTAACGACCGCGACGTGCGCGTGTTCGATCCCGTGCATTGCTACGGACTGCCGGGCTATCTGCAGATCGTCGATCACTTCGTGTCGCGCGGCTGGCGGTGCGATGCGTTCTGGCCGCATGGCGGTCATCTGTTTTCGCTACACGTCGTCGCGGCGCTCGGTCTCGGTGGTGCGGAAGTCAGTCCGTTCGCGTTCCGTCCGTTCAGCGGGCTGGCCGATGGCGAAACCGTCGACGCCGGATACGCGCGCGTGCCGCAGGCGCCGGGCATCGGTTTCGAACTGCATGCCAACGCGCACGAAGTATTCCGCGCGGTATCGGTACCGGGCCGTTGACGCCTAAAGCGCGTCGATCGCGAAACGCACCGCGAAGCCGAGCATCATCACCGCGACGAAAAAATCGAGCACACGCCATGCGAGCACACGTGCGAACCACGCGCGGCACGCACGCGCGCCATAGGCGAGCATCAGGAACCACGCGAGCGAAGCGGTCATCGCGCCGATCGCAAACGGCATGCGTGCGGCGGGCGTGTGGCTCACGATCACGGTGCCGAGCAGCAGCACGGTGTCGATCCACGCATACGGATTGAGCAGCGAGGCGGCGGCGGTCGCGAGCACCGTGCGCGACAGCGTGGGCTCGCGGCCTGCGGGTGAACCGTCGACGTGCTCCGGCTGCTGCCGCAGGATCGCCGAGCGCAGCGCGAGCAGGCCATAACCGGCGAGATACGCGATGCCGGCCCATAACGCCGTGGACACCACGCCGGGATGCCGCGACAGCAGTGCCGACAGCCCCTGCGCGCCGAGCGCGATCAGCAGCGCGTCGCTACCTGCGCAGACGAGGGCAATGGAGAGCAGATGAGGGCTCGAGATCGAGCGCTTGATGACGAAGGCGTCCTTGGGGCCGACCGACGTGAACAGGCCGGCGCCAAGCAGCAGGCCTTCGATGAAGGCGGAGGTGTCGAGCACGAGCGGGCCGACAACCTCTTAAGCTGAACCGGTGATGGTTACGATGGCAGCAACGTTAAGGGGCGCCGGGGCGCGTTGTCAATGTCCCCGCGCCGCGCCGGTCACGCGTGGCCGGGATGACCGTCCGCCCACTCGGGCCGCCGCCCGAGCGCGTCGAACAACCGCACGATCTCGGCCTTCACCTTCTGCACCGCATTGCTGACGAGCGCCGTATCGTGCCAGCACAGCGACAGGTCGCGCGCGAACAGCCGGTGCGCGACCGTCGACAGCTTGAGCTTGCGTTCCTCGATCTCGACGTGCGCGGCCGTCCACGGCAGGATCGTCACGCCGAGCTGCGCCATCACGGCCGCGAACAGCAGCCCGGTCGAGCTTGCCTCGAAGCTGATCTCGTACGACAGCCCGGCCTCGCGCATCGCCCAGTCGACGCGATTGCGGATCGTGTTCGGCGCGCTCGGCAGCACGAGCGGCATCCGCGCGATCGCGTCGAGCGGTACGGGATCGTCCGGCACCGGAAACCCGGGCCACGTGATCAGGTACAGCGTTTCCGTCAGCAGCCGGTGGATCGCGATGCCGCGCGTGTCGACCGCGTCGACGACGATCGCGAGATCGAGCCGCGCGCGTTCGAGCAGCGTGTCGAGATCGGCGCTCGGCGCGTCGATCAGCTCCAGCATGATGCCCGGATAGCGGTCGCGCACCGCGCGTGCGAGCGGAATCGCCAGCACGCGCGCGGTGCTCGACGGCATGCCGACCGTCACGCGGCCCTGCGGCGTATCGGCGTCGCGGCGCAGCAGCTCGCGCGTGCCGTCGGCCTGGCGCAGCAGCTCGAGCGCGTGCTGGTACAGCGTGCGGCCGGCGGCGGTCGGCGCGACGCCGCGCACGCTCCGTTCGAGCAACTGCATCCCGAGATCCTGTTCGAGATTGCGCATCTGCTGGCTCACCGCGGGTTGCGCGACATGCAGCGCCTCGCTCGCGTGCGTGACGTTGCCGCATTCGACGACCTTCACGAAATAGCGCAACTGTCTCAAGTCCATCGCCGCCGTCTCCCGATTCAAGCCATAAGCCAATCCGATCGATCGAGATGAATATCATATTTTTCGGCGATCGATGGTGTTTCTATACTCGTCACACAAAAGAGCCAGCCTGCCGGCCATCCCGGACCGGACGCGGCAACAGTGCCGGCACCGCCGGCAAGGAGACGAAGATGTTCAAGGCGATCGACGCGCCGGCGGCCGGCGCGAAGCCGCGGCGCACGCCGCTCACGCGCGACCAGGTCAAGGGCTTCTGGGCCGTGTACGCGGGCTGGGTGCTCGACGGCGTGGATTCGGTGATCTACGCGCTCGTGCTGATTCCCGCGCTGACCGAACTGCTGCCGGCGTCCGGCATCGCGGCGACGCCCGCGAATCTCGGCATGTACGGCTCGATCCTGTTCGCGCTGTTCCTGATCGGCTGGGGGCTGTCGTTCATCTGGGGGCCGCTCGCCGACCGTTTCGGCCGCGTGCGCACGCTCGCCGCGAGCATCCTGATCTATTCGGTGTTCACCGGCGCGGCCGCGTTCGTGCACGACGTGTGGGCGCTGGCCGCGTGCCGGCTGATCGCCGGGATCGGCGTCGGCGGCGAATGGGCGCTCGCGGGCACCTACGTCGCCGAGAGCTGGCCGGAAGACCGCCGCAAGATGGGCGCCGGCTACCTGCAGACGGGCTACTACTTCGGCTTCTTCATCGCGGCCTGCCTGAACTACACGATCGGCGCGACCTACGGCTGGCGCGCGATGTTCCTGTGCGGGCTCGCTCCCGCGCTGCTCGCGGTGTTCACCGTGATGCGCGTGAAGGAGCCGGGGCAGTGGCGCCGGCACGACGCGCGCGACGGCGACGTGGCCGACGCGCGGCGCGCACATCCGCTGCGCGAGATCTTCGCGCCGGCGTTCCGGCGCCGTACGCTGACGAGCGCGAGCCTCGTCGGCGTCGCGATTGTCGGGCTGTGGGCCGGCTCCGTCTACGAGGCGAGTGCAGTCACCACGCTGGCGGCGCGTGCGGGCATCGACCACATCGGCGCGCTGCGGCTCGCGTCGGTCGGCGCGGCGATCCTGTCGTGCGCGACGATCGCCGGCTGCCTGGTCGCGCCGTGGCTGTCGGAACGGCTCGGCCGGCGCGCGGCACTCGGCGTCTATTTCGCGGGGATGGCCGGTGCGATCGTGTTCGCGTTCGGCTGGGCGTTCTACCAGCCGAACGGGCTCACGGCGTTCATGGTGTCGCTCGCGTTCCTCGGCTTCTTCGGCGGAAACTTCGCGATCTTCTCGCTGTGGCTGCCCGAGCAGTACCCGACGCGGGTGCGGGCGACCGCGTTCGCGTTCAACGCGTCGGTCGGCCGCTTCATCGGCGCGGGCGTGAACTTCCTGCTCGGCGCGGCGATTCACGGCTACGGTTCGCTAGGCGTGCCGGTTGCATGGACCGCGGCCGTGTTCGTGCTCGGCATGCTGATCCTGCCGTTCGCGGTCGAAACGCGCCACCAGACGCTGCCCGAATGAGCGGCGCGCCGCGATCGTTCGGAAACACGCAACACCCAGTCATCAATATCAGGAGTCCGGAATGCAGGCATTACAAGGAATCAGGGTCGTCGACCTGAGTCGCGCGCTGTCGGGGCCGTTCTGCTCGATGGTGCTCGCCGATCTCGGCGCCGACGTGATCAAGGTCGAGTCGGGGCCGAACGGCGACATGAGCCGCGCATGGGGGCCGTTCGATCGCGGCGTGAGCACGTACTACCTGTCCTGCAACCGCAACAAACGCGGCATCTGCGTGGATTTCCGGCAGCCGGCCGGCCTCGACGTCGTGCGGCGGCTGATCGCGCAGGCCGACGTCGTGATCGAGAATTTCAAGGCCGGCACGATGGACGCGATGGGGCTCGGCTATGCCGCGCTGAGCGCGCGCGATCCGCGGCTCGTGATGGGCAGCGTCACCGCGTTCGGCCCGCGCGGCCCGTTGCGCGACTGGCCGGGTTTCGACCAGATCGCGCAGGGCTACGCGGGGCTGATGAGCGTCACCGGCTTTCCGGATGGCGAGCCGACTCGCACGGGCACCGCGATCGGCGATCTCAGCTCGGGGATGTGGGTAGCGACCGGCGTGATGGCCGCGCTGTTCGAGCGCGAACGCACGGGGCGCGGGCAGCATGTCGGCACATCGCTGCTCGAAAGCCTCGTCGCGCTGCTGAGCGTGCACGGGCAACGCTACCTGAGCCTCGGCGACGTGCCGCGCCGCACCGGCAATGCGCATGCGGTGATCGCGCCGTACGGCGTGTTCGAAACGGCCGACGGGCCGCTCAACCTCGCGCCGATCACGACCGACATGTGGCTGCGGCTGTGCCGGTTGCTGGACCTGCCCGAGTTGCCGAACGATCCGCGCTTCGCGACCAACGATGCGCGCGTCGCGCACCGCGACGCGCTGAAGGCGCTGCTCGAAAGCCGGCTGCGCACGCGCGGCAAGCGCGAATGGACGCAGCGTTTCGTCGAGGCCGGATTGCCGGCCGGCCCGATCAATACGCTCGACGAAGTGTTCGACGATCCGCAGCTCGCGCACTGCGGGCTGGTCGAACCAGTCACGCATCCGACGCTCGGGACGCTGCGTCAGGTCGTCACGCCGCTCGGCGGGATGGGCGAAGCGGTGCCGGCGCCGCGCACGCGCCATGCGCCGCCGCTGCTCGGCGAGCACACGGTCGACGTGCTGCGCGAAGCGGGTTACGGCGACGACGCGATCGACGCGCTGCTGGCCGAGCGCGCGATCTTCCAGGCGGAAGCCGTGGCGGAGGCCGTGCAATGACCGACACGACGAAACACGATGTGCCGTCGACCGTGACGGTCGACATGATCGGCGAGCGGATCGCGCGCGTGCGGTTCGCGAATCCGGCGCGGCGGCATGCGCTCGACGCGCCGTTGCTCGATGCGCTGGTCGCGCGCCTGGATGAACTTGCCGCGTTGGGGCCGCCGCCCGTCGTGATCCTGTCGAACGACGGCAGCGGCGACGTGTGGAGCGCGGGGCACGACCTGCGCGAACTGGCCGACGACCGCGATCCGCTCGCTTACGACAAGCCGCTCGAACGTGCGCTGCGGCGCGTGCGGACCTATCCGGGCGCGGTGATCGCGGCGGTGGCGGGGTCGGCGTGGGGCGGGGCGGTCGATCTCGTGATGAGCTGCGACCTCGTCGTCGCGGCGCGCGACGCACGCTTCGCGATGACGCCCGCGAACATCGGGCTGCCGTATTCGACGAGCGGCCTGCTGCGCTTCTACGACAACCTGCCGATCCACGTGCTGAAGGAACTGTTCTTCTGCGCGCAGCCGCTCGACGCGGAGCGCGCCGCGCATCACGGGCTGGTGAACCGGCTGGCGGAGGCGGGCGATGTCGACGAAACGGCGCTCGACGCCGCGCGCACGATTGCCGCGAAGGCGCCGCTCGCGGTTCAAGCCGTGAAGGAGCAGTTGCGCGTGCTGCAGGACGCGCGGCCGTTGCCGGTCGACGCGTTCGAACGGATCGTCGAGCTGCGCCGGCAAGCATGCGAAGGCGTGGATTTCGACGAAGGGCTGCGGGCGTTTGCGGAGCGGCGCGCGCCGGTGTTTCGCGGCGTCTAGATGTCCAGATGTATCAGCGGCGTTGCGGCGCGACGGCGGTGTGAGTTACACGCCGCCGATCGCATGCACGCCGACGAGCAGCAGCGCACCCACCGCGATCAGCAGCAGCGCGTGAATGCGCGAATACATCACGCACAGCGTCGATGCGACCGCGATCGCGCGTGCGGGCCAGCCGCCGTCGAGCGCCTGCAGCAGCACCCACACCGACGCGACGATCATGCCGGCCGCGACCGGACGCAGGCCGGCTTCGAGCGCGATCTGCCAGCGCGCGCCCTGGTGCCGCCGCCACAGATGCGCGATGCCGTAGATCAGGAACGCGGTCGGGCCGAACAGCGCGAGCGTCGCGATCACCGCGCCCCAGAAGCCGGCGACCTGCCAGCCGATCAGCGTGGCCAGCAGCGAGCCGGGGCCCGGCGCCATCCGCGCGATCGCGAAGTCGTTCACGAACTGCGTGGCCGTCATCCAGTGATGCACGTCGACGACCTGCCGCTGGATGTCGGCGATGATCGCCTGCCCGCCGCCGATCGTCGCGATCGACAGCGGCGCGAACACGCCGAACAGCGCGGCGTAGCGGTGCGATGCGGTCATTGCGCGTCGCTCCTGGCCGGTGCCGCGGCCGCGCGGCGGTATTCGAGCGCGACGCTCAACGTGCCGCCGATCAGCACGGTCCATACGAGCGGCCAGTGGAGCACCGCCACCGACGCGAAGGTGAGCGTCGCCACCGTGAACGGCAAAGCGCGGCGCGGCAGCCGGCGCACGGCCGTGATCGCCATCGAGATCGACAGCCCGATCGCCGCGGCGGCCGCGCCGGCGAGCGCGACATGCGTGAGCGGGAAGCGTGTGAGGGTCGAGAACGCGACGCCGAACAGCACGATCAGCACGGCCGGCGGCGCGATGATGCCGGTGAAGCCGGCCACCGCGCCGCGCCATCCGGCGAGCCGGTAGCCGATCCAGATCGCGAGGTTCTTCACGTTGACGCCCGGCAGCGCCTGCGACAGCGCGAGGCCGTTGAGGAACGCCTCTTCGTCGAGCCAGCGCCGCTCGTACACGAAGTCGCGCATCATTCGCCCGCTCAGCCCGCCGCCGAAACTGGTCAGGCCGATCTGCGCGAATACCACGAACAGCGCGAGGATGCCGGGCGGCGGCGCATTGCCTGCGGGCGGCGCAGGCGTGGTGGTGGTCAAGGACGGGGGCATCGGGCGGGCGGTGCGTGGCGATCGGGCGGGCGCCCATGTTAGCAAGCGGTGCCTGTCAGCACGCTGACATCGATGCGGCGCCGGCGTGCTGAAAGCCCGCCGCCGATTCGACCGGCACGATCCTTCGCGCACCGGACGGCCCGAACCGGCGCCGCTATGCGCGCACGACCGTCACGCCCGCCGCCTCGATCGGCTTCGTCAGCGCGGCTTCGGTTTCCTTCTCGACCACGACCGTCTGTGCCAGCGTGATGTCGCCGATCACGAACTGCGACGCCGCGCGCAGTTTCGACTGCGACGCGAGCACGACCGTCTCGGCCGCGCGTTCGGCCAGCGCGCGCTTGATCGCCGCTTCCTCGAAGTCGCCGGTGCTCAGCCCCGCGACCGGATGCACGCCCGTGACGCCCATGAAGTACAGGTCCGCATGGATGCGTGCGATGCCTTCCATCGCCGCGGCGCCGACCGCGACGATCGAATGCTTGTAGAGCCGCCCGCCGATCAGGATCACGTCGATCGACGGATGCGCGGCCAGCGCGACGGCGACGCTCGGGCTGTGCGTGACGATCGTCGCGCGCAGGTCGGCCGGCAACTGGCTGACGAGCAGCGCCGACGTCGTGCCGCCGTCGACGATCGCCACTTGCCCGGGCGCGATCATCTCCGCGGCCCGCCGTGCGATGCGGCGTTTTTCCGCCGTTTCGAGCGCCTCGCGCTGCGCGAACGGCGCGACGGCCGGCGACGCCGGGAGCGCGCCGCCATGCACGCGCTGCAGCAGGCCTTCGGCCGCCAGCTCGCGCAGGTCGCGGCGGATCGTGTCTTCGGACACGCCGAATTGCGCGCTCAGCTCGACGGCCAGCACCTGGCCGTCGCGTGCGAGCGCGTCGAGGATCGCTTTCTTGCGTTGCGTCGTCAGCATCGTGATTGCACGAAATTTCTTGAAGTTGCACGAATATGCACGTTACCATGGGCGCCGTCTTTTGTCGAATGGGAGGCTGCGATGGCTGCAACGCGGGACCGCGTGCGCATCGTCGATACGACGGTGCTGTCCGATGACTGGTATGTGCTGAAGAAGGTGACGTTCGATTTCCTGCGCCGCGACGGAACGTGGCAGCGCCTGAGCCGCGAGACCTACGATCGCGGCAACGGCGCGACCATCCTGCTGCGCAATGCCGGCACGGGCGACGTGCTGCTGACGCGGCAGTTCCGGATGCCGGCGTTCGTCAGCGGGCATGATGGCATGCTGCTCGAAGCGGCCGCCGGCCTGCTCGACGACGCGACGCCCGAAGCCCGCATCCGTGCGGAGGCCGAGGAGGAGACCGGCTATCGCGTGCGCGGCGTGCGCAAGGTGTTCGAGGCGTTCATGAGCCCGGGTTCCGTGACGGAGAAGCTGCATTTCTTCGTCGGCGAATACGATGCGTCGCTGCGCACCGGCGACGGCGGCGGCGTCGCGGAAGAAGGCGAGGATCTCGAGGTCGTCGAGATGCCGCTGCAGGCGGCGCTGGACGCGATCGAGCGCGGCGAGATCGTCGACGCGAAGACGATCATGCTGCTGCAGTACGTCGCGCTGCGGGAAACCGCCGGCGCGCGCGCGACGTGACGCCGCTGCTCGTGCTGGTCGCCGGCCCCTATCGCAGCGGCACGGATGGCGACCCCGCGCGCATCGCCGCGAACCTGCACCGGCTGGAAGCGGCGGCGCTCGCCGTGTATCGCCGCGGGCATGTGCCGATGATCGGCGAGTGGGTGTCGCTGCCGCTCGCGGTCGCGGCCGGGTCGCGACAGGTCGGCGACGAAATCAGCGAGGCGTTCCTGTATCCGGCCGCGCACCGGCTGCTGCGGCGCTGCGATGCCGTGTGGCGGATCGACGGCGCGTCGCGCGGCGCGGACGCGGATGTGAGTCTCGCGCGGCAGATCGGCAAGCCGGTCTTTTTCGCGATCGACGAGATTCCGGTCGTGCAAGACGATTCGGATAGCTGAGCAGGCGGGGAGGTGTCGGGGCGCAACTTCACTGGCGCCTTCCCGCATCGGCCAACGTCGGCTTCGGCCGCAGCGGGACAAGCGCGGTGCCACGTGGAATCGTGACAGCATGATCGCGTCATGCCGATGCTTCGCGCATGCGGCGCGGCGCCCGAACCGGCGTATGATCGCGACGCCACCCGCGCACCGTTCGACGTTACCGCCGCCCTGTCATGCCGTTCCCCGATTCCGCCGACTCCACCGTTGCCGCCGCGCAGCTTCCCGCCGATCTCGTCGCTGCCGCCGTTGACGCGCTCGCGCGCGCCGACGCGTTGCTCGTGACGGCCGGCGCAGGCATCGGCGTCGATTCCGGGTTGCCCGATTTCCGCGGTACGGACGGCTTCTGGCGCGCCTACCCGGCGCTGCGCCACGAGCGTTTCGAATTCCACGAGATCGCATCGCCGCACGCGTTTCGTGCGCGTGCGCAACTCGCGTGGGGGTTCTACGGACACCGTCTCGCGCTCTACCGCGCGACGGTGCCGCATGCAGGCTTCGCGATCCTGCGCCGCTGGATCGACGCGATGCCGAACGGCGGCTTCGTGCTGACGAGCAACGTCGACGGCCAGTTCCAGAAAGCCGGTTTCGATCCGGCGCGAATCGTCGAGATCCACGGCTCGATTCATGCGATGCAGTGCCTGCGGCCATGCTCGGACGACACGTGGGATGCGGCGCCGTTCGTGCCGGACGTCGACGAAGCCACCTGCCGGCTGGTCGGCGAAGCGCCGCGCTGTCCGCACTGCGGCGGCCTTGCGCGGCCGAACATCCTGATGTTCGGCGATACCGGCTGGCTCGGGGCGCGCTACGACGCGCAGGAACGTGCGCTGGAAGACTGGATCGCGCAGGCCGGGCGCGTCGCCGTGGTCGAGATCGGCGCGGGCACCGCGATTCCGACCGTGCGTCTGCTGAGCGAACGGCTCGGCGCCGATGTGATCCGCATCAACGCGCGCGAAGCGCATGCGCGCCGCGCGGACGTGATCGGATTGAAGGGCGGTGCGCTGGCGACGCTGACTGCGCTCGACCGCACGTGGCGCGGCGGCTGACGCCACGCCACGAGCCGGCCGGCGACGGCCGCGCGGTTACGGCCGGCCGACGAGCGCCTGCACGAGCGACGGCGCGAGCGGCGAACCGAGACCCGTCACGTAGTCGTAGCCGCCCGCTGCGTTGCAGACGCTGCCGCAACTGCCGTTGGACCCGGTCGTCACGTCGTGAAAGTCGGTTCCGTACGCGGATTTCCCGACCGTATAGAGCGAGTCGTAGGTGCCGCTCAACCTGCTCTTGCCGGCCGCCGCGCGCAGCGAATTCGCGATCGCGACGAGCGCCGACCATTGCGGTGCGCCCGCGCTCGTGCCGCCGACCTGGAACCAGCCCGCCTGCCCCTGATAGGTGACCGAGTCGTACACCGCGAAGCCGCTGGACGGATTCGCGTCATAGCTGACATCGGGCACGCCGCGCTTGCCGGCGACCGGAACCGGCCACCCGGCCTGGCCGGCCGGCTCGGCCTCGACGGTGCTCACGCCGCCGCCGCTGCCGCTCCACGCCGTCTCGCCGACGTAGTTGCCGTACGTATCGGTGGACAACGTCGTGCCGCCCACTGCGACCACGTAAGGCGACGCGGCCGGGTATTCGGTCCCGGCGCCGCTGTCGCCCGACGACGCGACGAACGTGACGCCCGCGACGTTGAAGTGGCTGTCGAAGCCGGTCTCGCTGCTGAACTCGCTGCCGCCGAAACTCATCGACACGACCGACGCGCCGCGCTTGACCGCGACGTCGACCGCCGCCAGCAGGTCGTTGAAGCTGGCCGACGCGGCCTCGACGAGCATGATCTTCGCCTTCGGCGCGATCGCGTGCACCCATTCGACGTCGAGCGACATCTCGAGCGCCCAGCCCGAATCGGTCTTGGGCCGTGTGCCGCGCGCGTACACCTTGGTGAAGCAGCCGTTCGACGACGTGCAGGCCGGCAGCGAGAACGCGTTGCTGAACACGCCGAGATCGGCCTCGATCTTCGGGTCGTCGTACGCATCGACGATCGCGACGACCATCCCGTCGCCCTGGTTGGCGATCGTGTCGAACCCGTACGCGTGTCGGGTGAGCGCGGGCGTGAGGCCGGATACCGTGGCCGTGCTCGCGCGCGGCTTCGTGTGGAACGGCGGGCGCGCGAAGCCTTTCGGCGCGCGGTTGCCTTCGACGTAGGACGGCGGTCCGTTGCCGTCGGCGAGCGCGACACCCGATGCGAGCAGCGACGCGCACAGCGCCGGAATCAACATGGCTGACAGGCGGATATTGTTCATTTTTCGAGTCTCCATGTCGATGGAGTGGGTTGGCGAAACCAGTTTACAAAATCGGCGAAGTCAATTGGATGGAATATCGGCCGGATACGGGAATGTCTGATAAGGGAAACTACGCGGAAGCCCCGTGGAATTTGGGGTTTTCCGGGTTTCCATACGGCGAACGAAGCTGCTTTTCCGATTTTTTAAAGGCTGATAAATAATCGATCGATTTTGAATCAATTCGTAATGACCTGCGTAATGCGCCGGAAAATATCGAGTACGGCGGACTCGCGGGATTAATGAAATGCGTCACGCCCGTGCGACACGATCCGGCGCACGATGGCCCGCTCCGCCGGCATTGCCGCCGCGGCGCGATTCCGCATACAGTTCAGCGTAGCCGCATCCGCCACGCGGCGTCGTCAGCGAGGAGTGCCCTTGTTCTATTCGATCGTCGCGATCTTCGTCGGCGCCGGGCTCGGCGCGTTGCTGCGCTGGTTCCTGAGCCTCGCGCTCAACGAATTCTTTCCCGCCGTGCCGCTCGGCACGCTCGCCGCGAACCTGATCGGCGGCTACGTGATCGGCATTGCCGCCGTCGTGTTCACGGCCCGCGTCGGGCTGCCGCCCGAGTGGCGGCTGTTCGTGATCACGGGCTTCCTCGGCGGCCTCACGACGTTCTCGACCTATTCGGTCGAAGTGATGACCCATGCGCTCGAGGGCGAATTCGGATGGGCGTTTGCGGTGGCTGCCCTACACTTGACTGGATCGTTCGCGCTGACGGCGCTCGGCATGTGGACCGCGCGCGCGTGGCTCGCGGCGGCCTGAGCGGGCCGCCATCGGAGGGAGCGATGGACAGGATCTTCTTGCGCTTCTACCTGCACGAGCAGCACCGGCTGCACTGGAAGCCGCTGTGGGAATGGCTGCTGGAAGAGGCGAACCGGATGGGCGTCGCGGGCGGTTCCGCGTTTCGCGCGATGGCCGGCTTCGGCCAGCATCGCGTGCTGCACGAGGACCGCTTCTTCGAACTGCAGGGTTCGCTCGCGATCGAGGTCGAATTCATCGTCACCGAGGACGAAGCGCAGCGTTTGCTCGAACGGCTGTCGCACGAGAAAGTGCGCGTGTGCTACGCGATGATTCCGGCGCGCTTCGGCGTGATCGACACGCTCGGCACACCGCCGGCGCAGGGGCCGGCGGCGTAGGGCCTGTTTCCGTTATCAGCGTGGACAGGCCCTGGGGCGTCAGATGCCGAACATCGTCAGCGACACGGCGGCGCGCGTGACGATCATCAGCAGCACCTGCACGATCACGAACAGCAGGATCGGCGACAGATCGATGCCGCCGAGGTTCGGGATGATTCGGCGCAGCGGGTTCAGGAACGGCGCGGTGAGCTGGAACAGGATCGGCATCGCCGGCGAGCGCGGGTTGAGCCACGACAGCAGCGCCATCAGGATCGTCATCCAGATCACGAGGTTGAGCGCCCACTTCACGACGGTGAGCAGCGCGACCACGACGAGTGTCGGGATCGCCGCGGCCGGATCGAAGCCGGCCATCACGACCATCAGCACGACGTAGACGAGCGCGGTAAGCAGCGCGGCGACGATGCTGGCCCAGTCGATGCCGCGCACGCCCGCGATCACGCGGCGCAGCGGCAGCACCAGCCAGTTGGTCGCCTGCAGCACGGCCTGCGTGACGGGGTTGTACGGCGGCACGCGGACGGCCTGCATCCAGACGCGCAGGATCAGCGCGGCGCCGAACAGCGTGAAGACGGTATTGAGCAGAAAACGGGCGATCTCGCCGAACATCGTTGGCATCCTTTTTATACGGTCAGTAGCGTGCGGCCGCCAACGCCGGATGGCGGCGCATCGGCCGACACCTTATCACGCCTCGTCTCGCGACGGGGAGGGGGGCGCGGCCGTGCGCGCGAGCGACGTTTCGACGGCTTCGGCGAGCGCCGGCAGCGACGCCGGCGGCACCGCACGCTTCGCCGCGAGCGCGACCGCGCGGCGCGTCATCAACGCGTACAGCGTCGCGTGATCGCCGCCGCGCGCTTCGAGCAGCGCGAGCTGGCGTTCGACGATGCCCGTATCGCCGCGCGACACGGGGCCGGCGAGCGCATTCGCGAGCCCCTTGTCGCGTGCGGTCTCGATCGTGCCGGCGAGCATCGGCAGCAGCGCGCGCAGCGCGGCATCCTCGTCGAACCCGAGGCCGCGCCACAGCTCGACCGCTTCCGACAGCCCGCACAGCGCGAAGCTCGCCGCATAGTGTGCGGCCGCGTGATAGAGCATCCGGCCGCCGGCCGGAATCGACAGCGGATGGCAGCCGAGTGCGGCGGCAAGTCGCATCAGCGTCGCATGCAGTGCGCCGTCGGCTTCGATCGTGACCGAGCAGCCGTCGATGCGCGTGAGGTCGGCGTCGGTGCCGCCGAACAGGTAGAGCGGATGGAAGCCGCCGGTGGCCGTGCCTTGCCGTTGCGCCGGATCGAGCAGCGCGACCGCCGACGCGCCGCTGCAGTGGACGACCGCCTGAGCGGCGGCGCGCGATGCGTCGAAGCGGAGCGCCGCGGCGGTCGACGCGAGATGGTCGTCGGGGACCGTCAGGAAGATCAGGTCGGCGGCGTCGGCGACCTGCTGCGGCGTGTCGACGGCCTGGCAGCCGTCGATGCGCGCGGCAAGGGCCGCGGCCGATTCGGGCGTGCGGCTCGCGATCGCGGCGACGGGAAAGCCGGCCTGCGCGAAGCGCTGCGCGACGCAGCGCGCGAGGCGGCCGGCGCCGATGAAGCCGAGACGGGGTGTGTCGGGGAGAGGCATGGCAGCGGATGTAAGCGAAAACGAAGCAGTTGCCAGTATCGCAGGAATAAAAGCACGTTCGCGGACGGTCGATTGCCGCGCGGACGCAGGGCGTCATGACCGGTATGCGGAGCGATCCACGCGCGCATTTGCGTCCGCCATGGCGGTCGAATCGCGATCGTCGAATCCGACCCCGCAACGCATGGCGCGGGCGTTCATCTTGATTTGTCGGTGTCTTGTTTCAAATTTGTAATCGTTCATTACGTACGCGTGCCCGCCGCACATGCCATATCCGGTAAGACTGACCGGCCGTCGCGTTGCGACCCGACTCGTCGGACGGAATCGCGCGACCTGCAAGGGTCGCCGCAAGCTCCGGAAGCCACGCCCCACGGCGGCTCCGGCCGCGTGCGATTGCAATTTGCAACAAATGCGAAACACGCGAGGGGTGGGTTTTCGCTACATTGCTTCCATGCGACGTGCATGCCCGCCGTTGCCGACAGGAGCGCATAAAATACCGCTCCAGCAGGAGAATCGAAGTGAAAAAGCTCATTCCGTTCATCGCCGCCGCCGCGCTGGGCCTGGGTGCCGCAAGCGCCGCGCAGGCTCACGTGTCGATCGGGGTCGGCATCGGTATCCCGGTCGCGCCCGCGTATCCGGTTTATGCACCGCCGCCGCCCGTGTACTACGCGCCGCCGCCTCCGCCCGTCTACTACGCACCGGCACCGGCCTACTATGCGCCGCCGCCCGCGGTGGTCGTCGGCGGCTATGGCGGTTACGGCGGTTACTACGGCCGTCCGTACTGGCGTCATGGTTACGGCTGGGGCCATCACGGCTACTGGCGTCGCTGATCCGTCCCGCGCGGCCTGACCGCGCGTGGCAAAACGGCGCACCGTCCCGCGAGGGGCGCTGCGCCGTTTTTCTTTGGGGCTGCCGCTCGACGCGCGGCCCGTGCAGGTCGGCTTCGCTTACACCGCGTGCGCGATCAGGTCGCGGTAGCCGCCGACGATCACGCTGTACGAGAAATACGCGAACAGCAGTGCCGACGCGATGTGGCACGCCCGCATCAGCCCGGCGCCCGCGCGCTTGCGACCCTGGGTCGCGAGCGTGCACATGAAGAGCGTCCACGCGAGGCCGCCGAGGAAGAAGCCCGACAGGAACACCGACGCGGTGGCCGGCGTGGTCGCGCCGGCTTTCGCGATCAGCGCGCCGCCGACCGCCGCGAACCACAGGATCGCGCTCGGCGACGACATCGCAAGCAGCATCCCGCGCAGGAAACTGCGCCGCGCGCTCGCCCGCGGCGGCGGCGCCTCGTCCACGTCGTCGTCGGCCGCGCTGGCCGGCGCCAGCGCTTCGCGCGTCATCTTCCACGTGAGGAACAGCAGCACGGCGCCGCCGCCGATCCACACGATCCACCGCACGGCCTCGAACTGCAGCAGCACGGCCATCCCCGCGAGCGCGAGCGCCGCGTAGAGGAGGTCGCCGACGCACGAGCCGACGCCGAGCCAGAAGCCCGGCCGGAAGCCGTGCGACAGCGTCAGCGACAGCATCGCGACGTTCACGAGGCCGATGTCGAGACACAGCGACAGCGACAGAAAGAAGCCGTCGGACAGCATCGAGGCGGGGGGAAAGTTCATCTGCGTCGTTCGTGTGGTGGGTGCGATGCACGGGCCGGCGCGCGCCGGCCGTGCGGCCTCAGAGTCCGATCTCCTGCCAGAGCCGGTCGACGCGCGCCTTCACGGCTGCATCCATCTCGATCGGGCGGCCCCATTCGCGGTTCGTCTCGCCGGGCCACTTGTTGGTCGCGTCGAGCCCCATCTTCGAGCCGAGACCGGCGACCGGCGACGCGAAGTCGAGATAGTCGATCGGCGTGCTGTCGACCATCACGGTGTCGCGCACGGGGTCGACGCGCGTCGTGATCGCCCAGATCACTTCCTTCCAGTCGCGGATATTCACGTCCTCGTCGACGACCACGATGAACTTCGTATACATGAACTGCCGCAGGAAGCTCCACACGCCGAACATCACGCGCTTCGCGTGGCCCGCGTAGCTCTTCTTCATCTGGACGATGGCCATCCGGTAGCTGCAGCCTTCGGGCGGCAGGTAGAAGTCGGTGATCTCCGCGAACTGCTTCTGCAGCAGCGGCACGAACACCTCGTTGAGCGCGACGCCGAGCACCGCGGGCTCGTCGGGCGGTTTGCCCGTGTAGGTCGAGTGGTAGATCGCGTCGCGCCGCATCGTGATGCGCTCGACGGTGAATACCGGGAACCACTCCTGCTCGTTGTAATAGCCGGTGTGGTCGCCGTACGGCCCTTCGAGCGCGTGCTCGTACGCGGCGGACGCGTTGCCGGCCGGACGCGGCGGCGCGCCGGCCGGAGCGGGGGCAGGGGTGCCGTCCTGCGGATGGATGAAGCCTTCCAGCACGATCTCCGCGCGCGCGGGCACCTGCAGCGTGTCGACGCCGGGCGTCAGGCACTTCGCGAGCTCCGTGCGGCTGCCGCGCAGCAGGCCGGCGAACTGGTATTCGGACAGCGAATCGGGCACGGGCGTCACCGCGCCGAGCGTCGTGGCCGGATCGGCGCCGAGCACGACCGCGACCGGATACGGCTTGCCGGGGTTCTGCAGCGCGAATTCGCGGAAGTCGAGCGCGCCGCCGCGATGCGCGAGCCAGCGCATGATCAGCTTGTTGCGGCCGATCAGTTGCTGACGGTAGATACCGAGGTTCTGGCGCGACTTGTTTGGCCCGCGCGTGACCGTCAGGCCCCACGTGACGAGCGGCCCCGCATCGCCGGGCCAGCAGGTCTGGATCGGCAGCTTGTTCAGGTCGACGTCGGCGCCTTCCCAGACGATCTCCTGGCATGGCGGCGACGACACCGACTTCGGCGCCATGTCCCATACGGCCTTCGCGAGCGACAGCAGCTTGCCGGCGTCCTTCAGGCTCTTCGGCGGGTCGGGTTCCTTCAGCGCGGACAGCAGGCGGCCGAGATCGCGCAGCGAACCGAGCGCGGCGTCGTCGCCCGCATCGACGCCCATCCCGAGCGCGACGCGGCGCGGCGTGCCGAACAGGTTGCCGAGCACGGGAAACGCATGGCCGGTCGGTGCGTTGAACAGCAGCGCAGGGCCGCCGGCGCGCAGCACGCGGTCGCACAGCTCGGTCATTTCGAGCACGGGCGACACGGGTTGCGTGACGCGCCGCAGTTCGCCGAGCGCCTCGAGGCGCTGGATGAAATCGCGTAAGTCTTTGTATTTCATGAAGAAGGTCCGGGCCGCCCGCATGGCGGGCGACGGTAGGCGGGCGCAGCGGCCGGCTGCGGCCCCGAATCGACCGACGATTTTACCCGGCCCGCCGCACGGACGCCCGGCCGAGAAAAAAGTCGGCCGCGCGCAAACCCCCTACGGCACGGGGCCTCCGATCTGAAGGCCGGCTTTAAATTACTTTTTGTTATAATTTCGAGGTTTTATAGTGTTGACGATCTATAAAACCCTGCTAGAATCCGCTCACATTGGCTGCAGGGTAAAAGGCTTCGAGCCGCCAATCACCGATCTTTGACGCAGCGCGTCACCGTCCGCCGAATCCTGCACGGCGTATTCGACGGCCTTAGTCGTAGTCCCGACCAGCGCTACCAGACGCTGGTTTTTTGCGTGGGTGCCACCGCGTATGCCCGTCTCGCCCACTGTGCGAAGGCGTCGGCCTTCTTACACCGTGGCCTCGAACGGTACTTATACCGTTTCCCCGATGCTTGCACGTCCCAACCAAGGCGTGCGGCGTCGTGATTCCGCGGCGCGTATTCTGTCTCGCCATCGAGCTGAGCGAGCCGCACGAGTCATGTTCATGGGAGATGATCTGAATGAACGCTTGGTTATCGTGGCGTCCCACTGAGCAGCATGCGCAAATCGTGCGCAACATGCTGCGTCGCGGGACGCGTGTCAGTCACCATCTATTCAGCGTTGTCGGCTGTCTCGCTGTCGCGGTTGCACTTGCACTGTGGCTGCTGCCAACCGTCCGCGGCACGCTTGCCGCGAAGCTGATGCCGGTCGTCTCCGCGGCCGTGCAGGCCGGGCCGGCCCGTCTGCTGTCCGGTCATCCGCTGCCGAACTTCGCGCCTGCCGGCGCGCAGCCGCAGCAGGAAGAGAGCCCCGAAACGGACGCGCTCGCGGTCGGCCTCGACGTCGCACCGGAAGCCGCCGCGCAGGGCGATGCGTCCGATCCGGCCCGCAACGGCCCGTCGCCCGTCGCGCTTGCGAAACTGATTCCGACCCAGCGGGTGGCAGCCGAGGCGCGCGACGACCGTGCGCTCGCGTCGAACCGCGAACAGGCGCTCGTCGCGACCTACCTGTCGCGCCGCTACCGTGTCGCCCAGGAGCCGGTCGGCCAGCTCGTGAAGGCCGCGTTCCAGACCGGCCGTGACGTCGGCCTCGATCCGCTGCTGCTGCTGTCCGTGATGGCGATCGAGTCGGGCTTCAACCCGTACGCCGAAAGCGGCGTCGGCGCGAAGGGCCTGATGCAGGTCATGTCGAAGGTCCATTCCGACAAGTTCGAGTATTTCGGCGGCACCGATACTGCACTGCAGCCGCTCGCGAACCTCCAGGTCGGCGCGCTCGTGCTGAAGGACTGCATCGCCCGCGGCGGCTCGCTGGCGAACGGCCTGCGCCTGTACAACGGCTCGACGAACCCCGACGACACCGCATACGGTTCGAAGGTGATGGCCGAGCGCGGCCGGCTGCGCGACGTGTCGCATGGCCGCAGCGTGCCGGTCAACGCGCCGCAGGCGCCGGCGAAGCCGATCGTGACGGCCGCGGCCGTCACGGCGGCTGGCGGCGCGAAGCGCGTGCATGCGACGCTCGAAACCGCGGCGTCGGCGAAGACGGCCGCGCCGAAGGAAACGTCGCCGCAGGACGACGCAAGCGTCGATACCGCGAAGCAATCGCACGGTGGCCATTCGGAGCTCGGCGCATAACGTAGCGCACGGTTCCGGCCGGCAGGAAATCGAAAAGGCCCTCGCTTCATGCGAGGGCCTTTGTTTTTGTGCGCCCAGCATGGGCGCACTCCTGCGGGTGCAAGTCCCGCCATAAGCTGATCACGGCAAATGAAGTGAAGCGCAACTGCATGAGGGCGACCGAGTGTGGGGAGGAAGCGTGGAGCGTAAATCGCGAGCCGATGGACAAGAACTGCATAGAAGGCGCTGCCGAGCAGGGCGAGCGGGCAAGAGACCGCGAAGCTCTCGTGATCAAGACGAGGCGGCGTAAATGCAGCGGTTGTGCGATGAAGGAGTGCGTTCTTACCTGGGGAGATCTCGCCTTGTGCCTGAAAGGGCGACGGTGCTGAGCCGGAGCGAGAAGTCAGCAGAGGCCGTAGTAGCCGCTGGTATGGGGGCAAAGGGCCGAACGAGCAGGAGGGCCGAAGGACGTGTCGCTCGGACGTGCAGGGCATCAGAAGGCTACGCAGGTAGCGCGCAACGCGGGATGGCGAGGTGAAGCCGAGCCTGAAGCGAGGCGTGATGAAGCACGGACGGCGCGATACGAAACTGGAGGCTTGGGGCGAGACAGTCTGCTATCGCAGGCGCTCGCGAGAGCGAATCTGGTGATGGCGTGGAAACGCGTCAAAGCCAATCGTGGCAGTGCCGGGGTGGATGGGAAGTCGATTGCCGAGACGGCGGAACACCTCAAGACGCACTGGCCCGGGATTCGGGAAGCATTACTGGACGGCAGCTATCGGCCATGGCCGGTGCGGCGAGTCCAGATTCCGAAGCCGGATGGCGGGATGCGTGAACTGGGGATTCCAACGGTCGCGGATCGGCTGATCCAGCAAGCCCTGCTGCAAGTTCTGCAGCCCATCATTGATCCGACCTTCTCCGAACACAGCTACGGCTTCCGGCCGGGGCGTCGAGCGCGCGACGCGGTGCTGATGGCACAACGACACGTACAGGACGGCTACCGGATGGTGGTCGATGTGGATCTGGAGAAGTTCTTCGATCGGGTCAATCACGACATCCTGATGGAGCGGCTATCGAGGCGGATCGACGACAAGGCTGTGCTGCGGCTGATTCGTCTCTACCTTGTGGCCGGGATCATGGATGGCGGAGTGGTCAGTGAGCGATACGAGGGCACGCCGCAAGGCGGGCCGCTCTCGCCGCTGCTGGCCAATGTGCTGCTGGACGAGGTGGACCGGGAACTGGAGAGGCGCGGACACAGGTTCGTGCGCTATGCCGACGACTGCAACGTGTACGTGCGCAGTGGCCGGTCGGGCGAACGGGTGCTGGAAGGACTGCGCAAGCTCTACGATCGGCTCCACCTGAAGGTCAACGAGGCGAAGACGGCGGTCGCACCGGCGACCGGTCGCAAGTTCCTGGGCCACAGACTGTGGCGCGGCGCGGGCGGCCGGATCAAATGTGCGGTGGCCCGAAAGGCCCTGGAGACCTTCAAGCAACGCATCCGGGAACTGACCCGCCGCTCGGGCGGGAGAAACTTGCCAGAGGTAGCGGAGCGTCTGAGGGCGTACATGCCGGGTTGGAAGGCGTACTTCCAGTTGGCGCAGACGCCCAAGGTGTTCCGCGAACTCGACAAGTGGATCCGGCACAGGTTGCGCGCGATGCAGCTCAAGCACTGGCGCCGTGGCACGACGATGTATCGGGAATTGTTGGCATTGGGTGCCTCGGAGGCGGACGCTCGCAAGGTGGCCGCGAACAGCCGGAGCTGGTGGCACAACAGCCGCCTGTTGCTGAACCGAGCGATGCCTGTTGCCTACTTCGACCGACTTGGGGTGCCTCGGCTCTCGTAACCTCAACTGCTCGAACCGCCCGGTGCGGACCCGCATGCCGGGTGGTGTGGGAGGGGATCGGCCAGATCAACTGGCCGCCCCTATCCCGATTGCGGTGCGCGGAACGGCCGGCGTGCGGGCCGCGGTGTCAGTGCTGCCCGAACAGCGTCGCGAGCCGTTCGACTGCCTCTTCGAGCCGCGAGTAGGCCGTTGCATAGGAAAGCCGGATGTAGTCTCGCGGCGCATGGACGCCGAAATCCATGCCGGGCACCAGCACGACGCCCGCGTCGTGCAGCATCGCCTGCGTGAGCGCGGCGCTGTCGCCGGCCGCCGGGTGCGCGACGCCGCCGCAATGCGCATACACGTAGAACGCGCCGTCGGGCATCACCGGAACCGTGAAGCCGAGCCGTTCGAGCGCCGGTGCGATGAAATCGCGGCGGCGCTTGAATTCGAGCCGGCGCGCTTCGTAGATGTCGAGCGTGGCTGGCTCGAAGCACGCGAGCGCCGCGTGCTGCGCGAGTGCGGACGGGCAGATGAACAGGTTCTGCGAAAGCTTCTCGAACGTACCGACCAGCGCGGGCGGCACGACGAGCCAGCCGAGCCGCCAGCCAGTCATGCTGAAATACTTCGAGAAGCTGTTCACCGTGACGACATCGTCGCCGAACGACAGCGCCGACACGGGCGCAGCGTCATAGCTGAGCCCCTGATAGATCTCGTCGACGATCGTGAAGCCGCCGCGTGCGCGTACGGCTTCGACGATCCGCTTCAGTTCGTCCGGCTCGAGCGACGTGCCGGTCGGGTTCGACGGCGACGCGAGCAGCACGCCGCGCGTGCGGTCGTTCCAGCGCGTGCGGACGTCGTCCTCGGTGAGCTGGAAGCGCGCGTCCGGGCCGCTCGGCACGAGCACAGCGCGGCCTTCGGCCGCCGCGACGAAGTGCCGGTTGCACGGATACGACGGGTCGGGCATCAGCACCTCGTCGTCGCGGCCGACGAGCGCGAGGCACGCGAGCAGCAGCGCGGCCGATGCGCCGGCCGTCACGACGATCCGTTCGGGGCTGATCGTGAGGCCGTACGCGCGCGCGTAGTGCGCGGCGATCGCTTCGCGCAGCGGCGCAATGCCGAGCGCGCTCGTGTACTGCGTGACGCCGCGGCGCAGCGCGGCCGCGGCCGCTTCGACGACAGGCTCCGGCGCGGTGAAATCCGGTTCGCCGATGCCCATGTGGATAACATCGCGCCCGGAGGACTCGAGCCGCTGTGCCTCCTTCATCAGTTCCATCACGTAGAAGGGCTGGATCGCGTCGACGCGTGCGGCGAGCGTGACGAGCGAATCGGCGGTGGTATTCATCGGTCGGGCGGGCGGAGGAGGGAGAATGAAAAACGGGCGCTTGCGCGCCCGTGGACAAACAAACGGTATCAGCCGTTGCGGCGCGCCTGCGTTTCGGCGGGGCGCAGCTTCGCGGCGAGCTTGTCGAGTACGCCGTTCACGTACTTGTAGCCGTCGGAGCCGCCGAACGTCTTCGCGAGTTCGACAGCTTCGTTGATGATCACGCGGTACGGCGTTTCGACATGGTGCGTGAGCTCGAACGTCGCGATCAGCAGCACCGCGCGTTCGACCGGCGACAACTGTTCGATCGGGCGGTCGAGCGACGGCGTCAGCGCTTCGACGAGCGTCGCGTGTTCGCGGATCACGCCGTGCAGGATGGCTTCGAGCAGCTCCTTGTCAGCCTTGTCGTAACCGAGCGCGCCGCGCAGCTGCGCGTCGATCTCGCCGGAGGCCGCGTTCGACAGCAGCCACTGATACAGGCCCTGCGTCGCCAGCTCGCGCGATTGTCGGCGGGCGCTCTTCTTCATGCGCGCTCCTCTTCGTCGTCTTCGTCTTCTTCCTCGTCCTCATCGTCGTCGCCGAGCTGGTCGAGTGCCATCGTCAGGTTGGCCATCTCGACGGCGACGCGCGCGGCGTCACGACCCTTTTCGGTCATGCGCGCGACGGCCTGCTCGTCGTTTTCGGTCGTCAGGACCGCGTTCGCGATCGGCAGGTTGAAGTCGAGGCCGATGCGGGTGATGCCCGCGCCGCTCTCGTTCGACACGAGTTCGAAGTGGTAGGTCTCGCCGCGGATCACCGCGCCGAGCGCGATCAGCGCGTCGAACTGGCCGCTTTCCGCGAGCTTCTGCAGTGCGAGCGGGATTTCCAGCGCGCCGGGCACCGACACGAGCAGCACGTCTTCACCGGTGACGCCGAGGCGCTCCAGTTCTTCGACGCACGCGTCGGCGAGACCGTTGCACACGGGTTCGTTGAAGCGCGATTGCACGATGCCGATACGCAGGCCGTCGCCTTCGAGATTCGGTTGGTATTGTCCGATTTCCATGATCTTGTCCGTGGTGTGGATGAACGGTTATAGGGCGAAAGCGCCGTGGCGGGTTACGCGTGGGACGCCGGGCAGGACTTGGCTTCGCCGCCGGGCATCGGAATGAAGCCCGTGACTTCGAGGCCGTAGCCGGACATGCTGCCCAGCTTGCGCGGATTCGACAGCACCTGCATCTTGCCGACGCCGACATCGCGCAGGATCTGCGCGCCGATGCCGAACGTCTTGAAATCGACCGGCCGGCGCTTCAGCGCAGCAGCCTTTTCTTCCTCGTCGAACGCCTTGAAGACGTCGATCAGGTGTTCCTTCGTGTCGCCGCAGTTGAGCAGCACGATCACGCCGAGGTCGCGTTCCGCGATGTCGCGCATCGCGGCGTCGAGCGTCCACGAGTGCGTCGACACACCTGTTTCGAGCAGGTCGAGCACCGACAGCGGCTCGTGCACGCGCACCGGCGTATCGACGTCGGGCGACGGCGCGCCGCGCACTAGCGCGATGTGCGGCGAACCGCTCGGCTGGTCGCGGTACAGCACCGCGCGGAACGTGCCGTGCGCGGTCTGCATCGTGCGCTCGGCGATCCGCTCGATGATCGATTCGGTGCGGCTGCGGTACTGGATCAGGTCGGCGATCGTGCCGATCTTCAGATCGTGTTCCTTCGCGAATTCGATCAGGTCGGGCAGGCGCGCCATCGTGCCGTCGTCCTTGATGATCTCGCAGATCACCGCGGCCGGCGTGAGGCCCGCGAGCGCGGTGAAGTCGCAGCCGGCCTCGGTGTGGCCCGCGCGCACGAGCACGCCGCCCGGCTGCGCCATGATCGGGAACACGTGACCCGGCTGCACGATGTGCTCGGGACGCACGTCGTGCGCGACCGCCGTGGCGATCGTATGCGCACGGTCGGCGGCCGAGATGCCGGTCGTCACGCCTTCGGCCGCTTCGATGCTGACCGTGAACGCGGTGCCGTACTGCGTGCCGTTGCGGTAGGTCATCAGCGGCAGGTGCAGCTGCTTGCAGCGTTCCTGCGTCAACGTCAGACAAACCAGGCCGCGGCCGTACCTGGCCATGAAGTTGATCGCTTCCGGCGTGACGAATTCGGCGGCGATCACGAGGTCGCCCTCGTTTTCGCGGTCTTCTTCGTCGACCAGGATCACCATCCGGCCGGCTTTCAGCTCGGCGATGATGTCGAGCGTGGAGGCGAGCGTCATAAGGGGGCGAGAAAGAGGAAAGTGCGTATTTTACGCCAGCCGGACGGCGTTTCGGCTGGCGCGGGTTGCGCTCGATCGGCAAGCGCTCCGGAAGGCGGTGCGGCCGGCCTGCGCGGCAGGCCCGACCACGCGTCATGCGCGCTCGTCACGCCCGCCGAGGTAGTCGAGCTTGCCGAGCTCGACGCCGCTGTGGCGCAGGATGTCGTACGCGGTCGTCACGTGGAAGAAGAAATTGGGCAGCACGAAGTCCAGCAGGTACGACTGGCCGGTGAACTCGATCGGGCCGACGCGCATCTTCAGCACGATCTGGCGCGCCTCGCTGCCGTCGATCTGCGCGGCGTCGAAGCTTTTCAGGTAGTCGATCGTCTTCTGGATGCGCGCGTGCAGTTCGTCGAAGGTCTGCTCGACGTCCGGGTAGCTCGGGATCTCGGCGCCGGCGAGCCGCGCCGCGCAGCCCTTGGCCGTGTCGGTCGCGATGTAGACCTGGCGGACGAGCGGCAGCATGTCCGGGTAGAGGCGCGCGCCGACGAACACCGACGGGTCGATCTGCTTCTCGGCCGCGTGCGCCTGCGCCTTGCCGAGGATGTGCTGCAGGTTGGTCAGGCCGCGGATCAGGACGGGCAGCGAAGCCTGGTACATCGAGATGGACATGGGAACGACTCCTGTGGGAAGAGGGCGGCGCGGTACGCGGCGCGTCGTGCGTTGCGGCGTTGAAACCGCTGTCGACGCATCTTAGCGCGACGGCATGACCCGTGCGCGTCGTTGGCCGTTCGGCCGGCTCTCGTTACAGCGACCGGCCGGCGAGCGCGATGCAGCCGCCATGATTGCGCCGGAATACCGGACCTGACCGGCACCGCGCGTCGATCCGTAAAAGGTCGTATCATGAAACACGAAACACGAAATATGAAGCGATGGAGACCGACATGATCGAACTCGACGGCGCCGCGTCGGCCGTACTTGCCCGGCTGGCGTCCTTCGGCCAGGAAAACGATGCGCAGATGGCCGACCGCAGCCGCAAGATGCTGAACCTCGAGCCGCCCACGGCCGAACTGCTGTACCTGCTCGTCATCGGCGCGCGGCGCCGGCGCATGCTGGAGATCGGCACGTCCAACGGCTACAGCGCGATCTGGCTCGCCCATGCGCTGCGCGAAACGGGCGGGCAGCCGCTCGTCACCGTCGAGTTTTCGCCCGACAAGGCCGAGCAGGCCAGGGCTAACCTGCGGGCGGCGGCGCTGCAGGACTGGGCACAGGTGATCGAAGGCGATGCGACGCAGGTCTGCGCGGCCGTGACCGGCCCGTTCGACTGCGTGTTCTTCGATGCCGACCGCGTGAGCGCGCCGCAGCAGCTCGCGCACCTGTTGCCGAAGCTGACGCCCGACGCGCTGCTCGTCGCGGACAATGCGCTGTCCCATCCGGACGAGATCGCCGGCTATCTCGCCGCGGTCGATGCGCTACGGCAGTTCGACACGACGATCGTGCCGGTCGGCAAGGGTCTCCACATCGCCCGTCGCCGGAGGCCGGCATGACGCGCGCGACGCTCGAGCGCACGACACTGGGGCGCGACGCATACGGGGCAATCAGGGAGATGCTGGTCGACGAGGCGCGCTTCGCGGCGGGCGAGAAGATCAGCATCGAAGCGCTGTCGCGCGACCTCGGCATCAGCCGCTCGCCGGTGTGGGCGGCTGTGTCGCGCCTCGAAGCCGAGGGGCTGCTGCAGGTCGTGCCGCGCCAGGGCGTCTTCGTGATCGCCTTCGACCGCGCGCGGATCGTGGCCATCTTCGAGGCGCGCGAGGCGCTCGAGGGCATGGCCGCGCGCCTGGCGGCGCTGCGCATGACGCCCGACGATCACGCGGCGCTGGACGAAGCGTTGACGCGACAGGCGCGCGCGGTCGCCACGCGCGACGGCGATGCATACCGCATCGCCAACCTCGACTTCCACCACGGGTTGCTCGCAACGGCGCGCAACACGACGATCGAGACGTCGCTCAGGGCGCTGTATGCGCAGGTGCAGACGATGTGTGCGGGCGGTGCGAGTCCGATGGACGACTGGGAGCGATTGGGCGGGAATGTCGCCGAACACCGGCAGGTGTTCGACATGATCGCGAAGCGCGATGCGGATGCCGCGGAGCGCGCGGCGCGCGAGCATGTCCGGCAGTTGCTCGACACGATTCTGGCGCGGGCAGGCGGAGAGGGCGCGGATGCGTGATCGCCTGTCGGGCGACGCCAACGACGACGAAGAAAAGCGGCGGCGGTCCGGACTCGGGCCGTTGGCCGCCCGGTCGGGACCGCGAGCGCGATCAGTCCTGATGCGTGCCCTGCGACGTCGACAGCATTCGCTCCACATACCGCGCGATCATGTCGACTTCCAGATTGACCTTGTCGCCGGCCTTCACGTGGCGCAGCGTCGTGACCTCGACCGTATGCGGAATCAGGTTGATCGAGAATTCGCAGCCGTCCGCGCGATCGTCGATCGTGTTGACGGTCAGGCTCACGCCGTTGACCGTGATCGACCCCTTGTACGCGAGATAACGACCGAGCTCGCGCGGCGCGACGATCCGCAGCTCGTGCGACTCGCCGACCGGCGCGAAGCGCGACACGGTGCCGAGGCCGTCGACGTGGCCCGACACGATGTGCCCGCCGAGGCGGTCGTGCGCGCGCAGCGCCTTCTCGAGGTTCACTTCGCCGGGTTGCGCGAGGCCGACCGTGCGGTTCAGGCTTTCGCGCGACACGTCGACGTCGAACGCGGCGTCGGTCTTTTCGATCACCGTCATGCACGCGCCCTCGATCGCGATGCTGTCGCCGAGCGCGACATCGGCGAGGTCGAGCCCGCCGGCCAGCACGGTCAGGCGCACGCCCGCATCGGCCGACGTGCCGAGCGGATCGATCGATTCGATGCGGCCGACGGCCGCGACAATTCCGGTAAACATCGTGACGATCCCGTTCAGTGCGTGGCGTCGGGCGGCGCGACCCGCGCCAGGATCCGCAGATCGTCGCCGATCCGCTCGATACCGTGGAACGACAGTCGCGTGCGTGCGTCGAGACTCGCCGGTGCGGCGAGGTCGAACATGCCGGCCGCGTCGGCGCCCAGCAGGCTCGGCGCGAGATAGACGAGCAATTCGTCGACGCATTGCTCGCGCAGCAGCGAGCCGTTCAGCTTGTGGCCGGCCTCGACGTGCAACTCGTTGACGCCGCGCGCGCCGAGCGCCGCCAGCATCGCGGGCAGGTCGACCTTGCCGTGCGCATTCGCAAGCGGCACGATTTCCGCGCCGCGCGCCTTCAACACGTTCGCGCGCATTTCGCCGCTCGCGTCGAGCCGGCCGCAGAAGATCAGCAGCGGCGCGCCTTCGAGCAGCTGCGCGTCGAGCGGCAGGTCGAGGCGGCTGTCGACCAGCACGCGCTGCGGCTGGCGCGGCGTGTCGATGCCGCGCACGGTCAGCAGCGGGTTGTCCTCGCGCACGGTGCCGATCCCGGTGAGGATCGCGCACGCGCGCGCACGCCATGCGTGCCCGTCGAGGCGCGCGGCGTCGCCGGTGATCCACTGGCTTTCGCCGGACGGCAGCGCGGTGCGGCCATCGAGCGATGCGGCGGTCTTCATCCGCACCCACGGGCGGCCGCGCGTCATCCGCGACACGAAACCGATGTTCAGCTCGCCGGCTTCATGCGCGAGCAGCCCGCAGCGCACGTCGATGCCCGCGTCGCGCAGCATCCCGAGGCCGCGCCCCGACACCTGCGGGTTCGGGTCTTCCATCGCCGCGACGACCTTCGCGACGCGCGCTTCGATCAGCGCGTTCGCGCACGGCGGCGTGCGGCCGAAATGGCTGCACGGCTCGAGCGTCACGTAGACGGTCGAGCCCGAGACGTCGTGGCCGCGCGAGCGCGCGTCCTTCAGCGCCTGCACTTCCGCGTGGTCCTGGCCGGCCGGCTGCGTGAAGCCTTCGCCGATCACGTCGCCGTCCTTGACGATCACGCAGCCGACGCGCGGATTCGGCGCAGTCGTATACATGCCGCGCGCCGCGAGCGCGAGCGCGCGCTCCATGTGGGCGAAATCGATATCCGAGAACATGCGCGCGGCCCCGGGTCAGGCGGCCAGTGCCGCAAACGCGCGGCGCGCGGCCGCGAGCGTCGCGTCGATCACCGCGTCGTCGTGCGTGCTCGACACGAAACCTGCCTCGTACGCGGACGGCGCGAAGTACACGCCTTCGTCGAGCATCAGGTGGAAGAAGCGGTTGAAGCGTTCGGTATCGCTCTTCGTGACTTCCGCGAAGCTGGTCGGCACGCGCTCCGCGAAGTAGAGGCCGAACATCGCGCCGATCGAGTCGGCCGCGAACGGCACGCCGGCCGCGCGCGCTTCGGCCGCGAGGCCGTCGGCGAGACGCTTCGTCTGCGCGGTGAGCGCGTCGTAGAAGCCGGGCGCCTGGATCAGTTGCAGCGTCTTCAGGCCCGCGGCGACCGCGATCGGGTTGCCCGACAGCGTGCCGGCCTGGTACACGCCGCCGAGCGGCGCGAGGTGGGCCATGATGTCGCGGCGGCCGCCGAACGCGGCGGCCGGCATCCCGCCGCCGATCACCTTGCCGAGGCAGGTGAGGTCGGCCGTGATCCCGTAGTACGCCTGCGCGCCGCCGAGCGCGACGCGGAAACCGCACATCACCTCGTCGAAGATCAGCACGGCGCCGTGCTTCGTGCACAGTGCGCGCAGCGCGCTCAGGAATTCGGGCGTGCCGCGCACGAGGTTCATGTTGCCCGCGACGGGCTCGACGATCACCGCGGCGATCTCGTCGCCGAACGCGCCGAATGCTTCCTCGAGCGCGGCGACGTTGTTGTATTCGAGGACGGTCGTGTGCTTCGCGATGTCGGCGGGCACGCCGGCCGACGTCGGGTTGCCGAACGTCAGCAGGCCCGAGCCGGCCTTCACGAGCAGGCTGTCCGCGTGGCCGTGGTAGCAGCCCTCGAACTTGACGATGCGGCTGCGGCCCGTGAAGCCGCGCGCGAGACGCAGCGCGCTCATCGTGGCCTCGGTGCCGCTCGACACCATCCGCACCTGCTCGATCGACGGCACGAGCTTGCAGATTTCCTCGGCGATCTCGATCTCGGCCTCGGTCGGCGCGCCGAACGAGAAGCCGTCGGCGAGCACGTTCTGCACGGCCGACAGCACGTCCGGATGCACGTGGCCGACGATCATCGGGCCCCACGAGCCGATGTAGTCGATGTACTGCTTGCCGTCGGCATCCCAGAAATACGGGCCTTGCGCGCGCGCGACGAAACGCGGCGTGCCGCCGACCGAACGGAATGCGCGCACCGGCGAGTTGACGCCGCCGGGAATGGTCTTTTGGGCGCGTTCGAAGAGGATCTGATTGTTGGACATGGGCGAAACCTGCGAGAGAAGGGCGCGGGGGCCTGTGCACGGGCCGCGGCGCCTGGGCGGAACGATCGTCTGATTGTACCGGAGACGCGCGCGGCGGGCCCGCCGGGCGGTCTGCGGCCTTTCGGCGCGCGGGGAGATGCGCGGGGACCGGAAACGAGGCCCGATTCGACCCGGCCATCCATCCGGCTATCGCGGCGGCTTGCGCTTGCCGGTCAGCTCGGCCCAGCGTTTCTCGAGCGGGCCTTCGACCATCGGCTTGATCGACGTGCCGGAGCTCTGCGCATCCCAGGTCTGTACCGAGTACGGGTGGACGCGCAGTGCGTCGCGCGCGATCACGACGTCCTGGTGCGCGTCGACCAGCCAGTCGTACACGAAGTCGATGCACAGCCGGTAACCGCGCTTCGTCGACGGATCGGCAACCTCGTACGGTGCGCGCGTCACATAGCCGGAGCCGAACACACCCTTCGGTTCCTTCGCGACGCGGTGCAGGAATACGCGGTCGCCGGGCAGGATGCCGCGCGCGAAGCCGCAGCCCCACACGTCATGCACGGCCTCGCCGGCCTTCACGCGCGCGGCGACGTCGGGCAGCTCGGGCCATGGCCATTTCTTGGGGCTCCAGATCAGCAGGAAAGCGGTCATCGGTTCGGTCGTGCGTCGAATTGGTCAGACAAGAACAGCAGGCAGCAGCAAGCTTAATCGAATCCGCACACGGGCTCGCGCGGCAAACGCGCCGCGCCGGCGTTTCCCGGCCCGCCGCCGCACGCGGCCCGCAGCACGCAAAAAAGTTGCGCGTACAATCATGGGCCTGAACGCGCCGTCCGCGGCGCGGCCTCCCGCTTTCACCGCCACGCGCGCCCCGATGCGCGCGGGCTCCATTCCGGATACCCATGCCTCACGTCGTCCGGCGCCGGCCCGATGCCCGGCTGATCCTGTTGCTCGGTGCGCTCGCCGCCTGCGGGCCGATCGCCACCGACATGTACCTGCCGAGCCTGCCGTCGATCGCCGCCGGCTTCTCCGTCAGCCCCGGCGCCGCGCAGCGCACGCTGACGAGCTTCATGGCCGGCTTCTCGGTCGGCATGCTGCTGTACGGCCCGCTGTCCGACACGTGGGGCCGCCGCCCCGTGCTGCTCGGCGGCATTGCGCTGTTTACGCTCGCGAGCGTAGGCTGCTTCGTCGCGGGCTCGATCGACATGCTGATCGTCGTGCGCTTCCTGCAGGCGCTCGGCGCCGGCGCCGCGTCGGTGCTCGCCCGCGCGATCGCGCGCGACGCGCACGAGCCGAGCGACGCGGCGAAGGTGCTGTCGATGGTCGCGATCGTCACCGCGGTCGGGCCGCTGCTCGCGCCGCTGATCGGCGGCCAGATCCTGCGGTTCTCGGGCTGGCGCGGCGTGTTCGTGGTGCTGGCCGTGTTCGGCGCGGTGTGCGCGGCGACCGCGTACCTGCGCGTGCCCGAAACCTGGCCGAAGGAGCGGCGCAAGAGCACGGCCGTGCTTGCGTCGTTCGCGTCGTACGGACGCATCCTGTCCGACCCCGTCGCGTGGGGGCACATGCTGTGCGGCGGGATGGCGTTCGCGTCGATGTTCTCGTACATCACCGCGACGCCGTTCGTGTACATCGAGTATTTCCACGTGTCGCCGCAGCACTACGGGCTGCTGTTCGGGCTGAACGTCGTCGGGATCATGATCGGCAACTTCGCGAACACGCGGCTCGTCGGCCGCATCGGCTCGCTGCGCATCATCGCGGCCGCGTCGCTCGTGAGCTGCATCGCGTCGCTCGCGGTCGCGCTCGTCGCGCTGACCGGGTGGGGCGGGTTGTGGTCGATCGTCGTGTGCCTGTTCTTCGTCGTCGGCGTGGTCGGGATCCTGTCCGCGAACTGCACGACCGACCTGATGCATCGTTATCCGCACAACGCGGGCGCGTCGGCCGCCGTGTTCGGCGCGATGCAGCTCGCGCTCGGCGCGGTCGCGAGCGTCGCGATCGGCGCACTCGCGGACGGCACGCCGTTCGCGATGGGCGTGACGATCGGCGTTACGGGCGTGCTGTGTTTTGCCGGCCGCTACCTCGTGCTGCGCTGGCACGGGCGGCCGGTGAAAGCGGGTGCCTGAGCCGGCAGCCGGGCCGCACCATGAAAAAACGCCACCGCGCGCGATGCGCCGGTGGCGTTTTTCGTTGGGGTGCAGGAAGCGGCTGACGCCGCGCCGTGCATCAATCCCGCGCGACGTCCTTCGCCGCCGGCGACGCGCCGTGGCTCAGCCAGTCGAGCACGTCGGCCGTTTCGTCGTCGCTGGCGCGAGCCTTCGCCTGCGCGACGGCCTCGGGCAGCTCGCCGTTCGTCGACGCGCGGCGGATCGCGACGCCGACCGCGAGGATGTCGATCATCAGCAGATGCAGGATCCGCGAGATCATCGACAACTGCGACTCGCGCATCTCGATGTGGTCGGTTTCGAGCGCGACGGTCGCGCGCTTCGCGAGCGGCGTGTTGCTCGACGTGATCGCGATCACCTTCGCGCCGGCCTGCATCGCGACGTCGAGCACGCGCAGCAGCTCCGGCGCGCGCCCCGACTTCGACACCGCGACGATCACGTCGCCCTTGCCGAGCAGCGCGGCCGACGCGGCCTGCATGTACAGGTCGCCGTATGCGATCGTCGGAATCCCGAAGCGGAAGAACTTGTAGTGCGCGTCCTGCGCGACGATGTTCGAGTTGCCGAGCCCGTAGAACTCGATGCGCCGCGCGCCGTTCAGGATCTCGATCGCGTTCTCGACATGCTCGAAGTTCAGGTGCTCGCGCAACTGCAGGATCGCCGACACCGTGTTGTCGAGCACTTTCGCGCCGAAGTCGGTGGCCGTGTCGCCGAGATGCACCTGGCTGTGGCTCATCGGGATCGTGCCGGTCAGGCCGGTCGCGAGCTTCAGCTTGAAGTCCGACAGCCCCTGGCAGCCGAGCGAGCGGCAGAAGCGGATCACGGTCGGCTGGCTCACGTCGGCCTTGCGCGCGATGTCGACGATCGGATCGTTGATGATCGAGCGCGGATGGTTCAGCGCGAGATCGGCAACGCGGCGCTCGGCCGGCGTCAGCGCATCGCGCATCTGGCGGATCCGCTCGAACACGGCCGACGACGCACCGCCCGAGCGGTTCGACAACTGCTCCGCGAGGATCGCCGACACGCCGAGGAACGCCGGGTATTCGGCGGTGATCAGGTAGGTCGGGATGTTCTCGAGATAGTGCGTGAAGCGGCCCTTCGCCTCGAAGCGCGCGCGGAACGACGAGCGCGTGAACAGTTCGCCGAGCTTCAGCGCGACGCCGCCGCCGATGTACACGCCGCCGAGCGCGCCGAGCGTCAGCGCGACGCTGCCCGCGAACGAGCCGAGGATCCCGCAGAAGCATTCGACCGTTTCGAGCGCGAGTGCGTCGCCCGCATGCGCGCGCTCGACGATCTCCACCGTGTCGATGGTCGCCGCGACGCGCTTCTTGTCGCGCGCGGCGAGCGCGCGATAGATGATCTCCATGCCGGGGCCCGCGCACACGCGTTCGAACGACACGTGCGGAAACTTCTTGCGCGCGTACTGCAGCACCAGGTCCTCGCGCTCGTCCTGCGGCGCGAACGACGCGTGGCCGCCCTCGCTGCCGAGCGCGATCCAGCGATCGTCGGCCGGAATCAGCCCCGACACGCCGAGCCCGGTGCCGGGCCCGAGCAGCCCGATCACGCTGTTCTGGCGGCGCGCGCCGCCGCCGACCTGCACGCGCTGCGCGTCGGTCAGGCCCGGCAGCGCCATCGCGAGCGCGGTGAAGTCGTTGACGACGAGCAGCGTGTCGAAGCCGAGCGCACGGCGCGTCGCCTCGATCGAGAAGCTCCAGTCGTGGTTGGTCATCGTGACCTGATCGCCGTCGACCGGATTGGCGATCGCGATCGCCGCGTGGTTCACGCGGCTGATCTTCACGTCCTTCAGGTACTTGCGGATCGCGTCGGTGATCGTCGGATAGTCGGCGCCGGGATACACGCGGATCTGCGTGATTTCGCCCGGGCCGGTTTCCAGCGCGAAGCGCGCGTTGGTGCCGCCGACGTCCGCGAGCAGGCGCGGGCCGTCGGCATGCTGTCCCGCGACGACCGCCTTACTTTGCGCACCAGTAGACATCGAGCTGGGTCCCCTTGTCGTTGGCCAGTTGGGAAATCGCGTTCTTCTGCAGCGACGCGGCCGCGGCGTCGAGCACTTCACGTTTGCGGGCGCCCGCGATCAGCAGGAACAGCCGGTCGACGCGCTTCAGCGCATCGAGCGAAAAGCTCACGCGCGCATGCGGCGCGGCGCCCGGGTGCACGGCGACGAAACGCTCGGGCGTCGCGATCGCGTGGTCCCATTCGGGCGCATCGGCGAAGATCGACGCGGTGTGGCCGTCCTCGCCCATGCCGAGCACCGCGACGTTCGGCACGCGGTAGTCGGCGTTCGCGTTGAGGGCGGCGACGTGCGCGTCGAGCGTGGCGCGCGTGTCGACGAGCGGCAGGAAGCGGGCAGGGGCCGCCGCGTGCTGCAGCAGCGTGTCGCGCACGAGGGTCGCGTTGCTGGCCGTGTCGTCCTCCGGCACCCAGCGGTCGTCGACCAGCGTCACGTCGACGCCGGCCCAGTCGAGCGCCGCATGCGACAGCGTTTGCAGGAACGGGCGCGGGCTCGTGCCGCCGGACACCGCGAGCGTCGGGCGCGCGGGGCCGGCGAGCGCGGCGCGCAGCGCATCGCCGACGGCGCGCGCGAGCGCTTCGCTTTGCGCTTCCTGGGTGTCGAAAGCGTGGATCTCGATCACATCTCCTCCGGACTGCTTTGTCTGTTCAAATCGTTGGAATCGTGGGGCACGTTGCCGGACGCGGTGGCGCGCACGGCAACGGCTTGCATCAGTTTTCTTCTTCGAGCCAGCAGGTGTCGTGCTGCGCGAGCATCGCGCTCGCCGCGGCCGGCCCCCACGTGCCCGCCGCGTACGGCTTCGGCGGCTTCAGCGAGCGCGCCCATTCGTTCAGGATCGGCTCGACCCAGCGCCATGCGGCTTCCTGTTCGTCGCGACGCACGAACAGCGCGAGCCGGCCGTTGATCACGTCGAGCAGCAGGCGCTGGTATGCCTCCATCTGCCCTTCCTTGAAGAACTGGTCGAACGCGAGGTCGAGGTGCACGCTCGCGAGGTTCATCCCTTCGCCGGGCTGCTTCGCCAGACAGTACAGGCGGATCGTCTCGTTCGGCTGCAGCCGGATCACGAGGCGGTTCGAACCGGCGCGCAGCGCGGTCGGTCCGAGCGCCGAATGCGGCACCGGGCGGAAGTTGACGACGATCTCCGCGACGCGGTCGGCGAGACGCTTGCCGGTGCGCAGGAAGAACGGCACGCCGGCCCAGCGCCAGTTCTCGATCTCGACCTTCAGCGCGACGAAGGTTTCGGTCTGGCTGTCGGGCTTCACGCCCGGCTCGGTCGCGTAGGCCGGCACCTGCGCGCCCTTGATCACGCCCGCATGATACTGGCCGCGCACGGCAACCTTGCCGATGTCGCGCGGATCGACCGGTTTCAGCGCGCGCAGCACGCGCAGCTTTTCATCACGCACCGAGTCGGAATCCATCGAGTGCGGCGGCTCCATCGCGACGATCGACAGCAGTTGCAGCAGGTGGTTCTGCACCATGTCGCGCAGCGCGCCCGTATTGTCGTAGAAATCGCCGCGCGCTTCGACGCCGAGTTCCTCGGCGATCGTGATCTGGATGCTCTCGACCCATTCGCGGCGCCACAGCGGCTCGAACAGCGCATTGCCGAAGCGCAGCGCGAGCAGGTTCTGCACCGGCTCCTTGCCGAGGTAGTGGTCGATCCGGTAGATCTGGCCTTCCGCGAAGATCTCGCCGACCGCGTCGTTGATCGCATTCGACGAGCGCAGGTCGTAGCCGAGCGGCTTCTCGAGCACGATACGCGAGCCTTCGCTCAGGCCGACCGACGCGAGCGCGTTGCAGATCGGCACGAACAGCGACGGGCCCGTCGCCAGATAGAACACGCGGATGCCGGGCAGCGATGCGATCGCGTCGCGCAGCACGGCGTAGTCTTCCGCGCGGCCGAGGTCGAGCTTCACGTATTCGATGCGTTCGAGGAAGGACTTCCACGCGGTTTCGTCGAACGCCTTGCCGGCCGCCTTGACCGCATGCGGCTTCACATGCGTATCGACCCACTCGAGATAACCCGCCCGATCCGATTCGTGCCGCGCCACGGCGATGATCCGGCCGCTTTCCGCCAGCATGTTCGCACGGTGCGCTTCGAACAGCGCGGGCAGGATCTTGCGCATCGACAGATCGCCGGTGCCGCCGAAAAGTACGAAGGTAAAGCTCGAATCGGTATGCATGTGTCTCCGCCGGGTTGGGGGGTGCTGGGAAGCAATCCGTAGTGCGATAAAAATATTTTTGACACTGAATTGTAGTTTAACTACAATCCGCCGCAAGGGGTAGCACCTGGGTGAAGAAAAAAAGAAGTGCGGTCGATGAACTGCGCGAGCTTCGCCTTCGGGAGCACCTTGTGCCGAATGTTATCGGACATTGACGGCGCGCATCGTCCGCGCACCGTTGGCCCCGGGCTCGCGTCGCATCATCGCGGCGGGCCAGAAACACAAAGAGGAGACACGCCGTTGAATCTCGATTCACGCTTTCTGTAAGAGCCCGGCCGGTCATCGGCCCCGTACGCTGCATGCGTCCCGCGGCTCGATTTCCCCGTCGTTATCAAGAAGCCGGTTCCCGGTCAGGGAACCTCACGAGTTGATTCAGTCTGGAGGAGATAAGTAATGAAAGTTCGCTCGATCATGGGCGCGCTCTGCGCGGCAGGTCTGATGGCTGGCGCCGTGGCGGCGCAGGCAGCCGAGAATGTAACGGTGCTGCACTGGTGGACCTCGGGCGGCGAGTCGAAGGCCGTCGGCGTGCTGAAGGACGACGTGCAGAAGCAGGGTTATGTGTGGAAGGACTTCGCGGTCGCGGGCGGCGCCGGCGCCGCGGCGATGACCGCGCTGAAGACCAAGGTGATCAGCGGCGACGCACCGTCGGCCGCGCAGATCAAGGGCCCGCTGATCCAGGACTGGGCCGACCAGGGCGTGCTCGTCAACGTCGATTCCGCTGCCGGCGACTGGAAGCAGAACCTGCCGCCGGAAATCGACAAGATCATCAAGTACAAGGGCCACACCGTTGCCGCGCCGTTCTCGGTGCACCGCGTGAACTGGCTGTACATCAACAAGGCCGCGCTCGACAAGATCGGTGCGAAGGTGCCGACCACCTGGCCTGAATTCTTCGCGGTGGCCGACAAGCTGAAGGCCGCGGGCATCCAGCCGGTCGCGATGGGCGGCCAGCCGTGGCAGGACCTGACGCTGTGGGAAGACGTCGTGCTGTCGCAGGGCCCGGCGTTCTACAAGAAGGCGCTGGTCGACCTCGACCAGGCGACGCTGACGTCGCCGCAGATGCTGTCCGTGTTCGACACGGTGCGCAAGATCCAGGGCTACTTCGATACGGGCCGTAACGGCCGCGACTGGAACCTCGCGACCGCGATGGTCATCAACGGCAAGGCCGGCATGCAGTTCATGGGCGACTGGGCGAAGGGCGAGTTCGAGAACGCGGGCAAGAAGGCGGGCAAGGACTACATCTGCGCGGCGGTGCCGGGTACCGCGAATTCGTACACGTTCAACGTCGATTCGTTCGTGTTCTTCCAGCAGAAGGGCGAGAAGGCCGCGACGGCGGGCCAGCTCGCGCTCGCGAAGACGATCATGACGCCGGACTTCCAGGAGCAGTTCAGCCTGCTGAAGGGCTCGGTGCCCGTGCGCCTCGGCGTGAAGATGGACAAGTTCGACGACTGCGCGAAGAAGTCGTATGCCGACGAGCAGACCGCGATCAAGTCGGGCGGCTTCGTGCCGTCGCTCGCACACGGGATGGCGCAGAGCGATGCGACCGCCGGCGCGATCACGGACGTCGTGACGAAGTTCATGAACTCGCAGCAGGATTCGAAGAGCGCGGTCGCCGCGCTCGCGAAGGCCGCGAAGGTCAAGTAACGCGCGACAGGCGCCCGGCCGGACCCGCTTCATCGGCCGGGCGTTTTTGCAAGTGCAGCAAACGGGCTCGCCCGCGGGCCTGTGCCGTACCCGGCGCCGGCCCGGCCTGCGCCGCCCTCGTTCCAGGAGTCGAATCAAGTGGCTGCCCCTCTTAGCGGAAACGGATCCGGTGGTGCCGATGCACGGCGTACGTCGCCGATGTCGGCCTTCGCCGATCGCTGGATTCCGAAGCTCGTGCTCGCGCCGAGCGTCGCGATCGCCGTGGTGTTCATCTACGGCTTCATCCTGATTACCGGCTATCTGTCGCTGACCAACTCGCGGCTGTTGCCGAACTACGAATTCGACGGCTTCGGCCGTTACACGGACCTGTTCCAGAACGACGTGTGGTGGACGTCCGCCGCGAACCTCGGCTGGTTCGGGATTCCGTTCATCGCGGTCTGCGTCGCGCTCGGGCTGTTCCTCGCGATCCTGCTCGACCAGCGGATCCGCAACGAAGGCGCGCTGCGCGCGATCTTCCTGTACCCGATGGCGCTGTCGTTCATCGTCACCGGCACCGCGTGGCAGTGGATCCTGAACCCGGGTCTCGGCCTCGAGAAGGTGATGCACGACTGGGGCTGGACGAGTTTCTCGTTTGACTGGCTCGGCGATCCGGACAAGGCGATCTTTTGCGTGGTGATCGCGGCCGTATGGCAGTCGACCGGCTTCGTGATGGCGCTGTTCCTCGCGGGGCTGCGCGGCGTCGATGCCGAGATCTTCAAGGCCGCGCAGGTCGACGGCGCGACGCTGCCGACGATCTACCGCAAGATCGTGATCCCGAGCATGCGCCCGGTGTTCTTCTCGGTGCTGCTGATCCTCTGCCACATCACGATCAAGACCTTCGACCTCGTCGTCGCGCTGACGGCGGGCGGCCCCGGCACGTCGTCGTCGCTGCCGGCGATGTTCATGTATACGTTTTCGTTCAACCGCGGCCAGCTCGGGCTCGGCGCGGCGTCGTCGGTGATGATGCTCGCGACCGTGGTCGCGGTGCTGGTGCCGCTGATGTATATGGAATCGAGGAGCACCCGCAATGCAGCCTAAGATGACGATCAGCCGGGCAGTGATCTACGCGGCGCTGATCCTGTTCGCGCTGTATTTCCTGTTCCCGATCTACGTGATGCTGTCGACGTCGTTCAAGGATCTCGACCAGCTGCGCACCGGCAACCTGCTGACGCCGCCCACCAGCTGGACCATCGATCCGTGGGTGAAGGCATGGAGCGGTGCGTGCACCGGCGTGCGCTGCGACGGGATGAAGCCGTTCTTCCTGAACTCGCTGCAGATGGTGATCCCGGCCGTGCTGATCTCGTCGCTGATCGGCGCGTTCAACGGCTACGTGCTCACGCACTGGCGCTTTCGCGGCGCGGACGCGCTGTTCACGATGATGCTGGTCGGCTGTTTCATCCCGTTCCAGGTGATCCTGCTGCCGATGGCGCGCCTGCAGGGGATGCTCGGCCTCGCCAATACGATCCCCGGCCTCGTGTTCGTGCACGTCGTGTACGGGATCGCGTTCACGACGATGTTCTTTCGCAACTTCTACGTGAGCGTGCCGGCCGAGCTCGTGAAGGCCGCGCGCATCGACGGTGCGGGTTTCTTCACGATCTTCACGAAGATCCTGCTGCCCGTGTCGCTGCCGATCTTCATGGTGTGCCTGATCTGGCAATTCACGCAGATCTGGAACGACTTCCTGTTCGGGATCGTGTTCTCCGGCGTCGACTCGATGCCGATCACGGTGGCGCTGAACAACCTCGTCAACACGTCGACGGGCGTGAAGGAGTACAACGTCGACATGGCCGGCGCGATCATCGCCGCGCTGCCGACGCTGCTCGTGTACATCGTCGCCGGCCGCTACTTCGTGCGCGGGCTGACGGCGGGCGCGGTGAAGGGGTAAGCGCGGCTTTATCCGATACGACGAACCGGCCGCGCACGTCGCGCGGCGCATCGAAACGAACCCGACGCGGCGCCGCAGCGCCGCGCGAGACGAGACTGAGGATTCACAGCATGGCAAGCCTTTCCATCCGTGACGTGTACAAGACCTACCCGAACGGGGTGCCGGTCTTGAAGGGTGTCGACATCGAGATCGAGGACGGACAGTTCCTGATCCTGGTCGGCGGTTCGGGTTGCGGGAAATCGACGCTGCTCAACATGATCGCGGGGCTCGAGACCGTGACGAGCGGCGAGATCTGCATCGACGGCAAGGTCGTCAACGACCTGTCGCCGAAGGATCGCGACATCGCGATGGTGTTCCAGTCGTACGCGCTGTATCCGTCGATGACGGTGCGCGAGAACATCTCGTTCGGCCTGAACATCCGCAAGGTGCCGAAAAGCGAGCAGCAGCAGATCGTCGACCGCGTGTCGCAGATGCTGCAGATCCAGCACCTGCTCGACCGCAAGCCGGGCCAGCTGTCGGGCGGCCAGCGCCAGCGCGTCGCGATGGGCCGCGCGCTCGCGCGCGATCCGTCGCTGTTCCTGTTCGACGAGCCGTTGTCGAACCTCGACGCGAAGCTGCGCATCGAGATGCGTGCGGAAATCAAGCTGCTGCACCAGCGCCTCGGCACGACGATCGTCTACGTGACGCACGACCAGATCGAGGCGATGACGCTCGGCGACCGGATCGCGGTGATGAAGGACGGCGTGGTCCAGCAGTTCGGCGCGCCGCAGGAAATCTACGATTCGCCGTCGAACCTGTTCGTCGCGGGCTTCATCGGCGCGCCGCCGATGAACTTCATCAACGGCAAGCTGGTCGAGCAGGGCAGCGGGATCGCGCTCGAGATCGACACCGGCCTCGCGCGCAGCGCGCTGAAGCTGCCGTTCGACGCGAAGCGGATGAACGGCCACGTCGGCCGCGAGGTGATCCTCGGCCTGCGTCCGGAGCGCATCACCGACGCACGCAACGCGCACAACGGCGAGGCGTCGAGCCTGCAGCCGATCGACGTGCGCGTCGACGTGACCGAGCCGACCGGGCCGGATACGCACGTGTTCGCGCAGGTGAACGGCAAGCGCATCGTGAGCCGCGTGCATCCGGCCGCGAATCCGCAGCCGGGGCAGACGCAGTCGCTGCTGTTCGACGTGTCGAAGGCCGTGCTGTTCGATCCGGCGTCGGAAGAGCGGATCGCGTGATGCGGCGTTCGCGCTGAATGAAGGAGAAGGGGCCGTTTCGATGAACGGCCCCTTTTGTTTTGGCGCTGAAGTCGGCGCCGCGGCGGCAGTCAGTGCGGCAGCCGCACGTCGAACTTGAACGTCGCAAGGCGCGCGGCGAGGATGAAGCCGGTCGCGAGCAGCACGCTGTACACCGAGTCGAACTGCAGCCACACGAGCAGCAGGTAGAACCAGCAGCCGACGAACGCACAGGTCGCGTACGGCCGCGAATCGCGCAGGATCAGCGGGATGTCGTTGCACAGCACGTCGCGGACGATTCCGCCCACCACGCCCGTGATCACGCCCATCATCACCGCGATGAAGCGCGGCATTTCGGCATCGAGCGCGATCGCCGTGCCCGAGATGCTGAAGATGCCGAGCCCGATCGCGTCGGCGACCAGCAGCAGCCGCTCGGCCGACAGCCGCGACAGCATCCGCAAAACGAACGGCGCGAACAGCGCGAGCACGAAGATCGCGATCACGTAGTCGTCGTGCACGACCCAGTAGAACGGCCGGCGCTCCAGCAGGATGTCGCGCAGCGTGCCGCCGCCGAACGCGGTGGCAAGTGCGACGACGAACGTACCGACCGAGTCGAGGCGGTTCTTGCGCGCCTCGATGAAACCCGAAATCGCAAACGCCAGCGTGGCGATCGCCTCCAGTACGGCGATCGCGAGCGTCAGCCTAGGATGCGGCACGCGGCCCCCGGTCGGCCGGCGCCGCGAGCGGCTGCAGCAGCACGAGCACCGCGCCCGCGCCGCCGTCGATGCCGCGCGCCTCGCAGAACGCGATCACTTCTTCCTTCTGCACGAGCCACGCGCGCACCTTGCCCTTCAGCACGGGTTCCTTGCCGATCGAGCCGAGCCCCTTGCCGTGGATCACGCGCAGGCAGCGCAGCCCCTTCTTGCCGGCTTCGCGGATGAATTCGGCAAGCGCGTCGCGCGCCTCGTCGCGGCGCATCCCGTGCAGGTCGAGCTGCGCCTGCACGATCCACGCGCCGCTCCTCAGCTTGCGCACGACGTCGCGGCTGATGCCGGGGCGGTGGTAATACAGCGAGTCGTCGGTGTCGAGCAGCGTCTCGGGATCGAATTCGTCGGACAACGTCGCGTTCAGCACGTCTTCCTCGTCGCGCTGCGTCTGTTTCGGCACCGGGTCGGGCGGCGTGCGGCCGGACTTCGCGCGCGGCGGCGCGTTCAGCGGCTGGATCGCGCCGATCTCGTTGCGGAACAGGTTCGCGTCGGCTTCGGCCTTGCGCTCGGCCTTCGCGGTTTCGATGCGCGTGCGTTCGCGGCGCTCGGCTTCGCCCTTCAGGTTCGCGCGCAGCGCGCCGAGGCCGGCGAGGCCCTGGCCGCGCAATGCGGCCGGATCGGGCGCGGGCGGCGGCGCGGCCGGCGCGGGGTTCGAGGGACGGGCGGCGATCTGCCGCTTCGCGGGATCGCTCGGATGGGGCTGGTTCTTCGCCATGATTCGGTAGCAGGGCAGGCGCGTTCGGGCGCGCGGGCAAAAAAAAGCCGCTGCGCGGCGGCAGCGGCTTTCCGGTCGAGCCCGCTTCGCGGCAGCGGACGCCATTGTAGCGCCCGGCGCGGCAAGGCTCGCGGCTTACTTCTTGTCGTGCAGGCTTTCGAGGTAGCGCTGCGCGTCGAGCGCGGCCATGCAGCCCGTGCCCGCGCTCGTGATCGCCTGGCGGTACACGTTGTCCTGCACGTCGCCCGCGGCGAACACGCCCGCGACGCTCGTCGACGTCGCGTTGCCGTGCAGGCCGCTCTTCGTCAGGATATAGCCGTCCTTCATCTCGAGCTGGCCCTGGAACAGGTCGGTGTTCGGCTTGTGGCCGATCGCGACGAACACGCCCTGCACGTTGAGGTCTTCCGTTGCGCCGCTCTTCACGTTCTTGATGCGCAGGCCCGTGACGCCCGAATCCGCACCCGTCACTTCGTCGAGCACGTGATCCCACTTGATCACGACGGCGCCTTCCTTTTCCTTCTCCAGCAGGCGGTCGATCAGGATCGGCTCCGCGCGGAACTTGTCGCGGCGGTGGATCACCGTGACCTTCTTCGCGATGCCTGTCAGGTAGAGCGCTTCCTCGACGGCCGTGTTGCCGCCGCCGATCACCGCGACTTCCTGGCCGCGGTAGAAGAAGCCGTCGCAGGTTGCGCAGGCCGACACGCCCTTGCCCATGAACGCTTCTTCGGACGGCAGGCCGAGATATTGCGCGGACGCGCCGGTCGCGATGATCAGCGAGTCGCACGTGTATTCGCCCGAGTCGCCGATCAGGCGGATCGGCTGCTCGTGCAGTTTCGCGGTGTGGATGTGGTCGAAGACGATTTCGGTGTTGAAGCGCTCGGCGTGCTCGAGGAAGCGCGCCATCAGCTCCGGACCCTGCACGCCTTGCGCGTCTGCCGGCCAGTTTTCGACATCGGTCGTGGTCATCAGCTGGCCGCCCTGCGCGATGCCGGTGACCAGCACCGGGGACAGGTTGGCGCGTGCCGCGTAGACGGCAGCCGTGTAGCCGGCGGGGCCGGAACCGAGAATCAGGACTTTGGCGTGTTTGGGCGTGGACATGTGCGAATCCGTTAAAAGCGGCCACGGCGGGCGGGGTAGGGCTCGCCGTACGGTCCGGGTTGACCGGGATGCCGTCATAGATGGGTATCAGTCGCGCATTATAAAGGCCCCGTTGCTGCGTTGCCGAACGAGAGTTTCAATCGTGCCGATAGCGTTTCGCGGCGCGCGTCCCGCGCCGGCACGGCGGGCCGGGCGCGCGGCCGGCATGCGGCGGTGCGTTGTCGCAGGGCCGGGCAAGGGCACGGCCGTCCGTCCGGCTTGCGGTCGCGTGAGGCGCCCGGTTCGGGACCCCGTCCCTGTTATGTAACCGTCATTTACACTTGGCGGCCCAGTGCAGCGTTTACAATAAGCGGGATCGAACGACAGGCGGGCGCACGGCCCGTCCTCTTTATACGGATTCATGGCAAAAGCTCCTTATTCCGCCCAGGCACAGGCGTTGCCGCACCGGATGTCGAAGCTCCTCACGGAGATCCGCTGGATTCTCCAGGTCGCGCTCTGCGCATTTCTGGTGATGGCCCTGCTGAGCTACAGCCGGCGCGATCCGAGCTGGACGCACGCCGCGCAGGTGGACCACATCTCCAACTGGGCCGGCCGCGTCGGCGCGTGGACGGCCGACATCATCCTGCTGCTGTTCGGCCTGTCGGCCTACTGGCTGATCGTGCCGCTCGGGCGGCGCATCGCCGTCAACTACCGCCGCATCACGCGCCACGAGGCGATTCCCGACGAACCCGAGCGGCCGATCGGCTGGCTCACCGAGATCTTCTCGTTCGTGCTCGTCGTGCTGGCATGCGACGGCATCGAGGCGCTGCGCATGTGGTCGCTGAAGGTGCAGTTGCCGCGCGCGCCGGGCGGCGTCGTCGGCGAGGCCGTTGCCGGCGCGATGTCGCACGCGTTCGGCTTCACGGGCGGCACGCTGCTGCTGCTGATCGCGCTCTCGATCGGCCTGTCGCTGTATTTCCGTTTCTCGTGGCTGTCGGTCGCCGAGCGCGTCGGCGGCGCGATCCTGTCCGCCGTCAACGTCGCGAAGCTGCGCCGCGAGGCCGAGCGCGACCGCAAGCTCGGCGAGGCCGCGGCCGTGCGCCGCGAAGGCAAGGTCGAAGAGGAGCGCGTGCGCATCGAGGATCACGAGCCCGTGACGATCGTGCCGCCGGTCGTCACGCCGGCGAAGTCCGAGCGCGTCGAACGCGAGCGCCAGGTGCCGCTGTTCACCGACCTGCCGGGCGATTCGACGCTGCCGCCGGTGTCGCTGCTCGATCCCGCGCCGAAGACGCAGGAAGCGATTTCGGCCGATACGCTCGAATTCACGTCGCGCCTGATCGAGAAGAAGCTGAAGGATTTCGGCGTCGAGGCGAGCGTCGTCGCCGCGTATCCGGGCCCGGTCGTCACACGCTACGAGATCGAGCCGGCCACCGGCGTGAAGGGCAGCCAGATCGTCAACCTCGCGAAGGACCTCGCGCGCTCGCTGTCGCTCGTGTCGATCCGCGTCGTCGAGACGATCCCCGGCAAGAACTACATGGCGCTCGAACTGCCGAACCAGCGCCGCCAGACGGTGCACCTGTCCGAGATCATCGGTTCCGAAGTGTATGCGGCCGCCTCGTCGGCGCTGACGCTGAGCCTCGGCAAGGACATCGGCGGCAAGCCCGTGTGCGCGGACCTCGCGAAGATGCCGCACCTGCTCGTCGCCGGCACGACCGGTTCGGGCAAGTCGGTCGGGATCAACGCGATGATCCTGTCGCTGCTGTACAAGGCGACCGCCGACCAGGTGCGCCTGATCCTGATCGATCCGAAGATGCTCGAAATGAGCGTCTACGAAGGCATTCCGCACCTGCTGTGCCCGGTCGTCACCGACATGCGCCAGGCGGGCCACGCGCTGAACTGGACGGTCGCGGAGATGGAGCGCCGCTACAAGCTGATGAGCAAGCTCGGCGTGCGCAACCTCGCGGGCTACAACAACAAGATCGACGATGCGGCGAAGCGCGAGGAAAAGCTCCCGAATCCGTTCAGCCTGACGCCGGAAGATCCCGAGCCGCTCGGCCGCCTGCCGAACATCGTCGTCGTGATCGACGAGCTTGCCGACCTGATGATGGTCGTCGGCAAGAAGGTCGAGGAGCTGATCGCGCGGATCGCGCAGAAGGCGCGTGCGGCCGGCATCCACCTGATCCTCGCGACGCAGCGTCCGTCCGTCGACGTGATCACGGGCCTGATCAAGGCGAACGTGCCGACGCGGATCGCGTTCCAGGTGTCGTCGAAGATCGACTCGCGCACGATTCTCGACCAGATGGGCGCCGAATCGCTGCTCGGGATGGGCGACATGCTGTACCTGCCGCCCGGCAGCGGGCTGCCCGTTCGCGTGCACGGCGCGTTCGTCGGCGACGACGAAGTGCATCGCGTCGTCGAGAAGCTCAAGGAGCAGGGCGAGCCGAACTACGTCGAGGGCCTGCTCGAAGGCGGCACGGCCGACGGCGACGAGGGCTCGGCCGGCGCGGGAACCGGCGAAGGCGGCAGCGAGTCTGATCCGCTGTACGACCAGGCGGTCGAGATCGTCATCAAGAACCGCCGCGCGTCGATCTCGCTCGTGCAGCGTCATCTGCGGATCGGCTATAACCGCGCGGCGCGGCTGCTCGAACAGATGGAACAGTCGGGGCTCGTGTCGGCGATGTCGTCGAGCGGCAACCGCGAAATTCTTGTGCCGGCGCGCGACGCGGAATGAGTCCGCGGCGCCCGCAGCGCCGGCCACCCACGGAGAAAACCGCATCATGCAGCAACTTTCGTTCGTTTCTTCCCTTCGTTCGACGCGGCGCTGGCTCGGCGCGGCGTTCGCCGGCGCATCGCTGATGCTCGCGGCGACGCACGCGTTCGCGGGCGGCACCGAACAGCTGAAGGCCTTCGTGTCGCAGGTGCGCTCGGCGAAGGGCGACTTCACGCAGCAGATCGTCAAGGCGCCGGCCAAGGGCGCGAGCGCCGTGCAGGCCGCGCCGAAGCCCACCGACAATTCGAGCGGCACCTTCGTGTTCGCGCGGCCGGGCAAGTTCATCTGGACGTACCAGAAGCCGTACCAGCAGGTGCTGCAGGCCGACGGCGACAAGCTCTACGTGTACGACCGCGATTTGAACCAGGTCACCGAGCGCAAGCTGAACGGCGCGCTGGGCGCGAGCCCCGCCGCGATCCTGTTCGGCAGCAACGATCTCGACAAGAACTACACGCTGCGCGATGCCGGCGAGAAGGGCGGCATCGAATGGCTCGAGATGCTGCCGAAGGCGCAGGACACGCAGTTCCAGCGGATCGGCATCGGCTTCAGGAACGGCACGCTCGCCGCGATGGAGCTGCATGACGTGTTCGGCAACGTCACGCTGCTGACGTTCACGAACATCCAGACGAATCCGCCGCTGAAGGGCGATACGTTCAAGTTCGTCGTGCCGAAGGGCGCGGACGTGATCACCGGCTGACCGGCGCCGCGCGCCGCGTGTTTCGCAACGGGCCTGCCGGCGACGGCAGGCCCGTGTTGTTTCCGGGCGCCGGGCACCGGGCACGGCGGCGCCGTCGCGCGGCTGTCATAATGTCGGGTCCGGCGGCCGGTCCGGCCGCCATCGTTTGATGTGGAGCGAGGGTTCATGTCCGACCTGTTTCAAGTCGAGCCGCGCCGGCCGCTCGCCGAGGCGCTGCGGCCGAAGACGCTCGCCGAGGTGATCGGCCAGACGCATCTGCTGGGCGAAGGCAAGCCGCTGCGGCTCGCGTTCGAATCGGGCAAGCCGCATTCGATGATCCTGTGGGGGCCGCCCGGCGTCGGCAAGACCACGCTCGCGCGGCTCACCGCGCTCGCGTTCGACTGCGAATTCATTGCGCTGTCCGCGGTGCTCGGCGGCGTGAAGGACATCCGCGAGTCGATGGAGCAGGCGAAGGACACGCTGAACCGCACCGGCCGCCACACGATCCTGTTCGTCGACGAGATCCACCGCTTCAACAAGGGGCAGCAGGATGCACTGCTGCCGTTCGTCGAGTCGGGGCTCGTGACCTTCATCGGCGCGACGACCGAGAACCCGAGCTTCGAAGTCAACTCGGCGTTGCTGTCGCGTGCGCAGGTGTACGTGCTGAAGTCGCTGGACGACGACGAGATGCGCCAGTTGCTGAAGCGCGCGCAGGAAATCGCGCTCGACGGCCTCGCGTTCGACGACAAGGCGATCGATACGCTGGTCGGTTATGCGGACGGCGATGCGCGGCGCTTCCTGAACCTGCTCGAGCAGGCGCAGACGGCCGCATCGTCGGCCGGCGTCGCGACGATCGACGCCGCATTCGTCAGCAGCGCGATGACGCTGAATGCGCGGCGCTTCGACAAGGGCGGCGACAACTTCTACGACCAGATCTCGGCGCTGCACAAGTCGGTGCGCGGGTCGAGCCCCGACGGCGCGCTGTACTGGTTCTGCCGGATGATCGACGGCGGCGCGGATCCGAAGTATCTCGCGCGGCGCATCGTGCGGATGGCGTGGGAAGACATCGGCCTTGCCGATCCGCGCGCGCTGCAGATGGCGAACGACGCGGCCGAAACCTACGAGCGGCTCGGCTCGCCGGAGGGCGAACTCGCGCTCGGGCAGGCGGTGATCTATCTCGCATGCGCGGCGAAGAGCAACGCGGGCTACAACGCGTTCAACCAGGCGATGGCGTTCGTGAAGCAGGACAAGTCGCGCGAGGTGCCGGTGCATCTGCGCAACGCACCGACCAAGCTGATGAAGGAACTCGGCTACGGCCACGCGTACCGTTATGCGCACGACGAACCGAATGCGTATGCGGCCGGCGAGACGTACCTGCCGGACGGGGTGCGCGAGCCGCACTGGTACAAGCCGGTGCCGCGCGGGCTCGAATCGAAGATCGCCGACAAGCTCGCGTGGCTGCGCGAGCTCGACCGCGAGGCCGGCAAGAAGGACTGACACGCAACGCGCGGATCGGCTGGTGCCCCGTTCCGAATGCGTCAGCGCTTGCGGCCCGGCTGCTGTTTCTTCCAGTACTCGAACGGCTCCTCGTGGCAGTCGATGTCGAGCTCGGCGACCCGTGCTTGCAGGCGTTCCTGTGCGTCGGCGATCGCGAGGTTGTAGATCGCGGGCGCGATCTCCTCGACGAAGAAGTGCAGCAGCGCGCCGGCCTGGATGTTGCCGATCGGCTCGTCCATGTTTTCTGTGAAATAACGTTGCAGCGACGCGATCGCGCGGTCGCGTACTTCCTTGTCCAGTTCGATGGCCATCGGGTTCCTTGAAGGGCGGTGATGCGGAGGCGAGGGCGTCGAGTGTCGCGTTGCGTGCTGCCGTTGCAGGCGTTTCGCCGTCCGCAATGGTTTGGCACAATGTGACGCTCCGGCCGCCTGGGCGAGCCGGCATGTCGATACTGCCACGACCGGCCGTTTTCGGGCATCGTCCATCAGGCCGACGCCGTGGCGGCCGCGCGGTGCGTTAGAATTCCCGTCTTACACAACGATTTTCCAAGTCCTCCCATGCTCGACATCCAGTTGCTGCGCAAAGACCTCGACGGCGTCGCGAAGCGCCTCGCCGATCGCGGCTACACCCTCGACATCGCCGCGTTCTCCGCGCTCGAAGCGGAACGCCGCGCGATCCAGACCCGCACCGAAGAGCTCCAGGCGCGCCGCAACAGCCTGTCGAAGCAGATCGGCGCGATGAAGGGGAAGGGCGAGGACACGTCGGCCGTGATGGCCGAGGTCGGCGGGATCGGCGACGAGATGAAGGCGGGAGAAGCCAAGCTCGGCGACATCCAGGCGCGCCTGTCCGACCTGATGCTGGGCATGCCGAACGTCGCGCACGAAAGCGTGCCGGTCGGCAACGACGAAGCCGACAATGTCGAGGCGCGCCGCTGGGGCACGCCGCGCCAGTTCGACTTCGAGGCGAAGGATCACGTCGATGTCGGCACGCCGCTCGGCCTCGATTTCGAGACGGGCGCGAAGCTCGCCGGCGCGCGCTTCACGATGCTGCGCGGCCCGATCGCGCGCCTGCACCGCGCACTCGCGCAGTTCATGATCGACACGCACACGCAGCAGCACGGCTACACCGAGACGTACACGCCGTACATCGTGAACCCGGAAATCCTCTACGGCACGGGCCAGTTGCCGAAGTTCGCGGACGACATGTTCCGGGTCGAGAAGGGCGGCGCGGAGAACACGGTCACGCAATACCTGATCTCCACGTCGGAGATCTCGCTGACGAACACCGTGCGCGAGTCGATCGTCGATGCGTCCGCGCTGCCGATCAAGCTGACCGCGCATTCGCCGTGCTTCCGCTCGGAAGCCGGTTCGTACGGCCGCGACACGCGCGGGATGATCCGCCAGCACCAGTTCGACAAGGTCGAGATGGTGCAGGTCGTCGCGCCGGAAACGTCGTACGCGGCGCTCGACGAGATGGTCGGCCATGCGGAGGCGATCCTGCAGAAGCTCGGCCTGCCGTACCGCGTGATCACGCTGTGCACGGGCGACATGGGCTTCTCGGCCGCGAAGACGTTCGACCTCGAGGTGTGGCTGCCCGCGCAGAACACCTATCGCGAGATCTCGAGCTGCTCGAACACCGAGGCGTTCCAGGCGCGCCGGATGCAGGCGCGTTTCCGCAACGCGCAGGGCAAGCCCGAGCTCGTGCATACGCTGAACGGGTCGGGTCTCGCGGTCGGCCGTACGCTCGTCGCGGTGCTGGAGAACTACCAGAACGCGGACGGCTCGGTCACGGTGCCGGAAGTGCTGCGTCCGTACATGGGCGGCATGGAGCGGATCGACGCGCCTGCACAGGCGTAGTGAAATCGGCTGCCGAAGCCCTTGCAAAAAAATTTGCGCAAAAGGCTTGTCAGCTCAGAAAAGATCGTTTTATAATCTTTTCTTTCCCGGACATGACCAACCGGGAAATGCAGTAAAACGGAGAGGTGGCAGAGTGGTCGAATGTACCTGACTCGAAATCAGGCGTACGGTTTCCCCGTACCGTGGGTTCGAATCCCACCCTCTCCGCCAGAATACGGAACCCCTTGATCCGGAAGGATCAAGGGGTTTTTCGTTTTGGGTCTCCGGCGCGATGCATCGGTCGCCGTACCGTTCGTCCTCGCGATCACGTGGCGGCATGACGACCTCGCCGAATTCATCACGCTGTTCGCTTCGCACTGCTTGTCGTGGTCTTCGTCTCGACACCGTTTCCGTCGCAAAGCGCAGTCGTTCATTTCGGCATCGCCGATCCGTACGCGGCGTCGACCGTGTCCCGCTACGGCCTGCTGCGCCACCCGTCTTCGTCGCTTTCCTCAGTTTTAAGCCTTCTCGTCCCGAGCCGTTAACACGGTGCGGCGGCCGGCGCACGTGCCGAGCCGCGTCGTCCCCCGTCGACCCAAGGTCCCATGAAGCTGAGCTACAAGATTCCCCTCGCGTTCGCCGTCGCGCTGCTGCTGATGTTCTGCGGCGCGCTGTACGGCATCCACATCCTCAACCGGTCGATCGACACCTTCGCCGAAGACGTGCAGACGAACGTCGGCGACGAACGGCTCGTGTCGGCCACGCTCGTGCAGTTCAAGCTGCAGGTGCAGGAATGGAAGGACACGCTGCTGCGCGGCAAGCAGCCCGACAAGCTCGACCGGTACTGGCAGGCGTTCCAGACGCGCGAGCGTACGGTCGATTCGCTTGCCGCTCAGCTCGTCCGTCAGTTGCCGCCCGGCGAGAGCCGCTCGCTCGTCGAACAGTTCATGCGTGCGCACACCGCGATGGGCGACGGCTACCGGCGCGGCTTCGACGCGTTCAAGGCGGCCGGCTTCGAGCCGTCGGCCGGCGATGCCGCCGTCGCGGGCGTCGACCGCGAACCCGCGGCGCTGCTGGAGCGGGCCGCGAAGTCGATTGCCGACGAGAGTGCCGCCGTGTCGGCGCAGGCGAGCCGCGACGCGCAGCGCGCGACCACCGCGAGCCTCGCGCTGATGCTGGTCGTGCTCGGCGTCGCGATGGTCGGTGCGTTCCTGTTCAGCCGCGCGATCCTGCGTCCGCTCGACCGTGCGGTGGCGTGTGCGCAGGCCGTCGCCGGCGGCGACCTGACGCGCAACGTCGATGCAACCGGCCGCGACGAGATCTCCGATCTGCTGCGTGCGTTGCAGACGATGCAGACGAGCCTGTCGGGCGTCGTGCTCGAAGTGCGGACGCATGCCGAAGCCGTCGCGACGGCGAGCGCGCAGATCGCGTCGGGCAATCACGATCTGTCGTCGCGCACCGAATCGCAGGCCGCGTCGCTCGAGGAGACGGCGGCCAGCATGACCGAGCTGACGGGCATCGTGCGCCAGTCGGCCGAGCACGCGCAGCACGCGGCACAGCTTGCGCGCGACGCATCGAATATCGCGTCAGCCGGCGGCGGCGTGATGACGGACGCCGTCCACACGATGAACGGCATTGCCGACAGCGCGGCAAAGGTCGGCGAAATCATCGCGGTGATCGACGGCATCGCGTTCCAGACCAACATCCTCGCGCTGAACGCGGCCGTCGAGGCGGCCCGTGCGGGCGAGCAGGGGCGCGGCTTCGCGGTCGTCGCGGCCGAGGTGCGCACGCTCGCGCAGCGCAGCGCGTCGGCTGCGAAGGAGATCAAGGGGCTCATCGAGCAATCGACGCAGCGGGTCGACGAGGGCGCCGTGCTGATCGGTCGCGCGGGCGAATCGATTCACGAGATCGTCGGCGCGGTGCAGCGCGTCACGACGATCGTCGGCGAGATCTCGTCGGCGTCGCAGGAGCAGAGCGGCGGCATCCAGCAGGTGAACGTCGCGGTCACGCAGATGGACGAAGCGACGCAGCGCAACGCGGCGCTCGTCGAGCAGGCCACGGCCGCGACGCAGGCGCTGGCCGAGCAGGCGAGCGCGCTGCGGCACGCGGTGGCCGTGTTCAGGCTGCCGGAAATGGCATGACGGCGCGGTCGTCGCACCGGGTTCCGAAGGAACCGGATGCCGGCGCGGCGGCGGCTTTCAGCGGCGCGCGACGTGGCGAGTGCGCACCGACTCCCGCCGTTCGGTCATCCGCAATCACGCCGCGGCCGGATACTGCGCAAGCACCCTGTCGCGAATCGACGGCTTGATGTTCGATTGCGCCATGTCGCCGCCATAGTGCGCAACGACGCGCGGATTCATCACGCGATACCAGAGCGGCGGCACGTACGCGAACAGGATCATCGTCGCGTAGCCGGCCGGCAGTTGCGGCGCATCGTCGAAGTGGCGCAGCGCCTGGTACGAGCGCGTCGGATTCGCGTGATGGTCGGCGTGCCGCTGCAACTGGTACAGGAACAGGTTGGTGACGACGTGATTGCTGTTCCACGAATGCTGCGGCGTGCAGCGCTCGTAGCGGCCGCTCGGCAGCCTGCGGCGGCCGAGCCCGTAGTGCTCGACGTAGTTCACGACTTCGAGCAGCGATGCGCCGTAGACGGCCTGGATCACGAGGAACGGGATCACGACCTTGCCGGCCATCGCGATCGCGATGCCCCACACGACGACGGTCATCGCCCATGCGTGCAGCACCTCGTTGCGCCAGGTCCACGGCGAATGCCCGAGCCGCTCGAGGCGAGCTTGTTCGAGCCGCCATGCCGAGCGGATGCTGCCGGTCACGGTGCGCGGCAGGAACGCCCAGAACGACTCGCCGTAGCGCGCGCTCGCCGGATCCTCGGCCGTCGCGACGCGCACGTGGTGGCCGCGGTTGTGCTCGACATAGAAGTGGCCGTATGCGACCGGCGCGAGCGTGATCTTCGCGAGCCAGCGTTCGAAGCGGTTCGTCTTGTGCCCGAGCTCGTGCGCGGTATTGATCGAGATGCCCGTCGCGGCGCCGAGCGACAACGCGAAGCCGACGTAGTCGTACCACGCGAGCGTGTGCGTGCCGACGATCCACACGCACACGAAGAACGCGACGTATTCGACGAGCGTCGCGAGATAGACGATGAACCGGTAATAACGCTCCCGTTCGAGGTGCGGCACGACGGCTTCGGGCGGATTGTCGCGATCGTCGCCGATCAGCGTGTCGAGGATCGGGATCACGCCGAACGCGAACAGCGGACCGAACCACCAGAACACGTGAAGGCCGGTCGACAGCGCAAGCTGGGCGGAGAGAATCGGCAGCGTGATCGTCAGTGCGCCGAGCAGCCACAGGTAACGCTTGCCATCCGACCAGCCCGAAGCCGATTCGTCGGTCATTGCCATTGTCTCCCTCCAGTCGGCCGGCCCGAGGGCGGCCGCATGCACGGTTGTTCGAATCCTCGTTGGTCCGCGACGCGCGCGCGGCGGCACCGGATCGTCGCCCGGTTCTGCCTGTTATACGACCCGTGCGCACGCTTTCCAATCCCCGGCGCTAGGCGCCACGCTCCAAACGGAGTACCGCGTGCGACGCATGCCGGGAAGGGCCGGTGCGCGCCGATTGAAACATGCACGCGAGACCGGATCGGCCCGCGCGATCCGCGTGTTTGTCAGACGATTAGTGCGACTTGACGAGAGCTGACACCGGCTCCGCAGGTCCGCAACAAATGTTGCATTGCAATAAATGGAATGGCGCGAGTACCGGCAGCGGCGCTTTTCGGTTGCATATCTTACGTAGCATTACGGCATTCCCGGAGAAATGCGAAGCCGCCCGAAATGCGATTGCCGCGCATCGCAAGGCGAACGGCGCAGCGCGTCGAGCGACCACGCAGCGGCGGCCGTTCGTCGGTACCCATCGACACGCCGATGCTGCACCTGCACACCGGTTGGTGCACGCCGCCACCGGCGGCGCCTGCCGCCTTTCGATTCGCGCCGCCATTTGAAAATAACGATTTGACTCATGCCCCGCTTTCGGTTGAAGCTAGTAGCTTGCTGTCCGAAGGGGGCTGTGCCTGCATGAGTTCGACCTTGACCGTTCGTCGTATCGTTGCCGACCAGGGCGGCGTGTATCGCGAACTCCGCGCCGCATCGCTACGTGAGCCCTATGCGCCCGGCGAAGCGCCGGAGGCCGAATTGCTGAACGTCGAAACGGACGCTGCATCGGCGATTGCCGCGCAGCGCGCCGTGTCCGACGAGTCGACGACTTTCCTGCTGTACACCGAAGGCCATCCGGCCGGCATGATCGGCGCGTATTTCGACAACACGCCCGATCGGCGTGCGTTCGTCAGCGAGCTGTGGGTCGCGCACGCGGTGCGCCACCTGCGCGGCGGCGTGCTGCTGCTTGAAACGGCCACCGCGTGGCTCGCCGAGCGCGGCGCCCGGGAGGTCTATGCATGGATCGCCGATGCAAACCGTAACGCGATTCGTTTCTACGAACGCGCGGGTTTCGGCAACACCGGCGAACACGCGCCGATCGCGCGGATGCCCGGCGCGATGAAATCGCTGTTCGTGTCGCAAGTGAAGCACTGAAGTGACGCCCGCGCGGCGCGATGAAGGCCTGGTCGCCCGCTTGCCTGCCCGCCTGCCGGTTGCGCGCCCGCCCGGGCCTTCGCAACCCGGAGTCCCAAAAATAATGGCCGCGCGCGTGGACGCCTGTAAAATACGCAAAAAATTTTTGCAGAGTGTCCATGTCGCTTAAAAAATCGCCATTCTTCGAGCTGCGCAGCGGATCGGTCGATACGTTGCTGTTCACCGTGAAGACGACCGATCTCGATGCGTTGCGTACCGAACTGGTCAAGCGCTTCGAAGCGACCCCCGAGTTTTTTGCCGACGACGTCGTCGCGATCGACGTCCGCCGCCTGGCGGAGGGAGAACGCGTCGCGCTGGCCGATATCCGCCAGATGCTGAACGACGTGCGGATGCGCCCGGTGGGCGTGGTCGCACTGGCAACGCAGGGCTGGGCGGGGGAAGCCGGCCTGCCGTTGCTCGAGGCGCGCGATCGCCGTGGGCCGGCCGTGAAGCCGGCCGAGGGCGCGGAAGCGTCGCCGGTCGCCGAGGCCGTCGTCGCTGCAGCAGCCGCGGCGGCGCCCGAGCAGGCATCCGAGCCGGCGCCGGCGTCGAGCCAGACGGGCGGCCAGACGCTCGTGATCGACCGGCCGTTGCGTTCGGGGCAGCAGATTTACGCGAAAGGAGACCTCGTGGTGCTCGCGCCGGTCAGTCACGGCGCGGAGATCATCGCGGAAGGCAATATCCACATCTACGCGCCGTTGCGCGGCCGCGCACTCGCGGGCGTGCACGGCAATCACGACGCGCGCATTTTCTGCACGTGTCTCGAACCGGAACTGATTTCGATCGCGGGTATCTATCGAACAACCGAGAACCCGTTGCCCGCCGAAGTCCTGGGCAAAGCGGTGCAGATCCGGCTCGAAGAGGAAAAACTGATGATCGAACCGCTGCGCCTGACGTAATCCACGCGGCGCTCCGGGTCGATCGGCTCTCATTGACGAACACAGGGTATTGGGTAAATGGCAAAAATCATCGTGGTGACCTCGGGCAAGGGCGGCGTGGGCAAGACGACGACGAGCGCGAGCTTTGCGTCCGGTATCGCGCTGCGCGGCCACAAGACGGCCGTGATCGACTTCGACGTCGGCCTGCGCAACCTCGATCTCATCATGGGCTGCGAGCGTCGCGTCGTGTATGACCTCGTGAACGTGATCCAGGGCGAAGCGAACCTGAACCAGGCGCTGATCAAGGACAAGAAGTGCGAGAACCTGTTCATCCTGCCGGCGTCGCAGACGCGCGACAAGGACGCGCTGACGCGTGACGGCGTCGAGAAGGTGCTGAACGACCTGGTCGCGATGGACTTCGAATACATCGTCTGCGATTCGCCGGCCGGTATCGAAGCCGGTGCGCTGCACGCGATGTACTTCGCCGACGAAGCGCTGATCGTCACGAACCCGGAAGTGTCGTCGGTGCGCGACTCGGACCGCATTCTCGGCATCCTGTCGTCGAAGACGAAGCGCGCGACCGAAGGCAAGGATCCGATCAAGGAACACCTGCTGATCACGCGCTACAGCCCGAAGCGCGTGAGCGAAGGCGAGATGCTGTCGCTCGAGGACATCAGCGAGATCCTGCGGATCAAGCTGATCGGCGTGGTGCCCGAATCGGAAGCCGTGCTGCACGCGTCGAACCAGGGCCTGCCGGCCGTGCACATCGACGGCACCGATGTCGCCGAAGCGTACAAGGACGTCGTCGCGCGCTTCCTCGGCGAGGACAAGCCGCTGCGCTTCACCGATTACCAGAAGCCGGGCCTGCTGCAGCGCCTCTTCGGCAGCAAGTAACGGAGGCCGCCCATGTCCATCCTTTCGTTTCTCCTCGGCGAGAAGAAGAAGTCCGCATCGGTCGCGAAGGAGCGCCTGCAGCTCATCATCGCGCACGAGCGGGTCGGCGGCCGGCCGCCGGCCGATTACCTGCCGGCGCTCCAGAAAGAGCTGGTCGCGGTCATCTCGAAGTACGTCCATATTTCGAACGATGACATCCGCGTGAGCCTCGAGCGCCAGGACGATCTCGAAGTCCTCGAAGTGAAGATCGAGATCCCGCAAGCCTGACCGTTGCCTGTCCCTCCGCACGGCGGTACCCGCCGCCGTGCGCGTCTTACGCCCTGTTGCACTTTCGGGCACGCCGTAACACGACGCCTGTCGGCCGTTATCGGTCCTCCCGCATTGAACGAATACGCTCGCGTTACTTGTTCAACCAGGAGGTTGTGATGGCTGTCTCTACCGTTCAACGTCGTATCGTTTCGCTCGCGCTGTTTGCCGCGGGCCTGTCAGCCGTCGTCGCGCCGTTTGCCGCGCATGCGGACGAGATCCTCGTCGGCGCACCCGTGATCGCGCCGCAGGGCCGCCTGGTCATCGCCGAGCCGGTCGCCGTGCGCACCGAGGAAATCGTCGTCGTCGCGCCGAATGCGCCGCCGCCCGTGCGCTACGAGGTCGTGCCGACCACGCGGGTAGGCTATGTGTGGGAACGCGGGCACTGGCACTGGGACCATGGCAGCTACGTGTGGATCGGCGGGCACTGGGAAGCCGAGCGCGTCGGCATGCAATGGGTGCCGGGCCACTGGGACCAGCGCGGTCCGAACTGGTTCTGGACCCGCGGCCACTGGGCATGATGGAGGTGCGTGATGAAAAGAACCGCAATCGCCATCGCGCTCGTCGCGATCACGCTGGCCGGGTGCATCGTCGTGCCGGCACGGCCCGTCTACTATCGTCCGGCACCCGTCGTGATCTACTGAGCGTCGCGCGGGCCGGGCTGCGCCGGGGCATGGGTGCCGGACGCCGCCGGCCCGGCGTCGTGCGGCGCCGGCGCGTGTGCCGCGCCATCGCCCGGTGCCGTGGTGGCCAACTTGTCGCTGTCTTCGTCGCGCAGCGTGTCGAGCGGATCGGCGGGTGCGGCGGTCGCATCCTGCGGCTCGGTGACGCCGGTCGCCGCCGCGGTTGCCGCGGCCGGTTCCGCGGCCGCGACGGGCGGCGCGAGATAGCGCTGGGCGAGCGTTTCGTAGAGCGGCGGCGCGAAAAAGCGCGACACGCGGCTCGACACCAGCGCGGTGGCCATCAGCGAAATCACGAGCGCGTGGCCGTTGATCATCTCCATCACGATCACGAACGACGTGATCGGCGACTGCGTGACGGCTGCAAGATAGCCGACCATCGCGAGCGCGATCAGCATCGGCAGGCTCATGTTGCCGAACACGATGTGCAGCAGGTTGCCGAATCCGGCGCCGATCGACAGCGACGGCGCGAAGATCCCGCCCGGGATGCCCGGCAGGTACGACGCGACCATCGACACCATTTTCAGGAACGGGTAGAACACCGACAGCTGCTCGCGGCCGTCGAGCAGGCCGCGCGCCTCGGCATAGCCGCTGCCGAACGTCGTGCCGCCCGACACGAGGCCGACGACGGCGATCACGAAGCCGCACAGCGCGGCGAACGCGATCGGCCGCTCGCGATACAGGCCGAGCAGTTGCGCGGGCAGCCAGCGTCCCGTGTTGAGCAGCAGCCAGCAGAACAGGCCGCCCGCGATGCCCGTCACGATCGCGGTGACCAGCACCGCGAGCGCCAGCAGCTTCGGGAAATGGGGGCCGGCATCGATCGTGCCGAAATAGGTATAGTTGCCGTTCAGGCCGAGCGCGACGACGCCGGCGAGGATGATCGCGGTGATCAGCACGCCGCTCGCGCGCGCGGAGAAGCTGCGGGTCAGCTCCTCGATCGCGAACACGATCCCGGCGAGCGGCGTATTGAACGCGGCCGACAGCCCGGCCGCCGCGCCGGCCAGCACCAGTTGGCGTTCGATCTGCGCGTTCGAGCGCGGGTAGAATCTCCGCAGGTTGAACATCAGCGCCGCGCCGACCTGCACGGTCGGCCCCTCGCGACCGATCGTGAAGCCGCCCAGGATGCCCAGGAACGACACCAGCACCTTGCCGAACAGGATGCGCAATGTCAGCAGCCGGGCGCCGAATGCGCTCGGGCGCGCATGCAGCGTTGCGATCACCTGCGGGATGCCGCTGCCCTCGGCGCCGCGGAAGAACCGGCGCGTGATCCACACGGACGCGGCGGCGATTGCCGGCGTCAGCAGCAGCGGCAGCCACGGGGCGTGATCGCGCATCGTGCGGAAGGTCTCGTAGCCCCAGTCGATCAGCCGCGCGTAAAGCACGGCCGCGAGGCCGACGACGATCGCGCCGAGCCAGAACACGCCGTACTGGCGCCAGATTCGCAGCGAGCGGCGGGTGAGAGCGGGAAACAGGGCGGGAAGGGCGGGGCGTGGCATCGGCGCGGGCCGGAAGGCAAAGACCGCATTATAAAAAGGAACCGGGGCGACGCCTTGGGTGTCAGTGTTTCGCAAGCTTGAAACATTTCGTTACAAATATAATTCAGGGGTAATGTGCGTGGCGGACATCCGTCGCTAGCATCCCAAAATGGTTGGCTCTTCCCCGCAAACGTGAAACGCATCCTCATCGTAAAAGTGACGTCGCTAGGTGACGTCGTCCAGACACTGCCGGTCGTCGCGGACCTGCATCGCGCCTTTCCCGGCGTGACGGTCGACTGGGCAGTCGACGAATCGTGCGCCGAGGTCGTGCGCTGGCATCCGGGCGTGAGCGCCGTCCTGTGCGCACCGCTGCGCCGCTTCAAGAAACTCCGGAACGCCGGCGACCTGAAGGCGATCTCGGCGTCGATCGGCGCGTTGCGTGCGCACCGCTACGACGCGGTCATCGACCTGCACGGCGTCTACAAGAGCGCGATCATTTCGGCGCTGGCGCGCGCCGCGCGTCGCGTCGGCTACCAGACACAGGATCTCGGCGAAACGGGCGCACGCTTCGCGTATTCGCATCGCTTCGGCCCGCGGCCGGACTGCGATGCGTGGCACGGGATGCGAGTGAGCGCCGGCGAGGCGCTCGGCTACGTGCCCGAGGGCGTTGCCACGTACGGCGTCGTCCCGCCGCAGGTCGCGAGCCTGCCGGCGGCCGTGACCGACGGCGCGCCGTTCATGCTGCTGTTCCATGCGACGTCCAATCCCGACAAGAAATGGCCGGCCGACCACTGGGCCGCGCTCGCCACGCAGATGATGGCGCGCGGCGTGCGCGTGCTGTTGCCATGGGGATCGGCTGCCGAGCATGACGACGCGCAGGACATCGCCGCGCGCGCGCCGGGCGCGGTCGTGCTGCCCGCGATGACGGTGCGCGAACTCGGCGCGGCGCTCGGCCGGGCCGCGCTCGTGGTGGGCGTCGATACGGGGTTCGTGCACATGGCGCACGCGCTGCAGCGGCCGACCGTGATGATTTTCGTCGCGACGTCGCGCCACCATTGCGGCATCGGCGGCGCACCGAATGCACTGTCGATCGGCGAGCCGGGCGCGATGCCGTCCGTCGAGCAGGCGCTGGACGCGATCGATGCGGTCGGCCCCGCCTACGGCGCGCTGCGCGCGCGACTGACCGCCTGACGCAGCGGGGCGGGCCGGTTCAGGCGAGCAGCGCCTCGACCGTGATGACGGCGGCGACGGCCGCCAGATTCGCCAGCAGCGCCTCGAACAGGAGGCCGCGCCACGTCTTCGGCCGGAAGCGCAGCGCGAGCAGCAGCGCGCCACCCAGCGCGAGCGCGAGGATCAGGACGAGATCGGCATTGCCGAGGCGGATGTTCATGGCGGCGGCTCCTTCGGGGCGGGATCCGGGGGCGCAGCGGCGCGCCCAGGATCGAGTATAGGCAGCGCCGGCCGCCGCACAACCCGGGTCGCCCCGGGGTCTCAGACGAGCGACGCGTCGCGCGTTTCGCGCATCAGCAGCACGCCGACCAGGCTGATCGCCGCCGCGATCGATACATAGCCGCCGACCCACGACAGCCCGCCGCGCGCAGCCAGCAGTTGCGCGATATACGGCGCGATCGACGCGCCGAGGATCCCGCCGAGGTTGTACGCGACACCCGCGCCCGTATAGCGGACGTTGGTTGGGAACAGTTCCGGCAGCAGCGCGCCCATCGGCGCGAACGTCACGCCCATCAGGAACAGCTCGATCGTCAGGAACAGCGCGACGAGCGGCATCGAGCCGCTGCCGAGCAGCGGTTCCATCGCGAAACCGGACAACAGCGCGGCGACCGCGCCGACGACGAGCACCGGCTTGCGGCCGAAACGGTCCGACGCCCACGCGGAAAGCGGCGTTGCGAGCCCCATGAACACGACCGCGAAGCACAGCAGGCCGAGGAAGCTCTGGCGCGGAATATGCAGCGCCGACACGCCGTACGACAGCGAGAACACCGTCGAGATGTAGAACAGCGTGTAGCAGACGACCATCGCGAGCGCGCCGAGCAGCGTCGGCTGCCAGTGTTGCGTGACGAGCGTCGCGACCGGCACGCGCACGCGTTCGTTGCGATCGAGCGCCGCCTGGAACGCGGGCGTTTCGGTGATCTTGAGCCGCACGTACAGGCCGAGCGCGACGAGCACCGCGCTGACCAGGAACGGGATGCGCCAGCCCCAGCTGCGGAACTGCTCGTCGGACAGCGACAGCGCGAGCGCGAAGAACAGGCCGTTCGACATCAGGAAGCCGACCGAGGGCCCGAGCTGCGGGAACATCCCGAACCAGCCGCGCTTGCCCTGCGGCGCGTGCTCGGTCGCGAGCAGCGCCGCGCCGCCCCATTCGCCGCCGAGGCCGATCCCCTGGCCGAAGCGCAGCACGCACAGCAGCACCGGCGCGAGCGTGCCGATCGCGTCGTAGCCGGGCACGAAGCCGATTGCGGTGGTGGACACGCCCATCACGAGCAGCGACGCGACGAGCGTCGATTTGCGGCCGATGCGGTCGCCGAAATGCCCGAACAGGAACGAGCCGATCGGGCGCGCAATGAACGCGATGCCGAACGTGACGAATGCGGACAGCGCCTGCGCGGTCGCGGAGCCGTGCGGGAAGAAGACCGGGCCGATGACGAGCGCGGCGGCCGTCGCGTACACGTAGAAATCGTAGAACTCGATCGCGGTGCCGATGAAGCTCGCGAACACGATGCGCCGGTGGCTGACGGCGCCGGCCGAACCGGTTGCGTGTGCAACGGTCGGGGGGGATGCGGACATGGATGTCTCCGTTTTGTCGTTGGGGCGGTCGGCTGTGCGTGCGGTCGGGCAGGCGGACGCCTGCCGGGGGCAGCCGAGCGGATGATGCGGTGGTGGCGTGGAAGCGCGCCGTCGTGCGGACGTCACCCGCCGGTCGACGATGGAGACGGGTAGGTCGCCGCCGCCCGGTGCCGGCGTGGTCGGCTCGCATGCCGGGTGGGGCGCGCGAGCGCGCGCGGCGTGATGGCCGCGCGATCGAGGAAAATTATAGCCAGCGCCGCCGCACACCGGCAATCGCGGCGCGGCGGGCGGTCAGTCGAGCGACTGCGCCTGCGCGGACGCGGTGCTTTGCAACTGGAAGTGGCCGTCGTCGTTGAAGAGCCAGCCTTCCATCATTTCGATCTGGCCGTTGCCGTCGAGCAGTCGCGACGGCGGCGCCGGCAGCGGCGCCGAGCGGCGCAGCGACGCGAGCGCGAGCGCTTCCGCTTCGCTGTCGCCGTTGCTGCGATAGATGGAGGCGTTGACGAGGCGGCCGTTGCGATCGACGGTGAATGCGACGACGACGAGCGAACGGAGCATCGCCTGCGGTGTGCCGTGCAGCATGCCGGACGGATTGCGTTCGGCAACGCGTTGTGCGATCTCGACGCGATACTGGTCGCGGCTCGCGCTGCGCGTGATCGACGGAATCGTCAGGATCGAGTGCAGCGACGGCGGCGGCGTGATCGTGCACGCCGCAAGCATGGCGACGACGGCCAGCGCAGCAATACGCAGCCGGTCGACGCGCGGACGGAGAAGGAGGCGCATGGAAGATAGCCAGAGGTGACTATAAAAAAATGATAGGCGCATGCGCGCAAGCCGATATCGGGAGAAACGCATAACGCGCGCTGCCGGGCGTTGCGATCGCTGATGATGACGGCCGGGCGCCGCACCGCGCGTTGCGATGTGACGTGACATGTGACGGCGCGCCCGACCGGCTCGCGTTGCGGCAGCGCATGCGCGTGCCGGCGTACGTGTTGCAAGGTTGAAAGCTTGAAAGGCGCAACACGCGGATTACGCGCAGGCTCGCGACGATCGTCCGGCCGCGCGCAGCGGTCGCCGAATGCGGCACCGCGACCGATGTCCGCGCAATCGCATGCGATGCCGTCCGCCGGGTTCAGAAGCCGTGCGTGACGAGCGACAGCACCGACAGGTCGGGGTGCGTACCGTCGATGATGCTCTTGCCGATGTGCACGGCTTCGTGGACCGCTTCATCGATGCTCGCGAAGCTTTCCTCGCCGTCCGCGTGGAACGGCACCGCGTGGCCGGGCAGTGCCGGATTCGCGCCCGGATGGCACACGTAGCCGGTGTAGGTGTAGCGCGTGTCGTTGCCGGGCGCGGTGGCCGGCACGACATGAATCTCGAAGCCTTCGTAATCGACGTGTTCCGTCGATGTCGACAGTTCGGTCATGGCGATCTCCCTGTGCCGCGCGCAGGGGTGGCGCGTGCGGCATCGACTACGCGGCGGCGGTCGTGTCGCCGTGTTGAACGAATTCTAGGTGATCGCGGGGCGGGCCGGGAGACTGCCGGCACGGTGCGACGGTGGCCGTCACGCGGATTCGGTTGTGCGCTGCCGCGAGCGCAGGTTCCGTGTCGATTGACGGGCGCGCGCGTGGCTGCGTCATTGTTTGCAGCGTGCGTCCTTTCGTTGCACGACGACGATCACCGGGTACTTCTGGCCGTGGTCGAGCTCGACGCGCGCCACGACGGTCAGCGTCGCCGGATCGGAATCGTCGTACACGCTGACCTGTTCGTTGCGGAGGTAGGTCACGCCGGTGCAGTTCGACGTGCGTCCGTCGTCCGACACCTTGCACTGGAGATCGTTGTCCTTCAGGTAGTTGTAGGGTGACGGGCTCGCGAGGTATTCGCTCAGGCCGCGCGGCGAGCCGCCGACGCCGGTCACGTATGCGATCGCGCACGACGCCTGCGCGTCGCTGCCGGAGGCGGTGTCGGCCGCGGCGTGCGTGCTGACGGCAGCCAGCATGGCGACGAGCGACGAGACGATGAAGGGTTTCATGACGTGGGTTTCCCGTTTCGCGAATCGGAGCGCGGGATTGTAACGGCATCCGGCGCGGCGCGTCGGAACGTGGGGAGGGGCGTGCGGACAAACAAAAACCCCGTCATTCAGCGAATGGACGGGGTTTGGCGAACTTGCTGGCGGAAGCGGTGAGATTCGAACTCACGGACAGTTTCCCGTCGCTGGTTTTCAAGACCAGTGCCTTAAACCGCTCGGCCACGCTTCCACGCGAGGCGGCATTGTAACCGAAATGCCGCGCCTGTCGACCGGAGTTGGCACTTCAGTGCCTACTCCGGTCCCATGCATCGCGGTCGACCGGAGCCGGCACTTCAGTGCCGTCCCCAGCTTCGCACTCGTCGTTTCAATCGTCGCGCAGGAACAGTTCCTGCAGGTCGTTGAGGAAACGCTGACCGAGCGGGGTCGGTGCGATCTGCGCGAAATCGCGCGCGATCAGCCCGCGCCGTTCCGCTTCCTTCAGCGCCGGCTCGATCGTGCTCATCGGCAGGCCCGTGCGTTCGGCAAAGCTGTGCACGGGGAAGCCCTCGACGAGCCGCAGCGTATTCAGCATGAACTCGAACGGCAGGTCGCGCGCACCGACTTCACGCTCTTCCTGTACGGCCGTGCCGGCCATCGCCTGCTCGATGAAGGTTGCCGGATGCTTGTAGCGTGCCTGCCGCAGGATCCGGTTCGGGAACGACAGCTTCGTGTGCGCGCCCGCGCCGATCCCGAGATAGTCGCCGAAGCGCCAGTAGTTCAGGTTGTGCTTGCACTGATGATTCGGCTTCGCGTAGGCGGAGACTTCGTAGCGCCCGTAGCCGGCCTCGGTCGTGCGCGCGTGGATCCATTCCTGCATGTCGGCCGACGCGTCGTCGTCGGGGACGACGGGCGGGAACTTCGCGAACAGCGTGTTCGGCTCGAGCGTCAGGTGATACAGCGACAGATGCGGCGGCGCGAACGACAGCGCGGTCTCGATGTCGGTGCGGCATTCATCGAGCGTCTGGTTCGGCAGCGCGAACATCAGGTCGAGGTTGAAGTTGTCGAAGTTCTTCGCGGCGATCTCGACAGCGGCGCGCGCCTGCGCGGTGTCGTGAATCCGGCCGAGCGCCTTCAGGTGCGCCTCGTTGAAGCTCTGGATGCCGACCGACAGCCGGTTCACGCCGCTCGCGCGGAACTGCGCGAACTTCGCGGCCTCGAACGTACCCGGATTCGCCTCGAGCGTGATCTCGGCATCGGCGTCGAGCGGCAGCAGGGCACGCACGTCGGACAGCATCCGGTCGAGGCCGGCCGCCGACAGCAGGCTCGGCGTGCCGCCGCCGATGAACACGGTATGCACCTGCCGTCCCCACACGAGCGGCAGCGCCTGCTCGAGATCGGCGCGCAGCGCGTCGAGATACTCGGTTTCCGGGAACCGTTCGCCTTTCCACTCGTGCGAGTTGAAATCGCAGTACGGGCACTTGCGCACGCACCACGGAAAATGCACGTACAGCGCGAGCGGCGGCAGCGACGTGAGCCGCACCTGTCCGGGCGACGTGAACGTCGCGACGACGCGCGCGCCGGTTTCCGCGGCCTGGCTCATGCGGCCTCCCGCAGCGAATGGGTATCGGGCACGGTCATGCTTCCTCCGCGAGCCGCGCAAGCAGCGCCTTCAGCGCAAGCGCGCGGTGGCTGTGCGTGTTCTTCACGGCCGGCTCGAGTTCGGCTGCCGTCGCGCCGAGCGACGGCAGGTAGAAATACGGGTCATAGCCGAATCCGTGCTCGCCGCGCGGCGTGTCGACGATTTCGCCGGCCCAGCGCCCTTCGGCGAACAGCGGCTCGGGATCGTCCGCATGGCGCACGAGCGCGAGCACGCAGCAATAGTATGCGCGCCGGTCGTCGACGCCGCGCAATTGCTCGACGAGATACGCGTTGTTCGCCGCGTCGCCCTTGTCGCCGCCCGCGCGCTGTGCGTAGCGTGCCGAATAGACGCCCGGTGCGCCGCGCAGCACGCGCACGCACAGGCCGGAATCGTCGGCGATCGCCGGCAGCCCGGTGAGCCGCGACGCGTGCCGCGCCTTCGTCAGCGCGTTCTCGATGAACGTGCCGAACGGTTCTTCCGCTTCGGGAACCGCAAGGTCGCCCTGCGGGACGATCTCGATGCCGACCGTCGCGAACAGCGCGGTGAATTCGCGCAGCTTGCCGGGGTTGTTCGACGCGAGAACGATGCGCGACAGCGGCGCGATGGTGCGATCGTCAGGCATGACCGGCGCCCAGGACGTCCTTCTGCAACTGCACGAGCCCGGCGATCCCGCCCTGCGCGAGGTCGAGCAGCGCATTCATCTCGGCGCGCGAGAACGGCACGCCTTCGGCCGTGCCCTGGACTTCGACGAAGCCGCCGGCGCCCGTCATCACGACGTTCATGTCGGTATCGCAGCGCGAATCTTCCGCGTAGTCGAGATCGAGCACCGGCGCGCCTTCGTACACGCCGACCGAGATCGCGGCGACGTGGTCGGTGATCGGCGAGCGCGTGAGCTTGCCGGCCGCGATCAGCTTCGACACGGCGTCGTGCGCGGCGACGAATGCGCCGGTGATGCTCGCCGTGCGCGTGCCGCCGTCGGCCTGGATGACGTCGCAGTCGATGTGGATCGTGCGCGGGCCGAGTGCCTCGAGATCGAACACCGCGCGCAGCGCGCGGCCGATCAGGCGCTGAATTTCCTGCGTACGGCCCGTCTGCTTGCCGCGCGCGGCTTCGCGGTCGCTGCGCGTGTGCGTCGCGCGCGGCAGCATCCCGTATTCGGCGGTCAGCCAGCCTTGCCCGCGGTCGCGCAGGAATTCGGGCACGCGTTCGGCGACGCTTGCGGTGCAGAGCACCTTGGTGTCGCCGAATTCGACCAGCACGGAGCCTTCTGCATGTTTCGTGTAGTGGCGCGTGAGGGCGACCTTGCGCAGTTCGTCGGCGCGGCGGCCGCTCGGGCGGGAAAGGGAGGACGTCATGTGGGAATCGCGGAAGGAGAGGAAACCCCGATTTTAGCGCCGAACGGCCGGCTTGCCCGGCGGGGTGGTCCGCAAAAATGGGATAATGCGCGCTTCCCGCCCCGCGCCTTTCGATGCGCCGGGCGCCTCGACATATCCCCGCCCGCGAGGGCAACCAGACGGCGAGACGAACCATGATCTACAGCATGACGGGCTACGCGAGCGCGACGCGCGAACTCGCAACGGCCACCGGCAACGGCGGCACCAGCGTGTCGGTCGAACTGCGCACCGTGAACTCGCGCTTCCTCGACCTGAATTTCCGGATGCCGGACGACGTGCGTGCGTGCGAACCCGCGCTGCGCGAAATGCTGATGAACAAGCTGTCGCGCGGCAAGGTCGACGTACGCATCAACCTGCAGCGCGGCGAACAGAGCATCGGTGCGGGCGCGCTGAACGAGTCGGCGCTCGGCCAGCTTGCCGATCTCGAGCGCGCGGTGCTCGACTCGTTTCCGGGCGTCGGCCGCCTGCGCGCGGGCGAGATCCTGCGCTGGCCCGGCGTGATCGCCGAAAGCGGCGTGTCGGCCGACGCGATCCGCGACGCGGTGCTCGCGTGCGGCAAGGAAGCGATCGGGGAGCTGGTCGTCGTGCGTTCGCGCGAAGGCGCGCAACTGGCGACGATGCTGCTGTCGAACGTCGCCGAGATGGAAGCGATCGTCGCGCGCATCACGCCGCTCGTGCCGGAGCTGATCGCGAAGCATCAGCAGAAGATCGTCGAGCGTCTGCAGGAAGCGCTCGGCATCGCGGCGCCCGAAGGCAGCGCGCCGATCGTGACGCGCGAGGAAGCGGCGGAGCGCATTCGTCAGGAAGTGACGATGTACGGGATCCGGATCGACATCGCGGAAGAGCTGTCGCGGCTCACCGCGCACCTGAACGAAACGCGTCATGTGATCGAGAAGGGCGGCCGCGTCGGCAAGCGTCTCGACTTCATGATGCAGGAACTGAATCGCGAAGCGAACACGCTCGGCTCGAAGGCGGCGGCGAAGGAACTGGCCGACGCGTCGATGGCACTCAAGCTGTTGATCGAGCAGATGCGCGAGCAAGTGCAAAACCTGGAGTAACGCAACATGACCAACCCCACCCACGACGGCCACGCCGCGCATTCGCTGCACGGCGGCGTCTATCCCGGCAACCTGTTCATGGTCGTCGCGCCGTCGGGCGCCGGCAAGTCGACGCTCGTGAATGCGCTGTTGTCGAAGGACAGCGACATCTGCCTGTCGATCTCGTACACGACGCGCAAGCCGCGCCCGGGCGAACAGGACGGCCAGCATTACCACTTCACGTCCGTCGAGGATTTCCGCGCGCGTCACGCGGCGCACGAATTCCTCGAGAGCGCGGAAGTGCACGGCAACTACTACGGCACGTCGCGCGTCTGGATCGAAGAGCAGATGAAGAACGGCCACGACGTGCTGCTCGAGATCGACTGGCAGGGCGCGCTGCAGGTGAAGAAGCAGTTCCGCAACGCGGTCGGCATCTTCATCCTGCCGCCGTCGCTCGACGCGCTAGAAGAGCGCCTGAAGAAGCGCGGCCAGGACGAACCGAACGTGATCACGCGGCGCCTGCTGGCCGCGGGCAGCGAGATCGCGCACGCGTCGGAAGCGGAATACGTGGTGATCAACGAGAATTTCGAGCGTGCGCTCGCGGAGCTCGAATGCATCGTCGCGGCGACGCGCCTGCGCTTTGCTTCGCAGTACGCGCGACACACCGAGCTGTTCATCGAGCTCGGCATCCATCTGCCCCACGCGGAATGACGCGGGGGCCGAGGGACATAAGGTAGAATAAGGACTATATTCAGAAGGAATTACCACCATGGCTCGCATTACCGTCGAAGACTGCCTGAAGCAAATCCCGAACCGCTTCGAACTGGCGCTCGCCGCCACCTATCGCGCGCGGCAGCTCGCGCAAGGCCATACGCCGAAGATCGAAAGCCGCGACAAGCCGACCGTCGTCGCGCTGCGCGAGATCGCCGCCGGCCAGGTCGGCGTCGAGATGCTGAAGAAGGTGCCGGTGTAACGCGCATCCGGCCCGTTCCAGCCATGTAACCCACGCGCGCAACGACTCGACCTGGAGGCGAATATGAGCACCACCCCATCGTCCGCCTCCGCGGATCCGACCACCGAAGTCACGGCCCAGTCGCCTGCGCGCCAGTACATCGACGCGGTCCTCGAACAGTCCTTCCGGCATCTGTTCGGGCCGACCGCCACTCCGGAGCAGCCGCGCAAGCACGGCGTCGTTTCGATCGCGAAACTGACGGCCGCGCTTGCCGAGTATCTCGCCCCGGACGAAATCAAAGAGGTCAAGGCGGCGTTCCACTTCGGCGACGAAGCCCACCTCGGTCAATATCGCCAGAGCGGCGAACCCTACATCACCCATCCCGTCGCCGTCGCGGAAATCTGCGCCGGCTGGAAGCTCGACGCGCAGGCCGTGATGGCCGCGCTGCTGCACGACGTGATGGAAGACCAGGGCGTGACCAAGAACGAGCTGGCCGAACGGTTCGGCCCGAAGGTCGCCGAACTGGTCGACGGCCTGTCGAAGCTCGACAAGATGGAATTCCGCAGTCGCGAGGAAGCGCAGGCGGAAAACTTCCGCAAGATGCTGCTCGCGATGGCGCGCGACGTGCGGGTCATTCTCGTCAAGCTCGCCGATCGCCTGCACAACATGCGCACGCTCGGCGCGGTGCCGATGGAAAAGCGCCGTCGCGTCGCGCGGGAAACGCTCGACATCTACGCGCCGATCGCGCACCGGCTCGGGTTGAACAACACGTATCGCGAGCTGCAGGACATGAGCTTCGCGAACTTCAACCCGCATCGCTACGCGACGCTCGAGAAGGCCGTGAAGGCCGCGCGCGGCAATCGCCGCGAAGTGATCAGCAAGATCCTCGAGGCCGCGCAGCGCGCGATGGCCGACGCGAAGATCGACGCCGAGATCACCGGCCGCGAAAAAACGATCTACAGCGTCTATCGCAAGATGCGCGACAAGCAGTTGTCGTTCTCGCAGGTGCTCGACGTGTACGGCTTTCGCGTCGTCGTCGAGAGCGCGCTCGACTGCTACACGTGCATCGGCGCGCTGCATGCGCTGTACAAGCCGGTGCCCGGCAAGTTCAAGGACTACATCGCGATCCCGAAGATCAACGGCTATCAGTCGCTGCACACGACGCTCGTCGGCCCGTTCGGTGCGCCGATCGAGTTCCAGGTGCGCACGCGCAAGATGCACGAGATTGCCGAGGCCGGCGTGGCCGCGCACTGGCTGTACAAGAACGGCAGTGCGGATCTCAGCGACGTGCAGAAGCGCGCGCACCAGTGGCTGAAGTCGCTGCTCGACATCCAGAGCGAAGCCGGCGATTCGAGCGAATTCCTCGAGCACGTGAAGATCGACCTGTTCCCCGACGCGGTCTACGTGTTCACGCCGAAGTCGAAGATCATGGCGCTGCCGCGCGGCGCGACGGCGCTCGATTTCGCGTATTCGATCCACAGCGATCTCGGCAACCAGTGCGTGGCCGTGAAGATCAACAACGAGCTGCTGCCGCTGCGTACCGAGCTGAAGAGCGGCGACATCGTCGAGGTGATCACCGCGCCGTACTCGAAGCCGAACCCCGCATGGCTCGGCTTCGTGCGTACCGGCAAGGCGCGCTCGGCGATTCGTCACTACCTGAAGACGATGCGCCTGAACGAGTCCGTGCAGCTTGGCGAGCGGCTCGTCGACCAGAGCCTGAAGGGCTACGGCCTCGCGCTGGCCGACGTTGCGCCGGAAGTGTGGGAGAAGCTCGTGCAGTGGACGGGCAACAAGAGCCGTCAGGAGATTTTCGCGGACATCGGCCTCGGCCGCCGCGTCGCCGCGGTGATGGCCAAGCGCATCGAGGTGCTGATGAGCGGCCGCGACGCGGACGACGACCTGCCGAAGTCCGAGCGGCATCCGGCGCATCATGCGCCGCCGGTCGTGATTACCGGCACCGAAGGGATGTCCGTGCAGTTGTCGGCATGCTGCCGGCCGATTCCGGGCGACGCGATCATGGGCTACATCGGCATCGGCCTGGGGATGGCGATTCATACGACCGATTGCCGCGTTGCGCAGCGCATCCATCGCCGCGATCCGGGCCGCTGGATCGACGTCGAGTGGGCGCCGCAGCCGGGCCGCCTGTTCGATGTCGCGGTGAAGGCGCTCGTGAAGAATACGAAGGGCATCTTTGCGCGCGTCGCCGCGGACATCACGTCGGCCGACGCGAACATCGTTCATATCGCGATGGACGAGGATCTGACGCACGAATCGACGGTGCTGCGTTTCGTGATCCAGGTCAGCGACCGCGTGCATCTCGCGAACGTGATGCGGCGCGTGCGAACCAATCCGGACGTGATGCGGATCATGCGCGAGCGCTCGACCGACGACGGCGCGCATGCGCGCCACGACGGCGGCATGCGCATCGAGCGCGAGCGGCAGGATTATTGACGCGCACCCTTGCGGGCGATCGTGCAACGGCGGCTGATGGCCGCCGTTTTCATTTTTGTGTTGCGGAGCGAAGGCGCGGCATTGCCGGCGCTCGTCCGAAGCGCGTCGGGCGCAAGTATGGTGTGACGTAAGCGAGGGGAGGGCAGAAAAGAAAAAGGGCCTTCCCGGAGGAAAGCCCTTTTAAGGTGGCGCGGCTGGCAGGATTCGAACCCACGACCCCTTGGTTCGTAGCCAAGTACTCTATCCAACTGAGCTACAGCCGCACGCAAAACGGTACTGCTTCAACTGTCGGAACCTTCTGCGATGGGAAGGCCCCCAAAAAAGTGGCGCGGCTGGCAGGATTCGAACCCACGACCCCTTGGTTCGTAGCCAAGTACTCTATCCAACTGAGCTACAGCCGCACGCAAAACAAATACTACTACTTCGAACTGAAAGGGCCTTCGGTTGGGAAGGCCCTCGAAAAGGTGGCGCGGCTGGCAGGATTCGAACCCACGACCCCTTGGTTCGTAGCCAAGTACTCTATCCAACTGAGCTACAGCCGCACGCAGAAGCGAAATTATAGCAGGGTTGTATAAAAAGGGAAGCCTTATTCGCGAATTACGCTGCGCGGCCTTGGCGGGGCGTCCTTCGTGTACCCTTGGAGCATCAGTCATCCACGTGTTGAATCTGCATCATGAACAAGGCGTTTGTCAAAGAGTCGGACGGTGACGACGACGATCTCGACCAGGCTCAACCCGCCATTCCAGCGGGCGCGAAGAACTACATCACGCCCGCCGGCCACAAGCGGCTGAGGGACGAGCTGCTGAACCTGATCGACGTCGAGCGCCCCGAGGTCGTGCGGCTCGTGTCGTGGGCCGCGTCGAACGGCGACCGGTCGGAGAACGGCGATTACATCTACGGCAAACGGCGGCTTCGCGAGATCGATCGCCGCATCCGCTTCCTGACGAAGCGGCTCGATCTGGCCGAAGTCGTCGACGCGAGCCGGCAGGAGAATGTCGACCAGGTGTTCTTCGGCGCAACGGTCGATTACGAGACGCCGGACGGCGAGGATCACACGGTCACGATCGTCGGGATCGACGAGGTCGATCTCGACCGCGGCTGCGTCAGCTGGATTTCGCCGGTCGCGCGTGCGCTGATCAAGGCGAAGATCGGCGATACCGTCACGCTGATGACGCCGGCCGGCCCGCAGCCGATCGACATACTCGACGTCCGTTATCCGGCAGCGGGCGCCTGAGCGGCAGCCTGCGTATTCCGGCAAAGAAAAAGCGCCCCGGCGGGGCGCTTCGTCATCCGGCGTGAAGCGGATGCGCCGGTCGCTCAGAAGCGATGGCGCAGGCCGGCCGTGACCGCGATCTGCTTGTTGGTCGAAGACGCGGCGCCCAGCCCGTTGATGTTGGCGCCGATCGGCAGGCCGTCCGCCAGCACCCGCTGGTATTCGCCCTGCAGGTACACGTCGGTGCGCTTCGACAGCGCATAGTCGGCCTGCAGGTTGAACTGGTGCCAGCTCGGCTTCTGACCGTCGAGACGGCCGTCGGTATACGTGTACGAGCCCGCGAGCGACAGCGCCGGTGTGAGCGCATAGCGGCCGTTCAGTTCGTAGTTGTTGAAGCGGGTGCCGCCCGCCAGCGGAATGCCGGCCGACACACCGGATTGGCCGGCACTGATGCCGACCGAATCGGTCAGGCGCGTCTGCGTGAATACGAAGCCCGCGGTCGCTGGCCCGAACGTGTAGTTGAGGCCCGCGCCCCAGGTGCGCTGGCGGCTGGCCGCGAAGGTCCAGTCGCCGGCGACCGCACCCGGATCGGCTGCCGCGAGCGCCAGCGAATTGATGTTGTTGTTCAGCTGCATGTACGCGGCCGCGACGTTGAAGCCCATGAAGCTGTACGACGCGCCGACGCTGTATGCGCGGTTGTTCGAGAAGTTGGTCGAATTCGAGAAGCCGTACAACGCGCCGAACTTCAGCCCGTTGTAGTTCGCGCTCTGGTACTTGACCGAGTTATTGATCCGGAACGAGTTGTTCAGGTTGTCGTTGTCGAACGGATGCGCGAACTGAGTGCCACCGTACTGCGTGCCGGTCAGCGACAGCGGCCCGAGATAATCGACGACGCTGTCGTACTGGCGGCCAAGCGTCAGCGAGCCATAGCTGTCGTGCGCGAGACCAACGAACGCTTGCCGGCCGAATTCGCGGCCGTTTTGCTTCAGCGCGCCGTTGTTGATGCCGAAACCATTTTCCAGTGTGAAGATCGCTTTCAGGCCGCCGCCGAGATCTTCGGTACCGCGCAAGCCCCAACGGCTGCCGTTGACCGACCCGCTCGTTTCCTGCCAGGCGCTGTGGCCGTGCTGGTTGTTCGTGTAGGTAATGCCGGCGTCGATCAGGCCGTATAGCGTCACGCTGCTTTGTGCGTGTGCTGCCGTAATGAATACACCCGACAACGCGGTGACGATCAGGGTTCTTTTCATGGATCTGTCTCCAAACAGGATGATGTCGATCGAACCTGCTGCCGGACGGGTGTGTTGTGCGTGACGCTGTTGCCGGCCCGGCAGGGCGGCGGTGCGTTTCTCGAAAAGCTGTTTGCAGTGTACGGAGCGGGCGGAGCAGGCGAGAGGCGCGCTTTAAGCAATAATGTATTTTGGAATCCGCAAAGATCGGAAAATGCGCGCAAACGATTGTCCATCAAGGGTTTGCGGCGGTGCAGCGAAAGAAAATGGCGATCAGGAGTACGTAGCGGGCGTTGCGTGGTCGCGACAGACGATCAGCGGCAGGCGGTGGCAGCCTTAGCGATTATTGACGCATCGGCAATAGAGGTTTGTGTGGAGCATGGCTAATGAAAGGATGTTCTCTCGCTATACTGCGATCTCTGCTTTCCGAAGCAGACTTTTTCGTTGACGGAAAAGATCTCCAAACCTTTGTCGGCGCGACTTCCCAGTCGCGCTTTTTTTTGCCCCGCTTACCGTGCGCTATTGCGCGAACGAGCGCCGTTTGCGCTTGCCTGACGGGGCAGCTTCTTCGGTTTCGGTTTGCGGCGGCGTGTAGGTCCAGTCTTCCATCACGTAGTGACGGGCATCCAGCGGCGATGCGAGCAGGTTCTGCCAGTGATCGCCGTGCCAGGTCGTATCGAACTCGGTGTCGCACGGGGCTTCACGAGCGGACTCGGCCAGCGCGCGGGACTTGCGGCGTACGCGTCCGAGCCGGCTCGCGAAGCGCTTGATTCCGTCCAGCCACATGACCCTCTCCTTCCTTTCGGCGTTACACCAGCATCGCAATGTCCCCGGATTTCCGCAACCCGGAAAAAACCCGAGGATTTTACCGAGCCGATTTGTCCCCCGGTAGGATTTTCGTGGCCGAGATTATTGACGATCCGATCCCGGTAATATTGACAGGTTTTTGACGCGAATCAATTAATCAAAGGCGATGGTGTACCGATTCCAGTGGTATTGGCGCTTTTTTGATAAAGAGGTCGCTAAAAATTTTCTTGACGCACCCGGATTGTCCAATTTATAAAGTCAGCACTCCGTCCTCGGGCGGCGTGCTGGTGCGGGTGCTGGCGCAATGTTTCGGGATTTCGGGAAACGGCTATAAAAATAGCTTTTTTGATCTAAACGAGTGGGGAACGAAGACATGGATACCGGTATCGTGAAATGGTTTAACGATGCTAAAGGTTTCGGCTTTATTACGTCGGACAATGGTGGTGAAGATTTGTTTGCGCACTTTTCCGAAATCAAGATGGACGGTTTCAAGACGCTGAAGGAAAACCAGCGTGTTTCGTTCGACGTGAAAGTCGGGCCGAAAGGCAAGCAGGCAGCGAATATCCAGGCGGTCTGACGCGCCTCGCATTGCCGATCACGTCCGGCCCCCGCATCGCGGGGGCTTTTCGTTTTCCGGGGGCGGATCATTGCCGTCCACGCTGGCCGCGAACACGCATGCCGGTGCATACTCACGGAAGCATCGTTTCCGTGTCTTTTCATGTCCGATTCCCGCCCGCCCGATCCCGCCAGCGAACAGCCGCTCGTCTTCGTCGACCTTGAAACCACCGGTGGTTCGTCCGCCGAGCATCGCATCACCGAAATCGGCGTGGTCGAAATCGGCCCGCTCGGCGTGTCGACGTGGACGACGCTCGTCAATCCGGGCCAGTCGATTCCGCCGTTCATCCAGCAATTGACGGGCATTTCGGACGCGATGGTGAGTGGCGCACCGTCGTTCGCGTCGCTCGCGCCGGCGCTGTTCGAGCGGCTCGACGGCAAGCTGTTCGTCGCGCACAACGCGAGTTTCGACCGCGGATTCCTGCGCGCCGAATTCGAGCGCGCCGGCTTCGCATTCAATCCCGATGTGCTGTGTACGGTGCGGCTGTCACGCGCGCTGTTCCCGCGCGAGTCGCGGCACGGGCTCGACGCATTGATCGAGCGGCATGGCCTCGTTCCGGCTGCGCGTCACCGGGCGCTCGCGGATGCCGACCTGATCTGGCAGTTCTGGCGCCAGTTGCACGACATCGTGCCGCTCGAGCGGCTGCGCGACCAGATCGCGCGCACGACGCGACACTTCCGTCTGGCCGGCGACCTGACCGAAGCCTGGCTCGATACCGCGCCGGCCGGGTGCGGCGCGTACGCGCTGTTCGGGGAGGGCGACGCAGCGCTGTATGTCGGCCGCAGCGTGCGCGTGCGGCAGCGGCTGCGCGCGCTGCTGACGGGCGAGCGGCGCTCGTCGAAGGAAATGCGGCTCGCGCAGCAGGTGCGGCGCGTCGAATGGCGCGAGACCGGTAATGAACTGGGCGCGATGCTGGCCGAAGCGCAATGGATCGCCCGGCTGCGTCCGTCGTACAACCGGCGTCCGGCGGCTGATACGACCCGTGCGGGCGGTGCGCCCTGGCCGTTCGAGGGCGCCGTTGCGTTCGAGGCGAACGGCGAGCGCCGCCTGTTTCATGTGATCGACGGCTGGCGCTACCTCGGTTCGGCGGAATCGCTCGACGCGGCGACACGGCTCGTGGTCGACGCGGCGGACGGCACGTTCGAACCCTTCACCCATCGCCTGCTGCAGACGCACCTCGCGCGCGGGCTCCAACTGATTCCGCTCGCTGCGCTCACGCCCGCGGGTTGAACGCAGCGGCGCGATTCGCGCCGCTGCGCCTGTTGCGTCAGCCGATCGCGCTTGCGCCGCCGGCCGAGCAGACGTGCGACAGCGCAGTGTCGAGCGCCTGCGACTGCGTCGAGTCATAGCGCGTGAGCGTCTTCCAGTTCGCGATGCTGCGCGCGAGCCGTGCCTGGCAATCGGGCGCATCGCGCAGCGGCGCGACCCGCGCGAGGCCCGCGAGCATTTTCTGCGTCAGCCGGTCGAGCGCCGGGCGCGTGCTGGTCGCGAGATCGGGGGGCGTGCCCTCGGGCGGCCGCGTCGCGCGCCAGGTCGCGAACAGTGCGTTCTGCACGTCCTTGCTCGCGGCGATCTGATCCTCGAAGAACGTCCGTGCGAACGCGGGATCGACGCCGGCCTGTGCCGCGCGTTTTTCGACCGAGGCAAGCAGCGCCGCTTCGCGCGGCTGGTCCTCGATCGCCTTGTGATTCGCCCATTTCCAGCGCGCGACGGGTTCGGCGAGCGCGAGGCGCTGTGACGCGAGCGCGACGACGTTGGTGAGGGCGGTGTCGTCGCCGTCTGCGCTGGCAATGCGCGGCGACGAAATGAGGGCGACACCGAGCACGGCGACAGCGACGCTGGCACGAATGGCTTGCTTCATCGGAATGATCGGGAGAGCCGGGCAGGCCGGACGTGGAAAACCAGAAGAATAGACGAAGACGGTCGCGCGGCGTAGCGACGCGACAGGAGAATCAGCAGGCGAGCTGATCCAGCACCGTCAGGCTGTTGCGGCCCGGGTGCGAGGCGAATTGCGCGCGATGCGCAGTGATGTACCGCACGATAGCGATGATCGACACGTGGCGGTTACAGAACCGAACAGGCGTTCACTTCGGCGAGTACAGCTTGTGCTGCTCGTCGAAGAAGGCCCGAACGTGCTCGGGCAGTTCGGCGAGGAATTCCACGCCGACGGGTTCCGGATCCGGGCTCATCACTTGCTCGGGCGGTGGCATGCGAGTTGGTCTTTCGTCCATGATCATTTCTCCAGCAGGTTCAATGATTATCAACCTCGTGCTTGGATTTTTGCCAGAGGCGAATCGTTAGATTTTGTCTCTGTTGTATTAACGGCACATGCGCCGGGATGCGAAGTGCGATGAAGTGCAATGCCGACTATTGCACTCTGCGCAATCGGCAACAATCGGACCGCTTGTTATACTTGCGCGCACTTTTTCCTGGACCGCGATGAAACGAACGACGCGATGGATCGGCTTCGTATGGCTGGCGCTGGTACTGAACGTACTGTCGCCTGTCATCGGCTATGCGCGTCTTGCGTCGAGCGGCTCCGGCGCGCTCACGCTCGAATTGTGCAGCGCAGCGGGCGCCCGCCAGGTCGTGCTCGCGCAGTCGGGCGACGACCGCGACACATCGTCGTTCGACCATGCCGGCGTGCCGCACTGCGTGTACTGCCCGGGCTTCGCGGCGAACGTCGCACTCGGCACGAGCCTGCCCGCGATGCCGGGCTTCGTGCGGACGTTCGCCTACCGCGCGGCCGCGCCGGTCGTTCCCGACTTCCCCCGCAAGGGCATCCGGCTCGCGCAGCCGCGCGCCCCGCCTGAAAACGCCCCGATCTGATTGATGTCGTCCGCGCGTCCCGGTGGCGCGCGTGCCGCCCGCGGCCGAGTCCGCGCGCCGCGCCGTTCATGCGCGGTGCGTCCGCTCGTGTCCGGCGGCGTCCGATCCCGTTTTCAGGAATTCATTCATGTCGTCTACCTTCGCCGCGCGGTCGTCGCGCGGCCGGCTCGCGCTCGCGTGCGCGGCCGCTTTCGCGTGGCCAGCCGCCCACGCGGCCTCGCCGGATGATGCACCCGTCGATTCGGCCCGCAGCGGTGTTGATCGTTCCGCCGGTGCCGCCGCGCCGGCCTCCGCTGTCGCGGCCCCGTCGACCGCCTCGGCCGGCGATACGCTGACCGCCGTCAGCGTGACCGCGCAGCGGCAACCCGTCGATCCGGATACGCCGGCCGTCGTCGAGTCGATCACGCGCGAGCGGATCGACTCGCACACCAACGTCACCACCGAGGACGCGCTGAAGTACGCACCGAACCTGATGGTCCGCAAGCGCTATATCGGCGACCGCAACAGCGTGTTCGCGGGCCGCGACTTCAACGAACTGCAGAGCGCGCGCGGACTCGTCTATGCGGACGGCGTGCTGCTGTCGAACCTGCTCGGCTCGAGCTACGCGTACCCGCCGCGCTGGTCGCTGATTCCGCCCGACGACATCGCGCGCGTCGACGTGCTCTATGGCCCCTTTTCCGCGCTGTATCCGGGCAATTCGATCGGCTCGACCGTGCTGCTCACGACGCGCCGCCCGGAAAAACTCGAGGCGTCGCTGTCGACGCAGTTCTTTACGCAGCGCTACCACGACGGTTACGGGTTCGCGGACAGCTTCGGCGGCAATCACCAGACCGCGCGGATTGCGAACCGCGTCGGCCGGTTCTGGTTCGCGCTGTCGCTCGACCGGCTGGAGAACAACGGGCAGCCGATGCAGTATGCAAGCCCCAATTCGGCCTACAACCCGAAGCTGGGTGCGGCCGTGCCGGTGACGGGCGCTGCGACCGACATCGGGCCGAACGGCAAGCCGCGGACGATCGTCGGCGCGCAGACGATCGAGCGGACCGAGCAGCTCAACGAGACGGTCCGGATGGGCTATGCGTTTACCGACCATGTCGACGCGACGCTCACGCTCGGGCATTGGGAGAACCACTACCGGCAGCACGGCGAAACCTTCCTGCGCGATGCGGCCGGCAATCCGGTCTACGGCGGCAACGTGTCGATCGGCGGCCGGAACATGACCGTCGCGCCGAATGCGTTCGCGCCGCAGCGCGGCGACCAGGAGAACTGGCTGTATGCGCTCGGCCTTAACGGCCGGCTCGATTCCGGCTGGCGGCTGTCGGGCGTCGTGTCCGCGTACGACGTGTCGCGCGACGTGCTGCGTGCTGCGTCGACCGTGCAGGGCGGTGCGGGCACGCTGTTCCAGGGCGACGGCACGGGCTGGCGCACGCTCGACCTGAAGGCCGAGGCACCGGAAGTGAAGGGCCACACGTTCACGTTCGGCTATCACTACGACAATTACTTCCTGCGCAACGTCACGTACAACACGGCCGACTGGCTGGCCGGGCCGACCACGTCACTGTCGAGCGTCTATCGCGGCGACACGCGCACGCAGGCGCTGTTCGGGCAGGACGCGTGGCGCTTCGCGCCAGGTTGGCTCGCGACGCTGGGGCTGCGCTACGAGCGCTGGGATGCGTACGGCGGCGCGCTCGGCAACGCAAGCGGTACGTTGGGCTATGCGGACCGCGGCGCGAACGCGCTGTCGCCGAAAGTCGCGCTGCAATGGGACGCGACGGACGTCTGGCGCTTCCGGCTGTCGTTCGCGACCGGCACGCGTTTCCCGACGGTCGGCGAGCTGTTCCAGGGCACGATCTCGAACAACGCGATCGTCAACAACAACCCGAACCTGCGGCCGGAAAAGGCGATCGACTGGGACTTCACCGCCGAACGCGACGTGGGCATCGGCGTCGTGCGTGGCAGCGTGTTCCAGAGCGACCTGCGCGATTCGATCTACAGCCAGACGACCGTGTCGGGCGCGTCGACCGTCACCAACATCTCGAACGTCGACCGCGTGCGCGTGCGCGGCGTCGAACTCGCGTTCAGCGGCGAGAACGTCGGGCTGAAGGGTCTCGCGATCGACGCGAACGTGTCGGCGAGCAATGCGCAGATCCTCGCCGATGCCGCGAATCCAGCCTACGTCGGCTCGCGTTTCCCGCGCATTCCGCGCATGCGCGCGAACCTGCTCGCGTCGTATCACTTCGACGAGCACTGGCTCGCGAGCGTTGGCGTGCGCTATTCGGGCCGCCAGTTCAACACGCTCGACAACAGCGACGTGAATCCGGACGTCTACGGCGGCACGAGCTCGTTCACGGTCGTCGACCTGAAGGCGCGCTACCGCCTCGATCGTCACTGGACCGCATCGGTCGGTATCGACAACCTGACGGACCGGCGCTACTACGTGTTCCACCCGTATCCGGGCCGTACCTTCTATGGAGAACTCAAATGGTCGCTGTGACATCGTTCGCGGCCGGCTGCGCGCTGCGGTTCGCGGCGCTGCCGCCTGCCGGCGCGCACGATGCGCGCGACGTGCCGAAAGCCGCCGATCAGCACGCCACGCACATCAGCATGCCGGCCGCGCCCGCGCAGATGAACCTGTCGCCGCCGGTCGCGCAGTATGCGAACGCGGAACCGATGCCCGAGCGTCTGCGCGCGGTGCTCGATGCGGGATGGAGAGGGGAAATGCTGCGCACCGTGTGGATCGGGCGCGATGGTGCACGCGAGGCGCGCAGCGGATTGCTGCCGGCTGACGTGCTCGACGGCTGGTTGCCGCGCGCGAAGCGTTGATCGGGCCGGTGGCGCGCGGCGAACGGGCCGCGCGCCGGCCTGATGCGAAAACGCGCCCGAAGGCGCGTGGAGAGATGCGTCAGGCCGCTCGCTTGAATAGCCGGATCACGAACAGCAGGATCACTGCGCCGACGACCGCGACGATCACCGAGCCGATGAAGCCGCTGCCGATGCTGATGCCGAGCAGCCCGGCGAGCCAGCCGCCGATCACCGCGCCGACGATCCCGACGATGATGTCGACGATCAGCCCGAAGCCGCCGCCCTTGACGAGCAGGCCGGCAAGCCAGCCGGCGATCGCGCCGATGATGAGCCACATAATCAAGCCATGAGTCATGGTGGTCCTCTCCTTGTGTTGAGTCGAAATGACCGGACATCGGCTGTCGCGCCGCAAGCTGGGTGCAGGCGGCATTGCGACCGCCGCGCCGCCCACGCAATGTAACGCGATAGGCGGGTCAGAATCGTTAAGTAATGTTATGCACCCTCAAGCGGATTTTCCAGGGAATTTGTCTGCCTACGGCGCGACTCGTGCGCGGACGATGCATGGCGAAATGAATCTGTAAGCAATGGTCGCCGATGAATTCCGTCGGCGACGAACGTTACCGTTTGTGCATCGATGCCGGCATGCCCGCATCGGGCAGTCCGTCGCCTGCGTCGGCGATCAGCCGTGCGACGGTCGCGGTATCGCCGATCGCCTCGATCGACAGCAGTGCGAAACGGGCGAGAAAGAGCGACGCGTCGGTTTCGCCGATACGGGTCATCGTGCGGCACAGGTCGGTGTAGAGCGTGTCGCGTTCGGCGTCGGTCATCATGCGGTCTCCTGAGGATCGGTTGATGCGCGCGGATGCAGCGCGTGTTCGAGCGCGGCGGCCACGTCGTCGGCGCGAGCGTTGTGCCAGCGGCCGAGTACGTGCCCGTCCGGACGCACGAGATAGACGGTGCCGTCACGCGCGCCGTACATGTCGAACAGCCGGCCGTCGTCGTCATGGCCGTCGCAGGCCGGTTGCCGCGGCGCCGCATGCCGTGCGAGCGTGACGAGTGCGAACGGTATCCGCGCATCCTGCAGGTGTCGTTCGAGATCGGCCAGCGACGGATCGGGCACGCCGTCGATCGTGAAGCAGAACGCGGTGAAGCGCGGCGCGACGAGATCGGTCAGGTGGCCGCGCCGAGTGTCGCCGCCGTGCGTCGCGTACCGCATCAGCGGGCATTCCGCGAGCACCGTGCCGGGCGCCGGGCCGGCCGCAAACGTGTCGCGCTCGGCCGAGTTGAGCGGCGACGCCGCATACGCGATTGCCGAGGTCTGGCGCGGGTTGATCAGCGAACGCAGCGCCGGATGCCGGACCGCGAGCGTCAACACGGCCGTGCGCATCAGCTCGAATGCAAACGACGGCGGCGCCATGAACTCGGTGCTCTTCGTGCCGTAGCGCAGGTTCTCGTGCGCCGCGAACACGCGCTCGTCCGAATAGCTGTCGAGCAGCGTGTCCGACGCCAGGCCGCGGATCACGTATGCGAGTTTCCACGCGATATTGTCGGCATCGTCGATGCCCGAATTCGCGCCGCGCACGCCGAAGATCGGCACCAGATGCGCGGCGTCGCCGCAGAACAGTACGCGGCCGTGCCGGTAGCGTTCGAGCGTCAGCGCGTTCGCCTTGTAGATCGTGATCCAGATCGGCGACCATGCGCCGCGTTCGCCCATCATGTCGAGCAGGTTCTGCACGCGCGGGATCACGTTCTCGGGCTTCACGGCCGCATCGGCGTCCTCGTCGTCGCGCAACTGATAGTCGATCCGCCACACGTTGTCGGGCTGTTTGTGGACGAGGACCGTCGAACCCGGGTTGGACGACGGATCGAAGTACGCGAGCCGTTCGGTCGGCCGGTCGCTGTCGAGCATGATGTCGACGATCACGTAGCGGCCCTCGTAGCTCGTGCCCCGGAGCGACAGGCCGAGCGCGTCGCGAATCGTGCTGCGTCCGCCGTCGCACGCGACGATCCAGTCGGCGTCGAGTGCGTAGCCGCCGAGCGGCGTATCGACGTCCAGACGTACGCCGTCCGGTTGCCGCGTCACACCGATGACCTTCGTCTGCCAGCGGATTTCGACGAGCTCGGGGCGACGCAGCGCGGCATCGAGCAGGAACTGCTCGATATGGTACTGCGCGAGATTCACCATCGGCGGCAGCTTCTGGTTCTCGTCCTGCGGCATCGTGAAATGCAGCACTTCGTCGCGACGGTAGAAGCTGCGTCCGCCGGTCCACGGCAGCCCCGTGCGCAGGAAGTCGTCGAGCGCGCCGAGCCGTTCGACGATCTCGAGGCTGCGCCGCGAGATGCAGATTGCGCGGCTGCCGTGGCAGACCGAGTCGTCGGCCTCGATCAGCACGCTGCGGATGCCGTGGTTCGCGAGGCCGAGCGCGACGGCGAGGCCCACGGGGCCGCCGCCGACGATCGCGACGCGATGCCGGCGCGCATCGATGCCGTCGTTGCAGTCCGGCAGACGCGCGGGATGGCGCTCGGCGACGAACGGGTAGGGCTTGAATTCGATGTCCATCGTTGGCTTCCAGGAGGGGCTGGTTCGGACCGTGCGCATCGATGATGCGATGCGGGCAACAGGTCGCTGCAGTATGGAAGCCGGCAGGGCCGCCGTTGTCCCCGTTCCGGGTACAGCGACTGGATGCAGGCGGGATCGCGGCAGGCTCAGCGCGAGTCGGGACGGCTCAAGGTCGCAGGCACATCGCGAACAGTTCGCGCTGGCCCGAAATGCCGAGGCGCCGGTACGCGCGCTTCTGGTAGGTGACGACACTCGATGCCTTCACGCCGATCGTCTCGCCGATCTCGTGCGCGGTCTGGCCTTCGAGCACGCCGCGCAGCACGTCGAGTTCGCGCTTGGACAACGCCGGGCACGCACTGCGCAGCCGTGCGAGCATCATCTGCGGGATGCCGGCCTGCGTCGCGCCGGCGAGCGCGTAGTGATGCTTCGCGGCCTGCGCGATCAGCGGCGCGAGTGCTTCGATCGCCGCGATCTCGCGCGGCTGGAACGCGCCGCTGCGATGTGCGCGGTACAGGTTGATCGACAGCCAGCTCGCATCGTTCGGCTGCATCAGCAGCGCCAGCCGGTCGGACACATCGGGGCCGCGATAGCAGGCCGCGCGATACGCTTCGTGGCCGATCTCGTCGCCGGCCTGCAGGTGCAGCAGCAGGTCGTGGCTGCGTGCGCCGCGATGCGCGTTCGATACGACCTGCTGGTTGCCGTCGAGTGCGTAGAAATGTCGTGCGTAGGTGTCGGCGAGGTCGCGCAGATAGCGGCCGCCGCGATGATCGGCGACCGACATCGTGCGCGGGCGGTTGCCGGATTCGTACGCGAAGATCGTGCACTGCGTGATGGACAGCGCGTCGTCGAACAGCTTCAGGACTTCGGCCGCGAATGCGTTCGGCTCGTTGCCGCCGATCGCGGCGACGAGGCGTGTTGCGCGGGACACGTCCAGTTGCCCGGTGAGGTTCGGTCGCTCGAGACGCCAGGTGCGCATGATGCGGGGAGAGGGCGGAGTGGTCCGGCGATTGTAATCGGCGGCGCGCGACGCGTGAGTCGGGAGATGCCCGCAAGCGGAGGTGGCGCGGGGAAGGGCGGGCGCACGATTTCGGCGCCGGAAAAGAGAAAAGGTCTGACAAGCGATGCTTGTCAGACCTTTATGTCTTGGTGCCGGAGATAGGAGTCGAACCTACGACCTTCGCATTACGAATGCGCTGCTCTACCAACTGAGCTACACCGGCAGCAGAGAAATGAAATTATATGGTCAAATCCGAGATCTTGGCAATAGGTTTTGCGAATTTTTTTCAGCTTGTTGCTGCTGCTGTTTCGCGAAACCATCGATCCGGCGGACTTCCCGCTTTCACTTCACTGCGATGCGGCCGGTCAGGGCCACATCGCGAGGCGCGATTGTACTTGCGTCGCGCACCTCCGTCCAGTGCTGCAGTGCAAATTATTCGGCTTCGTCGTGATAGCCGGTGACGCGCTCGACTTCGTTCTTCGAACCGAGGAACACGGGCACGCGCTGGTGCAGGCCCGTCGGCTGCACTTCCATGATGCGCTGCGTGCCGGTCGTTGCGGCGCCGCCCGCCTGTTCGACGATGAACGACATCGGGTTCGCTTCGTACATCAGGCGCAGCTTGCCCGGACGATCGGGCGTGCGCTTGTCGGCCGGGTACATGAAGATGCCGCCGCGGTTCAGGATCCGGTGCACGTCGGCGACCATCGATGCGATCCAGCGCATGTTGAAGTTGTCGCCGCGCGGGCCGTCCTTGCCGGCGTTCAGCTCGTCGACATAACGCTTGACCGGGTCGTACCAGTGGCGCGCGTTCGATGCGTTGATCGCGTATTCGCGCGTGTCGGCCGGGATCTGCATGTTGCTCTGCGTGAGCACCCACGAGCCGACTTCGCGGTCGAGCGTGAAGCAGTTCACGCCGTTGCCGGTCGTCAGCACGAACACCGTCTGCGGGCCGTAGACCGCGTAGCCGGCCGCGACCTGCTGCGTGCCGGGTTGCAGGAACGATTCCTCGGTGGCCTGCTTGCCGTCCGGGCAGCGCAGCACCGAGAAGATCGTGCCGATCGACACGTTCACGTCGATGTTCGACGAGCCGTCGAGCGGGTCGAACACGAGCAGGTATTCGCCGCGCGGGTAGTTCGCGGGGATCGGGAAGAACGTTTCCATTTCTTCCGACGCCATCGCGGCGAGGTTGCCGCCCCATTCGTTCGCGTCGAGCAGGATCTCGTTCGACAGGATGTCGAGCTTCTTCTGCACTTCGCCCTGGACGTTCTCGCTGCCGGCGGTACCGAGCGCTTCGCCGAGCGCGCCCTTCGACACGTTGTAGCTGATCGCCTTGCACGCGCGGGCGACGACTTCGATCAGCAGGCGCAGGTCGGCGGGGAGGTTGTTGGTCTCACGTTGCTGTTCGATCAGGAACTTCGACAGCGTGGTGCGGCGGGCAATGGACATGACAGACTCCGAAAGGCCAAAGAATCCTTGAATGGCCGCAATTTTACCCGCCGCGCCTCGCGTGCCGCCGGCTTTTTTCGTCCGGTTACAAGGCCGGGCGGCCGGATCGGCCCGGTTTCCGGCGTCGGCGGCGGGCAGCGCGCGCATCGCAGCGGCGGCAAACCACGCGGTCAGACCCCGCGATTCCGCCCGGTTCCAACCGCACTCGCGCAATGAAAAAGCCGGCGCCGCATCACGCGGCGCCGGCTTTATCGTGCGGGCGCGATGCGGTCGCTTGCGTCAGGCGAGCGCTTTCTCGACGATCTCGCGCACGTCGCGCGATTTCGCACCGGCGGCGACCTGCTCGAGCGCGTCGCGCATCCGGTCGCGCAGTGCGGGCGTGAAACGACGCCACAGTTCGAGCGAGCGCGCGAGGCGTGCAGCGACCTGCGGATTGATCGCGTCGAGCGCGAGTACCTGTTCGGCCCAGAACGCGTAGCCCGAACCGTCCGCCGCATGGAACTGCGCGGGGTTGGCCGCGCAGAAGCTGAAGATCAGCGAGCGCGCGCGGTTCGGATTCTTCAGGTTGAACGCAGGGTGCGCGAGCAGCTTGCGAACCTTCGCGAGCGTCGGCTGCGCGGGTGTGCCGCGTTGCGCCGCCTGCATCGCGAACCACTTGTCGATCACGAGCGCCTCCTTCTCGAAGCGACGGTAGAAGTCGTCGAGCGCATGCTCGGCCGGCTCGTTCGCGCCCGCAGCCGCGGCGGACAGCAGCGCGCCGAGCGCAGCCGCGCGATCGGTCATGTTGTTCGCCGCGTCGTACTGTGCGGTCGCAAGGCGCACAGCATCGGCCGGGGCGTCGAGTTCGGCGAGATACGCGAGCGCGAGGTTCTTCAGCGCGCGGCGGCCGGAGGCCTCCGGCGTCGGCTCGTATGCGCCGGGCGTCTGGTGCTGTTCGTACGCGGCGAGCCAGTCGGTGCGCAGTGCGGTCGCGAGCTGGCGGCGCACGAACAGGCGCGCACGATGCACGGCCGCCGGATCGGCTTCGGCCATCTGGTCGGCGAGATAGGTTTCCGACGGCAGCGTCAGTGCGAGTTCGCGGAACGCCGGCGACAGGTTCGCGTCGGACAGCACGCGGCGGAACGCGGCGACGAAGTTCTCGCCGAGCGTGAGCGGCTCGTTCGCGGCGGCACGCGCGGCGAGCGTCAGCAGCGCGCGCGTCGCGAGGCGCTGGCCGGCCTCCCAGCGGTTGAACGGATCGCTGTCGTGCGCGAGCAGGAACGCGAGATCGTCGTCGCTGTAGTCGTACTCGACGATCACCGGCGACGAGAAGTTGCGCAGCAGCGACGGCAGCGGTTGTTCCGGCACGTCGACGAACGTGAAGGTCTGCTCGGTGTCGGTGAAGTCGAGCACGCGCGTCGTGCCCGACGCGGCGGCTTCGCCGTCGAGGCGCAGCGGCAGGTCGCGGCCGTCGCGGCCGATCAGGCCGATCGCGAACGGAATCAGCAGCGGCCCCTGCTGCGTTTCGCGCGCGGCCGGCGACGCGTCGCCGTAGCCTTGCGCGAGCGTGACCGTATAGCGGCGCGCGGCCGCGTCGTACGCGGTCTTCACCGTCACGCGCGGCGTGCCGGCCTGGTTGTACCAGCGCTCGAACTGCGCGAGGTCGCGCCCGTTCGCGTCGGCCATCGCGTGACGGAAGTCGTCGCAAGTCACCGCATGGCCGTCGTGGCGCTTGAAGTACAGGTCCATCCCCTTGCGGAAGCCATCGCGGCCGAACAGCGTCTGGTACATCCGCACGACTTCCGAGCCTTTCTCGTAGACGGTCATCGTGTAGAAATTGTTGATCTCGACGTAGCTCTCCGGGCGCACCGGGTGCGCCATCGGGCCCGCATCCTCGGCGAACTGCAACTGGCGCAGCACGCGCACGTCCTCGATGCGCTTGACCGCGCGGGCCGCCGATTCGACGTCGTCGCCCGCGGCCATGTCGGCCGAGAATTCCTGGTCGCGGAACACGGTCAGGCCTTCCTTCAGGCTCAACTGGAACCAGTCGCGGCAGGTCACGCGGTTGCCGGTCCAGTTGTGGAAGTATTCGTGGCCGACCACCGATTCGATGTTCGCGAAGTCGGTGTCGGTCGCGGTCTCGGGGTTCGCCAGCACATACTTCGTGTTGAAGATGTTGAGCCCCTTGTTCTCCATCGCGCCCATGTTGAAGTCGCCGACCGCGACGATCATGAAGCGGTCGAGATCGAGCTCGAGGCCGAAGCGCTTTTCGTCCCAGCGGATCGAGTGGATCAGCGAATCCATCGCGTGACGCGTCTTGTCGAGGTCGGCCGGCTCGACCCATACCTGCAGCAGTTTTTCCTTGCCCGAGCCGGTCGTGATCTGTTCCTCGATCGCGACGAGCTTGCCCGCGACGAGCGCGAACAGGTAGCTCGGCTTGCGGAACGGGTCTTCCCATTTCGCGAAGTGGCGGCCGTCGGGCAGGTCGCCCGAATCGACGAGGTTGCCGTTCGACAGCAGCACCGGGTACGCAGCCTTGTCGGCGCGCAGCGTGACCGTGTACGACGCCATCACGTCGGGGCGGTCGAGGAAATAGGTGATGCGGCGGAAGCCTTCGGCTTCGCACTGCGTGAAGAAGTTGCCGCTCGACACATAGAGGCCCGACAGCGTCGTATTCTGGTCGGGTGCGCACGCGCTTTCGAGCGTCAGCTCGAATGCGTCGGGGACGTTCTCGACCGTCAGCCCGTGTTCGTGCGCGCGCACGGCGCCGTGCGGCGCGCCGTCCAGCCGTGCGCCGACGAATTCGAGCGCTTCGCCCATCAGCTCCAGGTGCGGCGCGGGCGCGGCGTCCGGATTGCGGCGCACGCGCATCGTATTCCTGACGATCGTGCGGGCCGGCGCGAGATCGAATTCGAGCGCGACGGAATCGATGAGGAAGGCCGGCGGCGTGTAGTCGGCGCGGCGGATCACGGTGGAGGAGGCGTTGTCGGACATGGTCGTCGAGATCGGTGGAGTGGGGGGCGGGCCCGCGGCACGGGCCGGGCGAACCGGGCCATTGTACAAAGGCTAGCGGCTGCGTGCCGGGCGAACTTTTTACCGCTTTCGGCAGTCCGCGTATTATCGGCATCCCGTCCGGTTCGCGCGGTGCGACGAACGGGTGACGGATCGACGAGGATCAACATGAAACGCGATTGGATTTTTCGCGGTGCGGGCTGGGCGGTGGTGCTGTGCGTGGCGCTGCTGACGGGCTGCACCAGCTATGTGACGACCCAGGTCACGGCCTTCTCCGACTGGAGCGGCAGCGACGCGACACGCACTTATGCGTTCACGCGCACCGATGCGCAGAAGAACAGCATCGAGCAGTCGACCTACGAGCCGATCGTCGCGAGCGAGCTGTCCGCGTATGCGTTCCGGCAGGTGCCGCAGGCGCAGGCGCGGTATCTGGTCGGGCTGACCTATGCGGTCGGCAGCGATCTCGTGACGGTGCCGCAACCCGTCTACTACGATCCCTGGTTCGTCGGGCCGGGGCCGTACTGGCGGCGCGGGCCGTGGGGCCCGTGGGGGCCCTGGGGACCGATGCCGGCCGGTTATGTCGCGCAGACTTACCAGGTGTTCGACTACACGCTCGGCATCCGTATCACCGAGCGCGCGACCGGCAAGGAGGTCTACAACGTGTCCGCGCGCACGACCGGCGACAACGGCACGCTGCTGTACGCGATGCCGTTCCTCGCGCGCAGCGCGCTCGCCGATTTCCCGCTGTCGAACGGCGCGGTCCGCTCGGTCCGGCTGCCGGTCGACAAGCGCGGCGGGCCGGCGGCGCCGGCCGCCAACGAGCGTGCGGCGCCGGCTGCGCCGGCTTCGGGCGCGGCGGTCGCGAAGTAACGCGGCGCCAGTATCCCGGCGCGGCCGCCCGGCCGCGCCGGCCACCTCCGTCCGTCAGGCCCCGATGCCCAGCAGCGCCAGCGCGCCGAGCACGACGAACAGCACGGCCGCGATGCCGTGCACGAGCTTCGTCGGCAGGCGGTGCGCGAAGCGGTCGCCGAGCAGGATCGCGGGCACGTTCGCGAGCATCATCCCGAACGTCGTGCCGGCCACGACGCCGATGTAGTCCTGGAAGCGCGCGGCAAGCGCGACGGTCGCGATCTGCGTCTTGTCGCCCATTTCCGCGAGGAAGAACGCCACGAGGGTCGCGCCGAACACGCCGAGCCGCGAACGGTTGGCATTGGCTTCGTCGGCATCGAGCTTGTCCGGCACGAGGATCCACAACCCCATTGCGATGAACGAGAACGCGAGCGCCCAGCGCATGATCGACGGCGTGACGAGCGCGCCGAGCCATTCGCCGAGCGCGCCTGCGAAACCGTGGTTCACGAGCGTCGCGACGAGCACGCCGAGGATGATCGGCACCGGCTTGCGATAGCGCGCGGCCAGCACGAGGGAAAGCAGTTGGGTCTTGTCGCCGATTTCAGCGAGGGCGACGGCGCCGGTGGAAATCAGGAAGGCTTGGGACACGGACGGGGTTCCACGGGCCGATGTTGTGCGTGCGAGCGACGATCCACGGCGCGCCGGGCCCTGATGCGGCGCACTGTGAACCATCGGTCTCGCCAGGCCAACTTGGCTGCGCCCGCCATGGCCGAACGGCCAAGTCTGTTGACGGACGCCTCCGTCACGATGCGCGCCGGGGGCGCGGGACATCGAGCGGAGCGGCTACTCCCCAATGAGCGGCGAATTCTAGCACGACGTGTCCGTGTCGCGCGCGGGAAAGCGGCCGGGCAGCGCAACGAGGAGTATCGGGGCGCGATCGGCGCGCGCCGCCTTCGGCTACCCGGCATGCGCGGCGGCGGATGCGCCGCGCATGCCGGGACGGGTGCCCGGCGGGCCGTTACGCGGTGGCCGCGCGGCGGGCCGCGCCGCGTTCGTGGACGAGCTTGCCGGCCGCATAGGTGCGGTACACCGCACGGTCGTCGCCGAGCAGCGCGAACGCGAACAGCAACTCCTCGAGCGAATCCGCGCGCTTCGTGCGGCGCGCGAGCAGCGGCGTCGCCTGCGGATCGAGCACGACGAAGTCGGCTTCGGTGCGCGGCGCGAGCGTGCCGACCGTGTCGGCGAGGTCGAGCGCCTGCGCGGCGCCGGCCGTCGCGAGCCAGAACATCCGCGTCGCGGTCAGGTGGTGGCCCGACAGCCGCGCGACCTTGTGCGCTTCGTTCATCGTCTGCAGCATCGAGAACGACGTGCCGCCGCCGACGTCGGTGGCGAGCGTGACGGGCACGTCGTATTCGCCGGCCTTGTCGAAATCGAACAGCCCGCTGCCGAGGAAGAAGTTCGACGTCGGGCAGTGCGCGACGACGGTGCGCGTCTCGGCCATCCGGCGGCGGTCCTCGTCGTCGAGGTGGATGCAGTGGCCGTACACCGCGCGCGGACGCAGCAGCCCGTAGCGGTCGTAGATGTCGAGATAGCTGCGATGGCCGGGGAACAGCTCGGCCACCCATTTCACCTCGTCGACGTTTTCAGCGACGTGGCTCTGCACGAACACGTCCGGATGGCGGCGCGCGAGTTCGCCGCACGCTTCGAGCTGTGCCTCGGTCGACGTCGGCGCGAAGCGCGGCGTGAGCGCGTACATCTGGCGGCCTTTGCCGTGCCAGCGGTCGATCAGCTCGGCGCTGTCGTCATAACCCGATTGCGCGGTGTCGCGCAGGAATTCGGGGCAGTTGCGGTCCATCAGCACCTTGCCCGCGATCATCCGCAGGTCGCGCGCGTCGCTCGCCGCGAACAGCGCGTCGGCCGACTGCTTGTGCACCGTGCAGTAGACGAGCGCGCTCGTCGTGCCGCACGCGAGCAGTTCGTCGACGAAGAAGTCGGCGACTTCGCGCGCATGCTCGGGATCGCCGAACTGGCGCTCGGTCGGGAACGTGTACTTGTCGAGCCACGGCAGCAGGCCCGGCGCCGGCGACGCGATCATGTCCGTCTGCGGATAGTGGATGTGCGTGTCGATGAAGCCGGGCACGATCAGCTTGTCGCGCAGGTCATGGACGATCGCGTCGCGCGCGAGCGTCGCGGCGAGCTGCGCATACGGGCCGGCCGCGACGACCTTGCCGTCGTCGACGATCAGGAGGCCATCGGTCTCGTGGTTCGCGGCCTGGCTCGATTGTGCCGGGTCGCCGTTGAAGGTCAGCAGTTGGGAACGAAAAGCGGTTTGCGTCATGACGAATGGTCCTGCATCAAGGTAAGGCGAACAGAAGAAAGCGATCGACGCCGCGCGGGCGACGGCATGGTTGGCACCGCCCGCGCGGGTGCGGGACGGCGCTTCGCGAGTCGCCGCGACACACTGCGTGCGGCGCGGCCGGATGCGATTGCGCGAGCATGCGTGGCGGCCGGGGCCGCCATCGCGTGGTGGCCGGCGAATCTCGCAGCGCTGGCGATCGCGACCGCGGCGGCGGCGCACGGGACGGCAAGCCGCGACCGCACGCGCCAGCGGGCGGCAACGGACAGCGCCGTTGCCACGCGGGCGACGAACTCGTTGAACGCGTCGAGCGCGTTCGCGCCGGGCGCATGCATGCGTTCGGCGCGGCGCAAGGCCGGGCCGGGAGTCGCGAAGCGGATGCCGTTGCCGTGTTTCATCTGTCTAGTGTCCTGTTCTGTTGTTAACTGATCTATGTTCACGTAGCATGTTGACGTCAACGGAACGGGAGACGTCAGCATGGCGATGGGACGACCGAAGGCGGAACTGGTGCTGAGCGAAGACGAGCGCTCTCAGCTGATGTCGATAGCACGTTCTCGTTCGATTTCGGCTGCGCTGGTCGCGCGGGCGCGCATCGTGCTGGCGGCTGCTGACGGCGAACCCAACAGCGCGATCGCGCAACGCCTGCAACTCACGCGTGCCACGGTGGGCAAGTGGCGTCTGCGGTTTCTGGAGCAGCGAATCAACGGACTCTATGACGAAGTACGCCCCGGCAAGCCACGCACGATCGACGACGAGCGGCTGGCTCAACTGATTCATAAGACCCTGCACACGAAGCCAGCAGATGGCTCCACTCACTGGAGCGTGCGCACGATTGCCGCCGAAACTGCCATCTCGCCAACGAGCGTGCACCGTTACTTCAAGCTGCTGGGTCTGCAACCGCATCGCAGCGAAAGCTTCAAGCTCTCGACCGATCAGTTCTTCATCGAGAAGCTGCGCGATGTGGTCGGCTTGTACTTGAGCCCACCGGAGAACGCCCTGGTGCTGTGCGTGGACGAGAAGAGCCAGTGTCAGGCGCTCGAGCGCACGCAACCGATGCTGCCGATGGGTTTCGGCTACGTCGAAGGCGTCACGCACGACTATGTTCGTCACGGTACCACCACGCTGTTTGCTGCACTGAACGTGCTCAATGGCGCCGTGCTCGCGACCTGCAAGCCACGTCATCGACACCAGGAATTCCTGTCGTTCCTGCGTGAAATCGACAAGGCTGTCCCGGCTGATCTCGACGTGCACTGCATCGTGGACAACTACGGCAGTCACAAGCATCCGAAGGTCAAGGCGTGGCTGGCAGCCCGCCCCCGCTGGCACATGCATTTCATCCCCACCTACAGTTCGTGGCTTAACCAGGTCGAACGCTTCTTTGCGCTGATCACTGACAAAGCGATCCGCAGAGGCTCGTTCAGCTCGGTCAAACAACTGATCAACCGTATCGATCAATTCGTCTCCCACTACAACGAAAACTGCAAACCGTTCGTCTGGACCGCGTCAGCCGATTCCATCCTCGAAAAGCTGCACAGACTTTGTTCGCGAATCAGCGGAACAGGACACTAGCGCACCTCGATGCCGGCCGTCACGCGGCCTGCCAGTACGTGTCGAGGCGCGCGATCAGTGCGTCGCGCTGCGCCGGGTCGACGAACGACGCCTCGAAGCCGTTGCGGATCACCGCATGGACTTCGGCATCTGTGAGCTGCAGCCCCGCGACCGTCGCGAAGTAGTTTTCATTGACGTAGCCGCCGAAATAGGCGGGATCGTCGGAGTTGATCGTCACCGCGACGCCGCGGTCGAGCAGCGCCTTCAGCGTGTGCTTCGCCATGTCGTCGAACACGCACAGCTTCAGGTTCGACAGCGGGCAGACGGTGAGCGCCGTGCGCGTGCGCGCGAGGCGTTCGACGAGCGCCGCGTCCTCGATGCTGCGCACGCCGTGGTCGATCCGGTCGACCTTCAGCACGTCGAGCGCTTCGTAGATGTAGGCCGGCGGGCCTTCCTCGCCTGCATGCGCGACGAGCTTCAGCCCGAGCGCGCGCGCCTTTTCGAACACGCGTGCGAACTTCGTCGGCGGATGGCCGAGCTCGGACGAGTCGAGGCCCACGCCGATCAGGCGATGGCGATAGCGCTCGAACAGCGGCAACGCGGATTCGAACGTCGCGAGCGCGTCCTCTTCGGACAGGTGGCGCAGGAAGCACAGGATCAGCTTGCTCGACAGCCCGCGCTGCTCGGCATCGGCGAGTGCGCGCTCGATGCCCGCGACGACCGTCTCGATCGGCACGCCGCGTTCGGTGTGCGTCTGCGGGTCGAAGAACAGTTCGGTGTGGACGACATTGTCGGCGAGCGCGCGCTCGCAGTACGCGGCCGTCATGTCGTAGAAATCCTGCTCGGTCAGCAGCACGCTCGCGCCGGCGTAATAGATGTCGAGGAACGACTGCAGGTCGGTGAACGCGTACGCGGCGCGCAGCGCGTCGATCGAGTCGTACGCGAGCTTCACGCCGTTGCGCTGCGCGAGCGCGAAAATCAGTTCGGGCTCGAGCGAGCCTTCGATATGGATGTGCAGCTCCGCTTTCGGCGCGCGGGCAATCTTGTCCTTGAATGTCGGTGTCATGGCGTCGTTCTTGGTCGGTCAGTAGGTAGGGGAAGCCTGCGCGTTCGCGTTCGCCTCGACGGCCTGCAGCAACTGCGCGGCCACCGAGATCGCGATCACTTCGGGCGCCTTGTCGATGATGCCTTCGACACCGATCGGGCAGCGCATCCGCGCGACCTGGGCCGGGTCGATGCCGATGGCCGCGAGGCGATGATCGAACTGCACGCGCTTGGCATGCGAGCCGGTCATCCCGAAGTATGCGTAGTCGCCGCGCCGCAGGATGCGCTCGGCCAGCACGAAATCGAGCGCGTGGTCGTGCGTCATCACGACGAAGTAGGACTGCGGCGGCGCCGCGTCGACGGCGTCCGCCGGGGCGGCGGCTGCGTCGATCGCGAGGTTGCCGATGCCGGCGAGCACGTCGGCCGGCGGGAACACCGCATCGGGCCCGTCGATCCAGCGCACGTGGCACGGCAGCGTTGCCAGCACCTTCACGAGCGCGGTGCCGATGTGCCCGGCGCCGAACAGCATGACGGGGAACGCATACGGCGCGATCGTTTCGGTCATCAGCGACACGCCGCCGGTTTCCCACAGCAGGCAGTCGGCCCGCGCGGCTTCCGATTCGGGCTCGCTCAACAGCGGCGCGCCCGGCGAGGGGCCGAATGATACGCTACGCACGGTCGCGGCGCCGGCCGCGACACGCTTCGATAGCGACATGATCCAGCCGAGATCGCCGACGTCGAGCCGCTCGAACGCGAGCACGACCGCGCCGCCGCAGCACTGGCCGAGGCTCGGGCCGAGCGCGAGCCGCTCGAGCCTGCGCGCGTGGGGCACGTGCGCGCCATCCTTCAGCAGATGCCGAGCGATCTCGATCGCCTTCCATTCCAGATGACCGCCGCCGATCGTATGGCGGGCCATGTCGCGAGTGACGAGCATCTTGGTGCCGGCTTCGCGCGGCGCGGAGCCGTCGGTGTGCGCGACCGTCACCAGCACGGCCGCTTCGCCGTGCGCGAGCAGTTGCTGCAGATCGCCGAGCCAGGCTTCCATCAGCACGCTCCGTTCAGGACGACGCGGCACGACACGCGGCGCGGGCTGGCGGGCGCGGCGGCAACGAGGACGGACGGGAGCGGGGCAGGCCGGCCGCACGGCCGATGCAGTGCGGCGGCGGCGCGCCGACGACGCGCGCGAACGGCGCCGCCGGAATCGCGGACGCCATGAGGGTGACGGATGCGGATGGTTTGCGTTGTCATGATGAATTCACTCGACATTGCGGATCGGGCGCGCGTTACGCAGGGGGTGGTGAGACCGCCTGGCCTCGCGCACGTAGATCGCCATCCAGTCACGAAGATAGCACCGCAATACGGCGGGAACATTGCCGGGCGGTGATCCGGGCTATCAGGAGGCGATCATGTCGATCATAGGCCCGTCGCGCGGTATCGGGGCGCGGATGCGTGCACATCGGGCCGAAACGCAGGCGTGACGGGGCGTGGGCGCGAAAGTCGCGCGACGCGCGTTCGCCCGGAAATCCGGGCGGCGGCGGAGTAGGTGTTTACACGCGGCCGGCCAGGCGCGGCCAGCGGAAGCGTCAGTTAGAGCCGGGTGGCGGCGAACCGGCGGCGCGCGGCCCGATCGATCGGGGCACGCGCGCCGGGGGCCGCCAATGCGGCCGGCCGGTCAGGCCGTGAGCTTGCGGCGATGGCGCCAGAGGCTCGCGACGACCGCAATCAGGATCGCGGCGAAGCCGATCAGCGCCCAGCCGGGCAGCAGGATGCCGAAGATCGGCGGGTAGACGGTCTCGCACAGCCCGGCGACCTTGAACATGCCGGGGAACCATTGCGCGGGCGGCAGGCTGTCGACGATCGGCTGCAGCGTGTCGAAGCCGCAGCTGAAGCCCGGATTCATCTGGATCGACAGGTGTCGCGCTGCCGTGCCGACGCCGCCGGCCGCGGCGATCGCGATCAGCAGCTCGAGCACCCAGATGCCGCGCCAGTTGCGGATCCCGGCGGCCAGGAACGCGAAGATCCCGATCGCGGCGAAGAAGTAGCGCTGGATGATGCACAGCGGGCACGGATCTTCGTTCTTCACGTACTGCAAGTACAGCGCACCGGCCAGCAGGGCGATGCACACCCATCCGAGCAGCATCAGCAGGCGGCGTTCGCGGCGTAGCGCAAGCGTGTAGTCGTTCATGTCGGCGGGGTTCCTCGTGGGTCGGTCCGGAAAACAATCGCGCGATTTTAGCGCGAACGGTCTGGCACGAAACTGACAGCGCGCGTGCGGCACCCAGCCGCACCGCGCGCATCGCCTGCCGTCGATCGCCTGGCGCGGTCAGCGGATCGTGTTCAGCACGGCCTCGACCGCCTGGCCGATCGCGAGCAGCGCGTCGTCGCGATGCGGTGCCGCCGCGAGCATCAGGCCGACCGGCGCCGCGTCGCGCGGATGGCACGGCAGCGACAGCGCGCACGCGTCGAGGAAGTTGAACGCGCTCGGGTTGCGCAGGATCAGCGCATTGGTGCGCGTGAACGCGTCGTCGTCCGCTTCGAGTTCCGCGATGCGCGGCGGCACGACCGGCACCGTCGGTGCGACGAGCGCATCGAAGCGCGACCAGACCGTGTGTGCGGCTTCGTCGAGCATTGCGGCGCGCGCGGCGAGCAGGTCGAGATAGTCGGCCGCGCTCGCGGGCTCGCCCTTCAGGATCCGCGTGAGCACGCGCGGGTCGTACCGGTCGCGGTGCTGTGCGAGCAGCGGGCGATGCCACGCGTATGCCTCGATCGGCGAGAAGCCGAAGCGGTTGATGTCCGGCAACCGGTCGAGTGCCGAAAAGCGGACCTCGGTGACGATCGCGCCGGCGGCTTCGAGATGCTTGAGCGCGGCGTCGAGCGCGGCCGCGACGTCGGCATCGACGCCGTCCGTCACGTAGTTCGTCAGCACGCCGAGCCGCACGCCTTCGAGCGGTCGTGCGGCCGGCACGTGCGGTTCGAGGCCCGCGAGCATCCGGTCGACGAGCGCGCAGCAGGCGACCGTCAGGCCGATCGGGCCGAACGAGTCGAGCGTCGTCGACAGCGGCACGCCGCCTTGCGTCGGGATCCGGCTCGCGGTCGGCTTGAAGCCCGTCAGCCCGCACAGGGCGGCCGGAATGCGGATCGAGCCGCCCGTGTCGGTGCCGAGCGCGACGGCGGCCATCCCGTCGGCGACGGAGGCGGCCGCGCCCGACGACGAGCCGCCGGAAATCCGGGCATCGCCCGGCACGTCGCGGTGGTACGGCGAGCGCGGATTGCCGAAGTGCGGATTCAGCCCGAGCCCGGAGAACGCGAACTCGCTCATGTTCGTGCGGCCGACCAGCACCGCGCCCGCGCGCTTGAGCCGGGCGACGGCGACCGCATCGGTGCGCGCGGCCGGCGCGCCGTCGAGCACGCGCGAACCGGCGCGCGTCACCTGGCCCGCGACGTCGAACAGGTCCTTCACCGACACGGGAATACCCGCGAGCGGCGACAGCACGGTGCCCGCGGCGCGCAGCCGGTCGTGCGCGTCGGCGGCCGCACGCGCGTTGTCGGCATCGACTTCGGTGAAGACGACGGCGCCCTGGCCCGACGGATCGGCGATCCGGTCGAGCGCGGCGTCGACGAGCGCGCGGCTCGTGGTCCGGCCGGCGGAGAGGTCGGCGGCGAGCTGGGCGAGCGGGGGGAAGGGCGTGAACGTGGTCATGGGCGGCTCAGGGGCGAAGATGTTGAAGAAGCGTGGAGCGAAACGAATCGATATGGCGTTCGACGGCCGCGCGCGCGCCGGCGGCGTCGCGCGCGGACAGCCGTTCGAACAGTTCGCGATGCTCGTGCTGGACGTCGGCGAGATGGTGGGGCTCGGACAGCGTGACGAACCAGAAGCGCAGCGAGCGCTCGTGCAGTGCGCGCAGGATCTCGGCGAGGACCGCATTGCGCGCGGCCGCGGCGATCGTCTGATGAAACGCGCGGTCGAGTTCCATCATGCCTTCGACGTCGTGCGTGTCGACGCAGGCCTGGCCGTCGTCGAGCAGCGCGGCCATGCGCGCAAGATCGTCGGGCATCGCATGGCGCGCGGCGAGTTCGGCGCAGTGCGCTTCGGTGATGCGCCGCACGTCGATCACCGCGACGATGTCGTCGAGAGACAGCGGCTGCACCATCAAGCCCTTGCGCGGCATCACGGACAGCAGCCCTTCGAGTACGAGCCGATGCACGGCCTGGTGCACCGGCGTGCGGCCGATCCCCGTGCGCGCGACGAGGTCGGCCTCGTTGAGCGCGGCGCCCGGCTTCAGGCGCATCGTGATGATGTCGCGCTGGATCAGCGCGTAGGCGCGGTCGGCGAGACTGACCGCCGACGCGGCGGGCCGGTCGCGGGCGACGTCGGTCAGGGCATTCATGCGGGTTGCGGCGCGGCGGCCAGTGGGGGCGCGATCATGGCGCGGGTGATCGGGAAGCGTGGACGATGCGTGGATATTATTGTGATATATCACTGGTGTCCAGTACACGCGGCGAGGTGGCGGCGGCGTCGTCACGTGATCGGGGCGCTCCCCGGCGCGGTTTGCCATCGACTTGCAACAATATCGACAGGATGTTGCAGGTTTGCCGCTCGATCGTGCACTGAAGCATAATGATTCCTCGTTTATCCATACGCGTGAGCGACGTACCAGACCATCGTCATGAGCGAAAACACGCCTTCCCCGGCCGGTCTGCCCGGCACCTCTTCCGTTTCTTCCGATTCTCCCCGTCCCGATCCGGCGAAAACGCCCGATGCGCCGGCTACGCAGGCCGCCGCGCAGAACGTCGCCGTGGATGGCGCGTCGCCGGTGACGGCCGCCTCCGGACCGGGTGCGACGGGTGCCGCCGTCGATGGTGCCGCCGCGCCGCCGAAGCCCGGCGCGCCGCCGCCCGGGTTCGGCGCGCCGCCCGATTTCGATACGCCGCGGCCGCCGCCCGCGAGTGCGCAGCATGCGCCGCCGGCCTACCTGAAGCAGAACGACACGCCGTGGTCGGTGTTCGGCCGGATCATCGCGGCGCGCGCGCGCCGGCTGTTCGATCGCGCCGGCCAGCGCATCACGCAGCGCACGCTGCGCATCGGCGTGTCGGCGCGGATCTTCCATCCGGAACCGGGCGCGAAGGGGCTGCGGGGCAAGACGCTGCAGTATCTCGAGGAATCGATCGCGCACTGGGTGATGTCGCGCGACGTGCTCGTGTTCATGATTCCGACCGTCGGCCACGAGGGCATGATTCACCCGAGCAATATCCGCCTGCGCGACTACGCGAAGCATCTCGACGGCCTGCTGCTGCAAGGCGGCGCCGACGTGTCGCCGCAAACCTACGCGGCGTCGGACGCTCGTCCCGAATGGCCGGGCGATCGCGTGCGCGACATGTACGAACTCGAGCTGCTGCACGAGTTCGTCGAATCCGGCAAACCCGTGCTCGGCGTCTGTCGCGGCTGCCAGTTGATCAACGTCGCGTTCGGCGGCTCGCTGTACCAGGACATCGCCACCGATGTGCCGACCGCGAATCCGCACGTGAGCGAGCATTACGACCAGCATCGCCACGCGATCCGCTTCCCCGACTCGTCGACGCTCGCGAGCATGTTCCCCGGGCGCAGCGAAGCGATCGTCAACTCGATCCACCACCAGGCGATCCGCGATCTTGGCCGCGATCTGAACATCGAGGCCGTATCGGCCGGCGACGGAATCATCGAGGGCATCCGCCACCGGCGTTCGCCGTTCGTCGTCGGCGTGCAATGGCACCCCGAGTTCCATCGTGCAGGCGGCTCGGAGCTGCTCGACTGCACGCCGCTGCTCGATGCGTTCCTGCGCGCGGCGCGCGAAACCCGCCTGTAGCAAGCCACATTCTTCGTATCGCACGAAGGCCGGCCGCATCCCGATAAATTCGAGATGGGGCCGTTTTGTTTTGAACGATAATCGCGAGTTCCGATTCGTTCGCCGGAGTCTGACGTTGGCTTTCCTAAACTTTTCCCCTGCACGATGCGCAACGTGGATCGTTGCACTGGCCGCCTGCGCGCAAGCGGGTGCGGCCTGGTCCGCCGACGCGACCGCGCCGGTCGCCGGTACGCGTCCGGCGGTTACGAGCCTGAGCGGCGATGCGGCGCCGGCGGCATCCGCGTCGGACGCAAGCGCGCAAGGCAACGTCGCCGAGCTGACGCAGATGCTGCACGACGGCCGGATCGTCGAGATGCGCACGACGTACAACGGCAGCTATGGTGCGAGCCTGATGTTCGACCCGCGCGAGATGACGTACTACGTCGCGTTGTTCCAGGACAAGCATCTGTGGCGTGTGATCCGGTCGCAGGAGAAGAACCGCGCGGAGATGGTGTATGCGAACTTCGTCCAGCAGACCGTGCAACTCGCGGATATCGAGATCCGCCGTACCGAGCTGCAGGCGCAGAAGGCGTTTCTCGAACGCGTGATCGCGCTGCAGGCGAATCGTGCGCAGCAGTTGCAGGCCGATCTGAGCGTCGCGCGCAGCCAGCAGGCCGAAGTCGTGCAGCGGCAGAAGTCGGCCCAGGAGCAGGCGCAGGCGCTGCAGGTCGAGAAGCGGGCCGCACAGATGCAGTTGCGCGATCTGCAGGAGCAGGTGCGGCAACTCGAGAAGCAGACCGAGACGGGGCTGCCCTCGCACAAGTAACGATTCGTCGAACGGACGGAGACAGACGAGCGAAACCCGGCGAAGCGATCTTCGCCGGGTTTTTTATTGGGCGACCGTCAGTGTGCGAATGCGTCCGGTAGGTCGGTCACGCGGCGATGGGACAGTTGCGATGTCCAGTCGAAGCCGGCGGCGGGCGCGTGCGCCGCACGGGCAGGCTGCGCGGCGTGCAGCGCGTTTGCCATTGCGATCAGCGTGAGCGGATCGTCGAGCATATCGCGTGTGTCGCGTGTGTCCGTTGCGTGCGGCAGCGGGATGAGCCGATCGCGTGCGCGAGTGTTGGCTGCATCGCTCAGGACTGCCGGACGTGCAGCCAGTCGCGGCACGGCCGGTGTCCGGGGCGGTGCCGCCGTCGAGCGCGTGCCGCTGGTTCGACGCGGCGATGCAGTGGCGGAGTGCTGCACGTCGGACGTTGCCTGCGGGCGAAGCGACGCCGGACGACGCGCGGCGTGGTGCGGGGCCGGTGGTGATTCTGCCGTGTTCGCGACAGGTGTCGCCACCGTGCGCTGCGATGAAGTGTCTGTCGACGTACCGGACTGAACTGCGGCAACCCGCACGGTACCGGTCGACGACGTGGCGTGGTCCGGCGCAATGCCGGCCATCTGGATCGTGTGCGCAGGCTCGAAGCCTGTGGACGGTTCGTGCGCGGCGATCAGCCAGCCGATGATGCCGAACGCGCCGATGCTCCAGCAGATTGCGTACATCGCCCGTCGGTCGCGAGAGCCTCGGAGGGTACGTCGGAAGCGCGTGCCGGCAACGGCAGGCGGCGCGATCGGCGCTCCTGCCGAATTCGGCATCGATTCCGCTACGGGCCGTGGCTGCCAGCGGCAGGCGCGGTGCGGCCGGTCGACGTCGATGCAGGACGTCGTCAGCGTGGCGAGGCAGTGCTTGCCGGGCCTCGCACCGGGTGCGCCGCGAAAGGTCCATTCGCGGCCGAACGGCGGAACGTGATCGAGCGGGGCGACGCGAGGGCGGGCGAGCGCGCCTTCGACGGGAACGAACGGTGATGGGGTCATGAGGGCGGTACACCGTGCGACACGGGCAACCGTGCCGGCCGCGGCGCGGAAAGATCGTCGGGAATCATGACATTGTGGTCAGCAGGCGAGAGCCGGTCGATCAGACCGATCTGATTTTTGCTTCAGTATTGGGACGACTTGTACGAGACGAATGCGCCGATGGCGACGGCCGGGGGCGCCACAAGGCAAACGTCGGCTTCGCGTGGCATCATTCGCGAACCATGCCGGGGCGCGCGTCGTTGTACGGTGCCGCCGGCGGGCAGCGATGCCCGTGCGCGCCGGCCCGGCGCCGCGCGCGTCGTCGGATCCATGCGGCGCGGATTCGCGCCATCCGGGCTGAGCGAGAAAAACATGTCCACAGCGTCACACGCCATCGCGCAGGAATCGAAATTCCGCACCGTATTCCGGGTCGTCAGCGGCAACTTCCTGGAAATGTACGACTTCATGGTCTACGGCTATTACGCGTCGGCCATCGCGAAAACCTACTTCCCGAGCGGCAACGCATTCGCGTCACTGATGCTGTCGCTGTCGGTGTTCGGCGCGGGCTTCCTGATGCGGCCGGTCGGCGCGATCGTGCTCGGCGCGTACATCGACCATCACGGCCGCCGCAAGGGGCTGATCCTGACGCTCGGGCTGATGGCGCTCGGCACGCTCACGGTGGCCTCGATACCCGGCTACGCGACGATCGGCGTGCTCGCGCCGGTGCTCGTGCTGCTCGGCCGGCTGCTGCAGGGTTTCTCGGCGGGCGTCGAACTCGGCGGCGTGTCGGTCTACCTGTCGGAGATCGCGACGAAGGGCAACAAGGGGTTCTATACGTCGTGGCAGTCGGGCAGCCAGCAGGTGGCCGTCGTGTTCGCCGCGCTCGTCGGCGTGTTGCTGAACCGCGCGCTGCCGGCCGAGGAGATGACCGCGTGGGGCTGGCGCATTCCGTTCCTGATCGGCTGCCTGATCGTGCCGTTCCTGTTCCTGATCCGTCGTTCGCTGAAGGAAACGGACGAGTTCCTCGCGAAGCGCCACCGCCCGTCGATGGGCGAGATCATGCGCTCGATGCTCGACAACTGGGGCGTCGTGGTTGCCGGCATGGGGATGGTGATCATGACGACGGTGTCGTTCTACATGATCACCGCGTACACGCCGACTTTCGGCAAGGAAGTGCTGCACCTGTCGTCGCTCGACGCACTCGTCGTGACTGTCTGCGTCGGCATCTCCAACCTCGTGTGGCTGCCGCTGTCCGGCACGCTGTCCGATCGCATCGGCCGCCGCCCGGTGCTGATCGCGTTCACGGTGCTGACGCTGCTGTCGGCTTACCCGGCCGTGCTGTGGCTCGTCGGCGATCCGTCGTTCCTGCGGCTGCTCGCGGTCGAGCTGTGGCTGTCGTTCCTGTACGCGTCGTACAACGGGGCGATGGTCGTCGCACTGACCGAAGTGATGCCGGCCGACGTGCGCACGGCAGGCTTCTCGCTTGCGTACAGCCTGGCGACGACGATCGGCGGCTTCACGCCGGCAATCTCGACGCTGCTGATCCACCAGACGGGCAACAAGGCAGCGCCGGGGCTGTGGCTGAGCGTGGCCGCGATCTGCGGGCTGATCGCGACGCTCGTGCTGTATCGCACGCCCGAGGCGCGCAACCAGTACAAGGCTGCCTGACCGGCGCTCGCACATCGCGCGGCGCCGGCCGCATGCATCGGATTGAAAAAGGGAGCGCACTGCGCTCCCTTTTTTCGTCTGCGTTCAGGCTTCGCGCAGCTTGCCGGCGACCGCGGCTGCCACGTCGAGCCATGCTCCCGATGCGGGCTGGCGGGCGATCCTGGCCTGCGGATACCACGGGCAGTCGTCGCCGGTGAACCAGCGCCAGTCGGGCGCGAACGGCAGCATGACCCACAGCGGCTTGCCGAGCGCGCCCGCAAGGTGCGCGACTGCCGTATCGATCGTGACGACGCCGTCGAGCCGCTCGATCAGCGCGGCCGTATCGGCAAAGTCGTTCAGCCGGCCATCGAGGCGATGCACGCGCGGATGCGCGTCGACGCGCGTACGTTCGTAGTCATCGAGTGCGGGCTGCAGCACGATCCAGTCGATGTCCGGCAGCGCGAGCAGCGGCGCGAGCGCGTCGAACGGCATCGAGCGGTTTTCCTGCGCCTGCCGGCGCCCCGACCACGCGAGGCCGAACTTGCGCTTCGACTGCCCGCCGAGCGAGCCGCGAAAGCGCCGGCGAGCGCCGTCGGGCGCGTCGAGGTAGCGCGTGCCGCCGACGATGTCCGCCGGCTGAAGGCCGAGCAGGAACGGCAGGCTCATCAGCGTGCAGGCGACGTCTGCCGGCGGCGGCTTGGCGGCGCCTTGCGCGACGAGCGTGACGCGCCAGCGCGATGCGGCGGGCGCCAGCAGCGGCACGAGTTCCGGCTGGACTTCGAGCACGACGTGCGCGCAGCGTGCGCGAGCGAGCGGCACGAAGCGGACGAACTGCAACGTATCGCCGAACCCCTGTTCCGCGCGGATCAGCAGCGTGCGCGACGCAATCGGCTCGCCCTGCCAGCGCGGCAGCGTGCCGAGCGGGATCGCGCCCGGCGTCTCGTGGCGCGCTTCGTACGCGGGCAGGCCGCGCGTGAAGTCGCCGAGCGTCAGCAGCGTGACCGCGCGGTGCAGCTGCGCGAGCGTGAGATCGGGTTCGACGCGCAACGCCTGGTCGAATGCGCGCAGCGCCATCTCGTGCGCACAAAGCGCGTGATGCGCGTTGCCGAGGTTCAGCCACGCCAGGCTGAACGACGGATCGAGACCGACGGCGCGCTCGTAGTAGGGCAGCGCGTCGCGGTGGCGCGCCTGTGCGCACAGTGCGTTCGCGAGCCCGAACAGCGCGAGCGGAAACGGCGGGTGCAGCGCGAGCGCGGCTTCGAACGCGGCGGCCGCTTCGGCATGCCGGCCGACCGCATCGAACGTGTTGCCGAGATTGAAATGCGCGGCGACGAAGCGAGGCTGTGCGGCGATCGCGGCCTGAAAGTGCGCGATCGCGTCGTCGGCGCGGCCCATCGCATTCAGCGCCATCGCGAGGTTGTTGTGCGCACCCGCATGCCCGGGACGCAGCTCGAGCGCGCGACGGAACGCGGCGAGCGCGTCGTCATGGCGGCCGAGCGCGTTCAGCGCATTGCCGAGATTGTTGTGGATCGATGCGTCGTCGGGCGTGAGCCGGAGCGCGCGGCCGAATGCGTCGATCGCATCGTCGTGGCGCTGCAGCGCCGCATACGCGTTGCCGAGGTTGTAGTGCGCGAGAGGAAATTCGGGCGCGAGCGTCAGCGCATTGCGAAAGCGGTCGATCGCCTCGTCGAGCCGGCCGAGCGCTTTCAGCGCGTTGCCGAGATTGAGCTGCAGCGCGGCGTCGTCCGGACGCAGCGCGACGGCGCGGCCGACGAGATCGGCTGCCTCGGCGTGCTGGCCCTGCTGGTGCCGCAGCACGCCGAACAGATGCAGCGCGTCGGCGTCGGCGGGGTTGGTGACGAGCGCGGCGCGATAGCCGTGCTCGGCCTCGGCGAGGCGGCCCGCGCGGTGTGCTGCATACGCTCGGTCGAATGCGGAATCCATGACGCGAAAACTGGCGGAAAGCGCGTATTTTCCCACACTGCGCATGGGTCCCGCGCGTCGGCCGGTCGGCATATGGCCCCGTGACGCGTAGCGGCGTAGACTTGCAGGGTCGCGTGTCATCGAGGTTCTCATGGCCGACACACTGTCCGATATCCCGCCCGTGCTGATCGTCGGCGCGGGGCCGACCGGCCTTGCCGCGGCGATGAGCCTCGCGCGGGCCCGCGTGCCGGTGCGCATCATCGACCGTCTCGCCGCGCCCGCGCCATATTCGCGCGCGATCGGCATCCAGGCACGCACGCTCGAACTGCTGGAGCAGCATCGCGCGGTCGAGCCGTTTCTCGCGCTCGGCCATCGCGCGCATGCGGCCGCGCTGCATGCCGACGGCCGCGTGATCGCGCGGCTCGATTTCGATCCGCTGCAAACGCGCTACCCGTATCTGCTGTTTCTCGACCAGAGCATTACCGAGCGGCTGCTCGCCGAGCATCTGGCCGGGTTCGGCGTGACGGTCGAGCGCGGCGCGACGCTGACCGCGTGCGATGCAGGCGGCACGTCGCTCGACGTGACGATCCGCTGTGCCGACGGCCGCGAAGAATCGTTCGCGCCGTCGTACCTGATCGCAGCCGACGGCGCGCACAGCACCGTCAGGCATCTGCTCGGCCTGAGCTTCACCGGGCAGGCGTTCGAACAGACTTTCCTGCTCGCCGATTTCGCGGCGATACCCGACTGGCCGGACGAAGAGATCCACCTGTTCACGACGCCCGACGGCATGGCGGGCCTGTTTCCGATGGGCGGCGGCCGTTACCGGCTCGTTGCCGATCGGCCGCCCGGCAGCGATGCGTCACCCGATGCGCCGACCCCGTCGCTTGCGGAATGCGACGCGATCGTGCGTGCGCGCGTCGGCGCGTCGATTGCGCCGAGCGATCTCGCGTGGTCGTCCTATTTCCACCTGCACAGCCGGATGGTCGACCGGCTGCGTCACGGCCGCGTGTTCGTCGCGGGCGATGCCGCGCACGTCCACAGCCCGGCCGGCGCGCAGGGCATGAACACCGGCATCCAGGAGGCGTTCAATCTCGGCTGGAAGCTCGCGCGCGTGCTCGGCGCGGGTACGCCCGAACGGCTGCTCGACACCTATCACGCCGAGCGCCATCCGATCGAGCGCGACGTGTTGCGGCAGACCAGTTTCATCACGCAGGTCGTCGAGGCGGATCGCGGCGCGATGAAGCTGCTGCGCGATCATGTCGTGCCGCTGCTCGCGTCGTTCGGGCCGATGCGCGACGCGGTGCGGCGCACGGTCAGCGAACTCGGCGTGCAGTACCGGAGGAGTCCGCTCACGCTGGAGCGCGTGCTCGACGGCGGCCCGCGTGCAGGCGAGCGGGCGCCCGACGCGCTCGTGCACGTGCTCGACGGCCCGCTCGGTCAGGCGCCGGGAACGGCGCGGCTATACGATCTGCACGATCCGGCGAGCTTCACGCTGCTGCTGCTCGACGAGCCGGCGGATGCCGACGCCGGCGCTGCGCCGCCGATGGCGGCCGATGCGCAGGCGCTCGTGCAGGGGCTCGAACGGATCATGCCGGGCGCGGTGCGCGTGTGGCGGGTCACCGATGCCGAAGGCGACGGTGCCGCCGGGCTGGCGCAGCAGTACGGCCGCTCGCGGCCGTCGTTCTACCTGTTGCGGCCCGACGGGTATGTCGCCGCGCGCGGGCGCACGGCGACCGACGCGAGCGCGCTGCTGCGCCACTGCGAAAGCTGGTTCGCGGGCATGTCGGCGTCTGCGTAGCAGCGCCGGTCAGGCGGTTGCCGCGGCCGGGACGAGCGATGCACGATGAGTGGCGATCGCGTCGCGCACGATCGGCGCCGCCCGCTGCGCGCCTTCGCTCGACGGATCGTCGAGCGCGGCGAGCAACGCGCGGCGCATCCGCGGCTCCCAGAAGCGCCGGATATGCTCGGCGATGCCGGTCAGCGCTTCGTCGCGATCGGGCATCGATTCGAAGAATGCGCCGATCTGGTTGGCCATGTCGATCAGGTGGTCGTTGTCCATCGTCGTCTCACTTGCCTGTCGTCACGGTGTCGGGCGTGCTCGCGCGGCGCTCGAGCAGGTCGATCTGCTCCGCATTGAAGCGCGCGTATGCGCGCTGCCAGTCGGACGGCTGCGCAACCGGCAGCACCTGCACGGCCGTCACCTTGTATTCAGGGCAGTTCGTCGCCCAGTCGGAGCTTTCCGTCGTGATCACGTTCGCGCCCGATTCGGGGAAGTGGAACGTCGTGTACACGACGCCCGGCTGCATGCGCTCCGTCACGAGCGCGCGCAGCACCGTATGCCCGGCACGCGATTCGATGCCGACCCAGTCGCCGGTCCGGATGCCGCGATCCTGCGCGTCGTGCGGATGGATCTCGAGACGATCCTCTTCATGCCACCGGACGTTTTCGGTCCGGCGCGTCTGCGCGCCCACGTTGTATTGCGACAGGATGCGGCCCGTCGTCAGGATCAGCGGATAGCGCTGCGTGACCTTTTCCGGCGTCGGAATGAACTTGGTGATCACGAACCGGCCCTTGCCGCGCACGAACGCGTCTATGTGCATCGTCGGCGTGCCTTCCGGCGCGTGCTCGTTACACGGCCACTGGATGCTGCCGAGTGCGTCGAGCTTCGCGTACGACACGCCCGAGAAGGTCGGCGTGAGCCGCGCGATCTCGTCCATGATTTCCGACGGGTGCGTGTAGTGCATGTCGTAGCCGAGCGCTTGCGACAGCAGCAGCGTCACTTCCCAGTCCGCGTAGCCCGCGAGCGGCGGCATCACCTTGCGCACGCGCGAGATGCGGCGCTCCGCGTTCGTGAACGTGCCGTCCTTCTCGAGGAACGTCGAGCCCGGCAGCAGTACGTGCGCATATTTCGCGGTCTCGTTCAGGAAGATGTCCTGTACGACGATGCACTCCATCGCCGACAGCGCGGCCGCCACATGCTGCGTGTTCGGGTCCGACTGGACGATGTCCTCGCCCTGGCAATAGAGCCCCTTGAAACTGCCGTCGAGCGCCGCGTCGAACATGTTCGGGATGCGCAGCCCCGGTTCCGGCTGCAGCTTGGCCGACCACGCCTGTTCGAACTGCGTGCGCACGATTTCGTCGCTGATGTGCCGGTAGCCGGGCAGTTCGTGCGGGAACGAGCCCATGTCGCACGAACCCTGCACGTTGTTCTGGCCGCGCAGCGGATTGACGCCGACGCCTTCGCGGCCGATGTTGCCCGTTGCCATCGCGAGGTTCGCGATACCCATCACCGTCGTCGAGCCCTGCGCGTGTTCGGTGACGCCCAGCCCGTAATAGATCGCGGCATTGCCGCCCGTTGCGTACGCGCGCGCGGCGGCGCGTACCAGCTCCGCCGGCACACCCGTGACGTCGGCGGTTGCCTCGGGCGAATTGTCGGCGCGCGACACGAAGTCGCGCCATTGCTCGAATGCACGCGTCTCGCAGCGCTCGGCGACGAACGCGTCGGCAACGAGCCCTTCGGTGACGATCACGTGCGCGAGCGCGTTGACGATCGCGACGTTGGTGCCGGGGCGCAGTTGCAGGTGATGCGTGGCTTTCACGTGCGGGCCGTCGACGACATCGATTCGGCGCGGGTCGATCACGATCAGCTTCGCACCTTCGCGAACGCGCCGCTTCAGCCGCGAGCCGAACACCGGGTGGCCGTCGGTCGGGTTCGCCCCCATCACGACGATCACGTCGGCCTGGTCGACCGATGCGAACGTCTGCGTGCCGGCCGATTCGCCGAGCGTCGTCTTGAGGCCATAGCCGGTCGGCGAATGGCACACGCGCGCGCAGGTATCGACGTTGTTGTTGCCGAACGCGGCACGCACGAGCTTCTGCACGAGGTAGGTTTCCTCGTTCGTGCAACGCGACGACGTGATGCCGCCGATCGAATCGCGGCCGTACTTCTGCTGCAGCTTGCGGAATTGCGTCGCCGCGTAGGTGAGCGCTTCGTCCCAGCTCACTTCGCGCCACGGGTCGGTGATCCTTTCGCGGATCATCGGCTTCGTGATGCGGTCCTTGTGCGTCGCGTAGCCCCATGCGAAGCGTCCCTTCACGCATGCGTGGCCCTCGTTCGCGAGGCCGTTCTTGTTCGGCGTCATGCGCACGACCTGCGTGCCCTTCATCTCGGCCTTGAACGAGCAGCCGACGCCGCAGTACGCGCAGGTCGTGATGACCGAGTGTTCGGCCTGCCCGAGCTGCACGACGGATTTTTCCTGCAACGTGGCAGTCGGGCATGCGGCGACGCAGGCGCCGCACGACACGCATTCCGACGCCATGAACGATTCGCTTTCACCCGCGGCGACGCGCGATTCGAAGCCGCGCGCGGCGATCGTCAGCGCGAACGTGCCCTGCGTTTCCTCGCAGGCGCGCACGCAGCGGTTGCAGACGATGCACTTCGACGGGTCGTACGTGAAGTACGGGTTCGATTCGTCCTTGCGGTCGTTGAGGTGATTTGCGCCATCGAAGCCGTAGCGCACTTCGCGCAACCCGACGACGCCCGCCATGTCCTGCAGCTCGCAGTCGCCGTTGGCGGGGCAGGTGAGGCAGTCGAGCGGATGGTCGGAGATGTACAGCTCCATCACGTTGCGGCGCAGCGACTGCAGCCGGTCCGACTGCGTGCGTACCTTCATGCCCGCTTCGGCCGGCGTCGTGCACGACGCCGGATAACCGCGCCGGCCTTCGATCTCGACGAGGCACAGCCGGCACGAGCCGAACGGCTCGAGCGAATCGGTCGCACAGAGCTTCGGGACGTTGACGCCGGCTTCGATCGCCGCGCGCATCACCGACGTGCCGGCCGGTACCGTCACCGGCTGGCCGTCGATCTCGAGCGTGACGTCGATGTCGGCATGCCGTTGCGGCGTGCCGTAGTCGGTATCGTCGAGCGGGTCGCGGGCGCGCGCCTGAGCGGCGCTCTTGCACGCGCATTGGCCCGAGCCGCAACCGCCTTGGCGGACGTTGTTCGTATCGAGGGACATGCAGGGCTCCTTCTGGGTCAGGCCGCAGCCTTGACCGGGCCCGACGCGGCATCCTTGCCGGCAGCGAGCCCGAAATCTTCGGGGAAATGGTCGAGCGCGGACAGCACCGGGTAGGGCGTCATTCCACCCATCGCGCACAGCGAACCGGCCAGCATCGTGTCGCACAGGTCGCGCAACAGCGTGACCTGCCGCTCCGACGTATCGCCGTGGCGGATGCGCGCGATCGTCTCGACGCCGCGTGTCGAACCGATCCGGCACGGCGTGCACTTGCCGCACGATTCGATCGCGCAGAACTTCATCGCATATTCGGCGAGCTCGGCGAGGTTCGACGTGTCGTCGTGCAGCACGATGCCGCCGTGGCCGACCACCGCGCCGATCGCCGTGTATGCCTCGTAGTCGAGCGGCACGTCCCATTGATGGTCGGGCAGGTAGGTACCGAGCGGGCCGCCGACCTGCGCGGCGCGTGCGGGCCGGCCGCTTGCGGTGCCGCCGCCGAAGTCGAACAGCAGCTCGCGCAGCGTGACGCCGAACGCAAGTTCGACGAGGCCGCCGTGACGGACATTGCCGGCCAGCTGGAACGGCAGCGTGCCGCGCGAGCGGCCCATTCCGTAATCGCGATAGAACGCGGCGCCGCGCGCGAAGATGATGGGCGCCGTCGCGAGCGTGATCACGTTGTTGATGACGGTCGGCTGACCGAACAGGCCGGCGAGCGCGGGCAGCGGCGGTTTCGCGCGCACGACGCCGCGCTTGCCCTCGAGCGATTCGAGCAGCGCTGTTTCCTCGCCGCACACGTACGAGCCCGCGCCTTTCGCGACGTGCAGCTCGAACGCGTGCGCGGAGCCGAGCACGCGTTCGCCGAGCCAGCCGGCGTCGCGCGCGCGGACGATCGCGGCTTCGAGCGTGGCGATCGCGTGCGGGTATTCGCTGCGCACATAGATGTAGCCGACCGTTGCGCCCGTCGCGATGCCTGCGATGATCATCCCTTCGATCAGGCAGTACGGATCGCATTCCATCATCAGGCGGTCGGAGAACGTGCCCGAATCGCCTTCGTCCGCATTGCAGACGATGTATTTTTGCGCGGCGCTCGCATGCCGGACCGTGCGCCACTTGATGCCGGCCGGGAACGCTGCGCCGCCGCGGCCGCGCAGGCCCGATTCGATCAGCGTCTCGCATGCGGCATCGCCGTCGAGCGCGAGTGCGTTCTTCAGGCCGGCAAGGCCTTCATGCTGCAGGTAGTCGTCGATCGACAGCGGATCGGTCAGGCCGATGCGCGCGAACGTGAGGCGCTGCTGGCGCGCGAGATAGGGGAGCGCGTCGACGACGCCGACGCCGCTCGGATGCGCGCCGCCTTCGAGCCAGTTTGCGTCGAACAGGGCTGGCACGTCGGCGGCCGACAGGTTCGCATAGCCGATGCGGCCGGCGGCCGTGCCGACCTCGACGAGCGGCTCGAGCCAGAGCAGCCCGCGCGAGCCGTTGCGGACCAGTTCGATCGCGACGCCGCGCCGTTCGGCTTCCGCGACGATCGCGGCGGCGAGCGCGTCTGCGCCGAGGGCCAGCGCGGACGAATCGCGCGGAACGTAGATGCGGGTCGTCATGCGGCCTCCGGCGTGTGGGCGACCGCATCGGCCAGCAGGGCGTCGAACTTCTCGGGCGTGACCTTCGCATGAAGCACGCCGTTGACCGTCATTGACGGTGACTGCGCACACAGTCCGAGGCAATAGACCGATTCGAGCGCAACGGCGTCCGGCGCGTGCGCATCCGCAGCATCGTCGTGCGCTGCGTCGAACCGGCAGCCCGTGCGGGCTTCAGCGTGCGCGGCGAGCGTTTCGCAGCCCATGCTGCGGCACGCTTCGGCGCGGCACACCTGGATCGTGACGCGCGCGGGCGGCGCGGTGCGGAAGTGGTGGTAGTAGGTCAGTACGCCGTGCACTTCGGCGCGCGACAGGTTCAGCGCCCGCGCGAGCGGCGCGACGCAGCCCGACGGCACGTAGCCCGCGTCGTCCTGGATCGCATGCAGGATCGCGACCAGCGACCGGCCGGCGTGCGCATGGCGCTCGACGAGCGCGTCGGGCGCATGGGAATTCGGGGACATCGGTTATGCTCCTCCAAAGTCTCATATGCGCTCGAGCTTCATATAGTGCGCATCGTGACTTCGTTCTGATTGATTTCGACCAACGATAAGCGGAAGATTTCACGGTCGCAATAGGAAATCGGAGTGCATAATTGATTCGAATCGAATGCGACGCGTATCTGACCGTACGCGACACGGAAGGCCGTACGGCCAGCCTGACTGACGTCGCGCCACTGCTGGAGCTCGTGGCCGACACGGGCAGCATTGCGCAGGCGGCCCAGGCAAAAGGGCTGTCGTACCGGCACGCGTGGGGCATGTTGCGCGCGCTTGAGGCGTGCATCGGCGGTGAATTGATCGAAACCGCGCGCGGCAAGGGATCGACGCTGTCGGCGCTCGGGCAGGCGGTCGTCGACGCGCAGCGCCTCGCGCGCAGCCGCCTCGACGGGAACCTGCGTACGCTCGCGGCCGAAGTGGCCAGCGACCTGAACCGGCGGCTCGCGCAGCGCGACGGCGCCGTGCGGATCCACGCGTCGCATGGCTATGCGGTCGCGACGCTCGTGTCCGCGCTCGTCGATGCGCAGGCGGCCGTCGACATCAAGTATCGCGAGAGCGTCGAAGCCGTGCAGGCGCTCGCACGCGGCGAATGCGACCTGGCCGGCTTCCATCTGCCGCGCGGCGCGTTTCGCGCGCAGTGCGCGCAGATCTACCAGCCGTGGCTCGACGACACCCGCCACGTTCTGATTCACCTGACGCGCCGCCAGCAGGGGCTGTTCGTGCCGCGCGGCAACCCGAAGCAGGTCCGCGGGCTTGCGGATCTCGCACGCAACGACATTCGTTTCGTCAACCGGCAGCCAGGGTCGGGCACGCGGATGCTGCTCGATCTCGCGCTGCGCGCGATCGGCATCGATCCCGAGCGCATCGACGGTTATGCGTCGGCCGAACTCACGCATTCGGCGATCGCGGCGTTCGTCGCGAGCGGGATGGCGGATCTCGGCTTCGGTGTCGAGCCGGCCGCCCATCATTTCGGGCTCGATTTCATCCCGGTCGTCGACGAGGACTATTACTTCGCGTGCGAACGCGCGCGGCTCGACGCACGGCCGCTCGCCGGCGTGCTGGCACTGCTGCGCGATGCGCGCTTCATCGAGCGCGTCGCGCATCTCGACGGCTACGATCCGGCTGCATGCGGAACGCTGACGAGCATCGCGACGGGGCTGGCCGGCGATGACGGCACGAGCGCGCCGGACGGCAATTCCCGGTAACGGGGACGCGATCGGACTGCGCTGCAGCAGCGGGGGATTTGCGCTACGCTTGGCGTTTGATCAACGTTCCAACAAGCACGCCGTTCAGGCGTCTTCCCGCCATGAAATTATCCGTTTCCCTCGCCGCGGCAGCGTTGACCGCGGGGCTTCTGGTCGCTGCTTCGCCGTTTGCGCTCGCGCAGAATTCCCCGGGCGTGCCCGGCGGCATCCTGAGCGAACAGTTCCGCCTGAACGAGCATCCGCAGATGCCGTTCGCGGCGTCGGCGCCGTCGCAGAAATACCAGGGCAGCAAGAAGTCGGCGTTGCGCCGCAAGGGCGACCTGGGCGACCCGAACGGTTGCAACCTGAAGTGCCCGATGGATAGCCAGTAACGCGCGGACAGGCGCGTTTGCGCGCTGGTCGTGCAGTGTCGATTCGACAAGGCGGGTGATCTGCGCACGCACATCGGCTTGGCCACCTCCTGACCGGCGCACGCACGAATGCCGTGCAATTCATTCGAGCCCCGCGAAGCGTTGCCGCTTCGCGGGGCTCGTGCTTTCCGGTGAGCCATCGTGCGACGCGATGTCGGACGAAGCGGCGCTCGCGCATCGCCGGCCCGGCAGGCGATTCAGGGTTAACCCGTAAATCAGGAAGAATGCCTTCCAGAAACCTGCCTTATTCTTAAGCATCCGCCTACATAAACTTCAGTTTGTCGGCGCTGAACACGGTGTTCACCGCGAAAACAGACAAATCTGGAGGTAGGTCATCATGAAGTCGCTCGTTCAAGCTGTTGTCGTTGCTGCCGCTCTCGTTGCTCCGGTCGTGTCGTTTGCCCAGTCGGGTTCGACGATCACTCGCGCGCAGGTCCGTGCCGAGCTGGTCCAGCTCCAGCAAGCCGGTTACAACTCCGCCCGCGGCGAAGATCCGCACTATCCGGAAGCGATCCAGGCCGCAACGGCGCGTGTTGCGGAGCAACAGCGCAGTGCGCTGGCGCAAGCGCAAGGTGCCGACGCCAGCGGGTACGGTGCACAGGCACGGGGCGTGTCGGCGTCGGGCTCGCGTGCAATGGGCGTGCGCCCGGCCAGTGCTGAAGAAATGAAGTCGTTGTATCGCGGCAGCTAAGTCGCACATTGCCCGGTGTGCTTGAGCGCAGGGTGCGACGACACGTCGCGCCCGACGCGGTGGCAACCGGGCTGGCCGCTGCCCGGCACGACCGATGATTGCGCGGGCGCGGCAGAACATCCGTCACCTCCTGCCGCCGGAGCACCGGCGGCATTCCGCCCGGCCCGTCCGCGGCTGGGCGCTTTTTCGGCAGGAGAGGGACGTGTGCGTTTCGCCGGCAACAAAAAACCCCGCAGACTTGCGTCATGCGGGGTTCGTGCGACGAGCGCGGAATTTGGTGGAGGCGGCGGGAATCGAACCCGCGTCCAGAAGCGCTCCACGACTAGTTCTACATGTTTAGTTCAGTCATTTGATTTAACCGCAGCGACGCGGACGAACACGCTGCACGACGGCGATTCGCTAGGTTTTCGACCCTGGCGTCGCGACGCCGACAGGGCTTAACTGACGTAAATGACCTCTGTCGGTATTGCTACCGGTCTTGCGACACTAGCCCGTCAGTGAACTAGGCAGAGGACGGCGGCCGTTAGGCTGCCAGTGCGAACGTATCGTCGTTTGCAGTTACGATTTTCCCATTGATTAACGAGGTGACGGGTCCTCGACATGCCCTAGCCGCTTCACAACCCCTGTCGAAACCAGGTCGCCCCCGCGGATAAGACGATCATTATAGCCCAACATCGCGCAGCAGTTCGCGCAGTTCCTGCGTCGTATCGACGAGATGCTGGGCCTGCCAGTCGGCCGGCGCGGCGCCGTCGCCGCAGTAGCCGTACGCGGCCGCGACTGTCGCCATGCCGGCAGCGCTGCCGGCCTGAATGTCGCGCAAATCGTCACCGACGTAGACGATGCGCGCCGGCGCGAGCGTCAACTGGTCGGCCGCGTGCAGCAGCGGGGCCGGGTGCGGCTTCGAGTGCGGCGTTGTGTCGCCCCCGACGACGCAGGCGGCGCGCGTTGCAAGACCGAGCAGGTCGACGAGTGGTGTCGTGAGCCGCATCGCCTTGTTCGTGACGATGCCCCAGCGCACGCCGCGCGCATCGAGTTCGTCGAGCACGTCTCCGATGCCGGGGAACAGCGTCGTATGCACGCAGATGTCCGTCGCGTAGTTGTTCAGGAACTCGTCGCGCATCGCTTCGTAGCCTGGCGTGTGCGGATCGATGCCGAACGCGCCGCCGAGCAGGCCGCGCGCGCCGGCCGAGGCCAGCGGCCGCAGTGCGTCGAGCGGTGTTTCGGGCAGGCCGCGCGCGCGCTGCATCTTGTTGACGGCGGCCGCGAGATCGGGCGCCGTGTCGGCAAGTGTGCCGTCGAGATCGAACAGCACGGCATCGCAGTGCAGCAGGCGCGGTTCGTCGAGTGCGGCCCGCGCGGTCGAAAGGGGAGTCGTCATGCCGGTTGGAGGGTCACGCGCCGCGGCGGCACGCGACGAGATAGTTGATGTCGGTATCGTTCGACAGCGCGAAGCGCTTGCCGATCGGGTGATACGTGATGCCCTTGATCTCCGCGATGTGCAGATCCGTCGCTCGCACGAAGCCGGCCAGTTCCGACGGGCGGATGAAGCGCGCGTAGTCGTGCGTGCCCTTCGGCAGCATTTGCGCGATGTACTCCGCGCCGATCACCGCGAACAGGTAGGACTTCAGGTTCCGGTTCAGCGTCGAGAAGAACACCCAGCCACCGGGCTTCACGAGCGTCGCGCACGCGGCGACGACATCGCCGGGCGACGGCACGTGCTCGAGCATCTCCATGCACGTGACGACATCGTAAGTGCCCGGTTCACGCGCGGCGATCGCTTCGGCGGCGATCGCCTCATAGTCGACCGCGATGCCGCTTTCGAGGCTGTGCAGGTCGGCAACGCCGAGCGCTTCGGTCGACAGGTCGATACCTTTCACCTGGGCGCCGAGTCCGGCCATCGATTCGGACAGGATGCCGCCGCCGCAGCCGATGTCGAGTACGCGCTTGCCGGCCAGGTGCGCATGCGCGTCGATCCAGCCGAGCCGGACCGGGTTCAGGTCGTGCAGCGGCTTGAATTCGGCATTCGGATCCCACCACCGATGGGCGAGGTCGCTGAATTTCTGGAGTTCGTGCGGATCGGCGTTGGTCATGTCGGCAAACGGGCTACGGAAGGAGGGCGGTGCTGCGGTTCGTCAGCCCCGAGTATATAAGCGGGCGGACGACGAGGCCAGCGAGCGCCCGGACGGGCATCAATGAAAAAGCCCCGCCGGAGCGGGGCTTTGAAGCAGTCGAAAACCGCGGCTTACTGTGCCGGAACGGTCGTCTTCTGGACTTCTTGCGTACCAACCACTTCGACTTCCACGCGGCGGTCCGGTGCGAGGCAGGAGATGAGCTGCTTGCGGTTCTTCTGGTTGCAGCCAGTCGTAACCGGGTTGCGCTTGCCCTTGCCTTCCGTGTAGATCTTGTTGGCCGGCACACCCTTGCTGACCAGGTACGACTTCACGGCTTGCGCACGGCGCAGCGACAGACGGTCGTTGTACTTGTCCGAACCGATGCGGTCCGTGTAGCCCGTTGCGACGACCACTTCCGTGTTCATGCCTTCGATCTTCGAAGCCAGTTCGTCCAGCTTTTGCTTGCCCAGCGGCTTGAGCGTTGCCTTGTCGAAGTCGAACAGTGCGTCAGCTTGATACGTGATCTTCTGGCTCGTGATGGCCGGAGCGACCGGAGCGACCGGAGCCGGTGCCGGTGCCTGGGCGACCAGTGCGCCATCGCACTTCGCGTTGGCGGTGGCCGGCGTCCAGAATGCATCGCGCCAGCAGAGCTCGTTCGTGCCGTTCATCCACACCCATTCGCCCGTGCCGTTCACCCAGTTGTCGTTGACGGCTTGACGCGACGCCGGCACCGACTGTGCCGAAGCGGATGCAGCCATAACTGCGGTAGCTGCAATGAACGCGAGCTTTGAAAGTTTATTCATATTTCTCCTCTCGAAATTGAGATTACCGCAGGTTTACTGCGAGCCTGTTGACGGTGACAAGTCATACATTGCTCGAAGTATAACATTGGTGCGGCACAAAAAACGCGGCACCGCTCTGTGTAGACTTTAGACTTCGAGCAGCGTCTAACCTTCAGTGCGTTGGCATTTTGCCATATCGTTCCCTTCCTACGAAAAAAAATCCTCCCCACCCTAAGATCGCCTCAACGTTTGTGGTGCATGCGCAACACCGACCTGCCGCAACTTTCAGAGATTGTCAAGAGTGTGTCGGCGAAATTGCGCGGATCCGTACAACTGTTTACACGTGCGCGTGATACAAACCGGGCGCGATCGCCGGTGACGTCGAGTCGTGTGCGGTTCCGGCCGGTTCGCCGCCGCGATTTTCGCTATTTATATATAGAGGGGGAGGCGAATTTGCGGCTGATGGGCGCATGTTAGAATCTCGCGTTGCGTTGCGCATGCAGCGCCCACGCGAAAGGCGTTCGCCGTCTTCGCTCCGAAACGATACGGATACATGGATCAATTCGCCAAAGAGACCCTGCCCACCTCCCTAGAGGAGGAAATGCGCCGTTCGTATCTCGATTACGCGATGAGCGTGATCGTCGGACGTGCCCTCCCGGATGTCCGCGATGGCCTGAAGCCCGTGCACCGGCGCGTGTTGTTCGCGATGCACGAACTGAACAACGACTGGAACCGCGCGTACAAGAAGTCGGCGCGTATCGTCGGTGACGTGATCGGTAAGTACCATCCCCACGGCGACACCGCGGTCTACGACACGATCGTGCGGATGGCGCAGGACTTCTCGCTGCGCTACATGCTGATCGACGGGCAGGGCAACTTCGGCTCGATCGACGGCGACAATGCCGCGGCGATGCGTTACACCGAAATTCGCATGGCGAAGATCGGTCACGAGCTGCTCGCCGACATCGACAAGGAAACGGTCGATTTCGAGCCGAACTACGACGGCAACGAAACGCAGCCGTCGGTCCTGCCGTCGCGCATTCCGAACCTGCTGATCAACGGCTCGTCGGGCATCGCGGTCGGCATGGCGACCAACATCCCGCCGCACAACCTGAACGAAGTCGTCGACGCGTGCCAGCACCTGCTGAACAACCCGGAAGCGACGATCGACGAGCTGATCGAGATCATCCCGGCGCCGGACTTCCCGACGGCCGGCATCATCTACGGCGTCGCCGGCGTGCGCGACGGCTACCGCACCGGGCGCGGCCGCGTCGTGATGCGGGCGGCCACGCACTTCGAGGAAATCGACCGCGGCCAGCGGATGGCGATCATCGTCGACGAGCTGCCGTACCAGGTGAACAAGCGCTCGCTGCTCGAGCGGATCGCCGAGCTCGTCAACGAGAAGAAGCTCGAAGGCATCTCCGACATCCGCGACGAGTCCGACAAGAGCGGCATGCGTGTCGTGATCGAGCTCAAGCGCGGTGAAGTGCCGGAAGTCGTGCTGAACAACCTGTACAAGGCGACGCAGCTCCAGGACACGTTCGGCATGAACATGGTCGCGCTCGTCGACGGCCAGCCGAAGCTGCTGAACCTGAAGGAAATCCTGCAGTGCTTCCTGTCGCATCGACGCGAAGTGCTGACGCGCCGCACGATCTACGAACTGCGCAAGGCCCGCGAACGCGGCCACGTGCTCGAAGGTCTCGCGGTCGCGCTCGCGAACATCGACGAGTTCATCGCGATCATCAAGGCCGCGCCGACGCCGCCGATCGCGAAGCAGGAATTGATGGCGAAGCCGTGGGATTCGTCGCTCGTGCGCGAGATGCTGACGCGCGCCGAGAGCGAGAACGCGGCGGCCGGCGGCCGCTCCGCGTACCGCCCGGAAGGCCTGAACCCGGCGTTCGGCATGCAGGTCGACGGGCTGTACCGCCTGTCCGACACGCAGGCCCAGGAAATCCTGCAGATGCGCCTGCAGCGCCTGACCGGCCTCGAGCAGGACAAGATCATCGGCGAGTATCGCGAAGTGATGGCGCAGATCGCCGACCTGCTGGACATCCTCGCGCGCCCCGAGCGGATCACGACGATGATCGGCGAGGAACTCACTTCGGTGAAGGCCGAATTCGGCGACGCGCGCCGCTCGAAGATCGAGCTGAACGCGACCGAGCTGAACACCGAGGATCTGATCACGCCGCAGGACATGGTCGTCACGATGTCGCACGCGGGCTACGTGAAGTCGCAGCCGCTGTCCGAGTACCGCGCGCAGAAGCGCGGCGGTCGCGGCAAGCAGGCGACGCAGATGAAGGAAGACGACTGGATCGAGACGCTGTTCATCGCGAACACGCACGATTACATCCTGTGCTTCTCGAACCGCGGCCGCGTGTACTGGGTCAAGGTATATGAAGTGCCGCAGGGCTCGCGCAACTCGCGCGGCCGCCCGATCGTCAACATGTTCCCGCTGCAGGATGGCGAGAAGATCAACGTCGTGCTGCCGGTCAAGGAATTCTCGGCCGACAAGTTCATCTTCATGGCGACGTCGCTCGGCACCGTGAAGAAGACGCCGCTCGAAGCATTCAGCCGCCCGATGAAGAAGGGCATCATCGCGGTCGGCCTCGACGACGGCGACTTCCTGATCGGTGCGTCGATCACCGACGGTGCGCACGACGTGATGCTGTTCTCCGACGCCGGCAAGGCCGTGCGCTTCGACGAGAACGACGTGCGTCCGATGGGGCGCGAGGCGCGCGGCGTGCGCGGCATGCAGCTCGAGGACGGGCAGCAGGTCATCGCGATGCTGGTCGCGGGCAGCGAGGAGCAGACCGTGCTCACCGCGACCGAGAACGGCTACGGCAAGCGCACGCCGATCACCGAGTACACGCGCCACGGCCGCGGTACGAAGGGTATGATCGCGATCCAGACGTCCGAGCGCAACGGCAAGGTCGTGGCCGCGACGCTCGTCGACGCCGAGGATCAGATCATGCTGATCACGACGGCCGGCGTGTTGATTCGCACCCGGGTATCGGAGATCCGCGAGATGGGGCGTGCCACGCAAGGTGTTACACTCATCAGTCTCGATGAGGGTACCAAGCTCTCTGGCCTGCAGCAGATCGCGGAGGCCGAAGAGGGCGATGGCGAGGCCGACGAGGCGTCGGACGGCGAAGCCTGAAGAACGGATGAGACTCTGGCCGCCGCGGGCGTGAAGCGCCGCGGCCGGCGAGCAACCATTCATATTTCCAAAAGGGAGTGATGATGCAAAAGCAATTCAAGCAACTGGTCCTGCTGGCTGCACTGGTGCCGACGTTCGCGATGGCGCAAGCGCTGTCGAATTCCGCACCGGCGCCCGCCGCGGCAGCTGCGCCGATCGACGCCGACAAGAAGGCGGCGATCAAGGATCTGCTCGACGCGATCGACGCGCCGAAGCTCGTGTCGGCAATCGGCAACAGCGCCGAAATGCAGGCGAAGCAGCTCGTGCCGGCGATCCTGTCGGACGCGCTGTCGGAAAACAAGACGCTGAACGACAAGCAGAAGCAGGCTGCCGTTCCGACGCTGCAGAAGAACGCGGTGCCGAAGCTGGTCGACGGCGCGGGCAAGGTGTTCGGTACGCAGCAGTTCCAGAACGACGCGATGTCGGCTCAGTACGACGCATACGCGAAGTACTACAGCACGTCGGAGATCAAGGATCTGACGACGTTCTACAAGAGCCCGACGGGCCGCAAGTTCATCCAGGTTCAGGATCAGGTCGGTCGCGACGTGGTCAACGGCCTGATGCAGAAGTACATGCCGCAAGCGATCCAGGCGACGCGCACGCAGGCTGACAAGGAAGTCGCAGCAGTCAAGCCGGGCAAGTAAGCCGTCCGGGCACGCCCCCGGCCGTTCGGCCGGGTTTGGCGGGAGCCTGACGACAGTGCGATAATGGCCGTTTGCGCGCGAGCGCAAGCGGCCATTCCTATTCTGGCGCGGCTCATTTGCAACTGACATGCGGCGGCAAGCCGCCGGTCGCGTCCCTCCCGAGGTTTTTCACGATGCGCGTCTTTAATTTCTCCGCCGGTCCTGCGGCGATGCCCGAGGAAGTGCTGCGGCAGGCCGCCGACGAAATGCTCGACTGGCACGGCAGCGGCATGAGCGTGATGGAGATGAGCCATCGCGGCAAGGAATTCATGTCGATCCACGAGGCCGCGCTGACCGACCTGCGCGACCTGCTCGGCGTGCCGGCAAGCCACCGGATCCTGTTCCTGCAGGGCGGCGGCATCGCGGAAAACGCGATCGTGCCGATGAATCTGCTCGGGTCGCGCAAGACCGCCGATTTCGTCGTGACGGGCTCGTGGTCGCAGAAATCGTTCGGCGAGGCGAAGAAGTTCTGCACGCCGCATCTCGCCGCGACCGGCAAGACGGAAAACGGCTTCACGCGTGCGCCGGCGCGTGCCGAATGGCAGCTGTCGGACGATCCGGCCTACGTGCATCTGTGCACCAACGAGACGATCGACGGCGTCGAGACGTTCGAGATCCCCGATCTCGGCGACGTGCCGCTGGTCGCGGATGTCTCGTCGCACATCCTGTCGCGCCCGATGGACGTCGCGAAATACGGCGTGCTGTTCGGCGGCGCGCAGAAGAATATCGGGATGGCCGGCGTGACGGTCGTGATCGTGCGCGAGGATCTGCTCGATCGCGCGCTGTCGATCTGCCCGTCCGCGTTCGAATGGAAGACCATCGCCGCGAACAACTCGCTGTACAACACGCCGCCCACCTATGCGATCTACATCGCGGGCCTCGTGTTCCAGTGGCTGAAGCGGCAAGGTGGCCTCGCAGCGATCGAGGCCCGCAATATCGAAAAATCGAAGCTGCTCTACGACACGATCGATGCGAGCAGCTTCTATCTGAACAAGGTCGAGCCGGCAGCGCGTTCACGAATGAACGTGCCGTTTTTCCTGGCCGACGAAACGCGCAACGAAGACTTCCTTGCCGGCGCAAAGGCGCGCGGGTTGCTGCAGCTGAAGGGCCACAAGTCCGTCGGCGGCATGCGGGCGTCGATCTACAACGCGGTGCCGCTCGAGGGCGTGAAGGCGCTCGTCGAGTACATGAAGGATTTCGAGCAGCGCGGCGCCTGACGGCGGCGCTGTTCAAACAGCACGGCAAAACGCATGGACGACGAACTGAATTCCCGCCTGAAACCGCTGCGCGATCGCATCGACGCGATCGACGCGCAGCTCATCGCGCTCCTGAACCAGCGCGCCGCAGTGGCGCTGGAGGTGGGCGAGGTCAAGAAGCATTTCAACGCGCCGGTGTTCCGGCCTGAGCGCGAACTGCAGGTGATCGCGCGGCTGCAGGACATGAGCGCGGGGCCGCTCGCGAGCGAGCACATCAGCGCCATCTGGCGCGAGATCATGGCAGCGAGCCGCGCGCTCGAGCAGACGATCCACGTCGCGTTCCTCGGGCCGGTCGGCACGTACAGCGAACAGGCGATGCTCGAGTATTTCGGCCAGTCGATCGAAGGGCTGCCGTGCCCGTCGATCGACGAGGTGTTCCGCTCGGTCGAGGCCGGTGCGTCCGCGTTCGGCATCGCGCCGGTCGAGAATTCGACCGAAGGGGCCGTGTCGCGCACACTCGATCTGCTGCTGCAGACGCAACTGCTGATCAGCGGCGAGCTCGCGCTGCCCATCCATCACAACCTGCTCACGCAGAGCGGCACGCTCGACGGCGTGAAGCGCGTTTGCGCGCATGCGCAGGCGCTCGCGCAATGCCAGCAGTGGCTCGCGGCGAATGCGCCGCAGCTCGAGCGGCAGGCCGTGGCGAGCAACGCGGAGGCCGCGCGTCTCGCGGCGGCCGATCCGACCATCGCGGCGATCGCGGGCGACCGCGCGGCCGCGCATTACGGCTTGCAGATCGCGTTCTCGCTGATCCAGGACGATCCGCACAATCGCACGCGCTTCGTGATCATCGGCAAGCAGCCGGCCGGGCAAAGCGGTCACGACCAGACGTCGCTGATCGTGTCGGTGAAGAACGAGCCGGGTGCCGTGTTCAAGCTGCTCGAACCGCTCGCGCGGCACGGCGTGTCGATGACGCGCTTCGAGTCGCGTCCGGCGCGCGTCGGCACGTGGGAGTACTACTTCTACATCGACATCGAAGGGCACCGCGACGATGCGGCGGTCGCGGCGGCACTCACGGAACTCGGCCAGAAGGCCGCGTTCCTGAAGATACTCGGCTCGTATCCGAGCGCACGCTGACGCGCAGCGGCCCGGCGCCTGCTCGCGCAGGTGTGGCGGCCGGCGGGCAGGGCAGGCCGGTCGGCGCTGTCGAAGGCGGGTTCGGGCGGCATCCGGTGCAGGTTGCGCCGGGTGCGGGCCCGTTGCCCGGAATCTGGAATTCCGTGTGCGGGGCGTCGTTCCGCGCGCGTAACTTGGCTCTTGTCGTGTCAGGCTTTGCATTCAACAAACTGGTCATCTTCGGCGTCGGCCTGATCGGCGGATCGCTGGCCCGCGCGCTGCGCGAGCGCGCGCCGGGCGGCGCGGGCGAGATCGTCGGCGTGGGCCGTTCGCGCGCTTCGGTCGAGCGTGCGCTGTCGCTCGGCGTGATCGACCGCGCGGCGGCGCTCGACGACGACGCGCAGTTGCGCGACGCGCTTGCGGGCGCCGATCTCGTGCTGCTGGCCGCACCCGTCGCGCAGACGGGCCCGTTGCTCGCGCGCATCGCGCCGTGGCTCGCCGATGCGACGATCGTCACCGATGCGGGCAGCACCAAGTCCGATGTCGTCGCGGCCGCGCGCGCAGCGCTCGGTGCGCGGATCGCGCAGTTCGTGCCGGGGCATCCGATCGCCGGCCGCGAGTCGAGCGGCGTCGAGGCCGCGTTGCCGGACCTGTACGTCGGCCGCAACGTCGTGCTGTGCCCGCTGCCGGAGAACGCGCCCGAATCGGTCGCGCGGATCGACGCGATGTGGCGCGCGACCGGCGCCGACGTACGCATGATGAGCACCGAGCAGCACGATCGCGTGTTTGCGTCGATCAGCCATCTGCCGCACGTGCTGTCGTTTGCGCTCGTCGAGCAGATCCTCGGCGAGGCGGACGCGGAACTGAAATTCTCGTACGCGGCGGGCGGCTTCCGCGATTTCACGCGCATCGCGGCGTCGAGCCCGGAGATGTGGCGCGACGTGTGCGTCGCGAACCGCGCGGCGCTGCTCGACGAACTCGACGGCTACACACGCGTGCTCACGCGGCTGCGCGAGGCGATCGACGCCGGCGACGGCGCCGCGCTCGAAGCCGTGTTCACGCGCTCGCGTGCCGCACGCAAGGCATGGCAGGAGCGCGGCGGCGCGCCTGCTGCCGAACCGGTCAAGAAATAACAGGACGATTCCCATGGACTATCTCGATCTCGGCCCGTACTCCAGCGCATCGGGCACCGTGCGCCTGCCCGGCTCGAAGAGCATCTCGAACCGCGTGCTGCTGCTCGCGGCGCTTGCCGAAGGCGAAACGACGATCACCAATCTGCTCGACTCCGACGATACGCGCGTGATGCTCGATGCACTCGGCAAGCTCGGCGTGAAGCTCGCGCGCGATGGCGACACCTGCGTCGTCACGGGCACGCGCGGCGCGTTCACCGCGAAGACTGCCGACCTGTTCCTCGGCAACGCGGGCACGGCCGTGCGGCCGCTGACTGCCGCGCTCGCAGTGAACGGCGGCGACTATCGCGTGCACGGCGTGCCGCGCATGCATGAGCGGCCGATCGGCGATCTCGTCGACGGCCTGCGGCAGATCGGCGCGCAGATCGACTACGAACTGAACGAAGGCTACCCGCCGCTGCGGATCAAGCCCGCGACGATCTCGGTCGATGCGCCGATCCGCGTGCGCGGCGACGTGTCGAGCCAGTTCCTCACGGCGCTGCTGATGACGCTGCCGCTCGTGAAGGCGAAGGACGGCAAGATTGTGGTCGAGGTCGACGGCGAACTGATCTCGAAGCCGTACATCGACATCACGATCCGGCTGATGGAGCGTTTCGGCGTGGTCGTCGAGCGTGACGGCTGGCAGCGCTTCGTCGTGCCGGCCGGCGTCCGCTACCGCTCGCCGGGGCGGATCATGGTCGAGGGCGATGCGTCGTCCGCATCGTACTTCCTCGCGGCCGGCGCGCTTGGTGGCGGCCCGCTGCGAGTCGAGGGCGTGGGGCGCGCGAGCATCCAGGGCGACGTCGGTTTCGCGAACGCGCTGATGCAGATGGGCGCGAACGTGACAATGGGCGACGACTGGATCGACGTCCGCGGCATCGGCCACGACCACGGCAAGCTCGAGCCGATCGACATGGACTTCAACCTGATCCCCGATGCGGCGATGACCATCGCGGTCGCGGCGCTGTTCGCGAAAGGCACGAGCACGCTGCGCAACATCGCGAGCTGGCGCGTGAAGGAAACCGACCGCATCGCCGCGATGGCGACCGAATTGCGCAAGGTCGGCGCGATCGTCGAGGAAGGTCCCGACTATCTCGTCGTCACGCCGCCGGAAAAGCTCACGCCGAACGCCGCGATCGACACGTACGACGATCACCGGATGGCGATGTGCTTCTCGCTCGTCAGCCTGGGCGGCGTGCCCGTGCGGATCAACGATCCGAAGTGCGTCGGCAAGACGTTCCCCGACTATTTCGACCGCTTCGCCGCGCTCGCCAAAGCCTGACCCGACTGTTCCGATGAAATCGACCCGACCCTTTCACCCGACTCCCGTCATCACGATCGACGGCCCGACCGCTTCCGGCAAGGGCACCGTCGCCGCGCTCGTTGCCGCGCACCTTGGCTTCCACCTGCTCGACAGCGGCGCGCTGTACCGTCTCGCGGCGCTTGCAAGCGTGCGCTACGGCATCGCGGAGGAGGACATCGACGCGCTGGTGAAACTGATCGACGATCTTCACATCACGTTCCGCGAAGGCTGCGCGCAGCTCGACGGCGTCGACGTGTCGAACGACATCCGTGCCGAAGCCGTCGGCAACCGTGCGTCGGCCATCGCCGTGCACGGGCCCGTGCGCACCGCGCTCGTCGCGCGCCAGCGCGCGTTCCGCAAGACGCCGGGCCTTGTTGCCGACGGCCGCGACATGGGTACGGTGATCTTTCCGGACGCCGTGCTGAAGGTGTTCCTGACGGCCAGCGCCGAGGCGCGCGCGGCCAGACGGCATAAGCAATTGATGCAAAAAGGTTTTTCTGCTAATATAGATGACTTGCTCCGGGATCTTCGTGAACGTGACGCGCGCGACAGCAATCGCGCGGCCGCGCCGCTGAAGCCCGCGGCAGATGCCAGGCTGCTCGATACGTCGGCACTTTCGGTTGATGAAGCAGTCGACCAGGTGCTGCAGTGGTACCGGGCGCTCGGCCAGCCCGCCTGAGAAGGCGGGCAGCGGTAGGTGCTCCGCGTCGCAAGCGCGGAGCGTGTTTCGAACCCTTAACCCCGTGTGGAACTCGATCTGGCCCTTTCAGCCTGCCATTCCGGCCGGCGTGGCACAGCGACCCATGCACAATCAGATTTTTATGTCCGACCTGCAAACCTCCACCCCGAATACCGAATCCTTTGCGGCTCTGTTCGAAGAGTCGCTGACCCGCCAAGACATGCGCGCCGGCGAAGTGATTTCCGCCGAAGTCGTGCGCGTCGACCACAACTTCGTGGTCGTCAATGCAGGCCTGAAGTCCGAGGCTTACATTCCGATCGAGGAATTCCTGAACGATCAGGGCGAGGTTGAGGTGCAGGCGGGCGATTTCGTGTCCGTCGCGATCGACGCACTCGAAAACGGCTACGGCGACACGATCCTGTCGCGCGACAAGGCGAAGCGCCTTGCATCGTGGCTGTCGCTGGAAAAGGCCCTCGACAACAACGAACTCGTCACCGGCACCATCACCGGCAAGGTGAAGGGCGGCATGACCGTGATGGTCAACGGCATCCGCGCGTTCCTGCCGGGTTCGCTGGTCGACACGCGTCCGGTCAAGGACACGACGCCGTACGAAGGCAAGACGCTCGAGTTCCGCGTGATCAAGCTCGACCGCAAGCGTAACAACGTCGTGCTGTCGCGTCGTGCAGTGATCGAAGCGACCCAAGGCGAAGAGCGCGCGAAGCTGCTCGAGACGCTGAAGGAAGGCGCGATCGTCAACGGCGTGGTCAAGAACATCACCGACTACGGCGCGTTCGTCGACCTCGGCGGCATCGACGGCCTGCTGCACATCACCGACATCGCATGGCGTCGCGTGCGTCACCCGAGCGAAGTCCTGTCGGTTGGCCAGGAAGTCACCGCGAAGATCCTCAAGTTCGACCAAGAGAAGAACCGCGTCTCGCTGGGCATCAAGCAACTGGGCGACGATCCGTGGGAAGGCATCTCGCGCCGTTACCCGTCGGGCACGCGCCTGTTCGGCAAGGTCACGAACATCACCGACTACGGCGCATTCGTCGAAGTGGAATCGGGCATCGAAGGCCTGGTCCACGTGTCGGAAATGGACTGGACCAACAAGAACGTTGCTCCGTCGAAGGTTGTCCAGCTGGGCGACGAAGTCGAAGTCATGGTCCTCGAGATCGACGAAGACCGTCGTCGTATCAGCCTCGGCATGAAGCAGTGCAAGCCGAATCCGTGGGATGACTTCAGCCGCAACTTCAAGAAGGGCGACAAGATCACGGGCGCAATCAAGTCGATCACCGACTTCGGCGTGTTCATCGGTCTGCCGGGCGGCATCGACGGCCTGGTCCACCTGTCGGACCTGTCGTGGAGCGAAGCCGGCGAAGAAGCCGTTCGCAAGTACAAGAAGGGCGACGAAGTCGAGGCAATCGTGCTCGGTATCGACGTCGAGAAGGAGCGTATTTCGCTCGGCATCAAGCAGCTCGAAGGCGACCCGTTCAGCAACTACGTTGCAATGAACGACAAGGGCTCGATCGTCGACGGCGTCGTGAAGACGGTCGATGCGAAGGGTGCGGTCGTCACGCTGACGGGCGACATCGAAGGCTACCTGCGCGCGTCGGAAATCTCGCAGGATCGCGTCGAAGACGCACGCAACGTGCTGAAGGAAGGCGACAAGGTCAACGCGATGGTGATCAACATCGATCGCAAGTCGCGCGGCATCAACCTGTCGATCAAGGCGAAGGATTCGGCCGAGCAACAGGAAGCGATCCGCGGCCTGCAATCGGACTCCAGCGCTGCTGCGACCGGTACGACCAACCTCGGCGCGCTGCTGAAGGCGAAGCTCGACGGCCAGAACCAGTAAGCCTCACGAGGTCTGCTGAAGTATGACCAAATCCGAGTTGGTCGCGCAGCTGGCATCGCGATTTCCGCAACTTGTCCTCAAGGATGCGGATTTCGCGGTGAAAACGATGCTCGATGCGATGTCCGATGCCCTGGCGAAAGGGCATCGCATCGAAATTCGGGGTTTCGGCAGCTTCGGCCTCAACCGTCGCCCGGCACGCGTCGGACGCAACCCGAAGTCGGGGGAGAAAGTGCAGGTGCCCGAGAAGTTCGTGCCGCACTTCAAGCCTGGCAAGGAATTGCGTGAACGTGTCGACGGCCGCGCCGGTGAGCCGCTGAAGGCTGACGATCCGGACGACGATCGTTGAACGTCGTTCGGTTTGCCCGGAACCTGTCCGGCGAAGGCTGAAGAGAAAAGCGCCCCTAGCGGGCGCTTTTTTCATTTCCGGCGACCGCGGCGCAATGGGGCGCGCAGGATGTGCGCAGTCGCGGAAACGCTTCCTTTACAATACGGGTCGATTCGGTGCGACGAAGGGGAGTCGCGCGCCGCGGCAAACCTCAACAAAGAGAGGGCTTCATGAAGTTTATCGTTTGGCTGATCCGGGTACTGGTGTTCGTACTGTTGCTGGTGCTCGCGCTGGCCAATACGCAAACCGCGACGCTGAATTTTGTTGCCGGCTACGCATGGCAAGCGCCGCTGATCCTGATCGGTCTGGCGTTCTTCGCCGTGGGCCTGCTGGCTGGCCTGCTGTCCGCGCTGCCTTCGATCTTCCGTCTGCGTCTCGAGAACGGGCGCCTGAAGCGCGATCTGCGCGCGGCGCGCGAAACGCCCGCCGTCATCGATCAGCCGCCGATGCCGCCCGTCATTTAACACGGACGCCGCGCGATAATCGCGCGGTTTTCGTCTCTGCTTCGATATTTCGCATGGATCTGGATTTCTGGTGGTTGCTCGCGATTCCGGTCGCGTTCGCGCTCGGTTGGGCAGCGTCACGCTATGACCTGAAGAATCTCCTGTCGGAGAGTGCCAACCTGCCGCGATCGTATTTTCGCGGCCTGAATTTTCTGTTGAACGAACAACCCGACAAGGCGATCGACGCGTTCATCGAGGTCGCCAAGCTCGACCCCGAGACGGTCGAACTGCACTTCGCGCTCGGCAACCTGTTTCGTCGTCGCGGCGAAACCGATCGCGCAATCCGCGTGCACCAGAACCTGCTGAGCCGCACGGACCTGCCGGTCAACGAGCGCGACCACGCGCTTTACGAGCTCGGCCAGGATTTCCTGAAGGCCGGCCTGCTCGATCGCGCCGAGGAGGCGTTCCACAAGCTCGCCGACGGCGACTACGCGCTCGGCGCGCAGCGGGCACTGCTGACGATCTACGAGATCGAGAAGGACTGGAACAAGTCGATCGATACCGCGAAGCGCATCGCGTCGATGAGCGACAAACCGCTCGGTACCGAAATCGCGCAGTTTCACTGCGAACTCGCGCAGGATGCGCTGCAGCGCAAGAATGCCGCCGCGGCCGCAGAACAACTGCGGCTCGCACTGACCGTGAACCCGCAGAACGTTCGCGCGACGATCCTGTCCGGCGATGCCGCGGAGGCGGAGGGCAACCACGCGGCCGCGATCGAGCACTGGAAGCGCGTCGAAGCGCAGAACCCGGCGTATCTGCCGCTCGTCGCCGACAAGCTGATGAAGGCCTATGTCGCGCTCGGCAGGAACGTCGACGGCGCGGAACTGCTGATGGGGTATGTCGACCGCTATCCGTCGAACGACCTGCTCGACGTCGCGTATCAGCACATCGCGGGGTTGCGCGGCCAGGACGCTGCGCACACGCTCGCGCGTGCGCAGATGGAGAAGTCGCCGAACCTGTCGGGGATGCTGCACCTGCTGGATGCGCAGATCGCGGCCGCCGACGAACCACGTCGTAAGGAACTTGAAATGATGCGTGCGCTGATCAAGCAGCGCACGAAAAATCTGCCACGGTATACGTGCCAGAATTGCGGTTTCCGGGCACGGCTCTTCTACTGGCAGTGCCCCGGATGCAGCGGCTGGGAAACCTATGCGCCGCGCCGCGTCGAACCTGCGATGTCGAGCTGATCCCGGCACGCGGAGCCAACGCGCTGCGGTTGTCGCCGGGCTTGTCCCGGCGGCCAAGTTAGTCAATTACCGGGAAGTACCGGAACATCTATGAAAATCACCATCATCGGCACCGGCTATGTCGGCCTGGTCACGGGCGCATGCCTCGCGGAGATCGGCCACGACGTCTTCTGTCTGGACGTCGATCCGCGCAAGATCGACATCCTGAATAACGGCGGCATGCCGATTCACGAACCGGGGCTGCTGGACATCATCGCGCGGAACCGCGCGGCGGGGCGCCTGCGCTTCTCGACCGACATCGAGGCGAGCGTCGCGCACGGCGAGATCCAGTTCATTGCGGTCGGCACGCCACCCGACGAGGACGGCTCGGCCGACCTGCAATACGTGCTCGAGGCCGCGCGCAACATCGGCCGCTACATGACGGGCTTCAAGGTGATCGTCGACAAATCGACGGTGCCCGTCGGCACCGCGCAGCGCGTGCGCGGCGTGGTCGACGAGGCGCTTGCCGCACGCGGGCTCGCGGGCAGCGTCGCGCATCGCTTCTCGGTCGTGTCGAACCCGGAGTTCCTGAAAGAAGGCGCCGCGGTCGAGGACTTCATGCGTCCGGACCGGATCATCATCGGCGTCGACGGCGACGAGACGGGCACGATCGCGCGCGAGAAGATGAAGAAGCTTTACGCGCCGTTCAACCGCAACCACGAGCGGACGATCTACATGGACGTGCGTTCGGCCGAATTCGCGAAATATGCGGCGAATGCGATGCTCGCGACGCGTATCTCGTTCATGAACGAGATGTCGAATCTCGCCGACAAGGTCGGCGCCGACATCGAGGCCGTGCGCCGCGGGATCGGCTCCGATCCGCGCATCGGCTACCACTTCCTGTACGCGGGCGTCGGTTACGGCGGCTCGTGCTTCCCGAAGGACGTCCAGGCGCTGATTCGCACCGCGGCCGAGAACGGCCAGCCGCTGCGCATCCTGGAAGCCGTCGAGGCAGCCAACCATGCGCAGAAGGACGTGCTGATCGGCAAGATCGAGCAGCGCTTCGGCGCCGATCTCACCGGCCGCGAGTTCGCGGTCTGGGGCCTGGCGTTCAAGCCGAACACCGACGACATGCGCGAGGCGCCGAGCCGCCGCCTGATCGCCGCGCTGCTCGAGCGCGGCGCGACCGTGCGCGCGTACGATCCGGTCGCGGTCGACGAGGCGCGGCGCGTGTTCGCGCTGGATTTCGGCGACGATGCGGACGCGCTCGCGCGGCTGCATCTCGTCGATACGCAGGACGTCGCGGTGACGGGTGCGGACGCGCTCGTGATCGTGACCGAATGGAAGGAATTCCGGAGCCCCGATTTCACGCGCCTGAAGGCCGAACTGAAGGCGCCGGTGATCTTCGACGGGCGCAACCTGTACGAGCCGGACGCGATGGCCGAACTGGGCATCGACTACTATGCGATCGGCCGGCCGTATGTCGATCCCCAGTCGTCCTCCCGTGGTTGACCGCACGATGAATACTCCCCGCGATGTCGTTCAGGTGCCGCGCGAGCAGCTCGCGCGTTCGCGCGTGCTTGTCGTCGGCGACGTGATGCTCGACCGTTACTGGTTCGGCAACGTCGATCGCATTTCGCCGGAAGCACCGGTGCCGGTCGTGCACGTGCAGCGTCAGGAAGAGCGGCTCGGCGGCGCGGCCAACGTCGCGCGCAATGCCGTGACGCTGGGTGGCCAGGCCGGGCTGCTGTGCGTCGTCGGTTGCGACGAACCCGGCGAGCGGATCGTCGAGCTGCTCGGCAGCAGCGGCGTGACGCCGCATCTCGAGCGCGACCCGGCGTTGCCGACCACGATCAAGCTGCGCGTGCTCGCGCGCCAGCAGCAACTGCTGCGCGTCGACTTCGAGGCGATGCCGACGCACGAGGTGCTGCTCGCGGGGCTCGCGCGCTTCGACGCGCTGCTGCCGCAGCACGACGTCGTGCTGATGTCGGATTACGCGAAAGGCGGCCTGACGCACGTCACGACGATGATCGAGAAGGCGCGTGCGGCCGGCAAGTCCGTCCTCGTCGACCCGAAGGGCGACGACTGGGCACGCTACCGCGGCGCATCGCTGATCACGCCGAATCGCGCGGAGTTGCGCGAAGTGGTTGGGCAGTGGAAATCGGAAGACGATCTGCGCGCGCGTGTTGCGAAGCTGCGTGCGGAACTCGACATCGACGCGCTGCTGCTCACGCGTTCGGAAGAGGGCATGACGCTCTTTTCCTCTACCGGCGAACTGCACGCGCCGGCGCTCGCGCGCGAGGTGTTCGACGTGTCGGGCGCGGGCGATACCGTGATCGCGACGGTCGCGACGATGCTCGGCGCAGGCGTGCCGCTCGTCGACGCGGTCGTGCTCGCGAATCGCGCGGCAGGCATCGTGGTCGGCAAGCTCGGCACGGCCACGGTGGACTACGACGAACTGTTTCACTGAGCGCATTCGGCGGCGCGACGAGCGCGTCGCACGAGTGGCTCGCACTTTTCAGGCAGGACGATCATGACCCTCATCGTCACCGGCGCAGCCGGTTTTATCGGCGCGAACATCGTCAAGGCGCTCAACGAGCGCGGCGAGACGCGCATCATCGCGGTCGACAACCTGACGCGCGCGGACAAGTTCCGCAATCTCGTCGATTGCGAGATCGACGACTATCTCGACAAGACGGAATTCGTCGAACGCTTCGCGCGCGGCGATTTCGGCAAGGTGCGCGCGGTGTTCCACGAAGGCGCCTGTTCGGACACGATGGAAACCGACGGCCGCTACATGATGGACAACAACTTCCGCTACAGCCGCGCGGTGCTCGACGCTTGCCTCGCACAGGGCGCGCAGTTCCTGTACGCATCGTCGGCCGCGATCTACGGCGGCTCGACGCGTTTCGTCGAGGAGCGCGACGTCGAGGCGCCGTTGAACGTGTACGGCTATTCGAAGTTCCTGTTCGACCAGGTGATCCGTCGGGTACTGCCGACCGCGAAGAGCCAGATTGCCGGCTTCCGCTATTTCAACGTGTACGGCGCGCGCGAGACGCACAAGGGGCGCATGGCGTCGGTTGCGTTCCACAACTTCAACCAGTTCCGCGCGGAAGGCAAGGTGAAGCTGTTCGGCGAGTACAACGGCTATGCACCGGGCGAGCAGACGCGTGACTTCGTGTCGGTCGAGGACGTCGCGAAGGTGAACCTGTTCTTCTTCGATCATCCGGAGAAGTCGGGCATCTTCAACCTCGGCACGGGCCGTGCGCAGCCGTTCAACGACATCGCGTCGACGGTCGTGAACACGCTGCGCGCACTCGACAACCTGCCGCCGCTGACGCTCGCGCAGCAGGTCGAGCAGGGGCTGATCGAATACGTGGCGTTCCCCGATGCGCTGCGCGGCAAGTACCAGTGCTTCACGCAGGCCGACCAGACGAAACTGCGCGCGGCCGGCTACGACGCACCGTTCCTGACCGTGCAGGAAGGTGTCGACCGTTACGTGCGTTGGCTGTCCGGCCAGGTTTAAGCGGAAGCGTTGCATCGCTAGACTGGGTCTCACGGTCGGCAGCCGCCGGCCGTTTTCATCGGAGATCCAGCACATGATCAGGAAATGGTTTGCCGCAGCGGTCATGCTCGGCGCAGTCGCGTCGGCCTGGGCGGCCGTCGACGTCAACACCGCGAACGAGGATGCGCTCGTCGGCATCAAGGGCATCGGCCCGGCGCGGGCGAAGGCAATTCTCGACGAACGCGGCGCGCGTGGCCCGTTCAGGAATGCGGAAGATCTCGCGTCACGCGTGAAAGGCATGGGCGGCCATACCGTCGAGCGACTTCAGCAGGAAGGGCTGACGATAGGCGCGGCCGGCTCAGGCGCGGGCGCAGGCGGTTCAGGCGCCGCGGCCGCACCGGTCGCGGGCAAGCCGGCGGCCGCAAAGCCTGCCGCTGCACCCGCCCGCACCGCGCAGAAGTAACGCGTCGCGCGCGACAGACAAAGGGCTCCTTCAGTCGCCGTCATTGCGACGGCTTCCCGCGGCATGCCGCGGGTTTTTTGCGTGCGCAACGCGTGCGCGGCGGTCGCGAATCGCGCCGCATGTGTATTCCATCGTCGCAAAGGGGTTGCCGGCGCGAGCGGCGGTGCTGGTTTACAATCGATCGATTGATCGGCCTCGTACTCACGGTATCTCCATGGCTTACAAAACTATCGAAGACACGATCGGCAATACGCCGCTCGTGCAACTGGTCCGCTTGCCGGACGACGAGATTCGCGCACGCAACAACGTGGTGCTCGCGAAGCTCGAAGGCAATAACCCGGCCGGTTCCGTGAAGGATCGTCCGGCGCTGTCGATGATCAGCAAGGCCGAGGCGCGCGGGCGCATCAAGCCGGGCGATACGCTGATCGAGGCGACGAGCGGCAACACGGGCATCGCGCTCGCGATGGCAGCGGCGATCCGCGGCTACAAGATGGTGCTGATCATGCCGGAGGATCTGTCGGTCGAGCGCCGCCAGAGCATGGCGGCCTATGGCGCCGAGATCATCCTCACGCCGGTGAAGGGCGGGATGGAACTGGCGCGCGACCTCGCGGACCAGATGCAACGCGAGGGCAAGGGCGTGATCCTCGACCAGTTCGCCAACCCCGACAACCCGGTTGCGCACTACGAAGCGACCGGCCCGGAGATCTGGCGCGATACCGACGGGCGCGTGACGCACTTCGTGTCGGCGATGGGCACGACCGGCACGATCATGGGCGTATCGCGGTATCTGAAGGAACGGAATTCCGAGATCGAGATCGTCGGTGCGCAACCGGAAGAAGGTTCGCGCATTCCGGGCATCCGCAAGTGGCCGGAAGCCTATCTGCCGACGATCTTCGATCGCAGCCGTGTCGACCGCGTCGAGAACGTGAGCCAGGCCGCCTCCGAAATGATGGCGCGTCGGCTGGCGGCTGTCGAAGGCATCTTCGCGGGCATTTCGTCGGGCGGCGCATGCGAAGTCGCGATGCGCATCGCGCGTCAGGTCGAGAACGCGACGATCGTGTTCATCATTTGCGATCGCGGCGACCGCTATCTGTCCACGGGCGTGTTCCCGGCCTGAGCCCGGTCCGCACGCGATAAAAAAAACGCCGCAGTTGCGGCGTTTTTCTTTGGCGCGGGTGTATTGCTTACTGCGCTTGCTCGTCCGCGTTGGCCGGCTTCAGCGCGCCGCTCGCTTCCATCTGCGCCTTCACGGCCTCGCCGAGCTGATACACGGTGAGTGCGTAGAAGAAACTGCGGTTGTAGCGCGTCAGCACGTAGAAATTCTTGAGACCGAGCATGAATTCGGTCGCGCGCCCCGGCGACGGCAGGTCGACCACGGTGACCGGCGTGCCGGCTTCGGTGGTGATGTTGACTGCCGGTTCGTTCAGCGTCATGCCCGCGCGCATCAGTTGCGACAGCGCCCAGTGCGGTTCGGGCTGGCCGTCGGCGGCGGCCTGTGCGATTCCCAGGCTGCCCGTATCGGGCGTGATCTGCCAGACCACCGGGCGGTCGGTTTCCCAGCCGTGCTGCTTCAGGTAGTTCGCGACGCTGCCGATCGCATCGACAGGACTGCTGCGCAGATCGACGTGGCCCGTGCCGTCGAAGTCGACCGCGTATTCGCGAATGCTGCTCGGCAGGAACTGCGGAATCCCGATCGCGCCGGTATACGAGCCGAGCACGGTGGTCGGGTCGAGCTGGTTGTCGCGGGTCCAGACCAGGAAATCCTCGAGGTTCTTGCGGAACGTTGCCTGGCGGCTGTCGCGATTCGGTGTGTCCGGATAGTCGAACGTGAGCGTCGTCAGCGCGTCGAGCACGCGGAAATTGCCCATGTAGCGGCCATAGATCGTCTCGACGCCGATGATGCCGACGATCACTTCGGGCGGCACGCCGAACTCCTCGGATGCGCGCTGCAGCGTCGCCTGGTTGGCCTTCCAGAACTTCACGCCCGCGTTGATGCGGATCGGCTCGATGAAGCGCGAGCGATAGACGCGCCAGTTCTTGACCGTCGGCGACGCGGCGGGCTTCACGAGCTTGACCGCCGTCGCCGAATAGCTGATGCGCGAAAACAGCGCATGCAGGCTCGCGGAGTCGAAGCCGTTGCGGCTCACCATCTCGTCGATGAATGCGTCGACCTTCGCGTTGCTCGCGTAACGCTGAGGAACGATCTCCTCTTCGAAGGCCTGGCCTTGCGGCGCCGGCTGCTGGGGCTGGGCCTGTGCGACGCGCGTGCCGGCAGGCTTCGCCGGCTGCGTCTGCGCGCCGGCAGGCGCGGCGCCGAGGACTGCGGCGACGGCGGCAACGACGAGCGGAGCGCGAACACGGAGCAGCGCGGAGAGAAGGGCGGCAGGCTTGCTGGAATTCATGTCGAAGCGGGCGGACAGGGCGATTGGGTTCGGCGCAGTATACCCGACGCATCCGGCGCGCCGGGGCTAAGCGGGGCCCCGTTGTGGTAAGTTAGCGGCGAATTCGCGGCAGACGATGGACATCATTGAGGGAGACCTGCGGCGCACCGCGCGCTGCGGATGACAGCTTATGGCAACCGCTTTCTATACGCACCCCGACTGCATGCTGCACGAGATGGGGGAATGGCATCCGGAATGCCCGGCCCGCTTGTCGGCGATCCAGGATCAACTGATTGCGAGCCGCATCGACGACCTGATCGTGCACGAAACCGCGCCGTTCGCGAGCGAGGTGGCGCTGGGCCGTGTGCATACGCAGGCGCACATCGACTACATCCGGAGCATGACGCCGGTCGACGGCTACGTCGAGATCGATCCCGATACGCTGATGAACCGCGATACGTGGCGTGCGGCACTGCGCGCGGCCGGTGCCGCGATCGCGGCGACCGACGCGGTGATCGAAGGCCGCTACGCGAATGCGTTCTGCGGCGTCCGGCCGCCCGGCCACCACGCGGAGCCCGCGCGCGCGATGGGTTTCTGCTTCTTCAACAACGTCGCGATCGCTGCGCGGCATGCGCTCGACGTACACGGTCTCGAGCGTGTCGCGATCATCGATTTCGACGTGCACCACGGCAACGGCACCGAGGCTGCGTTCGCGAACGACGAGCGCGTGCTGATGTGCAGTTTCTTCCAGCATCCGCTGTACCCGTTCTCGGGCGTCGATCACCAGGCGCCGAACATGGTCAACCTGCCGATGCCCGCGCGCAGCAACGGGATGGCGATCCGCGAAGCCGTCGACATGTTCTGGCTGCCGCGTCTCGACGCGTTCAAGCCGCAGATGCTGTTCGTGTCGGCCGGCTTCGATGCGCATCGCGAGGACGACATCGGCAATCTCGGCCTCGTCGAGGCCGACTTCGAATGGCTGACCGCGCAGATCGTCGACGTCGCGCGTCGTCATGCGCAGGGCCGCATCGTGAGCTGTCTCGAAGGCGGCTACAACCTGTCCGCGCTCGGGCGCAGCGTCGTCGCGCACCTGCGCGTGCTCGCCGGCATCTGACCGGCTGGCCGCTGCCGGCATGTGCGCTGGATCAGCGCGCCGGCACGCGTACGTTAATCCACGCGATCAGCGCGTCGATCACGCGATCGCGTTCGAGATCGTTCATCGTTTCGTGGAAGCCGCCTTCGTATAGCGTCAGCGTGCGATCGGGCGAGCCGACACGCGCGCCGAACGCGCGGCTGCCGTCGGGTTCGGTCAGCTTGTCCTCGGTGCCGTGATAGACGAGCACCGGGACGCGCAGCGCATCGCGGCCGCGTTCGATGCGCGCCATCGCATCGAGAATCTCCGCGCCGGTGCGTGCGGGCACCGCGCCATGATGCACGAGCGGATCGGCGCGATTGGCCGCGACGATGGCCGGATCGCGCGACAGCAGCGCCGCATCGATCCGGATCGCGGGGAAGGTCGGCCACGCGCGGCTGATGACGCGGCTCACCGCGAGCATCCAGCGCGGCACATCGCGCCCCGGTGCGAGCGCCGGGCTCGACAGTACGAGGCCCGTCAGCGCGTGGCCGCTGGCCGGCGCGCGTTCGATCGTGTACAGCGCGGCGACGGCGCCGCCCATGCTGTGTCCCATCAGGAACAGCGGCGCATTGCCGCGCGCGGCTTCCGCAACCAGCGCATCCGCATCGTTCAGGTAACCGTCGAAACGCTCGACCCAGGCTCGCTTGCCGGGCGACTGGCCGTGCCCGCGCAGATCGATCGCGAGCACGTCGATGCCGGCCGCGTTCAGCCGACCGGCGAGGGCGGCATAACGGCCCGCATGTTCGGCGAGGCCGTGCACGAGCGCGATCGTCGCGCGCGGCGGCGCGGTGCCGTCGCCGGCCGGCCAGCGGTACGACGCCAGTTCGAGCCCGTCCGCGGTGCGCAGCCGGCCCATTTTCGGCGCGGGCGGCGACGCAGGCGCCGATCCGGCGGTGGCAGGCGCGGCGGCCGGCGTGGTGGTGGCGGTCATCTGGCGTGTCCCCTGTGCATTGGTCTGTGTTCCGGATCATAGTCGCGGCATTGTCGAGGCGGGCCAGCGGCGCTCCTCTAATTTCGTGTGGTTATGAAAAGATCAAAATCGATTATTAAGGGGAATGAGGGGTTTGCGGTAAAATCGCCGGCTATTCCAGATGCATCGGTGGCCGACTGGCGGGCCTGCTCGCCAGTCGGCCACCGTTTTGTTTACATGATCGAATTACGCAATCTTTCGCAGCGTTTCCCGGGGCCGAGCGGCTGGGTCGACGCGCTGCGCAACGTCAATCTGACGATCCCGCAGGGCGAAGTGTTCGGCATCATCGGCCGAAGCGGCGCGGGCAAGAGCACGCTCGTGCGCACCATCAACCTGCTCACGCGGCCGACCGAAGGCAATGTCGTCGTCGGCGGGCGCGATCTCATGCTGCTGCCGGCTGGCGCGCTGCGCGACGCGCGCCGCGAGATCGGCATGATCTTCCAGCACTTCAACCTGCTGTCGTCGCGCACGGTGTTCGACAACGTCGCGTTGCCGCTGGAGCTGGCCGGCACAAGCCGTGCCGAGATCGAGGCCGCCGTGCTGCCGCTGCTCGACCTCGTCGGGCTGTCCGCGCAGAAGGACCGTTACCCGTCGCAGATCAGCGGCGGACAGAAGCAGCGCGTCGGCATCGCTCGCGCGCTCGCGAGCCAGCCGAAGGTGCTGCTGTCGGACGAAGCGACGTCCGCGCTCGATCCCGAGACCACACGGTCGATCCTCGACCTGCTGAAGCGCATCAACCGCGAGCTCGGCCTGACGATCGTGCTGATCACGCACCAGATGGAAGTGATCAAGCAGGTGTGCGATCGCGTCGCGGTGCTCGATGCGGGGCGCGTGGTCGAGGAGGGCCGCGTGATCGACGTGTTCCTGCAGCCGCATCACGAAGTGACGCGCGCGCTGATCGGCGACGTGATCGCGCAGGAACTGCCGCCCGCGCTGAAGGCGCGCGTGGCCGAGCGGCTGAAGACGGGCAGCGGGCATCTGCTGCGGCTCGCGTTCACGGGCTCGGGTGTCGACCAGCCGATCCTGTCGGAGACGATCCGTCGGTACGAACTCGATTTCAACATCCTGCACGGCCAGATCGACGAGATCCAGGGGCAGGCATTCGGTTCGCTCGCGGTGCTCGCGGGCGGCGAGCCGGGCAAGGTCGGGCAGGCGCTCGCGTTCCTGCGCGAGCAAGGTGTGGTGGTAGAGGAGCTTTCGTATGTTGAGTGAGATGTTCGATATGTTCGTGCAGTCGTTCTGGGAGACGCTGATCATGGTCGGCATCTCCGGGGCGGTCGGCGCGCTCGTCGGTCTGCCGCTCGGCGTGCTGCTCTACCTGACCGATCGTCAGGGCGTGCTGCAGAACCTCGCGGTGAATCGCGTGCTCGGCGGCATCGTAAACGCCGTCCGCTCGACGCCGTTCATCATCCTGCTGGTCGCGGTGATTCCGTTTACGCGGCTCGTCACGGGTTCGTCGATCGGCACGGCCGCGGCGGTCGTGCCGCTGACGCTCGCTGCCGCGCCGTTCATCGCGCGTCTCGTCGAGACGGCGCTGCGCGAAGTCGACCGCGGGCTGATCGAGGCTGCGCAATCGATGGGCGCGACCACGTCGCAGATCGTATTCAAGGTGCTGTTGCCCGAATCGCTGCCGGGCGTCGTGGCGGGCCTGACGATCACGTTCGTGTCGCTGGTCGGTTATTCGGCGATGGCGGGCGCGATCGGCGGCGGCGGCCTCGGCGATCTCGGGATTCGCTACGGCTACCAGCGTTATCTGCCGGAAGTGATGTGGACGGTCGTCGCCATCCTGATCGTGTTCGTGCAGATCGTACAGTCGTTTGGCGACTGGCTCGTCCGCCGGCTGAGCCACAAATAAGACGAAACTGAACCGTTAGGGGAGAGAGACGATGCAACGACGCTTCATGCTGAAGTTCGCGGCGGCACTCGGCGCAGCCGCGCTGTTCGCGGGCGCGCACGCACAGGCCGAAACCATCAAGGTAGGCGTGACGGGCGGCCCGCACGCGCAGATCATGGAAGCGGTGAAGAAGGTCGCGGCGAAGAGCGGCCTCGAGATCCGCATCGTCGAATTCTCCGATTACGTGCAGCCGAACGCGGCGCTCGCGTCGGGTGACCTCGATGCAAACAGCTACCAGCACGATCCGTATCTGCAGGCGCAGGTGAAGGATCGCGGCTACAAGCTGATCAAGGTCGCGGATACCGTCACGTTCCCGATGGGCATCTATTCGAAGCGCGTGAAGTCGCTCGCGGAACTGAAGCCCGGCGCGCGCATCGCGGTCCCGAACGATCCGACCAACGGCGGCCGCGCGCTGCTGTTGCTGCAAAAGCAGGGCCTCCTGAAGCTGCGTGCCGATGCGGGGCTGAAGGCAACGCCGCTCGATATCGTCGACAATCCGCGCAAGCTGAAGATCGTCGAGCTCGATGCGGCGCAGATTCCGCGTTCGCTCGGCGACGTCGACGCGGCTGCGATCAATACCAACTACGCGATGGAAGCGGGGTTGAAACCGAAACAGGACGCGATCGCGATCGAGGGTCCGAACGGCCCGTACGCGAACATCCTCGCGATTCGCGAAGCGGACCGCAACAAGCCGTGGGTCGCGAAACTGATCGCGGCCTATCACTCGGCTGACGTGAAGCAGTTCATCGAAGGCAAGTTCGGCGGCGCGGTGATTGCCGCCTGGTAACGGGCAGAGCACGGGGCGCCCGGCGGGATTAGAGTCGATGATCGAAAACCCGGGCTTTGCGTCCGGGTTTTTTCTCTTTTAAAATAGAACGACCGTTCGCTATCATTGGCGCGTCGCCAAGAAGCGGTATCCTCGACAGCCACGATGGATGGGTCCGCTTGGCCGCGCAGTCATGAGGCCTCGCTATAGAATGGCCTCTGGTCGTATTCGTAACTTTGGAGCGTGTGCATGAAAATCCTGGTGCCAGTGAAAAGAGTGGTCGATTACAACGTGAAGGTCCGCGTGAAGTCGGACAACACGGGCGTCGACATCGCGAACGTGAAGATGTCGATGAACCCGTTCGACGAAATCGCGGTGGAAGAAGCCGTGCGCCTGAAGGAAGCGGGCGTCGCGACCGAAGTGATCGCGGTGTCGGTGGGCGTCACGCAGGCGCAGGAAACGCTGCGCACGGCGCTGGCGATCGGCGCGGATCGCGCGATCCTCGTCGAATCGACCGACAGCGTCGAGCCGCTGGCCGTCGCGAAGATCCTGAAGGCGCTGGTCGACAAGGAGCAGCCGCAACTGGTGATCCTCGGCAAGCAGGCGATCGACGACGATTCGAACCAGACGGGCCAGATGCTGGCCGCGCTGGCCGGCCTGCCGCAGGCGACGTTCGCGTCGAAGGTGACGGTCGCCGACGGCAAGGCTACGGTGGCGCGTGAAGTCGACGGCGGCGCGGAAACGCTGTCGCTGACGCTGCCGGCGGTGATCACGACCGACCTGCGCCTGAACGAGCCGCGCTACGTGACGCTGCCGAACATCATGAAGGCGAAGAAGAAGCCGCTGGAAACGGTGAAGCCGGAAGACCTGGGCGTGGACGTCGCGCCGCGCCTGAAAACGCTGAAGGTCGTCGAGCCGCCGAAGCGCGCGGCCGGCGTGAAGGTGCCGGACGTGAAGACGCTGGTCGAGAAGCTGAAGACCGAAGCCAAGGTGCTGTAAGAGGGAGCGGAAAGAAATGACGATTCTGGTGATTGCAGAACACGACAACGCGTCGATCAAGGCCGCGACGCTGAACACGGTGGCAGCGGCTGCGAAGATCGGCGGCGACATTCACGTGCTGGTCGCGGGCCACAACGCACAGGCGGCTGCAGACGCAGCAGCGAAGATCGCGGGTGTTTCGAAGGTGCTGCTGGCCGACGCGCCGCAGCTCGAAGCGGGCCTCGCGGAAAACGTCGAAGCGACCGCGCTGAACATCGCGAAGGACTACTCGCACATCCTCGCGCCGGCGACGGCCTACGGCAAGAACATCGCGCCGCGTATCGCCGCGAAGCTGGACGTCGCGCAGATCTCGGACATCACGGCCGTCGATTCGGCCGACACGTTCGAGCGTCCGATCTACGCGGGCAACGCGATCGCGACGGTGCAGTCGAGCGACCCGATCAAGGTCATCACGGTGCGCGCGACGGGTTTCGATCCGGTGGCAGCGGAAGGCGGCAGCGCAGCGGTCGAGAAGATCGACGCGGCGGCGGATGCCGGCAAGTCGCAGTTCGTGAGCCGTGAAGTGACGAAGCTGGACCGTCCGGAACTGACGTCGGCGACCATCATCGTGTCGGGCGGCCGTGGCCTCGGCAGCGGCGAGAACTACACGAAGGTGCTGGAGCCGCTGGCCGACAAGCTGTCGGCAGCGCTCGGCGCATCGCGCGCGGCAGTCGACGCAGGCTACGTGCCGAACGACTACCAGGTCGGCCAGACCGGCAAGATCGTCGCACCGCAGCTGTACATCGCGGTCGGCATCTCGGGTGCGATCCAGCACCTGGCCGGCATGAAGGATTCGAAGGTGATCGTCGCGATCAACAAGGATCCGGAAGCGCCGATCTTCAGCGTGGCCGATTACGGCCTCGTCGGCGATCTGTTCGCGCTCGTGCCGGAGCTCGTGGCCGAGCTCGGCTGACGCGGCTTGACGCTTCAGCGGTAAGCACACGGAAAAGGGGCGCGACGAGCGCCCCTTTTTTTACGCCATCGACACAAGAGAGCAGGGGAGACACACCATGAGTTACGTCGCGCCGGTCAAGGACATGCTGTTCGTGCTGAAGGAACTCGCGGGCATCGACGCCGTCGCGCAGTTGCCGGGTTTCGAGGACGCCGGTTACGACACGGCGCAGGCCGTGCTCGACGAGTCCGCGAAATTCTGCGGCGAGGTGCTGGCGCCGCTGAACGTCGAAGGCGACCGCAACCCGAGCAGCTGGAAGGACGGCGTCGTGACCGCGACGCCGGGCTTCGCGGAAGCGTTCCGCCAGTTCGTCGAAGGCGGCTGGCAGGGGCTGCAGCATCCGGCCGAGTACGACGGCCAGGGGCTGCCGAAGCTGATCGCGACGCCGTGCATCGAGATGTTGAACGCATCGAACCTGTCGTTCGCGCTGTGTCCGCTGCTGACCGACGGCGCGATCGAGGCGCTGCTGACGGCTGGCACCGACGAGCAGAAGCAGCGCTACGTGCCGAAGCTGATCTCGGGCGAATGGACCGGCACGATGAACCTGACCGAGCCGCAGGCGGGCTCCGATCTGGCGCTGGTGCGCTCGCGCGCGGAGCCGCAGGGCGACGGCACGTACAAGGTGTTCGGCACGAAGATCTTCATCACGTGGGGCGAGCACGACATGGCGGACAACATCGTCCACCTGGTGCTGGCCCGCACGCCGAACGCGCCGGAAGGCGTGAAGGGCATCTCGCTGTTCATCGTGCCGAAGTTCATGGTCAACGAGGACGGCTCGCTCGGCGCGCGCAACGACGTGCACTGCGTGTCGATCGAGCACAAGCTCGGGATCAAGGCGAGCCCGACGGCGGTGCTGCAATACGGCGACCACGGCGGTGCGATCGGCTACCTGATCGGCGAAGAGAACCGCGGCCTCGAATACATGTTCATCATGATGAACGCGGCGCGCTTCGGGGTCGGGATGCAGGGGATCGGCGTGGCCGACCGGGCCTACCAGAAGGCGGCGGAATTCGCGAAGGAACGCGTGCAGAGCCGCCCGGTTGACGGTTCGGCGAAGCAGTCGGTGACGATCATCCATCACCCGGACGTGCGCCGGATGCTCGGCACGATGCGCGCGCTGACCGAAGGCGCGCGGGCGCTGGCGTACGTGGCAGCCGCGCACAGCGACCTTGCCCACCGCCATTCGGACGAGGCGACGCGTGGCCGTCATCAGGCAATCTACGAGTATCTGGTGCCGGTCGTGAAGGGCTGGAGCACGGAGATGGTGAACGACGTGGCGAGCCTGGGCGTGCAGGTGCACGGCGGGATGGGCTTCATCGAGGAGACGGGCGCGGCGCAGTACTACCGCGATGCGCGGATCCTGGCGATCTACGAAGGGACGACGGCGATCCAGGCGAACGACCTGGTGGGCCGCAAGACGATGCGCGACGGCGGCGCGGTGGCGAAGGCGCTGATCGCGGAGATCGACGCGACGGTGGCGGCGCTGGGCAGGCTGGACGGCGCGGCGGCGGCATCGATGAAGGTGCAGCTGGAGAAGGGCGCGCGTGCGCTGTCGGCGGTGGTGGACTACGTGGTGGCGAACGCGAAGCAGGACCCGAACGCGGTGTTCGCGGGCAGCGTGCCGTACCTGAAGCTGGCGGGCGTGGTGCTGTGCGGGTGGCAGATGGCACGCGCGCTGGTGGCGGCGCAGGCGAACCGCGCGAGCGACCCGGCGTTCTTCGACGTGAAGATTGCGATCGCACAATGCTATGCGGAGCACATTCTCGTGCAGGCCGGCGCGCTCGAAGCGTCGATCGTCGGCGCGAAGGGCAACGAGAGCGTGCTCGCGTTGACGGAAGACCAGTTCTGATTCCGCAACGTATCCGATGAAACGAAGAAGGCGCCTCGAGGGGCGCCTTTCTTTCTGATGCCGGCCGGCCCGCATTGCTGCGGGCAGCCTGGCTTATGCGTATGCCGGGCGCGTCTGGCCGGCCACTTCCTTCAGGTAACGATGCACCGACAGGTCGTCGGCCTGGATCGCCGGCTTCTTGCCCGAGATCAGGTCCGCGAGCAGTTGGCCCGAACCGCACGACATCGTCCAGCCGAGCGTGCCGTGGCCGGTGTTCAGGAACAGGTTCGACACCGGCGTACGGCCGACGATCGGCGTGCCGTCCGGCGTCATCGGGCGCAGGCCCGTCCAGAACGTCGCCTTCGACGTGTCGCCGCCGCCCGGGAACAGGTCGTTCACGCACATTTCGAGCGTTTCGCGGCGCGCCGCGCGCAGGTTCTTGTCGAAGCCGACGATTTCCGCCATGCCGCCGACGCGGATGCGCTGGTCGAAACGCGTGATCGCGATCTTGTAGGTTTCGTCGAGCACGGTCGACACGGGCGCGGCCGCTTCGTTGACGATCGGTGCGGTGATCGAATAGCCCTTCAGCGGATAGACCGGGATCTTCATCAGGTTCGAGATGAAGCTGGTCGAGTACGAGCCGAGCGCGACGACGTACGCGTCCGCGCGCACCGTCTCGCTGCCGCACTGCACGCCGGCGATCTTGCCGCCGGCGATCGCGAGCGCATCGATCGGCGTGTTGTAGCGGAACTTGACGCCGAGCGATTCGGCGAGCGCCGCGAGGCGCGTCGTGAACAACTGGCAATCGCCCGTTTCGTCGCCCGGCAGGCGCAGGCCGCCCGTCAGCTTGTGCGACACGGCGGCGAGCGCCGGTTCGGCATTCTTCAGGTCGGCCGGCGACAGCAGTTCGAACGGCACGTTCGCTTCCTGCAGCACGGCGATGTCCTTCGCCGCGCCGTCGAGTTGCTGCTGCGTGCGGAACAGTTGCAGCGTGCCGCCCGTGCGGCCTTCGTACTGGATGCCGGTATCGGCGCGCAGCGCCTGCAGGCAGTCGCGGCTGTATTCGGCAAGGCGGACCATGCGGCCCTTGTTGACCGAATAACGCTCGGCCGTGCAGTTGCGCAGCATCTGCCACATCCACTGGAGCTGGAAGCGCGTGCCGTCGAGACGGATCGCGAGCGGCGCGTGCTTTTCGAACATCCACTTGACGGCCTTCAGCGGCACGCCGGGCGCGGCCCACGGCGCGGCATAACCGGGGGATATCTGGCCTGCGTTCGCGAAGCTCGTCTCGAGCGCCGGGCCGGCTTCCCGGTCGATCACCGTGACTTCATGACCGGCGCGCGCGAGGTAATACGCGCTTGCCACGCCCACCACACCGCTGCCCAGAATGACGACTCGCATAGCTGCTCCAGATGGAAGGGACCAGATCGAGGCCGGATGCACCCGCGGCTCCGTGTAACCTCTAGCTGATCTAGTTTTTTGCGCTATGGTATTGTCGAATGTGCAGGTTTTGTTATCGTATTTTTCAGGTTTTCAGCATAAAAAAATGAGAACGCAACGTCAGCCAGTACGCTCGCTCGACAAGCTCGACCGGCGCATCCTCAAACTGCTCCAGGACGACGGCCGGATGGCGATGAAAGACCTCGCGGAACAGGTCGGACTGACCGTCACGCCGTGCATCGAGCGCGTGCGGCGCATGGAGCGGGATGGCGTGATCACCGGCTATCACGCGCGGGTCGACCCGGGCCAGCTGGGTGCCGCGTTGCTGGTGTTCGTCGAGATCACGCTCGGCCACAAGGGCGGCAACATGTTCGAGCAATTCCGCCGGGAAGTGATGAAGATCGACGAGGTGCTCGAATGCCACCTGGTATCCGGCGATTTCGACTACCTGATCAAGGCGCGGATCGGCGAGATGGCCGACTACCGGAAGCTGCTCGGCGACATCCTGCTGCAATTGCCCGGCGCCGTGCAGTCGAAGAGTTACGTCGTGATGGAAGAAATCAAGGAGACGCTGACGATCGCGGTCGGCGACTGATGTCCCGGCCCGTTGTCGGGCCCCTTATCCCGCCCTTGGCACGCAGCACCCAATACTGTATAAATATACAGTATTGGGTGCTGGCGAATGGGTGGGCATATGGACGACCGGTCCGACAACGAATTTCCGATAGCGCCGCCCGTGCCCCGCAAGGGGCGCGGTGCGGTCGACAACCTGCAGGGGCGGTACGAGATCGCGCAGCGCGAAGCGGTCGACGACGGCTGGACGCACGAGTCGGACGATGCCGATTTCCCCGCGCCGCTGCGCACGCAGGTGTTCGAGGAGCGTGCGAAGAGCATCCTGACGCACAACCAGTCGCCCGACATTCCGTTCAGCGTATCGCTCAATCCGTATCGCGGTTGCGAGCACGGCTGCATCTACTGCTTCGCGCGGCCGACGCACAGCTATCTCGGCCTGTCGCCGGGGCTCGATTTCGAAAGCCGCATCTACGCGAAGGTCAACGCGGCCGAACTGCTCGAGCGCGAGATTTCACGGAAGCGGTACGTGCCCGAGCCGATCGCGCTTGGCGTCAACACCGACGCCTACCAGCCGGTCGAGCGCGACCTGCGCATCACGCGCAGCGTGATCCAGGTGATGCACGATCGCGGGTTGCCGTTCGCGGCGATCACCAAATCGTCGCTGATCGAGCGCGATCTCGACCTGCTTGCGCCGATGGCCGAGCGCGGACAGGTGATGGCGGCCGTCACGATCACGACGCTCGATGCCGATCTCGCGCGCACGCTCGAGCCGCGGGCGGCGACACCGGCGCGCCGGTTGCGCACGATCCGCGCGCTGCGCGATGCGGGCGTGCCGGTCGGCGTGAGCATTGCGCCGGTGATTCCGTTCGTCACCGAGCCCGACATGGAGCGCGTGCTCGAAGCGTGCGCGGAAGCCGGCGCGACGCATGCGAGCTACATCATCCTGCGGTTGCCGTGGGAGGTTGCGCCGCTGTTCAAGAACTGGCTCGCCGCGCATTTCCCCGATCGTGCGGAGCGCGTGATGAACCGCGTGCGCGACATGCGCGGCGGCAAAGACTACGACTCGGATTTCTCGAAACGGATGAAGGGCGAGGGGATTTGGGCCGACCTGTTGCGGCAGCGTTTCCGCCAAGCCGTCAAGCGGCTCGGGCTGAACGAACGCACGAACGGCATCCTCGATCTGTCGCAGTTTCGCGGCGCGCCTGCCGCTGCGGTGTCGGCGCCGCGTGTTGCAGTTCGCGCAGCCGGCGCGAAGTCGCGCGACGACATGCAGTTGAACCTGTTCTGACCGGCGCGCCGTACCGGTGCCCGTCGGCGCCGGTGCGTCGCGTTCGTTGCGCTTACTGCGAAATCTGCTTTGCCGCTTCGACCTGCGACTCGAAATACGTCTGGAACGACAGCGCGAGCGCGGTCATCAGCAGGAACGCACCGATCAGCAGCGAGAAGATCACGACAAAGATCACGGTCCAGCCCGACCGGCTGTGCTTGCCCGTCTCGGCGTTGAATTGCGCGTCCCACTTTTCGTCGGGGCGCAGCCCGTAGACGAGTGCGGCGAGGAACGCCGCCAGCAGCGAGATCGCACCGGGTAGCGCGAGCCACCAGCCGAGGCCGGCGCTGCGCTGGGTCGCGGCGAGCAGCAGGAAGCCCGGGATGCCGACGATCGTCGCGAGCAGGTGTGCCCAGCCGTACACGTCGCGAAAGCCGTACAGATAGAAGCGGTGCGCGCCGAGCGATCCGAACAGGAAGGCAAGGGCGGCGGTGAGCGTCTTGGAACGGAAGCGGCGGGACGGTGCGGTGCTGCTGGACATGGATGGCGGCGTATTGTCGTTGGCATGGGCGGCCGGCGGGCCGGCGCGGGCGCGCGGCCCGGCACGCATTCTACGATGCCCGGTCGGGCCCGGTCACCCCCGGCCTGCGTCAAGGTGCCGCATAGGTCACGCGGTAGATTGCGCCCGCGTAGTCGTCGCTGACGAGCAGCGAACCGTCCGGCAGCGGCAGCACGTCGGCCGGGCGTCCCCATACCGTGCCGTCGGGCCGCAGCCAGCCCGTGACGAACGGGGTCTGGCGCGCGTGGCTGCCGTCCGCCGACACGACGACGCGCATCACGCGGTAGCCGACCTTCGTGCTGCGGTTCCATGAGCCGTGTTCGGCGATGAACACGTTATTGCGATACGACGCCGGAAACATCGGCCCGGTATAGAAGCGCATGCCGAGCGCCGCGACGTGCGCGCCGAGTTTCAATACGGGCGGTACATAGCGGCGGCATACGTCGGCGCTGCCGAATTCGGGGTCGGGCGTGTCGCCTCCATGGCAGTATGGAAAGCCGAAGTCGAGGCCGGTGCGCGGCGCGCGATTCAGCTTGTCGTCGGGCACGTCGTCGCCCATCATGTCGCGCCCGTTGTCGGTAAACCAGAGCTCGCCCGAATCGGGGTGCCATGCGAAGCCGACCGTATTGCGCACGCCTCGGGCGACAATCGCGTGCCCGCTGCCGTCGGCCTTCATGCGCGCAATGATCGCGTAGCGGCCGCGATCGGCGAGGCAGACGTTGCACGGTGCGCCGGTCGGCACGTAAAGCTTGCCGTCCGGGCCGAACGCGATGAATTTCCAGCCGTGATGGTGTTCGGTCGGCAGCGCGTCGGTCACGACCACCGGGGACGGTGGTTTGGCGAGCCGGTCTTCGATATGATCGAGGCGCAGGATACGCGACACGGCGGATATATAGAGTGCGCCGTCGCGGTAGGCGACGCCGACGGGCATGTCGAGCCCGGCCGCGATCACGTGGTGCGCGCTGATCCGGCCCTCGTGCATCTCGAGCGCGTGGACGCGGCCTTCCCGCGTGCCGACATACAGGATGCCGCGCGGCGACCACGCCATTTCGCGTGCGGTCGGTACCGCGTCGGTCAGCACGTCCACGTGGAAGCCGGGCGGCACGACGAGTTCGTCGACCGGCAACGACGCGCCAAACGCCGTTGCGGACGCGAGGCAGGCAAGGCCGGCAAGCAGCGCGATGAAACCGTGCTGCGCGCGGCGCGTCGGGGCGGCGCGAAGGAGCGGCATGACGGTCGGGAGCGTCCTGGACACGACGATTGTATGCCCGGCAGACAGGCCGTCCGCGGATTTTTTCCGCGTAAGTGTTTGTTGTACCTCTGGTTTCCGGCTATAATCGCGTGTTTCAGTAGTTTCGAACCCGGTTTTCCGAAGGACATCATATGGTTATCATCCGTCTGGCTCGTGGCGGCTCGAAGAAGCGCCCGTTCTACAACATCGTCGCTACCGACTCGCGTAACCGTCGTGACGGCCGCTTCATCGAGCGCGTCGGCTTCTACAATCCGGTCGCTACGAAGGGCGAATCGCTGCGTATCGCTCAGGACCGCCTGACGTACTGGCAAGGCGTTGGCGCGCAACTGTCGCCGACCGTCCAGCGTCTCGTGAAGGAAGCGCAAAAGGCGCAACCGGCTGCCTGACATGGCACGGTGTGCCGGTCGTGCCGGCTGTGAGGTGCATTGATGGCGGGTCACGATTCCGGTAATGCAAGGCGCGGGCGTGCGTCATTCGGCGCATTCGTCCGCAAGCCGGTCGAGCGCGACGTTGTCGCGAACGCCGGTCAGGCTGCCGAACAGGGCAGTCTCGAAGCGACGCAAGCCTGGCCCGACGATGCTGTCGAGGTCGGGGCGGTGGTCGACGCCTACGGCCTGAAGGGCTGGATCAAGGTGGCGACGCATGCCGACGCCGGTCGCGGCGGCGACGCGCTGCTCAATGCGCGCCGCTGGTGGCTGGAACGCGGTGCGGAGCGGCTTTCCGTCCGCATCATGCAGTCGAAGACGCACAGCGACACCGTCGTTGCGCAACCCGCGGGCGTCAGCGACCGCGATGCCGCGCTGGCCATGCGCGGCTTTCGCGTGTTCGTGTGCCGGGAAGATTTCCCGGCACTGGCCGCGGACGAATTCTATTGGGTCGACCTGATCGGTCTCGATGTCGTCAACGAGCAATCGGTGGCACTCGGGAAGGTGAGCGGGATGATCGACAACGGCGTGCATTCGATCATGCGTGTCGAGTATCCGGCGACCGGCAAAGACGGTCAGCCGACCACCGACGAACGGTTGATTCCGTTTGTCGGCGTCTACGTCAAAACGGTGGATCAGGCGGCGCGTCGCATCGTCGTCGACTGGGAAGCCGATTACTGAAATGAACCAGGTTACCGAGAGCGCGGTGCAGTTCGACGTCGTCACGCTCTTTCCCGAGATGTTCCGCGCACTGACCGACTGGGGAATCACCAGCCGGGCCGTCAAGCAGGGGCGCTTCGGGCTGCGCACCTGGAACCCGCGTGATTTCACGACGGACAACTACCGCACGGTCGACGATCGTCCGTACGGCGGCGGTCCGGGCATGGTGATGCTGGCCAGGCCGCTCGAAGCCGCGATCGACGCCGCGAAGGCGGCGCAGGCGGAGCAGGGCATCGCGAGCACGCGTGTCGTGATGATGTCGCCGCAGGGTGCGCCGCTCACGCACGAGCGAGCGGTGCGGATGGCGCAGGAGCCGGGTGTCGTCGTGCTGTGCGGCCGCTACGAAGCGATCGACCAGCGCCTGCTCGACCGGTGCGTCGACGAGGAAATCAGCCTCGGCGATTTCGTGCTGTCGGGCGGGGAGTTGCCGGCGATGGCGATGATGGATGCGGTCGTGCGGTTGCTGCCCGGCGTGCTGAACGATTCGCAGTCGGCCGTGCAGGACAGTTTCGTCGACGGCCTGCTCGATTGTCCGCACTACACGCGCCCCGAGGAATACGATGGCGTGCGCGTGCCGGACGTGCTGCTCGGCGGGCATCATGCCGAGATCGAGCGGTGGCGGCGGCAGGAAGCATTGAGGAATACGTTGCGGAAGCGGCCGGACCTGATCGTCCGGGCGCGGCGCGAAAAGTTGTTGAGCCGTGCCGACGAGGCATGGCTCGCGAACCTCGCACGCGAAGCGAAGGACGCCTCCTGAGGCGGCGTCGCGGGCGGGAATTGGCGGTGCCGTGCATGCGTGTGCGGCGCCTGATGTGAACCCATCCTCTATCGGGGCCGGCCTGGAAGCAGGCAGGTGCAAACGCCGACATGATGGCAATCGGAGTCAGTGATGAACCTCATCGCAAAACTTGAGCAGGAAGAAATCGAGCGCGCGCTCGCCGGCAAGACGATCCCCGAATTCGCCCCGGGCGACACGGTGATCGTGAACGTGAACGTGGTTGAAGGTAACCGCAAGCGCGTTCAGGCTTACGAAGGCGTCGTGATCGCGATTCGCAACCGTGGCCTGAACTCGAACTTCATCGTCCGCAAGATCTCGTCGGGCGAAGGCGTCGAGCGTACGTTCCAGACGTACTCGCCGCTGCTGGCAAGCATCGTCGTGAAGCGCCGCGGCGACGTGCGTCGCGCGAAGCTGTACTACCTGCGCGAGCGTTCGGGCAAGTCGGCTCGTATCAAGGAAAAGCTGGTGTCGAAGGATCGCGCCGCAGCAGCTTCCCAAGAGTAAGAGCTGTAAGGAAAAAGCACCCACCCGGGTGCTTTTTTCATTCTGGCGCGACAATATGCTCGATACGACACGAACCCGAGAGCCCCATTGAATCGCCGCCCCATCATCGATCCCGAAGTCCTGCCGGTCGAAGGCACTGGCGCCGGCCTGCCGGCCATCGATCCCGGCCTGATGACGCCGTCCGGCTTGCGCGACCGTTTCGCGCGCACGCTCGACTGGAGCGTCGAGCCCGGAGAGGCGAGGCTGCAGGAAGGCGTCGATCCGCGTAGTGCGGCCGTCCTCGTGCCGCTCGTCGCCCGCGAGTCGGGCCTCACCGTGCTGTTGACCCAGCGTGCCGACCACCTGAACGACCATGCCGGGCAAATCAGCTTTCCCGGCGGCCGTCGCGAACCGTTCGACCGCGACGCAACCGCCACCGCGTTGCGCGAGGCGAAGGAAGAGATCGGGCTGGCTGCCGAACGCGTCGAGATCCTCGGCGCGCTGCCCGACTACCTGACCGGCACCGGCTTTCGCGTGGCGCCGGTGGTCGGGCTCGTGCATCCGCCGTTCACGACGCAGGCCGACACGTTCGAAGTCGCCGAGATCTTCGAGGTGCCGCTCGCGTTCCTGATGAATCCCGCGAACCATCAGGTCCGCGTGTTTCGCTGGGAAGGCGGCGAGCGTCGTTTTTTTGCGATGCCTTATCCGAACGGCGAACCAGGCGGGCATTACTTCATCTGGGGCGCAACTGCCGGCATGTTTCGCAATCTGTACCGCTTCTTGGCCGCCGCATAGGCGCGCACACCGGCCGGCGCGTGCGGCCGGCCGCCGGGCAACCGCGCCGGCAGCCATGCGGGGCTTACGCTGTGCTATCGTTATGCAAAAAATGACATAACTCCGAAGACGGCGCCACGCATGACTTTCTTTTCGGTTCTCCTAGCCCTCATCATCGAACAGGTCCGCGCGTTGTCGCCGAACAATCCGGTGTTCGCGCTGTTCCAGTTTCATGCGGAAACCGTCGCGCATGGTCTCGACGCCGGCAAGCAGAAGCACGGTATCCTCGCGTGGCTCGCGGTCGTGCTGCCGTGGGTGCTGATCGTCGCGCTGGTCTATTTCCTGCTGTACAAGGTGAGCTTCGTGCTCGCATTCCTGTGGAACGTGGTCGTCGTGTATTTCACGCTCGGCTTCCGCCAGTTCAGCCACTACTTCACCGACATCCACCTCGCGCTCAACAACGACGACGTGCCGCGCGCGCGCGAAATCCTGCGCGAGTGGACGGGCATCGACACGGTCGACATGCCGGTCGGCGAAATCGTCCGCCACACGCTGATTCACGCGGTTGTCGCATCGCATCGCCACGTGTTCGGCGTGTTCTTCTGGTATGTGCTGCCGATCGGCCCGGCCGGCGCCGTGCTGTACCGGATTTCCGAATACCTCGCACGTAGCTGGTCGACGCCGGGCGACGACCGCACGGCCGCCTTCTCGACGTTCGCACAGCGCGCGTTCTTCGTGATCGACTGGATTCCCGCGCGACTGACCGCGCTCGGCTTCGCGATCGTCGGCAATTTCGAGGATGCGATCTACGCGTGGCGCAACCACACGCGCCAGTGGCCCGACCCGAACGACGGCGTGCTGCTGGCGGCCGGCAGCGGGGCCCTCGGCGCACGTCTCGCAGGGCCGCTCGCGGAACCGTCGAGCCTCGACGCGCTGGCGGTCGGCGACAGCGGTCCGCTGACGGTCGGTGACGATTGCACGCCGCGGACGCTGCAGTCGGCGGTTGGCCTCGTGTGGCGTGCGGTGATCCTGTGGATGATCCTGCTGCTGATGCTGACGCTTGCCGTCTGGGTATCGTGACGTGACAGGGCGGCGCAGCGCCCGATGAAAGGCAAAGGCCGGCGCGACGCCGGCCTTTTTGCTGTGGGTCAGTCGTCGAGCGGATCGCGCACGGCGCCGCATTGCCAGCAGGCCGTGAACTGGGCCTCGAGCGCCTCGCCGCACTGCCGGCAGCGCCACGGTGCAGCGCCGGCCGACGGGCCGCTCGATGCGGCATCGAGGAGCCGCCGCGCGAGCGCATCGTCGCGCTCGTCGTCGAGCCACAGCTCGGGCGTGCACGCATCGGCGGGCAGGCCGCCGAGCGCGCCGGTCGCGTAGCAGTTATGCAGCTCGCAGCCGATACCGGCCACCTGAAGCACGTTGGCCCAATGCTGCGCCGTCGCAAGATTGGGTGCCTTGAAACGCATGGCGGCTCCTGTCGGTGAAGGCCGGCCCGAACGGCACCGGCCGCCGCGCGCCTGTCGCGCGATCAGCGGACGATCTGGCTCGCCTCGTGCACGAGCTGCGCATACAGCGCATGCCTGGACGGCGCGATGCGGCCGTCGTCGACCGCTTCGAGAATCGCGCAGCCGGGCTCGTGCAGATGATGGCAATTATAGAAACGGCAGTCCGCGAGCAGCGGCCGGAACTCCGGAAACGCGCGCTCCAGACGGCCTTCCGTCAGATGGTAGAGGCCGAATTCCTGGAAGCCCGGCGAATCGATCAGTGCACCGCCGCCCTCCAGCGGGTAGAGACGCGTGAACGTCGTCGTGTGGCGGCCGCTGTTGAGCGCGGCCGAGATCTCGCGCGTCGCGGCTTCGGCATCGGGAACGAGCAGGTTCACGAGCGTCGACTTGCCCATCCCGGACTGGCCGAGCAGGATCGTCGAATGCCCGGCGAGATGCGGCATCAGTTGCGCGCGCGCGTCGTCGGGCGAGCCCTTCACCGACAGCTCGAGCACGTCGTAGCCGAGCGCGCGGTACGGTGCGAGGCGCTCGCGCGCGACCGGCAGCGCGGCCTCGACGTCGATCTTGTTCAGCACGACGAGCGGCTTCAGCTCGTTCGCCTCGGCGGCGATCAGCGCGCGGCCGAGCAGGTCCTCGCTGAAATAGGGCTCGGTTGCGAGCACGATCAGCAACTGGTCGAGGTTGGCCGCGAAGAGCTTCGACTTGAACTGGTCGGAACGGTACAGCAGGTTGCGCCGTTCGCCGATCTCGACGATCACGCCCTGGTCGGCCGACGCGTGTTCGTACACGACGCGGTCGCCGACCGCGATGTCGCTCTTTTTGCCGCGCGGGAAGCACTGCAGCATCGGGCCGCCGTCGTCGGGCGCGACGATGTAGTGGCGGCCGTGCGCCGCGATCACGCGGCCTTCGACACGTTGCGCGCCCGACGCGCGCGGGGCCGGCTTGCGGGAGGTCGGCCGGCTCATGCGTGCTGCATCAGGCGGTCGATCCGCTGCGATGCAGGCGGATGCGAGTAGTAGAAGGCCGTGTAGACGGGGTCGGGCGTCAGCGTCGACGCGTTGTCTTCGTAGAGTTTCACCAGCGCGCTGACGAGATCCTGCGCGTCGGTCTGGCTGGCCGCGAACGCGTCGGCCTCGAATTCGTGCTTGCGCGACGTGAGGCTGCTGAACGGCGTGGCGAAGAACAGGAACACGGGAATCGCGAGGAAGAACAGCACGAGCGCGGCGCCCGCATTGCTCGTGTCGAGCGACGGCGTGACGCCGAGCCCCGTATAGAACCAGGTGCGCTGCGCCAGCCAGCCGAGCAGCGCGAGCAGCACGAGGCTCAGCACGAACGACACGAGCATCCGCTTCATCACGTGGCGGCGCTTGAAATGACCGAGTTCGTGCGCGAGCACAGCCTCGATTTCCTGGCCGGACAGGCGCGCGAGCAGCGTGTCGAAGAACACGATCCGCTTCGATGCGCCAAAGCCCGTGAAGTACGCGTTGCCGTGCGCGGAGCGGCGGCTGCCGTCCATCACGAACAGCCCCTTCGCCGCGAAGCCGCAGCGCTTCATCAGCGACTCGATGCGCGAGCGCAGCGCGTCGTCCTTCAGCGGTTCGAACTTGTTGAAGAGCGGTGCGATGAAGGTCGGGTAGATCAGCAGCACGAGCATCTGGAACGCGACCCAGACGATCCAGGTCCACAGCCACCACAGGCTGCCGGCCTGGTTCATCAGCCACAGCACGACGAACAGCAGCGGCAGGCCGAGCGCGGCGCCGAGCAGCGAGTTTTTCAGCATGTCGGTGAAGAACAGCCGCTTCGTCATCCGGTTGAAGCCGAAACGCTGCTCGATCCCGAACTGGCGGTAATACTCGAACGGGACGTCGATGACGCCCGTGATCACGAGCACCGCGGCGACGAGCGCGACCTGCTGTCCGTAGCCGCGGCCGAGCCAGCCGGTCAGCAGCGTGTCGAGCGCGCCGACGCCGCCGAGCAGCGTGAGGCCGACCAGCACGGCCGCGCTGACGACGATCTCGAGCATCGTCAGCCGGGTACGCTCGACCGTATAGTCGGCCGCCCGCTGGTGGGCGCTCAGCGGGATGGTTGCGCTGAACTGCGCGGGCACGCCGTTGCGGTGCGCGGCGACGAAGCGGATCTGCCGCGACGCGAGCCACAGCTTGGTGACGACCATCGCGAGCACGAAGAGCGCGAACAGCAGGGTGAACGAAAAGGGTGACATCGAAGGCGCCAAAGGGTTCTATGCGAGAATTATATGTTCTTGCGGACCGGGCCCGCTGATGCGATGCCGGCCGCCCGGGCGGCGCCGCGCGCCGTCCGCCATTTTCCAGGATGACTCATGACCGATACCGCCGCTTCCGCCAGCCAGCCCGCGCTCGTGCGCAACGAGTTGAACCTCGTCTGGCTCGACATGGAGATGACGGGCCTCGACCCGGATAACGACCGCATCATCGAGATCGCGGTCGTCGTGACCAATTCCACGCTCGACGTTGCCGTCGAAGGCCCCGTGTTCGCGATCCACCAGAGCGACGAAACGCTCGCGAAAATGGACGACTGGAACAAGTCGACGCACGGCCGCTCGGGCCTGATCGACCGCGTGCGCGCGTCGACCGTGACCGAGGCGGAAGCCGCCGCGCAACTGCAGGCGTTCCTCGCGCAGTACGTGTCGCCCGGCAAGTCGCCGATGTGCGGCAACTCGATCTGCCAGGACCGCCGTTTCATGGCGCGCTGGATGCCGGAATTCGAGAAATTCTTCCATTACCGCAATCTCGACGTCAGCACGCTGAAGGAGCTGTGCCGCCGCTGGCAGCCCGCGATCTACAAGGGCTTCCAGAAGCGCGCGATGCACACGGCGCTCGCGGACATCCACGAGTCGATCGACGAGCTGAAGTACTACCGCGAGCATTTCCTGATCCCGGCCGCGCCGGCGTCGGCAGGCGAGTCCGCACCGGCCGCCTGAGCGGGCCGGCACGCGCTCAGCGCTTGGTACACGCTCAGCGCTGCGCGCTTTTCGGCCGGAACGCCGCGACCACCGCGGCGTCGGTCTCGATGTAAGGACCGCCGATCAGGTCGATGCAGTAGGGCACCGCGGCGAAGATGCCGGGCACGGTTGACTTGCCGTCGGCATTGCGCAGCCCTTCGAGCGTTTCCCGGATCGACTTCGGCTGGCCGGGCAGGTTGATGATCAGCGCCGCATGGTCGGCCGTCTCGCGGATCACCGCGACTTGCCGCGACAGGATCGCGGTCGGCACGAAATTCAGGCTGATCTGCCGCATCTGTTCGCCGAATCCGGGCATTTCCTTCGTCGCCACGGCCAGCGTGGCCTCGGGCGTCACGTCGCGGCGCGCCGGGCCCGTGCCGCCGGTCGTCAGCACGAGGTCGCAGCCGGCGACGTCGACGAGCTCGGCGAGCGTGGCGGAGATCGTCGGCGCGTCGTCCTGGATCAGCCGCGTTTCGGCGCGCCACGGCGAGACCAGCGCGCCGGCGAGCCACTCCTGCAGCGCCGGAATACCCTTGTCTTCGTAGACACCCGTGCTGGCACGGTCGCTGATCGATACGAGACCGACGACGAGCTCGTCCGGGTGGTTAGGCTTCGTCGTCGTCATGGTCGTCTCCGGCGTCGTCGGCCGCTTCGTCATCCCCGCCGGGCGTACCGCTCGCGGTCTTGATCCACTGGAACAGCTCGCGGAAGTAGCGCGGCGGCTTGCCTTGCTGCGCTTCCTTGCGCGCGTTGCGGATCAGCGTGCGGCCTTCCTGGATGTCGGCTTCGGGGTGCCGGCGCAGGAATTCGGTCAGCGCGTCGTCGTTGGCGAGCAACTGGTCGCGCGTGCGCTCGATCCAGTGCAGGCGGGCCGTCGCGGCCTTGTTCACGCCGCGCTGCGCGTCGAGCGCGGTGCGCAGCGCGGCCGTCTCGTCGTCGGTCAGCGAGCGCATCACGCGGCCGACGTACTGGAGCTGGCGGCGCTTGCCTTCGTGATCGGTGATCCGGCGCGCCTCGCGAACGGCGTCCGAGAGACTTTCAGGCATCGGCATGCGCTTCAGCGCATCCTTCGGCAGATCGACGAGCGCCTGGCCGAGCACCTGCAGCTCGTGCATCTCGCGCTTGAGTTGGGATTTGCTGGGGCGATCGTAGCCGTTGTCGTCGTTTTCGACGGCATGCTCGATCGGCTGGATTCGGGTTTTGCGTGTCATGGGCGGCATTGTATCGCGGCGCGGACACCCCAAGCTTGTCTGTGCCCGGCCCCGGACCTTGCTATGATCGCGGGATACGCAACATTTTGAACATGCGGGCGCCCGCCCGCCACCGGATACCAAGACGATGGCAGCCAATCTCGACGTACAAGCGCGCTATTTCCCGCACACGCAGGACCAGCTCAAAGAAATCGCGTCGGACATCCTTCGCCATGCGAAGGCACTCGGCGCGACGGACGCCGCGACCGAAATCTCCGAGGGCGACGGCCTGTCGGTGTCGGTGCGCCGCGGCGAAGTCGAAACGATCGAGCACAACCGCGACAAGATGGTCGGCGTGACCGTATTCATCGGCAAGAAGCGCGGCAACGCGAGCACGTCCGATTTTTCGCCGGCCGCGATCAAGGATACCGTCGCCGCCGCGTACAACATCGCGCGCTTCACGGCCGAGGACGAAGCGGCCGGTCTCGCCGAGGCCGAGCTGCTCGAAACCGACCCGCGCGACCTCGATCTCTATCACCCGTGGGCGCTGACGGCCGACGAGGCCGTCGAGCTCGCCCGCCGCGCGGAAGATGCCGCCTTCGCGGTCAGCCCGCAGATCCGCAATTCGGAAGGCGCGAGCGTGTCGGCGCAGCATTCGCAATTCGTGCTCGCGACGTCGCGCGGCTTCCTGTCCGGCTACCCGTACTCGCGCCATTACATCGCGTGCGCGCCGATCGCGGGCAGCGGCCGTCACATGCAGCGCGACGACTGGTATTCGTCGAAGCGCAGCGCGATCGATCTCGCGGCACCCGAAGCGGTGGGCCGTTACGCGGCCGAGCGTGCGCTCGCGCGGATGGGCGCGCGCCGTCTCGACACCCGCAAGGTACCGGTGCTGTTCGAGGCGCCGCTCGCGGCAGGCCTGCTCGGCGCATTCGTGCAGGCCGTGAGCGGCGGCGCGCTGTACCGCAAGACGTCGTTCCTCGTCGACAGCCTCGGCAAGCCGGTGTTTGCGCCGCACATTCAGGTCGTCGAGGATCCGCACGTGCCGCGCGCGATGGGCAGCGCGCCGTTCGACGAGGAAGGCGTGCGTACGCGCGCGCGCAGCGTCGTCAAGGACGGCGTCGTCGAAGGTTACTTCCTGTCGACCTATTCGGCGCGCAAGCTCGGCACGCAGACCACCGGCAACGCGGGCGGCTCGCACAACCTCGCGCTGCGCAGTTCGAACACGCAGCCGGGCGACGATTTCGACGCGATGCTGAAGAAGCTCGGTACCGGTCTGCTGCTGACCGAGCTGATGGGTCAGGGCGTGAACTATGTGACGGGCGACTATTCGCGCGGCGCGGCGGGTTTCTGGGTTGAGAACGGCGTGATCCAGTATCCGGTCGAGGAAATCACCGTCGCGAGCACGCTGCAGGAGATGTTCCGGCATATCGTCGCGATCGGTGCGGATTCGATCGTGCGCGGTACGAAGGAAACGGGCTCGGTGCTGATCGAGCAGATGACGATCGCAGGGCAGTAAGCCGCGCGCGGCGCAGGCCGCCCCGAAACGACAAAGCCCGACCGGCGCGAGCCGGTCGGGCTTTTCTCATCGTGCGTGACGCGTCAGCCGCGCTTGCGCTCGTACACGACGAACGCATAACCGAACGTGTTCGGCGCGGCAGCCTGGTGTGCATCGCGCGAGACTTCCCGCCAGTGCATGGCGTCGGGCGCAGGGAACGATGCGTCGCCGTCGAAGTCGGCATCGATCTCGGTGACGACCAGCTTGTCCGCGAGCACGAGGCCTTCCGCGTAGAGTTGCGCACCGCCGATCAGGAATGCCTCGGGCACGCCGTCGCGTGCGGCGAGCGCCAGTGCGTCGGCGAGCGACGTGACCGTGTCGCAGCCATCGAAGCGGCGCGTTGCGTCGCGCGTGACGACGATGTTGCGGCGGCCCGGCAGCGGCCGGCCGATCGACTCGTGGGTCTTGCGGCCCATCACGATCGGCGCACCCATCGTCGTGCGCTTGAAGAACGCGAGATCCTCGGGAAGTTTCCAGGGCAACTGGTTGTCGCGGCCGATGATGCCGTTGCGGGCACGCGCGACGATCAGGGTCAACGTCGTCATGAAGGTCGGGAAAGAGGAAAGCCGGAATGGCGCCGATTCTACCGGAACGGCGGTGCATGCCGGATTCCGCGCGCGTGCGTCGGCATTCCGGTGCTGCGCGCCGCGACGCGCGATGCAACGCGTCGCGGCGACGGGTTGAATAAAAAGAGTGCCCGCCGGGGGACGGAGCACAGAAACGTTTTGTGTTGCGGGATCGGTGAGGGTGGTCGCGATCGATGTCGGACGGCTGATGCGAATAAATACGGAATCCTCAGCGAATGGATTGGTGCGTGTTGCCTTGCGTGTTTCGTTCCATCGCGTGTTGCACCTCGCCTGGCTGTGGTGCCGGGAGCGGCGTCGGCAACAGGGGCGGAGGCGGGATCTCGTCCCACAGCGTCACCGAAGTCTTGCCGGCCGGCAGCGGTTGCGGTGCCGACACGTTCAAGACGCTGAACCCGTTGCCGGACTGCATGCCGGGCGCGTTTTCGGCAAGCAGCATCGCGCGATCCAGCTTCACGTTTTCATCCGCGTGCGCCGGCACGGGCGGGCCGGCGGCCGCGAGCGCAATCGCCATCGGCACGAAAGAAAGCAAATGATGTTGTCGCATGGTCGCTGTCTCCGATGTATTCCCTATTCAGCGAAATACATGCCATCGAGCCGGGACCGTTGTCGAGACTGCGATTCGCGCGCAAGCGTTGAGAATTGTGGCCGAAAACGCTTGAAAATGTTTCAGGCCTGAAACGAAGGGGCTTGGGAATACTGCGGATTCAATCGATACGCTGCAAGGATGAAAATCGACGCGTGTGTCGATGAAGAACACTTCGCTGCGCAAGTGCTATGTGCAGATGATTGACATGCGTCGACTTCCTGAGCGATTCGGCCGCATCGCCTGAGGCATTGAAATCGGTTTGTCGTATTCAGTGCCTATAACTAAGCTGTCTTGATCAAAAAAAACGGACGCGAGATAAGCGCCATCATGCGAGGCCTTGTCGTTGCCGCGCATCGGCATGGCGAATCGAGCCACCTTTGGCTGACCCGATTCGATCCTTTCGCACGCGATTTGACGTGCGCAGCAATCGTTAGATGGTTGATGAACGGGGTGGGCATATGGGAGCCGATCAGCGGCACGTGATCTATTATTCGCGCGAACCGAACGACGCGTTGCGCAGCCATTTCGACGAATGCGGTTGGCGCGTCGATCTTGCGGAGACCGTACGCGACGTACGGCGCGTCGTGCAGCACGGCGTTGCGACGGCCGGGCTGCTCGATTTCTCGCCGGGCTTCAAGCCCTCGGACCTGCGCGAACTCGAATCCTGCCTGAGCATCCAGCACATCGGCTGGATTGCCGCGACGCGTCGCGGCCAGTTGCAGGACGCCACGCTGCGCCATCTCATTCGCGACTATTGCTTCGACTACGTGACGATGCCGTACGAGATGTCGCGGATCGTCGAGACCGTCGGTCATGCACACGGGATGGTCGCGCTGACCGAGCCCGTTGCGCCGCCCGCCGGTGCCGGGCGCAGCGAAGGCGAGATGGTCGGCACCTGCGATGCGATGCTCGGACTCTTCAGAACAATCCGTCGCGTCGCGGCGACCGATGCGCCCGTGTTCATCTCCGGCGAATCGGGCACGGGCAAGGAACTGACGGCGGTCGCGATTCACGAGCGCTCGTCGCGCGCGCAGGCGCCGTTCATCGCGATCAATTGCGGGGCGATCCCGTCGACGCTGCTGCAGGCCGAGCTGTTCGGTTATGAGCGCGGCGCATTCACCGGCGCGAACCAGCGCAAGATCGGCCGCGTCGAGGCCGCCAACAGCGGCACGCTGTTTCTCGACGAAATCGGCGACCTGCCGCTCGAAAGCCAGGCGAGCCTGTTGCGCTTCCTGCAGGAAGGCAAGATCGAGCGGCTCGGTGCGCACGTGTCGGTACCGGTCGATGTGCGCGTGATCTGCGCGACGCACGTGGACATGGAAACGGCGTTGCGCGAAGGGCGGTTCCGCGAAGACCTGTTCCATCGCCTGTGCGTGCTGAAGATCGAGGAGCCGCCGCTGCGCGCACGCGGGAAGGACATCGAGGTGCTCGCGCGCCACATGCTCGAGCGTTTCAAGGGCGATGCGCATCGCCGCCTGCGCGGCTTTTCTCCTGATGCGGTGGCCTCGCTGTACGGCTATTCGTGGCCGGGCAACGTGCGTGAGCTGATCAATCGCGTGCGCCGCGCGATCGTGATGTCGGAGGGCCGGATGATCACCGCGGCCGATCTCGAGCTGAACGACTACGCGACGCTCGCGCCCGTGTCGCTGCTGGAGGCGCGCGAGGCGGCCGAACGGCAGGCGATCGAGCAGGCGCTGCTGCGCCATCGCGGCCGTTTCGCGGATGCCGCGCGCGAACTCGGCGTGTCGCGCGTCACGCTTTACCGGCTGATGTGCGCGCACGGAATGCGCGATCGCGGCGACACGCTGGCAGGGTTTTCGGCGCCGTTGCCGGAGCTTCCGCATCACGCTTGCTAAAATTGGCGGGTACGGCCGCCCTCGCGGCCGAAGGAACCCGCATGAAACAGTATCTCGACCTCGTTCGTACCATTCTCGATACCGGCACCTGGCAGGAGAACCGCACGGGGATCCGCACCATCAGCATGCCGGGCGCGATGCTGCGCTTCGACCTGCAGCAAGGCTTCCCGGCCGTCACGACCAAGAAGCTCGCGTTCAAGTCCGCGATCGGCGAACTGGTCGGCTTCCTGCGCGCGTCGCGCAGCGCGGCCGATTTCCGCGCGCTTGGCTGCAAGGTGTGGGATGCGAACGCGAACGAGAACGCGCAGTGGCTCGCGAATCCGTATCGCCAGGGCGTCGACGATCTCGGCGACGTGTACGGCGTGCAATGGCGCCAGTGGCCGGGCTACAAGGTGCTCGACGCGGGCGCCGACGCGCAGATTGCCGACGCGACGCGCCGCGGTTTCCGGATCGTCACGCGTTTCGACGAAGACGGCGCGCCGAAGGTGCTGTTGTACAAGTCGATCGACCAGTTGCGTCAGTGCCTGGACACGATCATGGAGAATCCGGCCGATCGTCGCATCCTGTTTCACGCGTGGAATCCGGCCGTGCTCGACCAGATCGCGCTGCCCGCGTGCCATCTGCTGTACCAGTTCCTGCCGAACGCGACGAAGCGCGAGATTTCGCTGTGCCTGTATATCCGCAGCAACGACGTCGGGCTCGGCACGCCGTTCAACCTGACGGAAGGGGCCGCGCTGCTGTCGCTCGTCGGCCGGCTGACGGGCTACACGCCGCGCTGGTTCACGTATTTCGTCGGCGATGCGCACATCTACGAGAACCAGCTCGACATGCTGCAGCAGCAGCTCACGCGCGAGCCGTACGAAAGCCCGCGGCTCGAGATTGCCGAGCGCGTGCCCGACTACGCGAAGACGGGCGTCTATGCGCCCGAGTGGCTGGAGCAGATCGAGCCGTCCGATTTCTCGCTCGTCGGCTACCGCCACCACGAGCCGCTGACCGCGCTGATGGCGGTCTGATCGCACGGCGCGGGCCGTGCGGGTTTACCGACCCGCGGGCCCCACGGAACGAAGGCCCGACCGGCTGATGCCGGTCGGGCCTTTTTTGTTTTACGTTTGCGGCACTTACTGGCGGTGCCGCTCATCGTGTCCGCCTTGCGGCGGCGGGTTGCTCGGGCGCGGCGCCTCGACGTGCGGCGCCGGTTGCGGCCGCGGCTCCATCCGGGGCGCGGGCATCGACGGTCGCGGTTCCACGTGCGGCGCGGGCATCGACGGCCGTGGCTCGACGCGCGGCGCCTGCGGCTGCGGGCGCGGCATGTCATGCACGGCGGGGGCCGGCGGGCGGTACTCGTTCACGCGCGGCGGCGCGACTTCGCGGTGCGGTGCCGGTTGCGCGAATTCGGGGCGCGGCTGCGGCGCGGGGGCGGCCCGTTCAGGTTGCGGCTGCGGCTGCGCATGCTGGGCCGGCGTCGGCAAATCGGGACGCGGACGCGGCTGCGGAATCTGCGCCGTATTGTCGAACCGCGGTTGCGGCAGTGCGCGCGGCGCTTCGTTCCGCCCGCCGGGCTGCGCGCCGTCGGGATGCGGTACCGGCACCGCGCTGCGCACGGGCGGCAGCGCATTCTGTCCGGCCGCGTGAAGCGCGGTAGGCGGGGTGGGGCGCTGGCGCTCCATCGGCGCGTGCGGCTGCATCCACGCAGGCGACGGCGCATCGGCTGCGTGTGCGTTGCCGATGGCCGACGGGAAATTGCCGGCCACCGGCGGATGCGGGACGCCGTTTCCGGGCCCGAATGCCTGATGCGGCGCCGGGTTGCCCGGTGCCTGCGGCATGCCGCCGTTGGCGAAGCGTGGCGCATTGGGGTTCTCGCCGTTCGCCGGCCGTGCGGCATTCGGCACGCCCGGCACCGGCACCGGTGCGCCCGGCCGTCCGGCGGCCTGCACGGCCGGCGGCTGGCCTTCACGCGGTGCGCGTGACGGCTGCACGACGGGACCGTGCGGATTCACGAGCTGCACGTTGTGCATCGCCCATGCACCGCCATTCGGGTTGCCCGGAACACGAACCGGGCGAGCCGTGTAGTCGGCCGGCACGTTCGTCTTCACGACAGGGGCGCCGGCGCCCGGTACGCGCCCGCCTTGTTGCGCGAGGTGGGCGGCGGCCTGGTCGCGATACGCGGCCGGCACCGCGGGATTGCGCGTCGCGACGTACGGGTGCTGCGCGATCGCCTCCGGCGGACGGTAGGCGGCATTGCGCAGCCCGCCGGTAAAGCTCTGGCGCACCGGCGCAATGCCGGGCGTACCCGGCGTCACGTGGGCGTTGCGCCATTGCTGCGGATCGACGTGCTGCGAGAAGTGCGCAACAGGCTGACCATGCACGAACGCGGAGGCCGGCACGGCCGTGATCGCGTGCGGCGCGTGGAAGTTCACGTACGTCTTGTTGATGTTGGTGATATTGGTGATGTTCGTCACGTTCACGGTTTTGTTCACGTTCACGTTGACGTTGTTCACCACGATGTTGCGGTTCACGCGGTCGTAGTAGTGCGGGCTCCAGCCGCCCCAGCCCGGGTGCCACGGCTCGCCCGGGCCGAGCGCGAACCATGCGCAACCGGCTGCGGCGACGCCGCCGACGGTCAGCGCGACGCTCCAGTCGGGACCGCCGCCGCCACCGACAAACGCGACGAGCGCCGGCGCATAGACGGGCGGCTCGCTAACGATCATCGGGCCGGGCACCCATGCCCAGCTATCGTCCACGTACGCCCAGCGACCGTAGTGATACGGCGCGAAGCCCCACGGTGCATCGTCGACCCACGTCCAGCCCCACGGCGCCTGCCAGATCCAGTGGCCGTCGTGATACGGCGCCCAGTCGGCCGGCGTGTCGTTCGGCACCCATACCGAGCCGTAATTCGGGGTTTCGCGCCACGTGCCGTTCGCGTCGAGATCCTGGTAGCCGGGAACGTCGCGAGACACGTAGCGGGCCGACACTGATCGCTCCTCGGCCGCGTCGCGGCTGGCGCCCCACTGGTCGAGCGCATCGGGGTCCGGCACCGGTGATTGCTGCGCGACCTGCAGGTCGGTGCCGGTGAATACGACCTGCTGTCCGGGCGACAGCGGGTACTGCCCGTTGCTGCCGTAGACGGTCGCGCTGCCGCTGCGCACCGTCACCGTCGTGCTTGCGCCGTCCGGCGCGACATCGACGCGATAGTCGCCGGGGCCGGTGATGCCGAGCGCGAGGTTCGGCGTGTCGATTTCGTACGACTTGCCGGCCGGCAGCGCGCGCACGTGCGTCGATACGGTGCCGAGGCCGACCTTCAGCTGTGTCGTCGTGTCGTCGAGGTTCAGCACCGACAGGCTCGTCGAATTGCCGAGCCGCACCGCGGTCGAGCCGATGTGCAGTTCCGAGCGCGCGCCGGCATCGTTCCAGAGCTGGTCGCCGGTCGTCAGCGGCCGGTTCACGGCGGCATACGACCAAGTATCGGTGCCGGCCGGTTCGGTCGTCACGGCGCCCGACAGGTAATTGAGCCGTGCAACGCGGCCCGGCGGATCGCCGCCCGGTTGCCGTGCCGCGGCCGCATACGGCGGGGCATCGGCCGATTGCGCGAATGCGGCGGGCAGTGCCGCAAGCGCGACGAACGCGAGCAGCGTGCAGCGGGTGGTTCGCTTGAGCGTGAACAGGGTGGCCATGGTGAGCGTCTTCGTCGTTATCGCGGCGCGTCGATTCGTGCCGTTGAGTTCACAATATCCGCTCGGCCTGTTTCAATGCTCGGTGTTTTGTAAGCCGGATGGCACGCGATGTAACAAAACCTGTCCGTCGCGCGCCGTTGTCGTGCAGCCGCAATACTGGCGTCAAGCGGACGTAAGCCACCCGTCGAAAACCTGCTGTCCGGGCACGGTGACGCGCAGCACGCGCGGCCGTGCGGAACGCTCGATCCAGCCGTGCGCACAGAAGCTGTCGAGCAGCGCGGCGCCGAGCGCGCCGCCGAGATGCGAGCGCCGCTCGCTCCAGTCGAGACAGCCGCACGCAAAGCGGCGCCGACGCGCGCGCTGCTGGGCGACGTCGATGCCCCATTGCGCGAGCGCCTGGGTGCCGAGTTCGGTGGTCTCGATTGCGTCGCCATTGGCGAGCAGCCAGCCGCGCGCAGTGAGCCCGTCGAAGATGCGCACCGCGAGCTCGCCGGCCATGTGGTCGTAGCAGGTGCGTGCGTAGCGCAGTTCGGCCGGCACCGTGCGCGACGGCGGCGGAACCGGGCGGTGCGGCGCGGCCGCGCGGGCGACGTTCGCGAGCGCTTCGAGCGATGCCGCGATGTCGGACGATGCGATCCGGTAGTAGCGGTGTCGGCCGCGCACGTCGAGCGCAAGCAGGCCGCCATCGGTCAGCCGCGCGAGGTGTGCGCTCGCCGCGGACGGCGACAGCCCCGCGATCATCGTCAGTTCGCCGGCCGGTCGTGCGCTGCCGTCCATCAGCACCCACAGCATCGCGGCGCGCCCCGGGTCGGCGATCAGTGCGCCGATGCGGCTCAGGCCCGGAAAGTGGTGGTCGTCTTGATCGGTCATCGTCGTGTCTCGTCTGGCGGGATGATCTGCAGTGTAGTGGGTGCCGGCATTCGATGTTTCGGATCCGGCTGAAATGTCGGATGCAGCGGCGCCGGCACGGGCACGGGCGATGCGGCGGACCGGACTGCGGCCTCGCGCGGGGCGCGCGTAGAATGGCCGGACGCGGCGGCAGCGGGCCGCCGCACGTGACACGAAGCAACGATGAAGACGATTTTCTGCCTGTTGGCGGCCGCGCTCGTCTGCGCGGCCTGTGCGCAGGGCGGCGCGGGCGCCGCCGGCGAGCGGGGCGGCAGCCTCGAGATGTACGGGACGATCGACCAGGGCATCACGATACGCCGCTGACAGGCGCCGATCCCGGTGCGTTTCAGGTGCGCCGGCACCGCCGCGCCACACGGGGCGCACCGCGACGCGTTGTCGCAGTGCACCGTATAATGGCCCGATTACAGCGCCGCTGCCGCCTGGAGCCAACAAGATGTCCCAATCGTCCCCCGTACCGGCCGCCCTCGACCGCACCGAAACCGTCTTTCGCTTCCTCGCCGAGCCGTCGTCCGTGAACTTCGGCGGCAAGGTGCATGGCGGCGCGCTGATGAAGTGGATCGACGAGGTCGCGTATGCGTGCGCGGCCGTCTGGTCGAGCCGCTATTGCGTGACGGTCAGCGTCGGCAACATCCGTTTCCAGCGTCCGATCCTGGTCGGCAATCTCGTCGAGCTGAAGGCGCGCGTCGTCGCGACGGGGCGCACCAGCATGCACATCCATGTGTCCGTGCACGCCGGCGATCCGAAGGGCGGCGTGCTGCGCCAGACGACCGACTGCCTTGTCGTGTTCGTCGCGGTCGACGAGAACGGCAACCCGGTGCCGGTGCCGCCGTTCGTGCCCGAGACCGACGAACAGAAGGTGCTCGCGAAATATGCGGCCGACGTGCGGGCTGCGCTCGACAAGATCGTCGAGATGAAACCGGAAGAGGTCGCGAAGGGCGCGGTCTGACCGTCGCGGGCGCCGCGCCGTTCGCGCCGCGCCCGTCGTTCCGCCGTTACTGCCGTTACCGCGACCCGATCATCTGCTCGGGGCGCACCCACGCATCGAATTCCGCGTCGGTCAGGTAGCCGAGCGCGAGCGCGGCGGCCTTCAGCGTCGTGCCTTCCTTGTGCGCTTTTTTCGCGATCTGCGCGGACTTGTCGTAGCCGATATGCGGATTGAGCGCCGTCACGAGCATCAGCGATTCGTTCAGCAGCAGGTCGATGCGCGCGCGGTTCGGCTCGATGCCCACCGCGCAGTGGTCGTTGAAGCTCTGCGCGCCGTCGGCGAGCAGCCGCACCGATTGCAGCACGTTGTGCGCGATCATCGGCCGGAACACGTTCAGCTCGAAATTGCCGCTCGCGCCGCCGACGTTGACCGCGACGTCGTTGCCGAACACCTGGCAGCACAGCATCGTCACGGCCTCCGACTGCGTCGGGTTCACCTTGCCCGGCATGATCGAGCTGCCCGGCTCGTTCTCCGGAATCGACAACTCGCCGAGCCCGCAGCGCGGCCCGCTCGCGAGCCAGCGGACATCGTTCGCGATCTTCATCAGGCCGGCCGCGACGGTCTTCAGCGCGCCGTGCGCGAACACCAGCGCGTCGGCCGCCGCCATCACCTCGAACTTGCTCGGCGCCGTCACGAACGGCAGCTTCGCCAGCCGGCCGATTTCGTCGGCGACGCGCACCGCGAACTCCGGATGCGCGTTCAGCCCCGTGCCGACCGCAGTACCGCCGAGCGCGAGTTCGTACAGGTGCGGCAGCGCCGATTCGACGTGACGGATACCCTGGTCGAGTTGCGCGACGTAGCCGGAAAACTCCTGGCCGAGCGTGAGCGGCGTCGCGTCCTGCAGGTGCGTGCGGCCGATCTTCACGATGTCGGCGAACGCCTTCGATTTCGCGTCGAGCGTCGCGCGCAGCGTGCGCAGCGCCGGCAGCAGGTGGTTGACGATCGCGTACGCGGCCGCGACGTGCATCGCGGTCGGGAACACGTCGTTCGACGACTGGCCGCGGTTCACGTCGTCGTTCGGATGAACCTTGCGCGCTTCGCCGCGTTCGCCGCCCATCAGCTCGCTCGCGCGGTTCGCGATCACCTCGTTGAGGTTCATGTTGGTCTGCGTGCCGGAGCCCGTCTGCCAGACGGCGAGCGGGAATTCGCGCGGATGCTTGCCGGCGATGATCTCGTCGGCCGCGTCGATGATCGCGCGCGCCTTGTCGTCGGCCAGCACGCCGAGCGACTGGTTCACGGCCGCCGCGGCGCGCTTGACGATCGCCAGCGCGTGGATCAGCTCGGGCGACTGCTTCTCCGTCGAGATCCGGAAATTTTGCAGCGAGCGCTCGGTCTGCGCGCCCCAGAGCCGGTCGGCCGGCACGGCGATCTCGCCGAACGTGTCGCGTTCCATCCGAACTGCTTCGTTCATGATGCACTCCTCTTGGAAAGGGGAAAGGCCGCGCAATGCGCGGCGTCGGGCGTATCGTGAGGCAGTCGCGCCGCTCGCGCGGCGTCGTCGGGACTTCGGGTCTTCAACCGACAAGCATAGCGCCGGCCGCGATTTCGTGTCGTGTCGCGCTCAGTGCCGCGCCGCGATGAGCGACGCGGTCTTCAGATGAAAGCGCCAGGCCATCAGCGCGGCGACGCTCGCGAGGCCGGCCGCGAGCCCCCACCACAGGCCGCGTGCGCCGAGGCCCGCATGGAACGCGAACCAGTAGCCGGTCGGGAAGCCGATGCCCCAGTAGCCGAAGGTCGCGGCGAGCATCGGGATGCGGGTGTCCTTCAGGCCGCGCAGCGCGCCCGACGCGACGGTCTGCATCCCGTCGACGATCTGGAATACCGCGGCGATGCCGAGCAGCGACGCGGCGAGCGACACCGTGGCCGCGTTGGCCGGGTCGTCGAGGTGAAGGTACAGGCCGACGATCGTGTGCGGCGCGACGATCATCACGACGCCCGACAGCGACATGAACGCGACGCCGAGCGCGAGCGCGACGAAGCCCGCATGCCGCGCGGCGACGGGCGAGCCCGCGCCGACCCAGTAGCCGACCCGGACGTTGGCGGCCTGGCCGATCGCGAGCGGCACCATGAACGACACCGACGCGACGTTCAGCGCGATCTGGTGCGCGGCGAGCGACGTCGCACCGAGCACGCCGACCGTGAGGCCGGTGCCGAGGAACAGCGTCGATTCGACCCCGTACGTGATCGCGACCGGCCAGCCGATGCCGATCAGCTCGCCCATCACGGGCAGCTTCGGGCGCGCCGCGGTCACGAAATGGCGGAAGCGCTGCCGGCCGTGCAGCAGCCAGATCAGCGCGAGCGCGGTGAGCCAGATCGTGATCGTCGTCGCGACCGCCGAACCGAGAAAGCCGAGGCGCGGCAATCCGAATGCGCCGTGGATCAGCCCGTAGTTCAGCACGCCATTGACGCCGACACCGCCGATCGACACCCACAGCAGTCGCCGCGCGGCGCCGATCGCGGGCAGGAACGCGCGCATCAGCCCGACGCCGATCAGGCTGCCGAGCGCCGCGAAGCGCAGGATGCCCGTGTATTCGCCGACGTGATGCGCGAGCAGCGGCGGCTCGTGGAACATCAGCAGGATCGGTTCGGCCAGCGACAGCGCGACGATCGCCGGTATCGCGAGCAGCACGGACAGCGCGAAGCCCGTCCAGTAGATGTGCGGCACGCGGTCCTCCGCCTGGGCGCCGCGCGCATGCGCGACGCTCACGCTGACCGACGACAGCACGCCTTGCAGGATGGTGACGATGACGAAGAAGAAGTTCGCGCCGAGACCGCCGGCCGCGAGCGAATCGGGGCCGAGCGAGCCGAGCAGCACCGTGTCGGTGACGCTCATCGCCATCTGTGAAAGTTGCGCGATCGCGAGCGGTGCGGCGAGGCGCGCGGTATCGGCGGCGTGACTGGACAGGGACGGCGGCGCGGCGGCCGTCCGCGTGAGACCGGAATGCGACATGGAATGGGCGCTCGCGCGGGTGCGGGCCCGCGCTGTCTGTATTTATTTTGAGAGACGGCTAGCTTACGGCTTTATTCGTACCGTGTCGAACGCGTGCGCCGATGGCCATGTCGCGGACAGGGGAACGCCTAGGCCTCGCGCACCGCGATGCGCGTGTCGCCGAGCAGCACGACCTGGCCCGCGCGGATCTTGCAGGTCTTGCGCAGTTCGACCGCGCCGTCGACTTTCACCGCGCCGGACGCGACGATCAGCTTCGCGGTGCCGCCGCTGTCTGCGAGGCCGGTGATCTTGAGAAGGTTGTGCAGCTCGACGTATTCGCCGGTCAGCGTGAAATCCAGGTTGGGCATGACGAAGAGGGTGCGCAATGCGCGGGAGGAATCGCCCCGCATCATACGGCACCGCGGGCCGGCGCGCGAGCATGGGCGGTTGCGGCGCGCAGTTGTAAAGGACTGTGAGCGATTCGTCAGCAAATGAAACGGTGGGTAACAGTCTGAGAGATTCGCGAACCGGCGGTGCGGGCCGCGGGTCTTTTGTCGTACCTGCTGCGTGTTGCGGCGGGGGACGCGACGGACCGCATTGCTCTGGTCCGCGCCCACAACTTCTTGAGGAGGATGGTCATGTCCAAGATTCGTACGATGCTGATCGGTGCCGCGCTGACGGCGTTCGCTACTTCGGCTGCGTTTGCCCAGACGGGCACGGCGGCGCAGGGTTCGGCAGGGGCAGGCGTGCAGGCGCAGGCCCCGGCGGCGGACGTCGGCGCAGGCGTGCAGGGCAGCGCCGGCGCGAACGCATCGGGCAATGCGGTCGGCGGCGCAACCGATGCGGTCGGCGCGGCAGCCGACGGCGCGAAGGATACGGCGTCGTCGGCCGTCCACTCGGCCAAGAAGCACACGAAGCATGCCGCGAAGTCGGCCAAGAGCCATGTCGGCTCGGCCAAGACGAAGGCCGGCGAAGCGACCGAAGGCGGCGCATCGGTCGGCGCGGAGGGCGGTGCATCGGCCCAGGGCGCCACGCAGTAAGCGGTGCCCGGCGCCGCGCGACGCTCGCCCCGGACGGCGCGTCGCGACGGCGGCCGTCCGGCGGCCCGGTTCGCTTCGCGCGAACCGGGCCGTATTCATGGGTTCTTGTTTTCAGCAGTGCAGGCGCGCGGTCACGGCCGGCGCTGTCCTTGCCCTTGTCCCTGGCCCGGCGCGGGGCGCGCGGCGGCCGGCGTGAACACGCCGCGCAGCCACACGGCGAGCCGCGCGAACACGTCGTACGGCTCTTCGACGAAGATCTCCGGTTTCAGCAGCCGCAGGTATTCCATGATCTGCTGCGCTTCCTGCTTCTGGAACGAGCCATGTGCGAGCCCGAGCCGCAGCAGCCCGCGCAGTTCGCCGAGCTTGTCGCGCGCGGTGCTGCCGACGCTCATCTCGCACGCGAGCTTGGCCTCGTAGATCCGTTGCCGCAGCGATTCCGCGAGCCGCCACGCGGGCGTCTGCATCAGTTCCTCGAGCGTCTGGATATCCTGGGCGGCACCCTTGATCTGCGACGCGAGCGGGTCGATCAGCGACGGGTCGCCCTGCGCTTCGGCGACGATCGCCTTCGCCCAGTCGCGGCACGCCTTCGCGAGTTCGTCGGGTGTCCATTCGGAGCGCGACGCGAAGCCGAAGCCGAACTCGCCGGCCTGCCGCATCAGGATCGCGACGACGTCCGGAAATTCCTTGTCGAGCGTGCGTTTTGCCCACGCGTACTGGCCGCCCTGCAGCATTCGCTGCACCGCGTGCTCGGTCAGCGGCACCATGTTGTCGAGCAGCTTCGCGCGCAGGAAATCCTCGAACGACGGCGTCGCGAACTGCGGGTCGAGTTTCAGCGACACGCGGACGAACGCGTCGTAGTCCTTGCGCAGGGACTCGAGCGTGTCGTCTTTGAGGGAAAGGGTGATCTGGCCCATGAATCGTCTCGATGGCGGCCCGCGCAAACCGGCGGCCGGCACGGCGCACCGGTACGGGCGCAGCGTCGACCGACCGGTGCGCGCCGAGGCCGGTGGCGGGTCTTCATCCCTGATATCGGCGCGCTGCGCGGAAACTTGAGCGCGCGCGGCGGAGCGTCCGCTCAGGCAGGCAGCCAGTGCGGCAGCACGATCCCTTGCCAGAAAAAGAACACCGCGAGCCCCGCCGCGATCGTCACGAGCGGGCGGCGCGTCGCCGCCGACACGAGCACGGCGGCGAGCGCGCCGACGAGCTGCGGATTGCGCCAGGTCAGCTCGGCCGTGCCGCCGTGCGGTGACACGGTCATCGGCACGATGATCGCGGTCAGCACGGTGACGGGCACGAAGCCGAGCGCGGTCCGCACGAGCGGCGGGAAGGTCAGCCGTTCGCCGAACAGGAACAGCGTCGTGCGGATGGCGTAGGTAATGACGGCCATTCCGAGGATCAGCAGCGCGTAGCTCACGATGCGGCCTCCGTGCGCGAGCCGGCGCGCGCGCGTTCGTGCAGCAGCGTGAGCGCGACGCCGATCGCGACGCCGGCGGCGACCGCGCCGAGCAACCCGAGCTTGTACGGCCAGCCCTGCCAGAAGTACGCGAGCGTGCCGGCCGTCGCGGCCGCCGCGAAATAGCGCAGCGTGCCGAGCTGCGGGACGACGATCGCGATGAAGGTTGCCGCCATCGCGAAATCGAGGCCGAGCGACTGCAGGCCCGGGAACGCCGCGCCGAAGCCGATGCCCGCGAGGGTCCAGACCTGCCAGTTCAGGTACATCGCGAGCCCGGAGCCGAAGAAGTAGTGGGGGCCGATCGCACCGGGCGGGAAGTGCCGGTAGTGCGCATAGGCGACCGCGAACACCTCGTCGGTCATCAGCGCGCCGAGCGTGGCGCGCCAGCGCAGCGGCAGGTGCGCGACATAGGGCGCGAGCGTCGCGCTGTACAGCAGGTGGCGCAGGTTCACGATCAGCGTCGTCGCGAGCACGACGACGAAGCTCGCGCTGCCCGCGATCAGGCCGAGCGCGATGAACTGTGCGGAGCCCGCGAACACGGCGAGCGACATCAGCGCGCCGTGCCACGCGGCGAGCGGGCCGCCGCCGACGAGCGTGCCGAAAATCACGCCGAACGGCGCCGCGCCGATCATCATCGGGATCGTGTCGCGCGCGCCGTCGAGCCATTCGTTGAGCGGGCGGCGAGGGGGCGATGCGGGTGTCGGGTTCAAAGCGTGCTCCTCCATGAGTTGGAGGATAGCGGGCCGGTGGTTTGCGGGCTTGTATGTTCTTGCGGTCGCCGGCGTGGATGCGTGGGCGCTTGCCGGCCGGCGGCAGGCGATGGCCGGGTACCGCGAACGGGCAACCGTGCGTCAGCTCGCCTGCCAGCGCCCGGGCGGCACGCCGAACATCCGCTTGAAATGCCGCGTGAAGTGGCTCTGGTCGACGAAGCCGCTGGCCGCGGCGACGTCGGCGACGGGCACGCCCGCACGCAGCGGCGCCAGTGCGCGTTGCAAGCGCAACTGGTTGCGCCAGGCATGCGGCGGCATGCCGGTCGTACGGGTGAACAGGCGCGCCGCGTGGAACGGCGACAGGCCGGCCGCCTGCGCGACTTCGTCGAGCGTCACCGTGCACGTGAGATCGGCGGCGAGCCGCTCGCGCATCGCATCGACACGCGGTTCGTCCGCCGCGAGCGGCGCCGGTCGCGGCAGCGCGTCGGCATGGCGCACGATCAGCGTCGACAGCGCGTCGAGCATCGCCGTTTCGGCGGCGAGCGGATCGTAGATGCGTGGTGCGCCGGCCGCCGGAGCGCCGGCCGGCTGCCCGTGCGCATGCGAGGACAGCGCGCGCTCACTACCGGCTTCCATCATCCGATGCGCCAGCGCGAGCCGGGCCGCGAGGTCGGTGTCGCGAATCACGTCGGGGGCAAACCACGGTGCGTCCTGCGGGCGGCCGGCGATCGCGCTGGTGAGTTCGCGGATGAATTCGACCGGCAGGTAGCTGACGCGATAGCACCAGCCTTCGTCGGCCGCGCGCGAGCCCGTATGCACTTCGCCGGGATTGATCACGGGCACGGTGCCCGTTTCGGCGACGTAGCCGCTGCCGCGATAGGTGAAGCGTTCCGCGCCTTCGAGAATCACGGGGATCGTGTACGCGTCGTGCCAGTGGGGCGCGAACGTGTGGTCGCGATAGGTGGCCGTGACGAGGTCCGCGTCCGGCAGCAACGGCGTGCGCCAGTAGCGTGCGGAGTCGGGGAGGCGGGTGGCGGACATGATCGGGCGCGGGAGCGGTCGAACCGACAGTGTATCGCTCGCGCGCCCGGCGGGTGCGGGCTTTACTTGACCGGAATCGTCGTGCCGGCCGGCATCGGCACTGCGGTGACGGCGTTCTTCGGGCTGCCGCTGACGATGCGGTCGCTGTAGGTCAGGTAGACGAGCGTATTGCGCTTCTTGTCGACTACGCGCACGACGTGCAGCGTCTTGAAGATGAACGACATGCGTTCGCTGAACACGTCGGTCTGCTGCTTGAGCGGTTCCTTGAAGCTGATCGCGCCGACCTGCCGGCATGCGATCGACGCTTCGCTCGGATCCTCGGCGACGCCGAGCGTGCCCTTGATGCCGCCCGTGCGTGCGCGGGACACGTAGCAGGTCACGCCGTTCACGACCGGATCGTCGTACGCCTCGACGACGACGCGATCGGAGCCCGTTACGCGGAAATGGGTGTTGACGCTGCCGACTTCCTCCGCGTGCGCGAGCGGCGCGGCGGCGAAAACGGAGAGCAGGAGGGCGACGGGTGTGGCGCGGAGGAGGCGGTGCTTCATCGACGGAACCGGATGCGAATGCGGGACGGAGACTCTAGCATGCGCGGGGCCGGGCAGCGAAAACGCGAAAGGGCGGCCGGAAAAACAAAAGGCCCGTCGAATGACGGGCCTTTCGCTGTCTGGCTCCCCGACCTGGGCTCGAACCAGGGACCTACGGATTAACAGTCCGGCGCTCTACCGACTGAGCTATCGGGGAATAAATCGGTACATCTGCGTTTGCGTCACCAACAAAAAACCCGTTCACCTTCAACGGGCCTTTGCGTTTTTGGCTCCCCGACCTGGGCTCGAACCAGGGACCTACGGATTAACAGTCCGGCGCTCTACCGACTGAGCTATCGGGGAACAAACAGCAGAGAAACGAGATTATATGGAGTGTCGGCTAACCCGTCAACCCCCTTTGGGCGCGGCGCACAAAAAATTTCTGCGGCCGCCGCGCGATCAGCGCTCGAGCAGGTGCAGCTTGTCCTGCACGTCCTTCCACTCGTCCGCGTCGGCCGGTGCCGGCTTGGTCTTCGTGATCGACGGCCAGTCCTTCGCCAGCTCGGCGTTCAGTGCGGTGAACTGCTGCTGGTCGCCCGGAACGTCTTCTTCCGCATAGATCGCATTGGTCGGGCACTCGGCGACGCACACGGCGCAGTCGATGCACTCGTCCGGATCGATGGCGAGAAAGTTGGGACCTTCACGGAAGCAATCCACCGGGCACACATCCACGCAGTCCGTGTATTTGCACTTGATGCAGCCTTCGGTCACAACGTGAGTCATTAAAGCGCTCCTGCTTGGCGGTATATATGGGGTGGCGTTTGCGCCAAAAGCGGCATTGTAACTGAAGCGCAAAACCCGCATAACGTGGTCGGCTTTCCGGCTTATATCGTTTCGTGATTAGTTTATGGGGGGCCCGCCTAGGGGGCCCGCCTAGGGGGCCCGCCCAGGGGGCCCGCCGACGGCGCGCGCAAAGGCGCGCCAGGATACGGGCGCCGGCGCGACGGGGCAGGGCGGCAGGCGGTTTCACGATGGTCGGGCCCGCATTCGGGTAACATGGCCGACAGACCGGGCGGCGCGCTGTGCGCCGGGGCCCTGTCACGATATTGGCGGTGCCGCAATCATGATCATCACTTCGCTGCTCGACACGGATCTCTACAAGTTTACGATGATGCAGGTCGTCCTGCATCATTTCCCGGCCGCAAACGTCGAATACCGTTTCAAGTGTCGCACGCAAGGCGTCGATCTCGTGCCGTACATCGACGAGATCCGCGACGAGGTGCGCGGTCTGTGCTCGCTGCGTTTTTCCGACGTCGAACTCGACTACCTGCGGCGGATGCGCTTCATCAAGAGCGATTTCGTCGACTTCCTCGCGCTGTTCCACCTGAACGAGAAGTACATCTCGATCACGCCTTCGCCGAAGGGCAACGGCGAGATCGACATCGTGATCGAGGGGCCGTGGCTGCATACGATCCTGTTCGAGATCCCGGTGCTCGCGATCGTCAACGAAGTCTATTTCCGCAACACGCAGCGCGAGCCCGACTATCGCGAAGGCCGCGAGCGGCTGCGCGACAAGATCAAGCTGCTCGGCGCGAAGCCCGAGTTCGCCGACTGCAAGATCGCCGACTACGGCACGCGCCGGCGCTTCTCGAAGGTCTGGCACGAGGAAGTCGCGCTCACGCTGCGCGACGGCCTCGGCCCGCAGTTCGCGGGCACGAGCAACGTGCTGTACGCGATGAAGCACGACATCACGCCGCTCGGCACGATGGCTCACGAATACCTGCAGGCGTGCCAGGCGCTCGGCCCGCGGTTGCGCGACTCGCAGATCTACGGCTTCGAGATGTGGGCGAAGGAATACCGCGGCGACCTCGGGATCGCGCTGTCGGACGTCTACGGGATGGACGCGTTCCTGAACGACTTCGACATGTACTTCTGCAAGCTGTTCGACGGCGCGCGCCACGATTCGGGCGATCCGTTCGACTGGGGCGAGCGGATGCTGCGCCATTACGAGGCGAACCGGTGCGATCCGCGCACGAAGGTGCTCGTGTTCTCGGACGCGCTCGACATCCCGAAGGTCATGCAGTTGTACGAACGGTTCCGCGGCCGCTGCAAGCTCGCGTTCGGCGTCGGCACGAACCTCACCAACGATCTCGGCTACGTGCCGCTGCAGATCGTGATCAAGATGGTGCGCTGCAATGGCCAGCCGGTCGCGAAGCTGTCGGATTCGCCGGGCAAGAGCATGTGCGACGACAAGGCGTATCTCGCGTACCTGCGCCAGGTGTTCGGCATCGCGCAGCCGGTCGAGGAAGACGCGTCGAAGTGAGCGTCGGCCGTTCGGTCGAAGGTGCGTGGCAGCAGGGGCGGCCGGTATAATCCGACGGTATTGCACGCCAACGTCACGAGGACCGTTCATGGACACTTCTGCTGCCCGTCGCCAGATCCTCGCGCGCATTCGCGCGGCGCAGGGGCGCGCGGCCGAGCCCGATGCAGCGGAGCGCGACGGCGTCGCCGATTATCTTGCCCGTCATCCGCAGGGCCCGCGCCCGCCGGCGCCGGCCGATCTCGTCGCCGCATTCGTCGACGAGGCGGCACGCCTGTCGACGACGGTCGACGAAGTCGCGACGCTCGCCGATGCCCCGGCCGCCGCAGCCCGCTATCTTGCCGCCCACGGCCTGCCGACGCAGGCTGTCGCATGGCGCACGCTGGCCGATCTCGACTGGGCCGGCGCCGGCCTGTCGGTCGAGTGCCGCAAGCCGCGCGACGGCGATCTCGTCGGCGTCACGGGTTGCTTTTGCGCGACCGCCGAAACGGGTTCGCTGGTGCTGCTGTCCGGTCCCGACACCTACGCGTCGGCCGGCCTGCTGCCGGAGACGCACATCGCGATCGTGCCCGCGTCGCGGATCATCGCCGGTCATGAAGACGCGTTCGCGCTGATCCGTGCAGAGCGCGGCGAATTGCCGCGCGCGGTCAATTTCGTGTCGGGCCCGTCGCGCACGGGCGACATCGAGCAGACCATCGTGCTGGGCGCGCACGGCCCGTACCGCGTGCACGCGATCGTCGTACGCGGCGCATGACGCGCCCGCCGCATCCACTATCACTCGAACAAGGAAGTTCTGTATGAAACGACATGCCGCCTGGGCGGGCATGGCGTCGGGAGTCGCGCTTGGCGCCGTTCCCGCGCTTGCATCGGCCGCCACGCTCGACGGTGCCACGCTGTCCGCACTCTGGGGCATCCCGTTTGCCGGGATCCTGCTGTCCATCGCACTGTTTCCGCTCGTCGCCCCCGTGTTCTGGCATCACCACTTCGGCAAGATTGCAGCCGGGTGGGCGGTCGTGTTCCTGATTCCGTTCGCGTTCGCATTCGGCGCGGGAACGGCGTTCGGCACGCTCGTGCATGCGCTGCTCGAGGAATACATTCCGTTCATCGTGCTGCTTACCGCACTCTATACGGTGGCAGGCGGCATCTGCGTGAACGGCAACCTGCACGGATCGCCGAAGCTGAATACCGCGATCCTCGCGCTCGGCACGCTGCTCGCGAGCGTGATGGGCACGACGGGCGCGGCGATGCTGCTGATCCGGCCGCTGCTGCGCGCGAACGACAACCGCAAGCATGTCGTGCACGTCGTGATTTTCTTCATCTTTCTCGTCGCGAACGCGGGCGGCTCGCTGTCGCCGCTCGGCGATCCGCCGCTGTTCCTCGGTTTCCTGAACGGCGTGAGCTTCTTCTGGACGACTACCCATCTTGCGCTGCCGATGCTGTTCATCTGCGTCGTGCTGCTGGCGCTGTTCTTCGTGCTCGACACGTATTTCTACCGGAAGGGCGGCGAGGAGCGGCCGGCCGCGCTCGATCCGACGCCCGACGGCGCGGCGCTGTCGATCGACGGCAAGATCAACTTCGTGCTGCTCGCGGCCGTGGTCGCGCTCGTGCTGATGAGCGGCATCTGGAAGCCGGGCATCACGTTCGACGTGTGGGGCACGCACGTCGCGCTGCAGAACCTCGCGCGCGACGTTGCGCTCGTCGGCGTGACGCTCGCGTCGCTCGCGCTGACGCCGCGTTCGGCGCGCGAAGGCAATGCGTTCAACTGGGCGCCGATCGAGGAGGTCGCGAAGCTGTTCGCGGGGATCTTCGTGACGATCGCGCCGGTGATCGTGATCCTGCGCGCCGGCGCGGACGGCGCGTTCGCGCACATCGTCCATCTCGTCACGGGGCCGGACGGCAAGCCGATCGACGCGATGTACTTCTGGGCGACGGGCTTGCTGTCGTCGTTCCTCGACAATGCGCCGACTTACCTCGTGTTCTTCAACCTCGCGGGCGGCGATGCGCAGACGCTGATGACGACGGGCGCCTCGACGCTCGCCGCGATTTCCGCGGGCGCGGTATTCATGGGCGCGAACAGCTATATCGGCAACGCGCCGAACTTCATGGTGAAGGCGATCGCGGAGTCGCGCGGCGTGAAGATGCCGAGCTTCTTCGCCTACCTCGGCTGGGCGCTCGTCATCCTGGTGCCGGTGTTCCTGCTGACGTCGCTGATCTTCTTCCCGGCGTAACCTGACAACTTTCAACCAAGCGCGGGCGATCCCGGCGGCGCGATGCGCGCGGCGATCGGCCAGCGACATACGGAGATGGCGATGCAGAAGATCCTGGTCGCGCGTCCGATCTTTCCGGACGTGATCGAACGGCTCAAGCAGTATTTCGAAGTCGACTGGAACAACGGCGACGCGCTCGCTCCGGATGCGCTGGCCGCACGTCTGGCGGACAAGGATGGCGCGCTGACGGCCGGCGACCCGGTCGGTGCGGCGGCGCTCGCGGCGGCGCCGCGCCTGCGCGTCGTGGCGAACATGGCGGTCGGCTACAACAACTTCGACATGGCTGCGTTCAACGCGGCGAACGTGCTCGGCACCAATACGCCCGACGTGCTGAACGAGTCGACCGCCGATTTCGGCTGGGCGCTGATGATGGCCGCCGCGCGCCGGATTGCCGAATCGGAGCACTGGCTGCGCGCCGGCCACTGGCAGAAGTGGGCGTACGACGGTTTCCTCGGCACCGACATTTACGGCTCGACGCTCGGCATCATCGGAATGGGCCGCATCGGCCAGGCGCTTGCGCGCCGCGCGCGCGGCTTCGGGATGCAGGTGATCTATCACAACCGGTCGCGGGTCGCGCCCGAGATCGAGGCCGAGCTGAACGCCGAATACGTGTCGAAGGATGCGCTGCTCGCGCGCGCCGATCACGTCGTGCTCGTGCTGCCGTACACGAAGGAAAACCATCACACGATCGGCGCGGCCGAGCTCGCGAAGATGAAACCCACCGCGACGCTGACCAACATCGCGCGCGGCGGGATCGTCGACGACGCGGCGCTGGCCGCCGCGCTGCGCGACGGGAGGATCGCCGCGGCGGGTCTCGACGTGTACGAAGGAGAGCCGACCGTGCATCCGGCGCTGCTCGAGGTGCCGAACGTCGTGCTGACGCCGCATATCGCGAGCGCGACCGAAAAGACGCGCCGTGCGATGGCGAACCTTGCTGCAGACAACCTGATCGCCGCGCTGGGCGAGGGCCCGCGCGCCGGGCAGCCGCCGAATCCGATCAACCCTGACGTGATCGGGAAGCCACGCGCATGACGATGACGTTGTTGCTTGCGGCGGTCGTCGTACTGGCCGTCGCGCTCGTGGTGGCGATCGTCGCGATCGTGCGCGGCGGCGGCCGCCACGACGATGCGGCGGTACTCGGCGACCAGATCGAGGACGCCGCGCATGCGCAGGCGCGCGCGGTCGAGCGGCTCGAGCGCGAATTGCGCGGTGAGATCGTCGAGAACGCGCGCGGTTCGCGCACCGAGCTGGCCGGCAGCTTCTCGCAGCTTCAGCAGACGCTCGCCGCGCAACTGACGAGTGTGGCGACCGTGCAGAACAACCAGATCGAGGGTTTCGCACAGCAGCTCGGCAAGCTCGTCGCCGGCAATGCGCAGCAGTTCGACGCGATGCGCGAGAGCGTGCAGCGCCAGGCGCAGCAGGCGCGCGAGGAGCAGACGGCCGCGCTCAGGCAGTTCGGCGACACGTTGAACCGGCAGCTCACGCAACTGACCGAGGCGAACGATCGCCGGATCGGCGAGGTGCGCGCGACGCTCGAGCAGCGGCTGAAGGAAATCGAGACGAACAACGCGGCGAAGCTCGAGGAGATGCGCCGCACCGTCGACGAGAAACTGCATGCAACGCTCGAGCAGCGGCTCGGCGAATCGTTCAAGCTCGTGTCGGACCGGCTCGAACAGGTCCATCGCGGGCTCGGCGAGATGCAGACGCTCGCGGCGGGCGTCGGCGACCTGAAAAAGGTGCTGACCAACGTGAAGACGCGCGGCACCTGGGGCGAAGTGCAGCTCGAGGCGCTGCTCGAACAGATGCTGACGCCCGACCAGTACGCGAAGAACGTCGCGACGGTGCCGAAGAGCACCGAGCGCGTCGAATTTGCGATCCGGTTGCCGGGCCGCGATGCGGGCACGCGCGACGCACCGCCGGTGTGGTTGCCGATCGACGCGAAATTCCCGCGCGAAGACTACGAGCGGCTGATCGACGCGCAGGAGCGCGCCGATGCAGCGGCGGTCGAGGAGGCGGCCCGCGCGCTCGAAGCGCGCGTGCGGCTGGAGGCGCGCACGATCGCCGAGAAGTACGTCGCGCCGCCGCATACGACCGATTTCGCGCTGCTGTTCCTGCCGACCGAAGGACTTTATGCGGAGATCCTGCGCCGCCCGGGGCTGACCGACCTGCTGCAGCGCGACTATCGCGTGACGGTGGCGGGGCCGACGACGCTCACCGCGTTGCTGAACAGCCTGCAGATGGGGTTCCGCACGCTCGCGATCGAGCAGCGGTCGAGCGAGGTATGGCAGGTGCTCGGCGCAGTGAAGACGGAGTTCGGCAAGTTCGGCGACGTGCTCGCGCGCACGAAGGCGCAACTCGAAACGGTCACGCGCTCGATCGAGTCGGCCGAGCAGCGTACGCGCGTGATGAGCCGCAAGCTGAAGCAGGTCGAGGCGCTGCCGGGCGACACGGCGGCCGGGCTGCTTGGCGCGGAAGGGGCCGACGGCGCAGATGCGGACGACGCGTAACGCGCGTTGTCGACACCGCAAGGAACGAAAACGGGCGCCGCGGCGCCCGTTTTTTATGAAGCGATCGCCGGCTCGCGCTTACTGTCCGGCGAGCGTGTCCAGCGCGTCGCCCGTCACGCGGACGATGCGCCATTCCGGCAGCACGGTTGCGCCCATCTTTTCGTAGAAATCGATCGCGGGCTGGTTCCAGTCGAGGACCGACCATTCGAACCGCCCGCAACGACGCTCGACGGCCAGGGCCGCGAGGTGACGCAGCATCGCGGTGCCGAGGCCGGTGCCGCGCTGCGACGGCTGCACGTACAGATCCTCGAGATAGAGGCCGCGACGGCCGAGGAACGTCGAATAGTTGTGGAAGAACAGCGCATACGCGACGATCGTGCCGTTGCGCTCGGCGACGAGCGCTTCAGCGGCAGGCCGCTTGCCGAACAGTGCGTCGGCGAGATCCGCTTCGGTCGCGACGAACAGGTGCGTGAGCTTCTCGAACTCGGCCAGCTCGCGCATCAACGCGAGGATCGCGCTGGCGTCGCGCGCTTCGGCTGCGCGGATCAGCGGCGTGTCGCTCACGCTTCCTCCGGCGGATCGGACAACACGATCTCGATGCCGCCGAAGCGCGACGCGACCCAGTTGTATGCGTGGCATGCGATCCACAGCAGCACGAAGCCGAGGATGGCGTTCAGCAGCAGCGCGCTCAGGATCGTGCTCAGTTCGACCATCCCGTAGCGGATGTACGCGACGAGAATGCCGAGCAGCACGATCGGCACGCTGAACGTCAGGTAGACGAGGATCAGCGCCTTTGCGGTCTGTCCCGCGGCGATCGACGAAATTTGTTTCTTCATGTGCGGATTGCCCCCGTAGAGATATACCGATAGTGGAATTCAGATCAGGCCGTCGAGCGGCAGGATGTCGACCGGGGTGCCCGCGTCGACTGCCGCGGTATCGTGGCCCAGGACAATGAAACAGTTGGCGGCGGCGAGGCCGCTCAGCGACGCGGAACTCTGCGAACCGGCCGGCGCGACGTGCCAGCGGCCGTCGGCGGCACGCGTCGCGATGCCGCGCAGGTACTCGGTGCGGCCGGGACGCGTCTTCAGCGCATGCGTGCTGAGCGCCGTGTAGGTCGCCGGTGGCGGCGTCTGCGCACCGGCCAGCGTCAGCAGCGCGGGGCGCACGATCGCGTAGAACGTCACGGCGGACGCGACCGGATTGCCGGGCAGCCCGAAGAACAGTGCATGACCGGCACCGCCGGCCGAGCGCGCGAGCGTTCCGCATGCGAGCGGCCGGCCGGGCCGCAACGCGAGGCTCGCAAACGTGACGTCGCCGAGCCGCGCCATCACGTCGCGCGTGAAGTCGGCTTCGCCGACCGATACGCCGCCCGACGTGATTACCGCGTCGGCCTGCGCGGCGACGGCGTCGCGCAGCGCGGCTTCGAGCGCAGCCGGATCGTCGCGGACGATCCCGAGATCGATCGCGTCGACGTGCAGCCTTTCGAGCATCGCGATCAGCATCCCGCGATTGCTGTCGTACAGCGCGCCGCGGCCGAGCGGCTCGCCGGGTTCGCGCAGTTCGTCGCCGGTCGAAAACACGGCGACGCGTACGCGCCGGCGCACCGTGACGTCGGTGAAGCCGAACGACGCGAGCAGGCCGAGATCGGACGGCCGCAGGATGCGGCCCGCGGCGAGCGCACAGGCGCCGCCCGCGAGATCCTCGCCGGCCTTGCGGCAGTTCGCGCCGCGTGCGACGTCGTGCGCGGCGAAGCGGATCGTGTCGCCGTCGACGCGCACGCGTTCCTGCGGAATCACCGTATCGCATCCGGCCGGCATCGGCGCGCCCGTCATGATGCGCACGCATGAGCCGGCCGCTACGAGGCCATCGAACGGATGGCCCGCGAACGCGGTGCCGGCCACCGTCAGCGCGACGTCCCCCTGCGGCGACGCGGGCGCGCCGGCGCCGCCGTCGAACGCATAGCCGTCCATCGCCGAGTTGTCGTATGCGGGAATGTCGAACGGTGCATTCACGTCGGCCGCGAGCACGCGGTCGAGCGCGTCGCGCAGTCTCACCGTGTCGCACGCATCGACGGGCACTGCGAAGCGGCACGCGAGTGCCTGCGCGTCGGCGAGCGACAGCGCGGCATCGGAATCGGGTGCGGTTCGGGAGGCGGGCGAGGATTGCGTGATCATCAGTCGGACTGCGCCGCGAGGCGTATCGGGTTCGTGGCCGGTGGCGCGAGGAGGGTGCCTGGGCGCGGGTTTCGCGTGCGGTGGGCGCCGGGCGGGAACGGTGCGGGCGCCGTCAGCGACGGGCCAGCGCGGCGAGTTCCTGCCAGGAGTTGGCATTGTAAAACGCACGCTCGTCGTGAAACTCGACTTCGACCGTCTTGTGGCGTGCGTACCACGCACGCACCTTGCGGTCGCCGGCCGCGAGCCGCGCGGCGAGATCGTCGGCCAGCGTCGTGCGCAGCAGCGCGAACGTCGGCTGCGGCGAGCGCGCCTGCTGCGCATCGACGGTCACCGCCATCGCGATGTCGGCTTGCTGCGCGTCGAGCGCCGAATGCAGCCGCGCGACGAGGTCGGCGGGCAGATAGGGCGTATCGCACGGCGAGCACGCGACGAGCGGCGCGCGCGCCGCTCGCATGCCGGCGAGCAGGCCCGCAAGCGGGCCGGGGAAATCGGGCATGTCGTCGGCCACGATGCGCGCATCGAACGGCGCACCGAGCTCGGCATAGCGATCGGCGTGGCGATTCGCGCTGATCAACGTTTCGTCGACCTGCGGCGAGAGCCGACGCAGCACGTGCAGCGCGAGCGGCGTACCGTCGAGCAGCTGCAGGCCCTTGTCGACGCCGTCCATGCGCGTGGCGCGTCCGCCCGCGAGCAGCAGGCCGGCGATCGAAGGAGAGGCGGAAACGGGCATCGTGCGCAGGCGAAAAGGGCGGCGTGCGTCAGCCGCCGATATACGACATTTCGACGCGCTTGCCGGCGCCGTCGGGCACGGTTTCGGCCGACGCGCTGCCGCGCAGTTGCGAATAGCGGTCGGTGCGCGCCTGCCAGATGCGGGCAATCGCGGTCGCGATCTCGGCGTCGCTCGCGCCGCCGCGCACGAGCGCGCGCAGGTCGTGGCCCGTCGACGCGAACAGGCACAGGTACAGCTTGCCTTCCGTCGACAGCCGCGCGCGCGTGCAGTCGCCGCAGAAGGCCTGGGTGACGCTCGAGATCACGCCGATCTCGCCGCCGCCGTCCGCATAGCCCCAGCGCTGCGCGGTTTCGGCCGCCGTGTGCGCGTCGAGCGGCACGAGCGGGAAATGTTCGGCGATCCGCGCGACCACGTCGGCCGACGGCAGCACCTCGGTCATGTTCCAGCCGTTCGACGTGCCGACGTCCATGTATTCGATGAAGCGCAGGATCACGCCTGTGCCGCGGAAACGCTCGGCCATCGGCAGGATCTCGCCGTCGTTGGTGCCGCGCTTCACGACCATGTTGACCTTGACGGGCGTGAGGCCGGCGGCCTGGGCCGCGAAGATGCCGTCGAGCACGTCGGCGCTCGCGAACTCGGCGTCGTTCATGCGCTTGAACAGCGTATCGTCGAGCGCGTCGAGGCTGACCGTCACGCGCGTGAGCCCGGCGTCCTTCAGCGCGCGCGCCTTGCGTGCGAGCAGCGAGCCGTTGGTCGTCAGCGTCAGGTCGAGCGGGCGGCCGTCATGCGTCGTCAGGCGCGCGAGGCGCTCGATCAGGAATTCGAGGTTCTTGCGCAGCAGCGGCTCGCCGCCCGTGATGCGGATCTTTTCGACGCCGTGAGCGACGAAAAGTCGCGCCACGCGTTCGATTTCCTCGTGCGTGAGCAGCGCGCTGTGCGGCAGGAACGCGTAGTCCTTGTCGAACACCGCGCGCGGCATGCAGTACACGCAGCGGAAGTTGCAGCGATCCGTCACCGAGATGCGCAGGTCGCGCAGCGGCCTGGCGAACGTGTCGGCCAGCGTGCCGTCAGGGGCATGCGCGACGCCGGAGACGTCCGGCATCCCGCTGACGTCGGCGAGGGGAATGATGCGTCGGGACATATTGAAAGAAGTGCGAGCCAGACTTGTATTTTAGCCGCAAGCGGCCGACCGGGCCGGTGGGCGGAAACCCGCAGCGCGGACGTGAAAAAGCCCGCCGGAGGCGGGCTTTTCCTGGTCGGGCGATGCGCCGGTTAGTGGTGCGTCGTTTCGACCTGCTGCATCGGGGCCGTATCGGCCGGCGGCAGCGCCTTGCGTTCGCGCGGCACGCGGGCCGGACGCGGCAGACGCGACGCGGCTTCCTGCGCCGCGGCGAACTTGTCGGCGTCCGTGTTCACCCAGACGAGACCGGCCTGCTCCAGCACGACATCCAGGCTCGCCGAAGCGGGCGCGGCTGCCGGTTGGGCGGGGGCCGGAGCCGGTGCCGGAGCCGGTGCCGCAACGGCCTCGATCGGTGCCGGTTCGACACGCATCGGTTCAACACGCACCGGTTCGACACGCACCGGTTCGACACGCACCGGTTCGACAACCGCCGGCTCGACTGCCACCGGAGCGGCTTCGTTCGTCACGGCCGGTGCGGCCTGCTCGACGGGCGCGGACTGCGGTGCCTCTGCAGCGGCCGGCGCTGCTGCTGCCGGTGCTGCAGGCACTTCGAACGCGTCGGTCGGCGAAACCGCGACCGGAGCCGGACCGGCTTCCGTGTCGACGGCCGGTGCAACCGGTGCCGGTTCTGCTGCCTGAGCGGCGACTGCGGGCTCGACCGGAGCGGCCGGAGCCACTTCAGCGTGTGCCGGTGCCGGCTGAGCTTCCACAGCGGCCGGTGCAGCATGCTGCTCGACCGCCGCCTCGACGACGACGGCGCCTGCCGCGGCCACGGCCGCGACGACTGCCGGGGCGGCCGTGTGGGCCGGTTCGGCAGCGGCCGGTGCTTCCGGCGTCACGGTGTGCGCTGCGGCTTCGCCATCCGGGCCTTGCTCGGCCTGGTCGACGATTGCGCCGTCTTCGTCACGCTCGCGACGACCGCCGCGGCGGCCGCGACGGCGACGACGACGTTCCTCGCCGTCACGCGCGCCGGCTTCCGCATCGGCTGCCAGTTCGGCGCCGGGCAGGGCCTCCGCGACGGCCTTGTCGGTTTCCGGTTCCGGATGGTTTTCGCCACGGTTGACGGTCTCGAGCGTGGCCGCATGCTGGGTCGGCTTGCGGCGTTCGCCGCGCTCGCGACGCTCGCCGCGTTCCTGGCGCTCGCCACGGCCGGCCGCCTCGACGCCTTCCGGCTGCTCGGCGCGCTCGCGCGGCTCGCGGTTCTCGCGCGGTTCACGCGGCTCACGGCTTTCACGCGGCTCGCGCGGTTCGCGACCTTCGCGCTGGCCACGGCCCTCGCGACCTTCGCGGCCCTCACGACCTTCACGGATTTCGCGACCTTCACGCGGCTCGCGACCCTCGCGCGGCTCACGGCCTTCACGCGGTTCGCGCACTTCCTTGCCTTCGCGTTCCTGGCGCTGCGGCTGGCCGCGGCCTGCTGCCGCCTGGTCACGGCCGCCTTGCGCCTGCTGCGCGCCGCCGCGACGGTTGCGGTTGCGATCGCCGCCGCGCTGCTCGGTCTTCTCGGTACGCTCGCGAGCCGGGCGGGCTGCCTGTTCCTTCGCCGGTGCCGGCGCAACCGGCGCGGGCGCCGGAGCCGGCGACACGCCGAACAGGCCCTTCAGCCAGCCGATGAAGCCGCCGCTTGCCGCGGCGACAGGTGCGGGGGCCGGAACGGGCTCGACCGGGCGCTGCGGCGCCGGGGTCGGGGCCGGACGCTCGGGCGTGATGCCCTTGACCGCGGCTTCCTGCTTCGGCTTCACTTCTGCCGTGCGCTTGCTGTAGCCGGTTTCCGACTCGAGTTCGCGGGCCGCTTCCTCGGCCATCTTCCAGGACGCGCGCGGATCGTCGAGGCGTGCGTCGTCGTGGCGCAGGCGCTCGAGCTTGTAGTGCGGCGTATCGAGGTGCTTGTTCGGAATCAGCACGATGCCGACCTTGAAGCGCGACTCGATCTTGTTGATTTCCTGACGCTTTTCGTTGAGCAGGAAGGCGGTCACCTCGACCGGCACCTGGCAGTGGATCGCCGCGGTGTTTTCCTTCATCGCTTCTTCCTGAATGATCCGCAGGACCTGCAGCGCGGACGATTCGGTGTCGCGGATGTGACCGGTGCCGTTACAGCGCGGGCAGGTCACGTGGCTGCCTTCCGACAGGGCCGGGCGCAGGCGCTGGCGCGACAGCTCCATCAGGCCGAAGCGGGAGATCTTGCCCATCTGCACGCGCGCACGGTCATGCTTGAGCGCGTCTTTCAGGCGCTGCTCGACTTCGCGCTGGCTCTTCGCCGATTCCATGTCGATGAAATCGATCACGATCAGGCCGCCGAGGTCGCGCAGGCGAAGCTGGCGGGCGACTTCGTCGGCCGCTTCGAGGTTCGTGCGGGTTGCCGTTTCCTCGATGTCCGCGCCCTTGGTCGCGCGCGCCGAGTTCACGTCGATCGCGACGAGCGCTTCGGTGTGGTCGATCACGATCGCGCCGCCGGACGGCAGCGGCACCGTGCGCGAGTAGGCCGTTTCGATCTGGTGCTCGATCTGGAAGCGGGAGAACAGCGGCACGTCGTCGTGGTAGCGCTTCACCTTCGACACGTTGTCCGGCATCACGATGTCCATGAACGCACGGGCCTGATCGTGGATCTCGGTCGTGTCGATCAGGATTTCGCCGATATCGGGCTGGAAATAGTCCCGGATCGCGCGGATCACGAGGCTCGATTCCAGGTAGATCAGCATCGGCTGGCCGGAGTTGCCGCTTTGCGACGCCGCTTCGATCGCGCGCCACAGTTGCAGCAGGTAGTTCAGGTCCCACTGCAGTTCCTCGGCGCTGCGGCCGATGCCCGCGGTGCGGGCGATCATGCTCATGCCGTCGGGAATCTGCAGTTGCGACATCGTTTCGCGCAGTTCCTGGCGCTCGTCGCCCTCGATCCGGCGCGACACACCGCCGCCGCGCGGATTGTTCGGCATCAGCACCAGATAGCGGCCTGCGAGCGAGATGAAGGTCGTGAGGGCGGCGCCCTTGTTGCCACGTTCTTCCTTCTCGACCTGGACGATCAGTTCCTGGCCTTCGCGCAGGGCATCGTGGATGCGCGCGGAGCGCATGTCGATGCCTTCCTTGAAGTACTGGCGGGCAACTTCCTTGAACGGCAGGAAACCGTGGCGATCTTCGCCGTAGTTGACGAAGCACGCTTCGAGCGACGGCTCGATGCGGGTGATGACACCTTTGTAGATATTGCCTTTGCGCTGTTCGCGCCCGGCTGTCTCGATGTCGATGTCGATGAGCTTTTGCCCATCGACGATGGCGACGCGCAGCTCCTCCTGCTGCGTCGCATTGAACAGCATGCGTTTCATGAACGACTCCAGGCGGCTCCGCGCCGGCGCCTCGCGGTTGTCAGTCGCGAGGGCGGGAACGACGGCAGGCCGCACCTTGTTGTGTTGTCACAAGCACGCTGGAGCGGGAACGATGGCGGGGAGAATTGCCTGAAGAGGCGCTTGGGCCCGAAAGACGGGGCCGGCGGCCGTAGGGCACCTGCGAATACGGCTTCAAAGCACGGCGTTCACACACCGCACGCTGCAAAAAAGCGCGCTAAGCCTGAGTCCGGGCATTGCCACGGGCGCGCGCAATGGGTCGCGCGCGCCGACTGGCGGCAGATGCTGCGGCTTGGGCCGCAGCGGGGAGTATCGAATCCAGCCCGACTTTCCCGCTTGGGGTGTACTTCCCTGGTTTGACGTCGCCAAGCCCCGCACGCTTCGCGGGGCCAAATCGGGCGCAACGCCGTAATTTTCGCAACCGGCAGCCTGCGGACGCACTTCGCGCCGTCGGGCTGCCGATCAAATTCTTTTCAACCAACTTTCCGTTACCGCGGCGCCTTGCCGACCGAATCCGCCTGTGGGCGCGATCCTTGCCGACGGGCGGCGCCGTGCGTGCAACTTGCTGCATCTCTTTGATTAGGGGCGAGCAGCGGACCCCCGGCGCAAGTAAAATAACGGTTTCCGCTTGCGCCTTGCCCGACTCGGTCGGGGCCGGCCGGTCAGGCCACCCTCAACGTCAGGCTGGGCAAAATTATATTCAGTATGAATGAGTTAGGCAAAATATCCCAGAATTCAGTCGCAAGCGGCCAGGTATCGATGATCGAGATCGACGAAAACTCGGCCGGTCAGCGGATCGACAACTTCCTGTTGCGCGTCTGTAAAGGCGTGCCGAAAAGCCATATTTACCGGATCCTCCGCAGCGGCGAAGTGCGCGTGAACAAGGGCCGGATCGATGCGCAGTACCGCCTCGCCCTTGGCGACATCGTCCGCGTGCCGCCCGTGCGCGTGGCGGCGGCGGACCTCGCACGCGCCGACACGCCCATCGTGCCGCCGGCGAATTTCGACGTGCTGTACGAGGACGATGCGATGCTCGTCATCGACAAACCGGCCGGCATCGCGGTGCATGGCGGCAGCGGCGTCGCGTTCGGCGTGATCGAGCAGATGCGCCAGTCGCGCCCGCGCGCGAAATTCCTCGAACTCGTCCACCGGCTCGACCGCGAGACGTCCGGGATCCTGATGCTGGCCAAGAAGCGCACGGCGCTCGTGGGCCTGCACGAGCAGATCCGCGAAAACCGGATGGACAAGCGCTACTTTGCCTGCGCGCACGGCGAATGGCAGCCCGACTGGGGCCGTCGCCGCGCGGTGAAGGCGCCGCTGTTCAAGTATTCGACCGCGGAAGGGGAGCGCCGCGTGCGCGTGCAGGACGACGGGCTGCCGTCGCATACGGTGTTCAATCTGGTCGACAGCTGGCCCGACTACGCACTCGTCGAAGCGGAACTCAAAACGGGTCGGACCCATCAGATCCGCGTGCACCTCGCGCACCTCGGCCTGCCGATCGCCGGCGACGCCAAGTATGGCGATTTCGCACTGAACAAGGCGCTGGCGCGCGCGAATGCGCAGCCGTCGTTGAAACGGATGTTCCTGCACGCGCACCGGCTGCGGCTTGCCCACCCGCTGACCGGCGAGGCGCTGCAGTTCGATGCGCCGTTGCCGGACGAATGCCAGCGCTTCCTCGATCAACTCAGCGCACTGCGCGATACCGCCTGAACCGCATGGCTCGACAGCAATTTGACCTGATCGTCTTCGACTGGGACGGCACGCTGATGGATTCGACTGCGCACATCGCGCACAGCATCCAGGCCGCATGCCGCGATCTCGGCCTGCCCACGCCGTCCGACGAGGCGTCGCGCTACGTGATCGGCCTCGGCCTGCGCGACGCGCTGCAGATTACCGCTCCGACCCTCGATCCGTCCGACTATCCACGGCTGGCCGAGCGCTACCGCCATCACTACCTGCTCGACGACCAGCGCATCGAGCTGTTCGCCGGCGTGCGCGAACTGCTCGCCGAGTTGCGCGATACGGGCTACCTGCTCGCCGTTGCGACCGGCAAGGGGCGGGTCGGGCTGAATCGCGTGCTCGACCAGTCGAAGCTGACGAGCTGGTTCGACGCGACGCGCTGCGCGGACGAGACGTTCTCGAAGCCGCATCCGGCGATGCTGCACGAGTTGTCCCGGGAATTGGGGCAGGACCTCGCGCGCACCGTGATGATCGGCGACACGACGCACGACCTGCAGATGGCCGCGAGCGCTGGCGCGGCCGGCGTCGGTGTCGCATACGGCGCGCACACGGCTGACGCGCTGGCTGCGCTCGCGCCGCGTTTCGTCGCGCCGGACGTCGACGCGCTGGCCGCGTGGCTGCGGGAGCACGCATGAGCGCGGCGCCCGAATCGGTGCGTGTGTGCGCATCGGACGCGCTGGCCGACGGCGGCGCCGGCGTGCGCGTCGACGCGACGCTGCGCGGCGAGCAGGCCGTCGTGTTCTTCGTGCGCTACGACGGTCGCGCATACGGGTACCTGAATCGCTGTGCACACGTGCCGATGGAGCTCGACTGGTCCGAAGGGCAGTTCTTCGAGTCGTCGGGCCTGTACCTGATGTGCGCGACGCACGGCGCGATCTACGCGCCGGATACCGGCAAGTGTGTCGGCGGCCCGTGCCGCGGCGGCCGCCTGCGGCCGGTCGAGGTCGACGAACGCGACACGCCCGACGGGCGTGCGGTATTCTGGGTGCCCGACGCCGACCTGCGTCCTGCCACTTCCGCCACGACCGACTGACGACAACACCGCATGGCCGACCAACCGAATTCCCCGGATTCCTCCTCCCGTCCCGACAGCCGTGAACCGAACTGGGAGCGTGCGGCGCTCGAGCGGATCGCGCTCGCGGCCGTGAAGGAACAGCGCGCGGCGCGGCGCTGGAAGATCTTCTTCCGCTTCGCGTTCCTGGGCGTGTTCGTGCTGCTCGCGTTCGCGCTGATCGATTTCTCGAGCGATTCGAAATTCTCGTCGAGCGGGCGGCATACGGCGCTCGTGACGATCGACGGCGAGATCGCGGCAGGCGTCAATGCGAACGCCGAAGACATCAACACCGCGCTCGACGCCGCATTCGACGACGACGGCACGGTCGGCGTCGTGCTGCGGATCAACAGCCCGGGCGGCAGCCCCGTGCAGGCCGGCATGATCTACGACGAGATCCGGCGGCTGCGTGCGAAGCACCCGGACAAGCCGCTGTACGTCGTCGTGACCGACATGTGTGCATCGGGCGGCTATTACATCGCGGCCGCAGCCGACAAGATCTTCGTCGACAAGGCGAGCATCGTCGGGTCGATCGGCGTGCTGATGGACAGTTTCGGGTTCACCGGGCTGATGGGCAAGCTCGGTGTCGAGCGGCGCCTGCATACGTCGGGCGAAAACAAGGGCTTCTACGATCCGTTCTCGCCGGAGACGTCGAAGATGGACGCGCATGCGCAGGCGCTGCTCGACCAGGTGCACACGCAGTTCATCAAGGCCGTGAAGGATGGCCGCGGCAAACGGCTGCATGAGACACCCGACATGTTCTCCGGCCTGTTCTGGACCGGCGAGAAGAGCGTCGAGCTCGGGCTCGCCGACGGTTACGGCACGACCGATACGGTCGCGCGCGACGTGCTGAAGGCGCCCGATCTCGTCGACTATACGGTGAAGGAAAGCCTGACGAACCGCGTTGCGCGCAAGTTCGGCGCGGCCGTCGGCGGTGCCGCGATGAAGGCGCTGACGGCCGGCGGCGCGTCGTTCAGCCTGCGCTGACCGGCGGCTGACGGGCCGCCATGGCCCGCGCGTCAGCCGACGGCCGCGGCGTCAGTTCGCGAGCAGCAGGAAGATCGCGGGGCGCTTGTGCAGATTGGGTGCAGGCGCCTTTTTCCAGTCCGCCACGGTGCGGCTTGCGATCGTCTCGGTCGCGAGGGTCAGGTCGGCCGCGACGCAGATCTGCGTCGACGGCGCGCAGGTCGCAATCAACGTGTCGAGCATCGCGTGATTCCGGTACGGCGTTTCAATGAAGATCTGCGTCTGGCGCGCCTTGCGCGACAACTGCTCGAGTTCGCGCAGGCGTTTCGCGCGTGCGGCCGCGTCGACCGGCAGGTAGCCGTTGAACGCGAAGCTCTGGCCGTTCAGGCCCGACGCCATCAGCGCGAGCAGGATCGAACTCGGCCCGACGAGCGGCACGACCTTCACGCCGCGCTCGTGCGCGCGGCGTACCAGCAGCGCGCCGGGGTCGGCGACGGCCGGGCAGCCGGCCTCGGACACGAGGCCGGCGTCCGCGCCGGCCAGCACGGGCGCGAGCAGCCGGTCGATTTGGCCGGCCGGCGTATTGACGTTCAGCTCGCTGATCTCGATTTCCTGGATCGGGCGCGTCGTGCCGATCTTCTTCAGGAACGCACGCGTCGTTTTCGCGTTTTCGCCGATGTAATAGCCGAGCGTGCCGGCGCGTGCCTGAACGGCCGCCGGCAGTACGGCGGCGAGCATCGATTCGTCGCCTTCGCCGAGCGTGTTCGGGACGAGGTAAAGCGTGCCGGCCGTCATGCGCGGTCTCCACGGTTGGTTGCAAACAAAGGGAATTCCGTGGCGCGCAGCATCCGCGTGAGCGCGATCAACGGCAGGCCGACGAGCGCGGTCGGGTCGTTCGAGTCGATCGCGTCGAGCAGCGCGATGCCGAGCCCTTCGGACTTCGCGCTGCCGGCGACGTCGTACGGCGTTTCCGCGCGCAGATACGCGTCGAGTTCGGCCTCGGGCAGCGAGCGGAAGCGCACGCGCGTGACGATGTCCTCGACCTGCGCTTCGCCCGTGCGGCTGTCGTACAGGCAGAGTGCGCTGTGGAATTCGACTTCGCGGCCCTGCATCGACACGAGCTGCGCGAGCGCGCGCTCATGCGTGCCGGGCTTGCCGATCTGGAGCCCGTCGAAGGTCGCGACCTGGTCCGACCCGATCACGAGCACGCCGTCCGGCGCGTCGATCGTCGCGGCGACGGCGCGCGCTTTCGCGCCGGCGAGGCGCAGCGCGGTCGCGGCCGGGGTTTCGCCGTCGAGCGGGGTTTCGTCGAGGTCGGGCGACACGACGTCGAATGGCATGCCGAGGCGCTCGAGGAGCGCGCGGCGGTAGCGGGAACTGGAGGCAAGAATCAGCCGCGGCGGGCGGCAAACGGTATCCGGCATGGTCGGTTGGATCGGTGAGTCGTGGGGTGTTGAGCGACGTTGCGCGGACGCAAGCTTAAGTGATTGACCGCAAAAGGTAAAACAGGTATGCTTTCCCGCTTTTCGTCGGCAGGCTTCTGTAGTGATGGCGCCTGCCGGGTCTTCGGAAGTAAAGTACGTCATCCGCAGATGAGCCGTACGTGAGCGGTGCCAAGCCGGATCCGCAAGTCAGCCTGTAGGCAGGAGCGCACATGAACACTTCTTCTGGCAAACCTGCGGCGCCGCTTGATCCGCACGCGGTCGACCTGTTCGAGTTCGCCCGCAGCGGGCGACAGGCAGCAGGGGCGGTGCGCCTCTCGCAACTGCCGCGCATGTTAAACGAAGTGCCGGCGGACGCGCCAGATCGCGACACGGTCTTCACGTGGCAGGCGGAAGGGTTCACGCAGAAGGAATTGCAGGACGACGGCGCCGATGGGCAGCAGCCGTACCTGCGCCTCGCGGTGCATGGCCATGCATGGCTCACGTGCCAGCGCTGCGTGACCCCGTACGACCAGACGTTCGACGTCGACATGACGTACCGCGTCGTCGCGACCGAAGAAGAAGCTGAAGAATTTCCGCTCGACGACGATGAAGCCGATGTGATCGTGGGCTCACGCCAGTTCGATCTCGTCGACTTGATCGAAGAGGAATTGCTGCTTTCGTTGCCGCTCGTGCCCAAGCACGAGGTTTGCCCGGCAGTTCACGAAAGCCTCGTGTCGGGTGCGAGCGGTCCCGAGGAAGAGGCGGGCGAAGAGTCCGACGAAGCCGGGGACGAAGGCAAACGGCCGAATCCGTTCGCAGCGCTGCAAGCGCTGAAGAAGGACGGTGACGGCACCAAGAAACACTAAGCAGTTGTGGCGCGGGAAGGCGTAAGGGCTTTGGGCCAGGGTAGTTAAGCGCCGGATCGGGCTGTGTTAGAATCCGGAAAATTATTTAGGAGTTAGTCATGGCAGTCCAGCAAAACAAGAAGTCGCCGTCGAAGCGCGGCATGCATCGTTCGCACGATTTCCTGACGGCGTCGCCGCTGGCAGTCGAGCCGAGCACGGGTGAAGTGCACCTGCGTCACCACGTCAGCCCGAACGGCTACTATCGCGGCAAGAAAGTCGTCAAGACGAAGAACGACTAAGCGTCAAGTCACGCGTTGCGCGCTACGTTCGCCGTTCGCGTGACAACTGGTTCGCTTGACACTTTCCTGGCTCGACAAAAAGGCGGCATTCAACTGCCGCTTTTTTGTGCCTGAAATTCGTCGCATTCCATGACCGTAAAGCTCACAATCGATTGCATGGGAGGCGACCACGGCCCGTCCGTGACCGTTCCCGCGGCAGTCAAGTTCGTCCGCGCGCATCCCGATGCGCACCTGATGCTCGTCGGCATCGAAAGCGCGATTCGCGCTCAGCTCAAGAAGCTGAAAGCCCTCGACGACCCCGCGCTGACCATCGTGCCCGCCACCGAAGTCGTGGCGATGGACGACCCTGTCGAAGTGGCGCTGCGCAAGAAGAAGGATTCTTCGATGCGCGTCGCGCTCAACCACGTCAAGGAAGGCGCGGCGCAGGCCTGTATCTCCGCCGGCAATACCGGCGCACTGATGGCCGTTTCCCGTTACGTACTCAAGACGCTGCCCGGCATCGAGCGGCCCGCGATCGCGTCCGCGCTGCCGAACCCGACCGGCTACACGATGATGCTGGACCTCGGCGCGAACGTCGACTGCGAGCCGCAGCACCTGCTGCAGTTCGCGGAGATGGGGCATGCGCTCGTGGCCGCGCTCGAAGGCAAGGAGCGGCCGACGATCGGCCTGCTGAACATCGGCGAAGAGGTCATCAAGGGCAACGAGACGATCAAGCGCGCAGGCGAGCTGCTGCGCGCCAGCACGCTGAATTTCCGCGGCAACGTGGAAGGCAACGACATCTACAAGGGCACCGTCGACGTGATCGTGTGCGACGGCTTCGTCGGCAACGTCGCGCTGAAGACGTCGGAGGGGCTTGCGCAGATGCTGTCCGACATCATCCGCGAGGAGTTTGGCCGTTCGCTGATGTCGAAGCTGATGGCGCTGCTCGCGCTGCCTGTCCTCATGCGTTTCAAGAAGCGCGTCGACCACCGCCAGTACAACGGCGCGGCGTTGCTGGGGCTGAAGAGCCTCGTGATCAAGAGCCACGGTTCGGCCGATGCCTACGCGTTTGAGTGGGCGATCAAACGCGGGTATGATGCGGTCAAAAACGGCGTGCTGGAGCGCCTCGCGCGCGCGATGGCGGACAATTCGGCGTCGCTCGGCGACGGCGAGCACGACGCGGGCGGCGCGGGCCATGCAAGCCCGGCCGCAGGCCATCACGCCGAACCTTCCGCTGCGCAATCCTCTAAAGCATAAATGGCCCAATCGACCCTCTATTCCCGCGTGCTCGGCACGGGCAGCTATCTGCCGCCCGACCGCGTCACGAACCAGCAGTTGACCGATCGTCTTGCGAAGGAAGGCATCGAGACGAGCGATGAGTGGATCGTTGCGCGTACGGGTATCCATGCGCGCCATTTCGCCGCACCGGACGTCACGACGAGCGACCTCGCGCTCGAGGCGTCGCGTCGTGCGATTGAAATGGCCGGTATCGATCCGCAGTCGATCGACCTGATCATCGTCGCGACTTCGACCCCCGATTTCGTGTTTCCGAGCACCGCGTGCCTGCTGCAGAACAAGCTCGGGATCAAGAACGGCGGTGCGGCATTCGACGTGCAGGCCGTGTGTTCGGGCTTTGCGTACGCGATGGCGACGGCCGACAGCTTCATCCGCAGCGGCCAGCACCGCACGGCGCTCGTGGTCGGCGCGGAGACGTTCTCGCGCATCCTCGACTTCAAGGACCGTACGACCTGCGTGCTGTTCGGCGACGGCGCGGGCGCGGTGATCCTGTCCGCGTCGGAAGAGCCGGGCGTGCTCGGCAGCGCGCTGCACGCGGACGGCAGCTATTCGCATATCCTCTGCACGCCGGGCAACGTCAACCGCGGCGTGATCGAAGGCAGCGCGTTCCTGTACATGGACGGGCAGGCCGTGTTCAAGCTCGCGGTCAACGTGCTCGAGAAGGTGGCGATCGAGGCGCTCGCCAAGGCGAATCTCGCGCCCGAACAAATCGACTGGCTGATTCCGCACCAGGCCAACATCCGCATCATGACCAGCACCTGCCGCAAGCTCGGCCTGCCGCAGGAACGCATGGTCGTGACGGTCGACCAGCACGGCAACACGTCGGCCGCGTCGATCCCGCTGGCGTTCGACACCGCGGTGCGCGACGGCCGCATCCAGCGTGGCCAGCACGTGCTGATCGAAGGGGTCGGCGGCGGCTTCACCTGGGGCGCGTCGGTCTTCCGCTTCTGATCCGCGGCGCGCGACTGCTGCGCGCGGATCCCACCGGCGCGCCATTCGCGCGCGCCGTCCGAATCGATTCAATTGGGGACGATATGAAATTTGCATTCGTTTTTCCGGGGCAGGGCTCGCAGGCAGTCGGCATGCTCAACGCATTCGCCGATCTGGCCGTCGTGCGCGAGACGCTCCAGGAAGCATCCGATGCACTCAATCAGGATCTCGGCAAGCTGATCGCCGAAGGCCCGGCCGAAGAGCTGAATCTGACCACCAACACGCAGCCCGTGATGCTGACCGCCGCGTATGCGTGCTACCGCGCATGGCAGCAGGCAGGCGGCCCGGCGCCGTCGATCGTCGCCGGCCACAGCCTCGGCGAATACACGGCGCTCGTCGCTGCCGGCGCGCTCGCATTCAAGGACGCGGTGCCGCTGGTGCGCTTCCGCGCGCAGGCGATGCAGACGGCCGTGCCGGTCGGCCAGGGCGGCATGGCCGCGATCCTGGGCCTCGACGACGATACGGTGCGCGCGGTATGCGCCGAAGCCGCGGAAGCGGGCGTCGTCGAAGCGGTGAACTTCAATGCGCCGGCGCAGGTCGTGATCGCGGGCGCGAAGGCGGCCGTCGAGAAGGCCTGTGAAATCGCGAAGGCGAAGGGCGCGAAGCGCGCGCTGCCGCTGCCCGTGTCGGCACCGTTCCATTCGTCGCTGCTCAAGCCGGCATCGGACCAGTTGCGCGACTATCTCGCGAACGTCGACGTGAAGGCGCCGCAGATTCCGGTGGTCAACAACATCGACGTCGCGGTGGTCAGCGATCCGGCCGCGATCAAGGACGCGCTGGTGCGCCAGGCCGCAGGCCCGGTGCGCTGGGTCGAGTGCGTGCAGCACATCGCCGGCACCGGCGTCACGCACGTGATCGAGTGCGGCCCGGGCAAGGTGCTCGCCGGCCTGACGAAGCGCATCGACGGCAACCTGACGGGTGCGTCGGTGTTCGATCCTGCGTCGCTCGACGAAGCGCTCAAGCTGGTGACCGCCTGACGCGGCGCCTTTTCTCAAGAGACGGATATTCGATTCATGGAAAAGACTCTCGATAAACAGGTTGCGATCGTGACCGGCGCGTCGCGCGGCATCGGCCGGTCGATCGCGCTCGAACTCGCGCGCCTGGGCGCGACGGTGATCGGCACCGCGACGAGCGAATCGGGCGCTGCCGCAATCACCGCGGCGTTCGCGGAAGCGGGCGTCACGGGCCGCGGCGCGGTGCTGAACGTCAACGACGCGGCGGCCGCCGAGGCGCTGATCGACGCGACCGTGAAGGAGTTCGGCGCGCTGAACGTGCTCGTCAACAACGCGGGCATCACGCAGGACCAGCTCGCGATGCGGATGAAGGACGAGGACTGGGACGCGGTGATCGACACCAACCTGAAGTCGGTGTTCCGCCTGTCGCGTGCGGTGCTGCGCCCGATGATGAAGGCGCGCGGCGGCCGTATCATCAACATCACGTCGGTGGTCGGTTCGGCCGGCAACCCGGGTCAGGTCAACTACGCGGCCGCGAAGGCCGGCGTCGCGGGCATGACGCGTGCGCTTGCGCGCGAGATCGGCAGCCGCGGCATCACCGTGAACTGCGTCGCGCCGGGCTTCATCGACACCGACATGACGAAGACGCTGCCGGAAGAACAGCAGGCCGCGCTCAAGACCCAGATTCCGCTCGGCCGTCTCGGCAGCCCGGAAGACATCGCCCATGCCGTCGCGTTCCTTGCATCGCCGCAGGCCGGTTACATTACCGGCACGACGCTGCACGTGAACGGCGGCATGTACATGTCGTAACGGTTTTCGTTTACCATCCGCGCCGTATCCCGTTTTTCAGGCGGATCGGTGCTTGATCGACCATCAAGCCAACGCGCGTTTTCGCGTCAGCAAACCTGATAAAATGCGCGCACTTGTAAATCTGAACTTTCCCTCGGAGGGGTAATGGACAACATCGAACAACGTGTCAAGAAGATCGTCGCTGAACAACTGGGCGTTGCGGAAGCCGAGATCAAGAACGAAGCTTCGTTCGTGAACGACCTGGGCGCCGACTCGCTCGACACGGTCGAACTGGTGATGGCTCTGGAAGACGAGTTCGGCATGGAAATCCCGGACGAAGAAGCAGAGAAGATCACGACCGTTCAGCAAGCGATCGACTACGCTCGCGCAAACGTCAAGGCGTAAGCGCCTTTCGCGCTTGTCCGCCACGTCGCCGCGATCTTCGCGATTGACGCGCCATCCTGCCGGCTTCGCGCCGGACGGACTAACAGCCACAGGGCTCGCAGGGCTGAATCCTGTGAACACTGTGGCTTTTGTTTTTGTCATCCAATAATGGAAAAGAGGTTACCGTGAGCCGCCGTCGTGTTGTTGTTACAGGCCTGGGGCTGATTTCGCCTGTTGGCAATAATGTTGCCGACGGCTGGGCCAATCTCGTCGCCGGCAAGTCCGGTATCGCCACCGTCACGAAGTTCGATCCGTCGAATCTCGCCGTGCATTTCGCGGGCGAGGTGAAGGGTTTCAACGCCGAGGAGTACATCCCGGCGAAGGAAGCCCGCAGCATGGATACGTTCATCCATTACGGCATCGCCGCCGGCGTCCAGGCTTTCAAGGACAGCGGGCTGGAGGTGAACGAAGCCAATGCGGAACGCATCGGCGTGCTGGTCGGTTCCGGCATCGGCGGCCTGCCGATGATCGAAGATACGCACCAGACCTACGTCGATCGCGGTGCGCGCCGGATTTCGCCGTTCTTCGTGCCGGGTTCGATCATCAACATGATCTCGGGTCACCTGAGCATCATGTTCGGCCTGAAGGGCCCGAACCTCGCGGCCGTGACGGCCTGCACGACCGGCCTGCACAGCATCGGCCTCGCGGCGCGCCTGATTCAGGCGGGCGACGCGGACGTGATGGTCGCGGGCGGCGCCGAATCGACGGTGTCGCCGCTCGGTATCGGCGGTTTCGCGGCAGCGCGCGCGCTGTCGACCCGCAACGACGATCCGGCCAGCGCATCCCGTCCGTGGGACAAGGACCGCGACGGTTTCGTGCTGGGCGAGGGTGCCGGCGTGATGGTGCTCGAGGAGTACGAGGCGGCGAAGGCGCGCGGTGCGAAGATCTACGCGGAAGTCTCGGGCTTCGGCATGACCGGCGACGCGTACCACATGACCGCGCCGAACATGGACGGCCCGCGTCGCTGCATGGTGGCGGCACTGCGCGACGCCGGCGTGAACGCGGACGAGGTCCAGTACCTGAACGCGCACGGCACGTCGACGCCGCTGGGCGACAAGAACGAGTCCGACGCGGTGAAGGCGGCCTTCGGCGAGCACGCGTACAAGCTCGTCGTGAACTCGACGAAGTCGATGACGGGCCACCTGCTGGGCGGCGCGGGCGGCCTCGAGTCGGTGTTCACGGTGCTGGCGCTGCACAACAACGTGTCGCCGCCGACCATCAACATCTTCAACCAGGACCCCGAGTGCGATCTCGATTACTGCGCGAACACCGCACGTGACATGAAGATCGATGTGGCCGTAAAGAACAACTTCGGCTTCGGCGGTACCAACGGCACGCTGGTGTTCAAGCGCGTCTGACGCTGAAATCGCTTGACGAGTCCATTCGATGCTCCGGCCGGGCGTCCGCAGCGCTTTGCGTTGCGGGCCTCGGCCGTGTCGTATGTCGTGCTGGCCGCGTTCGTCGCGTCGGCTGCCGCGTCGGCGTACCTGTTCTGGGCGCCGCGCGCAGGCGCTGCCGCGGGCGCATGCGTGTCGGCCGCGACGGTCGCGCTGCTGGCCGTGTGCGCCGCGCGGGCCTGCGCCCGCCGGCTGCCGGCCGAGTTGCAGATCGACGCATTCGGGGAAGTTGCGGCGTTTGGTCGCACCGGGCGGTTGCTGGCCCGCGGCCGCGTGACCGGCCATGCGCACTGGAGCAGCCTGCTGCTCGTGCTGTCGGTCGGGCAGGGTGCCCGGCGGGCCCGGCCGCTGCTGATTCCGGCCGATGCGCTCGACGCCGCGTCGTTCAGCGCGTTGTCCGTGCTCGCGAGAACCGCGGGCGCGGCCGGGCGGGCATGACGGCGGCGCGGTTACCGACCGTAACCAGCGGCCGGCGCGGGAACGCTACAATAGCGCTCCGCGTTGCATCCCTAGTTAATGGATTCGTCAGGTGAGTGAAAAAGAAATTGATCAGGTTCTGGTCGAGCGCGTACAGAAGGGCGACAAGGCAGCGTTCGAACTCCTGGTCTCCAAATACCACCGCAAGATCATTCGGCTGATCTCGCGCCTCGTGCGGGATCCCGCCGAGGTCGAGGATGTGGCCCAGGACGCGTTCATCAAGGCGTATCGTGCGCTGCCGCAATTTCGCGGCGAGTCCGCGTTCTACACGTGGTTGTACCGGATTGCCGTCAATACGGCGAAGAACTACCTTGCGACGCAGGGTCGCCGCGCACCGACCTCGACCGAGGCCGATGCCGAGGAAGCGGAAACTTTCTCCGACGCAGACCAACTAAGGGATATCAACACGCCTGAGTCGATGTTGATGAGCAAGCAGATTGCCGAGACGGTCAACGCTGCAATGGCCGCCTTGCCCGAAGAACTGCGCCAGGCGATTACGCTGCGCGAGATCGAGGGCCTGAGCTACGAAGAGATCGCGGAAATGATGGGCTGTCCGATCGGGACGGTCCGGTCGCGGATCTTCCGCGCTCGCGAGGCAATCGCTGCCAAATTGCGTCCGCTGCTCGATACGCCCGAAGGCAAGCGCTGGTAAGCGCGACAGGCGGAGCGACGCGGGTCGGGGTCTAGTTACGGATAGAGTCGTGAAGTCACGACGGGGTGTGCAAGATGGGGAGCATCATGGGGTCGGTCAATACGCAGTCGCAGGCGTGCTCGCGCGGCGAGCGCCTTTCCGCGCTGGTCGACGGCGAAATGTTCGATGGCCCGGATCACGGGCAGTTTCTGGCTGAGCTCGACCGCGCGGATCGCGCTGCGTGGGCCCACTACCACCTGATCGGCGATGCGCTGCGCTCGGACGAGCTCGCGCTGTCGCCCGCGCTGAGCGTCGCGTTCACCGCGCGCATGTCGGCCGCGCTCGAGAGCGAGCCGCACCTGCTCGCGCCGGCGGCCGCGCCGGTCGCGCGCAGGCTGCTGTCGCTGCGCCGGCGCGTCGTGCCCGCGTTCGCGGTGGCGGCCGCGGCGGCCACGCTGACGTGGATCGTCGTGCCGCAACTGCAGACGGCCGGTACGCCGGGCGCCGTCCAGGTCGCGTCGGTCGGTGCGCCGCAAGGCGGCGACCTGCAGCGCGTGACGGTCGCGCAGGCGTCGGCCCAGCCGGGCCTGCAGGACGTCAACATCATTCGCGACGCCAGCCTCGACCAATACCTTGAAGCGCACCAGCAATTCGCGCAGCAGCCCGTCGTCACGGGTTCGATGCCGCTGATCCGCGCTGCCGTGACCACCACGCCAGGCCAATAAACCCGATGCGGACATTGCAGTTGAATCACGCCATCTCCGGATGGAAGCGGCTGCCGGCCCTCCTGCTTTGCGCAGCCGCCCTGTTGTCCGTTCAATCCCTTCCTGCCAGCGCCCAGCAACCGGACGATCCCGTCGCGACCCGCAAGGGCGCCGCGGACTGGCTCGACCGTGTCCAGCAGGCGGCGCAGCAGCAGAGCTACGAGGGCACGTTCGTCTACCAGCGCGGCGGGTATGTCCAGTCGTCGCGCATCGCGCACGTCGCGTCCCGCGACGGCGAGTTCGAGCGGATCGAGACACTCGACGGCAAGCCGCGCAAACTGCTGCGGCATAACGACGAGCTGTACACGTTCGTGCCCGAGCGCAAGCTGTGCGTGGTCGAGCGCCGTCAGACGCGCGACTCGTTCCCCGCGCTGCTCGGCGCGAGCGGCGAACACGTGATGTCCGTCTACGACGCGAAGTCGCTCGGCAAGGACCGCGTGGCCGGGATCGACGCGCAGGTCGTCGAGCTCGTGCCGAAGGATGCCTACCGCTTCACGTACAAGCTTTGGGCCGACGCGCGCACCGGGCTGCTGCTGCGCTCGCAGACGCTCGATGCGAACGATCACGTGCTCGAACAGATTGCGTTCTCGCAATTGCAGGCGGGCGGTGGGAGCGGCGACAAGGCCGCGATCGCGGCCGGCATGCGCAACCTGAGCGGCTGGACCGTCGTGCGTCCCCCGGTCGCGACGGTCGACATGGAAGCGCAGGGCTGGCAGCTCGCGCCGAGCGTCGCCGGCTTCCAGAAGATCCGCGAAGTGCGCCGGCCGATGGCAGCGCGCGATGCGGGCGATCCGCCGATTCCGGTCGATCAGGCCGTCTTCACCGACGGTCTCGCGACGATCTCCGTTTTCATCGAACCGGCCGACAAGAACACGCGCAAGGAAGGCGCGGGCAGCACCGGTGCGACGCACGTTCTCGTGAAGCGTCGCGGCGACTACTGGATCACCGTGCTCGGCGAAGTGCCGCCGGCTACGTTGCAGCAGTTCGCGTCTGCCATAGAATACAAGGCTTCCAAGTAACGCTACGGCTTCCGACATGATGAAACTCACGCTGCGCAAATGGCTCGCGGCGGCGGCGCTGTCTGCCTGCCTGCCGCTCGTGCCTCATACCGCGGTTGCGGTGACGGCTCCCGCTGCCAGCCTGCCTGACTTCGCCGATCTGGTCGAAAAGGTCGGGCCGGCCGTCGTGAACATCCGGACGACCGCCAACGTGCCGACGAGCAGCGGCCCGCGCGGGATGCTCCCGCCGGGCTTCGACAACGGCGACATGTCGGAATTCTTCCGGCGCTTCTTCGGCATTCCGCTGCCGCAGGCGCCCGGCAACGGCGGCGGCAATGGCGGCGGCAACCCGAAGAATGCGCAGCCGGACAATCCGCCCGACACCGAGCAGAACCGCGGTGTCGGCTCGGGCTTCATCGTGTCGGCCGACGGTTACGTGATGACCAATGCGCACGTCGTCGACGATGCGGACACCATTTACGTGACGCTGACCGACAAGCGTGAATTCAAGGCCAAGCTGATCGGCGTCGACGATCGCACGGACGTCGCGGTCGTCAAGATCCAGGCGTCGAACCTGCCGGTCGTCGCGATCGGCGACTCGAACAAGGTGCGCGTCGGCGAGTGGGTCGTCGCGATCGGTTCGCCGTTCGGCCTCGACAACACGGTGACGGCCGGCATCGTCAGCTCGAAGAGCCGCAACACGGGCGACTATCTGCCGTTCATCCAGACCGACGTCGCCGTGAACCCCGGCAACTCGGGCGGCCCGCTGATCAACATGCAGGGCGAGGTGATCGGCATCAACTCGCAGATCTACAGCCGTACCGGCGGCTTCATGGGCATCTCGTTCGCGATTCCGATCGACGAGGCGATGCGCGTGGCCGACCAGCTGAAGGCGACGGGCAAGGTCACGCGCGGCCGGATCGCGGTGGCGATCGGCGAGGTGACGAAGGACGTGGCCGACTCGATCGGGCTGCCGAAGGCCGAAGGCGCGCTCGTCAGCAGCGTCGAGCCGGGCGGCCCGGCCGACAAGGCGGGCATCCAGCCGGGCGACATCATCCTGAAGTTCAACGGCCGTCCGGTCGATACGGCGTCGGATTTGCCGCGCATGGTCGGCGACACGAAGCCCGGCGCGAAGGCGACCGTCAGCGTGTGGCGCAAGGGTCAGGCGCGCGATCTGCCGATCACGATCGCGGAGACGCCGGCCGAGTCGACGGCCAAGGCCGAACAGCGCAAGAACGCGCCGCAGAAGCCGCGTCAGACCAATTCGCTCGGCCTGACGGTCAGCGACCTGACGGCGGATCAGTTGAAGACGCTGAAGCTGAAGAACGGCGTGCAGATCGACGCTGTCGACGGCCCGGCCTCCCGTGCGGGCCTGCAACGCGGCGACATCGTGCTGCGCGTCGGCGATACCGACATCACGAGCGCGAAGCAGTTCGCCGACGTGACCGCGCAGCTCGATCCGCAGAAGGCGGTCGCGGTCCTCGTGCGGCGCGGCGACAACACGCAGTTCGTGCCCGTGCGGCCGCGCCAGAAGTAACGCGCCGATGTTCACGCTCTACGGCCGCGGCTGGTGCCACCTGTGCGACGACATGCGCGACGCACTGGCGCCGGTGGCGGCCGAGTACGGGGTCGCGGTCGACTATGTCGACATCGACACCGATGCGGCGCTCGTCGCCCGCTACGACGAAGATGTGCCGGTGCTGCTGCTGGACGGCGCGGAGGTGTGCCGCCACCGGTTCGACGACGCGAGGGTGCGCGACGCACTCGCGGCCCGGTGCTGAGCGTGGCCGGGCGCCGGCCAGCGTCGCTGCGCACCGGACTGGGCCCGGCAGGCGCCTCCGGCCGGGCGCCGCGCGGCCCGGCGTCCGAAATACCGCCCGGCTGAAGGCCTTTTCGGCTAAAATAAGCCGTTTTTTCACCGACTTACACAAGGCGTGCTCCGCAGTCGTCGAGCGCGCCTTTTTCGCTTGATCGGCACTGAATGGATCATATTCGCAATTTCTCGATCATCGCGCACATCGACCATGGCAAGTCGACGCTCGCGGATCGCATCATCCAGGTATGCGGCGGCCTCGCCGACCGTGAAATGGAAGCGCAGGTGCTCGATTCGATGGATATCGAGCGCGAGCGCGGCATCACGATCAAGGCGCAGACGGCTGCACTGTCCTATCGCGCGCGCGACGGCCAGGTCTACAACCTGAACCTGATCGACACGCCGGGGCACGTCGACTTCTCGTACGAGGTCAGCCGTTCGCTGTCCGCGTGCGAAGGCGCGCTGCTGGTCGTCGACGCGAGCCAGGGCGTCGAGGCGCAGACGGTCGCGAACTGCTACACGGCGATCGAGCTCGGCGTCGAGGTCGTGCCGGTGCTGAACAAGATCGACCTGCCGGCCGCGAACCCCGAGAACGCGATCGAGGAGATCGAGGACGTGATCGGCATCGATGCGACCGACGCGACGCGCTGCAGCGCGAAGACGGGCCTCGGCGTCGAAGACGTGCTCGAAGCGCTGATCGCGAAGGTGCCGCCGCCGAAGGGCGATCCCGACGCGCCGCTGCAGGCGCTCATCATCGATTCGTGGTTCGACAACTACGTCGGCGTCGTGATGCTGGTGCGCATCGTCAACGGTACGCTGCGCCCGAAGGACAAGATCAAGATGATGGCGACCGGCGCGCAGTATCCGGTCGAGCACATCGGCGTGTTCACGCCGAAGTCGCGCAATCTCGATTCGCTGTCGGCGGGGCAGGTGGGCTTCATCATCGCCGGCATCAAGGAACTGACGGCCGCGAAGGTCGGCGATACCGTCACGCACGTGGCCAAGCAGGCGACGGAAGCGCTGCCTGGCTTCAAGGAAGTGAAGCCGCAGGTGTTCGCCGGGCTCTATCCGGTGGAAGCGAACCAGTACGACGCGCTGCGCGAATCGCTCGAGAAGCTGAAGCTCAACGACGCGTCGCTGCAGTACGAGCCGGAAGTGTCGCAGGCGCTCGGCTTCGGGTTCCGGTGCGGCTTCCTGGGTCTCCTGCATATGGAGATCGTGCAGGAGCGGCTGGAGCGCGAATTCGACATGGACCTCATTACCACGGCGCCGACCGTGGTCTACGAGGTCCAGATGAGCGACGGCTCGATCGTGATGGTCGAGAATCCCGCGAAGATGCCGGAACCGCCGAAGATCGAGGAGATCCGCGAGCCGATCGTCACGGTGAATCTCTACATGCCGCAGGACTACGTCGGCTCGGTGATCACGCTGTGCACGCAGAAGCGCGGCTCGCAGATCAACATGCAGTATCACGGCCGCCAGGTTCAGCTGACCTACGAAATCCCGATGGCCGAGATCGTGCTCGATTTCTTCGACCGCCTGAAGTCGGTGTCGCGCGGCTACGCGTCGATGGACTACGAGTTCAAGGAGTACCGGTCGGCGGACGTCGTGAAGGTCGACATGCTGATCAACGGCGACAAGGTCGACGCGCTGTCGGTGATCGTCCACCGGTCGCAATCGCAGTATCGCGGCCGCGAAGTGGCGGCGAAGATGCGCGAGATCATTCCGCGCCAGATGTACGACGTGGCGATCCAGGCCACGATCGGTGCGCACATCATCGCCCGCGAGAACATCAAGGCGCTGCGCAAGAACGTGCTGGCGAAGTGCTATGGCGGCGACATCACGCGCAAGAAGAAGCTGCTCGAAAAGCAGAAGGCCGGCAAGAAACGCATGAAGCAGGTGGGTTCGGTCGAGATCCCGCAGGAAGCATTCCTTGCGATCTTGCGCGTCGAAGACAAATAACAGGACTGTTCCTTTTATGAATTTTGCGCTGATTCTTTTTGTGCTCGTCGTCGTGACGGGCGTAGCGTGGATGCTGGACAAACTGGTGTTCCTGCCGCGGCGACGCTTGGCGGCCGACTCGGCGATCGAGGAGTTCGATCGCCAGCAGTCGCGCATCGACAAGCGCTTCGCGGACGAAAACGCCGTGCAGACGCGTTCGAAGCTGCGCGACGAGAAGCTGCGCCAGCCGTGGTGGCTCGAGTACACCGCGAGCTTCTTCCCGGTGATCCTGGCGGTGTTCGTCGTGCGTTCGTTCGTCATCGAGCCGTTCAAGATTCCGTCGGGTTCGATGGTGCCGACGCTGCTCGTCGGCGATTTCATCCTCGTCAACAAGTTCGAATACGGGCTGCGCCTGCCGGTCACGAACACGAAGATCACGCAGGGCAGCCCGCTGTCGCGCGGCGACGTCGTCGTGTTCCGTTATCCGAAGGACGAGTCGGTCGACTACATCAAGCGCGTGATCGGCCTGCCGGGCGACACGGTCGCGTACCAGGACAAGCAACTCACGATCAACGGCCAGCCGGTGCCCGAAGCGCCGCTGCCCGATTTCTTCGACGACGAGCGCCAGAACTACGCGAAGCAGTTCGAGGAGACGATCGGCAACCGGAAGAACGCGATCCTCAACAATCCCGCGGTGCCGCCGTTCGTGATGGGCGCATACGACTATCCGTATCGCGACAACTGCACGTACAACAGCCGCGGTGTGATCTGCAAGGTGCCGCCCGGTCACTACTTCATGATGGGCGACAACCGCGACAACAGCGCCGACAGCCGCTACTGGGGCTTCGTGCCGGACCAGAACATCGTCGGGCGCGCGTTCTTCATCTGGATGAACTTCAGCGACCTGAAGCGCATCGGTTCCTTCAACTGATCGCATTCGACTTACACGCAATACGCGACGCACGGGCCGCGTCGCGTATTGCCGAACTACTTTAAGAACCGGCGGTAACACCGCCTCGTCACGCCTTTTCGTGTCCGGCCGTGCCGTTTCGGCCCGACCGGCGCGCGCGTTATACTCCTGCACATGCCCCTATCCCAGTTGGAAAGCCGGCTGCGCTACGAATTTCGCAATGCGGAATTGTTGCGCCAGGCTTTGACCCATCGCAGTCACAGTGCCACGCACAACGAACGGCTCGAGTTTCTCGGCGACTCCGTTCTGAATTGCGCGGTGGCCGCCCTTTTGTTCCAGCGTTTCAGCAAGCTGGACGAAGGCGATCTGTCGCGCGTACGCGCCAACCTCGTCAAGCAGCAGTCGCTGTACGAGATTGCTCAGGCCCTGAATATTTCGGACGGACTGCGGCTGGGCGAGGGCGAGTTGCGCAGCGGCGGTTTCCGCCGCCCGTCGATCCTCGCGGACGCGTTCGAAGCCATCATCGGGGCCGTGTTCCTCGATGGCGGCTTCGAAGCCGCCCAAGGGGTCATCAAGCGCCTCTACATCCCGATTCTCGACCACATCGATCCGCGCACCCTCGGCAAGGATGCGAAGACGCTGCTGCAGGAATACCTGCAGGGGCACAAGATCGCGTTGCCGACCTACACGGTCGTCGCGACGCATGGTGCGGCGCACAATCAGCAATTCGAAGTCGAATGCACGGTGCCGAAGCTGGACGTGAAGGTTTCGGGTTCCGGTGCGAGCCGCCGCGCGGCCGAGCAGGCCGCGGCGAAGAAGGCGCTCGACGAGGTGATGGCGGCCGCGCCGATGCTGGCCGCGAAGCCGAAGCGCTCGAAAAACGCGCGCGGGTCGAAGCATGTCGAACCCGAAATCGTGCCGGGCGTGAAGGGCGTGCAGGAAGCGCTCGACCTGCGCTCGCCGGAGCGGAAGGAACGTGCGGCGGCGCGCGAGGCCAAGGCGGCCGGTGCGGCGCCCGCGGCAACTGCTGCGCCCGGCGCCGGCGCGGAGCCGGCTGCGGCGCCGATGGCCGCGATTCGCGCGGCGCATGTCGAGACGGCTGCCGACAAGGGCGAACGGACGGTGAAGCCGGCGACCGACAAGGTTGCCGAAAAGCCGGCCGAGCGCACCGACAAAGTTGCGGAAAAGCCCGCGGAAGCCGCACCACCGCGTGCAGCCGACAAGGCGGCCGGCCAGGCAGCCGATCCGGCATCATCGTCCGCCGACAAGCTTCCCGCCGGTTCCGACCCCGCTTCGCGCGCAGCCGTGCGCTCACGCGATGCCGCGACGCCCGATTCCGATCCGACGCCGGGCGGTGCGAGCCTCGCTGCCACGCAGGCGCGCGTGGCCGATGCCGACCACTGAATTGCCCATCGATCGTGCCGCGCGCCGCGCGGCCGTTTCCGAACCTGTCTCCCAAACGATATGAACACTCCCGCTCCTACCGGTTTCCGTTGCGGCATGATCGCGATCGTGGGCCGCCCGAACGTCGGCAAGTCGACGTTGATGAACGCACTTGTCGGCCAGAAGATCAGCATCACGTCGCGCAAGGCGCAGACGACCCGCCACCGCATCACCGGCATCAACACGTTCGACGACGCGCAGTTCGTGTTCGTCGACACGCCGGGCTTCCAGACCCGTCACAGCACCGCGCTGAACCGTTCGCTGAACCGCGCGGTCACGTCGACGCTGACGTCGGTCGACGTGATCCTGTTCGTGATCGAAGCGGGCCGCTTCGGGCCCGACGACCAGAAGGTGCTCGACCTGATTCCGCCCGGGATGCCGACGCTGCTGATCACGAACAAGGTCGATCGTGTGACCGACAAGGCGACGCTGTACCCGTTCATGCAGAAGATGAGCACGCTGCGCGAATTCGCCGAGCTCGTGCCGCTGTCGGCGCAGCAGCCGGAAGACATCAAGCGCCTGCTGGAGACGATCAAGCCGTACCTGCCGGAAGGCGAGCCGATCTACGGCGAGGATGAGCTCACCGATCGCAGCTCGCGCTTCCTCGCGGCCGAGATCCTGCGCGAGAAGGTGTTCCGCTGGACCGGCGACGAACTGCCGTACACGAGCACCGTCATCATCGACAAGTTCGAGGAGGAGGGGCGCCTGAAGCGCATCTTCGCGACGATCCTCGTCGAACGCGACATGCACAAGGCGATGGTGATCGGCAAGAAAGGCGAGAAGCTCAAGCAGATCAGCACCGAGGCGCGGCTGGACATGGAGAAGCTGTTCGACGGCCCCGTGTACCTCGAGACCTTCGTGAAGGTAAAGAGCGGCTGGGCCGACAACGAGGCGGGGCTGCGCGCCTATGGGTACGAATGACGCGCTGACGTCGACTGAAGACGCGGTGACGGCCGGCGCGAACGACGCGCCGCTGCCGGCACCGCCCGAACCGCCGCGCAAGGCGCGGCGCGCGACGTCTCGCACGTCCGATTTCCGCGTCGCCGAGCAGCCGGCGTTCGTGCTGCACAGCTATCCGTACCGGGAAACGAGCCTGATCGTCGACGTGCTGACGCGCGATCATGGCCGGCTCGCGCTCGTCGCGAAGGGGGCGAAGCGCCCGCACTCCGCGCTGCGCGGCGTGCTGCAGACCTTCCAGCCGCTGCTGCTGTCCTGGTCGGGCAAATCCGAGGTGCGCACGCTGACGGGCGCCGAGTGGGTCGGCGGGATGCTGCCGCTCGGCGGCGACGGGCTGCTGTGCGGCTTCTACGCGAACGAGCTGCTCGTCAAATTCTGCGCGCGCGAGGATCCCCAGCCGCCGCTGTTCAATCATTACGTGCTGACCCTCACGCGCCTCGCGCACGGCGAGCCCGCGGTGCAGGTACTGCGCTCGTTCGAGCGCGTGCTGCTGCGCGAGACCGGCTATGCGATGGCGTTGAACCGCACGGTCGCGCGTCGTGCGGTCGAGCCCGACGGCCGGTACGTGTTCGATCCCGAGCGCGGCGTGCGCAATGCGGACGACGACGTACCGTCGCACTGGCCGGTCATCGCCGGACAGACGTTGCTCGACATGGAGCAGGACGATTACCATCGAGCCCAGACGGTTGCGCAAAGCAAGACGCTGATGCGCTTCCTGCTGAACACCTATCTCGGCGGTACGCCGCTTGCCACGCGCCAGATCCTGATCGACCTGCAAAACCTATGAGCTTCTTCCTGACAACGCCCACCGCCATCGACCTCGGCGTGAACATCGACCACGTCGCGACGCTGCGCAATGCGCGCGGCACGACCTATCCCGATCCGATCCGCGCGGCGCTTGCCGCCGAAGAGGCCGGCGCGGACGCGATCACGCTGCACCTGCGCGAGGATCGCCGCCACATCGTCGACGCGGACGTGCGCAAGCTGCGCCCGCTGCTGAAGACGCGCATGAACCTCGAGTGCGCGGTGACGGCCGAGATGCTCGATATCGCGTGCGAAGTGCGTCCGCACGACGCGTGCCTGGTGCCCGAGAAGCGCGAGGAGCTGACGACCGAAGGCGGCCTCGATGTCGCCGGCCACTTCGAGGCCGTGCGTGCGGCGTGCAAGCAGCTTGCCGACGTGGGCGTGCGCGTGTCGCTGTTCATCGACCCGGACGAAACGCAGATCCGCGCCGCGCACGAAGCGGGCGCGCCGGTGATCGAGCTGCATACGGGCCGCTACGCCGAGGCGCACGACGAAGCCGAGCAGCAGCGCGAATACGAGCGCATCGTCGCGGGCGTGCAGGCTGGCGCGAAGCTCGGCCTGAAGGTCAACGCGGGTCACGGCCTGCATTACACGAACGTGCAGCAGATCGCCGCGATCGACGGCATCGTCGAGCTGAACATCGGCCACGCGATCGTCGCGCACGCGATTTTCGCCGGCTGGGACAACGCGGTTCGCGAGATGAAGGCGATCATGGTCGCCGCACTGCATGGCGGCGCACGCTGAAGATGAAATTGCATCGCGCCGCGCGCGTCGTTTGCCACCCGGCCCTGCCGGGGCACTCCGGCGCGTACTGACATGGCGATCTACGGCATCGGTACCGACATTGCCCAGGTGAGCCGCATCGCGGCCGTGCTCGAGCGCACCGGCGGCCGGTTTGCCGAGAAGGTGCTGGGCCCCGACGAACTGCGCGTATTCCATGCGCGCCGCGCACGCTCGGAGGCGCGCGGCATCGCGTTTCTCGCGACGCGTTTTTCCGCGAAGGAAGCGTTCTCGAAGGCGATCGGGCTCGGCATGCACTGGCCGATGACGTGGCGTGCATTGCAGACCCTCAACCACCCGAGCGGCGAGCCGTATGTGGTCGCGTCGGGCGAGCTGGCCGACTGGCTTGCCGCGCGCGGCATCACGGCACGCGTGACGGTCAGCGACGAACGCGACTATGCGGTGTCGTTCGTGATCGCCGAGACGGACGCCGCACCTGTTTCCCGAACCTCCTCCTGACGGAATTCCCGATTCGATGAAAACGACTCCCGGCCCGGTCATGCTCGACGTCGTCGGCACGGCCCTGACGCGCGACGATGCGCGGCGCCTCGCGCATCCGAACACCGGCGGCGTGATCCTGTTCGCGCGGCACTTCCAGAATCGCGCGCAGCTGACCGCGCTGACCGACTCGATCCGCGCGGTGCGCGAAGACATCCTGATCGCCGTCGATCACGAAGGCGGGCGCGTGCAGCGGTTCCGCACCGACGGCTTCACGGTGCTGCCCGCGATGCGCCGCCTCGGCGAGCTGTGGGATCGCGACGTGCTGCTCGCGACGAAGGTTGCGACCGCCGTCGGCTACGTCCTGGCCGCCGAGCTGCGCGCGTGCGGGATCGACATGAGCTTCACGCCCGTGCTCGATCTCGACTACGGGCACTCGAAAGTGATCGGCGATCGCGCATTCCATCGCGATCCGCGCGTCGTCACGCTGCTCGCGAAGAGCCTGAACCACGGGCTGTCGCTTGCCGGCATGGCGAACTGCGGCAAGCATTTTCCGGGGCACGGCTTCGCGGAGGCCGATTCGCACGTCGCGTTGCCGACCGACGATCGCACGCTCGACGCGATCCTCAAGCAGGACGTCGCGCCGTACGACTGGCTCGGCTTGTCGCTGTCCGCGGTGATTCCCGCGCACGTGATCTACACGCAGGTCGACAAGCGGCCGGCCGGTTTCTCGCGCCTGTGGCTGCAGGACATCCTGCGCGGCCGGCTCGGCTTCACGGGCGCGATCTTCAGCGACGACCTGTCGATGGAGGCCGCTCGCGAGGGCGGCACGCTCACGCAGGCGGCCGAAGCCGCGCTCGCCGCCGGGTGCGACATGGTGCTCGTCTGCAACCAGCCGGACGCGGCCGAGGTCGTGCTGAACGGGCTGAAGGCGCAGGCATCGGCCGAGTCGGCGCGGCGCCTCAAGCGGATGCGCGCGCGCGGCAAGGCGCTCAAGTGGGACAAGCTGATCGTGCAGCCCGAGTATCTGCAGGCGCAGGCGTTGTTGAGCAGCGCACTGGCGTAAGCGGGGAGGGGGCGCGGAACCGCGCCATTCCGGTCGCTGAAACAAAAAGCCGCGCTGTTGCGCGGCTTTTTGCATGGGGTACGGCAGGCGTGAGCGGGACTGCGGCGGAAATCGGGCAGGCCGGCGTGGCAACCTTGCAGCGCAACTAACGGTCAAACCCTGCCAGCGCCCGCATGCAGCACCGCGCGCTCAGTTCACCTTCATCCGCTGCAGCTTGTTGTACAGCGTCTTCGGGCTGATGCCGAGCAGCGTCGCCGCGCGGTGGCGCGTGCCGCCGACCGCGTCGAGCGTCGCGCGGATCAGCAGATCCTCGACGTCGGCCAGCGGCGTGCCGACCTTGATCTGCACGCTGCTGCCGTTCAGCGCGGCGCCGGCGGCGAAGCTGGTCTCGCCCGCGCGCAGCGTCTCGATGAAATCGCCCGAGGCGTCGTACGCGAAACGCACGCGCTCCTGCAACTCGCGCACATTGCCGGGCCATTCGTACGACACGCATTCGCGCACGAAGCCCGGCGCCGCGCGCTTGTCGGTCGTGCTGCGGCCGGTTGCGCGCGCTTCGCGGTTCAGTTCGTCGATCAGCGCGTCCGCGATCGCGAGTGCGTCGCCGTCGCGCTCGCGCAGCGGCGGCATCGTGATCGATGCCGCGTCGAGCCGCAGCCACAGATCCTCGCGCAGCGCGCCGTTCGCGACCGCTTCGCGCGCCGGGCGGCGCGTGGTCGCGATCAGCCGGAAATCGCTCGTGATCGCGCTCGTGCCGCCGATCCGCATGAAATTCTGCGAATCGAGCGCATGCAGCAGCGCTTCCTGCAGCACGAGCGGCAGCGCGGTGATCTCGTCGAGGAACAGCGTGCCGCCGCCCGCCTGTTCGAACAGGCCCGATTCGCGGCGCTCGGCACCGTCGAACGCGCCGCGCTCATGGCCGAACAGCACGCTGTCGAGCGATGCGCCGTGCCGGCCGGCATGCGCGATCGTCCGGCAGTCGAACGACACGAACGGCCCTTTGCGGCGCCGGCTCAGTTCGTGCAGCGTGCGCGCGGCCAGCTTCTTGCCGGTGCCGGCTTCGCCCGCGAACAGCACGGCCGTTTCGGTGCGCGCGTTGTGCTCGATCATGTCGTACACGTGCTGCATCGCGTCGCTGCGGCCGACCAGCGCACCGAAGCGGCCGAGATGGCGCAGCGATGCGCGCAACGACTGCACTTCGTCGATCAGTTCGTACGGGCGGGGGATCCGCGCGAGCAGGCTGCGCAGGCGCGGAATGTTGATCGGCTTCAGCAGGTAGTCCCAAATACCGTGACGCAGGCCCTCGATTGCGCTTTCGACCGTCGCGTTGCCCGTCAGCACGATGACGGGCAGCGAGCCGTTCGGCTGCTGCTGCGGCAGGTGCTGGAGCAGGTCGAACCCGCTGCCGTCCGGCAGGTTCAGGTCGACCAGGACGACATCGGGAATCGAGCGGCCGAGCGCCGTGCGCGCTTCGGCGAGCGACGTGGCCGTGTCGACCGAGAAGCCGTCTGCGGCGAGCAGCGCGGTGAGGCCGGAGAGACTGTTGGGATCGTCTTCGACAATCAGGGCGTGTGGCATGGTGGACGCGAGTCGAGTCAAGAGAGGCGAGCTGTCGGCCCTTGGGGCCGCGGCCGCATGTCAGATTAAAAACTGATTTTATGCCCCGCCGAACGCGTAACGCTCATTATTTCTCCAGCGCTATAAAACAGTTACCGATGATACAAATTGAATATCTTTAGCGGTGGATTTTGTGCTTGATATGGCACTGGTTTGCGGCCGCTGTTGGCGACAGGCAAACAAAAAGCGCCCCGGAGGGCGCTTTGTTCGATGCGGGTAACGCTGGCGATTACGCGCGGCTGCGGTATTCGTTCGTACGCGTATCGATTTCGATCTTGTCGCCGGTGTTGCAGAACAGCGGAACCTGCAGTTCGAAGCCCGTTGCGAGCTTCGCGTTCTTCAGCACCTTGCCCGACGACGTGTCGCCCTTGACGGCCGGTTCCGTGTAGGTGATCTCGCGAACGAGGACCGTCGGCAGGTCGACCGAGATCGCCTTCTCGTTGTAGAACACGACTTCGCACGCCATGCCGTCTTCGAGGTAGTTCAGCGCTTCGCCCATCATTTCGGCTTCGACTTCGTACTGGTTGTAGTCGGCGTCCATGAACACGTACATCGGATCGGCGAAGTACGAATACGTCACTTCCTTGCGGTCGAGCACGACGACGTCGAACTTGTCGTCTGCCTTGTAGACCGATTCCTGGCCTGCGTTGGTCAGCAGGTTCTTCATCTTCATCTTGACGACGGCGGAATTACGGCCCGACTTGTTGTATTCCGCCTTGGCGATGACCCAAGCATCGCTGCCGATCTGCACGACGTTGCCTACGCGGAGTTCCTGTGCGGTCTTCATAAAAACTGTCCTGATCAAATCAAATAAATAGGTGCCTGAGCGTTGCGCAACGGCTGACGGCGCAAGCGGCGCGTTCCGGTGGACGCCAAAAGCGAGCGCTTGCCTGGTCAGCCGTCGGATAACCGCTTATTTTAACTGAGATTTTGCGTATTCCGCCAGCTTTCCAGCGAGATCGCCGACCGCCGCGAGAGAGTCGGCCCAGCGGGCCGCGTTGGCGTCCAGTGCGGCACGGTGTTGCCAGAAATCGGCCCAGTCGGGCGTGCCGGCGCCGTTCCACGCATGCCAGAAACGCCCGAGCGCCGCGCGCGGCGCGTCGGCGAGGCCGGCCGACAGGTGCGCGAGCGCGGCGTCGAGTTTCGGCAGGTGCACGTCGTCGGCCTGCGGGTAGATGTGCCACACGAATGGCTTGCGTGCCCACTGCGCACGGACGAACGAATCCTCGCCGCGCACGAAATTGATGTCGGCCACCCACAGCAGCGGGTCGTAGTCGGCCTGCGGAACGAACGCGAGCCCGTGAGCGACCAGGTTGCCGCTGCTCGCATGCGCGCCCGCGCCGAACGACTCGACCCCGAAAAAGCGCGCGACGGCAGGCGACACGCGGCCGGCCGGCACGAGCGCGACGACCGGCGACGGGCCGTCGCGCCACTGCGCGAGCAGCGCATCGACGGCCGGATTCTCGTAGGCGAACAGGCTGACGACCGTCGTGCCGGGCGCCGGCGGTGCACCGCCGGTCGCGCGCTGCCACCACGCGGCGCGCGCGGCCGCGTCGGTTTCGAACGCGGTGCGGCGCGCATCGAGGTCGTGTTCCTTCAGGACGCCGCCCGTGCCGGCCGACAGGCCCGGGAAGAAGAACGTCTTCAGCAGCGGGTAGCGCGGATGCGGCGACGGCCGCAAATGGAAATCGGCGACCCAGTCCTCGGCGCTCAGGTATTCGAGGTTGATCCACACCGGGCGCCGCGCGCGGCGCGCCATCGCGGCGAGATACACGCCGGGCAGCTCGCATGCGAATGCCTCGATCACGACATCGGCGATCTCCAGCGCGTCGCCGACCTCCGCGTGCCAGTGCTCGATCACGATGCCGTCGACCGTCTGCCGTCCCGCGTCGGGATCGACCCCCGGCAGCAGGCGCGCGAACGTGCGCAGGTCGTCGACGAACAGGCGAACCTGCCAGCCATGTTCGTGTGCGAGCTGGCGCGCGACGCGCCAGCACACGCCGATGTCGCCGAAATTGTCGATCACCGTGCAGAAGAGGTCGCAGGCGATTGGTTCGCCCGGCGCGAGCGGCGCAGCGGATTGGGGGACAGCGGTGGTGCGTGGCATCGAAGCGGGCCGGTGAATGCTCTAAACTGGCGATTCTAATAGACCCGTTCCGCGTTACAAGGCGCCCGGATCACGCATGACATCCCCAGAAGCCTCCGATACTCCGTTCGAACCGAAGAAGATCCTTGCGCAGTTGCCGCACATGCCGGGTGTCTATCGCTATTACGACACGGCGGGCGCCGTCCTCTACGTCGGCAAGGCGCGCGATCTGAAGAAGCGCGTGTCGAGCTACTTCACGAAGACGCAACTGTCGCCGCGCATCGCGATGATGGTCACGCGCATCGCGCGCATCGAGACGACCGTCACGCGCTCGGAAGCCGAGGCGCTGCTGCTCGAGAACAACCTGATCAAGGCGCTCGCGCCGCGCTACAACATCCTGTTTCGCGACGACAAGTCGTATCCGTACCTGAAGCTCACCGCGCACCGTTTTCCGCGGATGGCCTACTACCGCGGCTCGGTCGACAAGCAGAACCAGTATTTCGGGCCGTTCCCGAGTGCGTGGGCCGTGCGCGAGAGCATCCAGATCCTGCAGCGCGTGTTCCAGTTGCGGACCTGCGAGGATTCGGTCTTCAACAACCGCACGCGGCCGTGCCTGCTGCACCAGATCGGGCGCTGCACGGCGCCGTGCGTCGGCGCGATCTCCGGCGAGGATTACGCGGTCGACGTGTCGAACGCCGCGCGCTTCCTGCTCGGCCGGCAGTCCGAAGTGATGAATGAGCTCGAGCAGAAGATGCACGCGTTCGCGGCCGAACTGAAATTCGAGCAGGCGGCGGCCGTGCGCAACCAGATGAGCTCGCTCGCGACGGTGCTGCACCAGCAGGCGATCGAGGTCGGCGGCGACAGCGATGTCGACATCCTGGCGGTCATCGCGCAGGGCGGGCGCGTGTGCGTGAACCTCGCGATGGTGCGCGGCGGCCGGCATCTCGGCGACAAGGCGTATTTCCCGACGCACGTCGAAAGCGCGCTGACGCTCGCCGAGGGCGGTCTCGGCGACGAGGCCGAGGCGGCGGAAATTGCCGACGCGACCGACGCGACTGACGGTGTGCTGTCCGGCCAGCCCGCGGAAGAAGGCGGCAGCGCGCGCGGCGATGCGGTGGCGTCGGTCGAGGCCGAGGTGCTCGACGCGTTCATCTCGCAGCACTATCTCGGCAATCGTGTGCCGCCGGTGCTCGTCGTGAGTCATGCGCCCGCGAGCCGCGACCTGCTCGAGCTGCTGTCCGAGCAGGCCGGCCACAAGGTGTCGCTGGTGCGGCAGCCGCAGGGGCAGCGGCGCGCGTGGCTGTCGATGGCCGAGCAGAACGCGCAGATCGCGCTTGCACGGCTGCTGTCCGAGCAGGGCTCGCAGCAGGCGCGTACGCGCGCGCTCGCGGAGACGCTCAGCTACGAATGCGACGATCTCGCGACGCTGCGGATCGAATGCTTCGACATCAGCCATACGATGGGCGAGGCGACCCAGGCGTCGTGCGTCGTCTATCACCATCACAAGATGCAGTCGGGCGAGTACCGTCGCTACAACATCACCGGCATCACGCCGGGCGACGATTACGCGGCGATGCGGCAGGTGCTTACGCGCCGCTACGAGAAGATGGTCGAGCAGGCCGCGCAGGCGGCCGCCGCCGACGATGCGGCGGGCATCGACGGCGAGTCGACGCGCCAGGCCGAGGCGTCGAACCTGCTGCCGAACCTCGTGCTGATCGACGGCGGCAAGGGTCAGGTCGAAATCGCGCGCCAGGTGTTCACCGAGCTTGGCCTCGACACGTCGATGCTGGTCGGCGTCGCGAAAGGCGAGGGGCGCAAGGTCGGCCTCGAGACACTCGTGTTCGCGGACGGCCGCACGCCGCTCGAACTCGGCAAGGAGAGCGCCGCGCTGATGCTCGTCGCGCAGATCCGCGACGAGGCACACCGCTTCGCGATCACCGGCATGCGCGCGAAGCGGGCGAAGGCGCGCCAGACGTCGCGGCTCGAGGAGCTCGAAGGCGTCGGCGCGAAGCGCCGGCAGCGGCTGCTCGCGCGCTTCGGCGGGTTGCGCGGCGTCGTTGCCGCGAGCGTCGAGGAACTCGCGAGCGTCGAGGGCATTTCGCACGCGCTTGCCGAGCAGATCTACAAGCAGCTTCACTGACGCGCCCGTGCGGCCGGCTGCCTTGCCCGCGTTTTCGCGTTCTTGTGGCAGGCCGGTCGACACGGCACAATTGCGAATCCTTTACTGTCCCGGATGCCATGCCGTTCAATTTCCCGATTTTCCTGACGTGGGTGCGGATCGTGCTGATTCCGCTCGTCGTCGGCGTGTTCTATCTGCCGGACACGGTGATGGGCGGCGCGCACCGCAATCTCGCGGCGGCGGCGATCTTCATCCTCGCCGCGCTGACCGACTGGTTCGACGGGTTTCTCGCACGCAAGTGGAACCAGACGTCGTCGTTCGGCGCATTTCTCGATCCGGTGGCGGACAAGCTGATGGTGACGGCCGCGCTGCTGATCCTCGTGCAGATTTCACGCGTCGACGCGGCGATCGCGCTCGTGATCGTCGGCCGTGAGATCGCGATCTCGGCGCTGCGCGAGTGGATGGCGCAGATCGGCGCATCGAAGAGCGTCGCGGTGAACCAGCTCGGCAAGTTCAAGACCGCGTGCCAGATGGTCGCGATCCCGATGCTGCTGTTCTACGGGCCGCTGCCGCTCGGCATCGTGACGATCGACACGCGCGTGTGGGGCGAGTGGCTGATGTATCTTGCGGCGGTGCTGACGATCTGGTCGATGCTGTACTACATGAAGCTTGCGTGGCCGCAAATTCGTGAGCGCGGCGGCGCGTGACCTGTGCCACGCGTTCGGTGGCGCAGGTTTTTGGAAAAAGGGCAGGAAAAGCCCTTGACACACGAATGTGCCTTCGACATAATCTCGCTTCTCCGCTGCACGGCGAAGTAAGTGCGACGGAGAAGCAGTAGCGCAGCAATACGCGGGAGTAGCTCAGTTGGTAGAGCGCAACCTTGCCAAGGTTGAGGTCGCGAGTTCGAGACTCGTCTCCCGCTCCAGATTTTTCTGGCAGCGTATTGATCGGCGAAGCGCTGCAGATGCAGGACAAATGCGGGAGTAGCTCAGTTGGTAGAGCGCAACCTTGCCAAGGTTGAGGTCGCGAGTTCGAGACTCGTCTCCCGCTCCAGGATTTTTCGGCAGCGTGTTGGTCGGCAAAGCGCTGCACATGCAGGACAATGCGGGAGTAGCTCAGTTGGTAGAGCGCAACCTTGCCAAGGTTGAGGTCGCGAGTTCGAGACTCGTCTCCCGCTCCAAGTAATGGGGAAGCCAAGCTTCCCTTTTTATTTGATGGACTTACGGTCCTCGAATAAAAAATCTGTCGCTTGCCTTCACGGCATCCGGACAGTCCGCTTTTGGCGCGATAGCAAAGCGGTTATGCAGCGGCCTGCAAAGCCGTTTAGGCCGGTTCGACTCCGGCTCGCGCCTCCAGGTAGGAAGAGAAAAAGCCCCGCTTCGGCGGGGCTTTTCTTTTTCTGTCTTGCTTTCATCATTGTAAGAAAATCGCCTAGAGTGGCACAAAGTCGCCTCTAACCACTCAAGAAACACACGAGACCACGCCTAAGTCGGCTCTTTGGCCGTGCAGGCGAGTTCGCGGCAGCGCATGGCAACCACGCGATTACGACCCTCCGTAACGCGGGAGTACATCATCCGACGTTCGAGTTCCTTTCAAAGCCACTTTCCCTGACGTTCCAGTCCGAAGAGGAGGGCGATGCGTACGTTGCTCACATCGAGCAGTTGCCAGGTGCCGGCATCGTACCTGCGGAAGTCGTCCAGCAGCGGGGAATGATCTCGACAACGTTGGATGCAATTCGCGAGTATCTGCGTGCGGCGCATCCGGACGTACGCATTCTCGTATGTGCTGACGACGGCTGGAGGACCGAGCAGCGCACTCGCCTTTGCGAACGGTCTCGATCGGTTGCTTATCCGGATCAAGGCCGGGCCGCAGGCGACGCCTGCGATGGTTCGACGGGCGTCGCTGCTGTTGGCGCAGATGATCCGCACGCCGGGGCGCTTTACGGGCATCACACGAGACGAGCGCCGTGATCAGCGGGCGGGGCATGCGGTCGAGCGCGCGACCGTCGACATTGTCGAGCGGTTCGCGATTCGCTTGCTGGATGAGTGGGTGAACGATCAGTGCGTCGAATGCGGCGCGCGGGGTCGCGCGTTGTGTACGCGTTGCGATGCCGGTCGCGGAACCATGCAGCGTGTGCGCGGGCACCACGAAGGTAGGCATGTCTGAGGTGCATATACCGTTCTTCGGCGGCCGTAACGGCCCGCCGGTATTTCGTGAATATGAACCGTGCGGTAACTGCGGCGGTATGGGGCGCATTGCTGCGTCGCTGAGCGCGCGATGACCGAACGTGTCGATCGCGAGATCAAGCTGCCGACGTTGGCGGAAAAGAAAAGGGCAGCTCGTCGACGCGGCGCAGCTCGAACAGGCGTACGGCCTCACGGTCGGCGCATTTCAAACGGAACTGTTGGTGCTGCCGGACAAGCTGGCGCCGGAGCTGTACGCGCAATACGGCGCCGCGCGGCTTCCTGACGTTCATCATGTCGAACGCGCCTGACGATGTGAAGTCGACGCCGGCTCCGGTCGTTGCGGTCGAGGAGCCGGACGGACGCGAACACGAACGTGCGCGAACAAGGCGACTCGATCATGCTGCTGGCGGAGCGGAACAACAGCTATTCGGGCCGGCGACGCAAGATGATCTTTGGGTGGTACGCCGACCGTCGACGGCCTGTCTCGCATCCAGCAGGCGTACGCGGCTTCGGATCGGCGCGTCCATGTGGTGCCCCGTGCCCCGTGCCCCGATTGCGACGAGGAGCATGAGCTGGCGTGGGAGAACGTCACCTGGAGCGAGGACGCCGATGTTGTGCACGAAGTCTACGGCCGCGCGCGACCGGAATCAGCCCGATACACCTGCCCACGTTGCGGCTCGTTGTGGACGACGTCATGCGCATTCGTGCGGTACGTCGCGGACGATAGGTCGCGACGGCGACGTTTCACGGCGTCGCAGGGTTTCGAATCAATGAGCTGGTATCGCCTTTCCCCGGCTCGAACATGGCCGACCCGGGAAGAAGTGGCTCACGGCCAACAACGCTGCGCGACGGCGGCGATACGAAGATGCGGTCGTTTGTGAACAGCTCGCAAGGGCGGCAGCGCGGGTTCGTGGTGCCGACGCGGCTGAAAGCGCCGGCCTACGAATCTGCGCGCACAGCCGGAGGGCGCGAAGTCGTGGCGTGTATTCGATGCCGCCGGGGCAAGCGCTCGCCAGTACACGGCGGCTGAACATGACCACGCGGCGCACACTTTCACCTGCATGTACACGGTGGCGCTGTTCGTCGTAATCGGGTTTGAGTGCTACCTGGCGATCGGCGAAATAAAAATTCCCGACGTCGTGAAAAGTATGTCCGGTGCCCTGATCGTGACGGTGATCGGATCGAAAGAGTGCTTCTTCGGGGCGTCGTCGCGGGCGGACACGCAAGCAGACCGAATCATCCCGGAAGGAACCTCTCCGTTTCGTGAATGATGTGCAATTTCGTTATCCGATTTGTTAGCAATCTGTGCGGTTCAACCCGGATTGAGGCGAGTTTGTGTAATTGAATGTAATGGATCGGGTATGTATGGAGGTGTACTTTGGGTGGGTGCGCACTTTCATATTCAGTTTAAACCCATAAAGGGGGTTGAGATGGCGACAATTGACACGGAAATCGTTTTTGATGTGAGTGCAATTTTAAACGCTTATGTTTATAAGCAAAGTTCTCCTGTTCGATCCACGGCGGAAAATCCGATTCCCATTTGGCATCAAGACATTTACATGGTGGCTCCGAGTATCTATCTTCAGGATCGTGATTCGCAAGCTACGGCGGATTTGAATATTAGGGCGACCATCGGCGATCAGATTCGATGGGCTGGAATTACGTTTTCCAGTGATATTAAATATTGTGCTGTTATTTACGATATTTTTTTGACTGATCGAGGGCCTCGGAAAAATGAGTGGGTTACATCGAAGCCTACGCCCAAGGTCGCAACTCCCAATATTCCGGTGCCGGACGTAAATCCGAAGGTCATGGTAAATGGGGCGCCTGTGATAGACCCTCTTAAATTTACTCCGCGACTTGCTTATGAATATTATTTGTCGTGTGATGTTTTGAGTCCTGGTGAGGAGCATTATTCGATAAGGTTTTATATTACCGAGCAAGTTTATGATGGAAAGTTGAATGTGATTGGGTATTTTCAATGGGATCCGGTCATTACTGTTAATTGATGTCTCGATTTTGTGCGGCGATGGTTTTTATCTTTTATTGATTTCTACAATTCTGCCTTGCATGCTGCGGATGTGCGCGGCCAAGGGGGATTTGTAGCGCTATCTGTTATTGGGGAAATATCATGTCGACGGAATTTTCGCGAGAAGAGAGCGGTCGTTCGGATCTGTGGGTCTCTAACACGACGGGATGGAGTAGTATTGGGGGGTATTGTGCCTTTGATCAAAACGGGCCGAATTTGACTGCGCCAATTTATTACAATAACGGGAGCGCCTCTATCTACGTCTTTGCACGGGATTCGTCGAGTACGTTGAGCGTGTGCCCGATTGACCAGAGCGCGACGCCAGGGTCATGGACCTCTCTCAAGCGGCCGCTTCAATCGAGTCCGGCTGTCGCTGCGGCCCCAAACCGGACCATGGATTCGGCCACGGGCTGGCTTGGCGTGCTTTGCGTGGAAGCATTTAACGATATCCGGATTAGTTATATCAATCCGGGTGCAACGATCTCGATTTCTAAAACTGTCCAAATCACTGGTGGTTTGGAGAGTGGTACCCGCTTTCGTGGTCAGGTAAAGCTGGTGCTGAATGAGGAAGGTTTTTTTGAGGCATTCGCGCTTGATGAAAAAGGGCGGATGTGGCATGCGACCGAAACTCAATTTGGTTTTTGGAAGGGTGGGTGGGATAGTTCTCCGATCGGAACGGGTTTTGAAACTAAAGTGTCCGAGTTTAAGGTTATTTCGATTGGGGGTGGTCAGGGCCCCTACCAAGTTGTAGCGCTTAAGGCGGATGGTAATGTTTATCAAGCGACGCAGACGGCGGTCGGCAAATATGACGCGTTTGTTGTTGCTGGAGCTTTCTCGCATATAGGAAAGCAGCCGAAATTTTCCGGTAGTCCGGCTGCGATTTTTGATCCTGCAAATAGTGGCGCAGTTTACGCGGCATATAACACAAGCCCGTCATCTGGTGTTAATGATTTGTATTATTGTGCGTATACGGCAACTGGGGGGAGTGGAATTGGCAGTGCATCCGGATATTGGCAGCCGGAGGAGTCAACATATCCGGATTATGCTCCGGCTGCCGGGGACTCCATTGTGTTGACTGCAACTATGGATAACGATACTCAATTGTTTTGGATGAACGGTAGCGGGCAGGTTTACTCGGTTTCTCGCAAGATTAATAATGGCACTAATTATTGGCCTGCTGGAATCCCTGATCTGGTGGGGCAAGCAAAATCAAGCTTTACGGGGGCGATTGCATCGGCTGTTAACGGTCCGAATGTGGGCTTGTTCCAATCATCTCCAGATGGCGGGATCTGGTTCATCAATTATCTGCCATCAGACAACTAGCTCAAGTGGTGGCAGTAGTCGGGCAGGCTAGTGGCGCACGCTCATCATCTTCAGTTGGATGATGCGGCGCAGTCGGTGCGATGGCGGTAGATCAGTCACATTGCTCGACGCCGATCGTTCGTCGGAACTTGTCAAGGACGATCGATTCGGGGGTGCCGCTTTCCTTGAGTTCGGAAGAGAAAAGCCCCGCATTCGCGATGATGCCGTTCAGTCGCTTAACTGAACGGCATTATCGCGACAGCGGGATATTTTCTTCTTTTCTGCGCGGCTTCGCGGCCGTTGCGAATGCAACGGCCTGCAGACGGTCAACCATCCACCGGCTGCGCCGGCGTGTCGAGCGTCAGCTGATAGAACGCCGCATCGAGCCAGCGGCCGAACTTGAATCCCGCCTCCGTGATCGTGCCCGAGTGCACGAATCCCAGTTTCGTATGCAGAGCGATGCTCCCGCCATTGGTCGCATCGATGCAGCCGACCAGCACATGCACCTGCGCTTCGCGTGCACGCCGGACCACTTCGCGCAGCAGCAGCTCGCCGAGCCCGCGGCCGCGCTGGTCGCGGTGCACGTAGACGCTGTGTTCGACCGTGTACTTGTACGCAGGGAACGCGCGGAACGTGCCCCAACTCGCGAAGCCGAGCAGCGTGCCCGCCGCGTCCACCGCGCCGACGACCGGAAAACCGCCCGCGCGCTTCGCGGCGAACCACGTGACCATCGCTTCCGGCGGGCGCGGCCGGTAGTCGTACAGCGCGGTCGAGTTCTCGATCGCATCGTTCAGGATCTCGAGGATGGCCGCTGCGTGCTCGGCCTCGCTGCAATCGATCAGGCGCACGTCGTCGTCGCGCTGGTTCGGGGAATTCATACGGGCTCCTGTTGGTTTAGAGCGAAGCGCGCACACGGCGCGCGCATCGCATGACGGGGCGGGGCGTACATCACACGCTCCGAATGCCGCCGCTGGCGGACACATCGCAGATCACGACGACATAACGCGCGGCATGCGGCGACGGATTGCTGAAGACGAGCGGCCGATCGAGCCGCATGGCCAGGCAGTCGCCTTCGTGAAGTTCGTGAAGCTCGCCGCCGAACGTAACGTCGACACGGCCGCTGATGATCCACACCTGCTGATGCAGCGCGCTTTCGCGTCCACCGCTGTCGTACGCGACGCGCGCGCCGGGCGGGAAATCGACCTCGACAAGCTGGATCGGCGACGGCCAGCCGGGCGGGGAGAGATTGCGCCGCACATAGCCGGATGCCGGATCGCGCCATTCGGCCTGCTGCACGCGTCGTACCAGCGGCTGCGCGGGCGTGTCGTCCCGGTCGCCGCCGAACAGCCCGGCCAGCGACACGCCGAGACCTGCCGCGAGCTTGTCGAGCACGACGGCAGTCGGGCTGGCCGACGCGCGTTCGATGAGCGAGATCATCGAACGGCTGACGCCGGAGCGCGCGGCCAGCGCATCGAGCGTGTAGCCTCGAGCCGTGCGCAGGTCGCGCACGCGCCGGGCAATGCGCTCGTTGATGCCGGTTTCGTCGGCAGCGGTCGTCACTGATTCTTGCATGATGGATTCATTCTCCAGCAAACTGGAATTCGGTGTCAACGGCACTGCCGCGGCGGGCCGATGGCGCGACGGCATCCGAACGGCTTGCCCGCCCGTCGCACGCAGCGTAATATACGATGTGACTACGTTTCGTTTAATTGGGGATATATGGGCATCATCAAGATTTCCGAGCACATGCACGAACGGCTGCGCTCGACGAGCACGGCGCTGAGCCGTTCGATCAATGCGCAGGCCGAACACTGGCTGCGTGTCGGCATGCTGTCGGAACTCAATCCGGCGCTGTCCTATGGCGACATCTGCCGGATGCTGATCGAGGCCGAAGCACGGGGCGGCGACACCGGGCCGGTGGAACCGGTCGCGCACGGCATCGAGCAGGTGGCGTAATGGCGAAGCGCGAAATCCCGATCCGCGGCACCGCAGAAATCGCCAAGTCGCGCGAGGCCGCGAAGCTCGCGTCGCAGGTGCTGACGATGATCACCGAGCACGTGAAGCCTGGCGTCACCACCGACGAGCTGGACACGCGCTGCCGCGACTACATCGTCGACGTGCTCGGCGCGATCCCGGCGAACATCGGCTACCACGGCTATCCGAAGACGCTGTGCACGTCGGTCAACCACGTGGTCTGTCACGGCATTCCGACGTCGCGGCCGATGCGCGACGGCGACATCGTGAACCTCGATATCGCGGTGATCAAGGACGGCTGGTACGGCGATACGAGCCGCATGTATTTCGTCGGCGAACCGGGCGAACTCGCACGCCGCCTCGTCGCGGCGACCTACGAGGCGATGCACGCGGGCATCCGCGCGGTGCGTCCGGGCGCGACGCTGGGCGATGTCGGTTATGCGATCCAGCAGGTCGCGCATCGCGAAGGGTTCAGCGTGGTCCGCGAGTACTGCGGGCACGGCATCGGCGACGTCTATCACGACGAGCCACAGGTGCTTCACTACGGCCGCCCGGGCACCGGCGTGCCGCTGCGGCCGGGGATGATCTTCACGATCGAGCCGATGCTCAACGCGGGCAAGCGCGACACGCGCGTGCTCGCGGACGGCTGGACGGTCGTCACGAAGGACCATTCGCTGTCCGCGCAATGGGAGCACATGGTCGTGGTGACGGAAACGGGCTTCGAGGTGCTGACCGACGATGAGAAGCCGCAGGCATTCGTGGCAGTTTCCGGCACGCACGCGGCCTGACGCCTGCAGTACGCCGCATATGGCGGCGCAGCGGCACAATTGAACGGGCCCCGTCGCGGGGCCCGTTTCGCTGGAGGTCGCGCGGCGCGCGTCGCGCGCGATTTCGGCGACCGGCTGCGGGAGGCTTAACCGCGCGCCTTTTGCCACGCGTGTTCGACGAACACGCGACACAGCGCTTCCATGCCTTGGCGGTCTTCGTCGTCGAAGCGCGCGGCGACCGGGCTGTCGACGTCCCACACGCCGATCAGCGTGCCGTCGCCGGCCACGAGCGGCACGACGATTTCCGATTCCGAAGCCGCATCGCATGCGATATGGCCGGGGAAGTCATGCACGTCGCGCACGACCTGCGTCTCGCGCGTCTGCGCGGCCGTGCCGCACACGCCCTTGCCGAGCGCGATCCGCACGCATGCGGGCTTGCCCTGGAACGGCCCGACCACGAGTTCCGATCCGTCGAAGAAGTAAAAGCCGGCCCAGTTGAGGCGGTCGAGCGAGTGGTAGACAAGCGCGGCGAAATTCGCCGCGTTCGCGATCAGATCGCGTTCGGATCCGACGAGCGCGCGCGCCTGCTCGACGAGCGTCGCGTATTGATCGGCCTTGGAGGCGTTGGGGTCGTTGGACAGCGTGAACATGGCGGGAAAGCGATAGGGGTTGTGAACATGCGCGATACGCAAAATGCGCGATGCGCGTACCGCAGTCTACGGCACGCGCGCGCGGTCTGCAGCGCGCCGTTGTGTGCGACGCGGCGCGCTCGGTCGGGTTCAATCGGGCTCGAGTTCCGCGAACCGCTCCGCCAGAAAATCGAGCAGCGCCCGCACCGCGGGCAGCAGCCCGCGCCGCGACGCGAACACCGCATGGACGATCTCGCGGCGGGGCGCCCAGTCCGGCAGCACGGTCGCCAGTTCGCCGCGCGCGACCTCGTCGCGCACCATCATCGTCGGCAACTGCACGACACCGACGCCTGCGACGGCCGCCGCGCGCAGTGCGAGCATGCCGCCCGTCACGAAGCGCGGCTGGTGATGGATTTCGGCCTGGGCGCCGTCCGGCCCGCGCAGCCGCCACACGTGCCCGGACTGCGGCACGCCGTGATCGAGGCTCGGCAGGCGCGCGAGATCGGCGGGAACGGCCGGCACGCCACGCTCGCGCAGCAGCGCGGGACTCGCGACGAGGCACTGGCCGCGCTCGGCCAGCACGCGCAGCGCGAGATCGCTGTCCTCGAGCGGCGGCGGGCGCACGCGGATCGCGACGTCGATCCCTTCGCCGACTACGTCGACGCGCCGGTTGGTCGCTTCCAGGTGGATCTCGACGCGCGGGCACGCGGCCATGAACGCGGCGATCATCGCACCGACCAGCGAATCGAGCAGCACGATCGGGCAACTGACGCGCACGATGCCGCGCGGCTCCTCGTGCAGCAACGCGATCGCCTCGTCGGCGGCATCGGCCTCGACGAGCATTGCGCGGCAATGCGCGTAATAGGTCTGGCCGACGTCGGTGACCGTGAAGCGGCGCGTCGAGCGCTGGATCAGCCGCATCCCGAGCCGTTCCTCGAGCAGCGCGATGCGGCGGCTCAGCTTCGATTTCGGCATGTCCAGCGCGCGCCCGGCAGGCGCGAAGCCGCCATGCTCGACGACCTGCACGAAGTAGTAGAGATCGTTCAGATCCCGCTCTTTATCGTTCATGAAATGGAACGCTGAGTGCGATTTTGGCAGTCTACCGGATCGATCGTTCCACCTCTATATTCCTACTCAGGATGCGAAACACGTGTTTCGCCGCAATTTGGAGAGGGCAATGAAGAAGATCCAGGGTGTGTACAGTGCGCCGCGCGGCCATTGGGTCGGCGACGGTTTCCCGGTGCGTTCGATGTTCAGCTACCAGTCTCACGGCACGCACCTGAGCCCGTTCCTGCTGCTCGATTACGCAGGCCCCGCGACGTTCGAGCCGGGGACGGCGACGGCGCCGCGCGGTGTCGGCCAGCATCCGCACCGCGGGTTCGAAACGGTGACGATCGTCTATGACGGCGAAGTCGCGCACCGCGACTCGACCGGCGCGGGCGGCACGATCGGCCCGGGCGACGTGCAGTGGATGACGGCCGCGAGCGGGATCCTGCACGAGGAATTCCACTCGGAGGCGTTCACGAAGCGGGGCGGCCCGCTCGAGATGGTGCAGTTGTGGGTGAACCTGCCCGCCGCGGACAAGATGGGCGCGCCCGGCTACCAGACGCTGCTGAACGCGGACATCCCCGTGGTCGAGCTGCCTGACGGCGCGGGGCGTGCGCGGATCATCGCGGGCGAGCTCGACGGGCGGCGCGGCCCGGCCCGCACGCACACGCCGATCGACGTGTGGGACGTGCGGCTCGTGGCAGGCGGCCACGCGCGCTTCCCGATCGCCGAAGGGCGTACGCTCGCGGTGGTCGTGCTGAGCGGCACGGTGCAGGTGAACGGCGAGACGGTCGCCCGCGAAGCGCAGTTCGTGCAACTGGGGCGCGACGGCCGCGACGTCGAGATCGAAGCGAACGGCGACGCGAAGCTGCTGATCCTGAGCGGCGAGCCGATCGACGAGCCCGTCGTCGGGTACGGACCGTTCGTGATGAACTCGCAAGCGGAGATCCGTACCGCGATCGACGACTTCAACAGCGGCCGCTTCGGCCAGATGCCGGCATGACGGACAGGCCCCGCGCAATGCGGGGCCTTTTTTTCGCGCGTGGGTGGACGGTCTCGCGCCGTGTGCGCTTCGAGGCATAATCGACGATTGCCGCGCGCCGGCCGGCGCGCCCGAATCAGGACCGCACATGAACGCATCCGCACCCGCCGCATCCCCGAGCGCCGCCGATCTCGACTGGCGCTGGAAATCCTTCGACGCGCTGACGGCGCACGAAATCTACTCGATCCTCGAAGCGCGCAGCGCGGTGTTCGTCGTCGAGCAGAACTGCGTGTATCGCGACATCGACGACGCGGACCAGGCCGCGTGGCACCTGGCCGCGTACGATCCGGCCGGCCGCCTGGCCGGCTATCTGCGCGTGCTGCTGCCCGATGCGCAGAACACCGATGTGCGCATCGGCCGCGTGCTGACGACCGCTGCGTTTCGCGGCGCGGGGCTCGGCAACGGGCTGCTGTCGCGTGCGCTCGAGCATATCCGCGCGCAGTGGCCGGACACGCCCGTGAGCCTGCATGCGCAGGCCCACCTGCAGCGCTTTTACGGGGCATTCGGCTTTACGCCGAGTTCGGACGTGCACGACGAGGACGGCATCCCGCACGTGTGGATGAGCAGCACGCGCGCATGATTGTCCACGCGCCGCGCCGCAGTCAGTGCGCGGCGTGTGCCACCGGCGGCTTGTCCGTGCGCTGCACGGCCCGTTCGCCGATCAGGCGCCCGCGCGCGGACAGCCGCAGCCAGTGCCGCAGCGCGATCAGCGCGCCGATCACGCTCATCATCGAGCCGGGAATCCACAGCAGCAGCCCGCCGATCTGCTGGTCGCGCAGCGGGCTCAGCCACGTGAACGCGCGGCCGCAGATCGAGTAGATCGGATACAGCTCGTGCGGCGTGAAGAAGATCAGCGCGCCGAGCGCGATCTGCGGCGGGATTGCCGCGACGACGATCAGGATCCGGCGGCCGGGCGACAGTCGCGCGGGCGGCGCCGGGCGAGGGTCGACGACGAGCCACCAGAACAGCAGCCCGTCGATCACCATGCTCCAGTTCATCACGCGATAGAGACGCCAGTCGAGCATCGCGATGAAGTGGATCGGCGACAGCAGCCAGAAATAGATCAGCCCGACGAACAGCACGACCGCGACGACGGGATGGAACACCACGTCGAGCGTCGCGCGCACGGGCGCCCATGCGAGCGCCGGACGCACGAAGCGTTGCCGCCAACTGAACGGGATACCTGCGCGAATCGCCGCGCCCGGATAGGACAGCGCGATGAAGAACGGCCCGAGGTGGTGCAGCACGAGATGCTGCGCGCGGTGCAGGAAGAACTCGTGCTCGAAGAAATAATCGAGCCGCGTATGCAGTGCGATGTAGAGCGCCGTCAGCCCGAACCAGAACGAGAACTGCCGCAGCGGCGACACCTTCGCCTTCTTCACGCCGCGCGCGAACAGCACGGCGGCCGTCAGCACCGCGATGACGACGGTCGGCGACGGTTCCCACGGATCGAGCCAGTACAGGAGGTTCATCGTGCGCGTATCACTTCGCCTGGGCCGGAGACTTCACCGCGAACGGTGCGTCGACCGTTTCGCCGTCGGAAAATTTCAGGCGCAGGTGCACGGTGTCGCCGGGCTTGATCGCGTGCTTCGGCTCCTCGAGCATGAAGTGGTAGCCGCCCGGCGCGATGTCGACCTTGCCGCGCGCGGGGATCGTCAGCTTGTCGACCATTTCCATCTTCTGCGTCGAGCCGTTCGAGACGGTCTGGTGCAGCATCGTCATCCCGTAGTCGGGGCTGTCGACGTCGACGAGATCGACCGGCTTGTCGCCCGTGTTCACGAGCGTCACGTAGCCGCCGGCCGGCAGCTTGTTCGGCAGCCAGCGCACCCATGCGTTCTGCGCGGTGATCGCGCCGGCGGCATACGCGTGGGCGCCGGCGCACAGCGCGGCGAGGAGGGCGAGCGTCTTGAAGGTAGTCTTCGTCTTCATGTCGGAATGCATTCAGGTAGTTGAGGCGGTGCCGATGATCCGGCGCACGTCGGCGGCGATGGCGTCGGGCGAGTCGCGGTCGGTTGCGAGCAGGCGCGCGCGGCCGGTTGCATCGAAGATGTAGACGGCCGAGCTGTGCGTGACTTCGTAGCCGCCGGACGGATCGCGTTTTTCCATCTGGTACGCGACGCGATAGCGCTTCGCGAGCGATTCGATCTGACGGTCGGTGCCGGTCAGGCCGCGCGCATGCGCGGCGTCGAACGCGGCGACATACGACTGCATCGCCTGCGGCGTGTCGCGCGCGGGATCGACCGAGACGAACAGGATGCGCACGTCGTTCGCCTGCGGGCCGAGCTTCGCGAGCACTTCCATCAGCCGCGCCATCGTTTCGGGGCAGACATCGGGGCAGTGCGTGTAGCCGAAGTAGACGAGCGAGACGCGGCCGTGGAACGCATCGGCGTCGACCGGACGGCCGTCGCCGCCCGTCAGCGTGAACGACAGGTCGGGCAGGTGGCCCGTGACGTTGGTCAGGTTCCAGCGCGGCTCGTCGTGCGTGCACGCGGCGAGCGCCACGGCGGCGGCGAGGGCCGCGGCCGTGCGGATGAAGCGGGAGAAGCGCCGGTGTGGCGCGGGACGGGCAGGCGACATCCTGGGGCTCGATCGGACGAAATGGTGGCCGGCCGGCGCGGCGCCATGCGTCGCGCGGCTGGCGGTTGCGACTGTAGCGCAGTTCGCGCGCCCGCGTCCTTTCGAAACCCGTACGGCGCGGGCGAGCGGGGCAATATGTCGCAGTTGACGCGGCCGGCGGCGCGCTGCTTGCGATGCACCGGATTCGCCCATCTCGGTGCGCAGGCGCGGTAAGATGCGCACAATTCCATTCGCGCAGCGGCGGCCCGGCCCGTGCCGGCCGACCCTCAGACTATCGAATCGATGCAATCCGTTCCGGCTTCCCTGTCCCTGACCGATACCGCGTTCTTCTTCGACTTCGACGGCACGCTCGTCGAGCTGGCGCCGACGCCCGACAGCATTCACGTTCCGCCGTCGCTGCTGACGCTGCTCGACGAGCTGCGCCGCCGCTCGCATGGCGCGGTCGCGATCGTGTCCGGGCGCGGCATCGACAACCTCGACACGTTCCTGAAGATGCCCGGCCTGCCGATCGCCGGCCTGCACGGCGCGGAGCGCCGCGATGCGAACGGCGACACGCAGCGCATCGGCTTCAACGACGAACGTCTGCTGCGCATCGAGCGCGAGCTCGCGGCCGTCGTCGATCGTCATCCGGGCATGCTGCTCGAGATCAAGGGCGCGGCCGTCGCGCTGCACTACCGCAACGCGCCCGAGCGCGAAGCGGCGGCGCGCGAAGCGACCGAGCGGCTCGTCGCCGACTATGCCGATGCGTATGTGCTGCAGCCCGGCAAGATGGTGTTCGAGATCAAGCCGAAGGGCGTCGACAAGGGGCGCGCGCTGGCCGCGTTCCTCGACGAGCCGCCGTTCGCGGGCCGCGTGCCGCTGTTCGCGGGCGACGACCTGACCGACGAGAAGGGCTTCGCGGTGGTCAACGCGCGCGGCGGCCTGACGATCAAGGTCGGCGCGGGCGAGTCGTCCGCCCGCATGCGGCTCGACTCGGTCGATGCGCTGCATGAGCAGATCGCGTGCTGGCTCGGCGCGGGGCAGCCGCACGCATGAGCCGGCTCATCATCGTTTCAAACCGCGTCGCACCGATTTCGGAAGGCGAACCGGCGGCGGGCGGCCTCGCGATCGGCGTCTACGACGCGCTGAAGGAGACGGGCGGCATGTGGTTCGGCTGGAGCGGCGAGGTCGTCGCATCCGGCGCGCCGCAGATCCGCATCGAGGAGCGCGGGCCGGTAACGTTCGCGACCGTCGGCCTGTCGCGCCGCGATTACGACCAGTACTACCGCGGCTTCTCGAATGCGACGCTGTGGCCCGCGTTCCATTACCGCGCGGATCTGATCCAGTACGACCGCCACGAATTCGACGGCTACCGCCGCGTCAACGTCTGGCTGGCGCAGCAGCTCGTGCCGCTGCTGCAGGACGACGACGTGATCTGGGTGCACGACTATCACCTGATCCCGTTCGCGCGTGCGCTGCGCGAGGCCGGCGTGAAGAATCGCATCGGCTTCTTCCTGCACATCCCGTTTCCGGCCGCGCAGGTGCTCGTCAACGTGCCGCCGCACCGCGAACTCGTCGAGTCGCTGTGCGCGTTCGACCTGCTCGGGTTCCAGACCGAGCCCGACCTGCGCGCGTTCTGCGATTACGTCGAATTCGAGGCGGGCGGCGAGGTCGAGCGCGACGGCCACACGATGCGCGTGCACGCGTTCGGCCAGACGCTGCACGCGGCCGCCTATCCGATCGGCGTGTATCCGGACGAGATCGCGTCGCTCGCGCAGGCGGGCGAGCACGGCAAGGCCGTACGCACGCTCGCGACGTCGCTGCGCGGGCGGCAACTGATCATGAGCGTCGACCGGCTCGATTATTCGAAGGGGCTCGTCGAGCGGTTCCGCGCGTTCGAGAAACTGCTCGAGCACCAGGCGTCGATCCGCAACCGCGTGTCGTTCCTGCAGATCGCACCGTCGACGCGCGCGGACCTGCGCGCGTACCAGGACATCCGCCTGCAGCTCGAAGCGGAGTCGGGGCGCATCAACGGACGCTACGCGGAGCTCGACTGGGCGCCGATCCTCTACATTCACCGCCAGTACGACCGCCAGGTACTCGCCGCGCTGTACCGGCTCGCCCGCGTGGGTTTCGTGACGCCGCTGCGCGACGGGATGAACCTCGTCGCGAAGGAGTACGTGTCCGCGCAGAATCCGGACGATCCGGGCGTGCTCGTGCTGTCGCGCTTCGCAGGCGCCGCGCGTGAGCTGACGGGCGCGCTGATCGTCAATCCGATCGATATCGACGGGATGGCCGATGCGCTGTCGCAGGCGCTGACGATGCCGCTCGCCGAGCGGCGCGCGCGTTATTCGGACATGATCGCGCAGCTTCGCGAGAACAACGTCTCGGTGTGGCGCGACAACTTCCTGCGCGATCTGCAGCATGGCTAGCCGGTAGGTCCGGCGCATCGCGCGGCGCATTCCGCGCGATGTCGTCCGGCCGCTCCCGATGCAATGAAAAAAGCCGCCGTGCGTGAAGCACGGCGGCTTTTTTATCGGCTGTGCGCGGACGCGTCAGGCCACGCGTTCGCCGGTCGGTGCGTTTCCGTCGGGTGCCGCATGATGGCGGCCGTGCTGCTTCGCGAGCAGGTCGCGATACAGGCCGGGGCGATTGCGCAGTACCTCGGGGCTGCCGTCGTCGATCACCTTGCCGTTGCTCATCACGATGATCCGGTCGAAGTTGCGCAGCGTCGACAGGCGGTGGGCGATCGCGATCACGGTGCGGCCGACCATCAGGCGGTCGAGCGCGCTCTGGATCGCTTCCTCGGACGCGCTGTCGAGCGCCGACGTCGCTTCGTCAAGCAGCAGGATCGGCGCATCCTTCAGGATCGCACGCGCGATCGCGATGCGCTGGCGCTGGCCGCCCGACAGCTTGACGCCGCGGTCGCCGACGATCGTGTCATAGCCTTCCGGCATCGCCTCGATGAACTCCGCGCAGCGCGCGTCGCGGGCGGCGGCGAGCACTTGGTCGCGGGTCGCGTCGGGGCGGCCGTATGCGATGTTGTCGTAGATCGTCCGGTGCAGCAGCGAGATGTCCTGCGGCACGAGCGCGATCGCGTGGCGCAGGCTGTCCTGCGTGATCGTCTTCACGTCGTGGCCGTCGACCTTCACGACGCCGTCCTGCGTGTCGTAGAAGCGCTGCAGCAGCGCGAGCACGGTCGACTTGCCGGCGCCCGACTTGCCGATCAGGCCGACGCGCTGGCCCGGTTCGATATGGAGATCGAAGTGGTCGAGAATCGCGCGGCGGTGCGGATACGCGAACGTCACGCGCTCGAAGTCGACGCGCCCACCCTTGGCCGACAGCGGCTGCGCGTCGGAGCGGTCCTGCATCCCGTGCGGCTCGAGCAGCGTCTTCACGGCTTCGGACAGGCGCGCGACGTGCTGCGTGACGTCGACGAGCGCCACCGCGAGGTCGCGCGTGCCGTGCAGGATCGTGAAGCCCAGCGAGCTGACGAGCACGATGTCGCCCGACGTCGCGCGGCCCTGGTCCCACAGCCACAGTGCCCAGCCGAGCAGGCCGGCGGACAGCATCGCGGTGATCACCGCGTGCAGCAGGCGCAGCTTCTCGAGATAGAGCAGGCTCTGCTGGCGCGCGTCCATCTCGGCCTTGACCGTCGCGCCGAAACGCTTCTGTTCGCGCAGCGTCATCCCGAACGCACGCACGAGGCCCATGTTGCCGATCACGTCGACGAGCTCGCCGTCGACCGCCGCGGCCTTTGCCGCGAACGCATGGTGGCGGGCCGAGCCGCGCCCGGCGAGCTTGAACAGGATGACGGACAGCACGGCCGAGCAGCCGAGCAGGCCGGCGGCCATCAGCGGATTGACGACGATGATCATCAGGATCGCGCCCATCACCGCGATGCACGGCGGCAGCACGTTCCACGCCATCGTGTTCTCCGACGTGTAGACCGCGTTCGACGTGGCCGTGATGCGGCTCGCGAGCGTGCCCGGCTGCTTTTCCGAGTAGTAGGTCGGCGAATGGCCGATCAGGTACTGGAACAGGTCGCGCCGCAGATCGCCGGTGACCGCGACGAACGTGTGCGCGGCGACCCAGCCGCCGACGCGCCACAGCAGGTTGTCGGCCGCGATCAGGCCGACGAGCAGCGCGAACGCGCTCCACAGCGGGCCCGGGTGATGGCGTCCGGTCGCCAGCACGTCGATCAGGTGCTTGATCGCGTATTGCGAGCCGAGCGCGCAGCCGACGGCGGCCACCACGCTGCATAGCACGATGAGGTGTGCGACGGGATGGAGGCGGATGTAGCGGAACAGGAACGCGATCGGCCGGTGCGCGTAGCTCGACAGCTTCGCGTTGTGGGCGTTGCGCTGGGCAGGGGTGAGAGATTCCAAAATATGCGTGCGGTGATTCGGTGATTGAGCGTGGCGGCTGGATCGCATGCCGGCGTTCGCCCGGACTGAATAATCCGGCATTGTAAACAAGGCCGTGCCTTGCGCTGCGCGAATCTTGCCTTGGCCAGGGGCTCGCGATCGATTTTGAGATAAAATCCGGCATCCCGTCCTGCCTCATGTGCCGGAATCACGCTGCCGGCAGTCACGGGGGACAAGGATCGCCAAAAGGGCCTTCCACTCTAGAACGGACACCCAAGTCCGCGGGTTGCAAAGTGTTGCGCCTTTGTAACAAAGTAAAGTGTTTGAAATGTTGTGCGCCGTATCGGGATTAACCCTAGATAATCGGCTCCGGGTTCGATTCCAGGTTTTTTACGAACCCCTGTCAACGGGTCTTCGTTTCAAACGTTCTATGCCTGTCGCGTCGCCGACGCTCCTTGAGCAGCGCGGGTTCGACGCCCCCGGCAGGCTGATTCGTCCGATTTTCGGATGAAATGCATCCAGCCCGGACCGCCGGCAGGTTGCCGACCCATACCTGGTTTTTAGCCGATTTTTTAGGAGTTACGCATGCGAATCGCCCAAATCGCTCCGTTGCACGAAGCGGTCCCCCCGAAGCTGTACGGTGGTACCGAGCGAGTGGTGTCCTACCTCACCGAAGCACTTGTCGAGATGGGGCATGACGTCACGCTCTTCGCGAGCGGCGATTCGCAAACTTCCGCGAAGCTCGAAGCGTGCTGGCCGCAGGCGCTGCGCCTCGACCCGACGATCCGCGACGTGATGGCACCGCACATGCTGCTCCTCGAGCAGGTGCGCCGCCGCGCGGAAGAGTTCGATGTCCTGCACTGCCACATCGACTATTACCCGTTTTCGCTGTTCTCGCGCCAGCCGGTCCCGCATCTGACGACGATGCACGGCCGTCTCGACCTGCCGGAACTGCAGCCGATCTTCAACGCATTCAGCGACGTGCCGGTCGTGTCGATCTCCGACAACCAGCGCATCCCGCTGCAGCAGGCGAACTGGCTGTCGACCGTTTATCACGGCCTGCCGGAAAACCTGCTGACGCCGATCCCGAACGTGAAGCCGAGCTATCTCGCGTTCCTCGGCCGCATCTCGCCGGAGAAGCGCGTCGACACGGCGATCCGCATCGCCGAGCAGGCCGGCCTGCCGATCAAGATCGCCGCGAAGCTCGACAAGGCCGATCGCGCGTACTACGAAGAAAAGATCAAGCCGCTGTTCGCGCTGCCGCACGTCGAGTACATCGGCGAAATCAGCGAGTCCGAAAAGACCGAATTCCTCGGCAACGCGCACGCGCTGCTGTTCCCGATCGACTGGCCGGAGCCCTTCGGCCTGGTGATGATCGAGGCGATGGCCTGCGGCACGCCGGTGATCGCGTTCAAGCGCGGCTCGGTGCCGGAAGTGATCGACAACGGCGTGTCGGGCTTCGTCGTCGAAGACGAACTGTCGGCCGTCGCGGCGCTCAAGCGCCTCGATACGCTGCCGCGCGAGAAGGTCCGCGCCGCGTTCGAAGCACGTTTCTCGTCGAAGGTGATGGCGCAGAACTACGTGAAGGGCTACGAGGAACTGCTGCGCCAGAAGCGCCGCACCGTGCTGCGCGAAGTCAACGCAAGCTGATTCGCCGGCCGCCGCCGCGCTGCGGCGCGCGGCCGTCATCGACGCCCCGTCCGGGTTCCCGGCGGGGCGTTGTCACATCCGCGGCGCGGATCTGTTGTATTCTCGCCGCGCCCGACGTCGCGAACGGACCCTGAAGCGGCCCGGCACGCCATCCTGCCGTCTGTCCAGACGGTAATGTCCCTATAATGGCCGTGCCGTGAAATCCGGCTCCGCACGATCATCCAGAGGAGAGCAGTCTTGGCGAGAACGAAAACCACGCGCGCAGCGCCGGCCCCCGGCGCCGGTGTTATCTTCGCGTTGCGTGCGATCGGTCTCGTGCTGCTCGCGCGCTGGCTGTTCTCGATGTCCCAGATGGGCTATCGCTCATCGCTGTCGGCGATGGTGTCGTCGCCGTGGGCGTTCGTCTACCTCGTGCTGATCTTCCTGCTGCTCGCGCTGCCGGGCGCCGTCGCGCGCGCCGAGCGGCCGTTCCATCCGCTGCCGCAGTGGCTGCGCCAGGCGCTGCGCGTCTTTGCGCTGATCGGTTTCCTGTTCGCCGTCTGGTCGATCGGCATGTTCGCGTGGGCGGCCGGCTGGCGCGGCGCGCTGCATGCGGTGACGGCGACCAACGGCTGGCTTGTCGCTGCGCCGGCGCTCTACGCGGCGATCGTCTGGATCTGCCGTCCGCGGCCGCTGTGGCGCACCAACGTGGCGGCACGCCGCTTCGCGGTCGGCCGTTATGCGATTTCGCTCGACATGCTGACGCGCACCGCGATCGTCTGGATGGAAAGCCGCAAGGTTGGCCAGTACGACGCGCGCGAACTGTCGGTGCGCTGGCCCGGCCGGGCGGCGTCCGCCGCGACGCCGGACGCGCAGCCGGCTGCCGTGCCGCCGCGCGGCGGCGGCCTGTTCCGGCGGCCGAAGGTGGAACTGCTGTGGGATTCGCCGGCGGCCGTCGGCCATAACCGGCAGATCGTGATGCGCGCGCCGCTCGCGACTGACGGCGACCGCGTCGCGGTGCTCGCGCTCGACGCAGCGCTCAAGCAGATCGTCTGACAGGGCTCGCGCACCGGGCGCGGGCGACAAGGAGGCGTGATGATCGTCCGTTGGTTGCTGGCTGCCGTTCACCTGAGCGCGTTCGCCGTCGCGTTTGCCGCGATCGCAGGACGCAACCGCGCGTTGCGCCGGCTCATCGCGTCGGCGCAGGCGGCCGACTTGCCCGGCGTATTCAAGGCTGATGCAGCCTGGGGGCTGTCGGCGCTCGTGCTGATCGTGACGGGGCTGATGCGCGCGTTCGGCGGGTTCGAGAAAGGCACCGCGTACTACCTGCACGAACCGCTCTTTCATCTGAAGATGACCGCGCTCGTGCTGATCCTGCTGCTCGAGGTCGTGCCGATGCTCGGGCTGATCCGCTGGCGTGTCGCCGCGCGGCAGCAGCAGATGCCCGAGATCGGGCGGGCGCGCACCTATGTGCGGATCGGCCATTGGCAGGCTGTGCTGCTGGTCGTCATCGTGTTCGCCGCATCGGGGATGGCGCGGGGGATTGGGGCGGCCGGGTAGGGGCAGCCGGCTAGGTCCGGACGGGTAGGTGCTTACGACTAGTTGGTTCGGCCGACCAGGTCCGGCATAGCGACAACCACCCGGATCTCGTTCCACCTGCACGGCCTCTCCGGCCCGACCTCAGCCGGGCCAGCCACGAACAGCACCATTCCTGCCGATTTCGTTCCGACCGGGCGAGCCCGCCGCCCGGTCCGTCCGTGCTCAGCGCACGAGGCAGGGGCGCTTGTTGTTGAACGTCCACCCTGGAATCAGATACTGCATGGCCGCCGCGTCGTCGCGCGCGCCGAGCCCGTGCTGCTTGTACAGTTCGTGCGCGACCGCGACCGCATCCATGTCGATGTCGATGCCGAGCCCCGGCCGCTTCGGCACGTCCACCAGCCCGTTCTCGATCTTCATCGGCTCGCGCGTCAGCCGTTCGCCGTCCTGCCAGATCCAGTGCGTGTCGATCGCGGTGACCTGGCCCGGCGCGGCGGCCGCGACATGCGTGAACATCGCGAGCGACACGTCGAAGTGGTTGTTCGAATGCGAACCCCACGTGAGACCCCAGTCGCGGCACATCTGCGCGACACGCACCGAACCCTGCATCGTCCAGAAGTGCGGATCGGCGAGCGGGATGTCGACGGCCTGCAACTGCACCGCATGGCCCATTTGCCGCCAGTCGGTCGCAATCATGTTGGTCGCCGTCGGCAGCCCCGTCGCGCGACGGAATTCGGCCATCACCTCGCGGCCCGAGTAACCGTTCTCCGCGCCGCACGGATCTTCCGCATAGGCGAGCACATGATGCTGGTCGCGGCACAGCCGCACGGCCTCGTCGAGCGACCACGCGCCGTTCGGATCGAGCGTCACGCGCGCATCGGGGAAGCGCTCGGCGAGTGCGGTCACGGCCTCGATCTCGCTGGCGCCTTCGAACACGCCGCCTTTCAGCTTGAAGTCGTTGAAGCCGTAGCGCGCATGCGCGGCCTCGGCGAGGCGCACGACCGCCTCTGGCGTCAGCGCCGGCTCGTCGCGCACGCGCGTCCAGTCGTCGGTCGCGCCGCTGCCGTCGCGATAGGCCAGCGCGGTCTTCGTGCGGTCGCCGATGTAGAACAGGTAACCGAGCATCTCGACGCGCTCGCGCTGCTGGCCCTCGCCGAGCAGCGCGGCAACCGGCACGCCGAGGTGCTGGCCGAGCAGGTCGAGCAGCGCGGCTTCGAGCGCGGTGACCGCGTGGATCGTCGTGCGCAGGTCGAAGGTCTGCAGCCCACGGCCGCTCGCGTCGCGGTCGGCGAAGGTGCGCCGCACGTCGTTGAGCACCGCATGGTAATTGCCGACCGGCTGGCCGACGACGAGCGCGCGTGCATCGTCGAGCGTGCGGCGGATGCTTTCGCCGCCGGGCACTTCGCCGACGCCGGTCCGGCCCGCGCTGTCCTTCAGGATCACGAGGTTGCGGGTGAAGAACGGACCGTGCGCGCCGCTCAGGTTGAGCAGCATGCTGTCGTGGCCGGCGACCGGAATCGCTTGCAGGTCGACGATGCGCGGCGTGTCGTGGGAAGGCGAGGCTGTGACGGCGTTCATGGGCGGCGATGGCGAAAGGATGGGCAATGCCGTGCGGCAAAAGCTTTGCCGCGCGCGGCGGGAGGTGCGATCATTCGACAACCGACGTGCGCGGCGCGCAAGGCCTGCATGTCGACAGCAACCCGGAACGGGGTGGGAGCGACAACCGGACCAGCGGAGCGCAAACGCGAACGCTGGCTGATCGTAACGCATGGGACCAGGCAGGCGCCGGAACGCCGGCTTGAGTCGACAGGAGATCCGTGCGTCGATCATCAGTCGTCGGATGACTTGTGACGCAGTATAATGAATCATCGGCTGTCGCTCAAACCCCGCGTAAACCCTCGGCCCACACACATTACGATCATTCAAAAAGGAACCGGCCTCATGTCCGTGCCTACGTTTCCCGCCGCGCCGCGCCGTCGCGCACGCAGCCTCGCACAAGATGTCGTCGACGCGCTGACCGCGCAGATCGAAAACGGCACGCTGCGTCCCGGCGACAAGCTGCCGACCGAAACCGAAGTCATGGCGGCGCAGGGCGTGAGCCGTACGGTCGTGCGCGAGGCGATCTCGCGGATGCAGGCGAGCGGCCTCGTCGAAACGCGCCACGGCATCGGCAGCTTCGTGCTGGAGCCGTCGCGCCGCCAGACGCTCGGCATCGATCCCGCAACGATCACGACGCTGCGCGACGTGCTCGCAGTGCTCGAACTGCGCATCAGCCTCGAGAGCGAGTGCGCGAGCCTCGCCGCGCAGCGCGCGAACGATACCGACCTCGCCGCGCTGCGGCGCGCGCTCGATGCGATCGCGACGGGGGCGGGCGGCGGCCGCGATACGGCGCAGCTCGACTTCCAGTTCCACCTGCAGATCGCGCAGTCCACCGGCAACCGCTATTTCGTCGACATCATGACGCAGCTCGGCACGTCGATCATCCCGCGCACGCGCGTGAATTCGGCGCGCTTTGCCGGCGACGACCTCGAGCGTTATGTCGGCCGGCTGAACCACGAGCACGAGGATATCTACGAGGCGATCGCGCGCCACGACCCGGAGGCCGCCCGCGCCGCGATGCGCACGCACCTCACCAACAGCCGCGAGCGGCTGCGCCGCGCGCACGAAGCGGCCGAGGCCGAGCGCGACACGCAGGCCAGTTGATCTGCCGGGCGGTGCGGCCCGCGTTGCCGCAGGCCCGGTCGAATCGCGTCAACATCAGTCGTCATATGAGATCGATGTGACTTCGCCGATCTCCGGGGCCGGGCGGCGTTTCCGCCGCCGGCCGCCGGCACCGCCGATCAGCCTCCCTTCGTCACGATCGTCTTCCACGTGCCGCTCTTCACCTGGTACAGCGTCGACATGCCGCTCTTCAGCGAGCCGTCGTTCGCGAACGAGATGCGGCCGGTGACCCCTTCGAAGTCGATCTTCTTGAGCGCCGGGCGATAGACCTTCGGGTCGGTCGAGCCGGCCGCCTGCATTGCCTTGATTGCGGCCCAGGCCGCGTCGTAGCCGAACTGCGCGTACGACAGCACGTCGACACCGAAGCGCTTCTTGAAGCGCTGTTCGAAATCCTTCCCTTGCGGCAGCTCGTCGAGCGGCCGGCCGTATTCCCACGCCATCGCGCCTTCGGCGGCCGGGCCCGCGATCTTGATGAACTCGTTGTCCTTCACGCCGCCGCCGCCGACGAACTGCGCGTTCAGCCCGAGCTGGCGCATCTGCTTGATGAAGTTCGCGGCGAGAGAATCGAGGCCGCCGAAGAAGATCAGGTCGGGGTTCTTGCCCTTCAGGCTCGTGATCTGCGCGCGGAAGTCGACCGCCTGGTTGCTGGTGAACTCGCGGCCGATGATCGTGCCGCCGGCGGCCTTCACGGCCTTCTCGAACTCGTCGGCCTCGCCCTGGCCGAACGCGGTGCGGTCGTCGATGATCGCGATACGCTTCGCCTTCGTCACGTCGACCGCGTACTTGCCCGCGTTGCCGGCGTTCTGGCCATCGGTCGCGATCACCATGAACATGTTCGCGAGCCCGCGCGACGTGAGCGTCGGGTTGGTCGCGGCCGGATCGATCACCGGGATGCCCGACTTGTCGTAGACGACCGATGCCGGAATCGTCGTGCCCGAGTTGAAGTGGCCGACCACGACCGACACGTTCTGGTCGACAAGCGCCTGCGCGGCCTGCACGCCGATGCGCGGGTCGGCCTGGTCGTCCTGCACGACGAGATCGAAGTGCGCAGGCTTGCCGGCGATCTGTACCTTTTGTGCGGCGGCGTCGTCGAGCGCGAGCTGCACGCCGTTCTGCAGATCCTTGCCGTAGCCGGCGTTCACGCCCGTGAGCGGCGCGGCGAAGCCGACCTTCACGTCGGTTGCGTCGGCGGCCCGGGCGGCCTGTTGCGAGAGGAGGGCAAGCGCGGATGCAAGCGACACCGACAGCAGGGAATGACGGAATTTCATGTGGTTCCTCTTGTTCGATACCTGCGAGTGGGTACCGCACACGCTCGGACGGGCCGGGCGCGTGCGACGGGCGGGCGGTTCGACCGCTTCTCGGAATCGGGCGGGGAGGTCGGGATCGTGATTCTCGGAACAATCTCCCGTCAGGCTCCGCAAAGAGCCCCGATCGCCTCGATATATAGGTCGCCGATATGCACGGGTCTTGGCAATTTGCCGCGCATTCGGTGAGGATTTGCGCACAGCTTCCGCGCGAGCGGTGGTGGCCGGTATCGGGAGTTTCCCGTCGCGAGCGGAACGGGCGGGGAGGAGGGCGGGCGGTGTGGGGCGAAGCGGCGGCGCGGCCCGCCGGGGCCGCGCCGCGCGTGGGATGCCGTCAGTCGGACAGCGCGTCCGATGCGGCTTCGATGTCGTTGTGCGACGAGGTCGTGCGGATCGCCGGGTCGCTGGTGCTCGGGCGGCCCGTTTCGACGTGGCCGGCAAAGCGGCGCTGGAAGCCGAGCGGTTTGCCGTCGCTGATCGTCAGGTCGTACCAGCCGTGGCTGCCGCGCAGGTCCCAGTAGTCGTCGACGTGCGTACCCGGCTTGAGGTCGAACTCGCGCGCATGGCCGTGGCCGTACGCACTCGTGACCTTGAGCCGCACGGCCTTGTGGCCGCGGTTCATCAGGCGCAGCGTGATGTTGCCGTTCGCGACGTCGTAGCCGTAGATCACCTCGGGGTTGACGCTCGCGGGGCCGACCGCCGACGCGGCGGGGCTGCGGAAGTGGCAGTAGAAGCCGTTCGGGCCGTACACGTCGAGGTCGTACAGGCCGAGCGACGGCGCAGGGCTCCACGTGTCGGAGAGCCGCTTGCCGGCGTCGACCGTGTAGCTCCACGGGCCGTCGACGCGGTTGCGCGCCTGGACCTGGAACGCCGCGCCCGCGGCGCCGGTGTTCGCGAAGGTCAGCCGGAACTGGCCGCTCGCGTTGTCGATCCGCCCGTGCACGAACAGTTCGTACGGCAGCGCGCGCGCCGGACGCAGGCCGGGCTCCTGCTTCGGCAGATGCTGGACGACCGGCGGCACCGGGATGTAGTCGGGGTGGCGGGTGCGGTCGGGCGGCGCGTAGCCGCTCGTGTCCGGGAGCTGCGGCCAGCTTGCGTCAGGCGTCGAGAAGTCGAACGCGGACGTCAGGTTGCCGCACACCGTGCGGCGCCACGGCGACACGTTCGCCGCAGTGACCGCATACTGCGCGCCGAACCGCGCCTCGATGAATTGCAGCAGCGACGTGTGATCGAAGGTCTGCGAGCAGACCCAGCCGCCCTTGGTCCACGGCGACACGACGAGCATCGGCACGCGCGGCCCGAGCCCGTACGGGCCGGCCATGTGCGACGCGTCGCCGGCGAACACTTCGTTGGTCGTCGCGACCGTCGACAGCCCGTTGTCGCGCGACTGCGGCGCGAACGGCGGCTGCACGTGATCGAAGAAGCCGTCGTTCTCGTCGTACGTGATGAACAGCGCGGTCTTGCTCCACACGTCGGGATTCGACACGAGCGCCTGCAGCACCTGCTCGATGTACCACGCGCCGTAGTTCGCGGGCCAGTTCGGGTGCTCGGAATAGGCTTCCGGCGCGCAGATCCACGACACCTGCGGCAGCGTGCCGTTCTTCACGTCCTGCTGCAGTACGTCGAACAGCGTGCCGCCCGCGCTGATGTTGGTGCCGGTGCGCGCCTTTTCATACAGCGGCGTGCCGGGCAGCGCGGTGCGGTACTGGTTGAAGTAGAGCAGTGCGTTGTCGCCGTAGTTGCCGATGTACGGGTTTTGCGTCCAGCCCCACGAGCCGTTCGCGTCGAGCCCCGTGCCGACGTCCTGGTAGATCTTCCACGACACGCCGGCCTGTTCGAGCACTTCCGGATAGGTCGTCCAGCCGTAGCCCTTTTCCTCGTTGCCGAGCACCGGGCCGCCGCCCGTGCCGTCGTTGCCGACGTAGCCCGTCCACATGTAATAGCGGTTCGGGTCGGTCGAGCTCGGGATCGCGCAGTGGTACGCATCGCAGATCGTGAACGCGTCGGCGAGCTGGTAGTGGAACGGGATGTCGTCGCGCTTCAGGTACGCCATCGTCGTGGTGCCCTTGTTCGGCACCCACTGGTCGTAGCGGCCCTTGTTCCAAGCGGCGTGCATGTCCTGCCAGCCGTGCGGCAGGTCCTGCAGGAACTGCAGGCCGAGCTTGTCCGCGCCCGGGTGGAACGGGAGCAGCTCGGCCGGGCCGACCGGCTGGTGGAACACCGACTTGCCGTTCGCGAGACGCAGCGCGCGCGGGTCGCCGAAGCCGCGGACACCGCGCATCGTGCCGAAGTAATGGTCGAACGAGCGGTTCTCCTGCATCAGGATCACGATGTGTTCGATGTCGCGGATCGTGCCGGTGCGGCGGTTCGCGGGAATCGCAAGCGCATCTCGGATCACGGGCGGAAAGAGGTTCAGCGCGGCGGCGCCGGCGGTGCCGGCGGCGACGCGCAGGAAATCACGACGGTTCGATCGGGTCATGGTCGTTATCGTGCGGTAAAGAGGGAAGCCGATTGGCAGGACTTACGGGAAAGGCGCGCCCGGGTCGCAGGATGCGGCTGCGCCAGTTCGTGCCGCCGCGAGCATAGCGAGGAATCGGTGTCATTCATGTGAAGTCCGGAAACGTTTGCACGTGAATCGGACCGGCATCGGAACGCGTATCGCCGGCGGTCATGGCGAAGCAGGGGAAGCAGGAAAGCAGGAAAGCAGGAAAGCAGGAAAGCAGGAAAGCAGGGCGGCGCGCATGCGCGCCGGTGAAGCGGAGGTCGGTGCGGGCGCGTCAGGCGTCCGTCACCCACGCGCCGAACCATTCGCTCGGGCGTGCGATCTCGTCCTGCGCGGCGACGAGTTCGAGCTCGTAGCGGCGCGCATCGTAGGTGGCCTTCACGACCGCGTGCACGGCCGCGAGCGTGTGCTCGAACGCGGCGCGCACGGAGTCGCCGCGCAGCCGGCGCGCGACGAAGACCGCGCTGGTCAGGTCGCCGACGCCGACCGGATGGCGCGGAAATGCGTACAGCGGGCGTTGGCCGATCCACGCTTCGGTTTCGGTGACCGCGAGCATGTTGAAGCGGTCGGCCGGGCTGTTGCGGTCGTGCAGGTGCTTGACGAGGATGATCTGCGGGCCGCGGCGGATCAGCGCGCGGCACGCGTCGACGGCTTCGGCGACGGTTTCGATGCGCCGCCCGACGAGTTTCTGCAGCTCGGTGTGGTTCGGCGACATGCCGTCCGCGAGCGCGGGCATCTCCTGGACCATGAATTCCTCGACGCCGGGCTCCGGCCGGATGCCGCCCGTCTGGCCCATCGCCGGATCGCAGAAGTACCACGCGTCCGGATTCATCGTCTTCACCGTACGCACGATCTCGACCGCCGCGCGCGCCTGCGGCGGCGACCCGAGGAAGCCGGACAGCACGGCGTCGCAGCGCTTGAGCGCGCCGATCGCGGCGATCCCGTCGACGAGCTGCTCCATCTTCGCGGCATCGATCGCGCTGCCGGCCCAGTGGCCGTACTGCATGTGATTCGACAACTGGACGGTATTGAGCGGCCAGACGTTGACGCCGAGGCGCTGCATCGGGAATACGGCCGCACTGTTGCCGGCATGGCCGTAGATGACGTGCGACTGAATGCTGAGGACGTTTTTCATGGGAATCGCCTGCACGCGTTTCAGGGTCACGTCACACGATACCCGAGTTCGTCGCGCGCGCGGAAGTCGCGCGGCCCCGGAGTGTTGCGCGCCGTCGTCAGCCGACCGCGTAGAATCGCGGGGCGTGGCGCCGTCTGGCCAGCCGCGTGCGTTTCCAATCACCGTGACCGCCATGCTTCCGATTTGCAAGATGTTGTCCATCGCGCGCGCCGCCCTGTTTGGCGCGGGCGTTGCCTTCGCATGCGCGACCTCCGCCGCCGAAGCCGCCCCGGTGCCCGCCGGCAACGACGGGCCGGCGTACGGCCCGCGCCTGGAGGGCTTTCCCTACCCGGAGCCCGAGCACCGCTACGCGTTCGTATCGCAGCGCGAAACCCTCGAGATGGTGTACATGGACGTGCAGCCGGCGCACCCGAACGGCCGCACCGTCGTGCTCCTGCACGGAAAGAACTTCTGTGCGGGGACCTGGGAAGACACGCTCGGCGTGCTGAGCCGCGCCGGCTATCGCGTGATCGCGCCGGACCAGATCGGCTTCTGCAAGTCGTCGAAACCCGATCGCTACCAGTACAGCTTCCAGCAGCTCGCGCGCAACACGCACGCGTTGCTGGAGTCGATCGGCGTGAAGTCGGCGACGATCGTCGGCCACTCGACGGGCGGGATGCTCGCGATGCGCTATGCGCTGATGTACCCGAAGGCGACCGACCAGCTCGTGCTCGTGAACCCGATCGGCCTCGAGGACTGGAAGGCGCTCGGCGTGCCGCCGCTGTCGGTCGACTACTGGTATGCGCGCGAGCAGAAGACGACGGCCGACGGTATCCGCCGCTACGAGCAGAGCACCTACTACGCGGGCAAATGGTCGCCGTCGTACGAGCGCTGGGTGCAGATGCTCGCCGGGATGTACCGCGGCGCCGGTCGCGATGCGGTTGCGTGGAACTCCGCGCTGATCTACGACATGATCCTCACGCAGCCGGTGGTCTACGAACTCGGTGCGATCCGCGTGCCGACGCTGCTGATGATCGGCGACAAGGACACGACCGCGATCGGCAAGGACGTCGCGCCGCCCGACGTGCACGCGAAGCTCGGCCGCTATCCGGAACTCGCGAAGCGCACGCAGGCGGCGATCCCCGGCGCGCAGCTCGTCGAATTCCCGGCGCTCGGGCACGCGCCGCAGATCCAGGATCCCGACGCATTCCACAAGGCGCTGCTCGACGGGCTGGCGGCCGTGCACCCGCAGTGATGCGGGGCCGGCCGCCGGCGACGCACGCTTGCGCCGTCAGCGCGCGTCGTTCGCGAGTTCGTCGCGGATCTGTGCTGCCAGTTCGAACGAGCGCAGCCGCGCGGCGTGATCGTAGATCTGCGCGGTGATGATCAATTCGTCCGCTCCCGTCTGCGCGATGCGGTCGCGCAGCTTGTCGCGCACCGTGTCGCGCGAGCCGACCGCCGCGAACGACAGCGAATGCGCGACGTTCGCGAGTTCGAGCTCGTTCGCGTCGAGTACGTCGACGGGCGGCGGCAGCTTGCCCGGCGTACCGCGCCGCAGGTTGATGAATTGCTGCTGCAGCGACGTGAACAGGCGCCGCGCCTCGTCGTCGGTATCGGCCGCGAACACGTTGACGCCGACCATCGCATGCGGCTTCGGCCATGCGGCCGACGGCCGGTACTGCGCGCGGTAGATCTCGAGCGCGCGCATCAGGTAGTCCGGCGCGAAGTGCGACGCGAACGCGAACGGCAGCCCGAGCATCGCGGCGAGCTGCGCGCTGAACAGGCTCGAACCGAGCAGCCACACGGGCACGTCGAGCCCTGCGCCGGGCACCGCGCGCACGCGCTGGCCGGGCACCGGCTCCGCGAAGTAGCGCATCAGCTCGGCGACGTCGTCCGGAAACGAGTCGGCGCTGCCGATCAGGTCGCGGCGCAGCGCGCGCGACGTGGTCTGGTCGGTGCCGGGCGCGCGGCCGAGGCCGAGGTCGATGCGCCCCGGATACAGCGACGCGAGCGTGCCGAACTGCTCGGCGATCACGAGCGGCGCGTGGTTCGGCAGCATGATGCCGCCCGACCCGACGCGGATCGTCTTCGTCGCGCCCGCGACATGGCCGATCACGACGGCGGTCGCCGCGCTCGCGATGCCGGGCATGTTGTGATGCTCGGCGAGCCAGTAGCGCTGGTAGCCCCAGCGCTCCGCGTGCTGCGCGAGATCGACGGTGTTGCGGAACGCCTGCGAGGCGTCGGCGCCGGCCGGAATGGGGGCGAGATCGAGTACGGAAAACGGAGTCATCGGGTGGCCTTCGAAAGGGGGCGCGCGGTGATGCGCTTACGCAACAAATGCGAAGAATTTTGCCAAAGGGTTCCGGAACGTGCTTGGCGCGCGCCGATACCCATGCGCCTTACAGGGGTGTAGGGTCGAATGGGTGATTGTTGCAAAAATCAATCTAATTGCTGATTAATTACCAATCTTTACCGCGATTGGATGTGAATCCGCATCGACCTACAAATTTGCACGAAACGTTTGATTTTCAAGACTGCAATACGCCTGCAAAGTGCTTACGTTAACGTGAACGCGGTTGCGCCTGAATGGTGCGCCGACTGCGCAGCTTTGCCGGAATTGCACCAGTCCGTTTCTCGTAGTGCCGAGCGCGGGGTGCCGCGGGCTGCTAAAATCCGGCGCTTGCCCATGTTGTGCCGATGCTCGCCATTCGAATCTTCCCGCACCCCGTCCGGGTGTCGCGCGGGGATGCGCCACGCGAAGCCGGGCATGGCAACACCCGAAAACGGGTCGTGCCTCCCCCAAACACAGACGCTGCTGGAACAAGGAGTCGGGTCGTGCCCGCGTTCGTCGCTGTCCGAATACCGCATCACGCTCAATCACGCGCAAGCGTTCGCCGTGGCGTTCAGTTCGCCGGGAGGCGTCACGCATGACGCCAACCGCCACGCTGCTCGACTGGCTCCTGATCGCGTTCACGCTGGCCGCGGCCGGCTATGCGCTCGTCGCCGCATTTGCGCCGCGGCCGCGCACGCCGCGCACGGCCGCGCGCGACGGCTTCGAGCCGGTCAGCGTGCTCAAGCCGCTGTGCGGCGCGGAGCCGCACCTGTACGAAAACCTCGCGACCTTCTGCGAGCAGCGTCATCCGCGTCATGAAGTGCTGTTCGGCGTCGCGTCGGCGGCCGATCCGGCCATTGCCGTCGTCGAGCGGCTGCGCGCCGACTATCCCGAGTGCGACATCACGCTCGTGATCGACTCGCGCGTGCACGGCAAGAACCTGAAGGTCAGCAACCTGATCAATCTCGCGGCGCGCGCGAAGTACGGCCGCATCGTGATCGCGGACAGCGATATCGCGGTGAAGCCCGACTATCTGGAGCGCGTGACGGCGCCGCTCGCCGATGCGTCGGTCGGTGTCGTCACGTGCCTGTATCATGCGCGCAGCGTCGGCGGGTTCTGGACGCGAATCGGCGCACAGTTCGTCGATGCGTGGTTCGCGCCGTCGGTGCGGATCACGCACCTCGGCCGCTCGAGCCGCTTCGGCTTCGGTGCGACGCTCGCGCTGACGCGCGACACGCTCGACCGGATCGGCGGGTTTCTCGCGCTGAAGGACGAGCTGGCCGACGATTTCTGGCTGGCCGAGCTGCCGCGCCGCCTCGGGCGGCGCACCGTGCTGTCGGAAGTCGAGGTCGCGACCGACGTGATCGAGCCGTCGTTCGGACCGTTGTGGCACCGCGAGACGCGCTGGCTGCGTACGATCCGGTCGCTGAACCCGGCCGGCTTCGCGTTCCTGTTCATCACATTTACCGTGCCGTGGCTCGCGATCGGCGCGGCGCTCGCGGTGCGTCTCGACGGGACGTTTGCGGGTACGCTGGCCGGTTCCGCGGCCGCCGTCGGCGCATTCGGGCGGCTCGTGCTGCATGCGCGCGGCGAGGACGGCTGGCGCGCGTTCTGGCGCGACCTGCCGCTCGTCGCGGTGCGCGACACGCTGCTCGCGCTCGAGTGGCTCGCGGCCGCGTTCGGCACGCACGTCGTGTGGCGCGGCGCGAGAATGACGGTCGTCGGCGGCGAACGCGCGACGGCGGCGGTGGAAGGGGCGGACGGCAGCTAGGGCCGCGCCCGGACGAACCCGGCCCGAGGGCCGAGACGCGCTGCGCGGAGAAGCCGCGCGACGCGACATGACAGAGAGGCGGGCGCCGGCAGGGCGGCCCGCGGTTTTTTGACTGAATCGTTGAATCGAAACGAACTATGCAGGCTACCGGAGCATTCATGAAAACGCTGTTCTTGCAGGCCCCTTCGTACGACGGCTTCGACGGCGGAGCCGGCTCCCGCTATCAGGCGAAGCGCGAAATCCGTTCCTTCTGGTATCCGACGTGGCTCGCGCAGCCGGCCGCGCTCGTGCCGGGCAGCCGCGTCGTCGATGCGCCGGCCGACGGCCTGTCGGTCGAGGAAACGCTGAAGATTGCGAACGACTACGACCTCGTGATCATCCACACGAGCACGCCGTCGTTCCCGACCGACGCGATGTTCGCGCAGGATCTGAAGAAGATGAAGCCGTCGATGCTGGTCGGCATGGTGGGCGCGAAGGTGATGGTCGATCCGCACAACTCGCTCACGGCGAGCGAGGCCATCGACTTCGTGTGCCGCGAGGAATTCGACTACACCTGCAAGGAAATCGCCGAAGGCAAGCCGTTCCCCGAGATCAAGGGCTTGAGCTGGCGCGCGAAGGACGGCTCGATCGAGCACAACGAAGCGCGTCCGATCCTCGAGAACATGGACGAGCTGCCGTTCGTCGCGCCCATCTACAAGCGCGACCTGAAGATCGACAACTACTTCATCGGCTACCTGAACTACCCGTACGTGTCGATCTACACGGGCCGCGGCTGCAAGTCGCGCTGCACGTTCTGCCTGTGGCCGCAGACGGTCAGCGGCCATCGCTACCGCACGCGCTCGGTCGAGAACGTGCTCGCGGAAGCGAAGTGGATCCGCGACAACATGCCGGAAGTGAAGGAACTGATGTTCGACGACGACACCTTCACCGACGACCTGCCGCGCGCCGAAGCCATCGCCATCGGCCTGGGCAAGCTCGGCATGACGTGGTCGTGCAACGCGAAGGCCAACGTGCCGTACAAGTCGCTGAAGGTCATGAAGGAAAACGGCCTGCGCCTGCTGCTGGTCGGCTTCGAATCCGGCGACGACCAGATCCTCGTGAACATCAAGAAGGGCGTGCGCACCGATTTCGCGCGCCGCTTCAGCGCGGACTGCAAGAAGCTCGGCATCAAGATCCACGGCACCTTCATTCTCGGCCTGCCGGGCGAGACGCAGGAAACCATCAAGAAGACGATTGAGTACGCGAAGGAAATCAATCCGCACACGATCCAGGTGTCGCTCGCCGCACCGTATCCGGGCACGACGCTCTACAAGCAGGCCGTGGAAAACGGCTGGATGGAAGAGAACAAGACCATCAACCTGGTGAGCAAGGAAGGCGTGCAGCTCGCGGCGATCGGCTACGCGCATCTGTCGCGCGACGAGATCTATCACCACCTCGAGCAGTTCTATCGCCAGTTCTACTTCCGTCCGTCGAAGATCTGGGAAATCGTCCGCGAGATGCTGACGAGCTGGGACATGATGAAGCGCCGCCTGCGCGAAGGTGTCGAGTTCTTCCGCTTCCTGCGCGCGCACGAGGCCTGATTCGTGGCGACGCAGCGGGCGGCGCGGGCGCTGATCTTCACCGCGGACGACTTCGGGCTGCACCCGCGCGTCAACGCGGCGGTCGAGCGTGCGCACCGCGACGGCGTGCTGAACGCCGCGAGCCTGATGGTCGGCGCGCCCGCCGCGCAGGATGCGATCGAACGCGCGCGGCGGCTGCCGTCGCTCGCGGTCGGCCTGCATCTCGTCCTCGCGGACGGGCCGGCCACGCTGCCCGCGCATGAGATTCCCGCGCTCGTCGGCCCCGACGGGCGATTTGGCGACGCGATGGCGAAGGACGGCTGTCGTTTCTTCTTCCTGCCGCACGTGCGTGCGCAACTGCGCCGCGAAATCCGCGCGCAGTTCGACGCGTTCGCGGCGAGCGGCTTGCCGCTCGACCACGTGAACGCGCACAAGCATTTCCACCTGCATCCGACCGTGCTGTCGATGATCATCGAGATCGGCCGCGATTACGGGCTGCGCGCGGTGCGGCTGCCGTACGAGACGAGCGCGCCCGCGCTGCTCAAGCCGTGGATCGCGCTCGTGCGCGCGCGGCTCGACCGGGCAGGGCTTGCGCACAACGACTACGTGGTCGGGATCGAGCATACGGGCGCGATGGACGAGGCCGTGCTGCTCGACGCGCTCGCCACGCTGCCGCTGGGCGTCGGCGAGATCTACTGCCATCCGGCCGAGGCCGGCGACGGCCCGATCACGCCGACGATGGCCGGTTACCGTCCGGTCGACGAACTGGATGCGCTGCTGTCGCCGCGCGTCGCCGCCGCGTTGCAAGCGGCGGGCGTCGCGACCGGCGGTTTTGCCGACGTGTTTGGCCAGCGTGCGGTCCGGCGCGGTGCACACACGCCGCGCACACCGGGAGCGCAGCCGTCATGACCAAGTGGATCAAGTGGCTCGGCTGGCCGATCGGCATCGGCATCCTGCTCGCGCTGGGGCTGCACGAAGGCGTCGGCGACGTGTCGCAGATGCTCGCGCGCGCCGGTTACGCGCTGCTGTGGCTCGTGCCGTTCCATGCGCTGCCGCTGCTGCTCGATGCGTATGCGTGGCATCTGCTGCTGGACAAGCGCAGTTCGCTGCCGTTCCTGTGGTGGATCGCGACCGTGCGCGAGGCCGTGAACCGGCTGCTGCCCGTGGTCGGGATCGGCGGCGAGCTGGTCGGCATCCGGCTCGCGCGCTGGCAGGTGCCCGACGCGAGCCGCGTGACGGCGTCGGTGATCGTCGAGGTGCTCGTGACGATCGTCGTCCAGTATGCGTTTGCGGCGCTCGGCCTCGTGCTGCTGCTGGCGACGACGGACAACATGGGCGGCGGCACGATCGGCCTCGCGCTGCTGCTGACGCTGCCGTTGCCCGTGCTCGGCGTCGTGCTGATGCGGCGCGGCGGCATCTTCCACGCGATCGAGCGGTTCGCGGGCCGCCTGCTCGGCGATTCGCACCGGCTGCTGCAGGGCGTCGACGGCCGCCGGCTCGACGCCGACATCGACGGGCTGATGTCGCGCACGGGCCTGCTGTTCAGCGCATTCTTCTGGCAGCTGGCCGGCTATGTGCTCGGCGCGCTCGAGATCTACTGGGCGCTCGCGTTGCTCGGCCATCCGGTGTCGATCGGCGGCGCGATCGCGATCGAGGCGATGACGCAGGCCGTGCGGCATGCCGCGTTCATGGTGCCGGGCGGTCTCGGCGTGCAGGAGGCGACCGTCGTGCTGCTCGCGCAGATGTTCGGCGTCGACCGCGAGACGGCGCTGTCGCTCGCGCTGGTCAAGCGCGGCCGCGAGGTGCTGTTCGGCTGCCTCGCGCTCGGTTCGTGGCAGCTCGCCGAACTCGTGCGCACACGCCGCCGCATCGGCGCGGCACCCGTGGTGCCACGCGCGCCGCATCCGGCGAGCCGCGCGCCCGCAGCCGAAGCTGAAACCGAAACCGAAACGACGCATTGAACACGAGACGGGCCGCGTGCCCGTCTCGCGCTTTTGGCGTCGCGCGGGTATGCTTGCCGCGTGTTTTCTCGACGCGCAATTCTTCCGATGATTTTCCGTTTCCGGCTGCTTCCTGTGACGATGCTGGCCGCCGCGCTGGCGCTGACTGGCTGCGACGACAAGCAAGGTAACCTCGACGTGCAACGTATCAGGGACTTCTTCAATGCGATCAAGCCCGCGCCGCTGCTGCTGAAGGGGCTCAAGGTCGGCGAATCGACCGAGGCCGACGTACGCGGCACGATGGGCAAGCCCGAGACCGAGCGCGAGTTCACCGACGGCTCGAAGCGTTTCGAATATCCGCGCGGCCCGATGGGCAACCAGACGTGGTTCGTCGATCTCGACGCGAACGGCCGTTACACCGGCGCGACGCAGGTGCTGACCGCCGAGAATTTCGCGAAGGTGCGCCCCGGGATGAACGAGGACGAGGTGCGGCGCCTGCTCGGCAAGCCGGGCGACATCGCGCAGTATCCGCTGAAGCCCGAGACGGTCTGGAGCTGGCGCTGGCTCGAGGACGGCGTCAACACCGACGCGTTCTTCAACGTCCATTTCGGCCCGGACGGGCTTGTCTATACGACTTCGCGCTCCGACATCCTGAAGGGGCGGTGAGCCGGCCCGCGTCTGGCGCTATATCGAAAAAGCGACCGGAAAATTGCAAAAAGTCCGCTTCCCTGCGTGTCATCCGACTGTCAGGAAGCGGCTTTTTTCCTTTTGAAACAGCGGCGTAGGCCGGGGCCGCAAATGGCGGGGCGGGTTGCTGCGATGCAGCAATCGCATGCAAGGTGATTTGAGGCAATCAATTTCGCTTGCGACTATCCGCGTCAGCCCGGCGCGGGACAGGCATTCGCGTCGGCATCCATTCCAACTCTGGAGACGCGCGTGTTCCTTTACGGCTTTGGTCCTGTCCTCTGGGCCGGCACCGTGCAGACCATCGAGCTGTCGGTGCTGTCGCTCGCCACTGCGGTGGCGCTGGGGCTGATCGGCGCGGTGGCGAAGCTGTCGCACAACCGGGTGGTGCGAGCGATCGCGACCGGTTATACGACGCTGATCCGCTCGGTGCCCGATCTTGTGCTGATGCTGCTGCTGTTCTACAGCATCCAGATCTGGCTGAACCAGTTCACCGACCTCGTCGGCTGGGACCAGATCGACATCGACCCGTTCGTGGCCGGCGTGCTGACGCTCGGTTTCATCTACGGCGCGTACTTCACCGAGACCTTTCGCGGCGCGTTCCTGTCGGTGCCGCGCGGCCAGCTCGAAGCCGGCGCCGCGTACGGGATGAGCGGTGCACGCGTGTTCGCGCGGATCATGTTTCCGCAGATGATGCGCTTTGCGCTGCCCGGGATCGGCAACAACTGGCAGGTGCTCGTGAAGGCGACTGCGCTGGTGTCGATCATCGGCCTCGCGGACGTCGTGAAGGCCGCGCAGGACGCCGGCAAGAGCACGTTCAACATGTTCTTCTTCATCCTCGTCGCGGCGCTGATCTACCTCGCGATCACGACCGTTTCCAACCTCGTGCTGATCCAGCTCGAGAAGCGTTATTCCATGGGCGTGCGGCACGCAGAACTATGATCGAGATCCTCCAGGAATTCGGCAAGGCGTTCCTTTTCTGGGACGGCCAGCGCCTCTCCGGCCTTGCGGTGACGCTGTGGCTGCTCGTCGCGTCGATTTCGCTCGGCTTCGTATGCGCGGTGCCGCTCGCGGTCGCGCGGGTGTCGAAGAAGAAGTGGGTGTCGATGCCGGTGCGGTTCTACACGTACGTGTTCCGCGGCACGCCGCTCTACGTGCAGTTGCTGCTGATGTACACGGGCATGTACAGCCTCGAGTTCGTGCGTTCGCATTCGCTGCTCGACGCGTTCTTCCGCAGCGGCTTCAACTGCGCGATTCTCGCGTTCGCGCTGAACACCTGCGCGTACACGACCGAGATCTTCGCGGGCGCGATCCGTGCGATTCCGCACGGCGAGGTCGAGGCTGCGCGGGCATACGGGATGACGCCGTTCACGATGTACCGCCGCGTGATCCTGCCGTCGGCGCTGCGCCGTGCGCTGCCGCTGTACAGCAACGAGGTGATCCTGATGCTGCACGCGACGACCGTCGCGTTCACGGCGACCGTGCCCGACATCCTGAAGGTCGCGCGCGACGCGAATTCCGCGACCTACATGGCGTTCCAGTCGTTCGGGATCGCCGCGCTGATCTATCTTGCGGTATCGTTCGCACTCGTCGCGGCGTTTCGCCGTGCGGAGCGCCACTGGCTCGCGTATCTCGCGGCCGGCCGTCACTGATTTCAATTCGAGGAGAGCCAGATGGCCGAGATCACTCAAACGAGCGCTTCCGCTTCCACCAAGCTTGCGGCGGTCGACATTCACAAGCGCTATGGCGACAACGAGGTGCTCAAGGGCGTGTCGCTGAACGCGAAGGCCGGTGACGTCATCAGCATCATCGGCGCGAGCGGCTCGGGCAAGAGCACGTTCCTGCGCTGCATCAATTTCCTCGAGCGGCCGAATGCGGGGCAGATCGTCGTCGACGGCGAGACCGTCCGCACGAAGACCGACCGCGCCGGCGCACTCGAAGTTGCCGATCACAAGCAGCTTCAGCGCATCCGCACGAAGCTCGCGATGGTGTTCCAGCACTTCAATCTGTGGGCGCACATGAACGTGCTCGAGAACGTGATGGAGGCGCCCGTGCACGTGCTCGGCATTTCGAAGAAGGAAGCCGAGGAGCGTGCGCGCGAATACCTGGAGAAGGTCGGCCTCGCGCCGCGCGTCGAGAAGCAGTATCCGTCGCACCTGTCGGGCGGCCAGCAGCAGCGCGTAGCGATCGCGCGTGCGCTTGCGATGCATCCGGACGTGATGCTGTTCGACGAGCCGACGTCGGCGCTCGACCCGGAGCTGGTGGGCGAAGTGCTGAAGGTGATGCAGAAGCTCGCCGAGGAAGGCCGCACGATGATCGTCGTCACGCACGAGATGGGTTTCGCGCGCAACGTGTCGAACCACGTGATGTTCCTGCATCAGGGGCGGACCGAGGAAGAGGGCGATCCGAAGGAGGTGCTGGTGCGCCCGCAGAGCGAGCGGCTGAAGCAGTTCCTGTCGGGCAGTCTCAAGTAACGCGACAGGGCGGGTTTCATACGTGGTACCGGTGTCTCGTCCCGCAGGCGCCACCCGCACGACGCAGGTGGTGATCGTTGCATTGCCGCCCGTGTCGATGTCGGGCGTGGGTCCGATCGTCGATGCGCTGAATCTTGCGAACGAGATCGACGGGCGGCTGCTGTACCGCTGGCAGGTGTGTTCGTGGGACGGGCGGCCCGTGACGCTCGCGGGCGGTGCGCAGTGGCATGCCGATGCGGCGTTCAACGATGCGATCGCGTGCGACTGGCTGATCGTCGTGACCGAACGGTTCCAGCAGTTCGCCGACTACCGGTTGTTTCTCGCGAGTCTCGCGCGGGTCGGGCAGCGCACGCCGGTCGTGACCGGCATTCACCACGGCGTGTGGTGGCTGGCGATGGCCGGGCAGCTTTCCGGTTATCGCGTGAGCGTGAACTGGGAGACGTATCAGCAGTTCGCCGAGCAGTTCGAGCGCTCGATCGTCACGCAGCAGATCTTCGAGATCGATCGGGATCGCGCGACGTGCGCGGGCGGGCAGGCTACCGTGGATTTCATGCTGGCCATGATTGGCCGGGAACATGGTGTCGATCTCGCCGAGAGGATCGCCGATGCGCTCGGTGCGGGGACTTTGCGGAGTGGCGAGGAACGCCAGCGGATTCCTTTTGTGACTGCGCCCGGCGAGCGGCATCCTCAGTTGAACGATGCGTTGCTGTTGATGGAAGCCAATGTCGAGGATCCTCTGACTACCGATGAGATCGCCGAATTGGTCGGCGTTTCGCGCCGACAGTTGGAGCGGTTGTTTCGGCAGTATCTTGGGGCGATGCCCTCGAAGTATTACCTCAATTTGCGGTTGCTCAAGGCAAGGACGCAGTTGCAGCGCACGAGTAAGTCTGTCGTGCAGGTTAGTCTCGCCTGTGGGTTTTCTTCCGCTGCGCACTTTTCCAATGCCTATCGGGAAAGGTTCGGGGTGACGCCCCGGGAAGATCGGCGAGCGTGGCTCGAAAAGCAGACCGGGAGTGAGCCTCGCGGGGGCGCGTTGGTTGAGAGGGGGGGGAAGGATTGATTCGCGGTTTCGTGGTTTGCTTGCGGGTTGTCGTGAAGCACCTGTGATCGTGTCGGTCTATTAGCGTCGCCCCTGCGCGGGGCGGCGGTTACTTTTCTTTGTCTTGCCAAAGAAAAGTAACCAAAAGAAAGGCGCTGTGAAAACGCATGACTTCCCGGTGCCGTGGTCATCGGAGTGGCCACTGCCTAAGTGTCCGCGCCAGTCAGGAGACCGGAGTGGTTCGAGCAATGGTTCTGACGCATCACACCACCCAACGGAGCGGTATACCGCCCGCCAGCTCCATCCTCGCTTCGCTCGGCTGCAAGGTGATTCATGTCGCAAGGTGATGGTGTTTGCGGTGACCTTGCCAGGAGGCGTGCGACAAATGGACGACGACGGCGCACATCCGATCCCCAAGAGCAGCGATAGGGCTAGCCGGCAAGACCTAAGTAGGGTGCGACGTATGGCTTGCAATAGAACAGCGCGGCGAGCAACGTTACAACGAGAAGCGCTCCCCCCCAGCGACGTCCCGACCATCGTTTATACGCTACCGCGTTTAATATCGCGCATGTGACAGCGGGCCATAACAGCATAGCGAACATGCCCCACAGGAACTTCGCATGCGATGTGCAGTGTTCCATGTCGTTGCAGCCCGTCGCATGTGATTTCACCTCGGGCCAATGGATGTGATTGAGGGCGTAGATGGTCGCCCATGTGACGAGCAAGCCCCATACGAACCCGAGTACAGCGAGCGCCATACGCTTCATTTCACTTCCCAGAAAAGGATTTCTTTGGAATTGGCAAGGTCGGAGAACCAGTTGTTGTTTGTCAGTGGGTTTCGGAATCGCGACATGCCAATGCGGAAGCGTAAGAAATTCACGACGGATGGCGTAAGCGTGTCCTTGTTCCACAGGTCGATATGACCGCCGCTCAGTGCGTCGGCAGAGTCGCCATCCTGTCGCCAGTAGCCGAAAAAGTAGATGATACCGGTTCGGTTTTTTACCTTGTCTTGCCAGTCTGGGCCAGTGATATTTTCAGGTTTGCCAAGCCCAAGGAACGGGCGAAGCTTTAACCATTCAGCCAGTTCATACGCGCGCGTCGCTGTCGCTTTACCGCCAAGGATCAGACGGCCTAGCGTCTTCTTTCCGGGCATCGGCTTCAATACGTTTTGAGAAAACGACTTCATGTCGCTTCCGATGCTGTGAAACGTGACGCTCATGCGAATGGCGCATTGATTCTCATACTCGCCAGTGGGGTCGTCGTAGGGGTCTTTCTTCGGGTACGCGTTCCAAAGCGCTTGAAAGGACAGCGCTTGAAGCTGTACGGATTTCTTCGATTGTGGCGTGTTGTTCGTGCGGATCTTCGTGGATGGATTAGGCATGGCTTACCCCGCAGTGCTTTTTTGCAATCGCTTCGTCTCCCCAATAGATGGTGTAGTCTCCGGATCCGTCGCCGGTGTGGACGCGCGGTAGCTTGCCGCTTGTGTCGAGCACGCCGGAATGGATGCGGCCGTCTGCCGTCTCGATGTAATAGGGGTAGCCCTCTGGACCGTGGGCAGCACTGCCGCTAGCTTTCGCCTCGACTTGCTCATCAAATGTGCCTTTCTTGACCGACACGACGTGGCCCGTTATCGTTCGGCTCGAAACGACCTCCCCGAGACCCCTTAACCCATCATCACACTATGCTTCACCGGCAAGCAACGCAGTGATGCTCGGCGGAGTCGAGCAGCCGCACAGGACAATATCGCGATCTAGTGCGACTTCTCCCCGAAACTTGAGTCGATATGGCCCGCCAGCCTTTGCGATGATGCCGGTGCTTTGACATGCAATGCAGAACGCACTGCCGCCAATCAAGGCTGCCTGATGTCCGTGGACCAGGAACGGCGGTCCGCTGTATGGGTTAATTGTTCCGCCGCTTGAAAGGCTATCGCCCACAACTGCAATTCTTCTATTCATCGTTTGGCCCTCTCGGAAAGTCATAATCGTATCGGTGCGGCGTAAGGGGCCATCTCGATATTGTTCGAGGCGCTTGAGATCGAGTGAGCGCGCTGCTTGTGCATAGGATTCGTGGCGTCGCGTTCGTGCCGTGATTTCCGAAACTGATCGACCAACAGCACCGCTTGAGGGATGCGTACCTTGCAGCCGAGCGTAGCGAGGATGGAGCTGGCGGGCGGTATACCGCTTTTTTGGGTAGTGAGTGGTGTCAGAACCATTGCTCGAACCACTCCGGGCTCCTGACTGGCGCGGACACTTAGGCGAGGGCCACTTGGATGGCTACGGCACCGGGAAGTCATGCGTTTTCCGAGCGCCTTTCTTTTGGTTACTTTTCTTTGGCAAGACAAAGAAAAGTGACCGCTGCCCCGCGCAGGGGCGACGCTAATAGACCGACAAGTCAACAGGTGCTTCACGACAAACACAGGCGAACCACCAAAAAAACCACCCTGACACCAAAACCCACAGCCCCCCGCCCGGAAGGGCAAAATAGCCGCAGAAAAAGGGGCTTCCGATAGAACCCGTCGCAATTCCGCAAGACGCTTGCGTCACCCTTACCTAAACTTGATCCTGTTGAACCCTCTTACGAAACCGAAAGGAACGACCATGACGACCTCGACCGTGACCCGCCAGACATTCGACGAAGTGATGGTGCCGGTATTTTCCCCCGCCCCGTTCGTGCCGGATCGCGCAGAGGGCTCCCGCGTGTGGGACACGGCCGGCCGCGAGTACATCGATTTCGCATGCGGCATCGCCGTGACGTCGCTCGGCCACGGCCACCCGGAACTGCTGAAGGTGCTGGACGAACAAAGCCGCAAGCTCTGGCACATCGGCAACGGCTACACGAACGAGCCGGTGCTGCGCCTCGCAAAGCGCCTCGAATCGCTGACCTTCGCCGACCGCGCATTCTTCGCGAACTCGGGCGCGGAAGCGAACGAAGCCGCACTGAAGCTCGCACGCCGCGTCGCGTTCGATCGCCACGGCGCCGATAAAGCCGAAATCATCTCGTTCGTGCAGTCGTTCCACGGCCGCACGTTCTTCACGGTCAGCGTCGGCGGCCAGCCGAAGTACTCGGAAGGCTTCGGCCCCGTGCCGGCCGGCATCACCCACCTGCCGTACAACGACATCGAAGCCGCAAAGGCAGCGATCGGCCCGCAAACCTGCGCAGTGATCGTCGAGCCCGTGCAAGGCGAAGGCGGCGTGATCCCGGCCGATCCGGCCTTCCTGAAGGCGCTGCGCGAAGCCTGCGACGCCAACAACGCACTGCTGATTTTCGACGAAGTGCAAACGGGCGTCGGCCGCACGGGCCAGTTCTACGCCTACATGGACACGGGCGTCACGCCGGACATCCTGACGACCGCGAAGGCGCTCGGCAACGGCTTCCCGATCGGCGCGATGCTGACGACGAACGAACTGGCCGCGCACTTCAAGGTCGGTGTGCACGGCACGACGTACGGCGGCAACCCGCTCGCATCGGCGATTGCCGACAAGGTCGTCGAACTGATCGGCGATCCGGCACTGCTCGAAGGCGTGCGCGAACGCAGCGTGCGCCTGAAAGGCGCGCTCGAACGCGTCAACGCGCGCTTCGGCATCTTCGAGGACATCCGCGGCAAGGGCCTGCTCGTCGGCGCGGAACTCACCGCCGCGTTCGACGGCCGCGCGAAGGACTTCGTCACCGCAGCCGCCGAGAACGGCCTGATCATGCTGATCGCCGGCCCGAACGTGCTGCGCTTCGTCCCGTCGCTGGTGATCCCGTTCGACCTGCTCGACGAAGGCGTCAAGCGCTTCGAGAAGGCCGTCGAACAAGTGCTCGCCGCACAGGAAGCCACCGCGCGCTGATCGGCGCACCCATCGCAGACAGGAACGACGATGCTATTTGTTCGCCCCGGCAAACTCACGGATCTCGATGCGCTCGCGCACATGGCGCGCACCGCGCAGCCGGTCCTGCACTCGCTGCCGCACGACCGCGCGGCGCTCGAAGCGCGCGTGGCGCTCTCCGAGGATTCGTTTCGCGCGGACGTCGACTTCGCCGGCGAGGAGTTCTATCTCTTCGTGCTCGAGGATTCGTCGACGGGCAAGCTGCTCGGCACGGCGAGCATCGTGGCCGCGGCCGGCTACTCGGAACCGTTCTACGCGTTCCGCAACGACGCACTGATCCACGCGTCGCGCGAGCTGCACGTGAACCGCAAGATCCACGCGCTCACGATGTCGCACGAGCTGACCGGCAAGAGCCGGCTCGCGGGCTTCTACGTCGATCCGTCGCTGCGCGGCGACGCGGCCGCGCACCTGATCTCGCGCGCCCGGATGATGTATATCGCCGCGAACCGCCGCCGCTTCACGCCCGAAGTGTTCACGCTGCTGCTCGGCGTCAGCGACGGCAACGGCGCATCGCCGTTCTGGGAAGCGGTGGGCCGCAAGTTCTTCGGCCGCAACTTCACCGACGTCGATATCGCGTCGGGCGGCCGCAGCCGCACGTTCATCGCGGAAGTGATGCCGGCCTATCCGATCTACGTGCCGCTGCTGCCGGAAGCCGCGCAGCGCGTGCTCGGCGAGCCGAACGAGACGGCACTGCTCGCGTACGACATCCATCTCGAGGAAGGCTTCGAGCCCGACCGCTTCGTCGACATCTTCGACGCGGGCCCGGTGCTGACCGCGCAGGTCGACCGCACCGCATGCGTGAAGCACGGCGCGGAGCGCGTCGTGCGCGAGGCCGCGCACCAGCAGGGCGACGTCGCGTACATGGTGTCGACGGGCAGCGGCGAATCGTTCCGCTGCGTTCTGACCGACCTGCCGGGCGATACGGGTGACGCGCCGCTGGCCGGCGACGTGCGCGCGGCGCTCGATGTGAAGGATGGCGATGTCGTGCGCTGCGTGCCGCTGCACCGCCGCGACGATGAAGATTTGAAGGGAGACGCAGCATGATCGTCGTTCGGGTCGTACAAACGGGCGACGTCGATGCGCTCGTGTCGCTCGCGAAGGAAACCGGGCCGGGCCTGACCACGTTCAAGCCCGACCGCGACGCGCTCGCCGCGCGCATCGAGCGCACGCGCCGCACGCTGGCGGGCGAGGCCGCGCCCGGCGAGGCCGGCTACTTCTTCGTGATGGAAGAATCGACGACGGGCGACATCGCGGGCGTGTGCGGGATCGAATCGCAGGTCGGCCTCGAGCAGCCGTTCTACAACTATCGCGTGAGCACGGTCGTGCACGCGAGCCAGGAGCTCGGCGTGTGGACGCGAATGTCCGCGCTGAACATCTCGCACGACCTGACGGGTTATGCGGAAGTGTGCTCGCTGTTCCTGAGCCCGCGCTATCGCACGGGCGGCGTCGGCGGCCTGCTGTCGCGCTCGCGCTTCATGTTCATCGCGCAGTTCCGCGAGCGCTTTCCGGAACGCATCTGCGCGGAACTGCGCGGCCACTTCGACGAAGACGGCACGTCGCCGTTCTGGCGCGCAGTCGGTTCGCACTTCTACCAGATCGATTTCAACGCGGCCGACTACCTGAGCTCGCACGGCCGCAAGTCGTTTCTCGCGGAACTGATGCCGCGCTACCCGGTGTACGTCGACCTGCTGCCGAAGGATGCGCAGGATGCGGTCGGCCTCACGCACCGCGACACGCTGCCGGCTCGCAAGATGCTCGAGGCGGAAGGGCTGCGCTATCAGAACCACGTCGACATCTTCGACGCGGGCCCCGTGCTCGAATGCCACGTGAACGACCTGCGCACGGTGCGCGAGAGCGTCGTCGTGCCGGTCGCGATCGGCGTGCCTGACGTGCAGGGTGACCGTCCGCCGACATCGCTCGTGTCGAACACGTCGCTCACCGATTTCCGCGTCGGCGTCGCGCCGGGCGTGGTCGCGAACGGCGCGTTCGTGCTGTCGGCCGACGATGCAGTCGCGCTCGACGTGAAGGCCGGCGATCCGGTCCGCGTGCTGCCGCTCAAAGTCAAACAGGGATAAACGAATCATGACGGAACTCTTCATCGACGGCGCCTGGGTCGCAGGCTCGGGCCCCGTGTTCGCTTCGCGCAACCCGGGCACCGACGAGATCGCGTGGCAGGGCGGCAGCGCGTCGGCGGCCGACGTCGACCGTGCGGTCGCGAGCGCGCGCCGCGCGTTCGCCGGCTGGTCGGCGCTCGACTTCGAATCGCGCTGCGCGATCGTCAAGCGTTTCGCGGCATTGCTCAACGAACGCAAGGAAGCGATCGCAACTGCGATCGGCCGCGAGACGGGCAAGCCGCTGTGGGAAGCACGCACCGAAGTCGCGTCGATGGCCGCGAAGGTCGGCATCTCGATCCAGGCGTACCAGGAACGCACGGGCGAGAAGCGCCAGGACATGGCCGACGGCGTCGCGGTGCTGCGCCACCGCCCGCATGGCGTCGTCGCGGTGTTCGGCCCGTACAACTTCCCCGGCCACTTGCCGAACGGCCATATCGTGCCCGCGCTGATCGCCGGCAACACGGTCGTGTTCAAGCCGTCGGAGCTGGCGCCGGGCGTCGCGCGCGCGACGGTCGAGGTGTGGCAGGAAGCCGGGCTGCCGGCCGGCGTGCTGAACCTCGTGCAGGGCGAGAAGGACACGGGCATCGCGCTCGCGAACCATCGGCAGATCGACGGGCTGTTCTTCACGGGCAGCTCGGATACCGGCACGCTGCTGCACAAGCAGTTCGGCGGCCATCCGGAAATCGTGCTCGCGCTCGAGATGGGCGGCAACAACCCGCTCGTGATCGGCGAAGTCGAGGACATCGACGCGGCCGTGCATCACACGATCCAGTCGGCGTTCCTGTCGGCCGGCCAGCGCTGCACGTGCGCGCGCCGCATCTTCGTGCCGCAGGGCGCGTTCGGCGACCGCTTCCTCGCGCGCTTCGCCGACGTCACGTCGAAGATCACGGCCGACGTGTTCGACGCCGATCCGCAGCCGTTCATGGGCGCGGTGATCTCGGCGCGCGCGGCGGCGAAGCTGGTCGACGCGCAGTCGCGCCTGGTCGAGCAGGGCGCGCAGCCGATCGTCGCGATGACGCAGCGCGATCCGCGCCTCGGTTTCGTGAACGCGGCGATCGTCGACGTGACCGGCGTGGCGAACCTGCCCGACGAAGAACATTTCGGCCCGCTCGCGCAGATCGTCCGCTACGCGACGTTCGACGAAGCGATCGAACGCGCGAACGACACGGCGTTCGGCCTGTCCGCCGGCCTGCTGGCCGACGACGCGCGGGTCTGGGAACACTTCCGCCGCACGATCCGCGCCGGGATCGTCAACTGGAACCGGCCGACCAACGGTGCATCGTCCGCCGCGCCGTTCGGCGGCACGGGCCGCTCGGGCAACCATCGCCCGAGCGCGTACTACGCGGCCGACTATTGCGCGTATCCGATGGCGTCGGTGGAAAGCACGCAACTGACCTTGCCCGCGAGCCTGTCGCCGGGCCTGCATTTCTGATCGAGGGAACGACGATGAACGCACAAGAAGCCAATTTCGACGGGCTCGTCGGCCCGACCCACAACTACGCCGGGCTGTCGTTCGGCAACGTGGCGTCGCTCAACAACGAGAAGTCGGCCGCGAACCCGAAGGCCGCCGCGAAGCAGGGGCTGCGCAAGATGAAGCAGCTCGCGGATCTCGGTTTCGCGCAGGGCGTGCTGCCGCCGCAGGAGCGGCCGTCGCTGCGCCTGTTGCGCGAGCTCGGCTTCTCGGGCAAGGACGCCGACGTGATCGCGAAGGCCGCGAAGCAGGCGCCCGAGCTGCTCGCCGCGGCGAGCTCGGCGTCGGCGATGTGGACCGCGAACGCGGCCACCGTCAGCCCGTCGGCCGATACGAGCGATGGCCGCGTGCACTTCACGCCGGCGAACCTGTGCAGCAAGCTGCATCGCGCGATCGAGCACGACGCGACGCGCCGCACGCTGTCGACGCTGTTTGCCGACCCCGCGCACTTCGCGGTGCACGAGGCGCTGACGGGCACGCCGGCGCTCGGCGACGAAGGCGCGGCGAACCACACGCGCTTCTGCGCCGAATACGGCAAGCCGGGTATCGAATTCTTCGTGTACGGTCGCGCGGAATACCGCCGCGGCCCGGAGCCGAAGCGCTTCCCGGCACGCCAGACCTTCGAGGCGAGCCGCGCGGTCGCGCATCGCCACGGGCTCGCCGAAGAGGCGACGGTCTATGCGCAGCAGGATCCGGACGTGATCGACGCGGGCGTGTTCCACAACGACGTGATCTCGGTCGGCAACCGCGACACGCTGTTCACGCACGAGCGCGCGTTCGTCAACAAGCAGGCGATCTACGACACGCTGACCGCCGCGCTCGACGCACGCGGCGCGCGCCTGAACGTGATCGAGGTGCCCGACGCGGCCGTGAGCGTGAACGACGCGGTGACGTCGTATCTGTTCAACAGCCAGTTGCTGTCGCGCGCCGACGGCTCGCAAGTGCTCGTCGTGCCGCAGGAATGCCGCGAGAACGCGAACGTCGCGGCCTATCTCGACCAGCTCGCGGCCGGCAACGGCCCGATTCACGACGTGCTCGTGTTCGACCTGCGCGAAAGCATGAAGAACGGCGGCGGCCCGGCGTGCCTGCGCCTGCGCGTCGTGCTGAACGAAGCGGAGCGCGCGGCCGTCACGTCGAACGTGTGGATCAACGACACGCTGTTCGCGTCGCTCGACGCGTGGATCGACAAGCATTATCGCGACCGTCTCGCACCGGAAGACCTCGCCGATCCGGCGCTGCTCGACGAATCGCGCACGGCGCTCGACGAGCTCACGCAGATCCTGCGCGTCGGTTCGTTGTATGACTTCCAGCGCTGAGGCACGGATGTCCGCCGCCGTACCGCTCGACGACTTTCTCGCGTTCACGCTGGCCGGCGGCACGCCGGCCGTGACGGACGGCGCCTGTGCGGGCGGCGCGGTGCGCTGGTCATGGCTCGGCGACGGGCTGGTCGCGCTCGAACCGGCCGCAGCTGACGGCACGGCGCGCGCGAGCGTGCTCGTGTCGGCCGGCGTGCACGGCGACGAGACGGCGCCGATCGAGCTGCTGTCGATGCTCGTGCGCGATCTCGCATCGGGCGCGCTGCCGCTCGCGTGCCGGCTGCTGGTCGTGCTCGGCAACGTGCCGGCGATGCGTGCCGGCGAGCGTTATCTCGACGACGACCTGAACCGCCTGTTCAGCGGTCGCCACGCGCAGGTGCCCGCGAGCCGCGAAGCCCCGCGTGCCGTGCAGCTCGAAACGGCCGCTGCCGCGTTCTTCGCGGCGGCACCGGCCGGCGGCGTGCGCTGGCACATCGACATGCATACGGCGATCCGCGCATCGGTGTTCGAGCAGTTCGCGCTGCTGCCGCATACAGGTACGCCGCCGACGCGCACGATGGTCGAATGGCTCGGCGATGCGCGCATCGCGGCCGTGCTGCTGCATACGGCGAAGGGCAACACGTATTCGCATTTCACGGCGGAGCACTGCGGCGCGCTCGCCTGCACGCTCGAACTCGGCAAGGTGCGGCCGTTCGGCCAGAACGACCTGGCGCGCTTCGCGCCGGCCGACCTGGCCGTGCGCCGGCTCGTGTCGGGTGCGTGGGGCGGCCATCCGCGGGGCGATGCCGTGGCCACGTTGCCGCGCGTGTTCACGGTGATCGACCAGATCACGAAGCAGAGCGACGCACTCGAGTTGTTCGTCGCGGCCGACGTCGCGAACTTCACCGCGTTTGCGCGCGGCACGGTGCTCGCGCAGGACGGCGACTACCGCTACACGGTGACGCACGACGAGGAACGGATCGTGTTTCCGAACCCGACCGTGAAGCCGGGCCTGCGCGCGGGCCTGCTCGTCGTCGACACGACGCGCGAGACGCTCGCGGCGCTGGTCTGAGCGCGTGTCCCGACCGATGGCGCAGCCGCGACGGCACGCGGCCCTAGCCTGACCCAAAACCTTTCGCTATCCCGTCGTCGCCTGCATGCCGGGGGCGGACGGCAGGTGGCCCCCCGGCTTGCATATTTGCGACACCGTCTTGCAAGTTCGGCGGATCGCCCGACCGGCGCCGCGCACGCAGCGCAGCATCGCGCGTCGTCACCCGCTTTGCCATACCGGACCGCGCGGATTGGTACAATCGCGGCCTTGCGGCTGTTGCGCCGCATCACGGCGCGGCATCGCGATTGTCGTGGTCATCCGACCCTGCAATGATGCAAGCGCCCGTAGTTCCGGAACATTCGAGTATCGAGGAGAGCACCTGATGAAGTTGGATTGGCGTAAAGTGGCCGCGCATGCGGTGATGGCGGCATCGGCGGTGGCGGCAGGCAGCGCGGTTGCCGCGGATCTGAAGGAGATCCGGTTCGGCGTCGAGGCCTCGTACGCACCGTTCGAATACAAGACGCCCGACGGCAAGCTGACCGGCTTCGACATCGATATCGGCAACGCGGTGTGCGCGAAGCTGAAGACGAAGTGCGTGTGGGTCGAGAACGACTTCGACGGCCTGATCCCGGCGCTGCAGGCGCGCAAGTTCGATGCGATCAACTCGGACATGACGATCACCGACCAGCGCAAGCACGCGATCGCGTTCACCGATCCGATCTACACGATTCCGAACCAGCTGATCGCGAAGCAGGGCAGCGGCCTGCTGCCGACCCCGCAATCGCTGAAGGGCAAGCGCGTCGGCGTGCTGCAGGGCACGATCCAGGAAGCGTACGCGAAGAAGAAGTGGGCGCCGGCCGGCGTCGAAGTCGTGCCGTACCAGACGCAGGACCTCGCCTATGCCGACCTGAAGTCGGGCCGTCTCGACGCGACGTTCCAGGATTCGGAAGCCGGTTCGAAGGGCTTCCTGACGAAGCCGCAGGGCCAGGGCTTCGCGTTCGCGGGCAGCACGGTCAGCGATACCGAGATCCTCGGCTCGGGCGTCGGCTTCGGCCTGCGCAAGAACGACGCGGCGCTGAAGACCGCGCTCGATCAGGCGCTGAAGGACCTGAAGGCCGACGGCACGATCGACAACCTCGCGAAGAAGTACTTCAGCGTGCCCGTGACGCTCAAGTAAGCGTTTCGTTCGATCGCACGATGCAAGCAAACCGGCCGCTGATGCGGCCGGTTTGCTTTCGGGCGGCGGGAAACGGCGGCGGCGGGGCGGCCGGCCCCCGCGTTACGCGGGGAAGAACCGGCCCAGTTCGCGCGCGAGCTCGTTGAGCACGCTCATCTCCTGCTGCGTGATCTTGCGCGCGGGCTGCGCGCCGGCCCAGTCGCCGTACAGCAGCGCGACGGTCGTCGTGCCGACGCGCACGGGCAGCAGCACGAACGCGCGCGTGTCGTCGAACGCATCCAGATACCACGCGGGCAGGCGCTTGAGCATCTTCGGTTCCTGCGCCTGCTCGATGAAGATGCCGACCGAATTCGTGATCGCGAGATGAAACACGTCCGGCTCGAAGCGCTCGTCGAAGCGCAGCCGGTCGAGCGTCGTATCGACATCCGGGCCGAAGCCGAGGCGCGCGGCGAACGTGCCGTCGTCGTGACGCACGAACATCACGGTGCGCGTGAACGCGAGGCCGGCCAGCAGGCTTTCCGACGCGAGCGCGAGCACCGGCGTCAGCACATGCTCGGACGGTAGCGCACGCAGGTCCGCGAGGCCGGCTTCGAGGCAGGCCTCGGGCTCGGCCTGCGCCCGTGCGATCGCATCGGCGTTCGCGCGCAGCTCGACGATCTCGCGCATCACGGTGTCGCTCGCTTCCTCGCGCGCGAGCCGGTCGGCGATCTCGACGAGCGCGTCGGATTCCATGTCGAGCTCGGCGCCGTAGTGCTGCGCGAGCGTCGCAATGCGCGCGTCGCGCTGCGGACTCGCGGGCATCACGAGCGCGCTCGCGACGTCGGTCGAGCAGCGGCTCACCGCGCGCAGCCAGCGTACGCGGTCGGCCGGGCCGTCATCGGCCGCATGGCCGGCGTTGCGATCGTCGTCGTATTCGTCGTCGAACGCGTCGGCGCGGGCCGCGTGGCCGTCGTCGTTGGCCATCCCCGCGCGGATCACGTCGGGCAGCCGCCAGCGCGCAGCGGCTTCGAGCCCGATCTCGTCGAAGCCGACGCCGAGCACGTCGAGGCAGGCGGCCGATTCGTCGCCGTGCAGCTCGGCCGCGCGCCGGCGGATCCGGTCCCATTCGCTGTCGAGATAGCAGACCACCAGCAGCTTGCCGACCTGGCGCATCAGCGTGCAGACGACGGCTTCCTCGCCGCCGCGCAGCTCGGCGTGCTCGGTGAGCTTGCGCGCGACGCAGCCGGACAGCAGCGCGCGGTTCAGTTCGAGCTTCGCGTCGATACGCCGCGGCGTGCTGTGGTGGAAATGGTCGACGAGCTTCAGCCCGACGACGAGATGGCCGACGGCGTCCATGCCGAGCACCATCAGCGCGCGGGTGACGGTCGTGATGTTGCCGCCGAACGCCATGTACATCGCGGAGTTCGCGAGCCGCAGCACTTTCTGCGTGAGCGCGAAATCCGACAGCACGACGCGCACGAGCGCGGTGAAGTCGAGATCGTCGTTCTTCATCGCGGCCATCGTCGCGCGCAGCGATTCCGACAGCAGCGGGAAGTCGCCCCGTTCGTTCATCCGGGCCCACAGCTTGTCGAGCAACGCGGTGCGGGGCAGGTGTTCGGTGATTGACATACGGATCTGTCCGGTTCGCCGCGTGTCAGGCGGCAGCGTGCAGGTGCAGCTGCTGCGCCTCGAAGCGCCGTGCGAGTTCCTCGGACGGCAGCGCCTGGCAGACGAGCCAGCCCTGGATGTGATTGCAGCCCATCTCCGTCAGCAGTTCGCGCTGCGCCTCGGTCTCGACGCCTTCGGCGACGAGCTCGAGATCGAGCGTCTGCGCGAGGCCGACCACCGCCGACACGATCGCGCGGTCGTTGCGCGAGGTCAGCAGGTTCTCGACGAAGCTGCGGTCGATCTTCAGTTTCGCGAGCGGGAAGCGCTGCAGGTACGCGAGGCTCGAATAGCCGGTGCCGAAATCGTCGATCGCGAAACGGATGCCGAGATCGGTCAGTTCCTCGAGCAGCCCCTTCGCATGCGCGGGGTCGTGCATCAGCAGGCTTTCGGTGATTTCGAGCACGATGCGGCGCGGGTCGATGCCCGTCAGCGCGATCGCCTCGCGCACGCTCTGCGTGAAGCGCGGGTCGCGGAACTGCTGCGGCGACACGTTGACCGCCACGTACTGCAGCGCGAGCCCCTGGCGGTCCCACGCGACGAGCTGCATGCACGCGGCCTTGAGCACCCAGTTGCCGAGATAGTTGATCAGGCCGATCGATTCGGCGAGCGGAATGAAGGTCGCCGGCGGCACGAGGCCGTGCACCGGATGGCGCCAGCGGATCAGCGCCTCGACGCCGACCACCGCGCACGACTGGCTGTGCGTGATCGGCTGGAAATGGAGCGAAAACTCGCCGTTGCGCACGCCGTCGTACAGGTCGGCTTCGAGCTTCAGCCGTTCCGCGTCGGCCGGATCGTCGACGGGCGCATGGAACGCGAGCGCGTTGCCGCCCGATGCTTTCGCCTGCGCGAGCGCGTGGTCGGCGCGGCGCAGCAGCGGGCTGTGGTGCTGCGCACGATGCGGCGCGGCACGCTCGTCCGGATAGAGCGCGATGCCGATGCTCGCGGACAAGTGCACGGTCTGCCCCTGGTACGCGTAGGGCTCGCGCACCGCGGCCTGCAGCCGGCGCGCGAGCGCGTCGGCTGCATTGCTCGCCTGCGTGCGGTCCGGCGCGCCGAGTACGACCGCGAACTTGTCGCTCGCGACGCGCGCGAGCCGTTCGTTCGGCGTGACGAGCGCCTTCAGCCGCTGCGCGGTCTGGCGCAACAGCGTGTCGCCCGCGTCGTAGCCGAGCGCGCGGTTGATCCGCTGGTAGTCGTCGAGGTCGAGCAGCAGCAGCGCCGCGCAGGTGCCGTCCTCGTCGGCCGTCTGCTGCGCGCGCATCAGTGCGGGCACGAGCGCGGACAGGTTGTCGAGCCCCGTCATCGGGTCGTGGTGCATTTCGTACGTCAGGCGCGCCTCGAGCGCGCGCCACGACGATACGTCGAACGCCGCGATCGCGAAGCCGTCGACTCCGTGGTGGCGGCTCTTGAACGCGCGGATCTCGACGTCCAGCGGGTAGGTCAGGGACTTGACGATGCACATCGTCGCCTTCTCGACCTGGCCCGAACGCGCGGCGCGCGCAAGCAGGCCTTCGAGCGCCGCGGTATCCTGTTCGGCGATCAGGTCGCGCAGCGTGAGCGTGTGCAGGTAGTCGCGGTGGTAGCCGATGAAGCGCAGGCTCGCGTCGGACACGTACAGAAAGCGCAGTTCGCGGTCGACATGGGCGAGGAAGTCCACCGTGCCGACCGTCTGTTCCAGCCAGTCGCGCACCGAGTCGTCGCGGCGCGGCGCACCGGCGCGCGCGGGCATCAGCGCGCCGCCCGACCAGGCGAAGCGGCGCAGCGTATGCAAGGCACTGCGCCAGGAGCCCTTGCGTGACGTCTGTTTCCTGTTGGCTTCCATGTTTCTCGATGACGTGAAGGGCTGGAACCGGTTGTCCGGAAGGAATAACGGCAGACTGTGCGGAATCTTTAACGGCCGGGCGCGGGTGGCGCTGCCGCGGGACCGGATCATGCACGTGCGTTCGACAGGCGAACGCCGACGTGGCCTACATCGAGGCTGACTTTATAAGAAATGAGGACGCAGATGAAGCGAAAACTGTTGCTGGGCGCCGTCGCGGCGCTGGTGGCCGGCCATGCGCTGATGGCGCAGGCGGAACTGAAGCCGGGCGCCGCGGCGCCGGACTTCACGACGCAGGCGTCGCTGGGCGGCAAGACTTACACGTACTCGCTCGCCGACGCGCTGAAGCAGGGCCCGGTCGTGCTGTATTTCTACCCGGCCGCCTTCACGAAGGGCTGCACGATCGAGGCGCATGCGTTCGCGGATGCGGTCGACCGTTACAAGGCTTACGGCGCGACCGTGATCGGCGTATCGGCAGACAATATCGACACGCTGACGAAGTTCTCGGTGAGCGAGTGCCGGAGCAAGTTCCCGGTCGCGGCCGACCCGGACGCGAAGATCATCCGCGAATACGACGCGAAGCTGCCGGCGCTCGACCGCGCGAACCGCGTGTCCTACGTGATTTCGCCGGAAGGGAAGATTCTGTACGAATACACGAGCCTGTCGCCCGACAAGCACGTCGAGAACACGCTGGCCGCCGTGAAGGCGTGGGCCGACGCGCATCCGAAGCAGTAAGCGGCCGGCCCAGGCACCCAAGCGGCCCGTCGTGCGGGCCGCGGGCAGGGAACACGCGCGCCGGCCGCGCGGGGAGCCGCGCTACGCGCGCAGTGCCTGCTCGATCGGCACGCCGCCGCCGACGAAGCCGACGATCTTGCGCGAGATGCCGAGCTTGATCGCCTCGATCGCGGCCCAGGCAACGTCCTGGCGCGACACGGGCGGCGCCGGGTCGAGCCACGCGTCGGTCAGCGCGATCTTGCCGACGCCCGGCGTGTCCGCGAGCGGGCCGGGGCGCAGGATCACGTAGTCGACGCCCGACGCGATCGCGCGCTCGTCGCCTTCGCGCTTCATCTGCGAATAGTGGCGCAGCGCGTCGGGACCCTGTTCGGGCCGGTACGCGGACAGCGAGCTGATCACCACGAGCTTCTGCGCGTTGTAGGCAAGCGTGTATTCGGCCGCGCGGGCGACCGCGTCGCGGTCGATCTGCTCCTCTTCGGCCGCGCCTTCCCTTTCGGCCGAGCCGGCTGCGTAGATCACGTGCGTGATGCCCTGGAAGGCGTGCGAGAAATCGTTCGTCAGATCGGCCTCGACGACCCGCGCGCCCGCCAGCGCATAGCCGTGCCGGCGCACGAGCGCCGTGACCTCGAACTCCGGCTGCTTGAGCAGCAGATCCGCGCACGCCTGGCCCGTGCGGCCGGTCGCGCCAATCAGCAGTACCTTCGTCGTCATGAAACTGCTCCTTGCTCGATACGTCGTCCTTCCAGATAGGGACGGACGACCAATAACTCAAGTGTAATGTCGATTTGGTCCGATGGCGGACAGGTATTAAGGGGCGTACCGGCGCGGGCGTACCGGCGAAGGTTCCCGGCGCGGGTACGCGGCCCCCGGGCGACATGGCGGACGCTCGGGCGGTCATTCGTTCACACGGATTCGGGAATGACGCGCCGACCGGCTATCATGTGCGCGATGCATTTTTCGCCGCTACGCCCTATCACGCGTCGGCCAACCGGTTGGAGTACACATGGCATTACCCCTGGACAACGTCAGCATGGCCGTGTTCTGCGACTTCGAGAACGTCGCGCTCGGCGTGCGCGACGCGAAGTACGAGAAATTCGACATCCAGCCCGTGCTGGAGCGCCTGCTGCTGAAGGGCAGCATCGTCGTGAAGAAGGCCTATTGCGACTGGGATCGCTACAAGGGCTTCAAGGCGTCGATGCACGAGGCGAGCTTCGAACTGATCGAGATTCCGCATGTGCGCCAGTCGGGCAAGAATTCGGCCGACATCCGGCTCGTCGTGGACGCGCTCGACCTCTGCTACACGAAGTCGCATGTCGATACGTTCGTGATCATCAGCGGCGATTCGGATTTTTCGCCGCTCGTGTCGAAGCTGCGCGAGAACGCGAAGAAGGTGATCGGCGTCGGCGTGAAGAAATCGACGTCGGACCTGCTGGTCGCGAACTGCGACGAATTCATCTTCTACGACGACCTGGTGCGCGAGCAGCAGCGCACGCTCGCGAAGCGCGAACAACAGCAGCGCGCCGGCAACGGTGGCGCGAAGCGGCCCGACGAGCCGTCGCGCAAGCACGACATGGACGCGCGCAAGGCCGAGGCGATCGCGCTGGCGGTCGAGACGTTCGACGCGCTCGCGTCGGAGCGCGACGACGTCGGCAAGATCTGGGCGTCGGTGCTCAAGAGCGCGATCAAGCGCCGCAAGCCCGATTTCAACGAGTCGTACTACGGGTTCCGCGCGTTCGGCAACCTGCTCGACGAGGCGCAGGCGCGCGGCCTGCTCGAAGTGGGGCGCGACGACAAGTCGGGCGCGTTCGTGTCGCGGGCACGCCAGCCGGCGGCCACGGAGCAGGTCGCGGCGGGCGGTGAAGGCGCCGCCGCGCACCATGGCACGCGTGCGGCCGAGCCGGCGCGGGCCGGGCGCGAGCCGCGACGTCGCGGGCACCGGACGGAAGCGGTCGTGCACGAAAGCGTGCAGGTCGAAGCGGAAGAGGCGGTCGTTGCCGAAGTCGCCGACGTAGCAGCGGTCGCGCCTGCCGTCACGGCCGACGTGGCCGAACCGCACGGCGAAGCGAACGACGGCCGCAAGCGGGCGCGCAAGAGCGCGGCGAAGAAGACCGGCGCGAAGAAGGGCGCTGCCGCGAAGAACGCCGGCCGTCACGAGGCCGGGAAGCCGGACGACACCGCGCATGGCGCGGCGAAGCACGGTGGCGACAAGCACGCGCACGGCAAGCATGCCGACGACGCCCATCGCGACGCGGAGCACGGCGACGACCGGCATGCCGCGGCGACGCACGCCGAGCCGGCAGCCGCCGATTCCGGCGCCGAGGTTGCCGCCGCGCAGCCGTCGCATGACGCGGCGCCGGTCGAATCGGCTGCAGAATCGGCGGCCGAAGCGCCGGCCGCCGCCAAGCCGAAGAAGCCGGCCCGCAAGGCGGCACCGCGCGCGCGCCGTCCGCGCAAGACGGCGGCGGCTACCGAGTAACCGCAGCCGGGCCGGGGGCGTCGGGAACGCGGCGGCGCCCGGCCCGCGCAATACCGGCCGGCGCAACGCCGGCCGGCCTGCCGAGCTAGCCGTTCAGCGCATACGGCCGCGTCATCACTTCGAGGAAGTGGCCGTCCGGATCGTCGAAATACACGCCGCGGCCGCCGTTGTGGTGGTAGATGTCGCCGGGTTGCCGCTTGGCCGGATCGGCCCAGTGCGGCAGCCCGCGCTCGCGAATGCGCGCGAACACGCGATCGAAGCCGGCTTCGTCGGTCAGGAACGCGTAATGCTGCGCCGTGATCTCCCCCGTCTTTTCGTAAAAATCGAGCGACACGCCGTTGTCGAGCGGCACGACCAGCATCGCGCCGAACGGCGTCGGCGGCGGCAATTCCAGCAGCTCGGTGAGGAAGCGGCTCGACGCGCGCTTGTCGCGGCACCAGACGATCGTATGGTTGAGCTGGACGTTCATGGCGTGTTCCCGTGAAGGGCACCGCGGTGGGCATGGACTCACGATAGCCGATCGCCGCGCGCGGTCAAGCGCGAACAGCGGCCGCCTGACGGGCGGCCGCTTCGATCATTCCCCGGCGATCGCCGGCCCGCCCGAATTCCCGCGGCGATTGCGCCGTTTCTCGGCCCACACGCGCAGGCGGTCCATGTACAGATAGACGACCGGCGTCGTATAGAGCGTCAGCACCTGAGACACGATCAGGCCGCCGGCGATCGCGATCCCGAGCGGCGCGCGCAGCTCGGCGCCGTCGCCGCGGCCGAACGCGAGCGGCAACGAACCGAGCAGCGCCGCCATCGTCGTCATCATGATCGGGCGGAAGCGCAGCAGGCACGCCTCGTGGATCGCGTCGAACGAAGACTTCTGGTTGTTGCGGGTCTGGTCGATCGCGAAGTCGACCATCATGATCGCGTTCTTCTTCACGATGCCGATCAGCAGGATCACGCCGATCAGCGCGATGATGCTGAACTCGGTCTTGAACAGCAGCAGCGCGAGCAGCGCGCCGACGCCGGCCGACGGCAGCGTCGACAGGATCGTGATCGGGTGGATGTAGCTCTCGTACAGGATCCCGAGCACGATATAGACGGCCAGCAGCGCGGCGAGGATCAGGATCGGCTGGTTGTTCAGCGACTGCTGGAACGCCTGTGCGGTGCCCTGGAAGCTGCCGACGATCGTCGGCGGCACGCCGACCTGCGCCATCGTCTGGTAGATCACCTGGGTCGCCTGCGACAGCGACACGCCCGGCGGCAGGTTGAACGAGATCGTCGTCGCGACGAACAGCCCCTGGTGGTTGACCGACAGCGGCGTCGTGCTCGGCCCGAACGTCGCGACCGCCGACAGCGGGATCATCGTCGATTTCGACGTCGACACGGATGCGCCCGACGACGCGCTCGACTTGCCGCTGGCCGCGATCGAGTTCAGCGCCTGGTTGCGCGCGGAATCGGACGCGATCGCCGCGGCGCTCTGCGTGGACGTGCCGGCGCTCGACGTGCCGGCCGACGTCGCGACGTAGGTGCCGGCCGCCGCGTTGGTGGTCTGCGAGCCGTTCGCGCTGCCGCCCGACGTGCTGATCCACACCTGGTTCAGCATCTCGGGGCTCTGCCAGTATTTCGGCGCGACTTCCATCACGACGTGGTACTGGTTCAGCGGGTTGTAGATCGTCGAGACCTGGCGCTGGCCGAACGCGTCGTACAGCGTGTTGTCGATCTGCGACGGCTTGATGCCGAACCGCGCGGCCGTCGCGCGGTCGATCGTCACCATCGCCTCGAGGCCGCCTTGCTGCTGGTCGGAGTTCACGTCGGTCAGCTCGGGGCGCTTTTGCAGCGCCTCGGTCAGGATCGGCCCCCACTTGTACAGGTCGGCGCTCGAATCGCCGAGCAGCGTGAACTGGTACTGCGCGTTGCTTTGCCGGCCGCCGACGCGGATGTCCTGCGCGGCCTGCAGGAACGTGCGGGCGCCCGCGACGTCCGCCAGCGGCGGGCGCAACTGCTGGATCACCTGGTCGGCCGACAGCTTGCGCTCGGTGCGGTCCTTCAGCGTGACGAACATGAAGCCCGAGTTGGTCTGCGTGCCGCCGGTGAAGCCCGCGACGCTCTTCACGTTCGGGTTCGCCTGCACGATCCGCATCATCTCGGAGAACTTCAGCTTCATTGCCTGGAACGACGTCGACTGGTCGGCCTGGATGCCGCCGATCATCAGCCCGGTGTCCTGCTGCGGGAAGAAGCCCTTCGGCACGACGATGTACAGGTAGACGTTCAGCCCGATCGTCGCGAACAGCGTCAGCAGGATCAGCAGCGGCCGGCGCAGCGCCCACGACAGCGAGCGCTCGTAGCCGCGCTGCATGCGCGCGAAGCAGCGCTCGAGGAAGCGCCCGAAGCGGCCTTCGTCTTGCGGGTCGTGCGACTCGGACAGCAGGCGCGCGCACATCATCGGCGTGACGGTGAGCGATACCGCGAGCGACACGGCGATCGCGAGCGACAGCGTCAGCGCGAACTCGCGGAACAGGCGCCCGACGATGCCGCCCATCAGCAGGATCGGCAGGAACACCGCGACGAGCGAGATGCTCATCGACAGCACCGTGAAGCCGACCTCGCGCGCGCCGTCGAACGCGGCCTGCATCCGCGACTTGCCGTTCTCGATGTGCCGCGAGATGTTCTCGAGCACGACGATCGCATCGTCGACGACGAAGCCGGTCGCGACGATCAGCGCCATCAGCGACAGGTTGTCGATCGAGAAGCCGAGCAGGTACATCGCGCCGAACGTGCCGATGATCGAGATCGGCACCGCGACGCTCGGGATCAGCGTCGCGCGCCAGTTGCGCAGGAACAGGAACACGACCATCACGACGAGGCTGACCGCGATCAGCAGCGTGTGCTCGGTGTCCTTCAGCGACGCGCGGATCGTGGTCGACCGGTCGAGCACGGGCGTGACCGTGATGTCGGCCGGCAGCGACGCGGTGAGCTGCGGCAGCGCCGCGCGCACGCGGTCGATCGTGTCGATGATGTTCGCGCCGGGCGAGCGGTAGAGGATCACGAGCACCGCGCGCTTGCCGTTCGACAGGCCGAGGTTGCGCAGGTCCTCGACCGAATCGACGACGTCGGACAGGTCGGACAGCCGCACGGCCGAGCGGTTGCGGTAGGCGACGACGAGGTCGCGGTACTGCGACGCGTCGGAGGCCTGGTCGTTCGTATAGAGCTGGTAGCGCTGCGGGCCGAATTCGATCGCACCCTTCGGCGCGTTGGCGTTCGCGGACGCGAGCGCCGCGCGCACGTCCTCGAGGCCGATCCCGTAGTGGAACAGCGCCTGCGGTTCGAGCTCGACGCGCACGGCCGGGTTCGCGGAACCGCTCACCGAAACCTGGCCGATCCCGTCGATCTGCGACAGCGACTGCTGCAGCACCGTCGATGCGGCGTCGTACAGCTTCGCGGGCGACGAGGTCTCCGACGTCAGCGACACGATCATGATCGGCGAGTCGGCCGGGTTGACCTTGCGGTAGGTCGGGTTGCTCTTCAGCGCGGCGGGCAGGTCGGCGCGCGCCGCGTTGATCGCGGCCTGCACGTCGCGCGCGGCGCCGTCGATGTCGCGGTTCAGGCCGAACTGCAGGATGATCCGCGCGTTGCCGACCGTGCTCGTCGACGTCATTTCGGAGACGTCGGCGATCGAGCCGAGGTGCCGCTCGAGCGGGCTCGTCACGCTGGTCGCGACGGTCTCGGGGCTCGCGCCCGGCAGCGACGCCTGCACCGAGATCGTCGGGAAGTCGACCTGCGGAAGCGGCGACACCGGCAGCTTGATGAACGCGAACAGGCCCGCGAGCGCGACGCCGAGCGCGAGCAGCGTCGTCGCGACGGGGCGGGTGATGAAGGGGCGCGACAGGTTCATGTCGGCACTCGCTGGGCCGCCGCGTGTTCCGACGGATGCGTTTTCGGCAGATGGGGGGGCTGCGCCCCCCCACGCGAACGAAGTGAGCGTGGGGGTCGTTTCATGTCGGCACTCGCTGGGCCGCCCCAAGGGTGCCGACCGCCCCCTTGGGGGGCAGCGAACGAAGTGAGCGTGGGGGTCGTCATTTACGCATCCGTGCGCGTGTCGGCACCGGGGCCGTGGCGTTCGAACCAGCCGCGCACGCGGCGCGCGAGCGAGTCGAAGCCGAGGTAGATCACGGGCGTCGTGAACAGCGTCAGCACCTGCGACACGATCAGGCCGCCGGCGATCGCGATCCCGAGCGGCTGGCGCAGCTCGGAGCCCGCGCCGGAGCCGACGATCAGCGGCACCGCGCCGAGCAGCGCGGCGAGCGTCGTCATCAGGATCGGCCGGAAGCGCAGCAGGCACGCCTGGAAGATCGCCTCGCGCGGCGGCTTGCCTTCGACGCGTTCGGCCTCGAGCGCGAAGTCGATCATCATGATCGCGTTCTTCTTCACGATGCCGATCAGCAGCACGATGCCGATGATCCCGATGATGTCGAGGTCGTGCCCGGTGATCATCAGCGCGAGCAGCGCGCCGACGCCGGCCGACGGCAGCGTCGACAGGATCGTGATCGGGTGGATGTAGCTCTCGTACAGCACGCCGAGCACGATGTACATCGTGATGATCGCCGCGAGGATCAGGAACACCTGGTTCGACAGCGATGCCTGGAACGCGAGCGCCGCACCCTGGAAGCGCGTCTGGAACGACGCGGGCAGGTCGATGTCCCTCTCGGCGGCTTCGATCGCCTTGACGGCTTCGCCGAGCGACGCGCCGGCCGCGAGGTTGAACGAGATCGTCGTCGACGGGAACTGCGACAGGTGCGCGACCAGCAGCGGCGACGGCCGCTCGTGGAACGACGCGATCGACGACAGCGGCACCTGGCCGCCGCCGGCCGACGGCAGGTAGATGTCGTTCAGCGATAACGCGTAGTGCTGGTCCTTCGGTTCGGACTCGAGAATCACGCGGTACTGGTTCGACTGCGTGAAGATGGTCGACACGATGCGCTGGCCGAACGCGTCGTACAGCGCGTTGTCGACGGTCGCCGGCGTGATGCCGAAACGCGCGGCGCTCGCGCGGTCGATCGCGATGTAGACGGACTGGCCGTTGCTCTGCAGGTCGGTCGCGACGTCGGCGAGCGACGGCTCCTGCTGCAGCCGCGCGACGAGCTTCGGCACCCAGGTCGCGAACTCGTCCGAATTCGGGCTCGTCAGCATGAACTGGTACTGCGTCGGGCTGACGGTCGAGTCGATCGTCAGATCCTGCACCGACTGCATGAACAGCGAGATGCCCGTGATGTTCGCGACGCGGTGCTGCAGGTCGCGGATGATCTGCGCGGCCGTCTCGGTGCGCGCGTCGCGCGCCTTCAGGTTGATCAGCATCCGGCCGCTGTTCAGCGTGATGTTGCTGCCGTCGACGCCGATGAACGACGTGAGGCTCTCGACGTTCGGGTCCTTCAGGATCTCGGCTGCGAGCGCCTGCTGGCGTTCGGCCATCGCGCCGTACGAGATCGACTGCGGCGCCTGCGTGATCGCCTGGATCACGCCGGTATCCTGCGCGGGGAAGAAGCCCTTCGGTATGTACACGTAGAGCAGGCCCGTCAGCACGAGCGTCAGCAGCGCGACGACGAGCGTCGAGCGCTGGCGGTTCAGCACCCATTCGAGCGCGACCGCGTAGCGCGCGATCACCCAGTCGATCGCCTGGTGCACGCGCGCCTCGAAGCGGTGGCTCTCCGGCGGCGGCGAATGGCGCAGCAGCTTCGCGCACATCATCGGCACGAGCGTGAGCGACACGATCGCCGAGATCACGATCGTCACCGCGAGCGTGATCGCGAATTCGTGGAACAGGCGACCGACCACGTCGCCCATGAACAGCAGCGGGATCAGCACCGCGATCAGCGACACCGTCAGCGAGATGATCGTGAAGCCGATCTGCTTCGAGCCCTTCAGCGCGGCCTCGAGCCCCGATTCGCCTTCCTCGACGTAGCGCGCGATGTTCTCGATCATCACGATCGCGTCGTCGACGACGAAGCCGGTCGCGATGGTGAGCGCCATCAGCGACAGGTTGTTCAGCGAGAAGCCGGCCATGTACATCACCGCGAGCGTGCCGATCAGCGACAGCGGCACCGACAGGCTCGGGATGATCGTCGCGTAGACGTTCGCGAGGAACAGGTACATCACCAGCACGACCAGCCCGACCGCGAGCAGCAGTTCGAACTGCACGTCGCGCACGGCCGCGCGGATCATCGTCGTGCGGTCGGTGACGATCTGCACGTCGAGCGCGGCCGGCAGCGTTTCCTGCAGCTTCGGCAACTGCGCCTTGATCGCGTCCACCGTCTGGATCACGTTCGCGCCGGGCTGGCGCTGCACGTTCAGGATGATCGCGGGCTCCGAATTCACCCACGCGCCGAGCTTGGTGTTCTCCGAGCCGGCGACGACCGTCGCGACGTCGGTGAGCATCACCGGGCGGCCGTTCTTGTACGCGACGACGGCGCTGTTGTACTGGTCGGCGCTCGTGAGCTGGTCGTTCGCGTTGATCGTGTACGCGCGCGTCGGGCCGTCGAAGTTGCCCTTCGGCGTGTTCACGTTCAGGTTCGAGATCGTCGTGCGCAGGTCGTCGAGGTTCATCCCGTACTGCGCGAGCGCGGTCGGGTTCGCCTGGATCCGCACGGCCGGGCGGTTGCCGCCCGACAGGCTGACGAGGCCGACGCCCGCGACCTGCGAGATCTTCATCGCGAGGCGCGTGTCGGCCAGGTCCTGCACCTGCGTGAGCGGCAGCGTCTTCGACGTGACGGCGAGCGTGATCACCGGCGCGTCGGCCGGGTTGACCTTCGCGTAGATCGGCGGGGCGGGGAGGTCGGACGGCAGCAGGTTGCCGGCCGCGTTGATCGCGGCCTGCACTTCCTGTTCGGCGATGTCGAGCGGCAGGTCGAGCGAGAACTGCAGCGTGATCACCGACGAGCCGGCCGAGCTTTGCGACGACATCTGGTTCAGCGACGGCATCTGCCCGAACTGCCGTTCGAGCGGCGCGGTGACCGACGAGGTCATCACCTCCGGGCTCGCGCCCGGGTAGAAGGTCTGGACCTGGATGGTCGGATAGTCGACTTCGGGCAGCGCGGCGAGCGGCAGGAAGCGCAGCGCGACGAGACCGGCCAGCATGATCGCCGCCATCAGGAGGGCGGTGCCGACCGGCCGGAGAATGAAGAGGCGGGATGGATTCATCGAGCGGCCCGCGCGTTATCGGGCCGCTGCTTGCGACGCACCGTGCTTGTGTCCGCCGCGTTGGCCGCCGGCGCCCGATGCACCCGACGCCGCGCCGGCGCCGCGCGCGCCCGATGCGCCTTTCGGCTTGTCGGCCGGGATCGAGATCTTCGCGCCTTCGCGCAGGCGGTCGGAGCCGTCGGTCACCACGCGCTCGCCGAGCGCGATGCCGCTGACGATGCTGGTGCGTTCGCCGTCGACCGGGCCGATCGTGACCTTGCGCACCGTGACCGTGTTGTCGGGTTTCACGACGTAGACGAACTGGCCGATCGAGCCGGTCAGCACCGCGGACGTCGGCACGATCGTCGCGTTGCGCAGCACGTCGACGAGCAGCCGCGTGTTCACGAACTGATTCGGGAACAGCATGCCTTCCTTGTTATCGAAGTTCGCGCGCAGCTTGACCGTGCCGGTGCTCGTGTCGATCTGGTTGTCGAGCGTCGCGAGCGAACCCGTCTCGAGCGGCACCGTGTTGTTGCGGTTGTACGCGGTGACCGACAGCTTCTGGCCCGCGTTCACCTGCTTGAGGATCTGCGGCAGGTTGTCTTCCGACGTCGTGAAGATCACGCTCATCGGCTGCAGCTGCGTGATCACGACGATGCCGGTGCTGTCGCCCGGCGTCACGTAGTTGCCGGGGTCGACCTGGCGCAGGCCGACGCGGCCCGACACGGGCGCCGTGATGCGTGCATACGTGAGGTTCAGCTTCGCGGAATCGATCGCGGCCTGGTCGGTCTTCACCGCCCCTTCGTATTGCTTGACGAGAGAAGCCTGCGTATCGACGGTTTGCGACGCGATCGAGTCCTGCGACAGCAGCGTCTGGTAGCGCTTCAGGTCGAGGCGCGCCGTCGCGAGCAATGCGGAGTCGCGCGCGTGCGTGCCTTCGGCGTTCTCGAGCGATACCTGGTACGGGCGCGGGTCGATCTGCGCGAGCACGTCGCCTTTCCTGACGATCTGGCCTTCCTGGAACGATACCGACTGCAGGTAGCCCGACAACTGCGTCTTCACCGTCACGTTCGCGAGCGGCGTCACGGTGCCGAGCGCGGACAGCACGATCGGCATCTCGCCCTGCGTCGCGGTCGCGACCGACACGGGCTGCGGAACGTTCGCCATCGCGGCGGGGCCGCCGCGGCCGCGTTGGCCGCCGGCGCCGCTGCTCGCACCACTGCCGGCGCTCGCGCCGGCCGCGGCGCTGCCTGCCGCCGGCGTGCGGCTCCACGGTTGCCACCACAACAGGCCGCCGATGACGACCGCCGCGAGCGTCCCGATCATCAGCGTGCGGCGCGGGCGCCGTGCGGCGGGGGAGGCGGGGTCTTTCGAAGGGGGCGTGGGCTTGTGTTCGTTATCCATCGGGTTCTGTCAGGAAGACGGCGCGGCGGGCCGGGATTCGGACTGCTCATGGCTGCGCGTGGGCGAGCGGTGCCGGGAGGGGCAACCCGGCTCGGTCCGGGGCCCTCCCGGCCCGCGCGGGAAAAGAGCTGTGCGCACCGCGAATGCGGCGCGACGATGGGCATGATCGTACGTGCCGTCCCCGTTACAGTCCAGCGGTCTATCTTTCAACGGGTTACGGTCGTTACAGAACTCGACAGAGCGCGACAGGACGATGACGGAACGATTACACGCCGATGCGCCGGGCCGGCGCGCCGCCGATCTCGCGCGTGATTTTCGCGATGCATTCGTGCAGTGCGGGCACGACATGTTCCTGTAGCCATTCGGGCGGACACTGGTGCGACGCGCCGCCGCAATTCACCGAATAGCGCTGGCCGGACGGGCCGACGAAACCGGCCGCGACCGCATTCAGGCCCTCGCGCCATTCGCCGATCGCGATCGCATGGCCTTCGCGCATCGCATCGTCGAGCGCGGGATTGAGCCTTGCGGACACGTGCGGCCAGTCGTCGCCCGCCGTCGTGCGCAGCGAGTCGAGCAGCAGGCGCCGCTCGTCGTCCTCGAGCGCCGCGAGATACGCGCGGCCCACCGCCGTGCGCGCGATGTCCATCCGCGAGCCGATCTCGAGGCGCGTGACGAGCACGGCCGAGCGCGGCCGGATCACGTCGATCGCGACCATGTCGAGCCGGTCGCGCACCGCGAGGTGCACGGACAGCGACGTGCGTTCGGCCAGCTCGATCATGAACGGCCGCGAACGCGCGCGGATGTCGAAGTTGCGCAGGAAACCGTGGCTCAGCTCGAGCACCGACGCGGTGAGCACGAAGCGCTCGCTGTCGGGCAACTGGAACAGGAAGCCGGCGCTGACGAGCGTCGCGGTGATGCGCGATACCGTCGGCTTCGGGATGCCGGTCAATTCGGTCAGCTCGCGGTTGCTGACGGGGGCGTCGGCAGCCGCGATGCGGCGGAGCACGGCAAGGCCGCGGGCGAGCGCTGTGATCTCGTCGGGCGACGATTCACGGTCCCGGGACGCGGGAGGGATTACAGTTGTCGACACGAGGGACTCTCTCTCTTTTTCCGAAACTCGATTTCAATTTTGTTGGTATTGTAGGACGATTGTCAAAAGATGCATGTTCTGCGGGTGAACTGGTCATTTGATGAGATTTTGCGGGTTCACCCTTGGTTTATTAGGAAAACGCTCAAACGAGCATTGCCGGAAAGTACATGACCCGGTGCAAATACCGCTTGACTTGTCGGGCGGAAACGGAAAGAATGTCTCACGTTTTCGAAACATCGTTTCAAGAGTTTAACCGGCAACGATGTTTCGCGCAGTCTCTCAGGTTCTAGCACGGCCCTCGGAATGGCTAGAACTTTTTTAGCGCCACGGTCTCCGTGGCGCTTTTTTTTGCCCGTTTTCCGGCGACAGTCCAGTCGGACAGGATCGAACGAACACCGTTCCGCGGCAGCAAAGTCCGCGCCTTTCGACGCGCCCGACATCGCCCGGCCCATGATTCTAATTAATTTCGGCTATCGGGACGATTTCCACAATACGCCGTCGATCTTCCTTCCCGCCTGTACCCCGCACCCGCCGCCATAAGCAGCATGACACCCCCGCTCGCCGGGCCCCCCCTACGCAAAAGTAGGGGGGTGACCCATGCCGGGCCGACGCGCGCATCTGCAGAATCCAGATACGGGTCAGTGCGATGAGGTCGCCAGCCCGCGTCAGCAGCAGATCATGACGTCCAGCGCGTATCGCTGGTTGACCCCTAGGATGGAGGTCATATGTTCAGTACCCGCGCGTATTGCAGCAGTGTGGCGGCACTGTTGCTCCTCTTGTGCGCCGCTCCTTCGTTTGCCCAGTCGTTTCGTGTTCAATGCCCGCCTACCACGCCGTCCCATCCGACCGCGCTGGCGCCCGGCGTCGGCGAGCCCGCGTACAAGCAGCCGTCCTTCACGGGCCAGAATTCCACGTCGACCGGCGCCGTGAACGGCGCGATCAAGTGCCAGCAGATCTCGGGCGGCGACGGTTACGCCACGATGGCCAACGGCGTGCAGACCTACCTGTTCGCGTTCGGCCCGCTGTCCGGGCTCGCGGACATCAAGGCCGGCCTGCCCGGCACGGAGCTCGCGTCGGTGTTCAACACCGTCGGCGACCCCAGAACCGACTCGACCTACAACGGCGCGGTCGGCCTTGCCCCCGATCCGGATGCCGGCGGTGCGCTCACCGGCCACGTCGACCCGCGCCCGATCATGGACATCGGCGTGATGAACGGCAACCAGCCGGCGCCGCTGATGGCGATCGACGAGGACGACGAGTTCTTCCTCACGCTCACGAACGTCGGGATGATCATGCGCCCGGACCTGTTCGAACGGCACACGGTGCACTTCCACGGCTATCCGAACGCGTCGTCGTTCTATGACGGCGTGCCGGATGCGTCGGTCGCGATCAACATCGGCGCGAGCTTCACGTACTACTATCTCGCGCCGGATGCGGGCACCTATTTCTGGCACTGCCACATCACGCCGCCGGAACACCTGCAGATGGGCATGGTCGGCCAGATCTACGTGCGGCCGCGCCAGGACCGCGTGCCGAAAGGCGTCTCGCTGTACGAGGCGCTGGTGACGCAGCAGTCGGACCTGCGCACGCGCTGCGGCAACGACATCCTGTGCTCGACGCCGCTGCCGCCGCGGAACAACGGCCTGGTGCGCGCGGCGAACGCGAACATCCCGCCGACCGTGCCGGAGACGCTGTCGCTCTACGCGTACAACGACGGCGACGGCTCGACCGCGTACGACGTCGAGTACCCGATCCAGATCCACGGCTTCGATCCGAATTTCCACTTCGTCGGCATGACGTTCAATCCTGAGCCGTTCACCGACATGAGGGACAAGTTCTTCCTGCTGAACGGCCGCAGCTATCCGGATACGGTGACTGAAGGAGCGATGTCGACGCCCGCGTCGGACAGCTCGATGCATCCGTCGCAGCCGCTGTCGACGCTGATCAACATCCCGGCCGGCGGCCGCGCGCTGTTGCGGATCTCGGATCTCGACGTGACCGAATACCAGACGCTGGCATCGCTCGGCATTCCGATGCACGTGGTCGCGATCAATGCCCGCATGCTGCGCGACATGGCCGGCAACAACATGGCCTACGACACGAACTCGATCACGCTCGGTGGCGGCGAGTCGCTCGACCTGATTCTCGACGCGAGCGACAAGTCGAAATACCACTCGGGCCAGATTTTCTATCTGTACACGCCGAACCTCGATCACTTGTCGAACGATCAGGAGAATTTCGGCGGCCTGATGACCGAGGTTCACATCTGCAGTGCGGTGGATCCGATCACGAAGCATTGCACTCTTTGATGACCTGGGCCTGCCCGAGTCGTCGGGCAGGTCCGGCCGGGAAGTCCTGCACTGAGGAGAAAAGCCGTGGGACACATCACTCACCATGCGTGGACCGCGACGCTCGTCCGCCTTGGACGGCTCGCCCGCGTCGGCGCTGCGACGCTCGCCGCGTTGCTGTCGATGCACGCGCAAGCTGCGGCGCCGGGCATTACCGGCAAGGTATTCAACCTCACTGCCCAGGAGGCGCGCATCACGCAGCCCGATGGCACGAGCGTCTATTCGTGGGGCTACGGCTGCGCGGCGACCAGCGCGACGCCGGTCGTCTTCTCGCCGTCGACGATTGCCGGCGCGACCTGTCCGACGATGCAGATTCCCGGTCCGACGCTGATCGTCAGGCAGGGCGACATCATCACGGTGACGCTCACCAACAACCTGCCGGCGGCGGCCGGCAACACGTCGATGCTGTTTCCCGGCTTCGTCGTGTGCACCGGGACCCTGAGCCCGGACGGCAAGACCTGCACCGGCACCTCCGGCGTTGCCGGGCTGCTGGGGCAGGAAGCGCAGCACGGCGCGACGGTCACCTACACGTTCGTCGCGGCGACGCCGGGCACGCATACGTACTACAGCGGCACGCAGGGCGATCTGCAGATCGAGATGGGCCTGTACGGCGCGATCATCGTGCTGCCGAACACGGCGGTCAACACGGCGGGCTGCATGGCGCTGCCGGATTCGGGCAGACCGTTCGGCCAGCACGATTTCCGCAACGCAGTGGCGGCATTCGACAACAGCGCAGCCTGCTATGACCGTGAGTATCTTTTTCAGTTCTCCGAAATGGATCCGCGCATCCATCAGCAGGCGGAGCAGCAGGTCGCGGCGAATACGTCGTGCACCAAACCGACCGGCTGCATGACCGTCGAGACCGAGCCTTATCACCCGGCCTATTTCATGGTCAACGGCCGTTCGATGCCGGACGACATGGATCCGAACTACGCGCCGCAGTACCCGCACCAGCCGTACAACGGCAACCCGCACATGCATCCGGGCGAACTGGTGCTGCTGCGGATCATCGGCACCGGCCGCTGGCAGCATCCGTTCCACGAGCACGGCAATCACGTGCGCGTGCTGGCGCGCGACGGCAACCTGTTGCTCACCCCGGTCGATCCGAGCCACCCGGCGAACCCGCGGCTGCCGGCCGGCCCGCTGCTGTTCACGACCACCACGACGCCGGGCGTCACGATGGACGGGATCTTCTACTGGACCGGCAAGGGCCTGAACTGGGACGTCTACGGGCACTACGCGGGCGACGGCTCCGTCTGCGTGCCGGACGCGAACGGCTACTACACGACGGCGTCGAATCCGCCGGCCCCGCGCAACGCGCCGAACTACTACGAGTGGTGCCAGGACCATGGCAAGGCGCTCGAGAAGGCGCCGTTCGGCAAGGTCGCCAGCGGCGGGCCGGTCACATTGCCGGACTCGAACATCCTGACCAACGGCGCCTGGTATGGCGGCAGTCCGTATCTCGGTCCGGACGCCACTACGCGAGCAACGGCCCCGACGGGGACGACGCCGCCGAGCGGCGTACAGCTGAACCCGGCAGCAACGGAAGCAGGCTTCGCGTTCATGTGGCACTCGCATAACGAGCGCGAGATCACGACGAACAACATCTTCCCCGGCGGAATGATGATGATGATGCTCGTTGATCCTCCGGTATTTCCGATCGACGAATCCAATTAGGGGTGGGGAGAAAGGCGATGAGATCCACCAAGCTCACGGCGACGCTCCTTGATCTGTTCAAGGCGGGGGTCGCGGCATCCATTTTGCTGACGGCAGGCGAAGCATGTTTCGCGCAATCGGTCGTCAATCTGACGGCGAAGGCGTCCACGGCGTTGATGCCGGACGGGCAGTCCGTGCCGATGTGGGGCTACAGCTGCACGCCGGCCGCCGTCGCGACGGTGCCGGCCGCGAATGCCACCTGCGCGGCGGCGAATCCGGCCGCCGGCGCGAACTGGTCGCCGGTGGTGATCACCGTGCCGGCAGGGCAGTTGCAGATCAACCTGACGAACAACCTGCCGGCGCCCGTGCCGACCTCGCTCGTCATCGTCGGCCAGCTGGGCGGTGGCTTGGGCGACAAGCCGACGACCACGCCGAGCCCGGCCCATCCGACGCAGACCGCCACGACCTGGCCGATCGTCACGGCGACGTCGACCGCGCCGATGGCATCGTTCGTGCCGCCCGCGCAAGGGCCGCGCGTCGAGTCGTTCGGGACCGAGGTGGCGCCGTCGACCGATCCGAAATCGCACACGACGCTGACCTGGGCCAATCTCAAGCCCGGCACCTACCTGCTCGAGTCGGGCACGCACCCGTCGATCCAGGGGCCGATGGGCCTCTACGGGGTGCTGGTGGTAAAGAGCCCGAGCGTCCCCAGTTCGACGTGCGCATCGACGAACCAGGCCTATCCGAATACGGCGTCCTGCTATGACGCCGACGTGCCGCTCGTGATGGGCGAGATCGATCCGGTGCAGAATGCCGCGGTTGCCGCGGCCGTCGCGACCAAGGGCTTCAGCGAAACCGCCGCGTGGTCGGGTCAGCCCGGCGGGTGCGGCGACTCGAAGTCGATCACGTTCGGCACCTGCTATCCGCCGGTGGTGAACTACGATCCGCGCTATTACCTGATCAACGGCGTGGCCTTCGATCGCACCAACCCGAACGCGTCGGCCTTTGCGCCGAGTGCGACCGTGGCGGCGTCGACCGGGCAGGTGCTCGTGCGCCTGGTGAACGCCGGGCTGCGCATGCACGTTCCGGCCGTGGTCGGCTCGCAAACGGGCAATCCGGCCGTTCCCGGCTTCGCGCTGATCGCCGAGGACGGCAACGTGTTGCCCGGCGCAGCGCGCATCCAGAACGCCGTGTTCATGGCGGCTGGCAAGACCTACGACGTGATGGTGAACGCGCCGGCCGCCGGTGCGATGCCGGTGTACGACCGCGAGTTGAGCCTGTCGACCAACAATATGCGCGATGGCGGGATGCAAGGCTACATCGCGGTCAACAACGCCCAGCCGTCGGCGACCGCCGGCATCGGCGAAACGCCGACCGCCGCGGGCGCGAACTACTACTTCGTGCCGGGCACGACGCTCGCCGTGTCGGATCCGGCCAAGGGCGTGATCGCGAGCGACTCCGGCGTGTACGGCGTGAAGGTCCAGACGCCGCCCGCGAGCGGCACGCTCACGCTGAACACGGATGGTACGTTCACCTATTTGTCGAGCAGCGCGACGAACGACAGTTTCGTCTATCAGTCGACCAACGGCACGCCGCCGGTGACGGCGAAGGTGACGTTGACTGCCTGCACCACGAGCAACAAGTGCCTGTCGGTCCCCACCGCGGGCAATGCGAGTTTCGCGAGCAACATCGCGTCGCAAATCCAGGTCGGCGCGCCGGGCGTGCTCGCCAGCGCGAGCGATCCGGCCGGGTTGCCGCTCACCGCGCAGATCGTCGCGTCGAGCGCGACGAACGGCACCGTGACGCTGAACCCGGACGGCTCGTTTACCGCGGTGCCGACGACGGCGCCGCTGGCCGGCAACGGTGCGGCCGCGCAGACGATGACGTTCCAGTACAAGGTCACCAATACGCAGAAGCAGACGAGCGCGAATGCAGGGACGGTGACCGTGACCTTCAATCCCGGCAGCGGGCTGGTCGTGAACGTGATGGATGCGCCGAGCATGGCGCCGGATGCGACCGCGCCGAACAAGGCGGTCCAGCTCACCGACTACCGCTGGATCATCGAGGAAGACCGCACGATGCAGATCGATCCGGCCTGCCAGGTGAATTCGGCGACGGCGCGGCCGGCGAACTGCCCGCCGCTGCCGGTTCCGAGTCTCGGCACGAACTTCCACACGAGCTACATGCCGGTGGTGGCGGCGGGCTGCGTCGGCACCGTGGCATGCGAATCCGGGCAGACCGTGTACGACCCGGTCACCAACACGCACGTGGCGACCGTGTGCGACGTCGGCAACGGCGTGTGCCGTACCGGCCCGAACGTCACGCAACAGACGCCGGTCGATCCGAAGTACGTGGCGCTCGATCCGACCAAGCATTACTACATCTCGATCCTGCCCGGCGATGCCGGCAACACGTTCACGAACGGCGGCGGCGTGCCGCCCAACACCACGCGGCCATTCAGCATCGCGCTCGACTGCCCGTCGGGTCCGAGCGGTGCGGATTTCGCGCCGGGCACCGGCAAGTGCGGCCACAGCATGGGCGGCGCGCCGATTTCGCCCGCGCAGGTCGCGGCCGCGAAGGCCGGGCAGACGGCCGCCGGACAGGCCGGGCAGCTCAACGTGCTGCTGACGGAGACGCCGTACCAGACCGCGAAGCTGTCGGTGTTCGTGTTCGAGGACGATGCGCCGCTGAACGGCGAAGTGGATGTCAGCGGCGGGTCCGACGGATTCGGCACCGCGCGCGAGCCGGGGCTCGGCGGATTCGAGGTCAAGCTCTGGGACGATGCCGGCGGCACCGGCGACCCGACCGGGCAGATGAGCTACGACATGTTCAACATGCCGCTGTCGAATTCGCTGCAGGGCACCGTCGACCCGCTCACCGGGCTCAATGCGTGCCCGATCACGACGGCGACCGACGGCCTGGTCGGCATGATTCCGACCTGCCCGAAATACGAATCGGATGGCAAGACGCTGTCGCCGCTCGTCGGCCAGGCTGTCATCGCCAACCTGATGCCGGGCCGCTACGGCGTGATCGCGACACCGGCGGCCGACCGCATTGGCCGCGGCGAGGAATGGCTGCAGACCAACACGCTCGACGGACAGAAGGCGCATGACGCGTTCGTCAAGGTCGGCGGCCCCGCGTACTTCCAGGAGTTCGGGCCGGCCGGCTATCACGTGTCGATCGGCTTCGCGAATCCGAAGATCATCAACGCGCGCAGGACCAACGCGGCCAAGACGGGGCTGTGCGACAAAGGCGCATGCCCGAACACGATCACGGGCCGCGTGACGAACCTGCACTACGGCCGTCCGCCGAACGAGAACCTGTACAGCAGCGGGTCGCACGATTCGCTGGCGTTCTCGCAATGCTATGTGAGCGTCGGCGATCCGGACGGCGAGGACTATGGCTTCACGAAGTGCGACAACCAGGGGCGGTTCACGATCAGCGGTTTGCCGAGCGGCACAACGCGCATCACCGTGTTCGATCAATGGAACGACCAGATCGTCGACGGGCTGGCCAAGGCGGTCCAGCTGCCCGCGGCCAACGGGAGCACGACGGTCGACGTCGGCGACCTGTCGGTGCTGCAGTGGCAGACGAACCTCTATACGCGGACCTTCATCGACCTGCACGGCGACGGCGTCTCGCATCCGGATGACCCCGGCATCGCGCTGGCTTCGGTCAACATGCGGTTCCGCGACGGCAGCTTCTCGAACTTCAATTCGACCGACGCCAACGGCTATGCGCCGTTCAACGAGATCTTCCCGCTGTTCAACTGGTATGTGGTCGACGACGACCTGACGCGCTTCAAGTCGACCGGCACGCACGTGGTGTATGACGCGGGCGGTCCGGTGGACGGCACCGGCGTGCCCGGCAGCGGGAATTCGACGCTGGCCGCGAACTTCGCGAACACGGTCGAAACCGTGCCGCTGCCCGCGAACCTGCAAGTGCCGGGCGCCCGGTATTGCGCGGACGCGGACTGCGCGTCGACCGGCAGCGGCTCGACCGGGCGGGTCGATCCGCCCTGGGCGGGCACGGAGGCATGGCAGGGCTTCTCCGGCCAGAACTCGTTCATCGAGTACGGCAAGACGCCGTTCGCGAAGGGCGAGAACGGCGGGATACGCGGCGAGGTGATCTATGCGTCGACGCGGCCGTTCGACGATCCGACGCTGCTGATCCACACGAAGTGGACCCCCAACGTGCCGAACGTCACGGTGAACCTGTACCAGGAGGGCACGGCGACGGACGGCACCACCAACCTGACGCTGGTCGATACGACCAAGACGGCGAGCTGGGACGACTGGGCGCAGGGCTTCCGCGCGGACGGCGCGACGCCAAACATGAACTGCCCGGGCCAGGATCCGAACGACCCGTTCTACTTCACGCTGAAGAACAGCACCAACTGGCTCGACCCGCAACATCGCCAGCTGCCCGCGAACGCGCAGTACAAGTGCTACGACGGCATGCACGTGTTCAACCAGATCCAGCCGGCGCCGTATGACGGGATGTACAAGTTCCCGAGCGTGACCTCGACGGATGCGAACGGCAAGCCGGTCGCGTCGAACTGCACGATCTGCGTCGGGAAGAACCCCGTCGACGGCACGCCGATGCTGCCGGCCGGCAAGTACGTGGTCGAGATCATCGTGCCGCCGGGCTACGAACTGGTGAAGGAGGAAGACAAGAACATCCTGATCGGCGACAACTACATCGCCCCGGTGACGCAGCAGTTCGGCGGGATCGGCGCGATCTTCATCCTCCCTGACCAGGCCGCGGTGAACTCGACGTACAACAAGAACAACGCGCAGAACATGACCACGAACCTCGGTTCGACGCCGCATGCCGAAGGCGACACCGGCAGCGTCGAGCGGTTCTGGCCGTGCGTCGGCGAGTTGCGCATCGTGCCGGACTACATGAGCCTGTTCCCGGGCTCGAAGGAAGTCGCGCCGTTCGCGGGTGCGTCCCGGCATCTGTGCGATCGCAAGGAGGTGATGCTCACCGATGAGGAATCGGTGCTCGCGAAGTTCTGGATCTTCAGCTCGACGCATGTCACCGCGCACTACACGGGCTTCATGCTCGACGACTTCTCGTCGGAGTTCGATCCGTACTCGCCGCAGTTCGGCGAAAAGTTCGCGGTGCCGAACGTGCCGATCTCGTTCAAGGATTTCTCCGGCAACGAAATCTCGCGCACCTACTCGGATCAATGGGGTATCTACAACGGACTGACGTTCTCGACCTGGGAAGTGAACCCCCCGAACCCGACCGGTTATGCGCCGACGATGATGGTCGCGTGCATGAACGATCCGGGCCCGATCCCCGATCCGCAGCACCCCGGCAAGACGATGTCGGACCCGCTGTACAACCCGGCATACAGCCAGTTCTGTTACGAGATTCCGTTCATGCCCGGACAGACGCAGTACATGGATACGCCGGTGGTGCCGGTGCAGGCCTTCGCCGATGGCTACAACCAGCCCGACTGCGCGTATCCGGATGCGACGCCGGCGATCTCGAGCGTGACCGGCGACACGATCGGTGCCGGTGCGGGCCCGTGGGTCAGCGCACCCGGCAACCAGTTGACGATCACCGCGCTGGGCGACCAGCAGGTGCCGAACCATGCGTACACGGGACCGAACCAGAGCACGGCGCCGTTCAACCAGAAGTTCGTCACGCGCCACTACGGCTTCGGCGACACGCAGGGCACCGGCACGGTCACGATCGCGGGGGTCAATGCGCAAGTCGTGTCGTGGAGCGACTCGAAGATCGTCGTGCTCGCGCCCGACCTGAGCATTCCGGCGCTCCCGTCGCTGACGGTGCCGTCGACCTGCACGATCCAGCAGATGGGCGCGCCCGCGACGCAGTGCGGCGAGCTCGTGATCACGGCCGGCAACGGCAAGCGGTCGATCGATGCGATCACGGTGACGATCGGCGGCAAGGCGCCGACCTACGTGAGCGGCGAGAACGGCGCGAGCAATGCGCTCCAGACCGCGATCAACAATGCGAGCGCGGGTGACATGATCGTCGTCGGTCCCGGCACGTACAACGAGATGCTGGTGATGTGGAAGCCGGTGCGGCTGCAAGGCGTCGGCGCCGCGTCGGTGACGGTCAATGCGAACACGCATCCGTCCGGCAAGCTCGATCCGTGGCGCCGGCTGATCGCGTGCGTGTTCGGCACGTCGCTGGACGGCGGGCAGATTTCGCCCGCGTACGATCCGACGAAGCCGATCTCGCCGACCAACAACCCGTACGACCCGTCGGGCACCTATCAATGCTCGACGCAGATGCAGGGGCACGTGGATCCGATCCCGTTCGAGCCGACGATCGGTTGGGACAGCATGCAAAACGGCAATCTGGGCGAGTTGCTGATGGAGCCGTCGCTGATGGGCGCGTATGAAGGCGCGGGCATCACGGTGCTGGCCAAGGGCGTGCAGCCGAGCACGAACTGCACCGCGAACGGCATCTGCACGCTGCTCACGAAGCACGACTGCACGACGGACCCGAACAACCCGAACTACAGCAACTTCCTGTGCAACCCGTCGCGCATCGACGGGATCACGGTGACCAACAGCTCGCAGGGCGGCGGCGGGATCTTCCTGCACGGCTGGAACCATTACACGGAGGTATCGAACAACCGCGTGACCGGCAATGCGGGCACGCTGTCGGGCGGCATCACGGTCGGCCAGGTCGAAGTGCCGGATGGCACCATCGCCCCGGACGGCTTGACGCAGTTGCCGTTCATGTACAACACGTACGTCAACGTTCACCACAACGCCGTCACAGGAAACGCGTCGTACGGCGACGAGATCAACTCGACCACGCCATCGGCGGCCGGCGGCGTGACCCTGTGCTCGGGCGCAGACTACTACCGCTTCAACTACAACTGGGTCTGCGGCAACATCAGCGGCGGTGACGGCGGCGGCGTCGCGCACTTCGGGTTCAGCTACAACGGCGACCTGTCGCACAACGTCGTGTTGTTCAACCAGAGCAACAACCCGACGCTGCCGACGTATGGCGGCGGGATCATCGCGCAGGGGGTGCCGCCCGACGGCACGTTCTGCGAGAACTCGCTCGTCGACGTCGATTGCGCGCCGCAGCTGTCCGACGGCATCGGCCCGGATCTCGTGATCGACGGCAACCTGATCATGGGCAATACGGCGGAAAGCGGGAAGGGCGGCGGCCTGCGGCTGCAGAACGTCAACGGCACGGACGTGCAACGCAATCTCGGCAACCCGAACAAGTGGTACGAGGTGCGCGTGATCAACAACATCATCGCGGACAACGTGGCCGGCTGGTCGGGCGGCGGCGTGTCGCTGCAGGATGCGGTGCGCGTGCACTTCGTCAACAACACGGTGATCGCGAACGATGCGACGGCGTCGGCGGGCGTGCTCTTCAATACGCCGGCCGCGTCGCAGTCGAACGTGCCGCCGCCGGGATGCACGAGCAGCCCGAACAGCGCGGACTCGACGTGCACGAGCTTCATCGAGGCATCGACGCAGCAACCGGCCGGGCTGGAGACGGCGGGTCATACGCAGAATCTGTTGGCCGCGTTCGTCCCGCCCGCGAATTTCAGGGGGCAAGTCCGTTGTCCCCCGAATGAGCCGAACTGCACGAAGTTCTCGAACCCGGTGCTGACCAACAACCTGTTCTGGCAAAACCGCTCGTTCTACATCTCGGTGAGTTCGCAGCCGAACCCGAACATACCCGGCGTGCAGAACGCGGTCACGTTGAACCCGGTCCTGAACCAGAAGGGGCAGTCGACAGGCTTCTGCGTGACGGGCGGCACGACCCCGCCGTTCTATTGGGACATCGGCGCGTACGGCGACACCGGGCCGGCCAATCACCAGTCCGGGCTGACCATGAACCCGCGGCATTCGATCATGACCAGCACGGCGGGCTACGGCGCGACCAACATCGCGGCGGATCCGCAGACGGTGGGCCAGTACTGCAACGGTTCGCGGGTGCCGCCGGAAGCCGGCGGGAACGGCTTTGCCGTGCCGCCCGGGATTGCCGACGCGGTGATGCCGAACCCGCTGTTCGGTCTGATGCCGACGGCCACGCCGGATGAAGGCAACCAGTGGATCAACATGTCGTACGGGCCGCTGTCGCTGTTCAACGAGGCGCTCACGCCGGGCAGTGCGGGTTACAACGTGATGATGGGCAACTACTCGATCAAGGGCACGTCGCCGGCGATCGGGGCGGCCACGGGCGCCGGCGCGCCGAATCACGACATCTTCGGCACGCGGCGGCCGCAAGCCAACGGCTACGACATCGGTGCTGTCGAGTACGTAGCGCCGGGCCTGTTCGGCGGCCTGCTAGGCGGCGGTACGCCGATCGATCCGCTCGCGCTGGGCAGCCAGCCGACCGGCCTGGCCGCTCTTGTCCCGCCGGGTTTCGGCGGGATCGCGGGCCTGCTCAACGGCGGCGGGTTCCCGGCGCAGATCCGCGCCCCGGCACTGCGGCGGCCGCTGGCCGGTGCGCTGCGGCTGGCTCCGCGGGCGCGGCCGCTGCCGGCAGGTGCGTTGACGCAGTCTCCGGCGCTGGCGCGGCCGCAGTCGGGCGTGCTGTTGCAGAACCCGGCTCAGACGCCGCCGCGCAACCGCGCGCAAACGCAGACGCGTGCGCAACCGCGCACGCCGCCGCGGCTGCCGGCGCCGCCCGTGCCGCTCGCGGGAGCGCTGCAATGAAGCATTCAGCCTTCCGTGCGGCGACGATGCTGCTGCTCGCGGGCGGCGCCTGCCTCGCCGCGGTCCGGCCTCAGGCGGCCGCGGCCGGGCAGGATGCGCCGGCCGAGCCGGCGGCCCGCCGGCACTCGCCTTACGTGCCGGTGAGCCTGCCGCGGCAGGCAAAGGCCTATTACCAGATGGGGAAGGGCATCGACGACCTGCACGTGCGCAGCACCGCGTCGGGCAACCTGATCCGCTTCAGCTACCGCGTGACCGATCCGGAGAAGGCGCGGCTGCTCGGCGACACCAAAGCGACCGTTTATCTGTACGGCGAAACGAGCCACGCGCTGCTCGTGATTCCGGTGATGGACCAGATCGGCGCGCTGCGGCAAACCGGTCAGCTGGAGACCGGACACGAATACTGGATGGTGTTTTCCAACAAGGGAGGGCCGATCAAGCGCGGCGAACGGGTCAGCATCCTGATCGATTCGCTGCATATCGACGGGCTGGTGGTCGAGTAATCACAACCATGCGCATGCCGCCGTGCATCGGCAACGGACGGCCTGCATGCGGGGAGAGCAGTCATGAACCGGTTTCTTTTCAAGTCGATTTCGGTGGCGTGCGCCGCCGGCTTTTTGACTTGCGGCCAGGTCGCATCCGCGGCCTCGGCGGCGGGGAATGCGCAGGCGGCGTCGGCGTCGCGTATGGACGCGGCGCAGATCGCCGAGCGCAATATCGCGGCCCGTGGCGGGCTGCAGGCGTGGCGGGCGGTGTCGTCGATCAGGATGACGGGGCAGCTCGATGCGGGCGGAAAGAAGAACGTCAGGCTGCCGTTCACGCTGACGTTGAAGCGTCCGCACAAGAGCCGGCTCGAAATCCAGTTCGAGCAGCAAACCGCGCTGCAGGTGTACGACGGCTCGCAGGGCTGGCTGGTCAGGCCGTACCTCGGCCGCAACGATGTCGAGCCGTATACGCCGGCGCAACTGAAGTCCGCCGCGTCATCCGCCGAACTCGACGGTCCGCTGATCGACTACGCGAACAAGGGCACCACGCTCCAGGCGCTCGGCACGGAGCAGGTGGAAGGGCATCGCGCGTATGTGCTGAAGCTGACGTCGAAGGATGGCGCGTCGCGCCGCCTGTGGGTCGACGCGTCGAGCTTCCTCGAACTGAAGATCGATGGCGAGCCGCGCGTGCTGGACGGCAAGACGCACAGCGTCACGGTTTTCTATCGCGACTACAGGAAGGAGAACGGTCTCGTCATGCCGCACACGCTCGAGACTGCCGTGAGCGGCGTCAAGGAGACGCACCGGATCACGATCGAGCATGTCGCGCTCAACGCGACGGCCGACGACGCGATGTTCGGCAAGCCGCCGCTCACCTTCGCGAAGGCGCCGAGTCAGCCGGCCGAGATCCGGACGAGGTGACCGCCATGGGACGGATCGGATCGTGGGTGCTCGCCGGCTGCGCGATGGCGGCCTTGTGCGGGTGCGAGCAATTGCCGGGGCAGGGCCTCGGCGTGGACCAGATCGTCGAGAAGAATATCGCGGCGAGAGGCGGGCTCGACGCGTGGCGCAAGGTCCAGACGATGGTCTGGTCGGGCCATGTGGATAGCCCGAACGCACCGGTGCGCGACATGCCGTTCATCCTCGCGATGAAGCGGCCGAACAAAACGCGCTTCGAGATCACCGTGATGAACCAGAAGGCCGTGCGCGTGTTCGACGGTCGCGAAGGCTGGAAGCAGGCCGCGAGCGGCAGCGCCGGCCTGCGGCCGTACTCGCCGGGCGAGCTGATGTCCGCGCGCGACGAGCAGGTGATCGACGGTCCGCTGATCGACCACGATGCGAAGGGCATCGGCGTGACGCTGGACGGCGTCGACCCGATCGGCGGGCACGATGCGTACCGCCTCGCGGTGAAGTTGCCGTCCGGCGCGGTACGGCATGTGTGGATCGACGGGCGGACGTTCCTGGACGTGAAGACCGACCGCCAGGTGCGCGGGCCGAGCGGCCCGCTCACGGTGGAGGTGAACTACGGCAACTTCAAGCGCATCGACGGCCTGCAGATCCCGCTCAGGATCGAGAGCGGAACGGCGGCTTCGACGACCAAGGACACGCTGATCATCGACAAGGTGTCGTTGAATCCGCCGCTCGACGATGCGCTCTTCGCGCGGCCCGTCGCGCCGGGCGGACGCCGTCCGCCGTCGATCGACGCGCGCGTGTCGCCGGCGCCGCCGGGCGCCGGCCGGCCGACGCCACGGCCATGAACGGCATCCGGGGGCGACTGCGCGCCCTCGCGGCGGCGCGCCCGCTGGCCTCGCGCGGGTGGCTGGCGCGGTGGGTGGTGCTGGCCGCGTTGTGCGCAGGCGCGGGCCACGCGATCGGCGGCGAAGCCGCGGCGCCCGTCGTGCCGGCGGACCCGGGAGAAGCGATCTTCCAGCGCGGCATCCTCGGTTCGGGCGCACCGCTCGAAGCCGTGCATCAGGACGGCGTGCGCCTGCAAGGCGCCGCCGCCGCCTGCGTCAATTGCCATCGGCGCAGCGGGCTGGGCTCGAAGGAGGGCAACAACACCATCCCGCCGATCACGTGGCGCTACCTGGTGCATCCGCGCGCGCAGACCGCCGAGGATCTCGACATCCCGTTCGTTCCCGGCATGCGCACCGACCGCGAGCCGTACACGGAAGAACGGCTCGCGCGCGCCGTGCGCGACGGGATCGATTCCGAGGGCAAGCCGCTCGGCAGGCTGATGCCGCAATACGCGCTCGGCGATGCCGACATGGCCGCGCTGACCGGCTATCTGCAGCGTCTCGACCGCCACAAGCCGTCGGGCGTGACGGACACGGTGCTGCATTTCGCGACGATCGTCACGCCGGACGCGGACCCGGTGAAGCGGGCGGGCATGCTCGATGTCCTGCAGCACTACTTCGCGGACAAGAACGCGTTTCCGTTCGGCACGACGCCGCCGCTGCGTTCCACGCGAAAAATGATGTTCATGGTCAATCGCCGCTGGGAACTGCATGTGTGGGAACTGAAGGGGCCGCCGGACACGTGGCGTGCGCAACTGACGCAGTTTCTCGCGCAGCAGCCGGTGCTGGCCGTGGTGTCGGGGATCGGCGGCAGGAACTGGGCGCCCGTCCACGACTTCTGCGAGGCGGAGGCAGTGCCCTGCCTGTTTCCGAACGTCGAAGTGCCGGTCGAAACCGACCACGATTTCTACTCCGTGTATTTTTCGCGCGGCGTGCTGCTCGAGTCTGACCTGATCGCGAAGCGCATCCTGGACGAAGCCGGTGCGCGGCCGGCGCCGCAAGCGGTGAAGACGGTCTGGCAGGTCTATCGCACCGGCGACAACGGCGAGCGCGGCGCACGCGCGCTGGCTGCCGCGCTGAAGGCGCACGGCATCGCCGTGTCGAATCGCGTGCTTGGATCCGGCGACAGCGTCGCGCGCGCGTTGCGCCGGCTGCCGCGCGACGACGTGCTCGTGCTGTGGCTGCGGCCGCCGGACCTCGCGGCGCTCGCTCACGTGCCGCCCGCGACGGACACGGTATTCATGTCGGGGCTGCTCGGCGGGCTCGACAATACGCCGCTGCCGACGAGCTGGCGCGGCGTGACGCGCATCGCCTATCCATTCGACCTGCCCGAAGGGCGGCGCGTGCGCGTCGACTATGCGTTCGGCTGGTTCTCGATCCGGCAGATTCCGATGGTCGCGCCGCAGGTGCAGGCTGACACGTATCTCGCATGCGGCCTGCTCGCCGAGACGCTCAGCCATCTGGTCGATGCGTTCGTGCGCGAGTATCTCGTCGAGCGCATCCAGGACATGCTCGAGCGCCGCATCCTGACCGGCTACTACCCGCGCCTGACGCTCGCGCCCGGGCAGCGCTTCGCGTCGAAGGGCGGCTATATCGTCCGCTTCGCCGGGCCGGATCGCGTGAAGCTCTCCGCCGACGGGGGCTGGGTCGTCCCCTGAGCGGCCGCGCGCGCCGAGATGGAGTAGGGATCAGACCGCGTAAGGAGGGAGTCGCCCCATGTCGGTTCTCGTGGGCGCTCCGCACAATGAAGACATCGTCCGACGTGCGCATGTCGCGTCGGAATGGGGCGACAAACAGCATGGGGGGGAAACAGCCATGACAACGTTCCTAGTCGGCCATCGCGCACGCCCGCGCTGGAGGCGTGGCGGCTGGATGGCCGTGCTCGCGGTGCTTGCGTTGCTGCAGGTGTCGGCCGCGCGGGCGCTGCCGATCTTCGCGCGCCAGACCGGGCAGAGCTGCGTCGCATGTCATGCCGGCGGCCAGTTTCCGGAGCTCACGCCGTATGGACGCCTGTTCAAGCTGAACGGCTATACGCTCGGCGAGCGCACGATTCCGATCGCCGCGATGGCCATCGGCGACCTGAGCACGACGCGCGGCAACACCGACTCCAGTGGCAACAAGATCAATCCGAAGAACGCGCTGCCGATCTTCGATTTCGCGAGCGTGTTCCTTGCCGGGAAGATTACCGACAAGATCGGTGGTTTCGCTCAGTTTACCTACATAAACTACGATCACCAGGACGGTGACGGAAAATGGAAAGGCCACTGGACGTCGGACAACACCGACTTCCGCTTCGTCGACCGGATCATCTCCAGCGCGAACGACCTGATCCTCGGCCTGACGGTGCACAACAACCCGACCGTGCAGGACGTCTTCAACACCGCGCCGGCCTGGGGCTACCCGTACATTTCGTCGACGATCAGCCCGGCCGCCAAAATCCCGAACCTGCCGCTCCTTGAAAGCGGGGGCCTTGCGACACAGGTCGTCGGCACGGGCGCCTACCTGTACTGGAACAAGCTGGTGTACGCCGAGCTGACCGCCTACAGCACGGCCGACGGCATCTGGTCGTTCCTGAGCCATGGGAACAAGCCGGGGGATCCCGTCCACCCGCAGGTCTATCTGCGCGGCTACAACCCGTACGCGCGCATCGCGCTGACGCGCGACTGGGGGCCGCATAGCCTGATGGTCGGCGCGTTCGGCTTCAGTGCCGAAATTTATCCGAACGACCCGAACAATTTCCCGATCTTCGGCACCGGTGTCACGCGTTATCGCGACTACGGTTTCGACGCGCAGTACCAGTACCTGCTTGAGCCGCACACGATTACCGCGCAGGCGCGCTACGTGCGCGAGAACATCCACGATCCGAACAACTTCGTGCTGGGAGACGGCACGTCGGCGAATCTCAACTCGCTGCGGCTCAAGGCGTCGTACATCTACCAGAACAAGTACGGCGTGAGCCTGTCGTTCTTCAATACGACCGGCACGCCGGACAGCGCGCTGTATTCGGGCAGCGCGAACTTCCATCCGAACACGCAGGGCTGGACGCCGGAAATCTTCTGGATACCGATCCAGTACGTGCGCGTCGGCCTGCAGTACACGCATTTCACCCGGTTCCTCGGCGCGGCGACCAATTACGACGGCATGGGACGCAATGCGAGGGACAACGACACGCTGTTTCTCTATCTATGGGTCGCGTCGTTCTGACATCCCGTCCGGCGTTTCCCGCACACCGGACCGACCGAAGCACGCGCGGCGAGCGGGTGTCGCGCATCTCGCATCGCGTCGCGATGCGGGCACGTATCCCTGTCGAACGAAATCGATTCGGCAGGCGAAGGAAGTTGCGGCAAGGAGGTGGCTGACATGAACAAGGTGGCCCATATCGTCTCGCTCGCGATGGTGCTGGCCGGGGCGGGTTGCCACGACCTGGAGCGGTCGCGGCAGGTTGACAACCCGGCGGTACCGGGCAAGACCATCGCGCTGCAGGTGTGCTCGAACTGCCATGGCGCGACCGGCGTGTCGGTATCGCCGATGTTTCCGAAGCTGGCCGGACAGCGCAAGGAGTACCTCGTCGATCAGTTGACCGACTTCAAGAGCCACGCGCGTGCCGATCCGAACGCGAAGCGGTACATGTGGGGCTTCACGCATCTGACCGACAGGCAGATCGACGAGCTCGCCACCTATTTTTCAGGCCAGGAGGCGGCGCCGGGCGAAGCCGGCGATCGCACGCTGCTCGACGCGGGCAAGGCGATTTTCGTGGGAGGCCTGCCGGACAAGGGCGTCGCGGCCTGTATCGGGTGTCATGGCCAGCATGGCGAGGGCATGAGCCGGTTTCCCCGTCTCGCCGGCCAGCATGCGGACTACGTGGTGAAGCAGCTCAGGATTTTCCGGGAAACCGATACACGGCCACGCGGCGCGATCATGAAGTCGGTCTGCGCGAACATGACGGAGCAGGACATGCGCGCCGTCGCGACCTATGTCGAGGCATTTCCGGCGGAAGCCGGCGTACCGGCGAACCTGCCGGCAGCCGGTGCATCGGCGAGCCCGGCGGAATCCGGCGTATCGGTGGGCCCGCCGGAGGCCGGCGTATCGGCGAGCCCGGCGGAAACCGGTGTATCGACGAACCAGCCGGAAGCCGGTGCACCGACGAACTCGCCGGAAACCGGACCATCGGCGAGCCCGCCGGCCGACCAATGAGCAAGCGCCGCCGAATCGGTATCGCATGCAGCACGTGCCGCGCGGCGGGCAGACGACCGGCGCCGGCAGTGATCATTTAGGTGTCTCGTCTTCCCCGAGGCGGGGCGCCTCTTTTTCTTCCAACCCTGCGCGGTTCCGTTCCGGTGAATACCATGAAAGCGATGCAATCCCCTCGCGGCAGTGCGGCGTCGGTCGCCAGGCTACCGTCTCGGCAACAACACGCGTCCGCCGCCGTTCGTGCATGCGAGCCGGGCGACGACGACCGTTCGTTCCTCGCGCGCCTGTCGCTGGTCGACTGGCTGTTCGCACTCGCGCTCGTCGTAGGCGCGGGTTATGTGCTCGTGCACTACGACGCGCGCATGGATTACTACGACAAGGCGATCATGATCGGCGCCGTGCCGGCGCTCGTCACGCTCGGCTGGCGCTGGAAGCCCGCGCGGCTGACGATGGCGTCGATCGCCGTGCTGTCGCTGCTGTCGATCCAGATCTACCAGGGCGATCTCGCGCGCGCCGATACGGCGTTCTTCCTCAAGTACTTCCTGTCGAGCCAGTCGGCGATCCTGTGGATGAGCGCGCTGTTCGTGCTCGCGACGATCTTCTACTGGATCGGCTTGCTCGCGCGCTCGGAAACCGGCGCCGCGATCGGCCAGAAACTCACGTGGGTCGCCGTGCTGATGGGCTTCACGGGGCTGATGGTGCGCTGGTACGAGTCCTACCTGATCGGCGCCGACGTCGGGCATATCCCGGTGTCGAACCTCTATGAGGTGTTCGTCCTGTTCAGCCTGATCACCGCGCTGCTCTATCTGTATTACGAGGGCCACTACGGCACGCGCTCGCTCGGCGCGTTCGTGCTGCTGGTCATCAGCGCGGCGGTCGGCTTCCTGATGTGGTACTCGGTCGCGCGCGATGCGCAGCAGATCCAGCCGCTGGTGCCTGCGCTGCAGAGCTGGTGGATGAAGATCCACGTGCCGGCGAACTTCATCGGCTACGGCAGCTTCGCGCTGTCGGCGATGGTGTCGGTCGCGTACCTGATGAATGAGCGCGGTGTGCTCGCCGATCGCCTGCCGACGCTCGAGGTGCTCGACGACGTGATGTACAAGTCGATCGCGGTGGGTTTCGCGTTCTTCACGATCGCGACGATCCTCGGCGCGATGTGGGCGGCCGAGGCATGGGGCGGCTACTGGAGCTGGGACCCGAAGGAAACCTGGGCGCTGATCGTGTGGCTGAACTACGCGGCGTGGCTGCACATGCGGATGATGAAGGGCCTGCGCGGCGCGGCTGCCGCGTGGTGGGCGCTCACGGGCCTGCTCGTGACGACGTTCGCGTTCCTCGGCGTCAACATGTTCCTGTCCGGGCTGCACAGCTACGGGCGACTTTGACGCGCACGCATGATGTCCTACCGTCTTCTACCCATGTGTTTCGGTGGGCATTCCCACTTCAAGCGGGTTGCACGCCGGACCAGAATGTCGTTAGAGGGGCCGCTGCATGCCCGATGTGAGGTGAGGGAGTCGCCATGAGACGCATCTATTTTCTGTTGCCGACGCCGCAATGCGCGCAGTCGATCGTCGACGAGTTGCTGTTGCTGCATGTCGAGTGGCGGCATATTCATTTCATCGCGAATCACAGCGTCGTGCACGATGGCTTGCAGGAGGCCACGCTGACGCAGCGCAGCGACTTGCTGCCGTCGCTCGCACGCGGCACGGTGGTCGGTTGCGCGACCGGGGTGCTGCTGGGGCTGATCGCGCTGGCGTTCCCGCCCGCGGGCCTGCCGATCGCCGGTGCCGGCTTCGTGACGATCACGTTGTCCGGCGCCGGCTTCGGGGCCTGGGCGGCGTCGATGATCGGCGTCAACGTGCCGAGTACACGCCTGAGGCGTTTCGAAGAAGGCATCGAGCGCGGCGAGCTGCTGATGATCCTCGACATTCCGAAGGACCGGGTCCACGAGATCGAGCACCTGATCGAGCTTCACCACGCCGAAGCGCATCTCGAAGGCGAAGATCCGACCGTTCCTGCCTTTCCCTGAATCGTCGGCCGGCCGCGGTGGGTCGGCACACGTTGCCGGGCGTCGCGGCAGCGCGATATCCGGCAACGCGTTCGTATGCGCCGCACGGACTGCGGCGCCGCGGCGCGTATTGCCGGAAGCATCGGCCGGCCACATCGGCCGGACACATCAGTCGGACACATCAACTCGAATCGAGGAGCCGCTTGTAGCGCGCGAGCACGCGCGGGACATACACGCGCGTTTGCGGCGACGACGGAATGCGATAGCCGGCGCGAATCACCGCGTTTTCTCCGGCATTGTAGGCGGCCAGCGTGAGTTCGACGTTGTCCTTGAACATGTCGAGCAGGAAGCGCAGATAGCGCGCGCCGGCCAGCACGTTGTCGCGCGGATTGAACATGTCTCCGTTCGAAAAACGCCGCGCGGTGTCGGGCATCAACTGCATGAGCCCTTGCGCACCCTTGTCCGAGACCGCCTTCGGGTTGTATCCCGATTCGACGTCGATCACCGCGCGCAGCAGTTCGGGTGGAACGCGAAACGCGCGGCTCGCTTCGTCGATCACGTCGGCGAACGAGGACAGCGCGCCGCGGGCCAGCTTCGAGGCGGCGTGCTTCATGTCGGGTGGGGCGGGCGCGTCGCTCGCGACGATCACCTTCATGCCGGTCGTGCCGGGTTCGTTGGTGAGGACGATTGCGCCAGTGCTGGTGACCGTGCCGAATATTTGCGCGTTCGCGGTGCACGTCCACGCCGAGCCGAATGCCACGCATGCGGCAGCGATCGCGATTCCCAGTCCGGATAAAGGTCGGCGGTGCATCTTCCAGGTCTCCTGCACCTGGATTGTCGGCGATGGGAAATCGGACCGGCAATGGGGCACCTCCCTACACTTCGAGGCCCAAACGGCGCCGCAAAAAACGGTGCAAAACTGTTACCCCTGTAACGGTGGGTAATGGGCAGTAATCGCCGAATATTAACAATCCTTACTACGCGCCGTTGGTTTTTTCTCGATTTGGCGTAACCGCGGCGGGAATGTTTTCATCCATGCTGAAACACGAGTGGCTTTCCCGCCATCGGTAATCACACTGACGCGCTGAAAAACCTGGAATCGATACAGTTTTGAAACATTTCAGGTGGGTCGCGTGGTCGCGCCGCGGACCGGCGGAATGCGGCTCGCCGCCGCCTCAGGCTCGGAGCGCGGTGGCGCGATCCTTGCTGCAGCGACACGCATGGCTGTCGGTTGCCGCGAATTTCAATAATTGATCCGGGCAGGGGAAACCACGCAGCGAGCGTTTCCGGAACTGCGCAGGATGTGCCGATACGGTACACCGCGCAGGAATGGAGGAACGGGGGAGAGGCGGTCGTGAATACCAAATGTCGCGTTGTAATTGCAGAGGACCATGACCTGCTGAGAAATGGCCTCAGGTCGATGCTGTGCGCGCAAGGCGACTACGAGGTCGTCGGCGAGGCAAGGGACGGCAAGGAGGCGTGTCATCAGGCGCTGACGCTGGCTCCCGATCTGATCCTGATGGATCTGTCGATGCGCGGAATGAACGGTATCGATGCGAGCGCAACGATCAAGCGGCGGATGCCGACGGTCCGGATCATCGCGCTCACGGTTCACCAGAGCGAGGAGTATGTGCGGGAGGCGCTGCGGGCGGGGGTCGACGGTTACGTGCTCAAGGACGTTTCGTTCGACGAATTGCTGCTCGCGATGCGCATGGTCAGGCAGGGGAAGAAGCACCTGAGCGCGGACGTGTACGGCTACATGGTCGACTCGTTCGTGACCGGCCGCGAAATGCCTGCGCCGAGAAAGGCCTGGGACATCCTGACCGCGCGCGAGCGCAGCGTGCTGAAGCTGATTGCCGAAGGGCGCACCAACCGGCAGGTCGGTCAATACCTGAACCTGAGCCCGAAGACGATCGAGAAGTATCGGGCGAGCATGATGCACAAGCTCCATCTCGCGAACCTGACGGAACTGGTGCTGGTCGCGATGAGCATGGGCCTGCTGACCACGCTCGCGGCGAAGTGCGCGGAGCCGAATGCGGACGACGCGCCGACTCACTCGATCGACGACGTCGGGTCGCCGGAAGACGTCGGCGCGCATGCGAGACTGGACGAATATCCGCTCGGCGGCGTGAAGGATTGACGGCGGGATTGATGGCGGGACCGACTGCGTGACCGACCGCGATCGCGCGCGTCAGCAGGCCCAGCTCGCCGAGACGAGCGTGCCCGTGGTGGCCGACGACTCGATCGAGAACGTGCCGCCGTGCGACTCGACGCGATGCTGCATGCCGATCAGGCCGAGCCCGTCCGTGTGCGCGTCTTCCGTCGTCAGCGGGCGATGCTCGTAGCCGATGCCGTTGTCGCGTATCGTCATCAGCAGGCCGCCGGCGTCGTGGCGCAGGCCGAGTACGATCTCGGTGGCCTCCGCATGCTTGACGATGTTGTTGAGCGCCTCCTGCGCGACCCTGAACATGTCCGCCTTCAGATGGTCGGGTATGTCGTCGTCGTCGACATCGCAATTGAACTCGACCATCAGCGTGTTCACGTCGCGCTCGATGCGCCGGCACAGCGAAGCGAGGGCCGCCGACAGGCCGAGCTTGTCGAGCATCGGCGGCCGCAATTCACCGCATATCTGCCGGACTTCGCCGATCGTTTCGCGGATCCTGAGCACCGTCGAATCGAGCAGATTCGCCGCCTCGTCGATTTCGCCGCGACGAATGCGCATCAGCGCGTCTTCATTCATCAGCTTGATGAGCGTCAACGCCTGACCGAGCCCATCGTGCAATTCCGCGGCAAGGCGGTAGCGCTCCTTCTGCTGGCCCATCAGCAGATACGCGTGGCGGGCAGGCGCACCCGCGTAGCGCGCCGCGGCCGCATCGTGCGGCTCGGGCTCGAGGGCCGGCGGTTCCTCGAACAGCGTCAGCAACAGGCGGGTGCCGGTTGCCGTCGCGGGAAGCGCCTGCTGGTGCACCATGAACTGCGCGGGATGGCCGGTTCGCCCGCTGAGCATCGCGGTGAACGAATGACGGGGAAAAGTGGTGCCTCGCGACAATGCGTCTGCCAATTCGGCGTGGGTATCGTCGAGCGCCATGTCGGACAGATGCTTGCCGACGAGCTCGGTGTTCGAATAGCCGAACAGCGCCGCGGCGCTGCGATTCGCCGAGACGAAGGTTCCGTCGGCGGTGAGAACGGCCAGGGGGGCGCCGCGTGCATCGGTGACGATGCCGGCGTCGCGATCGTCCTCGCGCACGGCACCGCGAAGCTTGCGCATCGCATCGATCAGATCGAGCAGCCTGATTTGTGGCCTGGCGGGCTGGCGTTCAATCATGGGAGCTCCCGATGCGCAGGTTTCAGGAAATCGTAAGGTTTCTGCCATTCTAGGACGCGACCGACGCATGTCGCAACAAGGGGAAGGCGCGCGCAAGCGTAGGGATATCCCGGCAGTCGCCGGCGGGTATTCCAGCAAGCGGACATACCCTACCGGCCTTTGGGGGGCGTCATCCCATGACGCTCGCGACCAGATTCAAGACACTGCGCTGACGAGGCACGGAAACTGCCGTTGCCTTGTTTATCGTCAGGGGAGGTCGGTATGAAACGGATTGCCAGATCGACGATGGGGGCATTCGTGGTGGCGGGCGTCACGATCGCCGCGACCGCCGCGTGGTGCGCGCCCGTCGATAGCGTCGCCGACGGCGCGGGCGAGAACGTCAGCGAGCACGTTGGCGAACATTCCGCCGCGAGTGTGATGGAACATGCGATGCCGGGTGCTGCCGCGAACGCCGACGACAACGCGATGCCGGGTGCTGCCGCGAGTGCCGGCGACAGCGCGATGCCGGACACCGCCGCGAATGCCGGCGACCACGCGATGCCGGACGCCGTCGGGCACGTCATGGAGCACGACGCGCAGGGCGCTGCCGGGAGCGTGGTCGAGAATGCCGCCGAAAACGCACCCGAAAGCATGCCCGGAAAAACCGCGGAAAGCAGCACCGGGGACGCCACGGAAAATTCCGCACCAAACGCCGCACCAAACACCGCGCCAAACGCTGCACCAAACGCTGCACCAAACACCGCGCCAAACACCGCGCCAAGCACCACCGGGACCGCGACCGCAGCCGGCATGCACATGCATCACGCGGTGATGCCGGGCACGATGCACTCGACGGCCCAATACACGCTGCCGTCGGTCGACCTCGTGCGCGACGACGGCAAGACCGTGTCGCTGGTCAAGGAAGTGGACGACGGCAGGCCGGTGATCCTGACGTTCATCTACACCACCTGCACGACCATCTGTCCGATGATCAGCCAGACGCTCGAGCGGCTGCAGGGCGAGCTGGGCCCCGACCGCGACAAGGTGCACATCGTGTCGATCTCGATCGATCCGGAGCAGGACACGCCGGAGCGGCTCAAGGCCTATGCCGCGCATTTCGAAGCCGGGCCCGAATGGCAGCACTACACGGGCACGGTCGAGGCGAGCATCGCGGCGCAGCGCGCGTTCAACGTCTTTCGCGGCGACAAGATGGCTCACACGCCGGTGACGTTCATGCGGGCCGCACCCGGCCAGCCGTGGCTGCGCATCGACGGCTTCGCGACGCCGACCGAACTGCTCGCGGCCTATCGCGACGTGGTCGCTTCCAACTAGCGTAGTGCTCGGTGCCAAGCGGTGCTTATGTGCCAGCGGATTCGTGCTCGTGGCAAGGCGCAAACCGCAGCGATGCCCAGTGGCATCGCGAGGATTTGCAACGCAGCCACGGGCGCGAAGGCGCAGCACATCAGTGCCGATTAGCGCCGAACACTGCACTCAGTGCAACGCGTCCGTCAGGGAGCGTCGAAATTGGAAAAGAAGCATCGCGTGCTGATCGTCGAGGATCAGCATCTGCTGCGGCTCGGTCTCAGCCACATGGTGTCCGAGCTGGACGACTACTGCATCGTCGGCGAGGCGAGCGGCGGGTTCGAGGCCTGCCGTCTCGCCGCGCAGACGCTGCCCGACCTGATCCTGATGGACCTGTCGATGCCGGGCGGCAGCGGCTTCGAAGCGATCTCCGCGATCAAGCGCGATGCGCCGCGTACGCGGATCATCGTCCTCACCGTCCATCGCAGCGAAGACAACGTCAGGGAGGCGTTCGCGTCCGGCGCGGACGGCTACGTCGTCAAGGATTCGTCGTTCGCCGACCTGGTCCGCGAGATGCGCTTCGTGATGCAGGGCAAGTGCGTGATCAGCCTCGACGCGTATCGGGCCCGCGCCGGCCTGCAGGGGCTGCGCGAGGCGAGCGCGCACAAGGCGCGCTTGTGGAATGCGCTGACGAACCGCGAGCGCACGGTGCTGCGTCTCGTCGTCGAGGGGCACACGAGCCGGCAGGTCGGCGAGTGCCTGCAGCTCAGCCCGAAAACGGTGGAAAAGCATCGTGCGAACCTGATGCGCAAGCTCGGCATCGTGAACCTGACCGGCCTCGTCCACTTCGCGATCGACATCGGCGTGCTCGCGCTGACCGACGACGACCGTGTGTGAAAACCCTCCATCGCGCCATGGCGCAACTGGGGGGGATCTACCCATGTCGATGGACGGCCCTCCCTACTTCTGACGCGTATCGCCCTGAACAAGAATGCAATCAAAGGCTTCAGCGGTGCTGAAGCGGCAGGCGATACAGGGAGAAAGCCGTGCGCGACGAATTGTCCTCGATCCGGCCCGGTGTGCCGGAGCATCTGCGGCAGGGCGGCGGGCTTGCTCGCCGCATGCGCGCGAGCCGCGGCTTCACGCTGCTCGAGCTGCTCGTCGTGATGGTCATCATCGGGTTGCTGGCGGGGCTCGTCGCGCCACGGTATTTCGAACAGGTCGGCAAGTCGAACGTGAAGATCGCCCGCGCGCAGATCGTGTCGCTCGGCCAGGCCCTCGATCAGTATCGGCTCGACGTCGGGGTCTATCCGACGACCGAGGAAGGGCTGGACGCGCTCGTCAACAAGCCGCAGAGCGCGCCGCGGTGGAGCGGCCCGTATCTGCAGAAGGCTGTTCCGGCGGATCCGTGGGACCGTCCGTACCAGTATCGCTCGCCCGGCGAGCATGGCGACTACGACCTGTATTCGCTCGGCAAGGACGGGCGCGGCGGCGGCACCGGCGAGAACGTGACGATCTCGTCGTGGTAGGGCGGCGCGGCCCGGCGGCCGTGCCTGTCGTGAGCAGTCAGCAAGGAGAGTCGACGTGAAGTTCGTGCTGCGTGTCTTCGATACGAATGGCTCGGTCCAGACGCTTCGCCTCGACAGCGATTCGCCGGCGACCGCGGCGGCGCTCGCGCGCTCGCGCGGCCTGCGGGTCGTGTCGGTGAGCACGGACGCGCGGCGGCAGCGGCGCGGCGCGCGCCGGTTCGGGATGCCGGGCGCGCGGTTCGACGTTGCGATGTTCGCGCGCGAGCTCGCGGCGCTGCTCGACGCGGGCGTCGGCGTGGTCGACGCATTGCGCACGCTCGGCGGCAACGTGCGGCGCGAAGCGTCCGCGCAGGTGTATCGCGACCTGCTGCGGCAACTGGAGGAGGGGCAGTCGCTGTCGGCGGCGCTCGAGCACGCGAGCCCGATCTTCCCGCCGGTGCTGGTCGCGTGCGTGAAGGCGAGCGAGCAGACCGGCGGCCTCGCCGCGAGCCTGACCCGTTACTCGCGCAATAGCGCAACGCTCCACGAGCTGCGCGCGCGTGTCGTGTCGGCGGCGATCTATCCGACCGTGCTGCTGTTCGTCGGCGCGGCCGTCGTGCTGTTTCTGCTCGGCTTCGTCGTGCCGCGGTTCGCGTCGCTCCTCGAACACAGCGGCCGCGAACTGCCGCTGATGTCGCGCCTGCTGATGGCGTGGGGCGGCATGGTGCACGCGCACGGCGCCGGGCTGGCGGCCGCGCTTGCGGTGCTGGCCGTGGCAACCGGCGTTGCGCTGCGCCGGCCGGCGCTGCGGATCTGGATCGCCGATCGCCTGCTGGCGCTGCCCGGCATCGGACAACATTTCCGCGTGTTTCGCCAGTCCCAGTTCTATCGCACGACGGCGATGCTGGTCGACGGCGGCATTCCCGCCGTTCGCGCGTTCGATCTGGCGCGCGGCCTGGTCGGCCGCGCGGACCAGGCCGCGCTCGCGGGCGCGCTGCAGCAGGTCCGCAATGGCGCGAGGATCTCCGATGCGTTCCAGCAGGCCGGCCTCGCGAACGCGATCGGCTACCGCCTGCTGACGGTCGCCGAAAAAACCGGCGGCCTCGGGCCCGTGCTCGACCGGATCGCCGCGTTCCAGGAAGCGCAGGTGTCGCGCACGATCGACCTGATCTCGCGACTGATCGAACCCGCGATGATGATCGTGATCGGCGTGGTGATCGGCGGCATCGTCGTGCTGATGTACCTGCCGATCTTCGAGATCGCGTCGAGCATTCAGTAGAGCCCTGGAGACACGCGTGGATACCGTCACCCCCCCACCGGAAGACCTCCCCGACGCGGGCCCCGCGTTGCGCGACGTGCTGCGTGCGCTTGGCAATCAACATGGCTCCGGCATTCGCGCGCTCGAGGTGCTGATGGCGCAGACGGCGCTCGGCGCGGACGAGATGCGCGCACAGCTCGCCGCGCAATTCAGGATGAAGCCGATCGGGATGCGTGAACTCGGCCGCCTCGAGCCGGATTTCGACACGGTGCCGTTCGTCGACGCGACGGCGCGCCTGTGCGTGTGCTTCCGCGATCCCGAGGGCGGCGACGCGCGGTTGTTCGCGATCGCCGATCCGCTCGATGCACGCACGCGCGGCTGGGTCGAACACCGGATGCGTGCGCGGCCGGCGGTGCCGTACGGCTGGGCGCTCGCGAGCGCCGGGGATCTCAACGCGTATCTGACCGTGCGCGAGAAGGATATCCGCGCGATGGACTCGCTCGCGTTCGACGATCCGATCCAGAACGCACCCGATCCGGCGTCGCTCGCGCTGACGCTGCAGGGCATCAGCAGCGACGACAGTCCGGTGGTGCGCCTGCTCAATTCGACGATCTACGACGCGCTCAAGATGCTCGCGAGCGACATCCACCTGGAATGCCGCGCGAACGGCCTGATGATCAAGTGCCGTGTCGACGGCGTGCTCACCGTGGTGGGCCGCGTCGACGGCCGGGATGTCGCCGACCAGGTCCTGTCCCGCGTGAAGGTGATCTCCGAGCTCGATATCGCGGAGCGCCGCGTTCCGCAGGACGGACGCTTCAAGGCGATGTACGCGGGGCGCGAGATCGATTTCCGCGTGTCGATCATGCCGAACCAGTTCGGCGAGGACGCGGTGTTGCGGATTCTCGACCGCTACCAGCTGTCCCAGGCCGCGGGCGGCCTGACGCTCGAGGCATTGGGCTTCCAGCCGGGCGACACGCGCTTCATGCGCTCGGTGGCGTCGATGCCGTACGGGATGCTGCTCGTCACGGGGCCGACCGGCAGCGGCAAGACCACGACGCTTTACGCGATCCTCACCGAGATCAACAACGGTCTCGAGAAGATCGTGACGATCGAGGATCCGGTCGAATACCAGCTCGGCGAAATCCTGCAGATTCCGGTCAACGAGGCGAAGGGCCTGACCTTCGCGCGCGGGCTGCGGTCGATCCTGCGGCACGACCCGGACAAGATCATGGTCGGCGAGATCCGCGATCCGGAAACCGCGCAGATCGCCGTGCAGGCCGCGCTGACCGGCCACCAGGTGTTCACGACCGTGCACGCGAACAACGTGTTCGACGTGATCGGCCGCTTCACGAACATGGAGGTCGATCCGTACAGCTTCGTCTCCGCGCTCAACGGCGTGATCGCGCAGCGGCTGCTGCGCCAGTGCTGCCCCGATTGCCTGGCCGACGACGACGTGGGCGCGGATGCGCTCGTGCGCTCGGGCATCGACCCGGATACGGCCGGCAGCTACCTGTTTCGTCGCGGCGCGGGATGCGCGATGTGCCGCGGCAGCGGCTATCGCGGCCGGCGTGCGATCGCGGAGGCGCTGCGCATGAACGACGAGCTGAGGCAACTGCTGTCGGAGCGCGCGCCGCTCGGGCACATCAAGGCGGCGGCGCTGCGCCACGGGATGACGACGTTGCGGTCGGCGGCCATCGAACTGGTGCGGCGCGGCGAAACGACGCTCGAGGAGATCAATCGTGTCACGATGGTTGAATAACCCGCTTGCAATCGGCGTCGGGACGCGCGAGATCGTCGTCGGCATCCGTTCGCCCGCACTGTGGCGACTGCGCAAGCGCGCGTTCGCCGCCGATCCGGTCAGCGTCGCGATTCCCGACGCGCAGTTCGGCAGCGAGACGGGCGTGCTCGACGCGCTGCGCGCCGCGCTGGCCGCGACACCCGCAACGCCCGGCGGCACGGCCGATGCCGCCGCCGCGCAGGGGCAGGCGCGCGTCCCAAGGTCGCCGACGCGCGGCGCGCACGTCGTGCTCGACGATTTCTGGTGCCACCACGCGATATTGCGCGGCGACTTCCGCGCGTTGCGCATGCGCGAACTCGAAGAAATCGTGCTTGCCCATTTCTCCGACACGTACGGGATCGACGGTGCATCGCTGGTCGTGCGCTTCTGCGTGCAGCAGGGCGGCCGCGCGCTGTTCGCCGGCGCGCTGTCGCGCACGCTGCACGACGGCATCCACGACGCGGGGGCTGCCGCCCGGGTCCGCATCCGCAGCCTGAGATCGGGTCTTCCGGAGACGCTGAATCGCATCGCGGTGAAAGCCGGCGCCGATGCGCTGCTGATTGTCGTCGCCGATGCGTTGATGCAGGCGGTCATGATCGAGCGAGGCGGCTGGGCCGCCTACGATGCGCAACGCCTCTTTCCCGGCGAGTCCGGCGACGCGTCGCGGCTGGCCGAACTCGCGGAGCAGTTGTTCGAACGTTCGGCAACGCGGGCCGGCCTGAAGCGCGAGGACTGCCCGGTCTATCTGACCGGAATCGACACGGACTTCGCGCCGTTCGGCGCGCGATTCGCGGCCGCGGTACGGCTGCCGGGGCCGGCGCCCGACGCGTCGCCCGCGTGCCGGCTGATGGAGTACGCACCATGATGCCGATGCTCGATATCGACTTTTGCCGGCGCCGTGCCCGCACCGGGACGAGCGGGGTGATCCTGCTGGGCGTCGCCGTGCTGCTGTGGGCCGCGTGCGGCGCATGGCTGTGGCATGCGTATGCGGAGAACGGCCGCGCGCGGGCGAACGTGGAGGCCGCCGAGCATCGGACGCTCGCGCAGCGGCACGTCGTGAAGCCGCCGCCGACGGCGGCCGCGAAACTCGCGGAAAAGCAGAGCCAGGCGGTGCTGCGCGAACTGACCGTGCCGTGGCAGACGCTGTTCTCGCTCGTCGAGGACTATCCCGACCACGACGTCGCGCTGATCGGCATCGACCAGAACCCGGCGCAAGGCCAGATCCGCATCACGGCCGAAGCGAAGAATCCGGACGCGATGATCGCGTACCTGAAGTATCTGCAGACGAGCGTCGTGCTGCGCGAAGCGACGCTCACCGGTCATCTCGTCGAGGACAACGTACCGGGCAAGCCGGTGCGTTTCCAGATCACGGCCGTCTGGAGGACGTCATGAAAACCGATCGGTTGACGGACCGCCTGGCCACGCTGCGTTTCGAGTTGCGGCGCGCATTCGGTCTGCCGGGACTGGTCGGCCTGCTGCTGATCGGCGCGGCGGCCATCGCGGTCGCGGCGATCGCGAGCCTGGAAGCCGATACGCGTGCGATGCAGGCGCCGGCCGGGCTCGTGCGACCGGCGCATGGCCATCGTCCGGTCGAGGCGCGCGGCGCGCAGGCGGACGCGGTGGCGCTCGACACGTTGCCCGAGCTGTTCCCGCGGTTCTCGCACAGCGCGGACGACATCGCGTCGATCTTCGCGCAGGCGCGCGACAGCCATCTGACGCTCGGTTCCGCCGAGTACCAGGTGACGACCGAGTCGGGCGCGCGCTTCGCGCGCTATCAGGTGCTGCTGCCGGTCAAGGATCAGTACGGCGCGATCCGGCAATTTCTGGCGTCGGTGCTCAACAACGTGCCGAACGCGGCGCTGCAGGAAATCCACGTCGAGCGCCCCGCGGTGGGCAGCAACATCCTCGATGCGCGCGTGCGCTTCGAACTCATCTACCGGAGCGCCCAGCCATGATTTCCGCCGTCATGAAGCCCGCATCGCACCGGCGCATCGCGCTGGCGCTGTGCTGCGTCCTCGTCGCCGGCGCCGGGTATCGCGCGCTGGTCGCGGCGATGCAGCAGCCGGCGCCGGTCCCGGCATTCGGCGGCCTGCATCGCGACGCCGGGCATACGCCGCCGGCACGGACCGCCGCGCATCCGGCGGCGGCCGCGCACGCCGCGGTGCCCGCGTCCGCGGCCGCGCCACGACCGGCGTCGGCCGGCACGGCAGCGGCGACGCCGCAGGAGAAGCTCGCCGCGTTGCGCGCGCCGGTGTCCATCGAAGCGGCGCACGACCCGTTCACGGCGTCGTCATGGCTGCCGCCGCCGCCCGTCGTAGTGCCGACGCTGCCCGACACGCGCCCGGCGCCGCCGTCGGCGCCGCCGGTGCCGTTCACCTATGTCGGCGAGCAGGACGCCAAGGCGGCGAAGCCGCATGTATTTCTCAGCAACGGCGATCAGTTGCTGATCGTTTCGCCAGGTGACGTGATCGATGGCCAGTATCGCGTCGAGTCGGTTTCGGAGTCGAACGTGGTGCTGACCTATCTGCCGCTGAACCAGGTGCAGGTGGTGGCCATTCCAAGGGAAAAGTAGATGAAAACCTCATGCACACGGGGTGTGCGCCGCGCTGGGGACAGCGGCCCATCGACCTGCCTTTCGCCCTTCACGACGTTCGATTTCCGGCACGCGCCGGCGAGCCGGATCGCGACGAAACGCGCGCTGGCGATCGCCGTGGCGCTGCTCGCGTGCGGCGGCTGCGCGCATGTGCCGAACGTGCACGACGATCCGACCAACGCGCAGGTGAAGATCGACGCATTGCACGCGCGCAACGCCGAAGTCAACCAGTTGCTCGATAACGCCGACCAGTTCCGCAAGCAGAACCAGTTCGACGATGCGGCCCGGTCCGACTACATGGCGACCCAGCTCGATCCGTCGAGCGAGCGCGCCCGCCGGATCGGCACGATGATCGAGCAGGACCGCAAGCATCTGGCGATCCTGCAGGAAGCGGACCGCATGATGAAGCGCGGCTCGTACGCGCAGGCGGCCGAACGGGTGCATCGCGTGCTGGTCGAGGATCCGAGCAATACGATGGCCGAGCGGATGCAATCGGAGCTCGACGACAAGCGCCGGCAGCAGCACTCGGAACGGGACGACAAGCTCGCCGCTTCGTCGATCATGCGCACGCCGGTGTCGCTGCAGTTCCGCGATGCGAACGTGCGGATGGTGTTCGAGGCGTTGTCGCGGACGTCGGGGCTGAACGTCATCTTCGACCGCGACGTGCGTGCCGACCTGAAGACGACGATCTTCGTGCAGAACGCGTCGCTGCAGGACACGGTCGACATGATCCTGTTGCAGAACCAGCTCGACAAGAAGCAGATGAACGCCAACACGCTGTTCATCTACCCGGCGACGCCCGCGAAGGAGCTCGAATACCAGGAGCTCAAGGTGCGCACGTTCCAGCTGTCGAACGTCGACGCGAAGCAGGTCCAGTCGCTGCTCAAGAGCCTGTTGAAGGTGAAGGAGGCCGTGATCGACGAGCACGCGAACACCGTGACGATCCGCGGCACGCCGGACATGATCAAGGTCGCCGACGAGATGATCGCGGCCCAGGACCTGCCGGAGCCGGAGGTGATGCTCGAGGTCGAGGTGCTGGAGGTGTCGCACGAGCGGATGTCGCAGCTCGGCATCAACTGGCCCAACTCGTTCACGGTATCGACGCCGAGCACGGCGAATACCTGGGGCGCGCTGCACCATCTGCCGGTCAATGCGCTGAATGTCAGCGGCCTGTCCGCCACCGCGGATTTCAAGCTGACGGACACCGACGCGAACCTGCTCGCGAGCCCGCGCATCCGCACGCGCAACAAGGAGAAGGCGCGCATCATGATCGGCGACAAGGTGCCGGTGATCTCGAGCTCGAGCACGCCGAGCACGAGCGGCCCGTCGTTCACGCAGATGATCCAGTACCTCGATGTCGGCATCAAGCTCGAGGTGGAGCCGCAGGTCTATCGCGACGGCGACGTCGGCATCAAGCTGAATCTCGAGGTCAGCAACATCACCAATACGATCCAGAGCAGCAATTCGCAAGGGCTGAACTCGCTCGCGTACCAGATCGGCACGCGCAGCGCGTCGACGAGCCTGCGCCTGCGGGACGGCGAAACCCAGATCATGGGCGGGCTGATCTCGGACGAGGACCGCCGCAACGCGAACAAGGTGCCGGGGCTCGGGCAGCTGCCGTTGCTCGGCCGCCTGTTCTCGGATCATGAAGGCGATCACAAGAAGACCGAGATCGTGCTGCAGATCACGCCGCACATCGTCCGGCCGCAGGTTGCGGCGGATGCGGACACGCAGGAAGTGTGGTCGGGCACCGACGTCAACGTGCACGCCGACCAGTTGCGGCTCGATCCGGTGGCGCTGAACGCGGAAGATGCCGCGGCCACGGCCGCGACGCCCGCGACGAAGCCGATGCCCGGCAGCGTGGGCGGCGGCACCACGGGCGGCAGGGCGCCGTCGCCGCTGGAGGCGGCGGCGATCCGGGCGCAGCCGTCGCCGGAGAGCGGCGCGTTCGGGCAGATGCCTGCCGCGCCTCGCACGACGCCGCCGCCCGAACCGTACGGCGGGCGTTTCGCGAGGCCGCAGCCCGCGCTGCCCGCGCCCGCGGCGGGCGCGGCACCCGCGGATGGCGCGGCGCAGGCGGCCGGGCCGGCGGGCAACGAAGTCGCGCCGGCCCCGGGCACGACCGTGACGCCGGTGGCGGCGCCGGCCGTGCAGGCTGCCGCGCCGGCGGCACCGGCCGCGCCAGCAGCACCAGCGGCGCCGCCTCCGACGCTGCAGATGCCGGCGGGCGATATCCCGAACGAAAACCCGCTTCATCCGATTCAGAACGGGAATTGAACCGTGGCTACCCGGACCGGCACGACGCGCAGCGGCTGCACCGGCCATCCCGGGCAGCGTGGCTTCACGCTGATCGAGATGGTGATCACGCTCGCGCTCGTGGCGATCCTCGCGCTCGCGGTCATGCCGTTTTCCGAGCTGGCCGTGCAGCGCCAGAAGGAGCACGAGCTGAGCACCGCGTTGCGCGAGATCCGCACCGCGCTCGACGCGTACAAGGACGCAAGCGATGCGGGGCAGATCGAAAAGGAAGCGGAAGCGTCCGGCTATCCGCCGTCGCTGACCGTGCTGGTGACCGGCGTGAAGAACGCGCGGGATCCGAAGGGCGGCCTGCTGATGTTCCTGCGCCGGGTGCCGCGCGATCCGTTCTTCGCCGGCGATCCCGACACCCCCGCCGAGGAGACCTGGGACGTGCGCGCGTACGGCACGCCGCTGGATCCTGCGGCCGGCGGTCCACCGGCCGGCGATACGTCCGGGAGCACCGAGGCCGGCAAGGACGTGTTCGACGTGACGTCGAAATCCGCGGTCGTCGGCATCAACGGCATCCCGTACAAACAATGGTGACGGTGCAACATGAAACACGCTCGCACGCGCAGGTTCCGCGGATTCACGCTGATCGAGATCGTCGTCGTGATGGCCATCATCGGCCTGCTCCTGACGTTGGCCGTGCCGCGCTACATGCACAGCATCGAGCGCGGGAAGGAACAGGTCCGGCAGCAGAACATCGCGGTGATGCGCAATGCGATCGACCAGTACTACGGCGACAACGGCCAGTACCCGGAGACGCTCGACGAACTGGTCGCGAAGCACTATCTGCGTTCGGTTCCGCTCGACCCGGTGAATGGCGACGACAAATGGGCGGCGGTCGCGTCGCCGGACGAGTCGAAGCCGGGCGTCTACGACGTGGCGCCCGCGAGCAGCCCGCAGGGTGCACCGCCGACCGCGACCGGGGCGGCGAAATGAACCGGGCCGGCCGGACGGCGCGCGACGGCGCGCACGCGCGCGCGATGCGCGGCCGTCCGCGTGCCGCGCGTCAGCGCGGGCTCGTGCTGCTGGCGCTGCTGATCGCACTGATGCTGATGTCGATCGCGCTGGCAGGGGCGCTGGATGTCTGGTCGCTGCAACGGCGCCGCGAGGACGAGCGGCAACTGCTGTTCGCCGGCGATCAGTACCGGAAGGCGATCGTCCGCTACTACCGTCTGGCGCGCGCGTACCCGCAAACCGTCGACGACCTGCTGGACGACAACCGGTTCGTCAAGCCGGCGCATCATCTGCGCCGCGCCTATCCGGATCCGATTACCGGACAGAACGACTGGGCGTTCCTGTGGCGGGACGATCGTTTCTATGGCGTATACAGCAACTCGGATCAGGCGACGGTCAAGCGGGCGGGATTTCCACTGCGCTACATGGACTTCGAGGGCGAGGAGACCTACCGCAAGTGGAAGTTTCTGTACCTCGCGCCCGGCCTCAGCCTGCCGGCCAGCGATGCCGCGCCGGCGTCCGCGGCCGCGGCCGCGCCTGCCCAGGCGGCGAGCTTCCCGAGCCTGTCCGGGTTCGCGGGCGGCTACCTGCCGGGGCGGGCGCCGTCCGGCCTGCGTTGACGGGCGACCGGTCGCCGCGCGAGCTGGCGTGCGCGCAAAAAAAGCGCGATGCCCGCATTGGGCATCGCGCACAAACCGGCGTGGAGCGCCGACGAATGAACGGTGATGAAGAAAGGGGCGCCCGGCTAGGGGCGCCCGGCTAGGGGCGCCCGGCTAGGGACGCCCGGTTAGGGGCGCCCGGCCACGCGCAAGGCCCCCCTCGCGCGAAGCGGTCAGGCCTTCGCGAGCTTGATGCCGGTCTGCTCGGCCGTCAGGTAGCCGACGCTGGCGCCGAATCGGTCCTTGAAGTTCGCGCGCACGAGCGGGTCGAGCGTCGGCTTGACCTTGTCGTGCAGCGGCGATTCCCAGTCGCCCGCGTGCTGGAAGTTGCTCATGATGTAGGTCCAGCCGTTGATCTCGTCGACCGCGTGCAGGCCCGTCGATTCGGCGCCGGCCGGGCACGACAGCACGCGCACGAGCGACTTCGTGTCGACGTTGTAGGCCCACAGGAAGTTGTTCACGTGCATGCCCGAGTCTTCGCCGATGAAGAGCGTGCGCAGCTTTTCGGAGAACTTCAGGTTGTCGGGGTTCGCGATCCTGTCCGGGTTCGCGAGGTTGCCGAGCCCGTCGGCCGCGGCGAGATCCTCGCCGACGAGCGCGGCCGGCGCGCCCATGTCGACCGGCACCCATTCGCTGTCGATCGCGCTGCCCGCCGTGTCGCGCTGGCTGCCCTTCAGGTTCAGCGCGTAGACGGCGCCCGCGGCGATCTTCTTGTCCACCGCGACGTCGCGCGACACCGCGTTGCCCTTGACCATCGACGTCTCGATCCGCGACATCGCCGTGTAGACGATCTTGTCCTTCGCGTTCACGGTCGTGCCTTCGAGCTTCGTGAACGCCATGCTGCCGCCGAGCAGCGCCGCGTAGCGGTGCGTCTCGAGGAACGCGGCCGCCTTTTCCATGCCCGGCTTCACGCGCATCCAGTTGAACCTGCCGCCGAAGTGGATCTTCGTGTAGCTCGCATCGTTCGGGTCGGTGGTCGTCAGGTCCATGATGTCCGACGCCTTCAGCGTGTTCGCGAGCGCTTCGATCTCGCTGCTCGTCGCATGGCCGACCTTGATCCACGTGAGCGTCGCCGTGCCCGCGCCGGCGGACGACGTCTGCGTCCACTTCGCGACGTACAGCGTGCCGGCCGACAGGTCGGCCGCCTTGTCGGCGACGAACATGAACAGGCCGCCGTTGGTGGCGTCGTCGCCCATCATTACGGTGCGCTGGTCCAGCATCACCTGGATCAGCTCGTGCGAGATGCGGCCGAGGCAGTAGTGCTTCTTCACGGTGCCCGTGCCGTCCGCGTTCACGGTGATCTCGGGCAGGTGGCCGTAGTGGTAGGGGTTCGCCTTCGTCTCGTCGCCGAACGTGTTCTTGCTGAACGCCTTGAACTGCGCGTCGGTCGCGGCCTTCGTCGCGTCCGGCTCGTATTCCTCGCTCGACAGGTGCGTGCCCCACGGCGACAGGCTCGCGCCGCAGGTGATCCACAGGCCGTGCGCCTTCGACGTGTCGACGTTGTGGTACTTGACGACCTTCAGCGCGCCGCTGGCCGGATCCTGGTCGAGCGTGAGCACCGCGATCGGCGACGGCAACTGGCCGTACTGCGATGCGCTGGCCTGGTCGCGCGTCGTGTATTCGAACTGCACGACCGCGAACACCGTGTTGCCCTTCACGCCGGGCACATTCGCGTTCTTCAGCGTGAGCAGCGAGCTGCCGTCCGGGCAGTCGGAATAGAACTGGCGCTCCTTGCCGGCTACCGAACGGTCGATGATCGGCTGGTTGTTGATGTCGTAGTAGCCGCCCGCGAGCGTCGTGCCGCCCTTGCCGTCCGGCACCATGTCGCCGGTCACGAAGAACGGCCGGTACGCGAGCTTGAAGTTGCGCGACGAGCCGTCCGAGAACGACACCGACAGCGTCGAGCCGACCGTCGTCGTGGCCATTGCGGCCGCGTTGTCGAGCGTGGGTGCGGCCATCGCCGAGAACGCCGCCGACGTATAGGCGGCAGCGACCGGGGCCGGCGTCGACGCCGGATTGTCGTCGCCGCCGCAACCCGTCAGCAGGGCCGGCAGCGCGAGTCCGGAAAGGGGCAGCATCGGCGCGCCGGCGAGGATCTTCAGGGCCTGACGACGGGCGGCATTGGGCAACGCGGGCATGTGGAGTCCAGTTTCAGTTGTTGGAAGAATGGCCTTCGCGAAACGGAAGCAGGCGATCGGCAAGCTTCGCGAAGGCAAATTGAAAACTGGACGGAAGTGTAAGGACGCTCGATGAAAGTTTTTTGAATTGAAAGCGTAATGATGTGTCGGGCGTCCGTCAGGCGCTCAATCGCGTTCGGGCGTCGCCGAGATGCGGTGGATCGACAGGTCCGCGCCGTCGAATTCGGCTTCGCGGTCGAGGCGCAGCCCGACGGTCGCTTTCAGCGCGCCGTAGACGAGCGTGCCGCCGGCGGTGGCGATCGCGATGCCGCCGAGCGTGCCGACGAGTTGCGACAGGAACGACACGCCGCCGAGGCCGCCGAGCGCCGGCAGGCCGAACACGCCGGCCGCGAGGCCGCCGAGCGCGCCGCACATCCCGTGCAGCGGCCACACGCCGAGCACGTCGTCGATGCGCCACTTGTTCTGCACGCAGGTGAACATCGCGACGAACAGCGCGCCGGCCGCCGCGCCCGTGACGAGCGCGCCGATCGGATGCATCACGTCGGAGCCCGCGCACACCGCGACGAGGCCCGCGAGCGGCCCGTTGTACGTGAAGCCCGGGTCGTTGCGGCCGGCCATCCACGCGGCGAGCGTGCCGCCGACCATCGCCATCAGCGAGTTCACGGCGACGAGGCCGCTGATCTTGTCGAGCGTCTGCGCGCTCATCACGTTGAAGCCGAACCAGCCGACCGCGAGCACCCACGCGCCGAGCGCGAGGAACGGGATGTTCGACGGCGGGTGCGCGGCGATCCGGCCGTCCTTCGCGTAACGACCGTGGCGCGCGCCGAGCAGCAGCACGGCCGGCAGCGCGACCCAGCCGCCGAACGCATGCACGACGACCGAGCCCGCGAAATCGTGGAACGGCGCACCGAACGCGTGCGTGAGCCAGGCCTGCACGCCGTAGCGTTCGTTCCACGCGATCCCTTCGAAGAACGGATAGATGAAGCCGACGATGATCAGCGTCGCGACGAGCTGCGGGTTGAACTTCGCGCGCTCGGCGATCCCGCCGGACACGATCGCGGGAATGGCCGCCGCGAAGGTCAGCAGGAAGAAGAAGCGCACGAGCGCGTAGCCGTTGTGCTGGGAAAGCGTGCCGATGTCGTCGAAGAACTCGACGCCGTACGCGATCGTGTAGCCGATGAAGAAATACGCGAGCGTCGACACCGAGAAGTCGACCAGGATCTTCACGAGCGCGTTGACCTGGTTCTTCTTGCGGACCGTGCCGAGTTCGAGAAATGCGAAGCCCGCGTGCATCGCGAGCACCATGACGGCGCCGATCAACAGGAACAGTGTGTCGACGCCGGATTTCAGACCAACCATGCCGTGGCTTCCTTGCGCAAAAAACGGGCAAGGAACGCAAGTATCGAGCCAACTTGGTGAACGGTCGCGCGGAATTGGTGCTCTGGCACCATGCGGCGCGGCATTCCGGTGAATCGTGCCCGGTATCGGCGCACGCGCGGCGCGAGCCGGGGGCCCATCATGTGCACGCGCGTGGTGCGGCGCGTGCGGAACTGGTGCGCGTGATGTGCGAACCGGTGCGGCGTGGTGCGCCGGCAGATGCCGTTGCGCACCGATCTGGCGCGTCAGTGGCGCGCGAACAGTTCGCGCGGCCGGCGCAGCCGCAACGCGCACGCCGACCAGTACGCGGCGGCGGTCGTCAGCCCGAACGCGCCGAACGCGAGCGCCGCGAAGCCCGCGAGCGACTGGCCGTCGCCGCCGGAGCCGAGGATGCCTTGCGCGACGATCAGCGCGGCCGTCCAGAAGGCGATCACGGCCTGCGTGAGCAGGCGCGCGGACGCGACGCGGCGCGGGCGTCCGGCCTCGGCCAGGCGGCGCGCCGACGGCCGGCGCAGGCACAGGAACAGGGTGGCGGCGAGCAGCGCGGCCAGGGCGATGAGCCAGTCGACGAGGAAAGCCATGAGGGAAAAGGGGACACGTACGAAACGGATTGAAGCGTGCCCACTTTAGTGACGTCGCGCGTGCGAGTGAATCAGACAAATCCGAAATTGAAAGGCATTTTTAATCACGGGTCGTCATTGGGCCTGTTCCACAGGCGGTATCATCGACGTCGGTCCAACCACGAGGCCGTGCGACGCGCGGCCGGAGATTGCTGATGAACATGAAGACATCGCGGGCGCGTCGCGTGCCCGGGTTCGCACTGGCGGCCGTGGCTGCCGGTGCGCTGCTGCTGCTCGCGGGCTGCGAGAAGTCCGGCGCGCCGGTCGCCCAACCCGATACGGCCGCGAGCGCGGCCGCCGATGCCGCGAACAACGCGGCCAAGGCGCTCGACCAGGTCGCGAGCACCGTCAACCAGCAGATCAACGCCGCGAAGGCCGGTATCGCGTCCGCGGCGTCGGCCGTGCCGCCGTTGTCCGCGAGCGGTCTCGCGTCCGCTGCGCAGGCGCAGATCGACGCGGCGGCTTCCGCGGTCGTCGGGCACGCGGCGTCGGAAGCCGGTGCGAAAATCGCGGAAGCCGGCAAGAAGCTCCAGCAGTGGAGCCAGCAGAACGCTTCGGGCGCGAAGCCCGCAAGCGGAGAATGATGCGGGCTTGCGCAATCCGCAAAATGTAATTATTATGGTTACATATTGTCGCCGGCCGCAGTCCGGGCCGGCGTCGTCGAGTGAGTCAGGAATGAATACCAGCAGCCGGTTCGCGTTTGCCGTCCACGTGCTCGCCTTGCTGTCGATGCAGGAAGGCGTACCGCTGTCGTCCGACATCATCGCGGGCAGCGTGAACACGAATCCGGCGCTGATCCGCCGGCTGCTGTCGATGCTGGCAGCCGCGGGGCTGACCACGTCGCAGCTCGGCGCGGGCGGCGGTGCGCTGCTCGCGCGCGAGCCCGGCGGGATCACGCTGCTCGACGTGTATCGCGCGGTCGACGATGCACAATTGTTCGCGCTGCACCGCGAGGCGCCGAATCCCGCGTGTCTCGTCGGGCGGCATATCCAGGGCGTGCTGATCGACTACATCGGCGACGCGCAGCGCGCGATGGAGGCATCGCTCGCCACGCGCACGCTGGCCGACGTAACGGCGGATGTGCTGGATCTGGAGCAGCGTACGCAACGGGCAGGGCGCACCAGCGGGTGACCGGCGGCAGGCAGTGCAGGAAGCCGGGCGGCGCGCAGGCGCGGCGATCGGCGCAACGGGGGATTCGCCCTGTTTTTTTTCGGTCTTATATGTAATCAATTCGGTAACATTTTTCGGAGAATCATGATGACGCAACGTACCTTGAATATCGCGCTGTTCGGCGCCACCGGCATGATCGGCTCGCGCATCGCAGCGGAAGCCGCACGGCGCGGCCATCGCGTGACCGCGCTGTCGCGCAATCCCGGTGCGGCCGGCGACGGCATCACCGCGAAGGCGGCCGACCTGTTCGACGCGGCCAGCATCGCGGCCGTGCTGCCGGGCCATGACGTCGTCGCGAGCGCGTACGGCCCGAAGCAGGACGATGCGGCGAAGGTCGTCGCGGTGGCGAAGGCGCTGGTTGCCGGCACGCGTCAGGCGGGCCTGAAGCGGCTCGTCGTGGTGGGCGGCGCCGGTTCGCTCGAAGTCGCGCCCGGCAAGCAGCTGGTCGACAGCGACGGCTTCCCGGAAGCGTACAAGGCGGTCGCGCTTGCGCACCGCGATGCGTTCGATTACCTGAAGACGGCCGGCGATCTCGACTGGACGTTCTTCGCGCCGGCCGCGATGATCGCGCCGGGCGAGCGCACGGGCACATTCCGCACGGGTGCCGGCAAGCTGATCGTCGACGCGCAGGGCAACAGCAAGATCTCGGCGGAAGACTACGCGGTCGCGTTCGTCGATGCGCTCGAGCAAGGAAGCTTCGTGCGCGAGATCGCGACGGTCGCGTATTGAGCGGTCGGGCGGCTGGCGACGCGTGAGGGCCGGCCTGGCCCGGCCGCGGCGTGCAAGCCGCAACGGGCGGCACTGGAGGCGATTCCACCTTGACGGGTGGAGTCGCCTTTTTCGCCTGGACGGACGCGTGCCGGCGCGCGGCGGATGCTCGTACCGGATTGGTATTTATACCGGTCGACGCAGACAGGCGGTTTCCATATTGTTCCCCGTTGTGCAGCATGCATAGAATAAATTTCTATCTACGAGGGACTGGAGAAATGGACGCCATCGATCGCAAGCTGCTGGAGCTGTTGCAGGCGGATGCCACGCTGCCGATCGCGGAACTGGCGCAGCGCGTGAACCTGTCACAGACGCCGTGCTGGAAGCGCGTGCAGCGGCTGAAGGAAACCGGCGCGATACGCGCACAGGTTGCGCTGTGCGATCCGCGCAAGCTCGGAGTCGGCACGACCGTGTTCGTCGCGATCCGCACGAACCAGCACACCGAGGAATGGGCGCAGCGTTTCACGCAGGCCGTGCGCGACATGCCGGAAGTGGTCGAGGTCTACCGGATGAGCGGCGAGACCGATTACCTGCTGCGCGTCGTCGTCGCCGGCATCGACGACTACGACCGCGTCTACAAGCAGCTGATTCGCGCGGTGCCGCTGTTCGACGTCAGCTCGTCGTTCGCGATGGAGCAGATCAAGTATTCGACCGCGCTGCCCGTGCGCGATCTTGCCGAGCCGGCTTGACGCGCGACCGACGCGGCACCGTTGCGGATCGCGCCGGCGGCGCGGACTCAGCGGCCGCGCGCCAGCGCGCGCGCACGTTCGTCGGCCAGCGCGTCGCGGCGCACGAAATCCGCGACGAACGGGCTGGCCGGATGGTGATGCAGCGCATACGGCGTGTCCCATTGCGCGAGCTGGCCGTCCTTCATCACGCCGATCCGGTCGGCGATCGCAAACGCTTCGGCCTGGTTGTGCGTGACGAGGATCGCGGTATGGCCCGTGCGCTTCAGGATGTCGCGCAGCTCGAACGCGAGCCGCTCGCGCGTATCGACGTCGAGATTCGAGAACGGCTCGTCGAGCAGCAGCAGTTCCGGCGACGGTGCGAGCGCACGCGCGAGTGCGACACGTTGCTGCTGGCCGCCCGACAGTTCGTGCGGATAGGCGCTGCCGGATTCGGCGAGGCCGACGAGTTCGAGCATATCCGCGACGCGTGCCAGGCGTTCGGCCTTCGGCAGGCGCCGCAGGCCGAACGCGACGTTGTCGGCCGCGCTCAGGTGCGGGAACAGCGCGTAGTCCTGGAACATCATGCCGATGCGCCGCCGCTCGGGCGGCACGTCGAGCGACGGCGCCGCGACGGGCGCGCCGTCCAGCACGATGCGCCCCATGCGCACGGGTTCGAAGCCGGCGATCGCGCGCAGCACGGTGGTCTTGCCGCAGCCCGATGCGCCGAGCAGGCAGCCGATATCGCCGCGCGGCAGCGCGAGGCTCAGCCCGTCGACCACCGTGCGGCGGCCTTGCGGCGTGTCGTAGGCGACGCAGAGGTCGTCGAGTTCGAGCAGGTTCACGGGTTCAGGCTCCGATCTTGTGGCGGGTGCGGGCGAGCAGGATCACGGGCACGAGCCCGGCCAGCACGATCGCGAGCGCGGCGACCGCGCCTTCCTCATAGGTGCCGCGCGCGGCTTCCGCATACAGCCAGGTCGCGAGCGTGTCGAAATTCAGCGGACGCAGCAGCAGCGTCGCCGGCAGTTCCTTCATCGCGTCGACGAACACCAGCAGCGCGCTCGTCGTGAGCGCGGGCCGCAGCAGCGGCAGGTGCACGCGGCGCAGCGTGCCGCCGGCCGTCTCGCCGAGCGAGCGCGACGCCTGCTCGAGCGACGGCGGGATGCGGGCGAGGCCGGCCTCGATGCTGCCGGCCGGAATCGCGAGAAAGCGCACGGTGTAAGCGATCACGAGCGCGGTCGCCGAGCCCATCAGCATCAGTCCGTCGCGGCCGAGCATCGCGCCGAACAGCCGGTCGGCCGCCGCGAACGGGATCAGCAGGCCGATCGCGAGCACGGTGCCCGGCACCGCGTAGCCGAGGCTCGCGATCCGTGCACACACGCGGGCAGGGCCCGCGCGGGCGCTGTCGCGTTGCGCGCGCGCGGCCCATGCGACGACGAGCCCGCATGCGAGCGTCGCGGCGGTCGCGGCGGTGGCGATCGTCAGAGTGTTCGCGAGCCCCGTCATCAACTGTGCGGACACGCCGCCGACGAGATGCAGCCGCTTGCCGGTCTCGACCGCGAGGTACGCGGCCGGCGCGCCGAAGCCGAGCAGCACGGGCAGCCAGCCGAGCACGGCGGCGCCCAACGCGGCCGCGCCCGTCAGTTGGCGCGCTGCGATCGGCCGCATGCGCCGGCCATGCGCGTAGCGCTGGCGGCGGCGCCCGTAGCGTTCGAGCACGATCATCCCGACGACGATCGCGAGCATCGCGAGCGCGATCTGCGCGGCGCCGGCGAGATCGGAGCGCGTGATCCACGTCGTGTAGACGGACACGGTCAGCGTCTGCACGCCGAGGAATTCCGACGCGCCGATGTCGTTCAGCGTTTCGAGCAGCGCGAGACTGACGCCGACCGCGATCGCGGGCCGCGCGAGCGGCACGACGACACGCCAGAACGTCGTGACGCGCCCCGCGCCGAGCGTGCGCGCGGCTTCGAGCAGGCTCGCGGACTGCGTGACGAACATCGCGCGCGTGCTCAGGTACACATACGGATACAGCACGAAGCCGAGCACGAAGATCGCGCCGGGCAGCGAACGCAGGTCCGGCAGGCGGAACTGGCGCGGGCTGTCGAAGCCGAGCAGCCAGCGGATCGCGCCCTGGACGGGGCCGATCGGGTGCAGCAGGTCGAGATACGCGAACGCGACGATGTAGGTGGGGACCGCGAGCGGCAGCAGCAGCGCCCACGTCAGCATCCGGCGGCCGGGAAAGTCGTAGGCGGTGACGAGCCATGCGCAGCCGGTGCCGACGATCGACACGATCGCGCCGACGCCCGCGAGCAGCAGCAGCGTATTGACGAGCGCCTGCGGCAGCACGAATTCGGCGAGATGCCGCCAGTGCGCGAGATCGGCGTCGAACGCGGCGGCCACGAGTACCGCGAGCGGCGCCGCGACCGCCGCGGCGATCGCCAGCGCCGCGAGCAGCCACAGGCTGCCCGAGCGCGGCCGCAGGCGCGGCCGATACGGCTGGCGGCGCGCGCCGGCGGACGATACGTCAGTTGTCAAAGCCGACCTTGTCGACGAGCTGGCTCGCCTGCTTGCGATGCTTCGCGATGTCCGCCAGCGGCAGCGGATCGACCTTCAGCGTGCCGAAGCTCGCGATCACCGGGTCGAGCTTCACGTTCGCGCGCACCGGGTATTCGTAGTTCGCCTGCGCATACAGTGCCTGCGCTTCCGGCGACACGAGGTACTCGAGCAGCTTCACCGCGTTGGCCTTGTGCGGCGCGTGTTTCGCGACCGTCGCGCCGCTGATGTTCACGTGCGTGCCGCCGCTCTTCGCGTTCGCGAACGTCGGCCGCACGACCTTGATCGCGTCACCCCACTTGCGCGCGTCGGTGCCCGGCTCGGCATTCTTCATGTGGCCGACGTAGTACGCGTTCGCAAGGCCGACGTCGCAGATGCCGCCGAGGATGTCGCGCGCGACGTCGCGGTCGCCGCCCGTCGCCTTGCGCGCGAGGTTCGCCTTCACGCCGCGCAGCCATTTCTCGGTCGCGGCTTCGCCGTCGTGCGCGATCATCGCGGCGACGAGCGCCGTGTTGTACGGATGCTGGCCCGAGCGGATGCAGACCTTGCCCTTCCATTTCGGATCGGCGAGATCCTCGTAGCGGAATGCGTCGACCTTCAGGTCCTTTTCGACGTACAGCACGCGGTCGCGCAGCGACAGCGCGTACCAGTCGCCGTTCGCGCCGCGCAGGTTCGCGGGAATCGCGTCGTCGAGCGCCTTCGAGCGCACCGGCTGCGTGAGCCCGCCGTCGACGAGATCGAGCAGGTTGCCGACGTCGACCGTCATCAGCACGTCGGCCGGCGACTGCGCGCCTTCGGCCTTCACGCGCTCGAGCAGGCCGTCCTTCACGAACACCGTGTTGACCTTGACGCCGCTCTGTTGCGTGAACGCGTCGATGAGCGGCTGGATCAGTTTCGGCTCGCGGGTGGTGTACAGGCTCACTTCCTCGGCCGCATGGGCCAGCGGCGCGAATGCGGCCGCGGCAAGGGCGAGGGCGCCGGCGAGCGGCAGCAGGCGGGTGCGCGGATTCGACATGGAGACTCCGATGGGGCAGGTGGACGAGGGAGCGTTCCGGGGCGCGCCTGCCGCCCGAGCGACCCGGAACATTACATAATGAAAGACTCCGGATTCTAGATCGAAATGGGAACGATTATCAAATGAAAGCTTGCGGCGAGCGGCAGGGGAGGCAGGGGCGGGGATCGGAAACGGGACGGCGCGGCGGTGGCGCAAGCGCGTAGAATGCCCGCTTCGACGAATTTGACCGGAGACGTACCGACCATGAACGATCAGCGCAAGAAGAACCCTGTCCGCAACGTGAGCATCCTGATCGTCGTGGCCGTGCTGCTCGTGATCGGGACGATCCTGTACAACGCGGTTTCGCAGAAGCGCGCGTACGACGAGGCCCACCCGGCCGAGGCCGCGAGCGCGGCATCGCACTGACGTGCCGGTGCGCGGCCCGGCCGGGCCGTGCGCATCGCGCAAGCGAAGGGGGGGAAGTCCGCGGCTGCGCGGCGCGGCAGGCGCCGCGCGGAGCCGGGAAAGAAGCGGGCGCCGAAACCGGCGCGCCGCGCAGGCAGGTCAGCCGTGCGTCAACGTGACGCAGGTGCGAACTTCGGGCGGATCCGTGCGTAGAACACGACCGCGAGCAGCGCGAGCCACGCCGCGCCGACATACAGCGCGACACGCGTATCGTCGAACCAGCCGAGCATCACGATCACGAAACCCATGAACGCGATCGTCAGTGCCGGCGCCACCGGCCACAGCGGCACCTTGAACTTCAGCGCCGCGACTTCGGCGCTCGACAGGCGGCGGCGCATGGCCACCTGCGACAGCAGGATCATCAGCCACACCCACACCGTGGCGAACGTCGCGATCGCCGCGACCACCAGGAACACGTCCTTCGGCATCAGGAAGTTGAGCAGCACGCCGACGAGCAGCGCGCCCGCCATCACGAGCACCGTGACCCACGGCACGCCGTGCCGCGACGTCGTCATCAGCACGCGCGGCGCCTGGCCCTGCCGCGCCATCCCGAACATCATCCGGCCCGCGCCGAAGATGTCGCTGTTGATCGCGGAGATCGCCGCGCTGATCACGACCAGGTTGAGGATCGTCGCGGCCGACTTCACGCCGAGCGCCGAGAAGATCTGCACGAACGGGCTGCCTTCGTTACCGACGCCCGTCCACGGGCTGATCGACATCAGCACGACCATCGTCAGCACGTAGAACAGCAGGATGCGCGCGGGCACCGCGTTGATCGCGCGCGGAATCACGCGCTCCGGGTCCTTCGCTTCGCCGGCGCTCATCCCGATCACCTCGATCCCGCCGTACGCGAAGATCACGACCGACAGCGACGCGATCAGCCCGCCGACACCGTTCGGCAGAAAGCCCCCATGGTTCCACAGGTTCGCGAACGTCGGCACGTCGGCCGAACGGCCGAAATGCATGCCGGTCAGCAGGATCGCGACACCGCCGCCGATCATCGCGACGATCGCGCCGACCTTGATGATCGACAGCCAGAATTCGAGCTCGCCGAACACCTTCACGTGGCACAGGTTCAGCCCGCAGATGATCGCGACGACCCCGAGCACCCAGATCCATTGAGGGACGTCCGGAAACCAGAAGCCCATGTAGATGCCGAACGCGGTGATGTCGGCGATCGCGACGATCACCATTTCGAGCGTGTAGGTCCAGCCCGTGACGAATCCCGCGAACGGGCCGAGATTCTCGGTCGCGTAGTGGCCGAACGAGCCGGCGACGGGTTCGCGCACGGCCATCTCGCCGAGCGCGCGCATCACCATGTAGACGGCCGCGCCGCCGAGGATGTACGCCAGGATCACGGCCGGGCCCGCGAGCTGGATCGCGGACGCCGAACCGTAGAACAGGCCGGTGCCGATCGCCGAACCCAGCGCGAGAAAGCGGATGTGCCGCGCGCTCAGATGGCGCTGCAAGTTTTTCATCGAGTCTCCGATATCGTTATGCGACGGACCGGGCGAGCGGGACCGGTCCGATTGGCTCAAGTTGTCTATACAACTTGAATGTGAACGAATGATAACAAGCCGGGCCCGGTAACCGGAATCGGGTATTCCCTGACTGGCGCGACGAGCGGAATACGGCGTGGGGCAGTCGCGCGGCGGATGCGCGGGCCGCGTGGAGCGGGCGGGTCATGCTTCGGGGGATCGCTGAATCGGGGAACGCCGGTAGCCGAGCCGCGTCGTGCGCGGGCCGGCCACCGGCGGGAACAGTCGGGCAGGGTCAGGCGGGCAGGCGGATCATGCTTGCGTCCTTGCGGATCAGCAGCGACGACGCGAGCATCTGCTTGCACTGGTGCGCGAGCACCTTCAGGTCGTGCGTGAGCTCGGCGCCGACCGCAGCGGATTTTTCCGCGGACACGACCATCGCGTCGAGATCGCGCGTGATCTGCTTCGACGCGTCGAGCTGATCGGCGGGCGGCGGCTCGCCGGCCTCGGCCTTCTCGAGATTGTCGAGCACGGCGGCGAGGCCGCGCTGCAGCGCGTCGTCATGGACGAGGCCGCCGTCGGCCGCGCACGCGTTGCGGATCAGCGGCGCGGCGGCCGTGATCTGCGCGCCGAGCACATGCGTCTGCACGAGCAGGTCGTTCAGTTCGGGCACGAAACGCTGATGCGCCTTCGGCTCGATCATCATCCGCTGGAACGCCTGCCCGAGGTTCGCGAATGCGATATGCACGTCCTTGCGCGCGAGGCGGTAGCGGTAGTCGTCGTCGAGGCTCGTGGCCGGCGTCTCGACCGCCGCGGCGATGACCGGCACCACGGCCGCGCCGTCGGCGGTGGGCACGGGCGGCGACGACACACCGCGACCGGCGCGCCACACGGCCTCGAAATACTTGCGGGTCGCGGTGAGCATGTCGGCGACCTGTTTGCCCATCAACCGGTATTCCCAGTACGGGAACAACCGGCTCGCGGCGATCGCGATCATGCAGCCGACCACCGTGTCGATCGCGCGCTCGCCGATGATCCGCATGCTGCCCGGCGCGAGCAGGTGGAACATCAGCAGCACGTACGACGACGTGAATACGACGCTCGCCGCGTAATTGAACAGCAGCAGGCTGTAGCTCATCACCATCGACCCGAACATGATCGCGATCAGCAGGTGCGGCTCCTTCACCGTGTAGATCAGCGCGATGCTCGCCGCGCAGCCGATCAGCGTGCCGATGATCCGTTGCGCGTTGCGCTGCTTGGTCAGCGAATAGCCGGGCTTCAGGATGATGATGGTCGTCATCACGATCCAGTACGCGTTCGTGAGCGGCAGCAGCCGGCCGAGCCAGAAGCCGACCGCGACCGCGATCGTCACGCGCAGCGCGTGGCGGAAGCTCGGCGAGCGCATGTTCAGGTTCGAGAAGATCAGCAGCGGCGACATCCGGCGGCGCTGCAGGAAGCGCGTGAGCGCCTTGTCGATCTTCAGTTCGGTCTGCTGCGGATCGGCGTGGCCCGACAGGTTGCGGCGCATCCGTTCGATCAGGCGCGTCGCACTCCAGATACGCCGGAACGTCGCGAGCACGGCCGCATACGCTTCCGCGTTGGTGGCCGCGAAGTTCTTCTTGCGCATCAGCTCGATCTCGTACTCGATCGCGCGCAGTTCGGCCTTCACGCTGATCCGCGAATGCGGCGCGCGGTTCTCGAGCACCGCGAGACCGATCTCCTCGAGATCGGCAGCCGCCTTGCGGATCAGGTCGCGGTAGAAAATGATGAGATCCGAGCCGCCGAACGTGTTGCGCACGAGCGGGTAGTCGGTGTGCGCGCCGACGAACAGCTCGTGCAGGTCGACGCTGTTGATGAACAGGTTGTACATCGTCGTGCGGCCGGGATCGAGCTTGCCGCGCCTCAGCTTCGGCAGGTTGCGCAGCACGATGTCGCGCGCGGTTTCCTGCGTTTCGACCGCGGTGATCTGCCTAGCGACGAGATTGCGATAGCACTCGTCGAGATCGGCATCGAGATCGTAGAACTGCGCGCGCGCGAGCAGGTAGTCGGCGCATGCGAACAGGCTCTCGGCCAGCGCCTGCTGCTCGATCCGGCGCGCCTGCCACTGCGACACGAGCGTGGCCCAGTACGTATACCAGAGGCCGCCCGCGAGAATCCAGCCGGCGTTGACGAACGCCTGCAGCGGCGTGAATTTCTCCTCGAGCGTCATCACCATCATGAACAGCGTCGCGAAGCTGATCTGCGGCCAGCGGTTGCCGTAGACGACGATCAGCGACAGCACGAACGTGAGCGGCACGATCGTGAGCCACAGCGCGAAGATGTTCGGTGTCGCGAGCCCGGTGGCGAGCGCGGCCAGGAAGCCGATCACGCTGCATGCGAGCATTTCGTTGTGCTTGTACTTGAGCGGGCCCGGCATGTCGACGACGCATGCGCCGAGCGCGCCCGTCGAGATCGTGAAGCCGAGCTCCCGGTTGTGAAACACGATCAGGCACAGCACGGCCGGCAGCGAAACGCCGACCGCGATCCGCAGGCCGCCGAAAAAGTACTGGCTGTAGAAAAACTTTCTGATTTCGACCGAATAGCGCATCGATGGGCTGAATGGCAGACGAAGAGGCCCGGGGGCGGCGTGTTGACTGGCGACGAGTCTATCGTATTTCGCGTTCCGCAAAACCTGGCTTTCCGGACGAGGCTCGCGGCGGCGGCCCATTTGCTATCCTTGGGGACCCTGTTCGCCCGGCCCGGCCGGCGCGAGGTCCCGACGCCTGCCTCATGCTCCATCTCTTCTATTCGAATCGTCACGAAACGCTGGCCGACGCGCTGCTCGAGGATCTGGCCGCGTTCCCGGCCCGCAACGGCCCGTGGGCGCAGCAGCAGGTCATCGTGCCGAGCGCGGCGCTGCGCCGCCGTCTCGAGCTCGACATCGCCGCGCGCAACGGCGTGTGCGCGAACGTCGAGTTCACGTATCTCGCGCAATGGCTGTGGGCGCAGATCGGCCGCGTGATGGAGGTGCCCAAGCGTTCGCCGTTCGCGCCCGACCGCCTCGTGTGGCGCTGCTACCGGCTGTTCGCGCAGGCGGCCGACGGCGCGCCGTGGCTCGCGTCGCCGCGGCTGGCCGCGTATCTGTCCGCGTCCGACGATGCGATGCGCTACGAGCTCGCGCATCGCGTCGCGGCCGTGCTCGATCATTACCTGACCTATCGTCCCGAATGGCTGGCCGCGTGGCAGGCCGGCGAGTCGGTTCTCGCCGGCGACGGCGCACCGCGCGGGATCAGCGACGCCGCGCGCGACGACGAGCGCTGGCAGGCCGCGCTGTGGCGCGCGCTGCTCGCGGAACTGAGCGACAGCGGCACGCCGCCCGCGCACCGTTTCCTCGTCGAAGCGCGCCATCTCGATGCCGATGCGGTCGCGCGCGTCGACTGGCCGGAATCGGTCAGCGTGTTCGCACTGCCGACGATGCCGCCGCTGCACGTCGCGCTGCTGCGCGAGCTGTCGCGCTGGATCGACGTGCGCGTCTATGCGCTGAACCCGTGCCGCGAGTTCTGGTTCGACATCGTGACCGCCGCGCATGCCGAGGCGCTCGATGCGGCCGGGCGGCTCGACTACCAGGAAGTCGGCCATCCGCTGCTCGCCGAGTGGGGCCGGCAGACGCAGGCGCAACTGCACATGCTGCACGAACTGACTGAAAGCGCCGCGTCGGGCGATGCGTCGCGTTTCGTCGAGAATCCCGCGCCGACGTGGCTCGCGCGCGTGCAGAACGCGATCCTCGAGCTTCAGCCGGAGGCCGAAGCCGGCGACGCGCCGGCCGAGCGCGGGATCGAGGTGCATGTATGCCACAGCCTCGCGCGCCAGCTCGAGGTGCTGCACGACCGGCTGCTCGCGTGGTTCGACGCGGACGCGAGCCTGCAGCCGTCCGACGTGCTCGTTGCGGTGGCCGACCTGGCGGCGGCCGGGCCGCTGATCGATGCCGTGTTCGGCACGGCCGGCGCCGGCGGCGCGCGCGTGCCTTACCGGATCACCGGCCTGCCGCCGTCGCAGGCGAACCCGGTCGCGCGCGTGCTGCTCGACTGGCTCGCCTTGCCGGACCGGCAGGTCGGCGCGCCGGAGCTGGTCGAGTGGCTGCGCGTCGACGCGGTGGCGGCGCGCTACGGCATCGATGCGGCCGCGCTCGAGACGGTGCAGACCTGGCTCGCGGCCGCCGGCGCGCGGCGCGGGCTGTCGCCGCTCGCGAGCGACGACGCGGCCGTGCCTTCGCCGCGCCATACGTTCTCCGATGCGCTTGCGCGACTCTTTCTCGGCTATGCGATGCCCGAAGGTGCGGCGCCGGTCGGCGCGTGGCTGCCGATCGAGGCGGCCACGGGCAGCGAGGCCGAGCTGCTCGGCCGGCTCGCGCGCTTTACCGACGATCTCGACGGCTTCGCGCGGCGGCTCGCCGAATCGCACACGCCGCGCGGCTGGAGCGAACTGTTCGCCGACACGCTCGCGCGCTTCTTCGATTCGGGCGCCGCGTATGCGGACGCGCTTGCCGGCGTGCGCGACGCGCTCGACGCGATGCTGGCCGCGATGACGGAGGGCGCGCCCGACGAAGCGTTGCCGGCGGCCGTCGTGCGCGCGGGGCTGACCGCGGCGCTCGACGATCCGGCGCGCGGCGGGGTGCCGTGGGGCGGCGTCACGTTCTCGTCGCTGACGAGCCTGCGCGGCCTGCCGTACCGCGTCGTCTGCCTGCTCGGGATGGACGACGGCGTGCTGCCGAGCCTCGCGCGCGCGGACGAATTCGACCTGATGGCCGTGATGCCGAAGCTCGGCGACCGGCAGCGCCGCGACGACGAGCGCAACCTGTTTCTCGACCTGCTGCTCGCCGCACGCGACCGGCTGCTGATCGCGTACACGGGCCGCAGCATCCGCGACAACGCGCCGCTGCCGCCCGCGGCGCTCGTCGACGAACTGCTCGACCATCTCGCGCTCGTCACGGCCGGGCCCGACGCGGCGCCGGACGCCGTCGATGCCGCGCGGCGCGCGTTCATCGTCGAGCATCCGCTGCAACCGTTCGCGGCCGCGTATTTCCATCCCGGCAGCGGGCTCGTTTCCTATGACGCCGAGCGTGCGGCGCTCGCGTCGCTGCTGGCCGCCGATGCGTCGCGCGACGGGCCGCGCGAACTGCCGTTCTTCGCGCAGCCGCTGCCGGCCGAACCGGTCGAGCCCGTCGCGTTCAGCGAATTCGAGCGCTTCTGGCGCCATCCCGCGCGTGCGCTGCTGCGCGCACGGCTCGGCATCGTGCTCGCCGACGCACAGGCCGAATTGCTCGACAGGGAGCCGTTCACGCTCGACTTCGCCGGCAGCGACGCGCTCGCCGAACGCGTGCTGCCGCTCCTGATCGAATCGGACGACGGCGCCGTGCACGATCATGCGCTGCGCATTGCCGATGCGAGCCCCGAACTGCCGGGCGGCGCGACGGGCGCCGTGTGGCGCGACCAGGCGCTCGGGTCGATGACGCAGCTTGCGTCGCATGTGCGCCGTGCGCTGGCCGACGGCATCGAGCGGCGGCCGTTTTCGCTCGTCATCGTGCCCGCGTGGCCCGATACGGAACAGGCGCTGTTCGGCGCCGACGACGCGATGCTGTCGGGCGACGCGGTGAGCGCGCCGCTCGAGCTGCACGGCACGCTGAACCGGCTCACGCCGGCCGGGCAGATCATCTACCGCTATGCGCGGCCGAGCGCACGCGACTACCTGTCCGCGTGGCTCGCGCATCTCGTGTACTGCGCGGTCGAGCCGGGCGGCCCGCGCCGTACGCTATGGTTCGGCAGCGGCGGCGCGTTCGAGCTCACGCCGGTCGCGGCGCCGCTCGAACGGCTCGCGCCGCTTGCCGCGCTGTTTCGCGCAGGGCGGCGCACGCCGCTGCGGTTTTTCCCGCGCAGTGCGTGGGCGCGGGTGTCCGACGGCGAAGCCAAGGCCGCGAGCGTCTGGATCAACGAGCGCGTCGTGAGCGAAGCCGACGATCCGGCCATCGCGATCGCGTGGCGCGGTGCGCATGCGTCGCTCGACGAGCCGTTCGGCACGCTCGCGCGGCTCGTGTTCGAGCCGCTCGTCGAACATCTGAAGGAGGTCGCATGAGCGCCGTGTCGCAGCCGCAGCCGGCGCTCGAACTCGACGTGTTCGCGTGCCCGCTCGACGGCGTCAACCAGATCGAGGCATCGGCCGGCACCGGCAAGACCTGGAACATCTGCGCGCTGTATGTGCGCCTGCTGCTCGAAAAGGATCTCGGTGCAGACGAAATCCTCGTCGTGACCTTCACGAAGGCGGCGACGGCCGAGCTGCACGAGCGGATTCGCGGCCGGCTCGCGCAGCTTGCGCACGTGCTCGACACGGGCGACGACGGCGGCGATCCGTTCATTGCGCGCCTGCTCGAGACCACGCTCGGCGAAGACGGCTCGCTCGATCCCGAGACGGCCGCGAAGCGGATCCGGCGCGCGCTGCGCGCGTTCGACCAGGCCGCGATCCATACGATCCACGCGTTCTGCCAGCGCGCGCTGCAGGAAGCGCCGTTCGCGGCCGCGATGCCGTTCGCGTTCGACATGGAGGCCGACGATGCGTCGCTGCGCTTCGAGCTCGCGGCGGACTTCTGGCGCACGCGCGTCGAACCGGCGGCCGCGCGCTGGCCGGGCTTCGCGACCTGGCTCGTCGAATCGGGCGCCGGCCCGGCCGCGCTCGATGCGCAGCTCGCGCGGCGGCTGAAGAAGCCGCTCGCCGCGCTGCGCTGGGACGGCGTGACCGAGCCGGACGAATCGGCCGAGGCCGCCGCGGCCGAATGTTTCGCCGAGGCGGCGCGGATGTGGGCGGCCGAGCGCGACGCGATCGATGCGTTGCTGCGCACCGCGCAGCCCGCGCTCAACCAGCGCTCGCACAAGCCCGACGCGGTCGCCGATGCGCTCGCCGCGTGGGCCGCGCATTTCGCGCAGGGCGACGCGACGGCCGCGCTGCCGAAGGCCGCACTGAAGCTCACGCGCACCGCGCTCGTGAAAGCGACGAAAAAGGGCGGCGCGACCCCCGAACACGCGTTCTTCGACGTGGCCGACGCGCTCGAAGCGGCCGTGGCCGCGGCCGAAGCCGCGCAGCGCGCGCGCTGGCTCGCGCTGATCGCCGAATGGCTTGACATGGCGCCGGGCGAACTGGCCGAGCGCAAGCGTACGCGGCGGGTCGTCTCGTTCGACGATCTGCTCGCGAACCTGTACCACGCGCTGCATGCGCATCCGTGGCTCGCGCAGACGCTGCGCGCGCGCTATCCGGCCGCGCTGATCGACGAGTTCCAGGATACCGACCCGCTGCAGTTCGCGATCTTCGACCGCATCTTCGCGCCGGGCGGGCCGCTGTTCCTCGTCGGCGATCCGAAGCAGGCGATCTACAGCTTCCGCGCGGCCGATCTGCATACCTATCTTGCGGCACGCGAGAGCGCGAGCGCGTGCTACACGCTCGCGGTCAACCAGCGCTCGACGCCCGCGATCGTCGATGCGTGCAACCGCTTCTTCATGTCGAATCCGCGCGCGTTCGTGCTCGACGGGCTCGACTACTACGCGGTGCGAGCCGGCACGCGCGTGCGTGCGCCGTTCGTCGACGAAACCGATCCGGGCCCGGCCGGCGATTTCCGGGTCTGGGCGCTGCCGGGCGGCGAAGGCACGTTGCTCAAGCGCGACGCGCAGGCGCAGGCCGCCCAGGCCTGCGCGGCCGAGATCGCGCGGCTGATGCGCGGCGCGCGCGAAGGGCGCGTGCGGCTGGGCGACACGCCGCTGTCGCCGGGCAACATCGCGGTGCTGGTGCAGACGCACCGGCAGGGCAGTCTCGTGAAGCGTGTGCTCGCCACGTGGGGCATCGGCAGCGTCGAACTGGCGCAGGCCTCGGTGTTCTCGACCGGCGACGCCGAGCAGCTCGAACGCGTGCTGGCGGCGATCGATGCGCCGGGCGACCTGCGGCGTCTGCGCGCGGCGCTCGCGGCCGACTGGTTCGGCCTCGATGCCGGCGCGCTGTGGCGAATGGAACAGGGCGACGGCGATGCGTCGCACGAAGCGTCGGCGGCCGACAGTGCCGACGCGATGAGCTGGGTCGAGCGTTTCTCGCGCTATCGGCTGCTGTGGCGCGAACGCGGTTTTGCGGTGATGTGGCGCACGTTCACGCGCGAGCTGCGGATCGCCGAGCGGCTGATGGCCGGCGCGGACGGCGAGCGCCGCGTGACCGACATCAACCATCTGGCCGAGCTGACGCAGGCGCGCGCATCCGCGCAGCCGGGCATCGCGCCGACGCTGCGCTGGCTCGCTGCGCAACGGCTCGACGGCGGCGGCGAGGAAGCGCAGTTGCGTCTCGAATCCGATCGCAACCTCGTGCAGATCGTGACCGTGCACAAGTCGAAGGGCCTTGAATACGCGATCGTGTTCTGTCCGTTCCTGAACGACGGCGGCCTGCGCGAGCCGCCGGCGTCCGCGTTGCCCGATGCGCGCGAGTATCACGACGACGCGGGCGACGCGGTGCTGCATTACGGATGCGACGACGAGGCGGCCGCGCACGCCGCGCGGCAGGCGCTGCGCGAGCAGGCCGCGGAACGCGCGCGGCTCGTCTACGTGGCGCTCACGCGCGCGGTCTATCGCAGCTACGTCGTCGCCGGGCCGTACCAGTCGTCGCGCTCGACGCGCGAAGCGCGGCGCAGCGTGCTCAACTGGCTCGTCGCCGGCGCCGGCCAGTCGTTCGATGCGTGGCTCGACGAGCCGCCCGACGAAGCCGCGCTCGATGCCGCGTGGCTTGCGCTCGCGGGTGGCCCCGTGAGCGTCGCGCCGCTGCCGGTGCCCGCGCGCCGCGAGCGCCTCGCGGCCGGGCACGACGCATCGCAGACGCTCGCGGCGCGCCATGCGACGCGCGTGCTGCGCGATGCGTGGCGGATGGCGAGCTTCAGTTCGCTGACCGCGTCGATGGCGCGCGAGGAGGCCGGCGTCGCAGCCGTGCCCGACGACGAGCTGCGGCCCGATCACGACGCGCTTGCCGAGGTGGCGCCGGACGGCGAGTTCATCCTGGCCGATACGGTTGCGCCGGAACCGCCCGACGACGATATCCTCGTGTTTCCGCGCGGCGCAGCGGCGGGCGAATGCCTGCACCGCCTGTTCGAACTCAGCCGGTTCACGGAGCCCGAGTCGTGGCACAAGGCCGCGCTCGGCGCGCTGCACGACCGGCCGGTCGAGGCCGAGCCCGAACTCGCGACGCGCCTGCCGGCGATGATGGCGCGGCTCGTCGACGACGTCGTGCGCACCGAGCTCGTGCCGGGCATGCGGCTCGCCGAGCTCGATCCCGCGAAGCGGCTCGACGAAATGGGGTTCCTGTTCCCGGCACCGTCGCTCGACCTGGCGGCGCTGCGCCGGCTGCTGGTCGCGCACGGCTACCCGGACGTTGCACTGGAGGCGGGCATGCTCGCCGGTTTCATCAAGGGTTTCATCGACATGATCGTCGAACACGACGGCCGCTTCTGGATCGTCGACTGGAAGTCGAACCATCTCGGCACGACGCCGGACGCCTACGGCCCGCGCGCGCTCGACGTCGCGATGGCCGATCACGCGTATCACCTGCAGGCGCTGCTCTACACGGTCGCGCTGCATCGCTACCTGCGCGGGCGGCTGCCCGATTACGACTACGACACGCATATCGCGGGCTACCTGTACCTGTTCATACGGGGCGTGCGGCCCGACTGGCGCAGCGGCGGCGCGCCGGCCGGCGTGCATGCGCGGCGGCCCGAACGCGTGCTCGTCGACGCACTCGACCGGATGATGGAAGGGGGCCGCGCATGAATGCGTCCGACGACTTGCTCGAATTTACCGGCGGCCTCGTCGCGCGGCTGCCTGAGCCCGCCGATTTCGGCATTGCGCTCGCGGAAGGCTTCGCGCGCCGCATCGGCGACCTCGCACGCCGCGCCGGCGCACCGGCCGCGGCCGCGCGCTGGGCGGCGCGCGCCGCATTCGCGACGAGCCGCGCAACCGCGGGCGGCCACGTGTGCGTCGCGCTCGGCGCGCTCGCGCAGCGCTACGAAGAACCGCTCGACGACATCCGTGCGGCGCTTGCCGCGAGCGGCGTGGTCGCGTTCGGCACGCTCGCGCGCGGCGACGAGCGGCCGCTGATCGTCGACCGGCACGATCACCTGTACCTGTCGCGCTATTTCGACTACGAACGGCGGCTGGCCGATGCGCTCGTGGCGCAAGCCGGCGTCGCGGCGCCGGACGACGGGATGTCGCCCGACCGGTTGCGCGACAACCTCGCGCGTTACTTCGGGCCCGCGACCGGCGACGTCGACTGGCAGCGCGTTGCGGCGATCGTCGCGCTGACGGGCCGCGTGACGATCGTCAGCGGCGGTCCCGGCACCGGCAAGACGACGACCGTCGTCGGCGTGCTGGCCTGCCTGCTCGATGCGCATCCGGGGCTGCGCATCGCGCTGGCCGCACCGACGGGCAAGGCCGCGCAGCGGATGCAGGAAGCGCTGCATGCGCGGGCCGGCGACCTGCCGCCGGAACTCGCGGCGCGCCTGCCCGACACGTCGTACACGCTGCATCGCCTGCTGGGCGGCGGCGGGGCGGCCGGCTTCCGGCATCATCGCGACAATCCGCTGCCGTACGACCTGATCGTCGTCGACGAGGCATCGATGATCGACGTCGCGCTCGCCGCGCACCTGCTCGACGCGCTCGCGCCGGGCGCACGGCTCGTGCTGCTCGGCGACAAGGATCAACTGGCCGCGGTCGAGGCGGGCGCCGTGTTCGCGGAGCTGAGCGCGCGGCCGGCGTTTACCGCCGCGGCGCGCACGCGCATCGCGCAGGCGCTCGGCATCGACGAGGCGGCGTTCGTCGCGGCGTTGCCGATGCCCGACGAAGCCGCGACGGCGACTGTGCCTGCCGTGAATCCGGTTTCCGCTGCGGCACCGGCCCAGGCTTCCGCTTCGGCATCTGCCGCCGCTTCGCGCAAACGGGCGTCACGTCCGCGCGCCGATGCGCGACAGGCGTCGCTGTTCGACGACGAACCGCAGGACGACGCGGTTGCCGCGGCCGACGTCGCGCCATCGCCGTCTGCGGGTCCGGCATTGACCGATGCCGACGATATCGGCGATGCGGGTGGTGCCCCCGCATGGATCGAGGTCGACGAACTCGCGTGGCTCGACGCCGTCGAGCTGCCGCCGTTCGACGCCGGCGACGCGGCGCTTGCGTCGGTGACGTCGACATTGCCCGGCGAACCCGCTGCGTCGCCTGCCACATCCGCACCGGCACCGCTCGCCGACTGTGTCGTGTGGCTCGAACGCAATTACCGCTTCGGCCTCGATTCGCCGATCGGGCGGCTGTCGCTTGCGATCCGCCGCGGCGACGTGCAGGCCGCGCTCGATGCGCTGCCCGCGGACGACGCGGCTGCCGCGTCGTTCCACGACGATGCGGGCGAGTCGCTTGCGTCGTCGACGGTCGAGCGGCTCGCGCGGTGGTTCGGCGCATACCTCGATGCATTGCGCGGCGTGCTGGCCGCGCCGGTACCCGATCCGCTGCCGCTGTTCGACGCGCTCAACCGGTTCCGGATCCTGTGCGCAACGCGCAGCGGCTTGCGCGGCGCGGAGCACGTCAACGCGCTCGTGGCCGCGCACGTGCGGCATGCGGCGCGCGTGCCGCTCGCGGTCGGCGCGCACTGGTTCACCGGGCGGCCGATCATGGTGACGCGCAACGACTATGCGCTCGGGCTGTTCAACGGCGACATCGGCATCGCGTTGCCCGACGCGCACGGCGTGCTGCGCGTGTGGTTCAGGCGTGCGGACGGCACCGCGCGCGCAGTGTCGCCGGCCGCGCTGCCGCCGCACGAAACGGCGTTCGCGCTGACGGTCCACAAATCGCAGGGCTCCGAATTCGACGAAGCCGCGCTCGTGCTGCCGGCATCGTTCGGCCGCGTGCTCACGCGCGAACTCGTCTATACGGCCGTCACGCGGGCACGCACGCGGGTGCAGGTGATCGGGCCGCGGCGCGTGCTGGCGCAGGCGGTCGCGACGCGCACGCAGCGCGATTCGGGGCTCGCGGCCCGCGTCGACGAGGCGCTCGCACGGCGACGCACGGAGGCTTCGCGATGATGATTCGCTATACGCTCGATCCCGCCGAAGTCGAATGGACGGCCGTGCGCGCGCAGGGCGCGGGCGGGCAGAACGTGAACAAGGTATCGAGCGCGATTCACCTGCGTTTCGACATCCGCGCATCGTCGCTGCCGCCGGTCATCAAGGAGCGGCTCCTCGCACTGTCCGACCAGCGCATCACGCGCGACGGCATCGTCGTGATCAAGTCGCAGGAATACCGCACGCAGGAGAAAAACCGCGAAGCCGCGCTGGCGCGACTCGATGCGCTGATCGCCGGCGTCGCGTTCACGCCGCGCGCACGGGTCGCGACGCGGCCGACGCGCGCGTCGAAGGAGCGACGGCTCGAACACAAGTCGCGCCGCAGCGCGGTGAAGTCGGGAAGAGGGAAGATAGTCGACTGACGAATGGATGGCCGGGGCGCCGCACGCTCGACGGGCATCGCAGGCGAACGCATGCCGCCAGCGCCGGCGGGCTAGCGCATCACGGTCCCCGCGCTGTCGAGCACGAAGTCGACGCAGAACACGACGAGCCGGCTCTGCGCGCGGATCGCGACGGCGGCCGTATAGCAGTCGCGGCCTTCGGTCAGCGAGAAGTGCGGGCCCATCAGCGCGACGCGCCCGGGCGCGGCGATCGCGCGCTGGAAGTACGGACGCCGCGACCAGTTGCTGTGGGTTTCCGGGAACAGCGGCGAGAGGCGGGTGGCGATTGCCTGGCCGTCGTCGGGGGGCGCGCCGATCGACGGCAGGAACTGCTCGCCGATCTCGTCGGTGACGAATACGCGGCGCGCGGCCGGCACCGCGAACACGCGTTGCGCGGCATCCTGCAGGTTGCCGCTGGCGGAAAACGCGGCCGCGCCGGTGAGCACGAGCCGCTCGATCGCGTCGAATCCCGGCTGCTCGGCGACGACCGGCGTGTGCCGGCGGGCGATGAAGCGCTTCCACGCGGCGTCGAGCATCGCGGGCGCGGCCGCGCTCGCGTGCGCGATCGATGTGTCGGGCTGGCCGAACTGGAAACCCTGCACGAAATCGATGTCGGCCTCCATCAGCGCCTGCAGTGCGTCGTCGCTTTCGACGCCCTCGGCAAGCACCATCGCGCCGGCCTGGTGCAGCATCGACACGAGGTGATGCATGATGCGGCGGTCGTCGGCCGACCCGGTCGTGCGCTCGACGAGCGAGCGATCGAGCTTGACGATGTCGGGCCGCGCGCGCCACACGCGGTCGAAGTTCGAGAATCCCGTGCCGAAATCGTCGATCGCGATCAGGAAGTCGCGATGCTGGATCATGTCGATCGTGCGGGCGAGCGCGGCTTCGTCGCGTGCCGGCTGTTCGATGACTTCAAGCACGATGCGGTTCGGCGGCAACACGAAATGCCGGCAAAGCGCCTCGACGAACTCGCGCTGCACGAGGCCCGAATCGAGCACGCGCGGTGTCACGTTCAGGAACAGCCAGCCGTCGCCGATGCCCTGCGCGACGAAATTGGCCGTGTGCAGGCAGCGCGCGAGCCGGTCGAGCAGCAGCGCGTCGGCGTCGGCGCGCGTCTTGTCGAAGAGGGCAGTGGGCGAGATCAGCGCGCCGTTCGCGTCGACGACGCGCAGCAGCGCCTCGTACCCGACGACGCGCTTGTGCGTGATCGACAGCACGGGCTGGAATACGCTGCGCAGCGTCGTGGTGCGATAGGTGGCGTGCCAGCCGCCGGGCGTCAGCGTGAGGCGTTCGAGCAGGGAGTCGAGCGACAGGTCGCGGGCGGGCTTCATGTCAGCGGTGCCCAGGGGCGAGCGGCGGGCCGGCAGCGCGCCGCCACGCCAAAGCAGTCGCACGCGCAGGCGGACGCGAAAGAACGTGAGGCATCGTGACCGCCTTCGGCGAAAGAATGTTACGAGTGTAACGGGAATGCGACGGCGCGCGTATCAGGGAAACTCCAGACGCACACGGGACACGGCGCGGCCCTGGCCAGCGCGCAGCGATGACCGGCGTCGCTGGAGTGCGCGCAGTGCATGACCGCTACGCAGTGAAAGGTGCCGCGGAAGCACATGACAATCCGGCGGCATGAACTGCGTCATGGCCGCATGGCGCGCGTGGCGGTGCGGGAAAGTCCGCCGCGGGCGCGTCCGAACGTCGCCGTCAGACGGATGCCGTCGCGCTGCAGCGCCATCCTCAGCGCAACGGGGAGCAGGCGGCGATCAAGTCACGACGAACGACGAACGGCGGCGTGTGCCCGGATCCTCAGGTCGCTTCGCCGCTACGCGGCCCCAGGCCGGGAATCCGCTTGATCACGCCGGTCGCGAGTGCGGTGCCGACGAGTACGATCGCGCAGCCTTCGATCATGACGACGGACACATGCTCGCCGAGGAACAGCGCGCCCCACAGCAGGCCGAACACCGGGATCACGAACGTCACGGTAATTGCGCGAGCGGGGCCGACATGCGCGATCAGGTAGAAGAAGATGAAATACGCGATGCCCGTGCAAGCGATGCCGAGGCCGAGCACGGAGCCCCATGCGTGCGCACTGACCGGTGCGGCCGGCCACGTGGCGATCGCGAACGGCAGCAGCAGCACGGTCGAGCCGATCATGCTGCCGGCCGCGTTGACGAGCGGATCGACACCGCTGAGCTTGCGCTTCGTGTAATTGGCCGCGATGCCGTACAGCAGCGTCGCGCCGAGCGCCGCGGCGGCGGCGAGCGCGGTCGCGCTGGCGCCCGTGTCGCCGTGCGCATTCGCGATCTGGTTCCACACGAGCGTGATCACGCCGGCAAAACCGATCACGAGGCCGAGCGCGCGCGGCAGCGACAGCTTGTCCTTCAGCCACAGGTAGGCCACGAGCGCGCCCCACAGCGGCGTCGTCGCGTTGATCACCGACGTCAGGCCGGCCGACAGCGTCAGTTCGGCGAACGCGAACAGGCAGAACGGTATGCCCGAGTTCAGTGCGCCGACGACGAACAACGGCCATGCATGACGGCGCAGCCGCGCGCCGAGATCGGCGGGTTTGAAGCGCGTCAGCGCAAAGCCCGTGAGAAACAGCGCGCCGATGCCGACGCGCAGCGCCATCAGCGGCGCGACGCCGAAATCGACCACGCCGATCCGGATGAACAGGAACGACGCGCCCCACAGGGCAGCGAGCACGGTCAGCAGGATGGCGTTCTTGGGTGACATCGATCGTGAGGGCGAGGGACAGGATGCGATGGATCTTACACCGCGCTGCCACGCCGTCGCTTCACGATTGGATGAAACGACAAGAAACGGGAGATGCGCCGGTTACAGCCGCAGGCTGCCCGGCTGCCCGGTCAGTGATGGTGCCAGCCGCCGTGTCCGCCGCGTCCGCCGAAGCCGAAATTGAGCGACAGCGCCGGTCCCCAATAGCCGCCCCACGCCGGTGCGTACGCAGGCGCCGGATAGTAGTAGGCGGGGCCCGGATCGACGTACACGGGGGCCGGCTGCACCGGTGCGGCCGCGTAATAACCGCCGGGATAATAGGCGCCAGGATAGTAGCCGTACGGGTAGTAGCAGCCGGCGAGCGTCGTGCAGGCGAGCGCCGCGGCGACGAGGATCCTGTTCATGATGTCTCTCCGGCGGAGCCGGCTATCGGCAGATGCTTAAGCTTAGGCCGCGCGCCGATGACAGGGTGTGCAAAACGGTAACGGACCATTTCCGGGCCGCTGCGGCGTGCTGCGGCGCCGCATACGAAAAACGGCGCTTCCGCAGTGCGAAAACGCCGTCAGGCCGGAACTCGCCGCGCTTCGCGCGGCGGCCGGGGAGCCGGTCGGCTTATTTACCGACCTGGTTGCCGATGATGCCGCCGGCCGCCGCGCCGCCCAGCGTCGACAGCGCGTTGCCGCCGATCGCCGCGCCGGCGACGCCGCCGATACCCGCGCCGATTGCCGTGTTGCGCTGGCGCGTCGTCATCGAGTCGCAGGCCGACAGGCTTGCCACCGTCGCGACGAGCAGCGCGCATACCCCAATACGTCGAATCGAATAGGTCATGATCGTTGTCCTTGTGGTCGTGAACGGAAGGACGCGCGACCGGCTGGCGGCCACGCATGATCCCAATCTACGCGCCGTCTGGCGACGCTGCTGTAAGGACTTGTTAAGCCTCGCGCGGATTCGTAATCAATTGTTTCCCGTGCATCGGCTGGCACGCGCGACGCAAAAAAGCCCGCTCGAAAGCGGGCTTCGTGCATCGCGATGCGTGTCCGGTGCGGACCGCCGCGTGCGCTTATTGACGGTGGTAGATCTCGGCGCCGGTCTTCACGAATTCGACCGCCTTCACTTCCATCCCTTTCTTCAGCGCTTCGGTCTCCGACACACCCTGCTGCGCCGCGAACTCGCGCACGTCCTGCGTGATCTTCATCGAGCAGAAGTGCGGGCCGCACATCGAGCAGAAGTGCGCGACCTTCGCCGAATCCTTCGGCAGCGTCTCGTCGTGGAATTCGCGCGCCTTGTCCGGATCGAGACCGATGTTGAACTGGTCTTCCCAGCGGAACTCGAAGCGCGCCTTCGACAGCGCGTTGTCGCGCACCTGCGCGCCCGGGTGACCCTTCGCGAGATCGGCGGCGTGCGCGGCGAGCTTGTACGTGATGATGCCTTCCTTCACGTCGTCCTTGTTCGGCAGGCCCAGGTGTTCCTTCGGCGTCACGTAGCACAGCATCGCGGTGCCGAACCAGCCGATCATCGCGGCGCCGATGCCCGACGTGATGTGGTCGTAGCCCGGTGCGATGTCGGTGGTGAGCGGCCCGAGCGTGTAGAACGGCGCTTCCTTGCACCAGTCGAGCTGGAGATCCATGTTCTCCTTGATCAACTGCATCGGCACGTGGCCGGGGCCTTCGATCATCACCTGCACGTCGTGCTTCCACGCGATCTGCGTGAGTTCGCCGAGCGTCTTCAGCTCGCCGAGCTGCGCTTCGTCGTTCGCGTCGTAGATCGAGCCGGGACGCAGGCCGTCGCCGAGCGAGAAGCTCACGTCGTACGCCTTCATGATCTCGCAGATCTCTTCGAAGTGTTCGTACAGGAAGCTTTCCTTGTGATGCGCGAGGCACCACTTCGCCATGATCGAGCCGCCGCGCGACACGATGCCCGTCATCCGGTTCGCGGTGAGCGGCACGTACTGCAGGCGCACGCCCGCGTGGATCGTGAAGTAGTCGACGCCTTGCTCGGCCTGCTCGATCAGCGTGTCGCGGAAGATCTCCCAGGTCAGGTCCTCGGCCTTGCCGTTGACCTTTTCGAGCGCCTGGTAGATCGGCACCGTGCCGATCGGCACCGGGCTGTTGCGGATGATCCACTCGCGCGTTTCATGGATGTGCTTGCCGGTCGACAGATCCATCACCGTGTCGCCGCCCCAACGGATCGCCCACGTCATCTTGTCGACTTCCTCGCCGATCGACGACGTGACGGCCGAGTTGCCGATGTTCGCGTTGATCTTCACGAGGAAGTTGCGGCCGATGATCATCGGCTCGGATTCCGGGTGGTTGATGTTCGCGGGAATGATCGCGCGGCCGCGCGCGATTTCGTCGCGCACGAACTCGGGCGTGATCTCGGCGAGCGCATTCGCTCCGAACGCGGCAGCGCCGAATGCCTGGCCCGGATGCTGGCGGCCCATCATCGCGGCGAGCTTCGCGCCGTTCGGGCCGTTCGTCTTCAGGCTCTCGATGTATTCGGCGCGGCGCTGGTTCTCGCGGATCGCGATGTATTCCATTTCCGGCGTGATGATGCCCTGACGCGCGTAGTGCATCTGCGTGACGTTCTTGCCGGCCTGCGCGCGGCGCGGGTTGCGGTGCAGGCCCGGGAAACGCAGGTCGGCGGTGGCCGGATCGGCCGCGCGCTCGAGACCGTAGCGGCTCGACAGGCCGGAGAGCACTTCGGTGTCGCCGCGCGCTTCGATCCAGCGCTGGCGCAGTGCAGGCAGGCCCGCGCGGATGTCGATCGTGGCTTCCGGATCGGTGTAGGGGCCCGACGTGTCGTACACGTAGATCGGCGGATTCTTTTCGCCGCCGAAGCCGGTCGGCGTGTCGGCCTGCGTGATTTCGCGCATCGGTACGCGGATGTCGGGCTGCGAGCCGGTCACATAGACTTTCCGCGAATTCGGCAGCGGCGCGACGGCAGCGGCATCGACGTGGGCGTCGGCGGACAGAAACTTCGGATTGGCGTTCATGCAATCTCCTGTGTGAGCGCCGGACAGGCGCTGCGGCGCTTGCCCGGAGCCCTTGACGAATGTGGGGCTCGAGCTAAGCAGGAGACGAGGCTTGGTGAGGCGGCGGATTTCGTCAGAAGGATGGCGGCGGAATCCGTACGCTTCCCTGCGCTGGCATTATCCAGATCAGGTTCAAAGGGTATTTCTCACCCGCAATGCCGGTTTGTTGACCGGGCGCATTGCAGGACCCCCGCGTTAGCAGCGCACACGATACACTGGCTTTGCGGCGGTTTCAACCGGCGGCACATCGGTTGCCGCGGTGCAGTTGCAGCATTGCGGGCGGCGCGCCTGCCGCGCATGCCGCGATGCATGACGCCGCCGCACGGCCCTGCAGCCCGGCTGACAATGACGGCGCGGCGCAGCATTGCGGCACTTTTGGCAGCCCAAAAAAATATTTTCGAAACGCCTGTCATTTCCCGCGACGTCTTCCGTCTATTCGGCTCCTCAAACCCATGTTTCGGAGAGATGTCATGAAAAAAGTACTGATCGCAGCCTGTGTCGCCGGTTTCGCCATGGTCGCAACCGGCGCGTATGCGCAGAACGACGCGATGTCGAAGGAAGGTTCGTCGATGTCGAAGGACGCGATGGGCCACGACGCGATGGCGAAGGACGACGCGATGGCCAAGGACGGCGCGATGAAGAAGGGCGGCATGAAGAAGCACGCGATGAAGAAGGACGCGATGTCGCACGACTCGATGGGCAAGCCGAAATCGGACGACAAGATGGCCCCGTCGAACTGACGGAAACGGACGGAGCGCGGCCGACGCGCGTGTCGCCGCTGCGTGCCGGGACGGCACGCGGTGCCGGCTGACGCGCGGGGCACGCGCCACGTCGCGCATCAGCGCATGCGCTGCGTGGCCGGTCTCCGGCCCCTTCTCGCGCTCCGTCGCCTCATTCCGGGAGTTTTCATCATGCAAACCGTTCCCGCCACCGGGCGCGCGGCCGCCACGCCGCCCGCGCGCCCGATCCATCCGCTTTGGGTGCGTGCGAGCCACTGGCTCAACGCGCTCGCGGCCGTGCTGATGGCGCTGTCCGGCTGGCGCATCTACGACGCGTCGCCGATCTATCCGCCGTTCACGTTTCCTCACGGCATCACGATCGGCGGCTGGCTCGGCGGCGCGCTGCAATGGCATTTCGCGGCGATGTGGCTGCTCGTCGGCAACGGGCTGTTCTACCTGACGATGTCGCTTGCGACCGGGCGCCTGGTACGCAAGATGCTGCCGGTCACGCCGGCATCCGTGTGGCGCGACGTGCGCGCGGCGCTCGGCGGGCGGCTGTCGCATGCCGACCTGAGCGTCTATAACGCGGTGCAGCGCGCGGCGTACCTGACCGCGATCGCCGATCTCGTCGTGCTGGTGCTGTCGGGGCTCGCGATCTGGAAATCCGTGCAGTTCCCGCTGCTGCGCGAACTGTTCGGCGGTTACGACAACGCGCGCGTCGTGCATTTCTGGGCGATGTCGCTGCTCGTCGCGTTCTTCGTCGTGCACGTCGGGATGGCGTTGCTGGTGCCGCGCTCGCTGCTCGCGATGCTGCGCGGCCGTTGAACGGCACGAAGGTGCCGAAGGAAATCATCATGTCCGAATCCGAACACAAGCGCGACCGCCCGCGCTGGACACTCGACCGGAAGTCGCTCGAACTCGACGTGCGGCGCGAGCTCGAGATGCCGTCGCGGCGGCTCTTCAACCGGCGCGTGCTGACGCTCGGCGGCCTGACGATGCTGACCGGCTGCACGCTGCAGGACGACGCGTCGGTCAACGCGTTCCTCGAGAAAGTGTCGCGCATGAACGATCGCGTGCAGGCGTGGCTGTTCAGCCCCGACCGGCTCGCGCCGACCTACACCGAAGCCGACATCACGCGGCCGTTCCCGTTCAACGCGTACTACGGGATCGACGACGTGCCGCACGTCGATGAATCGACCTATCGGCTCGTGCTGTCCGGCCGCGTGACGGGCAAGCGCGTGTGGACGCTCGACGAGCTTCGCGCGCTGCCGCATGCGGAGCAGATCACGCGGCACATCTGCGTGGAAGGGTGGAGCGCGATCGGCCGCTGGGGCGGCACGCCGTTCGGCGCATTCCTCGCGCGCGCGGGCGCCGATACGCATGCGAAATATGTCGGCTTCAAGTGCGCGGACGACTACTACGAGAGCATCGACATGCCGACCGCGCTGCATCCGCAGACGCTGCTCGCGTTCGAGTACGACGGCCGCCGCCTGCCACCTGAATTCGGCTTCCCGATGAAACTGCGGATGCCGACCAAGCTCGGCTACAAGAACCCGAAACACATCATGGAAATCTTCGTGACCGACACGTTTCCGGGTGGCTACTGGGTCGATCAGGGATACAACTGGTTCGGCGGATCGTGAGCGGCGCATGGCTCGGCAGCGCAGCGCATGCGCGTGCCGCGCTGCATCGCGCGTCACGCGTTACGCGTTACGCGTTACGCGTCATGCGTCATGCGTCATGCGGATTCACGCACCTGGAGATCGACGCGCAGGCCGACTGCCGCGGCCATGTTCACGAGCGCGTCGAGCCCGAACAGGTTGATCTTGCCGCGCAGCAGGTCGGAGACGCGCGGCTGCGTGACGCCCAGCCGTTGCGCAGCCTGGGCCTGACTGAGCTCGAGCTGCGCGATGCGCTGCTTGAGCGCGATCATCAGTTCGGAGCGCAGCTTCATGTTCTCGGCCTCGGCCGGCTGACCCTCGATTGCGTCCCAGACGTTCGTGTAACGTTCATTGGTCATCGTTTCAACTCCATCATCAGCGAGCGATAACGCCGGGCGGCCAGGTCGATATCGGTCTTGTTCGTGCGCGCCGTTTGCTTCCGGAAGCAGTGAAGCACGTAGACGGCGTCGGCGAAGGTCGCGACGTAAATGATCCGGAACGCGCCGCTCGCATCGCGCAGGCGAATTTCCCGCACGCCGACGCCGACGGTGCGCATCGGCTTCCAGTCGTCGGGCGCGAGGCCGCGCTGCACCTGGTCGATCTGGTGGCCGGCGTCACGTCGCGCAGGCAGCGGAAAGTCGCGAAGATCGTCGAGCGCGCTGCCGACGAACACGACCGGCTTCGGCGGAAGAATGGTCGAATTATACAAAATTTTATATGCCTGGTGCGGGTTTCGAATGGAGGCTGCGGACGGCACGGGGAGGGTGTGCCGTCCGTCACGATAAGCGTGAAGCGAGGGCCGGCGCGCATGACTGGCCGTTCGGCCGAGGTCTGGTTCGACCGTTACGGATTGCGATGGATCGAGTGCGGAATTGCGTGCGGCACGACCGCCGGCAACGTGTGCGCATTGCGCATCCGGCCCCGGATTTCACCCGCCCGTCGGCCGAAAAATGTCGCGCCGAAACGTCAGTCCCTATCCTTTCAGACAGGTCTGGCGATGCTTTCGAATCCTTGATGCCATAATGCCGAGCGTGCGCAGCCGAAGCGGTTGCGCGCGTTTTTTTGTCCCTCTGCCGCCGCTTGCCGGTTCTCTTTCGTCGCCGTTCGCACTGCCATGTCGTTCCGCACGTTCGCTCTGCCTTCCCGGTCCCGCCAGGACCGTTTGCCGGCATTGCCGGCGTCTTTCAGCGGAGCACGCGGCGCGACGTGCGGGCGGGTTGCCCGATGACCCCGCTCGATCGTCTCCTCGATTTCCTTTCCCGCCTTTCGTTCCGGATCCGCCTGCCGCAAAGCCGCGGCGGCCGCGTCGCGCTGGCGCTCGTGTTCATCTATTTCGTCTGGGGTTCGACCTACAGCGGCCTGCATTTCGCGCTGCAGTCGTTCCCGCCGCTGCTGCTGTCGGGGCTGCGCAACCTGCTCGGCGGGATCGGCCTGTTCATCTTCGCGCTGCGGCGCAAGCCCGAATGGCCGACGCTGCTGGAGATCCGCAATGCGGGGATCGTCGGCACGATGCTGGTCGCGCTGTCGTCGGGCACGATCGCGCTCGGGATCAGCTCGGTCAGCAGCGGCTCGGCCGCGGTGATGGTGGCCACGGTGCCGCTGTTCGCGACCGTGATCGCGGCGGTGGCCGGCCGGCCGGTGACGAAGGGCGAGTGGGCGGCGGTCGCGCTCGGGATGGTCGGCATCGTCGTGCTGAATTCGGGCGGCGCAGCGGCGCAGAATTCGGCGCTCGGCACGATCTGCGTGCTGGCCGGCGCGCTGTTCTGGGCGGGCGGCGCGCACCTCGCGACGCGGCTCAAGCTGCCGTCCGACCTGTTTCTGTCGACGTCGCTGCAGATCGGCCTCGGCGGCCTGATCTCGACGCTCGTCGCGTGGCTGATCGGCGAACGCATCGAACACGTGATGGTGGGGCCGGTGTTCGCGTTTCTGTACCTGATGGTGTTCTGCACGATGGCCGCGTATGTCGCGTACGGCTATCTGATCCGCCACACGAGCCCGATCATCGCGAGCAGCTGCATGTACGTGAACCCGATCGTCGCGGTCGCGCTCGGTGCGCTGCTGCTCGGCGAACCCGTGACGATGGCGACCGTGGTCGCGACCGTCGCGATCCTCGGCAGCGTCGGGCTGTCGTTCGTATTCGATCCGGCGCGCCGGCCCGCGGCACGCGCGGCGGCTGTCGGTTCGCCGGCCGTGGCGGCCGCGTCGGCGGCAGACGTTGCGTCCGCACCCGATCAGATCGCGCTGCCGGATGCGGCGCCCATCCTGGTGCCTTCCGCCGTCCCGCTTGCGGTACCGACACCGGCTGCCGTGATGGATCCGGCAGTCGCCATGGAGCCGGCGCAGGCGTTCGCGCCGCCGCCCGCCGACGATCCGGCCACGCCGCGCGCCGACGCGTGACGCCGGCGCTGCCGGGCGCGCTCAGCCGCGCCGGCCGCCGCGATGGTGGGACCAGCCCGCGAGCGCGGTGAACAGCAGCCCGGCCATGCACATGCCGGTCCAGCCGAACGCGTGCCATGCGGCGACGCCGGCCGACGAGCCGAGCGCGCCGCCGATGAAATAGCACACCATGTACACCGTGTTGACGCGGCTGCGCGCCTCGGGCTTCAACGCATAGATGCGCGACTGGTTCGAGATCTGCGCGGCTTGCACGCCGACATCCAGCACGATCACGCCGATCACGAGCCCGACGAGGCTCGAGCCCGACAGCGCGAAGATCACGAACGACAGCGCGAGCAGCGCGATCGCGAGCGAAATGATCGCGCGCGGGCCGCGCGTGTCCGCGAAACGGCCCGCGTAGGGTGCCGCCAGTGCACCCGCTGCGCCGACGATCCCGAACAGGCCGGCCACCTGCGGGCCAAGATGGAACGGCGCGCCGGCGAGCAATAGCGTGAGCACGGGCCAGAACGCGCTGAACGCGGCGAACAGCGCGGCGCCCGTCAGCGATGCTTCGCGCAGCCCGCGCAGTTCGACCGCCAGATGCCACATCGAGCCGAGCAGCTTGCCGTACGACAGCGTCGACGTCGGCGAGCTGCGCGGCAGCCGCAGCACGATCACCGCGGCCAGCGCAATGAGCGCCGCGACCGACGCGGCGAACACCGCGCGCCAGCCGAAATACTCGGCGACGAAACCGGCGGCCGTGCGCGCAAGCAGGATGCCGAGCAGCAGGCCGCTCATCACGGTGCCGACCGCGTGCCCGCGTTCGGCGGGCGGCGCGATCTCGGCCGCGAACGGCACGGCCTGTTGCGCGATGGTCGCGAGCACGCCGATCGCGAGGCTCGCGACGGCGAGCACGGCCAGCGATGGCGCAGCGGCTGCCACGATCAGCGCGACCGACAGGCCGGCGATCTGCATCAGGATCAGCCCGCGACGATCGAAGCGGTCGCCGAGCGGCGCGAGCAGGAACATGCCGGCCGCATAGCCGAGCTGCGTCGCGGTCGGTACCGCGCCGATCCACGACGCGCCGTCGGGAAAGGCCGAACGGAAGCTGTCGAGCAGCGGCTGGTTGTAGTAGATGTTCGCGACGGACACGCCCGCGATCGTCGCGAGCAGCAACAGCAGGCTGCGCGAGTAGTGGGGCGAGGCGGCGTCGGTCGGACGGTCGGTGGAGGCGGTGGACATGGCGGCGCGGGCGAAGTTGGGCGGCGCGGCGCGCGGCGCACGCGCCGGGTGCGCAGGCGGGCCGGGCGCCGGCCGAGGCTGCCGATCATACCGGAGCGTCGTGAATCCTGCCGGGTGGGCGGCGAACCGGCCGACCGGCGCAACCGGCCGCCCGTCACTGCATGCACTTCACGCGGTCAGTCGACCAGCTCCCCGGTCGGCTCGTAGAACGGATACGGCCCGGCGCCTTCGTCCACATACACGTGGTGCGACGTCATCCCCGTATCCGGCGCATAACGATGCACCGCAAACGCCGGCGGTTCGAGCCGGAACGCGGACGGCGCATCGGCCCGCAGGTCGAACGCGACCTGGTGCGCGGGCGCCGGCACGGCCGATGCGAGCGTGCCGCCGAAACGCGTAAACATCATGCGGTGCACGTGGCCGCACAGCACGCGCTCGACGTTCGGATAACCGCGCAGCAGCGCGTCGAGTTTCGCGGCGGCGGCGGGCGCGAGGCGCAGCGCGTCCATGTGGCCGATCCCCGATGCGAACGGCGGGTGATGCAGCGCGACGATCACCGGGCGATCGCGCGCGGCGTCGAGCTGCGCGGCGAGCCATGCGAGCCGCGTGTCGCACAGGTCGCCGTGGCTCGCGCCGGGCACCTGCGAATCGAGCGCGAGCACGCGCACCGCGCCGACGTCGATCGCGTACTGCACGAATTCGCCTTCGTGCAGCTCCGGGCGATCGGCGAATGCGCGGCGCAGCCCGGCGCGGTCGTCGTGATTGCCGATCATCAGGTAGTACGGAATCTCGAGCGGCGCGAGCAGGTCGCGCAGGTTGCCGTATTCGTCGTCGTGGCCGAAGTCGGTCAGGTCGCCGGTGACGAGCACGGCGTCGGGGCGCGGCACGAGCGCGTTCAGCTTCGCGATGCAGCGCGCGAGCGCGGCCGCCGTGTCGACGCGCCGGTACGCGAGCTGACCCGGCCGCTTGATGTGGAGATCGCTGATTTGAGCTAGCAGCATCGTCGGTTCTCGGAATTGTCTGGTTATTGTAGGTGCGGCGTCATGCGCCGCGGTGGGGTGGTGCATGGGTGCTGCAATCGAACTGCATTACGCGCCGAGCGCAATCAGGCCTTCCGGTGCAATCGTAATGCCGACCGCCGTGCCGTGCGCAAGCGCGATGCGGCCCGGTACGTCGATCACGAGCGCGTCGGGCGCCGCGTGAGCGATCGTGAGCCGGGTGCGCTCGCCGAGGAACGCGCATGCGCTGACCGTGCCGCGCAGCGGCGCATGCGCGGGATCGGCGAGTTGCGCATCCTCGGGGCGGAAGAACCACTCGTCGCCGGCATGCGGCGTGACGAGCGCGCCGCCCGTCGTCACGAGCGCGCCATCGCGCCATTGTCCGTCAAGTCGGTTCAGCGTGCCGATGAACTGTGCAACCGTACGGTTGGCCGGCCGGTAGTAGATGTCGCGCGGCGTGCCGATCTGTTCGATCCGGCCCGCGCCCATCACGACGATCCGGTCGCCGAGCTCCATCGCTTCGGCCTGGTCGTGCGTCACGTAGACCGTCGTCACACCGAGCTCGCGCAGCAGCGCGTTCATCTCGCGACGCAGCACGTCGCGCAGTTTCGCGTCGAGTGCCGTCAGCGGTTCGTCGAGCAGCAGCACGCGCGGCCGCACCGCGAGCGCGCGCGCCAGCGCGACGCGCTGACGCTGGCCGCCCGAGAGCTGATCGATCGGCTTGTCCGCGTGCGCGTCGAGCCGCATCATCGCGAGCAGCTCGTCGACACGTTCGCGCAGCGCACGCGGCTCGGTCTTGCGGATCTTCAGCCCGTAGCCGACGTTGCCGCGCACCGTCAGGTTCGGAAACAGCGCGTAGTTCTGGAACACCATGCCGACCTGCCGGCGCTCGATCGGCAACGCGGTCACGTCGTCGTTGCCGAACGCGATCGTGCCGCCGGCGTCCGGCGTGTCGAGGCCCGCGATCAGGCGCAGCGTCGTCGTCTTGCCGCAGCCCGACGGCCCGAGCAGCACGAGCGTTTCGCCCGCGCCGATCGACAGGTCGAGCGGTTCGAGCACGCGCGTGCCGCGGAACGTCTTCGCGCAGCCGGTCAGGGTGATGGGAGTGGAATCGAGTTTCATCGGAGCGGAAGATTTAGCGCGCGCGCCGCTTGAGCGCACGCGTGCCGGACGGGTCGACGCCGAGCCATTGCATCGCGACGAGGAGCGGCAACGTCATCAGCAGGAACAGGATCGTGTATGCGCTGCCGACTTCGAGGCGCAGCGACGCATAGGTATCGGCGAGCCCGACGGGCAGCGTCTTCGTGTCGGGCGTGTGCAGCATCCACGTGAGGTTGAATTCGCCGATCGACAGCGTGAGCACCGCGAGTGCGCCCGCGACGATGCCGGGGCGCAGGTTCGGCAGCACGATCGTGACGAAGCGCGTGACGAACGACGCACCGAGGCTGGCCGCGCCTTCCTCGAGCGTGCGCAGGTCGGCGCCGGCCGCGACGGCCGCGACCGCGCGCACCATGAACGGCAGCGTGAACACGACATGGCCGACGACGATGAACCACAGGCTCATCCGGAACGCGGTGAAGCCGCCATACACGACCAGCAGCGCGAGCGCCGACGCGAGACCCGGCAGCGCGACCGGCAGCACGAGTGCTTCCTCGATCGCGCGCGCGACGCGGCTCTTGCTGCGCGCGAGCGCATAGCCGGCCGGCACGCCGACCGCGAGCACGATCGCGAGCGTCGCGAACGCAACGTAGAGCGACAGCGCGACCGAGCCGTGATACTGCTGCCACACCTGTTCGAGCCAGCGCAGCGTGAGGCCGCTCGACAGTCCGCGGAAATAGTTGACGGTCAGGCCCGCGAGCACCGACATCACGACAGGCACGATCAGGAATGCGCACAGCAGCAGCGTGACGCCCCATTGCAGCGCGGCGATCGCGCGTGCGCCCGTGACGCGCGGCGCGCGCCGCGCGACGCCGCTCGCCTGCGCGGGAGCGGGCGCCGGCGACGGCGCGGAAGAGTCGGAAAGCGATTGCATGCAGGAATCCTCAGGCCGCGGCGGCGGCGGTTTGGCCGGTGAAGCGGCGCGCGAGCGCGAGCACGGCCCAGGTGACGATGCCGAGCACGATCGACAGGCCGGCCGCCGTCGCGATGTTTGCGTTCAGCGTGAACTCGGTATAGATCGTCATCGGCAGCACGTTCAGGTCGGTGGCCAGCGTGAACGCGGTACCGAATGCGCCCATCGCGGTCGCGAAGCAGATCGCGCCGGCCGCGATCAGGCCCGGCGCGAGCGCGGGCAGCACGATGTCGACGAAGATGCGCCACGGCGATGCGCCGAGCGAGCGCGCGGCTTCCTCGAGCGACGCGTCGAGCTTCGACGCGGCCGCGATCACGGTGACGATCACGCGCGGAATCGAGAAGTACAGGTAGCCGACGAACAGGCCCGCGACCGAATACGCGAATACCCACTTGTCGCCCGTGAGCTTCGCGGACAGCATGCCGATCAGCCCCTGGCGCCCGGCGAGCATGATCACCATGAAGCCGACGACGACGCCCGGGAACGCGAGCGGGAACGTGAGCAGCGCGAGCAGCACGCGCTTGCCCGCGAATTCGCGGCGCGCGAGCAGCAGGCCGGAGATCGTCGACAGCGCGAGCGTCGCGAGCGTGACGCCGGCGGACAGCGCGATGGTCTCGCCGAGGCTCTTCATGTAGCGCGCGTTGCCGAGCAGCGCTGCGTACTGCGAAAAGAACGCGCCGTCGGCGGACACCCGCACGAGCGCCGCCATCGGCAACAGCCAGAACGCGGCGAACACCGCGAGCGCCGGCGCGACGAGCGCGACGCGCCAGCGCAGCGGGAAAGTCAGGTCGAGCATCCGTGGCGTCCCGTCGCTTACTGCATCACTTGCAGGTACTGCTGGCCGAACGCTTGCTGGCCGGTCGCCATCTTGCCGAAGTCGACCGACTTCGCACGCGCGTACTCGCTCGCCGGCAGGAACTTCGCGGCGATGTCGGCGCCGAGCGTCTGCGCGCGCACCGGGCGCAGGTACGCATTGGCCCACAGCTTCTGGCCTTCGTCCGACAGCACGAAGTCGAGCACCTTCTTGCCGTTCGCGTCGTGCGGCGCGCCCTTCACGAGGCTCATCACGTACGGCACCGCGATCGTGCCTTCCTTCGGAATCACGAACTCGACGTTCGCGTTGTCCTTGTACTTTGCGCGATATGCGTCGAAGTCGTAGTCGAGCAGGATCGGAATCTCGCCGGACAGCACGCGCGCATACGCGGTCTGCTTCGGCACGATCGGCGCGTTCGCCTTCAGCTTGCGGAACCAGTCGAGCGCCGGCTTGAAGTTGTCGAGGCTGCCGCCGAGCGCCTGGTTGACGGCCACCGCGCCCGCGTAGCCGACGAATGCGCTGGACGGATCCAGATAGCCGACCATGCCCTTGTATTCGGGCTTCAGCAGATCGGCCCACGAGCGCGGCACCGGCTTGCCGTCGAGCGCGTCCTTGTTCACGAAGAAACCGAGCGTGCCCGAATGGATCGCGAACCAGTAGCCTTGCGGGTCCTTCAGGTTCGCGGGAATGTCGTTCCAGTGCGCGGGCTTGTACGGCGCGATCACGCCCTTGTCCTTCGCCTGGAATGCCGACGACACGCCGAGGTAGACGACGTCGGCGACCGGGCTCTTCTGCTCGGCGATCAGTTGCGCAATCGACTGGCCCGAGTTCTTGTTGTCGAACGGCACGCGGATGCCGGTCTTCTGCTTGATCGCCGCGATCTGCGCGGCCCAGTCGGCCCATTCGGGCGGGCAGTTGTAGCAGATCGCCGTTTCGTCGGCGTGGGCGGCGGGTGCGCCGGCGACGAGCGCGGCGCAGGCGAGCGGCGCGGCAAGCGCGCGCAGCAGCGAGGTCAGGCGAAAGGACACGGTGGGTCTCCGGGCGAGTGTGGCGCTGGTGTGGTGGTCGGCGTGCGTGGTGGCGCGGCCCGTACGTTCAGGCCTTGTGCAATTGCAGGTCGGTAGCCGGCGGCGCGACCGTCGCGCCGTCGCGCACCGCATGCGGCAGGATCAGCGACGTGCGTTCGATCGTCGCGCCGCCGATGCATTCGACAAGACGCCGCCATGCATGGCGGCCGATGTCGCGGTTCGGCGTCGCGACGCTCGCGAGCGCCGGTGCGAGCAATTCGCCGATCGCGATCCCGTCGAAGCCGAGCACCGACAGGTCGTCCGGGATCGAGAAGCCCGCGCGGCGCAGGCCGCGCATCACGACCATCGCGAGCAGGTCGTTGCTGCAGAAGAGGGCGGTCGGGCGCGTGGCGCGCGAGGTCAGGTGCGCGAGCACCGCGTCGGGCAGCTCGGGCGCATTGAAGTCGACTTCGACCGGCGGCAATGTGGCGACGCCGCTTTCCTCGAGTGCCTGCGCGTAACCGAGATGGCGCTGACGCGCGCGATCCGACGCGGCGAGCGAACCGGCCAGCATCAGCACGCGGCGGTGACCGCGCGCGGTCAGCAGCCGCACGCCGTCATAGGCGGCGCTGCGGTTGTCGACCGACACCGACGGGCGGCGCTGCGTGTCGTTGTGCATCAGCACGTAATGCGGGCCGTCGCGATCGAGCATGTCGAGCAGCGGGTGCGTGTCCGCGTCGGCGACGGTGAGGATCAGCCCTTCGACGCGCTGCTCGCGCAGCGTCTCGATCGCGTGACGCTCGCGCGCCGCGTCGTACTCGGTCGTCATCACGATCAGCTTGAAGCCGGCCGCCGTCGCGAGCTCGTCGATGCCTTGCAGGCAGTCGGCGAACACGGGGTTCGACAGCGTCGGCACGACGACGCCGACGAGCCGCGTGCGTTCGCCGCGCAGCTGCCGGCCGAGCGGGCTAGGGCGGAACTGCAGCGTGTCGATCGCGGTGCGGATCGTCTGCAGCGTGGCGGGGCTGACTGTATGCGGCGAGTTGATCGCGCGCGAGACGGTGGCGATCGAGAAGCCCGCGAGGGCAGCGACATCCTTGATGGTCGAGGTCATTAAGTAGCGCGATGTAAACGTTTTCGGCCGGGAAATTATCGAAAACGTTTGTGACTTCGCGATGACGCACGCGACGTTTGTTTCGTAAAAAGCACGATACAAACGTCAGACGGTTGGGACGTCGGGCAGGGCGGATTCATGTGAAGGATCGGCCGCGCGCCGCCGCTGTCGATTGTATCGGTGAAAGCGGGCGCGGTGCGCGATGCCCGTGACCGGGCGCGACGCGACCCAGCATGTACGCACATGCGACGGCGCGATGTGCGCGCCGCGTCTCGCCGCAGGTGCGGCGATCACGCGGCGGCGCCGCCGCAGGGCGGGGGGGCGTTACAGCGCGACGAACAGCATGCCGTGCGGGTCCTGAAGGGCAGACGCATTGCCGACGCTCGTCGCGACGGGCGTCAGGTGGCCGGACTTCATGTCCAGCTTCATCACCTGGCCCTGGCCGGCGCTGTAGGCGTCGCCTTGCGCGAACGGCGCGTCGACGCGGTAGGTCGTGTTGCTGGCGTCGGTGAACAGCATGAAGGTCTTGCCTTGCGGGCCCGGCGCCGGCACCCAGCGCGTGTCGTCGACCGGATAGACAGGGCCGTCCTTGTCGCTGAAGAGCGTGAGCGTCAGCACGCTGACGGTCTGGCTCGCGCCCGGATTGTGGATGAACACCAGCTTGCCGTCGGCCTGGCTGTCGAGCACGAGATCGCCGGCGGAATCGATTGCTTCGGAATCGGGGTCCGTCAGGCTCAGCGTTACCTGCTGGTTGAAGGTCGGATTCGACGATCCGCCGACGGACGGGGTCACGTCGGTGGCCTGCGCGTTACCGGCGAGCACCGGTGCGACGTCGAACGTCGTGCCGTTCGCGTTCAGCGTGAGCTGTCCGACAGTCGGTGCGGCGGTGCCGGGCGTCGTCGGGTTCGACGCGCTCACGTAGACGTTCCCGTTGAGCAGCTGCATGTCGTCGAAGCCGCCGCCGTGTACGGTCGGATTGACGGTCGCCGCGTAGGTTTTCTGCGTACCGGCCTTGAGGTCGATGATCGTCAGTTCGGGATTGCCGTCCTCGTTGGCCATCGCCCACAGCGTGTTCGTATCGGCGCGGGCCATCAGGCCGTCGACGTGGCCCGGCACCGTATACGTCTTGAGCACGTTGCCGCTCAGGTCGTATTGCACGATGTCGTTGGTCAGGCCGGGCACGGAGCCGTCCTTTACGTCGCCGGCTTTCTGGTAGCCGATGAAGACCGTGTTGTTGAACTGGACGATCGAATCGGGCTTGTCCGTGGACGTCGGCGCTTTCGCGAACACGGACAACGTATAGCCGGACGCGGTGGCGGTGTTCGGTACGGCCGCGGTATTGGTCGGCGCGATGCCGGGGGTGGAAGTTGCGTCGTCGCCGCCGCAGGCGGCAAGAAAGACCGATGCCGACATGACGGTTAACAGGGGCTTTCTTAACATTACGGTTTCCTAAGAAAATGAATCGTGCCGGATGAGCGTCACGGGTTTATTACTGTCGGTTACTGAGGCGCGGGTCAGGCTATGCCGCGCATATTTCGTTTCGGTGACAAACGTCACGCGCCTGCGCCGATCGCCCGGAGCGGGTGATGGCCGTAGCACGGCGGAGATTAAGGCGGGCTTAAGGAAGCGCGTCGAATCGATCGGCGCGGGAAAAATTCGATGAAATTCATGCGTGATCGCGAGCAGGCAGCGCGCGTCGATATCAAGCGAATTCGAATATTTGCGTTATGCTAATGAAAGGATGTGCGATTGAAAACGCGATCGATTCGCTGACGGCGGAGGGGTGCGTCACGCGTTTGCGATCCGGTCGCGGGAGCGGGGTGGCCGGAGGGGCGGGTTGACGGAGCGACGGAGCTGGAATCAGTCCCCTGCGATCGGGCGGAGCTTGACCGCGTCGAAAGCCCCGCACGGACGAGATTGGTTTCGAATGAAGCAGTGTGGCGAAGACCTGGCGTCGCGTCATGGCCCGTCGACGCGATCGTCGAGTAACCGCGTTGCAGGGCCGGACCGATGGTAGAATGCGCTCCGCCCTCTTGCCGGGGTGATGAAATTGGTAAACATAGCGGACTTAAACGATTGAGTGCCCGGTCGGAAACGATCGGTGCAGAACCCTTCAAATTCGGTGAAACCCCTGATGCGCGCATCGAGGCAACGCCGAGCCAAGCCTCGCGGCATCCGCGAGGAAGGTGTAGAGACTAGACGGGGGGCGCCTAAGGCGCACGGGCAGCGGTTACGCCCGCGTGCGACGGCGAAGGCATAGTCCAGCGCACGAACGGCTTCGCCCACGCGACGCCGGCTTTGAAAGAAGCAGTGTGACGAAAATCCGCCGCCTTAACTGGCTTGCCGGTTCAAGTCCGGTCCCCGGCACCACGATCGCTTTCAGGCGATTCGACGACGGTTCAAAAACCCGCGAGAAGCCAGGCGCTCGCGGGTTTTTTGTTTTTGCGGCGTGGCATCGGATGCGTTTGCGGTCCGCGGGCATGCAGCGCGCATGCTTCTTCCGCACACGTTGCAGCTCGATACTCGTAACGATCACCTTCGGGGGCGGGTCGGTCATTCGATCGATCGGGCGTCGTTCACCACGTCAAGAACGAAACGAACGAGAAGGTCGTCCATATCATGGTCCAGGCGAGCGGTGTACCGGACATCGTGCCTGGGCGGATCGTATCGTCGGGGCAAACCCGCGCAACGCCATTCCTTCAGATCAGGCCCATTGCCGACGCCTTGAGCGTCGCTGCCGCGCGCGTCGAACATCCAAGCTTGCGAAACACGCTTTCGATGTGCGTGCGTACCGTGCTCGGGCTGATGGTCAATTCCCGCGCAGCCTCCTTGTTGCTCGCTCCGCGCGAGATCACGCGCAGCACGTCGATCTCTCGCGCGGACAGGCCCGTACCGGACGGTGCGCTGCTGGATACACGTCTGGCGACGGGGATGCCTGCGGACGTCAGCACACCGACCGCTTCGCCGCATAGCCGGCCATTTGCGGCCTCGTCTCGCAGCAGGTGGGCGGCCGCCTCGTCGGTCAGCGCGGCGCGCCAGGGGCGTGGCGATCGCAACGCGACCCACGCGACGGACGCAGCCAGCACGCGCGCCTCCAGTGTCAGCGCAGGCGCGTGCGCGCCACGGAAATACCCCGAACCGTCCAGCCGTTCGTACGCATACGATGCAAGCAGGGCGGCCCGGCTCAGCGCGCCGGACGGTTTGCCGGCGCGTTCCGTCCAGTACGGTACCAGCCGCACCTTCTCCCACGCGCTTGCCGGCAAGGTCGTGGACAGGTTCCATACATGGTTGGGTACGGCGGCCCTGCCGATGCCGTGAATCAGTCCGGCCTGGTAAACGAGCGAGCGCCCGGCGTCATCCGGTTTGAGTTGCGCATGACACCCGGCCGCCGTCACCGCGACCGCACGCGAAAAACCCGTCATCCACGGCAATTTCAGGTCGATGATGTCGGCGATCAGTTCCGCGGATGTCATCCGCTGCATATCGGACGTCGCCAGCGCGATGTCGAAGTCGGCCGGCGACGTGCGTTCAAGCTCCGCCAGCCAGGCTTCTGCGTGACGTATCGTCGTCTCGACGAGGTGCGCCGGGTACCGCGAGTCGGCACGCCGCTCGATCAGCCCCAGTGCCCGCTCGACGCCGTACGTGCGACTCCACACCTCCAGATCGCCGGCAAGCGCAACGACCGGCACGGCGACGGGCACCTGTTCGCGTGCGAGTTGCGCAGGTACGCCGGTGCCGTCCCAGGCTTCGAAAATGTGACGCAGCGCTGTTTCGGTCACCATCGAAAGACCCAGTATTCGCGCGACCTCGCCGGATACTTCGCAGTGGATTCGCGCGAGTTGCAACATCGATGCACCGGCGCTTCCGATTGCCTCGGCCATACCGGGCCTGTTCTCGAGCATCGCCATGCGGATCGCGATGTCGTCGCCGAACACCTCCGCGACACCTGCTGCATTCGCCGTGCAACCCGACCAGCGAAGCAGCGACACCTCGCGAACCGTATCGCAAGCCGATGCCCCCAGTCCGGCCGCGTCCGCGAGTCGTACACCCAGCCACGCGGTGCGAAGCGAATGGTCGGTCGGTTGTCCCATGCTCAGATCGCCGATGAAAGCGATGGCCCTCACGGAATCGAATATGCGCAGTGCGGCGTGGCTGGCTTCGGCGTCGAACATCGGACTCGGCTTGGAAAATCGCTGGGACGAGCGAACGATCATACGCGAGGGTACGGGGGTGTGCGCCCCGCTGCGTGACGCTGTCCGGGGTCGGTCATTTGACCGATCCCGGACAGCTCGGACGATCGGGACAATCTGTCTGCATGCGGAGCAAGTGAAACGCAAGACCGTTTGAATGCTTCCGTGTGCCGCGGATGTCGCCGGTGTTGCCGGCGTCGCGGCGATCGGGATCAACATTTTCAGAAGGAGTTGTCTTATGCCTCATCCCATTTCCGCTCTGGGTGCCGGTCACACCATCGTCAGCCTCGTGACGTTCGCCGCGGGCCTCTACAGCTTCGCCCGATATCAGAAGATCGACAGCGCGACCCGGTCCGCCAGGATTTACCTGGCAGGGATGGCGATATCGGTGTGCACGTCGTTCGGCTTGTCCAGCACCGGCGGCTTCAATGTCGGGCATGCACTCGGCATCCTGGCGCTGATCGCGACATCGGGCGGACTCCTCGTTCCGCGAATCGAAGCGCTGGGGCGTGCGCGGCCGTACCTGGCGCAGTTCGCCTTCTCGTTCAGTTTCTTTCTGTTGCTGGTCCCCGGAATCAACGAGACGCTGACACGGCTGCCGATCGGTCACCCGCTTGCGAACGGCCCCGAATCCCCCATCGTGCGCGGATCGCTCACCGCGTGGCTGGGTATCTTCGTGCTTGGATCGGTGTTGCAGTTTGTGCGGCTTCGGTCGTACCGCAGCCGTACATGAATGCTGGGGTGTTCTTCATCGCAACAGCCGCTTGCGGCGGAAACGACAGGGCGGCGGCATATGCTGAAGGACTGCGCGATGAACCCTACGTTCGGTTGAACAAGGAGCAGGCAACGAAGATGAAGGCGGTTGTGACGACCGGTGCCGATCGGCCCTGGGAAGTCCGGGAGGTCCGGTTCCAAAAGTCGGGCCGGGGCAGGTGCTGGCGAAGGTTCATGCGTCCGGGATGTGCGGCACGGGCGACGCACCGCGCACCACCGGATTTGCTTCGCAGGGCGGACATGCGGAGTACATCGCCGTGGCAGCCGAAGGGACGGTGTTGTTGCCCGACGGGCTGGCGTATGTCGATGCAGCGCCGATGATGTGCGCCGGCCATACGACGTGGAGCGGCCTGCGCGATGCGGCGCCGCAACCGCATGAGACGGTCGCCGTGCTCGGCATCGGCGGCTTGGGACACGTGGCGCTGCAACTGTCGGTATTCACGCCTGAGCAAGGCAACTGAAACTGAAAGTCGCCGGGTGGATACGCCCCGGATCCACCCGGCAAGCGCGCGCGACCGGTTCGCCGTGACCGCCACGCGCGCGCCGATCGAGGCGACGCGCGCTCGATCGACAGGGATCTTCCGCGATCGACATTCCATCTGATCTTCGCAATCGCCCGCTTCAGGGCGGGATGACGGCGCCGTCCTGCGCACCCGATCCCGGTTTCGGCATCGATCGCGGCGGCCTCCGCGAATTCTCGTCAGGCACCGTTCGCCCGGGCACGGCAACGCGTGACCGCCAGCCGCGACAGGCATACCGATCCGCCATCCCGCGCCTATCATGGCAAATATGCTCACCGCGATCGAGCGGGTTGGTCATCGACGGCCGGCGCGGCATTGCATAGATTCCCGAGGTTGGCGTGCTTATCCGCGCGCCAGCCCGCGCGCAGGCCGGGAACCGGCCGCGCGTTCCTATCAGCGTGAGACACAATCGAGCGTGGAGACGACACGATGAGCCTGTCAGAGCCATTGCGTCTGCATGTGCCGGAGCCCACCGGGCGCCCGGGCTGCAAGACGGACTTTTCCTATCTGCATCTATCGCCGGCCGGCGCGGTCCGCCGCCCGCCGATCGACGTTGCCGCGGCGGACACCGCCAATCTCGCCCGCAGCCTCGTGCGCGTGCTCGACGACCACGGCAATGCCCTCGGCCCGTGGGCGCCGGACCTCGACGAAACGCGCCTGATCGCCGGGTTGCGCGCGATGCTCAAGACCCGCATTTTCGACGCGCGCATGATGATCGCGCAGCGCCAGAAGAAAATCTCGTTCTACATGCTGAGCCTCGGCGAAGAGGCGATCGGCACCGCGCACGCGATGGCGCTGCGCGACGGCGACATGTGCTTCCCGACCTACCGGCAGCAGAGCATCCTGATCGCGCGCGACGTGCCGCTCGTGCGGATGATCTGCCAGCTCATGTCGAACGAAGGCGACCCGCTGAAAGGGCGCCAGCTCCCCGTGATGTACTCGGATCGCGACGCGGGCTTTTTCTCGATTTCCGGCAACCTCGCGACGCAGTTCATCCAGGCGGTCGGCTGGGGGATGGCGTCGGCGATCAAGGGCGACACGAAGATCGCGTCCGCGTGGATCGGCGACGGCGCGACGGCCGAAGCCGACTTCCACACCGCGCTCACGTTCGCGCACGTGTACCGCGCGCCGGTGGTGCTGAACGTCGTCAACAACCAGTGGGCGATCTCGACGTTCCAGGCGATCGCGGGCGGCGAAGGCACGACGTTCGCGGGGCGCGGCGTCGGCTGCGGGATCGCATCGCTGCGCGTCGACGGCAACGACTTCCTCGCGATCTACGCGGCGTCGAGCTGGGCGGCCGAACGCGCGCGCCGCAATCTCGGCCCGACGCTGATCGAGTGGGTGACCTACCGCGCCGGCGCGCATTCGACGTCGGACGACCCGACCAAGTACCGGCCGAGCGACGACTGGTCCCATTTCCCGCTCGGCGATCCGATCGCCCGTTTCAAGCGCCACCTGATCGTCAAGGGCATCTGGTCGGACAGCGCGCACGACGCGCTGACGGCCGAGCTCGAGGCCGAGGTGATCGCCGCGCAGAAGGAAGCGGAGACATACGGGTCGCTGGCCGACGACCGGATTCCGTCGCCGGCCTCGATGTTCGACGACGTGTACAAGGAGCTGCCCGCGCATCTGCGCCGCCAGCGCCAGGAACTGGGAGCATGACCATGGCGCACCAAGAGACAGGTACGGCGACGCAGCCGATGACAATGATCCAGGCGCTGCGCTCCGCGATGGACGTGATGCTCGGGCGCGACAGCGACGTGGTCGTGTTCGGGCAGGACGTCGGTTATTTCGGCGGCGTGTTCCGCTGTACCGAAGGACTGCAGAACAAATACGGCAAGTCGCGCGTGTTCGATGCGCCGATCTCGGAAGGCGGGATCGTCGGCGTGGCGGTGGGGATGGGCGCGTACGGGCTGCGCCCGGTGTGCGAGATCCAGTTCGCCGACTATTTCTACCCGGCCTCCGACCAGATCGTGTCGGAAGGCGCGCGGCTGCGCTATCGCTCGGCTGGCCAGTTCACCGCGCCGATGACGATCCGGATGCCGTGCGGCGGCGGCATCTACGGCGGCCAGACGCACAGCCAGAGCCCGGAGGCGATGTTCACGCAGGTGTGCGGGCTGCGCACGGTGATGCCGTCGAATCCGTACGACGCGAAAGGGCTGCTGATTGCGTCGATCGAGAACGACGATCCGGTGATCTTCCTCGAGCCGAAACGGCTGTACAACGGGCCGTTCGACGGCCATCACGAACGGCCCGTCACGTCGTGGCTCAAGCATCCGGCGAGCGCGGTGCCGGAGGGCTACTACACGGTGCCGCTCGATTCGGCCACCGTGGTGCGACCCGGCAGCGACGTGACGGTGCTGACGTACGGCACGACGGTGCACGTGTCGCTCGCCGCGGCCGAGGAGACGGGCATCGACGCGGAGGTGATCGACCTGCGCACGCTGTGGCCGCTCGACCTCGACACGGTCGTCGCGTCGGTGCGCAAGACCGGGCGCTGCGTCGTCGTGCACGAGGCGACGCGCACCTGCGGCTATGGCGCGGAACTGGTGTCGCTGGTTCAGGAACATTGCTTCTACCACCTCGAGGCGCCGGTCGAGCGCACGACGGGCTGGGACACGCCGTATCCGCATGCGCAGGAATGGGCGTACTTTCCGGGCCCGGCCCGGGTCGGCGAAGCGTTGCGACGCGTAATGGAGGCGTGAAATGGGGATTCATGTCATCAAGATGCCGGACATCGGCGAAGGGATCGCCGAGGTCGAGCTGGTGGCCTGGCATGTGGAAGTCGGACAGACGATCAAGGAAGACCAGCCGCTCGCCGACGTGATGACCGACAAGGCGGCGGTCGAGATTCCGTCGCCGGTGTCGGGCAAGGTGCTGGAACTCGGTGGCCGGATCGGCGAGATGATGGCGGTCGGCAGCGAGCTGATTCGTCTCGAGGTCGAAGGCGGTGGCAACCTGAAGGCGGGGGCGCCGGTGCGAGAAACAATGGTGGAAACCGCACCGGTTCAGGCTGCCGCGGCGGCAAGGCCGGCACCTGTGGCCGACGCGCCGGCTGCATCGCCGGTGGCTGCTGCGGCGCCGCGGCACGCGTCGAACCGCGCGCCCGCGGAGCCGCGTCGTGCGGAACGTGCCGAACCTGCGCCGCAGCCGCGCGCGGCGCTCGCGCCGGGCGAACGGCCGCTCGCGTCGCCGGCCGTGCGTCAGCGCGCGTGGGACATGGGCATCGAGCTGCGCTATGTGCGCGGCACGGGCGAAGCCGGCCGGATCATGCATGCCGATCTCGATGCGTATGCGAAGACCGGCAGCGGTGCGGCGCGTGCGTCGCAAGCGCACGGCTACGAAGAACGCAACGACGAAACCGAAGTGCCGGTGATCGGCCTGCGGCGCGCGATCGCGCGCAAGATGCAGGAAGCGAAGCGCCGCATTCCGCACTTCAGCTACGTCGAGGAAATCGACGTCACCGAGCTCGAAGCGTTGCGCGCGGACCTGAACCGCCGCTACGGCGACGCGCGCGGCCGGCTCACGCCGCTGCCGCTGCTGATCCGCGCGATGGTGATCGCGCTGCGCGACTTCCCGCAGATCAACGCGCGCTTCGACGACGAAGCGGGCGTCGTCACGCGCTACGGCGCGGTGCACATGGGCGTCGCGACGCAGACGGACGGCGGCCTCACGGTGCCCGTGCTGCGTCATGCGGAAGCGCGCGACGTGTGGTCGATCTCCGCTGAAATCGCGCGGCTCGCCGATGCGGTGCGTGCGAACCGCGCGCAGCGCGACGAATTGAGCGGCTCGACGATCACGATCTCGAGCCTCGGCGCGCTCGGCGGCATCGTGTCGACGCCGGTCATCAATCATCCCGAAGTCGGCATCGTCGGCGTGAACCGGATCGTCGAGCGGCCGATGATTCGCGACGGCGCGGTCGTCGCGCGCAAGATGATGAACCTGTCGTCGTCGTTCGACCATCGCGTCGTCGACGGCGCGGACGCGGCCGAATTCATCCAGGCCGTGCGCGGGGTGCTCGAACGCCCGGCACTGCTGTTCGTGGAGTGAGCGCGATGAAAAACGAACACACCACGCTGCTCGTGATCGGCGGCGGCCCGGGCGGCTACGTCGCCGCGATCCGCGCCGGCCAGCTCGGCATTCCGACCGTGCTGGTCGAACGCGACCGGCTCGGCGGCACCTGCCTGAACATCGGCTGCATTCCGTCGAAGGCGCTGATCCACGTGGCCGACGCATTCGAACAGGCGTGCGGCCAGGCCGGCGAAGCGGCGCTCGGGATTCGTGTGCGCACGCCCGAGATCGACATCGCGCAAAGCGTCGCGTGGAAAGACGGCATCGTCGACCGGCTGACGCGCGGCGTCGGCGCGCTGCTCAAGAAGAACGGCGTGCGCGTGCTGCACGGCGACGCGCGCTTGATCGACGGCAAGACCGTCGAAGTCGTCGCCGGCGGCCACGCGGTGCACATCGGCTGCGAACACCTGTTGATCGCGACCGGTTCCGAACCGGTCGAGCTGCCGTCGATGCCGTTCGGCGGGCATGTCGTGTCGTCCACCGAGGCGCTGTCGCCCGCGACCTTGCCGAAGCGGCTGGTCGTCGTCGGGGCCGGGTATATCGGGCTCGAACTCGGAATCGTCTATCGCAAGCTCGGCGTCGATGTCAGCGTCGTCGAAGTGGCGGAACGCGTGTTGCCCGCGTACGACGCCGAACTCGCGAGGCCGGTCGCGGATTCGCTCGCGCGGCTCGGCGTCGGGCTGTGCCTCGGCCACAAGGTGCTCGGGCTCGCGGACGACGGCGCGGTGCGCGTGCAGGCGGCCGATGGCGCGGAGCGGACGCTGCCCGCCGATCGCGTGCTGGTCGCGGTCGGCCGCCGGCCGCGCGTCGACGGCTTCGGGCTCGAAACCCTGCTGCTCGACCGCAACGGCCGCGCGCTGCAGATCGACGACGAATGCCGGACGTCGATGCGCAACGTGTGGGCGATCGGCGACGTGGCCGGTGAGCCGATGCTCGCGCATCGCGCGATGGCGCAGGGCGAGATGGTGGCCGAGCTGATCGCCGGGCGGCGCCGCAAGTTCATGCCCGCGTCGATCCCGGCGGTGTGCTTTACCGATCCCGAGATCGTGACGGCCGGTTGGTCGCCGGACGACGCACGTGCGGCCGGCGTCGATTGTCTGAGCGCATCGTTTCCGTTCGCGGCGAACGGGCGTGCGATGACGCTGCAGGCGACCGACGGTTTCGTGCGGGTCGTCGCGCGGCGCGACAACCACCTGATCGTCGGCTGGCAGGCCGTCGGGCGCGGCGTGTCGGAACTGGCTGCCGCGTTCTCGCAGTCGCTGGAGATGGGCGCGCGGCTGGAAGACATCGGCGGCACGATCCACGCGCATCCGACGCTGGGTGAAGCGCTGCAGGAGGCGGCGTTGCGTGCGCTGGGGCATGCGTTGCATGTCTGACGTGTGGCCGCCAAACGGAGCCGCCGGTGCGCAACGCGCGCATCGGCGGCGTTCCGGTTACGGCGCCGGTGCCGCATGACGCGGCCGAGCGAGCTAGGTCACGAGTGCGGTCTGTAATTTTTCGAGATGCGGGAAGGTTGCCGGCGCCACGTCGGCCGACGATCATGTCGATAGCCGGAAACCGGGCCGCTCCCGGCCCGCCAACACCGGCTCCATACGGAAGAACCGGACATGAAACTGCTGCTCGTCGGCGCGACCGGACTCGTCGGGCGCCACGTCCTCGAAGTTGCGCTTGCCGATGCGCGGGTCGATCACGTGGTCGTGCTCGCGCGCCGGCCGTTGTCGCCGCATCCGAAGATGCGCGCGCTGGAGGTCGACTTCGATCATCTGCCTGACACGGCCGACTGCTGGCAGGCCGATGCGGTGATCTGCGCGCTCGGCACCACGATGCGCACCGCCGGCTCGAAGGCGGCATTCCGGCGCGTCGATCACGACTATCCGCTCGCGGTCGCGCGGCTCGCGCACCGGCACGGCACGCCGGCCTACGTCCTGAATTCGGCGCTCGGCGCGGATCCGGCGTCGAGCATCTTCTACAACCACGTCAAGGGCGAAGTCGAACAGGCGCTGGCCGGCGTCGGGTTCGCGTCGCTCACGTTTGTGCGGCCGGGCCTGATCGGCGGCAACCGCGACGAATTCAGGCTCGGCGAGCGGCTGCTGGTGTTCGCGTTGAACGTCGCCCGCCCCGTGTTGCCCGCGAAGTGGCGCGTGAATCCCGCGTCACGGATTGCGCGCGCACTGGTCGACGCTGCGATCGATGCGCGGCCGGGCGTGCAGGTCGTCGCATCGGATCGGCTCGTTTGAAGCGGAGCGCGCGGCGCACCGTCGGCGCCGCCGCGCGGCACGCACCGGTTATTGGCCCGCGAAACCGTCGAGCCTGCCGAACTGTTCGGCGAGCGCTGCCGTGAACGCATCCAGCGCTTCGCTGCCGTCGCAGTTTCGCGGCGTCGCGAGCTGGAATTCGACCGTATGGCTCAGCTTGTTCGCGAGCAGCCTGCGCATCTTGCCGGCCGCGACCCACGGCGCCGCGACGTGGTCGGGCAGGAAGCCGACATGCGCGCCGGACAGGATGAAGATCACGTCGGCATCGACGTTTTCCGAGAATGCGGTCGGCTGCGCGTTGCGCAGCGCCGAACCCGACGTGTTCGTCTTGTAGAGCCGCGCGACGTTGCTGGTGCGCGCGATGTCATTGACCGACACGGTCTTTTTCGCAAACAGCGGATGCCGCGCGCCGCAATGCAGCGACTGGTGTTCGACGAACAGCGGTGCATAGTGCAGCCCGGCCTGGTGGCCCGAGAAATAGCCGATCGCGAGTTGCAGTTCGCCTTTCAGCAGCCTGCGCTCCAGCTCGTCGGGCGGCACCGCGATCATCTCGATCAGCACGTCCGGCGCCTGTTCGCGAAAACGGCCGACGGCCGCCGCGATCGATTCGACGACGTCCGGCGCGAGCCGCTCGGACAGGCCGATGCGCAGTTCGCCGAGCAACGTGCCCGACACGTGCTGCGTATCGCGCGTAAATACGTCCATCGCCTGCAGGAGCCGCCGCGTCGACTGCAGCACGCGTTCGCCCTTCGGCGTCAGCCGGAACCCGCTTTTGCCGCGGTCGCACAGCCGGAACCCCAGGCGCGTCTCGAGCTTGGCCATCTGCGTGCTGATCGTCGAAGGCGCCATCCCGAGCGTGCCCTGTGCGGCGCTGAAGCCGCCGCTTTCGACGATCGTCAGGAATAGACGCAGCAACTGCAAATCCATGTCTCTCAGTCGGGTCAGCATGGCGATACATCGCGTTTCGTGAAGTCGGCTTATGTTAGTTCATATTTTTCGTTGGATGCGCTGACGGCAGAATCGGGCACGAGGTCGCCAGCCGTGCGGCCGAGTTCCCCTTCAGCCAGGAATCCGACGATGAGCCACAACGATCTCGCGTTCACGCGCGACAGCCTTTACGGCACGCAGGCCGAACCCACCTTCGCGGGCGCGACGAGCTTCATGCGCCGGCGTTTCAGCCGCGATCTCGACGGCGTCGACCTTGCGATCACCGGTGTGCCGTTCGACGCCGCGGCATCGCACCGGCCCGGCACGCGCTTCGGCCCGCGCGGGTTGCGGATCGCGTCGACGGGCATCGCGTGGGAGCGCCCGTGGCCGTGGTCATTCGATCCGTTCGACGTGCTGGCCGCGGTCGACTATGGCGATTGCGCGTTCGATCTCGGGCAACCGGAATCGGTGCCGGGCGCGATCGAGCGTCATGCCGATGCGATCCTCGCGCGCGGCTGCGCGATGCTGACGCTCGGCGGCGATCACTTCATCACATATCCGCTGCTGAAGGCGCATGCGAAGGTGCACGGGCCGCTGTCGCTCGTGCATTTCGATGCGCATACCGACACGTGGCCCGACCGCGACGTGAAGCGCATCGATCACGGGACGATGTTCTATCACGCGGCGCGGGAAGGGTGGGTCGTGCCCGAACGGTCGGCGCAGATCGGCATCCGGACCACCAACGACGAGCCGATGGGATTCGACATCCAGGATGCGCGTCGCGTGCATGCGTCGACGCCTGCCGCGGTCGCCGCGCGCATTCGCGAGCGCGTCGGCGATCATCCCGTGTACCTGACGTTCGACATCGACTGCCTCGATCCGGCGTTCGCGCCGGGCACCGGTACGCCGGTCGCGGGAGGGCTGTCGAGCCACCAGGCGTTCGAGATCCTGCGTCACCTGGAAGGCATCAACCTGGTCGGCATGGATGTGGTCGAAGTGTCGCCGCCGTACGATCATGCGGAAATCACGTCGCTGGCGGGCGCGACGATCGCGCTGGAACTGATCTGCCTGTATGCATCGCGCCGGCGGCAGAACAAGGCAGATTCGATCGATGGGTGAAATCGCCTGGCGCCGGGCCGTTCCCGACGACGCGGCCGCGCGCATGACGGGATGCGCCGGCCGGCTCCCGGTGCATCGTCGATTCGTAAGAATGTTTCGTCGCACAAAGCGATAGCGCGCTCGCGACACGCGCGCTGAACTACGATGGAGACATTGCATCCATCGTCCTCCGAACCGTGTGCACCCACTACCGCGCCCCCGGTGAAGACCCGGGCATCAGCGAGCTGAAGATCGGCATCGGCGATCTGTACCGCCGCGACCCGTGGGCACCCGACGTGTATCCCGATTACACGGCGCCGGTCGCGTGCGCCGACGGCGACGGCCTTGCGGTCGTCGCGGCCGTATTCGGCTTCTGGCCGAAATTCATGCAGCCCGAGCGGCTCGACGAGAACGGCCGGAAAAAAAAGAAGCTCGATACCGTGAACGCACGTGCGGAAACGGTCGGTTCGTCGCGGCTCTACGCTCAGGCCTGGCGTAACGGACAGCGCTGCCTGATTCCGGTGCACTGGATCTGCGAGCCGTGTTACGAGACGGGCCGCAACGTGTGGCACCGGATCGGCGTCGACGGGTGGCAGCCGTACTGCGTTGCCGGTATCTGGCGGCGCTACGCTGGCGACGACGGTCGCGAACGCATCGGCATGGCGATGCTCACGGTGAATGCCGACGATCACCCGGTGTTCGCGCGCATGCATCGCCCGGGCGACGAGAAGCGGGCCGTCGTGATCCTGCGCCGCGACGACTACGACGAATGGCTGCACGCGCGCGACGTCGAAGCCGCGAGGCGCATGCTGAACCCGTTCCCTGCCGACGACATGTCGGCCGCGCCTGAACCGGCGCCGCCGGCTGGTGCCTGACCTTTCATTTTTCCAACGCTCGAGCGACGGCCGATCCGGTCGGACGCGCCCCGATTATTCGGACAATTTCCAAAATGGGCCGATTCCGGGTAATCACCGATATCTCGCAAGTTGTATATACAAGATCATCCGCTGGCAATGTCGGCACACGTCGTGTCGCTTGCGCGCCAGCGTGCAGACCGTGCGAGCGTGGCGCATGCCGGCGATCCACGGCGCCCCGCACCCGAAGCGCCGAAAGGGCGGCTCGCAGATTACGTCCCTTACAAACCATTTGCGGTCCTGAGTATTTTGGAGATTTCCCCCGTGTCAACGAATCCCAGTGGAAAAGCCGGCGGCCTGATCGAGGTTCGCTCGATCGACTTCATTCCCGACGCCGAGCGCCACGGCGGCCTGCTGAGCCAGTTCACGCTGTGGCTGTCGGCGAACATGCAGATCACGGCCATCGTCACGGGCGCGCTCGCCGTCGTGCTCGGCGGCGACGTGTTCTGGTCGCTGGTCGCGCTGCTGCTCGGCCAGCTCGTCGGCGGTGCGGTCATGGCGCTGCATGGCGCGCAAGGTCCGCAGCTCGGGCTGCCGCAGATGATCTCGAGCCGCGTGCAGTTCGGCGTGTACGGCGCGATGATCCCGATCGTGCTCGTGTGCCTGATGTACATCGGCTTTTCCGCAAGCGGCTCGGTGCTGGCCGGGCAGGCCGTCGCGCAACTGCTGCACGTCGACGACGCGGCCGGCATCCTGCTGTTCGCGGCCGTGATCGTCGTGCTGACCGTGTTCGGCTATCGCGCGATCCACTTCGTCGGCCGGATCGCGAGCGTGGTCGGCATCGTCGCGTTCGTCTACATGTTCTCGCAACTGTTCGCGAACCACGACGTCGGCGCGCTGCTCGCGAACCGGCATTTCTCGCTCGCGAGCTTCCTGCTGTCGATGTCGCTGTCGGCGTCGTGGCAGATCGCGTTCGGCCCGTACGTCGCCGACTATTCGCGCTACCTGCCGCGCGCGACATCGTCGGTCGCGACGTTTCTCGCGGTCGGCCTGGGCTCGGTGATCGGCGCGCAGGCGGCGATGGTGTTCGGCGTGTTCGCGGCCGCGCTGGCCGGCGGCCAGTTCGCGCACCATGAAGTCGCGTATATCGTCGGCCTCGGCTCGACGGGCGCCGTGGCCGCGTTGCTGTACTTCAGCATCGCGTTCGGCAAGGTGACGGTGACGGCGCTCAACGCATACGGCAGCTTCATGTCGATGGCGACGATCGTCAGCGGCTTTCGCGGCAAGGGCGCGGTGTCGTCGAAGAGCCGTCTCGTGTACATCTTCGGGATGATCTGCGTGTCGACGCTGATCGCGCTCGCGGGCCGTCATTCGTTCCTGAAGGAATTCACCGCGTTCATCCTGTTCCTGCTCGCGTTCTTCACGCCGTGGAGCGCGATCAACCTGGTCGACTACTACTGCTTCACGCGCTCGCGCTACGACGTGCCGGCGCTGTCCGATCCGGATGGCCGCTACGGCCGCTGGAACGTGATGGCGATCACGATCTACGTGGTCGGCATCCTGGTGCAGTTGCCGTTCATGTCGACGCACATCTACACCGGCCCGCTCGTCGACGCGCTCGGCGGCACCGACATCTCGTGGATCCTTGGCCTGATCGTGCCGGCCGTGCTGTATTACATCGGCGCGCGTGCGTCGCGACGCAGCATCCCCGAACGCCTGATCCTGCCGCTCGAACGCGGCGAAGCTCACCACTGACGACGCGTATCGCGCATCGGGCCGGCGGGCAGCCGGCCTGAGCGTCGCGTCGAGCCGGGCGCTGCCTGCGCCGGGCTCTCCTGCACATTCCCTTTCCCGCGATGCCGTGCGGCGTGATCGCCGCGCCCGGCATCGTTTCATTCTCTTTCCATTGAATAGTATGACTAAACAAATGAAAGCCCGCGGCAGCGATTCCCGGGCACGGCCGGTGCACGCCGGTCTTCGCATGACGGTAGCGGCCGCGTGCCTCGCCGGTTCGGGGGCTGCACTCGCGCAGGACGGCGTCACGCTGTACGGCGTGATCGACGAATTCGCGCAATACGTGAATACGGGCAACGGCTATACGGCGGCGATCGGCTCGGGCGGCCAGTGGGGCAGCCGGTTCGGATTGAAGGGCGGCGAGGATATCGGCGGCGGGCAGAAGATCGAGTTCGCGCTGGAGAACGGCTTCAACCCGAACGACGGCTCGCTGGCGAGTTCGGGCAGTATGTTCAACCGGCAGGCGTGGGTCGGCATCGCGGGGCAGTGGGGCAAGGTGCGCGCGGGCCGGCAGAATTCGCCGCTGTTCAACGACCAGGGCGGGCAGGATGCGTTCGGCGGCGTCACGCAGGCGTCAGGCATGGACAACCTGACCGTGTTCGCGTTCCGCACGAGCAATACGCTGTCGTACCAGAGCCCCGAGATCGCCGGTTTCCAGGGCGGGTTGTACTTCGGGTTCGGCGATGCGGGCGGTGTGCGCTCGGCAGGCTCCAGCCAGCAGTTCGACCTGACCTACGAACACGGGCCGTTCGCGGCGTTCGTCGCGGGCCAGTGGCTGAAGAACGCGACGGCGACCACGACCGATCGCACGATCATGGCCGGCGCGTCGTATGCGATCGGCAAGGCAACCGTGTACGGCGGTTTCTCGGCGGTGAAGTGGGCCGACTTCGGGATCGATTCGCGCGTGTACGGGCTGTCGGTCAAATACCAGTTCAACCCGGCGAACTATGTCGCGCTCGGTTACGCGTATCTGCACGACCAGTCGTCGCAGGGCAACAACGCGGACCAGCTCGGGCTGATGTACGAATACGACCTGTCGAAGCGCACGAGCTTCTACGGTGCGCTGTCGTACCTGCGCAATCGCAACCAGGCCGGCTACACGCTCGCCGGCGCGGCGAACCCCGGCCTGCCGCTCGCGTATCCGGGCGCGAATGCGCGCGGCGTGCAGCTCGGCATCGTGCATCGCTTCTGATGTCGTCGACGCGCCGGGCCGTGTGCGCCCGGCGCTTTCCCCGGGCGCGTTCGCGCCGCTACTTCCCCAGCCGCTCCGCGAGCGAATAGCGCTGCATGCAACGCTCCATCGCATCGAGAAACGCGTGCTCGGCCGCGTTCATCTTGCGGTCGCGATGCCACAGCAGGAATACGTCGACGTCGACGAGCCCGTCGTCGGGCGGCAGCCGCCACAGCCGCTGCTGCGCGATGTCGTCGCGCACGATGTGCTCGGGCAGGCAGCCGATCCCGTAGCCCGCGAAGATCAGCCGCCGCACTTCCTCGAGGCTCGGCGACGACGCGACGATGCGCCCCGTGAAACCCTTCTGGTCGCGGAACACCGTGAGCGGCGACAGGCTGTCGCCGATCTGGTCGCTCGTGAACGACACGAAATTCTCCGCGAGCAGATCGTCCATCCGCAGTTGCGTCTGCCCGAACAGCCGGTGATGGCGGCCGCAGTAGATCGCATAACGCTGGCGCAGGAAGCAGCGCATTTCCAGCTTGTCGTGCGGCGTGCGGCACAGGCCGAGCCCGGCCGTGGCCGTCTTCTGCAGCAGCGACGACAGGATGTCCGACGAGCGCATCACCTCGATCTGCAGGTCGATGCGCGGATAGGCGCGATGGAAGTCCGCGAGGAACTCGTCGTAGACGGGCGACTCGATGCGGCTCACCGTCAGCAGCCGGATCGAACCGGTCAGGTCGGCCGTGCTGTCGTCGATTTCGGTTTCGAGGCGCGAGATGCCGCCGTAGATGTCGCTCGCGATCCGGTACACGGCTTCGCCGGCCGGTGTCGGCGCGAAGTGCGCGCCACGGCGCTCGATCAGCCGGCGCTCGAGTGCGTCCTCGAGCCGCCGCAATGCCTGGCTCACGGCCGGCTGCGTCACGTGCAGGCGCGCGGCCGCACGGCTCACGCTGCGCTCCTGGATGATCACCAGGTAGGTGCGCAGCAGGTTCCAGTCGAGACGGTCGTTCAGGAACGGGGCGAGGTCGGGGCGCATCGGGTCTCCGGGCGAGGCGTAGTGGCGGGTATTAGTTGAATTTATACGGCGAATAATAACTTGAAATTTGACTAATGATTTGCGGTCGCCGATAAAGGAGGGGTGCCGCAGCGTGCGGCGCGAGGCCGCGCCAGACGGCCGTCATCACGATAGTGCGCGTCGCACCGCCGCGGCGCGCGTCAGGAGCCCGCATGACCCAGTCCCTTCCTTCCGCCCGCCAGCCGGGACGCGCCGCGACGGCCGCGTTCATCGGCACGATGATCGAGTGGTACGACTTCTACATCTACGCGACCGCCGCCGCGCTCGTGTTCGGCGAGCTCTATTTCCCGTCGCGCGACCCGTTCGTCAGCACGATGGCGTCGTTCGCGACGTTCGCGGTCGGCTTCTTCGCGCGGCCGCTCGGCGGTGTCATCTTCGGCCATCTCGGCGATCGCATCGGCCGCAAGAAGGCGCTGATGACGACGCTGATGATGATGGGCGTCGCGACCGTCTGCGTCGGGCTGCTGCCCGATTACTCGAAGGTCGGCATGCTCGCGCCGGTGCTGCTCGTCGTGCTGCGCGTGGTGCAGGGGATCGCGGTCGGCGGCGAATGGGGCGGCGCGGTGCTGATGGCGGGCGAGCATGCGCCGCAGGGGCGTCGCACATTCTTCGCGTCGTTCGCGCAGCTCGGCAGCCCGGCCGGGCTGATCCTGTCGCTGATCGCGTTCCGCGCGGTCACGTCGATGGACAAGGCCGACTTCCTCGCATGGGGCTGGCGCCTGCCGTTTCTCGCGAGCGCGGTGCTGCTGGTGGTCGGCATCCTGATCCGGCTCGGCGTGAACGAGTCGCCGGAATTCGCGCGCGTGAAGGAAGCGAACCGCACGGTGAAGCTGCCGGTCGCCGAAGTGTTCCGTTCCGCATCGGGGCTCGTGGCCCTCTGCATCGGCGCGAACACGATCGGGATCGCGGGCGTTTATTTCACGAACACGTTCATGATCGCGTACACGACGCAGTACGTCGGCGTATCGCGTTCGCTGATCCTCGACAGCCTGTTCGCGGTCGCGATCATCCAGTTCGTCGCGCAGCCGATCGCCGCATGGATCGCCGAGCGCATCGGCGGCGCGCGCTTCCTGAAGCTCGCGGCGCTGCTCGCGATGCTGTCGCCGTATCCGATGTTCATGCTCGTGCAGGGCGGCACGTCCGTATCGCTCGTTGCGGGCATCGCGCTCGCGGTCGTGTGCATGGCCGGTTTCTATTCGGTGATCGCGGGCTTCGTGAGCGACGTGTTTCCCGCGCACGTGCGCTATTCGGCGATCTCGCTCGCGTACCAGATCTGCGGCGCGATCGCCGGCGGCCTGACGCCGCTCGTCGGCACGTGGCTCGCGCATCGCTTCACGGGCCAATGGTGGCCGCTCGCGGTGTTCTACACGTGTCTCGCCGGCATCTCGCTGCTCTGCATCGTTGCGCTCGATGCGCGCCGGGCGGCGCAGCCGGCCGCCGCCGAAGCGCTCGGCTCGCAATGAACCTCTACGAACGAATTCATCTGGAGTGCACATGAAAGACCTGTTGGAAATCGACGGCGCACGTCTGTGGCAGAGCCTGGCCGACATGGCGCGCGTCGGCGCGACGCCGCGCGGCGGCGTGCGGCGCCTCGCGCTCACCGACGACGACCGGCTCGGGCGCGACCTGTTCGCGCAATGGTGCCGCGACGCGGGGATGACGGTGAGCGTCGATGCAGCCGGCAACCTGTTTGCGCGGCGCGACGGCGCCGATGCGCAGGCTGCGCCGGTGCTGATCGGCAGCCATCTCGACACGCAACCCGAAGGCGGCCGCTTCGACGGCGTGTACGGCGTGCTCGCCGCGCTCGAACTCGTGCGTACGCTGAACGATGCCGGCATCGCGACCGACAAGCCGCTGGAGATCGTGTCGTGGACCAACGAGGAAGGCGCGCGCTTCGCGCCGGCGATGCTCGGGTCGGCCGTGTTCACGGGCGCGTTGCCGCTCGCCGACGCGCTCGCGAAGCAGGACGCCGACGGCGTCACGCTCGGCGCGGCACTCGACGCATGCGGCTATCGCGGCACGCGCGCGACGGGCGGCGAGGTCGATGCGTATTTCGAAGCGCATATCGAGCAGGGGCCCGTGCTCGAGGCGAACGGCACGACGATCGGCATCGTCACGGGCGGGCAGGCGATCCGCTGGCTCGACGTGACGGTGACGGGCGTCGCCGCGCACGCGGGCACGACGCCGATGCCGTATCGCAAGGACGCGTATTTCGCGAGCGCGCAGATCGCGCTCGAGCTCGAACGGATCGTCGCCGGCTACGCGCCGCGCGGGCTCGCGACGATCGGGCAGGTCGGCATCAGCAATGCGTCGCGCAACACCATCGCCGGTGACGTGACGTTCACGGTCGACCTGCGTCATCACGACGATGCCGAAGTCGATGCGATGGAGCGCGACCTGCGCGAGGCGTGCGCACGCGTCGCCGCCGCGCGCGGCGTGCAGGTCGCGATCGACACCTGCTGGCGCAGCCCGGCGACGCCGTTCGATCGCGACTGCGTCGAGCTGGTCGCGCAGGCGGCGGCCGCGTTCGGCTACACGAACGAGCGGATCGTCAGCGGCGCCGGCCACGATGCGATCCTGCTCGCGCGCCGCTTCCCGACCGCGATGGTGTTCATCCCGTGCGTCGACGGCCTGTCGCACAACGAAGCCGAGGATGCGCTGCCCGACGACGTGACGCGCGGCACGAACGTGCTGCTCCATGCGGTGCTGGCGCGCGCCGGCATCGCGGTGCGCATCGAAGCGGCGACCACCGCGCACGGTGCATGACGCGGCGAACCGACGAGGACGAACGATGAAAACCTATTTCCATCCCGAACAACTGCTGCACCATCCGCGCAGCTACCTGTCGCGCGGGCAGATGCGCGAACCGCAGGAAGTGCCCGAGCGCGCGGCGCGGCTCGTCGCCGCAGTGCGCTCGCTCGACTTCGACGTGTGCGAGCCGGCCGACCGCGGCATCGCGCAGATCGCGGCCGTGCACGACATGAACTACCTGCGCTTTCTCGAGGACGCGCACCGCGACTGGAAACGGATGCCCGACGACTGGGGCGACGAAGTGATGTCGAACGTGTTCGTGCGCGAGCCGAACCCGCTGCGCGGCGTACTCGCGAAAGCCGCGCGCTACCTCGCCGACGGCAGTTGCCCGGTCGGCGCGAACACGTGGCGCGCCGCGTACTGGTCCGCGCAGGGCGCGCTCGCGGCCGCGGCCGACGTCAACGACGGCGCGCGCGAGGCCTACGCGCTGTGCCGACCGCCGGGCCATCACGCGCGCTGCGACGCGGCCGGCGGCTTCTGCTACCTGAACAATGCGGCGATCGCCGCGCAGTCGCTGCTCGGCCGCCATCGGCGCGTTGCGATCCTCGATACCGACATGCATCACGGGCAGGGCGTGCAGGAGATCTTCTACGGCCGCGACGATGTGATGTACGTGTCGATCCACGGCGATCCGACCAACTTCTATCCGGTCGTCGCGGGCTACGAGGAAGAGACGGGCGCGGGGGCGGGCGACGGCTTCAACCTCAACCTGCCGATGCCGCACGGCGCGCCGGAGTCGGTGTTCTTCGAGCGGCTCGACGACGCGCTGCGCGCGCTCGCGCGGTTCCAGCCCGATGCGCTCGTGCTCGCGCTTGGCTTCGACATCTACAAGGACGATCCGCAATCGCAGGTCGCCGTCACGACCGATGGGTTCGGGCGGCTCGGCGGCGCAATCGGCGCGCTCGGCCTGCCGACGGTGATCGTGCAGGAGGGCGGTTATCACCTCGACAGCCTCGACGCGAACGCGCGTGCGTTCTTCGGCGGGTTCGCCGCCGCGCGCTGACGCGGCAGCGCCGGATGGTGTGCGCCGTCCGTCCGCGCCGGGTCCCGGCACCGGATGGGCGGCGCTTACGAATTCGCGGTGGCCGGGGCGCGGCGCCGCTGCGTCATCTGCAGCACGACGAGCGCGAGTCCGGCCGCGGCGATCAGCCCGCCGACGAGCGGCACCGCCGCATAACCGAAGCCGGCCGAGATCGCCGCGCCGCCGGCTGCCGCGCCGACCGCGTTGCCGAGGTTGAACGCGCCGATGTTGACGGCCGACGCGAGCCCCGGCGCTTCGTGGGCCGCACGCATCACGCGCATCTGCAGCGGCGGCACGACCGCGAACGTCGCGATACCCCACACGAGCAGCGTGACGGCGGCGCCGGCGTGCGTGCTGGCGAGCAGCGGGAACGCGGCCATCGTCGCGATCAGCAGCAACAGGAAACCGACCAGCGTGCCGTCGAGCGAGCGATCGGCCAGGCGGCCGCCGGCGATGTTGCCGATCGAGAAGCCGACGCCGATCAGCACGAGCATCGCGGTCACGAAGCCGGGCGTCGCGCCGGTCAGGTGTTCGAGCGTCGGCGCGACATACGTGTAGAGCGTGAACATCGCGCCGGCGCCGAGCACCGTCGTCCCGAGTGCGCCGAGCACGACCGGGCGCGTCAGCACCGACAGTTCGGCGCGCAGGTCGGGCATCTTGCCGGCTGCGCCCTTCGGCAGCGCGGCGAACAGGCCGGCGATCGCGATCAGGCCGAGGCCCGCGGTCGCCGCGAACGACATGCGCCAGCCGATGATCTGGCCGAGCCAGGTCGCGGCCGGCACGCCGCCGACGTTCGCGATCGTGAGACCCATGAACATCGTCGCGACCGCGCTCGCCTGCTTGTCGCGCGGCACGAGGCCGGCCGCGACCACCGAGCCGAGCCCGAAGAACGCGCCGTGGTTGAGGCTCGTCACGAGGCGGGCGAGCAGCAGCGTCGTGTAGCCCGGCGCGAGCGCCGACAGCAGGTTGCCGATCGTGAAGATCGACATCAGCGCGATCAGCGCCGAGCGGCGCGACCAGCGCGCGAGCAGCAGCGTCATCAGCGGGGCGCCGACCATCACGCCGATCGCATAGGCGCTGATCAGCATGCCGGCCTGCGGGATCGACACGTGCACGCCGTCGGCGATCACGGGCAGCAGGCCCATCGGCGAGAACTCGGTCGTGCCGATGCCGAACGCACCGGCGGCGAGCGCCAGCAGCGGCAGCGCGGCGCCGCCGCGCGGGCGGGAAGGAGAAGAGGTCGTGGCGTTCACGCGATGGGCTCCTGTAATCGACGGACAACGGCACGGGGCCGTTGAGAACAGCGCGAAGTGTGCCTGCATTACTTTTGTGGAAAAAGCTGCGTGAAGGCGAAATTATCTTGATTTCATGTCAACAATGCGGAGCGCGTCCGGCGTGCGCGCGCGGCCCGCGGGCGGCGCTCCTGCGGGGCGGGCGAACGAAGGTGTCTTGTCTAAAAGGTTTTCGTAAAGAAAAGGGCGTGGTTTCCGGTTGTGGGATCGTGATCCGGCGGTGGTTCGCGACGGATTGACGAGCGTCCCGCGCGGCGATCCGGGAGTCGGCAGGCGACTGCACAGCAGCGTGTGGCCCGGGGGATCGAACGGGGCGTTCATGCGCAGGCTGCAACCCCTCGCGACCTGAAACCCTTTGCCGGCGCGGCGCGCGGGAAAAAAAGCCCCGGCCACAGGGGGACCGTGACCGGGGCGGAAACGCATCCTCTCTTTGGCACGAGGGCTGGATGCGCGCGAAGTATATTTCGGAGGATGACAATTCGAATTGGCGTTAAACGGCCGTTTTTGGTGTCAATTTAAAAATGCGGGCGCCAGCGTGTCCGTCGTCATCGCTTCAAAAGAATTTTTGCGGGCGTGATGCCGCACGTTTAGTGCGCTGCAACGGCTAAAACGTCGATGCAGCGGAGGTCGGAATCCGTTCGCGAGCCGGCGGCGCGAATCGCGTCGCCCGATCGCTCGTCGCGCGTGCCCGGCGCCCGACGCACGGCGCCCGACGCGCGACGCCCGATCAAGCCGGTTCGCCGGCCGCGTCGCGCACGGCCGCGAGAAACCGTGCGACGACGGGCGACGGTACCGCTGCCGCGCCGTCGAACACGAACTCGATGTCGAAGCGGCTCGCGAGTTCGTCGAGCGCGACGAGCCGAACCGTGCGCGGGCAGGTCGGCGACGCGCTTTCCGGCACGAACGCACAGCCCATCCCGGCCGCGACGAGGCCGATCAGCGTCGGGATGTCGCTGCCGACCTGCGCGATGCGCGGCATGAAGCCGGCCTGCTGGCATTGCGCCATCAGGAACCGGTGGTGTGCGGCGGAGCGCTGCGCGTCGAACCAGACGAACGGCTCGTTCGCGACGTCGGCCAGCGCGCGCGGCGCGTTGAAGCGTCCGCCGGGCGGCGCGGGCATCGCGAGCACGAAGCGGTCGCTCAGCAGCCGCACGCCCGACAGGTGCGGCGCCTCTTCGCGACGCCACGCCATGATCCCGGCGTCGAGCTGGCCGCGCACCAGCGCGCTCGCCTGTTCGGCCGACAGCATCGGCGCGATCGACAGTTTCACGTCCGGGCACGCGTCGCGAAACGTCTTGAGGACCTTCGCGACGATCGGCAGCGGCAGGCAGTTCGGCAGCGCGCCGAGCCGCAGTTCGCCGAGCTGGCCGGCCGCGCTGCGCAACGCGCGTTCGCGGCTGTCCTGCAGTGTCGCGAGCAGGCCGGTCGCATCCTGCAGGAAGCTCGTACCGGCCGCGGTGAGCGTGACGCCCGTCGCGCGGCGGATCAGCAGCGGCGTGCCGATCGCGTCCTCGAGTTCGCGAATCTGCCGCGACAGCGCGGGCTGGACGATGCCGGCCGCGCGGGCGCCGGCCATCACGCTGCCCGCTTGCGCGACGGCCACGAAGTAACGCAGGTGACGCAGTTCGATCTGGCGCATGCGGAGCCCGTTTCGGTGAATGGATATGCCTGTGAAGCATAGCAAACGCCATTCGATGGTATTGGAAGGCATGACGCGCGTGCCGTACGATGACCATCGTTGCCGCACTCGTCCGCGAGTCGCGTGCGTTTCCTGCGTTCCGACCGTGTCCCGCCCCATGCCGCTTCATATTCAGACCCCTTATATCCGCTCGCAAATCGCGTCCCGCCGGCTCGGCAGGACCATCCGGCTGAAGCTCGATGCGCTGCAGCCGTCGGGCTCGTTCAAGCTGCGCGGCATCGGTGCTGTTTGCGACGCGCGGCACGCGGCCGGCGCGCGGCGGTTCGTGTCGTCGTCGGGCGGCAACGCGGGCATCGCGGTCGCGTACTGCGGGCGCGAACTCGGCGTGCCGGTGCGCGTCGTCGTGCCGGAAAGCGCGTCGGCCCGCGCGCGCGAGCTGATCCGCGTCGAGGGTGCGGAGCTGGTCGTGCACGGCGCGAGCTGGGCGGAGGCGAACGCGTTCGCGCAGTCGGCCCTCGGCGAGCGCGACGCGTTCGTGCATCCGTTCGACGACCGCGTGCTGTGGCAGGGCCACGCGACGATGATCGACGAGATGGCGGCCGTCGGCCCGAAGCCCGACGCGGTCGTGCTCGCGGTCGGCGGCGGCGGGCTGCTGTGCGGCGTGCTCGAAGGGCTGGCGCGCAACGGCTGGCACGACGTGCCGGTCGTCGCGGCCGAAACGGAAGGTGCCGACTGCTATGCGCGCTCGCTCGCGCAGGGGCGCCCGGTCGAATTGCCGGCGATCGCGAGCATCGCGACGTCGCTCGGCGCGAAGCGGCCGTGCGACGCGGCGGTCGAATGGGCGACGCGGCACGAGATCCATTCCGTCGTCGTGTCCGATGCGGACGCGGTGGCCGCGTCTCTGCGGTTCCTCGACGAACACCGGATCGTCGTCGAGCCCGCATGCGGCGCCGCGCTGGCCGCGCTCGAGCGGCCGGTGCCGGTGCTGACGTCGGCATCGGACATTGCCGTGATCGTCTGCGGCGGCGTGACGGCGACCGTCGAGCATCTGCAGACGCTTCACGCGACGTTGCGGTAAGCCGGGAAGCCGGCACGCAGGTTGGTTGGGTGACGAAAGGACGAGCGTCGATTTGGGCGACCGCTGGCATCGGCTAAGCGCGGCTTGTCGCGAAGCGTGCAGACGCTGCGCGCGACGTTGCGGTAAACGGGGAAGCCGGTACGCAGGTTGGTTGGGTGACGGAAGGACGATCGTCGATTTTGGCGACCGCTGGCATCGGCTAAGCGCGGCTTGTCGCGAAGCGTGCAGACGCTGCGCGCGACGTTGCGGTAAACGGGGAAGCCGGTACGCAGGTTGGTTGGGTGACGGAAGGACGATCGTCGATTTTGGCAACCTCGGGCATTGGCTGCGCGTGGTTTGCCGCGAAGCGTCGATTTCACGTTCCCGTTATTGCAATGGCGGAAACGTAGCCGGAGGTGCGGATCTTCCTGCGGGGGATGACGGGGAAGGGATGCGTATCGTCGCGCTGCGCCGGATGCGGCCGGGCGCGACGATACAGGCGGCCAGTTGGACGGCCGGTTGGACCGCCGGTCAGTTCGCGGCCGGTGCGCTCGCGCCGGACGGCGCGGACGATGCGACGGGGTTCGCAGCGGCGGGGGCGGGCGTTTTGTCCGCCGACGCAGGCGATGTGCTCGACGGCGTGGATGTCGATGCGGGTGCGGATGTTGCGGATGCCGGCGTGGCGACGGCTGGCGCCGAAACGCCGGGCGCGGAGGCCGCGGCGGCGGGCGATGCCGTCGGGCTGGAAGCCGGTACGGGCGACGAAGTCGTCACGGGTGCCAGCCCGGAAGCCGCTGCCGGTGCCGGCACCGAACCCGCCACCGAACCAGACGCCGCCACCGGAGCGGCCGCACGCATCGCGGCCGGCGCGACAACGGTCGCCGCCGCGGCCGGCACGGCGATCGCGCCCGACCCGGGCGCGACAGCCGGCACCGATAGCGGCACCGGCGCCGCGGGCGGCGTCGGCACGACCGGCGTCGTCATCTTCATCGGTTCGCCTTGCGGCGTCGGTGCGGGCTCGGGCAGCGGCGTGACGGCTTCCTTCTCGGCGGCTTTCACGGTGGCGCGGTCGCGGCGGGCCGGGTCGATCTTCAGGAAATGGTCGACGAGATTGAAGAAGCGCTCGTAGAACACGCCGGCGGGAATCGTCTCGCTCGCGGTCTTGACGAGCGCATCGTCGCTCGACCCGATCGGCAGCGACAGCGAGCCGAACACGCTGAGGCCGACGCTGGCCGACGTATTCGACTTCTTCAGCGTGTAGCGGTCCTGCACCGCGTTCACGTACGCGATGCTCGACGAGCCGTCCGCGTTCGCATCCGCGCACACGACGTGAAACTCGATCACGACGTGCATGTCGTTGTTCGGCTGGAAGTTCTTGCTGCCGTCGACCGCATCGTTGCGCGACGACGACACCACATAGCCCTGGCTCAACAGCGCGCGCCGCGCGGCCTCGCAGGCCGCGTCGGATTTCGAGTGGAACGTGTGCGCATACGGGCTGGTCGCCGCGTCGAACTGTTCCTGCTGGTAGATCGGCTTGGGCGGCGTCGAGCACGCCGCCAGCACGGTCGCGGCCGCGAGTGCGCACGAAACGGAAAACAGGCGAAATCGGTTGTGCATGGCGTCTTTCAGAAGGCTCGGCGAGATGCAGCGCCGGGTTGCGCGCGTCGCGCGGCAACCGGATGGCGGCCGTCGCGCAACGGCGGGGCCGGAAATGGGCGCATGGCAATCTCGGATGGCCGGGGCGTCATTATAGTTTCGTTTGATGTCGCGTTCGTTTCCGGAGCTGTTTCCGCCCATGACAGTTTCGGGGAGCCGTTACCGGCGAGAACGATCGCGACAGGGCGCTAGGCGGCCGGCGACGGTCGCGCGCAAGCCAGCAATTGCGACGTCAGCGGATGATGTTCGCCACGCCGCGAGCGGATCGCGTGGATTTCCTCGGTCACGTCGCCTGCGCGCCCGAGCCGCCTGAGGCCGCGCAGCAGCGATGCGTCGTTCGCGCCGAGCTCGCTAAGCGGGAACACGCCGAGGCCGCGCGCCGCGAACACGGCCATCAGCGCGCTGTCCTCGAATTCCCCGGCCACGCGCGGCACGATCCGTTCGCCTTCCAGCCACAGGTCGAGGCGTGCACGCAGCGCCGAATGCGCGGTCGGCAGCAGCACGGGCAGGTCGGCCAGGCACTGCGGAAAGCGCTGCCGCGAGGCCGGCGTGACGAGTGCCGCGGGGCCATACCAGTCGACCGGCGACGCGACCAGCCGCTCGCTCGTCACGCGCAGGTTCGACCCCGACGGCGCGCCCTGGCCGGCCAGCACGAGATCGAGATGATGCAGCGCGAGTTCCGCGAGCAGCGCATCGTGCTCGCCCTCGTGGCACAGCAGCCGCAGCGTGGGCGTGTCGAGCACGGGCGCGAGGATTGCATGCGCGGCGAGCTTGGAGATGCCGTCCGCGAGGCCGACCGCGAGCCGCACGGTCGGCTGGCTGGCCGCCGCGCGCACTTCGTCGGGAATCAGCCGCCCGATCTCGAAGATGACCTCCGCGCGCGCATACGCCGCCTGGCCCGCGTCGGTCATCGCGACGCCGCGCCCGGCCGGGCGCAACAACTGGTGCCCGAGCGATTTCTCGAGCTCGCGCACCTGCGCGCTGATCGTCTGCACGGCCATGTCGAGCCGGCCGGCCGCGCGTGTGAAGCCGCCTTCCTTCACGACGACCCAGAAATAGTACAGATGTCGGAAATTGAGCATCGGATCGAAACTTCGGAAAAACCGAACCTAAAATCAGATTCTCTCTGATTTTTTCGAAGTTCGGGCCGGAATATCATCGGGCTTTCCACTTTCGTATCGGCCCATTTCATGGACTACCTGCTGACGCTTGCCGTCGATCCCGCCGTCTGGGCTGCGCTCCTGACGCTCGTCGTGATGGAAGTCGTGCTCGGCATCGACAACCTGATCTTCATCTCGATCCTCAGCAACAAGCTGCCCGAAGCGCAGCGTGCCCGCACGCAGCGCCTCGGCATCGCGCTCGCGCTGGTGATGCGCCTCGCGCTGCTCGGCAGCGTCGCGTGGATCGCGAGCCTCACCGAACCGGTGTTCACGCTCTTCGACCACGCGTTCTCGTGGCGCGACATGATCCTGCTGTCGGGCGGCCTGTTCCTCGTGTGGAAGGCGACCACCGAGATGCATCACCACGTGTCGCACGACGGCGACGGCGCGGGCGGCTCCGGCGGCGCGGCCGGCCTGACGGTGTGGGCCGCGATCGGCCAGATCGTGATGCTCGACATCGTGTTCTCGATCGACGGCATCGTGACCGCGATCGGCATGACCGAGCACATCCCGATCATGTTCGTCGCGGTGATCGTCGCGGTGGCCGTGATGCTGTTCGCTGCGCAGCCGCTGGCGCGCTTCATCGACCGCAACCCGACCATCGTGATGCTCGCGCTGTCGTTCCTGGTCGTGATCGGCATGACGCTGATCGCCGAAGGCTTCGGTTCGCATGTGCCGAAGGGTTACATCTACGCGGCGATGGCGTTCTCGGCTTTCGTCGAGGGCATGAACATGCTGGCGCGGCGCGCGAAGGCGAAGCGCGCGGCACGGGTCGAAGGCAACTAAGCCCCCGCGTGTGAGGCCGGCCGCTGCGGCGGCCGGCTCGCACGCCTTCATACGGAATTCGTCAGGAATTCGCACGGAAAGGAGAAACGCGATGAAATGCCCTGTCTGCAAGACGCCCGACCTGCTGATGGCCGAGCGCCAGTCGATCGAGATCGACTACTGTCCGACGTGCCGCGGCGTGTGGCTCGATCGCGGCGAACTCGACAAGCTGATCGCCCGCGAGGGCAGCGATGCGCCGGCGCACCGCGACGAGCCGGCTGCGTCGCGCGACACCCACGCCCACACCCATGCGCCGCGCGATCGCGACAACTGGGGGCGCGACAATCGCTCGCACGACGACCGTCACCGGCACGACGGCCAGCGCCGCCGCAAATCGATGTTCGACCTGTTCGATTTCGATTGAATCCGGATACGGCGCGCACGCATACGCGTCCGCCGATGCAAAAAAGCCCCGCCGGGTATCGCGCCCGGCGGGGCTTTTTCATGCGTGTCGAAACATGTCGCGCTGCGGCGCTTACGCGTTGCCTGCCGTCACGTCGATGCGGCGCGGGCGCGTTTCTTCGCGGCGCGGAATCGTCAGCGTCAGCACGCCGTCGCGCAGGTTCGCGTCGATCCTGGACGTGTCGAGATCGGGGCTCAGCACGAAGGTCCGTGCATAACGCGGCGCGCGGACTTCGGCGTGCCGCACGCGCAGGTCGGCCGGCGTGTCGATCTGCGTATCGGCTTCGATCGTCAGCGTGTTGTCGTGCACCTTCACATCGAGGTTTTCGCGCGGCACGCCGGGCAGGTCGGCCCGCAGCGTAACGCCGAGATTGTTCTCGACGATGTCGACGGCCGGCGTGATCGCGGGCCGCCGCGCGGCGGCGGCCGGGTGAGCAGTGGCGGTGTGGCGTTCGGCCAGGGTTGGATTCGTGTTCATGTCGGTATCCTGAATATTACTGAACGGTGATCGCACGCGGCTTCGATGCTTCGCGCCGGCCGACGCGAATCAGCAGGCAGCCGTTTTCGTAACGCGCGCTGACGTTGTCGGCGTCCGCATTCTGCGGCAGCTCGACGACGCGGCGGAACGTGCCGTGAAAGCGCTCCTGCGCATAGGTGCGCACGTCGTCGCCTTCGCCGCGCGGCGCCGGTTTGCGCTCGCCGCTGATCGTCAGCAGGTCCTTGTCGATCGACACGTCGAAGTCGGCCGCGGCCATGCCGGGCGCGAACGCAACGATCTCGATCGCATCGTCGGTGGCGCCGACGTTCAGCGCGGGGAACGCGCCCGGCCGCACCGCGCGGATGCCGGACGGGAGTTCGCCGAACAGGTTCGCGACCTGCCGCTGCACGCGGGCGAATTCGTCGAACAGGTCGTGGCCGTTATGGATACCGCTCATGATGGTCCTCCGGAACAGGGAACGCGGGAGACGCGACGGCGCGACGCCTGCGGCGGGCGCGCCGGGCGACTCCACTGGGTCGAAACGGGGGCAGTGCGTTGCATGGAGCACTGCCCGGCAACACGTAATTAGTGGCCGCCGCAACGCATTTCAAGAGGGAACCCGCAACTTGCGTCAACGCGTGCCCGTGCGATTCGATGCGACAATCGCCGCGATCTATCTGCAGACCAACGAGACGGGACAACCATGGACATTCGACGCATCGCGATCGTCGGCGCCGGCGTGATCGGCGCGAGCTGGGCCGCTTTCTATCTGACGCAAGGCTTCGACGTCGTCGCGACCGATCCGGCGCCCCAAGCCGACGCGCGGCTGCGCGATGCGCTGGCCGCGTTTCTCGGCGACCGGGCCGCCGAACTTTCCGCGCGGCTGTCGTTCGACGCCGATCTCGTGCGCGCACTCGACGGTGTCGATTTCGTGCAGGAGAACGGCCCGGAACGGCTCGACCTGAAGCGAGCGCTATACCGACAGATGGACGACGTGCTGCCCGCGCACGTACCGATCGCGTCGAGTTCGTCGGGCCTGAAGATGTCGGACATCCAGACTGCGTGCGCGAAGCATCCGGAACGCTGCCTGATCGCGCATCCGTTCAACCCGCCGCACCTGATTCCGCTCGTCGAGCTGGTCGGCGGCGATGCGACCGGCAAGGACGTGATCGCGCGCGTGAAGGATTTCTACGACGCACTCGGCAAGCAGACGATCGTCCTCAACAAGGAGATGACCGGCCACGTCGCGAACCGGCTCGCGGCCGCGCTGTTCCGCGAGGTGTATCACCTCGTCGGCGAAGGCGTCGTGAGCGTGGCCGATGCGGACAAGGCCGTCGCATGGGGCCCCGGCTTGCGCTGGGGGCTGATGGGGCAGTGCCTGACCTATCACCTCGGCGGCGGCGCGGGCGGGATCGCGCACTTCCTCGAACACCTGTCGGGGCCGATCACGAGCTGGTGGGACGACCTCGGCACGCCTTCGTTCGATCCGGACGTCGATCGCAAGCTGACCGACGAATTGCGCGCGATCCAGGGTGATCATTCGATGCAGGAACTGGCGGCCGAGCGCGACCGGCTGCTCGTCGAGCTGATCGACGCGCGGCGCCGCAGCTTTTTGCCGTGACCGCGTTGCAGCGGTGCGTTTCGGTCGGGCCGCGATCGGTCGGGCCGCGCTCGGCTACTGCTGCGCTGCCGTTTGCGGTGCTTGCGGCGTCTGCGCAAGCCACGACGGGCTCGCTGCCTGCACGAGTTCGCGGTTGCGCGCGCGCGTCGCGGCGCTCGGCGGGTAGTTGCCGTCGTTCGTCGGCAGTTCGCCGTCGAGATAGGCCTGCTTGAGCTGGGCGATGACTTCCGCGCGCGTCAGGCCCTGTTCGGGCGCCGCGGCGTCGGTCTGGGCAAAGGCGGGGGACAGCAGGGCGGCTGCGGCGGTCGCGACGGCGAATCGCAAGACGTTCATGGTGCGCTCCGATCAAGGGGACGGGATACCGGATGTGCGCGGCGGCTTGCCGTGCGTACCGATGGGGCCCATTGTCGCGAGCGGGTGCTGCGCGGACGATGACGCGTTCCGGGCAAAGCTGTCAGTTGCGGATGCGGCCGCGCTGCGTGCGTCGCGCGCGGTACGGCTACAACTCCGCTGCTGCCGCGACCAGCGTGGCTTCGAGCGCGAGCGTCGAGCGCGACGCGGCGGCCGGCCGGTCGATCACGTATTCGAGTTCGCCGAGCTCGGGCAGCCCCGCGTCGAGCCGCGCGAGCCCGGCCGGAATCACGTAGCCGGCGAACGCGCTGACGCCGAGCCCCGCGCTCGCGGCCGCACGCAGGACCGCGATGCTGCTGCTCACCACCGCGATCCGGTAAGGCCGGCCGATCGCGTCGAGCGTTTCGAGCACGCGGCGGCGCGACACGCTCGGCTCCGGATGCAGTGCGAGCGGCAGCACGGTCTCGTGGCCGGTGATCCGCGAATCGGGGCCGGTGCACCAGTACAGCGGCTCGCTGCGGATCACGCGGCCGCGCCGGCTGCCCGCGATGCGCTTCGCGAACACCAGATCGTGCCGGCCCTCGTCGAGCGCGTCGAACAGGTCGCCCGACAGCCCGGTCGAGATCGCGAGCTCGACCTCCGGATTGCGCTGCACGAAGCTCGCGAGCGCGGACGTCAGGTGCGTCGACGCGAAATCCTCCGACATCGCGAGCCGCACCTTGCCCGACAGCGGCGGCCCGCACACCGATGTGACGGCCTCGTCCATCAGTTCGAGAATGCGCACCGCGTAACGGAACAGCGCATCGCCGTGCTGCGACAGGTGCACGTTGCGCGTGTCGCGCTCGAACAGCGGCCGGTCGAGCAGCTCCTCGAGACGGCGGATATGCTGGCTGACGGTCGACTGCGACAGGTTCACGCGCTCGGACGCGGCGGTGAAGCTGCCGGACTGGGCGACGGCGACGAAGCTGCGCAGCAGCTCGGGCGGTAACGGGCGCATTGCTAAATCCACTGAATCGGTTTCGACAACTTCATAAATGGCCGGATATTGCGGCGCTAGTATCGGATCACGCCCCGGTGCGGCCCACAACGGGACGCACCGGACGCGTGGCCCGCGTCGTGCCGGCGGCTGCTTCGGTCAGTCTACGGCATCCGGCGTCCGGCCCGAAACCGCATCATCCCATCGACCGCCCGAGAACGCGCCCGCACGACGGGCCGCCGGGCCGCGGCGCACCGCCGCAGGAGACAGTCCGCGCACGCGATCGGCGCGCGGGCCCGCTTTCTGCACGCGTCAGGCGCCCGTCACGAAAAGACTGGAGACGACTCATGATCATCTACGGAACCGCGCTGCTGGCGTTCTGCCACCTGGCCGGACTGTTCCTCGGCGACCTGCTGGGCAGCGCGATCGGCGTGAAGACCAACGTCGGCGGGGTCGGCATCGCGATGCTGCTGCTGATCTGCCTGCGCCTGTGGCTGCACCGGCGCGGCTGGCTGCCGAAGGAGACCGAGGCAGGCGTCGGCTTCTGGGGCGCGATGTACATCCCGGTCGTCGTCGCGATGGCCGCGAACCAGAACGTCGTCGCCGCGCTGAAGGGCGGCCCGGTCGCGCTGCTCGCCGCCGTCGGCGCGGTCGCGATCTGCGCATGCTGCATCGCGGTACTCGTGCGCATGGGGCGCGACGACACGGCCTTCGCGGGCGTGCCGCAATTCGAAGAACAATGACGGAGGCCACCATGCTGCAGATGCTCGAGAAAGTCGTCGCCCACAACGGGCTCGTCGCGTCGTTCGCGCTGGTCGGCCTGATCATGTGGCTGTCGTCGATCGCGTCGCGCAAGCTCACGTTCGGCCGCGTGCACGGCTCCGCGATCGCGATCGTGATCGGTCTCGCGCTCGCGTATGTCGGCGGCGCGTTCACCGGCGGCGAGAAGGGAATCGCCGACGTGCCGCTGTTCGCGGGCGTCGGCCTGATGGGCGGCGCGATGCTGCGCGATTTCGCGATCGTCGCGACCGCGTTCGAAGTGCAGCCGACCGAGGCGCGCAAGGCCGGGCTCGTCGGCGTCGTGTCGCTGCTGCTCGGCACCGTGCTGCCGTTCATCGTCGGCGCGTGCATCGCGCGCGCGTTCGGTTACACCGACGCGGTCAGCATGACGACCATCGGCGCGGGCGCCGTCACCTACATCGTCGGGCCCGTGACGGGCGCGGCGATCGGTGCGAGCTCCGACGTGATCGCGCTCAGCATCGCGACGGGGCTCGTGAAGGCGATCATCGTGATGGTCGGCACGCCGGTCGCGGCCAACTTCATGGGCCTGAAGACGCCGCGTTCCGCGATGATCTTCGGCGGCCTCGCCGGCACCGTCAGCGGCGTGAGCGCGGGGCTCGCCGCGACCGACCGCCGGCTCGTCCCGTACGGCGCGCTGGTCGCGACGTTCCATACGGGCGTCGGCTGCCTGCTGGGCCCGTCGGTGCTGTTCTTCACGACGCGCGCGCTGGTCGGCGGCTAGGCTCAGCGATGCGGCGCTGCTCGGGCCGCATCCATCGCGGCGTCCTCTGAGTCGCATTCGTCAACATCATCAATCGGCGGCGGCGCCAGGCTTAGAATGCCGCTGAACCATCGAAGCGGGAGAACTGTTCATGACGGGATGGAATCACGCGCGGCAGGCGCGCGATGCACGCCTCGCGGCCGGCGCGGCTTACGCGCAGGGCAAGCGGGTCGATGCACGCGACACCGTGGCGTTGCTCGAGGCGGTGCTGCGGCCGGGTGACCGCGTCTGCCTCGAAGGCGACAACCAGAAGCAGGCCGACCTGCTCGCGACGGCGCTCGCCGATGTCGACAGCGCGAAGGTGCACGACCTGCACATGGTGCAGTCTGGCGTCGTGCTGCCCGAGCATCTCGACGTGTTCGAGCGCGGCATCGCGAAGCGTCTCGACTTCGCGTATTCGGGCCCGCAGTCGCAGCGGATCGCGAAGCTGCTGTTCGGCGGCAAGATCGCGCTCGGCGCGGTGCACACCTATCTCGAACTGTTCGCGCGCTACTTCATCGACCTCACGCCGCACGTCGCGCTGATCGCCGCGGTCAGCGCCGACCGCGACGGCAACCTGTACACGGGCCCGAACACCGAGGACACGCCGACCGTCGTCGAGGCCACCGCGTTCAAGGACGGCATCGTGATCGCGCAGGTCGACCGCATCGTCGACAAGGTGCCGCGCGTCGACATCCCCGGCGACCGCGTGCATTTCGTCGTCGAGGCCGGCCGGCCGTTCTACGTCGAGCCGCTGTTCACGCGCGATCCGGCCGCGATCACCGAAACGCAGATCCTCACCGCGATGCTCGCGCTCAAGGGCATCTACGAGCCGTACGGCATCAAGCGACTGAACCACGGGATCGGCTTCAACACCGCCGCGATCGAGCTGCTGTTGCCGACCTACGGCGCGAAGCTCGGGCTGAAGGGCAAGGTCTGCACGCATTGGGCGCTCAATCCGCACCCGACGCTGATTCCCGCGATCGAGTCGGGCTGGGTCGAGCAGATCCACTGCTTCGGTTCCGAGGTCGGGATGGACGACTACATCCGCGCGCGTTCCGACGTGTGGTTCACGGGCCCCGACGGATCGCTGCGCTCGAACCGCGCGTTCTGCCAGACGGCCGGTCTCTATGCGTGCGACATGTTCATCGGCTCGACGCTGCAGATCGATCTGTCCGGCCATTCGTCGACGGTCACGGCCGAGCGGATCGCCGGCTTCGGCGGCGCGCCGAACATGGGCAGCGACGCGCGCGGGCGGCGCCATCCGAGCGAGCCGTGGCTGAAGGCCGGCGCGGAAGCCGACCCCGACACGCCGGCGGTGCTGCGGCGCGGCCGCAAGCTCGTCGTGCAGATCGGCGAGACCTTCGGCGACAAGAACGCGCCGATGTTCGTCGAGAAGCTCGATGCGCTGAAGCTGGCCGACAAGCTGCAGCTCGACCTCGCGCCGATCATGGTCTACGGCGACGACGTCACGCACATCGTCACCGAGGAAGGGATCGCGAACCTGCTGATGTGCCGCGACAAGGACGAGCGCGAGCACGCGATTCGCGGCGTCGCCGGCTATACGGACGTCGGCCGCGGCCGCGACCGGAAGATGGTCGAGCGGCTGCGCGAGCGCGGCGTGATCCGCCGCCCGGAGGATCTCGGCATCGATCCGCTCGACGCCGACCGCCGCTGGCTCGCCGCGCGCTCGATCAAGGATCTCGTGCACTGGTCGGGCGGGCTCTATGCGCCGCCGGCCCGGTTCCGCAACTGGTGAGGATGAGGGCATGGAACAGTTGAACTATCGCTTCACCGCGCGCGAGCGCGCGAAGGGCGAGCAGGCCGCGGCGCTCGTCGGCGTGGTCGCGTCCGGCAATCTCGAAGTGCTCGTCGAGCGCGTGCTGCCGGGCAACGAATGCGAGATCGACATCCGCACCGCGGCCGTCGGCTTCGGCGCGGTGTGGCAGGCCGTAGTATCGGATTTCGTCGAGCGGCGCACGCCGGGCGGCCTGAAGCTGTCGATCAACGACGGCGGCGCGCGGCCCGACATGGTGTCGCTGCGGCTCGCGCAGGCCGTGCGCGCGATCGAGGGGGACGCGTGATGATCGACGTGATCCACGACGCGCCCGCGTTCGTCGCGAACGGCGCGAGCTGGTACGAGGCGTCGGCGCGGCAGCGCATCGACGGGCTGCTCGACGCGGGCAGTTTCAGCGAATTCCTCGGCCCGGCCGAACGCGTGACGAGCCCGCACCTGCCGCTGTTCGACCTGCCGCAGCAGTTCGACGACGGGATGGTGGTCGGCCACGGCCGGCTCGACGGCCAGCCGGTGTTCGTCGCCGCGCAGGAAGGCCGCTTCATGGGCGGCGCGTTCGGCGAAGTGCACGGCGCGAAGCTCACCGGATTGCTGCGCGCCGCGCGCGAGGTCGGCAAGCCGGTGCTGATCCTGTTCGATACGGGCGGCGTGCGACTGCAGGAGGCGAACGCGGGCGAGCTTGCGATCGCCGAGATCATGCGTGCGCTCGTCGACGCGCGCGCGGCCGGCGTGCCGGTGATCGGCCTGATCGGCGGGCGCGCGGGCTGCTACGGCGGCGGCGGGTTGCTCGCCGCGTGCTGTTCGGCGCTGGCGGTGTCGGAGCAGGGGCGCATCAGCGTGTCGGGCCCCGAAGTGATCGAAACGAATCGCGGCGTCGAGGAATTCGACGCGAAGGACCGTGCGCTGATCTGGCGCACGATGGGCGGCAAGCACCGGCGGCTGATCGGCGGTGCGGACCGCTATGTCGCCGATACGCCCGACGCGTTCCGCACGGCGGCGCTCGACCTGATCGGCCACGCACCGAAGTTCGATGCGGCGATGCTGCGTGCCGAACAGGCGCGCCTCGAAGCGCGCGTTGAACGGTTCGGTGCATGCAAGGATGCGCTCGATGTGTGGCGCGCGCTTGGCGCAGACGCGCCGGAAGCGATTCCCGGGATGCCCGACGATGCGTTCGCGAAACTCGCCGACCAATTGCAGGAGCCGCAGCATGACGCTCGATGAAGTCCTGAACTCGCTGTTTCCACAAGGCCATTCGATCGCGCGCACCGGCGGCCTGCTGACGGGCCACGCGGAACTGGCCGGCACGCGCGTCGACGTGATCGGCGTCGCCGACCGTTTGCCGTTCGGCATCGACGAGGCGCTGACGCTGGCGTCGCGCGTGCTCGACACGATCGCGCGCGGCGGCGACACGCCGATCCTCGTGCTGGTCGACAGCGACAGCCAGCGGATGAGCAAGCGCGACGAACTGCTCGGCCTGAACGAAGGGCTGTCGCATCTCGCGAAGTGCCTGATGCACGCGGATCTCGCCGGGCACCGGACGATCGGCGTGCTGTACGGCCACACGGCCGCCGGCGCATTCATCGCGACCGCGCTCGCGACGCGCACGCTGCTTGCGGTGCCGGGCGCCGAGCCGGAGGTGATGGACCTGCCGTCGATGTCGCGCGTGACCAAGCTGTCGATCGATGTGCTGAAGGAGATGGCGCGCTCGACGCCCGTGTTCGCGCCGGGGCTCGACAACCTCGTGAAGATGGGCGCCGTCGATGCCGTGCTCGACCCGGACCGCGCGCTCGATGCGCAGGTCGGCGAATGGCTCGGCAAGCCGGTCGACCGCATCGACCGGCGCGCGGCGCGCGGCCGGCCGGTCGCGACCGACGTCGCGCGCCGCGTCGAGGAACTCGCGCGTGCCGCACGCTGAGATGCCGCTGCGCCGCCACACGCTCGTCACGCTGACGGCGGCGGGGTGGGGCGCGGCATTCGCGCGCGATCCCGCGCTCGCGGCCGATCCGCTCGTGCGCGCATGGGCCGAACACGGCTGGCCGCTGATCGTGCGTCGCGCGTCGCCCGACGAGGCCGATGCCGGCCGCGTGCCGCTCGGCCTGCCGCTGCCGCCTGCCGCGGGCAAACGGCGCATCGCGCTGAACGTCGCCGCCGACGCGCTCGCGACGGTCGGCCCGCTGCCCGCGCTGGCCGACGTGCTTGCCGCCGCGCCCGACGCGTGGCACGCAGCGTTGCGCGCGCTCGATGCGCTCGGCGCGCGCTGCGGCGTTCAGGGCCGCGTGTTCGGCAGCCTCGCGTGGCAGGCGCTGACGGGCGAGCGATACCTGGGCGCATCGTCCGATCTCGACATCGTGTTTCCGCTGCCGACTGCCGCGTCGCTCGCGCCGCTGCTCGACGGCCTCGCGGCGATCGACGCGCGCGCGCCGATGCGCATCGACGGCGAACTGCTGCGCGACGACGGCGCGGGCGTCAACTGGCGCGAACTGCACGCGCGGCTGCCCGAAGTCGCGGTCAAGACCGCGATCGCGGTCGAATTGATGCCTGCCGTCGCATTCACCGGAGACGCGCGATGAGCGCATGGGCCGCCTGCCGCGTACCGGCGCCGTCCGCTGCCGAGCGCATCGCCGGGCTGGCCGAGCGCAGCCTCGTGCTCGAGATCGACACCTATCCGAAGCCGGGGCTCGTCAGCCACGTCGACACCGGCAGTCATTCGGACATGGATGCCGCGACGTTCGCGCGCAGCGCCGCCGTGCTGCGGCCGTATTTCGCGGAACTCGCCGATGCGGGCGCGCGCGACGCGGACATGGCCGTGCTGCGCAAGATCGGCCTGCGTGCCGAGCACGCGATGCTCGCCGCGACCGGTGGCGTCAATACGCATCGCGGCGCGATCTTCGGGCTCGGGCTGCTGTGCGCGGCCGCAGGCCGGCTTGCGATGCCGGGGGCAGTGCCGGGCGGAATGACGCTCGGCGCGTTCGTCTCGCGCCGCTGGGGCACCGATATTCTCGGCGGCCCGCGCTTGCCGGACAGCCATGGCGAGCGCGCGAGCCGACGCTACGGCGTCGGCGGCGCGCGTCGCGAGGCGGCCGACGGTTTCACGACCGTGTACGCGATCGGGCTGCCTGCGCTGCGCCGTGCGACGCGCGACCTTCCCGACGACCCGGAAGCCGCGCGCGTCGCTGCGTGCTTCGCGCTGATCGCGGCGCTCGACGATACGAACCTGCTGCACCGGGGCGGGCAGGCCGGCCTCGATTTCGCGCGGGCGACGGCGCGCGCGTTCGTTGCGCGCGGCGGCGTGCGCGCGCGCGACTGGCGGCTGCGCGCGGCTGCCGCGCATCGTGCGTTCGTTGCGCGCCGGCTGAGCCCGGGCGGCGCGGCCGACCTGCTCGCGATGAGCGTATTCGTCGATGCGCTCGAAGCCGGCGGGGACGCACGATGACGCTCGCGATCCTCTGTTCGGGACAAGGCGCGCAGCGCGCCGACATGTTCGACCTGACGGGCGCGGCGCCGCAGGCCGATGCGCTGTTCGCGCACGCGGGCCGGCTCCTTGGCGACGATCCGCGCGTGTGGGTCCGGCAGGCCGGACCGGATGCGCTGCGCGAAAACCGCGCCGCGCAGATCCTCTGCACGGTCCAGGCGCTTGCGGCGGCCGCGCTGCTCGACGCGGCGTGGCCGCGCCGGCGCTGCGTCGCGGGCTACAGCGTCGGCGAAGTCGCGTCGTGGAGCGTCGCGGGGACGATCGATCCGCACGACGCGCTCGACCTGGCCGACGCACGCGCGCGAGCAATGGATGCGGCGAGCGGCGGCGACGAGCGGATGGTGTTCGTGCGCGGCCTGACGCGCGCGCAGCTTGCGCAGTTGTGCGACGGCCGCGACGCGGCGATCGCGATCGCGAACCCCGGCGACGCGTTCGTGGTCGCGGGGCGGCAGGCCGATGTCGATGCGGTGGCCGACGACGCGGCGCACGCGGGCGCGCTGCGCGTCGCGCCAGTGTGCGTGCGGATCGCGGCGCACACGCGCCGGCTCGCAGCGGCCGTGCCGGCGTTTCGCGCGTCGCTTGCCGCGGTGCCCGCGCGCCGGCCGCTGCCCGGCACGCGATTGTTTTCGGGCCTCGACGGCGCGTCGGTGCTCGACGTCGACGCGGGCCTCGACAAGCTTGCCCGGCAGATCGCCGAGCCGGTCGAGTGGGCGGCCTGTCTTGCCGCCTGCGTGGAGGCCGGCGCGACCGCGTTTCTCGAACTCGGCCCCGGGCGTGCGCTGGCCGAGATGGCAGGCGGCGCGTATCCCGCGCTGCCGGCGCGCAGCCTCGCGGATTTTCGTTCCGTCGACGGCGTGACGAGCTGGCTCGCGCGCGTCGCGGCCGGCTGACCGGCGGCCCGAAAAACGGCCTGAAACACACCCGCCGGGCATCCGTTCCGCACTGTGTGTTGCGCCGGCGCAGCAGCGTCGCAGCCGGCGCTTGCCACGCGAATTGGCGTCGCTACAATGGCGCCCGCCATGAGACTAGCCGCCTTCCTGCTCGCCGCGCTTTGCTGCGCGACGAGCGCCCACGCCAGCCAGATTCCGTCCGACGCCGCATCGGTCGGCACGTACTTTTCGTATGACAACGTGGCGGCCGACGCGACCGTCGACCTGATCGAACAGGCGCAGCGCCGCGTGCTGCTGGCCGGCTACACGCATGTGCCGCCCGCCGTCGCGAGCGCGCTGCGCGCGGCCCGCGGGCGGGGCGTCGAGGTGCGCGTCGTGCTGGTGCGCTCGCCGCGGGCGGGCAAGACCAGCGGCGCGGGGTATCTGAAATCCGCGGGCATCGACGTGGCGATCGATTCGCGACAAGGCGATCCCGCGCCGCGCTTCGTGATCGTCGACGACAGCGTCGCGCTGACGACGCTGTCCGACGGTGCAGCCGTGCATGCGGAGACGGTCAACGTGTTCCAGCGCGCGCCCGAGCTCGCGCAATCCTACGCGCAGTCGTTCTGGCGGCTGTACCGGCAGGCCAGCGGCCTCTGACCCCTTCCTTCGGCGCCCGCGCGCGCCGGTGTGACCCTGCTTGCATCGGCGCTGCCGATGAACCATGCTCGTTGACAGGCGCCGGCGCGGGTTCGCGCATCCGGCGCAACGGCAGGGAGCCGATCGTGACCGAGTGTTTTGCCGATCGCGCCGATGCGGGCCGCCAGTTGGCCGGCGCGCTGAGCGACTACGCGGGGCGTAGCGATATCGTCGTGCTCGCGTTGCCGCGCGGCGGCGTGCCCGTCGCGTATCCGGTCGCGTACGCGCTGCGCGCGCCGCTCGACGTGCTGGTCGTGCGCAAGCTCGGTGTGCCGAACGACCCCGAGCTCGCAATGGGCGCGATTGCAACCGGCGGCGCGATGCATCTGCAACGTTCGGTGATCCGCTCGATGGGCGTGACCGACGCTCAGCTCGCCGACGTGATCGTGCGCGAGACGGCCGAACTGCATCGCCGCGATGCGCTGTACCGCGGCGCCGCGCCGCCGCTGCCGGTCGAGGGTCGCATCGCGATAGTCGTCGACGACGGCGTCGCGACCGGCGCGTCGATGCGCGTCGCGCTGCAGGCGCTGCGCGAGCGCCGCCCCGCGCGGATCGTCGCGGCCACGCCGGTCGCGCCGGCGGGCGCGCTGCATGCATTCGACGACCTGGCCGACGCGTTCGTCACGGTATCGCAGCCGCGACCGTTCTTCGGGATCAGCCAGTTCTACGCGCGCTTCGAGCAAACGAGCGACGACGAGGTGCGTACGCTGCTCGACGCCGCCCGCACGCAACGCGGCATCACGTCCGCCTGATCCGGCGCGGGCGAGGGCGGTCGGCCTCGGCCAGCGCGAACACGCGCTGCAGCATCGGATGGACATTGCCGCGCCAGTGCGCGCCGGTAAACAGCCCGTAGTGATCGCAATCGTCGATATCGACGCGATAGCGCTCGTCCGCCGCGAGGCCGCTGCACATGTCGAGTGCCGCATGCGTCTGGCCGGCGCCCGTGACCGCATCGCATCGGCCTTCGACGGTCAGCAGCGTGACACCGCGCAGCGCGGCCGGCTCGACGCGCCGTCCGCCCACGTTCCACGTGCCGTTTGCGAGGCACATGCGCTGGAACACGATGTCGACCGTGTCGAGGAAATATTCGGCCGGCATGTCGAGCAGCGCCGTGTATTCGAGCAGCGCGCGCCGCGCGCCGGCGAGCGCGGCCATGTCGAAGCGCGACGCGGCCAGCGCGTACGCCTCGATCAGCGACATGAAGCGTTGCGGGTACATCAGCGCGATTTCGCCCTGCTGGAGGTAGGTCGGGAACACGTGGCGGCCGTGCCCCGCGAAGCCGGGCGGCACGATGTCGATCAGGTGGCGGCGGCACCAGTCGAGCGAGCGGGTGGCCGCGGCGGTGCCGAGCGCACTCGGATTCAGCCGCGCGTCGAGCGGGCCGCCGATCAGCGTGACACTTGCGGGCGGCGCGAGGCCGCGCGCGGCGCGCAGCGCGAGCGCGCCGAGCGCCGGCACGGTCGCCTGGCACACGGCGACGACGTGCAGCGGCCGATCGTCGAGCGCGAGCCCGTCGACGAAGCCGTCGAGCGTCGCGACATACTCGTCGAGCCCGAAGCGGCCCGACGAGAGCGGCACGTCGCGCGCATTGCGCCAGTCGGTCACGCACACGTCGCCGTCGGCGAGCAGCGTCTCGACGGTTTCCCGCATCATCACGGCCGCGTGCCCGGCGAGCGGCGCGCACAGCAGCACCGTGCGCTGCGCATCGGCGCGCGTGAAGTGCCGCAGGTCGCAGAACGGCGTGCGCGCGGCGACCCGCTCGCCGATCGCGGGTCGCGCGATGTCGAAGCGCGGCGGTCCGACCGGCTGCCCGAGCAGCGGCTCGAACAGGTCGTCATAGCACGACGACGCGGCGTGCGGCAGCGTCGCGGCGGGCCATGCATCGAACGCGTGCCGCGTCGCCTCGCGCCAGGCGCGCATCCATTCCCGCTGCTGCTCGACGAGGGCATACCACATGGCGAACCTTGGGACGGAAGGGGCGTGAACCTGCATTATGGTCACTGTGGCCGGGTCGCGGGGGGCTGATGCGCTGCCGGCCGATGCGTATCAAGCGGACGTACGCATGAACACGCTAGGCGACGACTCGCGACGCTGCTACAGTCGTCGGTCCCATTCCCCTTTAGCGGAGCGTTTGCGATGAAGCTGATCGGCATGCTGGATTCCCCGTTCGTACGCCGTGTCGCCATTTCGGCGAAGCTGCTCGACCTGCCGTTCGAACACGAGTCGATCTCGGTGTTCCGTCATTTCGAGCAATTCAGGACGGTCAACCCGGCCGTCAAGGCGCCGACGCTCGTGACCGACGAGGGTGCAACGCTGCTCGATTCGTCGCTGATCGTCGACTATCTCGATCACCTGGTCGCGCCGGAGCGGCGCCTGCTGCCCGACGCCGCCGACGCACGGCTGCGCGTGCTCGTGCCGGTCGGTTTCGCGCTGGCGGCGGCCGAGAAGACCGTGCAGATCGTCTACGAGCAGGCGCTGCGCCCGTTCGACAAGCAGCACGCGCCGTGGATCGAGCGTGTGCTGAGCCAGCTCGAGGGCGCATACGGCGAGCTGGAGCCGCTCGTCGCGGCCGCGAACGGCTGGTTCGGCGGCGCGCGCCTGCTGCAGTCCGACGTGACGGTTGCGGTTGCGTGGCGCTTCACGCAGTTCATGGCGGCCGATTACCCGGTGCTCGCGCGGATCGATCCGGCCCGTTATCCGGCGCTCGCCGCGCATTCGGCACGGGCGGAAGCGCTGCCGGCGTTCGTCGAAACGCCGCTCGCCTAGGCCTGGCGGCCTCTGGCGGTACGGCGCGAGGCGTTGCCTTCCGCCCGCTCGGCCCCGCCCGGCAAGCCGCCGCCGATTGTTCTCGGCGGCTGACAAGTGACTTCGCATTCGCGCTGTTTATCCGGAAGCGGCCGGTCCCTAGAATCCACTCCATCGAATCACGCATTGCCAGATGGAGCCGATGATGAAAGCCCTGATCGAATCGAGCCTGTACCACCCGTCCGTCGTGTTGCCGCTTGCCGCGCTGACGCAGTTGATGGTCGAGCGCGACTTCAATCTCGGCCAGATCGGGCTGATCGTCGCGGCGCGCGGTGCGCAGGCGGCGGTGTCGCGTTCGCGTGCGCTGTTGTTCTGCCGTCACTGCGAAGCGCAAGCGTGAGGGTGCTCGTGGCTGAAGGATGAAAAAAAGCCCGGCCGGCGCAAGCCGGTCGGGCGGATCGGATTCGATCGGGCCCCGGCTTCGGCCGGGGCTTTTTCATGGGCGACGCTCAGGCGCGTGCGGGCGACACGACGCCGTAGATCGCCGGGTCGTCCTCCTCGCGCAGCTGGCGCGCGAGCTGGTGCGCTTCGCGGCGCGTCGCGACGGCCGGCGGCGAGCCTTTCAGCGGCTGGCGCGCGGTTTCCGCGAGCGCGACGACCGACACGATGCCGATCACGGCGGCGCCCATCATGTAATACGCGGGCATCATCAGGTTGTTCGTCACTTCGACGAGCCACGCGGTCACCAGCGGCGTGGTGCCGCCGAACAGCGACACCGACACGTTGAAGCCGATCGCGAGCGCGCCGTAGCGGATCTCGGTCGGGAACAGCGCGGGCAGCGCCGACGGCATCACGCCGGTGAAGCACGACAGCAGCACGCCGAGGATCAGCAGGCCGCCGAACACCGACGCCGTGGTGCCCGTATGGATCAGCATCATCGACGGGATCGACAGCACGAGCAGCCCGACGCAGCCGGCGAGCATCACCGGCTTGCGGCCGATCCGGTCGGACAGGCGGCCGGCGTAGAGCGTCATCGGCATCATCAGCACCATCACGATCAGCACGAGCACGAGGCTGTGCGATTCGTCGAAGTGCAGCGTCGACGACATGAAGCTCGGCAGGTACGACAGCACCATGTAGTCGGTCACGTTGAAGATCAGCACGAGGCCGACGCACAGCAGCAGCGCACGCCAGTTGCGCATCAGCGTTTCGCGGAAGCGCGCCTTCGGCACGGCCTTGTCCTGCGCTTCGCGCTCTTCGGCCTGGCGCTTGAACGCGGGCGTTTCCTCGAGCTTCATCCGGATGTAGAGGCCGATCAGGCCGAGCGGGCCGGCGATCAGGAACGGCACGCGCCAGCCCCACGACAGCAGCGCCTCCTGCGACAGCGACGCGGTCAGCAGCGCGACGACGCCCGCACCCATCACATAGCCGATCAGCGTGCCGAACTCGAGGAAGCTGCCCATGAAGCCGCGGCGCTTGTCGGTCGAGAATTCGGCGATGAAGGTGGCTGCGCCGCCGTATTCGCCGCCGGTCGAGAAACCCTGCACGAGACGCGCGACGAGCAGCAGCACGGGCGCCATGATGCCGATCGATGCGTAGCTCGGGATCAGGCCGATCGCGAAGGTGCCGACGGCCATCATGATCATCGTCGCGGCGAGCACGCGCTGGCGGCCGATGCGGTCGCCGAGCGGGCCGAACACCATGCCGCCGAGCGGACGCACGAGGAACGCGGCCGCGAACGTGCCGAAGGTCGCGAGCAACTGCGCGGACGGGCTGCTGGACGGGAAGAACACCTTGCCGAGGGTGACGGCGATATAGCTGTAGACGCCGAAGTCGAACCATTCCATCGCATTGCCGATGGCCATCGCGCTGACGGCGCGTTTGAGCAGGCTCTGGTCGACGACGGTTATGTCGTCAGCGGCGAGCGGAGCGTCGCCGGACGAAGTGGAGGAAGAAGCAGCGGTCGGGCTGACGTGTGTTGCGGTCAAGGTCATGCACTCCTTTGACTGCGCCGGAACGGGCGGGCCGTCCGACACGGTTTGCCGGCGAGCGCGGTGTCGCATGCGGCGCGTCGGGGCAGACCATTAAGCACTTACTGCGTAAAAGGCGGTAAAGGGCCGAAAGGGGCTGCTTCGACGCGAGCCCGATGGGCCGACGCGACAGTGCGCTCATGAAGAATGGGCCGCGTGATGCAGGCGGCAGATGCCGGTGCGGACCGATTGTCCGGCGTTCCGGCAAGCGCCCCGAAAGGGGCAACGAAACGAGAAAAGCGGGCCTGTCGGGCGGGCTTTCCTGTGGGTGCAATTTCGGTCGAAGCACCGGCCCGCAACGTGCGGACGGACTTCTGTCGAAATCGAATAGACAGAGATTGAATGTTGAAACAGGCGACATGATAGCACGATGACGGATGATCGTGCAAATTGCCGGGAGACGCCCGTCTGGTGGGGCGTCCGGCGCGGCCTGCTCGGGTATGATCGGCGGCGCGCGGCGGGGCCGTGCAGCCCCCGGAGACGAGGGCCGAATTCACGAGGAACCGGATGACCGAACTGATGAGGATCGCGGCGCTGTTCGCCGCTACCGCGCTGGCCGAAATCGTCGGCTGTTACCTGCCGTGGCTCGTGCTGAAGGGCGGCCGGCCGGTCTGGCTGCTGGTGCCGGCCGCGCTGTCGCTCGCGCTGTTCGCGTGGCTGCTGACGCTGCACCCGAGCGCCGCGGGGCGCACCTATGCCGCTTACGGCGGCGTATATATCGCGGTTGCGCTGATCTGGCTGCGGGTGGTCGACGGCGTCGTGCTGACCCGCTGGGATGTGGCCGGCGCGGCGCTCGCGCTCGGCGGGATGGCGGTCATCGCGCTGCAGCCGCGCACGTAAGCGCGGCCGCAGTGCATGCCGTGTGCGTCAGGCCGTTTCGGCGGCGTCCGCGTCGGCGGACTTGCGCCACACGCACGTGCCCTTGACCGACTTGTCGAGTTCGTCGAGCTGTGCCTGGTGTGCGGCGAGCTCGTCGTCGCTCGCGGCCACCACCGCCAGGTCGAGCGCGGCGAGCGACACGCGCTGGCCGTTCGCCGCGCCGCCGTCGGCGCCCGCGTCGTCGAGCATGTCGATCACGAGGCTGTCCTGGCCGCGCGTCATCGCGAGATACACCTCGGCGAGCAGCTCCGAGTCGAGCAGTGCGCCGTGCAGCGTACGGTGCGCGTTGCTGATGCCGAAGCGGTCGCACAGCGCGTCGAGCGAGTTGCGCTTGCCGGGGAACATCTGCTTGGCCTGCACGAGCGTGTCGATCACGCCGCCGCAATGTTCGGTGAACGGCGGCAGGTCGAGCCGCGCGAATTCGGCGTCGAGAAAGCCAAGGTCGAACGGCGCGTTGTGGATGATCAGCTCGGCGTCCTTCACGAAGTCGAGGATCTGGCTGGCGACTTCCGCGAACTTCGGCTTGTCGCTGAGGAATTCGGTCGTGAGTCCGTGCACCGCGAGCGCGCCCGGATCGCTGTCGCGCTCGGGGTTCACGTAGAAGTGCAGGTTGTTGCCGGTGAGCCGCCGGTTCAGCAGCTCGACGCAGCCGATTTCGATGAGGCGGTCGCCCGTGCGGGCGTTCAGGCCGGTGGTTTCGGTATCGAGGATGATCTGGCGCATGTCGGGAAAAGCAAAGGAAACAGGGGAGTGGCCGGCGTTCAGGCCGTGAGCGATTCGACGCCGCGATTCGCGAGTGCGTCCGCGCGCTCGTTTTCCGGATGGCCCGCGTGACCCTTGACCCAGCGCCACTCGACCTCGTGCTGCGCGACGAGCGCGTCGAGCCGCTTCCACAGGTCGGCGTTCTTCACGGGCGTCTTTGCCGCGGTGATCCAGCCTTTTTTCTTCCAGCCGTGGATCCACTCGCTGATGCCTTTCTGCACGTATTGCGAGTCGGTATGCACGATCACCTGGCACGGCCGCTTCAGCGCCTCGAGCGCGGCGATCACGCCCATCAGTTCCATGCGGTTGTTGGTCGTGTTGGGCTCGCCGCCGAACAGCTCCTTTTCGCGGTCGCCGTAGCGCATCAGCGCGCCCCAGCCGCCGGGGCCGGGGTTGCCCTTGCAGGCGCCGTCGGTATAGATGTCGATGGTATCGGTTGTCATGAATGTTCTTGGTGGGTAGTCGGGGAGGCCGCGGGCGTCAGGCCGGGTGCGAGCACGGGCTTCTTCATCTTGATCTGGCCGACCAGGTGCATGCCGCGCACGCGCTTGACGGCCGTCACCATGTAGACGGCACCGAAGATCGGCCACCAGCGGTCGCCCGCGGCTTCCATGAAGCCGTAGCGGGCCAGCCACTTGTCGGTGACGAGCGGCGGCCGGTAGCAGCCGAAACGGCCGCGTTCGAGGTCGAAGCCGAGCAGCTTGATCCAGTCCTTGAGCCGGATGAACGCGATCTGGTCGCGCGTGGCCGGCACGAACGGGTGGTTCGCCATGCGCCCGAACGATTGCCGCATGCCCCACAGGCTGAGCGAATTGAAGCCGGTGATCACGAGCTGGCCTTCCGGCATCAGCACGCGCTCGGCCTCGCGCAGCAGGCGGTGCGGATCGGACGTGAATTCGAGCGTGTGCGGCATCACGATCAGGTCGACGCTCTGCGACTCGAACGGCAGGTCGAGCAGGTCGCACCAGGTCGTGCTGCGATCGGCTGGCGCGTGCACCGGCGCGTGCGCTTCGCGCGCCCACGGATACTGGTACGGCGCGCTCGCGCCGCTGGCCGGATCGAGCACGAGGCCGCGATACGGCATGCGGTTCTCGCGCAGCGCGTCGAGCTGCGGCAAGCCGAGCTGCAGCGCGTGGAAGCCGAAGACGTCGGACACGATCCGGTCGAGCTGCGCCTGCTCCCAGCCCAGCACGTAGCGGCCGGGAGGCGAGTCGGTCCAGGCGGGCCAGTCTATAATTTGACGGTCAGACATAACGATGATTGCGCGCCCATGAACGAGCTGGAATACGTGCCGGTTCCGGCATTCGAAGACAACTATATCTGGCTCGTCTCGGACGGCCGCGATGCGATCGCCGTCGATCCGGGTGAAGCCGCGCCCGTGCGCCGGGTTCTTGCCGAACGAGGCTGGCGGTTGACCGCTATTTTACTCACGCACCATCACGCCGACCACGTCGGCGGTGTCGACGCGCTGCGCAATAGCCAACCGACCGATGTGCCGCTCGTCGTTTACGGCCCTGCAGCCGAGGCGATCGGCGTGGTCACGCGGCCGCTTGCGGGCGGCGATCGCGTGACGCTCGACGCGCCGGCCGTCGCGTTCGACGTGCTCGACGTGCCCGGTCATACGCGCGGCCACATCGCGTATTTTCAGACGGCCGGTCTAGGCGCGGCCGGCCAAGGCGTGGCCGGGCGGGGCGCCGCCGCGCCGCACGTATTCTGCGGCGACACGCTGTTCTCGTGCGGCTGCGGCCGCCTGTTCGAAGGCACGCCCGCGCAGATGCTCGCGTCGCTCGACGCGCTCGCGGCGCTGCCGGGCGACACGCGCGTGCATTGCGCACACGAATATACGCTGTCCAATATCCGCTTCGCGCTCGCGTGCGAACCGGGCAACGCGGCGCTCGCCGCATGGCGCGACGAAGCGCAGGCATTGCGCGCGCGCGGCGTGCCGACGCTGCCCACGACGATCGCGCACGAGCGTGCGGTTAATCCGTTCATGCGTGCGGACAGCACGGCCATCCATGCGACCCTCGAAGCCGAGCTTCACGAAACGGTGCCGGATCGTCTGGCGGCGTTCACGCTGATGCGCGAGTGGAAAAACCGGTTCCGATGATCATTTCCGGAGGACTCCAAAGCTCAAGCGGAGTCTGTAAAATTGCTCCAAATGTAGGATTTCGCTGAGTTTTCGGTGTTTTTATTGACGTGAAGCACGCACTTCCGTAGTATCGCCTGCAATTTCCAGCCGTCGGAATTCGAGATTTTCATGCGACTTATATTGAGTGCGATGGTGGTCCTGCTACTCGCCGCTTGTGCGAGCCAGGCTCCTGTCGCCGACAACGCCGCCGATTCGCAGGCGACGTCCAACTACCTCCGTAAATCAGCCACCGCCAAAGAAACTGTCGACGTCGACAAGCAATCCGTCGGCGACCTGACCAGTGCGGACTCCGATCTCTGGGGGCGCATCCGTCGCGGCTTCCAGATGCCCGACCTGCAGAGCGACCTCGTCGACATGCAGACGACCTGGTACACGCAGCGTCCCGATTACGTGCAGCGCATGACCGAGCGCTCGCAGAAGTACCTGTACCACATCGTCGAGGAGCTCGAGGCGCGTCACATGCCGACCGAGCTCGCGCTGCTGCCGTTCATCGAGTCGGCGTTCAACCCGCAGGCGCTGTCGGTCGCGAAGGCGGCCGGCATGTGGCAGTTCATGCCCGGCACGGGCCGCACGTACAACCTGAAGCGCAACATGTGGCAGGACGAGCGGCGCGACGTGCTCGCGTCGACGAGCGCTGCGCTCGACTACCTGTCGCGCCTGCATGACATGTTCGGCGACTGGTATCTGGCGCTGGCCGCGTACAACTGGGGCGAGGGCAACGTGCAGCGCGCGATCGCGCGCAACCAGGCGGCCGGCCTGCCGACCGACTACCAGAGCCTGCGGATGCCGAACGAGACGCGCAACTACGTGCCGAAGCTGCAGGCGGTGAAGAACATCATCGCGAGCCCGCAGCAGTACGGCCTGACGCTGCCGGACATCCCGAACCACCCGTATTTCGTGACGGTCACGACGTCGCGCGACATCGACGTCGCGGTCGCCGCGAAGCTCGCGAACCTGTCGCTCGACGAATTCCGATCGCTGAACCCGTCGTTCTCGAAGCCGGTGATCCTCGGCGCGACCGAGCCGCAGATCCTGCTGCCGTTCGACAACGCGTCGGCGTTCGAGAAGAACCTGAAGGCGTACAGCGGCCAGCTTTCGACGTGGACCACCTATACGGTCAGCGAACGTGCGCGGCCGGCCGCGATCGCCGAGAAGATCGGCGTGGACGCCGATACGCTGATGTCGGTCAACAAGATTCCGGCCGGCATGCGCCTGAAGCCGGGCTCGACGATCGTCGTGCCGCGCGGCGATGACGACGACGAGGACATCAGCGCCGACGTCGCCGAAAACGGCGCGCTCGCGATGGAGCCGGACGTACCCGACACGCGCAAGATGCTGATTCGCGTGCGCCGCAAGCAGTCGATGGCGGCGATCGCCGGCCGCTACGGCGTGTCGGTCGGCCAGCTCAAGGCATGGAACCGCACGCATCGCGATCTCGCGATGCCGGGCCAGGCGCTCGTGCTGCACGTGCCGGTCGGCCGTGCGGTGCCGGCGGAGCCCGGTCCGGAGCGGATCGCGACGTCGGCGGGCAGTGCGCACATCGAGCGCGCAAGCCTGGCGGTGGGCGGCAAGTCGCACGGCGCGAAGCGCGGCGCGGCAAAGCCAGCGGCCAAATCGACGAAGGCTGCACCCGCGAAGGCCGCCGCGCACAAGAGCAAGAAGAAGTAGCGCGGCTGCAAGGCGCAGCGGGCGGCCGGTCCGGGTCGCGCGATTGCGCTATCATCCGACGAATAACGACGAAACGCCGTCACCGAGGTGACGGCGTTTTCGTTTGTGCGCGGCGCGGCGGCGCCGCTTCGAGAGTCTTCATGTAACGAGGGGAAGCGATGTCGTCGGTGCAGGTGAGGGTGCTCGCGCTGTTTTCGGTCGGGTATTTCGTGTCGTATGTGTTTCGCGGCGTCAATCTGGGCTTCGCGCCGTTCGTCACGCATGAGCTCGGGTTGTCGGCCGCCGATCTCGGCCTGCTCACCAGTCTCTATTTCCTCGGCTTCGCGGGCGCGCAGATCCCGGCCGGAGTGATGCTCGACCACTTCGGCCCGCGCCGCGTGACGGCCGGCATGCTGCTGTTCGCGGCGGCGGGCGCCGCCGTGTTCGGCGCCGCGCACAGCCTCGGCACGATGATGATCGGCCGGCTGCTGATCGGCGTCGGCGTGTCGGTGTGTCTCGGCGCGGCGTTCAAGGCGCTCGCGCAGCATTTCCCGGTCGCCCGGCTGCCGCTCGTCAACGGCCTCGTGATGGCGGTTGGCGGCCTCGGCGGTGTCGTGGTCGGTTCGCCGCTGACCTGGCTGCTCGGCTGGACGAACTGGCGCGCGATCTGTTTCGGCCTGGCGGTGCTGACGGTGATCGTCGCAGCCTCGATCGGCTTCGGCGCGCCCGAAGCGAAGCAGGCGCGCCACCAGGGCGGGCTCGTCAGCCAGTTCAAGGGCACGTGGCACATCCTGAGCAGCCGCGCGTTCTGGAAGATTTCGTCGTTCTCGGTCGTCACGCAGGGCGTGTTCTACGCAATGCAGTCGCTGTGGGTCGGGCCATACCTGCGCGATGTCGCGGGGTTCGATGCGCCGCATGCCGCGCGCCTCGTGTCGGTGCTCGGCTTCGCGATGATGGCCGGCTGCGTCGGCTTCGGCGCCGCGGCGCGCGTGCTCGAGCGGCGCGGCGTGTCCGTCTATGCGTTCTGCGGTGTCGGCATGGCGCTGTTCGTCGCGACGCAGGTCGCGATCGTCGCTCGCGTGCCGTTGCCGCCGGCCGTGCTGTGGGCTGCGTACGGGATGTTCGGCGGCGTCGGCATCCTGACCTACGCGGTGATGGCCGGGCACTTTCCCGCCCATCTGATCGGCCGCGCGAACACGACGCTCACGCTGGTGATCTTCCTGCTGATCTTTGCGTTCCAGATCGGTGTCGGCGCGGTGCTGTCGCACTGGCCCGCGGTCGACGGCCGTTATCCGGCTGCCGCGCACGTCACCGCGTGGGGCGTGCTGCTTGCGCTGCAGCTCGCGAGTGCGGTCTGGTACGTGTGGCCCGCGCGCGGCGCTGGCCAAGCGCACTGATCCGGCGGTACGCTGGCAGGTAGGGCGGCCGCGGAAACGGGGCCGCAGCACGTTGCGCGTGCTGCCGTACCGCGCTGCCGATGGCAGCGCGCGCATGATCGGACGGCCATATCGATTGAAGATAAGGCCATTTTCGGGCTATAATTTGAAAGTTTGTGCTGATCAACCTCGCACCCTAGCGCCTACCTCATTCATCCCGTTCATCCGCCGCACGCCGCCTGCCGGGCGATGTCGCGAAGCCTCGTGCGCCACGCGCCGGGTTCGCGTCTCGACAGCACGGGTCGCGTCCAGCTAGCGACCACGCGCGCCCACGCAGCGCGGCGCTCGCGCGGCAGGGTAAACAGGTCGGCAGCAGGGTGTTCCCCAAGGAGCCTCCCGTGTTGCCGTCTTTTTCTCCCGCCTTGCTTGCACTCGCCGACGGCACGGTCTTTCGTGGTTATTCGATCGGGGCCGAAGGCCACACGATCGGCGAAGTCGTGTTCAATACCGCGATCACCGGCTATCAGGAAATCCTGACTGATCCGAGCTACGCGCGCCAGATCGTTACGCTCACCTACCCGCATATCGGCAACGTCGGCGTCAACGCCGAAGACGTCGAAGCCACGAAAGTCCATGCCGCCGGCCTGATCATCCGTGATCTGCCCACGCTCGCATCGAACTTCCGCATGGACCGCACGCTCGGCGATTACCTGCGCGACGAAGGCGTCGTCGCGATCGCCGGGATCGACACCCGCAAGCTGACCCGCATCCTGCGCGACAAGGGCGCGCAGAACGGCTGCATCCTGGCCGGTTCGGACGACGAGGCGAAGGCGATCGAACTCGCGCGCTCGTTCCCGGGCCTCGCGGGCATGGATCTCGCGAAGGTCGTCTCGACCACCAAGCCGTTCGAGTGGAAGCAGACGGAATGGCGCCTCGAAGGCGGCTACGGCATGCAGGAAGCGCCGAAGTACCGCGTCGTCGCGTACGACTTCGGCGTCAAGTACAACATCCTGCGCATGCTCGCGGAACGCGGCTGCCACGTGACGGTGCTGCCCGCGCAGGCGAGCGCGGCCGATGCGCTGGCGCTGAATCCGGACGGCATCTTCCTGTCGAACGGCCCCGGCGATCCGGAGCCGTGCGATTACGCGATCGCGGCCACGAAGGAATTCATCGAGCGCGGCGTGCCGACCTTCGGCATCTGCCTCGGCCACCAGATCATGGGCCTCGCGGTCGGCGCGAAGACGCTGAAGATGAAGACGGGCCACCACGGCGCGAACCACCCGGTGAAGGATCTCGGCGACGGCCGGGTCGTGATCACGTCGCAGAACCACGGCTTCGCGGTCGACGCGGATTCGCTGCCGGCCAACGCGCGCGTGACGCACGTATCGCTGTTCGACGGCACGCTGCAGGGCTTCGAGCTGACCGACAAGCCGGCGTTCTGCTTCCAGGGTCACCCGGAAGCGTCGCCGGGCCCGCACGACATCGGCTATCTGTTCGACCGTTTCACCGCGCTGATGGACGCGGCGAAGCAGCGCAACGCCTAACGCAACCGACGCAACCGAAGGACGGGAGATTCGCATCATGTTCGGCCACGCACTCGGCATCACGGATATCTGGACCTACGTGTTCGGCGTGATCTTCATCATCCTGCTGCCGGGGCCGAACTCGATGTACGTGCTGTCGCTCGCGGCGCAGCGCGGCGTGAAGGCCGGCTATCGCGCGGCCTGCGGCGTGTTCGTCGGCGATACGGTGCTGATGGTGCTGTCGGCCGCGGGCGTCGCGTCGCTGCTGAAGGCGAATCCGCTGCTGTTCTCCGTCGTCAAGTACGGCGGCGCCGCGTATCTGCTCTACATCGGCGCGGGCATGCTGCGCGGCGCGTGGCGCAAGCTGCGCGCGCCGGCGGGCGAGCCCGCCGAGGCGCCGCAGGCGGTCGACGGCGAGCGGCCGTTCCGCAAGGCGCTGATCGTGAGCCTGCTGAACCCGAAGGCGATCCTGTTCTTCATCTCGTTCTTCATCCAGTTCGTCGACCCGGCATTCCCGCATCCCGCGCTGTCGTTCGTCGTGCTCGGGGCGATCGCGCAGTGCGCGAGCTTCCTGTACCTGAGCACGCTGATCTTCGCGGGTGCGCGGCTCGCCGAGCACTTCCGTCGCCGCCGCAAGCTTGCGGCAGGCGCGGCGAGCAGCGTGGGCGGCCTGTTCATCGGTTTCTCGATGAAGCTCGCGCTCGCCACCATGAGCTGAGCGCTGCCGGCCGACCCACGACAACGATTACTTATTGAATTCACAAGCCATGCCAAAACGCACAGACATCAAGAGCATCCTCATCATCGGCGCCGGCCCGATCATCATCGGCCAGGCGTGCGAGTTCGACTATTCGGGCGCGCAGGCTTGCAAGGCGTTGCGTGAGGAGGGCTACAAGGTCGTTCTCGTCAACAGCAACCCGGCGACGATCATGACCGACCCGAACACGGCCGACGTGACCTACATCGAGCCGATCACGTGGGAAGTCGTCGCGCGCATCATCGAGAAGGAGCGCCCGGACGCGATCCTGCCGACGATGGGCGGCCAGACCGCGCTGAACTGCGCGCTCGACCTGCACCACCACGGCGTGCTCGAGAAGTTCGGCGTCGAGCTGATCGGCGCGTCGCCGGAAGCGATCGACAAGGCGGAAGACCGCCAGAAGTTCAAGGAAGCGATGACCAAGATCGGTCTCGGTTCCGCGAAGTCGGGCATCGCGCACTCGATGGAAGAGGCGACCAAGGTGCACGGCGAGATCATGGCGGAGACGGGCGGCAGCGGCTACCCGGTCGTGATCCGTCCGTCGTTCACGCTCGGCGGCTCGGGCGGCGGCATCGCGTACAACCGCGAGGAGTTCGAGGAGATCTGCAAGCGCGGTCTCGACCTGTCGCCCACGCGCGAACTGCTGATCGAGGAATCGCTGCTCGGCTGGAAGGAATACGAGATGGAAGTCGTGCGCGACCGCGCCGACAACTGCATCATCGTCTGCTCGATCGAGAACCTCGACCCGATGGGCGTGCACACCGGCGACTCGATCACGGTCGCGCCGGCGCAGACGCTCACCGACAAGGAATACCAGATCCTGCGTAACGCATCGCTCGCGGTGCTGCGCGAGATCGGCGTCGACACGGGCGGCTCGAACGTGCAGTTCTCGATCAACCCGAAGGACGGCCGGATGGTCGTCATCGAGATGAACCCGCGCGTGTCGCGTTCGTCGGCGCTCGCCTCGAAGGCGACCGGCTTCCCGATCGCGAAGGTCGCGGCAAAGCTGGCGGTCGGCTACACGCTCGACGAGCTGAAGAACGAAATCACCGGCGGCCAGACGCCCGCGTCGTTCGAGCCGACGATCGACTACGTCGTCACGAAGATCCCGCGCTTCGCGTTCGAGAAGTTCCGTGAAGCCGATTCGCGCCTGACGACGCAGATGAAGTCGGTCGGCGAAGTGATGGCGATCGGCCGCACGTTCCAGGAATCGTTCCAGAAGGCGCTGCGCGGCCTCGAAGTCGGCGTCGACGGTCTCGACGAGAAGTCGACCAACCGCGACGAGATCGCGATCGAGATCCACGAGCCGGGCCCGGATCGCATCTGGTATGTCGGCGATGCGTTCCGCATCGGCATGACGGCCCAGGAAATCTTCGCGGAAACCGCGATCGACCCGTGGTTCCTCGAGCAGATCGAGCAGATCATCCTGAAGGAAAAGGCGCTCGCGGGCCGCACGCTCGCGTCGCTGACGTTCGACGAGCTGCGCTACGTGAAGCAGAGCGGTTTCTCCGACCGCCGCCTTGCGAAGCTGCTCGGCGCGACGCCTGAGGACGTGCGCAAGCGCCGCGTCGAACTGAACGTGCGCCCGGTCTACAAGCGCGTCGACACCTGCGCGGCCGAGTTCGCGACGAAAACCGCCTACATGTACTCGACCTACGAGGAAGAGTGCGAGGCGCAGCCGACCACCAACAAGAAGATCATGGTGCTGGGCGGCGGCCCGAACCGGATCGGCCAGGGCATCGAGTTCGACTACTGCTGCGTGCATGCGGCGCTCGCGATGCGCGAGGACGGCTACGAAACGATCATGGTCAACTGCAACCCGGAAACGGTGTCGACCGACTACGACACGTCCGACCGCCTGTACTTCGAGCCGCTGACGCTCGAAGACGTGCTCGAGATCGTCGACAAGGAAAAGCCGGTCGGCGTGATCGTCCAGTACGGCGGCCAGACGCCGCTGAAGCTCGCGCTCGACCTCGAGGCGCACGGCGTGCCGATCGTCGGCACGTCGCCGGACATGATCGACGCGGCCGAAGACCGCGAACGCTTCCAGAAGCTGCTGCAGGATCTCGGCCTGCGCCAGCCGCCGAACCGCACCGCGCGCGCGGAAGACGAAGCGCTGAAGCTCGCCGAGGAAATCGGCTACCCGCTCGTCGTGCGCCCGTCGTACGTGCTGGGCGGCCGCGCGATGGAAATCGTCCACGAGCCGCGCGACCTCGAGCGCTACATGCGCGAGGCCGTGAAGGTGTCGAACGATTCGCCGGTGCTGCTCGACCGCTTCCTGAACGACGCGATCGAGTGCGACGTCGACTGCATCTGCGACGGCGAAGCCGTGTTCATCGGCGGCGTGATGGAGCACATCGAGCAGGCGGGCGTCCACTCGGGCGACTCGGCATGCTCGCTGCCGCCGTACTCGCTGTCGAAGGAAACGGTGGCCGAGCTGAAGCGCCAGACGGGCGCGATGGCGAAGGCGCTGAACGTGGTCGGCCTGATGAACGTGCAGTTCGCGATCCAGCAGGTGCCGCAGGCGGACGGTTCGAAGCAGGACATCATCTACGTGCTCGAAGTGAACCCGCGCGCATCGCGCACGGTGCCGTACGTGTCGAAGGCGACCAGCCTGCCGCTCGCGAAGATCGCGGCGCGCGCGATGGTCGGCCAGAAGCTCGCGCAGCAGGGCGTGACGAAGGAAGTCGAGCCGCCGTACTTCAGCGTGAAGGAAGCGGTGTTCCCGTTCGTGAAGTTCCCGACCGTCGATCCGGTCCTCGGGCCTGAAATGCGTTCGACCGGCGAAGTGATGGGCGTGGGCCAGACGTTCGGCGAAGCGCTGTTCAAGTCGCAGCTCGCGGCCGGTTCGCGCCTGCCGGAGTCGGGCACGGTGCTGCTGACCGTGATGGACGCGGACAAGCCGAAGGCCGTCGAAGTCGCGCGCATGCTGCACGACCTCGGCTACCCGATCGTCGCGACCAAGGGCACGGCTGCCGCGATCGAAGCGGCCGGCGTGCCGGTGAAGGTCGTGAACAAGGTGAAGGACGGCCGTCCGCACATCGTCGACATGATCAAGAACGGCGAGATCGCACTCGTGTTCACGACGGTCGACGAGACGCGCCAGGCGATCGCCGATTCGCGTTCGATCCGCATGAGCGCGCAGGCGCACAAGGTCACGTACTACACGACGATGTCGGGCGCGCGCGCGGCAGTCGAAGGCCTGCGCTACCTGAAGGATCTGGAAGTCTATGATTTACAAGGTCTTCACGCTCGCCTAAACTAAGCAGTCAGTTTCCTGTCGAAGCAATACGTGCCGCGGTTAAGCGGTGTTTCCGGTTCATCGGAAACGCGCTTAATCGCGGTGATTTTTTTTAAAGCCGTTTTTAGCGATTGAGCCGTTTATGAGCACCATTCCGTTGACAAAGCGTGGCGCAGAGCAACTGCGCGATGAATTGCAGCGCCTCAAGTCCGTCGAGCGGCCGGCCGTGATCAACGCGATCTCGGAGGCACGCGCGCAGGGCGATCTGTCCGAAAACGCCGAATACGATGCCGCGAAGGAAAAGCAGGGCTTCATCGAGGGTCGCATCGCGGAACTCGAATCGAAGCTGTCCGCCGCGCAAATCATCGATCCGACGGTGCTCGATGCAGATGGCCGCGTGGTGTTCGCCGCGACGGTCGAACTCGAGGATCTCGAGTCGGGCGACACCGTCAAGTACCAGATCGTCGGCGACGACGAAGCCGATATCGATCACGGCCTGATCTCGGTCAGCTCGCCGATCGCGCGCGCCCTGATCGGCAAGACCGAAGGCGACGTCGCGGCCGTGCAGGCGCCGAGCGGCGTGCGCGAATACGAAATCATCTCGGTCAGCTACATCTGAAGCGGGGCGACGTGATGCCGCATCGCGTGTTCCGTCTGCTGTCGGCCGTGTGGGTCGGCAGCCTGCTGACGATCGGGTATGCGGTCGCACCCGTGCTGTTCAAGACGCTGGAGCGGATGACGGCCGGTTCGGTCGCCGCCCAGCTGTTCCGTATCGAGGCGATCCTCGGTGTCGTGTGCGGCGTGCTGCTGCTTGCGTTGTCGAACCAGCAGGTGCGGCGCGGCAGAAGCGAATATCGCCGCGTGCGCTGGATCGTCGCCGCGATGGTCGTGTGCGTGCTGGTCGGGTATTTCGCGCTGCAGCCGTTCATGAACGCGCTGCGGGTGGCCGCAATGGATGCGGGCACCGATATCGTGAACTCGCCGTATGCGAGTCGCTTCGGGATGCTGCACGGCGTCTCGAGCGTGTTCTATCTCGTCGAGAGCGTGCTGGGGCTGATGCTGATCTGGCGTCTGCCGGCGCGCGACGCCTGAGCGCCGGGCGGGCAGCGCGGCACGGCGTGACCCGTGCCGCTTAAGTGTTTTACTTGTCCTGGAACGGCCGCTTGGTGCTGGCCTGGCGCTTTTTCGCGCGCTTCACGTTGCCGCCCGCCGTTACGCGCTCGTTGCCGCGCACGACGACCTTAGTCGGCTTCGGGCGACGCACGGGGCTCGCGTTCGGCGACACCTTGACGACCTTGACCGTGCGCGGTGCGCGGCCTTTCCTGTCGTCGGCGGCTTCGGCCGCGCTCGGCAGCGTGCCGGCGCGACGGCCGCGGGTCGGGGCCGCTGCGGCGGCTTCCGGCTTCCAGATCACCAGCAGCTTGCCGATGTGCTGGATCGGCGCCGCGCTCAGGCGGTCGCAGATCTCGTCGTAGATCGCGACGCGTTCGTCGCGCTCGTCGCCGAACACGCGGATCTTGATCAGCTGGTGCGCGGCGAGGTGCACCTTGATTTCCTTCAGCACTGCGTCGGTCAGCCCTTCGGCCCCGATCAGCACGACGGGCTTGAGCGCATGGGCCTGGGAGCGCAGCGCGGAGCGCTCGGCGGGAGAAAGCGAAAGGGCGGGCATGGAAATGTCGAAATCTAAATAGGGGCACGCGGCCTGAATAGCGATCGCGGGACGTTACCGCGTCAGCCGTGCGCCGAAACCACGTAAAATCGCGGCTTGGGCCTGAAAAGGGGCCGCAGCCGCGCGAAGAAGACGCGTATTATCCGCTAAAAGCGCGGCTTCACGAAGCAAATGGCAGCAATCTCTCACTCGAATGGCAAAAAACCGCTTCAACCAGCACTGGCTGCACGACCACATCAACGACCCGTACGTCAAAATGGCGCAGCGGGAGGGCTATCGCGCGCGTGCCGCGTACAAGCTGAAGGAAATCGATGAGCAGGACAAGCTGGTCCGTCCGGGCCAGGTGATCGTCGATCTCGGCGCGACGCCGGGCAGCTGGAGCCAGTATGCCCGCAACAAGCTCGCGCAGGGCAAGAAGCGCGACACCGAGCGCGAAGGCGGCATCGACGGCACGATCATCGCGCTCGACCTGCTGCCGATGGAGCCCATCGCCGACGTCCACTTCATCCAGGGCGACTTCCGCGAGGACGAAGTCCTCCATCAGCTCGAGGAAGTGCTCGAAGGGCGCGCGGTAGACCTTGTTATTTCGGACATGGCCCCCAACCTGTCAGGCGTGGCCTCGGCGGACGCGGCGCGGATCGAGCATCTCTGCGATCTGGCGCTCGAATTCGCGCAGAACCATCTGAAGCCGGATGGTGCGTTGCTCGTGAAATGCTTTCACGGCAGCGGCTACAGCCAGATCGTCGAGAAATTCAAACAGCAGTTTAAGACCGTCGCGCCGCGCAAGCCCAAGGCGTCCCGCGACAAATCGTCCGAAACGTTCATTTTGGGTCGGCATCTGAAGCATCCGCGCTGACGCGGAGCGGAGTGCCGGAAACGGGCTCCGGCCCTTGCCAGACAAGCGAAGCGCTATCGCGGCGGTTGTCAATGCTTATGGCGAGGGTGGTCGGACTGGATTAGAATGACCGAGGGGCGCCGCAAGGAAAATGTAGGCGCTCGTCTACGAGTGAAGGAGTGGTGCTTTGAACAACAATATGTTTTCGAAGGCAGCGGTGTGGTTAGTGATCGCACTGGTGCTGTTTACGGTGTTCAAGCAGTTCGACAAGCCCCGCGTTCAGGAAGGCGTGTCCTATTCGCAGTTCATGGACGACGCCAAGAACGGCAAGGTCAAGAACGTCATCGTTCAGGGGCGCAACCTCACCGTCACTCCGGCTGATGGCCAGAAATACCAGATCGTGTCGCCCGGCGACATCTGGATGGTCGGCGATCTGATGAAGTACGGCGTGCAGGTCAGCGGCAAGGCCGACGACGAGCCGAACGCGCTGATGTCCGCGCTGTACTACCTCGGGCCGACGATCCTGATCATCGTGTTCTGGTTCTACATGATGAGGCAGATGCAGGGCGGCGGCAAAGGCGGTGCGTTCTCGTTCGGCAAGTCGCGAGCGCGGCTGATCGACGAGAACAACAACGCGGTGAACTTCTCCGACGTCGCGGGCTGCGACGAAGCGAAGGAAGAAGTGTCCGAGCTCGTCGACTTCCTGCGCGATCCGCAGAAATTCCAGAAGCTGGGCGGCCGCATTCCGCGCGGCGTGCTGCTTGTCGGCCCGCCGGGTACCGGCAAGACGCTGCTCGCCCGCGCGATCGCGGGTGAAGCGAAGGTGCCGTTCTTCAGCATCTCGGGTTCGGACTTCGTCGAAATGTTCGTCGGCGTCGGCGCGGCCCGTGTGCGCGACATGTTCGAGCAGGCGAAGAAGCATGCGCCGTGCATCGTGTTCATCGACGAAATCGACGCGGTCGGCCGTCATCGCGGCGCCGGCATGGGCGGCGGCAACGACGAACGCGAGCAGACGCTGAACCAGATGCTCGTCGAGATGGACGGCTTCGAGGCGAACTCGGGCGTGATCGTGATCGCCGCGACCAACCGTTCCGACGTGCTCGACAAGGCGCTGCTGCGTCCGGGCCGTTTCGACCGCCAGGTCTACGTCGGCCTGCCCGACATCCGCGGCCGCGAACAGATCATGCGCGTGCACCTGCGCAAGGTACCGATCGCGAACGACGTCGATGCGGCAGTCATCGCACGCGGCACGCCGGGCTTCTCGGGCGCCGATCTCGCAAACCTCGTGAACGAGGCTGCGCTGTTCGCCGCACGCCGCGGCAAGCGCATCGTCGAGATGCAGGATTTCGAGGACGCGAAGGACAAGATCTTCATGGGTCCGGAGCGCAAGTCGGCCGTGATCCGCGAGGAAGCGAAGCGCGCGACCGCTTACCACGAGTCGGGCCACGCGGTGGTCGCGAAGCTGCTGCCGAAGGCCGACCCCGTGCACAAGGTCACGATCATCCCGCGCGGCCGTGCGCTGGGTGTCACGTGGCAGTTGCCGGAGCATGACAACGAAACGTACTCGAAGGACTACCTGCTGGACCGCCTCGCGATCCTGTTCGGTGGCCGGGTGGCGGAAGAGCTGTTCATGAATCTCGTCAGCACCGGCGCGTCGGACGACTTCAACAAGGCAACGCAGACGGCGCGCGCGATGGTCGCCCGCTTCGGCATGACCGATGCGCTCGGGCCGATGGTCTACGTCGACGACGAGAACGATGCGTCGCCGTTCGGCCGCGGCTTCACGCGCACGATTTCGGAAGCGACGCAGCAGAAGGTCGATGCGGAAATCCGTCGCGTGCTGGACGATCAGTACAACCTCGCGCGGCGCCTGCTGGACGAAAACCGCGACAAGGTCGAAGCGATGACGGCCGCGCTGATGGAGTGGGAGACGATCGACGCCGATCAGATCAACGACATCATGGAAGGCCGTCCGCCGCGCTCGCCGAAGAGCTCGCCGGCCGTCGGCGGCGATTCGTCGGGCGGTGGCAGCAGCGCCGAGGTCAAGCCCGGCACCGCGCCGGCGCCTGCTTCGCCGGCGGCATAACCTCCGCTTTAGCACCGTTCACGGGCTGGTGTGGCTTCACACCGGCCCGTTTTGCATTCATCCACGCCAGTCGCTCGTGTCAGATTTCGCTGTTTCTCCATCCATTCCCGCGCCGCTCCAGTGCGGCCGCTTCGCACTGACGTTCGAGCGCCCGCTCGTGATGGGCATTCTCAACGCCACACCCGATTCGTTCTCCGACGGCGGCCGCTTCCTCGCGCGTGACGATGCGCTGCGCCAGGCCGAGCGGATGATCGCCGAGGGCGCGGACCTCCTCGATATCGGCGGCGAATCGACGCGCCCCGGCGCGCCGCCCGTGCCGCTCGACGAGGAGCTCGCGCGTGTGGTTCCGCTCGTCGAGGCGCTGCGGCCGCTGAACGTGCCGCTGTCGATCGACACCTACAAGCCGGCCGTGATGCGCGCGGCGCTGGCCGCCGGCGCGGACCTGATCAACGACATCTGGGGCTTCCGCCAGCCGGGCGCGATCGACGCGGTGCGCGACAGCAACTGCGGGTTGTGCGCGATGCACATGCTCGGCGAGCCGCAGACGATGCAGGTCGGCGAGCCCGACTACGACGACGTCGTGACCGACGTGCGCGCGTTTCTCGCCGAGCGCGCACAGGCGTTGCGCGACGCGGGCGTTGCACCGGAGCGGATCTGCGTGGATCCCGGCTTCGGGTTCGGCAAGGCGGTCGTCGAAGACAACTATGCGCTGCTGGCCGCGTTGCCGGACACGGCGCCCGCGCGGCCCGACGGGCGCGCTTATCCGATTCTCGCGGGCATGTCGCGCAAGTCGATGCTCGGTGCGGTGATCGGCGGCAAGCCGCCGATGGAGCGCGTCGCGGCGAGCGTGGCGGCCGCGTTGTGCGCGGTCGAGCGCGGTGCGGCGATCGTGCGCGTGCACGACGTCGCGGCGACGGTCGATGCACTGAAAGTCTGGAATGCCGTGCGCGAAGCCGCGCGGCAACGATAAGTCAGAAGACGAAGGAGGAAGATTCGCTATGGGACGTCGATATTTCGGCACGGACGGCATTCGCGGCACGGTGGGCGAGGCGCCCATCACACCGGATTTCGTATTGCGCCTCGGCTACGCGGCCGGCAAGGTGCTGGCCAGTTCGTCCGACGTCGCGGCAGGCTCGCGCCCGACCGTGCTGATCGGCAAGGACACGCGCGTGTCGGGCTACATGCTCGAAGCCGCGCTCGAGGCCGGTTTCTCGGCGGCCGGCGTCGACGTGATGCTGGCCGGCCCGATGCCGACGCCGGGCGTCGCGTACCTGACGCGTGCGCTGCGCCTGTCGGCCGGCGTCGTGATCAGCGCGTCGCACAACCCGTACCACGACAACGGGATCAAGTTTTTCTCCGCTGACGGCAACAAGCTGCCCGACGATACCGAAGCCGCGATCGAAGCGTGGCTCGACAAGCCGCTCGAATGCGCGTCGTCCGACGGCCTCGGCAAGGCGCGCCGCCTCGACGACGCGGCCGGCCGCTACATCGAGTTCTGCAAGAGCACGTTCCCGGCCGCGTTCGATCTGCGCGGGCTGAAGCTCGTGATCGATTGCGCGCACGGTGCCGCGTACCAGATCGCGCCGCACGTGTTCCACGAACTCGGCGCGGACGTGATTCCGATCGGCGTTGCGCCGAACGGCTTCAACATCAACGACGGCGTCGGCGCGACCGCGCCCGACGCGCTGGTGCGCGCGGTGCGGGCGAACCACGCCGATCTCGGCATTGCGCTCGACGGCGATGCGGACCGACTGCAGGTCGTCGATGCGTCCGGGCGCCTGTACAACGGCGACGAGCTCCTCTACGTGCTGGTGAAGGACCGGATCGCGACCGACGGCAAGGTCGAAGGCGCGGTCGGCACGCTGATGACGAACCTCGCCGTCGAAGTCGCGCTGCAGCGCGAGGGCGTGAAGTTCGTCCGCGCGGCGGTCGGCGACCGCTACGTGCTCGAGCAGTTGCGCGAGCACGGCTGGCAGCTCGGCGCGGAAGGCTCGGGCCACATCCTGTCGCTCGACCGGCATTCGACCGGCGACGGCATCGTGTCGGCGCTGCTCGTGCTGGCCGCGCTGAAGCGTAGCGGCCGAACGCTCGCACAGATGCTCGACGGCGTCACGCTGTTCCCGCAGAAGCTCATCAACGTGCGGATGAAGCCGGGCGCCGACTGGAAGGGCAGCGCGTCGATTCGCGCCGCGATCGACGCAGCCGAAGCCGCGCTCGCCGGCAGCGGTCGTGTGCTGATCCGCGCATCGGGCACCGAGCCCGTGCTGCGCGTGATGGTCGAAGCGGAGCAGGCGGCCGATGCGGTCCGCCATGCGGAGACGATCGCCGACGCGGTGCGCGCGGCAACGACCTGACGCACGGTGCCGGCGCGGGACGGTCCTGCCGCCCGCGCGCTAGCTCTCCGGTGAATCGGCATGCGGCGCCTTCGGGGCGCCGCAATTTCGTCAGACGCAAAGGTTTGCGATACCTATAGTGTGTCGTCTCGACCAACACATCGCCTGACCGAAGATTTCTTCCGACCCCTGATATCCGACCCATCGCGGGCAGGGGCTTCCCGCGCCGCCGACGCTGCGCTACGATCCGCCGGCGCACCCGAAAACGGGTGTCCGCCCCGTCCTCGCCGGGCAGGCAATTCTTGCCGCCATCGCCGTTCCGGTGCCGCCCAGGCGCCGCCCGCGGCGCACCTGCTACTCCCTTTCAACCAGTCATGTTACTGTCACGCCAGTTTCATCGATTGTCACATTACCGTCATGAGGAGCCCCTAACCTTCGCGGTGCCGTAGTCATCCGCTCACACACTGGAGGTCTCATGAAATTGATGCAAACCGCGATTGCCGGCCTGGCTGGCGCGCTTTTCGCCGTTGCTGCGCAAGCTGCCGACATCACGGGCGCAGGCAGCACGTTCGCGATGCCGATCTATACGAAATGGGCTGCCGACTACCAGCAGTCCGGCGGTTCGAAGGTCAACTACCAGGGTATCGGTTCGTCGGGCGGCCTGAAGCAGATCAACGCGAAGACGGTCGATTTTGCCGGTTCGGACGCGCCGCTGAAGGATGAAGAGCTCGCGAAGGAAGGCCTGTTCCAGTTTCCGACGGTGGTCGGCGGCGTGGTGCCGGTCGTCAACGTGCCGGGCGTGAAGGCCGGTGAACTGACGCTGTCGGGCCCGGTGCTCGGCGACATCTACCTCGGCAAGATCAAGAAGTGGAACGACCCGGCGATCGCCGCGCTGAACCCGAAGGTCAAGCTGCCGGATACGGACATCGCCGTGGTTCGCCGCGCTGACGGTTCGGGCACGAGCTTCATCTGGACGAACTACCTGTCGAAGGTCAACGACGAGTGGAAGTCGAAGATCGGCGAAGGCACGACGGTCAACTGGCCGACGGGCACGGGCGGCAAGGGCAACGACGGCGTCGCGGCCTTCGTGCAGCGCCTGCCGGGCGCGATCGGCTACGTCGAGTGGGCGTACGCGAAGAAGAACAACATGACCTACACCGCGCTGAAGAACTCGACGGGCACGGTGGTCGAGCCGAAGACGGAAACGTTCAAGGCCGCTGCTGCGGGCGCGAACTGGTCGAAGTCGTTCTACCAGATCCTGACGAACCAGCCGGGCAAGGAAGCATGGCCGGTCGTCGGCGCGACGTTCGTGCTGCTGCACGCGAAGCAGGACAAGCCGGAGCAGGGCGCGGAAACGCTGAAGTTTTTCAGCTGGGCGTTCAAGAACGGCGAGAAGGCAGCGGACAGCCTCGACTACATCTCGCTGCCGTCGGCGGTCGAGACGGAAATCCGCAAGCAGTGGAAGGCGAAGGTGACGGACGCATCGGGCAAGCCGGTCGCCGCCGAGTAAGCAATGCAGCGGTTCACTGCCCGGCCGCGCCGGTCGGGCAGTGTGTGCGGTAAAACCGGGCGTTACGGCGCCCGGCAATCAAAAGCAGGCACCCATGTCTGATATTTCCTATACGTCCTCACGCTCCGCCGACGGTTCATCGCAACGCGCGCCGAGCCGTCTCGGGGACGTTGTGTTCGGCGGCCTCGCGCGGCTCGCCGCGATCGTGACCCTGCTGCTGCTGGGCGGGATCATCGTTTCCCTGATCATTGCGTCGTTGCCGACCATCCAGAAGTTCGGCCTCGGCTTCCTGTGGCAATCCGAGTGGGATCCCAACTCGGACCTCTACGGCGCTCTCGTGCCGATCTACGGCACGATCGTGACGTCGGTCATTGCGCTCGTCATCGCGGTGCCGGTCAGTTTCGGCATTGCACTGTTCCTCACCGAACTGTCGCCCGTGTGGCTGCGCCGCCCGCTCGGCATCGCGATCGAGCTGCTCGCCGCGATTCCGTCGATCGTGTACGGCATGTGGGGGCTGCTCGTGTTCGCGCCGATCTTCGCCGAATACTTCCAGAAGCCGCTCGGCCGCATGCTCAAGGACGTGTGGGTGCTCGGGCCGCTGACGTCCGGCGCGCCGATCGGCATCGGTATCCTCGCGGCCGGCGTGATTCTCGCGATCATGATCATTCCGTACATCGCGTCGGTGATGCGCGACGTGTTCGAGGTCACGCCCGTGCTGCTGAAGGAATCGGCATACGGGATCGGCTGCACGACCTGGGAAGTGATGTGGAAGGTCGTGCTGCCCTATACGAAGACCGGCGTGATCGGCGGCGTGATGCTCGGCCTCGGCCGCGCACTCGGCGAAACGATGGCCGTGACGTTCGTGATCGGCAACACGAACCTGCTCGACAGCGTGTCGCTGTTCGCGCCGGGCAACAGCATCACGTCGGCGCTCGCGAACGAATTCGCGGAAGCGCAACCGGGCCTGCATACGTCCGCGCTGATGGAACTGGGCCTGATCCTGTTCGTGATCACGTTCATCGTGCTGTCCATCTCCAAACTGCTGCTGCTTCGTCTCGAGAAGGGAGAGGGCAAGAAATGAGCGAGCCCATCATGAATTTCCCGGGGCCGGACGGCGCCGTGCTCGAAGCGATGCGCGAGCGCCTGCAGCGCAAGCGCAAGGTCGTCAACGCGATCGCGCTCGCCGCATCGCTCGGCGCAATGGCATTCGGCCTGCTGTGGCTCGTGTGGATCCTGTACACGACGCTGCACCTCGGTATCGGCGGCCTGTCGCTGCAGCTGTTCACCGAATCGACGCCGGCACCGAACACCGAAGGCGGCGGTCTCGCGAACGCGATCGTCGGCAGCCTGCTGCTGTGCGGTTTCGGCACGCTGGTCGGCACGCCGATCGGCATCCTCGCGGGCGTCTATCTCGCCGAGTACGGGCAGAAGAACCTGCTGGCGAGCACGATCCGCTTCATCAACGACATCCTGCTGTCGGCGCCGTCGATCGTCATCGGCCTGTTCGTGTACGCGCTCGTCGTCGCGAAGTCGGGGCGCTTCTCGGGCTGGGCCGGCGTGATCGCGCTCGCGCTGCTGCAGATTCCGATCGTGATCCGCACGACCGAGAACATGCTGAAGCTCGTGCCGAACGCGCTGCGCGAAGCAGCGTTCGCACTCGGCACGCCGAAGTGGCGAATGGTGCTGAAGATCACGCTGCGCGCATCGGTGGGCGGCATCATCACGGGCGTGCTGCTGGCGGTCGCGCGGATCGCCGGCGAAACGGCGCCGCTGCTGTTCACCGCGCTGTCGAACCAGTTTTTCTCGTGGGACATGAGCCAGCCGATGGCGAACCTGCCCGTGACGATCTACAAGTTCGCGATGAGCCCGTTCGCGGAATGGCAGTCGCTCGCATGGGCGGGCGTGTTCCTGATTACGCTCGGGGTGCTCGGACTCAACATCCTGGCGCGCTCGGTCTTCTCGAAAAAGTAACGGCGGAGCAATCCGATGAATATGGCAGAGAGCCACCTGAATCCCGTCGAGCGCACCGCAGCGCCCGTCGGCACGCACGACGCGGCGAACGATCGCCCGCTCGCGCCGCTGAACGCGAAGATCGAGGTCAACAACCTCAACTTCTTCTACAACAAGTTCCATGCGCTGAAGAACATCAACCTGCGCATTCCCGAAGGGAAGGTGACGGCGTTCATCGGCCCGTCGGGCTGCGGCAAGTCGACGCTGCTGCGCACGTTCAACAAGATGTTCGCGCTCTATCCGGAGCAGCGCGCCGAAGGCGAAATCCTGATGGACGGCGAGAACCTGCTGACGACGAAGCGCGACATCTCGCTGCTGCGCGCGCGCATCGGCATGGTGTTCCAGAAGCCGACCCCGTTCCCGATGTCGATCTACGACAACATCGCGTTCGGCGTGAAGATGTTCGAAAAGCTCACGCGCTCGGAAATGGACGACCGCGTCGAGTGGGCGCTCACGAAGGCCGCGCTGTGGAACGAAGTGAAGGACAAGCTGGGCCAGAGCGGCTACGGCCTGTCGGGCGGCCAGCAGCAGCGTCTGTGCATCGCGCGCGGCATCGCGATCCGTCCGGAAGTGCTGCTGCTCGACGAGCCGTGCTCGGCGCTCGACCCGATCTCGACGGGCCGCATCGAGGAACTGATCGCGGAGCTGAAGAGCGACTACACGGTCGTGATCGTCACGCACAACATGCAGCAGGCCGCACGCTGCTCGGATTACACGGCCTACATGTACCTGGGCGAGCTGATCGAGTTCGGCGAAACCGAAAAGATCTTCATCAAGCCGGTGCGCAAGGAAACGGAAGACTACATCACCGGCCGCTTCGGCTGATGACGGAGAACAACAGCCATGTCGGATAAACATCTGTCGAGCCAGTTCGACGCGGACCTGAATGCCGTGTCGTCGAAAGTGCTGGAAATGGGCGGGCTCGTCGAGTCGCAGATCGTCGGCGCGATGCACGCGCTGAACGAATTCGATCGCGATACGGCCGAGAAGGTGATCGCGGCCGAGGAAACGCTGAACGCGATGGAAGTCGACATCGACCAGGAGTGCGGCAACATCATCGCGCGGAGGCAGCCTGCCGCGCGCGACCTGCGCCTTTTGATGTCGATTTCGAAAACGATTACGAACCTCGAACGCGCCGGCGACGAAGCCGAGAAGATCGCGAAGCGAGTGCGCCGCCTGGTCGACGAACCGGCTGCGCGCACGGTCAACATCGCCGAGATCAAGGTGTCGGGCGAGATGGCCGTGACGATCCTGCGCCGCGCGCTCGACGCGTTCGCGCGCCTCGATACGGTGGCCGCCGCGCAGATCGTCAAGGACGACAAGGAAATCGACCTGGAATTCCGCGCGTTCGTGCGCAAGCTCGTGTCGTACATGCAGGAAGATCCGCGCACGATCTCGGTCGGCCTCGAATACCTGTTCATCGCGAAGGCGATCGAACGGATCGGCGACCACGCAAAGAATATCGCCGAATTCATCATCTACATCGTGAAGGGCACGGACGTCCGGCACCAGCCGCGCGACACGCTCGACCGCGAAGCCAACAGTTAACGCGACAACGTACAGGAAGAAAAGAGGTGCCGATGCCCAGCAACATTCTCGTCGTTGAAGATGAGCCCGCGATTTCCGAACTGATCTCGGTGAATCTCCAGCACGCCGGTCACTGCCCGATCCGCGCGTACAACGCCGAACAGGCGCAGAACCTGATCAGCGACGTGCTGCCCGATCTCGTGCTGCTCGACTGGATGCTGCCGGGCAAGTCCGGCATCGCGTTCGCGCGCGACCTGCGCAACAACGAACGGACCAAGCACATCCCGATCATCATGCTGACCGCGCGCGGCGACGAGCAGGACAAGGTGCTCGGCCTCGAGATCGGCGCGGACGACTACGTGACGAAGCCGTTCTCGCCGAAGGAACTGATGGCGCGCATCAAGGCCGTGCTGCGCCGTCGTGCGCCGCAGTTGACCGAGGACGTCGTGTCGATCAACGGGCTGCGCCTCGACCCGGCCACGCATCGCGTCGCTGCGCATGCGGAAGGCAGCGAGATCAAGCTCGATCTCGGCCCGACCGAATTCCGCCTGCTGCATTTCTTCATGACGCATCCGGAACGCGTGCACAGCCGCACGCAACTGCTCGACCAGGTGTGGGGCGACCACGTGTTCGTCGAAGAGCGAACCGTCGACGTGCATATCAAACGATTGCGCGCGGCCTTGAAACCGGCCGGCTGCGATGCGATGATCGAGACCGTGCGCGGCAGCGGCTACCGGCTCGCCAAGCACGCGTAACGTATCCGGACATGCCGTGTGCCACGGCATGCCGCTCATTCTTTCGGGCGCTGAATCATGAACATCATCTGGGCGCGCTTTCTGGTGTCGCTCGTGCTGCTCGTGCTGATCGGCGTATTGGTCGGCGTCTTCGCCGGCCCGACCGCGGGCCTCGTGTTCGTGGCCGTGATGCTGATCGCACAGGGCTTTTTCAGTACCTTCCATACGCAGCGTCTGTGGCGACTGCTCGATGCGCCCGTCTACGGTGAAGTGCCGAGCGCGCCAGGCATCTGGGGCGAGATCTACTATCGGCTGCACAAGCTCGCGAAACAGTGGCATGCGCAGGTGCGACAGGTCGAACAGCAGCATTCGCGTTTCATCCAGGCGATCCAGGCGTCGCCGAACGGCGTCGCGATGCTCGACGACCACGACCAGATCGAGTGGTGCAACGAGATTGCGGAGGTTCATTTCGGCCTCGACGCGAAGCGCGACCTGCGGCAGCACATCACGAACCTGGTGCGCCATCCCGAATTCGTCCGCTACCTGAATGCGCAGCATTACGACGAAACGCTCGTGATGCGCGGCATGGGCGGCTCGCGGCAGAACGTGCTGGCCGTGCAGGTATTTCCGTACGGCGAGAACCGCAAGCTGCTGCTCACGCAGGACATCACCGAGCTCGAGCGTACCGACGCGATGCGGCGCGACTTCGTCGCGAACGTGTCGCATGAATTGAAGACGCCGCTCACGGTGCTGTCGGGCTTCCTCGAGACGATGCGCGAGCTGCCGCTGAACGAGGAAGACCGCGCGCGCTATCTCGACATGATGGAGCAGCAGGCATCGCGGATGCGGCACATCGTGACCGACCTGCTGGTGCTCGCGAAGCTGGAGGGCGAGAGCAAGCCGCCGGCCGATCGCGCGATCGACATGCGCGCGGTGTTCGACCATTTGAGGGAGGACGCGCAGACGCTGTCGAACGGGCATCACGACATAGCGTTCTCGATCGACGAGACACTCGGTGTCACGGGGGCGCAGACGGAGTTGTTCAGTGCGTTCGCGAATCTCGTCACGAACGCGATCCGCTATACGCCGGACGGCGGCAAGATCATCGTGACGTGGCGTCGCGAAGGCGCGCAGGGCGTGTTTTCCGTCACGGACAGCGGCTTCGGCATTCCGGCCGCCGACCTGCCGCGGCTGACCGAGCGCTTCTATCGCGTCGACCGCAGCCGCTCGCGCGATACGGGCGGCACGGGGCTCGGGCTCGCGATCGTCAAGCACGTGCTGCAGCGTCACGACGCGCACCTGTACGTGCAGAGCGAGGAGGGGCGCGGCAGCACGTTCACCGCGCGGTTCCCGGGCTCGCGCATCATCGCGATCCGGCCGGCCACGTACGAGGCATGATCGCGTAACGGCAGTCGTCGCTCGGTTGGCGAGCGGCGGCATATCAGGTAATAAAAAAGCGCAGCCCCGGGCTGCGCTTTTTTATTGGCCGTGCGGCGCGCGACTCGCGCCGCGCCGCAGGTTCACGAGCAGAACTTTGCGAGCAAGCCGAGCTGCGCGTTGCGGATTGCCTTGCCTGCGCGGCGCCGGCGGTAATGACCGTCGCTGAGCATCTGCCAGGCCGACTGGTTGTCGCCGAGACATACCGACAGGCCTTCGGCGATCACGCGCCGCTTGAGCTTGCGCTCGCGGATCGGGAACGCGACTTCGACGCGGCGGAACAGGTTGCGGTCCATCCAGTCGGCGCTCGACAGATAGACGTCTTCCGCGCCGCCCGCGTGAAAATAGTAGATCCGGTGATGCTCGAGGAAGCGGCCGACGATCGAGCGCACCGTGATGTTTTCCGACAGCCCCGGCACGCCGGGCTTCAGCGCGCAGACGCCGCGCACGATCAGGTCGACCTTCACGCCGGCCTGCGACGCTTCGTACAGCGCGGCGATCACCGTCGGCTCCAGCAGCGCATTCATTTTCGCGACGACGCGCGCGCGCTTGCCGGCACGCGCATTGTCAATCTCCGCGCGGATCGATTCGATGATGCGCGGATGCAGCGTGAACGGCGACTGCCACAGCTCGTGCAGCGTGAGTTCGCCGCCGATCCCGGTCAGCTGCTGGAATACGTGATGGACGTCCTCGCAGATCTTCTGGTCGGCCGTCATCAGCCCGAAGTCGGTGTAGAGGCGCGCCGTGCGCGGATGGTAGTTGCCGGTGCCGAGGTGCACGTAGCGGCGCAGCGACGCGTTGCCGGCCTGCACGACGCGGCGCACGATCAGCATCATCTTCGCGTGGCACTTGTGACCGACCACGCCGTACACGACGTGCGCGCCGACGGCTTCGAGCTGCGACGCCCAGTTGATGTTGGTTTCCTCGTCGAAGCGTGCGAGCAGCTCGACGACGACGGTCACTTCCTTGCCGTTGCGCGCGGCTTCCATCAGCGCGTCCATCAGCGGCGAATCGGTGCCGGTACGGTAGATCGTCTGCTTGATCGCGACGACGCTCGGGTCCTTCGCGGCCTGCTGCAGCAGTTCGAGCACGGGCTGGAAGCTCTCGTACGGGTGGTGCAGCAGGATGTCGCCGTCGTCGATCGCATCGAACATCGTCGGCGCGTTCGCAATCGCGGGCGGGGTCGATGCGGTGAACGGGGCGAATTTCAGGTCGGGGCGGTCGACGAGATCGGGAATCTGCATCAGGCGCACGAGGTTCACCGACCCGGTCACGCGATAGCAGTCCTTGTCGCCGAGCTCGCTTTCCTCGAGCAGCCGCCGCACGATGTGCGTCGGCGTGTCGGCCGACACCTCGAGGCGCACCGCGTTGCCGAGGTGACGCGCGGGCAGTTCGCCCTGCAGCGCGACGCGCAGGTTCGTGATTTCGTCCTCGTCGACGAACAGCTCGCTGTTGCGCGTGATGCGGAACTGGTTGCAGCTCTTCACGACGAGTTGCGGGAAGAGTTCGCCGACGAAGCGCTGCATGAACGAGCTCAACAGCACGAAGCCGTGCTCGAAGCCCGACAGCGCATGCGGCATGCGCACCACGCGCGGCAGCGCGCGCGGCGCCTGCACGATGCCCATCACCGCCTGGCGGCCGAACGCGTCGCGGCCTTCGAGCTCGACGACGAAGTTCAGGCTCTTGTTCAGCACGCGCGGGAACGGATGGGCCGGATCGAGGCCGATCGGCGTCAGCACGGGCAACAGTTCGTCGAGGAAGTAGCGTCGCGCCCATTCGAGCTGCTCGTCGTTCCACGTGTCGCTCGCATGGAAGTAGATGCCTTCCTGTTCGAGCGCGGGCAGCACGGTTTCGTGCAGCATCGTGTACTGTCGATGGACAAGCCGTTGCGCACGTTCGACGACGAGATCGTAAGCGTGCTGTAACGACATGCCGTCGGGCGTCAGCGCGCCGGGGTTGTCGCGGATCTGCTCCTGAAGGCCGGCCATCCGGACCTCGAAGAATTCGTCGAGGTTGCTGCTGGTGATGCAGATGAAGCGAAGGCGCTCGAGCAACGGCACTTGCGGATCGGCTGCCTGGGCCAGCACGCGCTCGTTGAAACCGAGGATGCCGAGTTCACGATTGAGAAGCGGGTAACGGACGGACATCGGCAGAGTAGGGGGGGATTCAGGCGATGATTCGAAAGGACGCTCGGAAACTCTCACGGTACGATGACGTGCTGATGACAGTAGTGGTTTTATATCGGCAAATTCTACGCCGTAACCGATTTGTCTCATAAATGTTTCGGCTATATGCAATCGAGCAGTGTGTATGCCCGTGAAGCGTGGTAATGGCAAGCGTTCCACGCTTAAAATGTCGCCTTTGAATGATCGCCCCGTGTTGCCGGACCGGCTGCCACGGGGGAACGCGCACGGAGCCCCATTCTGATGGTTACAACCCCCCACTTGCTGGCTGCCGTGGATCTCGGCTCGAACAGCTTCCGGCTGATCGTCGGTCGCGTCGAGGAAACGCCGGCGGGCAGCCAGATCTACCCGGTCGACGCGTTGCGCGAGCCCGTCCGGCTGGCCGCCGGCCTGTCGAGCGACAAGATGCTCGATCGCGCGTCGCAGGAGCGTGGCTGGGAGGCGCTCAAGCGGTTCGGCGAGCGCCTGCGCGATTTCCATCCCGATCATGTGCGTGCGGTAGCGACCAACACGCTGCGCGTCGCGAAGAACGCGGCCGAATTCCTCGGCGAAGCCGAAGCGGCGCTCGGTTTCCCGATCGAAGTGATCGCGGGCCGCGAAGAAGCGCGGCTGATCTATGCGGGCGCCGCGCACTCGGTGCCGGCGAGCGCCGGCAAGCGGCTCGTCGTCGACATCGGCGGCGGCTCGACCGAATTCATCATCGGCTCGCACTACACGCCGATCGTGATGGAAAGTCTCTATATCGGCTGCGTGAGCCACAGCCGCGCGTTCTTTCCGGCCGGCAACGTCGACGAATACACGATGCGGCAGGCCGAACTCGCGGCCAAGCGCGAGATCCAGATCATTTCGAGCGAGTACAAGAAGGCCGGGTGGGACCAGGCGATCGGTTCGTCCGGCACCGCGCGTGCGCTCGCGGAGCTCGTCGAGGCGAACGGCTTCAACGATCCGGGCGTCACGCACGGCATTTCGCGCGGCGGCCTCGAGCGCCTGAAGCGCGCGCTGATCAAGTCGGAGAACGTCAACCGGCTGAAGCTGATCGCGCTGAAGCCCGACCGCGTGCCGGTGCTCGCGGGCGGCCTCGCGATCATGCTCGCGGTGTTCGAGGAACTCGGCGTCGACTATGTCGATACGACCGACGGCGCGCTGCGTCTCGGCGTGCTGTACGACCTGCTCGGCCGGACGCAGCACGAGGACATGCGTGCGGTGACCGTCGAGGGCTTCACGCGCCGTTATGGCGTCGATCGTGCGCAGGCCGAGCGGATCGGCGCGCTCGCGGCGCGTTTCTACGACGAACTCGATGAGGCTGACGACGAAGCGAGCGAGGAAGCGCGGATGTTCGTCGGCTGGGCGGCCGCATTGCACGAGATCGGCCTGTCGATCTCGCACAGCGCGTACCACAAGCATTCGGCCTATATCGCGAGCAACGCGGACATGCCGGGCTTTTCGCGCACGGATCAGGCGCGGCTCGCCGCGCTCGTGCTCGGTCACGCGGGCAAGCTCGGCAAGCTGTCGCAGGCGCGCGACGTCGAGTGGCCGCTGCTGTTCTGCCTGCGGCTTGCGTCACTGCTGTGCCGGCGCCGGACCGATGCGGGGCTGCCGGACATTTCCGTTTCGCAGATGAAGAAGGGCGGGTATGAAGTGCGCCTGCCGAGCGCGTGGGTCGAGCAGAACCCGTTGACCGACTACAGCCTCAGCCAGGAGGCCGCCGAGTGGGAGAAGGTCGGGATCCCGTATCGCGTGGTGTATACGGGCGCGTAACAGGCCGATAGCGGGGCCCGGAAGGGCTCGGGCTGGACGGTGCGGCTTGCGCCCTCAGGCGTGCCGCATGATCGTCCTGACGCCTGCTCAATCCGACGAACAGACGATCGCGGTCAGGAACGGAAACGCCTGTTTGACGGTCGCGTCGCTGCCGGCCTTGCGCACGGCTTCCTCCACCGAGCTCTTCGTGCCGCGCACGACGACGCCGTACGCCCAGTCGCCGATCGGTGTGCCGTCGCCCGGACGGAAGATCGGGTCGTTCGCCTGGTAGCCGAGCACGACATAGACGCCGAAGCCGTACGCCGTCAGCGAGCGGTTCGTGCGGAATGCGTTGACCGAGTTCGATTCGACGTGCATCGGCTCCGACTGGATGTCGCCGGCGGCGAGCAGCGGCGCGACGAACTTGTGGCCGGTCGAATGACAGTCGAGCGCGTCGTCGAGCGCCTTGGCGGACGCGGTGCCGGCGGTCGCAAGCGCGAGCAGCGATGCGCAGAGGGCGGTTTTGAGAATGTTGTTTTTCATGCGCGGATGCGGGTTGTTCACGCGCATTATCGCGTGTTCCCGGATGGGGCGTGCGCGGGCTGCGGGCGGCATGGTTGGCATGCGTGCGTCGTCGGCAGCCTGGCTTGCGGTCGATCCGGTGTGTCCGCAACTGAAGCGATGCGCGGGTGGGGTCGGATGCGGCAGAGGCCCGCGCGTTGTCGCATCGACGCCCCAATTGATCCCTGCAATGAATCGGAGTGCCGCGAACCGGGCGGTTGCTTCAAGGATCCAGAAACGGAAAAGGGGCTACGGCATTAACCGTAACCACTTGATTCCTTTCGTCGGCGCGAAAGGATTCGAACCTTCGACCCTCTGATTCCATATCGGGTGTCCTCGTTATTATCGACGCTGATGGCGATCAGTTAAAATCATAAGCCATTGGATTTCATGAAAAATTCAAGGTCATTGGATTTTCTGATCTGACGCACTGCGCTACGCGCGGTAGCAACAATGAGCGATGGGGAGAAAAAGCAAAGGGCAGGTCATCGACAGCTCACGGTTAACTTTTGTCAAACTGAACAATATTTGTCTGACTTTAGCTAGAATCGCGCGAGCGAACCGCTGTCGCAATGGCTGACCGTCGTTGTCTCACTGCCTTGACGGTCGAACCTGAGAGAGATAACGAAAATGGATATCAGACCGTCCGCACTCGGGGACCTGAAGTTTCGCGACCTCTACGAGGCCATCAGTAAGGGCGTTTTGCAGCAGGGGCGGCTGTTGATGTTGAATACGCCGCTCGGCAAGAACGCGTTGGTGCCGCTACGTGCACGCGGATCGGCCAGAATCGGGCGTGACTACTCGTACACGATCGACGTTGCGTCGACGCGTGATGATACTGCGCTGCTGTCGCTGATGCACCAGCCTGTCACCCTGCAGATTCAGCAAGTCACGGCTCCCTTTGCGGTTCCCGTCTATCGTCCGGTCCACGGTTTCGTGCATCGGGTCGCCTATTTGGGTGGAAACGGTGGTCTTTCCACATACCAGATCGAATTTTCGTCGGCGCTGGTCTTCCTTGAGAAAACCCACAACGAAGAAGGCTGGCTCGAGAAAGACACCCGCGAGATCATTTCCGACGTGCTTGATCGGTATCCGCAGCTACGCGGGCAGTACCGTTTCGCGCTGTCGTCCAATCCTGCCAAGCGTTCTTGGTGCAGGCAAAGCGAATCCGATCTTCACTTTGTGAACCGCTTGGCCGAAGAGGAGGGCTGGTATTGCTACTGGGTTCACGAAAACGTTAGCGAAGGTGACGCCCCCAAGACGACGCTCGTCATTGTTGACTGCGTCTCGACACTTCCCGATGGGAAGCCGGTCGAATTCATCCGAGCGAACGACAGCAACGAATCTGACGGTTTCGCTCATTGGGCTGTGGTGCAGACGATGCAGAGCACGCGCTACATGTCGCGTGCGTTTGATTACAAGCGGCCCGCGTCCAATTTTCAGGTAGAGAGTGGGCTTGCCGCGACGAGCTATGTCGCGGAGGAGCGCCACCAGAAAGCTGAGCGTAGCGTTCCTGATGCGCCGATGACGGTCTACGAATCGACGGCTTACGGCTATTCCAGCTCAGACGCTGGTGGGGTGCGAGCGCGACGGCGAGTAGAGATATGGGATGCGCGAGCAAGCCGATATTTTGGCGTCGGAGGCGTGCGGTGGCTCGATGCCGGGTCGCGGTTTGTGTTGAACGGGCATCCCCGCCACGAAGACGGTGATGCGAAGAAGCGAGAGTTTCTGGTGGTCGAGGCGCGATGGTTCATCGAGAACAATGTGCCGATCGGCCAGCAGACGGTCGAGTTTCCGCAAAGTCTTCGCGCGACGCTGGCCGAGCAACAGGCAATTCACCGGGAGCGGTTCGATACGCGACGTCATGCCGATGGCACGGCTGGATTTTTCATGCTCGAGGTCGAAGCGCAGCCTGCGACGGTCGAGTACCGGAGCCCGCTGGATCATCCGAAGCCAGTCATGTCTATCGAACATGCGCTTGTCGTGACTCCGGACGGCGCGGAAGCGTGGACGAACGACCGGAACCAGATCAGGGTGCATTTCGCCTGGGATCGCAAGAATCCACCGGACGCCTTCAATTCCTCGCCGTTGCTGTCGTCGCTTCAATCCGATACCGGGAACGGTTATGGCGCGGTACACGTGCCGAGGGCGCGGGAATGGGTCATCGTCGGTTACTGGAACGGTGACTGTGACAAGCCGTTCGTGTTGGGGCGTATCAATGGAGGTACTACGCCGTCCCAATGGCATTCGAACGCGTTGCTTTCCGGGTTCAAGTCGGAGGGGTTCGGCAAGACGGGTGCCTACAACTCGTTCGTTCACGACGACTCTACGAATCAAAGCGGGACACGGCTGGTCAGCTATACCGGCAGGAGCTATGCGGCGCTGACGCAGGGCTACCTGATCAAGCATGACGACAACACACGCGGCCAGTATTTGGGGGCCGGTTTCGTCCTGCACGCCGACGAGTTCGGTGCGGTTCGTGCCAGCAAGGGGCTGTCCATCAGCGCGCACTCGAAATCCTACGACGATGAACAAATGGGTGTCGATGAGGCGCGATCGCAGTTGCAGCAGGCCGGGATGCTGGTTGAGTCGCTGTCCAGCGCAAGCACGACCGCTCAGGCCGAATCGCTGCAAACCGGACAGGATGCGCTCAAGGCGCTGTCGAAGGACATCCAGCATCCGATATCGGGCGATACGTCAGGCGGGGTGACGGCGGGCGGCGGTACGGGCAGCGCCAACGGATTTGCGCAGCCGAACATTCTGGTATCGACGCCGAAAGACATCGCACTGGTCGCGGATAGCTCGACGCATATCGTGGCGGAGAAAGAGGTAAACGTCGTCAGTAACGAGAACACGTACGTTGCGACAGGCAAGTCGTTTGTCGTGGCGGCTGCGGAAAAGGTCAGCTTCTTTGCGCAGAAACTCGGTGCGTACTTCGTGACCGCGAAAGGTCCGATCAAGCTGTCGGCCAACACGGATGACGTGAACGTCAATGCAGGCAAAGACGTGACCGTGAAGGCCAAGCGCATTGTGCTCGACGCCGACGAAATCATCATCAAGGCTGGCGGCTCGTACACAAGGTGGGTGGCAGCGGGTATTGAGGACGGCACACAAGGCCCGCGCACGATCAAATCGGCGTCGCTCAGTCGTCAGGGGCCGAGTTCGATTGCGCAGCACATGAACAGCCTGCCGCAGGCCAAATTCAACGATCCCTATGTACTGCGTGATCGCATCTCCGGCGAAGTGCTGAAGAACCACCCCTACGAACTGGTACGGGGCGACGGCACGCGCATCAAGGGGATGACGAATGATCTTGGACACGTTGCCGAGCAGAAGAATGAGGACATCGAGACGCTGAAATTGCATGCGCTTCGTCCGGAGCCGCCCGCGAGCGCAGGCAACGGCCAGGAATGATCCCTTCTTGAACGACTAATACTGATCCAGAAAATCCTATGAGCGACAATCAGGCAGGTAATCAAGGGGGCGACTCGCCGTTCAGCGACGATGCTGAGCAAGAGGTCGTGCGGCAAATGGGGCGGACCGCTCCAGACGGGTCGTCGTATGGAACATTCACGCTCACTCCTGCAAGCGATACGCGACAAAAGGAACTGTTGTGCGATGTACGACCCATTATCCCCGTGATCTTTCTGCCGGGCGTGATGGGGTCATTGCTGACCGACAAGGAAAACGGCAATGAACTGTTCTTTGCGCCGAACACGGACGGCATGTTCGGAAAACTAGGTGCCCTTCCGGCACTTATTGGCTTGTGGTTCACGAAAGCATCATCGCGGGAAAAACAATTCGATCCAAGTAAGGCCGCGGTGACGCCGCTCGGGCCGATCAATGTCGGCAAGCATGGCAAGAACGACACCCCGGAGCAGTTCGTTGACGAAAAAGAAGCGAGGCGGCGCGGGTGGGGTTCGATTCATCGCACGAGCTATCACCCGGTGCTGGCATGGCTCGAAGAGACGCTGAATCAGCCGAAGCTTCTGGGTGAACCGCATGGGCCGTGGGTCACGCCGGACCCTAACGGGGAGAAATGGACGCTCAAGCCGGTGATCGACACCGATCCGTCCGACTACGGTGCGCTTGGTAAGGGCGGGAAAATTACCTTGAATTCTGCAGAATTCGAGCATTTCTCGAAGTTTCGGTATCGCGTGTACGCCATCGGTTATAACTGGTTGCAGTCGAATGCGGACTCGGGAAAGCAGGTGGTCGACGGTTCCAACTACTTTGATCCGAAGACGCAGAAAACGACGCGGTTGATGGGGATCAAGGAAATCATCGCGGAGAACAATAGCGGGAAGGCAATCATTCTCACCCATTCGATGGGGGGATTGGTGGCCCGGATGGCGATTGCAATGCATGGAGCGGAAGGTTTGATGCACGGGGTGTTTCATAACGTGCAGCCCGCGACGGGGGCTCCGGTTGCGGTAAAGCGGTTCAGGACGGGCGGCGGCAATGAAGGCGGTATGAACAGCTTCATTAACGGCAGTCTTGTCGGTCGCGACGCCGACGAATTTGTGGCGGTGATGGCGAATGCACCTGGGCCTTTGGAACTGATACCGATGCCTGACTACATCAACGGTGACCCATGGTGGGTATTCGCACGGCTCAATGGCGAACCGGTGATGCAGTTGCCGAAGGATGGCGACGCTTACAATGAAATCTATCTTAATTCGAATTGGTACGGATTGGTTCCAGATGATTCTTTGCTGGACCCGGCGGGAACTGTGGCAGAGAAGTTGAAGGCCGATAATCAGGATTTAACCGTCTCTCAGAAATTTAAGTTTCTCCTGAAGGACGTTGTGGCGAAGCAAAGTCAGATTAAAGACGTCTATCATGGAAAGACGTACGCGGCATACAATGATATTGGGGCTCTGAGTCAAAAATCGCATGCTGATGTCAAGACTGAAAGCGAGGGTAAGGGGAAGCCGAGCGTGGAAAAAGGGAAGTCGCTCGAAGAGGTGTTGACATTCGGTCGGGTTATTTGGAAAGGGAATATCCCTCCGGGTGTAACGGAAGAAGAGTTGCGTGCTGCAAGGTTCATGCGTGCCGATGATTCGCATACAGGTAATGTGCGGGTATATTTGGATTCGCACAAGCTGTCCATCGATTTTGAGGTTCAGAAGGTCGCGAAGTTGCCCAACGGGGCGACGGCGCCTGATCCGGATAAGAACGGCATTATTCCGGGTGATGGTACGGTGCCTGCATGGTCGGCCGAAGCACAGGCACGAGGTCTGAAGCCCGGGGTAAAAGGCGATCCGGCCAAAGGTGTGCAATTGGCGTTTATGCAGGGGGGCTACGATCACCAAGGGAGCTATGACCATCCGTGGACGCGATGGGCATTACTCTACAGCGTTGTACAGATCGCGCAGGATGCGCCGGAGCCGTCATGTTGAAAGGTTTGCAGAGGTTTCTATTGCTTGTGGTGGGCGTGTGCGCCTGTACGACTGTGTTTTCCGGGGAACCAACGATGACTAATTCCTTGCTATCCAAGCCGCGTCCGTGGTGTATTGGTCGTTTTGTATTCGATCGGCCGGCAATGAGCAAGATTTCGAATCAGCGATATGAGTTTCGAGGGGAGAAGTTAACAACCCAATACAACGTCTCGTCGGCGACATACCAAGCTGAAATTCTCGCACGGGAAAAAGACCTGAGAACAAAGCAGCGCGTTAATCCGGTAAATCTGAAAGAAAAAACAGGCCGCGCATGGTTGGAGAAGGCTTTTTCGCCGGTGCCAAATTCTCGGGTTTTTGTGTTTGAAGATGCGGTGGCAAAGGTCGAAAAGCTGCCTTTTGAAACTGAGGGTTATGTTTTCTTGGATGACAAAGTGGTTCGCACGAAGGGGATGATCGGCGCAACTGCTATTGATCGAGCGGAGGAAATCTATAACGATACAATTCGTCGTATTAAGGCGAGAGACAACTGGACTATACCGACCGAATCGGGGTTCTGCTTCGATGGTGGGATTGTCACGGGTTCATCGACCTATACCGAGGAAGTTAGCCAGTCGTTCGCATTGATGCCGGGCCGTCCGGCGTTACTGGTTATTCAGCTGCGTGATGCGGTGGGCTCGGATCAGAAAGAGTCACTAACTAAGACGTTGCCACAGTTACGCGCGCAGATGGACCGGATGTCCGGACATTATCGGATCCTGCGACAGGGCAAGCGAACGGTTGCAGGGATGGATGCCGAGGAAGTGTTGTTCGAACTGAAGGAAGGCGACATCACCTCGTACCGTTTTTATCTGCTTGCACCGGGCGATTCGAGCACGCTGGCGAAGCCGCATACGGCTATTCAATTGCTGCTTGGTGCGAGCAGTCCCGACTTGAAGCCGGAAGAGGCGACGTCCCCGGTCGACGAGGCGAGCGCGCTGCAAGTGTGGGATACGCTCTTGAACAGTTTGCGGTTGAGACCGGGCGCTGTCTGAGCGGAGAGCCGTATGAAGCGCTATGACATCGTGAAAGGCGACACGACGACGGTGGGCGGCATCGTGCAGGCTGGTGACGGACTGGACATGCTGCACGGTCGCGAACAAGCATACGAGCACGATCCGGTGTGGTGCCCGGTGTGCAAGACACTCGGCGTGATCGTGTGCGACGGCCCGCGTCATTCGAGCACCGGACCGGATGGTCGACAGTCGGCGTTAAGTGACGACCTCTGTCGGTGCGCATGTCCAACGCCGCCGAAGCTGGTGGCGTCACAGTCGGTATCGTATGTCGACATGTGAGAAGAGGGGATACGTTCCGGAACAGTCTTCAGTTTAGGCAGGGTGCTGTCTGATTGAGCGGGACTGATGCGACGGTACAACATTGAGAAGGGTGACAAGACATGCGGTAGGCGGAATTGTCCAGTCGGAGGACAGCACCGACCAGGTCGGCGGGCGTGAACAACGGCGTCATGTAGTTCTCCGTACCCGACACTGGGCCGATGTCGTGATGCTAGAAGCCCCTCCGTTGGGTTTATTTTGGTAGCGAGGCGTTGAGATGGGATCGCCTGCCATCGGGTGTAGTTCCTTATAGGAATCGAACCAGATGGTAGCAATGCCACAGCGGCGCACCAAAGAAAAAGGGGTTACGGTATTAACCGTAACCCCTTGATTCCTTTGGTCGGAGCGATAGGATTCGAACCTACGACCCTCTGATCCCAAATCAGATGCGCTACCAGGCTGCGCTACGCTCCGACGAGCCAAAGATTGTATCGTCTAACTACTGATTCGGTCAACCGCGATATGCGGGTAAATGCCGCGGCGGTGAGCCGGCCGCGATTTGCGACCATTCGCACGATGATCGGCCGGCCCGCACGCACATGCGCGGGGCCGCTTGCCGAAGCAAGGAGAGCATCATGATGAACCTGATCCTGTGGCGCCACGCCGAAGCCGAAGACTACGCGACGAGCGATCTCGCGCGCCAACTGACCGTCCGTGGCCGCAAGGACGCGCAGGCGATGGCCAAATGGCTGCGTGGCCGGCTCGAGACGAACGCCATGATCCTCGCGAGCCCGGCGGCCCGCACCGTGCAGACCGCCGAGGCGCTGACCGACCAGTACCGGACCGTCGACGCGCTCGCGCCGGGCGGCAGCGTCGACGAAGTGCTGGCGGCGGCCGGCTGGCCGGAAGGCCTCGCGCCGACGGTCGTCATCGTCGGGCACCAGCCGACGCTCGGCAGCGTCGCCGCGCAATTGGTCGCGGGCAGCGACGACAGCTGGAGCGTCAAGAAGGGCGGAATCGTGTGGCTCGCGAGCCGCACGCGTGACGGCAGCCGGCAGGCCGTGCTGCGGGCGGTATTGACGCCGGAACTGGTGTGAACCAAGCCAGAAGGGGGTTAAAGGGATTCATCATACGGTTTCGCAGGCTTTCTGCTAAAGTCAATTCGGCGACACGTCATTGAAAGGACACGGTCGTGCCACATAACGGTCACGGCCGATTACTACATTGGCGGGCATGTCGTCCTATTCCTTACGACCAGGAAAGCCTAATGCGAGAACTGCCGACGCCTACGCTCCCCTTTGCCTCGCTGCCCCTCGACACGTCGCGGCGCCACCTGCCGCGCGCTGCTGAAACCGTCACATCGGAGTATCGCCTGCGCGCCGCGTGGGCCCGCACGGAAGACGAATTGCGTGAAGCGCAGCGCCTGCGTTACAGCGTGTTCGCCGAAGAGATGGGCGCGCAGGTCAGCGGCCCCTCCGGTCTCGACGTCGATCCGTTCGATGCGTACTGCGACCACCTGCTGGTTCGCGATCTCGATACGCTGAAGGTCGTCGGCACGTATCGCGTGCTGCCGCCGCACCAGGCGGCGCGTGTCGGCCGCCTGTACGCCGAAGGCGAATTCGACCTGTCGCGCCTCACGCACCTGCGCGGCAAGATGGTCGAGGTCGGCCGCTCGTGCGTGCACAGCGACTACCGCAGCGGCGCCGTCATCATGGCGCTGTGGGGCGGCCTCGGCGCGTACATGATGCAGAACGGCTACGAAACGATGCTCGGCTGTGCGAGCGTGTCGATGGCCGATGGCGGCCACTATGCGGCGAACCTGTACCAGTCGCTGGCGGCGAGCTCGCTGACGGCGCCCGAGTACCGCGCATTCCCGCACACGGCACTGCCGGTCGACGAACTGCAGACGGGCACCGTCGTGGCGCCGCCGCCGCTGATCAAGGGTTACCTGCGTCTCGGCGCGAAGATCTGCGGCGCGCCGGCCTGGGATCCCGACTTCAACTGCGCGGATTTCCTGACGCTGTTCCGCCTGTCCGACATCAACGCGCGCTACGCCCGCCACTTCCTGGGCTGAGCCGTCTGAATCGCGTCGCACCCGTCCCGGGCGCGCGCAAGCGAACGCCGTCGCGCGGCTGCCTGCCGCGCGACGGCGTTCGTGCATTCAGTCGACGTGCGTGTATCCGGCCCTGTTAATTTCGATGTTGCGCGCTGCCTGCCGCGCCACGGGATGGCACGTTCGCGAACGGCCCGGGTTCGACACTGGCCGGACGGCGGGGCGGCTCGCTCAGTGCTTGCGCCGCCAGTCGAGCAGGTGGTGTTCCGCCATCCAGTGGTGGATGATCCCTTCACCGTCGTGGCTGCGCTTGTATTCGCGCGACTCGAAGTACGACAGCGCGACCAGCACCATCAGACCGATGAACAGACCGATCAGGCCCGCAATTTCCTCAGACGACATGGCAGCCTCCTTTCCACGGCACAGCGCCATGCGTACATAGTAGGACATGCGCGGCGCGACCCCGAAGCCGGATTTCCGCTAGACTCGGCGCGGTCCTGGCGCGCGATGGGCGCGCCGATTTCCGGAGCCATACCCGATGACCCGTTTCATGCTGGCCGTGCTGGCCGCAGCGCTGCTCGCCGGCTGCACCAGCGATCCTCGTCAAGCCCGCCGCGGCCACCCGCCGGAAGATCCGGCCGACTATCACGGCGTGCCGACCGACATGACGCCGCCGTCGATGCTCGACGCACCGCCGCCGAAGCCGACCCAGTAACGGCGACCCGGCTGGCCGTCAGGCGCGTGCGGCGTGCGCATCGGCGCCAATGCGCCGCAGCAGCCCCGGCAAGTAGCGCGCAAGCGTCGCGCCGCGCGCGGCCATGAACAGCAGCAGCGCGAACCAGAGGCCGTGATTGCCGAATGTGCCGACGGCGACGAGCGTGGCCGCGATGAAGATCGAGAACGACACGACCATTGCGCGCATCAGCGATTGCGTCTGCGTGGCGCCGATGAACACGCCGTCGAGCAGGAAGCCCCAGACGGACACGATCGGCGAGATCGCGGCCCACGGCAGGTAGCGCAACGCGACCGCGCGGATCTCGGCCTGATCGGTCAGGCGCGCGACGATCCAGCCGCCGGCGGCCCAGTAAACGAGCGCGAACAGCAGCGCGCCGAGCGCCGACCAGAACAGCGTGACGCGCACGGCCTGCCGGAAGGCGCGGCGGTCGCGCGCGCCGGCCGCCGCGCCGACGAGCGCCTCGGCCGCGTGCGCGAAGCCGTCGAGGCCGTACGCCATGAAGGTCTGGAAATTCAGCAGCAGCGCGTTCGCCGCGAGCGTCGCGTCGCCCTGTTTCGCGCCGAGGTGCGCGAACCAGCCGAATGCGCCGAGCAGGCACAGCGTGCGCAGGAAGATGTCGCGATTGAGTACGATCAGCCGCTTGAGCGCCACGCGGTCGGCGAGCGCACGCGCGGCAATCGGCCCGAGGCCGCGCGGCTGCAGCCGCCACAGCATCCACGCGCCGAGTGCGAAGCCGCACGCGTCGGCGGTGGCGGTCGCGGCGCCGATGCCGGCGATGCCCCAGCCGAAGCCATACACGTAGAGCAGCACGGCGCCGATGTTCACCGCGTTGATGAACACTTGCGCGACAAGCGCAAGCCGGACCCGTTGCATGCCGAGCAGGTAGCCGAGCACGACGTAGTTCGCGAGCGCGAACGGTGCGCTCCAGATCCGCGCGTGGCTGTACGCGAGCGCCGTCGCGCGGACGGCATCGCTGCCGCCGAGCGCAGTCAGCGCGAACGACAGCAGCGGCACCTGCAGTGCGAGTACCGCGGCACCGAGCGCGAACGCGACGATCAGCGCACGCAACAGGTTCAGGCGGATGCCGGCGTCATCGCCGGCGCCGTGCGCCTGCGCGACGAGGCCGGTCGTTCCCATCCGCAGGAAGCCGAAGCCCCAGAACACGAAATTGAAGAACAGCCCGCCGAGTGCGACGCCGCCGAGATACTGCGCGCCGTCGAGGTGGCCGGCGACGGCCGTGTCGACGGCACCGAGGATCGGCTGGGTCAGGTTCGCAAGGACGATCGGGAAGGCGAGCGCGAGGACGCGCCGGTGCGTGACGGTGGCCGAGCCAGTGCCGGCCCCGTGCGGTAACGCGGATTCGGACATGGCGGACGCGTCAGGCGCGTTCCTGCACGCAGACCCACGGCGATACGACGACCGCCCACAGCTCAGGGTTGCGCGCCGCGTAGTCGGCGGCGGTCTCGGCCGGCATGCGCGCGACGAGCCCGGCCGACAGCCAGCGCGTGACCTGTTCGGCTTCGTCGCCGGCGATCGCTTCCGCGACGCTGACGAGATCGAGGTCGCGCGCGACGGACAGCAGCTTGCCCTGCGCAAAGAAGCGCTCGAGATCGCACCAGTCGATCTTGGCGGTCTCGCTGAGGAGTTTGGCGTAGAGCGGGCTGTGCGACGCGCCCGCGGCGGATTGGTGTTCAGAGGACATCGGTTTCTTGGAAAGACTGCGTGGCGCCACTATAAACCATCCGGCCGGGCGGGCCGAGCGGGCGGTAGGCGGCTCACGCGTCGCGCAGCGCGCGGCGCACGATCTTGCCGGTCGCGGTCATCGGCAGGCTGTCGACGAACGCGATCGCGCGCGGATACTCGTGCGCGGCGAGCCGCGTGCGCACGTGCGCCTGCAGCGCGCTGACCAGCGCATCGTTGCCGACATGGCCCGGGTTCAGCACGACGAATGCCTTGACGATTTCGGTGCGCGTCGCGTCGGGGACGCCGACGACGGCCGCCATCCGCACCGCCGGATGCGTGAGCAGGCAGTCCTCGATCGGGCCCGGGCCGATCCGGTAACCGGCGCTCGTGATCACGTCGTCGTCGCGGCCGACGAAGCGCACGAAGCCGTCGGCGTCGATCGTGCCCGTATCGCCGGTGAGCAGGTAGTCGCCCGCGAACTTGTCGCGTGTCGCGCCGGGATTGCGCCAGTATTCGACGAACATCACCGGGTCGGGGCGGCGCACCGCGATATGTCCTTCGACGCCGGGCGGCAGCGGCGTGCCGTCGGCGTCGACGATCGCGACCGCATGACCGGGCACCGCCTTGCCGATCGCGCCCGGCTGCGCATCGAACAGCGCCGCGCACGACGACAGCACCATGTTGCACTCGGTTTGCCCGTAGAACTCGTTGATCGTCACGCCCAGCGCGTCGCGTCCCCACGCCGTCAGTTCGGTGCCGAGCGATTCCCCGCCGCTCGCGACCGATTTCAGCGACAGTGCGTAGCGTTCGCGCGGCGCCGCGACGGTACGCATCAGCTTCAGCGCGGTGGGCGGCAGGAACGCGTGCGTGACGCCGTGTCGTGCCATCAGCGCGAACGCCGCGTCGCCGTCGAATTTCTCGAAGCGGCGGGCGAGCACGGGCACGCCGTGATGCCAGGACGGCAGCAGCACGTCGAGCAGGCCGCCGATCCACGCCCAGTCGGCCGGCGTCCAGAACAGGCGCGCGTCGCGCGGGAAGCATTGCTGCGACATCTCGACGCCCGGCAGGTGGCCCAGCAGCACGCGATGCGCGTGCAGCGCGCCTTTCGGTTTGCCGGTCGTGCCTGACGTGTAGATGATCACCGCCGGATCGTCGGCAGCCGTATCGACCGGCACGAAGTCGGGCGTTTCGGCGGCGAGTGCCTCGTCGTAGCGGAGCACGCCCGGCGCTTCGGGTACATCGTCGCCGATGCAGTAGACGGTATGCAGTGCCGGCAGTTGCGCGCGCAGCGACGCGATTTTCGCGTAGCCGGCCGCGTCGGTGACGAGTGCGGATGCTTCGCTGTTGGCGAGCCGGTATTCGAGTGCATCGACGCCGAACAGCGTGAAGAGCGGCACCGCGATCGCGCCGAGCTTGTACGCGGCGAGATGCGCAATCGCCGTTTCGGGGCCCTGCGCGAGAAAGATCGCGATCCGGTCGCCGCGTCGCAGGCCGGCGCGCGCAAAGCTGTTCGCGAGCCGGTTAGAAGCATTCCTCAGGTCGTCGAACGTGATGCGGAAAACGTCGCCTTGCGACGTTTCGTGGATCAGCGCGAGGCGACCGCTGCCGTCGGCCCATTTGTCGCAGACGTCCACGCCGATGTTGTAGCGGGCCGGAACCGCCCACTGGAAGCGGGAGAGCAGGTCGTCGTAGCGGTCGGCGGCGGGCAGCATCGCTTGGTCTCCTGAGTGTCGAACGTGGCGTCGAGCGAACAGCTTACATCAGGGTTTCACGCAGACGAATCCACAATGGTCGCTGCTGATAGGGAATGTTCGGACTCGTCCAATTGCGGCGGCTCAGTGCACGATTCCAAAATGACGCATAAGATCACGACACAACAGTGATAGGACCATGGATTTGCTTCTGATTGCTGCGGGGTTCAGCCTGATCGGAATCGGCGTGCTGGTGGCGTTTGCCCGCCACGTCGATCCGCTGTCCGGCCGGTTTACCGGCCGTCTGCGCAAGCGCTGATTCAACCTTCCCGATTTTGCCCGAGACGGCACGCGATGCGCACCGCATCGCGTGCCGGCTTTTGCGCGCTCAGCGCGCCGGCAGGTAGCGTGACGGATCGATCGAGCGGCCGCCGTAGCGCAATTCGAAATGCAGCGCGACGCGATCGCTGTCGCTGTTGCCCATTTCCGCGATCGATTGCCCCTGCGTGACCGACTGGCCTTCCTTCACCAGCAGCGCGCGATTGTGCGCGTACGCGGTCAGGTAGTCGGCGTTGTGCTTCAGGATGATCAGGTTGCCGTAGCCGCGCAGCCCGTTACCCGCATAGACCACGACGCCCGGCGCGGCCGCGATCACCGGCGTGCCCGGCGAGTTCGCGATGTCGATACCCTTGGATTTCGAGCCGTCGAACGTGCGGACCACGTTGCCGGCCGCCGGCCAGATCAGCGAAATGCTCGTGGCGGGCTTGACGGCCGATTCGACCGGCGCGGAAGGCGCGGGGCGGGCGCGGCCCGCGCTGCCGGTGCCGGTGGTCGACGGCGTCGATGCGGTGGTCGTGCCGGGCGGCGGCGCGACGCGCAGCACCTGGCCGACTTCGATTGCATCAGGGTTCGTCATCTGATTCCAGCGCACGACGTTCTGTACCGACGTGCGGTTGTCGCGCGCGATCTTGTAGAGCGTATCGCCGCGCTCGACGCGGTAGAACCCGGGGCCGACAGGCGCGGAGCCGCACGCCACGAGCAGGGCGGCGCAGGCGGCTGCGAAGAGTCGCTTCGTTGTTGTTCCGAACATTGAACCTCGCAAAACCCTGCCGCGCACGACGCGGCAGGCAACACAAAACGTCCGATTTTAACGGGTTCGACCCGCGCACCGCAGTTTGGGGCCTTGGTCGAGGCCATCGCGCGCCGTTTCGGCGCGCCCTTTATCAGCCTGCGAGCGGGATCACGCGGATCCTCAGCGTGGCCGTTTCGGTCCCGCCCGGCGCGAGCATGCGCAGCCCGAGGCCGTTGTGGATCGCATCCGGCAGGCCGAGCCACGGCTCGACGCAGTAGAAGTCCGACTCCGGCTTTTCGGTCCAGGTCGTGACCGCGTACCACGGGATCGAGCCCGGCACGTCGAGCGCGATCTCGATCGTGCGGCGGCGGCCCGGCATCACGATGCGCACCGGCGTCGACGGCTGGCCGTCGAGGCAGTGGAAGCGATCGAGGATGTCCGGATTGTCGAGCCGGTAGCGCGCTTCGCCGGGTTCTGGCGGGCTGATCGAGCCGTCTGCGCGTTGCTGGCAGAGGCGAGTCGGCGGCAATTCGAGTGTCGTGTCGGCGCGCTCGCCGTGCGGCAACGCGAAATAGAAGTGGTGGCCGGCGTAGTAGGGCAGCGGCGTGTCGCCGCGATTGGTCGTGGTGAGTGCGACTTCGAGCGTGTGCGCGTCGGCCAGCCGGTAGGTCGTTTCGAACCGGAAATCGAACGGGTAGCTCGCGCGCAGCGCGTCGTTCGCGTCGAGCGTCATCGACAAGGCGGCGCCGTCGGCCGACGGGTGCGCGGCGAATGGCAGGTCGCGCGCGAAGCCATGCATGGGCAGGTCGCGGACCACGCCGGCGGCATCGCGCCAGCGGCCGAGTTCGCCGTCGACGCGGTGGCGGCCGAGAAACGGGAACAGCAGCGGGTTGCCGCCGCGTACGCGCGCGAGGTTGCTCCAGTCGGCCGTTTCGGGCCAGAAGATGACCGGTTCGCCGTCGATGTCCCATGACAGCAGGCGGCCGCCGAATTGCGGGGCGACCCGGACGAGCGACGGGCCGGCGTGAAGTTCGTGAATGTCGTGTTGCTGGAAGATCGGCATGGCGAATCGGGTTGGGCGGGTGGACGGGACACGGTGCGCTCCATTATCGGGCCGCAGCCGGTCGGGGAAAACCCTTCTCGGGAAATTGCGAGTTTTTAACATTGTCATCGGTCCGGATAATGCATCCAAACCGGTGATGTTGCCGGGTCATGACACTTCGAGGAGGGGGCCATGGATCTGGCAATGGCAATGGGACTCGCACTGTTCGGCATGTTCACCGGCAGCACGGTATTATTTTTCTATCAGCTCGGCCGCTGACGGCAATTCCTGCCGAAGTCGAAAGGCCCGCCATGCAAATGGCGGGCTTTTTGCTTTCTGTGCGCTTACAAATTGCAAGCGTTTGTGTGCATTGCCGCAATATCCGGCCAAATGCCTTGGCGCAGTAATCCTGGCTCGGCATAATCAGGGCGCGTTTTTTCGGACGCGCATCGCGTCGTCCGTCTTTCTTCCCGCTTAATCTTCACTAAAAGGACCGACGCGTGAGTCTCTGGTTTCTGGTATTCCTGAGCGTCCTGCAGGGCGTCACCGAACTCTTCCCCGTCAGCAGCCTTGGCCATACGCTGCTCGTGCCGGCGCTGTTCGGCATGCATATCGACAAGCACGCGCCGCAACTGCTGCCGTTCCTCGTCGCGCTGCACCTCGGCACCGCGCTGGCGCTGCTGTGGTACTTCCGCGCGCGCTGGATCGCGCTGATCGGCGGTTTCTTCGCGCAACTCGGCGGCCGCAAGAACGACGACGGGCACCTGATGTGGGCGCTGATCATCGGGACGATCCCGACCGGCATCGTCGGGCTGCTCCTCGAGAAGCGCATCGAACGCGTGTTTCACGACCTGCGGATCGTCGCGATCGCGCTGATCGTGAACGGCGTGCTGCTGTGGCTCGGCGATCGCATCCAGCGCAGCCGCGCGCATCAGGCGCCCGAGAAGATGACGTTCAAGCAGGCGTTCTTCGTGGGCCTCGCGCAGATCGGCGCGCTGATTCCGGGCTTCTCGCGCAGCGGGCTGACGATGATCGCCGGCAATGCCGCCGGGTTGACGGCGGAGAAGGCGGCGGAGTTCTCGTTCCTGCTCGGCACGCCGATCATCTTCGCGGCGGGCGTGCTCGAACTGCCGAAGCTGTTCCATGCGCGCGACCAGCTCGCCGATGCGCTGCTCGGCGGCGTGCTGACGGCCATCGCCGCGTACCTGAGCGTGCGGTTCCTGATGCGCTATTTCGAAGGCCGCGGCCGGCTCGCGTCGTTCGGCGTGTATTGCGTGATCGCCGGCGTGTTCTGCCTCGGCTGGTTCATGCTGCATCCGCAGCCGGTTTGATGCTGCGATAGCCGGTCTCGCGTGATGTGACGCGATGATCGGGTATAATTTCGGGCTCGGTTTCATGCCGGGCCCGTTTTGTTTCGGGGCGTTGAGTTTGTGGTGTGCAGTTGCTGCTGTTACTCAAAGCCCCGTGCCAAATGCAGTCCGCGTCAGGCCGTGTCTTTTCTCCTCGACCGCCCTTAGCTCAGTTGGATAGAGCAACGGCCTTCTAAGCCGTAGGTCACACGTTCGAATCGTGTAGGGCGGGCCAGCTGAATCAATGGATTGGATGAGATCCCGACGTTGATTCCAGCCTCGTCAAATTTTCGTGCAGGGCCCATGCAGGTGATTCTGGTCAACGCTGATCCGAATCGGTCCATATCGACGGAGTGGTTTGCGAGCCAGGATCAAGAACTTGTCAAATTCGACGATCTCATCCGCGCACACGCCCTCGGCACTTTCCGAGCGGTGGGCTCGCGCCTCGCGGAGATACTCCGAGGTCCGGCTCCAGTTCGAGTGGAAATCGCTGTCGGTCGACATATGAGTTTCCTTGAGGTCGGACGTGCCCGAATGTCGGCAATTTGAATCCAAGTGTCGAATGATCGATTGTGGCCGCCCGCTGAACGTCCGGAATCCTTACTGCCGATGGTGCGTTCAACCGAAGCATTTGGCAATCACAACGGCGGTAGTGACAATCGCGGCAACGATTCCGAACAGGGTGAGCCATCCCTTCCTGGACGTTGGTAGATCGCCTTCTGCCCCGCCTGCAACGGATAGCAACAGCAAAATCCAGCCTGCTCCGATGACGAATCCGTTACCGATCTTTCCGGGTAGTCCGGTTAACCGGCTTCGAAAGCTTCCCCGCGGATATGGACTGCCGGTTGGCCGGTGAAATATTGGTCTGTCGCGAAGTGGCATCTTGTCCCATTGAAAGTTAGGGGTGCCCAACGAGGGAAGTTGCCGACGGTACGCGTACCAATCAGCGATTCCGGATAACCATCGTCATAGTGCCTGCGGCACAGCCCCCCATTCGGCATCACTTACCCCAAATACGGCCGTTCAACCGCAAATAGTGCACGTCGCGCGAACGTGCGCCATTCTTCTGGAGCGCGATCTTTCATCAGGTAGATGCCGGCGACCAGTGCCTGGGCATGCAGCACCACGGGCAGGCCATCGAGCGCACGTACGGCCTCCGCCGCATCGCCATTGCGAGCCAGAGTGAGGAAACGGTTCAGTCGGGCCGGCAAATCCGGAATCTCGTACTGCGTAGCGAGCGTCGACAGGTATGATCGAATGGCCGGTGTGCTGGCAGGGGATCCCATGGCGAGTGCCAGTATCGCTGTGTACTGATCGATGCCGTCGTCCGCGGCGAGACTCAGGGCACGTGTGCGCAACGCGGCCGAAGCACCGGATGAAGCGGCCGCCATCCGCAACACGTGGGCGTGAGCGGGCGTGCCGACGGACGACGCCACCGCATCATCCAACCGGCCGCCGGCGAGCAACGCAATCGGCCGATACGCGTCGGCAGGCGGCGTCTCGCCGGGCTCGTACATCAGCAGTCCGCGCACCGAGCGGGATTGCCCGGCCAATGATGCGAAGCGGGATTTGGCGGCTTCCGGATCGACCAGACGTGCCACACGCAGCAATTCGACAGCCGCGTATTCACGCAGTGCGGGGCTCCCGGCCAGCGCGGTTTCGTAGTCGGCCAACGCGTCGCGGTAGCGCCCCTGAACGCTGGCGTTCCAGCCCGCCGCATTGGCATACCACGCGGAATGGGGCCAGCGCCGATTCCCGGCATCGAACGCGGCATCCTGAGCGGGGCCAGTCGGCATGCATCGCGTGACGAGGTAGGCAAGGTCCGGCTGATCCGGCGCCTTGTCGGCCAGTGCCCGCTGCCGCGCACACACCGCATCGTGTGCCGCCGTGTCTTTGGCGGCGTTCTGCTCGAACCGCATGGCCACGACGTCGATCGGGAAGCGCGCGCGGCGAGCAGCGAAGGCGTCATCAAATCCCGGAACAGTGCTGGCCAGGGTAAGCCAGTCGTTCAGGCGGGCGCTCTCGGGGGTGTCAAAACGAACGTGGGACAGCAGCATGGGCGCCGCAGCGGCGTTGTCCTTCAACTGCTCGACGAGTTCGCCCGGCGCCATGTCGTCGTTGCTGTCGAGGACCGTACGAATGCCGCCACCGCCGTTGGTCTTGATGCTGGCTGGCGGCGCGGCAAACACTACGTCAGTGACGGCCGGCTGCCAGCGCCGCGGTGGCAGCAGGCGCGGCGGTTCCGCGCTGGCAGCGCCATAGACGGCTGACCATTGACGTAGGGGGGCGGCGCCTGCCACGGTATAGACAATGCGGTTGTCGGCACGATCGATCGATGCCTGAAATGCGTCGATCGGGTCGCCGTCCTGCGTCCGCGCGGTCACGGAGATCTTGCGCCCGGCGTGGACGTCGATGCTGGCGTGCGCATCGGGGGTGAGCACGACCTCTTTGCCGTCGACGGTCGCGACCACCGTTCGCGCCAGCGGGTTGTAGACCGTCACGGTGGATTCGTCGAGCGACCAGCCGAACACCAGCACCGCGCCAACGATGCCGACGGCCACGGCAGCGCGTGCCAGCCCTGGCAAGAATCCGTTGGCCGAACGAAAGCGCTCCCAGAAGTCGGGATTTTCGATCCTCTGGAAGCGCTCGGCATTGACGACGAGCGTGGTGTAGGCAGGGGGGGCGGCAGGTAGGGTGTCCGGTGCGTGCGGCAGCGGCTCACCGCGGGTGGCTGCCGCGATATTCGCCTCGGTATGCAGCAACTCGCCAAGCACGACGCGCCCAAGCCTCGACAGGCAACCGGCCGTGTGATTGACCCAGCTGTCCGCAGCGCGCAGCCAATCGCCGATATTTTCTCGCACCGGATTGGCCAGACCCAACGCGCCCAACATGGCAGACCAGCTCTCGTGGCCGAGTTCGGCCAGAACGCGCTCGCCGGGCTGAACTTCGTCCCTCGAGCCAAATACTTCGACTAGTGCTCGTTGCACGGTTTCCGCATTGGCCAGCACGCTCTTCACCCCGCGCGCATTGACCGACCCGCTCGCACTCACGCGTTGCCAGCAGCGGGCGAGGGCGGCTTGCGTATCGCGCAGTTCGGCCTCGGCGTGGTGCGCATAGTGCAGCACGTGCAGCAGCCCCTTCAGATAGGCCTGCCACTGCGGCGACAGTTGGCCGGCGTGCGCCTGATGCAGGCTTCGCACGCGCTTGAGCATCGCAGCCAGGCGCGCGCGTATCTCGGCACGCTCCGTGCCTACCGATTCGATCGCCGGTTGCAATTCGCTGTGCTTGAGGATGCGCCCGCGGTGCCGAATCACGCCGTCTGCGGCGGTGTATATCCCGTCCCGCAGCGAGCACAGCAGCGCATGCTCGTGGTCCAGCGCACGCAACGCCTCAAGATCCTGACTGATCGATGCCGGATACAGCGTTTCAGGATCGAGTGCGTCGTCTGCCGGCACCGGTGCATACAACTCGTCAGCACGGGCGGCATGGCGCGTGACCGGAAAACCCAGGTAGATGCCACGGTAATGCGGCTTGAGTTGCTCAATGGCGAACTGATCGTCAAGGCGCTGCAACGTGACGTCCGGCTCGACCACGGCATGCCCGGTCTCACCGATCAGCTCGCGGGTCACGCGCTCGCGCAAGGCCGGTGCGTCATCAAATAGGGTCCACGCGCTCCGCGTGTCTTCCGGCGACGCAAGATACGCGCGCTTGGCATTTTCTTCGCGCTCGTGGTTTTGCGGATGCGTTGCCCACATGCGAGGCGGTTGCGCAAGCTCGGCCTTGAAGATGCGGAACGCCGCGGCGTTGGTGACAGGTACTTGCGGCCGCTGTCCATAAGCCGGATCGTTGTAGATCCGGCCGAGCCGGGTTGCAATAGCCTGCTGCACGACGAACACGTCGCGCGGCGGGCGCTCGGCGCCGGCCTCACCGCGCGCGAAACCCAAGGTGCGCTCCCATGCGTCGTCGGCCACTTGCAACTGGTGCAGCGCGTGGATCAGCGCATCGCTGCCGGTGAGCGACACGGCCACCAGGTCGGCCTGCATCTCCATTTCGCGCGACAGTGCGCGCTGGACGATCATCACCAGCCGGAACCCTGCGTCCACGATCGAGCGCAGTGCCCACACGATGAGGCTGAGCCCCCAGCCTATCCACGCGATACGAATATCGAAGTGCGATAACTGACGCAGGAAGCCATCCAGCGCATCGCGCTTGCCGACGATATGCGCCGCGATCTGCTGCGTGGTGTATACCCATCGCCCGAGTGCCATGGAGCGCTGCGCAAAATGCCCAAACTCGTGTGCGCAGACCGCCTTGAACTCGCTCAGGTTGAGCATGTTGACCAGCCCGAGACCGATTTCCAGATTCTTGCGCGATGGAAACACCAGGTTGATGAGCGATAGGTCATAGAACACCGCCGCATTGACCCGCCCGCTCACGAACACCTTGTGCGGGCGCGGTGAGCCGGCATCGTCCGCTACCTGGTCGAGGAAGGAAAACAGGCCCGGCTGCTCCGCGCGCTTGAGTTCAATCACGCCCGCGTACTCGCCCTTCTTGATAAAGAACAGCGCCTTGACCAGAAATACCGTCAGGAACAAGCTGCAAGCGCAGACCAGGAAGTCGATCGGACCGGAATGCGCGTTGAGCGCAAGCAGTCGATTGATGCCTGTCATGGCGAACCAGACTGTCAGTGCCAGGTATAGCACGATGAACGTGATCAGCCCGGCCACTGCTAGCCAGGCTTTACGCTTGTAAGACACACTGGGACGCGTAAAGCCGGCTGGTACATCCGAAGGGCCTGCAGGATAGTGATTGTCCATGACGGTGACGTATCTGGCGGCGATTGATAAAGAGTGCGGACTGGTTCTAACGGGCTCCGGTCAGGACCGGAACTACGGTGCTGCTATGACATATTCGTGCCGTTGCCATGTTTGTGGTTTTCGTTCAAAAATGGCGTAAACACTTAACCCTATCGGTTCACGTGATGCCAGACAGTAAAATAGCGTTAACTTCTCGGCGTAACCAGTGTCGGCCTGGATTCTTATTTTTCAGGTGAGCCGATCAACCAGTTGGTGATTTGTTAGGCCGCTTCGCATTATTACAGTCCAGATAGATTGCTACCACGTTCCATGTGTCTCGGGAAAAACCCTCTTTTTCGTCTCTCGCAACTTCAGTCGCTAGATGAACAACATATCTAACTGCGCGAAGAGTGTTTGAACCAGCATGCGTTCGTCAGTCTTGACGATGCACGCAGGCGTATCGAAGCGTGGCGCACGGACTACAACTCGGTGCGTCCGCGTAGCGCCTTGGGGCAACTGGCAACGGACCAAATCAGCGCGCGACGTCGGGAAGTCGGCCGGCTGTCATGATTGAACGTGACGGTTGGAACGTCAGGATCTACGAGCCATTTGACTGTTGATCTGCCTAAAGGCTCAACTCGAGGATTTCACCATTCTCGGCAGCCATGAAAAGGAAATCACGGGCTGCTGCCAACTGAGAGATCAGAGTCGTTCGCTGTGTTTCCAGGACGTAGACCTCCCCGTATGGCGTCCATCTGTAGACGAAGCTAATAACCTCGTCTTCCCACCCCTCAAGTTCGAAAATTTGGCGCGCCAGTTCACATGCGATTCGGCTAAGTGTAGCAGGCCCGGTTACTTCCTCCTCGAACTGGTCGAACATTGTTCCGAGCAAGGTGTTCGTCTTTTCCCAAAATTTTGACACGAACAGCCATTCCGAAGCGATCCCATCTAAAACAAAAACAGGCTCCTCAATACAGCCATAGATAAAGAAGCGGGAACTCCTAGCGTTCATAAATCACCGTTTGAATCCGCTATATGTGTCCGATTATCGTCGATCGAGACCGCCGCATCGATCGACTGATCCTGGTCGTCACTGGCCGAATCGACCGAGGCAGCCAAAGATACTTAGCAATGCAATGATCGCGAGGAGCAACCCGACTGATGCGTAGGCGGTGAGAAATTTGATAGGCGACTCGGCCTTGTATATGGTCCCACCACCACGAGTACTGACTTCGTCTTCCGTCAAATAGCTCGACAGCGTTGCCACCAAGCCGCTCGTCGCCGCGAACAACGTTCCGATCCACCCGAAGTGGGTGGTATCGGTTAGATGTGCCACGCATGCTACCCACGAGACGATGGCTAGCGCAAGTAGAATCCAAACGGCTGTCCTCATAAATGGACCTGTTCAGTTGCTTCAACTATTTGCGTTGTCGAAGATCCGAGCAATACGGTTGACAATAGACGACCTGCTGCGGTCACTGGGTATCGCGAGACTTCGGCTCGAACACCTCCTTCAGCCAATAAGCCGCTCGTCATTTCGCACCATCTCGCAGAGCACGTTCCAGACCTTTTCCCGCGCATCGAAGCCTGCAGTACTGGCTGCGCGCATGAAGGCTCGTTCGACCACCGTCACGAAGACACGATAATCAAGGACGCTCAGTTCATCGGCTGAGATAATGTCCATCCCACCTTCATCAAGAGGGCGGAACACCTGCTCTCGAACGGCTTGGTCTGCAGGCAAGAAGGCTTCGCGCAAGTGATGCACGACGAAGTCGAATTGGAGTGAACTCAGGGGAAGCCTGCGTTCGCTCGTAATGAAAATCATCCCTGCCATTTGATGATCTCAAGTCGTCCAGCGTGAGGTCTTTTTTTAACGACCGCAACAGACCTGTTTGGTGAGATTCCGGCGATATGTTCGTACATTAAACGTACGCCATCGTTGACTTTAGTCTCGAGAATTTGCGGTCGCCGCTAGAACTCCGTTGTATTTGCCGGTGTCTGGGGAATATGCGACGAACGAGTTGTCTTCGACTGTCTCGACGAGTAATCTGCCACACTCGGAACATTCATACGCGGATCGCATGAAACCGAGATACTGGCAGTGAAGGTGGTCGTGAAGCACGTTTCCGTGATCGAGTTCCAGAGACAGGTAATCGTCCGAGTAACCACGGTCCAAAAGCCAGGCGCGAACGCGCCCTTGTTCCGCTGCCACAACGTAGCTCTGAAGCTCACTGACGAGCCAATCTGAAAAAGGCTCGCAAAACAAATCCTTGAGCACTGACGCCTTGTACGGTAAGCCCTGCGTGTTGTCTCGAATCGTGTTGCCACACGGGCAACCCAGTTTGCTCATGGTAATTGCGCTCCTTTCTCGGGTCGTATGGTACCTGGTCGGATCGAATGGTCGGTTGATCCCCAGCGACTCTAGGGGTGTTATCGAACGCTACGCAATTATTGACGGCTTTCCGGCGCGATGGGCCGTAGCTCGGTCGCATGCGCTCTAGTGAAAGACGATCGCGCCATCATTCGCGCACATCTCAAAGGCCTTCATCCAGTCGACATAGGACTCGTAGAAGTAAGGGGTGGAAACTTGTGATGCCTGACTGCGATACTGAACAAAATCCCGGTAGACCTTTCGGCAGACTTCTGGCCCGATCGTGCCTTCTGCGTCAGAAAAATTAATCAGTTCCCAAAACGGTCCATGGTCGAGTTTCCATACCGTCTCGTCGTATCTCAATTCGACCGCCTTGTTCCGGGCAGACATGCTTCGCTGATATCCAGCTAGCTTTGCCAGTTCGTTTCTCCATACGTTGTAGCCTGAATAGGAACCGGCTCTGAAGTCGAAAGACGATGTGAGCTGGTACACCTTTCCGGCTTCGAGTCCGCGAAAACGGTCAGGGAAATTGCCGGGATCGAGAGTGACTTGATCCTTTCCTTGAGGCATTCCATCCGACGACATGACCGGGGATTCGACAATCACTAATCCACTGTATGCCGTGACATCCAGTCCAGCGTGTGCCGCTGACGCACACATAAAGAGGAGCACGGCGAGGAGAGTTTGATTCATGACTGTATCAAGTAGGCAGTGTCGGGCGCGTGCGTACAGAGCATGCCATGATATGTCGAATCCTACGTGTGCCAAACCGAAGTGCTTGTCAAGCAATGTCAAGGCGAGCATGCCGGCAGATTGATGACAGTTGATGGGGTGTTCTCGAATGTCGCGGCCAGCTGCGATAGAGGGCCGTTACTGAAAGAACGGAGGACCCTTACGCATGGAGCTCGATCTCGCGTGCACGGGGATGGGTATCGCGCCGGACCTTGGCTACAAATTTGCGATGACAGGAGGCAAGCAACGCACCGCCGACGAAGGCGAATGCGAAAGTGGACAGATAGTCGAGAGGAGAAGGGGGTATCGTTTGACTCCTGAGAAGGATGATGACGCTAGCACGCGGCTGTACTGGCGAAGCCACAGGAAGGGCCTGGGCTCGCAGCGGTGATACGTGCCTCAAATTTTTTTGAATCGTGGCAACAGCTTGCGAATGGGCGTCAGTCGTGCAGTGCTGTCGGCTAGACCGACAATGGCCGGGCCCACAAGTCCGCCGACCGAAGTATCGGTCGGGATGGTGTCAGTACCAGTTTGTGTTGTAAATCGGACACGCGGCGGGGTGATGTGCCAATCCTGGCCAACATGACGGTTATCTGATCATTCGCGTGGTCGAAAATGTCAAGAGATAATATTTTATCTGCCCGTCTTCCATCATCCGATCAAGACATCATCGTATTTTTAGTGTTTGTTCCGAGTAGCCGGTATGGATTCAAATTGAAAGACGAAGATGCGGGCGTTATCGCCGTGTTTATCGGCAGATTCTCGTCTGCGCGGCAACTGAGCAGGTTGAGAAGTGGCTCGTCGGCATCGATAGGTGAATCGAGAATTTTGGTTTCGTGAAGCTTAAATAAAACCTATTCGAAGTGTCAAATTTTGATAGTGGAAGACAAGGGTCTCGGCCTGTATTTGGCTTTGGCGCAATTTGATTGCGTGTATGTACGGTGATCTGCATTGACCCCCGACGGGGGAAGCGCGGCACTTTCTTGCAATCTCTGACACTGTGTTGGTAACTATTTCGATAGTTTACGGCGTGAGAGACCATCATTCCGACCGCTAACACGAACGAAGAAGAATCGCGAAAGCTCGGCAGCATTGGTTTCGGCTGGTGAGCGTTTCCGCGCTTGCGCGAGATGTTCCGTATCCACTCGTTCGACGCTCGAAAAGAGCGTCTGCCGCATCCATGAATAAGAACCAATATCGTCTGGTATTCAGCCGCGTCCGGGGCATGTTGATTGCGGTCGAAGAGACTGCCAGTTCGTCGGGGAAAGCGAACTGCGGAGAAACCGTCCGGGCTGCTGCCGGCAGTTTGCGGCTCGCGGTGGCGCAATTCGCGCTGCGCCACGCGGCGTTCGCGGCGCTGATCGTGTCCGGGGTTGCGCCGATGTGGGTCAATGCGCAGGTCGTGGGCGCGGGCGCGAATGCACCGTCCGTCATCCAGACGCAAAACGGTCTCCAGCAAGTCAACATTACCAAGCCGTCCGGCGCGGGCGTGTCGCTGAACACTTATTCGCAATTCGACGTACCGAAGGCCGGCGTCATTGTGAACAACTCGCCGACCCTGACGAACACGCAGCAAGCCGGCTATATCAACGGCAACCCGAATCTCAGCCCGAACGGTTCGGCCAGAATCATCATCAACCAGGTCAGCAGCTCGAACCCGTCGCAGTTGAAAGGTTACGTCGAGATTGCAGGCCAACGAGCCGAGATGATCATCTCGAATCCGTCGGGCCTCGTAGTCGACGGTGGCGGGTTTATCAATACCTCGAGAGCAATCCTGACGACTGGCACGCCGAACCTGAACGCAGACGGCTCGCTGGCAGGCTTCAGCGTCACACGCGGCCTCATCACGGTACAAGGCGTGGGCCTGAATGCCACGAATGTAGATCAGGTTGATCTTATTTCCAGAGCCGTACAGGCCAATGCTGCCATTTATGCATCGAACCTGAACGTGATCGCTGGTGCGAATCAGGTCAATCACGACACGCTCCAGGCGACTCGGATTCAGGGCGATGGTGCAGCCCCTGCCGTTGCAATTGACGTGAGTCAATTGGGCGGGATGTATAGCAATCGCATTTTTTTGGTTGGCACCGAGGGGGGCGTCGGGGTCCGGAATGCAGGGACGATCGCGGCCGATGCGGCGGGCCTGACGCTTACAACGGCGGGCCGACTGGTGCAGTCGGGCAAGATCAGTTCACTCGGCAACGTCGCTGTAACGGCAGACGGCGGCATCGAGAACACCGGGACGACCTACAGCCAGCAATCCGTGTCGTTGAATACCGGCGCGGATGTCGTGAATACCGGCACACTCGCCGCGCAACACAACGTCGGCATCAATGCCGGCTCGCTGAATTCCACGGGCGCCATCGGCGCGGGCGTCGACAGCAACGGCACGGTCACGCAAACCGCTGACCTGCAAGCGACGACGACGGGCCAGTTGAACGCAACCGGCCAGAACATCGCAGGCGGTAACACGACTTTGCGCGGCTACGGTGTCAATCTGGCTGGCAGCAAGACGGCGACGAACGGCACGCTGGATGTGAACGCGACGGCGGGCGATATCAATCTGTCGAACGCGACGACGAGCGCACGGGGTGCGTTGAACGCGACCGCAGCGGGTGCGATCGTCAACGACCACGGCAGCCTGTCCAGCCAAAGCGGCGTCACGCTGACGGCGGGCAGCATGTCGAACCAAGGCGGCACGGTGTCCTCGCAAGGTCCGCTGACGGTTCACACGTCCGGAGCGATTTCGAATCAGGCCGGCACGCTGGTATCGCAGACCACGGCCGACGTGGAAGGCGGCGCGATCGGCAATCAGCAAGGCATCATCCAAAGCGCTGGCCAAATGAAGGTGGTCGGCGCTTCGCTTCAGAATACCGCCGGGCGCGTTACGTCCCTGAACAGCGACGGTCTGTCCATCACGACGAGTGGCCAACTGACGAACGCAGCGGGCACGACCGCGAACGGCGCTCAAGGTGGCGTGATTGGCGGTGATGGTGCCGTCACGGTTCAGGCCGTTAGCATCGCGAACCAAGGATCGATCAGCGCTGCTACCGATTTGAACGTCGGCGCACAGTCCATCGACAACAGTAGCGGTTCGCTGACGGCCGGTAAGAACGCGTCGATCGATGCAGGCACGCACCTGGCTAACGCATCCGGCAGCATTTCTGCCGGGACGTTGGCAGACGTTCGCGCGATCAATCTGGACAACAGCTCCGGTTCGATACAGGCAAGTCAGTTGTCGTTGTCGGCAACCGATCTCGCGAACCGCTCAGGCGCGATTACGCAGACCGGCACGAACCCGACCACGATCGCTGTTTCCGGCACGCTCGACAATAGTTCGGGCACGGTACAGACGAACAGCGCCGATCTGAGCTTGACGCCTGCGACGCTGATCAACGACCACGGCAAAATCGCGCATGCCGGCACCGGTACGCTGACCATCGGGACCGGTGCGCTGTCGAACCAAGGCGGTTCGATCGCGACCAATGGTGCGCTGGCACTGACCGCTGCCGCCGTGTCGAATCAAGCCGGCACTTTGTCCGCGCAACGACAGGCCACGCTCGGCGTTCAGTCGCTGGACAACAGTGCGAGCGGCTATGTCGGTGCCGATAGCGTGACGCTCAAATCTCAAGGCGCGATCAACAACAAGACGGGTGAGATCGAGTCGAATCACGCGTTGACGGTCTCGGCAGACAGCTTGGCAAACGATGGCGGTGCCGTTAAGGCGCTCGGCACGGATGCGCTGTCCGTCACGACGACGAATGCGCTGACCAACACGGCAGGCGGCACGATCGGCGGCAACGGCGACGTGTCGGTTTCGGGCGGCACGGTCGACAATTCGAACGGTTCATTGCTGGCGGCACGATCGCTGTCGGTGCAATCGAACGGCCAGATCGCGAATTCGGCCGGGCTGATTCAAGCGAACGGCAACCTCAAGGTCGCGGCGCAAGGCGCGGTGCTCAATAACGGCGGGCAAATCGAGGCGAACGGCGCAACCGCAACGCTCCAACTGTCGGGAACAAGTATCGACAACAGCGATGGTCGTGTAGCAAATATCGGCACGGGTGCGACGACGATCGACGGCGGCGCATCGATCACGAACACCGACGTCTCTGGCAAGGCCGGCGCAGGTACGATTGGCGGCAACGGCGATGTGACGTTAACCGCGCAAACGCTCACCAATGCGCAAGGCGGTCAGACATTGGCCGGTCACGACCTGATGTTGAACGTCGGCAGCAATGCCAACAATTCCGGCGGCGTGCTGTCCGCCGCGAACAAGCTGACTTTCAACGGCGCGAACGCGGCGTTGTCGAACCAAAACGGATCTGTGCGAGCAAACGGCGCACTGTCGTTGACCGCCGCATCGATTGACGACACGTCCGGCAAGATCGGCAACGACGCTGGCAGCGGCGGCAGCGTTTCGATTCAGACCGGTGCCCTGTCGAATCAGGGCGGCGCGATCGGTAGCGATCAAGACCTGACGCTGAACACCGGCACGCTGTCCGGCGACGGTTCCATCGTCGCGGGTCGCAACGGCTCGATCACGCTTGCAAGCGATTACACGCAGACGGCCGCGAACAAGCTTCACGCAAACGGCAACCTGAATTTCACTACGTCGGGCAAGCTGACGAACCAAGGCGTGCTGGATGCCAACGGCGCGCTCACCATGAATGCGGCGAACGTCGACAACCAGAGCGGCGCGGATTTGAATTCCGCGACGACGACCGTCAACGCGAACGGCGGCACGATCGATAATGCAGGCCGCATAGAAGGCGATTCGGTCACGACCAACAGCGCGACGTTGGACAACACGGGCACCGTGATCGGTGCCAACGTGACGGCGAACGCGGCAACGATCACGAACACCGGGGCCGCCGCTGTCCTCGCCGCTGCCAACCAATTGAACCTGTACGCGACGAATCAGTTGTCGAATACGGGCGGTGCGAACCTGTTCAGCGTCGGCGATATCAATATCGCGGCGAATGGCCAGCGCGACGCGAACGGGTTGCTCGCTAACCGCACGCAGAACGTGCTGAACGATCAATCCACGATCGAAGCGCTAGGCAACATCGAACTCGCGGCCGGCACGTTCACCAATTCGCGCCCCGCGCCGACGGTCACGACTGAAACGACGGGGACGACCACCTCGCACCAAACCAAGCGCCAGAAATACATCGTGTGCGCGACGATGAATGCGGACCCGAACGGCGGCTGCTCGCAAGCGATGTGGGTGAACGGCTATAAGACGGCGCTCACTTCAAGCTATAGCCCTGCGCAGGTTGTATCAGAATCGTCCGGGCCGAACGCGACCGACAAGGTGCTGGTCGTGAACGTGAACGGCAAGCAGCAGACGATTTACTACAACACGCTGACGACCAACGCAGACGGGTCGGTTACGGTCAACTATTGGGACGCATACGACCCGCACGTCAACTACGTCCCGGATACGGAATACAAGACGCGCAGCGACGGTCACAACGGCTATCAGCGTGTCGAAATCTGGCGCGATACCACGTCCACGACCCAGCAAGACACGGTAACGAGCCAGGCGCAACAAGCGCAGCTCGTCGCGGGCGGCAGTATCACAATGGCGAACGTCGGCACGATCAATAACGACTACAGCGCGATCACGGCCGGCAAGTCGATTCAAATCGGCAGCACGCAACAGAACGGCTCTGTGGGTAGCGGCAGTTATGGCGGCACGGTCGTGAACAACGTCGGTCGGACGCTGTATCAATATCAGACCGACAACATCGTGTCGATGTACGCATGGAACGAAGACACGACACAGGATCGCGGCACGATCGTTGAACCGACCGTTGTCCATACGCCGGTTGCGATCGGCGGCACGGGCGGCACGATCATCGCGAATCAGTCGGTGTCGATCACCGGGCAGAGTGTCAATAACCAGAACGTCGCCGCGCAGAATTCCTCAACTGGCGCGACGGGGGGCACGCTTGGCAACAATGCGGCCAATCAAGGCGTGTCGGGCGGCACTCCGAACAAGGTTGGCGCGGCAAGCGGCTCGACGACGGTCCCCGCGCTGCAATCGGTCGCGAGCGCCACGGGCGCGCTGTCGATCACGTTGCCGACGAGCGGCATGTACTCGGTTCACCCCGCGCCTGGCCAGCCCTATTTGATCGTCACCGATCCGCGGTTGACGAGCTATACGAATTTCATTTCGAGCGATTACATGCTCGGTCAGTTGAACCTGAACCCCGCGAGCATCGAGAAGCGTTTGGGCGACGGGATGTATGAACAGCAGATGGTGCGTAACCAGATTACGCAGCTCACCGGGCGCACTTTCTTGCCGGGCTACGCAAGTGCTGAGGACGAGTATCGCGCGCTGATGACGAACGGCGCGAACTACGCGAAGTCATTCGGTCTGGTGCCTGGCATGGCGCTGACCGCCGCACAAATGGATGCGCTGACGAGCGATATCGTGTGGCTCGTTGACCAGACCGTGACCCTGCCCGATGGCAGCACGACGCACGTGCTGGCCCCGGTCGTCTACATGTCGCAAACCCATGCGGACGACCTGCAACCGACTGGTGCGTTGATTGCGGCCGATGATGTCGAAATTCATACGATCGGGAGCACGACCAATTCGGGTGTCATCAAGGGCGGTACGAAGACGGTACTCACCGCGACCGATATCCTGAATCGGGGCGGCACAATTTCGAGCAGCAGCACGAACGGCACGACGGTCGTATCGGCGAGCAACGATGTTGTGAATTCGTCGGGGATGATTACCGGCAATCGGGTTGCCGTTAGCGCTGGCCGCGATATCGTCAACACGACGCTGGTTGACGCCGTGGGCGCGACCGGTGCATCGGGTGCAAGCAAGGTCAGTACAAGCTTGATCGGCCAGCAAGGCACGATCGCGGCAACGGGCGACCTGTCCGTTGAAGCTGGTCGCGACCTCACGCTTCACGGTGCGAATCTGTCGGCTGGTGGCGATGCACTGGTTACAGCGGGCCGGGATATCAACGTCGATGCGGTTCAGTCAACGACGAACCAATCGATGTATCTGAACGATCAGCATCATTGGGAAGAATCCACGACGAAGAACGTAACGAGCGGCATCACCGCAGGTGGCAGCTTGGGGATGCAAAGCGGTAACGATACGACGCTCAAGGGCGCGACGGTTACCGCCGGTAAGGATTTGTCGGTGCTCGCGGGCGGCAACCTGACGGCGACGACGGTCACCGATACCGCGAAGCTCGATAACGTCGCGGCAGACAGCAAGACGCGTAAAGAAGTCGATCACAACTACGACGAACACGCCGTCGGCACGCAGTTCACGGCGGGCGGAAATGCGTCGCTCGGGGCGGCGAGCACCGACGCGTCGAAAGGTAACGTGACGCTCACCGGTTCGTCCCTCACTGCGGGCATGACGAACGGTGTTGAGAACGCCACCGGTGCGGCGAACATTGTTGCAACGGGCAATGTCACGGTGAACGAAGCTCGTGAGGAACACGATAAGTACCAATCGGTGCAGGTTCAGCGAGGTAGCGTCGTCAGCAGCACGAAGACCGATTCGATGACGGACACGCATGCGAACGTCGGCGTCGGTAGTACGGTTTCGGGTAACACCGTCAACATTCAATCGGGCCACGACCTGACCGTTCAAGGCAGCACGGTCGTCGGCACGAGCGATGTGAATCTTGGGGCGGCGCACAACGTCAATATCACGACGTCCAAGGATACGGTCACGCAGGACAGCTACTACCACGAAACGCATTCGGGTATTGGCACGAGCGGGCTGAGCGTGAGTATCGGTACACAGAAGAAAAATGATACGGACCATGCTTCGTCCGTCACGAACAACGCGAGCACGATTGGTTCGCTCAACGGCGATCTGACTATCAAGGCGGGCGATACGTTACACGTGACGGGCAGCGACCTGATTGCCGGAAAGAACCTGACCGGCACGGCCGCGAACGTCATGATCGATTCGGCGACCGATACCAGCAACAAGACACATAGCGAAACGACCAGCAGCAGCGGCGTCACGCTCGGCCTGTCGGGCAGCGTCGGCGATGCGATCAACGGTGCGTATCAGCAGGCGCAGGCGGCAAGGAGCGGTGCCGGAGACAGTCGTGCGACGGCTCTGCATGCGATTGCGGCGGCTGGCGATGCTGCTATCGGTGTCGCAAGCGTCACAGGTGGCGCGCTCGCAGGAAAGGGAGCGCCGAGCATTGGCGTTCAGGTCAGCGTCGGATCGAGCCACAGCCGACTTGATACGTCGGAGAGCCAGACGACGCAGCGCGGATCGAGTGTGACGGCCGGCGGCACGACTTCCCTGATTGCGACCGGCAACGGCACGGCGGGCAGTGGCAATATCACCGTGGCGGGGTCGAACGTGTCCGGCAACGATGTGCTGCTGGCTGCGAAGAACCAGATTGACCTGCAGAACACGACGAACACCGATTCAACACGCAGCTCGAATTCGTCATCAAGCGCGAGCGTCGGCGTATCGATCGGCTCGAATGGTATCGGGGTATCGGCCGCCATGTCGCGTGCACACGGCGACGGGAACAGTGACGCAGCGATGCAGAACAACTCGCACGTGACGGGAGCGAACAGCGTTACGCTGATCAGCGGCGGCGATACGAACATCATCGGCTCGAACGTGAATGGCGGCACGGTCACCGGTAACGTCGGCGGTAATCTAAACGTGCAGAGCGTGCAGGACACGACATACAGTACGGCGCACCAAAGCAGCGCGGGCGGCGGTATCAGCGTCAGTACGATGGGTGGCGGAAGCGCGAGTTTCAGCGCACAGAACGGGCATGCGGATGGCAACTATGCCGGTGTGAACGAGCAGGCCGGAATTCAAGCGGGCAACGGCGGCTTCGATGTCAACGTCAAAGGTAATACCGACCTGAAAGGTGCATATATCGGCAGCACGGCGGATGCAGCGAAGAACACGTTGACGACCGGTTCGCTGACTTACAGCGATATCGAAAATCACTCGCACTATGCGGCGGACAGCAATGGGTTCAGTGCGGGCGTAGGCGTTGGTGTAACCGGCAAGGCAATCGGACCGGGATCGGTCAGCGGTGCGGGCGGCGTGACGCCGATGATTTCGCAATCGGACAGCGGAAGTGAGAACGCGACCACCCGTAGCGGTGTCAGCGCAGGCTCGATCAATATCACGAATCCGGCGGGCCAGACGCAGGACTTGGCTAACCTGAACCGCGACACGTCGAATCTGAACGGCACCGTGTCGAAGACGCCGGACGTGCAGAATCTGCTGGATAAGCAAGCCGACACGATGAATGCGGCGCAAGCGGCCGGCCAGGTGGTAGCACAAGGCATTGGGGCATATGCCGATATGAAACGGGACGCCGCCCTTTCCACCGCGAAGGATGCGACGGCGGCAGCGAAGGCCGCGATGCAGGCGGGCGACACCGACACCGCTGAGGCATTTGCAGCCACGGCATCGCAAGCGCTGTCCGATGCGAAATCATGGTCGGAAGGCGGAGATTCGCGCGCACTGATGCAGACGGCGGGTGGCGCGTTGATTGGCGGGCTGGGCGGCGGTAGCGTGTTCTCGACGGTCGGCGGCGCAGCTGGCGCGGGTCTGTCATCGAAGCTCGCGCCGCAGACTGAGGCCGTAAGCGATTCGATTGCCGGAGCGACCGGTTCGACACTGCTCGGCAATGTGGCGGGTAATATTTTGTCGGGTCTCGGGGGTGCGTTGGTGGGTGGTTCAGCGGGTGCTGCGATGGCGTCGAACGTCGACCTGTACAACCGGTCGAAGGATACGGAGAACAAGGCGTCGAAAAAGGAATCGGACAGCCTTGCGCAGCAGAATTCCGTCGTAGTGGATTTGGTCAGTAAATTCTGTAGTGCGACTGCTCCTTGTACGGACGCGCAATTGAAGGAGATTCTTAAGGCTCAAGGCGAACTGTCGCAGCAGGTTAACGAGAATGCAACGAAGGTGGTGATTGTAGGCGGGACTGCAGCCGGCATTGCAGGCGCAGCAATAGAAGGCCCCGGACTATACGCCGCGTATAAGGCTTTACAGGCGGGATACTCTCTTACAACCGCTGCACTTACTGGCGCAGCTATTTCTGGTGGCTCTTATGCAGGGTCGACGTTTTACGGTGCGGTTCGGGATTCGACTACATATGGCACGGACTTTAGCGTGGCTTTCGATCAACGTTTCTCTGCAATAGGCTTGGGTGCCGCCGCTACTTTCGGCGCTCTCAGTAGCATGTACGCGACGTCGATGTTTGCATGGGCGGCTATTCCCAATTCCATTAAGAACGTCGCGACTGTTCCGGGTTTTGTAATTCGCGTCAACAATCTGATTCTCGGTAAGACTCTTGGAAAAGCAGTTGGGGCTGCCGCAAACGGAAATTAGAGGAATGCATGGACGAAATAACAAAGGGAATTCTCAGTGCGATTTTTGGATCTGAATTTGCGCGATGGGCGACACGTTTTCGATACCCGATTGTGTTTCTTATTGGGGCGGTCGGTTCGGAAATTTATATGTTTGTTAGCATTGCAGCGGAGAAAGGGGCTCGCATCGCACTTAGCCTTATGCTTGGCAAGGCGCTAACTACTGTCGGCCTAATTTTTCCGGTTGTCATGGGGGTGATTGCGGTATTCATAACCTTTATGGCCTCTATAGGAATAGAAAACGAAAAGCGGAAAAAATAGATTTATTTGTTGAGTCGCAGTGCGAAGATAGGCAGAATCAGGGATTCGACAACGATGGAAATCACTAAACGGCTGACGGTCTTACCGATCACTGCCTTGGTATCGCTCGGAGTACACGCACAGCAAGCCCCGACACCGGCCGGCCAAGCTGCCGCCGCGCGTGCGAACGCGGAACAGGATCGACAAGCGCAGCAACAACGCGACGCGCAACAGCGTGACGCGGCGTTGCGCGCCCCGTCCATGCGGTCGGACGTTCCGCGTGCGGAAACGTATCCGCCGTTGCCGAGCGAACAACCGTGTTTCCGTATCGACGGCTTCGCGCTCGACGTACCGGATTCGTTTCCGGCCGCTGCGAAGTCGGCGGGCGCATCGGCACTGACGATGGATCGCTTCGCCTTCGAGCGCGAATGGCTCGGCCACTACGCCGGCCAGTGTGTCGGTAAGCAAGGCGTCGATACGATCGTCAAGGCGCTGTCTCGTGAAATCTTGGCGCGCGGCTACATCACGACGCGCGTGTTGCTGCCGGAACAGGATTTGGCGACCGGCACGCTGAAGCTTGCGTTGATTCCGGGCGTGATTCGGCATGTCCGTTTCACCGACGAGAAATTGCACGGCACATGGAAGACCGCGTTCCCGACCGGCGACGGCGAAGTGCTGAACCTGCGCGACCTTGAGCAAGGTCTGGAGCAGATGAAGCGCGTCACCAGTCAGGACGTATCGATGCAAATCGTTCCCGCTGACCAGCCGGGCGAAAGCGATGTGGTGCTGGACGTGAAACGCGGCAAGCCGTGGACCGTCGTCGCGTCGATCGACAATTCATGCACACGCATTAATCGCTCTCAACTCAATTCGTGGCGATCGAGTTATTGGATAAATCGAGCCAAGGATTTCGGGGGTCATTGATGGACGCCAAATTAGTATCTGCTATTGATGAACTTAAAATTTTATCGGCGGGGAAGCGCATAAAAATACCTGCGCCCGACGACGCCCTGATATCTGAATATGAAAAGGATGTGGGATTTTCGTTTTCCGAAGAATATAGATTGTTTTTAAAGGATGCGAGCACCATATTCTTTGAGGTCATGGAGCCGTTGGTGATTACCAGCGAAAGGAATGATCGCTGCGAATTGAGTTCAGCGATTCAAGAGGCACGGCAAATTGGTCTGCCGTTTGATTGGCTCCCGATCTGCGAGGACAACGGCGATTATTACTGCATCGTTCCGAGTAGGGAAATCCGATTTTGGTCGCCTGATGGGGTCACATCCGAATCGTGGGCTGGACTTGCTGAGTGGATAAATGACGTTTGGATTTCAAGGGGTTAAGAATACCCTTCGATATTAACTGGCATTTGTTGCCCGCCAGAAAATCCAATCTGATTTAATAATGAGAGCAACAATGCGGATCGCGGTCTTACCTCTAGCAGTCTTGGTATCGTTCGCAGCGCACGCGCAGCAGAGCCCGACGCCGGAAGATAGGGCCGCCGCCGCGCGTGCGAACGCGGATCAGGATCGACAAGCGCAGCAACAACGCGACGCGCAGCAGCGCGACTCAGCGTTGCGCGCCCCTTCCGTGCGGTCGGAAGTCCCGCGCGCTGAAACGTATCCGCCGTTGCCGAGCGAACAGCCGTGTTTCCGTATTGACCGCTTCGCGCTCGACGTGCCGGATTCATTGGCCGATGCCGCAAAGTCGGCCGGCGCTTCCGCACTGCCAATGGATCGCTTCGCTTTCGCGCGCGAATGGCTCGTCCACTACGCAGGCCAATGTATCGGCAAGCAAGGCGTCGATACGATCGTCAAGGCGTTGTCTCGGGAAATCTTGGCGCGCGGCTACATCACGACGCGCGTGTTGCTGCCGGAGTGGGGGCACAGCGCTTGAGCTTGGAATCGCGTCGTGGGGAAAAATATCCTTTGGCATCTCTCCGTTTAATCATGCTGTTCCGTTGAATAACCCGAAGAAATAGGATTCGATATGGTCGCACCAGGTGGTCCGGACGGAGAAACTTGGTCAAAAATGAGCAAGAGTTCTCGTAGAAATTACTGGATTCTTGAGATTGCATTTTGGTTTATTTTCGCTGGATTGTTGATTAAGAAATATGTATTTGATTGAGTGGCGATGAAAAGTGTCGCCCGAATAGGTTAAATAAGTCATTTAATAAAAATGAAAATTAAAAAACGGCTGACGGCCTTACCGATCACGGCCCTGCTATCGCTCGGGGTTCACGCACAACAGGCCCCTACGCCTGAAGATCGAGCTGCCGCTGCACGTGCAAATGCAGAACAAGACCGGCAAGCACAGCAGCAGCGCGACACGCAACAGCGTGACGCGGCGTTGCGCGCTCCCTCCGTTCGGTCGGAAGTACCGCGCGCCGAAACATATCCGGCGTTGCCGGGCGAACAACCGTGCTTTCGTATCGACCGCTTCGCGCTCGACGTGCCGGACTCATTGCCCGATGCCGCAAAGTCGGCAGGCGCTTCCGCACTGCCGATGGATCGCTTTGCCTTCGCGCGTGAATGGCTCGGCCACTACGCGGGCCAGTGCGTCGGAAAGCAAGGCATCGATACGATCGTTAGGGGCTTGTCGCGCGAAATCCTGACGCGAGGTTACATCACGACGCGCGTGTTGCTGCCCGAACAGGATTTGACGACCGGCACGCTGAAACTTGCGTTGATCCCCGGCGTGATCCGACACGTGCGCTTCGCCGACGAGAAATTGCGCGGCACCTGGAAGACCGCGTTTCCGACCGGTGACGGCGAAGTGTTGAACCTGCGCGACCTTGAGCAAGGTCTGGAGCAAATGAAGCGCGTAACCAGTCAGGACGTGTCGATGCAGATCGTTCCGGGTGACGTACCGGGCGAAAGCGATGTGGTGCTGGACGTGAAGCACGGCAAGCCGTGGACCGTCGTCGCGTCGATCGACAATTCAGGCACACGCGCAACGGGCAGATTGCAGGGCAATCTGTCGATCGGCATCGATAACCCGCTCGGCTTGAACGACGTGTTTAACGTCGGCGTCAGCCAAGACCTCGAGTTCGGCGACAAGCGCCTTGGGTCACACGGTTGGAACGGCTTCTATTCGATTCCGTGGGGCTACTGGACCGCAACGATTGCGGCGTACACGAATACCTACTATCAACAGATTGCCGGCGTGAACCAGACGTTCGTCGCAAGTGGCAATTCAAAGACACTGGATTTCAAACTGGCGCGCGTGCTGCTGCGCAGTCAGAACGACGTGCTCGGCGGGTACGTCCGCCTGTCGCGCCGCTTTGGGGAAAGCTTCATCGAAGACACGGAAATCACACAGCAGCGCCGCAACAACACGGTTATCGAACTCGGCCTGACCGATCGCCACTACTTCGACGGCGCGCAGTTCGACGGCACGCTCGCGTATCGTCAGGGCGTCGGCGGTCTCGGCGCACGGGACGACATACTCGCGGCCGGTGGCGGCCCAACTTACCGCTACAGGATGGCGGTACTGGATGCGAATCTGTCGGTGCCGTTTGCGATCGCCAAGCAGCCATTCCGCTACGTGACGAGCGTTCACGGTCAGTACACGGGTAACACGCTGTACTACATCGATGACCTGACCATCGGCAGCCGATACACGGTGCGAGGTTTTGACGGTGAAACGATGTTGGCGGCGGCGCGTGGCCTGTACTGGCGCAACGAATTGCAAATGCCTATCGGGCAGACCGGGCAAGCGATTTATGCCGGACTCGATTACGGCCGTGTATGGGGGCCGCAGCCGGTTGTGTTGGTTGGAACGCAACTGGCCGGTGCAGTGATCGGCGTGAAGGGGAGTGTGGGCACGCGATTTGGCGCCTATGCGTACGATCTCTTCGCGGGTACGCCGGTCTACAAGCCTTCAGGTTTTCCGACGGCACGCGTGACGCTCGGTTTTCAGGTGACAGCACAGTTCTGACGGGCTATGACACGCACGGCTGAAGAAGGATTCAAGCATAACTACACATCGAGAACGATGAAACTCACTAGCCATTTTCTTAACGGCGTGCTTCTTTTGGTCGGTGTCGCTGCGGCGAATGTGGCGCATGCTGAAACGGTGACACCTGAAAGCTTGTTCCACACTTTCTCCGCATGCGATCGCACTTTCTTTGAAAAATTGAACGCGGAACAGAAGGCGTGGGCGGCGTATATGCGCATCGGCACGCGCGGGAACGTCGCTTACCCCATAGTCCAGAATCGACTCCGCGAGGGGCAGCGCATCCAGATGTTCGAGAAGCCGATCAGCATGGCCGGCGTCGAATTGGTCGGCTACTATGACGAATCGTCGGAACTGGTCGGTATTGGCAAATTCGTGTACTGGGGCTTCATTGCGAACGGGGAGCAGGATGCAGTCGCCCGGAAGATCCGTCCGCACGTCGTCGATGGCGAACGTTTGATCAAGGATAGAGCTGGTCCTTGGGGACGAAGCGAGCGCCGCTATGTTGGCGATTCGCTTGACCAATGGAGGAAGGAGCAGATTGCGTCGGATTCGGTTCCAAAGGAGGGAACCGTGGAGCGTGTGCTGATCGTCGAAGGTGACGGGCCGATTGTCGGGCAAGGGCGCGTGGCCATCGAGTGCACGATGCAGGGCGCGCTTACGCCAGCACTTCTGGTACGGACTCGTCCCGACCTCGACGAGCGAGAGATGCCGTGATTCGCAATCTTCGCGTTGCGATGAGGATCGTTTCGATAGCGACGGTCGGGATCGTCGGTGGTGCGCTGTCCGCGTACGCGTCAGCAGCGGGCAGTCAGCCTGTCGATGGACTCGGAAAAATCGAGACTATCGCCGATTGCCGTGCGGCGATAGCGCGCTTGAAACCGGATGATTCAGCCGCGCAGATCGATGTTGCGTCACGCTGTCTTGCTTTGCCCGATTCCGGAATACTCGCGCGCGCATTGTTTCTACGGATTCGTGGCGAAGCGTATGCGGCCCAGCACGACCCGACTTCCGCAATTGCCAACCTGGAAGAAGCTTACCGATTGGTGCCGCCGAAAACCGGGTGGGAAGTCATTTCACTTGCGTCGGCGTATTACGACGCTGCGCGGTATGCTGATGAGGTTGCGCTCATTCAGGACGCCATGCGCAAGGAAATCGGCATGTCCGGGCGTGGCTCGGGCTTTGGCATGCCGCTCTATTATCATCTTGGTCGAGGCCTGGTCGCGCTGAAGCGAAACGAGGAAGCAATCGAAGCCTTGACAGCCGGAATTCCGGCGCAGCCCGATTTCCCATACGCGTACTGGTATCGGTCGCTCGCCTATGAGAACTTGCATGACGAAGAACACACCAAGGCCGATCTCGAACAGTTCGCGCGGTGGGTTCGGTCGGACAAACTGACGACCGACGAACAGTCGCGCTTGAAGCAGTACGGCATTCAGCGATAAGAAGCGCGATCGACCATACGCACGCCCTGTCGCTTGCCGGAGCCTCTTCGACCGGGACGGGTATGGAAGGAGTTCTCAGCAAACCACGGGTAGGAAACTATGCAACAGACACCAGAAGCAAATTGGATTTCGTTCATTCCGCTGCTGATTGCCTGCATCGGTGTAGCCTTCGCCGGCCACTACCTGGCGAAAGACAAAGGCCGACCGGTTCTGCGCTGGACGATCCTCTGCATCATTCCGTTCGTCAATTTCTACTGTCTTGCTTATCTGGTTGGATGCACGAACCTTCGACTCGAGGCGAAGCTCGACGCGATCTTGAAGGGGCAGCGGCCGAGTGCTGGCAAAGAGTAGTGTGTTGGTGAGGCATACGGAACGCTCATCGGAGAAAGTCTGACGATGGCTCGCAGGCAACGCGATACGATGACTAACGCGACACCGCTGAAACGTAGGCGCAGGAACTCTGACGAAGGATTCTCGTTTCCAGGTGAGATCGCGGCCAGACGTGAGTCGCTGCTGCTCACCGACCAATGGAGCGGTGAACAATTTTCTGCCGGTTTCATTGCGTATCCGGCCATGAATTCACGCACATTATGGCGGTTCTCCTGGCGATACGTCGGTACGGTGACTTCGGCCGTTTATTTGTAACCATTAACCAAAGCCGCATATATGCAGCTCACCGAACAACAGGTTCTGGCGCTGGCACCGGATAGCAGTTCGGCCGCGAATGGCAAGAAGCTCGCGCAGCCGAAGCAGTGGCCGATGCTTGGACGCAATGCTCGCGTGGTATGGGGAGAGTGCCAGGGGAGCGGCAAGAACCCCTATCAGGTCCGTGTGGATCTTGCCGATTTCGCGAGCAAGTGCTCGTGTCCCAGCTTCAAATTCCCTTGCAAGCATGCACTTGGCTTGTTGATCCTGATCGCCAACCAGCCCGATGCCGTTGCTACGGCCGACGAGCCCGAATGGGTCAGCGAATGGCTGGACAAGCGCGCGAACAATGCTGCCAAAAAGGAAGCGCGCGCGGCCGTTAAAGCCGATGCGCCGGTAGATGAAGCGGCGCAGCGAAAGAGAGCCGAGAAGCGTGAAACCCGCGTGCTCGACGGTATGGCCGGGTTGCAAGTCTGGCTGGAGGATTTGGTACGCAACGGTCTCGCGCGACTGCCGGCGCAGGGGCCCGCGTTCTGGGAGCAGATGGCCGCACGGTTGGTCGACGCACAAGCAACTGGCTTGGCGGCACGTGTGCGTGCGTTGGCGGAACTTCCAGGAGGCCGTGAAGATTGGCCCGAACAACTGCTCGCCGAACTCGGTCGCCTTGCGTTGGCGGTACGTGCGTACGAGCGAATCGATCAGCTCACGGTTGATCTGCAGCAGCAGTTGCGGCAATTGATCGGGTTCAGCGTGCGTGAAGAAGACGTGCTGGCCAGCGGCGAAGGGTTGCGTGATCGCTGGCACGTGATCGGACAAGTCGTCGACGCTGACGACCGTGTGCGGATACAGCGGACCTGGCTCTCCGGCGAGACGAGCGGTCGATATGCGCTGTTCATGCAGTTTGCCGTCGGTAACCAACCTTTTGCCGCGACGTGGCTGCCCGGCACCGCATTTGACGGTGAGTTGGCTTTCTGGCCAGGGACCGGATCGCAGCGCGCGATCCTTAAAGGTACTGCGACTCCGTTGCCGTCACCCGTTGCTTTCCCACGCGCTCAGGATCAGATCGGTCTGCTCGACGCCGCCGCGAATGCGCTGACGGCGAACCCTTGGCACGATCGCCTTGCAACCGTACTCGACGCGGTCGTGCCGGTGTACGCCGACGGTACATGGCATGCCGTCGCCCCGAGCGGGCATGGGCTACCTCTGCATGGCGGCAACCATTGGACATGGCTGGCGATTGCTGGCGGCCGCCCTCAGACCGTCGCGGTGGAGTGGGACGGTCGTGCGATTCGCCCTCTGGGCGCGTATGTCGATGGGCGCTATCAAACCCTGGCGGGAGGTGCGTGATGGAGGATCTCGTTCGTACCGCTCTCGTCGGAACGGCCAACGTGCCGCACGACGCACCCACGCTGGCAGAGATCGATGCGTTGTTGCCGGACGGTAGTCGCGAACGGCGCCTCTTGTTGCAGGCCGGCAGCCTTGCCGTTTACAGCGGGGCCGGACGGCTGCCACGTACGGCGAAAATGCCGGTCCCCGCGCCTGACGAAGTTGAACGGGAAACACCTGCGGTGCTCACGCCTTTGATCGCGTCCGCTATCGCGGACGAGATACCGGGACTAAGCGAATGGCTGGCGCCGCGCGTCGCGCAGGCTGGCTATCGGTTACCGCCAGCGCTATTGCCGGACGTGCTCGGCAAAGCCACGGCGTTGGCACATTGGCATAACGTCCTTGGCGAGCGTGGCCGATGGCTTGCATCACAGAACCCGGATTGGGATGTACGCGTGAAGAAGCTTGCGCCTCCTGATCCGGGCGAAGCTGGGTTGCTGCAGATATGGGAAGAGGGTGAGACAGATGCGCGTGTCGACGCGCTACGTGCGCTGCGTGGCATCGACGCCGCCAAAGCGCGTGACATGCTGGCCGATGTCTTGCCGAAGGAGAAGGCGGATCCACGCCAGCAATTCGTCAACGCGATGGCGGCCAATCTCGGCATGGACGATGAGTCGCTTCTGGAAAGTCTGCTCGACGATCGCGCACAAACGGTACGTATCGCGGCGGCAGACCTGCTCGCGCGATTACCGGGTTCTGCCTTCATGCGCCGCATGACGGCGCGGGCCAACGCCTGTGTGCGCTGGCAAGCGGCGCCGCCCGCCAATGGTGCAGTCGCAAGGTTCACTGCTTTCCTGGGCAAGCGCAACGACCCGGTATTGACCGTCGACATCCCCAACGAACTGCCGAAAGACTGGGTACGCGACGGCATCGTCGATGTGGCGAATCACGGGGAGGGCAAGCGCGCATCATGGTTGCGCCAGGTGCTGTCGCTCATTTCGCCCGCGCGCTGGACCGAGGCCGCGAGCAGCGAAGCGGAAGTACTGATTCCATTGATGGCGGGCAACGACTGGGCGGATCCATTGCTGTCCGGGTGCGCGGCCGCTGCGTGTCGTGCTGGCGATCACCAGTGGTCGGCGGCGTTCCTGCGATTTGCGCTGGGCAGCGACAAGCCATCGGCCCAACTGAACGCGCTGATACCCGCGTTGTGGGAGACTTCGCTTCCCGTCGTTTGCGAAAGCGAGCTGTGCCGCCAGCTTGCACTGGGCGAGGTCGACCTGGCTGCTGCATTCGCTCGTCGGCTGGATGCGCCATGGCCGACCGAGATCATCCGCACCTTCGCACGCACTTTTTTCTCGGACGCCAAACAAAGCCGAACGCCGGCAGACTTGATGCTGCGTTACGACCTGGCCGGTTTGGCACGGTTGGCCATATTGCGTGCAGCCGATGCCGACTTGATCCTTCTGTCACCTATCGTCGAACTGTATGCCGGCTGGCTTGGCGGCGTCTTCGCCGACCAGCCTCGAATGCTGGAACAGGCGCGTGAAATCGTCACGCTCATGCAAGCCAAACAAACCGTGATCAAGGAGATGCCGCTGTGAGCGACAACCTCAATACCGTGCTGCGCCAGCACGCCGAAACGCAATATGCCGAAGAGCTGACGGAACTGGCGCGCCATGACAAGCGTACCCGGCCGGCAAACTGGAAGCTGTCGCCGTGGGCGGTCAAGACTTACTTGCTGGGCGGGAAGCTCGACAATGGCTTCGAGATCACGCCGAAATACATCGGCAGCGGCCGACTGATGGAGATCGCCGTCGCTACGCTTGCGACCGACCGCGCATTGCTGCTCTACGGGGTGCCGGGCACCGCGAAGAGCTGGGTATCGGAGCATCTCGCGGCGGCAATCAGCGGCGATTCCACGTTGTTGATTCAGGGCACGGCTGGCACTGACGAGACGGCATTACGTTACGGTTGGAACTACGCACGCCTGTTGTCGGAGGGGCCGTCGGAGCAAGCATTGGTCCCCAGTCCGATGCTCAATGCGATGCGCGACGGCAAGCTGGCGCGGCTCGAAGAGATGACGCGTGTGCCGAGCGAGGTGCAGGACACGCTGATTACGCTTCTGTCGGAAAAGACCCTGCCGGTGCCGGAGCTCGGCATCGAAGTGCAGGCACAGCGCGGCTTCAACGTGATAGCGACGGCGAACAACCGAGACCGTGGCGTCAACGAGATGTCATCGGCCTTGATGCGCCGTTTCAACACGGTGATCCTGCCCACCCCGGAGACATTCGACGAGGAAGTGGCGATCGTCAGCCGCCGCGTTGTCGAACTGGGCCGGGCGCTGGCGTTGCCGGCCGAGAAGCCGGCGCTGGAGGAAGTTCGTCGTGTGGTGGCCGTGTTCCGGGAATTGCGCAATGGCCTGACCGAGGACGGGAAGACGAAACTCAAGACCCCCAGCGGAACGCTTTCGACCGCAGAAGCGATTTCGGTGCTGGGCCACGGCATGGCGGTGGCCGGCTACTACAGCGACGGCGTGTTGCGTGCCGCCGATCTGGCAGCGGGCCTGACCGGTGCGATCGTCAAGGACCCGGTGCAGGACAAGCTGGTGTGGATGGAATATCTCAAGACGGTCGTAAAGGAGCGCGACGACTGGAAGGATCTTTATCGCGCCTGCATGGAAACGGTCTGATGGCGGTTCGATACTACGGTATCCGTCACCATGGCCCCGGTTGTGCGCGCGCGCTACATGCCGCACTGGCGGTGCAACAGCCTGACGTCGTGTTGCTCGAAGGGCCGCCGGAAGCGGATGCCATCGTTGCGTTGGCGGGTGACGCCGCTATGCGGCCCCCCGTGGCATTACTCGTCTACCCGAGCGAAGCGCCGCGGCTGGGCGTGTTTTACCCGTTTGCCGAGTTTTCGCCGGAATGGCAGGCGATTCGTCATGCGACGACGCACAACGTGCCGCTGTGGTTCATGGATCTGCCCGCCACGCATGGTTTTGCAGAATCCCTCGCGCAAGAACCTGCAGCCGCCGAAGCGACGTCGAGGGCCGACGATATTGCGATCGATGCCGACGCGGAGGGTGCGGAGTGTCCGTCACCGGAGAAGCCGGAAGACGAATTGCCGCCGGCCTGGCGCATGGACCCGATCGGTGAACTGTCTCGCGCCGCAGGCTACGACGATCACGAATCGTGGTGGGAGGTCGAAGTCGAACAGCGTCGCGACGCCGGCGAGCTGTTTGCCGCCATCGAGGAGGCGATGGTCGCGCTGCGCGAGCACGCCCCGGTGCCCCCGCCGCGCGAAGCGCGACGTGAAGCTCATATGCGCATGCGAGTGCGCGAAGCGCAAAGGGCCGGTTATCAGAACATCGCTGTCGTGTGCGGCGCCTGGCACGTTCCGGCATTGACGCAGGCTGCCAGGGTCAAGGACGACACGGCGCTGCTCAAGGGCTTGCCCAAGACCCGGACAGAAGCGACCTGGGTACCGTGGAGCGATGACCGTCTGAGTTATGCCGGCGGGTACGGCGCGGGTGTCGAATCACCGGGCTGGTATCGTCACCTGTGGCGAAACCCGGACTCCGCTGGCTTGCGTTGGGTGACCGAAAGCGCGCGCTTGATGCGCGCGGAAGGGCTGGATGCGCCGTCCGCGAGCGTGATTGAAACCGTACGCCTGGCCGATGCGCTCGCTGCGATGCGAGATTTGCCGCTGCCGGGGCTGGCCGAGCAACGTGAAGCGATGATGACCGTACTTTGTCACGGTCAAGCCGAGCCATTGTCGTTGATCCGTCGCAAGCTCGAAATCGGTGAACAACTGGGCTCGGTGCCGGAATCTGTCGTGGCGGCACCGCTGCAGCGGGATCTTGAGGCATGTCAAAAGCGCCTGCGCCTCAAACCGACGACCGAGATCAAGCAGATTGATCTCGATCTGCGCGAAGAGGGCGGTCGACAGCGCAGCTTGCTGCTGCATCGCCTCAATCTGCTTGGCGTGGGCTGGGGCACGCTGCTGCGAGACAACAATCGCACCGGCACTTTCCGTGAAGCGTGGGAACTGCGCTGGCAGCCGGACATGGTAGTCGCACTCATTGCGACCAGTCGCTACGGCAATACGATCGAGGATGCCGCTACGCACCGCCTGTGCGAAAGCGCGCGTGCGGGCGCGGAATTGCCGCAACTCACCGGAATGCTCGACCAGGCCGTGCTCGCACGACTTCCTGCCGCTATCGATGTTCTGCTTGCCTGTGTACAGACGCAGGCGGCCGTCGCGGCCAATCTGGCGCATCTGATGACTGCGTTGCCGCCATTGGCGCGTGTGGTCCGATATGGTGACGTGCGAGGAACCACCGTTGCGGACCTGCGACCCATCGTCGAAGGGCTGGTTGAACGTATCGTCGTCGGGCTCGCGGCAGCCGCAAGCCATATAGACGAAGCTGCTGCCACCGGGATGCTGGCGCATATCGATGGCGTGCAGGGCGCGCTCGATACGCTGGACATTGCAGCATTGCGCGACGACTGGCTCGACTGCCTGGTCAACCTGACTGCAGGCGATGCCGTTGCCCCCGCAGTGCGCGGCTTCGCACTGCGTCTGGCCTTCGACCGTCAACGTGTCGATGCAGAGGAACTCGCGCGCCATGCTGGCCTCGCGCTTGCCGCCGCTGTTCCGCCGGCCGACGCTACCGGCTGGCTGACCGGACTCCTGCGCGGAAGCGGGCTGTTGCTGCTGCAACACGATGCGCTCTGGCGCGTTATCGACGCGTGGCTTGCGGGTCTCGCCCACGACGTCTTTCTTGAACGTCTGCCGCTGCTGCGCCGCGCGTTCGCCGACTTCCACGCTGCCGAGCGGCGCGAAATGGGCAGCAAGGTTCGGCGACTGGACGCGCCCGTCGTCGCGGCAGCCGCCGTCGTCGAACTCGACCATACACGGGCTGCCCGCGTGCTGCCGGTACTCGCCGCCATCCTGGGGAAATGACATGAGCGTCAACACGGATCTCGAAACCGACCGCATGCAGCGCTGGCGCCTGGTTCTGGGCAGTGATGCGCAGGAAAGCTGCGGTGCGACGTTGCCCACGGAGCTCATCCGTGCCGACAATGCCCTTGCAGCGCTATATGACAGCGATCGCCAGGGCAACCTTGGTGCCAGTAGTCCGAATGTCGCGCGTTGGCTGGGCGATATTCGCGAGTTTTTTCCAACATCCGTAGTACAGGTCATGCAGCAGGATGCGTTGGAGCGCCTGAACCTGCGCAAGATGCTGCTGGAACCGGAACTGCTCGAGTCGGTGGAACCGGATGTGCATCTGGTTGCCAGCCTGATGTCATTGTCGCGCGTGATGCCGGCCAAAACCCGGGAGACCGCGCGCAGGGTGGTGCGGCGTGTGGTCGAGGAACTGGAGCGCCGTCTGGCCGAGCCGATGCGCCAGGCGATACGGGGCAGTCTCAACCGTGCAGAACGCAACCACAGGCCGCGCTTGAACGAAATTGACTGGCACCGCACGATCCGCGCCAACCTGTCGCGTTATTTGCCCAAACAGCGGACGGTGATTGCAGAAAAACTGGTGGGCTATGCGCGAAAGCGTTCGGCGCTGCGCGACGTTGTTCTCTGTGTGGATCAGAGCGGATCGATGGCTGCATCGGTGGTCTACGCCGGGGTGTTCGCCGCTGTCATGGCATCACTACGCGCGGTACGTACCCGCATGGTCGTGTTCGACACCAACGTCGTCGACTTGACCGACGAAGCGGGCGACCCCGTCGATCTACTGTTCGGCGTGCAACTGGGCGGCGGTACCGACATCAACCGCGCGTTAGGCTACTGCCAGCAGGTGATCAACCGTCCGGAGCAAACCATCCTCGTGTTGATCACGGATTTATACGAAGGCGGCAATCAGCAAGAGATGCTGCAGCGTGCCGCAACGCTCAAGGCCGCCGGCGTCAACGTCATCTGCCTGCTGGCGCTGGCCGACAATGGCGCGCCTGGTTACGATCACCAGAATGCGGCCCGCTTCGCCGCGCTTGGCATTCCCGCCTTTGCCTGCACACCCGACAGATTCCCGGAATTGATGGCTGCCGCGATCCAGAAGCAGGACATTGCGCTCTGGGCTGCTCAGCAGGGTTTTGTTACCAATCGCACGGACGGTTGAGAAGGCGTCGAGGCAATCCCCTCGAAGATCTTCGAGGGCCCGCCGCGCGTTACCCAAGCCCATCACTCCACCGTCACCGATTTCGCCAGATTCCTCGGCTTGTCGATATCCGCGCCGCGCAGACACGCCGCGTGATACGCAAGCAACTGTAACGGCACCACATGCAGGATCGGCGACAGCAGCCCGTAGTAATCCGGCATCCGCAGCACCGACACGCCTTCGCTGTTGTCGATCCGCGTATCCGCATCGGCGAACACGTAAAGCTGCCCGCCGCGCGCCCTCACTTCCTGCATGTTCGACTTCAGCTTTTCGAGCAGCGCGTCGTTAGGCGCGATCGTCGCAACGGGCATCGTGTGGGTCACGAGCGCCAGCGGGCCGTGCTTCAGTTCGCCCGCGGGATACGCTTCCGCGTGGATATACGAAATCTCCTTCAGCTTCAGCGCGCCTTCGAGCGCGATCGGGTAATGCAGCCCGCGCCCGAGAAACAGCGCATTTTCGTGCTGCGCGAATTCAGCCGCCCAGCGCTCGATCTGCGGCTCCAGCCCGAGCACGTCTTCGAGCGCGCCGGGCAGCCGCCGTAACTGCGTCGTATAGCGCGCGAGCTGCGCGTCGTCGACGTAGCCGCGCAGCCGCCCGAGCGTCACGGCGAGAATGAACAGCGCGACGAGCTGCGTCGTGAACGCCTTGGTCGACGCGACGCCGATTTCCGGGCCGGCCCGCGTCAGGAACCGCAGGCTGGTCTGACGCATCATCGCGCTGGTCGGCACGTTGCAGATCGCCAGCGTGTCGATATGGCCAAGCGCCTGCGCGTACTTGAGCGCGGCGAGCGTGTCGGCGGTCTCGCCGGATTGCGACACGCTCACCACCAGCGTGTTCGGTGTCGCGAGCGCGTCGCTGTAACGGTATTCGCTCGCGATCTCGACCTGCGCGGGCACGCGTGCGATCGTTTCGAGCCAGCGGCGCGCGGTCAGTCCGGAATAATGACTCGTGCCGCACGCGAGAATCAGTACGTTGTCGATCTGTTCGAATGCCCGCGCGGCGTCCGGGCCGAATACCCCCGGATCGAACAGCCCCGCATCCGGGATGGTCGCGGCCACGGCCTGCGGTTGCTCGAAGATCTCCTTCTGCATGAAGTGCCGGTACGGCCCGAGTTCGACCACGCCCTGCGCGGAGGAGACGGTCTGGACCGCACGCTCGACCGGCGCGCCGCAGCGATCGAGCACGCGCACGCCTCCCGGCGTCAGCTCGACGATGTCGCCTTCCTCGAGGAAGATGAAGCGGTCGGTGATGCCGGCGAGCGCGAGCGCGTCGGACGCGAGAAAGCATTCGCCGTCCTTCACGCCGACGACGAGCGGTGAGCCGACCCGCGCGCCGATCAGCCGCTGCGGCTCGTGCTTGCTGAACACCGCGATCGCGTACGCACCGTGAAGCTGCGACGTCGCATCGCGTACGGCGGCGAGCAGGTCGCCGCGATACTTGCTGTGGATCAGGTGGGCGACGACTTCGGTGTCGGTCTGTCCGTCGAATTCGTAGTGCTCGTCGGTAAGTTGCTTGCGCAACGTTTCGTGATTCTCGATGATGCCGTTGTGAACGAGTGCAATTTCATCGCGCGAGAAGATCGGATGCGCGTTGCAGGTTGCAGGCGCGCCATGCGTTGCCCAGCGCGTATGCGCGATGCCGGTGCTGCCGGTCAGGCCGGCGCTGCGCACGTGTGCGTCGAGATCGGCGACGCGCGACACGCTGCGCTCGCGGCGCGCCTGGCCGTTGACGACCGTTGCGACGCCGCATGAATCGTAGCCGCGATATTCGAGGCGGCGCAAACCTTCAATCAGAATCGGGACGATGTCCCGTTGCGCGACCGCGCCGACGATGCCACACATGACACGTCTCCTTCCCTGTGACTCATCCCGGACCGCGCGAACGCTTGCATCAGCGCGACGCGGTCTCCGTTGCCGCCGCCGTCGTGAAGCCGCATTGCGCGGGCGCGACGGGGTCGGCCATCCGGCTTTCGAATGCCAGATAAAGCGACTCCTCCAGTACGTTCCAGTGCGTACCGTGCCGGTACGGGCCCGATCGCGCATGCCAGCATGCGACCGTGCTCCAGTCGTTCATCTTGAACGCGACCAGCGCGATCAAGCCCCATGGATAATCGCTTCCGGCGAGTTGCAGCCAGGTCTTGCCGTACTTCTGCATCCACTGCGCGTAGATCGTCGCATTGGATTGTTCGGGTACCTGAATGCCGGACAGGAGCGGGAAAATCTGTGCGACCTTCGCCGGATAAAAGGTCGTATCGCTGATCCGCTGCGTGCTCGCGCGAAAGCCGGTTTGTGTGCCGCGCCAGAACACCTTCAGGATCGCCGACGCGAGCCGGTCGGCGCGCTGGCTCCACGGGCTCGCACGCGTTGGATCAGCGTGCCGGACGTAATACGCCGCGAGCGCCTGGAACGCGCTGTGTACCTCGACGTTGTCCATCAGCAGCGCGACGTGCAGCGTCGACGAGATCTGATAAACGCCGGAGGGCTTGCCGAGCAGGGCATCCAGATGCGCGCCCGCGCGGTTCAGGCTGAGTTCCCACGCAGCGGGCATGCCGTCGGGCGGCGCGAAGCGTGCGAGCAGTTCGATCCAGGTCGCCATCATCGCGTCGTCGGCGTCGGCTTCGGCGCATGCGCTGTACTGGGCGTTCTTGAAGCAATAGCGATCGAAACCGCCATCCGGACGCTGGCGCGGCAACAGCCACGCGATCCACGCAAGTGCCGCCTGATGCGCGTCGAGCCCGGCGTCGGAGGCGGCGAGCAGCGCCTTCGCCGCGAAATAAGGATCGATGCCGGCGCCGTTCAGACGCACCGTGATCGCCCCGTCGGGGCGTTGGTACAGCCCGTTGAGCTGGAGTTCGGCGGCGCTCGCGTGCAGCGCGAAGCCGCACGCGGCGACGCAGCAGGCAATGCACCACAGGCGGCACAGCCGGACGGTGGCCGGCACGCATGCGCGTGCGGCCGGGAACAGCGCGGGCCGGTTCATGATCGGGGGCTCCTGCGCGGTGGTCCTGCGCAATTCCCGCCGGGCGCGGCGTTGGCCGCGTCGCGCGCCGGCGAGTGTGTCGACGTTGCGGCTCAGTGCACCTTGGCGCTGGTGAACTTGAGGCTGGTGCCGTTGTTCGCGATCACGAGCCAGTTCGTCGAGTCGGTGATGACGACCGTGGCGCTGCCTTGCGTGACGACCGGTTGCGCGTAGGCAGCCTTCGGCAGCAGCCAGGTCATGTTCGTCAGGCTGGTCGGGTGGCTGGCCGCGAATGCCCAGCTGCTGCCCGTGTCGGTGGCCGACCACGTGACGTTCAGGCGCGCCCTGTCGAAGACCGTGATGTCGCTCATCGTGTACCACTTGAACTGACCGAGCAGTTTCAGCGTATTGGCTTGCGAGAAGATTGCGCTGAGTGTCGACGTATAGGACGACGCGCCGAGCGGGTGTGCGTAGATCAGCCGGCTCGTGCGGTTCGCGACGACGAAGTTCATCAGGGCTGCGTACCAGTTGTTGACGTCGCTCGTCGGCACCGCATACTGCTGGAACTCCTCGAACGTCGCGTACTTGCCGAACGGCATCACGGGGTAAGCCCACAGGCCGGGGTTCAGCAGCGCGCCGTTGCGGTATGCGCGGGTCGGCGCCGAGCCGGTGTGGCCGGTGAAGTAATACCCGTTGAAGCCGTTGCTCTCGAGCCAGTTCACCGACCAGGTCGGCGTGTTGCCTTCCGGTGCGGCGTATTCGACGTCCGGCTGGCCGGTCGCGGCCATGACGGCCTGATGGTTCAGCACCAGGTATTGCTGGAACGTGCTCTGATTCGTTTCGCTGGCATTCGCACCCCAGTAATCGTGAATCCAGCCGCCGTGGCTGCCGACGCGGTGGCCCTTGCTCAGGAAATACCTGACGAGGTTCTGCGCGGTCGGGTTGTTGGCGAGGTTGACGCCGTTGCCGTCGCCGAAGGTCGCTTCGTCAGGGCCGGCCGTGATCACGAGCGAGAACGGCCCGTTGTTCCAGACACCGAGGTTCTTCAGGGTCTGCGCCGGCTGGATCTGGTCGCCCGCGCAGAAGTGCCAGTTGAACACCAGCCCGGCCATCGCCTTCGGCAGCGCCGACAGCGATGGCAGGTGCAGCATCTGGGTGCCGAAATAGTGCAGGTAGCCGTGGATCAGCATGCCGTCGGTCTGGCCGTCGAGGTACGCGAGCGGCAGGTTGACGAACAGGACGCCGCCGTTGCCGTACGTGTTGTAGCCGGACACCAGCCCGAACGTCGGCGAGGTCAGGATCGTCGTGCCGGTATACGTACCCTGCGTGACGAAGCTCGGATAGGTCAGAAAGCCGTACACGTAGCCGGAGATGCCTTCGAGCGTATCGGTGGTCGTCAGCGAGGTGGCGGCGAGTGTCTTGGACACCGTGCCGGTCGCGTTGCTCACGAGCGAACCGGCGGTATAGGTGCCGCTCTTCACCAGCTTGCCGACCGCGGCGCCGGTCAGTTTCGGGGCCGTCTGGTTCAGCACGCCGCTGCCTGCGGGCGCGGTGTCGTACTTGAACCATGCGCCGTGGTTGTAGTTGGCGAGGCCGCCCGGGTTCGACGGGCTGGCAGACAGATAGAGTGCGTTGCCGGACGTCTGCTTCGACGAGTTGTTCGACTTCGTGTTCGTGGTGCTGGTCGCGGCCATGGCGCTTGCGGTCGTCGTGGTCGATGCGGTCGACGAGGTCGTGGTCCACGCCATCGACTTGCCGGGAGGCACCTGGAGCGTGCGCAGCCAGCTGCTCATGCCGGTTACGTTGCCGAGACCGATCATGTTGCCGCCAAATTGGTCGTACAGCACGTAGTCCACGCCCACCATGTTGCTGAAGCGCGATTTCGGGCTCACGTAGAAGCCGGCCGAATTCAGCACGCCGAAATCGTAGACGAGCATCACCTTGCCGCCGTTCAGCGCGTAGTTCTGGATCGCCGTCACGAGCGTGTCGTCGGCCGTCGTATGCACCTGGTCCGGCAGGATCAGGCCGGGATACTGCGACAGCGTCGCGCCGGCCGCCATGAACTGGCTGTCGGTCATCACCGTGATCTGCAGCCCTTCCTCCTGCGCGCTGTCGAGCCATGCGGATACGCGGGGATCGGGCAGCGTCAGCGTGTTCGGCACCAGCAGGAGGAGCTGGTTGCTGGCCGCCTGAGCACCGCCTGGACTGAACGCGAAGGCGAGCGCGAACAACGCGAACAGGATCCGCAAGAACTTGCCTGACTGTACCAACATGATGTACTCCTCGCTAAAGGAAAGGGGGGGCGCTCGGCAGCCACGCTGCGCGTGCCGCGAGGTCGACCAATCCTGCCCCGTAGGTGTGTGCGGCTGTCCGGTTCGTCGGGCATCGAGCGGTGTCTGTCGACGGCAACCGGACCCACGCAAATGCGTCGGTGCAACGTGCCGTGTTCGCCGATGAGGGGACTCGATGCGACGCATTGAAAGAAGCGAACAACGTGCCATTCGCGGCGGAGGCCCGGTCCTGCTGGCTTCTTGCGAGGCGGGCCGTGCGGCGCGGCAGCAAACCCGACAAAATCGTTTCATCGCTGATACGGCGCGCTTGCGCGCCAAATCAGCAGACGGAATCGCGGTCGCGCGTCAGCGCGCCGGGCCAGCTCGCGCAGTAGGTGTAGAGCGTGACCAGCAGGCCGATCAGCAGCGGCCCGCCGAGCATGAAGTAGCAGAACGGCAGGAACAGCAGCGAACCGTGATGGATGATGACCGCGTGCAGCAGCATCACGAACGGCAACGCGAGCACGAAGTAGCCGAGCACCAGCACCGATGCGAGAGTCTTTTGCAGCAGCGAGAAATCGAGCGGGTAGTAAAGCGCGGCCATCACCAGGGGAATCAGCGCGATCGCCGCGCCGTGCAGCACGAACATGTCGCGCAGATGAAGCAGCGGGACATACGGGAACGCGCCCGGCGCGAGCCAGAAGTACGCGCAGATCAGCAACTGGGTCATGCTCGCGATACGTAACAGATATGCAACGGGCAGCCATTTAGTACGTCGTACGAATGAAGCGGCGAACCCGATCGCACAAAGCGCGGCCGTGACGGCCAGCAGCGTGCCGCCCGGCATCCGCTCGGCGATGTCGATCGACAGCAGCGGTACGCGCGGCGCGTCAGGCGGGTAGCCGAGCACGATCACGTGGAGCGCCGGATCGATCTGATGCGCGCCCCAGGTCATCACCGCGCGCCAGTAGCGCCAGGCCAGCGGCAAGCCGAGCCACAGCGACGCATACAGCGCGGGTGTCAGCACGGCGATCGACACCAGCCAGCGCTGCGGATGCGCATGGATTCGCAGCGAACGGTCGACGGGAGGCCGGACGGGATGCGTCTGCATGGCGCACCCGGCTACCAGCGATAGAACACGCTCAGCTCGCCGCCGATCCGTGAATAGTAGGGGTTATGGTAGTAGTCGAATTCCACTTGCGTCCCCCACTTGCGCGTGAACCAGTAGCGCCATTTCGCGGACATCTCGTGGCTGCGGAAATCCGCGATCTGCGAGCCGGAGCCGGTGACCTGGTACGCCTCGCGGCCGAACCCGCCGCGCAGCACGATCACGCTCTTGCCGACCTCGCCATAGGTGACGGCACCGTAGTAGGCGGGCGCCTTCACCGATCCGGGCGAGTCGACCGTATAGTTCGTGCCCGCCTCGAAAATCCACTTCGGCAGCGCGTACCAGATCAGCCCGGCGTGATAGAGCTGATCGCGGTGGCCGCTGCGGTTCCATGCATAGCCTGCGCCCAGCGACACGATCAGCGAACGATCGGACAACACTTTGCGATTGATCGACACGTCGACGCGCGCGCTCGGCAGGATCGTCCCGGAGGTGGTGCCGGCGAAGCCGATGCCGCCGAACCAGTCGGGTCCCAGATCCTGCACATAGGTCAGTGCGCCGAGTTGCGTGCTCTCGCCGAAGCGGTGCAGTTGCGCCAGTTCGCCGAGCACGGTACGGCCGTTGTCCTGATAGACGCCGCGCAGATGCACGCCGTACCAGTCGCCGTAGCCGTGCGTCAGGTGCGCGCTCGAAACGCCGAGCGACAGTTCGGTATGCGACGCTTGCGGCGCCTGAACGTGTGTGACGACTGCGTCTGGCAGCGGCGGCCGGTTTGTGTCGTCCGGCGCGAATTCAGCGAGCGGCATGCCGTCCGGCAGCCCGTCGGCGCTCACGCGCACGAACGTGGATTCGTCGCGTGGCCGCGGCGTGATGACGGTCCCGATGTCGGGCGACTGCACGGGCGGTGCCGTGCCGGCGTCATCCGGCTGCGCCGCCAGTACCGTGGGCGCGCCGAAGGCGACGCCACACAGCACCGCGAGAGTGGCAACCGGTACGCGCGGGCCGCGATGGCAGGGGCGATCGGACATGAAGGCGCTCCTTAACGGGATGCATGGAACCAGCCGCTGCGCCAGGCGACGAGGTCGCCATGCACGCATGCATGACCGACGACCGAGACGTCGCGCGCGCACGCGCTGACAGGATGGCCGGCGACGCCGATGCGTCCGCCGGTCAGGCGCAGCAGTCCGCCGGCCGACACGACGCCGTCGATGCAACTCGCGTTGGCGAGCAGGACGTCGTCGCGCGCGAACACGGCGCCATGCAGCACCGCGTGACGTTCGAGTTCGACGCGATGCGCCTTGACACTGCCGCGCAGCACGCAGCCTTCGCCGAGCACGAGCTTGCCTTCGACGACGAGGTTGCCTTGCACGACCGTGTGCGCGGGCAGGCGCACGTCGCAGTGCAACAGGTAGCGGCCATGCACGAAGCGATGCGGCAGCGTCGCGAAGTGGCGGGTGAGCGAGACCGCGCGGCGCGGTGCGGCCGGCGCGTTGGCGGGGAGCGTGCTCGGCGCCGCACCGAACACGATCGGTTCGCCGTACAGGCACGCGAAGCCGCCGGCGCCGTGCAGGTGCACCGTGTTGCCGACTACGACGCCGCGCAGCACCGCGCCGTCGACGTCGATCCGCGGCGCGTGCGCGAGCGTGCCGATCGTCGCGCCGGCGCGAATGTCGATGCGTTCCCCGGCGAACGCGTACGCGGCACGCGCGCCGCCGTCGAGCGTGATCGTGCGATCGGCGTGGAGCACGTCGTCGCGATGCTCGTCGCACGCGATGTGGATCTCGTCGGCGTGCTGTACGGAGAGCCCGAGCGCTTGCCACGGCGGCGCGGCGGACAGATCGGCCGGCGGCTCGTCGGCCGCGTGTGCACGCAGCGCGTCGTGCCATCGTGCGGCGAGCAGTGCCTGATCGACGAACGGCCCGTCGCCGATCGGCAGCGCCGCCACGTCGCTGCGCCGGATCAGTTCATTCAGCATCGGCAGGAACGGCAGACTGAGCACGCCGGCCACCGGCACCAGCACATTGAAGGTCGTCATCGTTCATCGCTCCGGTTTCAGTTGCCGGCGAAAACGCTCGGTCTTGTCCCATTTCAGCTCGCGGCGCAACGCCGCGTCGAGCGCGAGCCCCCATAGTGCGGAGACCACCGCCGCAATCGTCACGCAAAAGCCGACGACGTTGACCGGCACGAGCCGCAGGCGCGTTGCGCGGCCGTCGAGCCGCGCGGCGACGACGATCTCGAAGAACACGCCGAAGTTGCCGAAGGTGCTGAACGAGAACAGCGCGAACAGCGAAACGAGCAGGCCGAGTGCGGTCGAGTTGAGTCCGTTGAACAGGTAGAGCGCGATCGCGGTGCCCCAGGCAACCGCGAGGAGCGCGGGCATCATGAACACGCCGAGCAGCAGCGCGCCGTCGAGCCGGCAGCGTTGAGAGATCAGCGGATTGCGCAGCACCGGTAGCAGATAGCGCAGCAACGTCTGGTTGTGTCCCTTCGCCCAGCGCGTGAGTTGACGTGCGCGCACGGCCCAGCGCTCCGGCACTTCCTCATAACATTCGGCGTGGTTCAGATAGACCGTGCGCCAGTCGCTCAGCAGCAGGCGGTAGGTCATGTCGGTGTCCTCGGCGAGCGTGTCGTCGCGCCAGCCGCCCACCGCGTCGAGCGCACCCTTGCGGATGCCGCCGACGGTGCCGCCGTACTGCGGCACCAGGTCGAGGTTGTTGCGGGCCTGCTGGTTGACCTGGTAGCCGCCCGCACGCTCGAGATCGAGCAGCCGGGCGAGCAGGTTGCTGTCCGCGTTCTGCGGGACGACGCGACCCATCACCGCACCGACCTCCGGATCGAAGAACGGCGCGACGAGTTCCTTCAGCAGCCCCGGGCGCGGCAGGTAGTCGGCGTCGAATACCACCATGATGTCGCCGCGAATGAAGTGCAGCGCGTCCTTCAGCGCGGCCGCCTTGCCCGGCTTGCCGCTCTCGCGATGAAACGGCCGGATGAGATCGGGCGCGAGCGCCTGGACCCCGTCGATCAGGGCACGGGTGTTGTCGGTCGAGCGGTCGTTGACCGGAATGATCGTCAGCCGGTCATGCGGATAGGTCGTCGCCAGAAGCGCCATCAGGCAATCGACGACGACGGCTTCCTCGTTGTGGGCCGCGACGAAGACGGTGAGCCGCGGCCATTCGCCGTGGGTAATCGTCCGATAGGGCGCGAACTGCGGCTTGAACAGCCGGTCGACGCTGAACATGTAATGCCGCGCGGCGTAGACGCACGTCAGCAGCGTGAACAGCCACAGGTACGTAACGCAGGGAATCAGCAGGATGTTCGGGTCGAACGTGAGATCCGGTGCGCCGGCCGGCGGCGGTGCAAGCAGCGCGTCCGCATCGGGCGATGCCCGCTCCGCGATCGCGAGCGGGGCGGTGCCGGTGTAGCGGATGGTGCGCTGCATTGCGCCCGTGGCGGCGATGCCGATCTGCGTCGGCTCGGCGACCGGCTGCGATGCGGTGTCGCGCACGGCCAGCGAGCAAACGAGCACGACCAGCAGCAGCATGCATTCGCCGCAGAATGACACAGTCCGCGCCTTCTTCATGTCCTGGTCCCCGTGTCCGCGACGACGACCGATGAGGGCTTGAAGGCGGCCCGTGGATGATCGCGCGGATATCAATGGAAAGCGGGCCGCACGTTCGTCGCGCAGGGGCGGCTGTCGTTCGCCCCGGGCGGACGCGTTGCGTCGCCTCCCGGCTTCGTTGCTTCGGCGTCCCCGTCTGTGTGTTGCCGTGCGATTGCTTCGGGACGCACCTGTCTGACGTTAAGCAAGGCGTGAGCCATCGGCCGCGATGCCCCGCGCAGCAAGGGCCGGGCGGCGGGGCGCGAGTTCGGCCCGGGCCGCGACGGCATGTTTTGATTCACCGACGAATCAGCTTGTGCGAGCGCCGATTCATCTGACGGGCACACGGGGTCGTCGCGTGCGGCCGGCGTCGCGGTTCGCACGCGTCATGCAGCGGGCGATTCGTCTGCCGAACCGGGGCTGCCTTGCCGGGTGCGGCGTTGCGTGGCGTAGCGTCGCGCACAGTTCGTTGCATGTGCATCGGCCGGGACGCCGATGCGCTGCCCGCTGCCGCTCGCACCGGATGGAACGGACTCCGATGTAACGACCGTGTTCCGGAACCGCGTTACACATCCGCAACGTTTCCCGACGGTCGATTCGTGTGACGCGAACGATGCCGCATGCTCCGGAAATCTTGCGCGCATGACCGTGACGGGCAGGCGGTCGCACAACGTGTACTGCACAGACAAAAGTTGCGAATCGAGATGACGCAAAGCTTTTCGAAAGAATCGCGAGGTGCGATACGTAATCGGCGCTCGACATGAATTCACGATTCATCCGACGACGTCGTCAGACGGATCGCGCACGACGCCGGATGTTTTTTCGTGTCGCGCTCATCCGGCGATGAGACGCTCGTAGCAGTTGTGAAACATTCCGCAACGCACTGCATGTGTGCCGTGTGTGCCGCGCGAAGCGGGTCGGGACGCGGGGCGGGTGGTTTGAATATTGCTGTAGTGGAAGGGACGTGGCGAACACGCGCGACGCTCGACACTGCGAGGAACGACACATGACGTGACGGATCAAGTGCAACGGGACGCCGGTAGTACGACGATCCGCGTGGCCCAGGCCGCGCGGACAGGACGGCGCGCTCGCACCGCGACACCGCCACGTGATGTCCGCGTGCGAGTACGGGTAGCGCCGCCTGCATACATGTTTTGCGCCACGCGCAGGGTCATTCGACGCGAAGTGGCTTAACGAGGATAACGATGAAGAAGATCTTGCTTGTGTTCGGGACTCGGCCGGAGGCCATCAAGATGGCGCCGCTGGTGCGTGCGCTGAAGGCGCAGGCAGGTGTCGACGCCAGGGTATGCGTGACCGCGCAGCATCGTGAAATGCTCGATCAGGTGCTGACGCTGTTCGACATCAAGCCCGACTACGATCTCAACCTGATGCGGCAAAGCCAGACGCTGACCGACGTGACGACCGGCATTCTGCAGGCGATCGGCGTGGTCTTCGACGAATTGCGTCCGGACGTCGTGCTGGTGCACGGCGATACGACGACGACGCTCGCGGTCAGTCTCGCGGCGTTCTACCGCTATCTGCCGGTCGGGCACGTCGAGGCCGGCTTGCGCAGCGGCGACATCTGGTCGCCGTGGCCGGAGGAGTTGAATCGCCGCGTGACCGACGCGGTGTCGACATGGCATTTCGCGCCGACCGGGCAGGCCCGCGACAACCTGCTCAGCGAGGGCGTGCCGGGCGGGGCGGTCTCGCTGACCGGCAATACCGTGATCGATGCGCTGCATGAGGTCAAGCGGATGCTGGACCGCACGACCGCGCTCACGAAGAAGGTCTCCGCGCATTTTCCGTTTCTCGAGCCGTCGCGGCGCGTGGTGCTGATCACCGGCCATCGCCGCGAGAGCTTCGGCGAGCCGTTCCGGAATTTCTGCGACGCGCTGTGCACGCTCGCGATACGCTATCGCGACGCGCAGTTCGTCTATCCGCTGCACATGAATCCGAACGTGCGGGAGCCGGCGCGTGCGCGGCTCGGCGGCGTGCCGAACATTTACCTGATCGACCCGCAGGAATATCTGTCGTTCGTATTCCTGATGTCGCGCGCGCATTTCATCATCACCGATTCGGGCGGCATTCAGGAAGAAGGGCCGGCGCTGGGCAAGCCGGTGCTCGTCACGCGCGAGACGACCGAGCGGCCCGAAGCGATCCAGGCTGGTACCGCGCGGCTCGTCGGCACGGATCAGGAACGGATCGTGTGGGAGGCGTCGCGATTGTTCGACAGCGAAAGCGCGTACGAGGAAATGTCGCGCGCGAGCAATCCGTATGGCGACGGTCATGCGAGCGAGCGGATCGTGCACGCGCTGATGCGTACGCCGGGGGCGCCCGCGAAGACGACGAGCTTCTCGATGGGAGCCATGGAGATGCCGTATAACGCGCTGACGCTGGGGTTGCAGGCGCTGCGGTCGCCATGAACGCGGCCGCGCGGTAATGCATCGGACTGCCGTTGCAGTCGCGCAAGGATCCGGTCCGGCCGCGAGGCCGGCCGGACCTTTGCAGGTGTGCAACCACCTCGTTCGGCAACCTGACGAAGCCGGATACGCGCCCGGTCAGGCGCAGTCGATGCGTGCCGGGCCGGTAGGTTTCCCCAAGTCATCCCGATGTGCGTTGCCGCGCACTACATCCTGCAGGCCAGAGCGAGCGCAGCCGGCGACATCGCCGGCACGCAAGCCGGTCGCAACACGCCATTCCCGGCTGGATTTCCCACCCCGATTGACTGAAACTCCCGAATCGCGTCGATCCGACGGCAAATTCGTAATGGTTCGATAATGCGAGCGGCGATCGATGCGGACGAGCGGTTGACCGGGATGTCCCCGATATGTTGCGAAGGCAACCGGACGGCAGCCACGTTTGCGGCATCGGCCCGATCGTGTCCGCACGCGACACGGTCCACGAATCCCCGAACAAGGAGTGTCGACGTGGCCTCAACCGATGTCAGCCTGAAGCAGGCGGTGTCTCCCGCCGAATGGGATGCGCGCGTCAACCTGGCGGCAGCCTATCGCCTCACCGCGCTGTTCGGCTGGGACGATCTCGTGTTCACGCATATCTCCGCGCGCGTGCCCGGCCCGGAGCACCATTTCCTGATCAACCCGTATGGAATGATGTTCGACGAGATCACAGCGTCGTCGCTGGTCAAGGTCGATCTCGACGGACGCAAGGTGTCCGAGTCGCCTTACGAGATCAATCCGGCCGGCTTCACCATCCACAGCGCGGTGCATGCGGCCCGCGACGATGCGCTGTGCGTGATGCATACGCATTCGATCAACGGTGTCGCCGTGTCGGCACAGGAAGCGGGCCTGCTGCCGCTGTCGCAGCAGTCGCTCGGCGTGCTGGCATCGCTCGGCTATCACGACTACGAGGGCATCGCGCTCAACGAGGGCGAGAAATCCCGCCTCGTGCGCGACCTGGGCGGCAACACGTACCTGATGCTGCGCAACCACGGGCTGTTGACGGTCGGCGCGACGCCGGCCGACGCGTTCGTCGCGATGTACTTCTTCGAAGCCGCGTGCATGATCCAGGTCCGCGCGCAGTCCGGCGGCTCGGCGCTGTTGCCGATCGCGCAACCGATTCTCGACGGCATCAAACAGCAGATCGCCGCGGTCACGCGAGGGATGGGCGCCGGCGCGCTCGTCTGGCCCGGGCTGCTGCGCCGGCTCGATCGACGTAATCCCGGGTACGCGGAGTAGCGCGTCCGCCGTTGTTGTTTGCGAACGACCGTGCTAAATTCCTGCCAGCACTTGCAACCACGGATCCATTCATTCGGCTGACAAGGCCGGCACCCGGGAGGCAGCACGATGAGCCTGTTGATGTCGCGACGCGATCTCGCGTTCCTGTTGTACGACTGGCTCGATGCCGAAGCGCTCGTCGCGCTGCCGCATTATGCGGAGCACAGCCGCGAGACCTTCGATGCCGTGCTCGACACCAGCGAGCGGATCGCGACCGACCTGTTCGCGCCGCATGCGGCGCGCGGCGACCGCGAGGAACCGCAGTTCGACGGCGAACGCGTCACGCTGATCCCGGAAGTCGAACCGGCCGTGCGAGCGTTTGCGGCGGCCGGGCTGATCGCCGCGGGTCACGACGAAGCGCTCGGCGGCATGCGGTTGCCGAAGCTGGTCGAAGCCGCATCGTTCCTGTTCTTCCAGGCCGCGAACATCGCGACGGCGGCCTATCCGTTCCTGACCGTCGCCAACGCGAACCTGCTCGTCGCGCACGGTAGCGCCGCACAGATCGACGCGTTCGCGCGCCCGGAGCTGGAAGGGCGTTTCCTCGGCACGATGTGCCTGTCGGAACCGCAAGCCGGTTCGTCTCTGTCCGACATCGTGACGCGCGCGGATTTCGAGCGCGATTCGCCGCTGGGCCCGCGCTACCGGCTGACCGGCAACAAGATGTGGATTTCGGGCGGCGAACACGAGCTGGCGGAGAACATCGTCCACCTCGTGCTCGCGAAGATTCCCGACGAACACGGCCGCTTGCAGCCCGGCACGCGCGGCATCTCGCTGTTCATCGTGCCGAAGTACCTGCCCGGAACCGACGGCGGCGCAGCCGGCGAGCGCAACGACGTCGTGCTCGCCGGCCTGAACCACAAGATGGGCTATCGCGGCACGACCAACTGCCTGCTGAATTTCGGCGAAGGCACGCGTTATCGTCCGGAAGGGCGTGCGGGCGCGATCGGTTATCTGGTCGGCGAGCCGAACCACGGCCTCGCCTACATGTTCCACATGATGAACGAAGCGCGCATCGGTGTCGGCGCGGGTGCGGTGGCGCTCGGCTACACGGGTTATCTGCACGCGCTCGACTACGCGCGCAACCGGCCGCAGGGGCGTCCGCTCGGGCCGGACGGCAAGGATGCGGCCGCGCCGCAGGCGCCGATCGTCGCGCATCCGGACGTGCGGCGCATGCTGCTTGCGCAGAAGGCCTATGTCGAAGGCGGTCTCGCGCTGATCCTGTACTGCGCGAAGCTGGTCGACGAAGGGCGCGCGCATGAAGACGCGGAGGTGCGCGCCCATGCCACGCGCCTGCTCGACATCCTGACGCCGATCGCGAAAAGCTGGCCGTCGCAGTGGTGTCTCGCGGCGAACGATCTCGCGATCCAGGTGCACGGCGGCTATGGCTACACGCGCGACTACGCAGTCGAGCGGCTCTATCGCGACAATCGCCTCAATCCGATTCACGAAGGCACGCACGGGATCCAGGCGCTCGACCTGCTGGGCCGCAAGGTCGCGCAGGACGACGGCGCATTGCTGCGCGCGCTCGACGCGCGGATCCGCGCGACCGTCGAACGCGCGCGGGCGCTGGATGCCGGCACACGCGAGCAGGCCGATGCGCTGGCGCAGCGCTGGGCGCGGCTGCGCGACGTGACGCAGCAGTTGGGCGCGATCGGCGAGCCGCAGAAGCGGCTCGCGAATGCGAGCGTCTATCTCGAAGCGTTCGGCCATCTCGTCGTCGCATGGCTGTGGCTCGACGTGACGCTCGCCGCGCACGGGCACGGCGGCGATTTCCACGACGGCAAGCGTGCGGCGGCCCGTTATTTTTTCCGCTGGGAATTGCCGAAGGTGGATGCGCAGCTCGATCTGCTGTCGAGCGTCGACACGACGACGCTCGACATGCACGACGCGTGGTTCTGACCGTTGCCGCACCGACATTCCGGAATGCTGACGATGTGGCGGATGCCGATCCTGCCGGATGCCGCGTATTCGTCGTGAACCGGCCGTGCGGGCGTATCCCGCAGACCATACCGATGCCCGGCCACGCCGCGCAAGGAGAGAGGAGAGCATGAAAGCCCTGTTGTGTACCGCATTCGGCCCGATCGACCGCTTGCGCATCGAGGACGTCGCGACGCCCGAACCGGCCGCGGGCCAGGTCCGGATTCAGGTGAAGGCGGCGTCGCTCAATTTCCCCGACGCGCTGATCGTCCAGGGGTTGTATCAGGTGAAGCCGGCGCTGCCGTTCTCGCCGGGCGCCGAGTTTGCCGGCGTGATCGACGCGGTCGGCGAAGGCGTGACCGAGTGGCGGCCCGGCGATTCGGTGGTTGCGTTTACCGGGCACGGCGGGTTCGCGCAACAGTGCGTGGCCGACGTGCACCAAGTCGCCGCGCTGCCGCCGGGCATGACGTTCGAGCAGGGCGCGGCGCTCGTGCTCGCGTACGGCACGTCGCTGCACGCATTGCAGCAGCGCGCGCGCCTGCAACAGGGCGAGACGTTGCTCGTGCTGGGTGCGGCGGGCGGCGTCGGACTCGCCGCGGTCGAGATCGCGAAGGCGCTCGGCGCGCGCGTGATCGCGGCGGCGTCGAGTGCGGACAAGCTCGCACTGTGTCGCGCCGCGGGCGCCGACGAGACGATCGACTACTCGACCGAAGACCTGCGCCGCCGCGTCGACGAGCTGACCGGCGGGCGTGGCGCCGACGTCGTCTACGATCCGGTCGGCGGCGCATACAGCGAGGCGGCGCTGCGCGCGACCGCGTGGCATGGCCGGTTCCTCGTGGTCGGTTTCGCGGCCGGCGAGATCCCGAAGATCGCGCTGAATCTGGCGCTGCTCAAGGAGCGCGACATCCTTGGCGTGTTCTGGGGCGACGCGGTGCGCCGCGACCCCGCGCAGCATGTCGCGAACATGCGCCTGCTCGCCGAATGGTTCGCGGCCGGCAAGGTGCGGCCGGCGATTACCGAGCGCGTGTCGCTGGCCGGCGCGGCCGACGCGATTGCGCGAATGGCGAACCGGCAGGTGAAGGGCAAGGTGGTGATCCTGCCGGACGCATGATCCGGGTCCGGCGTGCGGCGGCGCGATGCGCGTCGCGCGCCCCGTGACGGCACGCGTCGTCGCGACGCGTTTGCGGCCGTGCCGACGGCCGCTACCCGATCCGGTTCAGTTCCTCGAAGCCCGCGACGAGCGCGTCGAGCAGATGGCGAACGGCGGGCACCATGCCGCGGCGCGTCGGGAAGATCGCGTGGACGAGCGCCGTCGGTGCCGACAGCGCGGGCAGCAGGTGGAGCAGCCGGCCGGCCTGAAGATCGGCGCTCACCAGTTCGCGCGGCAATTCGGCGACGCCGATGCCGCCGAGCGCCGCAAGCCGCAGGCTCGCCAGATCATCGGTTGCCAGCCGCGGCCGATGCGCGAAGGAGATCGCGCGCCCGTCGGCGTCCGTCAGGCTCCACACGAAACGGTCGCCGCTGCTGGACGTTGAAACCGTCGGCCAGTCCTTCAGGCTGTCGATCGACTCGGGCGCCGGATAACGTGCGGCCAGCGCCGGGCTCGCGACGAGAATCCGGAACGACAGCCCCAGTTGTCGAACCGCGAGATCGGTGTTCTCCAGCGGCGGAACCCTGACGCGGATCGCGAAATCCAGCCCTTCCTCGACCACATCCACGCACCGGTTGGTCGCATCGAGCAGCACCTGGACCTGCGGATTGTTCTCGATGTATCGCGCCAGGATCTCCGCGACACCGGAACTCAGCAACCCGACCGGGCAGCTGATGCGCACGGTGCCCTGCGGCTGCGTGCGGGTGCGATCCACGATGTCTTTCGCGGCCCTCGATTCCGCGACCAGCGCGACGCAATGCTGATGGAACTGCCGCCCGGTTTCCGTCAGCGACAGGCTCCGGCTCGTGCGATTGAGCAGCCGCACGCCGAGCTCCTCCTCGAGCGCGCGAATGCGCCGGCTGAGCTTCGACGTTTGCGCGCCGAGGCTGCGGGCGGCGGCCGTGAAGCTGCCGTGTTCAACCACTTCTGCAAAGAGCCGGAGATCGTTCAGATCGGCGATTGGGTTCATGGCGACGGTTCCGTTCGACGAGATCGTTCTACTGGGAGCAATGATACGTTGCGATTCAGGAGATATGCGAGCGATCTTTGCGAAATTAGCATCTGTCCAACATTCGGTGCTTCGCAGATTCCGGCGCGGCGCCGCCAGGTAACCGCCCGTCGCTCGGGCAGCAGGAAAAAGGATGCGGACATGCTGGCTCATCGGCGTTGGGAATCACTGGATGCGGCGAATCATGGCTGGCTGCGCGCGAAATACCATTTCGCGGTCACGGCCGGCGGCACGCCCGAGCACGCGCCACTGGGCCCGCTGATCGTCTGGAACGACGACGAGATCGCCGTCGGCAGCGGGTTCCCGATGCACGGGCACCGCGACATGGAAATCATCACGTACGTGCGGCAAGGCGTGCTAGGCCATCGAGACACTTTGGGATCCGAAGGAACGATCGGCGCGGGCGACGTGCAGGTCATGAGTGCGGGCACGGGTATCCGTCACGCCGAGTTCAACCGGGGCGACCTGCCGCTCAAGGTCTATCAGATCTGGCTTCTGCCGCGCGCAAGCGGCGGGGCGCCCGGGTGGGACACGAAGCAGTTCCCGAAAGGCGACCGGTCCGGGCGTTTCGTCGTGCTGGCGAGCGGCTTGGCCGGCGACGAAGGCGCGCTGCCGATCCGTGCCGATGCACGTGTGCTCGGCGCGACGCTGAAGGCGGGCGAGCAGGTCCGGCATGGATTGGGCGCATCGCGCCGCGCATATCTCGTCGCGGCGTCGGGGCGCATCGACGTGAACGGAGAACGCGTGGGGCCGCTCGACGGCGTCGCAATCACGAACGAGACCGCACTCGACATCACCGCGGTCGAAGATTCCGAGCTGGTGATGGTGGAAGCCGGCTGAGTGCCTTTGTTTCCCAGTCCACCGAATCAATTCATTCAATTTCAGGAGTTCATCATGGATCGTTACAAGTATCTTCCGCTTCTCGGCCGCATTCTGATCGGCGCGCCGTTTCTGATGAGCGGGTTGAGCAAGCTGGCCGCGCATGCGGCAACCGTCGGCTACATCGCCTCCGTCGGCCTGCCGGCGCCATCGCTCGCGTTCGTGGTCGCGGTGCTCGTCGAGGCGGGCGGCGGCCTGCTGCTGATGTCGGGTTATCGGGCCCGTCCGGTGGCGCTGGCGATGGCGCTGTTCAGTGTGGTGACCGCGGTGTTCTTCCACCACAACTTCGCCGACCAGAACCAGATGATTCACTTTCTGAAGAACGTGATGATGGCCGGCGGCCTGCTGCAGATCGCGTACTTCGGTGCAGGCGCATTCAGCCTCGACGCGCGGATCGGGCGCGCGGCGCTGCGTATCGCACCGGCCGCGTGAGCCGGACGGGCCGATCCTCCGGGGCGACCGGGCGCGTGACCGGCCGAGTCGTCTCGTCGGGATCCTGCCCGGGTCGTTCAGACATCCATCCGGTCATGCAACGCCGCGTGCGTCGGCCGACGCGCGCGGGTTCCATCGCGACATCGTCGCGACTCTCGTGAGGAATTCGAAATGTCCAAGGTTCTAGTGCTGTATTACTCGTCGTACGGCCACATCGAAGCGCTGGCGGATGCGATCGCCGAAGGTGCACGCGCGGCGGGCGCCACGGCCGACGTCAAGCGCGTGCCGGAAACGGTGCCGGAGGCAGTCGCGCAGGCCGCGCATTTCAAGCTCGCGCAGCAGGCGCCGGTTGCGACAGTGGCCGAACTGGCCGACTACGACGCGATCATCGTCGGCACGCCGACCCGTTTCGGCCGCATCTCGTCGCAGATGGCGGCGTTCCTGGATCAGGCCGGCGGACTGTGGCTGACCGGTGCGCTGAACGGCAAGGTCGGCGGTGCATTCACGTCGAGCGCGAGCCAGCACGGCGGCCAGGAAACCACGCTGTTCTCGATCATCACCAACCTGCTGCATTTCGGCATGACGATCGTCGGGCTGCCGTACAGCCACCAGGGGCAAATGACGCTCGACGAGATCGTCGGCGGCGCGCCGTATGGCGCGACCACGATCGCGGGCGGGCAGGGGCAGCGCGTGCCGAGCGAGATCGAGCTGGCCGGTGCGCGTCATCAGGGCGAACTGATCGCGCGAACCGCGAACAAGCTGTTCGATTGACAGTCGCCCGCCCTTGGCTTGGCGGGGCAGCCGCACTCCATCATTTGCCGATTCGGAAGGGTGGACGATGAACAACGGTTCGAACGACGACGGGCGGCACGAGCATGTCGTGATGCATCCGCCCGATCCGGACGATGCGCACGCGGATCAGTCCTTCGGCAAACGCAGCACGTCGAGTGCGTTCTGTGAAAACTCGACCCAGAACCGCTCGTTCGCGATACCGGCCTGCAGTACCAGATGCTGCAGGCGCTTCGTGCGCGATTCGTCGGCCTCCGAAAAATCGCGCGCCTCGATCTGCAGATACAAATCGAGCTTCTCCTGGTGAAGCGCGATGCGCCGCCTGATTTCGTCCTCGAGCCCGGCCGGGCCGAGCACCGCTTCCGCGCGCAGGCGCACCATCAACGCTTCGCGCAGCGGCGTCGGGTCTTCCTGTTCGGCGATCCAGCGCCGCAGTTCCTTCTTGCCGGCCGGCAGGATCCGGTACGCGCGCTTGCGGCCGCGCCCCGATTCGGCGGGCAGCGATTCGATCCAGCCCGTTTCCTCGAGACGCCCCAGTTCGCGATAGATCTGCTGGTGCGTCGCCTGCCAGAAATAGCCGATCGAGCGATCGAAACGGTCGGCGAGTTCGGAGCCGGAGCCGGGGCGTTCGGCGAGAGCGGTGAGGAGTGCGTGAGGCAGGGACATGTCGGATCGGGGAGGCCGCGGAATGAACCGCATCTTGCCATATCGGGGCCACGGTACAAGCGGGTGACCATGTTTGTGCAACAGGTTGCATAAACGAAAACGGCAGGCTACCATCTTTGCAACTTGTTGCATAAAGATGGAGACAACCGATGATGCCCCGTTATCCGCATTTGACGACCCCGCTCGAACTCGGCTTCACGTCGCTCAGGAATCGCGTATTGATGGGGTCGATGCACGTCGGCCTCGAGGAAGCGCCGAACGGTTTCGAGCGGATGGCGGCGTTCTATGCGGAACGCGCGCGTGGCGAGGCCGGCCTGATCGTCACGGGCGGATTCGCGCCGAACGAGCGCGGCCGTCCGGCGCCGGGCGGCGCGATGCTGATGACCGAGGCGGACGCCGAGCGTCATCGCGTCGTGACGCGCGCGGTGCATGCGGAAGGCGGCAGGATCGCGCTGCAGATCCTGCATTTCGGGCGCTACGCGTATCAGCCGGCGCTCGTCGCGCCCAGCGCGCTGAAGGCGCCGATCAATCCGTTCACGCCGCATGCGTTGAGCAGCGACGAAGTCGACGAGACGATCGCCGATTTCGTGCGATGCGCGGCGCTCGCGCAGCATGCGGGCTACGACGGCGTCGAGATCATGGGTTCCGAGGGCTACCTGATCAACGAATTCATCGCTGCGCGCACCAACCATCGCGACGACGCGTGGGGCGGCGCATACGAGCACCGCATTCGCTTCGCGGTCGAGATCGTGCGGTGCGTGCGCGAGCGGGTCGGCACGAATTTCATCGTCATCTACCGGCTGTCAATGCTCGATCTCGTCGAAGGCGGGTCGACGCTCGACGAGGTGATCCGGCTCGCACAGGCGATCGAGGCGGCCGGCGCGACGATCCTCAATACTGGCATCGGCTGGCACGAGGCGCGCATTCCGACCATCGCGACCAAGGTGCCGCGCGCCGCGTACGCATGGGTGACGCGGCAACTGATGGGCAAGGTCGGCATTCCGCTCGTCGCGACCAACCGGATCAATATGCCGGAAGTCGCCGAGCAACTGCTCGCCGACGGCTATTGCGACATGGTGTCGATGGCGCGGCCGTTCCTCGCCGATGCCGAGTTCGTCCGCAAGGCGCGGGAAGGGCGCGCGGACGAAATCAACACGTGCATCGGCTGCAACCAGGCGTGCCTCGACCATACGTTCAGCGGCAGGATCACGTCCTGTCTCGTGAATCCGCGCGCGTGCCATGAAACCGAACTCGTGATCCGCCCCGCGCAGCAGCGCAAGCGAATCGCGGTGGTCGGCGCCGGCCCGGCGGGCCTCGGCTTTGCGGTCACGGCGGCCGAACGCGGTCATGCGGTGACGCTGTACGAAGCCGGCGCCGAGATCGGCGGCCAGTTCAATATCGCGAAGCGGGTGCCCGGCAAGGAAGAGTTCAACGAAACGCTGCGCTACTTCCGCCGGCAGATCGAACTGCGCGGCGTGACGCTTCACGTCAATACGCGCGCGACCGCCGAGATGCTGCTGCAGGGCGAATTCGACGAAGTGGTGATCGCGACGGGCATCGTGCCGCGCATGCCGCCGATCGACGGCGTCGGGCACCCGAAGACGCTCGGCTATCTCGACGTGCTGCGCGACGGCAAGGCCGTCGGCCGCAATGTTGCGATCGTCGGCGCCGGCGGCATCGGCTTCGACGTGGCGGAATTCCTCGTCGATCGCGGCGACGGCACGCGCGTCGACGCCGACCGGTTTTTCGCCGAATGGGGCGTCGACCGGTCGTATGCAAAAGCCGGCGGCTTGCGCAATGCGCAGCCCGAACCGGCGGCGCGACAGGTGCATCTGCTGCAACGCAAGGCGTCGAAGGTCGGCGACGGGCTCGGCAAGACCACCGGATGGATCCACCGCGCGGCGCTGAAGGCGCGCGGCGTCGGGATGTCGTCGGCGGTGACGTACCGTCGCATCGACGACGACGGATTTCACGTGACGATCGACGGCGTCGAACAGACGCTGCCGGTGGACAACGTGGTGATCTGCGCCGGGCAGGAGCCGTTGCGCGAACTGGCGGTGCAACTGGAAGCCGCAGGATGCAAGGTTCACGTGATCGGCGGCGCGCATGAAGCCGCAGAGCTCGACGCGAAGCGCGCGATTCACCAGGGCACGACGCTTGCCGCGGCCCTGTGAGACCGATGCGTTCCCTTTCCGCCCGACGATACAGGAGTCTTCGATGACGCATTCACCGCTGCATGTTCAACCTGCTGTCGCGAAATCGCTCGATACGTGGCATGCGCTGATCGAGAGCAAGGATCTTGGCGCGCTGGAATCGATCGTCCATCCGGACGCCGTGTTCCGTTCGCCGATGGCGTTCAGGCCGTACGGGCCGGCGCCCGCGCTGTTGATGGCGCTGCGCACGGTGATCACGATCCTGGAGAATTTCACCTATCACCGCCAGTTCGTCGCCGACGACGGCAAGAACGTGGTGCTGGAGTTCAGCGCGAACGTCGGCGACAAGGCGCTGAATGGGATCGACATGATCCGCTTCGACGACGACGGGCGGATCGTCGAATTCGAGGTCATGATCCGGCCGTTCAATGCATTGCAGGCGCTCGGCGCGGAAATGGGCGCGCGGCTCGGGCAGCAGTTGCCGGCGTTCAAGGTCGGCGGCTGAGCCGCGCGATTGCGGGGCGACGGCGCGAAGTCTTGGCGTGACGGGCGTGGGCGACCGTACTTGCGGTCGTCCATGCATGCGTCGTCACACACCGCCCGCGCGCGCCAGCCGCTCGACGAACCAGTCGCAGACGAGCGCGGTGCGTTCGGACGCATGGTTGTAGATCGCAAGCTCGTCGTCGTTCGCGGTGCGCAACCGGCCGCAGGGCGACAAGCCGTGGGTGCAGTCCAGCGTTCCGCTGCAGGCGCGCCGTGGGGCCGACGCAAGCTGACAAAACCCTGACGAAATGAATTGATATATTGTATCATCTGACGTTTTCGTTGCCGGCCAGCCGGGCTGCCCGGCCGGCGACGACACCACACGAAGATCGATACGACGTGACGAAATCCAGAAACAACCCGGCGCGCGGGGAGCGGCATCATGCCGCGTCGCGCCGGAACACCGGCGCGTGGCGCGCACGCGCGGCGCGCAGCTGCACGACCCTGCTGGGTTGCGCGATGGCGACCTCCGGCGCATTGGCCGCCGAAGCGGCAGCTCCCGCAGCGGACGACCGGCATGCGTTGCCGGCGATCGGCGTCACCGCCCGCTCGGCGCCGGCCGACCCGCTGGCGCAGCCGCTCGAAACGGGCTCGCGGCTCGGGCTGGCGAGCCTCGACACACCCGCGAGCGTCGAGACGGTCACGGCCGACACGATCGAAGCGCGCGGCGATCGCACGGTGCTCGACGCGGTCACGCGTACGGCTGGTTTCTCGAGTGCGATGGCGCCCGGCAACGGTGGCACCGCGGTGAGCGTGCGGGGCTTCAGCGGGCAGGAATCGGTGATGACGCTGCTCGACGGCGTGCGGTTGATGCCGGCGGCCGGCACGATCACGTTTCCGTTCGATACGTGGTCGGTCGAGCGCATCGACGTGCTGCGCGGCCCGGCGTCGGTGCTGTACGGCGAAGGGGCGATCGGCGGCGTCGTGAACGTCGTGCCGAAGCGGCCGCAGCGCACGCGCGAGACGACGCTGCAGGTCGGCGTCGGCCCCGACGGCGCGAAGCGCGCCGCGTTCGACACGACGGGCGCGCTCGGCCCTCGGCTGTCGTACCGCTTCTACGCGAGCGATGCGCGCGCCAATGGCCTCGCCGAGCGGGCCGATACGCATACGACGGCGGTCGGCGGTGCGCTGCAATTCGACGTGAGCCCGCAACTCACGCTGACGCTCGACTACGACTACGGCCGCCAGATGCCGGCGACGTACTATGGCTTGCCCGCGCCGAACGGCGTGCTCGATCCGTCGCTGCGCAAGCTCAACTACAACGTCGGCGATGCGACGATCGCGTACTACGACCAGTGGACCCGCCTGTCGGCCCGCTACCGGCCCGCGGCCGGCGTGACGATCGACAACCAGCTCTACTACCTGACGTCGAATCGCCACTGGCGCAACGCCGAATCGTATGTGCTGGACCCTGCGACCGGGCTTGTCACGCGCGGCGACTATCTCGACATCGGCCACCATCAGCGGCAGATCGGCGACCGTCTGAGCGCGCGTTTCGACGGCACGCTGTTCGGCCGCGCGAACCGCTTCGTCGTCGGCACGGAGTTCAGTCGGATCACGTTCGACGGCACCAACAATTCTCCGTACGGCGGCGTATCGACGGTGGCCGCGCACGGTTTCGACCCAGGCATGTTCACGAGCCCGGACCCGACGGTGCCGCAGTTCAGCACGCGTGCGCGGCAGGCCGCGGTGTTCGCCGAGAACCGGCTCGAAATGCTGCCGCGGCTCGCGTGGGTGAGCGGCCTGCGATACGACCACATCGCGTTCAGCCGCACGCAGGCGGCGACCGGCGCGGGCTTCGACAAGCGCTTCGCCAACGTCGGCTGGCGTACCGGTTTCGTGTTCGAAGTCGCGCCGACGCTCAGCGCGTATGCGCAGTACACGACCGGCGCGGAGGGCCTCGGTTCGCTCGTGACGCTGTCCGCGTCGCAGGCGAACTACCGCCTCGCGACCGGCGAACAGTGGGAAGCCGGCGTCAAGCAGACACTGCTCGACGGTCGCGCGTACTGGACGTTCGCCGTGTACGACATCACGAAGCGCAACCTGCTCAGCACCGATCCGTTTAATCCCGCGCTGCGCCAGCAGGTCGGCCGGCAATCGTCGCGCGGCGTTGAACTGACGGGCGGCGCGCGGCTGCCGCACGGCTGGACGATCGATGCGAACGTCGCGCTGCTGCGCGCACGCTACGACGAATTCAACCAGGCGACTGGCGGCGCGACGGTGTCGCTGGCCGGCAACGTGCCGTCCGGCGTGCCGCAGCAGACGGCGAATCTGTGGCTCGGCTGGGCGTTCGCCGAGCGCTGGCAGGCGAACGCGGGTGTGCGCTACGTCGGCGCGACCTACGGCGACGATGCAAACCGCCTGCAGGTGCCGTCGTACACGGTGTTCGATGCGTCGCTGCGCTGGCAGCCGACGTCGCGCACCGAGCTGGCGCTGTATCTGCGCAATCTCGCGAACCGCACGTACGCGATGACGACGTCGAACGGCGGCGAGCAGTGGCTGCTCGGTCCGTCGCGCTCGGCGGAGCTCGTCGCGACGATGCGTTTCTAGTGCCGCGCAGCGAGCCTCCCGTGACGCACATGCTCGACATCGATCGCGTGAGCTGGTCCCCCGGCGGTGCGATTACCGTGCTCGATTCGGTCACGCTGAGCGTTGCCGAAGGCGAGTTCGTCGGGCTGGTCGGCCCGAACGGCAGCGGCAAGACGAGCCTGCTGCGCTGTGTGTTCCGTTACGCGCGGCCCGCTGCGGGCGAGGTTGCCCTCGATGCGCAGGACGTGTGGCGGATGCGGCCGCGTGCGGTCGCGCAGCGCATCGCGGTGCTGCAGCAGGAGACGCCGGACGATTTCGGGCTGACGGTCGACGAACTGGTCGGCATGGGCCGCACGCCGCACCAGCGGCCGTTCGATGCGGAGTCGGCCGACGATCGCCGGATCGTCGAAGCCGCGGTGCACGACGTCGGCCTCGCCGAGCGCCGTGCGCAACGCTTCGCGTCGCTGTCGGGCGGCGAGAAGCAACGCGCGCTGCTGGCCCGTGCGCTCGCGCAGCAACCGGAACTGCTGCTGCTCGACGAGCCGACCAACCATCTCGACCTGCGTCACCAGCTCGAACTGCTCGCGCGCGTGCGGCGCCTCGGCGTCGCGACGCTCGCGACGATTCACGACCTCAATCTCGCGGCCGCGTATTGCGACCGGCTCCATGTGCTCGCGCACGGCCGGGTCGTTGCGTCCGGCGCGCCGGACGACGTGCTGACCGAAGCGCTGCTGCGCGACGTGTTCGGCGTCGCCGCGCTCGTCGATCGCCATCCCGTCACGGGCCGGCCGCGCATCACGCCGCTTCATCCGGAATGACCGTCATGCCGTTACCTGCGTTGTCCTTCGTCTCCCGCCGGTTGGCTGCCGCCGCCGTGCTCGGCTGCGCTGCCGTTCACGCGTTCGCCTATCCCGTCACCGTGCGCAGTTGCGATCGCGACGTGACGTTCGAGCGCGCACCGACGCGCGCGGTGAGCAACGACGTGAACCTGACCGAGATGATGCTCGTGCTCGGCCTGAAGGACCGGCTCGTCGGCTATACGGGCATCGGCGGCTGGAAGACGGGCACCGCGCGCGTGCGCGATGCGTTGCGCGGCGTGCCCGAACTGGCGAGCCAGTATCCGTCGCTCGAGGTGCTGGCCGCCGCGCGCGCCGACTTCTATCTCGCGGGCTGGAACTACGGGATGCACGTCGGCGGCCCGGTGACGCCCGCGACGCTCGCGCCGTTCGGCATCCGTACGTATGAACTGACCGAATCGTGCTCGCACGTGACGAAGCAATCGCCTGCGTCGTTCGACGATGTGTTCCGCGACCTGAACAATCTCGGCCGGATCTTCGGTGTCGACGCGCGCGCCGCGCAGGTCGTCGCCGCGATGCGCGCGCGTCTCGCGGCGGTGTCGCGCGCGATCGGGCGCCCGGCGCCGCTGCGCGTGTTCGTCTACGACAGCGGCACCGACAAGCCGATGACGGCAGGCGCGCTCGCGATGCCGACCGCGTTGCTGGCGGCGGCGGGCGCGCGCAACGTGATGGACGACGTGCCGCGCAGCTGGACGCAGGTGAACTGGGAGAGCGTGGTGGCGCGCGATCCGCAGGTCATCGTGATCGTCGACTATTCGGCGGTGACGGCCGCGCAGAAGCAGCAGTTCCTGCTGGGCCAGCCGGCGCTCGCGCGCGTGGCCGCGATTCGCGACCGGCGCTTCGTCGCGATTCCGTACGATGCGGCGACGCCGGGCCCCGAGAACGTCGCGGCCGTCGAGACGCTCGCGCGCGCGCTGTATCCGGCCGCGTTCGCCGGGCCGGTGCGATGAGCGCGGCCGTGCATCCGTCGCGGCCCGCCATGCGCGTGGTGCTGCCGGCGCTGGCCGTGCTGCTGATCGCGTCGATCGTCGTGTCGGCCGCGTTCGGTCCCGCGCCGATCGCGATGCCGGTCGCGGCGCGGATCGTCGCCACGCATATCGCGTCGGCGTTCGGGGCGGCCGGCGTGGTCGCGGCGGGCGCCGGCGACGACAGCATCGTGTGGCTGATCCGGATGCCGCGTGCGCTGCTGGCCGCGATGGTCGGCGCAACGCTGGCGGCGGTCGGCGTCGCGTTGCAGGCGGCGACCGCGAACCGCCTCGCCGATCCGCACCTGCTCGGCGTGAGCGCGGGCGCGATGCTCGGCGCCGTCGCGGTCACGGTGGTGGCCGGCGCGGCGTTCGGCCCGTTCACGCTGTCGGCCGCCGCCTTCGCGGGTGCGCTCGCGGCAACCGCGTGCGTCATCGCGCTCGCTTACCGGCGCGGCCGGCTCGAATCGGATCGCTTGCTGCTCGCGGGCGTCTCGGTGTCGTTCATGATGGCCGCGTTCGGCAACCTGCTGCTGTATCTCGGCGATCAACGCGCCGCGTCGTCGGTGCTGTTCTGGATGCTCGGCGGCGTCGGGCTCGCGCGCTGGGATCTGCTGCCGGTGCCGGCCGTGTGCGCGGTACTCGCCGGCGGCGCGTTGTATGCGCGCCGGCGCGAACTGAATGCGCTGATGTCGGGCGACGTCGCAGCGGCGGCGCTCGGCGTGCCGAGCGCGCGGATGCGGCGCGAGGTGTTTGTCGTCGCATCGTTCGCGACCGGCGCGATGGTCGCGGTGAGCGGCGCGATCGGCTTCGTCGGGCTCGTGACGCCGCATTTGTGCCGGCGCTTCGTCGGTGCCGAGCACGGCAGGCTGCTGCCGGTCGCCGCGCTGACGGGCGCGATCCTGCTCGTGTGGGCCGATGTCGCGGCCCGCACGGTCGCGGCGCCGGAGGATTTGCCGATCGGCATCGTGACCGCGCTGTTCGGCAGCCTGTTCTTCGTCGCGTTGCTGCGCCGCCGCTGACCGGCAGCGGACACACCGTCAGGCGAGGGTGGGGCGGATTCCCCGGCGTGCGCTTCAGCGCCGCGGTGTGGCCGCGCCCGTGCCGTCGCCGGACGCGTCGCTGTGGGCGAGGTCTCCCGTTGCGTCGAAGAAGCTGTCCTGCAGGGTTCGCGCGGGCAAGGTGATCACGAAGCGTGCGCCGCCAAGCGGCGAATCCTCGAGCCGCACATCACCGCCATGCACCAGCGCAACGCGCCGCACGATCGCGAGCCCGAGCCCGAAGCCGCCGGTCTGCCGGTCGCGGCTCGAGTCGAGCCGCTGGAACGGTTCGAACACGCGGGCGCGCTCGGCGGCGGGAATGCCGGGGCCGTCGTCGTCGACGCTCAGCACGAGCGCGCCGGACCGGTCGCCGGCAGCGGCCAGCAGCACCCTGCGCGATGCGTAGCGCGCGCCGTTGCGGATCAGGTTCAGCAGTGCGCGGGCGACGAGCTTCGGATCGCAGACGTGGGTCGCGGGTGCGTCGAGCATCGACACGTCGAGCGCGATCCCGAGATCGGCGAGGTCGTTCGCGACGTTGCCGGCGACGCTGTCGATCAGCGCATCGACGACGACCTCCATCGGCGCGAGCTGGCTCGCGCCTTGTTCGAGCCGGCCGATCGTCAGCAGCTCGGTGACGAGCTCGTCGAGTTCGCGCACGTCGCGCTGCAACGCGTCGCGACGGGCGCGCATCCGTTCCGTTTCGTCGGGCTCGGCGAGCAGCGCGAGCCCGAATTCGAGCCGCGCGAGCGGCGTCTTCAGTTCATGCGAGATGCCGTGCATCATTTCGCGCTGCTGCTTGATCGACGCCTCGATGCGTTCGGCCATGTCGTTGAACTGCTGCGACAGCTCGTCGATGTTCGACTTGCCCGACAGCTTCACGCGCGTCGACAGCGTGCCGGCGCCGAATGCGCGTGCGGCCTCCTGCAGCTTGCGCAGGTCGCGCCAGTGATAGTGAATCCACAGCACCACGGCGAACAGCGTGCTGATCGCGAGCAGCAGGTACGCATAGATCCTGATGTCGAGATCGGGCGCCTCGACCGGCCGCGCATGCAGCACCGTGCCGTCCGCGAGCGGCATGTAGTAATCCTTGCCGTTGTAGCTGATCGCGATCCTGCCGGCGTCGAGATCTCGCAGCGGCGCGCCGCTCAGCTGCGCGCGCGCGTCGGTCATCGACATGAAACCGAACCCTTCGTTGCCGCGTTTCGCGAGCTCGCGCAGCGCGAGTTGGCGCTGCCCGCCCGGATGGCGTTCGAGGTAGTCGTTGAGCACGAAGGAATAGGTCGTCAGCGAGTCGCGCTGCGCCTGCGCGACGCGGTCGTAGAAGATCCGGTCGAACGCCAACTGGATGAACAGGATCGACGCGGCGACGAACAGGATCACGACGAGGTACAGCCTGATCAACGGACGCAGCATTTATTCGTCCCACGCGGAAGGGCTGAACAGGTAGCCGCGGCCCCAGATCGTCTTGATCTTGTGCGGCTCCGACGACGCATCCTCGAAGCGGCGGCGCAGCTTCGAGATGCCGGAATCGACCGAGCGGTCGAGCCCGTCGAACTCGATGCCGCGCAACTGCTTCAGGATGTCGTCGCGGCTCAGCACGGTGCCGGCCGCGCGCGCGAGGATCAGCAGCAGGTTGAATTCGGCGGTCTTCAGGTCGACCGGCTCGCCACGCCACGTGACGGTGCGGTTCGGCGGCGAGATCGACAGTTCGCCGAACACGAGTGCTTCGGGTGCGGCAGCCGGCGCTTCCGCGACGGCCGGCTGCGCGCGGCGCAGCAGTGCGCGGGCGCGCGCGACGAGCACGCGCGGCTCGATCGGCTTCGTCACGTAGTCGTCGGCGCCCGTCTCGAGGCCCGCGACCTGGTCGTAGACGTCCGTGCGCGCGGTCAGGATCAGCACGGGGATGCCGGTGAACGCACGGATGCGCCGGCAGACTTCCATGCCGTCGAGGTTCGGCAGCATCAGGTCGAGTATCACGAGGGCCGGCTGGTGCTCGCGCACCGCCGCGACGGCGAGGTCGCCGCGTCGCACGACCGTCACCGCGAATTCGTAGCCATCGAGATATTCGCGGACGAGCTGCGCGAGGCGGTCGTCGTCCTCGATCAGCAGTACACGGTATTTGAGCGGATTGTCGTTCATGGTCTCCTCAGAGCGCACGCGCGATTTCGTACCCCGGCGGGCCGATATGCGGCGCGGCACGCGAATTCTATCCGGCGTACCGGCGGCCCGGGCAGCGGGACGACAATCGCGAACAATCGAACACAATTGAGCACAGATTCGCCGCAGATTCAGGACAGTCTCGGCGCAGGGCGGCACCTAGACTGCGGGCTCCGTCACTCATATCTCAATATTGTGCGCCCAATACTCCGCCGCTACCGCTATTGCATGCCGCTCGCCGGCCTGACCCTCGCCGCCGCCGCCCACGCGGAAAACCAGTATTCGATCTCGCTCGGCGGCGGTTTTGCGCCGCGTTACCAGGGCAGCAACCAGTATCGAGGCGTCGTCGCGCCGTCGTTTTCCGCCACGTTCGGCAACGGCTTCTTCATCGACGCCAAGCAGGGCGCCGGCTACCGGCTGGACCTGCCGCACGGCGTGTTCGTGTCGGCGGCCGTGAGCTACGACGCGGGCCGCGCGGACGAGAATCGTTTCGACCTGCCGGGTTCCGACTACCTGAAGGGCATGGGCCGGATCCCGGGCTCGGTGCTGGTCGGCGTGCGCGCGGGCGTGACGCTCTTCAATGCGGCCGAACTGAGCGTCACGATCGACACACCCGTGACGCACACGTCGCGCGGCGTGTCGGGGCACATGGATCTCGCGGTGCCCGTGTTCAAGACCGCGCAGCACGAGATCGTCGTGACGGGCACCGTGCACGCGGGCTCGGGACGGTATACGCAGACGTTCTACGGTGTGACCGACGCACAGTCGATGACGAGCCGGTTCCGGCCGTATTCGACGAGCGGCGGGATCGACAGCGCGTCGATGGCGGTCGCATGGAACTGGAACCTGTCGCAGCACTGGTCGGTGCTCGCGACCGGCGGCGTGACGCGGCTGCTCGGCCGCTACGGCGACAGCCCGATCGTCCAGTCGCGCAGCAACTACTTCGCCATCGCGGGCGTGACCTACAGGTTCTGAACGGGCCGCAGACATCGATCCCGAATACCGCGTTGCGTTGGCGTGCATGGATCGGCGCGATCGATTCGCGCGCACCGCGCGATGCGTCGGCGCAGCGCCGTAGCGGCTGACCGCGTGCGGTAACATGCAGGCGGCTTCGGCTTCGGCTTCGGCTTCGGCTTCGGCTTCGGCTTCGGCTTCGGGCCGAGCCCGCGCCCTCGATACGCCGAATCGGCACGGTCGGGGCGCGCGAGGCCGCGATTCGCCGGCCGGCATCCGTCGGGAAGCGGCTGGCGACGCGCGGAACCGCTCATGCATGCAACGCCTCGGTCGGCGAGGGACGCCGCATTTGCTCCACCGGGCGCGAAAGGGAGAAATCGATGAAGAAGACGATCGCGATGATGATGGCGCTGGTTGCGAGCGCAACCTTTGCGGGATGTGCGGACATGAACACGAAGATCACGAGCGCGGGCAACACGCCGGCGACTGGCGGGCAGGCGGGCGCGTCGCAGGCATGCAAGGCGGACGCGGGGCAGGACGATGCGCTGGTCGGCATGACCGAGGCCGATGCGGCCGCGCAACTCGACGGCTGCCTGTGGCGCGTGCTCGAGCGCGACGGCAACGCGTTGCCGGGCACGATGGATTACCGGCAGGAGCGTCGCAATCTCGGGATTCGCGACGGCAAGGTGATCTGGGTGCGGCGCGGGTGATGGATCGCGCCGGTGCCGCACGCGCGAATGCGCGAGCGGGCGTGCGTTACTTCGAGATGTACCACAGCGCATCGGTGCTGACGCGCGAAGGCTGAGCCGCCGCAGCCGGTGCTTGAGCCGGTGTGGCCGGCGGCGTGTTCGATGTCACGGCCGTCGGCAGCGTCGCGGGAATATTCGATGTCGATGGCGATGCGGACGCCGATCCCGACGTCGACGGCGTGTTCAGATACCACAGCGCATCGGCCGACGCCGAGCGTTTCGTCGCCGGATTCGCCGCCGTAGTCGCTGCCGCATCGGCGGACTTCTTCGAATTCGACGGAGTAGCCGCCGCCGTCGCCGCCCCCGGGCGCTGCGCGGCCGTACCCGTCTGCGCGGTCATGCCTGCGCCGCCGGCCGCGCCACGCTGCGCGCGCGCCTCGAACGGCCCGAGCTGAAAGATCAACGTTTGCGCGGGGCGCGTCAAAACGGCATACGGAAACTGCAGTTCCCACGACATCAGCACGCGGCCCGACGACGTTTCGGTGAAGATCGCCGGCACGTGCTTCATGTCGCTGAATTGCACGTAGATCCGCGCACCGTCGTCGAAGACTTGGGTCGGCTTCGCCTGGTCCGCGCCGGTGACCGACCATCCGAAGTTGTAGGTACCGGCCGGGCCTGCGGGGCCGCCCTGCGGCGGAGGCGGAGGCGGGGCCGGCGATACCGTGCGCGCTCGCGTGACCTGCGGCGCCGGGACGCTCAGGCTCGCGAACGGGTTGTACGCCTGTTGCTGCTGCGGCGGCGTAAAGGACGGTGGAAGGATGGGCATGGGAGTATCCGGCGAATCCGGCATGGTCCGGATTGCATCATAGACCTTGCGCGCATACGCGAGGCGCTTGTCTGGCGACGCGGAGTTGTACGCGCCGATCGCGTTCCAGTTGGGGCCGAGCTGGCGGATGTTCTGCGACAGGATCCACGCGCCGACATACGCGTTCGTGCACGGATCGAACAGGCTCTGCTGCGTGATGCCTTCGCGCGCGAGCGTCGGCAGCCACGTGCTGTTGATCTGCATCAGGCCGATGTCGAACGTGCCGTTCGTATTCTTGTTGACGGCGTTCGGATTCATCCCCGATTCGACCTGCGCGATACCGCGCATCAGGCTGACGCTCACGTGCTGGAACGCGGCCGCGTCGTCGAGGCAATCGGCGCGCGCGACGCCGTGCAGCACGCACGACATCGCAATCGTCGAGGCGACCTTCAGCGTTTCGCGGCTGATCGAGCGGGTTGTCTGACACGGCATGGCAGGATGGGGCGGAATCCGGCCGCCCGGTGCAAGGAAATTACGCGAGACGCGAAGTGTGCCATAGCGAGCAGACAAATGGCTCGCGTCAAACTTTCCTTTGCATTTGCCCATGCGTGCGTCACGCATCTTGATCGTGTCGGATCGGCGGTCGCGACGACGCTCGACCGGTAAAAATGGCCGCCTTTTCGGCGCATGCGGGTGCAGTGGCGATGCTCGGAAACCTGACGCGTTGCGTCAGCCACGTCGGGAGAGCGGTGCTGAATCAGTCGGAATGGAAATCGCCCGGCAGTCGGTGTCCGTGCAGGTCGGGGCGATGAACAGACGATCGCAAGACAACGGCGGCCGAAGCCGCCGTGCGAGGGCATGCGGTTCCGGCCGGCCGCGCGGCGCGCAACCGGCCGCTTCGCATCAGAAGCGGTGGCGCAGGCCGAGGTTGACCATCGTCTGCGAGCTCGTGCCCGCATAGCCGTACGAACCGATCGATGCCTGCGCGGCCATCGAGCCGCCGTGGCCGTCGCCGGTCTGGCCGCTCGCGTGCTGGTACGCGGCGGTCAGGTAGACGTCGGTGCGCTTCGACAGGTTGTAGTCCGCGCCGGCCGATACCTGGTGATAGGTGGCCGACGTGTCGCCGCCCGAGCGCGTGTAACTGTAGCCGACGCCGACGAGCAGCGCGTTCGTCGCCTGGTAGTTCAGGAAGCCTTGCCCCGTGTTGTAGTGCTCGTTCGAGCCGAACACCGAGCTTGCATCTCGGCGGTACTGCGCGTTGCTGTAGCCGAGGCCGAATGTGAACGGGCCGGCGACGTACTGGCCGGCGATGCGCGCGATGCCGATCGAGTGCGCGCTCGCATAGCCGTTGTTGATCGGGCCGTCGAACGTGCCGTCCGACGAGCTGGTCCAGCCGCTGCGCAGGCCGTTCGACGCGGGGCTGTTGGTCGCGTGGAAGTAGCCGCCCGCGACGGTGAACGGCCCGTTGTTGTACGACACGGCGGCCGAATACGATTGCGCGGAACCCGTGCTGCCGGCGATGCCGCCGAACGAGTACATCGCCGAGAACTGCAGGCCCGAATAGACGGCCGACGTGTACTTCACCGCGTTGTCGACACGGAAGCTGTTGTCGTAGTTGTCGACGTCGCCCGGCGTCGCGAACACGCTGCCTAGATAGTTGTCGGCGGTGATGGCCTGCACGAGGTCGACGAGCGGATCGTACTGGCGGCCGAACGTGAGCGTGCCGTAGCGGTCGCTCGTCAGGCCGACGAACGCCTGGCGGCCGAACAGGCGGCTGCCCTGGCCCTGCCGGCCGTTGCTCGGGTCGAAGCCGTTCTCGAGCTGGAACAGCGCCTTCAGCCCGCCGCCGAGATCCTCGGTGCCTTTCACGCCCCAGCGGCTGCCGGCCAGGTTGCCCGCGCTGCTGTTGCCGAGCATCCACGCGTTGTCCTTGCCCTGCGCATGGTTCACGTAGGTGATCGACGTGTCGATCACGCCATACAGCGTGACGCTCGACTGCGCATGCGCGGCGGGTATTGCCGCGAATGACGCGATGGAAATCAGCGAGAGGGTCGTGCGTTTCATTTCATCTCCTTGCGCATTGGCTTGTGTTCGTGATCCGGAATGGCAGGAGACTACCGATCCGGATTAAAACGGCAAAAATGAAATTCTCTTGTGTGGCCTGACGCAGACAGGGATGTCCTACGAAATTCACCATTGATGGATTTGAATTATTGTCGATCGCGTATCAATGGGTTGTCATTTTGCGATTTACCTATGGCGTTTTACGTATCCCGTGATAATTTCCGGCGATTTTCGGGGAAAGGGTGGCGGCCGGACTATTGTTATTGATCCGTCAAATAATTATTTAATGAATTGAATTGGCCGGGCTGAAATGAATGTGTTAGCGGCGTATCGCCTGCGGCCGGCGACGGCATCGCGGCTTCGCCATCCGTCGCTGCCGCGTAGCCGCCGCGCACCGAAACCGCGGTCGCAAGCTCGCTTTTGTATATAATAATCATTCTCATTTACAAAATTGCCGCCGCCTGCGCACCCCGGAACCCGGCCATGTCCGCTGACAAGCTGTCTCTCCATCGAGAAATCGACGCCCTCTATGTCGGCCATCACGCGTGGCTGCGCGGCTGGCTGAGCCGGAAGCTCGGTTGCGCGCACCGCGCGGCCGACCTGGCGCACGACACGTTCATGCGCTTGCTCGTGCGCGACGAGCCGATCGGCGCCGACGAGCCGCGCGCGTTCCTGACGACGGTCGCGCAGCGCGTGCTGAGCAACCACTGGCGCCGCGAGCAGATCGAGCGTGCGTATCTCGACGTGCTCGCGCAGCGTCCGGAAGCGTATGCGCCGTCGCCGGAAGAGCGGGCGGTCGTGCTCGAGACGCTGCTCGAAATCGACCGGCTGCTCGACGGCCTGCCGCTCGCGGCGAAACGCGCGTTCCTGCTCGCGCAGCTCGACGGTCTCACGCAGGCCGAGATCGCGCGCGAACTCGGCGTGTCGCTCGCGACGGTGAAGCGCCATCTCGTGAAGGCCGGCACGCAGTGCTTCTTCGCGATGGCGGCCTGACCGATGGCCGCCCCGGGAGCGCCGGCGGTGCCGCCGCATGTCGCGCGTCGCGCAGTCGAATGGTGGGTCGACCGGCAGGCCGGGCGCACGGACGACGCATTCGACGCCGCGCTCGCGCGCTGGCGTGCCGAGGATCCGGCGCACGACGCGGCATGGCGTCATATCGAAACGATGCAGCGCAGGTTCGGCCGGCTGGCGGCCGGGCTCGATACGCAGGCCGCGCATGCTTCGTTGCTGCCGCCGCGTGCGGGCCGCCGCCGCGCGGCCGTGAAGGCGCTGGCCGTGCTGCTGTTCGCGGGCGGCGCCGCGTGGATGGCCGAGCCCGCGCGTCGCGCGGCGATCTGGCCGGCCGATCTGCGCACGGCGGTCGGCGAGCGGCGCACGGTGACACTCGCGGATCGCACGGTCATCGTGCTCGATACCGATACGGCGCTCGACGTGCGCTTCGACGCCGCCGCGCGTCGCCTGCGCCTGCTGCGCGGCACGATCATGGTGACGAGCGGCCACGACGATCGCGTGCCCGCACGGCCGCTGGTCGTCGCGACCGCGCAGGGCGAGCTGCGGCCGCTCGGCACGCGCTTCGCGGTACGGCAGCGCGACGGCGCGACGCGCATCGAGGTGTTCGCCGGGGCCGTGCGCGTGCAGCCGGTCGACGCGACGGCCGGCACGCGCGTGATCGCGGCGGGAGAGGGCGCCGATTTCACGCGCGACGCAATCGGCGCGCCGGCGCCGCTCGATGCGTATGCGTCCGCGTGGACGGACGGCATGCTCGTCGCGTCGCGCATGCGGCTGGCCGACCTCGTCGCCGAGCTCGACCGCTATCGCCGCGGCAGCCTGCGCTGCGATGCGGCCGTGGCCGACCTGCGCGTGTCGGGCACCTATCCGCTCGACGATCCCGCGCGCGTGCTCGACACGCTGAAGGCGACGCTACCGATCGACGTCGACTACCTGACGCGCTACTGGGCGACGGTCGTGCCGGCCCGATCGTGAGCGCTGCGAAAAAATTTTCTGCCGACCTGAGCTGTTTCTCGATGTTCGCGTGACATGGGTAATGAAAGCAGCACTGGCCCATCGTCCACCGACTCTCCGATCATGGTTTCCATCCGTCTCACATATCGGCGCCGCCCGGCGCCCGCCCGTCATCTGCCGCGTGCATTGCGCCCGGCCGCGCCCGCCGCACCGGGCCGCTTCGCGCGCCGGCTGGCCGGCGCCGTCCTGCTGTCGGCGCTGCTGCCGCTGCCCGCGCTGGCCGACACCGATGCCGATGCGGCGCCTGCCGCGCAGCGCGCATCGCGTCGCGCGTTCGACATTCCGGCCGGCCCGCTCGAAGCGACGCTGAACCGGTTCGGGCGCGACGCGGGCATCCTGCTCGCGTTTCCGGCCGAGCTGACGGCCGGCAAGACGAGCGGCGGCGTCCAGGGCCGGTTCGACGTCGACGGCGCGCTCGACCGCCTGCTGGCGGGCACGGGGCTCGTCGCGCTGCGCCAGCCGGGCGGCGGCTACACGCTGATGCGCGCGAACGGCTCGGTCGCGCAGCCTGCGGCGGCCGGCGCGGCGGCCGCCGCCGAACTGCCGACGATCACGGTGCGCACCCGCGCGCTGCGCGCCGAAAGCTATCGCGCGCCGAAGGAAGCGGGCGTGCTGCGTTCCGACATTCCGCTGCTCGACACCGCGCAGGCGGTCAACATCGTGCCCGCACAGGTGCTGCGCGACCAGCGTCCGCGCAATCTCGACGACGCGCTCGGCAACGTGAGCGGCATCACGCAGGGCAACACGCTCGCGGGCACGCAGGACACGATCATGAAGCGCGGTTTCGGCGGCAATCGTGACGGCTCGATCATGCAGAACGGGATGCCGCTCGTGCAGGGGCGCGCATTCAACGCGGCGGTCGACAGCGTCGAGGTGCTCAAGGGGCCGACGTCGCTGCTGTACGGGCTGATGGACCCGGGCGGCGTGGTCAACGTCGTCACCAAACAGCCGCAGCTCGTGCGCTACAACGCGATCTCGCTCGGCGCGTCGACGTTCGGGCACGGCAAGAACGGCGGCAGCGCGACCTTCGATTCGACGGGGCCGGTAGGCGATTCGCGGCTCGCGTACCGGCTGATCGTCGACCAGTCGAACGAGCAGTACTGGCGCAACTTCGGCGAATACCGGCAGACCTTCGTCGCACCGTCGCTCGCGTGGTATGGCCGCGATACGCAGGTCGTGGTGTCCTACGAGTACCGCAAGTTCCATTCGCCGTTCGATCGCGGCACCGCGCTCGACCCGCGCACCAATGCACCGCTCGACATTCCCGCGCGGCGGCGGCTTGACGAGCCGTTCAACAACATGGACGGCGAATCGCATCTCGCGCAGCTGAGCGTCGATCACCAGTTCAATGCGGACTGGAGCGCGCATCTCGGCTACAGCTACAACCGCGAGACCTATGACGCGAACCAGTTGCGCACGACCGGCGTCGATCCGGTGAAGGGCACGCTGTCGCGCAGCAACGATGCGACGCACGGTTCGCTCAGCACCGACAGCTACGGCATCGCTTACGTGAACGGCAAGGTGACGCTCGCGGGGATGCGCCACGACGTGCAGCTCGGCGTCGACAGCGAGTATCGCCGCATCTACCGCAAGGACATGCTGCGGCAGGCCGTGAAGACGCCGTTCAGTTATATCGATCCGGTGTACGGGCTGCTGCCACCGTCGAGCACCGTTTCCGCGAGCGACAGCGACCAGACCGACACGCTGCACGATACGTCGGTGTTCCTCCAGGACAGCATCCACCTGACCGACAAGTGGATCGTGTCGGGCGGGCTGCGCTACATCACGTACAACCAGGTCGCGGGGCGCGGTCGGCCGTTCGTTGCGAACACCGATCTCAGCGGCTCGAAGTGGCTGCCGCGCGCAGGCGTCGTGTACAAGTGGACCGATTCGTTCTCGCTGTACGGCAGCTATTCGCAATCGCTGAAACCGTCGTCGTCGATCGCGCCGATGACGGGCTACGTGATCGATGGCGCGACACCGCCCGAGGAAGCGACCGCGTGGGAGGTGGGCGGCAAGCTCGACTTGCCGGGCGGGATGACCGGCACGCTCGCGCTGTTCAACATCGACAAGAAGAACGTGCTCGTGTCGCAATACAACGACGCGACCAAGCTGACCGACTGGCGCACGTCAGGCAAGGCGCGCTCGCGGGGGATCGAGCTCGACGTGTCGGGCCGGATCGGCGAGCGCGTGAACGTGATCGCGAGCTACGCGTACATCGACGCGAAGACGACTGAGGATCCGCTGTACGCGGGCAACCAGCTGTGGAACGTCGCGCGGCACACCGCGTCGCTCGCGGCCGTCTACGACGTCGGCACGCTGATCGGCGGCGACGACCTGCGCATCGGCGCGGCGGCCCGCTACGTCGGCGCGCGGCCCGGCGATTCGGCGAACAGCTTCACGCTGCCGTCGTACGTGCTCGCCGATGCGTTCGCGACCTACGACACGCGGATCGGCAAGCAGAAGCTGTCGTTCCAGCTCAACGTGAAGAACCTGTTCAACCGCACGTACTACCCGTCGAGCGCGAACCGCTACTTCGTCGCGATCGGCGACGCGCGACAGGTGTCGCTGCTGACCACGCTGCAGTTCTGACCACGCAATCGCCGCGTGGCCGAAACGACGGCGCGCGGCTTCGGAGAAGATCCAGATGAACCGGAAGATGAAGATCGGCGCCGTGCGCGCCGCTGATGTTGCCGTCGGCGCGCGACGCCGCGTTTTGCACACGATCGCGGGCTCGGTGCTCGCGCTGTGCGCGGGCCTGGGTGCGAGTGGTTCGACACCCGCGTTGGCAGCCGATGCAGCGCCGGCCGTCACGCGCGTCGCGATGCTCGTGCAGCTGCGCGGCCCGAACCTGAAGGTCGACGAGCGCATCGTCCAGCATCTCGGCGAGCGCGGTTACGCGGTGCGCCTGATCGACGAGTCGGCCAGCCCCGATGCGGCACGCGACGCCGACCTGGTCGTGATCTCGTCGACGGTATCGTCGAAGAACGTGCGGCCGGGCTGGCGCACGCTCGACAAGCCGCTCGTGACCTGGGAAAACGACCTGCTCGACGATCTCGCGATGACGGGCAAGCGTCACGACGTCGACTTCGGCGAAACGGGCAAGGAGCGCTACCTGTGGCTCGTCAACGCGCCGCATCCGGTGTCGGCCGGGCTGCCGGCCGGCGCGACCAACGTGTACGGCAAGCAGGCGCCGATGAGCTGGGGCAAGCCGGGGCTCGGCGCGATCACGATCGCGACCGTGTACGGCCAGCCCGACAAGGCCGCGATCTTCGCGTACGAGAAGGGCGCGACGATGGACTACGAGGCGCTCGCGCCGGCGCGTCGCGTGATGTTCTTCCTCGACAACGACACGTTCACGAACCTGTCGCCGGCCGGCGTCGCGCTGTTCGACGCGGCCGTCGACTGGGCGGCGGGGCGGCGTTGATGGTGTTGCCGCACGCCGCGTACGGCGGCGGCAACGTGAGCTTGTCCTCGATGTCCCGGATGACCGACGACACGTTCGTCATCCTGCTTAAAACGCCCGTTGCATGAGCGCTCCGGTCACCTGCACGCCATGCCGGGCTGGTGCGTGTCCGCCGTTCGCGCGTCAACGGGCCGGCGGCGTCTGCTTCAGCGCGACGTCTTCGATCAGTTGGGCCAGCAAGCGCGCCGGCTCGGCGAGGTTGCGCGGCGCGCGATGCACGAGCCCGATATCGCGGTGAAACGTGTGGTGCTCGAGGTCGATCGCGCGCACGCCCGCCGGCCAGCGACGATAGGCGGCGGTCTGCGGCACGATCGCGACGCCGACGCCGTTCTCGACCAGCTTGACGATCGCGTCGAGTTCGTCGAGTTCGCAGGTGTCGCGCACCGCGATGTGCATCTTCCGCAGAAAACGATCGACCTGCCGGCCGCCGAACGACGCGCGGTCGTAGCGGATGAACGGCTCGCTCGACAGTAGCGCGGCCCAGTCCTTGCCCTTCACACCGCGCGGCACGATCAGCCGGAACGGTTCCTGCGCGAGCGTCGTCCAGTGCAGGTCGCTCTGCAGCGAAAACGGCGGCCGGATGATCGCGGCCATGTCGATTTCGCCCGCATCGACGCGGTTGACCAGCTCGATCGACAGCCCCGGTATCACGCGCGTGCGGCACGCGGGATGCCGGCGATGGAAATCGGCCAGCGCGGCCGGCAGCAGCGCGCTCTGCACCGACGCGATCGCGCCGATCGTCACGCGCACGGCGGCCGGCGAGCCGGGCGCGGCCGAACTCAGGTTCTCGTACAGGCCGATCAGCGCCTGCGCCTGGTCGAGCACGTGATGGCCCCGCTCGTTGAGACGGGCCGACCGGCCTTGCCGGTCGAACAGCGCGAAGCCGAGTTCGGCTTCGAGACGCTGCATCTGCGCGCTGACGGCCGCCTGCGTCAGCCCGATACGGTTGCCCGCGGCGGCGAACGTGCCTTCCCGGGCGACGGCGACAAGGGTTTTCAGCTCGCGGATCATTGATCGATTCCGTTTGTGAATTGCAAAACTATATATTGATTTAATTTTTGCTTGCCGTTGTCTACCATGGTGCCGTCCTCGCGCCACGCGAGCATCTCTTCACGAGGCAATCATGAGTCTTTCCCCGTTTCACCTGGCGATTCCGGTCTACGACCTGCCGGCCGCGCGCGATTTCTACGGCCGCGTGTTCGGGCTGGAAGAGGGGCGTTCGAGCACGCAATGGGTCGACTTCGACTTCTACGGGCACCAGCTCGTGATTCACGAGCACCCGAAGACCGCATCGCAGGAAGGCGCGCATACGAATGCCGTCGACGGTCACGACGTGCCGGTGCCGCATTTCGGGATCGTGCTCGACTGGGCGAGCTGGGAAGCGCTGGCCGAGCGGTTGAAATCGTTCGGCGTGACCTTCGCGATCGAACCGTATGTGCGGTTCAAGGGGCAGGTCGGCGAACAGGCGACGATGTTCCTGTTCGACCCGTGCGGCAACGCGCTCGAGTTCAAGGCATTCCGCGACATCGGGCAGCTGTTCGCGAAGTGACGGATCGGGCGAGTCTGCGCCGATTGAAAATGGGTGCGAGAATGCGGCCTCCGGCCGGGCCGCGCGCAGGTGCTGCGGTCGGCGCCGCGCCGCACGGCATGCGTCCGTGCGCGCCGTTTTCCAGGGAACCCGTATGGACAGTCACATCGCTCCGGTGGAGCTGAAGAAAGCCTACCGTCTCCTCAATCACGGCCCGACCGTGCTCGTGTCGGCCCGCCACGACGGCGTCGACAACGTGATGGCCGCCGCGTGGGCGTGCGCGCTCGACTTCCTGCCGCCGAAGCTGACCGTCGTGCTCGACAAGTCCGCGAAGACGCGCGAGCTCGTCGAGCGCAGCGGCACGTTCGTGATTCAGGTGCCGACGGCCGCGCAGCTGCAACTCACGCATGCGGTCGGCAGCCACAGTCTTGCCGAGCGGCCCGACAAGCTGCGCGAAGCGGGCGTCACGCTGTTCGACGTCGAAGGCCATGACCTGCCGTTCGTCGCCGGCTGCTCGGGCTGGCTCGCATGCAAGCTGATTCCCGAGCCGCACAACCAGCAGACCTACGACCTGTTCATCGGCGAGGTGGTCGGTGCGTGGTCCGACACGCGCGTGTTCCGCGACGGCCACTGGTATTTCGAATCGGCCGATCCGGCGCTGCGCAGCCTGCATTACATCGCGGGCGGCAATTTCTATGCGATCGGCGAATCGTTGCACGTCGATCCGGACGCGCAGCAAGCATAAAGCCAGCTTTCTTTCCCGATCCGGGCGCGCGGTTCACGCGCGCTTTTTCAATTCAGCCAGCATCGCTTCGGCGAACGCCTGCGCGACGCGCGGCAGCGTGCGCCCGCGCTTCGTGACGAGCGCGATCGGCCGCACGAACGCGGGATCGTCGATCGGCTTCGCGACCAGTTCCGGTTCGGCGCGCACCTCGCGCGCGGTCGCGGGCAGGATCGTCACGCCGAGGCCGCCGCGCACCATCGCGACGGCCGTCATCATGTAGGTCGGCTCGCACGCGATGTCGGGCGTGCAGCCAGCCGCCTCCAGCGCAGCATCGACGACGCTGCGCACGCTCGTGCCCTGCGCGGTCAGCACGAGCGGCACGCTTGCGACATCGGCGGTGCTCACGCGGCGCTTGCGTGCGAGCGGATGATCCTTCGGGCACACGGCGACGAGCCGGTCGGCGCCCGCGTACAACACTTCCAGCGACGCATCGAACGTGTCGCCGCCCGTCAATCCAAGATCGGCTTCCTCGTTGCGCACCAGCGCAGTGACGAGGCTCGCGACGCCGTCGCGAATCTCGAAGCCCGCGCGCGGCACGTCGCGCCGAAACGACTGGATCAGCTCCGGCAGCACGCTGGACGCGAACGTCGGCAGGCACGCGAGCCGCACCGTGCCGCTCGTGCCTTCGCCGAGCGCGCGCGCATCGCGCAGCACGCGTTCCATGTCGTCGAGCGAGCGCTGCAGCAGCGGCAGCAGCTCGCGCCCCGTCTGCGTGAGCGCGACGCTGCGGCTGTTGCGGTCGAACAGCCGCGCGCCGACGATTTCCTCCAGCCGGCGGATCTGCACGGTCAGCGCCGGCTGCGACAGGTGCAGCCGCGCGGCCGCGCGCGTGAAGTTGCCGGCGTGCGCGACGGTGACGAACGCGCGGATGTCGCGAAGATTCAGATCCATAACGATTCGTGATTGCTGCGATCAAATCATTTCAATTGTGCTATCGCTGCGCCGACCTTACGCTCGTCTTCAACAAAAGACAAGGTAGGAGACACGGATGCTGCCGTTACTCGGGCTTGGCACGATCGTCGTGCTGCTGGCCGCGATTCTTTCCAAACGCATGTCGCCGCTCGTTGCGCTGATCGTCGTGCCGATCGCGGCGTCGCTGCTCGGCGGCTTCGGGCTGCACACCAGCAAGTTCGTCATCGACGGGCTGAAGGGCCTCGCGCCCGTCGTCGGGATGTTCGTGTTCGCGATCCTGTATTTCGGGACGATCACCGACGCCGGCACGCTCGACCCGATCATCGACCGGATCCTGCGCGCGGTCGGCACGCGGCCGACGCGCATCGTGATGGGTACGACGCTGCTCGCGCTGCTGATCCATCTCGACGGCTCGGGCGCCGTCTGCTTTCTCGTGACGATTCCGGCCGTGCTGCCGCTGTACGACCGGCTGAAAATGGACCGGCGCGTGCTGGCCGCGGCCGTGTCGATGGCCGCGGGCATCAACTTCCTGCCGTGGACGGGGCCGATGATCCGCGCGTCGGCGTCGCTGCACCTGCCGGTGTCGGCGCTGTTCAATCCGCTGATCCCGGTCCAGGCGATCGGGCTCGTGTTCGTGTTCGGCGTCGCGTACTGGCTCGGGCGGCGCGAGGAGAAGCGGCTCGGCCTGTCGCGCGACGATGCGTCGATTCCGCTGCCGACGCGCGAACTGACGCCCGACGAGCAGGCGCTGCGCCGGCCGCACCTGTTCTGGTTCAACCTCGTGCTGACGCTCGTCGTGCTCGGCACGATGGTCGTGATGGGCGAGAAGATCCCGCCCGCGATCATGTTCATGGTCGGGCTGTGCATCGCGCTGATGGTGAACTACCCGGACGTCGACATGCAGAGGAAGCGGATCGACGCGCATGCGCGCGCGGCGCTGATGATGGCCGGCATCCTGCTCGCGGCCGGCGTGTTCACGGGGATCATGCAAGGCAGCGGGATGCTGAAGGCGATGGCGCAGGCCGCGGTCGGCTTCGTGCCGCCGTCGATGGCCGGCCACATTCCGGTGGTGCTCGGTTTCGCGTCGATGCCGCTCAGCATGCTGTTCGATCCCGATTCGTTCTACTTCGGCGTGCTGCCGGTGATTGCGGAGGTGGCCGGCCAGCTCGGCGTGCCAGCCGTTCAGGTCGGGCAGGCCGCGTTGCTCGGCCAGATGACGACCGGGTTTCCGGTCAGCCCGCTGACGCCCGCGACGTTCCTGGTCGTCGGCCTGTGCGGCATCGAGCTGGCCGAGCATCAGAAATTCACGTTCCCGCTGCTGTTCGGCGCCTCGATCGTGATGACGATCGCGTGCGTCGTGCTGGGCATCTTTTGATTTTTTCCGGCGGCGAGACCCGCCGGACGACGGTACGGACATGACAGCAAAGCAACCTGAACGGCGCGTGCGCATCGGCGCGGGCGCCGGCTACTCTGGCGACCGGATCGAGCCCGCGGTCGAACTGGCCGAACACGGGCAGCTCGACTATCTCGTCTTCGAATGCCTGGCCGAGCGCACGATCGCGATCGCGCAGCAGGCGCGCCGCAAGGATCCGGCGCTCGGCTACGATCCGCTGCTCGACGCGCGCATGCGTGCGGTGCTGCCGATCGCCGCGGCAAAACGCGTGCGCATCGTGTCGAACATGGGCGCGGCGAACCCGCGCGCAGCGGCAACGCGCACCGCGCAGATCGCGCAATCGCTCGGCATCGCGGGGCTGAAGGTCGCGGCGGTCGAAGGCGACGACGTGCTCGACGTCGTGCTGCGCGGCGCGTTCAGTTTCGAGGAATCGGGCGACGCAGTCGCCGCGTATCGCGACCGCATCGTGTCCGCGAATGCATACCTCGGCGCCGCGCCGATCGTCGACGCGCTCGCGGCCGGCGCGGACGTCGTGCTGACCGGGCGCGTCGCCGATCCGTCGCTGTTCGCCGCGCCGCTGATCCACGCGTTCGGCTGGCGGATGGACGACTGGGACACGCTCGGGCAGGCGACGGTCGTCGGCCATCTGCTCGAATGCGCGGGGCAGGTGACGGGCGGCTATTTCGCCGATCCCGGCTACAAGGACGTGCCGGATCTCGCGCGGCTCGGGTTCCCGATCGGCGAAGTCGCGGCCGACGGCTCGGTCGTGATCACGAAGGTGGCGCATGCGGGCGGCCGCGTGAGCGCGGCGACCTGCAAGGAACAACTGCTCTACGAGATTCACGATCCGGCGCGGTATCTGCAGCCCGACGTCGTCGCGGATTTCACGCGCGTCGCGGTCGCCGGGGAGGCGACGGATCGCGTGCGCGTGACGGGCGGGCGCGGCACCGCGCGGCCCGATACGCTGAAGGTGTCGGTCGCTTACGTCGACGGCTATATCGGCGAAGGCCAGATCTCGTACGGCGGCCCGGGCGCACTCGAACGCGCGCGTCTCGCGCTCGACATCGTCCGCGAGCGACTGGCGCTGACCGGCGTCGCCGCGACCGAATTGCGCTTCGACCTGATCGGCGTCGATTCGCTGTATGGCGACGCGACGCCGGCGGTGCGCGGCGAGCCGGCCGAGGTGCGCGTGCGGGTGGCCGGCCGTGCGGCGAGCGCCGATGAAGCGGCGCGGATCGGCAATGAAGTCGAGACGCTCTATACGAACGGGCCGGCCGGCGGCGGCGGCGCGTTCAAGTCGACGCGCGAGGTGATCGCCGTGCAGTCGGTGCTGCTGCCGCGTGACGCGGTGACGCCGTCGTTTTCATTCGTGGAGGCATGATGCAACTGCGTGAACTCGCGCATGCGCGCACCGGCGACAAGGGCAATACGCTGAACGTGTCGGTCATCTGCCGCGATCCGCGCCATTACGACCATCTGCGCGCGCATCTGGATGCCGACAAGGTGAAGGCGTGGCTCGCGGGCATCGTGCACGGCGATGTCGTGCGCTACGAATTACCGGCGCTGGGCGCGTTCAACTTCGTGCTGCGCGATGCGCTCGGCGGCGGCGTGACGCGTTCGCTCGCGCTCGATGCGCACGGCAAGTCGGTCAGTTCGGCGCTGCTGGCGATCGACGTGCCCGACCCGGCGTGACGGCACACGTCGCGGCCGGGTCGTGCGCACAGGCTCAGGGTCAGGGAATCAGCAGCTCGCGACGCCCGTCCGCGTGCTCGATGCGCTCGCCGGCGATGTGCAGGCGCTGGTCCTTTCGATAATCGTAGACCGCGCGTGACGCGGCGAGCTGGTCGAAATCGAGTTCGACCGCGTGGCGCGATTCGGTGTTGCCGGCTTCGAAGATCACGTTGCCGAACGGATCGACCGCGAGACTGCCGCCCGCGAACACGACGTCGTGCGTGCTGTCGCCGACGCGGTTGGCGACCACCGCGAACACCTGATTCTCCATCGCGCGCGCCGATGCCGACGTGCGGTGGACGTATCGGTACGGCTCCATGTTGCCGTCGGTGATGAGGATCAATTGCGCGCCGAGTGCGGCGAGCGCGCGGCCGGTTTCCGGGAATTCGTTGTCGTAGCAGATCAGCAGGCCGATCCGCACGCCGCGCCATTCGACCGTCGCGTAGCGATCGCCGGGCAGCACGACGCCGCGCTCGCTCACCCACAGATGGGTCTTGCGATAGCGCAGTGCGATGCCGTCCGGCGTGACGAACACGGTCGTGTTGTAGAAGCGGCCGCCATCGTTCTCGATCAGCCCGACCACGACGGCGACGTCGCATGCGCGCGCGGCCGCGATGACCGCGCCGATGCTCGGGCCGTCGAGCGGCTCGGCGACGTCGGCGAGATTCGACGGATCGAGGAAGCCGGTGAGCTGCGCTTCCGGAAACATCACGATGTCGGTGCCGGGCGCGGTGGTCGCGATCGCTTCCAGCGTGCGCTGCAGGTTGTAGTGCGTGTCGCCGTCGCGGCCGGCGAGCTGGACGATGTCGAGCTTCAGTTTCATGGGCGATTTCGGTGGGCGGGACCGGCGCGGCCGGCCCCGCCACGGTGGATGTCGGAACGCCCGAGTATGCGCCGAACCGCGGGTTTTCCCATCCCGTCGGCGTGTTAACCCGTCGGGGGTATTGATCTCGCGGGCTTTCGCCGGCCCGGGTTCGCTTTTTTTCGCCGGTCTGACCAGTCGAACCTCAAGTTGCGTCCCGCGCGGTCGTTAAGGACGATTGAGTGCCCATTTGACCATTCGAAAACTACGCGGCAACCGGAGATCACCGTCATCATGCTGTCATCGATTCGCGCCCGGATTCTGGCGACCTGCGTCGCCATCGTGGTCACGGCCCTGGCCGTGACAGGCGGCCTTGTGTACTACGTCGTCAAGCAGCACAACGACGCAACCATCGACCAGAACCTGCAGTCCGTCCTGACCGGCCACGCGCTCGCACTCGACGAGTGGGTCGCGAGCCGCGCGCAGCAGACCCAGGCGCTCGCGGACACACTGGCGCCGGGCGAAGGCGACCCGCTGCCGGCGCTGACGCTGCTCGGCAAATCGGGCGGCTTCCAGGTGCTCACGCTCGGCCTGCCGGACCGCACGGCGTTCTCGAACGTCCCGCTCGCGGCCGGCTACGATCCGACCGCGCGCCCGTGGTTCAAGCAGGCGGTCGAGGCCGGCCGGCTCGTCGTCACGGCGTTGTACCGAGACGCGTCGACCGGCAAGCCCGCCTTTGCGTTCGCCGCACCGATCGTGCGCGGCGGCACGCTGAAGGGCGTGCTCGCGGCGAGCCTCTACATGGAGCGCGCGAGCGCGATCGTGGCATCGATGCACCCGACGCCGTCGAGCTTCGCGTTCCTGGTCGACAAGAGCGGGCGCCTGATCGCGGGCGCGAAGACCGATCTGATCATGAAGCCGGCCGTCGAACTGTCGCCCGAACTGACGCCGGAGCGCCTCGCCGGCCTGCAGGCGGCGACCGAACCGGTGGCGATCGACGTGGACGGCGTGACCAAGCTGCTCCGCGCGCGCCCGATCGCCGGGACCGACTGGTCGCTCGTCATCGCGCTCGACCGGTCGGACGTGACGGCCGGCATGCGGGCCGTCGCGACGACGACGCTCATTGCGATCCTCGTCGTCGCCTGCGTCGCGGCAGCGCTCGTCGGCGCGCTGACGAACGCGGCATTCAAGCGCGTGCTGCTCGTGCGCGACGCACTGACCGACGTCGCGAGCGGGAGCGGCGACCTGACGAAGCGGCTGCCGGCCGACGGCAGCGACGAGGCCGCGCAGATCGCGCGCGCGTTCAACATGTTTGCCGAAAAGATCAGTGCGATCCTGCTGCAGATTCGCGGCTTCAGCGAATCCGTGAGCGTGGCGAGCGCGGAGATCGCGCAGGGCAACCAGGATCTGTCGAGCCGCACCGAACATGCGGCATCGAGCCTGCAGGAGACGGCGGCGGCGCTCGAGGAGATCGCCGGCACGGCGCGCAACTCGGCCGATTCGGCCACGCAGGTGAGCCGGCTGGCGGAATCGGCGTCGGGCGTCGCCGTGCGCGGCGGCGAGGTGGTGAGCGAGGTGGTCGCGACGATGGGCGAGATCACGAAGGCGTCGGCCGAGATCTCGAACATCATCGGCGTGATCGACGGCATCGCGTTCCAGACCAACATCCTCGCGCTGAATGCGGCCGTCGAGGCGGCGCGCGCGCACGAGCACGGGCGGGGCTTCGCGGTCGTCGCGGGCGAGGTGCGCACGCTCGCGCAACGCAGCGCGGTGGCGGCCCGGGAAATCAAGCAGTTGATCCAGTCGTCCGTCGAGAAGATCGAGGGCGGTTCGGGGCTCGTGAAGACGGCCGGTGAGACGATGGACGAGATCGTCGAGGGGGTGCGCGGCATCACGAGCGTGATCGCGGAAATGACGGTCGCGGCGAACGAGCAGAGTACCGGGCTCGCGCAGGTGAACCAGGCCGTGTCGCAGCTCGATCATTCCACGCAGCAGAACGCGGCGCTCGTCGAGGAATCGGCTGCCGCCGCGGCGCTGTTGCGCGAGCAGGCGGCGCAGCTCGCGCAGACGGTCGGCGAATTCAAGCTCGCGGGTTCGCATCGGGCCGAGACGGCATCGGTTTGATCCGGCCGGGGCAGCCGAAGGCTGCGGGAAGGTTGCACGACGGGCGCGAGAACGGGCCGGCGGAACGGGCGCCGCGCGCTATCCGTCGGTCTGCGCCTTCAGGAACAGCGAAAACAGCTCCGACTGCGAGTTGATCGCGAGCTTCGCGTAGATGTTGCGCCGGTGCACCTTGACCGTTTCCGCGGAAATCGCCAGCTTGTTCGCGACTTCCTTGTTCGAGCGGCCGCTCAGGATCAGCCGGATCACGTCGAGTTCGCGCGCGGTGAGCGGCGTGCCGAGCCGCGCCATCGCATGCTCGAAGCCGTCCCGCCCGTCGGCACCGGCCCGGCGCGACGGCGCGGGTTCGGCGTCGGCGGGCGTCTGCTCGAACGCGAGGCGCTGGCGCATCAGCCCGGCCACCCAGGGCCGCACCAGGTCGAGCAGCGCAACCTGCTCGGGGCTGAAGCGTTGCTTGCTGCCGAGCGACAGGCACAGCGTGCGCGTGTCGTCGAGCACGACGTTGAACTGCACCTCGTCCTCGACGACGTTGTGCGTGAAATAGAGCGTGTAGTACTCGGTGTCGCGAAAGCACTCGGGCGCGACGTCGGACAGCCGGAACAGGCCGCTCTGCGGCGCGTCGCGGTTCGCGATGTAGAACGGGTCCAGCAGGTACAGGCCCTGCACGTAGTCGCGAAACAGCGGGTCGGGGCCGTCGCCTTCGTACGGGCATTCGGCGAATACCTGCGGGCGGCCGTCGTCGAACATCAGCGCGACCCAGCTGTCGACCGCGACGTATTCGTCGATCAGCCGGATCAGCGACAGCCAGAAGCCCGGCTGGTCGAGCGACTCGATGAGCCGTCCGACCGACCGGTGCCATGCGACGTCCTGCAAGGTCAGGTTCATGCGTTGGTCCCGTCAGTCCCGGATGGGGCCGGTCGATGCACGCTTGCGATGCTACGCCGTGCGTGTACGCTACGGGCTCGCGGGTGCATGCCCGCGCGCGCGGCACGGGCCGTGCGTTTCGACCGGATCCTGCAATGAAGAACGAGATCGTAACGCCGGCCGGCGCGAATGGCGAGGCCGGGCACTGCCGCCGGTTCGCGGCCGCGGCCGTCGCCGTGCGCGTCGCCGGTGTCGTGCAACGACCCGTCGACGCCACCATCCGTTACACGCCTTTCCAATCCGACCGGACCTCGTCATGACTGTCCAGCACCGAAACACACGCCGCAAGCTGTTCGCCGCTTCACTTGCCGCACTCGCGGTGCTCGCCGCGCTCTCCGCGTCGTCGCCTGTCTACGCGGCCGATCCGGTCCATCCCGACCGCCAGCTGCAGACGTTCATCCACGACAGCTACGGCAAATGGCGCGCGGACCGCAAGGGCTGGCAGTCGGACGCGGGCGACTTCATCTATGCGCCGTGCGGCTCGCTGCGCGTCGCGACCGCCGACGGCCCGCGGGTTCTGCTCGCGATGTGCGGCGAGACCGAAGAGGCCGTGCAGAACGGGACGCCGGGCATGGATTCCGACGGCACGGCCGGCACGATCGATCTGTACGTGCTGAAGCCGGCGCCGGACGGCAAGACGCTCGAGCCGGTCGTGAAGAAGACGGACATCGCGTCGGGCAAGCGCGGCGAACCGGGCACGGTACGCATCGAGCGGCTCGGGCCGCACCTGTTCGGGTTCGTCATCGGCGACGGGGTCACGTTGCAGGGTTATACGCAGGCGAGCCGGTCGATCTGGCTGCCCTACGGCAATGCGATCGTCGAAGCGGCGTCGCGCATCGACGAAGCGCTCGACAATGCGGGATCGCTCGACTGCGGGAACGCGAAGTCGCATTGCGAGAGCCGCACGTTCACGATCGTGCCCGACACGACGGGCACCGGCGACGTCTATCCGCTGACGGTCACGGAAACGGGCACGCGCGGCGACAAGGATATCCACGCGCGCTACACGGTGAAATTCGACGCGGCGCGCGGCCGCTACATCGTGCCGAAGGCGCTGCGCGCAGGGTATTGAGCGTCCGCGCGGCGGAACGGGCGGCGTTGCGCCGCCCGCGCATCACACGTACAGGTAGCGCACCAGGTGGAAGAACACCGGTGCGGCGAAGCAGATCGAGTCGACGCGATCGAGCATCCCGCCGTGGCCCGCGATCATCGAGCCCCAGTCCTTCGTGCCGAGCGAGCGCTTGACGGCCGACAGCACGAGCCCGCCGACGAAGCCCGCGATCACGATCGCGAGCGAGATCCCGAACGCCGCGCCGAAGCTGAACGGCGTCACGCGATACAGCGACGCGCCGCACAGCGTCGCGAGCAGGCCGCCGCCGATGAAGCCTTCGACCGTCTTCGACGGCGACAGCTGCGGCGCGATCTTGCGGCGCCCGAACAGCTTGCCGACGACGTATTGCAGCACGTCGCTGATCTGCACGACGACCAGGAAGAAGAACAGCAGCAGCGCGTTCTGCCCCGCGTAGTGCGGAATGTCGAGGATCAGCACGGCCGGCGCGTGGCTCAGCCCGTACACGCACACCATCAGCGCCCAGTTGATCTTTGCGTTGCGGCTCAGGAATTCGCGCGTGTCCTGCGTGAGCGCCGACACGAGCGACATCGCGAAGAACAGGTGCACGGGCACGAAGATCGAATACATCCCGTACCAGTTGATCCCGAGCAGCAGGTACTGCACGGGGATCGCGACGAAGAACGCGATGAACAGCGTCGTGTGGTCGCTCGCGGTGGTCGGCGTGAGCGTGATGAATTCGCGCAGCGTCAGGTACGACAGCAGCGCGAACACGAGATACGTGACGTTGTTGCCGAGGCCGATCGCGATGGCCATGATCGCGATCATCGCCCACCACGCGCGGATGCGCTGGTTCAGGTTGACAATGGTCGAGCTCGTGCCGCCGTTGCGCGCGCCGAGGATCGCGCCGATCACGGTCGCGACGACGAGCACGCCCGTGACGCCCGCAACCAGCTCCCAGAAAATAGTTCGCATGGGGATATCCGGAAAAAGGGAGAGGAGGGTGCCGCGTTCAGCCCGCGGGCCGCTGCGGCGCGAGCGCGACGACCGCGTCTCGCATGCGGGCGAGGAACGTCGGCTTGTCTTCCTGGCTGCCGAGCGCATCGTTCGCGCCGAAGTGCACCTTGCAGATCAGCGGCACGGGCCAGATCGCGCCCTTCGGCATGATGCGCTGCAGGTTCTCCAGATAGACGGGCGCGAGCGCGACGTTCGGGAATTCGGTCGCGAGATGGAACAGCCCGCTCTTGAACGGCTGCGGCAGCACGTCGGCGCCACGCGTGCCTTCCGGGAAGATGATGATCGAGTGGCCCTGCCGCAGCGCGTCGCGCACCGGTTCAAGCGGGTCGCCGCCGGATTCGCGGTGACGGTCGATCAGCACCACGTTCAGCAGCTTCTGCGCGATGTGGCGCTTCGTGTCGCTGCTGTCCCAGTAGTCGCGCGCGGCGACCGGCCGCACGACCGCGCGTACGTTGCGCGGCAGCGCGGCGAGGATCGCGAGCGTGTCGATGTGGCTCGTATGGTTCGAGAAATAGATTTTCTGCGTCGGGGACGGCGGCGCCTGATGCCAGACCGGATACGCGCCGGCGACGAGCCGCACGATGGACAGCAGGAAGTCGCGCTGCCAGACGTTGACGATGTTCATCGGCGCGCTGCCTCCTGCCTGCATGCCCGGCCGCAGGTGCGGCGGACGGGGTCCCGGAATGCCGGCGCGGCAGGATGCGCGCCGGACGGCCCTTGTTTAAATTTTTTCAAGTTCGTGGCTGCCTGTCGCAGGTCCGCGATAATCGGACGGTTCGCCGTCTCACCCCGTTGCGTAGCGGCGAATGCGCCGTCGGCGGCGTGATGTCGGCCGTTGCACGAGTGCCCGTTTGCAGTTCGAATGGATCTGCGCTGCGATCGGGCCAGCGGATTATCGCGAGTTTCCGTCAAAAACGCCAGATTGGCGCCGCGCGGGCGGGCCGGGCGCACGCTTGACGCATCGGGGCGGCTCGGCGACGATGGGGGCCGTCCATTGAAGGCCGACGAAGGCCGTTTCGCCGCCCGGGGCATGGTGGCGGGAAACGTGTCCGACTGTGCCGAGCGAATAATACGAATACGAAACGATGAGCCTCTACGCACTCAAACCCAAATTCCAGGACCGTCTGCGGCCGTTCGCGAATTCGCTCGCCGAACGCGGCGTCACCGCCAACCAGGTCACGCTGTTCGCGGCCGGCGGCTCGATCGTCGTCGGCGCGCTCGCCGGGCTCGGCGTATTCGCCCGCGTGCTGTTCCTGCTGATTCCACTGTGGCTGTTCGCGCGGATGGCGCTCAACGCGATCGACGGGATGCTCGCCCGCGAGCACGGGCAGAAGAGCACGCTCGGCGCGTACCTGAACGAGCTGGGCGACATCGTGTCCGATGTCGCGCTCGTGCTGCCGTTCCTTGCCGTTCCCGCGTTCGCTCCGGCGGACGTCTGGCTGTTCGCGCTGACGGCGGTGATCGTCGAATGCGCGGGGCTGATCGGGCCGCTCGTCGGCGCAACGCGCCGCTACGACGGCCCGTTCGGCAAGAGCGACCGCGCGCTGGCCCTCGGCGCATTCGCGCTGTGGATCGGCTTCGGCCTGCCGGTCGGCGGCATCGCCGCATGGCTGTGGCGCCTGCTGATCGTGCTGTCGATCGTGACGGTGGTGCGGCGCGTGCAGGCCGGCATCGCCGAAAAGGGCGGTTGAACTACGAGGCGCCGGAGGGCGGCGCCACACGATTCGAATAACGAAACGAGAGAGATCGCATGAGCACACGCACGGCCCGTGAGGCCGACTTCATCACGCACGACGGCGAAACGCTGTTCTATCGTCACTGGCCCGCGACGGGCCCGCGCTGCCGCGGCGCCATCGTGCTGCTGCATCGCGGCCACGAGCATTCGGCGCGCGTCGCGCACCTCGTCGACGAGCTCGACCTGCCGGATTTCGCGTTTTTCGCATGGGATGCGCGCGGCCACGGCCGTTCGCCCGGCGCGCGCGGCTACAGTCCGAGCGCGGCCGCATCGGTGCGCGACCTGCAGACCTTCGTCGAGCATATCCGCGACACGCACGGCATCGCGATCGAGGACATGGCCGTGGTCGGCCAGAGCGTCGGCGCCGTGCTCGCGGCGGCCTGGGCGCACGACTACGCGCCGCCGATCCGCTGCCTCGTCGTCGCGTCGCCGGCGTTCCATATCAAGCTCTACGTACCGTTCGCGCGGCCGGGGCTGCGGCTGATGCACAAGCTGCGCGGGCTGTTCTACGTGAACAGCTACGTGAAGCCGAAATTCCTCACGCACGATCCCGAGCGGATCGCGAGCTATGCGTCCGATCCGCTGATCACGCGGCCGATCGCGGTCAACATGCTGCTCGACCTGCACGACACCGCGCAGCGGATCGTCGCCGATGCGGCCGCGATTACCGTGCCGACGCAGCTGCTGATCTCGGGCGCCGACTGGGTCGTGCATCGCGGCCCGCAGGACCGCTTCTTCGAACGGCTCGGCTCCGCGCGCAAGGAGCGCATCGTGCTGCCGGGTTTCTATCACGACACGCTCGGCGAGCGCGACCGTGCACAGGCGCTCGCGCCGCTGCGCGCATTCGTGCTGCGCGAATTCGATGCGCCGAGCCCGCGCGTGTCGCTCGCCGACGCCGATCGGCGCGGCGCGTTCCACGACGAATACGCGGCGCTCGGCCGTCCGCCCGCGAACGTGTTCGCGCGGGCGTACTGGGCGCTCACGCGCGCCGGCCTGAAAGCGGGCGGCGCGCTGTCGGACGGCATCGCGCTCGGGCTGCGGCTCGGCTTCGATTCGGGCTCGACGCTCGATTACGTGTACCGCAACCGCGCGCAGGGCCGGCTCGGCGTCGGCGCGCTGATCGACCGCACGTATCTCGATTCGCCGGGCTGGATCGGCATCCGCCAGCGCAAGGTGCATCTGCAGGAACTGATCGGCGCGGCGATCGGCCGCCTGCGCGGCCACGGCACGCCGGTGCGGATCGTCGACATCGCGGCCGGTCACGGGCGCTACGTGCTCGACGCGATCGCGACGGCCGCCGAGCGCGACGGCGCGGCGCCCGACGACATCACGCTGCGCGACTACAGCCCGCCGAACGTCGAGGCCGGGCGCGTGCTGATCGCACAGCGCGGGCTCGAGCCGATCGCGCGCTTCGAGCGCGGCGACGCGTTCGACGAGACGTCGCTCGCGACGCTCGAGCCGCGCCCGACGCTCGCGATCGTGTCGGGTCTCTATGAACTGTTCGGCGAGAACGCGCTGATCGAACGCTCGCTGCGCGGGCTCGCGCAGGCCGTGCCGCCGGGCGGCTATCTCGTCTATACGGGGCAGCCGTGGCATCCGCAGCTCGAATTCATCGCGCGTGCGCTGAACAATCACCGCGGCGAGGCGACCTGGGTGATGCGCCGCCGCTCGCAGGCCGAGATGGACGAACTCGTCGCGCGCGCGGGCTTCCGCAAGCTCGACCAGCGGATCGACGAGATGGGCATCTTCACGGTCAGCCTCGCGCAGCGGGTCGACGCGTCATGAGCGAATTCGGCGGCGACGCGCGCGGCCTTGCGGCGCAGGCGTCGGCGGCCGACGCGCGCGACGCGTCGTTCGCGCTGCGCTTCGGCTGGCTCGCGGCGATGGGCGCCGTGTTCTTCTCGACGTACGGCTTCGCGAACTGGCTCGCCGCGCGCCGCGCGGCGGTGCCGACGTTCGCGTTCGGCTGGGAGCACGCGATCCCGTTCGTGCCGTGGACGATCGTGCCGTACTGGTCGATCGATCTTCTGTATGCGCTGTCGTTCTTCTTCTGGACGCGCCGCGACGATCTGCTCGATCACGTGAAGCGCTTGCTCACCGTGCAACTGGTGTCGGTCGCGTGTTTCATCGCATGGCCGCTGCGCTTCGGTTTCGAGCGGCCCGACGCGGGCGGCGTGGCCGGCGCGCTGTTCACGTTGCTGATGGGGTTCGACAAGCCGTTCAACCAGGCGCCGTCGCTGCATATCGGCTTGCTCGTCGTGTTGTGGGCCGTCTATGCGAAGCACCTGCGCGGCACGCTCGCGCGCGTCGTGCTGCATCTGTGGTTTGCGGCGATCGGCGTGTCGGTGCTGACGACCTACCAGCATCACGCGATCGACGTGCCGACCGGCGCGGCCGTCGGCTGTCTCGCGTTGTTCCTGTTTCCGCTGCGTGATGCCGCGGGACGGCTGCCGGGCGCCGATGCGGCGCCGGGCGCGGCTGGCCGCGCGCTCGCGCGTCGTTATGCGCTCGGCGCGGCGCTGGTCGCGCTCGTGGCGCTCTGGTGCGTGCCGCGCGCGCCGGGCTGGGCGCTGGCAGCGGGGTGGGTTGCGCTGGCGCTCGCGTGTGTCGCGTGGAGCTACCGGCGCGGCGCACCCGGTGCCTTCCAGAAGGATGCGCACGGGCGTTTCCCTGTCGTCATCCGCTGGCTGCTCGCGCCGACGATCGCCGGCGCGTTCGTCAATTCGCGGCTGTGGACGTTCCGGCAGCCGGCGCCGGTGCGGATCGACGAACGCGTGTCGATCGGCCGTACGCCGACAACGCGCGACGTGCGGCGCCACGGTTTCACGGCGCTGGTCGACCTGACCGCCGAGATGCCGCGCTGGGCGGCGGCCGATGCGTCGCTAGCGTATGCGGCCGTGCCGCAGCTCGACCTCGTCGCGCCGACGGCCGCGCAGCTCGCGCAGGCCGTCGCGGCGCTCGAACGCCTGCACGGCGAAGGGCGTGACGTGCTGGTCTGCTGCGCGCTCGGCTACGGACGCAGCGTGTTGTGCGCGGCTGCGTGGCTCGCCGCGCGGCGCGGGCTCGCCGATGCACGCGACGCGCTTGCCGCGGTGCGCGCGGTGCGGCCGCACGCAGTGTGGTCGGACGACGGCGTGGCCGTGCTGCAGCACTGGATCGATCGACGCCGCAGCGCGGGAGGCGTGTGATGCACGATCCGTCCGCGCCGTTCCGGATTGCCGCCGCGCGCGGCGCGCTCGATGCGGGCGCATGGGCGATCGCGGCCGCGCTGGCCGCGGCCGGCGCGGGCTGGTGGATTGCATCGGGCTGGGCGCCGGCGACGATCGCGCGCGTGCTGCTGGCGGTCGTCAGCACGGGGTCGGGGATCGCGGCGCTGTGGTACGCGGTGCGCATCGAGATCGACCGCCGGCTGTTCGCCGCGCTGGCGCGGGCGGCGGCGGGCGACGGGTCGCTCGACGACGGGCTCGCGGCGCTCGACCGTGCGCTTGCCGATCTCGGCTGGATCGATGCCGCGAAGGCCGGCCGCGCGCTCGACGTGCGCGTGCGCGGCGCGGTCGGGCTGTGCCGCGCCAGCGTGCTGGTCGCGATCGTGCAGTGGCTCGTGGTCGGCGTCGCGATCGCGGTGCCGCAGATCGGCTAGCGCCGGTTCGTGTCAATCACGGGCAGGCCTTTGTGCCCGCTCTCCGAGACGACTTCCTTCAGGCGCGCGCTAAGCGCGCGCCGCACGCTGCGATCGCGTCCGCTTGGCTTCGTACATCGCCTGGTCCGCATGCTCGATCAGCGCGTTCATGTCGGTGCCGTCGTCGGGCAGCATCGCGAGCCCGACGCTGACGCCGAGCCGCAGCGCGCGTCCCTCGAATTCGAACGGTTCGCCGACCTGCCGCGCGAGCCTCGCGCTTTGCGCATGGGCATCGTCGCGGTTGCCGAGGTTCGGCAGGATCACCGCGAATTCGTCGCCGCCGACGCGCGCGACCGTATCCGAGCGCCGCACCGCGCCCTGCATCCGCGTGGCGATCTCGCGCAGCGCGGCGTCGCCCGCACGATGGCCGAAACCGTCGTTGATCGGCTTCAGCCCGTCCATGTCGATGTTGAGGATGCCGAGCCGGCCGTTCGCGCGCAGCGCCGTATGCATCGACTGCCGCAGGCGGTCGTAGAACAGCGCGCGGTTCGGCAGGCCCGTGAGCGCGTCGTGCGTCGCGCGCAGGTACAGTTCGTTCGCCTCGTTGCGCGCCGCGTGGAACATCGCGGCGGCGATCAGCCCGGCCGTCAGCCGCAGCGTGCCGGCGTCGGCCTGCGAGAAGCCGTCGACGTCCGGCGACATCACCTTCAGCACGCCGACCGTCGTGTCGGCATGCGTGAGCGGCATCACGAGCATCGAGCGCAGGCCGACCCGGCGGCACGCGTCGCGATCGACGCGCGGATCGGTTTCCGAATCGGTGCAGTGCAGCAACTCGCCGCGCTGCACGCACAGGCCCGACAGGCTGCCCGAGCGCCGCAGCCGCAGGCCGAGCATCCCGGCGGCCGTGCCCGACGCGGCGCGGTACACCATGTCGTCGCCTTCGGCGAATTCGACCGCCGCGGCGCTCGCGCCGGTGAGCCGCGGCACTTGTTCGGTCACATAGGTCATCACGCTGCCGAGGTCGAGACCGACCTTCGCGATCTCGGTCTGCGCGGCGATGATGCGCAGCAGGGTATCGGGGGACGGAGTGGCGGTGTCGGCGATTTGATACAAGTCAGTTTTCCACGAAAGAAAGCACGTTCGGCGTCGCGGGATTGCGGTAGCATACGCGCCGCCCCGCGGCAGTGCGTCCCGGGTGGTCTGCAACGGACCGCCGCCGGCCAGCCCCGCACCGCGCCGGCAGTATGCCGTTCGTCCCGGTGGGCGACAACGGCGCAATTCTTACCATTCGTGCCTCTCGCGCAGCATTTCCGACCGGATTGAGGTTTTTTTCGCTTCATCGTCGCGAATCCGGGTAAGTTTTGTCCTGTTTTTGAGATAGTGTGACGAATGGGCGCGTGCTGGTGCCAGGCGCGCGCGCAACACGACGACAGCCGATTAAAGAATGGGCCGCTTCGTTTCGATAAATGAATCAGGCCAGTTAGCGATATGAGGGGAAGCAGTGGGGATGTTCACTCACGGGCATGGCTGCTTTGCGTGCGTCGGTTTCGACGCGACGGATGACCGGATGACCCTGACGAAACGGAGCGGTGCATGAAGCCGGCCGCGTCGCTGTTCGTCCTGTCGGTTGCCATGGTCGGCGCCTTCCACGCGGCCGCGCTGTCGGCCGCTCCGATGCCGGCGGTGCCGGCGGCCGCTGCGGCGCCCGGTGCCGGTCATGCGGCGTCGCCCGGCGACGCGTCGGCGCCGGTGCTCGCGGCTGCGCCGACGGCGGCCAGTGCGCCGTCCGCCGGGCTGCCGGCGACGACCGTGCACCTGCCGTTCGCGTCGCTCGGCGCGTTCGATCCGTTGCGCCTGCGCGGCGCCGACGATGCGCGCACGATCAACGCGGGCGTGCGGCTCGATCGCGTGGTCACGGGCGCGCGGCTGCGCCTGACCTACGCCTATTCGCCGTCGTTGGTGTTCCCGCTGTCGCACCTGAAGGTATCGGTGAACGGCGAGGTGATCGCGACCGTCCCGTTCGACGCCGCGCGCGCGGGCCGCGCGGTCACGCAGGACATCCCGATCGATCCGCGCTACTTCTCGGACTTCAACCAGATCGGCCTGCGCCTGATCGCGCACTACACGCTCGACCATTGCGAGGATCCGGCGAACTCGGCGCTGTGGGCCGACGTCAGCCCGACGAGCGAGCTGATCCTCGACGAATCGCCGGTCCGCCTGCCGAACGATCTCGCGCTGCTGCCCGCGCCGTTCTTCGACCGGCGCGACAACGGCCGCGTGCGGCTGCCGTTCGTGCTGCCGGTGTCGCCCGATTCGGCGACGCTGCGCAGCGCGGGCGTGCTCGCGTCGTGGTTCGGCGCGCTGGCCGACTACCGGCATGCGCGCTTCCCGGTGTCGGCCGCGCTGCCGGCCGACGACCAGGCGGTGGTGGTCGGCACGGCCGCGACGCTGCCGGCCGGTCTCGCACTGCCGTCGGTCCACGGTCCGCTGCTCGCGGTCGCCGACAACCCGGCCGCGCCGGGGCGCAAGCTGCTCGTCGTCACGGGCCGCACCGCGGCCGAAGTCGACGACGCGGTCGCGACGCTCGTGCTCGGCCGCGCGGCGCTGTCGGGGCCGGCGGCGACGGTCGCGCACGTCGATCTCGGCGCGCCGCGCAAGCCGTACGACGCGCCGCGCTGGCTGCCGGTGAACCGGCCCATCACGTTCCGCGAACTCGTGGCCGATCCGCGCGAACTGGAAGCGCGCGGCACGACGCCCGACGCGATCCGCCTGAACCTGCGCGTGCCGGCCGATCTCCATTCATGGAACGGCGCGGGCGTGCCGATCACGCTGCGCTATCGGTACACGGCGCCGACCGTGCAGGACAATTCGACGCTCGCCGTCGAGATCAACGACCAGCTCGTGAAGTCGTACCGGCTCGGGCCGGCCCATGCCGAGGATGCGCGCGGCCGCATGCAGTTGCCGCTGCTGTCGGTGCCGGAAGGGCGCGTGACGAGCGATGTCGACATCCCGGCGTTCCGGGTCGGCAGCGGCAACCAGTTGCAGTTCCGCTTCACGCTCGACTCGCAGAAGACGGGCCTGTGCTCGAGCGCGGCCGCCGAGCCGCAGCGCGCGGCGATCGATCCCGATTCGACGATCGACTTCTCGCACTTCGTCCATTACGCGCAATTGCCGAACCTCGCGTTCTTCGCGAACAGCGGTTTCCCGTTCACGCGCTTCGCCGACCTGTCGCAGACGGCCGTCGTGATACCCGACCGGCCGTCGCCGCACGAGCTCGAGGCCTACCTGACGATGCTCGGCCACATGGGCCAGTGGACGGGCTTCCCGGCACTGCGCGTGCAGGTCGCGCGGCCCGGCGACGTCGCCGCGCTGTCGGGCAGCAAGGATCTGCTCGTGATCGACGGCTCGCCCGCGTCGCCGCTGCTCGCGCACTGGCGCTCGGCGCTGCCGCTCGCGATCGGCGAGCAGGGCGGCGACGGCGCGACGCACGTCGCGTTCACGGTGAAGGAGCGCTGGCGCAACGGCGTCGGCCTGGCCGACGGCGGCGCGCATATCGAACAGACGGGCCCGCTCGCGGCGCTCGCCGGGTTCGAACTGCCGGGCAGCCGCGGCCGCAGCGTCGTCGCGCTGACGGCGACCGACCAGCCGCGGCTCGGCGATCTGCTGAACGTGTTCGAGAACGCCGGCCTGGTGTCGCAGTTGCAGGGCGATCTCGCGCTGGTGCGGCCGGGGCAGGTCGACAGCCTGCGCGTCGGCGAGCCTTACGTGGTCGGCTTCGTGCCGTGGTATGCGCGCGTCTGGACGCATGCGGCGCGGCATCCGGTCGTGCTCGGCGCGGTCGGCGTCGTCGCGGGGCTGCTGCTCGCGCTCGGCGTGTTCAGCGTGCTGCAGAGAATCGCCGCGCGTCGACGGGGGATGTAACGGATGGCGCGGGTTATGGCGAAGCGACGGGCAACGCGGCCGGCGCGGCGTGTCGGCGCGGCACTCGCGCTGGCGGTTGCGATGGCGTGCGCGGCAACCGGCACGGCCGGGCGCGCGCAGGCCGCGGGCGCCAACGCGACCGATGCGGCCGCCGCCGGATGCAGCGCGGCGTGGCCGCGCTGGGATGCGTTCAAGCGCGATTTCATCTCGGCCGACGGCCGCGTGATCGACGTGGGCTCGGCCGATTCACGCACGGTGTCGGAGGGGCAGGCATATGGGCTTTTCTTCGCGCTGGTCGCGAACGACCGGCGCATGTTCGACACGATCCTCGCATGGACCGAGAACAACCTCGCGCAGGGCGACCTGAGCGCGCATTTGCCGGCGTGGCTGTGGGGCCGTGCGCCCGACGGCGCGTGGCGCGTGCTCGACGCGAACGCGGCGTCGGACGCCGATCTGTGGATCGCGTACGCGCTCGTCGAGGCCGGGCGGCTGTGGCACGAGCGCAGCTACACCGCGCGCGGTGCGCTGCTCGCGAAACGCGTGCTCGACGAGGAAACGGCGACCGTGCCGGGCCTCGGCGTCACGCTGCTGCCGGGGCCGACCGGGTTCAAGCTGCCCAACGGCCAGTGGCGCGTGAACCCGAGCTATTCGCCGCCGCAGGTGATCCGCGCGCTCGGCGCACGCCTGCCCGACGACCGGCGCTGGGCCGCGCTGGTATCCAGCACCGGGCGCGTGCTGCTCGACACGGCGCCGAAGGGTTTTTCGCCCGACTGGGCGCTGTATCGCGCGGGCGCGGGCTTCGCGCCCGATCCGCAGACGCATGCGGAGAGCGCGTACAACGCGATCCGCGTGTACCTGTGGGCCGGCATGCTCGACCGCGCCGATCCGCTCGCGGCGCCGCTGCTCGCGCGTTTCGCGCCGTTCGCCGACCATATCGCCGCGCATGGCGCGCCGCCGGAGAAGGTCGATGCGACGACGGGCGTCGCGGGGCCGAACGACGGCAACGGCGGGTTCTCCGCGGCGGCCGTGCCGTTCCTCGACGCGCGCGGCCAGCATTCGCTCGCCGATGCGCAGGCGGCCCGCGTCGACACGCTCGCGCGCCAGTCGGCGCCCGGCTATTACACGAGCGTGCTGACGCTGTTCGGCCTCGGCTGGCGCGACGGACGCTACACGTTCGGCGCGGACGGCACGCTCGACGCCCGCTGGGGAGGCCGTTCGTGCGCCGCCCGCTGAAGCGCGCCGCGCCGCATGTCGCGGGGTTCGCGTGGCTCGCGTCGTCGGTATGTGCGGCGGCGCCCGGCACCGCCGCCGACGCGGCGATGCCGAAAACCGCCACGCCGGCGGCGTCCGCTTCCGGTTCCGCCGACGCGCAGCGCCAGCTCGACACCGCGCGGATGTGGGGCGTCAAGCATCGCGACGACCTCGCGCGCGATGCGCTGCGCAAGGGGCTGCTGATCGCGCCGGGCGATCCCGAACTGCTTGCCGAGCAAGTGCGCGTGCTGCTGCGGCTCGGCGACGCGCAAGGCGCGCAGGCCGCGCTCGCGCGCCTGCAGGCGCAGTCGCCGAATGCACCCGCGACGCGGCGAGCGGCCGACGAATACCGCGTCGCGACGAGCGGGCGCGGCGAGATGGCGCAGATCCGGCTGCTCGCGCGCAGCGGCCGCGCCGACGAGGCGGCCCGGCGGATCGTCGTGCTGTTTCCGAACGGTGCGCCGTCAGGGGCGCTCGGCGCCGAGTACTACGAGATCCTCGCGAATGCGCCGGGTGGGCGCGAGCCGGCGATCGCCGCGCTGCGCGGCAGGATCGCCGCCGATTCGCAGGACACCGGCGCGGCCATGGCGCTCGCGCGGCTGCTGAACCAGCATGGGGACACGCGCGCGGACGCGAACCGGATCGCATGGTCGCTCGCGAAGCGGGACGACGCCGACCATACGGAGGCGATGTCGCTGTGGCGGCGTGTGCTGCAGGCGGCCGGCAACGATCCCGCGTATCTCGATGCGCTGCATGCGTACCTTGCGCTCGTGCCGGACGACACCGAATTCCGCGGCCGCGTTGCCGAACTGGACAGCCGACGCGATGCGCAGCGCCGGCTCGAACGCGATCCCGACTACGTCGCGCAGCAGCGTGGCCTGCAGGCGCTCGCGCGCGGCGACCTTGCTGCCGCCGATCCGTTGCTCGCGCGCGCCGCGCGTGCGCGGGCCGACGACGCCGACGCGGTCGGCGGGCTCGGCCTGCTGCGCCTGCGCGAAGGCCGGCACGACGAAGCGCGCGCGCTGTTCGCGCGGGCCGCGACGCTCGCGACCGACCAGCGCGGCAAATGGCAGAGTCTGGCGCGCACCGCGCAGTTCTGGGGGCTGCTCGCACAGGGCCGCGCGGCCGCCGCCGCGGGGCGTCCTCAGGATGCCGAGCGCGCAGCGCGTGCGGCGCTCGCGATGCAGCCGAACAGCCCGGACGCGAAGCTGCAGCTTGCCGATGCGTTGCTCGCGCAGCGCGACTGGGCGCGTGCTGAGCCGCTGCTGCGCGAATTGCTGGCCGCGCGTTCACCGAACCCGTCGGCCGTGCGCGGCACGGCGATGCTGTATGAAAACACCGGCCGCGCGGACCGCATCGGGCCGCTGCTCGACGCGCTGCAAGGCCGCGTGACGGGCCGCGACGATCGCCGCGCGCTCGACGGCCTGCGCGCCGACCTGCTCGCGAACCAGGCGCGCGCGTTTGCCGACAAGGGCGAACGCGGGCCCGCCGCGCAACGCTACGAAGAGGCCGTGCGCGCGGCGCCCGATGCACCGTGGACGCGCTTCGCGCTCGCACGCCTGTACCGCGACATGGGGCTGCCGCAGCTCGGCCGCACGGTGATGGACGACGGGCTCGCGCAAAGCGATACGCCCGAGATGCGTTACGCGACCGCGCTGTACCGCAACTCGCTCGACGACGTCGCGGGTGCGCAGGCCGCGCTTGCACCCGTCGACGACGCACACCGTTCGGACGGGATGCGCGCGCTGGCACGCAAGCTCGACGCCGAAGGCGAACTGGCCGACGCGCGCGGCGCGCTCGGGCGCGGCGACCGCGCGGCATTCGCGGCATCGCTCGCGCATGCGCAGGCGAGCGCGCCGGACGATCCCGACATGCTCGCCGCGATCGGCGCGCAGTGGATCGATGCGGGCGAGCCCGAACGCGGCCTCGCGCCGTTGCGCGACTGGATCGCCGCGCATCCGCGCGAAGCCGATGCGGACGTGCGGCTGCGCTATGGCGACCTGCTCGGCAGCGCGGGCCGCGACGATGCGCTCGCCGCGTGGCTGGACGTGCTGCGCCGCGAACCGTCGCTGACGCCCGCGCAGGCGGCGAGGCTCGAGGACCAGTCGCTGCGCGTCGTGCTGCGGCAGGCGGACGATGCGATCGCACGGCAGGACTACGCGCAGGCGCGCACGCTGCTCGATCACGTGAGCCCGGCCGGCCGCGCCGACAAGCGCCATGCGCTCGAACTGGCCGATCTCGAACGTGCGCAGGGCCGTTACGACGCGGCGCGCGACGCGCTCGCGCCGGTCGTCGCACGCACGCCGGACGATGCCGATACGCAGCTCGCGCTTGCGCGAATCGACGAGGACAGCGGCAATCGCGCGGCCGCGCTCGCGCGTGTGCAGGCCGTGCTCGCGCGCACGCCGGACGACGACGTCGACACGCAACTGTCGGCCGTGCGCCGGCTGAACGCGCTGCACCGCCCGGACGAGGCCGCGCAGGTGACCGGTCGGCTGCAGGCCGCGTATCCGGCGCGTGCCGACGTGACGGTCGCGGCCGGGCGCGTGGCCGAAGCACAGGGCCGCTATGACGACGCGGCGTCGTTGTACCGGTTGTCGCGGTCGCAGGAACGCACGGCGGGCGTGAGCCCGGGCCGCGACGGCCTGACGCCCGCGCAGGCCGCGTTCGCGGATCTCGAGCAGCGGCGCGACCCCGAGATCGAGACCGGCTGGACGCCGGCGTACAAGTCGGGCGACGAAGGCGTTTCGTCGTATCGCGCGCAGCAGGTGCCGATCTACATGCAGATGCCGATCCGCTACGACGGGCATGTGTTCGCGCAGATCGACACCGTGCATCTGGATCCGGGCACGCTCGATACGAGCGACCCGAACGCTTTTTCGCTGAAGACGTTCGGGACCTACGCGGCGCTCAACGCACAGAGCGGGCTGCCGCCCCCGTTCCCGTCGAATCAGCAGGCCGCCGCGCTGATCGCGAATCCGCCGGGTTCGCTGCACCAGTCGACCACGGGCGTCGCGCTCGGCGCCGGCTATCTGTCCGATGCATGGCGCTTCGATCTCGGCACGTCGCCGCTCGGCTTCCCTGTGCACTACCTGGTCGGCGGCGTGCGCTACCGTTTCGACGCGGGCCCCGCGAGCTTCTCCGTGAACGCGTCGCGCCGGCCGGAAACCAGCAGCGTACTGTCGTACGCGGGGATGCGCGACCCGTGGACGGGCGCGGTGTGGGGCGGCGTGCGCCGCGACGGCGTGAACCTGCGCGCGTCGGTCGACGTCGGCCGCACGAACCTGTTCGCGGAGCTCGGCGCGGGCGTGCTGTCCGGCCGCAACGTCGAACGCAACGCGGAAGTCACGCTGCGCACCGGCTTCACGGTGCCCGTGTACGAGCGCGCGACGATGAAGGTCAGCACCGGGCTCGTCGGCAATGCGTGGCACTACGCGCAGAACCTGCGCTACTACACGTACGGGCAGGGCGGTTACTACAGCCCGCAGCGCTATCTGTCGCTCGGCGTGCCGATCGAATGGGCGGGGCGGTACGATGCGCTGTCGTGGGACCTGACCGTCACGGGCGGGATCTCGAACAGCTACGAGAAGGATTCGCTGTATTACCCGACGTTCCCGGACCAGCGGGCCGCGCAGGTGGCGGCCGGGTTCGTGTACGCGGGCAGCTCGACGCGCGGCGTGTCGTTCTCGTACGGCGTGAACGGGATCGTCGAGTACCGCGTGAACCCGCACCTGAGCGTCGGTGCGCAACTGCATGTCGACCGGTCGCACGATTACGCGCCGAGTTCGGCGCTCGTGTACCTGCGCTATGCATTCGATGCGCGCGCGCAGCCCAGCTGGCTCGTCACGCCGACGCCGGTGCGGCTTTATTCGGACTATTAGGGGACCGTCGTGAATACGGAAATCGATGCCACCCGTCCCGCGCTCGGCGCCGCCGGCCTGCTGGGCCGCCTGCGTGCGCTGTTGCGCACGGGGCCGGCCGGCGGCCGCATCGGCACGCTGAGCCGGCTCGCGATCGACGGCCTGCCCGACACCTGGACGCAACTGGAAGCGGGCGGCCTGTACGCGATCTACGCGGCCGGCGGCACGCCGGCGTGCGACGCGCTCGTATGGGAGAGCACGCGGCAGGCGCGCACGAGCAACGTCACGGTCGTGCTCGCACGCGATGCGGCACGCGTCGCCGAACAGATGCAGGCGCGCGGCTTCGCGGGCGGCGCGCAGCCGGCCGGCTGGCCGCGCAACCTGAGCGTGCTGGCGATGCCGGCGGCGGCCGAACCGGCCGACGGAGAAGGCGCCGGCGCGACCGGCGACGCGCCGCGCCGCGCGGCGCCGGGCCCGTTCGCGCGGCTGACCGGCGGCTTGCGTGCGATGAAGCGCTACGGTTTTCGTGCGCGTTCGCTGTATTTCGTCGAAGGCGCGCAGCGCTGGTTCAGCTGGGACGATCCGGTCGCGCTCGCGGAAGAAGCGCACGCACTCGCCGACTGGTGCCGCACGCACCGGATCGCGCTCGTGCTGCTGCTCGATCCCGAAGCGGCCCGTGCGGGCACCGATCCGCGCACCGACGATCCGCCGCTCGTGCGCGATGCCGATCGCACGCCGCGCAGCGGTTTCCACGGCGTGTGCTCGGGCGTCGCGCAGATGCAGCGCACCCACGGCGAACTGCTGTGGATCGTCGATTTCTGGCGCGCGGGCGACACGCTCGCGGCCGGCGAGGTGCGGCCGCTGCGCTTTGCGCCGGGCGGCCGGCTGTCGGCGAGCGTCGATGGCGGCGCGACCGAGCCGGCGCGCCGGATGAAGCTCGCGACCGACGAGGATCGCGTCGTCGTCAGCCGCGCGGTGCTCGACGGTGCGAACCGCATGCCGGGCGACTGGGAAATCGTCGACGACAACGCGGCCGTCGTCGCGGTCTGCGCGCAGGCCCAGGCCGCGACCGCGGTGCTCGTGTTCCGCTCGCACGCGCAGCTCGAAGCGTTGTGCGCGGACGTGCACGCGCTGCGCCGGCAGTGCGGCGGCGCGCTGAAGATCGCGGTCGTCGAGCGCGGCGAGGTGCTGCGCCAGCAGTTCGAAATGCTGTTGCTGAGCGTCGGCGCGAACCGCGTCGTCGCGCGCGACCTGCCGGTGTCGCGGATGCAGGCCGCCGTGCACGCGCTGCGCGGCCAGCTCTATGCGCGGCCCGTCGCGGCCGACTATCGCGCGGCGTTGGCCGCCGCGCTCGGCGATTCGGTGCTCGGCTATCTGCCGGTCGGTGCGTTCTGCCTGCGGACTCGCGCGGTGCTCGATCGCGGCGCGGTGCTCGCGCTGCCGCACACGCTCGCGAAGATCACGCTGCTGCCGGGCGTGTCGCATGTCGACGCGCTGCGGCATTGCCGGCCGCGCCGCGCGGGCGACGTCGTGACGGCCGACCCCGGGCACCTGTACGTGTTCCTGTTCGCGTGCGAGCCGGTCGACGCCGACGACGCGCTGGCGCGGATCTTCGACGTGCCGGTCGACACGCTGTCCGACCGCGTCGTGTGTCTCGGGCACGGCAGCATCGACACGGAGCTCGACGCGCTGAAGGCCGAGAACCGGCGCGCGCCGATCGCCGACTACAGCGACCTGTTCGCGGCCACGCAGCCGGCCGGTGCCGAGCGCACCTCGGCTGCGCGCGCCGATGTCGGCGCGGCGTTGCCTGACGCGAGCGAGGTGAGCGATGCGGTCGATGCGATCGATGCAATCGTCTCGCTCGAGGCGATCGGTGCGATGCCGGCGCTCGCGCACCTGGCCGCCGACGCACCGGCCCCGCATCCCGTCATTCCCGCCGCCCGAACGCGCGGCGCCACCCGCAGCGCGATGCCGCTGCGCAAGCCGGAGGACGCATGATTGCCGAACTCGTCATCGGTTTCGTCGTCGGCATCGTGATCGCGGTGCCCGTCTGGATCGTCGCGCAACACCTCGGCATCGGCCGCGGCTTTCATGCACCGCGCGGGCTCGACCGGCGCGACGCGGTGCCGTGCGAACTCGTGCCGGTCGCGCTGCGCGGGCGCTTGCTGCCCGATGCCGAGCGCAGCGACGAGGCGGCCCGATGAAGACGATCGCCATCACGTCGACGACGGGCGGCGCGGGCCGCACGACGCTCGCCGCCGCGCTCGCGGTGCTGCTCGCGCGCCGCGGCCGGCCGGTCGTCGCCGTCGAATTCGATGCGCAGAACCTGATGGGCGCGACGCTCGGCCTCGACACGCTGGCCGAACACGGCCTTGCGCAGACCGTGCTCGGCGGCGCCGAGCCGTGGCATGCGCATACGTGGCGCAACGCCGACGGCGTGCTGTTCGTGCCGTACGGGCAGGTCGACGCGGCCGGCGCGGCCGCGTGCGATGCGCGGCTCACGGCCGACCCGGCATGGCTGTCGCGCGCGCTCGACGAGATCGCGCTGCCGGCCGACGGCGTCGTGCTGGTCGACACCGCGCGCTATCCGTCGCCGCAGGCCGAGCAGGCGATGCGCCGCGCGGACTTGACGCTCGTCGTCGTGCCGCCCGAACCGACCGCGTGCGCGACGGTGGCCGCGCGGCTCGGCGCGCTGCGCGCCGGCGGCGGCGAACTGCAGATCGTCGTGAACCGGCTGAATCCGGCACGTGACATGCAGCGCGACGCGATCGCGATGCTGCGCGCTGTCGCGGGGCCGGCGTCGATGCTCGAGCAGCGCGTCCACGTCGACGCTGCCGTGCCCGAAGCGCTCGCGCGCGGTAGCTGGATCTTCGACGACGCGCCGTATTCGCAGGCGTCGCACGACCTGAACGGCATCGCGAACTGGGTCGATGCGTGGCTCGCGGCGGCTGCTGCCGGTCGCACCGGAGCGGCGCGATGAAGGCCGCCGTCGCGGCGCGGCTGCGCGCGCTCGGCCGCCGTGCGGCCGACTGGTTCGCGCGCGGCATCGGGCTGCCGGCGGAGCGCACGCTGCTCGACTGGCTCGTGCGGCTGTTCTTCCATGCGCCGCCGCCCAGCCGGCCCGATCACGTGCGCCGCCAGGCGCGCGCCGCGTTCCTGCGGCTCGCGCACGAGTGGGGCGTGTTGCAGCCGCTCAGCCCGCGCGAATGGCTGTGGCGCTCGATCGTGCGCGCGCCGCGCGCGGCCGACGGCCGGCCCGCGCGCGATCCGCTCGCGTGGTTCGACACGTACGTCGTGCCCGTCTATGTGGCCGGGCGTGCGGTCGGCCGGCGCATCGACGCGTTGCTCGAACGCCTGCCGTGGGCGCGCTGGGGCGGCTGGCTCGATGCGCGCGCGAACGGCGTCGGCCGGCGCCGCTGGCTCGCGCCGCTGCTGCTCGTGGCCGGCGCGCTGCTGTGGGCCGCGGCCGGGATGTCGCCGCTGATGCCCGGCGCGCAGTTCGCGTTCTTCGCGATCGTCGCGGTGCTGGCGCTCGCGTTGCGCCGCCTGCCGGGCCACCTGCCGACGCTGGCGCTCGCGTCGCTCGCGCTGCTGTCGGCGGTGCGCTACGTGTGGTGGCGCACGACGCAGACGCTCGACTTCCGCGGCCCGGTCGAAGCGATCGCCGGCTACCTGCTGTACGGCGCCGAAGCCTATACGTGGATGATCCTGCTGCTCGGCTTCGTGCAGACCGCGTGGCCGCTCGACCGGCCGATCGTGCCGCTGCCCGACGATCCCGACACCTGGCCGACCGTCGACCTCTACATCCCGACCTACAACGAGCCGCTGTCGGTCGTGAAGCCGACGGTATTCGCCGCGCAGAGCATCGACTGGCCGACGGCGAAGCTGCGCGTCTACCTGCTCGACGACGGCCGGCGCCCCGAATTCGCGGCGTTCGCGGCCGAGGCCGGCATCGACTACCTGACGCGCGACGACAACCTCCACGCGAAGGCCGGCAACATCAACCGCGCGCTGCCGAAGACGCACGGCGAATACATCGCGATCTTCGACTGCGATCACGTGCCGACGCGCTCGTTCCTGCAGACGACGATGGGCGTGTTCCTGCGCGACCCGAAGTGCGCGCTCGTGCAGACGCCGCACCATTTCTTCTCGCCCGATCCGTTCGAGCGGAACCTCGGCACGTTCCGCGAGATCCCGAACGAGGGCAACCTGTTCTACGGGCTCGTGCAGTCGGGCAACGACCTGTGGAACGCGACGTTCTTCTGCGGATCGTGCGCGGTGCTCAAGCGCAGCGCGCTGGAAGAGGTCGGCGGCGTCGCGGTGGAAACCGTGACCGAGGATGCGCATACGGCGCTCAAGCTGCACCGGCGCGGCTATACGTCGGCGTATCTGCCGACCGTGCAGGCGGCCGGCCTCGCGACCGAAAGCCTCGCGGGCCACGTGAAGCAGCGCACGCGCTGGGCGCGCGGGATGGCGCAGATCTTCCGCATCGACAACCCGTTCCTCGGGCGCGGGCTCGGCTTCATCCAGCGGATCTGCTACGGCAACGCGATGCTGCACTTCTTCTACGGGATTCCGCGGCTGGTGTTCCTGACGATTCCGCTCGCGTACCTGTTCTTCCACCTGTACTTCATCAACGCGTCGGCGCTCGCGCTCGCGAGCTACGTGATCCCGTATCTCGTGCTCGCGAACGTCGCGAACTCGCGGATGCAGGGGCGCTACCGCCATTCGTTCTGGGCCGAGGTCTACGAATCGGTGCTCGCGTGGTACATCGCGCTGCCGACCACCGTTGCGTTCTTCAGCCCGAAGCACGGCAAGTTCAACGTGACCGACAAGGGCGGCAAGATCGACGAAGGCTACGTCGACTGGTCGACGTCGAAACCGTATCTCGTGCTGTTCGCGCTGAACGTGCTCGCGATCGCGGCCGGACTGTGGCGGCTGGTCGCCGACCAGGGCGACGAGGCGTCGACGATCCTGATCACGCTCGGCTGGACCGTGTACAACCTCGCGATGCTCGGCGCGGCGCTGGCCGTCGCGCGCGAGACCAAGCAGGTGCGCGTCACGCACCGGATCGCGATGCGCGTGCCGGCCACGCTGCTGCTCGCCGACGGAACGACCGCTGCGTGCTTCACGAGCGACTATTCGACCGGCGGCCTCGGCCTCGAAGCCGTGCCGGGGCTGCCGCTCGCCGTCGGCGACACGCTGACGGTGTGCGTGACGCGCGGCGACCGGCCGTTCCCGTTCCCGGTGCGCGTGACCCGCGTGACGCCGACCCACGTCGGCTTGAGCTTCGAGGCGCTGACGCTCGAACAGGAGCGCCAGCTCGTGCAGTGCACGTTCGGCCGCGCGGATGCGTGGCTCGACTGGCACGAAGGCACGCGCGTCGACACGCCGCTCGGCGGGCTGAAGGAAGTGCTTCGCATCGGCGTGAACGGTTACGTACGGATGTGGAAGGGTGCGGCGCGCGGCTTGCAGGCCATGCTGGCGCCGAAACTCGATCGGGCGCGCGACTGACGCGGCGCTCATCATGGAGTGGGTTAGATGACGTTCTGGAATCTGTATTTCATCCTGAAGTTCGCGCTGTTCGCGACCGGGCACCTGCAGCCGCTGTGGCTCGCGAACCTCGCGTTCGCGGTGGCGCTCGCGGCGAGCGCGCCGCTCCGGCGGCGTGCGTGGCGCATCGTCCGGCAGGTCGCGGCGATCGCGATCGCGGTGCCGCTGCTCGCACGCGAGATGCATGCGCCGCCGCTTGCACGTCTCGTCGAAGCCGCGCGCGAGGTGAGCACGTTCCGTCTCGACTACTGGATGGAATTGCTGCCGCGCCTGCTGCCGCCCATGCTGGTGCTGACGGTGGTCGGCGCGCTGATCGTCTATTTCATCGTCAACCGCTGGCTGCGCGTCGCGACGTTCGTGCTGGCCGCGCTGATCGTGATGCCGCTGTGGCAAGCGGGCAGCGGCCTGATGGCGCGCGTGGTCGCGCCGGCCGCGCAGCAGGCGGACGCGCCGGGCACCACGACGATGGGGCGCGCCGACCGGCCCGAGGACCACAACGCCGCGCTCGCGACGTTCCGCGCGCAGGAGTCGCAGCGGCAGGTCGCGTTCGGCCATCCCGGCAACGATCCGGCCGCGCAGTTCGACGTGATCGTGCTGCACGTCTGCTCGCTGTCGTGGGACGACCTCGATGCCGCGAAGGTGCGCAACCACCCGATGCTGAGCCACTTCGACTACCTGTTCACGAACTTCAGCACCGCCGCGAGCTACAGCGGCCCGGCGGCGATCCGCGTGCTGCGCGCGAGCTGCGGACAGGAGGCGCACGAGGACCTGTACAAGCCCGCGCCGCAGCAGTGCCAGTTGTTCGCGCAGCTCGCGGGTGCCGGCTATACGGTGCAGTCGCTGCTGAACCACGACGGCCACTTCGACAACTTCCTGCAGGTGATTCACGACAACATCGGCGCGGCCGGTGCACCGATGGTCTCGAACGCCGCCGCGCCGGTCGCGATGCATGCGTTCGACGGCTCCGCGATCAAGGAGGACTACGGCACGCTCGCGAACTGGTATGCGCAGCGCGCGTCGGTGCAGGGGCCCGTCGCGCTGTACTACAACACGATCAGCCTGCACGACGGCAACCGCGTGGTCGGCAGTGCGCTGACGAGCATCGACTCGTATCCGCAGCGCGTGACGAAGCTGATGAGCGATTTCGACCGGCTCGCCGACCTGATCGCGCAATCGGGCCGCCGCGCGGTGATCGTGTTCGTGCCCGAGCACGGCGCCGCGCTGCGCGGCGACAAGAACCAGGTCGCGGGGCTGCGCGAGATCCCGACGCCGCGCATCGTGCACGGGCCGGTCGGCGTGCGGCTCGTCGGCTTTACCGGCAACCACGGCGCGACGACCGTGGTCGAGCAGCCGGCCAGCTTCCTCGCGCTCGCGCAGCTGCTGTCGAATCTCGTGTCGAACAGCCCGTTCAAGCCGGGCGCGACGCTCTCGCAATATGCGGCGGACCTGCCGCGCACGCGGATGGTCGGCGAGAACGAGGGCACGGTGACGATGCAGACGGCCGCGGGTTACGCGGTGAAAACTCCGGACGGCGTATGGATCGACGAACAGTAATCCTTCCCGGCGATGGCGATGACGATCGCCTGTCGCAGCCGAACGACGTGCTCGGCCTCGCGCGGCACCTGCCCGCGCTCGATCCCGAACGTTATGTCGACGAGCAGGCGCGCCGCGCGTTCATCGAGTCGCTCGATCGCTGGCCGACGCTCGCGAAACTGATGGGATTGAAGAGATAAACGAAAGACGGCCGGCATGCGTGCCGGCCGTCGTTCGCCTGCTTGCGTGCGAATCCGCTTATTCCGCAGGCCGCACCTTGCGTTCCGGCTGGCGCGTCCATGTGTCTTCTTCGCCCGGCACCTTGCCGAAGGTCTGCGCGGCCCACGCCGCGCGCGCCGCGTCGATCTTCGCGCGCTCGCTCGACACGAAATTCCATTCGATGAAACGCTCGCCCGGCAGGTGCGCGCCGCCGAGCAGCATCACGCGCGCGCCGTTCGCGCTGGCGAGCGCGACGGTCGCGCCCGGTTCGAGCACGGCCATCGTCGCGGGGGCGAGCGGCGTGCCGTCGATGGTGAGGTCGCCGTCGACGAGATACACGCCACGTTCGTCGTGTTCCGCATCGAGCGCGAGCTGCCCGCCCGACGCGAATTCGGCGTACGCGTAGAGCGTCGGCGAGAACACGGCGACCGGCGACGCGAGCCCGAACGCGGTGCCCGCGATTACGCGCACGCTCGCGCCGTCGCGCGTGAACGACGGCAGCGTGTCGGCAGGATGATGGACGAACGCGGGCGCGGTGTCCTCGTGCTCGACCGGCAGCGCGACCCAGGTCTGGATCCCGTGGACCGGCTGCTCGTGCGGGCGGTCCTCGTCGGGCGAGCGCTCCGAATGCACGATGCCGCGGCCGGCCGTCATCCAGTTCACGTCGCCCGGCACGATCTTCTGCCGGAAGCCGAGGCTGTCGTGATGCATCAGCGAACCGTCGAACAGGTAGGTGACGGTCGCGAGCCCGATGTGCGGATGCGGCAGCACGTCGATGCCGCGGCCGGCCGGCAGCACGGCCGGGCCCATCTCGTCGAAGAAGATGAACGGGCCGACGAGGCGCGCGGCGCGAGCGGGCAGCACGCGCCGCACGACGAGGTTGCCGATGTCGCTTTCGCGCGGCGTGAGCAGGGTCTTGATCGATGCGGACATGGTGGGAATCTCGTGGGGTAGGCGGTCAGGCGATCGCCGTGTCGATCGTGATCGGATGCGTGAGGATCTTGTGGACCGGGCATGCGTTCGCGATCTGCAGCAGGCGCTCGCGCTGTTCGCCGGACAGGTCGCCGTCGAGCGTGATGCGGCGCACGATCGTGCTGCCCGCGCTGCCCGATTCGTGCGCGAGCTTCACGTGCACTTCGGCGAGCGGCCAGCCCTTGCGTTGCGCATACATCTTCAGCGTGATCGCGGTGCACGCGCCGAGGCTCGACAGCAGCAGCGCGACGGGCGTCGGTGCCGCATCGCCGCCGCCGAGCGACGCCGGTTCGTCGGCGCGCCACTGGTGGACGCCGTCGCTGAAGTGGACGAGGTAATCGACCGAGCCGATGCTCGCTTCGACGGACAGTTCGCTCATTGCAGTTCCATAAGGGAAAGGGGGAAGGCCGGCGGCGTGGCCGGACGTTACGGTTCGAGCAGCCGCTGCAGCCGCAGTTCCTCGAAATCGAGCTCCGATTCGATCCGGTGCAGCACCGTGTCGTCGACCTTGCCGTCACGATGCAGGTCGAGCAGTGCCTGGCGCGACACGCCGACGAGTTCGAGCTCGACGCGCAGCATCCGCGCGCGCATGTCGGCCGGTTCGGCGCCGTGCCGATGCGCACGTTCGTTGAACATGACGCGGTTCCGGTATTCGGCGAGCAGGCGGTCGAGCGAAGGGCGTTCGAGGGTCGACCCGCGCTGCTCGAGCGCGTCGAGTTCGGCGAGCGCCGCGCCGAACGTATGCGCGCGCACCGCGTGCTCGGACATCGTGTGCCGTGCGGCAGGCCGCAGCTTCAGCACGCGGATCAGCGGCGCGAGCGTGCCGCCCTGCACGACGAGCGTCGCGATGATCAACAGGAACGTGCTGAACAGGATCAGGTCGCGGCCGGGAAAGTTGCTCGGCAGCGCGATCGCGGCCGCGAGGCTCACGACGCCGCGCATGCCCGACCAGCCGAGCACGACGGCCTCGCGCCAGGACCACGGCGCGTGGCCCGCGCGCGGCGCGCGCAGGCGGCCCGGCAGCCACATCGCGACGAACACCCACACGACGCGCGCACCGATCGCGGCGGCGGTGGCGGGCAGCGCGACGCGCAGGCCGGCCATCAGCACCGCGCCTTCGTGGTTCACGCGCGCGAGGATCGCATGCAGCGCGAGACCGATCAGGATGAACACGAGCGCATCGAGCACGAACACGATCGCTTCCCATGTCGCCTTCGCCTTGATCCGCATGTCGGCATCGAACACGCGATGCTGGCGCACGCCGAGCACGAGGCCGCAGGTCACGACCGACAGCACGCCCGACCCGTCGACGGCTTCCGCGACCCCGTAGCTGCCCCACGCCATCGCGAAGGTCACGACGATGCCGAGCATCGGGTCGCGCAGGCGCGGCAGCACCCAGCACATCGCATGGCCGCATGCGAGGCCGACCGCGATGCCGATCAGCGTGAGCGAGAAGAACAGGCCGGTGGCGCTCGCGGCCGTGATCGACACGGCGAGCGCGGCCGACACGGCCATCTGGTACAGCAGCAGGCCTGATGCATCGTTGACGAGGCTTTCGCCTTCGAGCACCGCGACGAGCCGCGCGGGCAGCGGGTAGCGCTGCAGGATCGCCTTCGCGGCGACCGCGTCGGGCGGCGACACGATCGCGCCGAGCGTGAAGCATGCGGCCCATGGCAACGCCGGGTTCGCCGCATGCACGGCCACCGCGACCGCGACGGTCGTGAACACCACCGCACCGAGCGCGAGCGATGCGATCGACGCAAGCTCCTGGCGGAATTCCTTCCACGCGGTGTAGAACCCGCTCGACATCAGCAGCGGCGGCAGCACGGCCGCGAGCAGCAGCGCCGGGTCCATGTCGGGCACGCGCTTGCCGGCGATCGCGACCACGCAGCCGCCGAGCAACAGCACGACGGCCGGCGGAATCGAGATCCGTTCGGCGAGCCACGTCAGCGCGCCCGCACCGCAGATCAACAGCAGCAGGTAGTGAAACAGCTCGACGTTGGTCATCAGCGTTGCTTCACGACGGCTTGCGGTCGTTCGCGGCGCCGCCCGGCAGCGCGCCGAACATGTGCTGGCTGCACTGCGCGTCGCGCCATGCCGCATTCAGCCGGTGGCCCGCGAACATCCGGCGCGCGACCGGCAGGATCTGTTCGCCGGCCAGCATGCCGAGCAGGCCGGTGAGCGCGATGATCGGCGGCGCCGGCGAATTCACGCCGAGCGCGCCGTAGATGACGCCGGCGAGGATGCCGGCGAGCAGCGACTGAAAATACGGTTTCATGATGAAAACCTCTCGTGATAGGCTGATCGAGGGCGAAGGGCGCGCCTTCAATGTGCTGGAAGCGTATCGGGTTTACGTGCGGAACAAAAGGGCGGATAGCCCTTGAACAGACCCTGCTTTCGGAATTCGATCGATTCCGTTTCTTGGATGTTCGAGCTGCGACTTTTCCGATTAAATGGCTGCAACCGGAAGACGCAAATCCGGGGCAACGCACAGTCGGCTCCTCGTACTTTCCGATCGAGGCAAGCCTTAAACGTTTCCTGTCCAAAGGATGATTCGCGCCATGAGCAACCCCAAGCTTGAAGTCCTCACCCCCCTGAACAGCCAGTTGATCTTCATCGACCAGCAGCCGCAGATGGCGTTCGGTGTGCAGTCGATCGATCGTCAGGCGCTGAAGAACAACGTTGTCGGGCTCGCGAAGGCCGCGAAGGCATTCAACATTCCGACCACGATCACGACGGTGGAATCCGAAAGCTTCTCGGGTTACACGTATCCCGAACTGCTCGACGTGTTTCCGAACCAGAAGACGCTCGAACGCACGTCGATGAACTCGTGGGACGACCAGAAGGTGCGTGACGCGCTTGCCGCGAACGGTCGCAAGAAGGTGATCGTGTCGGGCCTGTGGACCGAAGTCTGCAATACGACGTTCGCGCTGTGCGCGATGCTCGAAGGCGACTACGAGATCTACATGGTGGCCGATGCATCGGGCGGCACGTCGAAGGACGCGCACGACTTCGCGATGCAGCGCATGATCCAGGCCGGCGTCGTGCCCGTTACATGGCAGCAGGTCGCGCTCGAGTGGCAACGCGACTGGGCACGCCGCGACACCTACAACGCCGTGATGGCGATCGCGAAGGAGCACTCGGGCGCGTACGGAATGGGCGTCGACTACGCGTACACGATGGTCCACAAGGCAGCGCAGCGCACTGCGACGCCGCACGAGTCGATCCCGGCCGTGCCGGCGAAGTAACAGGCCGTATGCGACCGCCCGTTCAGACGGGCGGCAGTGCCCACGGCGCGTGTGTCAGGTGCTCGACGAGAAAGTCGAGCAACGCCGTCACACGCGCCGCACGCAGCATGCCGGGCGGCGTGACGAGGTTGACGTTGATATCGGGAATCTTCCAGTCATGCATCACTTCCTCGAGCGCGCCGCTTTGCAACTCATTCCACACCAGGAACGCCGGCTGCAACGCGAGGCCGTGGCCGGCAATCAGCGCGGGACAGAGGACGTCGGCATTGTTGGCGCGGATGCGCCCGCGCACGGGCACGCCGAATTCCTCACCCGACGTCGTGTGGCGAAAGCGCCAGTATTCGGGTGTCGGTATGTTCGTGTAGGTCAGGCACGCGTGCTGGTCGAGTTCGCTCGGATGGGTCGGCCGGCCGCGCCGGTCGAGATACGCGGGCGACGCGACGAGCGGCCGGCGCACCGCGCACAGGCGGCGCGCACGCAGCGACGAATCGTTCAGTTCGGCGATCCGGATCGCGACGTCGAAGCCGCCGGACACGATATCGACGAAGTTGTCGGTGAGCACGAGATCGACGTCGACGCGCGGATAGCGCTCGAGAAACGCGGGCAACAGCGGCGCGAGATTGCACAGGCCGTAGGACATCGGCGCGTTCACGCGCAGCAGGCCGTGCGGTTCGAGCGCATGCGCGGACGCCTCGCCTTCGATCAGCTCGGCGTCGGCGAGCAGCCGGATCGCGCGATCGCGCAGCAGTTCGCCGGTCGGCGTGAGCGACAGCTTGCGTGACGTGCGGTACAGCAGCATCGAGCCCAGGCGTTTTTCGAGGCGCGCGATCGCTTTCGACACGGTCGGTTGCGTTATACCGAGCAGGTCGGCGGCCTTGGCGAACGAACCGGTCTCCGCGACACGCGCGAAGATGGCCCAGGCTTCGAGATCGGGAAGATGTTGCATGGCTGGAAAGCGTGGCAGGGAAGCGAAGCGGATTCGGCGGCAGCGGATCGCGCCGCCGGCGCACGGCGCCCGGGCGGGCGGCAATGCGGGTCATTCTAATCCAGTCGGGAGGGAGCGTATGGAATCGTATGTCGTTTCATTGGGCGCCGGCGTGTTGGTCGGCGTCGTGTACAGCGTGATCAAGGTGCGCTCGCCCGCACCGCCGCTGATTGCACTGGTCGGGCTGGCCGGCATGCTGATCGGCGCAGGGGCCATCGCACCGATCCGTCACTGGCTCGGCTTCTGATTGCATCGAGGACTCAATTGATGAGCGTTACCGACACTCAACCTGATCTGATCCTGCACAACGGGCGCATCACGACGCTCGATCGTGCGAACCCCGTCGCGACGGCCGTCGCGATCAAGGACGGCCGTTTCGTCGCGGTCGGCGGCAACGCGGACATCGTGCCGCTCGCGGGCCGCGCGACGAAGGTCGTCGACCTCGACGGCCGCACCGTGCTGCCGGGGCTGATCGACAACCATACGCACGTGATTCGCGGTGGTTTGAACTACAACATGGAACTGCGCTGGGACGGCGTGCGTTCGCTTGCCGTCGCGATGGAGATGCTCAGGCGGCAGGTCGCGATCACGCCCGCACCGCAGTGGGTGCGCGTGGTCGGCGGCTTCACCGAACACCAGTTCGTCGAGAAGCGCCTGCCGACGATCGAAGAACTCAACGCGGCCGCGCCCGATACGCCGGTGTTCATCCTGCACCTGTACGACCGCGCGCTGCTGAACGCGGCCGCGCTGCGTGTGGTCGGCTACACGAAGGACACGCCGGAGCCGCCGGGCGGCACGATCCTGCGCGACGCGGCGGGCAACCCGACCGGGCTCTTGCTCGCGAACCCGAACGCAACGATCCTCTACGCGACGCTCGCGAAGGGGCCGAAGCTGCCGTTCGAATACCAGTACAACTCGACGCGCCACTTCATGCGCGAACTGAACCGCCTCGGCGTGACCGGCGTGATCGATGCGGGTGGCGGCTCGCAGAATTACCCGGACGATTACGAAGTGATCCGCAAGCTGCACGACGCGGGCGAGATGACGATCCGGATTGCGTACAACCTGTTCACGCAGAAGCCGAATGCGGAGAAGGAAGACTTCGTGAACTGGACCAAGAGCACGAAGTATCACGACGGCACCGACTATTTTCGCAACAACGGCGCGGGCGAGATGCTGGTGTTCTCGGCGGCCGATTTCGAGGATTTCCGCGTTGCGCGTCCCGATCTGCCGGCGCAGATGGAGGACGATCTCGAAGGCGTCGTGCGCGTGCTCGCCCAGAACCGCTGGCCGTGGCGCATGCATGCGACCTACGACGAAACGATCGACCGCGCGCTCGACGTGTTCGAGAAGGTCAACAAGGACATCCCGCTCGACGGGCTGAACTGGTTCTTCGATCACGCGGAAACGATCACCGAGAAATCGATGGATCGTATTGCGGCGCTGGGCGGCGGCATCGCGGTGCAGCACCGGATGGCGTACCAGGGCGAATACTTCGTCGAGCGCTATGGTGCACAGGCGGCCGAAGCGACGCCGCCCGTTGCGAAGATGCTGTCGAAGGGCATCAAGGTGTCGGCCGGCACCGACGCGACACGCGTCGCGTCGTACAACCCGTGGGTGTCGCTCGCGTGGCTCGTGACGGGCAAGACGGTGGGCGGGATGCGCATGTATCCGCAACGCAACCTGCTCGATCGCGAGACTGCACTGCGGATGTGGACCGAATACGTGACGTGGTTCTCGAACGAAGAGGGCAAGAAAGGGCGCATCGCGGTCGGGCAGCTTGCCGACCTGGTGGTCCCGGATCGCGATTTCTTCACATGCGCGGAGGACGATATCGTCGACACGACTGCATTGCTGACGGTGGTCGGCGGAAAGATCGTATGGGGCGCGGGGCCGTTTGCGTCGCACGACGCGCCGATTCCGCCCGCGATGCCGGACTGGTCGCCGGTGCGCGAGTACGGCGGCTATGGTGGCTGGGGCGCGACGCAGCGCAACGGTGCACCGCTGCAGCGCGCGGCGGCTGCCGCTGCCGCGATGTGCGGCTGCGCGAGCGCGTGCAACGTACACGCGCATGCGCATGCGAGCGCGTGGGGCCGCACGTTGCCGACATCGGACGCGAAGGGCTTCTGGGGCGCGTTCGGCTGTTCGTGCTGGGCGATCTGACATGGCCACCTCGACCAACCGCGGCGGCTTCGACAACCCGGCCTGGGTCCATGCGCTGCTGGCGCAGCCGTGGGTCCTGCCGCTCGTGCGCCTCGCGCTGGTGTCCGCCTACCTGATCGGCGGCGTCGCGAAGGCGCTGGACTTCGACGGCGCGGTCGCCGAGCAGGCGCATTTCGGCCTGCATCCGGCCGCGCTGTGGGCGGCGCTTGCGATCGCGGTCGAGATCGCCGGCTCGCTGTGCGTGGTGTTTCGCCGCTTCACGTGGCTTGGCGCCGGCAGCCTTGGCATGCTGACGCTCGTCGCGATGCTGGTGGCGAACGACTTCTGGAACCAGACGGGCGTGGCGCGCTTCATGGCGCTCAACAGCTTTTTCGAGCATCTCGGGCTGATCGCCGCACTCGTGCTCGCGACGTTGCTCGCCGATGCGAAGCACACGGCCGGCGACGGCCGCATCACTCGATGACGATGAAACAACAAGGAAATCCAGTCATGAAAACGATTCGTTCCGCTTTGCTCGCGCTTGCGATCGCCGCCGGCCTCGTCGCGGCGCCGGCGTCGTACGCGAAGCCGCCCGTGCCGCCGGCGGCCACGCCGACGCTGGCCGTCGGGCCGCAATACGATACGACGCACGTGTACGTGGCACCCGAGGATTTCGATCGCTTCACCGACAGCTTCGTCGCGACGTTCGGCGGCAGCAAGTCGAAGCAGGGCGTGTTCCAGGTCACGCCGACCCCGAGCCAGACGATGTCGCAACTCGTTTTCACGCCGTCCGGCACGATCTCCGTGTTCGGTTTCAAGACGCCGGTGCCCTGGCCGTTCGGCGCGGAGCGCACCGGTTATCTCGTCACCGACATGGACGCGGCGATGAAGGTGGCGCGCGAGCACGGCGCGGAAGTGATCGTCGACACGTTCCCCGATCCGATCGGTCGCGATGCGGTGATCGCGTGGACGGGCGGCGTGAAGATGCAGCTCTACTGGCATACGCAGGCGCCGAAGTACGACGCACTGCAGACGATCCCCGAGAATCGCGTGTACGTGTCGCCGCAGAGCGTGCGCAAGTTCGTCCACGATTTCGTCAAGTTCTCGAACGGCAAGGTGGTATCCGACAACCTCAAGGCGCCCGGCATCGAGATCGGCCGGCCGAACGATACCTATCGCCGCATTCGCATCACGTCGGGCTTCGGCAAGATGACCGTGCTCGTGACGGACGGCCAACTGCCGTATCCGTACGGGCACGAGATGACCGGCTATGAAGTGCAGGATCTGGCCGCGACGCTGAAGAAGGCGCAGGCCGCGGGCGCGAACGTGCTCGTGCCGTCGTACACGGCGGACGGGCGTGACGCGGCGCTCGTGCAGTTCCCGGGCGGCTACGTCGCCGAGATTCACGCGAGCGCGGCACGATGAAGCACGAAGACACGATCCTTGCCGCGGTGGCCGGCTTCGTCGACACGCTGAGCTTCGTCGCGCTGTTCGGGCTGTTCACCGCGCACGTGACGGGCAACTTCGTGCTGATCGGCGCGGGCGTCGCGGGGTTCGGGCAGGGCATCCTGCTGAAGCTCAGCGTGTTTCCTGCGTTCGTGTGCGGTGTCGTCGCGAGCAGCCTGATTGCGCGCGCGCTTTCCGGGCGGCCCGCATGGCAGGGCACGCGTGCGCTGCATGCGGTACAGGCCGTGCTGCTGCTCGGCTTCTGCGCGGCCGGCGTATGGGCGACACCCGTGACGCAATCGGACAGCCTGCCGGTGCTGCTGGCCGGCATCGTCGGCACGTTCGCGATGGGCGTGCAGAACGCACATCCGCGCGTGATCGCGCGCGCCGGCGTGCCGAACACGGTGATGACGGGCAACGTCACGCAGGCGATCCTCGACGTCGTCGACCTGCTGTCCGCCGGCACGGCCGACAGCGCACGCGCGACGGCACGCGCGCGCTTCGCGAAGATGCTGCCGGCGATCGTCGCGTTCGCGCTCGGCGCGGTGTGCGGTGCGCTGGGTTTTCGCCATGCCGGGTTCTGGGCGCTGCTTGTGCCCGTCGGTGCGCTCGCGGTGCTGGCTGCATGCGCGGGGATGTCCGCCGGTTCGGTTACACAGGAGCATGCATGATCGTGCGGCATGGAGGGGCGCGTCGCGACCGCGCGGGGCAGGCGGGCCGGACTGATGCACGCGGTCGCGAGCGGATCGCCGCGACAAGCGGCCCGCATACCGCGACGACACGCGGCAGCCGCTTCGACCGGGCCGCCCGCATGTCGATCGTCGCGGGGCTGCTGCTCGCGGGTGCCGATGCGGCGTTCGCGGACACGGCGACGTCACCGGCGGCAGCCGACAGCACGCCTGCATCGACGTGCACGGCCAAGCGGCCGACCGTGCTGTTCAACCGCTGGCAGGAAAACTGGTCGGTGCTCGCGAATCCGTGCGTGCCGCGCAAGCCGCTCGACGGGCTGAAGTACATTCCGCTCGGCAACGATCCGGCCTCCTATCTTTCGCTCGGCGTGAACCTGCGCGAGCGCATCGAGAGCAACAACGCGCCGCTGTTCGGGATCGGCTCCGCGCAATCGGACACGTACCTGATCCAGCGCGTCGAAGTGCATGCCGATGCGCATCTCGGCCAGCACTGGCAGTTCTTCGTGCAGTTGCAGGACGACCGCGCGTTCGGCAAGAACACGATCTCGCCGGTCGACAAGAACCCGCTCGATCTCGAACAGGCATTCGCGACCTACACGGGTGCGCTCGGCGGCGGCACGTTCAAGTTCCGCGTCGGCCGGCAGGAGATGGCGTTCGACCTGCAGCGCTTCATCGCCGCGCGCGACGGCCCGAACGTGCGGCAGGCGTTCGATGCGGTGTGGGCCGACTACGAATACCAGAAGTGGCGTTTCATCGCGTATGCGACGCAGCCGGTGCAGAACCGCACCGTAACCGCGTTCGACGACGTGTCGAACCGCGACCTCACGTTCAGCGGCGTGCGCGTCGAGCGGCAGTCGGTCGGGCCCGGCGATCTGTCGGGTTACTGGTCGCGCTACAACCGCAGCAACGCGCGTTTTCTCGACGCGAGCGGCGCCGAGCGCCGCGACGTGTGGGACGTGCGCTACACGGGCACGCAGGGCCGCTTCGATTGGGATCTCGAAACGATGCTGCAGACGGGCACGGTCGGCAGCAGCTCGATTCGCGCGTGGGCCGTCGGTTCGATCGCCGGTTATCGGCTTGACGCGCCGTGGTCGCCGCGCGTCGCGCTGCAGGTCGACGCGGCGTCGGGCGACCGGCATCCGCACGATGGCCGTGTCGAAACCTTCAACCCGCTGTTTCCGAACGGCTATTACTTCACGCTCGCCGGCTACACCGGTTACTCGAACCTGATCCACGTGAAGCCGTCGGTGACGCTGAAGCCGTCGCCGAACCTGTCGCTGCTCGGCGCGCTCGGTTTCCAGTGGCGCGAGACGACCGGCGACGCCGTCTACCAGCAGGGCAACGCGGTGGTGCCGGGCACGGCAGGCAAGGGCGGGTTGTGGACGGGGATGTACGTGCAGCTGCGAGCGGACTGGACGATTGCCGCGAACCTGATCGGCGCGGTCGAGGCCGTGCATTTCCAGGTTGGCGATGCGATCCGGCAGGCGGGCGGGCACAACGCCGACTATGTCGGCGTCGAGCTGAAATACGGGTGGTGACGAACGGGCGCGACGACGCGTACCCATGAAAAAAGGGCGGCCGCGAGGCCGCCCTTCGTTCGTCCGGGCCGGCAACGCTGCCGGCCCGTGCGTCGCGATGCCGTTACAGGTTCGGCGACAGCGTGAGCGCGTTCGTCAGGTCGCCCATCGGCTGCGCGCCGTTGGCCTTCAGCGCGTCGTCGCGCTGTTGCAGGCCCGCGAGGCGCGGCAGCGAGTAGCGGCGCGTGATGAAGCGCAGGATCGAGCCCGTGTCGTATTGCGTGTGGTCGACGAAGCCCTTCTTCGCATACGGCGACACGATCAGCGCCGGAATGCGCGTGCCCGGGCCCCAGCGGTCGGCGGTCGGCGGCGCGGCGTGATCCCAGAAGCCGCCGTTTTCGTCGTACGTGACGACCACGACCATGTTCTTCCACTGCGGGCTCGCCTGCAGGTGCGCGATCACGTCGGCGATGTGCTGGTCCCCCGAAGTGACGTCCGTGTAGCCCGGGTGCTCGTTCAGGTTGCCCTGCGGCTTGTAGAACGTGACCGCCGGCAGCGCGCCCGCGTCGATCGCCTTGATGAACTCGGCGCCGTTCGCGCCGCCGTCGAGCAGGTGCTGCGCGCGGCTCGCGGTGCCCGGCGCCTGGTTCGCGAAGTAGTTGAACGGCTGGTGGTGCGGCTGGAAGTTCGGCGTCGACAGGTCGGCGCCGTAGATCACGTTCGACGTGCCGTTCTGGCTCGCCTGCAGCGCCTGGCCCCACGCGCCGCCATACCATGCCCACGACACGTTCGCATTGGTCAGCAGGTCGCCGATGTTGGTCGACGTCTGCGCCGGCATCGTCGACGCGTTGGCCGGGTCGGCGAGCAGCGGGTCGCCGCCCGTGGCTGCCTTGTTGCCGCTCGGCTGATACGGCGGCTGCATCGTGTTGACCGCGAAGAAGTCGGGCGTGATCGCGCCGTCGTTGACGAACTTCGGCGGGCCGCTCAGCGCGGACGCGGGCGAGTTCGTGGCGACCTTCAGCGACTTGCCGTCCGCGTTCAACACGGCGATCTTGCCGGCCGCGGGGCTCGTGTTCGCGTTCGCGTAGAACGGCGCGCACGCGCAGATCAGGTACTGGTGGTTCAGGAACGAGCCGCCGAACGCGCCCATGAAGAAGTTGTCGGCGAGCACGTACTGCTGCGCGATCTTCCACAGCGGCAGCTTCGACGGGTCGGGCGTGTAGTGGCCCATCGTCAGGCCACCGGCATCGGTCCACGCGGCGTACATGTCGTTCTTGCCGCCGTCGATCTGCATCTGGTCCTGGTAGAAGCGGTGCACGATGTCGCGCGTCGCGATGCTCATCGACTGGTTGAAGCCGTTCGGATCGTCGATCGCGAACGTCGCGTTCGGCAGGTTCGCCGTCATCGCCTCGGTGACGGCCGGCGTGATGCCGGTCGCGGTCAGGCCGCCCCAGACCTTCGGCAGCGTCGCCATCGTCGAGCCGTCGCGATCCTTCTGCACCGAGTTCGCGGCCGTTGCGTTCTGCAGGCCGTTCGCGCCCGGGAAGTTGCCGTACAGGTTGTCGAAGCTGCGGTTTTCCGCATAGATCACGACAACGTTCTTGACGGCTGACAGGCCCTGTTGCGTGACGTCGTCGCCGCCGCAGGCGGTCAGGCTGAGCGCGGCCGCGAGGGCGATCGGCGTGTAGCGAATCCAGGCGTGCTTCTTCATGCGGTGTTCTCTCTTTCGTCGTTGGTCGCGTGTGGGAACCGGGTTGGCTTAAGGCCGGCGCAGCAGGCGCCGGGCGCCGACCGGCTGCGCGCATTATCTGGAACCCATTTGACAGGCGGGTGTAGGGGTGCTTTCAATTGACTGTCGGTGGAACGTCATGCGACGGTCACGGAACTGACATAAGCTCCGGCCGATTGCCCACCGCTACCAATAAAACGACGATGCTCACCACTCCGAAATCCTTTGCGTCCGCGCGATCGTTGATCCATGCCGCGGCGGCCCTGGCGCTGGCTGCCGGGCTCACGGCGCTCGCCGGTTGCGATGCAAAGCCCGGCGCGAGCGCGTCGGCCGCGTCTGTCGTGCCGGCCGCCCCGGCCGCGCCGGCGGTCGCACCGGCCAGCCAGCCGCAGACGCGCGCGCAGGTGTTCGAGGGCGTGAAGCAGATGACGGCGCTCGGCAAGCAGCTGTTCTTCGATCCGTCGCTGTCGGGCTCCGGCAAGCTCGCGTGCGCGTCGTGCCACAGTGCCGAACATGCGTTCGGGCCGCCGAACGCGCTGTCGGTGCAGCTCGGCGGCGACGACATGCATCGCACCGGGTTTCGCGCGGTGCCGTCGCTGAAGTACGTGCGCGGCATCCCGCCGTTCAGCGAGCACTTCCACGATTCGCCCGACGAGGGCGACGAAAGCATCGACGCGGGCCCGACCGGCGGGCTGACCTGGGACGGCCGCGTCGACACCCGCGACGCGCAGGCGCGCATTCCGCTCCTGTCGCCGTTCGAGATGAGCAGCTCGCCGGCGCGGGTTGCGCAGGCGGTGCGCGCGGCGCCGTATGCGGACGCGTTCCGCAACGCGTTCGGCGAGCGGGTGCTCGGCGACGATCAGGCTATCTTCGACGCTGTGTTACGCGCGCTCGATGCGTTCCAGCAGCAGCCGGCGCTGTTCGATCCGTACACGAGCAAGTACGACGCGTACCTGGCCGGCCGCGCGCAGCTCACGCCCGCCGAGCTGCACGGGCTGCAACTGTTCAACGACGAGAAGAAGGGCAACTGCGCGAGCTGCCACATCAGCCAGCGCACGCTTGAAGGCGGCCCGCCGCAGTTCAGCGATTTCGGGCTGATCGCGATCGCGGTGCCGCGCAACCGCGCGCTGCCCGTCAACCGCGACCCGCGCTTCCACGATCTCGGCGCGTGCGGCCCCGAGCGCACCGACCTGAAGGGCCGCGACGAATTCTGCGGGCTGTTCCGCACGCCGTCGCTGCGCAACGTCGCGCTGCGCAAGACGTTCTTCCACAACGGCGTGTATCACTCGCTCGAGGACGTGATGCGCTTCTACGTCGAGCGCGACATTCATCCGGAGAAGTTCTACCCGGTCGTGCACGGCAAGGTGCAGATCTACGACGATCTGCCGAAGCGCTACTGGCCGAACATCAACCGCGAACCGCCGTTCGACCGCAAGCGCGGCGAGCAGCCGGCGCTGAACGCGGCCGAGATCAAGGACGTGATCGCGTTCCTGGGCACGCTGACTGACGGATATCAACCGGGGGCGACGCAGGCGGCCCGCTAAAAGCGTCGCACGCGGCACGCATGCTATGCTCGCTCGCTGACGGGCGTGGCGCGTGCCGGTTCGCCGGCATGCACCGCGCCGTTCGATCGAACATCCAAGGAGAACAACATGTCGATGCGTGCATCCCTTTCCGTCGTCACGCGTGTGCTGGCCGGTGCCGCGTGCGCAGCCGCGATGCTGCCCGCCCATGCGCAGAACAACCTGAACTTCCTGACCGACACGCCGCTCAGCTATTTCAGCAAGGCCGACACGGCGTCGCTGTCGAAGGCCGCCGCAAAGGTGCGCGACGAAGGCAAGGACGGCGAGACGACGACGTGGCAGAACAGCGGCAGCCGCACGCAGATCGAAGCGAAGCTCACGCCGACCACGACCGAGACGGACGGCAAGACCTGCCGCGAAATCACGACCGACATCACCGCGAAGGGCCAGGCGATGACGCTCAAGCCCGTCTACTGCAAGACGTCCGCGGGCAAGTGGCAGTTGCAGAAGCACTGAGCACGCGTGTGATGAAGCGGGGCGGCGCGCCGCGCACGGTGTCGTGCGGCGTCGTGATCCTCGACGCGGCGGGTCGCGTGTTCCTCGCGCACGCGACGGATACCACGCACTGGGACATCCCGAAGGGGCAGGGCGAACCCGGCGAGACGCCGGCCGACGCCGCGCTGCGCGAACTGCTCGAGGAAACCGGCATCGAGTTCGCGCCGGCCCGGCTGCTCGATCTCGGCCGCTTCGCGTACCGGCACGACAAGGACCTGCACCTGTTCGCGGTGCAGGTGGCGGACGGCGAGATCGATCCCGCTCGGTGCACGTGCACGTCGCTGTTCCCGAGCCGTCGCGACGGCTCGATGATTCCCGAGATGGATGCGTACCGCTGGACCGTGCCGGGCGATATCGACGCGTATGCGAGCCGCAGCCTCGCGCGGCTGTTTCGCACGAAGCTGTCGCTCGCGGAACTGCATCGGCGGCTGTCGGGCGCGTGAACGCACGCGGTGGCTACCGCCGCCGCATGGCTTCGCTTCGATGCATGCAACAAAAAAACCGGCTCGAGGGCCGGTTTTTTCATGGTCGCGCGACGTCGGCCCCAGGCCGCGCGCCGCACGCGGAGCAGGCCGTCAGGCCGGCTTGCCCCAGCTGTCGCGCAGCCCGACGATCCTGTTGAACACGGGCTTGCCCGGCTTCGAATCGACGCGGTCGGCAACGAAGTAGCCGTGACGCTCGAACTGCAGACGCGTTTCCGGCGCGATGTCGTCGTTGCCCGGCTCGATGTACGCCTGCACGATCTTCTTCGAATCGGGATTCAGCGCTTCGAGGAAGTTCGCGCCGCCCGCGTCCGGATGCGGCTCCTTGAACAGGCGGTCGTAGATCCGCACTTCGGCCGGCTGCGCATGCTTCGCGCTGACCCAGTGGATGTTGCCCTTGACCTTGTACGTGTTCGCGCCGTCGGTGCCCGACTTGCTGTCCGGGAAGTAGTTGCAGTGCACGGCCGTCACGTTGCCGTCGGCATCCTTGTCGAAGCCGGTGCACTCGATCACGTAGCCGTAGCGCAGGCGCACCTTGTTGCCCGGGAACAGGCGGAAATAGCCCTTCGGCGGGTTCTCGACGAAATCCTCGCGCTCGATCCACAGCTCGCGCGAGATCGGGAACGTGCGCACGCCGCGCTCCGGATGGTGCGGATGCACGGGCGCCGTGCACGCTTCCTCGAGGTCTTCCGGATAGTTGTCGATCACGAGCTTCAGCGGATCGAGCACCGCGACCGTGCGCGCGGCCTTGTCGTCGAGGTCGTCGCGCAGCGCGCCCTCGAAGATGCTCATGTCGATCCACGAATCGATCTTCGTCACGCCGATCCGCTCGCAGAACAGGTGGATGCTCTCCGGCGTGAAGCCGCGGCGGCGCACGCCGACGATCGTCGGCATCCGCGGGTCGTCCCAGCCGTCGACGTGGCCTTCGGTCACGAGCTGCAGCAGCTTGCGCTTGCTGGTGATCGCGTACGTGAGGTTCAGCCGCGAGAATTCGATCTGTTGCGGCAGCGGGCGCGTGAACATGCCGGCTTCCGCGAGTTCGTTCAGCACCCAGTCGTACAGCGGGCGGTGATCCTCGAACTCGAGCGTGCACAGCGAATGCGTGATGCCTTCGAGCGCATCCGAGATGCAGTGCGTGTAGTCGTACATCGGATACACGCACCATGCGTCGCCGGTGCGGTAGTGGTGCGCGTAGCGGATCCGGTAGATCACCGGGTCGCGCATGTTCATGTTCGGCGAAGCCATGTCGATTTTCGCGCGCAGCACGTGCTCGCCTTCCTTGAACTCGCCGGCCTTCATGCGGCGGAACAGGTCGAGGTTTTCGTCGGGCGTGCGCTCGCGGAACGGCGACGGCTTGCCGCCTTCCGTCAGCGAGCCGCGGTTCGCGCGCATTTCATCCGCGCTCTGGCTGTCGACGTAGGCCTTGCCGCGCTTGATCAGCAGTTCGGCGAACTCGTACAGCTTGTCGTAGTAGTCGCTCGCGAAATACTGGTGATCGACGGCGTCCTTGCGCCAGTCGAAACCGAGCCAGCGCACCGCGTCGACGATCGAGTCGACGTACTCGACGCTTTCCTTTTCCGGATTCGTGTCGTCGAAGCGCAGGTGGCACACGCCGCCGTAGTCGCGCGCGACGCTGAAGTTCAGGCAGATGCTCTTCGCGTGGCCGATGTGCAGATAGCCGTTCGGCTCGGGCGGGAAGCGCGTTTCGACGCGGCCGCCCCATTTGCCGGTGCGGTTGTCGTCGTCGATGATGTTGCGGATGAAATTGGAAGCCGCGGGGGCGTCGTTGCGTTCGGTGCTCATGCGGTTGGCGTCAGGTTGTGTCGGCGCGTCGCGCCGGTTTAATCCCGTAATTCTACCTGACCGGGGTCCGTCCCGCGCGGCTTGCGGGTCACGGCCGCTGCGTTCGCGATGCGTACCGCAATATCTCGATAGTGTGTCCGCTGTAACACGACGTAAATCGGTTTGCCCGCGCCGTTCGGGTTTTTCTATGATGGCTTTACCGAGTCAATGCCGCCGTTCGCTTAATTGCGTGGCGGGAGGAAGCCAATAACCATGATGAAGAAGACCACTTTTCTCGTTCGTACCGCGGTGATCGTCGCGGCACTGTCGCAACTCGGCGCATGCGCGATGACGCATACGCAACGCAATGCCGGTATCGGCGCGGCCGCGGGCGGCGCGCTCGGCTACCTGATCACGGGCGGCCCGGTCGGCACGGTTGCCGGTGCGGCAGCAGGCGGCCTGGTCGGCGCCGGCGTACGCTGATCGAAGCCGGCGCACCTGAGCGCCGGCCGGTCGTGACATCGTCCTGAACGCGTCACGACCCACCGCACACCCTTCCGGTTTTTTGACAGGCAGCATCAGGGAGAGGAGGGTGTGCGACACTTCGTCGACATCACATAACGACACCATTCGTCGACGCATCCTTTCATGAGCGACCCCCTCGTTTTCGTCCTGCCGGGCTACGCCAATTCGGGCCCGCTTCACTGGCAAAGCCGCTGGGAGCGCGCCGATGCGCGCTTCTCGCGCGTCGCGATGCCCGACTGGGACCGTGCGTTCCGCAACGGCTGGTGTCTCGCGCTCGATCGTGCGGTCGAAGCCGCGCGCGGGCCCGTGCTGATCGCCGGCCACAGCCTCGGCACACTGACCACCGCGTGGTGGGCGACGCGCTATGCTCGCCCGGCCGCGCTCGCGAAAGTGCGCGGCGCGCTGCTCGTCGCACTGCCCGATCCCGGCGGCCCGGCGTTTCCGGCCGACGCGCACGGCTTCGGGCCGGTGCCGCACGAGCGGCTGCCGTTTCCGACTTGCGTCGTCGCGAGCAGCGACGATCCGTACGGCTCGCTCGCGTTCGCGCGCGGCTGCGCGCACGCGTGGGGCAGTGAATTTCGCGACATCGGCCCGCGCGGCCACATCAACGCGGACAGCGGGCTCGGCGACTGGCCGGCCGCCCGTGGCTGGCTGGACGCGCTCGCGCGGTAGTCGCCGGTCGGATGGCCGCCGCCGCGCGAGCCGTTGAAGCGGCCGCTCGTCAGATCGCCTGCTTCGCCTTCAACGCCGCAATCCGTTCATCGTCGTAACCGAGCATGTCGCGCAGCACGTCGTCGGTCTGCGCGCCGAGCAGCGGCGGGGCCGTGCGCGCGTCGGGCGGCGTCGCGCTCATCCGGATCGGGTTGCGCACGAGCTGCACGTCCGCGCCGCACGGGTGCGGCAGCGACACCTGCATCCCGCGCGCGACGACCTGCTCGTTGTCGAACACCTCGTCGAGATCGTTGATCGGCCCGCACGGCACGCCGGCCGCCTCGAGCACGCCGATCCAGTCGGCCTTGCCGCGCGCCTTCACCATCTCCGCGAGGATCGGCACCAGCGTGTCGCGGTGGCGCACGCGCGACGGGTTCGTCGCGAAGCGCTCGTCGTCGGCGAGTTCGGGCCGGCCGCCGGCCTCGACGAACTTGCGGAACTGCCCGTCGTTGCCGACCGCGACGATGATCCACCCGTCGCTCGTCTGGAACGTCTGGTACGGCACGATGTTCGGATGCGCGTTGCCCCAGCGCACCGGCGGCTTGCCGCTCGCGAGGAAGTTGGTGTTCATGTTCGCGAGCAGCGCGACCTGCACGTCGAGCAGCGCCATGTCGATGTACTGGCCTTCGCCGGTACGGTCGCGGTGCGCGAGCGCGGCGAGCACGGCGATCGTCGAGTAGAGCCCGGTCGCGAGATCGGCGATCGCGACGCCGGCCTTCTGCGGGCCGCCGCCCGGCTCGCCGTCGCGCTCGCCGGTGATGCTCATGAAGCCGCCGATCCCCTGCACGATGAAGTCGTAGCCCGCGCGGTGCGCGTACGGGCCGGTCTGGCCGAAGCCGGTGACCGAGCAGTAGACGAGATCGGGCTTCACCGCGCGCAGCGAATCGTAATCGAGCCCGTATTTCTTCAACTGGCCGACCTTGTAGTTCTCGAGCACGACGTCGCTTTGCGCGGCGAGTTCGCGCACGATCTGCTGGCCTTCGGGCGTCGCGATGTCGATCGTCACCGAGCGCTTGTTGCGGTTCGCCGCGAGGTAGTACGCGGCCTCGGCGGTATCCGCGCCGTCCGCGTCCTTCAGGTACGGCGGCCCCCAGTGGCGCGTGTCGTCGCCGGCGCCCGGGCGCTCGACCTTGATCACGTCCGCGCCGAAATCGGCAAGGGTCTGCGCGCACCACGGGCCCGCGAGCACGCGGGTGAGGTCCAGCACGCGGATATGGCTCAGGGCACCCATCGTCGAATCGTCTCCTTTGTTGGCTGGCCTGCGTTGTCCGGCAAGGCCGATTGGCATGAAGCGCATCTTAAGGCGAATCGGCCGCGCGGGTGGCCCAGCCGGCCCATCCGGAGGGCCGAGCCGCTTTGCCGGCGCTTTGCCCGGAAGCCGGCCCCGATCCCGTATAATCGATCGTTTCCGAATCCATGCCGCCGCGCGCCCCGCCAAGGGCGCCGGCGTTTGAAGCCGTCTTTGCCAGACTGTCCCCGCACGCCATGAAAGCTGCCGAAATCCGCGAGAAATTCCTCAAATTCTTCGAATCGAAGGGCCACACGATCGTCCGCTCGTCGAGCCTCGTGCCCGGTAACGATCCCACGCTGATGTTCACGAACTCGGGCATGGTCCAGTTCAAGGACGTCTTCCTCGGCACGGACCCGCGCCCGTACTCGCGCGCCACGACGGCGCAGCGCAGCGTGCGCGCGGGCGGCAAGCACAACGACCTCGAGAACGTCGGCTACACGGCGCGCCACCACACGTTCTTCGAGATGCTCGGCAACTTCTCGTTCGGCGACTACTTCAAGCACGACGCGATCCGCTTCGCGTGGGAGCTGCTGACCACGGTCTACCAGCTGCCTAAGGAAAAGCTGTGGGTCACCGTCTACCAGGAAGACGACGAGGCATACGACATCTGGGCGAAGGAAGTCGGCGTGCCGGCCGAGCGCATCATCCGGATCGGCGACAACAAGGGCGCGCGCTACGCGTCGGACAACTTCTGGACGATGGGCGACACGGGCCCGTGCGGCCCGTGCACGGAAATCTTCTACGATCACGGCCCGGACGTGTGGGGCGGCCCACCGGGGTCGCCTGAAGAAGATGGCGACCGCTACATCGAGATCTGGAACCTCGTGTTCATGCAGTTCAACCGCGACGCGCAGGGCAACATGACGCGCCTGCCGAAGCAGTCGGTCGACACCGGCATGGGCCTCGAGCGTCTCGCCGCGGTGCTGCAGCACGTGCACAGCAACTACGAGATCGACCTGTTCCAGAACCTGATCAAGGCCGCCGCGCGCGTGACCGAGATCAGCGACCTCACCAACAACTCGCTGAAGGTGATCGCCGATCACATCCGCGCATGTTCGTTCCTGATCGTCGACGGCGTGATTCCCGGCAACGAAGGCCGCGGCTACGTGCTGCGCCGGATCGTGCGTCGCGCGATCCGCCACGGCTACAAGCTCGGCCGCAAGGGTTCGTTCTTCCACAAGCTGGTGGCCGACCTCGTCGCCGAGATGGGCGTCGCGTATCCGGAGCTGAAGGAAGCCGAACAGCGCGTGACCGACGTGCTGCGCCAGGAAGAAGAGCGCTTCTTCGAGACGATCGAGCACGGGATGTCGATCCTCGAGGGCGCGCTGGCCGACGTCGACGCGAAGGGCGGCAAGGTGCTCGACGGCGAACTCGCGTTCAAGCTGCACGATACCTACGGCTTCCCGCTCGACCTCACGGCCGACGTGTGCCGCGAGCGCGGGATGACGGTCGACGAGCCGGCGTTCGACGATGCGATGTCGCGCCAGCGCGAGCAGGCGCGCGCGGCCGGCAAGTTCAAGGCGACGCAGGGCCTCGAATACACGGGCGCGAAGACCACCTTCCACGGCTATGAAGAAATCGCGTTCGACGATGCAAAGGTCGTCGCGCTGTACGTCGACGGTTCGTCGGTCAACGAAGTGAAGGCCGGCCAGGATGCGGTCGTCGTGCTCGACCACACGCCGTTCTATGCGGAATCGGGCGGCCAGGTCGGCGACCAGGGCGTGCTCGCGAATGCGTCGACGCGCTTCGCGGTGGCCGATACGCTGAAAGTGCAGGCCGACGTGATCGGTCATCACGGCTCGCTCGAGCAGGGCACGCTGAAGGTCGGCGACGTGATGCGTGCGGAAATCGACGCGCACCGTCGTGCGCGCACGCAGCGCAACCACTCGGCCACCCACCTGATGCACAAGGCGCTGCGCGAAGTGCTCGGCGCGCACGTGCAGCAGAAGGGTTCGCTGGTCGACGCGGAAAAAACCCGTTTCGACTTCGCGCACAACGCGCCGATGACGGACGACGAAATCCGTCGCGTCGAGCAGATCGTCAACAACGAAATCCTCGCGAACGCGCCGGGCATCGTGCGCGTGATGCCGTACGACGAAGCGGTGAAGGGCGGCGCGATGGCGCTGTTCGGCGAGAAGTACGGCGATGAAGTGCGCGTGCTCGATCTCGGCTTCTCGCGCGAACTGTGCGGCGGCACGCACGTGCACCGCAGCGGCGACATCGGCTTCTTCAAGATCGTCGTCGAAGGCGGCGTCGCGGCCGGCATCCGCCGCGTCGAGGCGATCACCGGCGACAACGCGGTGCGCTTCGTGCAGGAGCTCGACGCGCGCGTGAACGAAGCGGCGGCCGCGCTGAAGGCGCAGCCGTCGGAGCTCACGCAGCGCATCGCGCAGGTGCAGGACCAGGTGAAGTCGCTCGAGAAGGAACTGGGCGCGCTGAAGTCGAAGCTCGCATCGAGCCAGGGCGACGAGCTCGCGCAGCAGGCCGTCGAAATCGGCGGCGTGTACGTGCTGGCCGCGACGCTCGACGGCGCGGACGCGAAGACGCTGCGCGAAACGGTCGACAAGCTGAAGGACAAGCTGAAGAGCGCGGCGATCGTGCTGGCGGCCGTCGAAGGCGGCAAGGTCAGCCTGATCGCGGGCGTCACGCCCGACGCGAGCAAGAAGGTCAAGGCCGGCGAGCTCGTGAACTTCGTCGCGCAGCAGGTCGGCGGCAAGGGCGGCGGCCGTCCGGACATGGCGCAGGCAGGCGGTACCGAGCCGGCCAACCTGCCGGGCGCGCTGGCTGGCGTCAAGGGCTGGGTCGAAGAGCGTCTTTGATCGGGCCTGGCCGGCGCGGCGCCCGCGAGGGCGGCGCGTCGGCCTGCACCGCGCGGTTCTTTCGACGGAACAGCATGAAACGACCCGATCGGCGTGGGTGCCGGTCGGGTCGTTTTGCGTTTACGCGCGGTGCGAGGGGGCGATCCGCCACCCTGCGTGACGCACGAACGGTTGCCCGGCACGCAAACGGACGGTGCGCGAGTTCGCCGTCGCGCGTCCGTTGGCGTATCGCTTCAGGCCGGTTGCGCCACGCGCGGCTTCTGCGCCGCGTCCGGCTGCCGCCCGGCCTCCCCAAGCGCGTCGCGCAGCGCGGCGAGCGCCGCCGACGCATAACCTTGCCGCCACGCCAACAGCGTATCGATCCCTTCGAATTCCGGAATCGCATGCTCGGTGACGTGGTCGGTTTCCGGCTGCAGGTCGAGCACCGAGCGCGGCGCGACTGCGATGCCCGCGCCGGCCGCGACGCATGCCACGATCGCGTGATACGAGCCGAGTTCGAGCACGCGCGCCGGCTTCATCCCGTGCGCCGCATACCACTGCTCGACGTACTTCCGATACGTGCAGCCGCGCTCGAACGCGATCAGCGTCGGCAGGATCACGTCGCGCGGCGTGCGCACCGGCGGATGGCCGCGCGGCGTGAGCAACACGAGATCCTCGCGGAAGACCGGCACCGTCTCGAACGTGTCGGGCAGCGTGTCCGGCGCCGGCGGGCGCGCGAACAGCGCGGCGTCGATCTCGAAGTCGCGCACCTTGCCGATCAGCCAGCCCGTCGTGCCCGTCACGAGCTCGAGCGACACGTCGGGCCACGCATGGTGATAGCGGGCGAGCACGGTCGGCAGCCGGCTCGCGGCCGTGCTTTCCATCGTGCCGAGCCGCAGCCGCCCGCGCGGCGTGTCCTCGCGCACCGCGTCGCGCGCCTCGTCGGCCAGTGCGAGCAGGCGCTCCGCATACGGCAGCAGCGTGTGCCCGGCCGGCGTCAGCACGAGCCGGCGGCCGTCGCGCACGAACAGCGCCGCGCCGAGTTCTTCCTCGAGCTGCTTGATGCGCGTCGTCACGTTCGACTGCACGCGATTGAGCTTGGCCGCTGCGCGTGTCACACCGTTCTCGCGCACGACGGCCCGGAAAATCGCCAGCGCCGCCAGATCCATGATTCTCTCCAAGGGATGACTGGATTCTTAATTATTCATTTTTCGAGAACGGTTGGTCAAGCTAGGATGACGCCATCCCGATCCTCGTCGCGGCCGGCGCATCGCATGCGGCGGCCCGAGCTGCCGCCATGTCCCGTTTCGATGCATCACCCACCGCCCATGCGCTTTCGTCAGACGAAGCCGACCGCCGCGCCCGTGCGGCCGCGCTGGCCTGCATGATCGGGCTGGCCGTCGCGCTCGGCGTCGGCCGCTTCGCGTTCACGCCGCTGCTGCCGTTGATGCTCGCCGACGGCTCGATCGGCCTGAAGGCCGGCAGCTGGCTGGCATCGGCGAATTACGCGGGCTACTTCGCCGGCGCGGTCAGTTGCGCGGCGCTGCGCGTCGCGCCCGCGCGGATGATCCGCTTCGGGCTCGCGGCCACCGTGCTGCTCACGGCCGCGATGGGCGCCGGCCATCTGCTGCCGCTGTGGCTCGTGGTGCGCTTCGTCGCCGGCGTAGTCAGCGCGTGGACGTTCGTGTTCGTATCGCAATGGGGGCTGCGCCGGCTCTCGGAACTGCACGCGCCGGAGTGGAGCGGGGTGATCTACGCGGGGCCGGGCGCCGGCATCGTGCTGACGGGGCTGATCGGCAGCGCGCTGGCCGGCCATCGCGCGGCGCTCGGCTGGTTCGGCTTCGCGGCGCTGTCGGCCGTGCTGTCGGTCGCGATCTGGCGCGCGTTCGCCGGGACGCCTGCGGCTGGCCAGCCGCCGTCCTGCGCCGCGCCGCACGCAGCGGCCGTGGCCGCGCCGGATACCTCGCGCCGCCATCGCGCGGATGCCGCGTGGCTCGTCGTGTTGTACGGGATGCCGGGCTTCGGCTACATCATCACGGCGACCTTCCTGCCGGTGATCGCGCGCGCGGCGCTGCCGGCCGGTTCACCGTGGCCCGACCTGTTCTGGCCGATGTTCGGTGCGGCGCTGATCGTCGGCGCGCTCGCCGCCGCGCGGCTGCCCGGGCACTGGGACAACAGGTTGCTGCTCGCGCTCGGCTGCGCGACGCAGGCGCTGGGCATCGGGGCCGGCATCGTGTGGCCCAACGCAGCGGGTTTTTCGCTCGGTTGCGTGCTGCTCGGCTTGCCGTTCACCGCGATCACGCTGTTCGCGATGCGCGAGGCGCGCCGCCTGCACGGCGAGCGCGCGGCCGGGCTGATGGGTTATGCGACCGCTTCGTACGGTGTCGGCCAGATCGCGGGGCCGCTCGTGGCGGCGCCGCTGGTCGCGCGATATGGATCGTTCACGCCGGCCCTGTGGGTCGCGGCCGCGACGCTGCTGGCCGGGGCGGCGGGGTTCGCGGTCATCGCGGCGGCCGCCGCGCGTCGACCGCCGCGAATCTGACGACGGCCGACGGCGGATCGCGCGCCGCGTCGACAGGCGCTGCGTAGCCGCCTGCGCCGGAAAGGCGCGAGTCTTGATAGTCGATGTCGATATGAGTCATGGTAATTGAATAGGATTACTGTATTTCATTCACCCGGCATAACTTCGTACGCCACCTGATTTGAACGAAAGATTCCGCCCAAATTTCGTACATGATCTACATACATCGGGAATGTCTGTCTGTAGCATCCGCCGAATAAATTGATCGCCGGAGTGTTCCGGCGATTCGACTTCGGATGCTGTGGCGTATGTGGGCAGATCAAGTTCAAACAAGAATCGTCGTCCGTTTCCGCGACGACATCGGCGCTTTCCTCGTCGCCGATCCTCGCCCGACCGGCTCGCGGGCTGTGGCCGTCGAAGCCGGCGGCGTGCGACATGCAATCAGCGGGGGCAGCCTTGCGCTGTGCCTGTCGCTGTTGTGCGGGGCGGGCGCCGCGAGCCTGTCTGGGCATGCGCATGCACAAGTGCCGAACGCCGGCTCGACGATGCGCGATGTCGAAACGTCGCGGCCGGCCCTGCCGCCGGAAGCCGCCCCCGATCTCGAGATCGTCCCGTCCGAAAGCGCCGCGCAGCCGCCACCGGAAGCCGGGCCGCGCATCGTCGTGCGCGCGTTCGAGGTCGGCGGCAACACCGTATTCGACAGCGCCACGCTGCAGGCGCTCGTCGCCGGGCTCGCCGGCGACACGCTCGGGTTCGCCGACCTGCAGCGCGCGGCCGAGCGAATCACCGCCTACTATCGCGAGCGCGGCTACGTGCTTGCGCGCGCCTACCTGCCGAAGCAGGACATCGAGGACGGTGTCGTGCGCATCGAAGTCGCCGAAGGGCGCTACGGCAAGATCGAGCTCCAGAACCATTCCCGCGTATTCGATGCCGTGCTGCGGCAGCCGCTTGCCGCGTTGCATTCGGGCGACGTCGTGCGCGGCTCCAGCCTCGAGCGCAGCCTGCTGCTGCTCGACGATCTGGCGGGCGTCGGCGCGCGCGGTACGTTGCGCCCGGGCGAAGCGCCCGGCACGACCGATCTCGTCGTCGAGGCCGAACGCGCGGCGCCCGCGTCAGGGTCGCTCGAATTCGACAACTTCGGGGCGGTATCGACGGGGCGCTACCGCGTCGGCGGCAGCGTCGACGTCAATGCGCCGTTGCGGCTCGGCGATCGGCTGAGCCTGCGCGGGCTCGGCACCGACGAACGGCAACGCTATTACCGTGCCGCCTATCAGGTGCCGGTCGGGCCGGCGTCCACGCGGGTCGGCGTCGCGTATTCGTCGCTGCATTACCGGGTTGCCGGGCGTTTTGCCGATCTCGAGATGAGCGGGCGCGCCAGCGTGCAGACCGCATACGTTGCGCAGCCGATCGTGCGCGCGCGCGACCTCAACCTCACCGCGCAGGTTCAATACGAAAACAAGAACATGAGCGACGAGTACGGCACGTACTCGCTGCGCAACGACAAGAACGTCGGCCTGTGGACCTTCGGGCTCAGCGGCAACAGCCAGGACGGCTGGTTGGGCGGCGGCCGCAGCGGCTTCTCGGTGATGTTCGGCGTGGGACGGTTGCGCAGCGACGATGTGTTCGTGTCGAACCCGCTGACGAAGGCGATCGGCCGCTTCGCGAAGCTGAACCTGAATGCGCAGCGGATTCAGGCATTGGGCGGCCGCTTCCAGCTGTATGCGCAAGTCAGCGCACAGCTCGCGTCGCGCAATCTCGACTCATCCGAAAAATTCAGCCTGGGCGGCCCGTACGGCGTGCGCGCGTATGCGCTGGGCGAAGGCAGCGGCGATCAGGGCTGGCAGGCGAGCGCGGAACTGCGTTATCTCGTCGCGCCCGGCTGGCAGGTCAGCACGTTCGTCGACGCGGGCGGTGTGCAGCTCAACCGGCAACCGTGGACGCGCGAACGCAATACGCAACACATGCAGGCGGCGGGTGTCGGCGCGAGCTGGTATGGCGCGAAGCGGCAAGTCACGCTGACGGCCGCATTGCCGCTCGGCCGGGGAGGCGATTCGCCGACCCGATCTCCGAGCGTATGGGTTCAGGCCGCCCAGTATTTCTGAGCGGACTTGATCGGCAGCTCGTTACGCACGGGCATTCAAAAATCAAATGAAGAGGATTCCAAATGAATAAGGCCTATTCGCTGGTATGGAACGAAGCGCAGGGCGGCTGGTGCGCGGTGAGCGAAACCGCGCGCCGTCGCGGCAAGTCGGGCGGCGGCAAGCGCCTGCTGGCGGCGGGGGTGTCGCTGCTGGGTCTGGCGGCGACGAGCGCCTATGCGCTGCCGACGGGCGGCGCGGTGGTATCGGGGCAGGCCGACATCGCGACGTCGGCGGACGGCAAGACGATGTCGATCAACCAGCACACGGACAAGCTGATCACGAACTGGCAGGACTTCAGCGTGGCGGGTGGCGAGCGCGTGTCGTTCCAGCAGCCGGACTTCAAGTCGATCGCGCTGAACCGCGTGATCGGCACGAACGGCAGCCAGATTCACGGCCAGATCGACGCGAACGGCAAGGTGTTCCTGGTGAACCCGAACGGCGTGGTGTTCGGCGCGGGCGCGCAGGTGAACGTGGGTGCGCTGGTGGCGTCGACGAAGGACGTGTCGGACAAGGATTTCCTGGCGGACAACTACCGGTTCGCGGGCGCGTCGGGCCAGTCGGTGGAGAACGCGGGGAAGATCACGGCGGCCGAAGGTGGCAGCGTCGCGCTGCTGGGCGCTCGGGTGTCGAACACGGGCGTGATCCGTGCACGGGCGGGCAGCGTGGCGCTGGGCGCGGGTAACGCGTTCAACGTGAACTTCGACGGCGACGGTCTGCTGACCCTGCAGGTGGAAGGCGGCGCGATCGATGCGCAGGCGCACAACGGCGGGTTGCTGAAGGCGGAAGGCGGCGAGGTGCTGATGACGGCACGTGCGGCGAACGGCTTGCTGAACGCGGTGGTGAACAACAGCGGAACGATCGAGGCACAAGGGCTGGGCACGCGCAACGGGAAGATCGTGCTGGATGGCGGCCTGGTGCAGGTTGGCGGGAAGCTGAACGCGAGCGGTCAGGACGCGAACGCGGCCGGCGGCGTGGTGACGACGCGCGGCGAGCAGGTGCGTGTGGCGGGCGACGCACAGGTCGACACGCGCGCGGCGTCGGGCCGTACGGGCACGTGGACGATCGAATCGGCCAACGCGGGCGTGGACAATGCCGACGGCGCGCTGAACGCACCGACGTTGTCGCGCACGCTGGGCACGACGAACGTCGCATTGACGAACACGTCGGGCGACCTGGCGGTTGACGGCGCGGTGAACTGGGCGAGCGATCACGGGCTGACGCTGACGTCGCAAAAGGGCGACGTCGTGCTGAAGCAGTCGTTGACGGCGAGCGGCGCGAAGGCGAGCGTGGCCGCGAATGCAGCGGGTGAAATCCGCGTGGACGACAAGCTGGCGTTGACGGGCGAGCGCGCACGACTGGAACTGAACGCGAAGAAGGGCCACCGGTTCACGAAGGACGGCGCGCAGGCGACGCTGTCGGGCCGCAACGCATCGTTCTCGTCGAACGGCGACGCGTATCAGGTGATCCACGACGTGGCGGGCCTGCGCAACGTCGATGAGAACCTGAAGGGCCGCTACGTGCTGGGCAACGCGATCGACGGCAAGGGTGCGTCGTTCCAGGGCATCGGCGCGTTCGACGGCGCGTTCGACGGTCTCGGCAACCGGGTGTCCCGGCTGAACGTGACCGGCGCAGCCCCGACGGTCGGCTTGTTTGCCGAGAACCACGGGCGTATCGCCAATCTCGCACTCGATTCGCTGTCCGTGAGCAGCCGGACGGGCCAGGGCGTCACCGAACTCGGCGGCCTGGTCGGCTATAACCGGGGGACGATCGCCAACGTCCGTGCGACGGGGATGACCGTCTCGTCCGTCGGCACGAAGTATGCCGTCGCCGGCGGTCTCGTCGGCTCGAACGATGGCGGTGTGGTCGACGGCGTGCGCTTCCAGGGGCGTGTCACCGGCAACGACAAGACGACGTCGATCGGCGGGATCGTCGGCCAGAACGCCGGCGGCGCGCGGATCGCGAACAGCCATGCCGACGCGGAGATCACGAGCAACGGGTCGTCGTCGTTCGGCATGTACATGGCGGGCGGTGTCGTCGGCGCGAACTGGGAGTCGACCGTCGCGGATTCGTCGAGCAGCGGCAAGCTTCGGGTGCGTGACAACGCGTTCGCAGGCGGTCTCGCCGGCTTCTCCGCAGACGGCACCATCGACCGCTCGACTGCGTCGATGGCCGTGTCGGCCGGGAAAAGCGGCTATGCCGGCGGTGCAGTCGGCTGGAACATGAGGTCCTCGCTGTCGAACGTGTCGGCCAGCGGTAACGTCAGCGCGACGACCGGTGCGAAGGTCGGCGGTCTGGTCGGCAACAACGACGGCACCATTCGCGATGCATCGGCGAGCGGCAACGTTTCCGCGACGGCCGGCAGCACGATCGGCGGGTTCGTCGGCAGCCACGAGCGCGGCGAGATCAGCGGATCGCACGCGTCCGGCAATGCCGGCGGAAACGGTGCGGCCGCGGTGGGCGGCTTCGCGGGCGCGAATCTCGGCGGGGTCCTCGCGGACGTATCGGCGAAGGGGCGCGTGGCCGATGCGGCGAAGGGCGTCGTCGGCGGCCTGGTCGGCAAGAATGACGGTGCGATTCGCAAGGCGGTGGCGGAAGGCGACGTGAGCGCCGGCAACGCGAGCACCGTCGGCGGGCTCGTGGCCGTCAACGCCGGAACGATCGAAGGTTCGCGGTCGAGCGGCACTGTGCGCGGCGGCCTCGAGAACTCGATCGGCGGGCTCGTCGGCGAGAACCGCGGCACGATCGCGTCGTCGAGTTCGAAGTCGAGCGTTTCCGCTGGGCGTGACAGCTACCTGGGCGGCCTGGTCGGCTTCAACAAGAGCCAGGCGGCCGTCGTGAGCGACTCGAAGGCGTTCGGCAAGGTGTCGAGCGTCGGCGGGCGAGCGATCGGCGGCTTTGCCGGGTGGAACGAAGGGCTGATTGCCGATTCGGAAGCGTCGGGAACGGTTGCGACCGCCTATTCGATCGCCGGCGGTTTCGTGGGCGGGAACACCGGCAAGATTCGCTCGTCGCGCACGAGCGCGAAGCTCGACTACCCGGCTCACGAACGCTCGATGTTCCTCGGTGGCTTCGTCGGGATCAATTCGGGACGCATTGAATCGAGCCAGACGACGGGGGCGGCATCCGTCGAGCCGTTCAACGCCATGAACATCGGCCTGATCGACGGCAAGCGGTAATTCGCGTCGGCGCGGGGTGTGGCATCGCGGATGGCACGGGCGGCAATCGCGCCGACCGGTGCCATGCCCCGATCGTTGCGTGATGTTTCGATCGCATGGCTATGCCAGTCGGCCGGAAACGACCGGTCGATCCGGATGCAGGCCCGTTCGGCCAGATGCACGGTGGACGGTGCCTGTATCAGGCATAGGGGTTCAGGCTGCCCGGTATTTCCGGGTATGCGTGATCGATTGCTCGTTTCCCGCGAGCATTCAAATATCAAATAAAGAGGATTCCAAATGAATAAAGCCTATTCACTGGTGTGGAACGAAGCGCAGGGCGGCTGGTGCGCGGTGAGCGAAACCGCGCGCCGTCGCGGCAAGTCGGGCGGCGGCAAGCGCCTGCTGGCGGCGGGGGTGTCGCTGCTGGGTCTGGCGGCGACGAGCGCCTATGCGCTGCCGACGGGCGGCGCGGTGGTATCGGGGCAGGCCGACATCGCGACGTCGGCGGACGGCAAGACGATGTCGATCAACCAGCACACGGACAAGCTGATCACGAACTGGCAGGACTTCAGCGTGGCGGGTGGCGAGCGCGTGTCGTTCCAGCAGCCGGACTTCAAGTCGATCGCGCTGAACCGCGTGATCGGCACGAACGGCAGCCAGATTCACGGCCAGATCGACGCGAACGGCAAGGTGTTCCTGGTGAACCCGAACGGCGTGGTGTTCGGCGCGGGCGCGCAGGTGAACGTGGGTGCGCTGGTGGCGTCGACGAAGGACGTGTCGGACAAGGATTTCCTGGCGGGCAACTACCGGTTCGCGGGCGTATCGGGCAAGTCGGTGGAGAACGCCGGAAAGATCACCGCGGCCGAAGGCGGCAGCGTGGCGCTGCTGGGCGCACGGGTGTCGAACTCGGGCGTGATTCGTGCGCAGGCGGGCCGCGTGGCGCTGGGCGCGGGCAACGCGTTCAACGTGAACTTCGACGGCAGCGGTCTGCTGAACCTGCAGGTGGAAGGCGGCGCGATGGACGCACAGGCGCACAACGGCGGGCTGCTGAAGGCGGATGGCGGCGAGGTGCTGATGACGGCGCGCGCGGCGAACGGCCTGCTGAACGCGGTGGTGAACAACAGCGGGACGATCGAGGCGCAAGGGCTGAGCGCGCGAAACGGGAGGATCGTGCTGGACGGCGGTCTGGTACAGGTCGCCGGCAAGCTGAACGCGGCAGGCGGCTCCGTGACGACGCGCGGCGAACAGGTTCGCGTGTCGGGCGATGCGCAAGTCGATACGCGTAGCGTCTCGGGCCGTACGGGCACGTGGACGATCGAATCGGCCAACGCAGGCGTGGACAATGCCGACGGCGCGCTGAACGCACCGACGCTGTCGCGCACGCTGGGCACGACGAACGTCGCATTGACGAACACGTCGGGCGACCTGACGGTGGACGGCGCGGTGGACTGGACGAACGACCACGCACTGACGCTGACGTCGCAAAAGGGCGACGTCGCGCTGAAGCAGTCGCTGACGGCGAGCGGCGCGAAGGCGGGCATCGCGGCGAATGCGGCCGGCGAAATCCGGATCGACGACAAGCTGACGCTGACGGGCGAGCACGCACGACTGGAACTGAACGCGAAGAAGGGCCACCGGTTCACGCAGGACGGCGCGCAGGCGACGCTGTCGGGCCGTCACGCATCGTTCGCGTCGAACGGCGACGCGTATCAGGTGATCCACGACGTGGCGGGCCTGCGCAACGTGGACGAGAACCTGCGGGGCCGCTACGTGCTGGGCAATGCGATTGACGGCAACGGTGCATCGTTCCGGAGCATCGGCGCGAGAGGTACGTTCGGCGGTGTGTTCGACGGCCTCGGCAACAGCATCGGCAATCTGTCGATTTCCAATCACGGCAGCAATGCCGTCGGCCTCTTCGCGTTCAACGCGGGGCGCATCGCCAACCTCGGCCTCGACAAGGTGTCGACGAGCGCGGTCGTCCCGTACGGCTGGTCGCCGGCGAGTGTCGGCACGCTGGCCGGTTACAACACGGGCACGATCTCCGACGTGAAGGCGACGAACGTCGTGGTGAGCGGCGTGGGCCGCACGATCGTCGGCGGGCTCGTCGGCAGCAACTTCGGCGGCTCGATCGAGCGCGCGGCCGTGCTGGGTCGCGTCGACGGCGGCGCGGATGCGCTGGTCGTCGGCGGGTTGGCCGGCGAGAACATCTCGTTCATCGGGCCGGGCGGCGACGATGCGATGATCCGCAACAGCCGTGCCGATGTCCAGGTCGTCAGCGCGTCGAGCGGCAGCGCAGGCGGGCTGGTCGGGGACAACCGCGGCGTCGTCGATGCGTCGACGGTCACGGGCACCATCACGGCACTCGGCACCGGCGCCCGCGTCGGCGGCCTGGTCGGCGCGAACAGCGGCGGCGTGGTGAAGGCGTCGACGGCCGTTGCGGACGTGCGCGCCGCGCGCAACGCGTCCGCGGGCGGTCTCGTCGGCCACAACGCCGGCCGACTGGACGCGTCCGGGTTCAGCGGCATCGTGGCGGCGACCGACGGCGCTCGCGTGGGCGGCCTGGTCGGCGAAAACCGGGGCGTCGTCGCCGCGTCGACGGCCGCAGGCAGGGTGATGGGCGGTGTGTCGAACATCGGCGGCCTGGTCGGCGCGAACTTCGCGAGCGTGCGCGACTCGACGTCCGGCGCCCGCGTGGAAACCGGTACGGCCGGCGTGGCCGGCGGGCTGGTCGGGCACAACGCGGGCAAGGTCGACGCGTCGAGCGCGAACGGCGACGTCCTGGCGGGCAGCAACGGCATCGCGGGCGGGGTTGCCGGCCGTAATGCGGCGACCGGCGAAGTGCTCGGATCGTTCGCGACCGGCGACGTCTCCGGCGGCCATGTCGCGACCGCAGGCGGCCTGGTCGGCGTGAACGACGGCACGATCCGTGCATCGTCGGCGCGCGGCACCGTGACGGCAGGCATCAGCGGGCAGGCCGGCGGGCTCGTCGGCTTCAATGCGGGCACCGTGCAGGCGTCCGATTCGACGGGTTCGGTGGCGGCCGATTTCTCGAGCGTTGCCGGCGGCCTCGTCGCGACCAACCACGGCGTCGTCGACGGATCGTCGGCGTCGGGCGAGGTCTGGGCCGCATTCGACAGCATTGCCGGCGGGCTCGTCGGCCGTAACGCGGGTGCGGTGCTCAAGTCCGGCGCGACCGGCGCGGTGACCGTCGCGGGCTCGGGCAAGGCCGGCGGCCTCGTCGGTTTCAACGCGGGCCGCGTGTCCGGCGCGAATGCGTCCGGCGATGTGCGGGCCGATCGCCGCAGCGCGGTCGGCGGCCTGATCGGCGAAAACTACATGGGCGCGTCCGTTGAGCAATCCGCTTCGACCGGTTCGGCGCAAGGCGGTCACGATAGCTACGTTGGCGGCCTGGTCGGTTCCAACAGCGGCACCATCGCATCGTCGTCGTCGGCGGGTACGGTTTCCGGAGGCTACTATGCGGAGCTCGGCGGTCTGGCGGGCCTGAATTTCGGCATGATCGACAGCTCGACGACGAAAACCCGCGTCGCGCTGACGCCGGAGTACAGGCAGCGATCGGGCTCGCTCGTGGCCGTCAACGTCGGCCTGGTGAAGGGCAGCAGTTCGACCGGCAATCCAGCCGGAATGCCGCTCGCCGGCATCAACTACGGCGACATCCGCGACTGACCGGCGTCGTCCGCGCCGGCGGTGCGGTTTGATCGACCGGCCGGCGGCCGGCGATCCGGCGGCCGGCGATCCGGACGCGGGCCGAATGCGGATGAATCGCATCGCCCGCGCCGTTCCGGCCGGCTTGTCCTGTCGTCGCGGAAAGCCTCGGCGCGGCGCAAACTCGCTAGAATCGAGACTTTCCCGCGCCGAGCGCGAACGGGGCCGCCGATGCAGGCGGCCCCGTTCGCCATGCCTCCACCGATGACCACCGCCGACTACCGTTTTTGCCCGCGCTGCGCGTGCCCGCTGACCGAGCGCGCCGATCCCGACCACGAAGGAGGCCGCGTCCGCCAGGCGTGCCCCGACGACACCTGCGGCTATGTTCACTGGAACAACCCGCTGCCCGTCGTCGCGGCGATCGTCGAGCTCGACGGCAAGATCCTGCTCGCGCGCAACGCGGCCTGGCCCGAAGGGATGTTCGCGCTGATCACCGGCTTCCTCGAAAACGGCGAAACGCCCGAGGACGGCATCGCGCGCGAAGTGTTCGAGGAAACGGCGCTGAAGGCCGAGCACGTGTCGCTCGTCGGCGTCTACGAATTCATCCGCAAGAACGAACTGATCATCGCGTATCACGTGCGCGCGTCGGGCACGGTCGCGCTGTCGCCGGAACTGCTCGAATACAAGCTCGTCGATCCGCCGCTGCTGCGCCCGTGGCGCGCCGGCACCGGCATCGCGCTCGCCGACTGGATGCGCGCGCGCGGCCTCGATTTCGAATTCGTCGACCGGCCGGGGCAGTGACGGGCCGGCCCGTCCGCAGCGTTTCATCCGCGGTGCCGCGCGCGATCGCGACGCGGCGCTTCGCTTCCTGCCGGCGAGCCGTGCCCTACGGCCGCCGCGCTTCGTCTTCGTCGCCCCCATCGTCCTGACCGCCATCGCCATGTCCGACAAGCCGCAGCCGCGTCCGCGCGACGCCTACCGCCACTTCCTGCCGATCACGACCCGCTGGATGGACAACGACGTCTACGGGCACGTAAACAACGTCGTCTACTACAGCTACTTCGACACCGTCGTGAACGCGTACCTGATCCGCGCGGGCGTGCTCGACGTCGAGCACGGGCAGACCATCGGGCTGGTCGTCGAGACGCAGTGCAACTACTTCGCGCCGCTCGTGTTTCCGCAGTCGGTCGACGCGGGGCTGCGCGTCGTCAAGCTCGGCACGTCGAGCGTGCGCTACGAGGTCGGGCTGTTCGCGCAAGGCGACGCCGCGCCCGCCGCGCAGGGGCATTTCGTGCACGTGTACGTCGATCGCGGCACGCGCCGCCCGGTGCCGCTGCCCGACGCGCTGCGCGCCGCGCTCGATCCGCTCGCCGCCTGACCGCTCGCGGTGCACGCGTTCGCGCTCCAGGCCTTCAACGGCCTCAGCTACGGCTTGCTGCTGTTCATGCTGTCGGCCGGCCTCACGCTGATCTTCAGCGTGCAGGGCGTGCTCAACTTCGCGCATGCGAGCTTCTACATGCTCGGCGCGTATGTCGGCTACAGCATCGCGGCGCGCGCGGGTTTCTGGCCCGCGCTCGTGCTCGCGCCGCTCGCGGTCGGGCTGCTCGGCGCCGGCTGCGAACGCGTGCTGCTGCGCCGCGTGCAGGCACGCGGCCATACGAGCGAGCTGCTGCTGACCTTCGGCCTTGCCTACCTGATCGGCGAAGGCGCGAAGCTGCTTTGGGGCCTTGCACCGCTGCCGGCGCCGGTGCCGCTGCTGTTCGACGGCGCGCCCGTGACCGTGTTCGGCCTCGCGTTGCCGCGTTACCGGCTGTTCATGATGGGGATGTCCACCGCGATGCTGGTCGTGCTCGGCGCGCTGCTGCGCGTGTCGCGCATCGGGCTCGTCGTGCGTGCGGCGCTGACGCATCGCGCGGCCGTCGAGGCGCTCGGCTACGACGTGCCGCGCGTGATGACGGCGCTGTTCGGCGCGGGCACCGCGCTCGCGGCGCTGGCCGGCGTGATCGGCGCGCCGCTCGCGGTGATCGAACCCGCGCTCGCCGAGACCGTCGGGTCGGTCGTGTTCGCGGTCGTCGTGATCGGCGGACTCGGCTCGCTCGGCGGCGCGTTCGCCGCGTCGCTCGCCGTCGGTTTCGCACAGACCTTCGCGGCCGCGAGCGACACGTCGTTGCGCGACCTCGCGCAGTGGGTCGGCGTCGCGCTGCCCGACAGCGTGGCCGCGGTGTCGATCGCGCAACTGGCGCCGCTGGTGCCGTACCTGCTGCTCGTCGCGGTGCTGGTCGCGCGGCCGCGCGGGCTGTTCGGCGAGCGTGCCGATGCGTAGCCGCGCGCTCGCCGGCTTCGCGCGCTGGACGCTGTTCGCCGCGTGCGTCGCGCTGCCCGCGTGGCTGTGGCCGCACGGCGCGGTGCTCGGTTATCTCGCGCAGACGGCCGCGCTCGTCGTGCTCGCGCTGTCGTACAACCTGCAGCTCGGCACGACCGGGCTGCTGTCGTTCGGGCATGCGGCGTTCGCGGGCCTTGGCGCATTCGCGGCCGCGCACTGGTTCAACCGCTTCGGCGGGCCGCTGCCGCTGCTGCCGCTCGCAGGCGGCATGGCCGGCGCGGGTTTCGGCTTCGTCGCCGGGCTGCTCGCGACGCGCCGTTCGGGTACGGCGTTCGCGATGATCACGCTCGGGCTCGGCGAATGCGTCGCGGCCGCCGCGTGGAGCGTGCCCGCGTGGTTCGGCGGCATCGGCGGCGTGCCGATCGACCGCGCGAGCGGCACGCCGTGGGGCGGCTGGCATTTCGGTGCGCCGGCCCAGGCGTATGCGGTGATCGCCGCGTGGTGCGTCGTGTCGGCGTGGGCGATGCACGCGCTGACGCGCACGCCGCTCGCGCGGCTCGCGAACGCGGTGCGCGACAACCCGGCACGGGTCGCCGCGCTCGGCACCGATCCGCGCCGCGTGCGGCTCGCGATGGTCACTTGCGCGTCGTTCTTCGCGGGCATCGCCGGCACGCTGACGCTGATCGACGTCGAAATCGCGACACCCGACAGCGTGTCGATGGCGCGCTCGGCGACCGTGCTGATCGCCACGGTGATCGGCGGCACCGGCGCGTTCTTCGGGCCGGCGGCGGGCGCGGCCGTGCTGACCGCGCTGAGCATCGTCGTCGCAGGCGTGTCGCGCGCGTGGGCGCTGTATCTCGGCGTGCTGTTCGTCGCGATCGTCGTGGCCGCGCCGCGCGGGATCGCCGGCATCGCGCAAGCGCTCGTGCACGCGTTGCGCCGCGACGCGCCGGCGGCCGAGCGGTGGCGCCTGTTGTGCGGCGTCGGCGCATGCGTGTTCTGGGGCGTCGCGATCGTCTGCGCGGGCGAGCTTGGTTATGCGTGGCGCTTCGCGCAGGACGACGGTACGGGCCTCGCGTTCGGCGCGTGGGGCATCGACGCCGATACGCCGGCTGGCTGGGCCGTCGCGTGTTCGGCGGCCGGCATCGGCACGCTGCTGTGGGGCTGGCGCGCGCGGTTCGTGCAGCGCACGCAGGCCGGCAAGCGGGGGGACGGGCGATGAACGGCAACGCGATCGCGCTGCATGGCGTCGTGCAGCGCTTCGGCGCGCAAACGGTGCTCGACGGTGTCGAGCTGAGCATCGCGGCCGGCGAGCGCCATGCGCTGATCGGGCCGAACGGCGCAGGCAAGTCGACGCTGTTCGGCGTGATCGCGGGTGCGACGCGGCCGACGCGCGGGCGTGTCGTGCTGCACGGCGTCGAGCTGCGCGGGCGCGGGCCGGTCGTCGCGAGCCGCCTCGGCATCGGCCGCAGCTTCCAGCAGACGAGCGCGTTCGCGCGGCTGACAGTGTTCGACAACCTGCGCTGCGCGGCGCTGCATGCGCCGGCCGAGCGGCGGCGCTGGTGGAACCGGCTGCGCGAATCGGCGTCGGTCGATCTCGCGGCTGCACGCGTGCTGCACGACATCGGGCTCGACGCGCGCCGCGACACGCCGGCCGCCGAACTGAGCTATGCGGAGCAGCGCGCGCTCGATCTCGGCATCGCGCTCGCGAGCGGCGCGCGCACGCTGCTGCTCGACGAGCCGACGGCCGGCATGAGCCGCGCGCAGGCGGCGCGGATGATCGCGCTGATCCGCGCGACGACGCAGGGCCGCACGGTGCTGATGATCGAGCACGACATGGATGCGGTGTTCGGCTTCGCCGAACGCATCACGGTGCTCGTGCGTGGCACGGTGGTGGCGACCGGCGAGCCCGATGCGATCCGCGCCGATCCGGCCGTGCGCGCCGCGTATCTCGGGGAGGGCGGCGTATGACGAGCGCACTGCTCGACATCCGCGACCTGCGCGCGTGGTACGGGATGCAGCCGGTGCTCGACGGCGTCGATCTCGCGCTCGCGCCGGGCGAGACGCTCGCGCTGCTCGGCCGCAACGGGTCGGGGCGCTCGACGCTCGCGAAGGCCGTGATGGGGCTCGTGCGCACGGCCGGGTCGGTGCGCATCGCCGGCGCCGAATGCGCGGGCGCGCGCACGTTCGAGATCGCGCGGCGCGGCGTGGCTTACGTCGCTGAAAGCCGCGACGTGTTTCCTCTGCTGACAGTGCGCGACAACCTGAAGCTCGGGCTGCGCGGCGTGACCGGCGCGGCCGAACGCGCGGCGGTCGAACGCCTGTTCGACCGCTTTCCGCTGCTGGCCGCGCGCGCGGACGTGAAGGCCGGGCGGCTGTCGGGCGGCGAGCAGCAGGTGCTCGCGCTGGTCCGTGCGCTCGCCGGCCGCCCGCGCGTGCTGATCGTCGACGAACCGGCCGAAGGGCTCGCGCCGCTCGCGGTCGACGAAGTCGGCGCGTGCCTCGCCGCGCTGCAGGCCGACGGCGTCGCGATCGTGCTGATCGAGCAGCGGCTGCAGTTCGCGCCGCGGCTCGCGCGCCGCGTCGCGGTGATGGGGCGCGGGCGGATCGTGTACGACGGCGCGCTCGACGGCCTGAGCGGCGATGTCGCCAACGCATGGCTGAGCGCCGGCTGACGGCGCCGCACCGATTGTTCGGCTGGCCCCGCCAGACAATTCGTGTCGAGCCGCTTTATCGCCGCCGCGCGGCGTCTTACATTGCCAGCCATGCCGGTTCGCAGCGTCAGCGCGGCAACCGGTGCCACCCATCGAGAGTCTTCTGACTGAGGAATGAAATCATGAGCAAGCTGGCAGGCAAGGTAGCGATCGTCACGGGCGGATCGAAGGGCATCGGCGCGGCGATCGCGAGGGCGCTGGCCGCGGAAGGCGCGTCCGTCGTCGTCAATTACGCGAGCAGCAAGGCAGGTGCCGACGCAGTGGTGAGCGCGATCGTCGAAGCCGGCGGCCGTGCGGTCGCGGTCGGCGGCGACGTGTCGAAGGCTGCCGATGCGCAGCGCATCGTCGATACGGCAATCGAGTCGTACGGCCGTCTCGACGTGCTCGTCAACAATTCCGGCGTGTACGAATTCGCGCCGATCGAAGCGATCACCGAAGAACATTACCGCCGGCAGTTCGATACGAACGTGTTCGGTGTGCTGCTCACGACGCAGGCGGCCGTCAAGCATCTCGGCGAAGGCGCGAGCATCATCAACATCAGCTCGGTGGTGACCAGCATCACGCCGCCCGCCAGCGCGGTGTACAGCGGCACCAAGGGCGCGGTCGACGCGATCACCGGCGTGCTCGCGCTGGAACTCGGCCCGCGCAAGATCCGCGTGAACGCGATCAACCCGGGCATGATCGTGACCGAGGGCACGCACAGCGCGGGCATCATCGGTTCCGATCTCGACAAGCAGGTGCGCAGCGAAACGCCGCTCGGCCGCCTCGGCGAGCCGGACGACATCGCGTCGGTCGCCGTGTTCCTCGCATCGGACGACGCACGCTGGATGACCGGCGAACACCTCGTCGTGAGCGGCGGGTTGAACTGATCCTGCGCGTCGGCGCATCGGCACGAGCGGCGCGCGTGCGCCGTTCGGGCCGATCGCGTCGTTACGCGAGCATCGCCAGCGCGTTCGCGCCGACGTGCCAGCGCAGGCTCTCGACGACGAGCGCGTGATTGCGTTCGGAGTCGAGCCCCGCGATCGTCATCGCACCGACGAGGCCGGCACCGGCGATTCGCAACGGCACGCCGCCGCCGTCGAGCGCATAGTCGTCGTCCGACAGCCCCTGCGACCGCAGCGACCAGCCGGCGCGGCGAAACTGCGTGCCGACCTCGAGCGAACTCAGGCCGAAACGTAGCACCGTGTTCTGCCTGCGGCGGATCGCGTCGCTGTCTTCCGCGCGGCTGCCGTCGAGTGCGCAGTAGAACAGCGGCGCCGCTTCGCCGACGATGCCGACCGCGATCGGCAGCCCGCGGCGCGACGCGATATTGACCGCGATTTCCCCGAGCCGGCGCGCGACCTCGGCATTGAAGTGCGGCAGCGCCAGGTCCGGCGCGTCGTCGTCGAAGGGCGCGTGATCGATGCGCAGGAAGGTCGTCACCATGGCGGCTCCGTATCGTCGCAAGTCAGGTTCGCGCGCCGGCGTCGCGTTGTCACGGGCCGCGCGCTTGCCCGTGATTCGTTCAGCGCTTCGGCGCCGCGTCGAGCATCCATTCGTGCGCGGGATCGTTCTTGAATGCCCACGCGCGGCTCGGCCCCGCCATCACGTTCAGGTAGTACAGGTTGTAGCCGTGCGGCGCGACGACCGGGTGGTAGCCGCGCGGCACCATCACGACGTCGTGGTTCTCGACCGCGCACGCTTCGTCGAGGCTGCGGTCGTCGGTGTACACGCGCTGGAACGCGAAACCCTGCGGCGGATCGATCCGGTGGTAGTAGGTTTCCTCGAGCGAGGTTTCGTCGGGCGCCGCGTCGCGGTCGTGCTTGTGCGGCGGATAGCTGCTCGAATGGCTGGCGGGCGTGACGACCTCGACGACCAGCAGCCGCTCGGCCGCCGGGTTGTCGCCCATCAGGATGTCGCACACGTAGCGCGTATTGGTGCCTTGCCCGCGCACCGAGCGGCGCATCCGCTCGCCGTCGAGGCGTCGCACGGGCTTGTCGCCGCTCGCGTACGGCGCGGTGCACAGTGCGATTTCCGCATCGCGCGTCGCGACCAGCGTGACGGTCTTGCCGCCCGGCACGTACAGCGCGTCCGGCGCTACTTCCTCGAAGACGCTGTCGCGCTTGCCGAGCGCATCGTAGGTTTCACCGTCCACTTCCGCGCGCACCGTGCCCGTGAGCACGACGACGCACAGCTCGCGTGCGCCGGTGTCGAGCGTTTCGGTGTCGCCCGCCTTCAGGCGCAGCGCGCGGAAACCGACATGCTTCCAGCCGGCCGACTCGGGCGTGACGTTGCAGATTTCGCGGTCGGCGGATGCCTTGACCAGCAGGGGAGAAATCGTCATGGGGTGGGGCTCCGCAATAGGGTGGGGCTCATGCGTTCGAGCGCTCGCAGGCTCACGCGCTCAACCGGTCGACGATCGCGCGCAGCGAGTCGTAGCCTTTTTTCGCATACGCGTAGCTCGGCGCGACGGCCGGATCCTGCTCGGCCTCGACGACGAGCCAGCCTTCGTAGCCGGCGTCCTTCAGCGTGCGCAGCGTCGCGTCGTAGTCGAGCGCGCCGTCGCCCGGCACCGTGAAGGTGCCGTTGATCACGCCGTTCAGGAAGCTCCAGCCGTCGTTGCGCGCCTGCGTGACGACCTGCGCGCGCACGTCCTTGCAATGCACGTGCACCACGCGCGACACGTGCTTCTTCAGCAGCGTCACCGGGTCGGCCGCGCCGCCGAAATACGCGTGGCCGGTGTCGAACAGCAGGAACACCTTGGCCGGATCGGTCAGCGCCATCAGCCTGTCGACGTCGTCGGGCGACTCGACGTACGCGCCCATGTGGTGATGGTAGGCGAGCTTGATCCCGTACGTGTCGAGCAGGTGCGCGCCGAATGCGTCGAGGCGCGCCGCGTAGCGCTGCCACGCTGCGTCGTCGACGAAGCGCGGCCGCTTCGCGACCGGCGTGTCGATGCTGCCCTGGATCGTGCCCGCGCACTCGCCGTAGACGACCACCTTCACGTCGTTGTACTGCAGCTTCGTCATGTGCGCGCGGCAGCGTTCGATTTCCGCCGCGACCGCATCGGCGTCGCTGATGCCCGGCTCGACTTCCGCAAGGAAGCCCGAATACCAGCCCGATACGCACACGAGCCCGAACTCGGCGAGCTTCGCCTTCAGCTCGGGGCCGGTCTTCGGAAACTTGTTGCCGAGCTCGAAGCCCGCGTAGCCGATTTCGGCGCCTTCCTTCAGCGCCGTTTCGAGCGGCGTCTCGCCGCCGAGCGACGGCAGGTCGTCGTTCATCCACGACAGGGGATTGATACCGATGCGGACGTTCCAGCTCATGACTTGCTTCCTTGGTTCGTATGGTTTTTTTGCGTGGCGGGTGGGTAGGCAGCGCGCGGCATCAGCGCCGCTGCCGGGTCTTTGCGTCGAGATACGCGCGGTGCGCTTGCTCGACGCCGGCACGCTCGGATACCTGCGGCACCGCGACTTCCCACCACGCGCCGCCGTCGTCGGTCGTGCGCTTGTGCGTGGTGTCGATCACGAGTACCTGGCTTTTCGTTGCCGCGCGTGCGCGCTTCATTTCGCTGCGAAGCTCGCCGACGTCGCGCACGTGCACCGCGTCGGCGCCCATCGAGCGCGCATGCATCGCGAAGTCGATCGTCGAGCGCGCGCCGCCTTCCGGCACGCAGTCGTCGAGCATGTTGTTGAAGCTCGCGCCGCCGCAATTCAGTTGCAGCCGCTCGATGCAGCCGTAGCCGCGGTTGTCGAGGATCACGACGATGAGCTTGCGGCCGAGCATCACGGAAGTGGCGAGTTCCGCATTGAGCATCATGTACGAGCCGTCGCCGACGATCACGATCACTTCGCGCTCGGGCCGCGCGAGCTTCGCGCCGAGGCCGCCCGCGACCTCGTAGCCCATGCACGAATACGCATAGTCCATGTGGTAGTTGCCCGGCATGCCGCTGCGCCACAGCTTGTGCAATTCAGCCGGCAGCGTGCCGGCCGCGCATACGACGAGGTCGTCGCGCGCGCTGTCGCGCCCCGCGTCGGCGGCAGATTCGCGCACCGCGCCGATCACTTCCGCGTCGTACGGCAGCGTGTCCTTCGGCGCGCGCGTCGTCAGCTCCGTCACGCGCGAGTTCCACGCGGCGGCCTGGTCGCGGTTGGCGGCCGTCCATGCTGCGTCGGCGCGCCAGCCGGCCAGCGCGGCAGACAACTGGCCGAGGCCCGTGCGCGCATCCGCGACTAGTTGCCGGCCGCGCTTCTTGCCCGCGTCGAACGGCTGCACGTTCAGGCTCAGCAGCGTGGCGTCGCCGTAGAGCGCGTGCGAGCCGGTCGTGAAGTCCTGCAGCCGCGTGCCGACCGCGAGCACGACGTCGGCCTGCGCGGCCGCGCGGTTCGCGGCGGGCGAGCCCGTCACGCCGATCGAGCCGAGGTTCAGCGGATGGTCCCACGCAAGGCTGCCCTTGCCGGCCTGCGATTCGGCGACCGGCACGCCGTGCGTGTCGGCGAACGCGCGCAGCGCGTCCCACGCCTGGCTGTACAGCACGCCGCCACCGGCGACGATCAGCGGCTTCTTCGCGGCTTTCAGAACGTCGAGCGCATCGGCGAGTTCGAGCGGGTCGGCCGGCGGTCGGCGCATCCGGATCACCGGCGGCGCGAAGAAATCCTCGGGCCAGTCGTATGCGAAGGTCTGCACGTCCTGCGGCAGCGCGAGACACACGGGGCCGCACTGCGCGGGGTCGGTCATCACCTGGATCGCGCGCGGCAGCGCGACCAGCAACTGTTCGGGCGACGTGATCCGGTCGAAGTAGCGCGTGACGGGGCGGAAGCAGTCGTTCGCGCTGACGTCGCCCTGTTCGAAATCCTCGACCTGCTGCAGCACGGGGTCGGGCAGGCGCGACACGAACACGTCGCCGGGCAGCAGCAACAGCGGCAGCCGGCCGACGTGCGCGAGCGCGGCCGACGTCAGCATGTTGGTCGCGCCGGGGCCGATGCTCGACGTCGCGGCCATCATCCGCTGGCGGAAATTAGCTTTCGCGAACGCGACGGCCGCATTGGCCATCCCTTGCTCGTTGTGCGCGCGGAAGGTCGGCAGCCGGTCTTTCTCGGCATGCAATGCTTCGCCGAGCCCGGCCACGTTGCCGTGGCCGAAGATGGCGAACACGCCGCCGCAGTACGGCAGGATCTCGGTGCGGCCGTCGGGCTGGACGACTTCGGCGCGCAGGGCGGCCAGGTAGCGCACGAGCGCCTGGCTGACGGTCAGTCTCACGGTGGTGGTCATCGTCGGTCAGTAGTGAGGAGTCGGGTCGGTCATGACGGGCATGCGGATCAGGCCGCGGCCGCGCGCGCGGTGCCGCGGCGGCCGAGCCACGCGTCCACGAGCTGCGCGAAGTTGCCCGCGACCTCGTCGATCAGCGCCTGGTCGTCGATCCGGCCGGCGAGCCAGTTCAGCGACGCATCGGCCCACAGCGTGCGCCCGACCATGAAACCCTTGACGATCGGGTTGGTCGCCGAGCGGAAGCTGTCGACGAGATATTGCAGCGGCTGGTTCAGCCCGAGGATCACGGCGCCGCGGCAGTGCGGGTCGCGCTCGGCGATCAGCGCGGCGAGTCGCGCCCAGCCGTCGGCGCTCAGCGGCGTGAGCTTCCACCATTCGGGCATCACGCCGAGGTTGTAGAAGCGCGCGACCGCGCGCAGCACCGCATCGTCCTCGGTGCCGGCCGGCGTGACCGCGCGCGGCGGAATGACTTCCAGCAGCAGCTCGTTGCCGCTGGCGCGCGTGGCTTCCCACAGCTCCAGCACGCGCTGCTCCTGCTCGACGCGCAGATCGACGTCGTCGTCGGGGTGGTAGTGCACCAGGCACTTCACGACCTGCTCGGTCGGCCAGTGCGTGAGCGACGAGCCGACCGAGCGCGTCTCGTCGAAGCGCAACGGCCGCGAGCCCGGCAGCTCGACCGGTCGGCCGACCCACCAGCCGCGCCCGGTGGCCGACGCGAGCGCGTCGCTGCCATACGCGCCGCCGTCGATCAGCACGCCGACGTGGCCTTCGATATGGCGATCGCGCTCGACCTGTTCGGCCGCGCGCACGAGCAGGCGCTTCAGCGTCTTGATCCGTGCTTCGTCCGCGCCGGCCTGCACCGCGAGTTCGTAGAACTGGCTGCGATGGTCGAACGCCATCACGCACAGGTCGTCCCATTCGCGGCGCGGCACCGTGACGCGATGCAGGTGCGCGAGCGTTCGGTCCGCGTCGACCACGGGATTGCGGCTGCCGTCGAACCAGTGCGCGAGTTCGGCCGGCGTCGGCATCGCGGCCGAGCACGCATGGCGCGACACGACGATCGCGCCGCACGCGTTCGCGATGCGCGTCGATTCCGCCCAGTCGCGGCCGCGCAGCAGCCCGGACAGCAGGCCCGACAGGAACGCGTCGCCCGCGCCGAGCACGTTGAGCACCTCGACGCGTTCGCCGAGAAAGGTCGGCGCATCGTCGATCCGCGCGGGGATGTCGCCTTCGATCACGCAGCAGCCGAGTGCGCCGCGCTTGACGACCAGCGCGGCGTTCGTGATCCCGCGCACCGCCTGCAACGAACCGATCAGGTCGTGCGGCACGCCGCCCGCGATCAGGAATTCCTCCTCGGTGCCGACCAGCAGGTCGAATTCGCCGAGCACCTGCTGCAATTGCCGCGTCACCTGCGCGTCCGGCACGTAGCGGTTCTCGCCCGCGCCGCGCGAGGTCAGCCCCCACAGCACCGGCCGGTAGTCGATGTCGAGAATTCGCACGACGCCGTGGCGGCGCGCGTAGCCGAGCGCGGTCAGCGACGCCTCGCGCGTGGCCGGCGTCGAAAGATGCGTGCCGGTGATCGCGAGCGCGCGGCAGCCGGCGATGAAGTCCTCGCGGATCTCGTCGGCGCGCACGGCCATGTCCGCGCAGTTCTCGCGCATGAACAGCAGCGGGAACGTGTCGCGATCCTTCAGCCCGAGCAGCACCAGCGCGGTGAGGCGCTCGCGGTCGGTCTGCAGCTGGCTCGTGTCGCAGCCTTCGCGCTCGAGCGTCTCGCGCACGAAGCGGCCCATCTGCTCGTCGCCGACGCGCGAGATCATCGCAGTCTTCAGCCCGAGCCGGGCGACGCCGAACGCGACGTTGCCCGACGAGCCGCCGAGATACATCTGGAAGCTGCGCGCGTCCTCCAGGCGGCTGCCGTACTGCTGCGCATAGAGATCCACGGCCACACGGCCGAGGCAGGCGAGATCGATGGGGCGGTCACTCGGAAAGTTCAGCAGGCTCATATCACGTATCACGCTCGCGGCCGGCGTTCGGCGCTGCCGGCAGATTAGGGGACCGATCCACCGGCGACGGTCCGCAACGTGCGCTACACGACGCGAGGCTGCCTGCCGCAAGGAATCGGGCTACGGACGCAGTCTAGGCTTTTTGGAAATCCAGTTCCCTAGGTGAAATCACGTAGAAATAAATTTCCAAATTATCGAGGAAGTGATCTACAGTTTCATCCGGATGCTTCAGTCCGTATCGGACTCGGCCCGGCGGCGCGCAACGCGCCGTCTTCCGCCCCCCGGAGATGAGGAGACAAAGTGATCATGAAGACCAAGCTGATGGCCGTCGCGGCCGCCGCGATCCTGGCTGCGCCGCTCGCGCATGCCGAGAAGATCGGCGTGACGATGGCGTCGTTCGACGACACATTCCTGACCATCCTGCGCAACAGCATCACCGACGCAGCGAAGAAGGACGGTGCGACGGTGCAGATCGAGGACGGCGGCAACGACGTCGGCAAGCAGTTGAGCCAGGTCCAGAACATGATCGCGCAGAAGGTCGACGCGATCATCGTGAACGCGGTCGACACCGACGCGACGCCGAAGATCACGAAGATGGCGACGGCGGCGAAGATCCCGCTCGTGTACGTGAACCGCAAGCCGGTCGATTTCGACAAGCTGCCGGCCGGCGTCGCGGTCGTCGCATCCGACGAGAAGCAGTCGGGCACGCTGCAGGCGCGCCAGGTGTGCAAGCTGCTCGGCGGCAAGGGCGACCTCCTCGTGCTGATGGGCGAGCTGTCCAACGAATCGGCGCGCGCCCGCACCAAGGACATCGAGGACGTGATCGCGACGAAGGAATGCTCCGGCATGAAGATCGTCGACAAGCGCGAAGGCAAGTGGAGCCGCACGCAGGGCCAGGACATCACGATGAACTGGCTGAGCTCCGGGACGAAGTTCGACGCGATCGTGTCGAACAACGACGAAATGGCGATCGGCGCGATCAATGCGCTGAAGGCTGCGCGCAAATTGACGCCGAAGACCGTCGTCGCCGGCATCGACGCGACGCCGGACGGCCTGGCGTCGATGAAGAGCGGCGAGCTGAAGGTGTCGGTGTACCAGAACGCGATCGGGCAGGGCGCGCAATCGGTTGCCGCCGCGCTGAAGCTCGCGAAGAAGCAGCCCGTCGACCGCTTCGTGAACGTGCCGTTCGAGCTCGTGACGCCCGAGAACATGAACCAGTACGCCAAGCACTGAGCGGCGATCCGTTGAACTGCGCGGGCCCGGCCTGGCCGGGTTCGCGCGCGACTTGTCGAGGAACGTCCATGTTTACAGCCAGGATCGCGCGCCCGATGGCCGGCGTCGACGCGCCGGCCGCTTCGTCCGGAGGATCGCCCGGCGCATCCGGATCGTCCGGTTCGCCGGCTTCTGCCGCGTCCGACTGCGTGCTCGAGGTGCGCGGCGTCGGCAAGTCCTTTCCCGGCGTCGTCGCGCTCGACGGCGTGCAGTTCCGCGTGCGCCGCGGCACCGTCCATGCGCTGATGGGCGAGAACGGCGCGGGCAAGTCGACGCTGATGAAGATCATCGCGGGCGTCTACACGCCCGATCAGGGCGAGATCCTGATCAACGGCGAACCCGTCGTGCTGAACGGCCCGCTCGATGCGCTCGACCGCGGGATCGCGATGATCCACCAGGAACTCAACCTGATGCCGTACATGACGGTCGCGGAGAACATCTGGATCCGCCGCGAACCGAAGAACCGCTTCGGCCTGATCGATCACGCGGAGCTGCGCCGCCGTACGGCCGAGCTGTTCGAGCGGCTGTCGATCGACATCGATCCGGAAACCGACGTGCGCACGCTGACGGTCGCGAGCCGCCAGATGGTCGAGATCGCGAAGGCCGTGTCGTTCGACTCGGACGTGCTGATCATGGACGAGCCGACGTCGGCGCTGACCGACAAGGAGGTCACGCACCTGTTCCGGATCATTCGCCAGCTGCGCGAGCAGGGCAAGGGCATCGTCTACATCACGCACAAGATGAACGAGCTGTTCGAGATCGCCGACGAGTTCTCGGTGTTCCGCGACGGCAAGTACATCGGCACGCATGCGTCGAGCGACGTCACGCGCGACGACATCATCCGCATGATGGTCGGGCGCGAGATCACGCAGATGTTCCCGAAGGAGGAGGTGCCGATCGGCGACGTCGTGCTGTCGGTGCGGAACCTCGGCGTCGACGGCGTGTTCCGCGACGTGAGCTTCGAGCTGCGCGCGGGCGAGATCCTCGGCGTCGCGGGCCTGGTCGGCTCGGGGCGCTCGAACGTCGCGGAGGCGCTGTTCGGCGTCGTGCCGGCCACGTCGGGCGAGATCCGGATCGACGGCAAGCCGGTGCGGATCTCGACGCCCGCGCAGGCGATGAAGCACGGGATGGCGTTCCTGACCGAGGACCGCAAGGACACCGGCTGTTTCCTGAATCTCGACCTGCTCGCGAACATGGAAGCGGCGGTGCTCAGCAACCGCTACGTGAAGTTCAATTTCGTGCGGCAGGCGCAGCTGAAGCGCGACTGCGAGGAAATGAGCCGGATGCTGCGCGTGAAGTCGCCCGGGCTGCACGAGGAGATCCAGAACCTGTCGGGCGGCAACCAGCAGAAGGTGCTGATCGGGCGCTGGCTGCTCACGCAGCCGCGCATCCTGATCCTCGACGAACCGACGCGCGGCATCGACGTCGGCGCGAAGGCCGAGATCCACCGGCTCGTCAGCGCGCTCGCCGGCAAGGGCGTCGCGGTGCTGATGATCTCGTCGGAGATGCCGGAGGTGCTGGGAATGAGCGACCGCGTGATGGTGATGCACGAAGGGCGCATGACCGGCATCGTCGACCGCAAGGACGCCGACCAGGTCCGCATCATGGATCTCGCGTCGCGCTGATCCGAAACAAGAGTGGAGACAAAGAAATGGGCAACCTGAATCCGGTCGCGGACGCGCAGACCATGACAATCAAGTCGCGGCACACCAAGTGGCCGCCCGAGCTGAGCATCTTTCTCGTGCTGGTCGGCATCAGCCTGTTCTTCGAGATCGTCGGCTGGATCGTCGTCGGCCAGAGCTTCCTGTTCAACGCCGAGCGGCTCGAGATCATCGTGCTGCAGATGGCCGTGATCGGCATCATCGCGGTCGGCGTGAACCTCGTGATCATCACCAGCGGGATCGACCTGTCGTCGGGGTCGGTCGTGGCCGCCGCGGCCGTCGTGTCCGCGAGCCTCGCGCAGGTGTCCGACTTTCCGCGCGCGGTGTTTCCGCACCTGACCGACCTGCCGATCGTCTGGCCGGTGCTGGCCGGCGTGTGTGTCGGGCTGCTGGTCGGCCTGCTGAACGGTTCGCTGATCGCGATGACGGGCATCCCGCCGTTCATCGCGACGCTCGGCACGATGGTCGCCGCACGCGGGTTCGCGAAATGGTTCACCAACGGGATGCCCGTGTCGATGCTGACCGACCAGTTCGCGGCCATCGGCGCAGGCGCCAATCCGGTGATCATCTTTCTCGTGATCGCCGCGATCTTCCACGTCGTGCTGCGCTACACGCGCTTCGGCAAGTACACCTACGCGATCGGCGCGAACCGTCACGCGGCCGTCGTGTCGGGCATCAACGTCACGCGTCACCTGGTCTTCGTCTATGCGATCGCGGGCCTGTTGAGCGGGATCGCCGGCACCGTGACGGCCGCGCGCGCGATCTCGGGCCAGTCGGGCATGGGCGTGATGTACGAGCTCGACGCAATCGCCGCGGTCGTGATCGGCGGCACGTCGCTGTCGGGCGGCCTCGGTCGCGTAACGGGCACCGTGATCGGCGTGCTGATCCTCGGCGTGATGACGTCGGGTTTCACGTTCATCCGCATCGACGCGTATTACCAGGAGATGGTCAAGGGCGCGATCATCGTCGCGGCCGTGATCGCCGACCAGTATCGCAACAAGAAGAAGCGTCGCTGAGCGCACGCGTCCGACTGCACCCCGCATTCACGAAGGAAGCCTGATGAAGATCGCGCTGGACCCCTACATGATTCGCCACCTGCCGCTCGACCGGCTGCCGCACGCGGTGGCCGAGCTCGGCTACGACCAGATCGAGCTGTCGCCGCGCAGCGATTTCCTCGACTGGTGGGTGATGCCGCGCGCGACGCGCGAGCGCATGGCTGCGTTTCGCCAGGCGATGCGCGCGAGCGGCGTCGGCCTCGCGTCGCTGCAGCCGATGTACCGCTGGGCGAGCCCGTTCGAGGACGAGCGTCAATGGGCCGTGCGCTGCTGGAAGAAGGCGATCGAGGTCGCGCTCGAGATGGAGTGCGCGCTGATGGTGTCGGAGTTCGGGCGCGGTGCGTCGCCGGAGCGCTCGGTCGGCGAGCGGCCGGGCGCGAACCCGAAGGAGCTGTGCGAAGCCGCGTGGTTCCGGTCGATGGACGAGCTGCTGCCGATTCTCGAGCGCGAGGGCATCGTGCTGTCGGTCGAGCCGCATCCGGAGGACTGGATCGAGCAGTTGCAGCCGGCGATCGACATCGTGACGAACCTCGGCTCGCCGTCGCTGAAGCTGTCGTATATCGCGCCGCACACGTTCTACTACGGCGACGACATGGCCGCGATGATCGCGCAGGCCGCGCCGATCCTCGCGCACGTGCGCGTGGCCGACACCTTCGACCACCGCAAGAGCAGCCAGCTGCGCTACATCGTGAACCCGCCGGGTTCGAACCAGATCCGCGTGCACCAGCATCTCGACATCGGGCAGGGCGAGATCGACTGGGACGTGTTCTTCCGCGCGCTCGGCGCCGCGGGCTTCGACGGCGTGATGTCGTCGTGCGTGTTCGCGTGGGAGGACCGCGCCGAAGCGTCGTCGCGCTACATGCGCGACACGATCGGGCGCTACGTCGATCTTCATTTCGATCGCACGGCGCGCTGAACGATTACTGACCGGCGCGGCACGGGCCGCGCCGCTGATGAACGACTGGAGACTCCCAGATGACCTTGCAAATCGGCGTGATCGGCTGTGGCGCGATCGGCCAGGACCATATCCGCAGATTGACGCGCACGCTGTCCGGTGCGCGCGTGGTGGCCGTCAACGACATCGATCCGCAGCAGGCGCGCGACGCGGTGTCGAAATACGGGCTCGACGCCGAGATCTACGGCGACGGCCATGAAGTGGTCGCGGCCGCCGACGTGCAGGCCGTGCTCGTCACGTCGTGGGGGCCGACGCACGAAGCGTTCGTGCTCGACGCGATCGCGCACGGCAAGCCCGTGTTCTGCGAGAAGCCGCTCGCCGTCACGGCCGACGGCTGCATGCGGATCGTCGAAGCGGAAGTCGCGCACGGCAAGCGGCTCGTGCAGGTCGGCTTCATGCGGCCTTACGACGAAGGCTATCGCGCGCTGAAGCGCGTGATCGACAGCGGCGAGATCGGCGCACCGCTGATGCTGCATTGCGCGCACCGCAACCAGTCGGTCGGCGAGCGCTACACGACCGACATGGCGATCACCGACACGCTGATCCACGAGCTCGACGTGCTGCGCTGGCTGCTCGGCGAGGATTACGCGAGCGCGCAGGTCGTCTATCCGAAGAAGACGCGCCATGCGTCCGCGCATCTCGCCGACCCGCAGATCGTGCTGCTGGAAACCGCGAGCGGCGTGCGCATCGACGTCGAGATTTTCGTGAACTGCCAGTACGGCTACGACATCCAGTGCGAAGTGGTCGGCGAGCAGGGCATCGCGAAGCTGCCCGATCCGCCGGCCGTGGACCTCAAGCGCGCGGCGCGGCAATCGGTCGAGATCATGACCGACTGGAAGGAGCGCTTCATCGCGTCGTACGACGTCGAGCTGCAGGCGTTCATCGACGGCGTGCGGCAGGGTGCGCTGACGGGCCCGTCGGCCTGGGACGGCTACGCGGCGGCGGTCGCGGCCGACGCATGCGTGCGTGCGCAACAGAGCGGTGCGGTCGAACCGATCGCGATGGCCGACCGCCCCGCGTTCTATCGCGCCTGAACCGTGGCCGCGTCGCCACGCATGCGGCCGCGCGCCGCTTACCTGCCGGACTGACCGACATGACGATGAAGATTGGTTGCGCACCCTGCTGCTGGGGCGTCGACGACGTGAAGAACCCGCACCTGCCGCCGTGGCGGCACGTGCTCGCCGAGGCCGCGCAGGCCGGCTACTCGGGCATCGAGCTCGGGCCGTACGGCTATATCCCGCTCGAGCTCGACGTCGTGAGCGCCGAGCTCGAGCGGCAGCGCCTGAGCATTACCGCCGGCACGATCTTCGACGATCTCGTGTCGCCGGAGAACCTGCCGAACCTGCTGCGCCAGACGCGCGAGATCTGCGCGCTGATCACGCGGCTGCCGAAGCTGCCGACGCAGGATGGCCAGCGCTACGCGGCGCCGTACCTGGTCGTGATGGACTGGGGGCACGAGGAACGCGATTACGCGGCCGGTCATGCCGATCGCGCGCCGCGGCTGTCCGGCGAGCGCTGGGCGCACATGGTCGAGCACATCCGGCAGATCGCGACGATCGCGCGCGACGAGTTCGGCGTGCGCGCGGTGATCCATCCGCATGCGGGCGGCTACATCGAGTTCGCGGACGAGATCGACCGGATCGTCGCTGACCTGCCGGCCGACACGGTCGGCCTCTGTCTCGATACGGGCCACCTGTACTACTCGGGCATGGACCCGGAGACCTGGCTGCGCCGTCATGCGGCGCGCCTCGACTATGTGCATTTCAAGGATATCGACACGGCCGTGTACGACGCGGTGATGGGCGAGCACATTGCGTTCTTCGCGGCATGCGCGCGCGGCGTGATGTGCCCGATCGGCACCGGCGTGCTCGACTACCGGTCGATCCGGCACGCGCTCGACGACATCGGCTACGCGGGCTACATCACGATCGAGCAGGAGCGCGATCCGCGCAATGCCGGCACGAGCCTGCGCGACGTTGCCGCGAGCCGCGCGTTTCTCGCGTCGGCCGGTTTCGCATGAACTTGGCATGAACACCTGAACCACCGAACACCTGAACACGGACCAGGAACACCACCATCATGATTGACGGACAGATTCTGCTTGGACACTCGATTCGCTGGGGCATGGTCGGCGGCGGGCTCGGCAGCCAGATCGGCTACAGCCACCGGTCGGCCGCGTTGCGCGACGGCAGTTTCGAGCTGGTCGCCGGCGCGTTCGACATCGATCCCGAACGCGGCCGCCAGTTCGGCTTGAAGCTCGGCGTCGCGGCCGAGCGCTGCTATCCCGACTACGCGACGATGTTCGACGCCGAGGCGCGTCGCCCGGACGGCATTCGCGCGGTGTCGATCGCGACGCCCAACAATACGCACTTCGAAATTTGCCGCGCCGCGCTGAACGCGGGGCTGCACGTGGTCTGCGAGAAGCCGCTGTGCTTCACGACCGACGAGGCCGAGACGCTGCAGCGCCTGTCGGTCGAGAAGAACCGGATCGTCGGCGTCGCATACGGCTATTCGGGTCACCAGATGATCGAGCAGGCGCGCGAGATGATCGCGCGAGGCGATCTCGGCGAGATCCGCATCGTGCAGATGCAGTTCGCACACGGTTTCCACAGCGAAGGCGTCGAGGCCGCGAGCGCGGCCGCGCGCTGGCGCGTCGATCCGAAGTTCGCGGGTCCGAGCTACGTGCTCGGCGACATCGGCACGCATCCGCTGTACATCTCCGAGGTGATGGCGCCCGAGCTGAAGATCCGGCGGCTGATGTGTTCGCGGCAGAGCTTCGTGAAGAGCCGCGCGCCGCTCGAGGACAACGCGTTCACGATCATGGAATACGACACGGGCGCGATCGGCTACGTGTGGTCGAGCGCGGTGAACGCGGGTTCGATGCACGGCCAGAAGGTGCGCGTGATCGGATCGAAGGCGAGCGTCGAATGGTGGGACGAGCATCCGAACCAGTTGCGCTACGAAGTGCAGGGGCAGCCCGCGCAGGTGCTCGATCGCGGGATGGGTTATCTGCATCCGAATGCGTTGCGCGAGGATCGCATCGGCGCCGGGCATCCGGAAGGGCTGTTCGAGGCCTGGTCCAATCTCTATCAGCGCTTCGCGCTCGCGATGGATGCGGCCGATCGCGGCGACGCCGCGGCGCTGAAGGGTATCCGCTTTCCGGACGTCCATGCGGGCGTCGAGGGCGTCCGATGGGTCGAGAACTGCGTGCGTTCCGCCGACGCGGGCGGCGCGTGGGTCGACTATCGCTGAGCAGGGCAGGCCGGAGGCGGCGCGCCGGGCGCCGCTTCGCACCGGCCGTCGGCGTCGGCAGACTCGGTAGACGCCCTAATCTTTACGATACCGCGAGAGCGTTGGACAATCGTTGCCAGTCTTGCCGTGGAGCGTGTGCAGGTGATGATCGAGCGCGTGGGAGCGAAACGCGCGGCGCGGGCCGTGCCGCAAACGTGATTAAATTCGCCCTTCATGCATGTATCCAGGTGAGCCTCGGGCCGCGTCCGTCAGCATCGCGCGTGCACCGGGGCCGTCAACTTCGCGCCATCCGATGAGTTCATCCGAGAAACCTCCCGCCACCGTCGAGCAGTTCCTGCAGCATCTGACGCAGGAATACGACGGCCTCAGCAATCGCCTGAAGGTCATTGCGCGTCACGTGGAAACGCATCGGGACCAGCTTGGCCTGGAAGGCATCCAGTCGCTCGCGGAAGCGTGCGGCGTGCAGCCGTCGGCGGTCGTGCGCTTCGCGAAGCATTTCGGCTTCTCCGGTTTCTCCGAGATGCAGCGGCTGTTCCGCGAAGGGCTCGCGCAGCAGATCGCGCCGGGGCGCGCGTACAACCTGCGGCTGCGCGACGTGATCGAATCGGGTTCGTCGAGCCTGCAGCCCGAGCAGATCGCCGACGAATTCATCAAGGGCAGCATTGCCGGGATGCAGCAGTTGCGGCAGACGCTCGACCCGCAGGCGCTCGCGCAGGCCGTCGACCTGCTCGCCGACACGCAGGCGATCTGGATCGCCGGCTCGCGGCGCGCGTTTCCGATCGCCGTGTATCTCGACTATGCGCTGCAGCACACCGACAAGCGCATCGGGTTGTTCAGCGCGCTCGGCAGCATGCATCTCGGGCAGATCCGGTCGGTGCGCAACGGCGACGTGATGATCGTCATCTCGTTCATGCCGTATGCGGACGAAACCGTGCAGGTCGCACAGCAGGCCGCGCAGCGCGGCGCGCGCCTGATCGCGATCACCGACAGCCGGATGAGCCCGCTCGCGCGGGAGGCCGAGGTGACGCTGATGGTGCAGGACAGCGAGACGTTCGGGTTCCGCGCGCTGACGGCCACGATGGGCCTCGCGCAGAGCCTGTTCGTCGCGCTCGCGTACCGGCTCGAACTGTCGTACCTGCCGACCGCCGACGGCGCGCACGGCACGAAAGCCGGCTGACGCACTCCGCCGGCGCATCGCCCGCCAGGGCCTGTTCCCGCTGATAGCGGGAACAGGCCCTTGATGGCGCACCGGCCGGCTTACTTCGCGGTCGGCATCGCGAATTCGGCACCCTTGCCGATGCTCGACGACCAGCGCTGCATCACCGACTTCTGGCGCGTGTAGAAGCGCACGCCTTCCTCGCCGTATGCGTGCATGTCGCCGAACAGGCTCTTCTTCCAGCCGCCGAAGCCGTGCCACGCCATCGGCACCGGAATCGGCACGTTGATGCCGACCATCCCGACCTGGATGCGCCGCGCGAATTCGCGCGCGATGCCGCCGTCGCTCGTGAAGCACGACACGCCGTTGCCGAACTCGTGCGCGTTGATCAGGTCGACCGCTTCGCCGAAATCCTTCACGCGCACGCAGCCGAGCACGGGCCCGAAGATTTCTTCCTTATAGATCCGCATGTCGGGCGTCACGTGATCGAACAGCGTGCCGCCGGTGAAGAAGCCGGCCTCGCGGCCCGGCACGCGCAGCCCGCGCCCGTCGACCACCAGTTGCGCGCCTTCGCTCACGCCTTGCTCGATATAGCCTTCGATGCGCTTCAGCGCTTCGCCGGTGACGATCGGGCCCATCTCGACTTCCGGCTGCATGCCGTCGCCGATCACCAGCTTGCGCGCGCGTTCGGCGACCGCCGGCACGATCCGGTCGGCCACGTCGCCGACCAGCACCGCGATGCTGATCGCCATGCAGCGCTCGCCGGCCGAGCCGTATGCGGCGCCGATCAGCGCGTCGACCGCCTGCTCGATGTTCGCATCGGGCATCACGACGAGATGGTTCTTCGCGCCGCCGAGCGCCTGCACGCGCTTGCCGGACTGCACCGCGCGCTGCTGCACGTAGGCCGCGATCGGCGTCGAGCCGACGAAGCTGACGGCCTGCACGTCCGGGTGGTCGAGCAGCGCGTCGACCGCGTCCTTGTTGCCCTGCACGACGTTGAACACGCCGGCCGGCAGCCCGGCCTGCGTGAGCAGGTCGGCGATGAACAGCGCCGCCGACGGATCGCGCTCGCTCGGCTTCAGCACGAACGTGTTGCCCGTCGCGATCGCGACCGGGAACATCCAGCACGGCACCATGCACGGGAAGTTGAACGGCGTGATGCCCGCGACGACGCCGAGCGGCTGGCGCATCGTCCAGTTGTCGATGCCGGTGCTGACCTGGTCGGTGAAGTCGCCCTTCAGGAGCTGCGGCACGCCGCATGCGAATTCGATGATGTCGATGCCGCGCGCGACTTCGCCCTGCGCGTCGGAGAACACCTTGCCGTGCTCGGCCGTGATGATCGCCGCAAGCGTGTCGCGGTGCTCGTTTATCAGCTGCAGGAAACGGTGCAGCACGCGCGCGCGGCGGATCGGCGGCGTCGCGGCCCACGCCGGGAACGCGGCGTGGGCCGATGCGACGGCCTGCTGCACTTCGCTGTCGTCGGCGAGCGCCACGCGGCGCACCGCGCGGCCGAGCGACGGGTTGAGGACGTCCTGGAAGCGGCCGCTGCGGCCGGCGACGGGCGCGCCGTCGACATAGTGGCCGACGTCGGCGTCGGACGTGTACGCGGGAACCGGATTCATCGTGTCTCCTGGGGATGAGGGGGGAACGGAACCTAGTCTAGGGAAACCGGCGGGGCGGGAGAAGGCCGCGAAACTTGATTCACTGTTCAGAATTCTGAATAATCGACGAATGAATCAGCAAAATGTCCAGGCACTCTGGCCGCATATCCATTCGCTGACGGTACTGGCCGCGGCCGGCAGTTTCACGGCCGCCGCGCAGCGGCTCGGCATCAGCAAGGCGGCGATGAGCCAGCGCATCGCCGATCTCGAAAAGGCGGCCGGCGTGCCGCTCGTGCGCCGCACGACGCGCAGCGTGCGGCTCACCGATGCGGGCCAGACGCTCGTCGACAGCACGCGCGACGCGTTCGAGTCGATCGGGCAGCATTTCGCGCGCGTGAAGGACCTGGCCGGCGAGCCGCGCGGCCTGTTGCGCGTAACGGCGCCGGTCGCGCTCGGGCGCCAGCAGGTCGTGCCGCACCTGCCCGATTTCCTGCGTCAGCATCCGGGCGTGCACATCGAGCTCGACCTGTCGGACCGGCTGCATTCGTTGACGCAGGAGGGCTTCGACCTCGCGATCCGCCATACGACCACCGCGCCGCAGACCCACGTCGCGTGGAAGCTGTGCGACACGCGCTCGCTGCTCGTCGCGAGCCGCGACTACCTCGACGCGCGCGGTGCGCCGCGGCACCCGAGCGAACTCGTCGATCACAGCTGCCTGTGCTACCTGCGCGACAACGAACCGGCCGCGTGGAGCTTCGAGCCGGACGGCCGGCGGCGCGAGCGCGTGAGCGTGCCGGTGCGCGGCAGCTTCGCGGCGAACAACAGCGAGGCGATGCGCGAGGCCGCGCTCGGCGGGCTCGGCATTGCGCTGCTGCCCGATTTCAGCGCGCGGCGCGATCTCGACGCCGGCCGGCTCGTCGCGCTGCTCGACGGCTGGCGGCCGTCGGGCGCGTTCGGCGACCACATCTTCGCGATCCGCCCGTACAGCCCGGTCGTGCCGAGCGCGGTGCGCGCGCTCGTGCGGCACCTGCGCGAACGGCTCGCGGGCGGCTTCTCCGGCGCGTGACGCCGGTGCCCGCGGCGCCGGGCGGTGGGCTGCCCGGGCGGGCGCCGCGGCGCTGCGGTAAAATCGCGGCTTCCTCCCGCGCCACGTGTGGCGCGACATTCGAAGGTCGACAGCCGATGCAGATTCACAAGGAAGTGGACGCGCGCGGGCTCAATTGCCCGTTGCCGATCCTGCGTGCCAAGAAAGCGCTTGCCGATATGGAAAGCGGGCAGATCCTCAAGGTGCTCGCGACCGATCCCGGCTCGCAGCGCGATTTCGCCGCGTTCGCGAAGCAGACGGGCAACGAGATCGTCGAATCGACGACGCAGGACAAGACCTACGTGTTCCTGATGCGCCGCCGCTGACGGCCTGCCTCGCGCGCCCGGCCGCGGCGTCCGTTCGCGGTGCACGGGCCGGCAATGCCCGGCGCCCGGCCGGTCGAGCCTCTGACAATTCTTAAACCTCGCTTCGTGACCGGCTGCGTATACTGACCCGGCCGGTCGTCCGCTCCCAGCGGAGGTGCCGGCCACGGTACGTCGCGCGGCGGGCACGGGAGCCATGCCTGACGCTACCGTCGTACAACGGGGAGAGGACATGTCCTTCAGACCAGGGACCCTTCGAAGTCCGTCCGGAGCGGAATGCCATGCGCTCGAGCGTGCGTCGGAATTGAGCCGGATCGAGCTCGATCCGCAACAGGACCGCCACGCGCGTGCCGCGCTGGAGGCCTACGCCGATTCGGCCGCGGCCGAGATGCCGTGGCTGGCCGAGTGGCTCGACGAACGGCTGCGCGATGCCGCGCAGGACGACGGCTCGGGCCCGACCTACTGCGGTGCGACGATCGAGCGCGTGTTCGATCTGGCGCAGGCATGGGCGGCGGGCCAGCCCGACTATGCGGCCACCGCGTGGGAGCGCGTGCGCGGACAGTTGCAGCGCATGCTTGCGCAACCGGTGCCGTCGCAATCGCTGTTGCAGCACCTGCCGGCCGACGATTTCGCCGAGCCGGTGGCCGGCATCGCGGGCGCCGATTAGGCGTCAGATTGCGCGACCGGAAGGATTATTCGAAGAAAGAACGTAGTCCGCGCGATTACTTGGCGAATTTCATACTACTATGGTGAAATCGCCGGTTCGTCCGTGCCCCGTTTTTGAGATATTTGCCGGGGTCGCCGGTTTGCGCAGGTGGCGCGAGCGGCGAACGATGGCTCGCCGGCCGGTATCCGGAAGCCGCGCGCGTTGCGCTGCGGGGAGAGGGCGGGGAGCTGAACTGGACGGATCGATTTCGATTTGCGGGGTGCTATGAGAATTGCTGTACTGGATGACGATCCGGCCCAGACGGATTTTGTCAGTCAAACGCTGACGGCCGTTGGCCACACGTGTTATGCGTTCAAGGAAGGCAAGGCCCTGAAGAAGCGCCTGCAGCGCGAGACGTTCGATCTGCTGGTGCTCGACTGGAACGTGCCCGACATGTCCGGCGAGGAAGTGCTCAAGTGGGTGCGCGCCAACCAGACCGAGCACAGCCTGCCGATCATCTTCATGACGAGCCGCGACGACGAGGCGGGGATCACGCAGATCCTCAACGCCGGCGCCGACGACTACGTGGTCAAGCCCGTGTCGGGCCCGATCCTGCGCGCGCGCATCGGCTCGCTGCTGCGCCGTGCGTATCCGGTCAACGCCGAGGCGACCGTTCGCGAATTCGACCAGTTCCGTTTCGACGTGAACCTGAAGCAGGCCTATGTCGGCGACAAGCCCGTGAGCCTGACGCAGAAGGAATTCGAGCTCGCGCTGCTGCTGTTCCAGCATCTCGACCGGCCGCTGTCGCGCGCGCACATTCTCGATCTCGTGTGGAAGCAGGCGACCGACATCCCGTCGCGCACGATGGATACGCACATCTCGATGCTGCGCACCAAGCTCGGCCTGCGGCCCGAAAACGGCTATCGCCTCGCGCCGATCTACGGCTACGGCTACAGGCTCGAACGGGTCGGTCAGGGAGAACCGGAGTGACCACGGGAATCACGCAGCGCACGGCGAACCTGCGCACGATCGCGCTGCGCACGGCCTGCGCGGTTGCGTTTGCGTTTGCCGCGCAGCATGCGGCAGCACAGCCGCCCGCTGCCGCGGGCAAAATGGTCGTCTACCGCACGCAGGCCGGCGACACGCTGTACGACGTCGCCGCGCGCTACCTGCAGGGTGCGGACGACTGGCAACTGCTCCAGCAGATCAACCGCGTTCCGGCGCCGAAGCAGCTGCAACCCGGCGTCGCGCTGAAGCTGCCGGTCGCGCGCCTGCGCAAGGAAAAGCTGACCGCACGCGTCGTCGCGGTGCAAGGCACGGCCGAGCGCGCGTCCGGCGATGCTTACGCGCCGCTTGCGAACGATGCGACGCTCGCCGAGGGCGACCGCGTGCGCACCGGCGCGAACGGTTTCGTCACGATCGAGCTTTCCGACGGCACGCACATGAGCCTGCCGCCCGACAGCCAGCTCGACCTGAAGGCGCTGCGCCGCACCGTGCTGACCGGCACGCTCGATCGCGAGTTCGAACTCACGCGCGGCTCGGTCGACAGCGAGGTCACCCATCTGAAGAAACGCGACGACCGCTTCCAGATCCGCTCGCCGTCGGTCGTGGCCGGCGTGCGCGGCACGCGCTTTCGCGTGAACTACGACGCGGCCGGCAATGCGTCGACGCGCGTCGAAGTGCTCGACGGCACCGTAGGCGTCGCGGGCAACCGGCAGCCGGCCGCCCCGACGCTCGTGCACGCGAATTTCGGTAGCGTCAGCACGTCGTCCGGCGCGGTCGGTGCGCCGGTCGCGCTGTTGCAGGCGCCGGCACTCGCGCATCCCGAGAAGGTGCAGGACGACTCCGACATCGCGTTCGACGTCACGCCGCTTGCGCAGGCGCATGCGTATCACCTGCAGCTCGCGCACGACGCGGGGATGCTCGACGTGTTCCGCGAAACGCGCACCGTTGCGTCGCGAGCCTTGTTCCGCGACGTGCCGAACGGCACGTATTTCGTGCGAGTCGCCGCGATCGATGCCAACGGCCTCGAAGGTGTGTCGCGCATCTATGCATTCGAGCGGCGCCTGATGGGGCTCGACGCCAGCGCTTCGCCCGGCGCGAACGGCTATGAGTTCCGCTGGTCGCCGAACGGCGCGGGGCAGGACGCGCACTACCGGTTCGTGCTGTCGCGCTCGAAGGACCTGAGCGCGCCGGTCGTCGACCAGATGGGCTTGCAGGCGCGCAAGATCACCATCGCGCACCTGCCGCCCGGCGACTACTATTGGGCCGTAACCGTCGAGGAATTCGAGGGCGGCAAGTTCTACGAGAAGACCAGTCCGGTCAACGCATTCACGTTGTCGCGCTGACCCGCGGCGCATGAAACCCGACTCCGTTTCCCCACGGCGGCATCTCGGCCGCCGCTTCCTGATCGAATGGATCGCGATCGGCTGCCTCGGGATCGCGGTCATCCTCGCGTGCGCGCTCGGCCGCCTGTCGTCGAGCGTCGACGGGCTGATCTACGACCGGCTGCTGATGCTGCGCAGCCTGCCGCTGTCGCCCGACGTGGTTGTCGTCGACATCGACAACCAGAGCGTGTCGGCGCTCGGCCGCTGGCCGTGGTCGCGCGACGTGCATGCGCGGCTGCTCGACACGCTGGCGCGCGCGCAGCCGGCCGCCGTCGTCTACGACGTCCTGTTCACCGAGCCGTCGCCGGAGGATCGCGCGTTCGCGGACGCGATGAGCCACGTACCGACCTTCCTGCCGGTGCTGCTGAGCCCCGAGCAGGCGGACGGCTCGCGTACCGTCGATCCGCCGGTGGCCGCGCTTGCGGCGCGCGCGACGGGGCTCGGTCACATCAACCTCGAAGTCGATCCCGACGGCATCGTGCGCAGCGTCGCGCTGTTCGAAAGCGACGGCCGCGTGCGCTGGCCGCAACTGATGGTGCCCGTGTACCGCGCGATCCAGGCCGGCCGGCTGCATCCGGCCGGCGGCGCGCCGGGCGCGAACGCGCACGACCTGTCGCGCGACGCGAACGGCGAGGGCCGCTACCTGATCCCGTTCAGCCGCAACACGCCCGCTTATCCGACGGTGTCGTTCGACGACGTGCTCGAGGGGCGCGTGAAGCCCGACGCGCTGCGCGGCAAGATCGTCGTCGTCGGCGTGACCGCGTCGGGGCTGTACGACCGCTTCGCGACCCCCGTATCAGGCGATTTCGGCCCGCTCGCCGGCGTGTATATCCACGCCAACGTGCTCGACATGCTGGCGACCGGCAGCGCGATTTCGCCCGTGTCGCGCGCGGGGCTGTTCGCCGCGTCGCTGCTGCCGCTCGCCGCACTGCTGGGCGGCTTCCTGATGCTGTCGCCGTGGCGCGCGCTGCTGCTGACGCTGAGCCTCGCCGCGCTCGCCGTCGTCGCGAGCACGGCGCTGCTGTTCGAGGCGCGCATCTGGCTGTCGCCGGCGCCGGCGATCTTCGGGCTGATCGGCGTCTACCCGATCTGGAACTGGCGGCGCCTCGAAATGACGATGTCGTACCTGCGCCGCGAGCTGCAGCGGCTCGCCGACGAACCGCACCTGCTGCCCGAGGCGCCGCGCACGCGCAGCGTCGGCGGCGACGTGCTCGAGCGCCAGATGGCGCTGATGGCGCAAGCCGCGCAGCGCGTGCAGGACATGAAGCGCTTCGTGTGGGACAGCCTCGACAGCATGCCCGAGCCGATCTTCGTGACCGACTTGGCCGGTACCGTGCTGATCGCGAACCATGCGGCGAAGCGCTACGGGTCGCGGCTCGCGCTGCCGCTGCCGGAAGGGCGGCCGCTGCGCACCGCGCTCGGCGAGCTGACGTTCATGAAGACCGTCGACGGCAACGCGGAACACGACGCGGCGATCCGCGAGCACTGGCCGGCCGTGCTCGACCCGACGCTCGAGGACGAGCACGATGCCATGGCGCGCGGCATCGAGGTGCGCGATCGCGACGGCCTCGACCATCTGCTACGCTACGCCGCGTGCACGAACGCGCAGGGCCGCGTGACGGGCTGGATTGCCGGCCTCGTCGACGTGACCGAACTGCACGCGGCCGAGCGGCATCGCGAGGAAGCGCTGCACCTGCTGTCGCACGACATGCGCTCGCGGCAGTCGTCGATCCTCGCGCTCGTCGAGATCGAGCGCGACCGCGTCGAGACCGACGCGATGCGCGGGCTGCTCGCGCGGATCGAGCGCTACGCGCACCGCGCGCTGTCGCTTGCCGACGAGTTCGTGCAGTTGGCGCGCGCGGAGTCGCAGGCGTACCAGCTCGAGGTGACGAGCCTCGTCGACGTGCTGATCGATGCGAGCGACGAGGTATGGCCGCAGGCGCAGGCGAAGCGCATCCGCATCGACACCGAGGTCGGCGCCGACATGTGCTGGGTGCGCGCGGATCGTTCGCTGATCACGCGCGCGTTCGTGAACCTGCTGAACAACGCGGTCAAATACAGTCCGTCCGACACCGTGATCACGTGTACGCTGACGGTCGAGCACGCGTCGAAGCGAATGTTCTGTACGATTCGCGATCAGGGGTACGGCATTGCGCCGGAAGATCAACGGCATCTGTTCGAGCGTTTCAAGCGATTCCATGCCGGCGAGCGGCCCGAGATCTCGGGTTCCGGGCTCGGCATGGCATTCGTGAAGACGGTCGTCACGCGCCATGGGGGCAGCGTGTCGGTCGACAGCGAAGTGGGTGTCGGCACCGCGGTGACGGTGTCGCTGCCCGCGATCGACGAGCCGTCCGCCTGACAGGGCCGGGCACGACGGCAGGTATTTGGGGAAAGCCATGAGAAAGGAATGGGCAGCGGCCGCGCTTGCGGCGTCGCTGTTGACGGGCTGCGCCGGCCTGACGAGCGGCGTGAGTGCGGTCGGGCAGCCGAATGCGTTTGCATCCGGCGTGCACGGCTACGATTTCGTCCGGACGGCCGCGCAGGCCGACGACACCGAATACCGGCAGATCGAGACGCTCGTGCGCGACGAACTCGCGCGTCGCGGTTTCGACGCGCAGCCGCTCAAGGACGCGCGCTACCGGCTGTCGGTCGCGTACGCGACGCAGCCGGCGGCGGTCGCGGCCAGCGCCGACCAGTGCGGCGCCGCGAGCAGCGCGTGCGTGACCGTCGACGGGCCGTCGCCGCTCGCGCTGCCGTTCGCGGGCAAGGTGTACCGCCATGTGCTGACGCTGCGTTTCGTCGATGCCAAATCGGGCGCCGACGTCTATCGCGTGACGGCCGCGCTGCGCGATCGCGAACCGGGCACGCAGCAGGCCGCGCCGGCGCTCGTGACGAGCGCGCTCGCGAAGGTGCCGTTCGACGCGGGCGACGGCTGGCTCGTCAAGATGAAAAAAGACGACGCGGGCGGGATGCCGGGCGTCGTCTCGGTGAAGCCGGCCGAAGTGCGCTGAGCGCCGGCCGGTGAGGTGAGGGCGGGCCCGCCGGGGCGAGCCGCTGCCGCGTTCAGGCGGCCGGTTGCGCGCCGCCGCGCGTGCGCAGGTATTCGTCGAATTCCGCGGCGACTTCCGGATGGCGCAGCGCGAATTCGACCGTTGCCTTCAGGTAACCGAGCTTGCTGCCGCAATCGTAGCGCGTGCCCTGGTACTTGTAGGCCAGCACCTGTTCATCGGCGAGCAGCGCCTGGATCGCGTCGGTGAGCTGCAACTCGCCGCCCGCACCCGGCTTCAGCGCGCGCAGGTGCTGGAAGATCCGCGGTTTCAGGATGTATCGGCCGACCACGCCGAGGTTCGACGGCGCGACTTCCGGCGCCGGCTTCTCGACGATCGCCGACATCTTGACGATCGACTCTTCCCATTCCTTGCCGTCGACGATCCCGTACGACTTCGTCTCCGACGGCGGGATCTCTTCGACGCCGATCACCGAGCTGTGATAGTGGTCGAACACGTCGACCATCTGCTTCATCACGGGCGGGTTGCCGTCGAGCAGGTCGTCCGCGAGGATCACCGCGAACGGGTTGTCCGCCACGAGCTTCTCCGCGCACAGCACCGCGTGGCCGAGGCCGAGCGCTTCCGGCTGGCGCACGTAGAAACAGTCGACATGGCTCGGCTTGATGCTGCGCACGAGCTCGAGCAGCTTTTCCTTGCCGCGCGCCTCGAGTTCGGCCTCGATCTCGTATGACTTGTCGAAATGATCCTCGATCGCGCGCTTGCTGCGCCCGGTGACGAAGATCATCTCGGTGATGCCCGCGGCGATCGCTTCCTCGACCGCGTACTGGATCAGCGGCTTGTCGACGACCGGCAGCATTTCCTTCGGGCTCGCCTTTGTTGCCGGGAGGAACCGCGTGCCGAGACCGGCAACGGGGAATACCGCCTTGGTGACTTTCAACATGATCGAACCTTTATTCCTGTAATCGACTTGTCAGACGGTCTATGTTCACGTCCGCATTATAGTGAACGCAAACGGCCTTACGGTTTGTTACGCCGGCAACCGATCGAGCTGCGCACGCAGTTTCTCGAGCGTGCTCTGGAATTCGGCGACGCGCTTCTGCTCCTGTTCGACCACGGCCGGCGGCGCTTTCGCGACGAATGCCTCGTTGCCGAGCTTCGCGTTGCACTTCGCGATCTCGCCCGTCAGGCGCGCGATTTCCTTCGACAGGCGCTCGCGTTCGGCCGCGACGTCGATTTCCACCTTCAGCACCAGCTTGTTCGGGCCGACGATCGCGATCGGTGCGCCGTGCGCTTCCTTGTCGAGCGTGGCCTCGTCCGCGAGGATCTGCACTTCCGACAGACGCGCGAGCGCCTGGACGTACGGCGCGAACGAGCGCAGGCGCTCGGCATCGCCGGCCGCGAGCAGCGGTACCTTCGTCGCCGGCGACAGGTTCATCTCGCCGCGCAGGTTGCGGCATGCGTCGACGATCGCCTTCAGGTCGGCCGCCCACTGCTCGGACACCTCGTCGATCTTCTGCAGGTTGGCGACCGGATACGCCTGCGTCATCAGCGACGCTTCGCCTTCGGCCTTGCCCTGCGGATAGCGGCCGGCGAGCGGCGCAACCTTCTGCCAGAGCGCCTCGGTGATGAACGGGATGACCGGGTGCGCGAGGCGCAGCACCGTTTCGAGCACGCGCAGCAGCGTGCGGCGCGTGGCGCGCTGCTGTTCCGGCGTGCCGTTCTGGATCTGCACCTTCGCGAGTTCGAGATACCAGTCGCAGTACTCGTCCCACACGAACTTGTAGATGCTGGTCGCGACGTTGTCGAAGCGGTAGTCGGCGAAGCCCTTCGCGATGTCCGCCTCGGTACGCTGCAGCAGCGACACGATCCAGCGGTCGGCCGCCGAGAAATCGAGGTAGCCGCCGGGGCCGCAGTCGCCCGCGCCGCAGACTTCCGGCTTGTCGGCGCCGCAGTCGTGGCCTTCGCAGTTCATCAGCACGAAGCGCGTCGCGTTCCACAGCTTGTTGCAGAAGTTGCGATAGCCTTCGCAGCGCGCGAGGTCGAAGTTCACGTTGCGGCCGAGCGTCGCCATCGACGCCATCGTGAAGCGCAGCGCGTCGGTGCCGAACGCGGGGATGCCGTCCGGGAATTCCTTGCGCGTCTTCTTCTCGATCGTCGCGGCCTGCTTCGGGTTCATCAGGCCCGTCGTGCGTTTCGCGACCAGCGTCTCGAGATCGATGCCGTCGACGATGTCGATCGGGTCGAGCGTGTTGCCCTTGCTCTTCGACATCTTCTGGCCTTCCGCGTCGCGCACGAGGCCGTGCACGTAGACGGTATGGAACGGCACCTTGCCGGTGAAGTGCGTGGTCATCATCACCATCCGGGCGACCCAGAAGAAGATGATGTCGAAGCCGGTGACGAGCACCGACGACGGCAGGAAGTGCTTCAGCTCAGGCGTTTCGTTCGGCCAGCCGAGCGACGAGAACGGCACCAGCGCCGACGAGAACCACGTGTCGAGCACGTCTTCGTCGCGCTTCAGCGCGCCCGCATAGCCCTTCGCGGCGGCCTGCGCGCGCGCCTCTTCCTCGTTGCGCGCGACGAACACCTCGCCGTTCTCGCCGTACCACGCGGGAATCTGGTGGCCCCACCACAGCTGGCGCGAGATGCACCAGTCCTGGATGTTCTCGAGCCACTGGTAGTAGGTGGTCGTCCAGTTTTCCGGGACGAACTTGATCTGGCCGCTGCGCACGACGTCGAGCGACGTCTCGGTGATCGACTTGCCCGGATTGAACGTGCCTTCCGGCGCCGCCTTCGTCATCGCGACGAACCACTGGTCGGTCAGCATCGGCTCGATCACGACGCCCGTGCGGTCGCCGCGCGGCACCATCAGCTTGTGCGGCTTCACGGAGTCGAGGAAGCCCAGCGCATCGAGATCGGCGACAATCGCCTTGCGCGCGTCGAAGCGGTCGAGGCCGCGATACTGCTCGGGACCGTTGTCGTTGATCTTCGCGTCGAGCGTCAGGATCTCGATCGGTGCGAGGTTGTGGCGCAGGCCGACCTGGTAGTCGTTGAAGTCGTGCGCGGGCGTGACCTTCACGACGCCCGTGCCGAATTCGCGGTCGACGTAGTCGTCGGCGATCACCGGGATCTCGCGGCCCGTCAGCGGCAGCGTGACGAGCTTGCCGATCAGCGGCGCGTAGCGCTCGTCTTCCGGATGGACCATCAGCGCGACGTCGCCGAGCATCGTCTCGGGGCGCGTCGTCGCGACGGTCAGCGAGCCCGAGCCGTCGACGAGCGGGTAGCGGATGTGCCACAGGTGGCCGTTTTCCTCTTCGCTCGCGACTTCGAGATCCGACACCGCGGTGAGCAGCACCGGATCCCAGTTGACGAGGCGCTTGCCGCGGTAGATCAGGCCCTGTTCATAGAGCGTGACGAACACGTCGCGCACGGCGGCCGACATCTTGTCGTCCATCGTGAAATATTCGCGCGACCAGTCGGTCGACGCGCCGAGACGGCGCACCTGGCCCGTGATCGTCGAGCCGGACTGCTGCTTCCATTCCCATACGCGCTCGACGAACTTCTCGCGGCCGAGGTCGTGGCGCGACACGCCCTGCGCGTCGAGCTGGCGCTCGACGACGATCTGGGTGGCGATCCCCGCGTGGTCGGTGCCGGGCACCCACAGCGTGTTCTCGCCGAGCATCCGGTGATAGCGGGCGAGGCCGTCCATGATCGTCTGGTTGAACGCGTGGCCCATGTGCAGCGTGCCGGTCACGTTCGGCGGCGGCAACTGGATCGCGAAATCGGGGCGGGACGGGTCGATTGCCGGGGCGGCATAGCCGCGTTTTTCCCACTCCGGCCCCCATTGGGACTCGATGGTGTGGGGCTCGAAGCTCTTCGCAAGCGTGTTGTCGCTCATGTTGGAAATCTGCCGAAAAATGCGTGAATTGGATGCCGAATCTGACAATTATAAATGGATGCCCATCGGCCAGCCATCGCATTGCCGGCGCGGGCCCGTCGCGACGCGGCCACAACGTGCTTGCGACGTGTGTCCGAACGGATCGGGAACGGCATCGCGCGGCCGACTTATAATGGCGGGTCCGCTTTTCTTACGCCCGTCCGCCGCCGCTCCATGCCCGATCTGCTCGCCAATCTGAACCCCGAACAACACGCCGCCGTCACGTTGCCGAACGAACCGGCGCTGATCCTCGCAGGGGCGGGCAGCGGCAAGACCCGCGTGCTGATCACGCGCATCGCGTGGCTGATCCAGCAGGGCTACGCGTCGCCGCCCACCGTGCTTGCCGTGACCTTCACGAACAAGGCCGCGCGCGAGATGATGGCGCGCCTGTCGGCGATGATGCCGATCGACACGCGCGGGATGTGGATCGGCACGTTCCACGGGCTGTGCAACCGGATGCTGCGCACGCACTGGCGCGACGCCGGCCTGCCGCAGACCTTCCAGATCCTCGATACGGCCGACCAGCTGTCCGCGATCAAGCGGCTGATGAAGGCGGCGAACGTCGACGACGAGAAGTACCCGCCGAAGAACGTCCAGTACTTCATCAACAACGCGAAGGAGCAGGGGCTGCGTCCCGACAAGGTCGACGCGACCGACAGCTTCAACCGCAAGTTCGTCGAGCTGTACCAGGCATACGACCAGCAGTGCCAGCGCGAGGGCGTCGTCGATTTCCCCGAGCTGCTGCTGCGCTGCTACGAACTGCTGGCGTACAACGCGCCGCTGCGCGCGCATTACCAGGCGCGCTTCAAGCACATCCTCGTCGACGAGTTCCAGGACACCAACAAGCTGCAGTACGCGTGGCTCAAGATGCTCGCGGGCGGCCAGAACGCGATCTTCGCGGTCGGCGACGACGACCAGTCGATCTACGCGTTCCGCGGCGCGAACGTCGGCAACATGCGCGACTTCGAAGACGAATTCCGCGTGCGCAACCTGATCAAGCTCGAGCAGAACTACCGTTCGCACGGCAACATCCTCGACGCGGCGAACCAGCTGATCTCGAACAACGCGCACCGCCTCGGCAAGAACCTGCGCACCGACGCGGGCCACGGCGAGCCCGTGCGCGTGTACGAGGCGAGTACCGATTCGCAGGAAGCCGGCTGGATCGTCGAGGAGATCCGCTCGCTGATCAACACCGGGATGGCGCGCAGCGAAGTGGCCGTCCTGTACCGCAGCAACGCGCAGTCGCGCTCGATCGAGCACACGCTGATGTCGTCGGGCATCCCGTACCGCGTGTACGGCGGCCTGCGCTTCTTCGAGCGCCAGGAAGTGAAGCATGCGCTCGCGTACCTGCGCCTGATCGACAACCCGAACGACGACACGGCGTTCGTGCGGGTCGTGAACTTCCCGACCCGCGGAATCGGTGCGCGCTCGATCGAGCAGCTCGCCGATGCGGCGCGCCTCTACGATTGCTCGATGGCGGCCGCGATCCCGTACGTGACGGGCAAGGCCGGCACGAGCCTGGGCGGGTTCGCGAACCTGGTCGCGAAGATGCGCGCCGAGACGCAGCAGATGAACCTGCCGGACACGGTCGAGTACGTCGTGCGCGCGAGCGGCCTCGCCGATTTCTACCAGGGCGAGCGCGAAGGGCAGGACCGTCTCGAGAACTTGCAGGAACTCGTGAACGCGGCCACCGCGTTCGTCGCGGAGGAAGGCTACGGGCTCGACACGCCGGCCCGCTCGATCCCGCTGCGCGCGGGTGCGATCGCGGCGCCCGAACTCGGCACGGCGACGGACGATCCGGCGGTCGAGGTACTCGATCCCGCATCGCCCGGCGACCCGGCGCAGAACCCCGACACGATGACGCCGCTCGCCGGTTTCCTGTCGCATGCATCGCTGGAGGCCGGCGACAACCAGGCGCAGGCCGGGCAGGACGCCGTGCAGCTGATGACGGTGCACGCGGCGAAGGGGCTCGAATTCTCGGCCGTGTTCATCACGGGCCTCGAGGAAGGGCTGTTCCCGCACGAGAACAGCGTGCTCGAATCGGACGGCCTCGAGGAGGAGCGCCGGCTGATGTATGTCGCGATCACGCGCGCGAAGGAGCGGCTCTACCTGTCGTTCGCGCAGAGCCGGATGCTGCACGGCCAGACGCGCTACAACGTGCGCTCGCGCTTCTTCGACGAGTTGCCGGAGCACGTGCTGAAGTGGCTGACGCCGAAGGTCGAGGCCGGTTCGCGCTGGGGCGGGCGTTCGGACAACGCCGGGTACGGGCGCGACTGGTTCGCGCGGCCGGGTGGCGGCAGCCGCGAGCAGATCGTCGACGCGGCCGTGACCGCGCCGCTGCCCGCGTTCGCGGACAAGCAGCGCGCGGCCGATGCCGGCTTCCGGGTCGGCCAGCAGGTGTTCCATACCAAGTTCGGCGAAGGCACGGTCACCGCGCTCGAAGGCAACGGTACCGATGCGAAGGCGCAGGTGAAGTTCAAGCGGCACGGCGAGAAGTGGCTCGCGCTCGCGGTCGCGAAACTGCAGGCGGTGGAATGATGGGCATCGACATGGATGTGACACCTGCGGCTCGCCCGCTCGGCATTCTGGCCGCGCTGCCCGAGGAACTCGGCGACCTGATCGCCGCGATGCGCGCCGACGGCGCAATGAAGACGGTCACGCTCGGCCGCCGCGAATATCACGTCGGCACCGTGCACGGCGCGGCCTGCGTGGTCACGCTCGCACGGGTCGGCAAGGTCGCGGCCGCCGCGACGGTCAGCGCGCTGATCCACGTGTTCGGCGTCGCGGGCGTCGTGTTTACCGGCGTCGCGGGCGGCGTGTCGCGTACGGTGCGTGTCGGCGACGTCGTCGTGGCCGATACGCTGCTGCAGCACGATCTCGACGCGTCGCCGCTCTTTCCGCGCTACGAGGTGCCGCTGCTCGGCATCACGCGCTTCGCGACCGACGCGGCACTGACGGCGCGTCTCAGGGCCGCGTGCACGCAGTTCGTCGCGGAAGAGGGCGCGATGTTCGCCGAACGTTTCGGGCTCGCCGGCGCGGCGCTGCACGCAGGGCTCATCATCAGCGGCGACCGCTTCGTGTCGAGCGAGCGCGAGGTCGTCGCGCTGCGCGACGCGCTGCCGGACGCGCTCGCGGTCGAAATGGAAGGCGCCGCGATCGCGCAGGTGTGCGCGGAGCACGACGTGCCGTTCGCGCTCGTGCGCACGATTTCCGATACGGCCGACGATCACGCGACGCAGTCGTTCTCGCACTTCCTGTCGGCGATCGCGAGCAGCTATTCGTCCGGCATCCTCAAGCGTTTCCTGACGCTGCATGCGACGACGGCGGCCTGAAGCCGCCGTCGTTTTCTCCGTTCAAGCCGTTCGACCGGCCGCGGCGCGCACGCCGCGGCCGGCTCGTCACGCCCTCTTGCGCCGGCTGCTTTCGAGGTTCGGCAGGAACACCGTCAGCACGCCGATCAGCGGCAGGAACGAGCACACCTTGTAGACGAACGTGATGCTCGTCGCGTCGGCGAGCTGGCCGAGCACGGCCGCGCCGACGCCGCCGAGGCCGAACGCGAAGCCGAAGAACAGGCCCGCGACCATCCCGACCTTGCCGGGCATCAGCTCCGTCGCATAGACGAGGATCGCGGCGAACGCCGACGCCAGCACGATGCCGATGATCACGGTCAGCACGCTCGTCCAGAACAGGTTCGCGTACGGCAGCAGCAGCGTGAACGGCGCGACGCCGAGGATCGACACCCAGATCACGTACTTGCGGCCGATCCGGTCGCCGACCGGCCCGCCGATCAGCGTGCCGGCCGCCACGGCCGCGAGGAACACGAACAGGTGGATCTGCGCGGCCTGCACCGACAGGTGGAACTTGTCGATCAGGTAGAACGTGAAATAGCTGTTGATGCTCGCGAGGTAGAAGTACTTCGAGAACACGAGCAGCACCAGCACGCCCATCGCGCCGATCACGCGGCCGCGCGACAGCGTCGGGTGGCCGGCCGCCGCGGCCTTCTTCTTCATCGACGGATGCTTCTTGTACCAGTGGCCGATCTGCGTGAGCACGACCATCGCGACGAGCGCGGCCGCGGAGAACCACGCGATGCTGTGCTGGCCGTGCGGAATGATCACGAGCGCGGCGAGCAGCGGCCCGAGCGCGGAACCCGCGTTGCCGCCGACCTGGAACACCGACTGCGCGAGCCCGTGCTGGCCGCCCGACGCCATCCGCGCGACGCGCGACGATTCAGGATGGAACACGGACGAGCCGCAGCCGACGAGCGCCGCGGCCACCAGCAGCACGGGGAAGCTCGGCGCAACCGACATCAGCAGCAGCCCCGCGAGCGTGAAGCCCATGCCGACCGGCAGCGAATACGGCTTCGGACGCTTGTCGGTATAGAGGCCGACGAGCGGCTGCAGCAGCGACGCGGTGATCTGGTAGGTGAGCGTGATCAGGCCGATCTGCGCGAACGACAGCGCGAACTGGCTCTTGAGCATCGGATAGATCGCGAGGATCAACGACTGGATCATGTCGTTGAGCATGTGCGAAAAGCTGATCGCGCCAAGCACCGGATAGACGGTGCGGGGTGCGGGTGGCGCGGACGGCTGGGCGGCGGCTGCGCCGACGGCTCCGGTGTCGAGGCTGGTTTCCATGTGAGCTGAACGAGTTGAGGTAGCGGGCGCGCTCTGATGGGGATCGGCGCGTGTTGAATCGTTGATGCGTCAAAGAAGTGTAATGTGGCGCATCGGGAATGTCAGGCCAAGTTTTATCGCGAATCGGACATTCGTCCGACAGATCGGTCGTTGCCCGTTTTTTTGACCGGGTATAACGCTGGCGGCGCGTCCGCCCGTCAGCGGGGCCGCGTCGTGGCCCGGTGCGTGTTTTACCGGACTCAAGAAACGGCGGTGGCGGCCGTTGAACGACCCAATGACAACAGGTGCGCCGCGTCCGGCACCGGCTACCCGCCGGGCGGGCGCAGGACGCGCGGCATGGCCTGCCATCGCGGACCGCCGGGACCGACCTTTCCGGCAGCGTGATCCATACGGGGATATATCGATGAAAGCAGCATCATTGCATTCGCAGCCAGGTGCGGCCGCCGCCGCACCCGACGTTGCCGCCGGCCGCGCCGCACGGCGCCCGCGCGCGGCGCGGCGCGAGCGCCGGCCGTGGACCGTCAAGGCGACCTTGCGCGCCGCGTTCGCGATCCTGCTGGCCGGCACGCTCGCGATCGGCGTGTTTTCGCTGTGGCAGATCAGCCGGCTGAACGCGTCGATCTCATCGGTCTACGAGCAGGGCCACGTCGCGAGCCGCGCGGCGCAGGAAGTCCGGGCCGAGGTGCTGCGGGCGAGCCGTGCACAGAAGATGCTGCTGACCGCGACCACCGCAAAGGAGCGCGACGAGCTGGGCGCCGAGGTCGGCGCGGGGCTCGCGTCGATCGGCAAGGCGCTCGCCACGCTGCAGCGTTATGCGGATCCGGCCGACGCCGACGATTCGGCGCGGCTGCGTGCGTTCTCGACGGCCGTCGGCACGTGGAGCGCGCATCTGCGCGATTTCGTCGCGCTCGTGCGCGCGCAGCCGCTCGACCTGTCGCAGATGAACTGGCAGGTCGGCACGCAGGACGTGTCGCTGCTGGTCGAAACCGGCAAGCTCGAAAAGCTCGTCGCCGTACTCGTGAAGACGCGCGGCGAAAAGTCGAAGGCGACGCTCGATGCATCCGCCACCATCTTCTCGTCGTCGTTTGCGATGATCGCGGTCATGACGGCCGCGCTGATCGTGCTCGCGATCGCGATCGCCGAACGCGTCGTGCGGCGCCTCGCGTCGCAGCTCGGCGGCGAGCCCGCGCACGCGAAGGCGATTGCCGCCGACATCGCGCGCGGCGACCTGACGCGGCCGATCGCGCTCGGCCGGCACGACCGCGACAGCATGGTGCGCGCGCTGGCCGAGATGCAGACGGGGCTCGCGGCGACCGTCGGCGAGATCGCCGTCAGCGCCGAGGCCATCGCGGCCGCGTCCGGCGAGATCTCGACCGGCAATCTCGACCTGTCGCGGCGCACCGAGCAGCAGGCCGTCGCGCTCGAACGCACGGCGGCCAGCATGGAGCAGCTCACGTCGACCGTGCGGCAGAACGCCGAGAACGCGCGGCAGGCGAGCACGCTCGCGGCCAATGCGTCGGCCGTTGCGGAAACGGGCGGGGAAGTCGTCGGGCGCGTGGTCGCGACAATGAGCGAGATCGACGACAGCGCGAAGAACATTCGCGAGATCATCGGCACGATCGAAGGGATCGCGTTCCAGACCAACATTCTCGCGTTGAATGCGGCGGTCGAGGCCGCGCGCGCCGGCGAACAGGGGCGCGGCTTCTCGGTGGTCGCTGGCGAGGTGCGCCTGCTCGCGCAGCGCGCGGCGACCGCGGCGAAGGAGATCCGCGCGCTGATCGGCGCATCGGTCGAGCGCGTCGCGAACGGCGCGGCGCTCGCGCACGATGCGGGCCGCACGATGGGCGACGTCGTGCGCGCGGTCAAGCGCGTGACCGACATCATCGGCGAGATTTCGGCGGCATCGGACGAGCAGAGCGCCGGGATCGAAGAGATCGGCCGCGCGGTCACGCAGATGGACGCCGGCACGCAGCAGAATGCGGCGCTCGTCGAACAGGCTGCCGCTGCCGCGAACGCGCTCGACGAACAGGCTCAGGCGTTGAAGTCGCTGGTCGGGCGGTTTCGCATCGCGGCCTGAGCGACGCGCGGTCGCGGGCCGGCCACCCGCGATGCACGCATGGCGTCGTTCAGCTGTCGATCGGTGACAAAACCGGGCAGTCGAGCGGCGCGCAATCCCCTACAATGCGCTTCCACAAAGTTTGGGGCCGGAACCCGCGGCGCGTGCATCGACACCGGTGCGGCAGCGCGTCGAACGGGTCATGACAATGACAACGACGATTTACCTGAGCGGCTACGTGTGCATGCTCGTATCCGCCGCGATCGGCATGCGTACGCGCATGGCCGCGTGGCGGTGGCTTGCGGCGGGCATCGCACCGGCCGCTGCGTTTGCCGTGTTGCGCGGCCGGACGGGTACCGACACGGCGATTTACCAGGACATCGTGGCCGGCATCTGGAGCGGCAACCTGAAGGTCGTGCCGCGTACCCTCGAGCCGGGTTTCGTATGGCTCGTGCGCACACTCGAATGGCTCGGACACGATCCGCGCATCGTGACAGCGATCCTGTCGCTGATGGTCGTCGTCGCGTGCGTCGTCGCGTTCGGCCGGACCGCCGAGGACGCGTGCGTGTTCGCCACGCTGATCTTTCCGCTGTTCTTCTACGACATGGCGATGAGCGGTCTACGCTATGGCGTCGCGTTCTGTGTGGCGAAGATCGCATCGGACGCGTGGGAGCGCAGGCGGCATGCCGCGTCGATCGCGCTGGCGGCCATGGCTGCCAGCATGCATGTGTCGGCGGTGCTGCTTGTCGTGCTGCTGCAGGTCCGGCGGCTGCGCCTGCTGCGCTACGCGGGGCTGGCGGTCGCGATCGGCGGCGTGCTGTTCGCGATGCATCACGAGGCGCTGCTGGCGAAGGTCGGCCTCTATGCGGCCTTCACGCCGCCGGCGCAGATGTCGGGCAGCGCGCCGCTCGTCCTCGCGCTGCTGACGTTCGCTGCCGGCTGGGTGCTGCTGGCGCGCATGCCGCGTACGCTGGCGTTCCTGTTCGCGTGCGAGATCGCGAGTTTCGCGCTCGCACGAGTCAGCTATGCGGGCCTGCGTTTCCAGTGGCTCGTGCTGTTCGCGATGAACTGCCAGTTCGTGCCGCTGCAGCGCATGCCGGGCATGCGGCGCCGGTACGTGATCGCCGTACTCGTCGTGATCGGCGCGATCGGCTTTGCGATGCGCCTGCGCAACATGCTCGGCGAATCCGGGCTCGGTCCGTCGCCGTTCCTGCCTTACCGGTTCTTCTGGGAATGATACGGCCGGGGCGCGCGGCGCCCGGCCGTCCCGCGCTTACGACTTCTTCCGCTGGTCCGGATCGATGATGACCGTGCACGTCGTGCCCGCCGACAGCACCACGTCGGCCGGCACTTCGTCGATCCGGATGCGCACCGGCACGCGCTGCGCGAGGCGCACCCAGTTGAAGGTCGGGTTCACGTCCGCGACGAGATCGCGGCTTTGCGGGTTGTCGCGATCGTAGATGCCGCGCGAGATGCTTTCGACGCGGCCCTTCATCACGCCGCCACTCATCAGTCGCATTTCGGCCGGCGCGCCGATCTTCACGCGCGGCAGCTTGGTTTCCTCGAAGTAGCCGTAGACCCAGAACGAGTGGCTGTCGACGATCGCGAGCTTCGCCTGGCCGGCCACCGCGTAATTGCCCTTGAACGTCTGCAGGTTCGTGATGTAGCCGTCGACCGGCGCGACGACGCGCGTGCGCTCGAGGTTGAGCTTCGCGGCGTCGAGCGCGGCGATCGCCTGCTGGTACTGCGCATCGGCGCTCGACGCGCTGTGCGCCGCGTTCTCGCGGTTTTCCTTCGACACGACGAGCGCATCGAGATCCGCGCGGCGTGCCGCGTCGTCGCGGCGCATCTGCAGTTCCGCGCGGCGGGCGGCGACGGCCGCCTGTGCCTGCTCGACCGCGATCTGGTAGTGCGACGGGTCGATCTGCATGATCAGGTCGCCCTTTTTCACGAGCTGGTTGTCATGCACGGGCAACTCGACGATCGCGCCCGACACGTCCGGCGCGACGTTGACGATCTCGGCGCGCACGCGCCCGTCGCGCGTCCACGGATCGTCCATGTAGTGCACCCACAGCGAGCGCCCGATCAGGATCGCGACGAGAAGGATGACGGCGGTCGCGACGAAGCCGAAGAGTTTTCTGAGAATCATGATGGTTCGGAATCAACGGTAAACGGCAAGACTCAGTCCGCCGCAAATGCAGACGAGAAGGCAGGCACGGAACAGCGACGGGTGCCAGACGAGACGGTAGAGGCCCGTATAGGCGAGCACGCGGTCGACGGCCCAGGTCGCGAGCGCGCCGACGACGAACATCAGCACCACCGTGGGCATGTAGGCATCGAGAATGGCGATTTCACGCGGCATCATGACGAGGCTCCTGGTTGGGGACGCACGGGGCGGTTGCGGTAAAGCGGCTCGAGCGGCGATTCCGGATCGAGCAGCGCGGTGCGCACGAAATGCAGATGGCTCAGGATGCGCTGCAGCCGGTGGCGCTCGTCGCGCGTCGGTGCGAACACGTCGAGCGCCTGCCGGGTCGCGTCGATCGCGGCATTGGTCGCGGCGAGCGTCGCATCGAAGCGCACGGCGTCCGGCTTCGCGAACAACGTCGACAATGCGGCGCGCATCGCCTCGATCGCACGACGCCACGGCATCGACGGCGCATAGCGCGGGTCGGACGGCAGCGTCGCCAGCTCGTGGCGCAGGTCGATCGCCGCGTTGCCGGTTTCGAGCACCGCGAACATCCAGCGCAGCGCGTCGCGCTGCACGTCGGGCTGGTCGGCCGACAGCGTATGCGCCTGGTACATCAGGTCGCGCGCGCCGCTCTCGAAGCGCGTGCGCAGGCCGGCGAGCCGCGCATGGCAGGCCGCGACGGCCTGGTGGCGCAGGTCCGCGAACAGCCGTTTCTTGAGCCATGGCGCGGTCGGCGGGAACAGCACCGCGAACGCGATCGCCGAGACCAGCATCGACAGCACGAGCGCGAGCGCGTCGTTCATGAAGCTGGTCGGGTCGTAGTGCGTGATGTTGTCCGGGCCGGCGAGGAAGCTGAAGAAAATCAGGTAGCCCATCCCGTAGCCCGCGAGCTTCGGCTTCAGCGTCATGAAGATGCCGATCGCGAGCAGCGGCGCGAGCGCGACGCACAGCAGCGGGAAGCCGTCGATGTGCGGATAGATGCCGAACGTCAGCAGGAAACCCGTGCAGACGGCGAGAGCCGTCCCCATGCCCATCTGCGCGGACATCGCGGTCGGGCGCGGCGTCGACGACGCGAGCGCGCAGGTGGCCGCCGCCGTCAGCGTGAGCGTCACGCCGCTCGGCCACGCGGTTTCGATCCAGAACCAGCCGAGCACGAGGATCACGGTCGCGGTGCGAATCGCCGCGATCACCATCGCCGTCATGTTGGTGCGCGGCTCGTAGCGCTCGATCCAGCGTTCGCGTTCGTGCGTTGCGGTCGACAGCGACGCATAGGTCGCCGCGTACTCGTGCAGGTCGGTGATGAAGCGGTACAGCAGCTCGGCGGCCGTATCGAAGTCGAGCAGCGGAAAATCCGGCTGCGTTTCGAGCGCCGCGCGCGTCGCGCGGATGCGGCGCGGCAGCGCGTCGCGCCACGCGAGCAGTTGCCCGGCCGCGTGCCCCGCGTCGGTCGACGTGCGCACGGGTTCGCCGGCGCGTGTCATCAGCAGCGGCGCGATCTCGCGGAAGTACGGCTCGATCGCGTCGATCGCGGCCTGCGCGCCGGCCGCATGCAGCCGGTTCATCAGCTGGTGCAGCGCATGGAAACGGCTCGACGCGCTCATGAACTCGCTGTTCAGCCGCGCGAGGCGGCCGCTGCGCATCCGCGTGTCCGGATCCTCGAACACGGCCATGCTGCGCGCAGCCTCGAAACCGACCACGTCGGCGACGAAGCGCGTATGGATGGTTTCGATATGCGCGCGGTCGAGCTGGCCCGACAGCGCCGACGCGACATAGTCGACGAAGCTGCCGAAGCGCTTGCGTACCGTCGTGCGCATCTGCTCGCCCGTGTACTGCGGAAACACGAGCGCGCTGACCACCCCGGCCGACACGATCCCGACCATGATTTCGGCCACGCGCGTCATCGCGCTCATGAACGCGCCGTCCGGGTGCTGCGACGCGGGCAGCCCGATCAGCGCGGTCGTATAGCCGGCCAGCAGGAAGCCGTAGCTGCGGAAGTTGCGGTTGCGCGCGGCGCCGGCCGTGCACAGCGCGACCCACAGCGCGACCGCCAGCAGGAACAGTTGCGGCTGCTGCGGAAACAAGCCGACGAACGTGAGCGTCGCGATGAGCCCGAAGATCGTGCCGGCGACGCGGTAGAAGCTCTTCGCGAGCACCGCGCCGCTTTGCGGCTGCATCACGATGAACACCGTCGTCATCGCCGTTTTCGGCGCGGGCAGGTCGAGCCGCATCGACACGCCGGTCGCGATGAACGCGGCGAGCAGCGCCTTGAACAGGTAGAGCCACGCGGCGCCGTCGCTGCGGGCCCAGTCGCCGAACGCGGCGGACCAGGCCGCGAGCGTGCCGCCGGCGTGCGTGGAAGCGGGGGAGGAGGCTGACATGACGAGCGCTCCGCGTTACCGTGCGGCCGGCACGCCGGACGCGCCGGCGGCGGCGACCTGCGCGGGGCGGGCGACCGTTGCCACGGGCTTCGCGCCCGACGCGGCGGCCGATGCTGCGGCGCCCGCGGCGGGTACGTCGCCGGCGGGAACGTCCTTGCCCGTCTCGACGCCGCCGCCGAGCGCGGCCATCAGCTGCGCGTGCGCGGCAAGGCGTTCCGCGTCGATGCGGGCCGCCGTTTCCTGCGCGCGCAGCAACTGCTGTTGTGCGATCAGCACGTTCACGTAATCGGTCAGCCCGCGGCGGAAGCCTTCGCGCGACAACTGGTAGCTGCGGTCGTTGGCGGCCACCGAGCGCGCGGCATCCTTCTTCTGCGTATCGAGCGAGCGGATCCGCACGACCTGGTCGGCGATGTCCTTGAGCGCGCCGACGATCGTCTGGTTGTAGCGCTCGACCGCCTGGTCGTAGCCGGCATTCGCCGCGCCGAGCTGCGCGCGCAGCCGGCCGCCTTCGAAGATCGGCAGCGACAGCGCGGGGCCGGCCGTCCAGCCGCCGTTCATCGCGCGCAGGAAGTCGGTAAACGGTGCGGTCACGCCGAAGCCGCCGACCGTCGCGAGCAGGTCGATGTTCGGGTAGAACGAGGCCTTTGCGACATCGATGCCGCGCGCCTGCGCGTCGACCGTCCAGCGCGCCGCGACCACATCGGGGCGGCGGCCGAGCAGGTCGGCCGGCAGCGCCGACGGCAGGCCGGCCGGTGCGTCGAGCGAAAGCTGCGGCCGCTTGATCGCGTCGCCGGCACCCGGGCCCTTGCCGGCCAGTGCGGCGAGCTGGTGGCGCGCGAGCTGGATCGCTTCTTCATAGCTGTCGATCTGGCGCTCGTAGTCGGGCAGCGTCGATTCCGCCTGGCTCACTTCGAGCTGCGTGCCGAGGCCGGCCTGCAGCCGCTTGCGGGCGAGATCGGCGAGCGAGCGCTGGCGTTCGAACGTTTCGTGCGCGAGGTCGAGCAGCGCATAGTTCATCGACATGCCGACATACGCGCGCACGACGTTGACTTCGAGCTCGAGCTTCGCCGCACGCGCGTCGGCGGCGGTCGCATGCGCGGTGTCGAGCGCGCGCTCGGTCGCGTTCTTGTCCTTGCCCCACAGGTCGAGGTGATACGACAGGCCGAGCGTGCCGGTGTTGTTCCAGGTATCGGCGTTCGCGAGCGGGCCCGGGCCGTAGAACACGTTGTCGGGCCAGTGCTCGCGCATCAGCGACAGGTTGCCGTTGATCTGCGGCAGTTCGGCAGAGCGGGCGACGCGCGCCATCGCCTGCGCTTCGCGTACGCGTGCCTCGGCGGCCGCGAGCGTCGGGTTGCCGGCCTGGGCGGCGGCGATCCACGAATCGAGTTGCGGATCGCGGTAGGCGCGCCACCAGTCGGCCGCGGGCCAGCCCGCGTCGCGGTCGGCCGCGCGGATGGCAGCGCCGGCGTCGAGCGCGTTCGCGTCGATGCGGGCCGACTGCGGTTTGTTGTCGCCCATGCTCGCGCATCCGGCCATTATTAATGAGACTGCAAGAACCGCCAGTGCGAGCGTCCCTTTTGTCGCCGGAGACTGCACGATTTTCTCCCTTTCGGATATAGATGAGTCGGATGCGATTATATTTTTCAGTGATTCCTGAATAAATGGACAACGGTGCAAGTCATTTTTACGAATCCTGAGACAATACTTGTTCGCCTCTGTGCAACAATCCGTCCGGATTCAAACGGGTAATGGGATGGATACGTTACAAAACATGCGGGTATTCGTCCGCGTGGTCGACGCGGGGAGCTTTACCGCGGCGGCCCAGCAGATGAATTCGACCACCGCCTATGCGTCGCGCGCGGTCTCGGATCTCGAGGCGCACCTGCGCACGCGCCTGCTGAACCGCACGACGCGGCGGATCGCGCTAACCGAAGCCGGCGAGCGCTACCTGCAGCGCTGCGAGCAGATCCTCGCGTATGTCGACCAGGCCGAAGCCGAGGCCGGCGACGCGCACGCGCGCCCGTCGGGCAAGCTGAAGGTCCATTGCTTCACGAGCCTCGGCCAGCACTACCTGGTGCCGGCCATCGCGCGCTATCGCGAGCGCTATCCGGACGTGCACGTCGAGCTGACGCTCGCGCAGCGGATGCCCGACCTGCTCGACGAGGGTTACGACGTCGCGATCGTCGTCGGCCGCGACCTGCCCGATTCGGGGCTCGTATCGCAGCGGCTGGGCGAGAGCTACAGCGTCGTTTGCGCGTCGCCCGGCTACGTCGAGGCGCATGGCGTGCCGCGGCGGCCGGCCGATCTCGCGCAGCACGTGTGTCTCGGCATGGTCACGCCGGGCTTCCACTACGACGACTGGACGCTGTCGGGGCCGAATGGCGACGAGGTCGTCCCGATCGCGGCGCCGCCGTTTCGCGTGAACGTCGCCGAGGCGCTCGCGGTGGCCGTGCGGGAGGGGATGGGGATCGGCGGGCTGCCGCTCTATTCGGCGATCGGCGGGCTGCGCAGCGGCTACTTCGTGCGCGTGATGCCCGAGTACCGGTCGCACGTGATGAACATCTACGCGCTGTATCCGTCGCGCCAGTACCTCGACGCGAAAATCCGCACCTGGGTCGATTTCCTGCGCGACGAACTGCCGGCCACGCTCGAAGCCGATGAAGCCGCGCTCGCGCAGTACACGCGTGCGACATGACAGCGCGGTTGACCGCAATCTGACGAGATTTGTCCTTCACGCAACATTTTTTTACGAACGCGTGTCGGACAGTTTGATACTGTTAAAGTAATCGAGATACGTCACACCGGAGTAGCAATGGATACGCACCTGATGATCGGCCTTGGCGTCCTGCTTGGCGCGGCCGCTGCCGCCGCGGCGACCCGCGACCTGCTGCGTGCGATGAAGGCGAAGGCGCGGATGAAGCCGGTGCCGGTGCGCGTGCGCGCGGCCCAGCACGGCGCGCGCCGCAACGAACGCTGATCGGGCCATATCGGCCCGGGTCGGAGAAGGCCGCGCAAAGCGGCCGGGCGGGCCGGCGTTCAGCCGAGCTCGACGACCTTGTTCCACGCGAACGCGGTATTTTCCAGTTCGCCGGTGCGCCGGTGGATGTAGCCGCGCGGATTGCACACCACGCGCGTGCCGCCTTCCGCAACGTAGTCGAATGACGTATGCGTGTGGCCGTGGATCCACAGATCCACCGGCGGCCGCACGAGTTCCGCCATATCCGTGACGAATCCCGCCGACGCGAGGTCTTCCGCATAGCGTTCCGCCAGCGAGCGCCGGTGCGGCGCATGGTGGGTGACGACGATCGTCCGCCCCGCGAAGGGCACCGCAAGCTGCGCTTCCAGCCACGCACGGCCTTGCCGGTGCAGCGCGATCGCATCGGCCGGCGAGAAATCCCGTTCCGCCGCACCCGGTGCCGCATGCAGCGCCGCGTCGTGCGGCCAGGTCACCTGGATCAATCCCTTGAAATCGAGCATCACGCGCAGCGCGGCGTCGATTGCGCTGGCGATGCCGGCTTCGTCGCTGCCGAACAGCGAAAAATCGGCCCAGAGCGTCGTGCCGAGCACGCGGAAGCGTTGTTCGGGATCGACGTAGACGCCGTTGTTCAGGTAATGCACGTTGTCGAGCGCATCCGCCGCGTCGCGCATCGCCGCCTCCAGCGCGCCGAATTCCCCGTCGTAGTACTCGTGGTTGCCCGGCACGTAGATCACCGGCACGGCAGGGTCGAACGTCTCGGCGGCCCAGCGCAGGCCTTCCGCGTGATTGTGGATGTCGCCGGCCAGCACGACGAGATCCGCGTCGGCATGCGCGATCACGTCGGGCTGGTTGCTTTCGAGATGCAGGTCGGACAGGACGCGGACTTTCACGGGCTTCGCTCCGGAGTGGGCGGCTTCAGCGCAGGACCTTGCCGGGATTCATCAGGCCGCGCGGGTCGAGCGCGGTCTTCAGCGTGCGCATCAGCGTCGTTTCGACCGGCGACTTGTAGCGCTGCGCGTCGTCGATCTTCAACTGGCCGATACCGTGTTCCGCGCTGATCGTACCGTGGTGACGATGCACGTTGTCGTAGACGATCCGGTTGATCGGCGCCTGGAATGCGGCGAGGAACGCCTTCGGATCGCCGCCTTCGGGCATCTGCACGTTGTAGTGGAGGTTGCCGTCGCCGAGGTGGCCGAACGTGACCATCCGCGCACCCGGCGCGGCCTGCTGGATCGCCGCGTCGGTCTCGTCGATGAACCGCGCGACCGACGAGATCGGCACCGCGATGTCGTGCTTGATGTTGAGCCCCTCGTCGGCCTGGGCGAGCGGGATGTGCTCGCGCAGGTCCCAGAACGCGCGCGACTGCGCGAGATTCTCCGCGACCACCGCGTCGACCACGAGCCCGGCCTCGAACGCTTCTTCCATCAGCTTCTCGAACAGCGCGCGCGCATGCGCTTCGCTTTCGTTGTCGGACAGTTCGAGCAGCACCGTCTGCGCATGCGTCTGCGTGAACGGGTAGCGCAGTTGCGGGTAGTGCTTGCCGACCAGCTGCATGCAGAAATCCGACATCAGCTCGAAGCCGGTCAGCAGCGGCCCGGCCGCGCGCTGCGCGAGCGCGAGGAAGTAGAGCGCCGCGTGCGGCGATTCGAGCGCGGCCAGTGCCGTGACCTGTGCGGCCGGCAGCGGATGCAGCTTCATCACGGCAGCGGTGATGATCCCGAGCGTGCCTTCCGCGCCGATGAACAGGTCGCGCAGGTCGTAGCCGGTGTTGTCCTTGCGCAGCCCGCGCAGCCCGTCCCAGATCTCGCCCTGCGGCGTCACGACCTCGAGCCCGAGGCACAGCTCGCGCGCGTTGCCGTAGCGCAGCACCGCGGTACCGCCCGCATTGGTCGACAGGTTGCCGCCGATCGTGCAACTGCCTTCCGCCGCGAGGCTCAGCGCGAACAGCCGGCCGCCGTCGCGCGCGCGTGCCTGCACGTCGGCGAGGATCACGCCGGCTTCGACGGTGATCGTGTTGTTGTGCGGATCGAGCGCGCGCACGCAGTTCAGTCGCGCGACGCTCAGCACGGCCTGGCTGCCGCTCGCATCGGGCGTCGCGCCGCCCGCGAGGCCCGTGTTGCCGCCTTGCGGTACGAGCGCGATGCCGTGCGCGTTGGCCAGCTTGACGAGTGCGGCGACTTCGGCCGTGTTCGCGGGTTTCAGCACCGCGCACGCGGCACCCTTGTAGCGGCGGCGCCAGTCGGTCAGGAACGGTTCGGTATCGTGCGGGTCGGTCAGCACGTGGTCGGCGCCGATCGCGTCGCGGCACGCTGAAACGAAAGCTTCGGAGGACATCATCACCTTGTCGCGTAAGGGTCAGGACGCGGCGCGCGACTTTTTTGCCGCGCGCTTGAACGGCGCGACGTACGCCAGCGCCGCCACGAAGAAGCCGACGGCAAGCGCGGTCTCGCACCAGCCGAGCGTCGCGGACAAGCCGCGATCGGACATGCCGCGCACGATGCCTTCGGCGAAATAGACGAGAATCAGCATGCTCGCCCACTGCATCGTATAGATGTTACGCCGCCAGACGCCGGGCAGCGCGAGCGCGAGCGGTACGGCCTTCAGCATCAGCGCGGAGCCGCCCGGGCGCAACGGCGCGAGCCACAGCTCCCACGCGAGCGACAGCGCGATCAGCGCGACGAGGCACGCGGCGGCGGCCAGCGCGCAGCGCGGCCGGGCCGCGACGGCGGGGCGGGCGGGCGCGTTCATGCGGCTTCGGCCGCCTGGGCGTTGGAAAGGGCGGCCGCCGCGCGTGCGAGCCGCACGCCGAGCGCGGCCGCGAGCGCCTTTTCGTCCGCCGACAGTCCGCCGGGCGCGGCGCGATCGTGCTGCGAGACATGCGACGCGCCGTACGGCGTGCCGCCAGTGCGCGTCGTGCTGAGCGCGGATTCGGTGTACGGGATGCCGACGATCATCATCCCGTGATGCAGCAGCGGCAGCATCATCGACAGCAGCGTCGATTCCTGGCCGCCGTGCAGGCTGCCCGTCGACGTGAACACGCTCGCCGGCTTGCCGGTCAGCGCGCCCGACAGCCATTGCGGCGTCGTGCCGTCGAGGAAATACTTGAGCGACGCGGCCATGTTGCCGAAACGGGTCGGCGAGCCGAGCGCGAGGCCCGCGCATTCCTCGAGGTCGCGCAGTTCCGCATAGGGCGGACCGTCGGCGGGGATGTCGGGGGCAGTGGCTTCGCAGACTGCCGACACGGGCGGCACGGTGCGGATGCGTGCCTGCATGCCCGGCACGCTGTCGATGCCGTTGGCGATGGCGAGCGCGAGATCGCGCGTGGCGCCGTGGCGGCTGTAATAGAGGACGAGGATGTCTTTCATGGGCTACGGAGCCGCGTGCGGCCGCGCGCGTGCCCGGTGCAGTCGGCCCCTGCTGGATCGAGCGGCTATTATAGGGGCTGAAGCCGTCGCGCAGCGCGGCGGCGGCGCGCCGAGAGGCGTGCAGCATCAAGAAGGAGAAGCCGTTTGCCGAAGTTGAGCGTCGATCTCGACACCCTCAAGCGCCTCGCGCAGTTCGCGGCCCGGCGCAGCGCCGAGGATCGCATCCCGCAAGTGGCGGGCAGTCTGACCTTCACGACGATGCTGGCGCTCGTGCCGCTCGTGACGGTCGCGTTCGCGCTGTTCACCGCGTTCCCGATGTTCGCGTCGTTCCAGATCTCGCTGCAGGGGTTCCTCGCGGATCACCTGATGCCCGCGCAGTTCAACGTCCAGATCTTCAAGTACCTGAACCAGTTCGCGTCGAAGGCCAAGGGGCTGACGACGGCCGGCCTGATCGTGCTCGTCGTCACGTCGGTGATGACGATGATGACGATCGAATCGGCCTTCAACCTGATCTGGCGGGTGCGCAAGCCACGGCCGTTCGCACAGCGCGTGCTCGCGTACTGGGCGCTGATCACGCTTGGGCCCTTGCTGTTCGGCGTGAGCCTGTCGATCTCGTCGTATCTGTTCACGCAGTCGCTCGCGTTCACCGGCGCGGGGCCGTCCACGTCGATCGTCGAGTGGCTGCTCGCGCTCGCGTCGCTGCCGCTGACGGTGCTCGCGTTCACGCTGCTGTACGTGTACCTGCCGAACTGCACGGTCGCCTGGCGCGACGCGGTGATCGGCGGGCTGTTCGCGGCCATCGCGTTCGAGTTCGCGAAACGCGGGTTCGGCTACTACGTGCGTCGCATTCCGACCTATACGGCCGTCTACGGCGCGTTCGCGGCGCTGCCGGTGTTCCTGCTATGGGTGTACCTCAGCTGGTTCGTCGCGCTGCTCGGTGCGATGGTGGCGTCCGCGCTGCCGGCGATCCGCGTCGGTCAGTTCCATCGCATCCACTATCCGGGCAGCGACCTGCTCGATGCGCTCGAACTGCTCGCGCGGCTTGCCGAGGCACGTGCGGCGGGCAAGCCCGGGTACGCGGCGCTGCGGCTCGCGACCATGCTGCGGTGCGACATGGAAACCGCGCTGCGGTTGCTGACGACGATGGAGGAGCGGGAATGGATTGCGAGGCTGGACGCCGGCGGCGATGCCGCGCCGCGCTACGTCCTGCTCGCGAACCCGGAGCAACTGACGCTCGCGCAACTGTTCGACGTGCTGGTGATCGACCGCACGGAGCTGACCTACCAGTTGCAGCGGCGGCGCAGCCATGTCGACGGCGCGGCGCTGCTCGAGGTGCTGTCGAACGAGCGGTTCGACGTGTCGCTCGAGTCGCTGATCGCCGCGCACCGGCTCGCGGGCGCACAGCCGACGGGTATCCCGGGGCAGGCGCCGGACGGCGTGCCCGACCCGCACGCGCGGCCGCCGCGGCCCGCGTGAATGCGGCGCCCGGCGGCTACAGCGGAATCTTGCCGGTGCAGATGTCCTTGAACATCACCCAGTCGCCCATCAGGCTGTAGATCGGATGCCGGAACGTGGCCGGGCGATTCTTCTCGAAGAAGAAGTGTCCGACCCACGCGAACCCGTAGCCGCAGACGACAGCCGCCGGCAGCCACAGCCAGTTGCCTGTCGCGATCGCCATCGCGACGCAGCCGATCACGCCGAGCGAGCCGATGAAGTGCAGCCGCCGCGACGTCAGGTTCTGGTGTTCGTTCAGGTAATACGGGTAGAAATCAGCGAAGCTGGCGAATTGCTCCGAATGCGTATGCGCCATGGCCGTCTCCTCGGGCCGCTGTTCATGGGGCCATTGTGCGGCCGGCGGCCGGTGTCCGCAAGCGGGGGGGCGGCCAGCCGCGCCGGCCTGCGCTTTCCTTTTGACAGGCTTTCCGATAGGATCGAAAGAGGTTTTGCATTCAAGCATGAGGGGACTACGATGCGCGTCAGCGATATTCTGAAAGTGAAGGGCAACACGCTGTTTACGGTGACGCCCGATAAACCGCTGCGCGAAGCGGTCGATACGATGGCCGAGCACGACATCGGTTCGCTCGTCGTGATGGAGTATGGCGATCTCGTCGGGATGCTGACGTTCCGCGAGATCATCCTGCGCCTGCACGTCAACGGCGGCGCGATCGGCGACGTGCAGGTGCGCAAGGTGATGGACGAGCCGCTCACGTGCACGCCGGAAACGGACGTCAACGAAGTGCGCCGGATGATGCTCGAGCGCCACGCGCGCTACATGCCCGTGCTCGACAAGAAGGTGCTGATGGGCGTCATTTCGTTCTACGACGTCGCGAAGACGGTCGTCGAGGCACAGAGCTTCGAGAACCGGATGTTGAAGGCGTACATCCGCGACTGGCCGGAATCGGAAGCCGAAGCGCACAAGCCGTGAACCACACCGCGCCCGGCGCCCTGACGCGCGGGCGTCGCCATCCGGCGCGCGGCGGCGCAGGTTCGTCCTGCGCCGCCGTTTTTTCAACGACAACACAACAAGGCCCGCGCAGCTTCGCCAAGACGACGCGCGCGTATTCCGCATGAGCGATCAAACGCAAGCCACATCGGGGCAGCGCGACGAACGGCGCGCCCACGCGTCGCAGTTCGACCTGTTGCGCGAGCGCCGTTTCGCACCGTTCTTCACGACCCAGTTCCTCGGCGCGCTGAACGACAACGTCTTCAAGATCGGCTTCACGTCGCTCGTCACCTATCACACCGCGCGGTTCTCGGGCGTCGACGCGAAGACGGCCGCGTTCCTGATTTCCGCGATCTTCATCCTGCCGTTCGTGCTGTTTTCGGCGACGTCCGGCCAGATCGCCGACAAGTACGACAAGGCGACGCTCACGCGCTTCGTGAAGACCTTCGAGATCGTGCTGATGCTGGTCGGAGCGGCCGGCTTCGTCACGCACAGCGCGACCCTGCTGTATCTGTGCACGTTCATGATGGGGATGCACTCGACGCTGTTCGGGCCCGTCAAGTATTCGTACCTGCCGCAGCATCTCGGCGAGCACGAACTGGTCGGCGGCAACGGTCTCGTCGAGATGGGCACGTTCATCGCGATCCTGATCGGCACGATCATCGGCGGCGCGGCCGCGGGTATCGAAGGCAGCGGCGAGCGCGTGCTCGCGGTGAGCGTCGTCGTCATCGCGATCGCGGGGCGGCTCGTCTCGCAGCGCGTGCCGTCCACGCCGGCGCCGCAGCCCGATCTCGTGATCAACTGGAATCCGTTCAGCGAGACCTGGCGCAACCTCGGGCTCGCGCGGCAGAACCGCACCGTGTTCCTGAGCCTGCTCGGCATCTCGTGGCTGTGGTTCGTCGGCGCGACGTTCCTCACGTCGTTCTTCAATTTCGCGAAGGACGTGCTGTCCGCGAGCCCCGACGTCGTCACGATCCTGCTCGCGACCTTCTCGGTCGGCATCGGTCTCGGCTCGCTGCTGTGCGAACGCCTGTCGCAGCGGCGCGTCGAGATCGGCCTCGTGCCGCTCGGCTCGATCGGCATCAGCGTGTTCGCGATCGAGCTGTATTTCGCGAGCCACGCGCTGCCGTCGCCCGGCCACCTGCTGTCGGTCGGCGAATTCCTGGCCGGTGCGCGCCACTGGCGTATCCTCGCCGACCTGTTCCTGCTCGCGATGTTCGGCGGCTTCTACAGCGTGCCGCTGTATGCGCTGATCCAGAGCCGCAGCGCGCCGACGCACCGCGCGCGGATCATCGCCGCGAACAATATCCTGAACGCGCTGTTCATGATCCTGTCGGCCGTGATGGCGATGGGGCTGACCAAGGCCGGTGTCGACATCCCGGGCCTGTTCCTCGCCACCGCGCTGCTGAACGTCATCGTCGCGACGTATATCTACCTGCTCGTGCCCGAGTTCCTGCTGCGTTTCGTCGCGTGGGTGCTCGTGCATACGTTCTACCGGATTCGCCTCGTGCACGCTGAGCGGATCCCGGCGGAGGGGGCGGCCGTGCTTGTCTGCAACCATGTCAGCTACGTCGATGCGCTCGTGCTGGCCGCCGCGAGCCCGCGCCCGATCCGTTTCGTGATGGATCACCGGATCTTCAAGACGCGCTTCGCGAGCTGGGTGTTCCGGCATGCGAAGGCGATCCCGATCGCGCCGCGCCACGAGGATCCCGAGATGCTCGCGCGCGCGTACGACGCGTGCGAGGCCGCGCTGAAAGAAGGCGAACTCGTGTGCATCTTCCCCGAGGGCAAGCTGACGAAGACGGGCGACATCAATACGTTCCATCACGGCATCACCGAGATCCTGGGCCGCACGCCGGCGCCGGTGATTCCGATGGCGCTGCGCGGGCTTTGGGGCAGCTATTTCTCGCGGCATTCCGATGCGCGGATGCCGCGGCCCATCAAGCGCGGCGTGATGAGCCGGCTGACGCTGGCGGTCGGCGAGCCGGTCCCGGCGTCGGTCGCAACGCCCGAGTCGCTGCAGGCCGCGGTGACCGAACTGCGCGGCGCGCGGAAGTAGGCGGGCGCCCGCGGGCAGGCATTCGGCTGCAAGTCGGCCGGAACGGGCTTCCGGCCGCACCATCCGGGGCGCGCATGCGCGTACCGCGCGCCCGGCCGGCGTTTCATGCGGCCCGCCGGCCCGGGACGGCTGGCATAATAGCGGTTTACCTCTTTTTCTCGACCGGCAAACGATCGAACTGCCTGCGGCCCCGGCAGCGCATCGGTTTGCCCATTTCTCTTTGGGCGGTTCCATCATGTCCGGCAATACCCTCGGCACGCTTTTCACTGTCACGACCTTCGGCGAATCGCACGGTCCCGCGATCGGCTGCGTGATCGACGGCTGCCCGCCGGGGATGGGGCTGACCGAAGCCGACATCCAGTTCGAGCTGGATCGCCGCAAGCCCGGCACGTCGCGGCACGTGACGCAACGGCAGGAGGCCGACGAGGTCGAGATCCTGTCGGGCGTGTTCGAAGGCGTGACGACCGGCACGCCGATCGCGCTGCTGATCCGCAATACCGACCAGCGCAGCAAGGACTACGGCAACATCGTCGAGACGTTCCGTCCCGGCCATGCCGATTACACCTACTGGCAGAAGTACGGCATCCGCGACTATCGCGGCGGCGGCCGCTCGTCCGCGCGTCTGACCGCGCCGATCGTCGGCGCGGGCGCGGTCGCGAAGAAGTGGCTGCGCGAGCGCTTCGGCGTCGAGGTGCGTGGCTACATGAGCAGCCTCGGCGAGATCGACGTGCCGTTCGTCGACTGGTCGCATGTGCGCGAGAATCCGTTCTTCTCGCCGAACGCAGCGGTCGTTCCGGAGCTCGAGGCCTACATGGATGCGCTGCGCAAGGACGGTGATTCGATCGGCGCACGCATCGATGTCGTCGCGTCGGGGGTGCCGGTCGGTTGGGGCGAACCCGTGTTCGACCGTCTCGATGCGGACATCGCGAAGGCGATGATGAGCATCAACGCGGTGAAGGGCGTCGAGATCGGCGCGGGCTTCGACAGCGTCGCGCAACGCGGCTCGGTGCACGGCGACGAGCTGACGCCGGGCGGTTTCGTCGGCAACCATGCGGGCGGCGTGCTCGGCGGGATTTCGACGGGGCAGGACATCACCGTGTCGATCGCGATCAAGCCGACGTCGAGCATCCGCACGCCGCGTCGTTCGATCACGAAGGCCGGCGACGGGGCTACGGTGGAAACCTTCGGCCGCCACGATCCGTGCGTCGGCATTCGTGCCACGCCGATCGCCGAGTCGATGCTTGCACTGGTGCTGATCGATCATGCACTGCGCCATCGCGCGCAGTGCGGCGACGTCGAGACGCCGACGCCGAAGATCGCGGGCAGCGCGACCTGACGCAAGCGGGCGGGGCGCTGTGCGCCTCGTCTCGATCGTCGAGCGATGAATGCAAACGGGGCGCTGCGTGATGCAGCGCCCCGTTTCGTTTGCAACCGATTGCAGCGCGGCCCGCCAAAAAAAGCGCGCCGCTCGTGGCGGCGCGTTCCGGCAGGTTACATGTTCGGGTAATTCGGCCCGCCGCCGCCTTCCGGCGTGACCCACACGATGTTCTGCGTCGGGTCCTTGATGTCGCAGGTCTTGCAGTGCACGCAGTTCTGCGCGTTGATCACCAGCCGGTCGCTGCCGTCGTCGTTCTTCATGAACTCGTACACCGCCGCCGGGCAGAACCGCGCCTCCGGCCCCGCGTACGTGCGCAGGTTTACGTTCACCGGCACGCTCGCATCCTTCAGCGTCAGGTGCGCCGGCTGGTTCTCCTCGTGGTTCGTGTTCGAGATGAACACCGACGACAGCCGGTCGAACGTCAGCTTGCCGTCCGGCTTCGGATACTCGATCGGCTCGCACTGCGACGCCGGCTTCAGCATTTCATGATCGGCATGCTGGTGATGCAGCGTCCACGGCACGTTGCCGCCCATCACCTTCTGTTCGAGTCCGACCATCAGCGTGCCGAGATACAGCCCCTTGGCCATCCACTGCTTGAAGTTGCGCGCGCGGTACAGCTCCGTGTACAGCCACGATTGCTTGAACGCGTCCGGGTACGCGTTGAGCTCGTCGCTCTGGCGGCCGGCCTGCACCGCGTCGAACGCGGCGTCGGCCGCCAGCATCCCGGTCTTGATTGCCGCGTGGCTGCCCTTGATTCGCGATGCGTTCAGGAAACCCGCGTCGTCGCCGATCAGCGCGCCGCCCGGGAACACCGTCTTCGGCAGCGACAGCAGCCCGCCCGCGGTGATCGCGCGCGCGCCGTACGACACGCGCTTGCCGCCTTCGAGGAATGCGCGGATCGACGGATGCGTCTTGTAGCGCTGGAATTCCTCGAACGGCGACAGGTACGGGTTCGTGTAGCCGAGGCCGACCACGAAGCCGACCACGACCTGGTTGTTGTCCATGTGATACAGGAACGAGCCGCCGTAGGTATCCGACTTCAGCGGCCAGCCGGCCGTGTGGATCACGAGGCCCGGCTTGTGCTTCGCCGGATCGATTTCCCACAGTTCCTTGATGCCGATCCCGTACGCCTGCGGATCAGCGTTCGCGTCAAGCTTGAACTTCGAGATCAGCTGGCGGCCGAGGTGGCCGCGGCAGCCTTCGGCGAACAGCGTGTACTTCGCGTGCAGTTCCATGCCGAGCTGGAAGTTCTCGGTCGGCTCGCCGTCCTTGCCCACGCCCATGTTGCCGGTCGCGACGCCCTTCACGGAGCCGTCGTCGTTATACAGGATCTCGGCGGCCGGGAAGCCCGGGAAGATCTCGACGCCCAACGCTTCTGCCTGCGTGCCGAGCCAGCGCGTGACGTTGCCCAGCGAGATCACGTAGTTGCCGTGGTTCTTGAAGTTCTCGGGCAGCGCCCAGTTCGGCGTCGTCACCGCGCTCTTCTCGGACAGGAACAGGAAGCGGTCTTCCGTCACCTCGACGGTCAGCGGCGCGCCCTGTTCCTTCCAGTCGGGGAACAGCTCGGTGATCGCGCGCGGGTCCATCACCGCACCCGACAGGATGTGCGCGCCGATCTCGGAACCCTTCTCGAGCACGCACACGCCGATCTCGGTGCCTTTCTCGGCGGCCAGCTGCTTGAGCCGGATCGCCGCCGACAGCCCGGCGGGGCCGCCGCCGACGATCACGACGTCGTATTCCATCGATTCGCGCGGGCCGTATTGCTCGATGAGGCTTGCGGGGGTCATTGGCGTTCCTCTAACCGTTAGAATGCTTTTATTCGGGAGCGTATTGTCTGCGAAACGAAACGCTTGCCGCAACAGCAGGTGTCTAGATTGGCACGATCGTTCTATTTTTATGCTAGGGTTATGCCGCACGGGCTGCGCTGTCCGGGGCGGCGAAACGACATCGAAAGGGGTGTGCAATGGGTCGGTCGATCAATCTGGAAGGCAAGGTTGCACTGGTGACGGGCGCGTCGAGCGGTCTTGGGCAACGCTTCGCGCAGGTGCTGTCGCAGGCCGGCGCGAAGGTCGTGCTCGCGAGCCGCCGCGTCGAGCGCCTGAAGGAACTGCGCGCGGAGATCGAGGCGGAGGGGGGCGCCGCGCACGTGGTGTCGCTCGACGTCACCGACGTCCAGAGCATCAAGGCGGCGGTCGCGCATGCGGAGACGGAAGCCGGCACGATCGACATCCTCGTGAACAATTCGGGCGTGTCGACGATGCAGAAGCTCGTCGACGTGACGCCGGCCGATTTCGAATTCGTGTTCGATACCAACACGCGCGGCGCGTTTTTCGTCGCGCAGGAAGTCGCGAAGCGGATGATCATGCGCGCGAACGGCAGCGGTAACGGCAAGCCGCCGTGCCGGATCATCAACATCGCATCGGTGGCCGGCCTGCGCGTGTTTCCGCAGATCGGGCTGTACGCGATGAGCAAGGCCGCGGTCGTGCAGATGACGCGCGCGATGGCGCTCGAATGGGGGCGCCACGGGATCAACGTCAACGCGATCTGTCCGGGCTATATCGATACCGAAATCAATCATTACCTGTGGGAAACCGAGCAGGGCCAGAAGCTGCAGTCGATGCTGCCGCGCCGGCGCGTCGGCAAGCCGCAGGATCTCGACGGGCTGTTGTTGCTGCTCGCGGCCGACGAGTCGCAGTTCATCAATGGCTCGATTATCTCCGCCGACGACGGCTTCGGCCTCGCCTGAGCGGACGACATACCGCAACAAAGAAGACTGCAATGAGCGCAACAAGCGATTACTCACCCGTTTTTGAGATGTCGATGCCGATCCGCTGGGGCGACATGGACGCGTTCGGCCACGTGAACAACACGGTCTATTTCCGCTACATGGAGCAGGCGCGGATCTCGTGGTTCGAGGAACTCGGCATCGCCGGCGGCAACGGCGAGGGGCAGGGGCCCGTCATCGTCACGGCGTCGATGGAATTCCTCAAGCAACTGCATTATCCGGGCGACGTGATCGCAAAGATGTCGGCCGCGAAACCCGGCCGAAGCAGTTTCGACACCGGTTTCGAACTCACGCGTGCGGACGATCCGCAGCACGTCTATGCGCGCGGCAACGCGCGGTGCGTATGGGTCGACTATGCGCTCGGCAAGTCGGTGCCGCTGCCGCAACTGTTGCGCGACACGATCGAGCGCGCGCTCGAGACGAAAATCGGCTGAGCGCCGATACGGCGAGGCCGGCGCCGGCGCGCCGGTGAGTCGCCATGCCCGTTGTCACCCGAATCGGCCGCCATGTGCGGCCGATTGTCATCCGGGCGCTGCCATTTGCTGCCCGTTCACTGCCCGAGCAGGCGCTGCAGCAGCTCCGGCGTGTTGTTCGTCCCGTACTTGCGCATCAGCCGTGCGCGGTAGATGTCGACCGTGCGCGAACTGATGTCGAGCACGCGCCCGATCTGCTTGCTGGTCTTGCCGGTCGCGAGTTGCGCGGCGATCTCGCGCTCGCGCGGGGTCAGCTCGACGGCGACGCGGCGCGTCGCGCTCAAATCCTCGAAGGTCCAGACGCCGGCGGAGAGCGGCGCGGTGCGGTCGAGCGCGCGGCCCGTCACGTGGCACCAGAACAGCTCGCCGTCGGCCCGTTTCATGATTCTGTCATCCGAATAGATGCCGTTCGCGGCCATTACGCGCGCGATGCGCTCGCCGATTCGCTGGAATTCGTCCGTCGACGGGTAGAGCACCTCGTACGATTTCCCGATCAGGTCGGCCCGCGCGCAGCGGAAGATCGACGCGAGCGCGTCGTTGCAGTCCTCGATTACGCGGTCGCGCGACATCACGAGGCCGAGCGGCGCGAGGTGGAAGGCAGTCTGGTAATCGAGAGCGGTCATGGCGCAGGCAACCGGAGGCAAACGCTTATGTATTTTTGCGTATTGTGCCGCATCCGCGCCGCATCGTACCCTTTCAGGCATCTCGCGACGGTTTGCCGCGACATAAAAACAGCGCGCCTCGACGCAGGTATCGCCGCGCATGCATAGAATGATGCGGCGGGCTTGCGGCCCATCGGGGCGCGTGAACCGGTTTTGCTGGTTTCCATAAAGGAAGGGACAACAGATGAACAAAGTCTATCCAAGCGCGGCTGCCGCGCTGGAAGGGATCGTCCGCGACGGACAGACCTTCGCGGTGGGCGGCTTCGGCCTGTGCGGGATTCCGGAGGCACTGATCGCGGCGTTGCGCGATTCGGGCGTCAAGGGCATCACGTGCATCAGCAACAACGCAGGCGTCGACGGTTTCGGTCTCGGCCTGTTGCTGGAAACGCGCCAGATCAAGAAGATGATCTCGTCGTACGTCGGCGAGAACAAGGAGTTCGAGCGCCAGTACCTGGCCGGGGAACTCGAGCTCGAATTCACGCCGCAAGGCACGCTGGCCGAAAAGCTGCGCGCGGGCGGCGCGGGCATCCCCGCGTTCTTCACGAACACCGGCTACGGTACCGTGATCGCGGAAGGCAAGGAAACGCGCCAGTTCGGCGATCGCCACTACGTGCTCGAGCCGTCGCTGACGGCCGATGTCGCGCTCGTGAAGGCGTGGAAGGCCGACAAGTCCGGCAACCTGATCTATCGCCGCACCGCGCGCAACTTCAACCCGATGTGCGCGATGGCCGGCAAGATCACCGTGGTCGAGGTCGAGGAGATCGTCGAGAACGGCACGCTCGATCCGGACCAGGTCCATACGCCGGGGATTTTCGTGCAGCGCATCGTGCTGAACGCGACGCCGGAAAAACGCATCGAACAACGCGTCGTACGCGCGAAAGGAGACTGACATGGCCTGGAATCGTGACCAGATGGCCGCGCGCGCGGCGAAGGAACTGCAGGACGGCTTCTACGTGAACCTCGGCATCGGCTTGCCGACGCTCGTCGCAAACCACGTGCCGGAGGGTGTCGAGGTGTGGCTGCAGTCGGAGAACGGCCTGCTCGGCATCGGCCCGTCGCCGACGGAGGACGAAGTCGACGCCGATCTCATCAACGCAGGCAAGCAGACCGTCACGACGCTGCCGGGCTCGTCGATCTTCTCGTCGGCCGACTCGTTCGCGATGATCCGCGGCGGTCACATCAACCTCGCGATCCTCGGTGCGATGCAGGTCAGCAAGCAGGGCGACCTCGCGAACTGGATGATCCCCGGCAAGATGATCAAGGGCATGGGCGGTGCGATGGACCTCGTCGCCGGCGTGAAGCGCGTCGTCGTGCTGATGGAGCACGTCGCGAAGGGCGACCAGCACAAGATTCTCGACGAGTGCAACCTGCCGTTGACGGGTGTCGGCGTGGTCGACCTGATCATCACCGATCTCGGCGTGATCGAAGTGACGCCGGCCGGGCTGAAGGTTCTAGAGCTCGCCGACGGCGTGGGCGTCGACGAGATCCAGGCGAAGACGGGCGCGCCGCTCGACGTCAGCGCAGTCGCATAAGTTCGCCGCGCGCAGGCGCGGTTTCGGCGCCCCGCATGCCGGACGACGGCATGCGGGGCGTTTGTCATCGACGGCGATCGGGCCGCGTGTTCGGCGCCCGGTGAGCCGACCCGCATGACGGAAGCGGTTTACAATCGTTTGCATCGGGCGTCGCAGGCGTTGCCCCGCGCGTCGCCCCCGTTCGACAGGATGCCAACGATGCCAACGACCCCAGCGAATCCCGTGGTTCCGCGCCAGCGGCGCGTGCAGTGTGCGAGCGCTGCCGGCCTTCATCACATTGCCTATACCGAGTGGGGCGATCCCGCCAACCCGCGCGTGCTGGTTTGCGTGCATGGCCTGACCCGTTCCGGGCGCGATTTCGATCGGCTCGCTGCCGCGCTGTCCGATACGTATCGCGTCGTTTGCCCCGATGTCGTCGGGCGCGGCCGGTCGGACTGGCTTGCCGATCCGCGGCTCTACGCGATTCCGCAATACGTGGCCGACATGGTGACGCTGATCGCACGGCTCGACGTCGAATCGGTCGACTGGTTCGGCACGTCGATGGGCGGCCTGATCGGCATGGCGCTCGCGGGGCTGCCCGGTTCGCCGCTGCGCCGGATGATCGTCAACGACGTCGGCCCGCGCATCGAGCCTGATTCGCTGACGCGCATCGGCGAGTATCTCGGCGTGCAGCCGCGCTTCGCAACCAGGCAGGAAGGTATCGACTATCTGACGTCGCTGTCGCTGCCGTTCGGCGCGCTGACCGCCGACGAGTGGCGCGATATCAACGGGCCGCTGCTGCGCGAGCTGCCCGAAGGTGGCTGGACGATGCGCTACGATCCGCGCATCGCGGAGCCGTTCAGGGCGACGACGCCCGAACTGGCCGCGCTCGGCGAGGCCGCGCTGTGGCACGCCATCGAGGCGACGGGCGCGTCGCTGCTCGTCGTGCGCGGCGAGACGTCCGACCTGCTGTCGCGCGAGACGGTGGCCGACATGATGCGTCGTGGCCGGCATGTGACGCAGGCCGAGATTCCGGGTGCGGGCCACGCGCCGGCGTTCATCAGCGCCGACCAGATTGCGCTCGCGCGGCGGTTTTTCGTCGAAGGCGACGCATAAACGCGTCATAATATGCGGTTCGGCGGCACGCGGGCCGTGTCGTCGTCCGATTCTTCATCCACTCACGACCGGAACATTCCATGGCAGTCATTCGTCACCACGTCGGGGCCCGTCTCTCCGAAACCGCGATCCACAACGGTACCGTGTATCTGGCAGGCCAGATCGCCGAAGACACCACCCAGGACATCCAGGGCCAGACGCGCGAAGTGCTCGGCCACATCGACCGCCTGCTCGCCGAAGCGAACAGCGACAAGGCGCATCTGCTGTCGGTGCAGATCTACATCTCGGACCTGGCGAACTTCGAAGGCATGAACGCGGAGTGGGACGCGTGGGTCGCGCAGGGCAATACGCCGCCGCGCGCCACCGTCGAGGCGAAGCTCGCGGATCCGGCGCTGCTCGTCGAGATCGTGGTCGTCGCCGCGCAGCGGAGCTGAGCGGGGCAGAGCATTAACCGACGATGATCGCATTCCGTCAGGCCGTGCAATGACCGAGTCCGTTTCCACTTCCCCCGTCGCGGCACCGTCGTTCGACGACGTGCTCGCGTTCGTGCGCGAGCGGGCTGGCGACGCACGCCTGTCGTCCGGCGAACTGCTCGCCGATCACTCGGCGGGCACGGCGTCGATCATGCGTACGCTGAACGTCGATCCGTCGGCGATGCAGGCTGCCGCGCTGTTCGTACTGACGCCGCACCTGAGCAATCCCGAGCGCGAGCTCACCGAGCGTTTCGGCGACGAAGTGGCGCGGCTCGTATCCGACGTACGCAAGTTGTTGCGGCTCGGCACCGTCAGCCTGCGCGCCGCGCAGAATGCGGTGCCCGACGCGGGGCGCGACGCGGCGGAAGAGCGCCGCACGCAGATCGAGGCGTTGCGCAAGATGCTCCTCGCGTTCGCGCAGGACATCCGGGTGGTGCTGATCCGGCTCGCGTCGCGGTTGCAGTCGCTGCGCTACTACGCGGCCGCGAAGCTCGACCCGCCGCCCGGTGTCGCGCGCGAGACGCTCGAGATCTATGCGCCGCTCGCGAACCGTCTCGGGATCTGGCAACTGAAGTGGGAGCTCGAGGATCTCGCGTTCCGCTTCGAGGATCCGGTCACCTACAAGCGGATCGCGAAGCTGCTCGACGAGAAGCGCATCGAACGCGAGGCGTACGTCACGCAGGCGATCGCGCGGCTGCAGCACGAGCTGGCGGACGCGAACATCCAGGCCGACGTGGGCGGCCGGCCGAAGCATATCTACAGCATCTGGCGCAAGATGCGCGGCAAGGAGCTCGATTTCTCCGAGCTTTACGACGTACGCGCGTTTCGCGTGATCGTGCCCGACATCAAGGATTGCTACACGGTGCTCGGCATCGTGCATCACCTGTGGCAGCCGGTGCCGAAGGAGTTCGACGACTACATCTCGCGACCGAAGCCGAACGGCTACAAGTCGCTGCATACGGTCGTGATCGGCGACGACGGCCGTGCGTTCGAAGTGCAGATCCGCACGCAGGAGATGCATCGCTTCGCCGAGTATGGCGTTGCCGCGCACTGGCGCTACAAGGAGGCCGGTGCGCGCGGTTATGGCGGCCAGTTCTCGGCGAGCGACAAATACGACGAGAAGATCGCATGGCTGCGCCAGTTGCTCGCATGGAAGGACGACGTCGAGGACGGCCCCGGGGTATCGGGCGACCAGGCGTGGGCGCAATTGCGCGAGACGTCGCTCGACGACGACCACATCTACGTGCTGACGCCGCAGGCGCGCGTGATCGCGCTGCCGCAGGGCGCGACGCCGGTCGATTTCGCGTACCACCTGCACAGCGAACTCGGTCATCGTTGTCGCGGCGCGCGCGTCGACGGCGCGATGGTGCCGCTGAACACGCCGCTCGCGAACGGCCAGACGGTCGAGATCGTCGCGGTGAAGGAGGGCGGGCCGTCGCGCGACTGGCTGAACCTGCAGCTCGGCTACCTGAAGAGCCCGCGCGCGCGTCAGAAGGTACGGGCGTGGTTCAACTCGATCGAGCAGGAGGAAAACGTCGCGCACGGCCGCGCGCTCGTCGAAAAGACGCTGCAGCGCGAGGGCAAGACGTCGGTCAGCCTGGACAACCTCGCCGCGAAGCTCGGCTTCAAGTCGCCCGAGGAGTTGTTCTCGGTCGTCGGCAAGGAAGAATTCAGCCTGCGCAATGTCGAGCACGCGCTGTCCGATGCGCCGCCCGCTGAGCCGGCGCCGGAGGCGCCTGCCGATTTCGAGAAGCGCAGCAGCGGCGCGAGCGTCGCGCACGGCGCGTCGACCGGCGTGCTGGTGGTGGGCGTCGACGCGCTGCTGACCCAACTCGCGCGCTGCTGCCGGCCGGCGCCGCCCGATCCGATCAGCGGCTTCGTCACGCGCGGCAAGGGGATGTCGATCCACCGCAGCGACTGCCCGACGTTTCGCCGGATGGTCGAGCGCGCACCGGAGCGCGTGCTGCAGACGACCTGGTCCGCCGACGTGCTGGGCGGGCGCGGCGCGTCCGTTTATCCGGTCGACCTGATGATCGAGGCGAGCGACCGGCAAGGATTGCTGCGCGACATCTCCGAAGTGTTCGCACGCGAAAAGATCAACGTCGTGGGCGTGAAAACGCAGAGTCGCCGCAATGCGGCATTCATGCAGTTCACGGTCGAGGTGTCGAACTCGGCGCAAGTCCAGCGCGCCTGCACGCTGCTCGGCGAGGTACAGGGCGTCGTGCGGGCCGGTCGCAAGGCATGATGGGGTTGGAACATCGTTATTTTGCTGCGACCGCATAAAAACGCTTGCCAAACCGATAACAGCTCCATATAATTTCAGCTTCTCTAGGCTCGTAGCTCAGCTGGTTAGAGCACCACCTTGACATGGTGGGGGTCGTTGGTTCGAGTCCAATCGAGCCTACCAACGAATTGAGAATGCCCGGTCTCCGGGTATTCGATGCAGTAAATAGCTCAACGCGAACAAGGCGAATACGGTTATGACACCGCGAACGTTGACCGAAACCACTTCGGAGCGACGCTAGTCGAGGAACGTTTTCGCCCTTTCAGTTTGAGTGAAGTATCGAATGCGGCCCCTCGAAAGCGGGGCCGCATTTTTTTTGTCGCGAAAATTCCGCGCGTGACTTTTACATCGCGTGCCTGGTCTGCCGCCCACTGTCGGCATCACGGAGATTGCTATGGTTTCGATATGCTTGCCTGACGGCTCAGTTCGACAATACGAGCATCCGGTGACAGTTGCCGAGGTTGCAGCCTCGATCGGTCCCGGCCTTGCGAAGGCTGCGCTTGGTGGCAAGCTCGACGGCGAGCTCGTTGATACGTCCACGGTGATCGACCGCGACGCGTCGCTCGCCATCGTCACGGACAAGGATGCCGATGGCCTCGACATCATCCGCCACTCGACCGCGCACTTGCTCGCGTATGCAGTGAAGGATCTGTATCCGGATGCGCAGGTGACGATCGGCCCCGTGATCGACAACGGCTTCTATTACGACTTCTCGTATAACCGTCCGTTTACGCCGGAAGATCTGGAAAAGATCGAAAAGCGCATGCAGGAACTCGTGAAGAAGGACGAGCCCGTGACGCGCCGCGTCGTGTCGCGCGACGAGGCTGCAGGTTATTTCCGCAGCCTCGGCGAGAAGTACAAGGCCGAGATCATCGAATCGATTCCGCAGAGCGACGAAATCAAGCTGTATTCGCACGGCGGCTTCACCGATCTGTGCCGCGGCCCGCACGTGCCGTCGACCGGCAAGCTGAAGGTCTTCAAGCTGATGAAGGTCGCGGGCGCGTACTGGCGCGGCGATTCGAAGAACGAGCAGCTGCAGCGCATCTACGGCACGGCCTGGACGAAGAAGGAAGACCAGGACCAGTACCTGCACATGCTCGAGGAAGCGGAAAAGCGCGACCACCGCAAGCTTGGCAAGCAGCTCGACCTGTTCCACATGCAGGAAGAGTCGCCGGGCATGGTGTTCTGGCATCCGAAGGGCTGGGCGCTGTGGCAGCAGGTCGAGCAGTACATGCGCCGCCGCGTGAACGAAGCCGGCTACCTCGAGATCAAGACGCCGATGATCATGGATCGCTCGCTGTGGGAAGCGTCCGGCCACTGGCAGAACTACCGCGAGAACATGTTCACGACGGAGTCGGAGAAGCGCGACTACGCGATCAAGCCGATGAACTGCCCGGGGCACGTCCAGGTGTTCAAGCACGGCCTGCGTTCGTACCGCGACCTGCCGCTGCGTTACGCGGAATTCGGCTCGTGCCACCGCAACGAGGCGTCGGGCGCGCTGCACGGCCTGATGCGCGTGCGTGGCTTCGTGCAGGACGATGCGCACATCTTCTGTACGGAAGACCAGATCATTGCCGAATCGATCGCGTTCAACAAGCTCGCGATGAGCGTGTACGGCGATTTCGGCTTCGACCACATCGACATCAAGCTGTCGCTGCGTCCGGAGCAGCGCATGGGTTCCGACGAAACGTGGGACCGTGCCGAGCAGGGGCTGCGTGAAGCGCTGACGGCGTGCGGCCTCCAGTGGGAGGAACTGCCGGGCGAGGGCGCGTTCTACGGTCCGAAGATCGAGTACCACATCAAGGACGCGCTCGGCCGATCGTGGCAGTGCGGCACGCTGCAGCTCGACATGATGCTGCCGGAGCGCCTCGGCGCCGAGTACGTGGCGGAAGACAACAGCCGTCGCCGGCCCGTGATGCTGCACCGTGCAATCGTCGGTTCGATGGAGCGATTCCTCGGCATTTTGATCGAGCACCACGCTGGTGCGATGCCGGTCTGGCTCGCGCCGATGCAGGCTGTTGTGCTCAATATCGCCGAAAGTCAGGTCGAATATGCGCAATCTCTGGCCCAATCGTTGCAAAAACAAGGGGTTAGAGTGACGGCCGATTTGCGCAACGAGAAGATTAGCTATAAAATACGCGAGCACACGCTGGAAAAGGTGCCTTATCTCCTCGTCGTGGGTGATAAGGAGCGTGATGCGCAAACGGTAGCCGTGCGTGCCCGTGGCGGCGTCGATCTTGGCGTGATGCCGGTCGATGCCTTCGTTGAGCGTCTGCAGGAAGACCTGCGCTCGTTCAAGTAACCGCCCTGGCAGCGCGGCTCGTTTTTTTAATTTTTAGAGGAAACGTAACATCGCTACTGATAAGTCGTCGCATCGCATCAACGGTGAAATCACTGCGCCGGAAGTGCGTCTGGTCGGGATCGAGAACGAACCGCTCGGTATCGTAAAACTCGCTGATGCTTTCCGTAAATCGGAAGAACTGGATGTTGACCTGGTGGAAATCGCGCCGCAAGCGGTTCCCCCGGTTTGCCGTCTGATGGATTACGGCAAGTTCAAGTACCAGGAATCGAAGAAGCAGCACGAAGCGAAGCTGAAGCAGAAGGTCATCCAGGTCAAGGAAGTCAAGTTCCGCCCGGGTACCGATGACGGGGATTACAACGTCAAGCTCCGCAATCTCGTGCGCTTCCTCGAAGAGGGCGACAAGACGAAGATCACGTTGCGTTTCCGCGGCCGTGAAATGGCTCACCAGGAAATCGGTATGCGGATGCTTGAGCGTCTGCGCACGGATCTCGAGGAAGTCGGCCAGGTCGAGCAGATGCCGAAGATGGAAGGGCGCCAGATGATCATGGTGCTCTCGCCGAAGAAAAAGAAGTAACGGGCCCGCGCGCTGCGCGCGCAGGTTCGACAGTGGTTCGGCGCGTTGCCCGGTCAGGGCGACGCGCCAACAATGACGGTGGCTGCGCAAGCGGTACGCCGTACACAAGTGGACTGGGTTTCGAAGGGCGGGTCAAGGGCGCAAGCCAACCGCACACCCATCGCCATCTAATAAACTGGAGTTGTTCGTCATGCCTAAGATGAAGACCAAGAAGAGCGCTGCAAAGCGCTTCGTGGTGCGTCCGGGCGGTACCGTCAAGCGCGGTCAAGCCTTCAAGCGTCACATCCTGACCAAGAAAACCACGAAGAACAAGCGTCATCTGCGCGGCGCTACGGCAGTTCATGATTCCGATCTGAACTCCGTCCGCGCGATGCTCCCGTTCGCGTAACCCCTCAATCGATACTCTAAGGAGAGAAACATGCCTCGAGTCAAACGTGGGGTAACCGCACGGGCCCGCCACAAGAAGATCATCAACCTGGCCAAGGGTTATCGCGGCCGCCGCAATAACGTCTACCGCATCGCCAAGCAGGCGGTGATGCGCGCTGGTCAGTACGCGTACCGCGATCGCCGCAACAAGAAGCGTGTGTTCCGCGCACTGTGGATCACGCGTATCAACGCGGCAGTTCGCCAGCACGACATGACCTACAGCGTGTTCATCAACGGCCTGAAGAAGGCGTCGATCGAACTCGACCGTAAGGTGCTGGCCGACATGGCGGTGTTCGACAAGGCTGCTTTTGCTGCGATCGTCAAGCAGGTGAAAGCCGCCGTTGCAGCCTAATTGCGAAATTAGCACTGCGTGGTTAGTTGCAGCGATGATCCGGTAGTCTCGGCCGCTGCAGCGAAAACGGGGCTCTTCCGAGCCCCTTTTTTTATCGGCCCTCGCTGGGCCGCCCCAAGAGGGCCGATCGCCCCCTCGGGGGGGCAGCGAACGAAGAGAGCGTGGGGGCCGTTTTTTGTTGGTGGAGCAGTTTCGCTCGCCAAGACCGAATGACGTTGGAAATGATGGGATCTATGGATCTGGACCAGATTGTCGCCGACGCGCAGCAGTCCTTCGAACAGGCTGCCGACATCACCACGCTCGAAAACGAGAAAGCACGATTTCTCGGCAAGTCGGGTGCGCTGACCGAGTTGCTGAAGGGCCTCGGCAAGCTCGATCCCGAAACACGCAAGACCGAAGGCGCACGCATCAACGTCGCGAAGCAGCAGGTTGAAGCCGCGCTGACCGCACGTCGCCAGGCGCTGGCCGACGCGCTGTTGAACCAGCGCCTCGCCACCGAGGCGATCGACGTGACGTTGCCGGGCCGTGGCGCCGGTGCAGGCAGCCTGCACCCCGTGATGCGCACGTGGGAGCGCGTCGAACAGATTTTCGGCTCGATCGGTTTCGACGTGGCCGACGGTCCCGAAATCGAGACCGACTGGTACAACTTCACGTCGCTGAACAGCCCGGAGAACCATCCGGCGCGTTCGATGCAGGACACCTTCTATGTGGAAGGCAAGGACGCCGACGGCCGCCAGCTGCTGCTGCGCACGCACACGAGCCCGATGCAGGTGCGTTACGCGCGCATGAACCGTCCGCCGATCAAGGTGATCGCGCCGGGCCGCACGTATCGCGTCGACAGCGATGCGACCCACTCGCCGATGTTCAATCAGGTCGAGGGGCTGTGGATCGACGAAAACATCAGCTTCGCCGACCTCAAGGGCGTCTATACCGACTTCCTGAAAAAATTCTTCGAGCGCGACGACATCCTCGTGCGCTTCCGTCCGTCGTATTTCCCGTTTACGGAACCGTCGGCCGAAATCGACATGATGTTCGAGCAAGGCAAGAACGCCGGCAAGTGGCTCGAGATCTCCGGCTCGGGGCAGGTGCATCCGACCGTGATTCGCAACATGGGCCTCGATCCCGAGCGCTACATCGGCTTCGCGTTCGGCAGCGGCCTCGAGCGCCTGACGATGCTGCGCTACGGCGTCCAGGATCTCCGGCTGTTCTTCGAGAACGACCTGCGTTTCCTGCGCCAGTTCGCATAACGCCGCTCGCCGCGCCGACCTGTGCCCGCGCACGCCCCGACGGACGATCCGATGGGGCCCGGGCGTCGATCTAACCTGTTTCGAACGTAGACATCCATGCAATTCCCTGAATCCTGGTTGAGAACCTTTGTCGACCCGCAGCTCACGACCGACGAACTGTCGCACGCGCTGACGATGGCGGGGCTCGAAGTCGAATCGCTGAGCAAGGCTGCGCCGCCGACGTCGAAGATCGTCGTCGGCCGCGTGCTCGAAGTCGTCAAGCATCCGGATGCGGACAAGCTCAATGTCTGCCAGGTCGACGCCGGCACCGGCGCGACGCTGAATATCGTCTGCGGCGCGCCGAACGTGGCGCCCGGCATCAAGGTGCCGGTCGCGCTGGTCGGCGCGGAACTGCCGCCGTCGGAAGAGGGCGGCAAGCCGTTCGCGATCAAGCTGTCGAAGCTGCGCGGCGTGGAGAGCCAGGGGATGCTGTGCTCGGCGCGCGAGCTGAAGCTGTCCGAGGATCACAGCGGCCTGCTGATCCTGCCGGAAGACACGCCGGTCGGGCAGGACATCCGCGAGACGCTCAGTCTCGACGACACGATCTTCGAAATCAAGCTGACGCCGAACAAGGCCGACTGCCTGTCCGTATTCGGCATCGCGCGCGAGACGGCCGCGATCACCGGCGCGCCGCTGACGCCGGTCGACATCCGCCCGGTGCGCGTCGAGCTCGACGAAACGCTGCCGGTGCGCATTGCCGCGCCGGATCTGTGCGGCCGCTTCTCGGGGCGCGTGATCCGCGGCGTGAACGCGCATGCGAAGACGCCGCAGTGGATGGTCGAGCGCCTCGAGCGTTCGGGCCAGCGCAGCGTGTCCGCGCTCGTCGACATCTCGAACTACGTGATGTTCGAGCTCGGCCGCCCGTCGCACGTGTTCGATCTCGACAAGATCCACGGCGGCATCGAGGTGCGTTGGGGCAAGCGCGGCGAATCGCTGAAGCTGCTCAATGGCAACACGGTCGAACTGGACGAAACGGTCGGCGTGATTTCGGATGACCGCCAGGTCGAAAGCCTGGCCGGCATCATGGGCGGCGACAGCACGGCCGTCACGCTCGACACGACCAACATCTACCTGGAAGCCGCGTTCTGGTGGCCGGACAGCATCCGCGGCCGCTCGCGCAAGTACAACTTCTCGACCGATGCGGCCCATCGCTTCGAGCGCGGCGTCGATTACGCGACGACCGTCGAGCACGTCGAGCGCATCACGCAACTGATTCTGGAGATCTGCGGCGGCAAGGCCGGCCCGGTCGACGATCAGTCCGTGAACCTGCCGCAGCGCGCGCCGGTGAAGATGCGCGTGTCGCGCGCGAATCGCATCATCGGCGTGAAGATCGGCGCCGACGAAATCGCCAGCATCTTCACGCGCCTCGGCCTGCCGTTCGAGCGTGACGACGACGCGTTCCTCGTCACGCCGCCGTCGCACCGCTTCGACATCGAGATCGAGGAAGACCTGATCGAGGAAGTGGCGCGTATCTACGGCTTCGAGAAGATCCCCGCGCGTCCGCCGGTCGCGACGAGCGAAATGCGTGCGACCAACGAGACGCGTCGCTCGATCCACGACATCCGTCACGCGCTTGCCGCGCGCGACTATGCCGAAACCGTCAACTTCAGCTTCGTCGATGCGGAGTGGGAGCACGATTTCGCGGGCAACGACAATCCGATCCGCCTGCTGAACCCGATCGCGAGCCAGCTTTCGGTGATGCGCACGACGCTGTTCGGCAGCCTGATCGCCGTGCTGCGCCACAACCTGAACCGCCGCGCTGATCGCGTGCGCGTGTTCGAGTCGGGCCGCGTGTTCGTCGCCGATCCGTCGGTGAAGGCCGGCGAGCTGGCTGTCGAGGGTCATGCGCAACCGAAGCGTGTCGGCGCGCTTGCGTACGGTCCGGCACTCGACGAGCAGTGGGGCGCAGAGACCCGCGCGGTCGATTTCTTCGACGTGAAGGGCGATCTCGAGGCGCTGCTCGCGCCCGCGGCCGCACGTTTCGTGAAGGCAGAGCATCCGGCCCTTCATCCGGGCCGCAGCGCGCGCATCGAGGTCGATGGCCGCGCGGTCGGCTGGATCGGCGAGCTGCACCCGCGCCTGATGCAGAAGTACGAGCTGCCGCACGCGCCGGTGATGTTCGAGATCGATGCGGACGCGCTGATTGCACGTGCGCTGCCCGCGCCGACCGACGTGTCGAAATTCCCGCCGGTACGGCGCGATATCGCCGTTGTCGTCGATCAGGCGGTCGAGGTTCAGGCACTTTTCGACGAAATGAAGAAGGCGCTTGCCGAAGAGGCCTGCCGATTCGTTCAGAAGGTTGTACTCTTCGACGAATTTCGTGCAAAATCAAATACTTCCGGTGGTCTTGCCGCGCACGAGAAGAGCCTTGCCTTCCGCGTGACGCTGCAGGACGCGGCTGGCACGCTACAGGACGAGGTCGTCGATCAGGCGATCCAGACGCTGGTCGAGCGGATGGCTCGTGCCGGTGCGCGTCTGCGCGGCTAAGGAGAGGGTCCGCCCGTTCGCGGGCGGCTTTTTCCCATCGTAAGTTTTGATTCAACGCGCTGTATGGCAGATATGAACGACATGACCTCGAGTGAATTCGAAGCCCTCCTGACAGCGCAACGCAGCGCCATGAACCGCGACGCTTCGGCGCCGGCGTCCACCGAGACGCCCACGCTGACGAAAGCGGAACTGGCGGAGCTGCTGTTCGACAGCGTCGGGCTGAACAAGCGTGAAGCGAAGGACATGGTCGAGGCGTTTTTCGAAGTGATCCGCGACGCGCTCGAAAATGGCGAAAGCGTCAAGCTGTCGGGGTTCGGCAATTTCCAGTTGCGCGACAAGCCGCAGCGTCCGGGCCGCAATCCGAAGACGGGCGAGGCGATTCCGATCGCGGCCCGCCGGGTGGTAACCTTCCACGCGAGCCAGAAGCTGAAGGCGCTGGTCGAAAACGGCGCGGAGTAAGCCCCGCGCGCTGACGTCTCCGCGCGGCCGCCGCGCACCCTTACCGACGGTTAACCGACGATGACCACCACGGTTGAGAAAGTCGTTTTGCCTCCGATTCCCGCGAAGCGCTACTTCACGATCGGTGAAGTCAGCGAACTGTGTGGGGTCAAGCCGCATGTGCTGCGTTACTGGGAACAGGAATTCACTCAGCTTCGGCCGGTGAAGCGGCGCGGCAATCGTCGGTATTACCAGCATCACGAAGTGCTGCTGATCCGGCGGATTCGCGAGTTGCTGTACGAGCAGGGGTTCACGATCAACGGCGCGCGCAACCGGCTCGATTCGCCGGGCGGCGAGCGGGTCGCGGCGGGGCCGGTCGAACCCGAGGTGCAGGCGGCCGACGCGCGCGTGTCGGGCAAGCCGGGCGCAACCGTCGATGTCATCGCGTTGCGGCAGGCGCTGCTCGACGTGATCGACGGATTGAAGCACGACTGAGCGCGCAGCGCGAAAGATGAAATGAAAAGCCCGGTTGGCGAAGCGCCACCGGGCTTTTTTCATGCGTGTCGCGTACGCGGATCAGCGTGACGCGAGCGGATTTTTCTGCCCCATGTCGACGACCAGCGTGCCGTCCGGCAGCATCCTCACCGAGCCCTGCGCGACCTGGCTGCGGTAGCCGTACAGGTCGAAGCGCATCGGGCCGGCCTCGGCTGAATTCCGGATCAGCGCGCGCACGTTCAGTTCGAGCACGTTGAACATCTTCATGTCGCCGCCTTCCATCCACATGTAGCTCGGCGCATCGATCTGCGGCCGCTTCGGCGCGGGCGCGCCCGCCGCGCGCCGGAACGTGAGGCGCAGCCCGTCGCGCTCGACCGTCGCCTGCCCGAGCTTGCCGTTCAGCACCGGCGGCGGGAATACGGTGTACTGGTCGAGCACGAGCGTGTCGCCGCGCAGTTCCGCGCCGCGCCGCTGCAGCGGCGTCAACGAAGCGAGTTCGATGCCGAGCGAGCGCAGCAGCTTCGCCTGCGGAATGCCGAGCACCGACACCTGGGACGGCTTGAACGCGAGGTGCCGATCGTCCAGCACCGTCAACGAGCCCTGCATGTCGGTCGGCAGCCAGACGCCCGGCACGTGATTCCACAGCTTGATGCCGCCCTGGACGCGCAGGTTCTGGCCGTCCGCGCTCAACTGCAGGTCGTTCAGCGAGCGCGGCGAGTAGTCGAGCAAATAGTTGTTGAAGAGCGCGGACATCGCCTTCCACGACTCGACGACCGTGCCGCCGAGAATGCGGATGTCGTACTGGTTCGGATTGTCGAGATCGACGGGCTCGCCGGGACGCTTCGACACGAGTTCGACGTCGAGATCCTCGACATGGAAGCCGATATCGCCGGACAGGTTGAAGTCGACGTTGCGCAGATGGATCGTCGGGTTGCGGTTCGACACGTGCCGCTCGTTGAACGGCGTGGTCGACGTGCGCCGCATCGCGACCTTCTGCATGCCGGGTCGCGCCGTGTCGGCCGCGAGCGCGTAGGCTTCCCAGTGCTGGCGCACGTCGCGCAGCGCATTCTGCTGCGCGGCGAGGAAGCTGTCGTTCAGGCGCGCGGCCGCGTTGCCGAGCAGTGTGCCGCTGGCCGGGCCCGTGTACGAAGGCATGCGGATCGCCATCGCACCGCTTTCGTCGAAATTGAAATAACCGGCCGACACCTGGTCGCGATAGTGATACAGGTCGAACACGAAATTCTGGTCGCGCTTCGCTGCATCGACCGGACCGATCAGGATGTCCGCGTTCATCGGCATCGAGCGCATGAACTTCACGTCGCCGCCGCGGATATACATCGCCTGTTGCGGCACGTTAGCCGGCATCGCAAAGCCCGCATGCGTGCCGTCGTCGAGCGTGAGGTCGAGGCCGGCCGACGTCACGCGCAGCGCGGTGATCGTGAGTTTCAGGCGCGGCGGCGGCATCAGTTTGTCGACCGACATCACGAGATCGTCGCCGGCGAGCTGCGCGATCGGCGTCTGGACCTTCAACAGGTCGGCCATCTTCACGTTGGCCGCGCGCATCACCGGCTGCGCGTTGATGCCCGACACGCGCACGCCGGTCGGGTGGAACACGAGCTGGCTGCCGTCGCGGATCGCGAGCGTGCCGGTCAGCGAGAACGGCACCCAGCCGTCGCGCTGCATCTCGCCTTGCAGATGGATCACGCCGTCGCCGGCCGACACGGCAAGCTTGCGCAGCGGTGCGTTGCGATAGCCGAAGATGTAGGTGTTGAAGAGGGCGGTCAGCTTCGCGTTGTCGAGCGTGACCATGCCTTCGTGCACGTCGATCTCGAAGCTCGTCGGATCGTCGAACACGATCGGCGCGCCGGCCTGCGTCGGCACGAGCGTGGCCGACAACTGATGGATGAAGAAGCCGAGGTTGTTGACGATGCGGAAATCGACGTCGCGCAGGAACGTCATCGCGCCGTTCTGGCCCGAGTCGCGCAGCGTGAACGGGCGCGGTTGCGTGAGGCTGATCGAGGCGAGCGACGGCACGGCGCGCGCGATCTGCTGCTCGCGAGCGAGGCGTTCGGCTTTGGTGCGCTCGATCTTCGTCGACGCGACCGACGTGTTGCCGTCGCGCTGCGCGGACGATTCCGCACAGCCGGTGCAGAGCAGCGCGAGCGCCAGCGCGCCGCAGCCGAGCACGCGGAAGGTCTTGTGCGAGACCGGGGTGGCCGCGCGTCGCGGGCCGGAAATCCAGTCGAAAATTGCCAAAGGCGAGCGATGGCCGTGCCGGACCGCATTCCGCATCGTCTGTCTCCATGTCTTGTCGTGATCGACGGCGGCGCGCGCCACTGCACGGCGCGAGCGTCGATGCCGTGCAGTGTGTCATAGCGCGCTAGAGCGGCGTTACCAAACAACGGGCGCCCGGGCTCGGCGAGCCGGCGCGCTGCGGGACAACGGATTCGGGGTGGCGGGGCGGCCGGATCAAACGGTCGTTTGGTTTGTGCGGGCCATCCGCCAACGTGTTTTCCGGCGCACGGGCAAACCCGCTGCCAGCCTTGGCCGGCGCGGGTTTTGCCGGATTCGCGATGTGGCGGCCGATGCGGTCGCAACGAGCGTGCGATCCGGCACCGTCGTGGCCGCCCGCGGGGCCGATCAGAGCAGCATGTGCTGCCGGATCGCGTTCAGCGTCGCCTGGTCGAGTTGCAGGCCGTTCGCGATATAGGACGTCATCGAGCCGTACGACGCAGTGACCTGATCGAATGCCGCCTGCAGATAATCGGCGTGCGCGCCTTGCAGCGCGGTCATCATGTCGGCCGCATTTTGCCCGCCGGCTTTTTGAGCCTGGGCGACCGACGCGGCGATGGTGGATGCGCTGTAGACGTTGGTCAGCAGGTAGTCCGCGAAAATCGTTTGCTGGGGGAGGCCCAGGATCGTGTGCAGGATGGCGGTCGCCCAGCCGGTGCGATCCTTCCCGGCCGTGCAGTGGAAGATCAGGTTTTCGCCCGCATCGGCGAACCCGGTGAACAGCGCGTGATAGCTTGCATGCGCGGTGTCCGACGTCACGAACGCCCGGTACATGCTCAGCATGAAGGCCGTCGCGGTTGCGCGGGTGGTCGGAATCGGACCGATACTGGCGGCACCGAGCACGTTGAGGTTTTGCCACATTGCGCCGGCCAGCGGCACATCCGGTTGCGTCTTGATCTCGGCGGGCGTGCGAAGGTCGCAGACCTGCCTGATACCCAGCGTGCCGACGGTTGCGACGTCTTCGGCGGACAATGCGAGCGCGGACGAGCGATAGATCACGCCTTTCTTCATCGTCGTGCCGCTGGTCGTCACATAGCCGGTTCCGCCCGGTCCGGCCGTGTCGCGGAAGTTCGACACCGAACTCAGCCGCGGCGTCGTGACCGGCGCGACCGCAATCGAGTCGCCGCCGCATGCCGACAGAAGCGACGTGCTCCCCAGTGCGATGCCTATCGTGCCGGCGCCCAACCGGAGAAAATGTCGACGGGATATTTCGTTTTTCTGATGCATTCGATGCCCTGTGTCGGAGACGGGTACAAGACGTCGCGACCGCGGTGGTGACCGGAGCCGCCTCCTGCATCGCGCGCGATGCGGCACAGCCGGGGCAACCCGGATCGATCGGCATGCAGTCGGACGGTTCGCCGTGCGCATCAATCTCGCGCCGGGTTACCGCACGGTACCGATCCGCGGCGAAACAGCCATCGTCCTTTTCGACTAGGGAGGAATGCGGGTTGCCGGTGCGGCCTTGCTGCGTCGACAAGTACGATCGACGCCGACGGCGAGGTAAGATCGGCGTCATGGCTGTATGGATCAAAACACTTGGCCATCACGGGGAAGCGTCATGGATCTGAAGGAAGTCGACGTATTGGGGACGAGTGCGGGCGATCACTGGTACTACGCGTCGAAGGCGGGCGCGATCCGTCGGTTCCTGGGCGCGTCGGGTGCGAACCGGATACTCGACGTCGGTGCAGGCTCCGGTTTCTTCTCGAAGCATTTGCTCGAACGCACGCAGGCGACGGAAGCGTGGTGCGTCGATACGAGCTACGCCGACGATACCGATGAGGAGACGGCCGGCAAGCCCATCCACTTTCGGCGGTCCGTCGAGCGATTCGATGCCGATCTCGTTCTGCTGATGGACGTGCTCGAGCATGTCGACGACGATGTCGGACTGCTGGCGCAGTACGTGAAGGGGGCGCCTCCGGGCAGCCGGTTCCTGATCACGGTTCCCGCGTTCCAGTTCCTCTGGAGCGGCCACGACGATTTTCTCGAGCACAAGCGCAGGTATACGCTCGGCAGTCTCGAGGAGGTGGTTCGTCGTGCTGGGCTCGACGTCGAGCGCGGCGCCTATTACTTCGGCTTCACGTTTCCGCTCGCGGCAGCGCTGCGGCTGGGCGAGCGGGTGCGTCGGCATCCGCGCGAGCCGGCGTCGCAATTGCGCCGGCATCATCCGTTCGTCAACGGCATGCTCAAGACGATCTGTCGCGTCGAGTTGCCGATGTTCCGGTTCAACCGCGTTGCCGGCCTGACAGTCATCTGCGTTGCGCGCAAGCGGTGAATGCGAGGCGGATGCCGCGTGGCCGGGGCGCGGGTCGCGCCGGCATGGGCGTCGCCACCCGAATCTGCGCGGCCACGCCAAAAAATTTCACAAGAACATTCACAAAATGCATGCGACCCGATTCTCAATCGGAACAGTGTCTGTTATACTTTTCTTCTTTCGGGGCGTAGCGCAGCCTGGTAGCGTACCTGCATGGGGTGCAGGTGGTCGGAGGTTCAAATCCTCTCGCCCCGACCAGACAAGAACCCGCGTCGGCTTAGGCTGACGCGGGTTTTTTCTTGCCGGTCGCTTTTTTGCACATCGCGGCGCGGCCCCGGTAAAATGCAAGGTTGATCCACGGAAAGCGCCGTGATTTAGCGGAAGAGGATTCCCCGAACATGACTGATCTTCGTCTTACCATGCGGTTCGCTGCAGTGCTCGCCACCGGCGCGCTCGTCGCCGGTTGCGGTACGTCGTCGCCCACGAAAGTGGACTACAAGAGCGATTCGAAATCGAAGGAAGCGTCGCTCGCAGTGCCGCCCAACATGCTCGACGAGACGGCCGATCAGCGTTCGCTGCCGCCCCAGGGCGGCGCGACTTCCCTGTCTGCGCTTCAGCAGGTCCAGCAGACGGCGCCTGCGCTGGACACCGTCGCTCCGGCCGTAGCCGGCATGCATATCCAGCGCGACGGCACCGAAAGCTGGCTCGTGATCGACGGCAAGCAGCCGGCCGACATCTGGCCGCAGGTGCGTCGTTTCTGGCAGGAGCAGGGTTTCCTGCTCGTCGTCGACCAGCGCGACAAGGGCGTGATGGAAACCGACTGGAACGAAACCCATCCGCAGATCAACGACGGCCTGATCCGCAGCGTGATCTCGAAGGCGATGGGCAACTCGTACGTGACGGCCGAGCGCAACAAGTACCGCACGCGACTCGACTCGGCGCCGAACGGCGGCACCTACGTGTTCATCAGCCAGAAGGGGATGCGCGAGGCGATCACCGGCTCGAACAACGATTCGAGCAAGTGGGAAGCGAAGCCGAACGATCCGGCGCTCGAGACCGAATACCTGAAGCGGCTGATGGCCGTGCTCGCGCAGAACGAGCAGCGTGCGAAGAACGGCGAGCCGCCGATCGCAAACATCAAGGACAACACGGCCCCGAAGGACAAGAAGGCCGACACCGACGCGTCGAAGGCTGCCGCCGCCGCGATCGCCGCGCAAAACGTGTCGCGCACGTCCGCGCAGGGCAACGATGCGGCCGACGCGGCCGTACCGTCCGAAGTCACGCTCGGCGAGCCGTACGACCGGTCGTGGCTGCACGTCGGTCTCGCGCTCGATCGGGCGAACTTCACGGTCGACGATCGCGATCGCTCGAAGGGTCTGTATTTCGTGCGCTATGTCGACCCGAAGGATCTGAGTTCGGCCGAGCAGGGCTTCTGGAGCCAGCTGTTCCACGGCAAGAAGGAAAAGCAGGCGAAGCAGTACCGTGTCAACGTGAAGGCGCTCACGGCGGACCAGACGCGCGTCGCGGTCGTCGACGATTCGGGCGCGATCGACTCATCGTCGCCGGCTCGCCAGATCATGGGGCTGCTCGTGAACCAGCTCCGCTGATCCCGACGTTTCGCCGTATCAGTGAAAAGCCCGCCATTCGGCGGGCTTTTTTCATGGCCGCTCGCCTGCGAGCGAGCTTGCGCACGCATGTGCGAAAGGTTCCGTCCCTCCTCGTGACGTTACGTAACATCCGTGCGTTACGGCGGCAAAACACGTGTCACATCGTCGCGGATTGAAAAATTGTCCTTTTAAATCAACGGAATGATCGGCGTCCAATGCTTGGCACGCAACCTGCTTTATATGTTGGAATGGTTGGAGCAGGGAGGCTGGCGTCAGATACCGGGTGTGCGCCGTGAGCGCCGATCAACGGTATCGACGTCTCAAATGCCGGCGCGGCAAGCGCCGGCGCAACTGATGACGATCCGCACCAGCGTGCGGATCCCGATGGCCCCGTCGCCTATCCTCGTAGGGCGACGGTTTCGCCCGCGCTTCTCTGAAGCGCGGGCTATTTTTTTGGGGCCGTCGAACAGCGTCGCATCGGCGCGGCCGATGCGCGATGCGTGATTCGCGTATTCTCGGACTTTTCTGGATGAAGGAGTCGGGAACGGCGGAAATTGCAGTCGTGGCGCTGATCGTCGCGAAGCCGGGCGCCGAGGAAAAGCTGCGCACCATGCTTGAAGGGATCGTCGAGCCGACGCGCAGCGAAGCCGGTGCGTTGCAGTACGACCTGCACCGGGATCTGAAGGAACCCGCGCGGTTCGTATTCGTCGAGCGCTGGGAGAGCGAGGAGGCGCTGGCCGCCCATGCGCGTTCCGCGCACATTCTCGCTTATCGAGAAGCGGCCGAGTACTGGATCGAAAGTTCCGAAATCCGCGTGCTGTCGAAGCTCGTCTGAGCCGGGTGGGGCGACCGGACGTGTCCGGTCGCAGCGGTGCGTCAGTGCGACGTGCCGGGTACGTCGAGGATCAGGATGATCGTCCAGTCGGCGTCGCCGTCGTGATGATACTGGCGCTCGGCAACGATGAACGGTTGCTGCTTGCCTTGCGGGCCGAGGAAAAGCACGTCGCCCTCCATCGGCAGGCATTCGATCGGCGGCAGCGCGAGAAACGCGTCGGCCGAGCCGCGGGGCATCAGTTGCTTGATCTGGCGAGTGGCGGCTTCGGTCCACTCGATGTCGAGTTGAATGTTGCTCATGCTGTCCTCCGCACCGGGGTGCGCACGGGTGGAAAATTTCGGTGCGCGACTTTAGCACAGCGCGCAGGCGCCGCAACCAAAAAAGCCGAACCCGGTTGCCCGGATTCGGCTTTTTTGCTTGTGCGGTGCCGCCGAACTTACTGGCTGGCAGCGTCGGCCTTGGCAGCCTTCTTGCCGGCCTTCTTCGCAGCAGCCTTGTGGTGAGCAGCCTTCTTGCCGTGATGCTCTTCGTGCATCGCCGGCTGAGCGGCTTCGGCCGCTTGCTGCTGCTGCAGCGCCTGTGCGCGCTGCTCGATCTCGGAGATCTTGGCCGGATCGGTAATGGTCTTGATTTCCGTGCTCTCTTGCGCATACGCTGCGCCAGTCAGCGCCGACATCGCTACCAGGATAGCCAGGGACGTCTTCTTCATTGCTTTACCTCCGCTAAGTGGTGATGAACCCGAATGTTGCCGTTTTGTCTGGCGACTGCAAACGAGTGCGTGTCGAGTGTAACAAAAGTGACGGATCAATGTGCACCGGATCTTGGCGCAACGCAAGGCCGCGTTGAAGTCGCGCAACACTTCGCGCGTTTCGTCACGCGCCTGCCATCCTGGGGGGGCACTGCCATTCCGCTCCCGTTTCCACGCAGCCGTCAGAACCACCCGAGCCATCGGTAGATGTGGAATTGCGCGATACCGACCAGTTCGTGCAGCGCCTGCTCGGCGTTGACCACATTGCGCCAGCGCGGCAGCCAGCCCGTTTGCGCGCGCCGGCGATTCGCATAAACGGGCTGCGGATCGATGCCGAATCGATGGAAATCAAGCAGGGCGCGGCGCATCTGATAGGACGAGGTGACGAGAATGCGCGTGTCGTCATACTGTGGGCGTAGTATAGACGCAGTGAATTTCGCGTTTTCGTAGGTTGTGCGGCTGTTCGGTTCGAGAACGAGGTCGCCAGGGGCAACGCCTTCCGCGACGAGCCGGCGTCCATATACGGCCGCCTCGGTTTCACCGTGATGCTGCGGGTCGCCGCCTGACATCACCACGGTGCAGCGGTCGGCCTGCTGCTGGCACACGTGATAGAGCGCCGCAACCTTGTGGATGCGCGCGATGCCGTCGGGCGGCGGCTGCAGCCCGGAGTTGGTGCGATGCGTGCCGGCGCCGATGAGAATCAGCGTGGTCCGCCCATGCATGTCCGGGTGCTCGACCGGCACGACGCCGGCCTCGGTCCACGCGATCAGCGGCGCGGCGAGCCAGCCTGTCGCGAGCAGCCAGAACACCGCAACAGCGGCGATCGAGATGAATCGTCGCCACTTGCGGCAGAGCATGAAACAGATGAAGAGAAGTACAAATGAATCGAACAGAATCAATTTGATTGGGGTATGGTGTCTTTTTATGGACGGCTGACGATCCGGCCCTGAAGCGACGCCGAACGTCGGCCTCCAGAATCGGTGGCGGTATCGGCGGGCGGAGACCCTGCCCGGCGCGCCGCTTCGCATTGTCGCTGCACTTTAAGAAAGAATCGAGATGGCCACGTATTCCAACGAAGCGGTGCTCGACGCATTGAGACGAGTGCAGTACCGCCAGGTACCGTGGGCACGCCGCCCGGGCGTGTTCGAGTATCTCCGTTCGCTCGGGCTGATGGACACGGTCAGGCAGAAGACCGTTGCCCCCGCGCCGGGTTTCCACGCACCGGTGGACATCGCAGTGCTGACCGACAGCGGTCGAGCCGAATTTTCGCGCCTCGAGCGCGACGAGAAATTACTTTCCTGGACTGATCGCCGCATGGACGACTACGCATTGAGCGAAGCGAGTGCCGTGGCGATTCTCGAAAGCCGCCTGTAGCGGCGGGCCATCCCGCCTGGTGGGTCGCCGCGCGAGCCGGCGATGCCAAAAAAAAGCCCGTATCGCGAGGATACGGGCGTACCGGATACTTTTGCTGTTGCCACGCTGTGCTCATGGCAACGATGTGACTCGCCGCATGCGGCGCAGTTCCCGAAAGCCGGCATTTTCTTTGACGAAATCCAGAAATCCGCAGGACTACGGATGACGCGGCATGTCGGTCGGCTGCGAGCCGATGCGCGCACGCGCATTGCTGGCGATGTCGCCGCGCAGGTCGCCGCGCGGCACGGTCTGCCGGCCGGACTGGGCGGCAGACGGCGGCTGGCGGACGGTATTGCCGTGATCCTGCTGGCGATGGGGCGGTTTCGTGCGATCGTCGGCGTGAGCTGGAGCGGTCAGCGCCACGGAAATGACAATGCCGCATGCGACGAGCAGTGACATTGGTTTCATGGCGGGGGCTCCCTTCAAGCCGTCGATGCGGCCTGTTGATATATCGCTAAGGTAAGCGCGGGAGTGCAGGCTTGCTGTAAATATTGGTAAATAGATGTATCGCGGCACGACAGCGGTAATCGACGGCAACGCAGGCGTCGCGAAAAGATCGCGTCGCGAAAAGAAACCGGGCGGCCGAAGCCGCCCGATCGAGCATTCGTTACGCCATCTTGACGGGCGCGCGCCAGGATTCCGGATTGGTCCAGAAGGCGCCGCGCAACCGGTCGCGGCTCGGCGGTGCGGGCGGCTTCGCGGCGCTCGCGCCGATGCGTCCGCGCAGCGAGATCTGCCGGCCGCTCGTGCCGAGTCGCTTCACGATTTCGGCGAGCGTGCCGTCCGCCTGCCATTCGTCGAAGCGACGGCGGCAGGTCGGCGGTGACGGATAGCGGCCCGGCAGCTTCGACCAGCCTTCACCCGTCGACAGCACCCACAACACGGCGTTCACCACCGAGCGGGCTTCCACGCGGGGACGGCCGCGCCGCTCACTCCGTGCGGGTTCCGAGCAAAACAGACCCTCGACCAGCGCCCACTCGTTATCTCTCAAATCGTCGAACAGCATCATGTCCTCACCTCAGCGAAGCTAACTCCGGTGCGCTGCCCTGCGCCGCGCACTCTTCAAGCACTCGATCGTCGAGTGCCGGGTGGGGGCGTCCGGTTGGCCGGCAGCGGCGTTTTTGCCTTTCCATCCGACGAAACCTGCGCCCTGTGCGACAGGTAACGCACGAAGCGTGCCATGTCGGAGGCGAATCCCTCGAGAGCCGCTTGGCAGCGAGCTAACGGCTAAGTCAGCTAGGGGCGTATAAGACGCCAAAATAACCCGCCAGCAAATCGGGACAATCACCAATCTTGTGCAGTTCGCCCGCGCTACGTGCGTTTGCGTGTGTATTGCACCGCAGCGAAACATGTGCGGCCAGTGCCGGATTCGCGCATCGAAGCCGGATTCACGCATTAAAATTACGAATCGATATCAACGATTGATGAGGTCCGGGGATGAACGTCACGCTGCGCCAGCTTCGCGTATTCATCGAGGTCGCGCGGCTCAAGAGCTTCAGTCGCGCGGGTGACGAAATCGGGCTCACGCAGTCCGCGGTCAGCCGCTGCGTGCGCGAGCTCGAGGCCGAGCTCGGGCTGAAGCTGATCGACCGCACGACGCGCGACGTGCAACTGACCGATGTCGGCGCGAACCTGATCGCAAGCGTGTCGCGTCTGATCGACGATCTCGACGACACGCTGCGCGAGATTCGCGAGATCGGCGAGCAGCGCCGCGGGCGCGTGATCGTCGCGGCGAGCCCGACGATCGCGTGCCGGCTGATGCCGCGCGTGGTGGCATCGTGCGAGCGCCAGTTTCCGTTCGTGACGCTCGGCCTGCGAGACGACGTGCAGAGCGACGTGCTGCGCAAGGTGAAGTCGAGCGAAGTCGATTTCGGCGTCGTGATCGGGCCGCTGACGGTCGCCGATCTCGTGTGCGAGCCGCTGATGACCGATTCGTTCTGCCTCGTCGCGCGTGCCGACCATCCGCTCGCGGCGCGTGCGGAGGTGCCGTGGACCGCGCTGGACGGCGAGCGACTCGTGCTCCTCGATCATGCGTCGGGCAGCCGGCCGCTGATCGATGCCGCGCTGGCCGCCCACCACGTCAACGCGACGGTCATGCAGGAGCTCGGGCATTCGGCGACCGTATTCGGGCTCGTCGAGGCCGGCGTCGGCGTGAGCGTGCAGCCGTGGCTGTCGTTGCCGCTGCCGGCCGGCTCGTCACTCGTCGCGCGGCCGCTTACGCCGCGTACCGAGCGTACTGTCGAGCTGGTGCGACGCCGCGACAGGTCGTTGTCGCCTGCGGCGCAGGCGATCTGGGAACTGGTGCGGCAGATGCCGGCGAGGGCGGAAGACCTCGACTGACGCGCGCGGACGTGCGACAGCCCGGCTTGCGGGCCGGTACACTACGCGGATCGTGTTCCTCGACGGTGGTGCTCGATGGCGCATTCCTCGGATTTTTCCCTGACGAACGGCGAGCCGGCGGCGCGCGCCGCGGTGCACGCGCTGCGGCCGTCGCTGATCCGGGAGGTGGCGAACGCCGGCTTCGGCGTGCCGGACATGCTGCCGTTCTGGTTCGGCGAGTCGGACCGCGTGACACCGGATTTCATCCGCGATGCCGCAGCGGCGGCGCTGCGCGATGGCGCGACCTTCTACACGCACAACCTCGGCACTGCGCCGCTGCGCGACGCGATTGCAGCCTACGTGAGCGCGCGTCACGGTGCGACGGCGGCCGACACGGTGGCCGTGACGAGTTCGGGCGTGAACGCGCTGATGCTGGCCGCGCAGATGCTGGTCGGCCCGGGCGAGCGCGTCGTTGCGGTCACGCCGCTCTGGCCGAATCTCGTCGAGATTCCGAAAATCCTCGGCGCACAGGTCGAATGCGTGCCGCTCGATTATGGCGACGCGGGCTGGCGGCTCGACGTCGATCGGCTGCTCGCCGCGCTGACGCCCGATACGCGGATGCTGCTGGTCAACTCGCCGAACAATCCGACCGGCTGGACGATGTCGCGCGACGATCAGCAGGCCGTGCTGGCCCATTGCCGCCGTCACGGCATCTGGCTGGTAGCCGACGAGGTGTACGAGCGACTCGCATTCGGCGAGGGTGGCGCGCCGTCGTTCCTCGATATCGCGTCGCGAGACGAGCGCGTCGTTGTCGTGAATTCGTTCTCGAAGGCTTGGGCGATGACGGGCTGGCGGCTGGGGTGGCTCGTTGCGCCGGCATCGGTGATGGGCGACCTGTCGAAGCTCGTCGAATACAACACGTCGTGCGCGCCGGGCTTCGTGCAGGCCGCGGGCGAAGTCGCGCTGCGCGACGGCGAGCCGTTCGTGCGGTCGTTCGTCGCGGCGCTGCGCGACGCGCGCGATCACCTGGTCGCCGCGCTGCGGACGCTGCCGGGCGTCGAGGTGCCGCCCCCGCCGGGCGCGATGTACCTGTTCCTGCGATTGCCGGGCGCGGCCGACAGTCTCGCGTTCTGCAAGACGCTGGTACGCGATGCGGGGCTCGGGCTTGCGCCCGGACGGGCATTCGGCCCGGAGGGCGAGGGATTCGTGCGCTGGTGCTACGCATGCGATCCGGCGCGACTCGACGCGGGCGTCGAGCGGCTGCGCCGGTTTCTCGCGCACGACGCGGCCGCCCGTTGAAGCGGGGCCGGAGCGGGCGGGGCGGACTGGCGGCGAGCCAATCTGCTCATCTTTACGCACCGGGCAATTTTGCGTAATATGGCGCTCAGTCACGCGGTTCCGTCGTTGAGCCGTGCTGTTCCGTCCGGTTTGGGCCTGGCCTGAAGTTGGTTCGCCGCCCCCGGTTCGTGCTCCCATCAATATGACCGATCAGAATCGGGCGAGCGCGTCTTCCGTTCCTTTCGTCTGTTTGTTGATCCGGTTCGTTTGACCACAGGGTCTGGCCTAGCTGCATGAATACCCAAGAGGCGAAGATCGTCCTCGAGACTGCTTTGATCTGTGCGCAGGAACCGCTGAAGCTCGGCGATTTGCGCAAGCTCTTTGCCGACGGCGTGTCGGCTGACACGGTCCGCACGTTGCTCGAAGATCTGAAACAGGATTGGTCCGGCCGCGGCGTCGAACTGGTGGCGCTGGCGACCGGATGGCGCTTCCAGAGCAAGCCGGCGATGCGTCATTATCTGGACCGCCTGCATCCCGAGAAGCCGCCGAAATATTCGCGCGCGGTGCTCGAAACGCTCGCGATCATCGCGTACCGGCAGCCCGTCACGCGCGGCGACATCGAAGAGATTCGCGGTGTCACGGTCAATACGCAGGTGGTCAAGCAGCTCGAGGATCGCAGCTGGATCGAGGTGATCGGTCATCGTGACGTGCCGGGGCGTCCGGCGCTGTATGCGACGACCAAGCAGTTCCTCGACGATCTCGGCCTGAAGGCGCTCGACGACCTGCCTGCGCTCGAAGAGCCGGCCGCGAACATCGAGGCCGCGCTGCTTGCGCAGCAGGCAATGGACTTCGACGGTGATGTACCGGTTGCCGACGACGCGCCGCTGGCCGGCGACGCAGCGGCTGACGTGTCGCAGGTGCACGCGGATGAAGCATCCGCCGGATTGCCGGGCGATGCCGCGTCGATGCAGGAAATACCGAACCGCGCTACGCTCGATGGTGATCTCGGGCACGTGGAACAAACGGAACAGGTTGGTGCCGAAGCAGTGCCGACCCATGTGCAGCCCGAGCCGCTGCGCGCGGATTGGAGCGAGGAAGATCGCAAACCGGCCGCCGAAGTGGCTGCCGGAGACGGAGCGGAAGCGGCCGGCGACATGCCCGGCGAGGCAGGCCAGGCCGACGCCTCCCGTCCCGCGGACGGCGAGATGCTGGACGACACGTCCGACAGTCTTGCCGATGCCGTACGAAGCGCCAGTGCGCCCATCGGCGCCGACGCGCTGCCGGACGACGAAGCAGAACCCGAACAGCGTCGCGCCTGAACGCGGCCAACTTCTTGCCGCGCCCGCGCCGGGCGCGAGACCTGACATTTTGAGGTTGTTTTGACAGATATCCACGATATTGAATCGTCCGCGCCTGCCGTGCAGGCAGCGCGTGCCGACGATGCGCCGGAGCAGGATGCTTCGGCCGAGGGCGGCGACGAGCGTCCCCGCCGCGGTCTGCGGCGAGGCCCGCGCAGCCTGATCGCGCGGCGTCGCGCGGCGGCCAAGTCGAAGGGCGCCGAAGGCGAGTCGCAGGGCGGCGAAGGCGCGGACGCGCAGCCGGCCGAGGCCGCCGAAGCGCAGCCCGCGCGCGCGCCGCGCAAGGAAGGTGCGGCCAAGGGCGGCCGCAAGCCGGCCGGCAAGCGCGAAGGCGCGGCCAAGGGCGCTCAGGGTGCGCAGGGCGGCCAGGGCCGCCGCGGCGCCGCGCCGAAGGCTGAAGGTGGTGCGCCGAAGGCGGAAGGCGATGCGTCCCAGGACGAACTGTTCGCGTACGTGACGTCCCCCGCATTCGACGCGGACAACTCCGCTGGCGGCAGCGGCGTGCGTGCGCCGATGCTGCGCCGCGGCCGCAGCCAGCCGGCGAACAAGCGCGTGCTGTCGCCGGACGACGACGCACCGAAGCTGCACAAGGTGCTGGCGGAAGCGGGCATGGGCTCGCGCCGCGAAATGGAAGAGCTGATCGTGGCCGGCCGCGTGTCGGTGAACGGCGAGCCCGCGCACATCGGCCAGCGCATCATGCCGACCGACCAGGTGCGGATCAACGGCAAGCCGGTCAAGCGCAAGCTGCCGAACAAGCCGCCGCGCGTGCTGCTGTACCACAAGCCGACGGGCGAAATCGTCAGTCACGCGGATCCGGAAGGCCGTCCGTCGGTATTCGATCGCCTGCCGCCGATGAAGACGGCGAAATGGCTTGCGGTGGGTCGCCTCGACTTCAATACCGAAGGCCTGCTGATGCTGACGACGTCGGGCGACCTCGCGAACCGTTTCATGCATCCGCGCTACAGCGTCGAGCGCGAGTACGCGGTGCGGGTGGTCGGCGAGCTCACCGAAGGCAACCGGCAGAAGCTGCTGCACGGCGTCGAGCTGGACGACGGCCCCGCCAATTTCCTGCGCATCCGCGACGGCGGTGGCGAAGGCACGAATCACTGGTATCACGTCGCGCTGGCCGAAGGCCGTAACCGTGAAGTGCGCCGGATGTTCGAGGCGGCCGGCCTGATGGTGAGCCGACTGATCCGTACGCGTCACGGCCCGATCCCGCTGCCGCGCGGCCTGAAGCGCGGCCGCTGGGAGGAGCTCGACGATGCGCAGGTGCGCAAGCTGATGGCGACCGTCGGCCTGAAGGCGCCGTCCGAGGAGAAGGGCAAGCGCGGCGGTGCCGGCCAGGCCGAGCGTCGCCAGCCCGATCCGATGCAGACGTCGATGGGCTTCATCAGCCGCGAGCCGGTGCTGACGACGCACGGGCAGCTCGACCAGCCGCGCCGCGGCGGTGGCCGTCGCGGCGGGCCGGGTCTGCCTGGCCTGAGCGGCTACGGCAGCCTGCCGGTCGCACCGTCGGGCTACGGTAACCGTGCCGGCGGCGGCCGCGATGGCAACCGCTCGGGCGGCGGCCGTGATGTCGACGGCAACCGCGCGTCGTACGGCGCAGGCCCCAAGCGCGAAGGCGCAGGTGCAGGCGGCAAGCGTGGCGGCAGCAAGGGCGGCAATCGCAATCCGAACGGCAATCGTCCCGAAGGCGCCGGTAGCGGCGGCGGTCAGCGCGGCGGCCAGCGTCCGCAGCGCAGTCGCACGCGCAGCCGCTGAAGCGTGACGGCATGCGGCGGCGCAAAGCCGCCGGCGTGCCGGCAGAATCGGTATGAGTCCGGTTTTGTCGGCACGACACGTTGCGTTTTTTGATTTCGACTGTATATATGCCGCGTGCCGCCAGATGGCGGCCGGCATGGCCGATCTCCGGCGCGGCAGGATTGCGCCGGTTGATCCGGCAGCCCGATTTCGCATTTTCGGTCCGTAAAAGCAGCCGATGCGCCGCTTTTACCGGCTGGCTTGGCGTTTGCGCCAAAAATCGCTATAATCGCGGAGTCGCTGGGCGTACGGATTCAATGTGCGGCTCAGGTGCGACCACCAGTAAGAGAAGATGGGCGTTCCGCCCATTTTTTTTTGCTGAAACGGTTAGGCATCTCGGGTAGCGCTTCCTGCGCCGGCTAAGGCGCGCGCCCGCGGGTGTAATCGCGAGCGGCGGGCGCGAACACCTGAGAGGACACTGTGCAACTGACGGAACTGATAGAAACCACGGTCACCGGGCTCGGCTACGAGCTGGTGGATCTCGAGCGCACCGGGCGCGGCATGCTTTGCATCTATATCGATCAGCTTGCCGGCATCTCGCTCGAAGATTGCGAAAAGGTCACGCGTCAGCTCCAGCACGTCTTGACGGTCGAAAACATCGATTACGAACGGCTCGAAGTCTCGTCCCCGGGGCTCGACCGCCCGTTGAAGAAGCTGGCCGACTTCGAGCGCTTCGCCGGCAGCGAAGTTTCCGTGACCTTGAAAAAGCCGCTGGACGGGCGCAAGACGTACCGGGGCATTCTGCACGCGCCGAATGGCGAAACGATCGGTTTGGAATTTGAGGGGAAGAAGGGCGAGGCAGCCATGCTGGATTTCACGCTGGCCGATATCGATAAAGCCCGCCTGATTCCGCAAGTTGACTTTAGGAGCCGCAAATAATGAGTCGCGAAGTGTTGATGCTGGTGGATGCGCTGGCGCGCGAGAAAAACGTCGACAAGGATGTGGTGCTGGGCGCCCTCGAGGCTGCGCTCGCGTCCGCTTCCAAGAAGCTGTTCGACGAAGGCGCCGAAATCCGCGTCCATATCGATCGCGAAAGCGGCGAGCACGAAACCTTCCGTCGCTGGCTCGTCGTACCCGATGAGGCTGGCTTGCAGGAGCCGGATCGCGAGATCCTGCTGTTCGAAGCACGTGAGCAGAAGCCCGACGTCGAAGTCGGCGAATATGTCGAGGAACCCGTGCCGTCGATCGAGTTCGGCCGCATCGGCGCGCAGGCCGCGAAGCAGGTGATCCTGCAGAAGGTGCGCGACGCGGAGCGCGAGCAGATCCTGAACGACTACCTCGAGCGCGGCGAAAAGATCATGACGGGTACGGTGAAGCGCCTCGACAAGGGCAACTTCATCGTCGAATCGGGTCGTGTCGAGGCGCTGCTGCGCCGCGACCAGCTGATTCCGAAGGAAAACCTGCGCGTGGGCGACCGCGTGCGTGCGTACATCGCGAAGGTCGACCGCACCGCGCGCGGCCCGCAGATCGAGCTGTCGCGCACGGCGCCCGAGTTCCTGATGAAGCTGTTCGAGATGGAAGTGCCGGAAATCGAGCAGGGCCTGCTCGAGATCAAGGCGGCAGCCCGTGACCCGGGCGTGCGCGCGAAGATCGGCGTCATCGCGTACGACAAGCGGATCGATCCGATCGGCACCTGCGTCGGCATTCGCGGCTCGCGCGTGCAGGCCGTGCGCAACGAGCTCGGTGGCGAAAACATCGACATCGTGCTATGGTCGGAGGATCCCGCCCAGTTCGTGATCGGCGCGCTCGCGCCGGCAGCTGTCCAGTCGATCGTCGTCGATGAAGAAAAGCACTCGATGGACGTCGTCGTCGACGAGAACGAGCTGGCTGTCGCGATTGGCCGCAGCGGTCAGAACGTTCGCCTTGCCGGCGAACTGACCGGCTGGCAGATCAACATCATGACGCCGGACGAATCCGCCCTGAAGCAGGGTGAAGAGCGCGACCGGCTGCGTGCGCTGTTCATGGCGCGTCTCGACGTCGACGAAGAAGTTGCCGACATCCTGATCGACGAAGGCTTCACGAGCCTCGAAGAGATCGCCTACGTGCCGCTCAACGAAATGCTCGAAATCGAAGCGTTCGACGAGGACACCGTGCATGAGTTGCGCAACCGCGCACGCGACGCGTTGCTGACGATGGCCATCGCGAACGAAGAAAAGGTAGAGAACGCAGCGCTGGATTTGAAGAGCCTCGACGGCATCACGCCGGAGTTGCTCGCGAAGCTGGCCGAACACGGCGTGCAGACGCGGGACGATCTCGCCGAGCTCGCAGTGGATGAACTGGTCGATCTGACCGGAATGGAAGAGGATGCCGCTAAGGCGTTGATCATGAAAGCACGTGAACACTGGTTCCAGTGAGAAATGACCATGGCGCACTGATTTGATGGCGGCCGTATGGCCTGACCCGATGCTAACCGCAAGGAATCGGTCCTTGCACTAAGAGGAATGAATGGCGAGTAACAACGTAGCCCAATTTGCCGCGGAACTGAAAATGCCTGCTGGTGTGCTGCTCGAACAGCTGCAGGCAGCGGGCGTCCAGAAAGCGAGTGAAGACGATGCGCTGTCCGAAGCGGACAAGGCGCGTCTGCTCGATCATTTGCGCAAGTCGCACGGCGCAACCGACGGCGACAAGCGCAAGATCACGCTGACCCGCAAGCATACGTCGGAGATCAAGCAATCTGACGCGACGGGCAAGGCTCGCACCATTCAGGTCGAGGTCCGCAAGAAGCGCACGTTCGTCAAGCGCGACGACGTGAGCGACGGTGCGGAACAGGGTCAGGCGCAGGTCGCCGAAGCGGACGACGATGCAGAACTGAAGCGTCGCGAGGAAGAAGCGCGCCGCGAGGCCGAGCTGCTCGAGAAGCAGGCGCAGGAACTGCGCGAGCGCCAGGAGCGCCTCGAACGCGAGGAAGCCGAACGCCGCGCCCGCGAGGAAGCGGCTGAAGCCGAGCGCCGTCGCGCCGAGGAAGAAGCTGCGGCGAAGCGTGCGGCGGCCGAAGCCGCTGCGGCGCAGCAGCAGCAGGCGGCAGCGCAGCAGGCCGCCGCGGCCGAGCCGGAAGCACCGAGTGCGCAGTCCGCGCAGGACGAAGCGCGCGCGGCCGCTGAAGCTCGCGCGGCTGCCGAACGTGCGGCGCAGCGCGAAGCGGCGAAGAAGGCCGAGGATGCTGCCCGCGAGGCGGCGGACAAGGCGCGCGCCGAGCAGGAAGAGATCAGCAAGCGCCGTGCGGCCGCCGAGGCCGAAGCGCGCGCGATCCGCGAAATGATGAACACGCCGCGCAAGGCCGTGGTCAAGGCAGTCGAGCCGCCGAAGCCGGTCGAGCCGCCGAAGCCGGCTGAAGCGAAGGGCACGCTGCACAAGCCGGCGAAGCCCGAAGGTGCGCAGGCGCGTCCGGCGGTGAAGAAGCCGGCCGGCGCTGCAGCACCGGCAACGACGCAGGCCCCGGCAGGCGCGGGCGATCGCAACAAGAAGCCGGGCGCAGGCAAGGGCGGCTGGCAGGACGACGCGGCGAAGCGCCGCGGCATCAAGACGCGCGGCGATTCGAGCGGCGGCGTCGACCGCGGCTGGCGCGGCGGCCCGAAGGGTCGCGGCCGTCACCAGGACAGCGCATCGTCGTTCCAGGCGCCGACCGAACCGATCGTGCGTGAAGTGCACGTGCCGGAAACCGTGTCGGTTGCCGATCTCGCGCACAAGATGTCGATCAAGGCCTCGGAAGTCATCAAGGTGATGATGAAGATGGGCCAGATGGTCACGATCAACCAGGTGCTGGACCAGGAAACGGCGATGATCGTCGTCGAGGAACTGGGCCACCGCGCGGTTGCCGCGAAGCTGGACGATCCGGAAGCGCTGCTCGTCGAAGGCGAGACGACCACCGATGCGGAGCAACTGCCGCGTCCGCCGGTCGTCACGGTGATGGGTCACGTCGACCACGGCAAGACCTCGCTGCTCGACCACATCCGCCGCGCGAAGGTTGCCGCAGGCGAAGCGGGCGGCATTACGCAGCACATCGGTGCGTATCACGTCGATACGCCGCGCGGCGTCATCACGTTCCTCGATACGCCGGGTCACGAGGCGTTCACGGCAATGCGTGCACGCGGCGCGAAGGCGACCGACATCGTGGTGCTGGTGGTGGCGGCCGACGACGGCGTGATGCCGCAGACGAAGGAAGCAATTGCCCACGCGAAGGCGGGTGGCGTGCCGATCGTCGTCGCGATCAACAAGATCGACAAGCCGGAAGCGAATCCGGATCGCGTCAAGCAGGAACTGGTCACGGAAGGCGTCGTGCCGGAAGAATACGGTGGCGATTCGCCGTTCGTGCCGGTGTCGGCTAAGACGGGTGCGGGCATCGACGATCTGCTCGAGAACGTGCTGCTGCAGGCCGAAGTGCTGGAACTGAAGGCACCGGTCGAAGCACCGGCCAAGGGTATCGTGATCGAAGCGAAGCTCGACAAGGGCAAGGGCCCGGTCGCGACGATCCTCGTGCAGTCCGGTACGCTGAATCGTGGCGATATCGTGCTCGCGGGCTCGGCCTACGGCCGCGTGCGCGCGATGCTCGACGAGAACGGCAAGCCGACGAAGGAAGCCGGCCCGTCGATCCCGGTCGAAATCCAGGGTCTGTCGGAAGTGCCGGGCGCGGGCGAGGAAGTGATCGTGCTGCCGGACGAGCGCAAGGCACGTGAAATCGCGCTGTTCCGTCAGGGCAAGTTCCGTGACGTGAAGCTCGCGAAGCAGCAGGCCGCGAAGCTTGAAAGCATGCTCGAGCAGATGGGCGAAGGCGAAGTTCAGAACCTGCCGCTTATCGTCAAGGCCGACGTGCAGGGTTCGCAGGAAGCACTCGTGCAGTCGCTGCTCAAGCTGTCGACCGACGAAGTGCGCGTGCAGATCGTGCACGGCGCGGTGGGTGGCATCAGCGAAAACGACGTCAACCTTGCAACGGCATCGAAGGCAGTCATCATCGGCTTCAACACGCGTGCGGATGCGCAGGCGCGCAAGCTCGCGGAAGCCAATGGCGTCGACATCCGTTACTACAACATCATCTATGACGCAGTGGATGAGGTGAAGGCGGCGATGTCGGGCATGCTGGCACCGGAGAAGCGCGAAGTCATCACCGGTACGGTCGAGGTGCGCCAGGTGTTCAAGGTGCCGAAGATCGGCGCGGTCGCAGGCTGTATGGTCACGGACGGTATCGTCAAGCGCTCGTCGTCGGTTCGCGTGCTGCGCAACAACGTCGTGATCTTCACGGGCGAGCTCGAATCGCTGAAGCGCTTCAAGGACGACGTGAAGGAAGTCAAGCAAGGCTTCGAGTGCGGCATGTCGGTGAAGAACTTCAACGACATCGTGGAAGGCGACCAGTTCGAAGTCTTCGAAGTGACCGAAGTCGCGCGTACGCTGTAATCGTCGCGTATCGGCTCATGGGCGGGGCAGGCTTGGGCTTGTCCCGCCCATTTTTCATGGCGGCCCGCCAAAAGGCGGCCGCATTATCCTGATAAACGAATCAGGGATCGATCATGTCCAGGAAACGTACTTCCCCCAATCGCAACGTTCAGATCGCCGACCAGATTCAGCGCGATCTGTCCGAACTCATCATGCGCGAGGTCAAAGACCCGCGCATTGGCATCGTGACCATCCAGAGCGTGGAACTCACGCCGGACTACGCGCATGCGAAGGTCTACTTCACGGCGCTCACCGGCGATCCGGAAAAGACGCAGGAGGCGCTGAACCATGCGTCGGGCCACCTGCACAACCTGCTGTTCAAGCGCCTGCACATTCATACGGTGCCGACGCTGCATTTCCACTACGACCAGACGATCGAGAAGGCCGTGGAGATGTCGCGCCTGATCAAGGAAGCGAACTCGACGCGTGCGAAGGACGACGACGAGGCCGACGTGCCCGCCAAGGACGATTGAGCTCGACCGGCCTATGACGAATGCAGCATCCCAACGTCCGCGCGTGCCCCGGCGCGCGCTGGACGGCGTTCTCCTGCTCGACAAGCCGGTCGGCCTGTCGAGCAACGACGCGCTGATTCGCGCGAAGCGGCTGCTTCTCGCGAAGAAAGCCGGCCACACCGGCACGCTCGATCCGCTGGCTTCAGGCTTGCTGCCGCTGTGTTTCGGCGAGGCGACGAAGTTTTCGCAGGATCTGCTCGAGGCCGACAAGACCTACGAAGCGACGATGCGTCTCGGCCTGCGCACGACCACTGGCGACGCGGAAGGCGAAGTGATCGACACGCGGCCGGTCGAATGCGACCGCGCAGCGGTGGAAGCCGCGCTCGTGCGTTTCACCGGCGAGATCGTGCAGGTGCCGCCGATGTATTCGGCGCTCAAGCGCGACGGCAAGCCGCTGTACGAATATGCGCGTGCGGGCCAGACCGTCGAGCGCGAAGGCCGCAACGTGACGATCCATGCGCTGGACCTGCTCGCCTGCGACCTGCCCGACGTGACGTTTCGCGTGACCTGCAGCAAGGGTACGTATGTGCGCACGCTGGCGGAGGATATCGGCGAGGCGCTCGGCTGCGGTGCGCACCTGACGATGCTGCGCCGCACGGGCGTCGGCGCGCTGACGCTCGAGCATGCGGTGACGCTCGATGCGCTGTCGGACGCCGACGAATCTGCGCGCGATGCGTGGCTTCAGCCGGTCGATGCATTGTTGTCGACGTTTCCGTCGGTTCGTCTCGACGACGCGTGCGCGAAGCGGTTCCTGCACGGCCAGCGCCTGCCACTGTCGGAGCTCGGGCCGATCGATGCGGCCGACGGCGAGCGCGTGCGCGTCTACGACGAGACGCGGCTGCTCGGCGTGGCGCGCAAGGCAAATGGCGTGCTTGCACCGGAGCGGCTCGTCGTGACGGCAGCCTGACGCAGCGGCGCGAGCGCGCCGTCGGAGCAAGAAAAAGCCCGGTCGATTTCGACCGGGCTTTTTGATTGGCGCGCGGTGGCGCGGTGTCGGGCGGCGTTCAGTGTGCCGCCGACGCCGCCGCACCGGCATCGCCGCCGCCCGCGCGTTCGGGCTTCGTGATCCAGATCAGCGCAATCAGCAGCACGAAGATCGCCGCCGAGATGTAGAACAGGTCGTTCACGCCGAGCTGCGCGGCCTGCTGCGTGGCCAGGTTGTTGATCAGGCCATGCGCCTGGTCCTGCGTCAGCCCGAGATTGCCCATCTGCGTGACGGCCTGGTTGAACGTCGGGTTGTAGACGTTCGTCTGCTCGACCAGCTGCGCGTGGTGGAAGTTGTTGCGATGATCCCACGCAGTCTGGAAGATCGACGTGCCGATGCCGCCGCACATGATCCGCACGAAGTTCGACAGCCCGGACGCCGCCGGAATGCGGTGGCCGGGGAGGCCGGACAGCGTGATCGACACGAGCGGAATGAAGAAGCCGGCCATCGCGACACCCTGCACGAGCGTCGGCAGCGTGAGCGACCACTCGTCGACGCCCGTCGTGTAGCCCGATCGCATCCAGAAGCACAGCGCGAATATGAGAAACGCGGCGGTCGCGATGTAGCGCGGGTCGGTGCGCGGCAGGAACTTGCCGGTCAGCGGCGACAGCAGGATCGCGAACAGCCCGACCGGCGCCATCACGAGGCCGGCGTCGGTCGCCGTGTAGCCGATCTGGGTCTGCAGCCACAGCGGCAGCAGCACGAGGTTGCCGAAGTAGAGCCCGTAACCGACCGCCAGCGCGATCGTGCCGCCCGTGAAGTTGCGCCGGCGGAACAGCGACAAGTCGACCACGGGGTGCTCGGCGGTCAGTTCCCAGATCACGAAGAACGCGAACGAGATGATGGCAATCAACGCGAGCGCGACGATCGTCGTCGATGCGAACCAGTCCAGATCCTTGCCCTTGTCGAGCATGATCTGCAGCGAGCCGACCCACAGCACGAGCAGCGCGAGGCCGACGCCGTCGATCGGCGCGCGGCGCACCGTCGATTCGCGCGTGCGATAGATCGACCACGTGGCGAGCGCGGCGGCGATGCCGACCGGGATGTTCACGTAGAAGATCCACGGCCACGAGTAGTTGTCCGAGATCCAGCCGCCGAGGATCGGGCCTGCGACCGGCGCGATCAGCGTCGTCATCGACCATAGCGCGAGGGCCATCGGCGCCTTCGCGCGCGGATAGCTCGACAGCAGCAGCGATTGCGACAACGGAATCATCGGCCCCGCGACCGCACCCTGGAGGACACGCGACGCGAGCAGGAACGGCAGGCTCGGCGCGAGCCCGCACATCCACGACGAGATGACGAACAGGATGATCGACGCGAGGAACAGGCGGACCTGCCCGAAACGGTCGGTCAGCCAGCCCGTCAGCGGCACCGAGATCGCGTTCGCGACTGCGAACGACGTGATGACCCACGTGCCCTGGTCGGACGACACGCCGAGGTCGCCCGAGATGGTCGGGATCGCGACGTTCGCGATGGACGTGTCGAGCACGTTCATGAACACCGCGAGCGACACGGCGATCGTCCCGAGCACGAGTTTCCCGCCCTGCAAGGGCGGGTAGGAGACAGGAGCTTGTGCCATGTCGGTTGTTTTTCCGGAGTCGGAGCGGTTACATCATCTTCGCAGCGCTGCCTTGCTTCGCCGCGACCGGCGCCGACGCATTGCCGCCTGCGTTCTCGGCGATGATGCGCGCGATTTCGGCGTCGGCTTCGTCGCCGTACTTCGCGAACACGCTGGTCTCGTAGACGGTGTTCGGTGCGTTGACGAGCTGGTTGCCGCGTTCGTCCTTGATGTCCACGTCGACCTGCATCGACAGGCCGATGCGAAGCGGATGCTTGTCGAGATCCTTCGGATCGAGTTCGATACGCACCGGCAGGCGCTGCACGACCTTGATCCAGTTGCCGGTCGCGTTCTGCGCCGGCAGCAGCGAGAACGCCGACCCCGTGCCGGCCGAGAAACCGACGACCTTGCCGTGGTATACGGCCGACGAGCCGTAGATGTCGGCCGTCAGTTCGACCGGCTGGCCGATGCGCATGTGCTTGAGCTGGACTTCCTTGAAGTTCGCGTCGACCCACACGGCATTCAGCGGCACCACCGACATCAGCGGCGTGCCCGGCGACACGCGCTGGCCGACCTGCACCGAGCGCTTCGCGACATAGCCGGTGACCGGCGCGGGCAGCACGTTACGCGCATTCGCGAGGTAGGCGTCGCGAACCTTCGCCGCTGCGGCCAGCACGTTCGGGTGCGATGCGATCGTCGTGTTCGCGGTCAGTGCGCGGTTCGATGCGAGCTGCTGCTGCGCGCCATCGAGCGACGCCTGCGCGGCCTTCACGGCATCACGTGCATGCGAGATTTCTTCCTGCGACACGGCGCCCGTCTGCGCGACGGCCATGCGGCGGCGCAGGTCGTCGTCGGCCTTCGACAGGTCGGACTGGCGCAGCGCGACCTGCGCGCGGTACTGGTCGTCGTTGACGAACAGGCCGCGCACCTGGCGCACCGTCTGCGCGAGGTTGGCTTCCGCCTGCTGCAGCGCGACCTGTGAATCGGCCGGGTCGAGCACGACCAGCGGGTCGCCGGCCTTGACCGTCTGCGTATCGTCGGCCTTCACGGCGATCACGGTACCGGTGACCTGCGGCGTGATCTGCACGACGTTGCCGTTCACGTACGCATCGTCGGTCCCTTCATGGAAGCGGGCGACGAGGAAGTAGTACAGGCCGTACGCGATGGCCGCGATCACGATGACCGCGACGAGCAGCGTCATCATCCGTTTGCGCTTCCCGTTGTTCTGCGACTGTGCGCTGGCGGCGTTTTGTTGAGGGTCGCTCATGGCGATTTTCTCCGTCCGTTATTTCGAGTGTCTGCGTAGTGGTGGCGCCAAATCAGTTGGCGGCCTGTTTGGTCGGCTTGTCGGCGTCGGGTGCGGCGAGTGGCGTGCCGGTCGCGTCGAATCCGCCGCCCAGCGCCTTGATCAGCGCGAGCTGCATGTCGCGGCGGCGCATCTTCAGGTTGGTCACCGTCTGCTCCGAGGCAAGGCGGTTGCTGTCCGCGGTCAGCACCTGCAGTTGCGGCGACAGGCCGGCCTTGTAACGGATCACGGCGAGATCGTAGGCGCGCGTCGATGCGTCGAGCGCGCGTTGCGCGTCGCCCATCTGGCGATCGACCGCGCGGATCGACGCGACCTGCGTCGCGACGTCGTTCAGCGCGCTGATCAGCGTCTGGTTGTAGTTCGCCACCGACAGGTCGAAGTCCGCGTAGCGGCCCTTGAGCTGGGCGCGCAGCGCGCCGCCGTCGAAGATCGGCAGGTGGATCGCCGGGCCGAACTGCGCCTGGCGGCTCGCGAAGTTCAGGAATTTGCCCCAGCCGAACGCATCGAAGCCGAAGCCGGCCGCGAGGTTCACGTCGGGGTAGAACTCGGCCTTCGCTTCCTTCACGTCGTGCATCGCGGCCTCGACCTGCCAGCGCGCGGCGACGATGTCGGGGCGGCGCGAGACGAGATCGGCCGGCAGGTTGCCGGGCAGTGCGACCTCGCCGCTCGGGTTCATCACGGGCGCCGCGATCTGCAGCCCGCGATCCGGGCCCTTGCCGAGCAGTGCGGCGAGCTGGTAGCGCACCGACGTGATCTGGCCGTCGAGATCCGACAGCGAAGCCTGGGTCGTCGCGATATTGCCGCGGGCCGTCTGACGTTCGACATTGGTGTCGAGGCCGGCCGATACGCGGCCGTCGGTGATCTTGCCGACCGTCTGGCGATTGGTGATCTCGCGTTGCGCGATGTCGCGCAGTGCATAGAGCTGCGCGAGCGAGTTATAGGTACGCGCGACCGACGACGCGAGCGTGATGCGCGCCTGCTGCATGTCGGCTTCGGCGGCCTTTTCCTGCGACACGGCGGTGTGCAGGCGTTCGCGGTTCTTGCCCCACAGGTCGAGTTCCCACGACGCGCTCGCAAGCGCGTTGTTCTCGCTGTACCACTGGCCGCCGAACGGGGGCGGGAACAGTGCGTTCGACGAATACAGCTCGCGCGTCCACGAATAGCTGGCCTCGGCCTTCGGCAGGAGGTTCGAGCGCGACGATTCGATGTACGACGATGCCTTCGCGATGCGCGCCTGGGCCTGCGCGATCGACGGATTGCCCTGGAGGGCTTCGTCGATCAGCTTCGGCAATTGCGGATCGCCGAACTGGTTGGCCCAGTCGAGCGCCGGCCACTGGCCGCCCTGGGCCGGCAGGCTTTGTGCGGATTCGAATTGCGACGCAGGGGCGATCTGCTTGTCGCTCTTGATGCCGATGTAATTTGCGCAGCCCGCCAGCGCCAGTGCGGCGACCGCCGCGGCGACGGCGGCGCGGCACGACCCGGCGCGCGCGGACAACGGGGAGGATTTCATCGCGCTGACCCCTGACTCGGAATGAATGATGGACACTGCAAGGATTTCCTTACATTAATCTGTCAAAAGTAATTGTTATGGCAACTATTACGAGATGCTGCCGCCGGCCGTCTCGCAATAGTTGCTGAGAATGCGGCGCAGCATGCTCTTCAGGAACCCGACTTCCTCCGGCGTAAACCCGCCGAGCAGCTCGTCGAGCACGCTGCGGAATATCGGCGGCAGCCGCTCGGCCAGCGCGCGGCCTTCGTCGGTCAACTCGAGGCGCACGACCCGCCGATCCTCGATGCTGCGCACGCGGGACAGCAGGCCGCGTTTCTCGACCCGATCGAGCAGGCGCGTGACCGCGCTCGCGTCGATCCCGTATTCGCGCGCGAGCTCGGCGGCCGTCGAGCACTTGCCGACCGCGATCATGAACAGCATGCTCGCCTGCGTGCCCGTGATCCCGAGCTCTTCCTGCGTGCGTTGCGTGACGAGGTTGGTCATCACGGACTTCACGCGCGACATCAGATAACCGACGCTGTCGTTCATCTGATACGACGAAAGCGGCGAAACGGGCGGTTGAGTAGGAGAATCCGACATAAAACCCTGAAGCTGCAATAGTTGACTAGGCAGCAGTATAGGCACAATTGCTTGCCGCGGCAAATGTTAATCGAACGGCAACGGACGCGCTTCGCGTTGCAAGAATCCCTTATCTCGATAAGGTTTTTCGGTCGCTGGTGACAGGGCCGCCGGCCGATTGGCGCGTTCGCGGAGAGGGCGGCGATACCCGGCTTGCTGCGTCGCAACGTGCCGGCAGCTCTCGACACGCTCACGTGCTATAATTTGTGGCTTTCCAAGCTGCAATGTGCGCGCGCCCGTGAAAAACGAGCGGGCGCGTTTGCGCGTTCAAACGATTTCCAGGTTTCTATGACCCGCGCCCTTCGCAATATCGCCATCATCGCCCACGTCGACCACGGCAAGACCACGCTCGTCGACCAACTGCTCCGCCAGTCCGGCACCTTCCGCGAGAACCAGCAGATTGCGGAGCGGGTGATGGATTCGAACGACATCGAAAAGGAGCGCGGGATCACGATTCTCGCGAAGAACTGCGCGGTCGAGTACGAAGGCACGCACATCAACATCGTCGACACGCCGGGGCACGCGGACTTCGGTGGCGAGGTGGAGCGCGTGCTGTCGATGGTCGACTCGGTGCTGCTGCTCGTCGACGCGGTCGAGGGCCCGATGCCGCAGACGCGCTTCGTCACGAAGAAGGCGCTCGCGCTCGGCCTGAAGCCGATCGTCATCGTCAACAAGATCGATCGTCCGGGCGCGCGGATCGACTGGGTCATCAACCAGACCTTCGACCTGTTCGACAAGCTTGGCGCAACCGAAGAGCAGCTCGACTTCCCGATCGTCTACGCATCGGGCCTGAACGGCTATGCGTCGCTCGACCCGGCTGCGCGCGAGGGCGACATGCGCCCGCTGTTCGAGGCGGTCCTCGAGCACGTGCCGGTCCGCCCGGCCGATCCGGAAGCGCCGCTGCAGCTCCAGATCACGTCGCTCGACTATTCGACGTACGTCGGCCGGATCGGCGTCGGCCGCATCACGCGCGGTCGCATCAAGCCGGGCCAGCCGGTCGTGATGCGCTTCGGCCCGGAAGGCGATGTGCTGAGCCGCAAGATCAACCAGGTGCTGTCGTTCACGGGCCTCGAGCGCGTGCAGGTCGAGTCGGCCGAAGCGGGCGACATCGTGCTGATCAACGGTATTGAAGATGTCGGCATCGGCGCGACGATCTGCGCGGTGGATACGCCGGAAGCGCTGCCGATGATCACCGTCGACGAGCCGACGCTGACGATGAACTTCCTCGTCAACTCGTCGCCGCTCGCCGGTCGCGAAGGCAAGTTCGTGACGAGCCGCCAGATTCGCGACCGCCTGATGAAGGAACTGAACCACAACGTCGCGCTGCGCGTGAAGGACACCGGCGATGAAACGGTGTTCGAAGTGTCTGGGCGCGGCGAACTGCATCTGACGATTCTCGTCGAGAACATGCGCCGCGAAGGCTACGAGCTGGCCGTGTCGCGTCCGCGCGTCGTGATGCAGGAAATCGACGGCGTGAAGAACGAGCCGTACGAGCTGCTGACGGTCGACGTCGAAGACGAGCACCAGGGCGGCGTGATGGAAGAACTTGGTCGCCGCAAGGGCGAAATGCTCGACATGGCGTCGGATGGCCGTGGCCGTACGCGTCTGGAATACCGGATCTCGGCGCGCGGCCTGATCGGCTTCCAGAGCGAATTCCTGACGCTCACGCGCGGTACGGGCCTGATGAGCCACATCTTCGACTCGTACGCACCGGTCAAGGAAGGCTCGGTCTTCGAGCGCCGCAACGGCGTGCTGATCTCGCAGGACGACGGCGCAGCCGTGGCATACGCACTGTGGAAGCTGCAGGATCGCGGCCGCATGTTCGTGAAGCCGGGCGACGCGCTGTATGAGGGCATGATCATCGGCATCCACAGCCGCGACAACGACCTCGTCGTGAACCCGATCAAGGGCAAGCAGCTGACCAACGTGCGCGCGTCGGGTACCGACGAAGCCGTGCGTCTCGTGCCGCCGGTCCAGATGTCGCTGGAATACGCGGTCGAGTTCATCGACGACGACGAGCTCGTCGAAGTGACGCCGCAGTCGATCCGCCTGCGCAAGCGCTTCCTGAAGGAGCACGAGCGTCGCCGCGCGAGCCGCGAAGGCGCGGTCGACTGAGCGTTTCGACCGTTCCCGTGCATCACGGAAAAGGCTGCCTCCGGGCAGCCTTTTTTGCATCCGCGCGATGCGCAATCGGGCCGCCTGCAAAACACTGTTCCCGCGGCTCGTGGCAATCCGGCAAAACCCCGTCACGCGGTGCTTTCAGGCACATTTCGCCGTGAACTCCGGTATCGGTTCTGTGATATGCTGCGCGCACGCAAGTTTTAGGTCCTTCCAAGCAAGACTTGATTCGCAATCCGCTAAACGGTCAGGCCGTGTCGCGGAAGGTTGAGCAACCCGCTATTTCTCGAGAAGCTCGAAGAAAGGTGAGCGTAAAATGTCAGATGTAATGAAGCAGTTTCAGCTGAACTCCTATCTGTTCGGCGGCAATGCTTCGTACGTTGAAGAACTGTACGATGCATACCTCAACAATCCGGCGTCCGTGCCAGAGAACTGGCGAGAGTATTTCGACGCGTTGCAGAATGTGCCTGCAACGGACGGTTCGAATGCCAATGACGTCGCGCATTTCCCGATCGTCGAATCGTTTGCCGAGCGTGCGAAGGCCAATGCCTTCATCCCGCGCGAAAGCAGCACCAATCTGGCAGCGGCGCGCAAGCAGGTTCACGTCCAGTCCCTCATCAGCGCCTATCGCTTCCTTGGCTCGCAATGGGCCAATCTCGATCCCCTGAAGCGTCGCGAACGTCCCGCCATTCCCGAACTCGAACCCGCGTTCTACGACTTCTCGGAAGGCGACCTCGACCAGACGTACAGCGCGAGCAACCTGTATTTCGGTTTCGACCAGGCTTCGCTGCGCGACATCGTCAAGGGCCTGCGCGACACGTATTGCGGCACGATCGGCGCCGAATACATGTACATCAGCGATCCGGAGCAGAAGCGCTGGTGGCAGGAGCGCCTGGAGTCGACCCGTGCGACGCCGAACTTCTCGGCCGACGAGAAGAAGCACATCCTGAATCGCCTGACGGCCGCTGAAGGCCTCGAGCGTTACCTGCATACCAAGTACGTCGGCCAGAAGCGCTTCTCGCTCGAAGGCGGCGAAAGCTTCATCGCGGCGATGGACGAAGTCGTCCAGCACGCGGGCAAGCGCGGCGTGCAGGAAATCATCATCGGCATGGCCCACCGCGGCCGCCTGAACGTGCTCGTCAACACGCTCGGCAAGATGCCGGCCGACCTGTTCGCCGAATTCGAAGGCAAGCACGTCGACGACCTGCCGGCAGGCGACGTGAAGTACCACAAGGGCTTCTCGTCGGACGTGTCGACGCAAGGCGGCCCGGTTCACCTGTCGCTCGCGTTCAACCCGTCGCACCTCGAAATCGTCAACCCGGTGGTCGAAGGTTCCGCGAAGGCGCGGATGGACCGTCGCGGCGACGAAGACGGCCTGCAGGTGCTGCCGGTGCAGATCCACGGCGACGCGGCCTTCGCGGGCCAGGGCGTCGTGATGGAAACGCTGAACCTCGCGCAGACGCGCGGTTACGGCACGCACGGCACGCTGCACATCGTCATCAACAACCAGATCGGCTTCACGACGTCCGACCCGCGCGATGCGCGTTCGACGCTGTACTGTACCGACGTCGTCAAGATGATCGAGGCGCCGGTGCTGCACGTGAACGGCGACGATCCGGAAGCCGTGATCCTCGCGACGCAGATCGCGATCGATTACCGGATGCAGTTCCACAAGGATGTCGTGATCGACATCGTCTGCTTCCGCAAGCTGGGTCACAACGAGCAGGACACGCCGGCCGTCACGCAGCCGCTGATGTACAAGAAGATCGCGCAGCACCCGGGCACCCGTGCGCTGTACGCCGAGAAGCTCGTGCAGCAGGGCGTGATCACCGCGGAAGACACCGACAACTTCGTGAAGGCGTACCGCAAGGCGATGGACGACGGTCACCACACGGTCGATCCGGTCCTGTCGAACTACAAGAGCAAGTACGCGGTCGACTGGGTGCCGTTCCTGAACCGCAAGTGGACCGATGCCGCCGACACGGCCGTGCCGCTCGCCGAACTGAAGCGCCTCGGCGAACGCATCACGACGGTCCCGGAAAACTTCAAGGTCCACCCGCTCGTCGAGCGCGTGATCAACGACCGCCGCAACATGGCGCGCGGCGACCAGCCGCTCGACTGGGGCATGGGCGAACACCTCGCGTTCGCGTCGCTCGTCGCATCGGGCTACTCGGTGCGCCTGACCGGCCAGGACTCGGGCCGCGGCACGTTCACGCACCGTCACGCGGTGCTGCACGACCAGAACCGCGAGCGCTGGAACGACGGCACGTACGTGCCGCTGCAGAACATCGCCGAAGGCCAGGCGAAGTTCACGGTGATCGACTCGGTGCTGTCGGAAGAAGCGGTGCTGGGCTTCGAATACGGTTACTCGACCGCCGAGCCGAACACGCTCGTGCTGTGGGAAGCGCAGTTCGGCGACTTCGTCAACGGCGCGCAGGTCGTGATCGACCAGTTCATCTCGTCGGGCGAAGTGAAGTGGGGCCGCGTGTCGGGTCTCACGATGCTGCTGCCGCACGGCTATGAAGGCCAGGGTCCGGAACACTCGTCGACCCGTATCGAGCGTTTCCTGCAACTGTGCGCGGATCACAACATGCAGGTCGTCCAGCCGACGACGCCGGCGCAGATCTTCCACCTGCTGCGTCGCCAGATGATCCGCCTGTTCCGCAAGCCGCTGATCGTCGCGACGCCGAAGTCGCTGCTGCGTCACAAGGAAGCGGTGTCGGACCTGTCGGAACTGGCGAAGGGTTCGTTCCAGCCGGTGCTGGGCGAAACCGACGGCGGCATCGACGCGAAGAAGGTCAAGCGCGTGCTGGCATGTTCGGGCCGCGTGTATTACGACCTCGTCGCACATCGCCGCGAAGCGAAGGCGAACGACGTCGCGATCATCCGTATCGAGCAGCTGTATCCGTTCGCGCACAAGCAGTTCGAAACGGAAATGAAGAAGTACGAGAACGCGACTGAAGTGGTCTGGGTGCAGGACGAGCCGCAGAACCAGGGCCCCTGGTTCTACGTCGAGCACCATCTGAAGGAAGGCATGAAGGAAGGGCAGAAGCTGGCGTACAGCGGCCGTCCGGCTTCGGCCTCGCCGGCGGTTGGCTACTACGCGAAGCACTACGAGCAGCAGAAGGCCCTGATCGAGGGTGCATTCGGCCGCCTGAAGAGCGCATCGATCGCGAAATAACCGACGGAAGCGAAACGGGAAGGCGCGCTGCGCTTTCCCGTCTCTTTTGGCCTGCCGGGCGCGTCGCGCCGCACCGGCCGAAGGAATCGCACGAACCTCGTCATACCCCAGATTAAGCATCCAGGAAAATCACATGGCTATCGTAGAAGTCAAAGTCCCCCAGCTTTCGGAGTCGGTTTCGGAAGCCACCATGCTGCAGTGGAAGAAGAAGCCGGGCGAAGCAGTCGCGCAGGACGAAATCCTGATCGAACTCGAGACCGACAAGGTCGTGCTCGAAGTGCCGGCACCGGCCGCGGGCGTGCTCGCGCAAGTGCTGCAGAACGACGGTGACACGGTGGTTGCCGATCAGCTGATCGCGACGATCGACACCGAAGCGAAGGCAGGTGCAGCCGAAGCCGCGGCGGGCGCCGCCGAAGTCCAGCCGGCCGCAGCGCCTGCTGCAGCCGCGCCGGCAGCACAGCCGGTCGCCGCAGCCGCATCGTCGGCCACTGCATCGCCGGCCGCATCGAAGCTGCTGGCCGAGAAAGGCCTGTCGGCGGGCGACGTCGCAGGTTCGGGCCGCGACGGCCGCGTCACGAAGGGCGACGCGCTGGCCGCAGGCAGCGCACCGAAGGCTGCTCCGGCCGCCGCACCGGCCAAGGCCGCTGCGAAGCCGTCGCTGCCGGACGTGAAGGTGCCGGCGTCGGCGACGACCTGGCTGAACGACCGTCCGGAACAGCGCGTGCCGATGTCGCGCCTGCGCGCGCGTATCGCCGAGCGTCTGCTCGAGTCGCAGCAGACCAACGCGATCCTGACGACGTTCAACGAAGTCAACATGGCTCCGGTCATGGAGCTGCGCAACAAGTACAAGGACAAGTTCGAGAAGGAACATGGCGTGAAGCTCGGCTTCATGTCGTTCTTCGTGAAGGCGGCCGTGCATGCGCTGAAGAAGTTCCCGCTCGTGAACGCGTCGATCGACGGTAACGACATCGTCTACCACGGCTACTTCGACATCGGTATCGCCGTCGGCTCGCCGCGCGGCCTCGTGGTGCCGATTCTGCGCAACGCGGATCAGCTGAGCCTCGCCGACATCGAGAAGAAGATCGCCGAATTCGGCCAGAAGGCGAAGGACGGCAAGCTGTCGATCGAGGAAATGACGGGCGGTACGTTCTCGATCTCGAACGGCGGCGTGTTCGGCTCGATGCTGTCGACCCCGATCATCAACCCGCCGCAGTCGGCCATCCTCGGCGTGCATGCGACGAAGGAGCGTCCGGTCGTCGAAAACGGCCAGATCGTGATCCGTCCGATCAACTACCTTGCTCTGTCGTACGACCACCGGATCATCGACGGCCGCGAAGCCGTGCTGTCGCTCGTCGCGATGAAGGATGCGCTCGAGGATCCGGCACGCCTGCTGCTCGACCTGTAAGCCGAGTTTCACCGCATTGACCCGCTCCGCACGGGCGCGCGAAACGCGCGACCGTGCGGATGCACAAGAAGAAAGGATTGTCATGTCCAAGGAATTTGACGTCGTCGTGATCGGCGCTGGCCCCGGCGGCTACATCGCCGCGATCCGCGCCGCACAGCTCGGCAAGACCGTTGCCTGTATCGAGAAGTGGAAGAACCCGGCCGGCGCGCTGAAGCTCGGCGGCACCTGCCTGAACGTCGGCTGCATCCCGTCGAAGGCGCTGCTCGCATCGTCGGAAGAGTTCGAGAACACGTCGCATCACCTGGCCGACCACGGCATCGAAGTCGAAGGCGTGAAGCTCGACATCGCGAAGATGCTCGGCCGCAAGGACGCGATCGTCGAGAAGATGACGAGCGGGATCGAGTTCCTGTTCAAGAAGAACAAGATCACCTGGCTGAAGGGCCATGGCAAGTTCGCCGGCAAGACCGACGCCGGCGTGCAGATCGAAGTGAGCGGCGAGGGTGAAACCGAAGTCGTCACCGCGAAGAACGTGATCATCGCGACGGGCTCGAAGGCGCGTCACCTGCCGGGCGTCCCGGTCGACAACAAGATCGTGTCGGACAACGAAGGTGCGCTGACGTTCGACTCGGTGCCGAAGAAGCTCGCCGTGATCGGCGCAGGCGTGATCGGCCTCGAACTCGGCTCGGTGTGGCGTCGCCTGGGCGCCGAAGTGACGGTGCTCGAAGCGCTGCCGGCGTTCCTCGGCGCAGCCGACGAAGCGCTCGCGAAGGAAGCGGCCAAGCTGTTCAAGAAGCAGGGCCTAGACATCCATCTCGGCGTGAAGATCGGCGAAGTGAAGACGACCGCGGACAGCGTGTCGATCGCCTACACGGACAAGGACGGCAACGCGCAGACGCTCGACGCCGACCGCCTGATCGTGTCGGTCGGCCGCGTGCCGAACACCGACAACCTCGGCCTCGAGGCGATCGGCCTGAAGGCGAACGAGCGCGGCTTCATCGACGTCGACGACCACTGCCGCACGGCGGTGCCGAACGTGTATGCGATCGGCGACGTGGTGCGCGGCCCGATGCTCGCGCACAAGGCGGAAGACGAAGGCGTGCTGGTCGCGGAAGTGATCGACGGCCAGAAGCCGCACATCGACTACAACTGCATTCCGTGGGTGATCTACACGTACCCGGAAATCGCCTGGGTCGGCAAGACGGAGCAGCAACTGAAGGCGGAAGGCCGTGAGATCAAGTCGGGCAAGTTCCCGTTCTCGATCAATGGCCGTGCGCTCGGCATGAACGCACCGGACGGCTTCGTGAAGATGATCGCGGACGCGAAGACCGACGAACTGCTCGGCGTGCACGTGATCGCTGCGAACGCGTCGGACCTGATCGCGGAAGCCGTGGTGGCGATGGAATTCAAGGCGGCGTCGGAAGACATCGCCCGCATCTGCCATCCGCACCCGTCGATGTCGGAAGTGATGCGCGAAGCGGCGCTCGCCGTCGACAAGCGCTCGCTGAACAGCTAACGCGCATTGACCGACGCGCCGGCCCGTTCCGTGGCCGGCGCCGCGGTTCTACGACGAAGGCGGGCGGGGTTTCCCGCTCGCCTTCGTCATTTCCGGTTTGCCCGATGAACGTCACCGAATACTACACGCGCGAACTGACCACGCGCAGCTATCAGTCCGATCCCGCGCAGCGCGCGGCCGTCGATCGCCTGCAGCGCTGTTTCGACGAGTGGGTCGAATACAAGGCGCGCCGCTCGAATGCGTTCAAGAAGCTCATCATTCATCCTGACCTCCCGCGCGGTGTCTACATGTGGGGCGGCGTCGGTCGCGGCAAGAGCTTCCTGATGGACAGCTTCTACGCGGTCGTACCCGTGCAGCGCAAGACGCGCCTGCATTTCCACGAATTCATGCGCGAAGTGCACCGCGAACTCGAGGAACTGAAAGGGCAGGCCGATCCGCTCGACGAACTCGCGCGACGCATCGCGAAGCGCTACCGGCTGATCTGCTTCGACGAGTTCCACGTGTCGGACATTGCCGACGCGATGATCCTGTACCGTCTGCTCGATCGCCTGTTCAACAACGGCGTGCAGTTCGTGATGACTTCCAACTACGATCCCGACGACCTGTATCCGGACGGGCTGCATCGCGATCGCATGCTGCCGGCGATCGCGCTGATCAAGGACAAGCTCGACGTGCTCAACGTCGACGCGGGTGTCGACTATCGCCAGCGCACGCTCGCGCAGGTGAAGATGTATCACACGCCGCTCGGCGCCGACGCGGATCGCGAATTGCGCCATGCATTCGCGAAGCTCGCCGCGGTACCCGACGAGAGCCCGATCCTGCATATCGAGAAGCGCGAGCTGAAGGCGCTGCGCAAGGCGGACGGCGTCGTATGGTTCGACTTCGCGACGCTGTGCGGCGGCCCGCGCTCGCAGAACGACTATCTCGAACTCGCGAGCCGTTTCCACGCGATCGTGCTGTCCGAAGTGCCGCAGATGTCGCCGCGGATGGCGTCCGAGGCGCGCCGCTTCACCTGGCTGATCGACGTGCTGTACGACCACAAGGTCAAGCTGCTGATGTCCGCGGCGGTACCGGCGGAGCAGTTGTACGTCGAAGGCCCGATGGCCAACGAATTTGCGCGCACGGTCTCGCGTATCGTCGAGATGCAGTCGAAGGAGTATCTTGAAACGCCGCGCCGTATCGTCGATACTTCGCTGACCTGATTGCGATTCCCGGTAATTGGCGCGATTCAAACGTCAATTCCGGTCAAATCCATGCAATCTCGGGGTATTTTCGGATTTGTCTTATATTCATCGTTGAGGTGAGCCGATATCGTTGTGTCATGGTTACCAAGGCTGGAGATGTCCATGACACCGTATCGCGATCTGACCGACCACGAGTGGCGCTGCGCCGCGCCGCTTCTGCCCGAAATGCAGCCGCGCACCGAGTTGCGCGGCCGACCGCTGGCCAATACGCGTGCCGTACTGAACGGCGTGCTCTGGGTGATCTACAGCGGTGCAACGTGGTCCGCCATGCCGCGCCGTTACCCTTCGTATCAGACATGTCATCGCCGCTTCAAGGTCTGGCACGAGTCGGGCACGTTGTTGAACGTGATGCGTGAGCTCTATGGCGATTCGGGCGTAAGTCTGTGCAACGAATTGTCCACACGGATGCGCAAGCACGCGCAATCGAAGGCAGCGGAGGCGCGTAGCAGCGTGGCGCCCGCGTGTCGCACACCGGGCGGCTATGCGCGGGACGCGCTGAAGCACGCGGCATGATGTCCGTCGTTTGCTTCTGCGCATGCACCAAAAGAAAATCGGCCTGACGACTCCGTCGCAGGCCGATTTTTTCATTGTGTCGCGCGTTTCAGCGCGTGCTGCGTTATTGCTGGCGAACCCAGGTCTGCGAACGGCCGAGCAGCGACACGCCGATGTAACCGCGCACGACGAGCTTCTGGCCGCCGTCTTCAAGCGTCATCTTGCACTTGTAGACCTTGCCGTTTTCCGGGTCGAGAATGTTGCCGCCGTCCCAGTGATCGCCTTCCTTCTTCATCGCCTTGATGATCGTCATGCCCTTGATGAGCTGATCCTTGCGCTCGTCCGTGCAGGCGGTGCAGCGGCGATCGGGCGTATCGTTCGCGCCGAGACCCTTGACGACCTTGCCAGTCAGCGCACCGTCGCCGTCCTCGGCGATCTGCACGAGTGCCTTCGGCTGATGGGTGTTGTCGTCGATCGTCTGCCACATGCCGAGCGGGCTGTCGGCTTGAGCGAACGTGGGTGCTGCGCAGGCGAGCAGTGCGCCGGCGATGGCCATTGCACGCAACGGGCGGGTCAGTTGAATCATTGTCATCCTCCTTGTTTTGCATGTCGTGTTCGATTCGCTCGCACGACCGTCTGCATGGGGCGGGCATGTTGCGAGCTTTGCCAGAATACGTGAATCCGCGCGCCACGTTTGATAGAGGGGACTCTAATCCAAACAGCCCGCGTGACGCGGGCTGTTTGCCGACCGATCAGTTGAGCTGATACGAGAATGCGGCGTTGATGCGCGGGCTGCGCGATGCGCTTTCGACGGGTGCGTCGCCAACCGGTTTCGCGACGTTCAGGTCGAGACTGTAGTAGCGGCTGTCCGTGAACCGCACGCCGATGCCGACCGACGACAGGCGGCTCGGCGACGGCGTGCCCGCGTGCAGGTACACGCGCGCCATGTCGTACGCGATGTACGGCGTGACGGATTTCAGATACGTCCAGCCCGGCGAGAAGCCGCGGTTGACCTCCAGCGACATCCCCCAGCCCGAGTCGCCCGACGTTTCGCCGGGCTGGTAGCCGAGCGCGTAGCGCGTCGAGCCGAACGAAATCTGTTCGGACGTCGGCAGCGAGTCGGGGCTGTACTGCCCGGTCAGCGAAACCGAGGTGCCGATCCGGAACGGCCATTCGTTGGTTTGCGTGAAGGTGGCGCCGGTGCGGACGAAGGTCAGCGAAATCGGGCTGTCGACCGAGGTCGTCGTCGTGCCGACGGTCACGTCCTGTGCTTTCGACGCGCCGAGGATGTTGAACCCCTTCGCGACGTTGACGCTCAGCTTCTGCACCTGTTTCGGCGAAACGCTCGTGTAGTCGAGTTGCATCTGCAGCACGCGGACCTGAGAGCGTGTGTCGAGCGTCGCGCCGTTGATCTGGTTCTGATAACGGTCCTCGTTGTGCGATGCATAGCCCGACACGGTGCCGAGCAGGCTGCGCTGGTTATTCAGCAGCAACGGATAGGATGCCGAAAGACCAAGCTTCTCGTTCTTGACGGTGCGCTCGACAAACGACGGCAGGCCCGGGTTGTTGGTCGGCTTGCCGCGATACGTGCTTGCGTCGAGGCGTGTGACCAGGCCGCTGCTGCCGACGGGCACCGCGCCGCTGAACGCGAAATAGGTCTGCTTGTCACGCCCCGGCGGCGCCAGCGCGGAGATACTGAGTTGCTCGCCGAACGACGTGAGGCCGTTTTCGGTCGCGGTGATGAGGCCCTGGACACCCGGGTGGTTGAAGTCGATACCGGTGCTGACGTTGAACGGCTTGCGGTCGACCGCGAGTTCGAGCGTCGTTGCGCCGTCGGTGGTTTGCGGCGGCGGCACATTCGCCTTCACCGTGAGGCCGGGCAGCAGGCCGAACGTGTTCACGTAGCGCTCGAACGTCGCGCGGCGCAGCGGGCGATCGGCCGTGATATGCGCGGCGATCGCGCGAATCTTCGGTTCCATCGCGCCGGGTTTGCCGGTGACCTTGACGTCGGACACATAGCCTTCGACGACCGTGATGCGCACGACGCCATTCTCGAACGTCTGCGCGGGAACGAACGCGAACGACAGCGCGAAGCCGCGATCCTGGTACAGCTTCGTCACGCCGTTGGCGGTTTCGATCAACTGGCCGATCGTGATGTCCTTGCCGACGAGGGGCGTGAAGCGCTGCGAGATTTCCTCGAACGGCACCGACTTCACGCCTTCGACCTGGAACGTCGTCGGCGTCAGGTGTCGCGACAGCAGCTCCTGCAGTTGCGGCGCCTGGGGCGCGACCTGGACGGTGACGTTCGGGCCCGTCTTCGGTGCGTTGATCTGGGGAAGGGAGTCGAGCGGGTTACCCGCAACGCGCGTTTGTGCATGTGCCGTGCTTGCTGCCGCGATGGCGAGCAGCATCATCCATCTGTCGAGTCTGGATTTCATTGTTCTTCCTCGTAGGCCTTTCTTTTCATCTTCTTTCTAATGCAGGCGCGCGACACCAGGGTGTCGCGCGCCGCGTGCCGCAATGCCGGGTGTATTCGTACGGCCGCGCCATCTGCTCCGGCTGCGAAGGTGCGACCGTCCTTCTTACTTGCCAACGCTACCCAGCGTGCCCAGCAACCCCGTGACCGGTGCCAGCAGGCCCGTCGAACCGCCACCCGACGATGCGGTACCCGACACGCTGCCGACCAGCGACGTGATCGGCGCGAGCGGGCTCGAGCCCCCGGAACCTGCTGCACCGCCGACCGCTCCGGTGACAGTATTCAGCAAACCAGTAACGGGCGCGAGAGGGTTTGCACTGCCTGCGCCACCCGTTGCGCCGCCGAGCGTGCCCGTAACTGTCGACACGAGATTCGTGACCGGGGCGAGCGGGCCGCTGCTCGTGCCGCCCGTTGCGCCGCCGAGTGCGCCCGTGAGCGAGCCGAGCGGCGTCGAGCCGAGACCCGACAGCAGGCCGCCGAGCGGGTTCGTCGAACCGGAGCCCGACGACGTGCCGTTCTGGACGCCAGCCGTCGAGCCGCCGACGAGGCTCGTGATCAGGCCGGGGATCGGTGCGGCACCATTCGGGCCGTTCGGGTTGACGAGACCACCCGCGTTGGTCACGGTGTTGCCGACCGCGGTCACGAGTTGACCGACATCGCCGACGAGCGGTTGATTCGACGTGCTACCGACCTGTTTGCCCGCCGAGCTGATCGCGCCGCCGACCTGGCCGAGCAGGCCCGAGACGGGTTGGCCGAGGCCGGTCGTCGTGCCGACCTGTTGCGTGACCTGGCCGGCGGTGATCACGAGCGGCGTGATCGCCGAGCTGAGCGGCTGCGTGACCTGCTGCACGGCACCCGACGACAGCGTCGAGCCGATCGTCGTGCCGGCGGCCGACAGGCCATTGGCGACCGTGTCGAGCACGGTGCCGACCGGGGTCGTGACGGGGGCGAGCGGCGCGAGCGGGCCCGTGCCGAGCGCCTTGACCGTCGAGCTCAGGCCGGACACCGTGTTGCTCGTCGCGCCGACGACATTGCCGAGGCCGGCAACCGTCGTGCCGACCGGATCCTTCGTCGTGCCGATCTGTCCCAGCCCGTTGCTCACGGCATCGGCGGCTGCGCCGACGATCGTGCCGGTGCTGGAGATCGTGCTGCCGACGCCCTTCGTCACGCCGTCGCCGAGGCCCGGCAGGCTGACGTTGCCGACCGTGCTGCCGAGGTCGGTGGCCGTCTGGCCGACCGTGCTGACGGCACCTTTGGTGCCGGTGGTCGTGCCGCTGGTGCCGCTCGTGCCGGACGTACCGCTCGTGCCGCTGGACGAGCCGCTGTTGTTGGCGCTGGTCGGCGGCGAGCTGACGCCGCCGCCGCCGCAGGCGGCCAGCAGGCAGGCTGCGGCGAAGGCGGTGAGGGGCACGCGCCACTGGCGCAGGGCGGCCGTCGTGAGAGAACGTTGCTGGGACATGATGGACTCCTCGCTGTCTTGTCGATGAATGGGTATTGGCTTACTTGCCGTGCGTGCCGCCGAGCAGGCCGCCGATCAGCGACGTGACCGGCGCGAGCGGATTCGACGACGAGCCCGAGTTGGTGACGGCACCCGTGCCGCCGCTCAGTGCAGGTACGCCGACCGTGCTGGTGACCGTGGAGACGGCGTTCGTCACCGGGGCGAGCGGGCTGCTGCCGCCTGCGCCGCTCGTCGCGCCGCCGAGTGCGCCCGTGACTGCACCGAGGAGACCCGTGACCGGCGCGAGCGGGCTGCCGCTCGTACCGCCCGTTGCGCCGCCGAGCGCGCCCGTGACCGTCGAGACGAGGCCGGTGACCGGCGCGAGCGGGCTGCTGCCGCCGCCTGCAGCGCCACCGAGCGCGCCCGTGACCGTCGAGACGAGGCCCGTGACCGGCGCGAGCGGGCTGCTGCCGCCGCCTGCAGCGCCACCGAGTGCGCCGGTAACCGTCGAGACGAGGCCGGTGACCGGGGCGAGCGGGCCGCTGCCGCCGCCTGTTGCGCCGCCGAGTGCGCCGGTAACCGTCGAGACGAGGCCGGTGACCGGGGCGAGCGGGCCGCTGCCGCCACCCGTTGCGCCGCCGAGTGCGCCGGTAACCGTGGAGACGAGGCCCGTGAGCGGAGCGAGCGGGTTGGTCGCGCCGCCGGTGCCGCCCGTGAGCAGGCCGCCGACCGCCTTCACGGTATTGCCCGTCGTCGAGGTGGTGTTGCCGAGGCCCGTCGTGACCGGGTTGCCGCCTGCAGACGCGAGCAGCGCGCCGGCCTGGTTCAGGCCGTTGCCGACCGTACCGAGCAGCGTGTTGACAGGTGCGCCGAGGCCGGTCGCCGTGCCGATCGTCTGCGTCGTCTGGCCGACCATCGTCGTGATCGGCGTGATGGCCGAGCTGACCGTCTGCGTAACCTGCTGGATCGGGCCGGTCGACAGCGCGTTGGTGAGGGTGGTGCCGCCGTTCGACACGGCGCCGCCGAGCGTCGACACGAGGCCGCCGACGGCGCCCGTGACCGGTGCGAGCGGCGACAGCGGGCCGCTGCCGAGGCTCGTGACCAGGTTGCCGGTCTGCGTGACCGCACCGCCGAGTTGATTGACCACGCCGCCCGTGCTGGCGACCGTGGTGCCGACCGGATCCTTCGTTGCGCCGAGCTGGCCGAGACCGTTGCCGAGGCCGTTGCCGAGTGTGGTGACCGCGCCGCCGACGCTTTGCACGATGCCGCCCGCCGCTTGCGTGGTGGCCGGGTTCACGCCCGGCAGCGACTGGCTGGCGATGACGGAGCCGAGACCCGAGACGGTCCCGCCGACACCCGTAACGAGATTGCTGCCGCTTGCGAGGACAGTTCCCACCGCGTTCGACGACACACCCGAGGTGCCGCTCGTGCCGCTGGTCGTTCCACTCGTCGAGCCGCTGGTGCTGCCGCTCGTCGAACCGCTCGTGCTGCCGCTGGTCGAGCCGCTGGTGCTGCCCGACGTGCTGCCGCTCGTCGAACCCGACGTGCCGCCCGAGGTGCCGCCGCCCGACGTCGAGATCGAATCGCCGCCGCCCGAGCCCGAGTGGCCACTGCCGAGGCCCTGGCTGATGGAACCGGAGCCGCCGCACGCGGAGAGGGAAAGCATGGCTGCAACGGTGGCCGCGATCAGAGTCGTCCGGAACACGCCATGAGGGATAACCTTAATGTCCATTTCTTCCTCGCATTAAAAATGTGTTGTGAACTGCGTTGTGTTGAGTGGTGCGAGGACTACTCTGCAACTGTCGTGCCATTTCGATGGTCGACGGTTCGACAACAGGTTTTAAACGGGGCAATTCCTTGTCGGAAAAGGAAGTTATGGCAATTGAAAGATTGTTGAATCTGTTTAAGGGCAGGCGAATGAGAACGGTTTCGGCCGTTTCGTAACGTAACGTCACAACATTGGCGTTACGCGTGCGGCGTAACGTGGGATGCGCGGGGGCTTGGTGGACGAGGCAATTGTTTTACTGGTGGATTAGGTGTGCACATCTAACCTATCGTAAATCCTATGTGTAAGACGTACCGAAACGCCGTACAAATACGTCGTGCTCCGGGTCATTTTTTTCGATCCGAGCCGTTGAAAGAGGTTGGAAAGTAAATAGGTTCGGATATAGAATCCGGAGCAGATGTAAGCAAATGTACGGTTCGGTACACGACGTTCGAGGAGGGTCACTATCGCGAATGTTAACTTGCATCAAATCGTGAGACATGCCCTTTTGGGCGACCTATAAAGAAAGCGCACCCGGTTGTCGCTGCAGCAGATGTGGCGAACGACATGGGGCAACGGCCAATATGCGGGGATGTATACGTATAAAAGGCCAAAGAACGTAAATTCAGGCACGAGGAATAAAATGAAAGCAATCATCAAGCGTTTCCTTAGGGAAAACAACGGGGTTACCGCGATCGAGTATGGTCTGATTGCGGGTCTTATTGCTGTCGCGATCCTTGCTGGTGCTTCGACGATCGGCACTAATCTGGGCAATATGTTCACGAACCTCGGGGCATGTCTTACCACCCCGAGCGGCACGAACTGCACGGCTGCCAGCATCTTTAAGTAACCCACCTGACGTCAATTAGCACGACCTCGAGGCATTGAGTCGTCTTGGTGTTGCGGTGGGTGGATTGCCTTGGCAATCCACCCGCCGCGGCATTTATGGCAGGTTGCGGTGCGATGGCAAAATTCATTTTCAGCGGGGTGTTCCTGGTCTGGGCTGCGTTCGTCGCGACCAGCGACATCCGCTTTAGGCGCGTTTCGAATTCGCTCGTCCTGGCGGGGTTGGCCTGTGGCGTGAGCGGAGCGTACTTGAACGCCAGTCCGTTCGGCATTCTCCCGGCGCAGGCAATGATCGGTCTGCTGGTCGGGTTGGTCGCCTTTTTCCCGCTTTTTCTGCTTCGCGTCATGGGCGCGGCGGACGTCAAGATCTTTGCCGTGATCGGCGTGTGGTGCGGCGCGAATGCGCTGCTGTGGATCTGGGTTGCCGCCAGTCTTGTCGCCGGTATTCATGCCCTTGCCCTGATGCTGTTTTCGCGCACGTCGGTCGGCTCGTTGTGGCGCCGGGGCAAGCCGACGATGGCGCTCGGCAGATACCGGGCAACACCCTATGCGGCATGCCTCGCGGCACCGGCTGCTGCGTGGGTCGTTTTTCTTGTCGCAACGGGGGGCGTGCGATGACACGACAGATGCAGCCGCGTGGACGCCGGCGGCAGCGTGGCGCGACGGCGGTCGAGTTTGCGATCGTGTTTCCGCTGCTGTTCGTGATTTTCTACGGCATCCTCAGTTTTGGGATGATTTTCACGATTCAACAGAGCCTGACGTTTGCTGCCAGCGAGGGCGCGCGGGCCGGGCTGAGTTACGCCCCCAGTCTTGCTGCGCGCATGACGAACGCAACGACGACTGCACAGAACGTCGTGGCCTGGCTGAATGTCGGCACGCCACAGGTCGTGGCGCCCCAATGCAGTTATGACAAGTCGACTCCGCCGTCGTTGTACTGCCTGTCGGTCACGGTGAACTACACCCCGCAGAGCTGGATAACGAGCATGCCATTTCTGGGAAGCATACTGACTCAACCGTTGACGAGCACGGCGGTCGTACAAATTCCGCAGTCGATCCTTTGAATTAAGCATCGTGACGCGACGCGCACGCCGACTCGCGAATCGGGCAAAAAACTTATCGGACTTTTATTTCGGCATCCACACGACAACATGGCCAACAATTTAACGAAGATCATCGCGGGGCTGCTGATTGCGATCGCCGTATTGCTCGGAATCTACGCGTGGATGCTCGGACGCAGTACACCGAATCCCGTACCGACCCAGCAAACCGTTGCGGCAAGTCCGGTTCCGGTCGTGGTTGCGACGCGTGTGTTGTCCGCCGGCCAGCCGATCGCGGCCGACGCGCTGAAGCTTCAGCCGACCACGCCGGTGCCGACGGGTGCCTTCGCCGATCCGTCCGCGCTCGTTGGCCGAGTGCCGGCGGCGGACATTCCGGCATCGTCGCCGGTCGTCGCGGGCGCGCTGGTATCGGGGCTTGCCGAGGATGTTCAACCGGGCGAGCGCGCGGTCGCAGTGCGTGTCGATGAAACCAATGCAGTCGGCAACCGGCTGCGGCCCGGCAATTTCGTCGATGTGTTCCTGAACCTGAAGCGCGAAGGCGGCACGATGCTTGACGGCGAAGTTTCGCAGACGCAGGCACGGCTTCTGTTGTCGAAGGTGCGGGTGCTGTCGTTCGGCGATGCGACACCCGATCGCGACAGCGGCAATAACAACACCGGCAACAACGGTCAAGCGTCCGGCGCCCGCATCGCGGTGCTCGCGGTGCCGACCGCGCAGGTCGATGCGTTGACGCTCGGCGAGGCGAGCGGCCGCCTGACGTTCGCGCTGCGAAACCCGCGCGACGACGAGCTTGCGATGCAGACGGTCGCGGTGCGTACGGACAACAAGCTGTCGCCGTCGGCAATTGCCGCCGCCGGCGTCTCGCTGCAACAGTTGTCCGGCACACCGAGAACGCCGGTCGCCAACGTGAACGTGCCGCCGTTGCCGTCGCGTCTGCCGCCGGCGGTACGGCCGAGCGGGAGCGGCGGCGGTATCGAGGTGATCCGTGGCGGCCGGTCGGAAACGGTTGCCTATTGAACGACATCGACGACCATCGAAATCAGCGACGACAAGTAACGGGCCGCGCGACGGTCGACCAAACAATGAAAAACACACTGATTGCATTCGCGATTGCCATCTGCACCATGACGTTCGCATCGTTCGCGAGTGCGAGCGGCACCATCGAGCTCGCGGTCGGCGCGCAACGGCAGATTTCGGCCGGCCGCACGCTGCAGCGCGTCGCGGTCGGCGATCCGGCGATCGCCGACGTGCTGATCATGAAGGGCAGCCGCTCGGGTTCCGTGCTGCTGACCGCGAAGGCGCCTGGCGCGACGAACGTGATGCTGTGGGAGCGAGGTCACGACGAACCGACGGTCTGGAATGTCGCAGTCGTCGACGCGGCAGCGCAAGCGGTGCTCGATGGCTCCACGCCGCGCGTGAATGCATATGGCGGCACGGCGGTGCTGCAGGGATCGTCGGCGTCGCTCGATGGGCATGCGCGCGCAGCTGCGGTCGGCAAGAACATGAGCGGGAAGGGCGTCGTGATCGACCGTTCGACGGTCACCGGCAAGAATGTCGTACAGGTCGACGTCCGGGTTGTCGAATTCAGCCGCTCGGTGCTCAAGCAGGTCGGGTTCAATTTCTTCAAGCAGAGCAACGGCTTCTCGTTCGGATCGTTTGCGCCGGGCGGCGTGCAGTCTTATGGCGGCGGGGCGGGCCCCGGTACCGCGGGTTACATTCCGACGCTCGGGTCACCCGTTGCGTCCGCGTTCAACCTGGTCGTCAATGCTGCCGGACGCGGCATCTTTGCCGATCTGTCACTGCTCGAGGCGAACAATCTCGCGCGCGTGCTGGCGGAGCCGACGCTGGTCGCGCTGTCGGGGCAGAGCGCGAGCTTCCTTGCGGGCGGCGAGATTCCGGTGCCGTCCCCGCAAGGGCTCGGTTCGACCGCGATCCAGTGGAAGCAATACGGCGTCGGGCTTTCGCTGACGCCGACGGTTCTGAGCCCCAGCCGGATCGCGCTGAAGGTCGCACCGGAGTCGAGTCAGCTTGACTTCGTGAACAGCGTGACGGTCAGCGGCGTCGCGGTGCCCGGCATCACGACGCGCCGCGCGGACACGACCGTCGAACTCGGCGACGGCGAGAGCTTCGTGATCGGCGGCCTGATCGATCGTCAGACGATTTCGAACGTGAGCAAGGTGCCGTTGCTGGGCGATCTGCCGATCATCGGCACGTTCTTCAAGAATCTGAGCTATCAGCAGAACGACAAGGAACTGCTGATCATCGTGACGCCGCATCTCGTCGCGCCAATCGCGAAGGGTGCGGTGCTGCCTGCTACGCCGGGTGAGCTGTCCGAACAGCGCAACGGGCCGGTATGGCAGTCGTATCTGGGCGGTGCTGCGTCGCCGGACGCTGCACCGGGTTTTTCGAAATGAGTGCGAAGCATCGCGTGTTGCGGTGCTTCGGCACGCCTTGCGTAACCGGGGGTGTTCAGCATGAACGCGCGAATCCAATCATTGTGTGAACCCGCCGTGACCGACTATTTCGTTTGTGCATCTCAACAGGACGCGCATGTCCGCTGGCTGGCCGATACGCTCGTGTCGGCCGGTGCGGTCGAGGCCGCATCGCTCGAACCGGGCGTGCTTGCACAGCGCATCACGGGCCTCAATCCGGCGCTCGTCTTCATCGATTTCTCGGATGGCAGCACGGCAGCGAGCATCGCCGCCGCCGCAGTTCGCGCCACGCATCCGGGATTGCCGATCGTCGCGCTCGGATCGCTCGCGCAGCCGGAGAGCACGCTTGCCGCATTGCGCGCCGGCGTTCGCGATTTCATCGACGTGTCGGCACCGGCCGAGGAGGCGTTGCGCACGACGCGCGGGCTGCTTGCGAACGTCGCCGAGTCGACGAGCCGCCACGGCAAGCTCGTCGCGTTGCTTGGTGCGCGCGCCGGCATGGGCGTGAGCACGCTCGCGGCGAATCTCGCCGTCTGGTTGCAGAAGCGTGCGGCAAGCCCGGGGGCGGGCGGCGTGTCGAATGGCGGCACACCGGCCGGCCGCCAGACCGCGCTCGTCGACCTGGGGCTGCCGGCAGGCGATGGCGCGCTGTTCCTGAATACGCGCTGCGAATTCCATTTCATCGACGCGGTTCACAACCTGCGCCGCATCGACCGGACCTTCGTGAATACCGCGCTGACCCGGCATGAGAGCGGCGTCGCATTGACGACGCTGCCAGCCGATCTCGGCGGGCTGCGCGACGTCTCGTACGCGTCGTGTGCCGGTTTGCTGAACCGGTTTCGCGCATTCTTCGATCAGCAGGTCGTCGATCTCGGCGGCTTTTCGAACCGCGAGTTCGTCGCTCAGATCACGAACTCGGCCGACGAAGCGTGGCTCGTCTGCGATCAGGGCGTCGCGTCGATCGTGTCGGCGGCCGATCTGCTTACCGGGCTGCGCGATGCGGGCGTCGATACCGATCGCGTACGGCTCGTCGTCAACCAGTACGACCCTGCACTCGACCTGACGCCCGCGCAGATCGCCGAGCGCCTCGGTCTGTCGCTGGTCGGCACCTTGCCGTCGCGTCGCGTCGCGATCGGCCATGCGGCGAACCAGGGCCGGCTCATCGTCGATATCGCGGAGCGCGACCCGTACGTGCGCGCGCTCGAGTCGCTCGCCGCGCGGCTGCCAGGCGTGTCGGCCAGATCGGCCACCCCGCGTTCCGCATCCGGCCTGTCCGCGCTGAAGCGTTTCATTCAACCCTCGTCCAAGCGGTCGTAAGCGATGGCACACGACATTCAATTCGCCGACGGCGCAGCGCCGTTTTCCCAGACGCAGCAATTCCACGACATCAAGAATGCCGCGCACGAGCACTTGCTGACGCGCATCGAAGAACTGGGCGCCGAGTTCGGCCGTTGGTCCCGCCAGGCGATCAACCAGTTCGTCGATCTCGAGATCGACAGCTTCGTGCGTCTGCGCCGCATTCCGCTCAACGAGAACGAGGTGCGTGCGATCGCCGAGGCGCTGACGAAGGAGCTCGCGGGCTTCGGGCCGATCGAGGACCTGCTCGCGGACCCGGCTGTCGAAGACATCCTGATCAACGGCTACAACGACGTGTACGTATCGCGTCACGGGATCCTCGCGAAGTTGCCGGTGCGCTTCACCGACAACGCGCACCTGTTGCGGATCGTGCGACGCATCCTCGCGCCGATCGGCCGCCGTCTCGACGAGTCGAACCCGATGGTCGATGCGCGGCTGCCCGATGGCGGCCGCGTGAACGTCGTGATCGAGCCGCTGTCGATCGACGGCCCGGTCGTATCGATCCGGAAATTCCGCAAGGATCCGCTGAAGCCGTCGGACCTGCTCGCCAACGGGACCTTCAACGAAGAGATCAACACGCTGCTCCAGGCGGCGGTCGAGGCGCGCTGCAACATTCTCGTGTCGGGCGGGACGAGTTCCGGCAAGACGTCGCTGCTCAACGCGCTGGCGTTCCACATTCCCGAGATCGAGCGTGTCGTGACGATCGAGGATACGGCGGAACTGTCGCTGAACCACCCGCACGTCGTGCGGCTCGAGAGCCGGCCGGGCGGCTTCGACGGCACCGGCGTCGTGTCGATTCGCGACCTGCTGCGCAATACGCTGCGGATGCGCCCGGACCGGATCATCGTCGGCGAAGTGCGCGGCGGCGAAGTGCTGGAAATGCTGCAGGCGATGAACACGGGTCACGACGGCTCGATGGGCACCGTGCATGCGAGTTCGCCGCGCGAATGCCTGTACCGTCTCGAGATGCTGGCGGGCTTCGCGGGCTTCCAGGGGACCGAGTCGAGCCTGCGCCGGCAGATCGCGAACGCGATCGACTTCATCGTGCAGATCGGGCGCCTGTCGAACGGGCGGCGGCGGATCCTGTCGATCACCGAAGTGACCGGGCTATCCGACAACATCATCGCAACGCAGGAGCTTTACCGCTACGAAGCGCGCGTGACGCCGGAGGGCGACGAGGTCGACCACTGGGAAACGCTGGGCATTCATCCGCATTCGCCGAAGCTTGCGCGCTTCCGTCAGACGCTGACGAGCGGCGGATTCGGCGACGGCGGGTTTGGCGGCGGCTTCGGCGGTGGCGGGTTCGGCCGCGGCGGCGGGGGCTTCAATGTATAGCGCGATGGTGTGGGTGCTGGCGTGCGCGATGCTGTGCGTCGCGGCGGCGATGATGCTGTGGCGTCACGCTGAGACCCGGCGCGTGCGGACCGACGCGAAGCGTTTTATCGACAGCCGGCTCGAACCCGGCGCACGTGCCGGTGCCGCTGCGCAGCCGGCGCGGCAGTCCGCGGCCGGTGCTGCGCGTGCCGTGCCGCAACCGGGCGCGGCACGGAATGCATCGTCCGACGCATTCTGGGCGCACTGGTATGCGACGGCATCCGAGTATCTGACGAACCTCGCGAGTCGCGCCGGGATCGAGGATGCGCGGGGCAAGACGCTCGTCGCACTCGTCGTGCTGGTTGTTGTCGCGGCATTCGCGGGCAGTCGCGGTGGCGCGCTGGCGTGCTTCGCGGCGCTCGCGTGCGGCAGCTCGATGCTCGGCGTCTGGCTCGCGTCGCGAATTCAGCGGCGCAGGCTGAAGATCGTCCGGCAGATCCCGTCGTTCCTCGACGGGATCGTGCGTCTGGTGACGCTCGGCAACAGCGTGCCGGCGGCATTCCAGTCCGCGCTGCTGACGACCGAGGAGCCGCTTCGCGCTTGTCTCGACCACGTGTCGCGGATGCTGCGCGGCGGTGTCGAAATCGATCGCGCAATGGTACACATCGCGAAGATCTATCGAACCGAGGAGTTCGAACTTGTCGGCTCCGTGTTGCGTTTGTCGGTCAAGTATGGCGGCCGCGCGGACGTGATGCTCGAACGCATGGCCGTGTTCATGCGCGATCTCGAACAGGCGGAACGCGAGTTGACCGCGATGTCGGCCGAGACACGGTTGTCGGCGTTTGTGCTCGTGATGTTGCCGATCGCGATCGGCAGCTTTATCGTCGTCAACAATCCGAAATATCTGCACGGCATGTGGAACGATCCGGGTGGACGGACGCTTCTCATGTTCGCGTTCCTGTTGCAATTGGCCGGCAGTGTCTGGCTGTATCGAATGGCCCGGCTCAGGTGATGCTATGACGGCGACTCAGATCGGAGCGATTGCCCTGGCGAGCGGCGCACTCGGCGTGCTGCTGTTCGGCATGATCGCGTTGTTGCGCGCGAGTGCCGCGACGCGTGCCGAGCGCGCGCTTGTCGATGCGCTGAACCGGCGGATGGCTGCGCTCGAGGCAGCGAAAGCGCGGAGCGCGCCGGATGGCGATGCGCCTGCGAAGCCGGACGTGCGCGGCAGGCAGCGTGTCGAACGTTTTCTCGACCGGCTGTCGGCGGCGGGCGTGCGCTGGCTCGATACCGGGCTCGGCAAATACGTTGTCGCGGAGGAGGATCGCCGCCTGCTCGAGCAATGCGGTTATGTCGACGCGCGCACGCGCGGGTTGTTCCTGAGCGCACGCGTCGCGTGCGGGATCGGGCTGCCGCTGCTGTTCGCGATCGTCGCGAGCGGGCGCATGAAGGGCGGTATCTGGATGATCGGCATGTTCGCCGCGTTCGGGCTCGGCTTCATGTTGCCGAAGCTCTACGTGCAGCGCCGTGCGGCGGCGCGGCGGCAGAGCGTGGTCGACGAATTGCCGTTGTTCGTCGACATGCTGCGCTTGCTGCAAGGCGTCGGCTTGTCGCTCGATCAGAGCCTGCAGGTCGTGACGAACGATTTTCGCGGGATGATGCCGGTACTGTCGTCGGAGATGGGGATTGCGCAGCGGCAGTTCGCGGCGGGCCGGACGCGCGAACAGTCGTTGCAGCGGCTATCCGGCGGATTCGACAATGAGGATTTGCGCGCGATCGTGCGATTGATGGTCCAGGTCGACAAGCATGGCGGCGCGGTGCAGGAGCCGCTCAGGCAGTTCGGCGACCGGTTGCGCGAGACACGTCGTGCGATGCTGCGCGAACGGATCGGCCGGTTGACCGTGAAGATGACCGGCGTGATGGTGCTGACATTGCTGCCCGCATTGCTGATCGTGACGGCCGGGCCGGGCTTGTTGGCGGTGACGCACGCGCTGTCGTCGCGTCATTGACGGTGGAAGGAAAGACGATGAAGCGGATCAGCGAAATGGCAGTGCAGGCGGGCGTGGCGGCAGCGGTGGTGCTGCTCGGCGCGTGCGCAACCAAGGAAAACGGGTACGGCGTCAACGCGCAGACCGAGCGCGCGTCGCTGATGCAGGCGGCCGATCAGAAGCAGTCCGTCCCGGATACACCGGGGATGTATCTGGGCCTGATCCAGCGGATGCAGTCGCAGGGCCTCTACTTTGCGTCGCTCGCGCACATCGACTCATACGACAAGACATATGGAGCGATCCCGGAGTCGGTCCTGTTGCGCGCGGACGCATTGCGCATGACTGACCAGCCGGCCGCGAGTGCGGCCGCCTACACGCAGTTGCTGAAAACGCCGCTTGCCGCGCGAGGCTATCGCGGGCTCGGATTGATCGCGGGCGCGGCAGGCGATTTCGATCGTGCGGCGCAGGTGCTTGCGCAGGCGTCGGATCTTGCGCCGACCGATGCGTCGCTGCTGTCCGATCTCGCGTACGCGAAGCTGCGCAGCGGCGACGTCGTCGGTGCGCGGGTACCGCTGATGAAGGCGGCCGAACTGGATCAGCGCAATCCCAAGATCGTCAGCAACCTCGCCCTTTATCTGATTGCGGCGGGGCGCCCGCAGGATGCGCAACGATTGATGAACCAGCAGCATCTGCCGGCGGATATCCGCAAGGACATCAATGGCGACGCCGCGAAGATTGTCGCGGCGGTGCGTGCGCAGCAGCGCGCGGTTGCGACGCCGCCGGTGGTGTCGCGCCGTGCCGCCACGGCCCCGATTACACCGATGGCGAACAATTTCGGCTACGACCAGACCGTGCCGCTGTTGCAGCGCTTTGCACAATGAACAGACATCCGGGGAACGACATGAACAACAAACATGATCGAAACATGCACGTCGGCCGGATCGCGGCGCTGGGTGCGATCGTCTTGCTGGTAGCGGGCTCGACGGTCGCATACGCGCAAGATGTTGACGCACCGCGCGCATCCGACGTCGAGCGCTCCACGAAGGAATGGCTCGCAATGCAGCGCGACAATCGCGCGGCGGCGCCAACGCAGCCGATGCTCGGAGAGGTTGCGACGCTCGTCTATCAGCGCTATCTCGACTCGTTCAAGAACAAGATTCCGGACACGATGAATTCGCAGCTCGGTTCTGCCGGCGGCACGTCGGGTGGCTGGCAAGGTGCGCAGCAGTAGGCGAGGCGGCGATGCGCACAGATCAATCACATGTGGCTCGGCGGCGCAGAGCCGGCTGCTCACGCAGACGTCACCTGCGCGGCGGCGCTGCGATCATGGTGACGATCTTCCTGGCGATAGCGGTCATCGTGCTGGGTGCGACCGATATCGGCCGCTATTATGCCGAACGACGCCATATGCAGGCGGCCGCCGATTCGGCCGCGCTTTCCGCTGTTACGCAGGTTGCCAGCGACGCCACTTGCGCCGCAGCGACGACGGCGGTCAATCAAGTCACGAACGTGCCGGCGAGCCTGCTATCGGGGAAACCGTCCGCTACCGTGACCTGCGGCATCTGGACCGCGCCGCAAACCAGCGGCGGTAGCGCACAGTTCACCCGCACGTCGGGCGCACCGCTGCCCGCGAACAATCAATGTGCCGGCTTGTCGGGCGGAGTCGTCAGCAACGGTCAATCGGTCAACGCCGTGTGCGTTACCGTTTCCGAACCCGTGACCGGGCTCTTTATCAATGGAGTAACGATCAGCGCGTCGGCGATTGCCAAGAGTGTGCCGACCGATACCTTTACGCTGAGCACGTCGCTTGCGGCGCTGAACGGTGGACTGGCCAACCAGTTGCTTCAGGTGTTGACGGGCTCGCCCAATACGCTGAGTCTGCAGGCCGTCGACTATCAGGGGCTCGCTCAGGTCAACCTGAAGCTGGGCGGCATTCTCGCCAATCTGCCGGTCGGCTCAAGCACGTCCGTGCTGAACGGCACCGTCACGCTTGGCCAACTGGCCAACGCTGCGGTGCAGGCGGCGACGCAGCAGAATCTGGTCGGGGCGAACCTGAACGTGCTGAATGCGCTCGTCGTGGCGCTTTGCTCGAACAGCATCTGTGGTGGGCCGCAGATCGCGCTTGGCCAGCTGGTTTCCGCGGCAACCGCTACGGGAAGCTCCGCCGTCAATGCCAGCGTCAATGCGCTCGGATTGTTGTCGACGGCGTTGCAGATCGCAAACGGTACGAATTCGGTCAGCATTCCCAGCATCTCGGTTCAGACGCCGACCGCGCTCGCGCCGCTGCTGAATGCGACCGTGTCGGGTTCCGTGAAGCTCGCCGGGACGCCGCCGGCCACCGCGAGCGGCCCGCCCGGCCCGACGAGTTGCGGGACCTCCAATTGCACGACCAACACGTCGACCGCGCAAGGGAACGTGTTCCTCAATACTTCGATCTCGCTGCTGTCGACGTGCTCCACCGGCGGGCTGGTCTATCCGGGAGGCAGTTGCCCGTCGGGTAGTCCGACGCCGCTTGCTGCCGTTCAATTGCCGATCACCGCGTATGTGGCGCCGGCGAAGGCCGGCCTGGCGTCCGTTACCTGTACCGCGGACGGCACGAAGACCGCACAGGTGAATGTGCAAACCGGGGTGGCTGCCGTGTACATCGGCGGTTCGGCGAATATGCCGATCAACCTCAACGCGCCGTCCGGATATATGCCCGACAGCAGCGCAACCCCGATCACGCTCGCGTCCGTCAGCCTGCAGAGTCTGCTCGACCTGCTGAGCCTTGGTACCGTGACGAACTTGCTCGATGCCGTGACGTTTGGGCTCATCAACCTGAATCAGATCTCGGTCAACATCAACATACAGCCCGGGCAGGTGACGATTCCTGTCGCCAATCAAGATCCGTCACCGTTGACGTTTACGTATCCTGGAGCCGGGTCGTCCGGTTCGCAGAATCCGGGGCCGCCGTACATGCGGAATACGGCAACAGATCAGTTCCTTGCGCCCGCCGTGCAAGGTATATCGAACAGTGGTCTGTCGTTCTCGTTGTCGGCGAGCGGTGGCCTGGCAAGGGTGCTGGCCGGCATCCTGACGCCTCTGCTGAATATCCTGACCGGGCCGCTGTTGAGCGCGCTCGGAAGCACGCTCGTTCCGCTGCTCCTGCAACCGATCGATTCGCTCCTGACCTCGGTCACGGGCCTGCTCGGCCTGAGCCTGGGGAACGCCTATGTCACGAACACACCGGACTCGATCAGATGCGGCAATCCCATGCTTGTTCAATGAATGCCTGAACGTTCCGTTATCGAAGCAGGCGGCGTCGCTGCCACCCGCAACCGGTCACTGACCTGCAATGCCGAGCCACTCGTCAATTACTGAAGCCGCACCCGAATCATGAGAACCACGCCCGCAATCGAAGAGCTCGACCTGTACGTCTGGGAAGGCAAGGCGGACATCGTCGACCGTGTCGCCCGTTGCATGGCGAGCTTCGACGTCGAAGTGATCCGTGCCGACAACGCGGAGATCTCGCCCGAGCGCGCCGCGTTGCGGCCGTCGCTGGCGATCATCAGCGTATCGATGATCGAAACCGGCGCGGCGTTCCTGCGCGACTGGCAGGCCAACATCGGCATGCCGGTCGTCTGGGTCGGCGCGGCGCGCGACCACGACTCGTCGCAGTATCCGCCCGAGTATTCGCATATCCTGCCGCTCGACTTCACGTGCGCCGAGTTGCGCGGCATGATCGGCAAGCTCGTCACGCAACTGCGCGCGCACGCGGCCGAAACGTTGCAGCCGTCCGAACTCGTCGCGCACTCGGAATCGATGCAGGCGCTGCTGCACGAAGTCGATACGTTCGCCGACTGCGACACCAACGTGCTGCTGCACGGCGAAACCGGCGTCGGCAAGGAGCGCATCGCGCAACTGCTGCACGAAAAGCATTCGCGCTACCGGCACGGCGAATTCGTGCCGGTGAACTGCGGCGCGATTCCCGACGGCCTGTTCGAATCGCTGTTCTTCGGCCATGCGAAAGGATCGTTCACGGGCGCGGTTGTTGCGCATAAAGGGTATTTCGAGCAGGCGGCGGGCGGCACGCTGTTCCTCGACGAAGTCGGCGATCTGCCGCTGTATCAGCAGGTCAAGCTGCTGCGCGTGCTCGAGGACGGCGCGGTGCTGCGTGTCGGTGCGGCGACGTCGGTCAAGGTCGATTTCCGCCTGGTCGCGGCGAGCAACAAGAAGCTGCCGCAGCTCGTGAAGGACGGCCTGTTCCGTGCCGATCTCTACTACCGGCTCGCGGTGATCGAGCTGAGCATTCCGTCGCTGGAGGAGCGCGGCGCAGTCGACAAGATCGCGCTGTTCAAGTCGTTCGTCGCACAGATTGTCGGCGAGGACCGGCTCGCCGAGTTGTCCGATTTGCCGTACTGGCTGACGGATTCGGTCGCGGACAGCTATTTCCCCGGCAACGTGCGCGAATTGCGCAACCTCGCGGAGCGGGTCGGCGTGACGGTGCGGCAGACGGGCGGGTGGGATGCCGCACGGCTGCAGCGGCTGATTGCGCACGCGCGCAACTCGGCACAGCCGGTGCCGGCGGAGAGTGCGGCCGAGGTCTTCGTCGATCGCAGCAAGTGGGACATGAACGAGCGCAACCGCGTCATCGCGGCGCTCGACGCAAACGGCTGGCGGCGTCAGGACACGGCGCAGCAGCTCGGCATCAGCCGCAAGGTATTGTGGGAAAAAATGCGCAAGTATCAGATCTTCGACGAAGAGCCCGAGACACGCGAAAGCGAATAATTAATGAGATAAAATCGCGCTGAATTACAACGACACGGGCGGGAATAAAAACTTCATGAGCCATATGACGGGGTTGGGGCGGGCATGCGTGTTGCTCGCCGTGGTGGGAGGCATGCAGGGCGCTTGCGCGCAGGGGCTGGCCGGCAGCGATTCGCCGGCGGTGCAGCAGGCGTCGGCGCCGGTGGCTGCGATTCCGGTGATCGATTCGCAGGTCCAGACCTCGGTGCAGCCGCAGGCGGGCGAGACAACCGGGCCGAGCACGGTCGACGAGCTGCAGCGCCAGATCCAGGCGCACACGCTGACGGAAATGCGTACGAGCTACAACGGCAGCTACGGTGCGAGCCTGCTGTTCAACGTGAAGGACGGTGCGTACTTCGTCGCGCTGTTCCAGCAGAAGGCGTTCTGGCGCGTGATCAAGACTTTCGACGAAACGCGCGCGGAAGCGATCTATCGCGATTTCTCGCGCCAGGCGGAGCGGCTGGCCGTCAACGAATTGCGGGCGACGAAGCTGGAAGCGCAGAAGGCGCAAATGGACAAGCAGATCGAAGTCACGCAGAACCGCGCGCGGCGTCTGCAGGCCGATATCTCGATCGCACGCCAGCAGCAGGCAGCGGTCGCGGACCGCCAGAAGAGCGTACGCAGCGAGACGGCCGCGTTGCAGGCGCAACAGGCCGAACTCCAGTCGCAACTGCGCGCGTTGCAGCAGCAGGTGCGTTCGCTGCAGCGCGAGGCCGACGCGGGCCTGCCGACGGCGGCGCACTGAACTGAGAGTGGCAGTGCGGCGACATGCCGCGCCGGCCGCACAAGAAAGAAGGGCAAGCCGGTTGGCTTGCCCTTTTGTTTTACTGGCCGTCCGGCACGATGCGCCGGCGGCGCGTGACGATCACCGGCCCGTTGCCGCCGCGTGCATCCGACGGCGATGTGTTGCCGGATGCGTCGCCGGTGTCGCGCGGCGCGCCGTAGCTTTCGCGCGGTTCACGGGGTTCGCGCGGTGCGCCGTAGCCTTCGCGCGGTTCGCGCGAGCCGTAACCCTCGCGCGGCTCGCGGGAGCCATAGCCTTCACGCGGTTCGCGGGAACCGTAGCCGCCGCCGTCGCCACGCGATTCGCGCGGGCCGCCGTGCGAGCCGTACGGGCTGTGACCGCCGCCTTCACGGCCGCCGGGGCGCCCGCCGGTGCGCGGCCCGCGGGGGCCGCCGCCGCCCGGGCGCGCGCCGCCCGTGTCGAGCTGGATCGTGGAAATCGCACGCTTGTAGATGCCTTGCAGACCCACGGGGGTGCGCAGCATCACCAGATACTGGTCGAACGACTCGATACACCCCGTCAGACGAATGCCGTTGACGAGATAGATTTCAACGCGCTTACGTTCCTTGCGCGCCGAATTGATGAAGTCGTTTTGCGGATGGGATTCTGCGGGATTGGCCATTGAGGTGCGGCAGGAGCCTGCGTCAGAGAATATGTTGTGCGTGTGTGTGACGTGTTCGTCCACAAGGCGTTTGGCGGAATTCTACCCTGTTCGATGGGGAAGCGCGCAGTCGTGATTGTGTCGAACCGTAACCCACTATAGACGTTCCAGCGCATTTTCGCGATTCGGCCGAACGGCCAAAGCTGTTTCGTTACGTCGCGTTACGATTCTCGCAGCGCCGTATCACCTGGGTGCGCGCACTGCGCCTACATTACTCGCGCGAGCCGGATGGGCCGGCATATCAGGGATCCAGAACATGAACAAGTGGCGATGGGCGGGGTGGGTCGGCGGCGTGGCGTTGCTGGCTTCCGGCAGTGCAATGGCAGGGCATGTCGACCTGTCGGTCGGCATCGGCGTACCGGTCGCACCGGTCTATGTCGAGCCGGCGCCGGTCTATGTGGCGCCGCAGCCGGCCGTGGTCGCCTATCCGGGCTACGGATACGGCTACTACGGCGATGACGACGACGATCGGTATCGCAAGTGGCGCAAGCACTATTACAAGCATTGGCACAAGCACCACGGCGACGACGATGACGATTGATCCCGGGGTCGGCGCCGCCCGCGCGCATCAGAACGCGTAGTCGGGGTTTTTCGGGTCGAATGCGGTGTCGTCGAGTGTCGCCGGCGCAATCTTCTCGATGACGATCCGCTCGAAGATCCTGCCGTCGTTGTCATAGGACTCGACGGTCCGGAAATAGGGCGCGTGCAGGTCGAGCCCGAGGACTTCCTTTTTCGCGTAGAACTGCGGCCGGCCGGTCGGCGTCTCGTAGGTGAGCGCGACGACGCGCACGCCGCCGATCGTTTTTGCCTCCACCCGGGTCGGCCGCTGCACGCCGGCTTCCTCGTATTTCTTCCCTTCGGTCAGGTACAGGTTCGTGATGAACTCGGTGCCGAGATCCTTCACCTGGTGATTCGACTGCGCGCGTGCGAGCGCGCCATCGAGCGCCGTCCACAACGGAATCTTGCCGAGCAGGCCGCCGAGATGGCCATACATCTCGTCCTTGCGCTGCGTCGTGTCGTAGATCGTCTCCTGTCCGGCATGCGCGCCGCCCGGCAGCCATTTCGCATACACCCGCAGCGGCTCGCGCGTGGTTTTCACCAGCATGCGGTCGGGGGTGTCGGACCATTTCCCGCTGATGCGCTCCTGGCGCACCATCGTGAACTGGTACGCCGGATAGCCGTTAGGACCATTGCGGATATAGAGCGGCACGGCGAGCGGATCGAGCGCCTTGAAGAGCGTCGTGAGCGTCGCGTCATCGAGCTGCGCGAGCGTTCCGCGCTGCGCGACCGTGCGCAGCCAGCGCGCCTGTTGCGCGACCGGCTCGCGCGTGACTTTCGCCAGGTCCGCCGGCAGCGCGATTTCCTGTGCCGCGCTCGCGGCCTCGGCCGTTTCCTGCGCGTGCAGGCCCGGTTGCGCGAGCGACAACATGCATGCGACTGCCGCGGCGGCGGCATGCCGCGCGCTGCGCTTCTTTCCTTCGTTCATCGACAGCGTCTCCCGGAGCGATGGATCGTTCAGCCTTGCTTCGCGGCCTTGATCCTGGCGAGTTCCTCGTCGCGCAGCGCGCGGCGCAGGATCTTGCCGACGTTCGTCTGCGGCAGTGCGTCGCGGAACTCGACGAATTTCGGCATCTTGTAGCCGGTCAGGTTCTTGCGGCAGTGCGCGAGCACGTCGTCGACCGTGAGCGACGGGTCGCGGCGCACGACGAACACCTTGATCCGCTCGCCCTGCACCTCGTCCGGAATGCCGATCGCGGCGGCCTCGCTGATGCCCGGATGCATTACGAGCACTTCCTCTATCTCGTTCGGATACACGTTGAAGCCGGACACGAGGATCATGTCCTTCTTGCGGTCGATGAGGCGAATGAAGCCGCGTTCGTCCATCACGCCGATGTCGCCGGTGCCGAGCCAGCCGTCGGCGTCGATCACCTTGGCCGTCTCGTCGGGACGCTGCCAGTAGCCGCGCATCACCTGCGGACCATGCACGCACAGCTCGCCCGGCTCGCCGATGGCGGCCCAGGTGCCGTCCTCGCGGCGAAAGCGCACGACGGTGGACGGGGCGGGCAGGCCGATCGAACCGCTGAACGAGGCCATGTCGTCCAGGTTCACCGGGTTCATCGTGACGATCGGCGAGCATTCGGTGAGGCCGTAGCCTTCGACCACCGGCCGGCCCGTCACCTGCTGGAAGCGCTCCGCGACCGCGCGCTGCATCGCCATCCCGCCCGCCATCGCGAGCTTGAGCTTCGAGAAGTCGCGCTGGCGGAATTCCTCGTTGTCGAGGAACGCGTTGTACAGCGTGTTGATGCCGGTGATCCCGGTAAACGTTTCGTTGCGGATGATCTTCATCACCATCTTCATGTCGCGCGGGTTCGCGATCAGGATGTTGCGCCCGCCGAGCCCCATGAAGATGAACGCGTTCACCGTCAGCGAATAGATGTGATAAAGCGGCAGCGGCGTGAGCACGGTTTCGACGTCGCCCGACACCTGGTCGGCGATCCACGCCTTCGCCTGCAGCAGGTTCGCGATCAGGTTGCCGTGCGTGAGCATCGCGCCTTTCGCGACGCCGGTCGTGCCGCCCGTGTATTGCAGGAACGCGAGGTCGTCGCGCGTCATCTGCACGGGCTGCGGTTTGCCGCGCGCGCCGAGCGCGAGTGCGGAGCGCAGCCGGATCGCCTGCGGCAGGTGGTAGGCCGGCACGAGCTTCTTCACGTGCTTCAGCACGAAATTGATCAGGCGTCCTTTCGCATTGAAGCCGTCGGCGAGCAGGTCGCCGAGCGCGGTGACGACGATGTTCTTCACCTGCGTTTCCGGCAGCGCCTCCTGCAGCGTGCTCGCGAAGTTCTCGAACACGACGATCGTCTGCGCGCCGCTGTCCTTCAACTGGTGCGCGAGTTCGCGCGCGGTGTAGAGCGGGTTGACGTTGACGACGATCGCGCCGGCCTTCAGCGTGCCGAACAGCGCAACCGGATACTGGAACGTGTTCGGCAGCATGATCGCGACGCGGTCGCCGGGCTTCACGCCGAGGCTTTGCAGATACGACGCGAACGCGTCGACTTTCTGCGCGAGCGTGCGATAGGTCATCGATGCACCTGCGCTCACATAGGCGACGCGCCCGGCGAAGCGTGTCGTGCATTCGTCGAAGAACTGCACGAGCGACGCGTATTGCGCGACGTCGATTTCGTGCGGTACGCCGGGCGGGTATGACGCGTACCAGATGCCGTCGGTGTTCGGCGGAACCTGGGCCGCTGCGGTTGCTGCGGAAGATGACATGACTTGTCTCCGGTCTTTGCTTTCGGCGGGAGCAGGCGCTTTTATGCGTGCCCGTGCCCCATGCTTCACGGGCGATCAACGCGGGCGCCTCGACGCGCCGCATGACCCCGCGTATCAATCAATTCGTGAACAGGAAGTCGCGCGTGGCCTCGCGCGTTCAGTTCGCGGAATGCAGCGTCGCCGTATCGGCGATCGCCGCACTGGACGGCAGCCCGAACGCTTCGCTTGCTCCCGCGTCGTCGAGCACCGCCGCGAAGATCGACAGTTGCGCGCTGTCGGGCATCGGCGCCTTCAGCGCGGCGACGATCAGCGACGACAGCCGCGCGATCATCTGCACGTCGTTCATCGTGCGGCCTTGCGAGAACTCGTCGATCAGGCTTTCCGTCTCGGCCCCCGCGAGCGCGCCGGACAGCGCGCCGATCGCGAAGTGCAGCCGCCAGCCGAGCTCCGTGCGCGGCAGGTGCGGCAACGCGCGCTGGAACGCGTCGAAGAAGCGGCCCGCGACGCTCGCGTAGTGCGCGGTCAGGAAGTTGCGCACGAACGGCGACGGATCCGTGTACGCGCGGCCGATCAGCCGGAGGAACCCGGGCCCGCCGCGGTCCGGGTTGCGCGATGCCTTCAGCGCGGGAATGAACATCGCGCCGAGCACGTGCTCGCAGGTGATGTGCGTGCCGAGCTGCGCATCGAAGCGGTCGAGGATGCCGAGGCGCTCCTGGTTGAGCTGATCGAGCCGGCGCGACAACATCGCGTGAATCAGCGCTTCCTTGCTGCCGAAGTGGTAGTTGACCGCCGCGAGGTTGACCGCCGCGCGCGACGTGATCTGGCGCATCGACATCGCCTCGAAGCCATGCTCGATGAACAGGTCCTCGGCCGCATCGAGGATGCGCGCCTTTGTCCCGCCGGTCTGCCGAGTGCCGGATGACCGCGCCCCGGACGGCCGTCCCGCGGATGGCCGCCCCTCCTGACTTACTGCCATGTTCCGCCTCCCATGCCGGTTGCCCGGCCGCGAACAGGTGATTTGATTATCTGATTCAAACAGTCGTTTTTATTAAGATAAAAAATCGCGGGCAGAGCGGGCAAGCGGGGAATCTGGACAAATTCCTCTAGTTCGATGTGCGAATGCGGAAAATATGGCGCGCGGCCCCGGCGGGACGGGGCACGCGCGATGGTGCGATGCGGCAATGCGCAGGTTTAGCCGACCGTGCTACGCGTATTGACCGATTGCGTCATGTCGATGCCGCGCCGCTCGCGGCTGAACAGGATCAGCACGGCGATCACGACGGCGACGATGCCGGCCACGAGCGCGAGCGCCAGGCTGTAATTGTTGCCGTGCGAAACGGCGAGCGAGGCCTGCATCGTTGCGTTGCCGGACGCGAACAGGTTGCCGAGCTGGTAGACGACGCCGGGGAAGGTCGCGCGGATCTCGTCCGGCGAGATCTCGTTCAGGTGAACCGGAATCACGCCCCACGCACCCTGCACGGAGATCTGCATCAGGAACGCACCGGCGGCGAGGGCGACCGGGCCGCTCGAGAACGCCCACAGCGGCAGCACGGGCAGCGCGATCAGCGCGGCGATGAAGATCGTGCGACGCCGGCCGATCCGCTCCGAGAGCGCCCCGAACGACAGCCCGCCGACGATCGCGCCGATGTTCAGCACGATCGTGATCCATGACACGGTATGCGGATCGAAGTGATGCTGTTCGCGCAGGAACGTCGGATAAAGATCCTGCGTGCCGTGCGAGAAGAAGTTGAACGCGGTCATCAGCACGATCGCGTAGATCGTGAGCTTCCAGTTCTGCTTCAGCGTGGCCCCGAGGCTCGGGCGCGGGCGTTTCTCCATCTGTTTCCATGCCGGCGATTCGGGCACGTGCGTGCGCACGTACAACACGAGCAGCGCGGGCAGCACGCCGATCATGAACATCCCGCGCCAGCCGATGTATTGATAGAAGAGGCCGAACACGACTGACGCGAGCAGATAGCCGCTCGGATAGCCGGCCTGCAGCAACCCCGACACGAAGCCGCGCGCATGGGTCGGCACGGTTTCCATCGTCAATGCGGAGCCGACGCCCCATTCGCCGCCCATCGCGATGCCGAACAACGCGCGCAGCACGAGCAGCGCGGTCAGGCTCGGCGCGAAACCCGACGCGAGCTCGAGCAGCGAGTAGCATGCGATGTTGACCATCAACGTCGGGCGGCGGCCGAAACGGTCGGCGAGCCGGCCGAAGATCAGCGCGCCGAGCGGGCGCATCGCGAGCGTCAGCGTGAGCGCGAACGCAACGGCGGGGATCGTCGACGCGAATTCGGCGGCGATGTCCTTCAGCACGAAAACCATCAGGAAAAAATCGAACGCATCGAGCGTCCAGCCCAGGTAGGCGGCGATCGTGACGTTGCGTTGTTCGCGGGTCCAGCTCATGTCCGAGGTCTCCTCGTTGGCTTGCGCGCTCGCGATGTGCATGCGGATGCCGGCCCGGCTTGCGCGCGGTGCGGGGGCAATGATCGAGTGTAGGCCGCGGCGCCGTGCGATGTGGGGCGCGATAAAGCCGAATCGGGAATAATCCCTACGAAATGAACTGTTTCGGAAACTGAAACGGAGCCGCGCCGGACCGGCGACAGGCATCTGTATCATTCCGGAAGGCTGTTTGTATCTGTTTTGTAATGCGCTCGATGAGCATCGTCACCGAATCAGGAGTCCCGATGAACGAACGTTCCGCTGCCGCGCTGCCGGTGCTCGAAACCGCCAGGCTGTGGCTGCGTCCGCGCGTGCTGGCCGATCTCGATGCGTGCATGGCGATGGATCGCGATCCCGAGGTCACGCGGCACATCGCGGGCCCGTGGCACGATCCCGACGAGCATCGCCGCTTCGTCACGCACCGGATCACGCGCGACTACCCGCCGGGCCTCGGCTACTGGTCGATCTTCGAGAAGGCCGCGCCCGATGCGTTCATCGGCTGGGTCCTGCTGATTCCAGACTATGCGGACGGTGCGCGCGACGTCGAGATCGGCTGGCGGCTCGTGCGCACGACATGGGGGCGCGGCATCGCGAGCGAGGCTGCGGCCGCCGTCGTGCGTCACGCGTTTGATACCGTGCGCCTGCCGCGCGTGATCGCCGATATCGCCGAGGCCAACAGCGGCTCGCTGAACGTCGCGCGCAAGCTCGGGATGCGTCGCGTGAGCGTCGTGCACGACGGCATTCCTTACATACGTCATCGTCTCGAGCGCAACGATCTGCGCGCCTAGTGTCGGTCGTATGCGCGTGTGGGCGGTTGTCAGAGATCGTCAATCGCACGCATATCGAGGTCATGACGTATTAACGGCTCGCGCGATCAGGAGTATCGTTGCCGGAATTTCGCAACATGGGGTACGACCATGGCACTCGGCACCGACGTTCATCTCATTCCCGTCAGGCTCGACGCGCTGCGTCCGACGCAAATGACGGTCGGCTATCGCGAAGTCAAGGCGAAGCGCAAGCACTGGAAGGCGCTCGACAAGCGCGCGCGCAAGGCCGCGATCGAATCGCACTGGTTCCCGGCCGTCCTCGGCCCGGACGGGTTGCACTACATCACCGATCATCACCATCTCGGCCTCGCGTTGATCGAGGAGGGCGAGTCGCGCGTGAACGCGATGCTGCTGAAGGATCTGTCGTGGCTCGACGATACGATCTTCTGGCGGATGATGGAGCACAACCAGTGGGTGCATCCGTTCGGCGCGGACGGCACGCGCCGCGACTATGCGCATTTGCCGAAGGTGCTGACCGGGCTCGAGGACGATCCGTACCGCAGCCTCGCAGGCGAACTGCGTACGGCGGGCGGTTATGCGAAGGACGCGACGCCGTTCAGCGAATTCCTGTGGGCCGATTACCTGCGCCAGCACGTGTCGCTCGACCAGATCCGCAAGAACTTCACGAAGGCGCTCGACGTCGCGCTGCACCGCGCGCACGAGCAGGATGCGCGTTATCTGCCCGGCTGGTCGGGCGTCATCGCCGTCAAACCCTGACCGGCACCGACTGCCTCATGACGAGCGCCCCGATCCGCCCCGACGCCGGCCTGCAGCATGCCGACCATTTCTCCGCGCTCGACGCGGCCCCGCCGCCGCCCACGCGGCGCATCGGTCTCGATGCGCTGGCCGGCCTGTCGATCGCCGGGTTGCTGATTCCCGAGGCGGTCGCGTATGCGGGGCTGGCCAACCTGCCACCGCAGGCCGGTCTCATTGCGCTGCTGTCGGGGCTCGTCGTCTATGCGCTGACGGGCAGCAGCCGCTTCGCGATCGTATCGTCGACGTCATCGTCGGCCGCCGTGCTCGCGGCGACCGTGCTCGCCGAATCGGGGCTGGCGCTAGCCGCGCAACTCGCGCTGGCGGCGGCGCTGGTCGCGATGACGGGCGTGCTGTTCATCCTGGCGGGCGCCGCGCGGCTCGGCGGCATGTCGGATTTCGTCGCACGGCCCGTGTTGCGCGGCTTCACCTTCGGCCTTGCACTGACGATCGTCATCAAGCAGTTGCCGAAGATTCTCGCGATTTCCGTGCAGCACAGCGATGCGCCGCATGTCGCGCTCGACCTGGTCACCGGTGCGCCGCATGCGAACCTCGCGAGTGTCGTGGTCGGCGCGACCGCGCTGGCGCTGCTGTTCGTGCTCGGGCGCCGCTCGCGCGTGCCCGCGACGCTCGTCGTGATCGTGCTGTCGATCGCGGCCGGTTATGCGATCGACTGGCAGCGATACGGGATCGCGATCGTCGGCCATATCGACTTTCGGCACCTCGAATTCGGCCTGCCGGATCTCGACCGCAATGCGTGGATGCAGACAGTCGAGCTTGCGTTCGCGCTGATGCTGATCCTGTATGCGGAGTCGTACGGGTCGATCCGCAACTTCGCGCTGAAGCACGGCGACAGTGTGTCGCCGAACCGCGACCTCGTCGCGCTCGGCTGCGCGAACCTCGTGTCGGGCCTGCTGCACGGGATGCCGGTCGGTGCCGGCTATTCGGCGACGTCGGCGAACGAAGCGGCCGGCGCGCAGTCGCGCTTTGCCGGCCTCTGGGCAGCGGGCGTGGTCGCGCTGATCGTCTGGCTGTTGCTGCCGCAGCTCGCGCGCACACCGGAGCCCGTGCTCGCGGCGATCGTGATATTCGCGGTCAGCCACTCGCTGCATCCGTCCGTATTCAAGCCGTACTGGGCCTGGCATCGCGACCGGCTCGTCGTGATCGCCGCGCTGCTTGCGGTGCTCGTGCTCGGCGTGCTGCACGGGCTGCTCGCGGCGATCGGCGTGAGCCTGCTGCTGACGCTGCGCAAGCTGTCCGAGCCGAACGTCAGCGTGCTCGGCCGGCTGCGCGACAGCCATGACTTCGTCGACGTCGCGAGCCATGCCGAAGCGAAACCGGTGCCGGGCGTGCTGATCGTGCGGCCCGAGGCACAACTGTTCTTCGCGAACGCGGACCGGATGCTGAATCGCGTGCGCGCGCTGATGAAGGCCGCGCCGGACACGCATACCGTGCTGCTGAGCCTGGAGGAAACGCCGGACGTCGACGGCACGACGATCGAATCGTTGCGCACGTTCGCGGCCGAATGCACGGCGCGCGGGCTGCGGCTTGCGATCGTGCGGCTCAAGATGCACGCACTGCATGCGTTGCACCGCGCGGCGGACGATACGCTGCGCGACGGCGCGATGTCCGAACTGAGCGTCGACGAGAGCCTGCAACTGCTGCAGGCCGGCATGCCGCCGGGCGGCAGCGACGGAACGACCGCCGCGTGACGAGGCGACGCGGCGGCGCGTTCTATCGCGAAAGCACGGTGTCGGCGGCGCGATCGATCATGTCGGCCACTTCCGCAGCCGTCGGCGCATAGGCGCCTGCATGCGCACAGGCGACCGCCGCGCACGCGGCCGCGTAGCGCAGATGCTCGGCGGCCGATGCATCGGGACGCGCAAGCTGGCTCGCGAGCCAGCCGCCGATGCTGGCGTCGCCGCAGCCGACCGTGTCGGCGACCTCGGTCGGGAACGCGGGCTGGAACAGCACGGTGTCGCGATGCAGGAGCTGCATGCCGGACGCGCCGCGCGTGACGAGCATCGTTGCGTCGGGCGCCCACGCGCGCAGTTGCGCGAGCGCAGCCGCTTCGTCGAGTTCGGGAAACAGCCCGTGCAGATCTTCGTCGGATACCTTGATCCAGTCGGCGAGCCCGGCCAACCGGCGCAGCGTGTCGCGATACGACGGCGCGGCCATCGGCGCGCGGTAGTTCGGGTCGAACGAGATCCGCTTGCCGGCCGCGCGCGCAGCCTGCGCCACGTCGATCAGGCGCGACGCGAGCGGTTCACGCACGACGCCGAGCGAGCCGATGTGCACGATCTCGGCTGCGTCGAGCGCGCCGGCGGGCAGGTCCGCCGGATCGAACGCGAGATCGGCGCTGTTCTCGCCGATGAAGAAATAGTGGGGCGGCTGCTTCGACACGACCATCGCGAGCAGCGGTGCGCGGTCGACCTGCCGGATGAAGCGCATGTCGAGCCCCGCGTCGGCGCTCTTGCGCATCAGTTCGTCGCCGAAGATGTCGCGGCTGACCGTGCCGGCGAATGCCGTCGGCACGCCGAGTCGCGCGCCGACGCGCGCGACGTTCCAGCATGAGCCGCCGGCGACGCTGTGCCAGCGTTGCGCGTCGTCGCGGATGAAATCGGTCAGCGCTTCGCCGAATACGATCAGGCGGGGGAACGTCGTCGTCATGTTGAAACCTGGTGGCGCGGCCGTGCAGCGGTTGAAGTGAGCGGGCGGGCAGCGCCGGCCGTCGCGCGCGGCGACGCGGCCCGGCACCGCCCGGTTCCGTGGGCGAGTAGAGCGACCGGCGCGATCAGCGCGGGGAGCTCCAGCCCTTGTAGGTTGTCACGTTGTCGCGCGTGATGAGCGTCGGCTCGATCAGGATCATCGGATTGGCCGGCTTCTGGCCGTTCATGATCCCGTAGCCGACGTTGACGGCCTGCTGCGCCATCGCCCACGGGTCCTGGCTCGACGACGCCTGCACGAGCGTGTTGGACTTGAGCGCGACCTCGATGTCGGGCGCGCCGTCGACCGACGTGATCACGATGCCCGGACGGTTCAGCTGTTTCGCGGCGAGATCGCTGCCGATCGCCTGCGGGTCGTTGATCGTGAACACCGCATCGAGCTTCGGAAAGCGCGTCAGGTAGCCCTGCATCGCGTTCATCCCGCCTTCGCGCGAGCCCTTGCCGTCCTGGTCGCTCGACAGCAGCTTGATGCCCGCGTTTTTCGCGAGCACGGTCTTGCAGCCGTTGACGCGATCGATCACGGCCGATACCTGCGGGCCGTTCTCGATGATCACGTTGCCCTTGCCGTTGAGTTTCTTCGCAATGTAGTCGCACGCCAGCTCGCCGGCCTTCACGTTGTTCGTCTGCACGGTCGCGTTCGCGCCGGCTGCCGCGACGTCGACCGCGACGACCGTGATGCCGGCCGCCTGCGCCTTCTTCACCGCCGGCTCGATCGCCTTCGGGTCGGTCGCATTGAGCAGGATCATGTCGACGTGCGCGGAGATGAAGTTGTCGATCTGCGTGAACTGCTTGTTCAGGTCGTAGTCGGCCGACACGGCCGTGACCTTCGCGTTCGGGTTGAGCTGCTTGGCGCGCGCTTCGGCGCCCTTGACGATCGTGACGAAGTACGGGTTGCCGAGCGACCCGACCGTGACGCCGATCGATTTGAGCGGCTTGTCGGCTGCGTGCGCAGCGGAAGCGCCGAATGCGAGCGCGCAGGTGATGGCGGTCAGGGCGGCTTTGTGCTTGAACATGTCGTTGTGTCTCCGTGAGGTCGGTGGGCGAACGGGCGCAGGAGGACCTGCCTGCGCCGCAAGGTTGAATGGACGGGAAGGGGTCAGGTGCGCGCCGAATCGCGCTGGCGGTAGCGATCGAGCGCGACGGCGCCGATGATCACGAGCCCCTTGATGATGTATTGCCAGATGTCGGACACGCCGAGCAGCACGAGTCCGTTCGTCAGTACCGCGATGATCAGCGCGCCGATCAGCGTGCCGACGATCGAGCCGACGCCGCCGACGAAACTCGTGCCGCCGAGGATCACCGCGGCGATCGCATCGAGTTCGTACGACTGGCCGAGCTGCAGGCCGTTGGCCGCATAGAGCCGCGCGGCCGACATCACTGCGCCGAGGCCCGCGAGCAGCCCCGACGCCGCATACACGAACATCTGGATTGCCCGCACGTTGATGCCCGACAGGCGTGCGGCTTCCGGATTGCCGCCGACCGAATAGATCCGCATCCCGAGCACGGTACGGCGCAGGATGAACCACGAGATCGCGATCACCGCGCACGCGATCACGACGAGCCACGGCACACCGAGGATCGTGCCGTTGCCGATGAACGCGAACGGCAATTGCGGATTGAACACGGTCGTGTCGTTGCCGATCAGGCGTGCGACGCCGCGCACGGCCGTCATCGCACCGAGCGTGACGATGAACGGCGGCAGGCGCAGGAACGAGATCAGGCCGCCGTTGATCGCGCCGAACACGAGGCCGACGACGAGCGCGAAGGGCACGCCGAGCCAGCCCCAGCCGGGGATGGTCGACGCCAGCAGCGCGGCGACGGCCGCGGCGGCGAGCACCGAGCCCACCGACAGGTCGATGCCGCCCGTCAGGATCACGAAGGTCATGCCGGCGGCGAGCACGATGTTGATCGACGCCTGCTGCGTGACGATCGACAGGTTCTGCAGCGTGAAGAAGCCGTCGGTCAGAAGGCCGAAGCCGACGCACAGGACCAGCAGTACCGGCAGCATGCCGGCGGTGCGGATCAGCGACTGCATGCGTGCGCGATGATCGGCGGCGCGTACCTGGGGTGTACGATCGCCCACCGGATGGGCCGTCGCGGAAGCGAGGTTCCGCTGCTTGGTCGGGTTGATCATTTCGGTAACCTGAATGTAAGAGTCGAATGAAAGAGCGCGGCTCAGTGCGCGTCGGCGAGTTCGGCCTGCGAGCCGGTCGCGAGCGCGATGATGGCTTCCTGCGTGATGGGCGTGTGCGTGTGGCCGCCGAGTTCGCCCGCGATCTCGCCTTCGCGCATCACGAGCACGCGATCGGCGACGCCGATGATTTCGGGCAGCTCGCTCGAGATCACGATCACGCCGACGCCGGCACGGGCCAGTTCGTTGATGATCCGGTAGATCTCGGATTTCGCGCCGATGTCGACGCCGCGCGTCGGTTCGTCGAGGATCAGCACGCGCGGCTTCGTCTCGAGCAGGCGCGACAGCAGCACTTTCTGCTGGTTGCCGCCCGACAGCGCACCGACGTTGACGTTCGCGTTGGGGACGCGGATCGACAGCGACGTTATCGCGTCGCGCGCGCGATCGGCGCCGCGTGCGAGGTCGAGCGCGCCGAGCCGGGCATCGCGGTTGCAGACCGAGATGTTGATGTTGTCGCGCACGCTCATGTCGAGGAACAGGCCCTGGCGCTTGCGGTCCTCGGTCAGGTAGACGAGCCCCGCATCGATCGCGTCGCGCGGCGAATGCGCGCCGAACGTGCGGCCGTCCAGCATCACGTCGCCGCGCACGCGCGGTTCGGCGCCGAAGATCAGCCGCGCGAGTTCGGTGCGGCCGGCACCGACGAGCCCCGCGATGCCGAGCACCTCGCCGGCATGCAGGTCGAGGCTGCAGCCGCGCACGCGCGCGCCGTCGGCGATGTCGCGTACCGACAGCAGCAGATGGCCGGGATCGTACGGTGCGTGTTCCTTCTTGTAGAAGCCGGAGATGTCGCGGCCGACCATCATCGCGACGAGACGCTCGGCCGACAGCGATTCGCGTTCGAGCGTGCCGACGTACGCGCCGTCGCGCAGCACCGACACGCGGTCGGACAGTTCGTAGATCTCCGCCATCCGGTGGCTGATGTAGATGATCGCGAGACCTTCCTCGCGCAACTGGCGGATCAGGCGGAACAGGTGCTCGGTTTCGCGCGACGACAGCGGCGTCGTCGGCTCGTCCATCACGAGGATGCGTGCGCGGGTGTGCACGGCGCGCGCGATCTCGACGAGCTGCTGCTCGGCGATCGACAGCGTGTCGACGAGCGTTTCGGGCCCGAACGATGCGCCCAGGCGCGCAAGCACGTCCTGGCAGCCGCGCGCCATCGCGGCGCGGTCGATCGTACCCCAGCGTCGGTTGCCACGGCGCAGTTCGCGGCCGATGTAGATGTTTTCCGCGACGCTCAGGTTCGGCGACAGACACAGCTCCTGGTAGATCACCGCGACACCGGCATCGCGCGCGGCGAGCGGGCCGTCGATGTCGATGCGTTCGTCGTCGATCAGGATTTCGCCGCCGGGGTCGGCGCGGTAGGCGCCCGACAGGATCTTCATCAGCGTCGATTTGCCGGCGCCGTTCTCGCCCATCAGCGAATGGATCTCGCCCGGGTAGACGGTCAGGCTGACGTTGTCGAGCGCGCGCACGGCCGGAAACGTCTTGCTGATCTTGCGCATTTCGAGCAGCGGGCGGGGCGACTCAGACCGCGACATGGTTGACCTCCTGCGAATCGGTGCGGGCGCCCTGGAGGATGCCGGCCCGCGGGGAGAAGTTGAAGAACATCGGCAGCGTGGCGGCGCCGATCGCGCCGGCGTCGGCGCCGAACGTGCCGCGCACGAGCGTCGGCGTGCCGCGCGCTTCGGGCGCGGTGGCAACCAGCGCCGAGCGCAGGCGCGTCGTGACCGCGTCGAGCAGACCCGCATCGGTATCGGCGTCGAGCACGACTACCGGCGCATCGACCACGCACAGCACCGCGCGCAAGGCCGGCGCGAGTGCGTCGACGCAGTCGTCGATCCATTCGTCGACGGCCGGCAGGCCGCGGGCGATGCACGCTTCGAGATCGGCGCGGTTCTCGACCGTCTCGCCGTGATGGCGCAGATGGCGCACGAGCGCATGCAGCGACGCGCGCGCGAGCAGGATGTCCCACGGGCCGCGCGGCGGCGGCGCGGACGCCAGCCGGCTCGGCGGCACCGGAATCACGGCGATGTCGCCTGCATTGCCGGTTACGCCGCGCAGGCAGTCGCCGTCGATCGCGATGCCGCCGCCGATTGCCGGCCCGATGAACAGGTAGACGAAATCGTCGCACTGCCGGCCGTATCCGTAGAACAGTTCGGCGATCGCGGCCGCGTTGCCGTCGTTTTCGCCGAACACCGGCAGCGACACCGCGTGACCGAGGTCGCTCGCGAAATCGACGTCTTCCCATGCGCGGAACGTGTCGGGTGCGAGGCCGAGTTCGCGCATCCACGCGCCGAGGTTGTACGGCTGCGCGACGCCGATGCCGGTCAGGCGGGCGCGTTCGTGGTCGGGGAGCAGGGCCTGCATCGCTTCGATGTCGTGACGCACGATCTCGAGCACGTCGGCGGGCGGAGGCAGCAGCGTGTCATGCGAGCGGCGGCCGAGCACGTCGCCCGCGAAGTTGACGAGTGCAGTCTCGATGCGCATCCGGTCGAGATGGACGCCGATGCCGAATGCACCGCGCGGGTCGAGGCGGATCAACGACGCCGGCTGGCCGCGCTGGCCTTCGGTGCGGCCCGCGAATTCGATCAGCTTCGCGTCGGCCAGCGACGCGATGATGCTGCCGACCGCCGTGCCCGTCATGCTCGCGAGACGCGCAAGGTCGGCCTTCGACGCGCTGCCTGCGCGGCGCAGCGTCTTCAGCAGCAGGCGCTCGTTGTAACGGCGCACGTTGGCCGAATTGCTTCCCTGGCCGATGTGCGGGCTTCTCATGGCGTCTCCTTCCATGTTGCGCCGTGCGGCAGCGCATTAAATAAATCACGTTGATTTATTTAACCGCGAGAGCGCTGGCATGTCAGCCTAGGGAAATCCCGGTTTTTGCCGTGGGTGAAGGGGGGCAGTGCGGCCTCGTGAAATGGGGATGGGTCGCGGATGCCGAGGCGAAAACTTTGGAATTTGCCGGGTGGGCGTGCGTTCGCGGGGGAGAGACGACGATTTGTCCATCCGGAAGATGGCGAGGGAAGGGAGGGCACACCGTGTGGATCAACGCCGCGGTGTGAATGATGCAGGACCGGAAATGAAAAAAGGTCGGCTGAAAGCCGACCTTTTCAAATGAGTGGTACCCAGGAGAGGACTCGGTCACACGAGCGCGACCCCGGCTGCGCTTGCAAGCGCAGCCTTTCGAGTCCTCACGCAAAGCGCGCAGGCGCTTTGCTTCCTGGGCCTGAAAAAGAAAAAGGCCGGCTAGAAGCCGACCTTTTCAAATAAGTGGTGCCCAGGAGAGGACTCGGTCACACGAGCGCGACCCCGGCTGCGCTTGCAAGCGCAGCCTTTCGAGTCCTCACGCAAAGCGCGCAGGCGCTTTGCTTCCTGGGCCTGAAAAAGAAAAAGGCCGGCTAGAAGCCGACCTTTTTAAATAAGTGGTGCCCAGGAGAGGACTCGAACCTCCACGATGTTGCCACCGCTAGGACCTGAACCTAGTGCGTCTACCAATTCCGCCACCTGGGCACGTTTCGCTTGCTGCGATGCGAAAGACCGCAATTATAGCGTGCCCGAACAGCTTGTCAACAGATTTTGCGCGGACTTTGGGGGGCGAGAAAGAGGCGCGTGTCTGATGCGCCGTGTTCGCACATCGCTTCCGGGTCGATCCCGAAGGATTGCCGCCGAACAGGAATGAGCGAATTTCCTGAACGCATGTTCAAGTCCGTTGCCGCAGAAGTTATCGTCGACGGGTGCCTGTCGTGTCGCGCCGACTCGCGAATGCAGGCGGCGGACGCCGCGATTGTCCGCTCGCTTGGCGACACCGTGCGCTCGTGTATTCGCCGGCCGCAATGGAGCGCGCGGCGCATCCAGGCGAAGTCATTTGCATTGCGATAATTTCTGTTACTATCGCAGTAACGTTTATTTGCGGAATGATCCGCGTCAAGGAGTTCCTCATGTCTGAAATCGCAGTGGTTTTTCATAGCGGCTACGGCCACGCGGCCGTCATTGCGGACGCAGTCGCTCGTGGTGTCGAGAAAGTCGATGGAGCGTCGGTCAAGTTGATCCCCGTCGACGCGATCGACGAACACTGGGAGTACCTGGAGCGTGATGCCAAGGCGATCGTCTTCGGTTCGCCGACCTACATGGGCAGTGCGTCCGCGCAGTTCAAGGGCTTCATGGACGCATCGTCGAAGCATTGGGGCAAGTGGCGAGACAAGCTGGCGGCCGGCTTCACGGTGTCGGCTTCGCAAAGCGGCGACAAACTGGCGACGCTGCAGCAACTGGCGGTCTTCGCTGCCCAGCATCAGATGCTGTGGGTCAGCCTCGGCCTGATGCCCGGCAACAACAACAGCAAGGGTTCGGTCAACGATCTGAATCGGCTCGGGTCGTTCCTCGGTGCGATGGCGCAGGCAAATGCGGACGAGGGCGGCGATGCGATTCTCGAGAGCGACCGAAAGACGGCCGAAGTGCTGGGCGAGCGCGTCGCGATTGCCGCGAAACGCTGGAACGGCGCCTGAAATCAATGGCCGGGTGACCATGTCTCGACGGTCGTCCGTTCGGCGGATGGGTGGGGCCGATACGTGATCGAAGTGCTTGACGCGTGCCGGCGACGTTCGCTGAATATCTCGAATTCGCGGCCTGTATCGCGCTTGGTGTTCCGGGCCTGAAATGAAAAAAGGCCGGCTAGAAGCCGACCTTTTTAAAAACAGATGGTGCCCAGGAGAGGACTCGGTCACCCATGCGCGACCCCGGCTGCGCTTGCAAGCGCAGCCTTTCGAGTCCTCGCGCAAAGCGCGCAGGCGCTTTGCTTCCTGGGCCTGAAAAAGAAAAAGGCCGGCTAGAAGCCGACCTTTTTAAATAAGTGGTGCCCAGGAGAGGACTCGAACCTCCACGATGTTGCCACCGCTAGGACCTGAACCTAGTGCGTCTACCAATTCCGCCACCTGGGCACGTTTCGCTTGCTGCAGTGCGAAGACCGCTATTCTAGCGTCTCTTCGAAGTCTGTCAACACAATTTCATCCGAAGCGATAAAAATATTGCGCTCTTGTGCGACGGGGGTCTCACGCGCCGACCGGATCCGCGCGTTTCGCCGCGAAATTCCAGCGCAGCGCCTGTCGCGTATCGACATGCGCCGGCAGCAGTCCGGCGGCGAGGAACGTGTCCGCGATCTTCTGCTGATCGCCGAAGTTTTGCGCGACGACTGCGCGGACAAGATGGCTGCGTCGTGCGTTCGCGCGCACGATCGTCGCCGCGTCGAGCCCCCAGATCGGCGCGAGCGTATTCGCGGCCTCTTGCGGGTGGTCGCGCAGCCACGTGCCGGCCTGAGACAACTGGTCGAACAGGATCTGGACGACGTCCGGTCGCGCGGCGGCAAAACTGCTCGATGCGAGGTAGTAGCGCTGGTACGACGCGAGTCCGCTGCCGTCGGCCAGGACCGCACGTCGGGATTTCGGTCGACCGACGCGACGTAGGGATCCCACGTGATCCATGCGTCCACGCTGCTGCGCTCGAATGCCGCGCGGCCGTCGGCGGGCGTCAGGTAGTGGATCGCCGCATCGGCGGGCGCGAGCTTCGCGCGTGCGAGCGCGGCGAGCAGCAGGTAGTGGCTGCCGGCGGCCTTCGTGACCGCGATGCGCTTGCCTTTGAGAGCGGCGAGCGTGCGCAGTGCGCTGCCCTGCTTGATGACGATTGCCTGTGCTTTCGGCGACGGCGCTTCGTACGCGACGTACGCGAATCGCGCATGCGCGGCTTGCGCGAAGGCCGGGACCGTGTCGGCGACGTCGGCGCTGAAATCGACGGCGGAGCGCAAACCCGCCGCCGGTATCAAGGCGCGACGGTATGCGGCATGGAAGGATTTCGACATTGCGACTCGGCAGAGGAGGGTCCTGCTGTCGATGTGGATTGGCAGCGCGACGACGCCTTTTGCGTTGTCGAAGTTGCTCGGGGTCGACGCGGGGCCGAACGCGCCTGCTCGGCAAACAGGAGAGCAAGGGGCTCGTCGAGCGTTCGCGCAGCATGAGCGATCGGCGGGCCGTGAACCTCGCGTTGACTGAAGCGAAGCAGGCGGTTGCCGCGCAGATTCCGGAGATCGCATCGAAGGTGCTCAATGCCCGTCTGCGGAAATTCACGAAGGCCGGGTTCGACGAACTGTGCCGGTCACTGTGCAAGTTCATCGGCGACGAAGTCGCGCCTTGTTCCCGGTGCCGGAAATGAAAAAAGGCCGGCTAGAAGCCGACCTTTTTAAAAACAGATGGTGCCCAGGAGAGGACTCGGTCACACGAGCGCGACCCCGGCTGCGCTTGCAAGCGCAGCCTTTCGAGTCCTCGCGCAAAGCGCGCAGGCGCTTTGCTTCCTGGGCTTGAAAAAGAAAAAGGCCGGCTAGAAGCCGACCTTTTTAAATAAGTGGTGCCCAGGAGAGGACTCGGTCACACGAGCGCGACCCCGGCTGCGCTTGCAAGCGCAGCTTTTCGAGTCCTCGCGCAAAGCGCGCAGGCGCTTTGCTTCCTGGGCCTGAAAAAGAAAAAGGCCGGCTAGAAGCCGACCTTTTTAAATAAGTGGTGCCCAGGAGAGGACTCGAACCTCCACGATGTTGCCACCGCTAGGACCTGAACCTAGTGCGTCTACCAATTCCGCCACCTGGGCACGTTTTGCAGTAGCTGCTTGCTGCAAAGAAGCGAAATTATAGCGCCCCAATTATTCGTGTCAACACTTTTTTGCGATGCATCGCAAACCGGCTGCCGTCGCGGCTGCCCGCGGCATTCCCGTCTTTTGGCGACACAGGCGGATGATAGAATGACCCGCCGCCGTCAATATAGAACTGTCTGACGGACACCTCTATGTTGATGCCGTGCACCATCAGTCAACGCAACGAGAACAATCATCGACAAACCCTTGAGCAAATATCCGTACCCCATTCCGAGCCGTGAAGAAATTCTCGGCGTGCTGCGTACGAGCGACGCGCCGCTGGCTGCCAACGACATCGCCGAAGCACTGTCGATCAAGCGTCAGGAGCGCGAGGGGTTCTTCCGGCGTGTCGCCGCGATGGAGCGCGACGGCCAGATCCGCCTCGACAAGCGCGGCCACTACCAGTTGACCCATCCGTCGAATTTCGTCGCCGGGCGCGTGCAGGGGCATCGCGATGGCTACGGGTTCGTGATCCGCGACGACGGCCAGGACGACCTGTTCCTGCCGAACGGCGAAATGCAGAAGGTGATGCACAACGATCGCGTGCTCGCGCGAATCGTCGGCTACGATCGCCGCGGCCGGCCGGAAGGGCATGTCGTCGAAGTCACCGAGCGCGCGAACAAGCGCGTGATCGGCCGCCTGCTCAACGAGAACGGTGCGCTGATCGTCGCGCCGGAAGACAAGCGCATCGGCCACGACATCCTGATCACGCAGAACGTGAAGAAGGCGAAGGTGGGCCAGGTCGTCGTCGTCGAGCTGACCGATTTCCCGAGCCGCCATTCGCAGCCGCTCGGCCGTGTCGTCGAAGTGCTCGGCGACATCGACGATCCGGGCATGGAAATCGAAATCGCGGTGCGCAAGTACGGCGTGCCGCATGAATTCAGCCAGCCGGCGCTCGACGAAGCCGCCGCGCTGCCCGACAAGGTTCGACCGGCGGACCTGCGATTCCGCGTCGATCTGCGCGACGTACCGCTCGTGACGATCGACGGCGAGGACGCACGCGACTTCGACGACGCCGTCTACTGCGAACCGGTCAAGGTCGGCCGCGGCGACGGCTTCCGGCTGATCGTCGCGATCGCCGACGTGTCGTACTACGTACAACCGGGCAACGGGCTCGATGCCGACGCGCTCGAACGCAGCACGTCGGTGTATTTCCCGCGCCGGGTGATCCCGATGCTGCCGGAGAAGCTGTCGAACGGCCTGTGCTCGCTGAACCCGCAGGTCGATCGCTGCGTGCTCGCGTGCGACATGGTGATCACCGCGCGCGGCGAGATCAAGGCGTACCAGTTCTATCCGGCCGTGATCCATTCGGCTGCGCGCCTCACGTACACCGAAGTCGCGGCCGTGCTGTCGAACACGAAGGGGCCGGAGGCGGCGCGCCGCGCGGAGCTGCTGCCGTACCTGCAGAACCTGTACGGCGTCTACAAGTCGCTGTTCGCCGCACGGCAGAAGCGCGGCGCGATCGATTTCGACACGACCGAGACCTACATCGTCTGCAACTCGCAGGGCAAGATCGAGCAGATCGTGCCGCGCCAGCGCAACGATGCGCACAAGCTGATCGAGGAATGCATGCTGGCCGCGAACGTCTGCGCGGCCGACTTCCTGAAGCGCAACAAGCATCCGGGCCTGTACCGCGTGCACGCGGGGCCGACGCCGGAGAAGCTCGAGAACCTGCGCGCGTTCCTGCGCGGCATGGGCCTGTCGCTCGGCGGCGGCGACAAGCCGCATGCGAGCGACTACGCGGCGCTGATGGCGCAGATTCGCGACCGGCCCGATGCGCAGATGCTGCAGCCGATGCTGCTGCGTTCGATGCAGCAGGCCGTCTACAGCCCGGACAACATCGGCCACTTCGGTCTCGCGTACGAGGCGTATGCGCACTTCACGAGCCCGATCCGCCGCTATCCCGACCTGCTCACGCACCGCGCGATCTACTCGATCCTGTCGGGCAAGAAGTACGTGCCGAAGGCGCCGGAGGGCTTCGAGCTGAACACCGCGCTGTCGCCGCGCGCCCGCGCGATGCAGCAGGCCGACGACGAAGCGCGCAATCGCTCGCGCTCGAACACGGCGATCTGGGAAGAACTCGGCCTGCACTGCTCGGCGAACGAGCGACGTGCGGACGAAGCGTCGCGCGACGTCGAGGCATGGCTCAAGTGCTATTTCATGCGCGACAAGCTCGGCGAGGAATACGGCGGGATGGTGAACGGCGTCACGTCGTTCGGCATCTTCGTGCAGCTCGACACGCTGTTCATCGAAGGGCTCGTGCACGTCACGGAACTCGGCTCGGACTACTTCCAGTACGACGAGATCAAGAACGAGCTGCGCGGCGAACGTACGGGCATCCGCTATCGCCTGTCGGACCGCGTGCGCGTGCAGGTGAGCCGTGTCGATCTGGATGCGCGCAAGATCGATTTCCGCCTCGTGCGCGATACGCCGGTGAAGGCGCCGCGCCCGGCGTCCGCACCGGCTGCCGCAGGTGCCGGTGCCGGTGTCGATCGCAACGGCGGCCCGCGCGTACGCGCGCTGCCGCCGGCGGAGGAGTTCGCGCCGCGTCGCAAGAAGGCCGCGAGCGCGCCGAGCGCCGCGGTGAAGGAAGCGCAGGCCGCGCGTGCCGCCGCGAAGAAGAAGAGCGGCGGTGGCAGTGGCGGCGCGGCGGCGAAGCCGACTGCGAAGAAGCCGCGCGCGCGCAAGAAGTATTGAGCGTTCGGGGCGGCGCAAGCGCACGCCCTGCAGTATCGAGAGACGCCGCGTCACCGGTCATCGGCCGGCAACGCGGCGCTTTCCTTTTCCATGGATCGCGGCTGCGCGCGTCGCGCGGCCGCACGTTTGATCGAAGGTTGTTCCAGTCATGTCACGTCTGAAGGTTCTTTACGGTTTTCATGCGGTGACCGCACGTTTGCGGCACGATGCATCGACGGTTGCGGAGGTGCTGTACGACCAGACGCGCCGCGACCGCCGCATGCAGGACTTCCTGCACACCGCGAAGGAAGCGGGCGTGCGGCTGATCGCGGCCGACGAAACGCGCCTGTGGGGCCTCGCCCATACCGAGCGTCACCAGGGCGTCGTCGCGCGTGTCGAGGACGTGCCGCTCGCGCAGAACCTGTCCGAGCTGCTCGACGGTATCCAGGGCCCGGCGCTGCTGCTCGTGCTCGACGGCGTCACCGATCCGCACAACCTCGGCGCGTGCCTGCGCGTTGCCGATTCGGCCGGCGCGCATGCGGTGATCGCGCCGCGCGACCGTGCGGTCGGCCTGAACGCGACCGCGGCCAAGGTGGCGAGCGGCGCGGCCGATACGGTGCCGTACATCACGGTGACGAACCTCGCGCGCGCGCTGCGCGAGCTGAAGGAAGCCGGCGTGTGGATCATCGGCACGTCGGACGAGGCGTCGTCGACGCTCTACGACACGAAGCTCGACGGCCCCGTCGCGCTCGTGATGGGCGCGGAAGGTGAAGGCATGCGCCGGCTCACGCGCGACACCTGCGACGATGTGATGAGCATCCCGATGGCCGGCAGCGTGGAAAGCCTGAACGTGTCGGTCGCAAGCGGCGTGTGCCTGTACGAAGCCGTGCGCCAGCGGCGCGTGAAGGCCTGACGCAACCTGTCTCGCGCGATGTGCGCGAGCCGGGCATGACCCGAATGAAGCGTGCCGCGATGCGATGCGGCACGCGGTTCTCCGGAACTCGCGACCGATGATCCCGTTTCGCCTCGGCGCATCATGCGCCGTGCTATGCCTGCTGGCTGCCTGCACGGCGCAGTCGCTCGTCGAACGCAGCACCTACTACGCCGACACGAGCCTGCACGCACGCGGTGCCGATGCGCGGATCCGCTTTCTCGTGATGCATTACACCGAAAGCGACGAAGCGAAGTCGCTGCGCACGCTGACAGGCGATTCGGTCAGCGTGCATTACGTCGTGCCGCCGCAACCGCGCATCGAGCACGGGATGCTCGTCGTCTACCAGCTCGTTCCGGAATCGGAGCGCGCATGGCACGCGGGCGTCAGCGAGTGGCAGGGCGCGACCGAGCTGAACGCGGCGTCGATCGGCATCGAGAACGTGAACCGTGGCCCGCTCGATCCGCAGAATCGCACCTGGCAGCCGTATCCGCCCGAACAGGTCGATGCGCTGATTCGCCTGTCGAAGGACATCGTCGCGCGCTACGCGATTCCGCCGACGCGCGTGGTCGGGCACAGCGACATCGCGCCGCAACGCAAGATCGATCCGGGTCCGCTGTTCCCGTGGCACGCGCTCGCACTGGCCGGTGTCGGCGCATGGCCGGACGATGCGACCGTGGTCGCACGGCTCGGCGGCCGCGATCCGCACGCACTGGTCGACGTGCGCGAACTGCAGCTCAAGCTCGCGCGCTACGGTTACGAAGTGCCGACCGACGGCGTGCTCGACGCACGCACGCGGCGCGTATTCGCAGCGTTCCAGATGCATTTCCGCCCGTCCGACTATGCGGGCAATCCGGACGCCGAAAGCGACGCGATCGCGCAGGCGTTGCTCGACAAATACTTCCCCGGCACGCAACCGCCGGACAACGCGCCCGCAGCGGGCGCGCCCTGAACGCACGGCGCACCGCGCGCCGAAAAACGCGGGCCGTCATCCGAGTCCGGTAAACTGGCGGTTTTCCGCAATCCCGCAGCATTACTACGCCATGACTCAAGACGAACTCAAACGCCTCGTCGGCCAGGCCGCCGCCGATTATGTGATCCAGAACGTGCCGGAAGGCGCCGTGATCGGCGTCGGCACCGGCTCGACCGCCAACTGCTTCATCGACGCGCTCGCCGTCGTCAAGTCGCGCTATCGCGGCGCCGTGTCGAGCTCCGTCGCCACGACCGAACGCCTGAAATCGCACGGCATCAAGGTGTTCGACCTGAACGAGGTCGACTCGCTGCAGGTGTACGTCGACGGCGCAGACGAGATCGACGCGAGCGGCGCGATGATCAAGGGCGGCGGCGGCGCGCTGACGCGCGAGAAGATCGTCGCGTCGGTGGCCGACACGTTCGTCTGCATCGCCGATGCCAGCAAGCGCGTGCCGGTGCTCGGCGCATTCCCGCTGCCCATCGAGGTCGTGCCGATGGCGCGCACGGCGATCGGCCGGCGCGTGACCGCGCTCGGCGGCGTGCCCGTGCTGCGCGTGACGAAGGACGGCGCACCGACCATCACCGACAACGGCAACGAGATCATCGACGTGAAGGGGCTGCAGATCGCCGATCCGCGCGGCTTCGAAGCGCAGGTGAATGCATGGCCGGGTGTCGTGACGGTGGGCCTGTTTGCCGAGCGCGGCGCGAATCTGTGCTTGCTCGGCACGGAAAACGGCGTTGAAACGATCGTTTATTCGGCTAATTGAAAGAAATGAAAAGCAGTCCGTAGCGGCACGAAGTCGACGGTATGTCGACCGTAATGGACTGCATGGTTAAATCTTGTGGAATTCACGGCCCGGCAGGCGCAGCGCGCTTTCCGGGCCTTTTTTGTAGCCTTATAAATGACCCCGCCAAGAAGAGGGATAACCCTGTCAGGTGTTTACCAGATAGCGAAATATCCCCGAACTCATCAACTTATAGATCATAAGAACAGTCGTAACCAGGGCCGGCGGAACTGCGGAGCAGGTGTTCGCAAATCGACGCACGGGGAGGTGTCATGGAGCAGGGCAAAGACCGGTCACTGGTCGCCAAAGTGATGGATGGGCTTGTCTCGGGTATCGTCGAAGACAAGTACGGCGGCATCTTGCCGCCGCAGGACGTGCTGTCGAAAGAGTTCGACGTGAGCCGCACTGTGATGCGGGAAGCGTTGTCGATGTTGCTTGCGCGCGACATGCTGGACGTGCGGCCGAAAGTCGGCACGCGCGTGCGGCCGATGCGCGACTGGCGCATGATCGACGAAGACGTCGTGAGCTGGCGGTTTCGGGCAAAACCCGATCCGCAGTTCATGCGCGACGTCATCGAATTCCGGATGCTGATCGAACCGCGCGCGACCGCGCAGGCGTCGGTGCGTGCGACGGCAGCCGACATCGCGGGCATCCGCGAAGCGTTCGATGCGTTCAAGGTGCTGCAGCCGGGCGACCCCGGCTACGACACGGCGGACGAACTGTTGCACACGCGGATCGTGCAGGCGAGCGGCAACCAGTTCTTCCAGCAGATGGCGGCGATCGTGCGCGGGGCGGTGCGTCTCGTGAATCCGCGCGTCGTGAAGAAGGAGGGGGCGCACGAGATCGTGGTGAAGGCGCATGCGCGTGTCGTCGATGCGATCGAGCGGCGCGATCCGCGCGAAGCCGAAGCGGCCTCGCTCGCGCTGATCGATTTCAGCGCCGACGAGATATCGCGCGATTTCTCGGTCGACGTGCCCGTGCGCGCCTGACGCTGTTCGCGTCGCTCATCCGTGTGCCGGCGAGCCGTTTATCATGACGGCCGGTCGGCAGCGTGCCGGCCACCGTCATACGACCGACACGGAAGATCAGGATGAACGACAACGACCATCGCCCGGTGCGCTTCGGCATCGTCGGTGCAGGCAGCATTGCGCGCCGCTTCGCGCAAAGCCTCGCACACGTGCCGGGCGCCACGCTCGCCGGCGCCTGGGCCCGCCGCGCCGACGCAGCGGCAGCCTTTTGCGAGACATGCGGCGGCACGCCTGCCGCGAGCCTCGAAGCGCTCCTCGCGAGCGATCTCGACGCGATCTACATCGCGACGCTCCATGACAGTCACGCGCGGTACGCACTGGCCGCGCTTGCCGCCGGCAAGGCCGTCCTGTGCGAAAAACCCGCGACGCTGAACGCGGCGCAACTCGACACCGTGCTGCGTGCGGCACGCGACGCAGGACTGCTCTTCATGGAAGCGATGAAGCCGCCGTTCTTTCCGTTGTATCGCCAGTTGCGCGCGCATTTGCGTGACGATCCGATCGGCGAGATCCGGCTCGTGCGCGCGGGGTGCGCATCGTCGTCGGTACCCGGCGACCATTCCGTCTATCGCCTCGATCACGCGGGCGGCGCGCTGCTCGATATCGGGATCTACGAGGCGTTTCTCGCGGTCGACTGGCTCGGCGCGGCGCGCGACGTGCAGACGCTCGGCCGCGTCGGCGCGACGGGCGTCGACATGTTCGCGAGCCTGAACAGCCTGCATGCGAACGGCGGGATCGCGCAGCTCTTTTGCGGGCTCGACGTGATGGGGCGCGGCGACGCGCTGATCGCCGCGGCCGGCGGACACGTGACGATCCACGAAAAGTGGTGGAACCCGTCGCGCGCGACGATCCGCTATGCGGACGGTCGCACCGTCGAACTCGACGCGCCGGTCGACGGCGGCGGGCTGAACTACGAGACCGCGCATTTCTGCGACCTGCTGCGCGCGGGCGAAACCGAAAGCCCGATCATGACGCACGACCATTCGCGCCAGATGATCGCGATGACCGATGCCGCGCGTGCCGCGCTCGGCGTGCGCTATTCGGGCGAGTAGGCGGGCAGGACGACGCCGGGCCCGCGTGCGCGGCCCGGCGGACGGCGTGTGCTCAGTGACGCGACGGCAGCGACAGGCGCTTTTCGTACCAGCGCTGCGCCCATTCGAGGATCTGGCACAGGATCCAGTACACGGCCGCGGCGGCGAGATAGAGCGGCAGCGGCTGGTAGGTCGCCGCAATCACTTCCTGCGCGCTGCGCAGCAGTTCGGTCACGGTGATCACGGACACGAGCGACGTGTCCTTGATCAGGCTGATCAGGCTGTTCGACAGGCTCGGCACCGCGATGCGCAGCGCCTGCGGGCCGATCACGTAGCGCAGCGTTTGCCCCCACGACAGCCCCAGGCTGTATGACGCGAGCCATTGGCCGCGGTGAATGCCGTTGATCGCGCCGCGCATGCTTTCGGACATGTAAGCCGCGACGTTCGCGGACAGCGCGATGACGCCGGCCGGCGTCGGGTCGAGCGAGATGCCGAGGCTCGGCAGCCCGTAGTAGATGACGAAGATCTGCACGAGCAGCGGCGTGCCGCGCATCAGGCTCACGTACGCGCGCGCGAGCCCCGCGAGCGCGTTGACCCAGATGCGTTCGAAGCCGTCGAGCGGTTCGCTTTGCCGGATGCCCATCATCGCGAGCACGACGGCGCCGAGCAGGCCGAACACCATCGACAGCACGGCGAACTTGACGGTCAGTACGGCGCCCTGGGCGAGCACCGGCAGCGATTGGACGAGCAGGGACGTTGTCGACATGGAATACGAATCGGATGCGTGCGCGAAAGCGCAATCATAAACCGGACGAATAAAACAAAGGGCGGCATCGTTGCGGATGCCGCCCCGTCCGGCCCGCCATCAGGCGGGAAATGCAGGCGTGCTTACTTGATCGGTTTCGTCACGTCGATGCCGAACCACTTGTCCGAGATCTTCGTGAACGTGCCGTCGGCCGCGAGTTGCGCCATCGCGTCGTCGATCGCCTTCTGGAACTTCGGGTTGCCCTTCTTGAACGGGATGCCCGACGGATTCGCCGAGCCGACGTTCGCGCCCGGGCGCAGCGGCAGCTGCGAATTCTTCGTCAGGTACGCGAGCATCAGGCGGTCATTGAGCGCTGCGTCGAGACGGCCGGCCGCGAGATCGCGCAGGTACTCGGGCGCACCCGGGTACGTCTTCACGTCGACGCCGGGCACCGACTTCGCCATGTCCATGTAGTTCGTACCGAGCGCGACGCCGAGCTTCTTGCCCTTCAGGTCTTCCAGCGACTTGAAGTCACGCGAGTCGTCCTTGCGCTGGATCAGTTGCGCGGACGAGTACGTGTACGCCGGCGAGAAGTCGAGCGTCTCCTTGCGCTTGTCGGTGATGCCGACCTGGTTGGCGATCACGTCGAACTTGCCGGCCTGCAGGCCCGCGATGATGCCGCTCCATTCGGTCGTCACGAACTCGGCTTTCACGCCGAGCTTCGCGGCGACGGCCTTCGCGATGTCGACGTCGAAGCCGACGAGCTCGCCTTGCGGGTTCTTCGAGTTGAACGGCGGGAACGTACCTTCGAGACCGACCCGCAGCGTGCCGCGTTGCTTCACCTGGTCGAGGAGGTCGGCCGCATGCGCGGTGGCGGCGGCGAACGACGTGCCGATCAGGCCGGCAACCAGCAGCTTCTTCAGCAGCGAAAATTTCATCGTGTGAGCTTCCTTGCCCCGGCGGGGCTTCTGTTCTGATAGTGCGACCGATGATAGCAAAAATGCAATCGATCGATAAATATCGTTTGTTTATTTCTATATTACTTATGCGGTGCGCTCGCGGGCGATCGCCTTCACGCATTCCGACACGAGCGCGGGGCCGCGGTAGATGAAGCCCGTGTAAAGCTGGACCAGCGACGCACCGGCCGCGAGCTTCGCGCGGGCGTCCTCGCCCGAGAAAATGCCGCCGACGCCGATGATCGGCACTGCGCTGCCGACTTCGGCGTGCAGCTTGCGGATCACTTCGTTCGATGCGTCGAACACCGGGCGGCCCGACAGGCCGCCGGCTTCGTCCGCATGCGGCAGGCCCTGGACGGCCGCGCGCGACAGCGTCGTGTTGGTGGCGATCACCGCTTCGATCTTGTGGCGCAGCAGCGTGTCGCCGATTTCCTTGACCTGCTCGTCGTCGAGATCGGGCGCGATCTTCAGCGCGAGCGGCACGAGCTTGCCGTGCAGGTCGGCGAGACGCTGCTGCTTGTCCTTCAGCGCGGCGAGCAGTGCGTCGAGTTCGCCCGCACCCTGCAGTTGGCGCAGGTTCTTCGTGTTCGGCGACGAGATGTTGATCGTCACGTAGCTCGCGAACGGGTACACGCGCTCGAGGCAGTACAGGTAATCCTCGGCGGCGCGCTCGATCGGCGTATCGGCGTTCTTGCCGATGTTCAGGCCGAGGATGCCGCGATAGCGGGCGGCCTGGACGTTCTTCACGAACTGGTCGACGCCGTGGTTGTTGAAGCCCATCCGGTTGATCAGCGCCTCGGCCTGCGGCAGGCGGAACATCCGCGGGCGCGGGTTGCCGGGCTGCGCCCGCGGCGTGACCGTGCCGACTTCGATGAAGCCGAAGCCGAGCGCCGCGAGGCCGTCGATGGCCGCGCCGTCCTTGTCGAGGCCGGCCGCGAGGCCGACCGGGTTGCGGAACGTGAGCCCCATCACGGTGCGCGGCGCGTCGGGCACGCGGGCCGACAGCGCGCAGGCGAGGCCGGTGCGGCCGGCCGCGCCGAGCGCGCGCAGCGTGAGGTGGTGAGCGTCTTCCGCATCCATCTTGAACAGGGATGCGCGGGCCAGCGGATAAAGGGAACTGAACACGGGAATTGGGCGGACAGCCGGAATGAATGACAACCCGTTATTTTACCGGGAGTTGCGCGGCAGGGGCGTGCTTCGCTTCGTAACCTCCGCAGCCCACGTCAGCCCGAGCCGGAATGCCCGCCCGGCAACGGCGCGCGCGGGGCCAGCGCCGCATCGACGGGAGGCAGGTCGATCCGATCCGGATCGAGTATCTTCCAGCGCCCGTCGATCAAGCCCTCGAGCGGATGGAAGTTCGCCTTGTACGCCATCTTCGGGCTCTCGCGGATCCAGTAGCCGAGGTACACGTAGGGCAGCCCGAGGCTCTTCGCCTGCTCGATCTGCCACAGGATGTTGTAGGTGCCGTAGCTCGTGTGCCGATCGTCGGGCTCGAAGAACGTATAGACCGACGACAGTCCGTCGCCGAGGATGTCGATCATGCTGACCATGCGCAGCTTGCCGGGCTCGCCGCCCGGCGCGTCGAGATCGCGGAATTCGACGAGGCGCGAGTTGATCCGGCTCTGCAGCAGGAACTGCTCGTACTGGTCGCGGCTGTCGCGATCCATTCCGCCGCCCGCGTGGCGTGCGGACTGGTAGCGCATGTAAAGCGCGTAGTGTTCTTCGTCGTAGTGCAGCGGCGAGACCGTCGCGATGAGCGCGCGGTGCCGCTTCCACATCCTGCGCTGCGTACGCGACGGCACGAACGCGTCGATAGGCACGCGCACCGGCACGCAGGCGCGGCAGCCGTCGCAGTACGGGCGATACGTGAAGACGCCCGAGCGGCGGAAGCCGGCCTTCACGAGTTCGGTGTAGATGTCGGAGTTGATCAGGTGGCTCGGTGTCGCGACTTGCGAGCGCGCGATACGGCCGTCCAGATAGCTGCACGGATAGGGCGCCGTTGCATAGAATTGCAGCGCCGAAAGCGGTGAAAGCGGCAGCTCAGTCGGGTGAGTCATGGGCAGCTCTCGATGCAGGGAAGGAGTGCCGCGCTAGCGCTCGATCCCGGAGGGCGCCGCCGTTTCGGCGGGGCCCGTCAGCGCGGCGAGCACGCGCTTGTCGAACTGCCACGGAATCGGCGGTTCGGCTACCGCGCTGCGCACGTGAGCGACAAACGCCTTGCGTGCGATCTCGCGGCCGCCGAGCGACGCTAGATGCGACGTATTCTGCTGGCAGTCTATCATCTCCAGCCCCTGGTCGCGAAGGTGGGCGACGAGCGTGGCCAGCGCGATTTTCGATGCGTCGGTGGCATCCGCATACATCGACTCGCCGAAAAACATCCGCCCGAACGACACGCCGTACAGGCCGCCGACACGGCGCCCGTCGTGCCACGTCTCGATGCTGTGCGCGTTGCCGGAGCGGTACAGCGTGGTATAGGCGTCGATGATCTCGGCCGTGATCCACGTGCCGCGCTGCCCGCGGCGCGGCGCCTGCGCGCAGGCGCGCATCACGCCCGGGAAGTCGTGATCGACTCGCACTTCCCATGCAGCGTCGCGCAGCACGCGTTTCAGCGTCTTGCGCAGCGACGGCGACACCTTGAATTCGGCCGGCACGAGGATCATGCGCGGGTCGGGGCTCCACCACAGCACCGGCTGGCCGTCCGAGTACCACGGGAAGATGCCGCGCAGGTACGCGTCGATGAGGCGCGACGGCAGCAGGTCGGCGCTCGCGGCGAGCAGCCCGGGCGCGCCGGTCGCGGGACCGAGCGCGCGTTCGATGGGCGGAAACGGATCGTCCGGGCCGAGCCAGGGGACCATGGGGGCGGGCTCAGCCGTTGCGCAGCGAGCGGAAGATATCGCCGGTGTGCACGCCGTAGTCGCCCGCGGCGCGATCGGCGAAGAAGAATCGCAGGGTCTGGCTGACGGTCGGGAACGCGATTTCGTCCCACGGGATATCGGCTTCGTCGAACAGCTTCACTTCGAGGCTTTCCTCGCCGGCTTCGAAACCCGGATCGGTGAGCCGCGCGAGGTAGAACAGGTGAACCTGGTGCACGTGCGGCACGTTGAGCAGCGTGAACAGGTTCTGCACCTCGACGCGCGCGCCGGCTTCCTCGAGCGTTTCGCGCGCGGCGGCTTCGGCCGTCGTCTCGCCCATTTCCATGAAGCCCGCGGGCAGCGTCCAGAACCCGTAGCGCGGTTCGATCGCGCGGCGGCACAGCAGGATCTGATCGCCCCAGACCGGGACCGTGCCGACGACGTTGCGCGGATTCTGGTAATGGATCGTGCCGCAGTGATCGCAGACGAATCGCTCGCGGTTGTCGCCGGGAGGAATGCGCGCGATGACTTCGTGACCGCAGACGGAGCAGAATTTCATGTCGAGTGGAAGGGACGAGGTGATGCGAGTGTATCACCGGGGCGCGGCATTCTTGAACGCCTGCGCGTGCGGGCGGCGTGCCGCGCGAAGCGGAGGGCGCGCGCGAAGAGGCGGCGGGATCGGGTGCGGAAAAACAAAAAGCCCGGCACGAGGCCGGGCTTTTCGCATGAATCTGGACGGGTTGGTTGCGGGGGTAGGATTTGAACCTACGACCTTCGGGTTATGAGCCCGACGAGCTGCCAGACTGCTCCACCCCGCGTCCGTCGAAGAAATGAATTATAAGGAGTTCCCCTGACGCGTGCAAGCACTTTCTGACAATCGCGTGTCGCGTCTGGTGGGGACGGCACGGTGGGCGCGTGCGCTAGAATCGAGCGGTTTGTTTCGTCTCTTCCGCAGCGGCGCGGCGCGCGATCGCATCGGCACCGTTGCGACTCACCTTATTGCATCGACGGATTCATGGACATCGCTCACGATCTTCAATCGATCGGCGCGCAGGAACAGGCGCTCGTGTTTCCCCATTTCGACCCGGCCCGTGCGTGGGCGCTCGGCAACCGGATGCATGCGCTCGCGACGGCGCGCGGCCATGCGATCGCAATCGACATCGTCACGTTCGGCCAGCCGCTGTTCTACGCGGCACTCGCCGGTGCGACACCCGACAATGCCGACTGGGTCCGCCGCAAGCGCAACGTCGTCGCGCATTTCCGGCGCAGCTCGTATGCGATCGGCCTGCGCATGCAGCAGGCCGGCGCCACGCTGGCGGACAAGCACGGGTTGCCGATCGCCGAATATTCGCCGCATGGCGGTTCGTTTCCGCTGACCGTCGCGGGCGCCGGCGTGATCGGCTCGATCACCGCGTCGGGGCTGCCGCAGCGCGCGGACCACGAATTCGTCGTCGAGGTGCTGTGTGCGGAGCTCGGCCACGACTACGCCGTGCTGGCCCTCGCGAGGAGCTGAGCGATGCAGCTTCCCGGATACGCATGGCTCGCGATCGCGATCGTCGCGGAAGTTGTCGGCACGTCCGCGCTGCGCGCGGCGGACGGCTTCACGCGCTTCTGGCCGTCGGCGCTCGTCGTCGCCGGTTACGGCATCGCGTTCTACTGCCTGTCGCTGACGCTGCGCACGATGCCCGTCGGCATCATCTATGCCGTCTGGTCGGGTGCCGGCATTGTCCTGATCACGCTCGTCGCGATGCTGCTCTATCGTCAGGTGCCGGATGTGCCGGCGGTGATCGGCCTCGGGCTGATCGTCGCGGGCGTCGTGGTGCTGAACCTGTTCTCGAAGATGCAGGCGCACTGAACGTGCGACTGCCATTTGCCGGATGGCCCTCATGACCGATTCCACTTCCGCTGCCGTCTCCGCCGAATCCGCCCAGCCCGACGTCCGCGCCTACGTCGCGAACCGCATCGGCTTTCTCGAACTGAACCGGCCGAAGGCGCTGAATGCGCTGTCGGTCGGCATGATCCGGCTGATGCAGCAGGCGCTCGACGCGTGGCGCGACGATCCGGAGGTCGTTGCGGTCGTCGTGCACAGTCCGCACCCGCGCGCCTTCTGCGCGGGCGGCGACGTGCGCTTCTTCCACGAGGCGTGGCAGCGCGGCGACCGCGACGCGGTCGACACGTTCTTCATCGACGAATACACGCTGAACCATGCGATCTTCACGTATCCGAAGCCCTATATCGCGCTGATGCACGGCGTCGTGATGGGCGGCGGCATGGGTATTTCACAGGCGGCGCGGCATACGGGCGGCCTGCGCGTCGTGACCGACTCGACGAAGATGGCGATGCCGGAAACGCGCATCGGCCTGTTCCCGGACGTCGGGATGAGCTGGTTTCTCGCGCGCACGCCCGGTGCGATCGGCCGTTACCTCGCGGTGACGGGCGCGACGCTCGACGCGGCCGGTGCGCTGTACGCACAGCTCGCCGACGTCTATCTGCCCGATGCCGCGCTGCCGGCGCTGCTCGACACATTGCGCCACGCGCGCATCGACAGCGGTGCGCAGGCCGTCGCCTGCGTGGCCGACGCGGCTGCCGCGCACAAGGTCGTGCCGACTCCGGACACGTCGGCGCTGGCCGATGCGCGCGCCGGGATCGACCGCCATTTCGCGCAGCCCGACATCAACGCGATCCTCGCATCGCTCGATGCCGAGCCGGATTGCGCGGCCGTCGACGGGTGGGTCGAGAAGGCGACCCACGCGATGCGCGACCAACTGTCGCCGCTGTCGATGGCCGTGTCGCTCGAAGTCGTCGAACGCGCACGCGACGCGACGATGGCCGATTGCCTGCGGCGCGATCTCGATCTCACGCGCTCGGCGTTCGCGCACGGCGACGTGATCGAAGGCGTGCGCGCACTGATCGTCGACAAGGATCACCAGCCGGACTGGCGCTTCAATTCGTCCGCCGACATCGATCGGGCAGACGTGCTCGCGATGTTCGACAGCCCGTGGACGCCCGACACGCATCCGCTGCGGCACCTGAAGGACTGACGTTCGTCGGCGCCCAGGCGCGAGACGGAAACGAAAAGGCCGCCTGCAGTTCATCTGCAGGCGGCCTTTTGTTGATGGAGACGACCGGTCCGCGCTCGAACGGCGCGCAGACAGGGGCGGCGTTACTCGTCGCGCGCGTCGTCCGACATGAACGCACGCATGAACACGAGTGCGCCGAAGCCCCACACCGCGTTCGCCGCGAAGCCGGCCGCGAGCACGGGCATCATGTTGCCCGACGGCCAGATGCCGCGCAGCGGATCGATCGCGAACACGCGCGCGGCCGTCAGCACGATGCCGCCGAACATGAGTGCGCCGATCCACGACGCCTCGCGTTCCGGCGACACACGCAGCAGCCACGCCATCGGAATCGCGCAGCATGCGCTGATCAGCGCGTTTGCGACAAATTCAGGAATGCCGAGCGGCGCGAACGGCTGCGTGGAGAAGCCGGCCGCGGCGATCAGGTCCGCCGTGTGAAGGAGTGCGAGCGTGGCCTCGCGGAAGAACAGGGCGGCAAGGAAGCCGGACAGGAACGGCAGGATGACTTTCTGCATCGATGAGTGCACCGCAGGCGCGCACGGCCGGGGCCGTATGCGCGGAGTTATTCGGATTGGTGCGTCATTATAGGGCCCGGCCGCCGCGATATTCGCTCCAGCGTCGTGCTAATCACGAAAGCGGAAAACCTAAGCTCAAAAAAATCGTTCCAAAGCCCTGCACCGATCCCTAGACTGATTTCCCAGAAACAGCCGTGCAGTCGCGTATTCGCCCGCCGCACGGCGTGACCGGCGAACCATCCCGATTCGAACGCACACCATGCATGCGCCGCGCATCCGCGACGCGAGCAGGGCGAGGTTTTTTCCAAATTTCGGCAAGAACAGTCAAGCAGGAGCAGCAGATGAATGTGTTCTGGTTTATCCCCACGCATGGCGACAGCCGCTACCTCGGCACGGCCGAAGGCGCGCGCGCCGCGGATTACGACTATTTCAAGCAGGTCGCCGTCGCGGCCGACACGCTAGGGTACGAAGGCGTGCTGCTGCCGACCGGCCGTTCCTGCGAAGATGCGTGGGTCGTTGCGTCGAGCCTCATTCCGGCGACGCAGCGCCTGAAGTTCCTGGTTGCAATCCGTCCCGGTATCGCGTCGCCGGGGCTGTCGGCGCGCATGGCCGCGACCTTCGACCGCCTGTCGGGCGGCCGCCTGCTGATCAACGTCGTGACCGGCGGCGATGCGGCCGAACTCGAAGGCGACGGCCTGTTCGCCGATCACGATACGCGTTACGAGATCACCGACGACTTCCTGAACATCTGGCGCGGGCTGCTTGCCGCGTCGCACGACAACGGCGGCTTCGACTACATCGGCAAGCATCTGCAGTCGAAGGGCGGCAAGGCGCTTTATCCGCCGGTGCAGCGCCCGCATCCGCCGCTGTGGTTCGGCGGCTCGTCGCCGGCCGCGCACGCGATCGCAGCCGATCACATCGATACCTATCTGACCTGGGGCGAGCCGCCCGAGGCCGTCGCGAAGAAGATCGCCGACATCCGTGCGCGCGCGCAGGCGCGCGGCCGCAAGATCAAATTCGGCATTCGATTGCACGTGATCGTGCGCGAGACCGAGGACGAAGCATGGCGTGACGCCGAGCGCCTGATCAGCCGCCTCGACGACGAGACGATCGCTCGTGCGCAGAAGGCATTCGCGAACATGGATTCCGAAGGCCAGCGCCGGATGGCTGCACTGCACGGCGGCAAGCGCGGCGGCCGCGAGGCGCTCGAGGTGTATCCGAACTTGTGGGCCGGCGTCGGTCTGGTGCGCGGCGGCGCGGGCACTGCGCTCGTCGGCAATCCCGAGCAGGTCGCCGAACGCATGCGTGAATACGCGGATCTCGGCATCGAGACGTTCATCCTGTCCGGCTACCCGCACCTCGAGGAGTCGTATCGCTTCGCCGAACTCGTGTTCCCGCTGATCAAGGGCAAGGGCGCGGCGCGGCCGGCCGGCCCGCTGTCGGGGCCGTTCGGCGAGATCGTCGGCAATAGCTATCTGCCGAAGGCAAGTCAGAGCTGAGCGAAGGGAGGCCTGCCATGACAACGAAAACGTCGACGACGGGGGCCGCCGTGGCCGCCCGCGCATGGCGCGGCGTCGCGCCGTGGCTCGTGCCGCTTGCACTGCTGGTCGCGTGGGAAGTCGGCGCGCGCACCGGCTGGCTGTCGACCCGCGTACTGCCCGAGCCGGTTGCGGTCGTGCGAGCGGCGTGGTCGCTCGTGACGTCGGGCGAAATGTGGGCGAACGTGAAAGTGAGCACGTGGCGAGCGCTGTTCGGTTTTGCAATCGGTGGCGGCGTCGGTCTCGCACTGGGGCTTGCGACCGGCCTGTCGAAGGCCGCCGAGGTCGCGCTCGATTCGACGATCCAGATGATCCGCAACATCCCGGCGCTCGCGATGATTCCGCTCGTGATCCTGTGGTTCGGCATCGACGAGAAGGCGAAGCTGTTCCTCGTCGCGCTCGGCGTGTTCTTCCCGGTCTATATCAACACGTATCACGGGATCCGCTCGGTCGACGCGAACCTGATCGAGATGGCGAAGAGTTACGGCGTGCGCGGCTTCGCGCTGTACCGCGACGTGATTCTCCCCGGTGCGTTGCCGTCGATCCTCGTCGGCGTGCGTTTCGCGCTCGGGCTGATGTGGGTGATGCTGATCGTCGCGGAAACGATCTCCGCGCAGTCGGGCATCGGCTACATGACGATGAACGCGCGTGAATTCCTGCAAACCGATGTGGTGGTGGTCGGCATCCTGCTGTACGCGGTGCTCGGCAAGCTGGCCGACGTGCTGGCGAAATGGCTCGAGCGCGTGACGCTGCGCTGGCACCCCGCTTACCAATCAGGAGCAAAGGCATGAATGCGACGACTTCGGCGGCCGCCTACGGCCCGCTCGCCGGCGCAGACCTCGAGGCAGAGCTCGCGCAGGCGCGCGTCGCGGACGGCGACGCGCGAGACGCGGCGATTCTCGATCGTGACGGCAGCGCATCCGTCGTTCCGCTCGCGCGGCGGCGCGCGGGAAGCCCGGCACCCGACGATGCGGTAACGCTGTCGGGTGTCAGCAAGCGCTTCGGCGCGCGCACGGTGCTCGACAACGTCGAACTCGGCATCGCGCGCGGCAGCTTCGTCGCGATCGTCGGCCGCAGCGGTTGCGGCAAGTCGACGCTGCTGCGGCTTGTCGCGGGACTCGAGCAGCCGAGCAACGGCGCGCTCGTGACGCGCGGCGAGGGCGGCGGCGCGCTCGATACGCGGATCATGTTCCAGGATGCACGCCTGCTGCCGTGGAAGACCGTGCTGCAGAACGTGATGCTCGGCCTCGGGCGCGGCGCGCGCGACGACGCACGCGCGGTGCTCGACGAAGTCGGTCTGCTGGAACGGGCGAACGACTGGCCCGCGCAACTGTCGGGCGGCCAGCGGCAGCGTGTGTCATTGGCGCGCGCGCTCGTGCACCGGCCGCAACTGCTGCTGCTCGACGAGCCGCTCGGCGCGCTCGACGCGCTGACCCGCATCGAGATGCATGCGCTGATCGAGCGCCTGTGGCGCGAGCATCGGTTCACCGCGTTGCTCGTCACGCACGACGTGCAGGAGGCTGTCGCGCTCGGCGACCGCATCCTGCTCATCGAGCAGGGGCGCGTGGCGCTGGATCAAGCCGTACCGCTCGACCGGCCGCGTGCCCGCGCATCCGCGGCGTTCGCGGCGCTGGAAGATCGCGTGCTGAAGCGCGTGCTCGCCGGCGGGCCAGGCACGGCAGAACAGGGCGAGGTGCATCAGGCAGACAACGTTCGACCGGTCGGGCAGATCCGCTGGGCCGTTTAATCCGGGCGGCTCCGGCCGCCCGTTCAGAGACTTTTTTCTTCGGAGCGATCAACCCGATGAGCATCACTGCAATCAACGTGCGTAACCAGTTCAAGGGCAAGGTGAAGGAGATCATTCGCGGGCCGGTGGTGTCCGAGGTCGACGTCGAGACGCCGTTCGGCATCGTCACGTCGGTGATCACGACCCGCTCGGTCGACGAACTCGAGCTGAAGGTCGGTGCGGAAGTCGTCGCGCTCGTGAAGTCGACCGAAGTATCGATCGCGCGTCTCTGACCGCGCGCTTCCTGAGCCGGTACGGCGCCGGCGGGCAGCCTGCCCGTTGGCGTCGTCCGGCATTCCCGCAGCGCGTTTGCCTCGGTATTCGGCGTCCGGACGAAGTGCTAGGATGGTACGACACCGACGCCGGAGGCCAATGCATGACCCCCATCCTTTCCCCTGAAGCCATCGAGGCGCTGAAATGGATCGACCAGTTCGGCGACAGCCGGCCGGTTCCCGCTGCGTTCGACGACGTCGTCTATGCGTTGCTGAACGAGGGGCTGATCTATCAGGCGGCGGCCGACCGGGTCGACCTGACTGCCGATGGCAAAGCCTTTTTATCCGACGAATACGATTGAGCGCACGGCGCCGGCTGCACGGGCGGCCTGGCGCCGTGTCGCCACGGAGCGTGCGATGGAACCGAGAGGCAGCGACCTCGGCGATTTCAGCGAGCCGTACCGCGGCTTCGAGATCGAGGTGAAGACCGAGCAGGTCTGGGACGGCGAGCATGCGCACTACCGCGTGCTGCAGGGCGATGCGGTGCGGATCGACTGGCGGCTCGTCAAGGTCGACGGGTTGCTGCTGACCGAACGGCGCGTGATCGAGCGCGTGCTCGACGAGGCGCGGCGGGCGGTCGATGCGGAGCTGGGCGACGAGTAGCGGGGCTGCCGGGCAGGTATGGCCCATGTTGCGGTAAAATGCTCGGTTGTTTCCGCGCCGCCTGGCCTGTTGCCCGAATTCCATGTCCGTACCGTCCTCGCTTCCTCCCCGCCGCGTATCCGTCGCGCCCATGCTCGACTGGACCGACCGCCATTGCCGGTCGTTCCACCGTACGCTGACGCGCGATACGTGGCTGTATACGGAGATGATCACGACGGGTGCGCTGCTGTTCGGCGGTGCCCAGCGGCATCTCGCGTTCACGCCGAACGAATCGCCGGTCGCGCTGCAGCTCGGCGGCAGCGAACGCGACGATCTCGCGCGCGCCGCGAAGCTCGGCGAGCAGTGGGGCTACGACGAAATCAACCTGAACTGCGGATGTCCGTCCGAGCGTGTGCAGCGCGGCGCGTTCGGCGCGTGCCTGATGAACGAGCCGCAGCTCGTCGCCGACTGCGTGAAGGCGATGCGCGATGCGGTGTCGGTGCCGGTCACGGTCAAGCACCGGATCGGTGTCGATGCAGTGGAAGACTACGCGTTCGTGCGCGACTTCGTCGGCACGGTGGCCGAGGCCGGCTGCCAAACGTTCGTCGTGCATGCGCGCAACGCGATCCTGAAGGGGCTGTCGCCGAAGGAGAATCGCGAGATCCCGCCGCTCAAGTACGACTATGCGTATCAGTTGAAGCGCGATTTTCCGTCGCTGGAGATCGTCATCAACGGCGGCATCAAGACGCTCGACGAAGTCGCGCAGCATCTCGAACATGTCGATGGCGTAATGCTCGGCCGCGAGGCGTATCACAATCCGTACGTGCTTGCGGAGGTCGATACGCGCTTCTACGGCTCGACGGGCGCGGTGCCGACGCGCGAAGAAGCGGAAGCGCAACTGATCGAATACTGCGCGGCCGAGCTGAAGCGCGGGACCTATCTCGGTGCGATCGTGCGGCATGCGCTCGGCCTGTATCGCGGCATGCCCGGCGCACGCGGCTGGCGTCGCGTGCTGTCCGACAACAAGAAGCTCGCGCGCGGCGATCTGGCCGTGTTCGACGAGGCGCGCGCGCATCTGAACGAAGCCGAAGAATTTTTTGAAAAAAAGGCTTTGCAAGATTCAAAAGACTTCGTATAATCTTGCTTCTTCGCTGCTGAAACAAAAGCAGCGAAGAGCAGAAAGCAGTATCAGTGGTGGCTGTAGCTCAGTTGGTAGAGTCCAGGATTGTGATTCCTGTCGTCGTGGGTTCGAGTCCCATCAGCCACCCCAACAAATTCAAGCAAAAAGCCCAGTTCATCGAACTGGGCTTTTTGTTTTCTGGCGTCCGTATAACCACCGTGTAGCCGGTTGTCGTCAAAGCATCTTCGACGAGGGGTTGTAGGGCGTAGAGCACCGCCTTTTTTCGTGTCCGTGCCGTCGTCGGCGCGGATCGCAAAAACGTCAACGGGCACAGGACCCTATGTGCGTCGTCTTTCCTTGGCGTTTCGTTGACAACACACCAATCCAATCCGCGTGCGATATGTCATTCCCGGCTAAGGTTCGCGCGCGGCGTGCCGTTATCTTCCCTGGACAGCCCTCGTGCCTCGAATGCTGATCCGTTTTCTTGCCTGCTCGCGTTTCGCGCGAGCAGGCTTTTTTCGTTTACGGCGACGGAAACCGAAAATCTGGCGGAATACAGCAGGACGTTGGCACGAACCGACAAAGCGCAACAGTCTTACATTCGTGTAATGTATCGCTTTCCTCGTGCCCTCGCGCTTTGCAGGGCCGTTCGATCCCGGCGACCAGTGAAGGTGCCGGGATTTTTTTTGCCTGCCCGCCGATGTCCAGACGGCGAGCCGTCACAACATGCGACTTCGTCGCCGAGTTCGACGGATGCGCATTGATGCGATTGCGTCGACGGCGACATCGCACTCACTCCGCACTACTGCATCGGGTCCGTGGCGAACTTCGCATCCCGCAAGGAACGGTATATTTTGCGACGAGACATTCCGATCAAGAGAGTCAGCAGAAGGAGTCACCAACTCATGCCGGAAACCCCGACCACGCTCCGTGCCGCGACGACGCACGACGCGCACCTCATCGCTCGCCTGCACACCCTGAGTTGGCAAACCGCATACAGCCATATCCTTCCGGCGGCCTATCTGACCGACGAGGTGCCGACGGAGCACGCGATCCGGTGGCGGAAGTATCTCGACCGCAATCAAGACGCGTGGGGCCTCGTGCTGATCGCCGAGTCGAATGACGAGCCCGTCGGCTTCGTGAGTGCAGAACGCCCTGTCGACCCGTCGCTCGGCGTGCTGCTCGACTGCCTGCACGTCCATCCTTCGCATCACGGCAGCGGCACGGGCAAACGCATGATCGAAGCCGTTCGCGCGTGGGCCCGGACGATCGGCGCGGGCAAGGTCCATCTGCAGGTGCTGGAAGGCAACGTCCGTGCGATCGGCTTCTATGAGCACAACGGCTGGCAATTGGCCGGTATCGAAACGAGCCGGATTGGCCAGACGGAGGTTACCGATCGGATCTATGCGATACAGGCCTGAAGGCTTGCGGGTATCCGGACCAACGATCTCGCGACAGGCCGTCGCTTCCGGCCGCTACGATGTCACGCCGGGCGGAAGCGGAACGTGTTCCGTCGTTACTCGCCGCAATACCGCACAAGCAAATCGGCCTCTGTCTCATGGATCTCGACGGGTATCGTTGTCGCGCCTGCATAGGCAAGATAGCGCGCACGATGCTGGCCGTTGCGAAACGACGCGACACCGACTTTCGACAGGCCGGGGATGCCGAGCAGTGTTCTCGTTCTCGTCTCGCGAAACGTGATGAACGGCATGTCCGGAATCCGGTCCTGGTCGGGGTCGAGGAATTCGCGAATGCCCGCGGCTTTTCCGGGCGCCCAGTACTGAACGGACGGCAGCACGTAGTCGGTCGTGTCGCGGTCGGCGCAGGTCAGCAATTTCTTCAGGTCGATCGTCACGACCCGATGTCTCGAGTCGTCGGACGCGAATACCCGCTTGAGGTGCGTATAGGCATAGGGGGCGTGCCCGGGAAGCTGGATAATCCAGACATCTACGCCATTCTGTTGTGCGCGGGCGAGCGTCATTATTTCCTTTGGTGGCGCAAGCGGTCTTCGTGGCCGGAGTTTAGCAGCGCGATTGCAACAGCGGAGCAAATCGATACCTGGAATAGGGAGGCGGAACGATTCACAGCGGAACCGGAAGCGCAGAAGAAACGTTCGGCGAAGCGGATGCTGTCATGCGTCGGTGATCGATATCGACAGGTTGCGGGGATATCGCGATACTGCCAGCGGAAAGGGCGCGCGGCGCGGAATTCATGCAAGCTTCATGCAGCGTCGCGAAGCCGGGCAGGCGCGGATCGTCAAAAGAACAAAGAGGGCAGATTGACCGGAGAAAACCATGCCGTCGAAACTTGAAATCGAATATCTCGATTACTGTTTCACAGCGACGCTCGAAACCAGGGAGTCCGGCCGGACAGGCGTTGTCGACTGGAAACTGGAATCCGATTCGCGAAGCAAGACGCTCGCGTGGATTGTGTTCGACCGCTTTCTCGAGCGGAACGACTTCGCCGACGAAGAGGATGCGCGCGCACATATCGTCGACTGGCTGGAGCGGCTTGCCGATCCGAGGTCCGGCGCGTCGGCCGAAATTGCGAAGGCAAGTGCGGTTGCCTCGGTAGGGGCGGCGACGACCGACCCGTCGACTGCCGAAATAGTCGGCGAAACCGTCATTGAAATCGTCAGCGATGTCGACTGGATCGATATGGTCGTCGACTGGTTTTCCAGTGGTACGCCCTGATGAAAAGACCGGGGTTCCCTGACGCAGGTTATTGCATTCGCGAAACTTGGTTTCACGAACTTCGTACGGAAAATTAAGCCGAAATCAAATAATTAGAAAAAATAGAATAATCCTGCTTTGACATCACCCGCGACTTACCGGAAACTGGGCCGGCTCTGAATACATCCGCCTGAACAAAAACAAAATAGAACACCAAACATGAAAAGAATAACGCTGCTGACGGCGGGCAAGGCCGTTCGCGTGCTCGCGACGTCCGTCACGCGCGCAGCCGATTGCGTGATGATGATCGGGGTAGCGGTGCTGTTGCCCGTCATCGTGGTGATGCTCGCGCCGTCCGTGGGTGTCGCGCTCGGACCGTGATGCGAGGCGGCACGCGGCCTGCCTGATGCGGCCACGTTGTCACCAAAGGGTGAGTTGCCGCACAGACCGTCACGCGACCCGCGATCACAATCTGGCCGGTTGACCGTTCTTCCCCGGCCCGGTCAACCGTTTCCCCGCTCGCTCGCGCAGGAGCGGGGGCTTTTTGACCGACCGACGCCGCAGAGTTGCGTCGGCGGAACCGGACAGGCGTTCGGCAGGCTGCGCAATTGCACCACGCGCATTCCTGCATCCGTTCGCCTGATCCGCACGAATCGCTTTCCTCGTGCCTGAGCGAACCCTCGGGCCCATCGCCGGTTTCGGCCGGCGATGCCTTGGTCCCGGCGGCGTGCAGCCGCGCTGCCGGGATGTTTTTTGCGCCGAATGCATCGCATCACGTCGTGCGCAGCGGGCATGTCGATCCGCTCAGCCAGCCTGTTCGACGCTGGTTTCCCATCCGTCGTATTCACCGCCGAGCGAACGCACCTCGCGATTGATCGCGATCGTATGGCGCGTGATGTCGGCCAACGCCATCGTGCCTTCGTGCGAAAACCGTACGGCCGACTTGCCGTCTTCGGTCGGCGCGACCGATTCGACCGGATAGCCTTTCGCTTCGGCCCAGTCCGCGAACTGGTGTGCATCGCTCGGGTCCTGGAAGTACGCCCAGTGCATCACGCGCCGGCTCACGTCGCTGGCATCGCCTTTCTGCCGCAGCGTATCCAGCACGCGCATGTCGCGCATGATCTGCCAGTCGTCGTCGGTCGGGTAAAGGGTCTGCCAGTACGCTTCCTTGTCCGGATCGTCCTGGTGGGCGTACTGAAGTGCGTAGGTCGTCTGTTCGGCCAGCGAGTCGACGAGTTCGGCTGCGGCCTCTTCGTCGAACGGCACGTAAAAGAGGAAATCCCGGTTGCCGTCGACGGTGATGCGGCCGACCTGCACGCCGCCTTTCGCGGTGATCGTGGCGTCCAGCAGATCCTCGATCTTCGCTAGGTCGGCGAATTCGTCGCCGGTCGGCAGGCCTTCAGGCGTCGGATGCGCGAACGGAACGCGCACGCTGAGCAGCGACGTGCGCGGATCGCCTTCCGCGATTTCCGCAAAGCTGTGGTTGAAGCTGATGAAAGCCTGATGGTCGCCCATTCTGGCAGGGAAGGTTCCCCAGGCGTCGGTCATGTGTTTCTCCCGTACACGATCGTCTGTTGACGGTTGCAAAGCGTCCCAATGTATCATCGAAAATCGCGTTTGCCGGAGAAGCGCGCATGATGGCGGGCCGTGCGGGAATGGATGCTGGATTCGCGGCTGCCCGTGACCCGGCGCGCTTGCGCAGCAGCGGGCCACCGAAAATTCGAAGGAGAATCCGATGTCGATGTTTGCGGTGAATGGTGTGCGAATCGATCCGCTCAGCGCGCGCGTAACCCACGTGCGCTGGGCGGCCGTGAATCCGGCCGACCGGTCGTGGGCGGCGAGCCCGAGCGAGGCGCCGGTGGCGGAAGTGGCGCGCGCACTCGCGTCCGGTAACGATGTCCGTGCGATCTTCTCGGAGTCGGACGGTACCGCGGTCGGGCCCAGGCTGAAACGCGTGCTGTATCGCGATGCGTCGGAAGGCATCGAGCTCGACATCGATGCGACGAGCGAGTCGCGCACGTTGCGGGATCTTCCGCAGATCTGACCGGATCGGCGCGCGCGGCCGGTAGCGTTCGTTGCAGCATCGGCGGCGACACGTGGCCGGCAGGCCGCTCGCACAACGTCGATCGCGAGGAGTAGTATCGGACTACCACCAAGCTGCATGACCGATCGCGCCGACAGCGCCGAACGGTTCGAGGGGCCGCGCATCGTGCGACGGGCCGGTACCGGAAGCGAACGGCGAGATCGGCGCAAGCGCGCAAGAGATCATGTCCAGACCTGTCATCGCATTGTCGGCATCCGCGCTTTGTCTGGCGCTTGTTGCCTGCCAGAGCGCACCCGAGCCGGCGCCCGCGCTCCCGTCGCCCGAGAGCGCGTCGGTAACCGTTCCGGCGTCGTCGCCGGTCGCGCCGATCAGCGGCGTCGGCGTGGCACCGAACCTGGCGGGACAGAGTCACTGGGCGGTCGGTCAATGCACGACCAACGGCGGCGTCGAGGTGTGCAACTGACCGACGCCGCCCGAACGGCGCCCGTTCAGCGTGAACACGACGACGGTGGCCGCGTGTCGATGCACGCCTTCGCAACCTTCAGCCATTTCCGTTCGACAAGCCGCTCATGGTCGGTGCGTGATGCGCGGCAAGCGGTCGACACGCGCGGCAATTCCCGGGGCAATTGAACGATGAACGACGCACGCGAAACCAACGATTCCGGCTTGCACGTCGATCCCGATGCGCGCACGGTCATCGGCGAGTTGCCGGTTACGCTGGCGGTCGACGGCGGGAGCCTGAAAAGAAGGGCAATCGTCTGCGCGGTGCTGGCCGCGGCGAGCATCGGCGGTTATGCGGCCGACCCGACGCTCTGGCCCGTTGCGGCGCTGGCCGTGCTGCTGGCGCTGGCGGGTGCCGCGTTCTTTGTCTCGTCGCGACGCAGGATGGCGCTGCAGATCGACGAAACGGGTTTCAGGCTGATCGGCGCCGCGCGCGAAAAACCTGTCACGCAATGGCGCGACGTCACCGAGTTCCGGATCATCAGCGTGGCCGGAAATCGTTACATCGGTTATCAGTTCTCCGCGCATTCGTCGCGCACCAAGGTGCCGGGCGGCGTGATGCTGCCGATCGCGCGGTTCGCCGATCTTCCGCTCGACGCGGTAGCCGGGTTGCTGGAAGCGTGCCGCCGGCAGTTCGGCGGGCAGGGCGACCGGGCCGACGGCACGGGCTGATCGCGCCCGATGAGCACGGCCCGAGCGACCCGGCACGCAGGAAAACAAAAAATGTCGGGCGCCGTGTCGATTTCCGTCGGGTTCGTCCGTCGTAGCATCGGAGGCGTGCGCATCGCGCGTCCGTCCCGATTCCCGATACGACAACCGACTGAAGGAGCGACACCCATGTCCACGTCCGTCAAACCGATCCCGGAAGGGATGCGCACGCTGACGCCGCACCTGATCTGCGCCGGTGCAACCGCAGCGATCGACTTCTACAAGCGTGCATTCAATGCGAGCGAACAGTTTCGCCTGGCGATGCCCGACGGCAGGCTCGCGCACGCGTGCCTCGTGATTGGCGATTCGACACTGATGCTGGTGGACGAAATGCCAGAGCACGGCGCGCTCGGGCCGAAGGCGCTGAAAGGTACGTCCGTGTGCCTGCACCTGTACGTGCCGGATACGGATGCGGCAATCGCGAAGGCGGTCGCGGCCGGCGCGACGGTCACGATGCCGGCCGCCGACATGTTCTGGGGCGATCGCTACGGGCAGGTCGAGGATCCGTTCGGGCATCGCTGGTCGCTCGCGACGCATCAGCGCGACTTGACGCCCGAGCAGATCGCGGAGGCAATGGCCAGCGCACCGCCGTGCGGAAGCTGACGCAACCGCGCAACCGCGGTTGAGCGGCGGCGCGGCGGCATCCGCACGCGCCCGTTTTTCCGCGATTATGTGCCGATCGTCTTGCCGCGCTGCTTGTGCTCGTACATCCGGCGATCGGCCGATGCGAGCAGGTCGGCGACGACGTGATGGCGCACGGGATCGTAGTCGACGTGGCCGACGCTGAACCGGATCGCGTAGCCGCGCGCGTCGGCTGCGTTGCGCAACGCCAGCGCTTCCGTCACGCGTTCGACCGGCTCGGCGACGTCGGCCGGATCGGTGGCGCTCAGCAGCACGACGAACTCGTCGCCGCCGAGCCGGGCGATCACGTCGCTGTCGCGCAGCGCGCCCGTCAGCGTATCGGCGAAGGTCTTGAGCGCACGGTCGCCTTCGGCATGGCCGAAACGGTCGTTGATCGCCTTGAAATCGTTCAGGTCGAAGAACAGCAGCACGGCATGACGACCGAGGCGATCGCACAGGCTCAGCACGTGACGGGCGAGGGTCTCGAAGCCGCGCCGGTTCGTCAGTTGCGTGAGTTCGTCGGTGGTCGCGAAATGCAGCGCGGCGATCTCGCGTTCGGTCATGTGGGCGAGATCGCCGAGCAGCGCGAGTTCGTCGGGTTCGAGCGAACGCGGCCGCGTGTCGATCAGGCACAGCGTGCCGATAGGCGCGCCGTTCGGCGCTGCAAGCGGCCGGCCGGCGTAGAAGCGGATGCCGGGCGTGCCGGTGACGAGCGGGTTGTCGTGGAAGCGGCTGTCGTTCAGCGCGTCCTGGATCACCATCGTGTCGCCCGCGAGCAGCGCGTGCGCGCAGAACGACACGTCGCGCGAAGTCTGCGTGGCGTCGATGCCCGCATGGCTCTTGAACCACTGGCGATTCTCGTCGACGAGGCTGACGAGTGCGATCGGGACGTCGAACAGCCGGCGCGCGAGACGCGTCAGGCGATCGAAGCGCTCTTCGGGCGGGGTGTCGAGGATCGAGAGCGAATGAAGGGTATCGAGCCGGGCCGCCTCGTCGGCAGGTTTCGGTGCGATTTGCATGGGCCTTGTCTCTTGTCCCGGCTGCAGGGCCGGTCATCGGATCGTATGTCGGACAGTATGCGCATTATTCGGTGTATCGCCAAGCCGCAGTTCCGGTGACGGGCGTTTTAGCGGCCGCCGGAATCGATGAGGATGCGGCGAGTAGCGGGCGCCATCAGGCTGCGTTGCGTCCCGATGCGGAATCGGCTGCGCGATGCCTCAAGGTGCGCACCGCGGTGCCGTAAACACGACGAGTCCAATCGTTCACCGCATCCCATCGCACCATGGTTCGAATTCTGTACGCGGGGTATCTCGCGTTTGCGCTGTATCTCATTTACCCGATGGTTCAGAACACATTGGCCTTCAGCACGGATTGCGTGCGCAACGCGTTGCCGGGCGGCGACCACGGCGTGTCGACGTCGTCGGCAAGCGGCGTGGACGGGCACGCGAACCGCTGTGCGCCGACCACGCAAGTCGGTGCGGCGATCGGGCGGGCGCCTGAAATCCATTGAGCAGGTCGGAACGTCGCGCGTGTCGTGCGATGTGCTCGACAGCATGCAGGCCATTCGGCCGAATTGATGCGCACGCCACGCTCGACGATCATCGGTCATGCAGCGGATCGAATGCGAAAGGGGGAGCGGTGCGCGGCGAGCGTCAGTAGCTGGAGCGGTACGGCGTGCCCTGGTCGAAGCGGCTTTGCCAGTGCGTGAGGTAGCGTGACGCGAGTTGCGGATTGTTCCACACCACGACGACGTTTTCCGAATTGCGGCTGGCCGCCGACGCGCTGTAGTTGAACGAACCGGTCTCGACGTGTTCGGCGTCGATCACGAGGTACTTGTCGTGATGGATCGCATACGCGTCGATCGTGCGCGTCGGGATGCCGGCGTTGACGAGCAGGTTCAGCGCCTGCTTGCTGCTCTTCGCACGGTTGCCCTTGTCGTCGACCACCACGGCGACGTTGACGCCGCGTCGCTTGGCGGCGAGTAGCGCGCGCGTGACGGGTGGCGACGTGAACGAATACGCGGCCACGCGAATCGAGTTGCGCGCGGCGCCGATCGCTTTCAGCACGAGTGCCTCGGCGCCGCCATCGGGCGAGAACGCCGATTCGACAACCTGTGTCGCGGGTGCTTCGTGGGTAGGCGCCGGCAGCCATCGCGACACGAAGTCGATCGCCTGCTGGATCAGCGATTCACTTTGCGTCTTGCCGAAGGCGGCGAACGGTGTGGCGAGCAGGGAAGCGGCGAGGCAGGCAGCGGCGAGGCGATTGCGCGACAACATCTTGGACAGCGAATAATTTCGAGACAGCGGGCCGCGAGTGTAACGCAGACGAGGCGGCGCAGTCACGTGCGGATGCGAATGGATTGCCTGCGCGATGATCGTCGGCAGCGGAGGCGATGACGCAAAGTTGCGTTCGTGGCATCCGCATGTGCGATCAGGTCGATCGATGGATGCTGCTGATGACGGTGTGCGATTGCGTGTGCTGCCGAGGGATATCGGCGTGCAAGCAATGTGCGAGTGCAGTCGAGCGGGTTCGGTGTGCCCCGTGATAGAGACAAGCGTGCAACAAGTGGTGCTTGTGCGTCAGGCAGTCATGCGCGCACCGCGCGTCAATCCTTGGCCGCATGCGCCCCGGCTTCGTCGGGCGCGATCCATCCGGGGCCAGGCTCCGGATGCACGTCGCGAGCGTCGAGCGGTTCGCCGCAGGCCGAGCACACGGTCACCGCATGCATCAGCTGGCCGCAGGTACGGTGGCGCAATTGCACCGGCGGCCCCTGGCCGTCGTCCTTCCAGCGGTCGCCCCATGCCATCAGCGCAAGCAGCGCCGGGTACAGGTCGCGGCCTTTTTCCGTCAACCGGTATTCGAAACGCGGCGGGCGCTCCTGATACGCGCGCTTGACCAGCACACCTTCGTCGACGAGCCGCGCGAGACGTTCGGCCAGCACATGGCGCGTGAGGCCAAGTTGGGCCTGGAACGCGTCGAAGCGGCGGCAGCCGAGGAACGCGTTGCGCAGGATCAGCATGGTCCAGCGGTCGCCGAGCACGGCGAGCGTGCGCGCGACCGAACAGTTCAGCGTGCCGATGTCATCCCATTTCATCGTCGAGTCTCTTGCGTCTTGCGGCGGTTCAGCGAAATAGCGGGTTCGATTATAGAACCCGCCTTCGGTAACAACGGGCGCGGCTGCGTTGACAACGGCCGGCATCGCTGACGATAATAAGTTCCAATTTAGAACTTACTCGCGCGGCGACGCGCTTTCAACCCGGAGACAACCCGATGAATCCGCTTTCCCTGTCTGGTCTCGATCTGCTGCGTGCCGCGGCGGTGGGCGATGTGCCGCTTGCGTCGATTTCCGAGACGATCCCGATGCGTCCGCTGGATGTCGAACTCGGCTACGTGAAGTTTTCGGCGCGGGCGGACGGCCGGCACCTGAATCCGCTGGGCGGCGTGCATGGCGGGTTCGCCGCGACGGTGCTCGATTCGGTCACGGGTTGCGCGGTGCATTCGATGCTCGACGCGGGTGTCGGCTATGGCACGGTCGATCTGCATGTGAAGATGCTGCGGCCGGTGCCGCGCGATGTCGACCTGATTGCGGAAGGGCGCGTGATTCACCTGTCGCGTTCGCTGGGCGTCGCGGAGGGCACGCTGAAGACGCCGGACGACAAGATCGTCGCGCATGCGTCGGCGACCTGCTTCATTCAGCGGCCGCAGTAACGAACCGTGGCAAGCGGGGCCGGGTGCGGGAGGATGCCGCGTACCGGCGATGCAGGTTGCAACGCCGTCGCTCGAGCATCGAAGGCAGCGCCGAAGGCCACCTGTAAGCGTCGGCGGCACACGTCTGAAGCGGTCGCTTCAATGTGATAGCGTTCCTGCTTTCCATCGACGCGACAGGAACAACATGGAATACCGCACACTCGGCGATTCGGGCATCGAGGTCAGCCTGGTCGGTCTTGGCACGATGACGTGGGGCGAACAGAATTCGGAGCGCGACGCGCACGAGCAGATCGACTACGCGATCGCGCAGGGCGTGACGCTGATCGATGCCGCGGAGATGTATCCGGTGCCGCCGAAGCCGGACACGCAGGGGCGCACCGAGCAGTACATCGGCACCTGGCTCGCGCAGCATCGCGCGCAGCGCGACCGGATCGTGCTCGCGACGAAGATCGCGGGCCCTGCGCGGCAGCCGCACAACCCGCGCCATATTCGCGGCGAAGGCAACCAGTTCGACCGCAAGAACCTGACCGAGGCGCTCGACGGCAGCCTCAAGCGGCTGCAGACCGACTACGTCGATCTCTACCAGCTGCACTGGCCCGATCGCAGCACGACGACGTTCGGCCGTCCCTCGTATCCGTGGGTTGACGACGCGTACACGGTGCCGATCGAGGAAACCCTCGGCGTGCTCGCGGAATTCGTGAAAGCCGGCAAGGTGCGCGCGATCGGCGTGTCGAACGAAACGCCGTGGGGCGTCGCGCAGTTCCTGCGCGCGGCCGAGAAGCTCGGGCTGCCGCGCATCGCAAGCATCCAGAATCCGTACAGCCTGCTGAACCGCACGTTCGAGAACGGGCTGTCGGAATTCACGCATCGCGACGGCGTCGGCCTGCTCGCGTACTCGCCGCTCGCATTCGGCTGGCTGTCCGGCAAGTACGAGAACGGCGCACGCCCGGCCGGCGCGCGCATCACGCTGTTCGAGCGCTTCCAGCGCTACAGCAAGCCGCAGGCCGTCGAGGCGACGTCGCGTTACGTCGCGCTCGCTCAGCGTCACGGGCTGTCGCCCGCGCAGCTTGCGCTGGCGTTCGTCAACAGCCGGCCGTTCGTGCGCAGCAACCTGGTCGGTGCGACGTCGATCGAACAGCTGAAGGAGAACATCGGCAGCATCGACGTGAAGCTGTCCGACGAGATCCTCGCCGAGATCGACGCGCTGCACGAACTGCAGCCGAACCCGGCGCCGTAAACGGCGTGCGGCCCGCGCGGCAGCGATGCCGCGACGGGCCGCATCGGCGGCGCAATGCTGCGCCGTCGGCGGTTGCGTTACCGCATCTTGAGCCGAGTGCGCGCGACGAACAGCGCGGCGAGGCTCAGCAGCGCGCAGCCCATCAGGTAGAGCGCCGGCGACAGCCGGTTGCCGGTCGTGCTGATCAGCCAGGTGATGACGAACGGCGCAAAACCGCCGAACAGCGTGACGCCGGTGTTGTAGCTGACCGCGAGGCCCGTCGCGCGCGTCTGCGGCGGAAACAGCTCGGCCATCAGCGCCGGCAGCGCGCCACAGTACGTCGCCTTCAGTGCACCGATCCAGACCAGCGCGGCGAGCATCGTCGCGAACGACGCGTGGCGCGTGAGCCACGCGAACGTCGGCCACACGGTGACGAGCATCACGACGGCCGCAACCGCCATCATGCGGATCCGCCCGGTGCGATCGGACAGATGGCCGACGACCGGCGTGACGAGCGTCAGCACGAAGCCGGTCGCGAGCGTCGCCGCGAAGCCCGTCGACGCGGGCAGCCCGAGCTGCTTGATCGCATAGGTCGGCATGTACAGGATCATGTAGTTGATCGCGGTCGAGATCACGAGCGCGCCGACCGACAGCAGCAGCCGCAATTTCTGGTCCGCGAACAGCTCGCGCACCGGCGCTTCGGAGCGGGCCTGCGTCTTGAACTCGACGCCTTCGTCGACATAACGACGGATATACAGCCCGACCGGGCCGATCGCGAGACCGAACAGGAACGGCACGCGCCAGCCCCAGCTTTCGAGTTGCGCGGGTGTCAGCGTGGTGGTCAGCAGCGCGCCGAAGCCCGATGCGAGCAGCGTCGCGAGGCCCTGGCTCGCGAACTGCCAGCTCGACATGAAACCGCGCCGCTGCGGCGCATGCTCGACGAGGAACGCGGTCGAGCTCGCGAATTCGCCGCCGGCGGAAAAGCCCTGCATCAGCCGCGACAGCATGATCCCGAGCGGCGCGAGAACGCCGATCGATGCATAGGTCGGCATCAGCGCGATCAGCAGCGTGCCGGCCATCATCATCGCGATCGACAGCAGCAGCGACGCCTTGCGGCCCGCGCGGTCCGCGTACGCACCGAGCACGAAACCACCGATTGGCCGGATCAGGTACGACAGCCCGAACGTGCCGAGCGTCAGCATCAGCGACGTCGCTTCGCTCGTCGCGGGGAAGAACAGCTTGGCGATCGTCACCGCGAAGAAGCCGTAGACGATCAGGTCGAACCATTCGAGCGCGTTGCCGATCGATGCCGCGAAGATGATGCGCCGGATTTTCGCGGCGCTGGGGCGGGCGGCGTCCTGCGAGGTCAGGGTGGTCGTATTCATCGTGTGTGCAGGTCCCGTGAAAGGGGCGAAGCGCGTTACAGGGCGGCGCCGGCCGCGGCGGATGCCGCGCGGCGAAAGGGCGGCGCATCGTCGCCGAGATCCCAGAAGAGGCCGGCCATCATCTGCAGCCCCTCGCTGACGACGCTCGCGAGCAGGTGCTCGTCGGGCGCGTGCTGCGAGCAGGCCGGGTACGAGTGCGGCACCCACAGCGTCGGCAGCCCGAGCGTGTCGGCGAACACTTCGTTCGGCAGCGTGCCGCCGAGATTCGGCAGGATCGCGGGCTTCTTGCCGGTGGTCCGCGCAAGCGACGCGACGGCCCAGCGGACCCACGGATCGTCCGGCGGCACGCGCGTCGCCGGGGCGCCGCGTTCGATGTCGATGTCGATGTCGCCGAAACCGTGCGCATCGAGGTGCGCGCGCAGGTGCGCGTGCAGCGCTTGCCAGTCGGTGCCGACGACGAAGCGCAACTGGCAGTGCGCATACGCGACGGGCGGGATTGCATTGACGGGGTGTTCGGGGTTGCCGGCCTTGAACGCGAGGATTTCGAACGTGTTCCAGCCGAACACGCGCTCGGCCGCGGACAGGCCGGGCTCGCCCCAGTCGGCGTCGAGCGCCGGATCGCCGGGGCCGCCGCCGACGGAAAGATCCGCGAGTGCGGTGCGCACGGCGGACGGGATCGGCGGCGGGCGCAGCCCCGCGACGCGAATCGCGCCGCGCGCGTCGACGAGGCTCGCGAGCGCATGCGCGAGCACGATCGCCGGATTGCGCAGCAGCCCGCCCCAGTTGCCGGAGTGGTGCGCGCCGTCGCGGGCGCGCAGGCTCAGTTTGAAATTGACCGAGCCGCGCGAGCCGAGGAACACGGTCGGGCGTGCGGCCGCGATACGCGGGCCGTCGGACGCGATCAGCACGTCGGCCGCAAGCGCGTCGCGCTCCTGGCGGCACAGTGCGTCGAGGCCCGGGGAGCCCGTTTCCTCGCCCATCTCGATCAGCAGCTTCGCATTGAAGCCGAGCCGGCCGCCGCGCGCGTCGAGCACGCTCGCCAGCGCGGCCAGGTTGATCGTGTGCTGGCCCTTGTTGTCGGCGCTGCCGCGGCCGTACCAGCGATCGCCGTCGGCCGTCAGCGTCCACGGCGACAGCGGTGCGCGCCACTGCGCGTCGTAGCCGCGCACGACGTCGCCGTGGCCGTAGATCAGCACGGTCGGCAGCGCGTCGTCTTCGTGGCGCGACGCGAGCAGGAACGGGCCGCCGCCGTCGACGGGATTGTCGACGATCCGCGACGTGAAGCCGAGGCGGGCGGCCTCGGGCGCGATCTCGTCGGTCAGGTAGGCGCGCAGCGCGGCTTCGGTGCCGCGTTCCTGGCTTTCGGTGCGCAGGCCGACGCGGCGGCTCAGGGTCGTGAAGAACGCACCGGATTCGAACTGGTTCAGCGCGTGCTGGATGGCGGCGGTACGGCTCAAGTCGGGTCTCCTCTATCGGGCGGGCGGCGTGCGCGGATCGCGCGTGCAGCGTGAAGTGCGATCGATTCTAGGAAGCCGTTTTTTTTGTCACAATGATCGAATTTCGAACCTTTCTTTGCCGAAAAGGCAAAGCAGTGCGGCCGGGAACGGCACGGAGACAGAGTGATGGCGGCTTTCCTGCATGGCCTGGCGTTGCGGTATTTCGTCGAGGTGGCGCGCACCGGCTCGATCAGCGACGCGTCCGCGCGGCTGCACGTGGCCGTGTCGGCGATCAGCCGCCAGATCGCGAAGCTCGAGAGCGAGCTCGGTGCGCCGCTGTTCGAGCGACGGCCGCGCGGGATGGCGCTGTCGGAGGCCGGCGAGCGGCTGCTGGCGTTCGCGCAGCGCAGCCTGCTGGAGGCCGAGCACGTGATGAAGGACATCGGCGGGCTCGACGCGCTGCACGGCAGCCTGCTGAAGATCGCGTGCTCGGAGGGGTTCGCGATCGATTTCCTGCCCGGCGCGCTCGCGGGCTTCAAGGCGCGCCATCCGGGCGTCGATTTTTCCGTGTGGGTCGTGTCGCCCGCGGACGCGACGCGGCGCGTGCGCGACGGCGACGTGGACATCGCGCTGACCTTCAGCCTCGCGCCGGAGAAGGGCGTGCGCGTCGAGCACACCGAGCGCGCGCCGATCTTCGCGCTGGTGCGGCGCGACCATCCGCTCGCGACGCGTGACGGGGTGTCGCTCGCCGATGTCGCGCGGCATCCGCACGTGCTGCCCGAGGCCGGCACGACGGTGCGCCAGTTGATCGACATCGCGTGTGCGCTCGACGGGCTGCTGCTCGAGCCCGAACTGACGAGCAACAACACGGCGGCGATGTACGGCTACGCGCGGCGCACGGGCGCGGTGATGTTCACGGGGCTGCTGTCGGTACGCGACCGCTGCGATGCGGACGGCTTCGTCGTCGTGCCCGTGACGAACCCGCAGCTGCGCGAGCGCAGCATCCAGGTGCAGACGATGGCGGGGCGCGATCTGCCCGCGTCGGTACGGGCGTTTCGCGATCATCTGATCGACGCGATGCAGGTCGCATCGTCGCCGCCGGCTTCCGCGCGCGGCCCGAGACGCCGGCCCGTGAGATAATCGCCAATCCGCCTTCCGCGCCCATGCGGCTCACCGAGCCGCATCGCCCCTGTTCGACGCCAAATTGAAGAACCTGATTGTCACCCTCGATCGCGCCGGCGAGTTCGACGAGATCATCGACGTGCGCACGCCGCTCGAGTTCGCCGAGGACCATATTCCCGGCGCGCTGAACGCGCCCGTGCTCAGCAACGAGGAGCGCGTGCTCGTCGGCACGATGTACCGGCAGGTGTCGCCGTACGAGGCGACCCGCGTCGGCGCGGCGATCGTCGCGCGCAACATCGCGCGCCATCTCGATACCACGTTCGCCGACCGTCCGCGCAACTGGCGGCCGCTGATCTACTGCTGGCGCGGCGGCAAGCGCTCCGGCTCGATGACGGCCTGGTTCAACCTGATCGGCTGGCAGGCGCGTCAGCTCGACGGCGGCTACAAGGCGTATCGCCACTCGGTGTGCGCGACGCTCGACACGCTGCCGACGCGCTTTCGCTATATCGCGCTCGTCGGCCACACGGGCTGCGGCAAGACGCGCCTGCTGAACGCGCTGCACGAAACGGGTGCGCAGACGCTCGACCTCGAGGCGCTCGCGTGCCATCGCGGCTCGCTGCTCGGCGCGCTGCCGGGCACACGGCAGCCATCGCAGAAGGGGTTCGATTCGGGGCTCGTCGAAACGCTCGGACGTTTCGACCCCGAATGGCCGGTATTCGTCGAATCGGAAAGCCGCAGGATCGGGCTCGTCCAGTTGCCGATCGCGCTGGTCGAAGCGTTTCACGCGGGGCCGTGGGTGCAGGTCGAAGCGGCGCACGACGAGCGCATCGCGTTCCTGCTCGACGACTACGGCCACCTGTTCGACGACCCGGCAGCGTTCAAGGCGCAGCTCCATCGGCTGATCGGGCTGCACAGCCGCGAAGAGGTGACGAGCTGGAAAGCATTGATCGATGCGAACGCACGGGCCGAACTGTTCACCACGCTGATCGACAAGCATTACGATCCCGCCTATGCGCGCACCTACCGCGCGGCGTACGACAAGCCGAACCGGGTGCTGACGTTCGCGTTCCGGCCCAACGCGGCCGACGCGCGCGACCAGGCGCGCATGTTGCTGGCCGAGCTTGCGCAGGCCGGGCTGCCCGCATCGGCCGCGCTTGCGGCGGGCGCGGGAGCTGCAACCGATAAAGATCAAACCACGACCACACGATGACGACCACACGCACCCAACCCAATCCGGCCCTCGGCTGGATGACTTTCCTGCTGATCGCGGTCGCGGGACTGTTCTATGTGAAATGGTTTCCGTACTACAACAAGGCGTTCGTTGCCGCCGAGCACCATTCGATCGGCCAGTCGATCCTGATGGGTACGTCGGCGGCTGCGCCCGAGCCGTCGCTGAAGGCCGCGCTCGACTACGCATGGGCGTACGGCAAGGCGATCTGGCAGGCGATGGTACTGGGCCTGCTGCTCGGTTCGGCCGTGCAGGCGCTGCTGCCGGCGCACTGGGTCGCACGCGTGCTCGGTCGCACGGGCTTCGGCAGCGTCGCCGCGGGCGGCCTGCTGTCGCTGCCCGGGATGATGTGCACGTGCTGCGCGGCGCCGGTCGTCGCGGGGCTGCGTGCACGCCATGCGTCGCCGGGCGGCGCGGTCGCGTTCTGGCTCGGCAACACCGTGCTGAACCCGGCGGCGCTGGTTTTCATGGGCTTCGTGCTCGGCTGGCACTGGAGCGCGCTGCGCCTCGTGCTCGGCATCGCAATGGTGTTCGGGATCGGCTATCTGCTGAACCGCATTGCTCGCCCTGAAGATCGCAGCATCGGCGACGCGCAGCTCGCCGCGCTGGCGGCCGAGCAGGCCGCGGCCGGCAACCCGTTCGTCCGCTGGATGAAGCTGCTTGCGCGCATGGCCGTGCGGCTCGTGCCCGAATACATCGTGCTCGTGCTGCTGCTCGGCGCGGCGCGTGCATGGCTGTTCCCGCATATCGGCCCGGACATCGGCAATCATCTCGGCTGGATCGTCGCGTTCGCCGTCGCGGGCATGTTGTTCGTGATTCCGACGGCCGGCGAGGTGCCGATCATCCAGGCGATGCTGTCGCTCGGCATGGGCGTCGGCCCGGCCGCCGCGCTGCTGCTGACGCTGCCGCCGATCAGCGTGCCGTCGCTCGCGATGCTCGCGCGTTCGTTCAAGCCGTACATGCTGGCGATCGTCGCGACGCTCGTCGTCGTGTTCGGGATCGTGAGCGGCTTGCTCGCGGTCGCGTTCGGGTTCTGACACGCGCGAGCGGTGCGCCGGGCGGGCGCAATCGTCATATTCATCCGGCGCCGCGGCTTCACGCGTGCGGCGCCCTTTACAAGAAGCAAACAGGAAAACGCATGACCCAACCGAAGATCCATCCTCGACTCGAAAAGGCGCTGACGCGCGGCGATCTCGCGATCCGCCAGGCCAATTCCGCGCGGGCGACTGCCGTGCTGAGCGCGCTCGGCACGATGATCATCGAGGCCTCTGCAACGATCGGCGTCGACGCCAGCATCGACATTCCGCAGGGCGACCGCATTTACGATCCCGTCAACGGCCTGTGGCCGCAGAAGATGCTGGTGTCGTTCGACGGCCCGGTGGATGATGCCGACAAGGAAGAGCTGCGCTCGGTCTATCTGGTCGCCGACGATCCGGGCACGCAGTTCCGCGTCGAATGGCATCGCGCGGACGGCAAGCTCGGCCGCCAGGAAGGCGGCCCGCTCGCGACCGTCGCGTTCCTGACCGACGTCGAGATTCCGTGGAGCGACGACGACGAGTAACGTCGTCATGAAGCCGGCGCCGTGCGCGCCGGCCGTCAGCGCATCATCCGCCGCCGGAACAGCCACGCGGACAGCAGGAATCCGCCGATCGCGTAGCCGGCGAGCACCGCAACGTGCAACGCGACGTCCGTCGCCGGCCGGCCGAGCATCGCGGGCCGGATCAGTTCGACCGCGTTCGCGAGCGGCAGCGCATGCGCGGCGTGCTGCGCGACCGGCGGCAACTGCGTGATCGGGAAGAACACGCCCGACAGCAGCAGCATCGGCGTCAGCACGAGCGTCTGATAGAACATGAAGAAATCGTAGGACGGCGCGAGCGCCGTGACGATCATCGCGACGCTGGCGAACGCGAGGCCCGCGAGCGCGATCACGGGCAGCACCACGAGCATCGACGGAAACTGCGCATAGCCGAGCGCGCCCGCGACGAGCATGATCGCGACACCCGACAGCATCGCCTTGCTGGCCCCCCAGACAATCTCGCCGAGCACGATGTCGCCGAGCGCGAGCGGCGTATGCATGATCGCCTCCCAGGTGCGCTGCACGTGCATCCGCGAGAAGCCCGAATACATCGATTCGAAGCTCGCGGACATCATCACGCTCGACCCGACCGTGCCGGCCGCGAGGAACGCGATATACGACACGCCGTCGACATGGCCGAGCATCAGGCCCAGCCCGAAACCGAGCCCGAACAGATAGATCATCGGATCGGCAAGATTGCCGAACATCGACGCGAGCGCGAGCTTGCGCCAGACGAGATAGTTGCGCCGCCACACGGCGACCCAGTTGGTTGCGTTCGCCGGCATCGCGATCGCGAAGCGTGACTCGCGCGGCGGTGCCGAAGGTGCGGCGGTGGAATAGTTGCGGACATCCATGATCGATCAGTCCTGCATTTCGCGGCCCGTGAGCCGCAGGAACACATCCTCCAGATTGGCCGGGCGATGCAGATAGCGCAACCCCGTACGACCCTTGATCCGCGCGCGGAGCGGCTCCGGGTCGGTCACGTAGCAGAACAGCGTCTCGCCGCTGATCTCGGTGTGCTTCGCGAACGCCGACAACTCGTCGCGCAGCGCGGCCGGGTCGGGCCCGTAGATCTCGATCACGTCGCAGCCGATCTCCGATTCGATCAGCGCGTGCGGCGCGCCTTCGGCGATCTTCCGGCCTTCCTCGATGACGCACAGGCGGTCGCACAGACGTTCGGCTTCTTCCATGAAATGCGTGGTGATCAGGATCGTCTTGCCGCGCGCGAGCAGCGAACGCAGCCGTTCCCACATCAGATGCCGTGCTTGCGGATCGAGGCCGGTCGTCGGCTCGTCGAGCACCAGCACGTCGGGATCGTTGACGAGCGCACGGGCGAGCGTGAGGCGGCGCTTCATGCCGCCCGACAGCTCGCCGACCTTCGCATCGGCCTTGTTTTCGAGCTTCGCGAATTCGAGCAGCGGCTGCACGAGCGCGCGCGCAGCCTGCGCCGACATCCCGAAATAGCGACTGAACACGAGCAGGTTCTCGCGCACGGTGAAGTCGGGGTCGAGATTGTCGAACTGCGGGACGACACCGACGCGCTGGCGCGCAAGCCGCGCACGCGATGGAACCGGTTCGCCGCACAGCGAAATGGTGCCCGCATCGGGATACGCGAGGCCGAGCAGCATCTTCAGCGTGGTGGTCTTGCCGGCGCCGTTCGGCCCGAGCAGGCCGTAGCATTCGCCGGCCTGCACGTTGAACGACAGGCCGTTGACGACGAGCTTGTCGCCATAGCGCTTTTCGACGTTGCGGAGATCGATTGGTGCGACGGACATGGGCATGTTGTCGTTGTAAGCGGGCGCGTTCTGCAGCCCGATGCGTGGCCGGTTGGCGAACGGACCGCGCGAATGCGTGTCACATGAGCATGACCGAAGCGCACGACGCCGGCGCGTCACGACCCGCTGGGGTACGAACGGGCCATTCTAGTGCATCGGTTGCGTCTCTTCAGCGCATGCCTGCACGATGCGATGCATGTGCGCACCGATCGTGCACCGCATCATCGCGCACGCGCCGAGCGGGGCGAATCAGCGTTTTCCATCCCTTGCGTCCTGAATTGCGGCGCACCATGATGAATGCGTAGGCTCGTTGTCGCGATAGGGAGGTTTCATGGCTAGCTACAACAAGATTTTGCTGTGTTACGACGGCTCGCTCGAAGGGCGCAAGGCACTGCGTTGCGGCGCCAATCTGGCAATGGACCTGAAGGCCGAAACGCACTTGCTGTCGGTCGTCGACATGCGCTCGAGCATCGCGCAAAGCGCGGGTCTGCTGACCGATGTCGCGTGCGGCCGCTTCGAGGAAACCGCGCGTGAAATCCTGCAGGAAGGCGTGAACTGGCTGCGCGAGCGCGGCGTGCAGGCCGAAGGCCATTTTGCGTTCGGTTACCCGATCGACGAAATCGCGAATCTCGCGTCGGAGCTGAAGGTCGACCTCGTCGTCGTCGGCCATCGGTGCCGCAGCGGGCTGTCGAGATGGTGGATGGGGTCGGGCAATACGCAACTGCTCGATCGCGTGAACTGCAGCATTCTGGTTGCATGTTCGTCGGCGGAAGAGCAGAAGGCCGAAATCGCGCGCGAGCGTGAAGCGGCCACGGCGAGCGGCAAATGATCTGATGGCGCAATGACGGCCTGACCGGCGATGCGCGCCGGTCAGGCGCCGCGCCGTATCAGCGGCGCGGGCGTCGACCGCGGCCGGCTACGCATGCAGGTCGATCGCGGACAGCTTCCACGAGAACAGGCCGAAGCGGTGGAATATCGCCGCATAGCGCGTGCCGTCGGCGCTGCGCTGGTAGGTCACGACGAAATCGTCGACATTCCGGTAACCGGCGCTGGTTTGCTGCTGATGCGGCGTGTGCGTTGCATCGTTCGCGCTGGCCGGTGCGGCAGCGGCCGGTGCCGGCGATGACGCAGCCGCGACGGCTGCGTTGCTGCCTGGAACGGCTGCGCTCGCCGGAGCCGGATTGGCGGGTGGTGCGGCCGGTGCGCTGCCAGGCGCATTGCCTTGCGGCAGCTTCGACCATTCGGGCGGACGCTCGCCCGGATTGCCGCGCGGCGGCAATCCGCTCATCAGCGCGGCCACGCCCTCCGGGGTCGCGTACGCATCGACCAGCGGGCCGATCAGCGCGGATCCGATCAGCGCACCGATCACCGCGAACGGATTGTCTTTCTTCACCGCGTCGATCCGGCGCATCAACTCTTCCGTGACCTGCTGCTTCAGGCTGATGCGCAGCGACGGAAAATCGACATATTCACTGATGGCCTGCGCATCGCGTGCATCGATCGCCGATTTCAGGCGACCGAGCGCGACGTACGGCGATGCGTATGCGTAGCCGATCGCCGCAATGACGGCGACGGCCAGCACGACGATCAGCAAGGGCTTGAGCCGCCGGTTGCGGCCCGAGGATCCAGTCACGTTGCCTCCGGTGCGGGAATGCTCCGCAATCAGAGACCGCCTTGCGCGGCCGATCGTTCCTCCGCGATGCAGTGATCGATCATCCGGCACACGGCATCGATCGTGCCGACCATGATCAGGCGCGACCGGCCGTGATAGACGCGCACCGGCGCGCGGCGCGCGGGTTCCGCATGATTCAGGCCGGCGTTCAGCGATACCCGCGCGAAAGCGGGGAGCGCCGATGGCAGCAGGGACGCCTGCCGTTCGACTGCGACTTCTTCTTGCACAGGCGCTGCCGCGGACAGCGGTGCGCAAGGCGTGCGGCCGCGCAGATGACGCAGGCGACCGAATTGACGGAAAGGCAGCAGGCGGGCAAGGCGTTCCATGATGTTCTCCTGAGCGAGACGGAATGTCAGAGTTCGCCCGAGCGGATCAGCCCGACGGCGATGCCTTCCAGCGCGAATTCCGCGCTGCCGGCCTTGACGAAGATGTTTTCGTAATCGGGGTTCTCGGCGATCAGCTCGAGACCGCCCGGCCGGCGCATCAGGCGCTTGACCGTGACGTCGTCGCCGAGACGCGCGACGATGATCTGGCCGTCCTTCGCTTCCGTGCGCTTCTGCACGGCGAGGAGGTCGCCGTCGAGAATGCCGGCGTCGCGCATCGACAGGCCGCGCACCTTCAGCAGGTAATCGGGCTTGCTGGAGAACAGCGCGGGATCGCACGCGTAATGCTGCGAGATGTGCTCCTGCGCGAGGATCGGGCTACCGGCCGCGACGCGGCCGACGAGCGGCAGCGACAGTTGCATCAGGCCGGCGTGCGGCAACGTGAACTGGTGCGGGGAATCTTCGAGGCCGAGCAGGCGGATGCCGCGCGATGCGCCGGCGGCCAGCTCGATCACGCCCTTGCGCGCCAGTGCGCGCAAGTGCTCCTCGGCCGCATTCGGCGAGCTGAAGCCCAGTTCGGCCGCGATCTCGGCGCGGGTGGGCGGGAATCCGGAGCGCTCGATCGCGCGACGGATCAAGTCGAACACTTGTTGCTGACGGGCGGTGAGTTTGGTCATGGCTCAACTGTATGGATAGACAGTGAGCTGTATTTTTATACAGTACTTCGCGAATTTCAAGCGTTACTTGAGGTTCGACGCGATCACGCCGGTTCCGACGCGATTTCGCGACGTCCGGACGCCGGTTCATCTGCCGCAACCGTCCATCCCGTATGCGTTAGCACTTTTGAGTATTAAAAAATGAAGAACGATTATTTTTAATCATGTAACCCGTTCGTTAGACTGGCCCGACATCGCAATACCGACAACAGTGGAGAACCAAGGATGGCGAAGCGCAATACGGGGCTGGTGGACGGCGTGGGCCGCCTGATCGCAACACTCGCGCTGGGCGCGGCGGCGGCGCTGGGCGTCGCGACGCACGCGCAGGCCGATACGACCTTCCTGAACGTGTCGTACGACCCGACGCGCGAGCTGTATCAGGACTTCAACCAGGCGTTCGGCAAGGAGTGGAAGGCGAAGACGGGCGAGACGGTCAACTTCAAGCAGTCGCACGGCGGCTCGGGCGCGCAGGCGCGCTCGGTGCTCGACGGCCTGCAGGCCGACGTCGTCACGTTGGCGCTCGCCTATGACATCGACGCGCTGGCAAACAAGGGGCTCGTCAACAAGGACTGGCAGAAGCGCCTGCCCGACAACGCGTCGCCGTACACGTCGACGATCGTGTTCCTCGTGCGCAAGGGCAATCCGAAGGGGATCAAGGACTGGGACGACCTGACCAGGCCGGGCATCTCGATCGTCACGCCGAATCCGAAGACGTCGGGCGGCGCGCGCTGGAACTACCTGGCCGCGTGGGCATACGCGCAGCACAAGCCGGGCGGCAACGAGCAGACGGCGAAGGAATTCGTCACGAAGCTCTACAAGAATGCGGGCGTGCTCGATTCCGGCGCGCGAGGCGCGACGACGAGCTTCGTGCAGCGCGGGATCGGCGACGTGCTGATCGCCTGGGAAAACGAGGCATTCCTGTCGGTCAAGGAATTCGGCACCGACAAGTTCGAGATCGTCGTGCCGTCGGTGAGCATCCTGGCCGAGCCGCCCGTCGCGGTGGTGGACAAGGTGGTCGACAAGAAGGGCACGCGCAAGCTGGCCGACGCGTACCTGAACTTCCTGTACAGCCCGCAGGGCCAGGAAATCGCGGCGCGAAACTACTACCGGCCGCGTTCGAAGAACGTGCCGGCGGAACTGACCAGGCAGTTCCCGAAGCTGAAGCTGTACACGGTCGACGACACGTTCGGCGGCTGGACCAATGCGCAGAAGACGCATTTCGCGGACGGCGGCGTGTTCGATTCGATCTACAAGCCGCAGTAACGCCATAACGACAGCGGCGCGCCACGACAGCGCGCCGCATCCCCGACGGGCCGCCGGCGCAACGCATCGCGCCGGCGGTTTGCGTCGGACCCATGAGCAGCATCGACCCAGCAAGAGCATCCGATGACGACGTACACCTTTCGCAAGCCGAGCGCGCTGCCCGGTTTCGGCGTGACGCTCGGCATCACGGTGGCCTATTTGAGCCTCGTGGTGCTGATTCCGCTCGCCGCCACGTTCCTGAAGACCGCGACGCTGTCGTGGGACCAGTTCGTCACCGCCGTCACGTCGCCGCGCGTGCTCGCGTCGTACCGGCTGACGTTCTCGGCCGCGCTCGGCGGCGCGCTGATCAACGCCGTGTTCGGCTTCCTCGTCGCGTGGGTGCTCGTGCGCTACACGTTCCCGCTCAAGCGCCTCGTCGATGCGATCGTCGACCTGCCGTTCGCGCTGCCGACGTCGGTCGCCGGTATCTCGCTCGCGGCCGTTTATGCGACCAACGGCTGGGTCGGCCAGTATCTCGCGCCGCTCGGCATCAAGATCGCGTTCACGCCGGCCGGCGTGCTGGTCGCGCTGACCTTCATCGGGCTGCCGTTCGTCGTACGCACCGTGCAGCCGGTGCTCGAGGATTTCGAGCGCGAGCAGGAAGAGGCCGCCGCGTGCCTCGGCGCGTCGCGCTGGCTGACGTTCCGCCGCGTCGTGCTGCCCGCCGTGCTGCCGGCGCTGCTGACCGGTTTCGCGCTGGCGTTCGCGCGCGCGCTCGGCGAATACGGATCGGTGATCTTCATCGCCGGCAACGTGCCGATGAAATCCGAGATCACGTCGCTGCTCATCATCACGAAGCTCGAGCAGTACGACTACGCGGGCGCCACCGCGCTCGCGGTCGTGATGCTGGTCGTGTCGTTCCTGATGCTGCTGCTGATCAACACGCTGCAATGGTATTTGCAGCGCAGGACGAGCAAGGGCGCAAGCGGCCCCGCGCCCGCGCCTGTCGCCGCCATCGCAGCAGGAGGCCAGCAATGAGCCAGGAGGCCAGCGTCGTGCTGAAAACCCCGTCGTCGGCCGCGCCAGGACGCGCGGCGAAACGGCTCGACCCCGTCAGCGAGTCGCGCGTCGTGCGCTGGCTGCTCACGGGCATCGCGCTGGCGTTCCTTGCGTTCTTCCTCGTCGTGCCGCTCGCCGCGGTGTTCGTCGAGGCGCTGCGCAAGGGCGTCGGCTTCTATCTCGAATCGCTCGCCGATCCCGACGCATGGGCGGCGATCAAGCTGACGCTGACCGTCGCCGCGATCGCCGTGCCGCTGAACCTCGTGTTCGGCGTGTGCGCGTCGTGGGCGATCGCGAAGTTCGAATTTCGCGGCAAGGCGCTGCTGACGACGCTGATCGACCTGCCGTTCTCCGTGTCGCCGGTGATCTCGGGCCTCGTGTACGTGCTGCTGTTCGGCGCGCAGGGCTGGCTGGGGCCGTGGCTGCAGGATCACGATGTGCAGATCATCTTCGCGGTGCCGGGCATCGTGCTCGCGACGATCTTCGTCACGTTCCCGTTCGTCGCGCGCGAGCTGATTCCGCTGATGCAGGCGCAGGGCACCGACGAGGAAGAGGCCGCGCGCGTGCTCGGCGCATCGGGCTGGCAGATCTTCCGCCGCGTGACGCTGCCGAACGTGAGGTGGGGCCTGCTGTACGGGGTGATCCTGTGCAACGCGCGCGCGATGGGCGAGTTCGGCGCGGTGTCGGTCGTGTCGGGCCACATCCGCGGCGTGACCGACACGATGCCGCTGCACGTCGAGATCCTGTACAACGAATACAACTTCGCGGCGGCGTTCGCGGTGGCGTCGGTGCTGGCGCTGCTCGCGCTCGTCACGCTCGCGCTGAAGCTGCTCGCCGAGCGTCATCTCGCCGCCGAACTGGCCGGCGCGCGCGACGCCGTACCAGCACATGCCGGCCCCGTCGCCGCCGTTTCGTCGAAATCGTAAAGAGGCAACCAGAATGGGTATCACCGTCCGTAACCTTCAGAAGCGCTTCGGCGATTTCACGGCGCTCGACAACGTGTCGCTCGACTTTCCGCCCGGCGAGCTGGTCGCGCTGCTCGGGCCGTCCGGCTGCGGCAAGACCACGCTGCTGCGCGTGATCGCGGGCCTCGAGCACGCGGACGCCGGCCAGGTCGTGCTGCAGGGGCTCGACGTCGCGTCGGTCGGCGCGCGCGACCGCCAGGTCGGTTTCGTGTTCCAGCACTACGCGCTGTTCCGCCACATGACGGTGTTCGAGAACGTCGCGTTCGGGCTGCGCGTGAAGCCGCGCCGCGAGCGGCCGTCGGAAGCCGCGATTCGCGACAAGGTGCACGAATTGCTGAAGCTCGTGCAGCTCGACTGGCTCGCGCAGCGCTATCCGTCCGAGTTGTCGGGCGGCCAGCGCCAGCGCATCGCGCTGGCCCGCGCGCTCGCGGTCGAGCCGAAGGTGCTGCTGCTCGACGAACCGTTCGGCGCGCTCGACGCGAAGGTCCGCAAGGAATTGCGCGGCTGGCTGCGCCGTCTGCACGACGACCTGCACATCTCGACGATCTTCGTCACGCACGACCAGGAGGAGGCGCTGGAGGTGGCCGATCGGATCGTCGTGCTGAACCGCGGCCACGTCGAGCAGGTCGGCAGCCCGCAGGACGTCTACGATCATCCGCAGAGCGCGTTCGTGTACGAGTTCCTCGGCGCGGCGAACCGGCTGCCGGGCACGGTCGCCGGGCGCGGCTTCGTCGCCGAGGGCGCCGCTGCGCCGATCGAGGTCGACGCCGATTTCGCGGGCCCCGCGAACGCGTACGTGCGCCCGCACGACCTGCAGATTTGGCCGGCAGGCGAAGGGCACCGGGACGGCATCGCGGTCGACGTGCGACGCGTGATCCCGCTCGGCGGTTCGGTGCGTGTCGAACTCGAGGCGCGCGCGGGCGGCGCACTCGAGGCGGAACTCGATCGCGACGCGTGGCGTGCGCTCTCGCTGCAGGTCGGTGACGGCGCGACGGCCGTGCCGCGCGCGGTGCGCGTGTTTCCCGCGCGTTGAAGCGAGAATGCAGGGCAGGGGGCGGAATCCGCTCCGATTCGACAATCAAACAACGACAGCCTAAGAGGCATACCCATGAATTTTCAGCAATTGCGGTTCGTGCGCGAAGCGGTGCGCCAGAACATGAACCTGACGGAAGTCGCGAACGTGCTGTACACGTCGCAGTCGGGCGTGTCGAAGCAGATCAAGGATCTCGAGGATGAACTGGGCGTCGACATCTTCATTCGGCGCGGCAAGCGGCTGACGGGCCTCACGGAGCCCGGCAAGGCCGTGCACCAGTTGATCGAGCGGATGCTGCTCGACGCCGAGAACCTGCGTCGTGTCGCACGCCAGTTCGCGGATCAGGACAGCGGCCACCTCGTCGTCGCGACGACGCACACGCAGGCGCGTTATGCGTTGCCGAAGGTGATCCGGCAGTTCACCGACGTGTTCCCGAAGGTGCATCTCGCGCTGCGCCAGGGCAGCCCGCAGCAGATCGCGCAGATGATCCTGAACGGCGAGGCGGATCTCGGCATCTCGACCGAGGCGCTCGACCGCTATCCGGACATCGTCACGTTCCCGTGCTATTCGTGGCACCACACGGTCGTCGTGCCGAAGGGCCATCCGCTCGTCGGCCGCGAGAACCTGACGCTCGAGGAAATCGCCGAGTATCCGATCATCACGTACGACCAGGACTTCACGGGCCGCTCGCACATCGACCAGGCGTTTACGGCGGCGGGCGCCGTGCCCGACGTCGTGCTGACCGCGATCGACGCGGACGTGATCAAGACTTATGTCGAGCTCGGGATGGGGATCGGCGTCGTCGCGGCGATGGCCTACGATCCGCAGCGCGACACGGGCCTCGTCGCGCTCGATACGCAGCACCTGTTCGAGGCGAGCACGACGCGGGTCGGGCTCCGCAAGGGCGCGTTCCTGCGCGCGTATGCGTACCGGCTGATCGAGATGTTCGCGCCGCACCTGAACGAAGCGGAAATCGCGGGGATGTTGCGCGAAGCGGTCTGACGGCAGTACTTCTCGCGCCGTCCGGGACGTTGCGCCGGGCGGCGCGGCGTGCGTTCGCCCGATGTGATACGCAGCGCGGCGGCAGGGGCGGTGCCGCCGTCATGGTGGCGGATACATCGAACCATCGACCGCAGTCGCGGTTTTCGATCTTTCCCGTCTGCCGCACGCGGCGATCGACACGCGTGCGCCTGCCGGCAGAAAAACGAGACGGTAGATGCGAACGTTTCGGCCATTCGGCGAGGTCGAACGGGCCACGCTTCGGAAGATATGATTCAATGCGCGTGAATGCCGGATGACGGGCGTTCGCGCCGCTCTCCGGCTTCCATCCCGACCGGCTGGTACCTGCGGCGCAACGCACAACGCGCAACGAACGCCGAGACGAAGCGTGCAAAGCGATACCGGCAGGCAATCCTCATTCAGAAAACAACGCACGCGGATTGCCGGTTCCGACACACTCGACGACATATCGCGCAACACGCAACACGCACGAAGAAGAAGTAAACAATGAATCTCAAATGGTTTCTCTTTTCCTTCGAAGGCCGGATCGGGCGCATGCCGTGGTGGATCTACGCGCTGGTTTCCGCGTTGGTCAGCGCGTTTTTCGACGCGGGTTCACGCGGTTCGTCGAACGACGATCTGCCGCTGCTGGCGATGCTCGTGCTGTTCGCGATCGCGGTCGTCGCGGTGTGGTCGTCGATTGCCGTCGGCGTGAAGCGGCTGCACGACATCGACAAGTCGGGGTGGTGGATGCTGCTGCTCTTCGTCCCGATCGTCGGCGCGATTGCGCTGTTCGTGATGAACGGCTTCATCGCCGGCACGCCGCATGCGAACCGCTTCGGCGAGCCGCCGTCGGCCGATGAAGACGAGCCGGCGCCGCAGGACCCGGCGTGACGCGCGGCGGCCTCCGCAAGTGTGGCTTTTGCGCGTCGCGACGCACGCTCGCGCACTCCGAAAAAACCCTTAAATATTGATCAGACAGGTTGCGCGTCGAAGCGAATCGGTACAGCATAGCTTTCACTCCGCCGGCTTCCAGCCGGCGGCGGCGCGTCAACGACAGCACGCGCCAGGCAGTCGGCCGTCTGCCTCGCTTCCATTCCGTGGTACCGACAGCAGCATCGATGGCCATTGCTCGGGTAGTGTGGCGCAAACGTTTGCTCACATTAAAACAACAGTCCGGCCCTTCGGGCCAGTCGCCAGGAGATGTGTATGAATGTCCGCTTTCGCCGTCGCTTCCTGACCGCCGCGCTTGCCGCCGTCGCGGTCGCCGCCGCACCGGCCGTCCACGCGCAATCGGCCGCCAAGCCGAAGGTCGCACTCGTGATGAAGTCGCTCGCCAACGAGTTCTTCCTGACCATGGAAACCGGCGCGAAGGAATACCAGAAACACAACGCGAATCAGTTCGACCTGATCACCAACGGCATCAAGGACGAGACCGACACCGCGAACCAGATCCGCATCGTCGAGCAGATGATCGTGTCGAAGGTCGACGCGATCGTGCTCGCGCCGGCCGATTCGAAGGCGCTCGTGCCGGTCGTGAAGAAGGCTGTCGACGCGGGCGTCATCGTCGTGAACATCGACAACCGGCTCGATCCCGACGTGCTGAAGTCGAAGAACCTGAACGTGCCGTTCGTCGGCCCGGACAACCGCAAGGGCGCGCGCAAGATCGGCGATTACCTCGCGAAGAAGCTGAAGGCGGGCGACCAGGTCGGCATCGTCGAAGGCGTGTCGACGACGACCAATGCGCAGCAGCGCACGGCCGGCTTCCAGGACGCGATGAGGGCGGGCGGGATGAAGGTCGTGTCGGTGCAGTCCGGCGAATGGGAGATCGACAAGGGCAACGCGGTGGCCGCTGCGATGCTCAACGAGTACCCGAACCTGAAGGCGCTGCTGTGCGGCAACGACAACATGGCGATCGGCGCCGTGTCGGCCGTGCGCGCGGCCGGCAAGCAGGGCAAGGTGGCCGTGGTCGGGTACGACAACATCAACGCGATCAAGCCGATGCTGAAGGACGGCCGCGTGCTCGCGACCGCCGACCAGTACGCTGCGAAGCAGGCCGTGTTCGGTATCGACACGGCGCTCAAGGCGATCGCCGAGCATCGCAAGCAGGCCGACATGTCCGGCGTGGTCGAGACGCCGGTGGATCTCGTGACGAAGTGACGCCGCGCCGGTGCGGCCGCCGCCCTCAAGAATCCGGCGCGGCGGCCGTTATCCGGTGTGAGCGCGATCACGGCCACTGCATGCACATGCACTAGTGAGCGTCACACCCGCGCGCCGCGTGCGCGCGGCCGCAACCAGGATCGCGATGGAACCGACCTTCCAACCCTCCCGTTCAGCTACCCCGGTGCTGTCCGTTTCCGGCATCGGCAAGACCTATGCCGAACCCGTGCTCGCCGACGTCACGCTGACGCTCGCGGCGGGCCAGGCGCTCGCGCTGACGGGCGAGAACGGCGCCGGCAAGAGCACGCTGTCGAAGATCATCGGCGGGCTCGTCGAACCGACTGCCGGCACGATGCAGCTTGGCGGCCACGCGTATGCACCGGCGAGCCGCACGCAGGCGGAGGCGCTCGGCGTGCGCATGGTGATGCAGGAGTTGAACCTGCTGCCGACGCTGACGGTCGCCGAAAACCTGTTCCTGAACCGGCTGCCGCGACGCTTCGGGATCATCGATCGCGCGCGGCTGCGCGACGACGCGCGTGCCGCGATGGCGCAGGTCGGGCTCGACATGGTCGATCCCGATACGCCCGTCGGTGCGCTCGGCATCGGCCATCAACAGATGGTCGAGATCGCGCGCAACCTGATCGGCGATTGCCGTGTGCTGATTCTCGACGAGCCGACCGCGATGCTGACCGCGCGCGAAGTCGCGCTGTTGTTCGAGCAGATCGACCGGCTGAAGGCACGCGGTGTCGCGATCGTCTACATCTCGCACCGGCTCGAGGAACTCGCGCGCGTCGCCGAACGCGTCGCGGTGCTGCGCGACGGCCGGCTCGTGCATGCGGGCGACATGGCGGCGACGACGTCCGACGGGCTCGTCACGCTGATGGTCGGGCGCGAGATCGGCGAGCACATCGATCTCGGCGAGCGCCGTATCGGCGCGCCGCGGCTCGTCGTGTCGGGCCTCACGCGCGGGTCGGCCGTGCGGGACGTGTCGCTCGAGGTGCGCGCGGGCGAGATCTTCGGCATCTCGGGGCTGATCGGCGCAGGGCGCACCGAACTGCTGCGGCTGATCTACGGTGCCGATACGCCGGATGCCGGGATGATCGCGGTCGGCCAGCCGCTGAAACCGGCGCGTATCGCTTCGCCCGTCGATGCGGTGAAGCACGGCATCGCGCTGATTACCGAGGATCGCAAGGGCGAGGGGCTGCTGTTGTCGCAGTCGGTCACCGCGAATGTGTCGCTCGGCCAGCTCGACCGGCTCGCGCACGGCGGCGTCGTCGACACGGTGCGCGAAACGGCGCTCGCCGAGCGTCAGATCGACGCGCTGCGGATCCGCACGCACGGCGCGACGCAGCCGGTCGGCGAACTGTCGGGCGGCAACCAGCAGAAGGTCGTGATCGGCCGCTGGCTCGCGCGCGACATGGGCGTGCTGCTGTTCGACGAGCCGACGCGCGGGATCGACGTCGGCGCCAAATTCGAGATCTACACTTTGATGGGCGCGCTCGCGCGCGAAGGCCGCGCGCTCGTCGTCGTGTCGAGCGACCTGCGCGAGCTGATGCTGATCTGCGACCGGATCGGCGTGATGTCGGCCGGGCGCATGACCGCCGTGTTCGAGCGCGGCAACTGGACCCAGGATGCGCTGCTGGCCGCGGCGTTCGCCGGCTTCGGCCGCGAGACGCCGCCGGGCGGGACGCAGCATCCGGACGCGGGGCCGGCGCAGGGCGCCGCTCCCGGCACTTCGACGACAGGACGACAGCAATGACCCAGCCTCCCGTATCCCCGACCGACGCAGGCGCGCAGCAGGACGTGACGGGGCGCCGCGCGCGCACGCTGTCCGGCACGCGGCTCGGCCTGTCGAACTATCTCGGGCTTGCCGGCGCGCTGGCCGCGATGATCGCGCTGTTTTCGGTGCTGAGCTCGCATTTCCTGACCTACGACACGTTCAGCACGATCGCGAACCAGATTCCCGATCTCGTCGTGATGTCGGTCGGGATGACCTTCGTGCTGATCATCGCCGGGATCGACCTGTCGGTCGGCTCGGTGCTCGCGCTCGCCGCGTCGATGGTCAGCGTCGCCGCGCTGAAATGGCAGTGGGGGCCGCTGCCGGCCGCGCTGATCGGGATCGCGGTCGCGACCGCCACCGGCGCGCTGACGGGCGCGGTCACGGTCGGCTGGCGGATCCCGTCGTTCATCGTGTCGCTCGGCGTGCTGGAGGCCGCGCGCGGCCTCGCGTATCAACTGACGAATTCGCGCACGGCCTATATCGGCGACGCGTTCGATTTCCTGTCGAACCCGATCGCGCTCGGCATCTCGCCGGCGTTCCTGATCGCGGTCGCGGTGATGATCGCGGCCCAGTTCGTGCTCACGCGCACCGTGTTCGGGCGCTATCTCGTCGGGATCGGCACGAACGAGGAAGCCGTCCGACTTGCCGGGGTTAACCCGCGGCCGTATAAAATCCTCGTATTCGCATTGATGGGCGCGCTCGCGGGGCTCGCGTCGCTGTTCCAGATTTCGCGGCTCGAGGCGGCCGATCCGAACGCGGGCGTGGGCCTCGAACTGCAGGTCATTGCGGCCGTCGTGATCGGTGGCACGAGCCTGATGGGCGGGCGCGGCTCGGTGATCAGCACGTTTTTCGGCGTGTTGATCATCTCCGTGCTGGCCGCGGGGCTGGCGCAGATCGGCGCGAACGAGCCGACGAAACGGATCATCACCGGCGCGGTGATCGTGGTGGCGGTCGTGCTCGATACGTATCGCAGCCGGCGCGCGCGCGTGCGCTAGAGCTAGAAAGACAGACAGAACAGACCAGAGAGAAACGGGAAATGGCGACGATCAAGGATGTGGCGGCCATGGCGGGCGTGTCGTTTACGACCGTCTCGCACGTGGTGAACAATTCGCGGCCGGTGTCCGCGGATGTGCGTGCGAAGGTCGAGGGCGCAATCCGCGAGCTGAACTACGTGCCATCGGCCGTGGCGCGCTCGCTGAAGGCGCGGGCGACGGCGACCATCGGCCTCGTCGTGCCGAACAGCACGAATCCGTACTTCGCGGAGCTTGCGCGCGGCATCGAGGATCAGTGCGCGGCCAACGGCTATTGCGTGTTCTTCTGCAACTCGGACGACGATCCCGTGAAGCAGCGCAACTACCTGCGCGTGCTGCAGGAAAAGCGCATCGACGGGCTGATCGTCGCATCGGCGGGCGAGGATGCGGTGCTGGCGCAGACGCTTGCGGACATACATGCGCCGCTCGTCGTCGTCGACCGCAACATCGAGGGGCTCGCGGCCGACCTCGTGCAGATCGACCATGAACGTGGCGCGTACCTGGCGACGCGCCACCTGCTCGAACTCGGGCACGCGAAGATCGGCTGCATCACCGGGCCGACCGATACGGCAGTCAGCGCGATGCGCGTGCACGGCTTCATCCGCGCGATGGCCGAGCGCGGGGTCGACATCGTGCCGGGTGCGATCGCGGAAAGCGACTTCTCGTGCCTCGGCGGCTATCACGCGGCGTCGCGGCTGTTCGAAACGGTGCGGCCGAGCGCGATCTTCGCGGGCAACGACCTGATGGGCGTCGGCGCGCTGCGCGCGGCGGCCGAGCGCGGGCTGCGCGTGCCCGACGACTGCTCGATCATCGGTTTCGACGACATCGAATTTTCCCGCTACACGTATCCGGCGCTGTCGACGGTCGGCCAGTCGGTACGCGCGCTCGGCGAAATGGCCGCGCAGACGCTGATCGAGCGGATCGGCGGCGGCTCGACGGCCGTGCCGAGCCGCCGTCGCGTCGTGTCGCCGCGCCTCGTGCTGCGCGAATCGACGGCGATCTACCGCGAGCCGGCTGGCACAGGCGGTCGCGCATGACGGCGTCCGCTGCGCGCACCGGCCGCGTGACGGTGGTCGGCAGCCTGAACATGGATCTCGTCGTGCGTGCGCCGCGGCTGCCGCTGCCGGGCGAAACGCTCGCCGGGCACGCGTTCGCGCAGGCAGCGGGCGGCAAGGGCGGCAACCAGGCCGTCGCGGCCGCACGGCTCGGCGCGCAGGTCGCGATGATCGGCTGCGTCGGCGCGGATGCGCACGGCGCTGCGCTGCGCGCGGGCCTCGAAGCCGAGGGCATCGACTGCACGGGGCTTGCGACGAGCGCGTCGGCGTCGACCGGCGTCGCGCTGATCGTCGTCGACGATGCGAGCCAGAACGCGATCGTGATCGTCGCGGGCGGCAACGGCGAGGTCACGACCGACACGATCGCGCGCCACGAAGCCGCGCTGGCGTCGGCGGACGTGGTGATCTGCCAGCTCGAGACGCCGCCCGATGCGGTGTTCGCGGCGCTGTCGGCCGGGCGGCGGCTCGGACGCACGGTGGTGCTCAATCCGGCCCCGGCCGTCGCGCCGCTGCCGGACGGCTGGCTGCCGCTCGTCGACTACCTGATTCCGAACGAAGTGGAGGCGGCCGCGCTGACCGCGCTGCCGGTGCGCGATCCGTCCGATGCGGAAGCCGCCGCGCGTGCGCTGCAGGCCGGCGGCGCGCGCAACGTGCTGGTCACGCTCGGCGCGCGCGGCGTGCTCGCGCTGACGGCCGACGGCACCGCGCGGCATTATCCGGCTCCGGCCGTGCAGGCCGTCGACACGACGGCAGCCGGCGATACCTTCATCGGCGGCTTTTCCGCGCGGATCGCGGCCGGCGCGGACGTCGACACGGCCATCCGCTTCGCGCAACGCGCGGCGGCGCTGTCGGTCACGCGCGCGGGCGCGCAGCCGTCGATCCCGACGCTTGCCGAACTGGCCGAATAGGGCGCGATCGCCGATTCCGCATCGCGGCCGGCCCGTCGCACGAGACGGCCGGCCGTACCACCTGTCATCGGCCAGCTGCCGGCGCCCCACGGGCTTTCTCCCATCCTGTTTGTCGGACCGACCGGATTTCGCGTCGATTATTCAGCTATTTGTAATAAACAGACCAATAATTCGAAAAAATAGCGCAAAAACCATCAAGTTGTGCGCTGCACGGTCGTAAATGCACGGAGTGAAGCAATGCTTCGAGCCAACGGGCCTGGCCCGTTCATGACGACGCAACACAGGATGGATGATGGTGTTCAGGAACCTGACGATTCGTGCGCGCATCGGTTTGACGATGGCGTTTCTGGCGGTGCTGCTGGGCGTAACCGGGGTGCTCGGGCTGTACGGGATGACGCGTTCGAACGACTCGACGCGCGAGATTTTCACGAACCAGATGCCGAGTGCGGTCGACGTGGCGGTCGCGGAAATGTTCGCCGCGCGCGAGCGCCTCGCGCTCGACCGCGCGGCGCTGCTGTCCGGCACGCCCGACTCGGCGGCCGCCATCGAGCGCAGCCGGGCGATGCGCACGCAGTCCGACGCGTGGTGGCAGAAGTATCTCGCGCTGCCGCGCGGGCCGGAGGAGGATCGGCTCGCGCAGGATGTCGCCGCGAAGCGGCTGGCGCTGCAACGCGGCTGTGACGCGTTCGCGAGCGTCGTCGGGGCGGACCAGCGCGATCGCATCGGCGACGGCGCCAAGCAGCTCCAGGCGCTCTACAACGACCTCGCGGTGGCGAGCGAAGCGCTGCGTAATTTCCAGTTCACCGATGCGAAGGCGAGTTTCGACCGTTCGGAAGCGACGTTCGACATGCTGCGCGTGCTGTCGATCGTCGCGCTCGCGGCCGGCGTCGGCGCCGCGCTGCTGTCGTGGCTGACGCTGAGCCGCGCGATCGGCCGCCCGATCGCGGACGCGCTCGCGCATTTCGACGCGATCTCCGCAGGCGACCTGCGCCGGCCGATCGTCGTGCACCGGCGCGACGAGATGGGCCAGCTTCTCGACGGCCTCGCGAAGATGCAGCGCGGGCTCGTCGACACGGTGCGCACCGTGCGCGGCGGCAGCGAGTCGATCGCGACCGCGGCCCGCCAGATCGCGGCCGGCAACATCGACCTGTCGTCGCGTACCGAGGAACAGGCCGCTGCGCTGCAGGAAACCGCGTCGAGCATGGAACAGCTGACCGGCACCGTGAAACAGAACGCCGACAATGCGCGCCAGGCAAGCGCGCTGGCCGCGAACGCGTCGGAGATTGCCAACAAGGGCAATACGGTGGTCGGCCAGGTGGTCGGCACGATGGGCGAGATCAACGACAGCTCGGCCAGGATCGCGGACATCATCGCGATCATCGAGGGAATCGCATTCCAGACCAACATTCTTGCGCTGAATGCGGCCGTCGAAGCCGCGCGCGCGGGCGAGGAAGGCCGCGGCTTCGCAGTCGTCGCGGGCGAGGTGCGCAGCCTCGCACAGCGTTCGTCGACCGCGGCCAAGGAGATCAAGGCGTTGATCGACGCGTCGGTGGAGCGCATCCGGTCGGGGTCGACACTGGTCGACGAAGCGGGGCGCACGATGAGCGACGTGATCGGTGCGGTGCAGCGCGTGACGGACATCATGGGCGAAATCGCCGCGGCGTCCGAGGAGCAGAGCGGCGGGATCGACCAGGTGGCGCGCGCGGTCGCGCAGATGGACGAGGTCACGCAGCAGAATGCGGCGCTCGTCGAGGAAGCCGCCGCCGCCGCGCAGTCGCTCGACGAACAGGCTGCGCGCCTGCGCGAAACGGCGTCGGTGTTCCAGCTCGACGACGAAGCGGCACGCCCCGGCGCAGTCGCGCCGGCAGCCGTGCGTCACGCGTCGCGTGCACCTGCGGCGGCAGTTGCCGTGCCGGCGCAACAGGCTGCTGCGCGCGACGATCGCGATGCACCGCCGAAGCGCACGGCTGCGGCGATGCCGGCTCGCAAGCCCGCGACCGCATCTGCGGCGCCTGCCGCGGCGCCGGTCGCTTCTGCCGGCGGCGCCGACGACTGGGAGACCTTCTGATTCGCGCGTGCCGCGTATCTATCCCCATTTGGTGACGAACGACGCCCGCGACATGCGGGCGTCGTCGTTTCGGCGGCAGACAAAATGTGACAGTGCGCATGAACGATCGTGCATCGTCGCGCGCATCGCGTGACTTGTCCCGGCGGATACGCGCAACGATGCGCGTCGTATGCCCGCAACTGTCGTACGGGTATCTCCGTAAGGGCGCTGCGCAAAAAAATTGTAACGGTGCGCGAAGCGTGTCGTCGTAAACGGCCGCTCGAACGTATAGGGATGAAGGGGGGAAGCGACGACGTCGGATGTGTCCAACGCACAAGAGGTTCCGTCGTTCGACGAGACGCGGCGGATGCAGTTTCTGCGGCTCGGGAGATCGATTGTAAAACGACGAAATGTGTTGTCCAAGCGGTGTTGTCGAGAATAACGAACTTCATACGAAGAGTTCGTGAAAAAAAATAAGAAAGGGTTTAGGATGAATTCGAACGCGCTTGCTTCTGCGCAGTCGTACGAAGGCAGGCACGTCTTCAGACTCAGGCGAGGGAGGTAGCATGGATATTTACAGCAGCTTCGCGAACCGCTTCGAAAAAACGCGAGAGGAAGAGCTCTCGCTGGAGGAGTATCTCGCGCTCTGCAAGAACGATCCATCCGCGTACGCGACGGCTGGTGAACGCATGCTGGCAGCAATCGGGGAACCTGAACACATCGATACCCGCAACGAGCCGCGCCTGTCGCGGATCTTCGCGAACAAGGTCATCAAGGTCTATCCCGCATTCCGTGAGTTCTACGGAATGGAGGAAGTGATCGAGCAGGTGGTTGCGTACTTCCGCCACGCTGCGCAAGGGCTCGAAGAGAAGAAGCAGATCCTCTATCTGCTCGGTCCGGTGGGCGGCGGCAAGTCGTCGATCGCCGAGCGTCTGAAGCAACTGATGGAGCGCGTGCCGTTCTATTCGCTGAAGGGTTCGCCCGTCAACGAATCGCCGCTCGGGCTGTTCGACTACGACGAAGACGGCCCGATCCTCGAGGAACAGTACGGCATTCCGCGCCGCTACCTGAAAAACATCCTGAGTCCGTGGGCCGTCAAGCGGCTGCACGAATACAACGGCGACATCCGCCAGTTCCGCGTCGTGCGCCGCTATCCGTCGATCCTGCGGCAGGTCGGCATCGCGAAGACGGAGCCGGGCGACGAGAACAATCAGGACATCTCGTCGCTGGTCGGCAAGGTCGACATCCGCAAGCTCGAGCAGTATGCGCAGGACGACGCCGATGCGTACAGCTACTCGGGCGGTCTGTGTCTCGCGAACCAGGGCCTGCTCGAATTCGTCGAAATGTTCAAGGCGCCGATCAAGGTGCTGCACCCGCTGCTGACCGCCACGCAGGAAGGCAACTTCAAGGGCACCGAGGGCTTCGGCGCGATTCCGTTCGACGGGATCATCCTCGCGCACTCGAACGAGTCGGAGTGGAAGGCGTTCCGCAACAACCGCAACAACGAGGCACTGCTCGACCGGATCTTCGTCGTGAAGGTGCCGTACTGCCTGCGCGTGTCGGAAGAGACCAAGATCTACGAGAAGCTGATCCGCAACTCGTCGCTCGCCGAGGCTGTATGCGCGCCGGGCACGCTGAAGATGATGTCGCAGTTCTCGGTGCTGTCGCGTCTGCACGAGCCGGAGAATTCGAGCCTGTTCTCGAAGATGCAGGTGTATGACGGCGAAAACCTGAAGGACACCGATCCGAAGGCGAAGTCGTACCAGGAGTACCGCGACTACGCGGGCGTGGACGAAGGGATGACGGGCGTGTCGACGCGCTTCGCGTTCAAGATCCTGTCGCGCGTGTTCAACTTCGATTCGAGCGAGGTCGCGGCCAACCCCGTGCACCTGATGTACGTGCTCGAACAGCAGATCGAACGCGAGCAGTTCCCGCCGGAAACCGAGCAGAAGTACCTGTCCTTCGTGAAGGACGTGCTCGCGTCGCGTTACGCGGATTTCATCGGCAAGGAGATCCAGACGGCCTATCTCGAGTCGTATTCGGAGTACGGCCAGAACATCTTCGACCGCTACGTCACGTATGCGGACTTCTGGATCCAGGACCAGGAATTCCGCGATCACGACACGGGCGAGAGCTTCGATCGCGCCGCGCTGAACGCGGAGCTGGAGAAGATCGAGAAACCGGCCGGCATCAGCAATCCGAAGGATTATCGCAACGAGATCGTGAACTTCGTGTTGCGTGCACGGGCGGCGAACGCCGGCAAGAACCCCGTGTGGACGAGCTACGAGAAGTTGCGCGTCGTGATCGAGAAGAAGATGTTCTCGAACACCGAGGAACTGTTGCCGGTGATTTCGTTCAACGCGAAGGGTTCGGCGGAGGAGCAGCGCAAGCATGAGGACTTTGTGAACCGGATGGTCGCGAAGGGCTATACGCCGAAGCAGGTGAGGCTGCTTTGCGACTGGTACCTGCGCGTGCGCAAGTCGTCATGACGCGCGCGGTACCGAGCCCGTACGGCGAGTCCGTACGGGCGCTTTCAGAGACGCCGCCCGCATGACGGGAGACGGCATGTGCGGCGAGCGTCCCGGCATATCGACTTTCGAGCGGGAGACCGGCAGTGCTTCATCAAATCATCGACCGCAGGCTGGCCGGCAAGAACAAGAGTATCGCCAATCGCGAACGCTTTCTGCGTCGCGTCAAGAACTACATTCGTCGTGCCGTGTCCGACGCGGTGCGCGACCGTAGCATCAAGGATATCCAGAGCACGCAGAGCATCACGATCCCGCGCAAGGACATCGCGGAGCCGAATTTCCGGCACGGACCGGGCGGGCGTCGTGAATACGTGCACCCTGGCAACGAGGACTACGTGCGCGGCGACAAGATCCCGCGTCCGCAGGGCGGCTCGGGCGGCGGCGGCAGTCAGGCCAGCAACGAGGGCGAAGGGCAGGACGACTTCGTGTTCGAACTGTCGCGCGACGAGTTCATGCAGTACTTCTTCGACGATCTCGAACTGCCGCGCCTCGTGAAGACGCACCTGCTGACGGTGCCGAGCTGGAAGAACGTGCGCGCGGGCTGGTCGGCGGAAGGCACGCCGAACAACATCGACGTCGTGCGTTCGCTGCGCAGCGCGCTCGGCCGGCGCATCGCGCTCGGCTCGCCGCTCGTCAACGAGCTGCGCGAACTCGAGGCGCAGCTCGAGGCGCTGAAGAGCGATCCGGAAGACCGCCGCGAGGAAATCGCGTTGCTGGAGGCCGAGATCCATCACCTGAAGGGGCGCATCTGGCGGATTCCGTTCATCGATCCGTTCGACCTGCGCTACATCAACCGCGTGAAGCAGCCGCAGCCGTCGAGCCAGGCCGTGATGTTCTGCCTGATGGACGTGTCGGGCTCGATGGACGAGCAGCGCAAGGATCTCGCGAAGCGCTTCTTCATCCTGCTTTACCTGTTCCTCAAGCGCAACTACGAGCGCATCGAGGTCGTGTTCATCCGTCACCATACGCGTGCCGAGGAAGTCGACGAGGATACCTTCTTCCATTCGACCGAAAGCGGCGGCACGGTCGTGTCGAGCGCGCTCGAACTGATGCGCAAGGTGCAGAACGAGCGCTACTCGCCGACCGAGTGGAACATCTACGGCGCGCAGGCGTCCGACGGCGACAACTGGACCGACGATTCGCCCAAGTGTCGCAAAATCCTGGAAGAGGATATCCTCACGAAGACGCGTTACTTCGCGTATATCCAGGTCGCGCCGGAAGAGCAGAATCTGTGGCTGGAATACGCGCAGCTGGCGCTGTCGCAGCCGCATCTCGCGATGAAAAAAGTGGAATCGGCTGCCGAGATTTACCCGGTGTTTCGCGAATTGTTCGAAAAGCAGGTGGAAATGTCATGACGACCCGCCATCTGCACAACGAGTCGCGCGGCTACGAGCCGCGCCCCTCCGGCGACGACACGGCCGGCTCTGCCGCATCGCAGCAACGCGCGCAGGCCGAACCGCCGCCGCCGGCCGCCGACTTGCCCGCTACGGGGCAAAAGGAAGCGCGTATGAACGTTGCCGAACGCAAGCCGCTGCCGTGCCCGTCCGACTGGACGTTCGAACTGCTCGAGGAATACGACACGCACATCTCGCAGGTCGCCGAACAATACGAGCTCGACATCTACCCGATCCAGCTCGAACTGATCAGCGCCGAACAGATGATGGATGCGTATGCATCGGTCGGGATGCCCGTCAACTACCGCCACTGGTCGTTCGGCAAGCACTTCCTCGCGACCGAGAAGAGCTATCGCCGCGGCCAGATGGGCCTCGCGTACGAAATCGTCATCAATTCGAATCCGTGCATCGCGTATCTGATGGAAGAGAACACGATGACGATGCAGGCGCTCGTCATCGCGCATGCGGCGTACGGGCACAACTCGTTCTTCAAGGGCAACTACCTGTTCCGGCTGTGGACCGACGCGCACGCGATCATCGACTATCTCGTGTACGCGAAGAACTACGTCGCGGAATGCGAGGAGCGCTACGGGCTCGATCGCGTCGAGGAACTGCTCGATTCGTGCCATGCGCTGATGAACTACGGCGTCGACCGCTACAAGCGGCCGCAGAAGCCGTCGCTGTCGAAGGAAGCGGCGCTGCGGCGCGAGCGCGAGGCATACCTGCAGTCGCAGGTGAATGAACTGTGGCGCACGCTGCCGGGCAAGAAGCCCGAGCTGATGGAGGAGCAGGAAGGCCGCTATCCGCCCGAGCCGCAGGAGAACCTGCTGTATTTCGCGGAGAAGAACGCGCCGCTGCTCGAACCGTGGGAGCGGGAAGTGATCCGCATCGTGCGCAAGATCGGCCAGTATTTCTACCCGCAGCGGCAGACGCAGGTGATGAACGAAGGCTGGGCGACGTTCTGGCATTACACGCTGCTGAACACGCTGTACAACCAGGGCAAGCTGGAAGACGGCTTCATGATGCAGTTCCTGCATTCGCACAGCAACGTGGTCTACCAGCCGCCCGTCACGAAGCCGTACTACAGCGGGATCAACCCGTATGCGCTCGGTTTCTCGATGATGAGCGACATCCGGCGGATCTGCGAAGCGCCGACGGAAGAGGACTACAAGTGGTTTCCGGAGATCGCGGGCACCCCGTGGCTGCCGGCGATGCACTACGCAATGCGCAACTTCAAGGACGAGAGCTTCATCGCGCAGTACCTGTCGCCGAACCTGATCCGCGAGATGCGGCTCTTCTCGGTGCTCGACGACGACATGCGCGATTCGCTCGAGGTGTCGGCGATCCACGACGATTCCGGCTACCAGTACGTGCGGCAGGCGTTGTCGCGGCAGTACGACATCCATCACCGCGAGCCGAACATCCAGGTGTGGGCGGTGAATACGCGCGGTGACCGCAGCCTCACGCTGCGTCACTTCATGACCGACAACCGCCACCTGTCGAACGACAGCGACGAGGTGCTCAAGCACATGGCGCGGCTCTGGCAGTTCGACGTGTATCTGGAAAGCGTCGACGAGGCCGGCACCGTGCGCAAGCGCTACGAGTGCCGCTACGTGCCGCCGGAGGTGCGCGTTTGATCGTCGGCTACAAGAATGTTTGCATCGGACGCCAGCCCGCGGGCTGGCGTTTTCATATGACGAACGCGCGGCAAGAGAAAAATTTTCTACATCCGGACGAACCCGGAAAGCCTGTTACTTTACATTTCGCTAAAATCCCGTAGCGCCGTGCCGCCGGAACCGGTGCCACGTGCGACCGCACGCGGCGGCCCCCAGCCGTCTCGCCCAGAAAGCACTAAAAGGAACAGACCAATCCATGGACGTCCAGACCGACCAAGCTGCGCTGTCTGCGCATGACACCCGGCGGCGCGTGTTCGCCATCGTCGGCGCCTCATCGGGCAACCTCGTCGAGTGGTTCGACTTCTACATCTACTCGTTCTGCGCGCTGTACTTCGCGCCGGCGTTCTTCCCGAGCGGCAACACCACGACGCAGCTGCTGAACACGGCCGGCGTGTTCGCGGCCGGCTTCCTGATGCGTCCGATCGGCGGCTGGCTGTTCGGCCGCATCGCCGATCGTCACGGCCGGCGCGCCGCGATGATGATCTCGGTGCTGATGATGTGCGGCGGCTCGCTCGTGATCGCGGTGCTGCCGACCTATGCGCAGATCGGCGCGCTCGCGCCGGCGCTGCTGCTGGTTGCACGCCTGTTCCAGGGGCTGTCGGTGGGCGGCGAATACGGCACGAGCGCGACCTACATGAGCGAGGTCGCGCTGAAGGGCCGGCGCGGCTTCTTCGCGTCGTTCCAGTACGTGACGCTGATCGGCGGCCAGCTGTGCGCGCTGCTGGTGCTCGTGATCCTGCAGCAGACGCTGTCGACCGACGAACTGAAGGCGTGGGGCTGGCGCATTCCGTTCGTCGTCGGCGCGGCGGCCGCGCTGATTTCGCTGTACCTGCGGAAATCGCTCGACGAGACGTCGACCAGCGCGTCGCGCGACAAGAAGGACGCCGGCACGATTCGCGGCGTGTGGCAGCACAAGGGCGCGTTCTTCACGGTGGTCGGCTTCACGGCCGGCGGCTCGCTGATCTTCTACACGTTCACCACGTACATGCAGAAGTACCTCGTGAACACGGCAGGCATGCACGCGAAGACGGCCAGCAACGTGATGACCGTCGCGCTGCTCGTCTACATGCTGATTCAGCCGGTGTTCGGCGCGCTGTCCGACCGGATCGGCCGCCGCACGTCGATGATCCTGTTCGGCTCGTTCGCGGTGATCGGCACGGTGCCGCTGATGCATGCGCTGAAGGACGTCACGAGCCCGGTGGCCGCGTTCGTGCTGATCACGGTCGCACTGGCGATCGTCAGCTTCTACACGTCGATCAGCGGCCTCATCAAGGCCGAGATGTTCCCGCCGGAAGTGCGCGCGATGGGCGTCGGCCTGTCGTACGCGGTCGCGAACGCGATCTTCGGCGGCTCGGCCGAGTATGTCGCGCTGTGGTTCAAGTCGATCGGCAGCGAGGAAACCTTCTACTGGTACGTGACCGCGCTGTGCGCGATCTCGCTGATCGTATCGTGGCGGATGCGCGATCCGAGCAAGGAAGGGTACCTGCGCCACGAACCGTGATCGATTGCGCCGCGCGCGCATTCGCATCGTGACGAACGTCCCGCCAACTGGCGGGACGTTTTTTTTGCGGCGTGCGACTACGCGGGCGACAGCGGCATGCCGGCGGATGCCGGATCGGGCGCGCCCGACTGCCGGCCTTGCTCGACCAGCCATTCGAACATCCGCTCGACGATCGGCGAACGCGACGGACCGTCGATGCGTGACAGCCACCACGTGGTGCCGGGCAGGCGCGGGTAGTCGGCGAGCACGGTCAGCGCGTGCTGGTCGAGGCCGGCCTGCGCGACGAGGCGCGGCAGGCACGCGATGCCGCGGCCGCGCAGCACGGCGTCCAGCACGAGCCGCTGATCGTCGTAGATCGCGTGCATCCGGAAGTCCGACAATTGCTCGCGAAACACCGTGGCCATGCGCTCGTCGGTCAGGCTGGCTTCGAGGCAGATGAGCCCCGCATGCCGCGGGTGCTCGCCGCGCGGCACGCGTTCGAGCTGTTTCGCCAGCGGCATTGCGCACACCGTTACCCATTCGTCCCGCATGAACGGGATGTCCAGCAGGCCCGGCTGCAGCATCGGCCGCGTGCCGATCGTCATGTCGACGTCGATCTCGTCGACATAGCGCGCCGTTTCGTCGGTCGACAGCAGCGGGCACAGGTCCGGCAGCGCCTGTTGCAACTGCTCGAGGCGCGGCTGCAGCCAGCCGTGCAGCAGCGGCGCAGGGCACACCAGCACGACGAGCCCCGGGTTCAGGTAGGTCGCGATACGGTCGAGCCCGCCGCGCAACGTGTCCATCGCGCGCTGCACGCTGCGCTGCAGGACTTCGCCGGCAATGGTCAGTTCGACGCCGCGGCCGCGACGGCGAAACAGCGGCTGCCCGAGTTGCGCTTCGAGCTGCTGGATCTGATGGCTGATCGCCGATTGCGACAGGTGCAGCTCGTCGGCCGCACGCGAGAAATTGCCCAGCCGGGCCGCGGCTTCGAAGCCGGTCAGCAGTTTCAGGGACGGAACGCGTTGCATCGAGGTATGAGGTAAATTGATCGATTCGGCCAAAAAATATCAATATTCATCAAGTTTAGCCTGACGCACAATCGGCCATCAATCACAACGGAGGCTGATCGATGGGTCGCTTTGATGCTCGCCAGCGCGGTTACCGGATGCCCGCCGAATGGGAATCCATGGACGCCACGTGGCTCGGATGGCCGGTTCTCGAAGGGCGCGAGGACCTGTGGGGCGTTCATTACGCGCAGGTTTGCCGCGAATTCGCGCTGGTCGCGCGGACGATCGCCCGCTACCAGCGCTGCGTGGTGGCCGTCCACCACAGCCAGGCCGACGCCGCGCGCGAGCTGGTCGGTGCGAGCGTCGACGTGCTGCCGGTCGCGGCCGAGGACAACTGGCTGCGCGATTGCGGGCCGATCTTCCTCGTCAGCGAGCAGCGCAGGCTGGGGGCGGCCGTGTTCCGCTTCAACTGCTGGGGCGAGAAATACCAGCCGTACGACGGCTGCCAGCAGGCCGGGCAGGACATCGCGCGCGCGGCAGGCGCCGAGATATTCAATTCGCACATGGTGCTGGAGGGCGGTTCGTTCTACGTCGACGGGCAGGGCACGCTGGTCACCACCGAGAGCTGCCTGCTGCATCCCAATCGCAACCCGCACCTGAGCCGCGCGGAGATCGAAGCGGAGCTCCGGCGCATGCTGGGTGTCGAGAAGATCGTCTGGCTGCCCGGCAATCCCGACGAAGTGGAGACGAATGGGCACGTCGACGGCATCGCGTCGTTCATCGCGCCGGGCCGGATGCTGTGCCAGGCCGCGCTGCCCGAACAGGGCGACTATTTCCGCGTGATGCGCGAAAACCGTCGCGCGCTGGAGCTCGCGACCGACGCGGCCGGGCGCCGTTTCGAACTGCTCGACCTGCCGTCGCCGATCGTCAGCGAGCGCTTCGGCTCCGAGCGCTACTGCGATTGCTATGCGAACTACATTCTGGTGAACGGCGCGGTGATCGTGCCTGCGTTCGGCGTCGAGCAGGATCAGGCCGCGCGCGAGGTCTTCGGTCGCGCGTTCCCGGGACGTAACGTGGAGATGTTGCCGATCCCGACGCTGTCGATCGGCGGCGGCAGCATCCACTGTTCGACGCAGCAGCAGCCGTCCGTCGCGATCTGAGCGACGCCTGACCAGCAGGTATCGATCCCGCGAGGAGCAATTGCAATGACGTCCAAACACATTACCGTCGCCGCCGTACAGATGGCGTCGGGTAGCTGGAACCTCGAAGACAACATGGCCACCGCGGAGCGCCTGATCCGCGCGGCCGCCGCACAGGGCGCGAATCTCGTGCTGTGCCCGGAGCTGTTCGCGATGCCGTACTTCTGCGTCGACCAGAACGTGCGCCATCTCGAACTCGCGCAGCCGTTCGAAGGCAACGCGCAGATCGCCCGTTTCGCGGCGCTGGCCGGCGAACTCGGCATCGTGCTGCCGATCGGTTTCTTCGAGCGCGCGGGCAATGCCGCATACAACTCGATCGCCGTCGCGGATGCCGACGGACGCGTGCTCGGCGTTTATCGCAAGACGCATATCCCGGACGGGCCGGGCTATACGGAGAAGTTCTATTTCACGCCCGGCGACACCGGATTCAAGGTGTGGGACACGCGTTTCGGCCGGATCGGCATCGGCATCTGCTGGGACCAGTGGTATCCGGAGACGGCGCGTTGCCTCGCGCTGATGGGCGCCGAGATCCTGTGCTTTCCGACCATCATCGGCTCGGAGCCGTTCAGCAGCGAGTTCGACTCGGCCGGCCACTGGCAGCGCACGATGCAGGGCCACGCCGCCGCGAACATGGTGCCGGTGGTGGCCGCCAACCGGATCGGCCGCGAGGTCGGCTTCGGCAACGGCAATCCGCAGCAGCAGGCGCTCACGGGCGTGTTCTACGGGTCGAGCTTCATCGCGGATCACACCGGCGCGAAGCGGGCCGAAGCGAACCGCACCGACGAAGCGGTGCTCGTGCACACGTTCGACCTCGACGCGATCCGCGCCGACCGGCAATCGTGGGGCTTCTTCCGCGATCGCCGCCCGGAGATGTATCGCACGTTGCTCACCAGCGACGGCATGTCGTCCTGTTATCGATGAGGAGTGCCCGATGAAACGGAACGGATGGCTGCGCGTCGCGGTGCCGGGCCTCGCGCTGTGCGTGCTGGCCGGAACGGCCCGCGCCGACGAGGAGAAGGTGCTGAACCTGTACAACTGGAGCAATTACTTCGCGCCGGATACCGTGTCGGCGTTCGAGAAGGAAACCGGCATCAAGGTTCGCTACGATGCGTACGACAGCGACGAGACGCTGCAATCGAAGCTGCTGACCGGCAACAGCGGCTACGACCTCGTGTGGCCCACCAACGACTTCATGGCCAGGCAGATCCAGGCCGGCGTGTTTCGCAAGCTCGACAAGAGCCGGCTGCCGAACCTGAAGTATCTCGATCCGTCGCTGCTGAAGCAGATGGCGCAATCCGATCCCGGCAACCAGTACGGCGTGCCGTACATGTGGGGCACCGTGGGCGTCGGCTACGACCGCGCGAAAGTGCACGCGATCCTCGGCAAGGACATGCCGGCCGACAGCCTCGACCTGCTGTTCGACCCGGCGATCGCGGCGCGCGTCGCCGCGCAGTGCGGGCTGGGCCTGCAGGACTCCGCGAGCACGGTGCTGCCGCTGGCGCTGCGTTACATCGGCCGCGATCCGATGCATCCGTCCGCGCAGGATTACGCGGCCGCGCAGGCGATGCTGATGAAGGTCCGGCCGTTCATCCGCCAGTTCGTCGGCTCGTCCGACGCCAACGAGCTGATCGAAGGCGAGCTGTGCGTGACGGTCGGCTTCTCCGGTGCGATCAACCTGGCCGCGCAGAAGGCGAAGGCGCGCGATCCGAAGCGCGATATCGTGTACGACATCCCGCGCATCGGCAGCCTGATGTGGTTCGACGCGATGGTCATTCCGGCATCCGCGAAACATCCGGACAACGCGCATGCGTTCATCAACTACATCCTGCGGCCGGACGTGATCGCGAAGATCTCGAATGCGACGCGCTACGCGAATGCGAACCAGGGCGCGCTGAAGCTGATGGACCCGGCGCTGGTGCGCGATCCGGGCATCTATCCGGACGAGTCGACGCGGCGCACGCTGTTTACGCCGATCGCCGAATCGCCGGCCGCGATGCGTGTCGAAGGTCGAACCTGGCTCGGCTTCAAGACGGCGCGACCGTGACGGCACACCATGAAACAACCGAAGCAACCGGCAAGCGAAAGAGGAATGCCATGACAACGAGACGTCAACTGTTGAAACGCGGCCTGTCCGTATCGGGCGCGGCGCTGGCCGCCAGCACGCTGGGCGGGTTGCTCGGCCGCGCCGCGCATGCGCAGCAGGGCGCGGCCTGGCACATGCCGGACGAGGGCGCCGCACACGGCGACCTGGATGGCGTTCGGCCCGAGCGAGGACATCTGGGGCGCGCGGCTCCTGCCCGTGGTGCGCGAGAACCTCGCCGCAGTCGCGAAGGCGATCGCCGCGCACGAGCCGCTCAAGATGCTGGTGCGGGAACAGGACTATGCGATTGCGTCGCGCCTGTGCGGCTCATCGGTCGAGCTCGTCCAGCATCCGGTCGACGATCTGTGGATGCGCGACACGGGGCCCGTGTTCGTGAAGAATGCGTCGGGCCAGCTCGGCGGCGTGAGCTTCAATTTCAACGGCTGGGGCAACAAGCAGGAACACGATCAGGATGCCGAAGTTGCGTCATTCGTCGCCGAGCGTGCCGGTGCACGGCTGATCGACACGCGGCTGGTGCTGGAAGGCGGCGGCATCGAGGTGGACGGCGAGGGGACGGCGATCATCACGCGCAGTTGCGTGCTGAATCCGAACCGCAATCCGGGCGTCAGCCAGGCGCAGTGCGAGGCGGAGCTGAGCCGCCTGCTCGGGCTGAAGAAGATCATCTGGTTGCCCGGCATCGCGGGCAAGGACATCACCGACGGGCATACCGACTTCTACGCGCGCTTCACGAGCCCGGGCGTCGTGGTGGCCGGGCTCGACACGGATCCGTCCTCGTACGACCACGCGGTGACGCGGCAGCATCTGGAGATCCTGCGGAAATCCACCGACGCGAAGGGCCGCCCGTTGAAGGTCGTCGTGCTGCCGGGCCCGAAGACCGTCCGGCACACCTACGAGAACGCGGAGTTCGCGGCCGGCTACATCAACTTCTACGTGTGCAACCGCGCCGTGATCGCGCCGCAGTTCGGCGACAGCCGGGCCGACCGCAATACGCGTGACACGCTCGTCGACCTGTTTCCCGGCCGGGACGTCATTCAGCTGAATATCGACGGCATCGCGGCGGGCGGCGGCGGCATCCACTGCACCACGCAACAGCAGCCGGCCTGAGCGCGGCCGCGGGCCGGTCTGCTTGACCGGTTCGCACGGCTGCCGGCATTTGCCGGTCGTTCCGGACTACTGAAGAAAAACGCGGAATCCGTCCCGGTGGACGGAAGCCGGCATGCGCGCACGCGCGCCGGCTGCGCAACGGAGTGAACACATGACGAAAAAAGGGACCCGCGCAAGCGTAGACAAACTCGTGCGGCACATGCCGGATACCGGACGACGCGGATTCATCCGCTGTTCGGCCGTGTGGCTCGGCATGCCGCTGCTGGGCAGCCTGGCCGCATGCGGCGGCGACGGCGCGTCCGACGCGACTGCCGCGCCGCGTGTGACGCCGTCGGCTCGGCAGGCCGTGTACCGGCTGCCGGCCGAAGAGGCGCCGCACGCGTCGACCTATATGGCCTTCGCGTCCGGCACGGAAGGCATCTGGATGCCCGTCACGCCGCAGAGCACGGATGCCGGCATCGACCGGGTTCGGGCCGACCTGATGGACGTCGCGAAAGCGATCGGCGCAACCGAACCGGTCGACCTGCTGGTGCTGCCGGCCGATCTCGACGCGGCCCGCGCGCTGCTCGCGAACGCGAGCGTCGCGAATCCCGACCTGCATGCGCGTTATGCGGCGCGTCCGGCGGGCGCGGGCGGGATCAACCTCGTGCCGCTCGCCGACGGCTTCGACGATTTCTGGGTGCGCGACACGGGCTGCGTGTTCGTCAGGGACACCGCGAACGGCAATGCGCTGAATGCGGTCGGCTTCAATTTCAACGGGTGGGGCAACGCGAACACCGACGGCGTCGGCGCGACGATCCCGCCGGCGGTCGCGGCCGCGAGCAACCGGTCGAAGGCGGGCAGGTTCTTCCAGCCATTCGGCCGGGACAGCGCGGTGGCAGGCTGGATGGCGCAGACGAAAGGCGCGAACCTGATCCGCAGCACGTTGACGCTCGAAGGCGGTGCGATCGAATTCGACGGCGATGCGACGGCGATCCTCACCGAGTCGGCCGTGCTGCACGTGAACCGGAATCCGCAATTGTTCGACATCCCGAACGGCGCCATCGCCAACGCGACGCTGCTGCCGACGGCGAAAGATACCGTGCTCGCGGAGTTGCGGCGCACGCTGGGCGTACGGAAGATCATCTGGCTGCCGGGCACCGCAATCTATCCGCGCGGCAGCGGCGTGGGCGGCGCCGGCGGTGCGGCGACACCGGCCGGCGAGAGCGACATCACGAACGGTCACGTCGATTTCTATGCGCGGTTTCTCGCGCCGGGTGTGGTCGCGTGCTGCTACGACGCGTCGAATTCGACCGGCGAACGCGCGTTGACGGATGCGAACCGGCAACGCCTCGCCGGCCAGACCGATGCGAACGGCCGGCCGCTGCAGATCGTCGAGCTCGTGCCGCCGGTCAATTTCGGCACGTCGGCCGGCACCACGCTGAACGACCGGCAGATGTCGCATTTCGCGGCCGGCTACATCAATTTCTACACGTGCAACGGCGCGATCGTGATGCCGAAGTTCAACGACGCGGCGGCCGACGCGGCCGCGGTCGCCGCGGTCAGCCCGTATGCGGGGAACCGGGCGATCGTACAGGTCGACATCCTCGGCATCGCGTCGGGCGGCGGCGGCATCCACTGCTCGACCCGGGAAGTGCCGGCGTGAGCGGGACGCGTCATATCGATATCGAAATCGATTCGTTGTCCGTGGCGAGCGATTTCCTTAATCTGGAGCCGTAGTTCGTGTGACACCTCCTTGACTGGGATTCGCGCCCGCTGCTTGCAGCGGGCGTTTTTTTGTTCCGATCATTCGAGCGTCCAGGATATACAATCGGCAGCGCTTGTCCGAGGCACCATCGACGATTGAAAAAATATCCATGAAAGAACAACGATCATCCGTTCCGGGCCTGACGATCCTGCTGGCCGTCGTCAACCTCGCCGTCTTCCTGCTGATGTGGCGACAGGCATTGTACGGCGCGCTGCCGAACAGTCTGCTGCTCGGCTGGGGCGCCAACTTCGCGCCCTATACGCTGACCGGGCAGCCGTGGCGCCTGCTGACCAGCGCGTTCCTGCACGGCGGTTGGCAGCACCTGGCGCTGAACCTTTACATGCTGATCGTGCTCGGCACCGTGCTCGAGCGCGCGGGCGGCTCACTGCGGTTCGGCGTCGTGTACTTGCTGTCGGCGCTCGGCGGCTCGCTGCTGAGCGCGCTCTGGTCCGGGTATCACGAGGTCAGCGCAATGCAGGTCGCGTTCGGCATCGTGTTGCCGACGAGCGGCATCCGCCCGGTCGTCAGCGTCGGAGCGTCGGGCGCGCTGATGGGACTGGCCGGCGCGGCCGCGGCGTTCGCATTGCACCGGCGTGCGGATCGAGGTCGCGATGCGGGCGTCGTCATCAATCTCGGCGCGGTGGCCCAGGTGATCGCCATCAACCTGGTGTCGGGATTCTTCATTTCCGGTATCGACCAGGCTGCGCATCTGGGCGGTGTCGTCACGGGTTTCGTCGTCGGCTGGATACTGTACGGTTTTCGTCCTTCGGATGCTTCGCTGCGTGGCGCGGTGCTGCCGGTCACGCTGGCGGTGCTGGGCAGTGGCGTGATGCTGTTTGCGGCGCAGCGCGCGGGCAGCGCGGAGCTGCAGGAGCTACGCACGGCCGTGGATCGTGAGCGTGCACAAGACGACGCGCGGCAGCAGGCGAAGCGCGATGCGGACACGATTGCCGACCAGATCCGCGAGGACGAGCAGCATCGCACCGCGCCAGTGTCCGCGGAACTGGCCGCGGGCACGGTCGTCCCGGTCGGCAAGGGTACCTATGCGATGGTCATGGGAGCGTCGGGCAAGCGCCTGTACATCGCCGACAACGACGAGAACACGCTCGTCGTCGTCGACGTCGACAAGCGCACGGTGGTCCGCACGATTGCCGGAGAGCCGTTCAAGACGGGGCTTAACGGGTGTCCAAGCAACCTGTGCCGCGGCCGCGGCGCGAGCGGAGTAGCTGTCAGCCCGGATGAGCGCTATGCGTACGTGACGTCGATGCGCGAGGACAGCGTCGTACGCATCGATCTGGCGAGCGGCAAGATCGTCGACAGTGCGACGCTCGGTCGGTTTCCGCGCGCGATCGTCGCATCGGCATCTCACGACAGACTCTACGTGCTGAATGGCGTCGACGATACGGTGTCCGTCGTCAGCATGACGCACTGGCCGCAGGTTGTCGCGACGCTGAAACTGGGTGATGGCGACGGGGCGGGCGTCGAGTTCGGGCGGCCACTGTCGATGTGGCTGTCGCCGGACGGCAAGCAACTGAACGTCAACGCGATGCAGAAAGGCACGATCGTCGCGTTCGATACTTCGACGAACGAGCCGGTCCGCTCGTATCCGCTCGATGCAGGCTTCATCCAGGCGGAACCGGGCGCGCCGGGCGCGGGAACATGGCTCTACGGCGCGTCGTCGGTCAAGTGGGTGGACCCGGCGAGCCTCGCGCCGCTGAGGACCTATCCGGTCTGCCAGACTTCGGCGCACAGCTTCGACGGCAGCGATGATGGCAAGCTGATCGCCGTGACCGCGTACGACGGCTCGCCGATGCGCGTGATCAAGGTGGCGACCCGCCGAACTGTCGGCGAATTTCCGGTTGCGGGCGGCGTGTCGCAGGTGATCTTCGCGCCAGACCATCGCACGCTCTACGCACTGGGTGCTGCGGGCACGCTGTCGTTCCTCAGCATGGACCGCTCGCTCGATTACCTGCAAGACACGGGCGCTGGCGAATTCCTGTGTGCGGCGTCCGCGGACGGCGAAGAGGGCGCCGATGGCGCGTGACCGCGCAGCCAGCCTCATCACGAAACCCGCAGAGCAAAGCACCATTTGTTGGTTCGGATTCACCGCACACGCTGATACGTTAGCGGCTTCGCGACCCCACACGCGTCGCGATGTTCCTCGAACCGGCCGCCGCGCGATCCGCGGCGGCCTTCATAACAAATCAGGTCGTGCTCATGAAAATCCACACTCTCGCTACGTGGCTCGTCGGGGCCGCGCTCGTCACCGCAGGCACCGTCGCGCATGCGGACCGTCTCGATGACATCAAAAAGGCCGGCGTGCTGCGCGTTGCAACGTTCGACAGCAATCCGCCGTTCGGTTATGTCGATGCAAAGAACAACCACATCGTCGGTCTCGACGTCGACTATGCGAAGGCGCTCGCCGACAAGCTCGGCGTGAAGCTGCAGCTCCAGCCGACCAACCCCGCGAACCGCATTCCGTTCCTGACGTCCGGCAAGGTCGATCTCGTGCTCGCGAACTTCACGATTACCGACGAGCGCGCGAAGCAGGTCGACTTCAGCATTCCGTATTTCTCGTCGGGCCAGCAGTTTCTCGCGAAGAAGGGCGTGCTGAAATCGGCCGACCAGTTGAACGGCCTGCGCGTCGGCGCGGACAAGGGCACGACGAACGAGATCACGCTGCGCGAGAAATTCCCGAAGGCGACGATCGTCGCATATGACGACACGCCGTTCGCGTTCGCCGCGCTGCGCGCCGGCAACGTGCAGGCGATCACGCAGGACGGCCCGAAGCTGATCGGCCTGCTCGCGAACGTGCCCGACAAGCAGAACTACGAGATCCCGGCGTTCACGATCTCGAACGATTACATGGGCGTCGGCGTGCCGAAGGGCGAGACACGCCTGCTCGGTTTCGTCAACGACACGCTGAAGGGGCTCGAGGCGAACGGCCGCGCCGCGCAGATCTACGACGCATGGTTCGGGCCGACGACGAAGACGCCGCTCACGCGCATCTTCCGCATCGGCGACAAGACCTGAGCCACGCCGCACGCGCGCCGCGACCTGCCGGCACGTCGGCAGCGCGGCGCTTTCCGTTTTCTTCCGATCGCGCGCTTCGCGCACGTACCTCAGCATGCTCGGGTTGGCTCCCAAATATCTGTCCTGGCTCTGGCAGGGTTTCCTGCTGACACTCGGCCTCGCGGCCGCGTCGGCCGTCGCCGCGACCGCCGGCGGGCTGCTGCTCGCGGTCATGCGCCATGCGCGCGGCACGGCGCTGCGCACGGCCGCCGCCGCATACGTCGTCGCGTTCCGCAACACGCCGCTGCTCGTGCAGTTGCTGTTCTGGTATTTCGGCGTCGCGTCGTTGCTGCCCGACACGTGGATCGCATGGCTGAACACGCGCCATGAAGTGAGCGCGGGCCCGCTCACGCTCGCATGGCCGTCGTTCGAATTCGTCGCGGGCTGGGTCGGGTTGAGCGCGTATACGGCCGCGTTCGTCGCCGAGGAGTGCGAGGCCGGCCTGCGCGGCGTGCGTCTTGCGCAGCATGACGCGGCGGCGGCGCTCGGCCTCACGCCGATGCAGTCGCTGCGCTACGTGGTGCTGCCGCAGGCCGTGCGCATCGCGTTGCCGCCGCTGTTCGGCCAATACATGAATCTCGTGAAGAACTCGTCGCTCGCGATGGCGATCGGCGTGGCCGAACTGTCGTATGCGTCGCGGCAGGTCGAAACGGAAACGTTCAAGACCTTCGCTGCGTTCGGCGTCGCGACCTTGCTGTACGTCGCGGCAGTGGCCGCGATCGAGGCCGGTGCATACGCGGCCACGCAATGGCGCGACCGGCTCGAGGCGGGGCGCTGACGATGGACCTTTCGCTGCTACTCGCCAACCTGCCGTACCTGCTCGTCGGCGCGTTCCCGGAAGGCCCGCTCGGCGGCGCCGCGCTGTCGCTGGTGCTTGCGATCGCGTCGGCCGTTGCATCGGCGGTGCTCGGCATCGCGCTCGGCGTCGCGATGGCGCTCGCGCGCGGCCCGGTGCGCGTGCTGCTGCTCGCGTTCATCGGCTTCTTCCGCGCGATTCCCGTGCTGATGCTGATCTTCTGGACGTACTTCCTGATGCCCGTGCTGCTGCACATGGATGTGCCGGGGCTCGCGACGGTCGTGTGCGCGCTCGCGCTCGTCGGCGGCGCGTATCTTGCGCATGCGGTGCATGCGGGCATCGTCGCCACGGGCGACGGGCAATGGCAGGCCGGGCTGTCGCTCGGGCTCACGCGCTGGCAGACGGTGCGCCATGTGCTGCTGCCGCAGGCGATCCGGATCATGACGCCGTCGTTCGTCAACCAGTGGGTCGCGCTCGTGAAGGACACGTCGCTCGCGTATATCGTCGGCGTGCCGGAACTGTCGTTCGTCGCGACGCAGGTGAACAACCGGCTGATGGTGTATCCGGCGCCGATCTTCCTGTTCGTCGCGGCGATCTATCTGGTGCTGTGCACGTCGCTCGACGGCGCGGCGCGCTGGCTGCTGTCGCGGGGCTCGCGCGCGGAACGCGTCGAGCAGGCAACAGCCGAGTGCACGGAACCCGCGCGGTGATGGTGTGCCGCGCGCCGTGGCGAACTGCCGGTGAGGAAACGCTAGCGAATATCCGTGGTGGACCGCACATCGGGCAGGTCGGGCCCGGCGTGCAGTACGGACATGAACGGTAGATGGCCGGCCGCCGGCGCCGCTGCTTCCGGAGCGACGGCGGGCGGCACGCGTATCACGACGCCGAATAGTGTGCGTTGAAGACCGCGCGCAGCGTCGATTTGTCAGTCGCGAAATCGCCCCACAGCGGCCCGTCGTTCTGCGCGAACGCGAACGGCGCCGTATTGATCGACGCGAGGCGGAAGCGCCATTGCGCCGCTTCCTGGCGGAACGCGGTGAGCTGCATGTCGGACAGCGCCGTCTGCGCGCTGGCGAGCGTGACCAGCGGGTCGACCGGATCGTTCGCGATACGCACCTCGAAATGCAGGTGCGGGCCCGTTGCGGCGCCGGTCATCCCGACCGAGCCGAGCCGCTGGCCCTGCTTCACGGTTTCGCCGGTCTTGAGCCCGTGCGCGAACGCGGACAGGTGCGCGTAGTAGGTCGAGTAGCCGTCCGCGTGATCGACGATCACGTAGCGGCCGTAGCCGCCCGGATCGAAACCGACGAACGACACGACGCCGTCGGCCGCCGCGTCGACGGGCGTGCCGCTCGGCGCGGCGAGATCGACGCCCGTATGGAACGCCATCGCCTGCGACAGCGGATGGATGCGCTCGCCGAAGAACGAGCTGATGCGCGTCCACTTGACCGGCATCGTGAATGCGGCGGCTTCGAGCGGCGAGCCGTCGAGCGCGTTGTAGTACGCGCCGTGCTCGGCGCCCGGCGCGCGGAACCAGATCGCGCCGAACGTACGGCCGGCGACGCGCAGTTCGAACGCGGTGAGGCGCGGCGTGCCGTCGTTGGTGTCGTACGCGACGCGGTAATAGTCGCCGCGCTGCGCACTCGCACGCATCGCGACCTTGCCGGTGACGAGATCGCCGAGCTGGATGCGCACCTCGGGCGGCACGTCGAGACGGTTCAGCGTATCGGACAGCGTGAGCTCGATGTCGCCCGCGCGCATCCCGTGCCGGTTTTCGGGCGGTGCGAGCTGGAACAGGCTCGCATAGCCGAGCATGTCGTTGCGGTGTGCGCTGAGCGGCGCGAACAGGCCCGGCTGCACGCTGCGGTCGTTGCGTTCGCCGTATTCATTGCGCCCGCCGAGCGTGCGGGCGAGCTCGCCCGTCACGAAATGCTGCGCGGTGGGAAACGGCGTGTCGGACAGCACGCGCTGCGGCAGCGCGGCCGTGCCGGAATCGACGGCGCCCGGCAGTTGCGACACGGCCGGCAGTGCGGCGGCAAGGCCGAGTGCGGCGAGGGCGCCGAGCACGGCGGCCGGCACGAGCGCGCGCGCGACGCGCTGCGCGCGGCCGGGCGCGAAAGCATCAGGGGTTGCGGCAGGCTTGACCAAGGTGTCCACATCCAGGAAAGCGGTTCAAAGGGGTGTGGGCAGGGGCCGTCGGCGGCACAACCGTCGAATGGCGACGGGGCGGGCGGCGGGCGTGCAACAAAACAGGCCCCGGCAGGGGCCTGTGTCGTTTCCGTTCGACCCAACGCGCGGGGCGGGCCCGCTTCGAACGGCGGCGTGCATACCGGGTCGAACCCGGTTATCACGAAGACGCTAAAGAAAGATGACAGCGTCAGTCTACCGATGTTCCGCGAAACGTTAAAAATTTTAAAGGGGGTCAGCTCATTCGTTTCGCAGTGCGGTAAATCGGGTTAAATCAGCATTTGTTACGACGATTTTCGTCAGTCCGGCAATTTTTGCGCACGGCCGCGCAGTGCGGCGGACGTGCGGACGGCGTCGAAGCCGGCGTCGAGCATCGCTTCAGCGTCGTTCCACAGGTTGCCGCGCAGCCGGTTGGTCCAGATCATCGACGCGAACACGCCTTCGAGCAGCGACACGAGATAGACGGCGGCCAGGTGCACGTCGAGATCGGCAGCGAGTTCGCCGGCCGCGATCGCGCGGCGCAGCAGCGCCTTCGTGATCCGCAGCATCTGCAGCTCGAGCAGCATGCGGCGCCGCTGCAGTGCGCCGTTTTCCTCGCTCTGCTCGCACTTCGTATAGAGGATCACGAGCACGCGCTGCATCGGGCCCGGCTCGCCGCATTCCTGCAGGTAGTGCGACGCGGCGCGCCGCAGCGTGGCGAGCGGCGGCAGGCCGTCGCCTGCGTCGAAGCCTTCCGACGTGCGCGCGAACGCGCGGTCGCACATCGCGAGACACACTTCCATCTTGTTGCGGTAGTGGCCGTAGACGGCGCCCCGCGACATCCCGGCGGCCTCGGCGAGGTCCGCCATCGCGGTTTGCGCGACGCCTTTCTCGAGCAGCACGAGCTCGGCGGCGTCGAGGATCCGGTGCTTGATGGCGAGCGATTCTTCCCGGGTCTTGCGGGCCATGGCGTGAATTTCCTTACAATTCGCTGTCGTTTTATTGAGACAGTGTGACGGTCAGAGCGAAACAGCGTTTATTTAATCAGTCATGACTGATTATAATCGGCCACCCTGAGCCGCCGCATTTTATCGGCGGCGAACGATCCGAGGTCACCATGAATAACAACAATTGCTTCCTGTCGCGCTGCCGCCGGCTGGCGCCGTTCACGCTGGCGGCCGCGCTCGTCGTGGCCGGATGCGGCAAGGGCGAGCAGGACGCGGAGAAAGAGACCGCGAAGCAGGCGACCGTCGTGACGGTGCGCCCGACGGCCGTGCCGATGACCGTCGAATTGCCGGGCCGGCTCGACGCGTACCGGCAGGCGGAAGTACGCGCGCGGGTCGCGGGCATCGTCACCGCGCGCACCTACGAGGAAGGCCAGGAAGTGAAGCAGGGCGCGGTGCTGTTCCGCATCGATCCCGCGCCGCTGAAGGCCGCGCGCGACGCCGCGCAGGGCGCGCTCGCGAAGGCGCAGGCCGCCGCGCTCGCGGCGAGCGACAAGCGCCGCCGTTACGACGATCTCGTGCGCGACCGCGCGGTGAGCGAGCGCGACCACACCGAGGCCGTTGCCGGCGACACGCAGGCGAAGGCCGAGGTTGCATCCGCGAAGGCCGAACTCGCGCGTGCGCAGTTGCAGCTCGACTATGCGACCGTCACCGCGCCGATTGCGGGCCGCGCCCGGCGCGCGCTCGTGACCGAAGGCGCGCTCGTCGGCCAGGACCAGGCGACGCCGCTCACGACCGTCGAGCAGCTCGATCCGATCTACGTGAACTTCTCGCAGCCGGCCGCCGACGTCGACGCGCTGCGCCGCGCGGTGAAGAGCGGGCGCGCGACCGGCATCGCGCAGCACGACATCGCGGTGACGCTGATGCGCGCCGACGGCAGCGCGTATCCGCTGAAAGGCAAGCTGCTGTTCAGCGATCTCGCGGTCGATCCGACCACCGACACCGTCGCGATGCGCGCGCTGTTCCCGAATCCGGAGCGCGAGCTGCTGCCGGGCGCGTATGTGCGGATCGCGCTCGACACGGCGGTCGACCAGCGGGCGATCCTCGTGCCGCGCGACGCGCTGCTGCGCACGACCGATCGCACGTCGGTGCGTGTCGTCGGCGCGAACGGCAAGGTCAAGGACGTCGAGGTCGCGGCCGACCAGATGAGCGGCCATGACTGGCGCATCACGCGCGGCCTGACCGGCGGCGAGCGCGTGATCGTCGACAACGCCGCGCAGTTCGCGCCCGATACGGCCGTCAAGCCCGTCGAGAAGGCGCCGCCGTCGAAGGCGGCGCCGGCAGCGGCCGCTTCGCACGCGGCCGCCCGTCAAACCTGACCGGTTCAAACCAACCACCATGGCACGTTTCTTCATCGATCGCCCCGTCTTCGCGTGGGTGATCGCAATCTTCATCATGCTGGGCGGCGCGTTCGCGATCCGCGCGCTGCCCGTCGCGCAGTACCCGGACATCGCACCGCCCGTCGTCAGCATCTACGCGACGTACCCGGGCGCGTCCGCGCAGGTCGTCGAGGAATCGGTGACCGCGCTGATCGAGCGCGAAATGAACGGCGCGCCGGGGCTGATGTATACGTCGGCGACCAGCAGCGCCGGGATGGCGTCGCTGTACCTGACGTTCAAGCAGGGCGTGAACGCCGATCTCGCGGCCGTCGAAGTGCAGAACCGGCTGAAGACGGTCGAGGCGCGGCTGCCCGAGCCCGTGCGCCGCGACGGCATCCAGGTCGAGAAGGCCGCCGACAACATCCAGCTCGTCGTGTCGCTCACGTCGGACGACGGCCGGATGACCGACGTGCAGCTCGGCGAATATGCGTCGGCGAACGTCGTGCAGGCGCTGCGCCGCGTCGACGGCGTCGGCAAGGTGCAGTTCTGGGGCGCCGAATATGCGATGCGGATCTGGCCCGACCCGGTGAAGATGGCCGGGCACGGCCTCACCGCATCGGACATCGCGTCGGCGGTGCGTGCGCACAACGCGCGCGTGACGATCGGCGACATCGGCCGCAGCGCGGTGCCGGCCAGCGCGCCGATCGCGGCGACCGTGTTCGCCGACGCGCCGCTGAAGACGCCGGCCGATTTCGGCGCGATCGCGCTGCGCACGCAGGCCGACGGCTCCGCGCTGTATCTGCGCGACGTCGCGCGCGTCGAGTTCGGCGGCAACGACTACAACTATCCGTCGTACGTGAACGGCAAGGTCGCGACCGGGATGGGCATCAAGCTCGCGCCGGGCTCGAACGCCGTGTCCACCGAGAAGCGCGTGCGCGCGACGATGGATGAGCTGTCCGCGTATTTCCCGCCGGGCGTGAAGTACCAGATCCCGTACGAGACGTCGTCGTTCGTGCGCGTGTCGATGAACAAGGTCGTCACGACGCTGATCGAGGCCGGCGTGCTCGTGTTCCTCGTGATGTTCCTGTTCATGCAGAACCTGCGCGCGACGCTGATCCCGACGCTCGTCGTGCCGGTCGCGCTCGCCGGCACGTTCGGCGTGATGTATGCGGCCGGCTTCTCGATCAACGTGCTGACGATGTTCGGGATGGTGCTCGCGATCGGCATCCTCGTCGACGACGCGATCGTCGTGGTCGAGAACGTCGAGCGGCTGATGGTCGAGGAGGGGCTCGGCCCGTACGACGCGACCGTCAAGGCGATGAAGCAGATCAGCGGCGCAATCGTCGGGATCACCGTGGTGCTGACGTCGGTGTTCGTGCCGATGGCGTTCTTCGGCGGCGCGGTGGGCAACATCTACCGGCAGTTCGCGCTGTCGCTCGCGGTGTCGATCGGCTTCTCGGCGTTCCTCGCGCTGTCGCTGACGCCCGCGCTGTGCGCGACGCTGCTCAAGCCCGTGTCCGGCGACCATCACGAGAAGCGCGGCTTCTTCGGCTGGTTCAACCGCTTCGTCGCGCGTGCGACGCAGCGCTACGCGACGCGCGTCGGCGCGATGCTGAAGAAGCCGGTGCGCTGGCTCGTCGTGTACGGCGCGCTGACCGCGGCCGCGGCGCTGATGCTCACGCAACTGCCGACCGCGTTCCTGCCGGACGAGGACCAGGGCAACTTCATGGTGATGGTGATCCGGCCGCAGGGCACGCCGCTCGCGGAAACGATGCAGAGCGTGCGCGAGGTCGAGTCCTACATCCGCCACGACGAGCCGGCCGCGTATACGTTCGCGCTCGGCGGCTTCAACCTGTACGGCGAAGGGCCGAACGGCGGGATGATCTTCGTCACGCTGAAGAACTGGAAGGAGCGCAAGGCCGAGCGCGATCATGTGCAGTCGATCGTCGCGCGCATCAACGAGCGCTTCGCGGGCACGCCGAACACGACGGTGTTCGCGATGAACTCGCCGGCGCTGCCCGATCTCGGCTCGTCGAGCGGCTTCGACTTCCGGCTGCAGAATCGCGGCGGGCTCGACTACGCGACGTTCAGCGCCGCGCGCGAGCAGCTGCTCGCGGCGGGCGGCAAGGACCGCGCGCTCACCGACCTGATGTTCGCGGGCACGCAGGACGCGCCGCAACTGAAGCTCGATATCGATCGCGCGAAGGCGTCGGCGCTCGGCGTGTCGATGGACGAGATCAACACGACGCTCGCGGTGATGTTCGGTTCGGACTATATCGGCGACTTCATGCACGGCACGCAGGTGCGGCGCGTGGTCGTGCAGGCCGACGGGCTGCACCGGCTCGATCCGGACGACGTGAAGAAGCTGCGCGTGCGCAACGCGCGCGGCGAGATGGTGCCGCTCGCGGCGTTCACGACGCTGCACTGGACGATGGGGCCGCCGCAGCTCACACGCTACAACGGCTATCCGTCATTCACGATCAACGGCTCGGCCGCGGCAGGCCACAGCAGCGGCGAGGCAATGACCTCGATCGAGCGGATCGCCGCGAAGCTGCCGGCCGGCATCGGCTATTCGTGGTCGGGGCAGTCGTTCGAGGAGCGGCTGTCGGGCGCGCAGGCGCCGATGCTGTTCGCGCTGTCGGTGCTCGTCGTGTTCCTCGCGCTCGCGGCGCTCTACGAGAGCTGGTCGATCCCGTTCGCGGTGATGCTGGTGGTCCCGCTCGGCGTGATCGGCGCGGTGCTCGGCGTCACGCTGCGGATGATGCCGAACGACATCTATTTCAAGGTGGGGCTGATCGCGACGATCGGGTTGTCGGCGAAGAACGCGATCCTGATCGTCGAAGTCGCGAAGGACCTGGTCGCGCAGCGCATGTCGCTCGTCGACGCGGCGCTCGAGGCCGCGCGCCTGCGGCTGCGGCCGATCGTGATGACGTCGCTCGCGTTCGGCGTCGGCGTGCTGCCGCTCGCGTTCGCGTCGGGCGCCGCGTCCGGCGCGCAGATGGCGATCGGCACCGGCGTGCTCGGCGGCGTGATCACCGCGACCGTGCTCGCGGTGTTCCTCGTCCCGCTGTTTTTCGTGATCGTCGGCCGCCTGTTCGACGTCGGCCCGCGCCGGCGCGGCGGGGTACAGCCGGCGACGATGGAGGGATCGCAATGATGTTTGCCCTGAATGCGCGCGCGACGTTGCGGGCTCAGATCGCGCTGGCTGCCGCGCTCGCGCTCGCCGGCTGTTCGCTCGCGCCGCGCTACGAGCGGCCGTCGGCACCCGTGCCGGCTACCTATGCGCCGGCTGATGGAAGCCTCGAGCCGGCAGCGGCGTCCGATGCGACACCTGCGGACGCCGCGCTGCTCGACGACTGGCATGCGTATTTCACCGATCCGGCGCTGCAGGCGTGGATCGACGCGGCGCTCGCGAACAACCGCGACCTGCGGATCGCGGCCGGCCGGCTCGAGGAGGCGCGCGCGCTGTACGGCGTGCAGCGCGCGGACCTGCTGCCGTCGGTCGATGCGAATCTCGGCTATGAACGCACGCGCCAGTACGACCCGGTCGTGCGCGAAAGCGCGATCAGCGGGCTGTATCGCGCGGGCGTCGGCGTGAGCGCATACGAACTCGACCTGTTCGGCCGCGTGCGCAACCTGTCCGACGCGGCGCTCGCCGAATATTTCGCGACGGCCGACGCGCAGCGCACGGTCCGCATCGGCGTGATCGCGGAAGTGGCGGGTGCGTATGTATCGGAGCGCTCGCTGTACGAGCAGCTCGCGCTGGCGCAGCGCACGCTCGACGCGCGCGTGCGCATGGCCGCGCTCACGCAGCGCCGCTACGAGGCCGGCACGAGCGATGCGATCGAGCTGCGCTCGGCCGAGATGCTGGTGGCGTCCGCGCGCGCGTCGCAGGCCGCGCTGCAGCGCGAGCATGCGCAGGCCGTGCGGGCGCTGCAGTTGCTCGCGGGCGATTTCGCGCGCAACGTGCCCGGCGACGCGACCGCGCTCGACACGTTGTCGATCGCGCCGGTGGCGCCCGGTGCACCGAGCGCGCTGCTCGAACGGCGGCCGGACATCCGGCAGGCCGAGGCGCGGCTCAAGGCCGCGAACGCGCAGATCGGCGCCGCACGCGCGGCGTTCTTCCCGCGCATCGCGCTGACGACCGACTACGGCTCGGTCAGCGACGCGTTCTCGAGCCTGTTCGCGGGCGGCACGAGCGTGTGGACGTTCGCGCCGCGCATCACGCTGCCGATCTTCGCGGGCGGACGCAATCGCGCGAACCTCGACGTCGCGAACGCGCGCAAGCACATCGCGGTCGCCGAATACGAGAAGACCGTGCAGACCGCGTTCCGCGAAGTGGCCGACGCGTTTGCCGCGCGCGACTGGATCGATCGCCAGCTCGCGGCGCAGCAGGACGTCTACACGGCGGACGGTGCGCGGCTGAAGCTCGCGGAGCGTCGTTATGCGGGCGGCGTCGCGACGTATCTCGAACTGCTCGACGCGCAGCGCAGCACGTACGAGTCGGGGCAGGAGCTGATCCGGCTCAAGCAGCTTCGGCTCGCGAACGCGATCGCGCTGTATCGCGCGCTCGGCGGCGGCTGGGCGCCGGCATCGGCGTCGGCGGAGGTCGCGGCTTCCGCGTGATGTGATGCACTTCGCCTGACGCCGCAGCGCGTCGGGCAACCATGCGACGGCCGCACGATGCGACGTGCGGCCGTCGTTTCGATCGACATCGTTGCCCGCTGTATCGCCGATCGCTATCGGCGATACCTTCCGCTGTCGGGCCAGTCATCCACACCGTTTTTCATCCCGCGGCAGGGCGGAAGGGCATCTTCCGGAGCGGCCCGCATCCGGCGACCGATCGTGTCGCCACCCGGCGCAAACGTGTGCGCCGCATCTTCCCTTTTTCATCTCGTCCATTCAGGCCCGCATGTCGCGCTCCGACGGCGGCGCAAATGCCGGATTCCCGATCGGGAATTGACGATCGAATTAATCCGTGTATTGGAATTAATGATGGTGGCAAAGTGTCGCAGTAAAACGTTTGTATTCGACTCGCAATCGTTTGCGCAATTTATCAGGGGGCGAAGAAAGCCGCTTTTAATTTCCTGTCAGTTGGAAATGATTTGATGTTGGCGTTGCCGTCCGGCAACGGTGGCGGCATTGGATAATGTTTTGTCTTTTTTGAGGGTGTGATCTGCGCGAGCCAATACCAGCAAGGGTAGGCGGGGCGACAACGATTGCCGGATGGAAATATCGTTAATCTTCAATCGGTTCCGTGGAATAAAAAAGGACTGCGGACGAAAATGGCCGGATTGAAAATTGTCGGGAAAGAATGTGGATGATTAAGCGTAAACCGCACATTGTCAGAAGCATTTGACAATGATTTACAAAAAACTTTCACGATTATCTCGATAATGCCGCCTCGTGACGGACGGGAGCCAACCACACGCTGCCTTTTGTATCCGCCACGTCGTCCATTCCCTTTGCAATTCTCACGGAAAACGTCATGAAAAAATCCCTCCTGACCGCTGTCGCACTCGCGGCCCTGTCGACCTCGGCCTTCGCAGCGGGCACCGGCACGATCAACTTCACCGGCGAGATCGTCGCGGGCGCATGCGGCATCGATTCGGGCTCGGTCAACCAGACCGTGAACCTCGGCAAGGTGCCGACCAACGTGTTCAAGCAGGCCGGCGACAAGTCCACGCCGACCAACTTCGACATCAAGCTGACCGACTGCGACACGAGCATCGCGCAGAACGCGTACTTCACGTTCACGGGCACGTCGAGCGCGGGCCAGCCGAAGCTGCTCGCCACGATCGGTTCGGCAACCAACGTCGGTATCCGCCTGCAGGCCGCGTCGGGTGAATACCTCGACAACGGCGCCGAGCAGAAGGCGCCGACCGTGCTGCAAAACGGCACGAACATCGCCCGCTTCGCAGCGATGTACGAAGCGACGGCAGCCGGCGTGACGCCGGGTACCGCCGACGGCGTCGCGAACTTCACGGTCCGCTACCAGTAAGCGTCCGTATGGAGGAGGGGGCATGCATCCCTTCCTCCTTCTTCTTTCCTTCCCGTTTTCTTCTCCTCGGACTTCCGGTAGCGCCGCGTGCGAATCAGACATTCCTTCCTTTGCGTCTCCGTGCTGGTCGTCGGCAGCCAGAGCCATGCGACGGAATTCAATTCGTCGTTCCTCGACATCGACGGAACGAGCAATGTCGACCTGTCGCAGTTCTCGCAGGCCGACTTCACGCTGCCGGGCGAGTACATGCTCGACGTGCAGGTCAACGACCTGTTCTACGGGCTGCAGGCGATCGAGTTCATCGCCGTCGACGCGTCCGGCGCGGGCAAGCCGTGCCTGCGTCCGGAACTCGTCGCGCAGTTCGGGTTGAAGCCTTCGCTCGCGAAGGACCTGCCGCGTTTCCAGGGCGGACGCTGCGTCGACCTCGGCGCGATCGAGGGGGCGACCGTGCGTTACCTGAAGAGCGACGGGCGGCTCAAGATCACGATTCCGCAGGCTGCGCTCGAATTCAGCGATTCGACCTATCTGCCGCCAGAGCGATGGTCCGAAGGGATTCCCGGTGCGATGCTCGACTATCGCGTGATCGCGAACACGAACCGCAACTTCGGTGCGGGCGGCGGGCAGACGAATGCGATCCAGGCCTACGGGACGATCGGCGCGAACTGGGACGCATGGCGCTTTCGCGGCGACTACCAGGCGCAGTCGAACGTGGGCAACACGGCGTACGCGGACCGCACGTTCCGCTTCAGCCGGCTTTATGCATTTCGCGCGCTGCCGTCGATCCAGTCGACGGTGACGTTCGGCGACGACTACCTGAGCTCCGACATTTTCGACACGTTCGCGCTGACGGGCGCGTCGATCCGCAGCGACGACCGCATGCTGCCGCCTTCGCTGCGCGGTTATGCGCCGCTGATCGCGGGCGTCGCGCGCACCAACGCGACCGTGACCGTGTCGCAGGCGGGCCGCGTGCTGTACGTGACGCGCGTGTCGCCGGGTGCATTCGCACTGCAGAACATCAACACGAGCGTGCAGGGCACGCTCGACGTCGCGGTCGAGGAAGAAGACGGCAGCGTGCAGCGCTTCCAGGTGACGACGGCCGCCGTGCCGTTCCTCGCGCGCACCGGGCAGTTGCGCTACAAGGCCGCCGTCGGCAAGCCGCGCCTGTTCGGCGGCGCCGGCGTCACGCCGTTCTTCGGCTTCGGCGAAATCGCGTACGGCCTGCCGCTCGACGTCACGGTGTATGGCGGATTCATCGCCGCATCGGGTTATACGTCGATCGCGCTCGGCGTCGGCCGCGATTTCGGCACGTTCGGCGCGGTGTCGGCTGACGTCACGCATGCGCGGGCGCGCCTGTGGTGGAACGGCGCGACGCGCAACGGCAACTCGTATCGCATCAACTATTCGAAGCACTTCGACGGACTCGACGCCGACGTGCGCTTCTTCGGCTATCGCTTCTCCGAGCGCGACTACACGAACTTCGCGCAATTCTCGGGCGACCCGACCGCGTACGGCCTGGCCAACAGCAAGCAGCGCTATTCGGCGACGATGTCGAAGCGCTTCGGCGATACGTCGACCTATTTCTCGTACGACCAGACGACCTACTGGGCGCGCTCGTCCGAGCAGCGCGTCGGTCTCACGCTGACGCGCGCGTTCTCGGTCGGCACGCTGCGCAACCTGAACGTCAGCGTGTCGGCATTTCGCACGCAGAGCGCGGGCGCGAGCGGCAACCAGTTCTCGATCACCGCGACGCTGCCGATCGGCGGCCGCCACACCGTCACGTCGAACCTGACGACGGGCAGCGGCAGCACGAGCGTGAATGCGGGCTACATCTACGACGATCCGGATGGCCGCACCTACCAGGGCAACGCGGGCGCGACCGACGGCCGCGCATCGGCGAACGCGAGCTACCGCCAGCGCACGTCGGCGTACCAGCTCACCGCGCAGGCGTCGACGCTCGCCAATGCGTATGCGGCCGCGTCGCTCGAAGTCGACGGCTCGTTCGTCGCGACGCAGTACGGCGTGTCCGCACACGCGAACGGCAACGCGGGCGACACGCGGCTGCTGGTGTCGACCGACGGCGTGCGCGACGTGCCGCTGTCCGGCACGCTCACGCATACCGATTCGCGCGGCTACGCGGTGCTCGACGGCATCTCGCCGTACAACGTGTACGACGCGACCGTGAACGTCGAGAAGCTGCCGCTCGAAGTGCAGGTGACGAACCCGATCCAGCGCATGGTGCTGACCGACGGCGCGATCGGCTTCGTGAAGTTCTCCGCCGCGCGCGGCAGCAACCTGTACCTGACGCTGACCGACGCGGCCGGCAAGCCGCTGCCGTTCGGCGCGTCGGTGCAGGACGCGGCGAACGGCAAGGAGCTCGGCATCGTCGGCGAGGGCGGCGCGGCGTTCCTGACGCAGGTTCAGCCGAAGTCGTCGCTCGCGGTGCGCGCGGGCGAACGCACGCTCTGCACGGTCGACGCGCTGCCGAACCAGCTCCAACTCGAAGGCACGCCGATCCCGGTGACGTGCCAGACGCCCGGCGAGTCGCACGCAGCGGCCGCACGGGTCGAACGATGAATCCACGGATCCTGCGATGAAAAACTCTCTTTCCCTTTCCTTCCTGCGCCGCGCGCCGTGCGTGCTCGCGACCGCCGGCGCGCTGCTCGCGGGCGCCGCGCATGCGGCGATCGTGCCCGACCGCACGCGCGTGATCTTCAACGAAGGCGAGCAGGCCGCGATCGTCACGATCACCAACAAGAGCACGACATATCCGTATCTCGTGCAGTCGTGGCTCGAGGACGCGAAGGGCAACAAGATCACGTCGCCGCTGATGGTCGTGCCGCCGCTGCAGCGCGTCGAGGCGAACGAGCGCAACGTGCTGCGGATCGCGAAGCTGCCGGGCACCGAGCTGCCGGCGGATCGCGAATCGGTGTTCTACCTGAATATCCGCGAAGTGCCGCCGAAGACCGATACGCCGAACACGCTGCAGATCGCGCTGCATACGCAGATGAAGCTGTTCTACCGGCCGAAGGCCGTGCAGCCCGCGCGCGACGAGGACTGGACGCTGCCGATGACGCTGCGGGTGGACGCGGCCGCGCACAAGCTCGTGTTCGACAACCCGACGCCGTACCACGTGACGGTGGTCGACGTGAGCGCGGGGGCGCAGAAGACGACGGTGCCGATCGAGCCGGTGATGGTGAGCCCGATGGGCACGGCCGACGTGCCGTTCAAGGCCGCGACGCCATCGACGCTGTTCGTCACGCATATCGACGATTACGGCGGCCAGGTGGCGGTCGAGTATGCGTGCGACGCGGGTGCTTGCAAGAGCGTGAAGAAATGAGCGGGGGAATGCGTCATCGGGAATCGCCGGCGGCCTGGTTGCGCTGGATCGTACTCGCGGTGCTGGTCGCGGCCGTGCAGCCCGCATGGGCGCTGCGCTGCCTGACCAACAGCGGCGCGACTTCGTTGACCGAGCCGATCGGCGGCGTTGCGTCGTATCCGACCGACGCGCCGGACGGCTATGTGATCTGGGTGTCGCCGGTGCGCACGACGACAGGGTATTGCTACAAGGACCTGGGGGACGACGGCAGCCTGAAGGTCGTCGACAACATTTACTTCTACGCGAATCCGAATCGCACGAACCCTGTTGCATGGGGGCTCGAGATCGGCATCCGCTACAAGGGCATCGACTATTTCGACAAGACCAGCAATCGCGGCGGCGGGGTGTTTACCGGGTATTCGGTGCCGCCGTGCAGCAAGTACGACTTCGACCGCGGGCGTTGCCAGCAGACGCGCATCAGCATCGACTACCAGGTCGTCGTGCGCAAGAAAGGCAACTGGGTCCAGCCGCCGAGCGATATCTACACGGTGTTCCAGTTCGACGGCGAGTTCGGGCTGAACGCGTACAGCCCGAGCTTCCAGTACCGCCTGAGCGGCCTGCGCAACCTCAAGCCGACACCGTGTTTCGTCGACGTGCTCGTGACGCCCGAACCGGGCATCGTCAATTTCGGACAGGTGCAGGCGGTCGGCAACGGCTTCCTGCCGGCGGTGCCGCGCAAGCGATTCTCGTTGTCGTTGTCCAAGAAATGCAACGTCGCGGTACGCGTCGACGGGTATTTCGAAACGACCTATCCGGTTCAGAACGGGTTGCTGGTCCCTGCGAAGGACAGCAATTTCGGTATCGGCATCGAAGACAGCCAGGGCAAGGCGATTCCGTTCAACCAACAGTTCAACCTGGCGCAGTTCCCGGCCAACGTCATGAACCAAAGCGTATTGATGGACGCGGTGCTGAAGTCGTTCGGGCCGCCGAAGATCGGGCGCTTCGATGCGACGGCGACGATCCGGTTGTTCATCTATTGAGCCGCGCGCCGCAGCGCGTCCGGCCGCGAGGAAAAAAGCGCCGGCAAGCCGGCGCTTGTCCGCATCTGCTGCGTGACGCTTACCGCACTCAGCGGCACACCTTGTGATGGCGATGGTCGCATCGTACCGGCCCCTTTCGGACCGAAAGCGCGCCACACACTGCGATCGGCGAAGGGAACCCCGGTCCGCTCGAACAACGATCCCGCCAATTGTTCAGACAAATCCTGACAACTGAAAGGGGTATTTGGGAATCGTATTGAGAATGATTTGCGTTTACGTTAAATTTTGCTATCTCGAAATATGACGGAGCAGATCGATGGCCATGGCGGAAGTGCTCGACCGACCGGCGGTGGCAACGGCGAACCCGTTCCTCGGCAGTTATCCGGACCTGCCGCCGCGCGCCGCGCCGCGTGCACGCCGTGCCGCGGAGCCCCGCGCGCAGGGCGCACTGCTCGACGTGCTGATCTCGCATCGCGCGATGCTCGTCAATGTCGCGCGCGGCTTCGTCGGCTGTGCGAGCCGCGCCGAGGATGTCGTGCACGACGTATTCGTGAAGCTCGTCGATTTCCCGAACCAGGATGCGGTGCGCCAGCCGGTCGCGTACGTGACGCGGATGGTGCGCAATGCGTCGATCGACGCATGCCGCCGGCAGAGCCTCGAGAACGTCTATCACACGGAAGAGGACGACGGCTTCGACGTGCCGTCGCCCGAGCCGACGCCGGAAGCCGCGCTGATGACGCGCGATACGCTGCGGCGCGTCTGTGCCGCGCTCGACGACCTGCCGGCGCGCAGCCGCGCGGCCTTCGAGATGGTGCGGCTGCGCGAGGAGACGCTGCAGACCGCGGCGCGCGCGCTGAACGTGTCGCAGACGCTCGTGCATTTCATGGTGCGCGACGCGGAGCGCCACTGCGCGGAATGCCTCGACGCGTGCCATCGCGGCGTCGCGTGCCCGGTGTTCCTGGGCGGCCGCGCGCGGCGCCGGTAAAAAAACGCGCCGGCCAATCGTCTATCAGACAGGAGCGGCGAAATCCGCCGCTTCGCATCCTTCAACCGTCTCCCGCTTTTTTCCGATCATGACGCAAGCCACGACGCCTTCCGCCGACACCGACGATCTCGTCTACACGGTCGTCATCAACGACGAAGAACAGTATTCGATCTGGCCGACGTTCCGGCCCGTGCCGGCCGGCTGGCGCGAGGTCGGCGTGAGCGGCCCGAAGGCCGATTGTCTCGCGCACATCGAGGCCGTCTGGACCGACATGCGCCCCGCGAGCCTGCGCCGCGCGATGGACGGCGAGCGCGCGTCGCGCGCATCGTGACCCGCTGCGCCGCGATCCGGCGCGCCACCTGAAGAGGACGTTGCATGACCCTGCTTTCGTTGCCGACGCTCGACGACCTGCGTATCGAGCCGGGGCTGCCCACCGTCGTGTCGCCGCGCGGCAGCGACGGGATGTCGATCGACGACGTCGCGCCGCTGGCGCGCGAGATCGCGGCCGACACGCTCGAACGGGCGGGCGGCGTGCTGTTCACCGGCTTTCACGTGCCGTCGATCGATGCGTTCCAGCAGTTCGCGGCATCGTTCGGCGATCCGCTGATCGGCTATGAATACGCGTCGACGCCGCGCAGCCAGGTCGAAGGCGCCGTCTACACGTCGACCGAATACCCGCCGCACCGCGCGATTCCGCTGCACAACGAGCAGTCGTATACGCGCGAATGGCCGCTGCGGATCTGGTTCCACTGCGCGCTCGCGGCGCCGAAGGGCGGCGCGACGCCGATCGCGGACAGCCGCGCCGTGTATCGCGCGCTCGATCCGGCGCTGATCGCGCGCTTCGAGCGGCGCGAGCTGCTGTACGTGCGCAATTTCGGGCAGGGGCTCGACCTGCCGTGGCAGCAGTCGTTCGGCACCGACGAGCCGGCCGAGGTCGAGCGGATGTGCGCGGCGCGCGGCATCGAATGCGCATGGCGCACCGACGACGACGGCGAACTGCTGTTGCGCACCCGCGAACGCTGCCAGGCCGTGGCACGCCATCCGCGCACCGGCGATCGCGTGTGGTTCAACCAGGCGAACCTGTTTCACCTGTCCGCGCTCGACGACGACATGCAGGAAGCGCTCGTCGATGCGGTGGGGCTCGAGAACGTGCCGCGCAACGTGTACTACGGCGACGGCGAGCCGCTCGAGGCCGAGGCGCTCGCCGAGATCCGCGGCGTGCTCGACCAGCAGCGCATCGTGTTCCCGTGGCGCACGGGCGACGTGCTGATGCTCGACAACATGCTGACCGCCCATGCGCGCGACCCGTTCGAGGGGCCGCGCAAGGTCGTCGTCGCGATGGCGCAGAGTTACACGGTCCCGCGCGCGACCGAACGGAGGACCGATGACGCGTAGTACCGCCGCGCTTGCCGCGCGCGGGTTGACGGTGGGTTATCGCGACCATGTCGTGATCGACGGGCTGGACCTGTCGATCGCGGCCGGCCGCGTGACCGCGCTGTGCGGGCCGAACGGCTGCGGCAAAAGCACGCTGCTGCGCACGCTCGCGGGCCTGCAGCCCGCACGTGCCGGCCATGTCGACGTGAACGGCAAGCCGCTCGCGTCGTTTCGCCGTCGCGCGCTCGCGCGCGAGCTGACGATGCTCGCGCAGTTCAACCAGATTCCGTCGGGCCTCACGGTGCGCGAGCTCGTCGCGTACGGGCGCTATGCGTACGGCGGCTTCCTGCGCGGGCTGACGCGCGCCGACCATGCGGCGATCGACGAGGCGCTGGCGACGAGCGGCCTCGCCGACGATGCGGGTCGCGACGTCGGTGCGCTGTCGGGCGGCGAACGCCAGCGTGCGTGGATCGCGATGGCGCTCGCGCAGCAGGCGCCGATCGTGCTGCTCGACGAACCGACGACCTATCTCGACATCCATCACCAGCTCGACATCCTCGATGCGCTGCGCGCGCTGAACCGCGCGCGCGGGCTGACGATCGTGTGGGTGCTGCATGACCTGAACCAGGCGGCCGCGTACAGCGACGAGATCGTGCTGATGCGCGCGGGCCGCCTCGTCGCGCAAGGTTCGCCCGATGCGATGCTCGATCCGGCGCGGCTGCGCGCGGCGTTCGGCGTCGAGATGCTGAAGCTCGCGCACCCGCAGACGGGCGCGCCGATGTGCGTGCCGGCCTACGGGCCGGCGAGCGCCGGCACGCCGCAGGCGGCCGGCGTCTTCGATCGGGATCTCGCCCTATGACGACGTTCGCGATGCGCAAGCGCCTCGCGGCGACGGGGAAGGGCGCGACGTCCGGCCGGGCGGGCACGATCGCGATCGGCCTCGTCGCGCTGATCGCGATACTCGCGGCGCTGCGCGTCGCCCCCGATTTGCGCGTGTGGTGGGCGGCGGCGCCCGGCAGCGACGGCGCCGCGCTCGCACACGTGTTCCTGTTCGACCTCAACCTGCCGCGTGTCGCGGCCGCGCTCGTCGCGGGCGGCTGCCTCGGCATCGCAGGCGCGCTGTTCCAGTCGCTCACGCGCAATCCGCTCGCGTCGCCCGACCTGCTCAGCGTGACAGGCGGCGCCCAGCTCGGCTTGCTCGCGGCGATGCTCGTGCCGGCACTGGCGGGTGTCGCGTCGGTGCCATTGCTGTTCGTGTGCGGGCTGGCCGCCGCCGCGTGCGCGATCGTCGCGGCCGGCGGCTGGCGCGCGACGCCGTTGCGGCTCGTGCTGGCGGGCAGCGTGTGCATGCTGCTGTTCGCCGCGCTGTCGACGCTCGTGCTCGCGTTCTTCGAGCAGAACATCGCGGGCGCCGCGCTGTGGACCAACGGCAGCCTTTACCAGCCGGGCGCGACGGGCCTCGCGCTCGCCGCGCGCTGGCTCGTCGTGCCGCTGGTCGCGCTGCCGTTCGTGATCCGGCCGCTGAACCCGCTCACGCTCGGTGACGATGCGGCGGCCGCGGCCGGCGTGCGCGTCGATGCGACGCGGCTCGCCGCGACGCTCGTCGCGGTCGCGTTCACGAGCGTGGCCGTCAGTATCGCGGGCCCGCTGTCGTATGTCGGTCTCGTCGCGCCGAACCTGCTGCGCCAGGTGCGCGGCGCGCGCACAGCGCGGCTCGGCGTGCTGGTGCCGTTGTCGGCGCTCGCCGGTGGCGCGCTCGTGCTCGTCACCGACAGCGCGGTGCTCGCGTCGGGACTCGACGCGACGCTGTCGACCGGCGTCGCGATCGCGCTCATCGGCACGCCGCTGATGCTCGCGATGATCCGGCGCGGCGCCGCGTGGTCGGGCGTGCTGCATGCGGATGGCGAACGCGCGGCGGGCGGCGGCTCGACGCGGCTCGTCGGCTGGCTCGAACGGCTCGGCTGGCCGCTGCGCACGGCGTTGTTCGTCGTCGGCGGCGCGCTGGTGGTGTGGGTCGGCGTGTCCGCCGGCCCCGAGTGGCTGTCGCCCGCGCGCTGGTCCGCCGCGCTGTCCGGCCACGATGCGCTCGCGCGGATGCTGATCGACCTGCGCATGCCGCGCCTGCTATGCGCACTGCTCGCGGGCGCGCTGCTGGCCGTGAGCGGCGTCGCGATGCAGAGCGTCGTGCGCAATCCGCTCGCGGGCCCCGAAGTGCTCGGCGTCACGCAGGGCGCGGGGCTCGTCACGTTGTTCGCGTTGTCGACGTGGCCGCTGATGGGCCACGTGACGCTCGCGGCGGCCGCGCTGATCGGCGGCGGGCTGTCGCTCGCGATCACGCTCGCACTGAATCACCGGCATCGTTATGCGCCGCTCGCGGTCGCGCTGACGGGCATTGCGATCGGCGCGCTGTGGACGACGCTCGCGCAATGGCTGATCACGCAGCAAAGCGTGCAGCCCGCGCGCTTCGTCGTGTGGCTCGTCGGCGGCACCTATGGCCGCAGCTGGGGCGAGGTGTCGATGCTGCTGCCGTGGTGCGTGCTCGCGGTGCCCGTGTTCGCGTGGCTCGCGCGACCGCTCGACATGCTCGCGCTCGGCGACGACCAAGCGGCCGCGCTCGGCCTGCCGGTGGCCGCGCTGCGGCCGCTCGCGCTGACGATCGCGACGCTCGCCGCGTGCGCAGCCGTCGCGGCGGTCGGGCCGGTCGGCTTCATCGGGTTGATGGCGCCGCATGTCGCGACGATGCTCGGCGCACGCCGGCATCGCACACGGCTGTGGCTCGCGGCCGCGTGCGGCGCGCTGATTCTCGGCGTCGCGGATCTCGCGGCACGCACGGTCGTTGCGCCGCGCGAAGTGCCGGCCGGCGTGCTGACCGCGCTGATCGGCGCGCCGTACCTGCTCGGGCTGTTGATCCTCGAGGGGCGCCGCGCCCGGCGCGCAGCGCGATGACGCCGTCGTTCGACGGCGCGCGCGCCACGCGCTTCTCGGCGTTCGCGCCCGAGCCGTTCGCCGAACATCTCGACGTCGTCTGGCTCGGTTTGCCCGACGACGCGCACGCGCCGGGCCGCATCGTCGTGCCCGTCAGCGCGTTGCCCGAACATCGCGACGCGATGCTCGACGCGATGGTCCGCCATTACGGCGGCGATCCGGCGCAGCATGCGCGCGCGCTGATGTCGCAATGGAGCAAATACTATTTCGGCCGTGCGGCGCCGGCCGGCGTCGTCGCCGCGCTGACGCTCGGCAGGCCGCTCGACATGGCGCCCGAGCGCACCTTCGTCGCGCTCGACGACGGGATGCCTGTTGCGCTGTATTTCGCGGCGGACGCGCTCGGCGCGCCGTGCGACGATCCCGCGCTTCGCTATGCGGGGCTCGTCGCGCATCTCGGCGCGGTGGTCGACCTGCTCGCGGCGATGGGCCGCGTCACGCCGCGCGTGCTGTGGAGCAACGCGGGCAATCTGCTCGACTATCTGCTCGACACCTGCCGTTCGCTGCGTTGCGCGGCCGATCCCGCGCGCGACGCGGGCTGGCTGTTCGGCTCGACGTGCAACGCTTGCGAACCGAATCCGCTGCGCATGCCGGTGCGCGATGCCGTGCCGCGCTCGCCGCTGCTGCCGACGCCGTTCCGCGCGCGCCGCGTGTGCTGCCTGCGCTATGAAATTCCTGGAGAAACACAACTGTGTGGAAGCTGCCCCCTGCTACTGACGATGGACGACGCGGCGCTGGCCGGGCAGGACGCGATCCGGTGACGCATGCCGGCCGCCGGCACGCGCTGGGCGCACTCGCCGCGCTCGGTGCGGCGTGCTGCGGCGTGTTTTCCGCGTCGGCCGGTGCGGTTGCCGTTGCCGGCGGCGGACAGAGCGCGCCGCGCGCCGTGTCGCTGGCCGGCAACCCGGTCGTGTCGCAGGCGAGCACAACGATGCCCGTGCGACCGCAGCGCGTGGTCGCGCTCGACTTCATGTTCGCGGAAAGCGTGATCGCGCTCGACATCGTGCCGGTCGGGATGGCCGATACCGCGTTCTATCCGGGCTGGCTCGGCTACCAGAGCGACCGGCTCGCGCACGTGACCGACATCGGCTCGCGGCAGGAGCCGGGGCTCGAGGCGATCGCCGCGGTCAAGCCCGACCTGATCATCGGCGTCGGTTTCCGGCATGCGCCGATCTTCGACGCGCTCGACCGGATCGCACCGACGGTCCTGTTCCAGTTCAGCCCGAATGTTTCCGAGGACGGCGTGCCCGTCACGCAGCTCGACTGGATGCGGCAGATCTTCCGGACGATCGGCGCGGTGACGGGGCGCGACGCGCGCGCTCAGGCGGTCGATGCGCAACTCGATGCGGGGATCGCGCGCAATGCGGCACGGCTCGCGGCAGCGGGCAGAAAGGACGAGCGAATCGCGCTGCTGCAGGATCTCGGCTTGCCCGACCGTTACTGGGCCTATACGGGCAACAGCACGTCGGCAGGCCTCGCGCGTGCGCTCGGGCTCGATCCGTGGCCGAAGAAACCGACGCGGGAAGGCACGCTGTACGTGACGTCGGCCGACCTGCTCACGCAGCGCGGCCTGGCCGTGCTGTTCGTGACCGCGTCGGCGATGGACGTGCCGCTGTCGGCGAAACTCGCTTCGCCGGTGTGGCGCTTCGTGCCCGCGCTGCGCGATCGCCGGATCGCGCTCATCGAACGCAATATCTGGGGGTTCGGCGGGCCGATGTCGGCGCTGAAGCTGGCCGACGTGATGACCGATACGCTGCTGAAGCTGCCGGCCGCGCGTTGAGCGCGCGGTAGGTTGTCGGGCGTCGATAACGCTGTTCTAACGGGCAGGGCGTTGTCATCGGCTTGACGGTCGATGCCCCGGCCTTTCCTTGTCGCAACGCTCCAGCAACATTCCCTTCCGAACCGGATGCCGCCGACGCACCGCCATTGCGGCGCGTCGGCGATGGCTTACACGCTCAGCGCATCGACGCCGTCCTGCGCACGCGCACGCGTGGGCATCGTGTCGCTGACGATGCGGCCGTTGTCGAGCTTCAGCAGCCGGTCGGCGAGATCGAAATAGCGGTCGTCGTGCGTGATCACGATCACGGCCTTGCCGCGTGCGCGCAGCTCGGGCAGCAGTTGCTCGTAGAACACGGCCTTGAACGACGGATCCTGGTCGGCCGCCCATTCGTCGAACAGGTAGAACGGCCGGTCTTCCAGATACGCGACGACGAGCGCGAGCCGCTTGCGTTGCCCGGTCGACAGCGCGCGGGTCGAGAACGCGCCGTCGACGACCTTCACCTTGTGGTCGAGCGCCAGCTTCGCGACGAGCGCGTTCGCGCGCGCATCGGCCTGCGCGCGGGCCGGATCGTCGGGATCGACGATGCCGAGCAGTGCGTCGAACAGGTGGAAATCGTTGAATACCGCGCTGAAGCGCTGCCGGTACGCGGCGCGCTCGCGCCAGCCGATCGTGCGGCCGTCGACCTCGATCGCGCCTTCCTCGGGCTCGTAGAGCCCCGTCAGCACCTTCGCGAGCGTCGTCTTGCCGCTGCCGTTGCCGCCGACGATGAACACGAGCTCGCCCGGCTTGATCGTCAGGTCGATCGGCCCGATGCTGAACATCCGTTCGTCGCGCTCGTGGAAATACGCGTGCGTGACGCCGCGCAATGTGACGGCGCCGGCCGGCGGTACATCGGGCGCGTCGGTCGCGGGCGGCACCGTGCGCAGCGCGCCGAATTCGGCCATCACGCCTTCGATCCGCGTGAGCGACACGCGTGCCGCGTTGACGGTCGGCAGGTTGTTCAGGAGCCCGTCGAGCGGCACGAGCATGAACAGGAACACGACGACGTAGCCGGCCGCGGCGCCCGGATTCGCATGCACGCCGAGCTGCGGCCAGAACGATGCGACGCCGAGGAATACATAGAACAGGAAGATGATCCAGCCGACGCCGACCGCATACGCGCTGAACGCGCGGCGGCGGTGGTCGCGCACTTCGCCGATCGCCGCGCCGAGCTGGCCGTCGACGAACTGGCGTGCGCGCGCATCGTGCAGCTTCAGTTCCTTCGCGCCGGAAAACAGCGAGCCGAGATAGCCGAACAGGCGGTCCTGCGCCTGGCCGGCCGCTTCGAGCGACGCGATCGCGCGGCGGTCGCCGGTGTGATAGCCGAGCGAGCCGGCGATGATCGCGGCCAGCGCCAGCACGCACACGGGCCACGACAGCCACGCGAGATAACCGAGGCAGCCGAACACGATCGAACCGTGCATGACCAGGTTCGGCAGTGCGAAGAACAGCATCGACACGTTGGTCGCGTCGTCGGTCAGCACCGACTGCACGGGTGCCGCGCCGATCCGCTCGATGTCGCGCAGCTCGGCCGCGCCGACGCGCCGCGCGAGATGCACGCGCAGCCGCGCCATCGTGTCCTGCGACAGGCGGGCGAACAGCGTGCCCGACACGATCCGCGTGACGAGCGCAATCACCGCGCACAGTGCGAAGCGCCACGCGAGCGACGCATCGGCGGTGCCGGGCTGCGAGAGTGCGCGGTTGAGCGTCGCGACGAGCAGCACGCTCGCGACGCCGTTCAGCACGCACGCGGTGAGTGCCAGCGCGAGCGACGCGCGGCTTTCGCGCAACAGCGCGAGGATCAGGCGCGCCGCGGGGCGGGCGGGCGAGGCGTCGAGGGACGGCGGGGAAGAAGGCTCGTGGGCGGCAGTCATCGGCAACGTCGGTAAAGGGAAGGCAAGCGGAAACGCGAAAACGCGGGAACGGAAAAGTGATGCGAAAGCGGCGGGCGGGGCGCCCGTTCCGACTTTCCTCCCTGATAGACGAACGGGCCGCGCAAATATTTAGCAGCGCCCGCAAAAAAGGCGCCCACGCACGCTTTGAGCGCAAAACGGTAAAAAATCGGCCGCGCCGTTCGTCACACCAGTGAAGCCGCCCCAAGCGGCCCCGAGACTTGGCCGTAGCGGCCGGACCGAAGGACTTCACGCACATGACGAGTTTCCCGACTGCGCTGCATCACCGAATCCGCGAACTGGCGCGCGTCGCGCCCGACGCGCCTGCCATCGCGGTACCTTTCCAGAACGACTTGCGCCTGTCGCGCGGCGCGCTCGACGCGCGTGCGTCGCGGCTGGCCCGGCAACTGCGCGCGGCCGGCGTCGGCGCGGAAGTGCGGGTCGGCGTCTGCGTCGAGCGCTCGTGCGAGCTGTTCGTCGCGCTGCTGGCCGTACTGAAGGCGGGCGGCGTGTTCGTGCCGCTCGATCCGCGTCATCCGGCTGCGCGCCTCGACTGGATCGTCCAGGATGCGCAACTGCGGCACGGCATTGTCGACGCAGCCGGCCGCGCGGCGCTCGGCACGCCGTTCGAACACGCGTTCGACGCGGCAGCCGAAGCGGCGGGCGAGCAAGAAATTGCTGCCGATGACGAAGACGTGCCCGTGCATCCGCGTGCGGCCGCCTACATGATCTATACGTCGGGCTCGACCGGCACGCCGAAGGCGGTGGTCGTCGAGCACGGGCCGCTCGCCGCGCACTGCGACGCGCTCGCGGCCGCGTTGCCGATCGAGGCCGGCGACCGTCTGCTGCATTTCGCATCGGTCAATTTCGACGCCGCTCACGAGTGCTGGCTCGCGCCGCTCGCGATCGGCGCCAGTATCGTCGTGGCGCCGCCGCAGCCGTTTGCACCGGACGCCGCGCATGCGCTGCTGGTGCGCGAATCGGTCAACGTCGCCGCATTTCCGCCTGCATACCTGCGCGAATTCGCGGCCGTCGCCGCGCGCGACGGCGTGCCGCCGGCATTGCGCGTACTCGCGTTCGGCGGCGAAGCGCTGCCGCAGCAGGCATTCGAGTTCGTGCGCCGCACGTTCCCGTCGGCACGCCTGATCAACGGCTACGGGCCGACCGAGGCCGTGATCTCGCCGATGCTGTGGCCGGTCGAACCGGGCGAGACGCCCGTGCTGGCCGCTAACGACGCATATGCGTCGCTGCCGATCGGCCGCGTGATCGGCCCGCGCGTCGCGCGCATCGACGGCGAGTCGGGCGAAGGCGGCGAGCTGCTGCTCGGCGGCGTCTGTATCGCGCGCGGCTATCACGGCCGTCCGGCGCTGACGGCCGAACGCTTCATTCCCGATCCGGACGGCGAACCCGGCGCACGCGTGTACCGCACCGGCGATCTCGCCCGCCTGCGCGACGACGGCGCATTCGACTATCTCGGCCGTCTCGACGACCAGGTCCAGGTGCGCGGCGTGCGCGTGGAGCCCGCGGAAATCGCCGCGTGCCTGCGCTCGCATCCGGCCGTGGCCGATGCGGCTGTGGTCGCCGAAACCGGCAATGGACCGACGCGACTGATTGCGTGCATCGCGCTGCGCGCGGCGGCCGACGATGCGGCACTGAAGGCGCACGTGGGCGCGCAATTGCCGGCGGCATGGCAACCGCACCGTTTCGTGCGCTGCGATGCGCTGCCGTATACGTTGAACGGCAAGATCGACCGCGCCGCGCTGCGCGAGCGGATCGCCGCCGCGCGCGACACGACGCACGGTGCCGGCGACGTGCCGCGCACACCGACCGAGCAGCAACTCGCCGGTCTCTGGCAGACGCTGCTCGGCCTCGACGCCGCGCCGTCGCGCGACGACCGCTTCTTTGCGCTGGGCGCAGATTCGCTCGCGACGATGCAGTTGCAGGCCGCGATTCGCGCCGCATCGCGCGTGAACCTGCGGCTCGATACGCTGTTCGCCGACCCGGCGCTCGCCGAACTGGCCGAAACGATCGACCGCGCGGAACGCGAGACCGGCGAGCCGCTGGCCGTCATTTCCGCACGCCGCGCGACGGTCGATGCAGCCGCTTCGGGCGCGCAGCATGTCGACCGCGCGGCGTCGCTCGCGCAGCAACGTTTCTGGGTGCTCGCGCAAACGCGCGATGCGAGCGCCGCGTATCACATCGCCGCGCACTGGACGATCGACGGAACGCTCGAACGCGACGCGCTGCAGCGTGCACTCGATCACGTGATCGGCCGGCACGAAGCGTGGCGCACGACGCTCGTCGACAACGACGACGGCGTCGTGATGCAGCGGATTCATGCGCATCTGCCGGTGTCGATCGCCGACATCGACCTGCGCGACCAGCCGCCGGCCGCGCGCGACGCGCAAGCCGCACGACTCGCCGAGCGCGACGCGGCCGAACCGTTCGAGTTCGCACGCGGCCCGCTGCTGCGCGCGACGCTCGTCGCGCTCGCGGACGACCGTCACCGCCTGCTGCTGACCGCGCATCACGCGATCACCGACGGCTGGAGCTCGCGCTGCGCGTTCGACGAACTGTCGGCCGCGTACCGTGCGTATGCGGAAGGCCGCGAACCGTCGTTGCCCGATCTGCCGATTCAGTACGCGGACTACGCGGACTGGCAGCGCGGCATGCTGGCCGGCGGCGAAGGCGAACGCCAGCTCGACTACTGGCGCGGCGCATTGCGCGACGTGCCGGGCCCGATCGCGCTGCCGGTCGACCGTCAGCCGGGCGCCGCACGCACGCTGCGGGGCGCGCGCGTGTCGGTGCGCGTGCCCGACGCGGTCGCGGCCGACGTGCGGCAACTCGCGCGCGATGCGCAGGCCACCGTCTTCACGGTGCTGCTGGCCGCGCTCGACGCATGGCTGTCGCGCCTGACCGGCGAAACGGATGTCGTCGTCGCGGTGCCGGTCGCGCATCGCCAGCGCCCCGAAACGCGTGGGTTGCTCGGGCTGTTCCTGAATACGGTCGCGCTGCGCGTGCGCGTGGCGCCGACGCTGCCGTTCCGCGCGCTCGTCGACGCGGCGCGCACGGCGGCGCTCGACGCGGTCGCGCACCAGGACGTGCCGTTCGAGCGCGTCGTCGATGCGGTGAAGCCGCCGGTCAAGCGCGGCGACGAATGGCTGCGCGTGAAACTCGCGCAGCAGTTCGACGCGCGGCACGACAGCGTGCTGCCGGGTGCGACGGCGGTCGCGACACCGGGGCCCGATCTGGCCGCGCGGTTCGACTTCGCGCTGGATTTCACCGACGACGCGAACGGGATCGAACTGGTCGCCGCCTATGCGACCGACTGCATCGACGCCGACACCGCCCGCGCGTGGCTCGACAGCTATGCGGCGCTCGTCGGCGCGGCCGCGCACGATCCGCAACGCACGACGGCCGCGCTGCCATGCGACGCGTCGGCCGCGTTGCGCCAGCCGCGTGACGGCCGTGCGCTGCGCGTCGAACATGCCGACATCGTCGCCGCATTCGCGCGGCAGGCGGCCGCGTATCCGCATCGCGTCGCGCTCGTCGACGCGTCGGCATCGCTGACGTTCGCCGAACTCGACGACGCGTCGAACCGCATCGCGCGCGCGCTGACGCAACGCGGTGTGGCCGCCGAAGCGTCCGTCGTCGTCTGTATCGAGCGATCGACGCGCTTCGTCGTCGGCCTGCTCGGCGCGCTGAAGGCCGGCGCGCTCGCCGTGTTGCTCGATCCCGCACAACCGTCCGCGCGTCTCGCCGCGGCGGCAGCCGACTGCGGTGCGCGCTGGGCGCTCGTCGCGGAGACGGCCGCATGGCCCGCCGGCATCGACGCGCAGCCGCTCGACGTCGATACGCTCGCACAGGACGCGACGCTCGCGCATGCCGCCGGCGTGCGCGTCGCACCGCATCCGGAACAGGGCGCATACCTGGTCTATACGTCGGGTTCGACCGGCACGCCGAAGGGCGTCGTCGTGTCGCACGGCGCACTGGCCGATTACGTGCAGGGGATGCTGGACGAACTCGCGTTCGCGCCGGACGCGTCGTTCGCGATGGTGTCGACCGTCGCGGCCGACCTCGGCCACACGACGCTGTTCGGCGCGCTGTGCGCGGGCCGCACGCTGCACCTGCTGCCGGCCGCGTGTGCGTTCGATCCCGACCTGTTCGCGGACGAGATGCGCCGCCGCGACGTCGGCGTGCTGAAGATCGTGCCGAGCCACCTGCAGGCGCTGCTCGACGCGCGCGTGCCGGCCGACGTGCTGCCGCGCCACGCGCTCGTGACGGGCGGCGAAACGCTCACGTGGGCGCTCGTCGCGCGCCTGGCCGCGCTCGCGCCGGCTTGCCGCGTGATCAACCATTACGGGCCCACCGAAGCGACGGTCGGCGCGATCGCGTGCGACACGGCGTCGATTGCCGCCGATGCGCGCGATCCCGCGAGCGGCGTGCCGCTCGGCTTGCCGCTGCCGAATGCGCGCGCGCTCGTGCTCGACGCGTTCGGCGCATGCGTGCCGGCCGGCGCGACGGGCGAGCTGTATCTGGGCGGGCCGGGCGTTGCGCGCGGCTACCTCGGGCGTCCGGCGCAGACTGCCGAACGCTTCGTGCCCGATCCGTTCACGCCCGGCGCGCGGCTGTATCGCACCGGCGACCGCGTGCGCTTGCGCGCGGACGGCCGTCTCGCGTTCCTCGGCCGCATCGACGATCAGGTGAAGATTCGCGGCTACCGCGTCGAACCGGGCGAGGTGAGTGCGGCCGTGCGCGCGGCCGGTCCGGTTGCGCAAGCCGAAACGCTCGCGATCGAGCATGACGGCCGCCTGCGTCTCGCAACCTTCATCGTGATGCGCGATGGTGCGGCATTCGACGAGGCAGCCATGCGCGCGGCGCTCGCCGCGAAGCTGCCCGACTACATGGTGCCCGCGCAGTTCGTCGCGCTCGCGCGCCTGCCGGTGACCGCGAACGGCAAGATCGATCGCGCGGCACTGCGCGAACTGGCGGCCGCGCCGGTCGCGATCGCGTCCGGCAACGCGCCGCAGGGCGAGGTCGAAACGGTGCTCGCCGAAGTCTGGCAGGCCGTGCTGAAGGCACCGCAGGTGGGCCGCGACGACAACTTCTTCGAACTCGGCGGCGATTCGATCCTCGTGTTGCAGGTGATTGCCCGTGCGCGCAAGCGCGGCGTGCGCTTCACGCCGAAGCAACTGTTCGACGGCCCGACGGTGGCCGAGCTCGCACGCATCGCGAAGACCGAGGACGTGACTGCCGCTGCGCAGCCTGCAATCGCAACCGCGGCGGCAACGCCCGCTGCCGCGCAAGTCCTGACGCCCGCGCAACAGCGCTTCTTCGCGCTCGACGTCCCGCAGCGCGGCCACTGGAACCAGTCGATCGCGTTCGACGTGCGCGGGCCGTTCGACGCGGACGCGTTCGCGCGCGCATTCGATGCGCTGCTGACGCATCACGACGCGTTCCGCCAGCGCTTCGCGCGAGGTACGGACGGCACGTGGCACGCCAGCGATGCCGCGAAGCCGTACGATGCGCTGCCGTTCGTCGAAGTCGCCGCACGCGACGAAGCCGACGCGCTCGCGCGCTTCGACGCGTTGCAGCGCCGTCTCGACCTCGGCCGCGGCCCGCTTGCGTGCGCGTGCGCGGCCCGGATGCCGGACGGTTCGACGCAGCTCTATCTCGCGATTCACCACGCGATCGTCGACGGCGTATCGTGGCGCATCCTGCTCGACGACCTCGACTCGGCCTACCGCGCAGCATGCGAACGCACGCCGGTCCGGCTGTCGCAGCCGGGCCTGCGCGCGGACGCGTGGGCCGCACGGCTCGCGCGCGCGGCGACGGGACCGGCGTCGCCATTCGCGGCCGAGGCCGCGTACTGGGCCGCGATGGCGCAGGGCGACGACCTCGTGCCCGATCACCCCGACGCAGCGGCGACGAATGCCGATGCGGCCGTCGTCGTGCAGACCATCGACGCGGCATTGACGCGTGCGGCGCTGACCGATGCGCATGCGGCCTATCGCACGCAGACGATCGAACTGCTGGGTGCGGCGCTCGCGCTGGCGCTGGCCGGCGTGCGAGGCTCGGCATCGTGCCGCATCGAACTGGAAGGGCATGGCCGCGAGGCGCTGTTCGACGATGCGGACGCGAGCCGCACGATCGGCTGGCTGACGAGCCACTACCCGGTGACGTTGCCGGTCGAAGCGACCGCGAACGACACGCTGTGCGCGGTCAAGGACACGCTGCGCGCGGTGCCGCACAAGGGGCTCGGCTTCGGCGTGCTCGCACACTACGGCGATGCGGCGACGCGCGCGGCGCTGGCCGCCGTGCCGCGCCCGCGCGTCACGTTCAACTATCTCGGCCAGTTCGACGCGCCGCGCGACGCAACGCTCGTGCCACGCTTCGGCGGCACCGGCGTCGAGCGCGATCAGCAAGGGCCGCTCGGCAATACGCTCGCGATCCACGCGTACCTCGATACCGACCGGGACGGCGCGCGCACGCTGAAAGTGCACTGGGTGTACGGCGCGCCCCAGTTCGAGCGCGCGACGATCGACGCGTTTGCCGAGCGCTTCGCGGCCGCGCTGCGGGAACTCGTTGAAGCCTGCGCGTCACGCGTCGCGCATCGCGGCGGTGGCGCGACGCCGGGCGATTTCCCGCTCGCGCAGGCCGCCGGCCTTACGCAGGCTGCGATCGAACGCACGCCGCTCGACTGGCGCACGATCGACGACGTGTATCCGCTGTCGCCGATGCAGCAGGGCATCCTGTTTCATGCACTGTTCGCACCCGGCCACGCGAGCTACGTGAACCAGCTCGTCGCGACCGCGACCGCGCTCGATGCCGACCGCCTCGCGGCCGCGTTCGACGCGTCCGTCGCACGCCACGACATCCTGCGCACGAGCGTGATGCCCGACGAAGCCGCGCCGCTGCAGTGCGTGCATCGCCACGCACGGATGCCGGTCGAGCAGCTTGACTGGCGCACGCGCGGCGACACGCTCGACGCCGATTTCGACGCATGGCTCGCGGCCGACCGCGCCCGCGGTTTCGACTGGCGCGAGCCGCCGCTGATGCGGCTCACGCTGATCCGCGTGACGGACGACGCGTGGCGCGTCGTGTGGACGCGTCATCACGTGCTGCTCGACGGCTGGAGCACCGCGCGCCTGCTCGCGGACGTGCTGCGCGACTATCGCGACCCGGACGCCGTGTCGCCGTTCGCGAGCCGCCCGGCGCTGCGCTATCGCGACTTCATCGCGTGGCTCGGCACACGCGACCGCGATGCCGACGAACGTTTCTGGACCGACCGCCTCGCGCGGCTCGACGCACCGACGCTGATCGCGGAACGCACGGCCGACCGCGCGGACGCCGAGATGATCACGTGGCGTGCGACGATCGATGCGGACGCGATGACGCGCGTCGCGCAGACGGCGCGCGCACTGAAGCTGACCGTCAACACGCTGGTGCAGGGCGCATGGGCGCTCGCGCTGCAGCGGATGACGCACCAGCCGGCCGTTGCGTTCGGCGCGACCGTCGCGGGCCGTCCCGATGTGCTCGCGGACGTCGACACGGTGCTCGGTCTTTTCATCAACACGCTGCCGGTGATCACCGCGCCCGCGCCGCAGCAACGCGCGGCCGACTGGCTGCAAACGCTGCAGCGCGAGAACGCGGCCGCCGCCGAGCATGCGCACACGCCGCTTGCCGACATCCAGCGCTGGGCGCGCGGCGCGGGCGGCGCACTGTTCGACACGCTGGTCGTGTTCGAGAACTACCCGGTGGACGACACGGCGCGCGACGCCGATCCGCGCGCGCTTGCACTGAGCGGCGTGCGCAGCATCGAAGCGACCGATTTCGCGCTGACGCTCGTGATCGAGAGCGGTGCCGACCTGACGATCGACTACGGCTACGACACCGCGCGCATCGATGCGCGGCAGGTCGAGACCTGGCACCGTGCGTTCGCGTGCGCGCTCGATGCGCTGGCCCGCACGCCGGACGCGCTGCTCGGCACGCTGTCGATCGCCGACGACGCAACCCGCGACGCACTGGCGCTAGCGCAGGACACGGCGCGCTCATGGCCGGCTTCGCAACGTCAGCCGCTGCATCTGCAATTCGTCGATGCGGCGCACGCGACGCCCCACGCGATCGCGCTCGAATACGCGGACGTTCACGGCGGCGTGCATCGCGCGACCTATCGCGAACTCGACATCGGCACGTCGCGCATCGCGGCTGCGCTGCGCCGGCGCGGCGTGCAGCCCGACACGCCGGTCGCGCTGTGCGTCGAGCGCTCGTTCGACATGGTGATGGCGCTCGTCGGCGTGCTGAAGGCCGGTGCGGCGTACCTGCCGGTCGATCCGGACTATCCGGCCGAGCGCATCGCATACCTGCTGCGCGACGCGCGGCCGGCCGTCGCGATCACGCAGGCGCATCTGCGCGAGCAGGTCGAGGCCGCTTTGGGTGACGACGCAGCGACGCAGTTGCTGACGGTCGCGGACCTGCTCGCCGATGAAGCGGGCGAACGTGAAGAAGCACCCGCAGGCGTCGCCATCGACGACACCCAGCTCGCGTACCTGATCTATACGTCCGGTTCGACCGGCAAGCCGAAGGGCGCCGGCAACACGCACGGCGCGCTCGCGAACCGGATCGCGTGGATGCAGCACGCGTACCGGCTGACGCGCGACGACGTCGTGCTGCACAAGACGCCGTTCGGCTTCGACGTGTCGGTCTGGGAATTCGTGTGGCCGCTGGCGATCGGCGCGAAGCTCGCGATCGCCGCGCCCGGCGACCATCGCGATCCGGCGCGTCTCGCGGCCGCGATCCATGCGCACGGCGTGACGGTGCTGCATTTCGTGCCGTCGATGCTCGCCGCGTTCGCCGCGTATCTCGACGATTTCTCGGCCGCCGCGCAATGCGACAGCGTGCGTCTGATCGTCGCGAGCGGCGAGGCACTGGCACCCGAACTCGTCGCGAAGATCGCGCGGCTGCTGCCGAACGCGACGCTCGTCAACCTGTACGGGCCGACCGAGGCCGCGATCGACGTGTCGCACTGGACCTGCGGCCCCGACGATGCGAATGCGGTCGCGGTGCCGATCGGCCATCCGATCGCGAACCTGCAACTGCACGTGCTCGATGCCGCATGGCAGCCGGTGCCGGCCGGCGCGACCGGCGAACTGTACCTGGCAGGCGCGGGCCTGGCGCGCGGTTATCTCGGCCGCCCGGCGCTGACCGCCGAGCGTTTCGTGCCCGATCCCTTCGTGCCGGGCGCACGCATGTACCGCACGGGCGACCTCGCACGTCGGCGTGCCGACGGCGCGCTCGACTATCTCGGCCGCGTCGACACGCAGGTGAAGCTGCGCGGCCAGCGGATCGAGCCGGGCGAGATCGAGGCGCTGCTGCGCGCGGCGCCCGGCGTGAACGATGCGGTCGTGATCGTGCGCGACGAGCAACTGATCGGCTATGTCGCACGCGGCGACGCAGGCCCGCTCGACCGCGCGGCGCTGCTCGATGCGTTGCGCGCGCAACTGCCGGCCTACATGGTGCCGTCGCAACTGATCGAACTCGACGCATTGCCCGTCACGCCGAACGGCAAGTGCGACCGTCATGCGTTGCCCGCGCCGGTACGTGAAGCGGCGGAAGCCGTCGAACTCGCGACCGATACCGAACGTGCGCTCGCGGAGATCTGGCAACGCGTGCTGCACGTCGACGCGATCGGCCGCGATGGAGATTTCTTCCTGCTCGGCGGCCATTCGCTGCTCGCGACGCAGGCCCACGCGCAGGCGAACCTGCACTGGGGGCTCGCGCTGCCGCTGCGCACGCTGTTCGACAAACGCACGCTCGCGCGCTGCGCGGAAGCGATCGACGCGGCCTGCGCGGCACGCGGCGCGACCGATGCGGCAAGCGCGATCGACGCGCTGCTCGGCGAACTGGAAACCCAATAAGGACGACGGATGACGAAGGTTCAACCCGACTGGCTCGCGCTCGCGACGCGTTTCGCGCAACTGCCCGACGCGCAGCGCGCGGTCTTCATCGACAAGCTCGGCGCGGCCGGCATCGACTTTCGCGTGCTGCCGATCCCGCCGCGCACGCCGCGCAGCGACCGTGTGCCGGCGTCGTTCGCGCAGACGCGGCTGTGGCTGCATGCACGCCTGATCGATGCGCCCGACGCGTATCACATCACCGAGCGTCTTGCGCTGACGGGCCCGCTCGACGCGCATGCGCTGCGTCTCGCGTGCGACGCGCTGATCGCGCGCCACGAAGCGCTGCGTACGACCTTCGACGAGGCGCAGGACGGTGTCGCGCAAACGATCCATGCGCCGTTGCGCTGCCCGTGGCGCGAAACCGATCTCGAAGCGTTGCCGGACGCGCAACGCGCCGCGCGCGCGGAGGCCGTCGCGACGGCCGACGAAGCCGAACCGTTCGAGCTCGGCGCGGCGCCGCTCGTGCGTGCGCACCTGGTCCGTTTCGACGCGACGCATCACTGGCTCGCGCTGACCGTGCACCACATCGTGTCGGACGGCTGGTCGTCCGGCGTGATGCTCGAAGAACTCGCGGCGTTCTACCGCGCGTATGCGTCCGACAAGCCGGTGCCGCTCGCGCCGCTGCCGATCCAGTATGCGGACTACGCGCTGTGGCAGCGTCGCTGGCTCGACGCCGGCGAACGCGACCGCCAGCTCGCGTTCTGGCGCGAACGGCTCGATCCGCAGCGCGGCGTGCTGACGCTGCCGGGTGCGGCCGCACGACCGGCGCGCCGCAGTGCGCGCGGTGCGCGCCATGTGTTTTCGCTCGATGCGCGCATCGGCGCGCAACTGCGTGCGTTCGCGGCCGCAACGGGCGCGACGCCGTTTGCGGTGTTGCTCGCCGCGCTCGATGCGCTGCTTGCGCGCGCGACCGGCGATGCGCGGATCTGCGTCGGCGTGCCGGCCGCGAACCGCGAACGCGCGGAAGTCGCCGGCCTGATCGGCTTCTTCGTCAACACGCTTGCGATCGATGTCGACGTGCCCGCGCACGGCGATTTCTCGTCGCTGGTCGCGCGCACGCAGCGCGCGCTCGTCGACGCGCAGATGCATCAGGACGTGCCGTTCGAGCAGGTGGTCGATGCGCTCGGCGTGCCGCGCAGCGCGAGCCACCATCCGCTGTTCCAGGTGATGGCCGCGTACGGCGAGCGCCGCGCGCTGCCGGCGCTCGGCGCGGCAGCGGCCGCGTTGCTGCCGTCCGGCACGCCATCCGCCAAATTCGATCTCACGCTTTCCGTCGAGGCGACGCCCGACGGTACGTTCGACGCCGCGTTCATCTACGCGCTCGACCTGTTCGATGTAGACGCGATCGCGCGGCTGGCCGCGCGTTTCGTCACGCTGCTCGCCGATGCGCTCGCGCGCCCCGACATGCCGGTCGGCGATCTCGACTGGCTGCCCGCCGACGAGCGGGCACAGCTCTTTGCATGGAACGCGCCGGCGGGCGCGACCGAAGCCGAGCCGTTCGTGCCCGTGCACGCGCGCATCGCCGCGCATGCGCACGCGCGGCCCGATGCACGCGGCGTCGCCGATATCGATCGTGCGCTGACGCGCGGTGAAGTCGACGCGCGCGCGGCACGCCTCGCACGTCATCTCGTTGCAGCCGGCGTGCGGCCCGAGATGCGCGTCGGCGTCGCGCTGCAACGCTCGGTCGACCTGCTCGTCGCGCTGATCGCGGTGCTGAAGTCCGGCGCCGCGTTCGTGCCGCTCGATCCGGCCCATCCGCGCGAACGGCTCGCGCAGATCGTCGGCGACGCCAACATTGCGCACGTGCTGACCGACGGCGCAAGCGCCGCGTCGTTGCCCGAGCTGCCGGAACTGCGCGTGTGGCGCGCCGATGAAATCGATGCACTCGACGCAGCCGCGGACGTCGCGCTGCCGGACGTGCTGCCCGGTCATGCGGCCTACGCGATCTACACGTCGGGCTCGACCGGCAAGCCGAAGGGCGTGATCGTCGACCATGCGTCGTTCGCGCTGCATTGCGCGGCGATCGCCGAGCGCTACGGCGCCGGCGAGCAGGACGTGTTCCTGCTGTTCCAGTCGGTCAACTTCGACGGCGCGCACGAAGGCTGGTTTTCGCAATACATGTCGGGCGCCGCCGTGTCGGTGACGGCCGACGTGCTGTGGCCGCCCGCGCAGACCTGCGCGATGATGGTCCGCGACGGCGTGACGATGACCTACGTGCCGCCCGGCTGCGCCGCGCAGCTCGCCGAATGGGCGCTCGCGCACGGCGCACCGCCGACGCTGCGTTCGCTGACCGTCGGCGGCGAAGCGACGTCGCGCGAGGCGTTCACGATGCTGCGCCGCGCGCTGCCGAACGTGCGCGTGGTCAACGGCTACGGCCCGACCGAGACGGTCATTACGCCGACGCTGTGGATGTTCCGGCCCGGCGACGATCTCGCGAAGCTCGGCGACGCCGCGTATCTGCCGATCGGCACGCTGGTCGGCGCACGCACCGCGCACGTGCTCGACGAGCGGCTGCATCCGCTGCCGGTCGGCGTGATCGGCGAGCTGTACCTGGGCGGCGAGGGGATCGGCGTCGCACGCGGTTATCTCGACCGTCCGGCGCTGACGGCCGAGCGCTTCGTGCCCGATCCGTACGGCGCGCCGGGCGCGCGGCTGTACCGCACGGGCGATCTGGTGCGGCGCCGCGCGGACGGCGTGTTCGACTTCATCGGCCGCGTCGATCACCAGGTGAAGCTGCGCGGGCTGCGCATCGAACTCGGCGAAATCGAGGCGCAGCTTGCCGCGCACGACGCGGTGCGCGAAGCGTGCGCGGTCGTGCACGGGCAGGGCGCGCTTGCACAGCTCGTCGCGTATGTCGAACTGACCGCCGACGCACAGGCGGCCGCGCAGTCCGTCGAAGCCGCGACGCTCGACGCGCACCTGCGTCGCACGCTGCCCGACTACATGGTGCCCGCGCAACTGATCGTGCTCGACGCGCTGCCGCGCAACGCGAACAGCAAGGTCGACCGCGCGCGGCTGCCGGCGCCCGTGCGGGTCGAACGCGCGTACGAAGCGCCGCACGACGGCGATGAAGCCGCGCTCGCGGCGATCTGGTGCGACGTACTCAATCTCGAACGCGTTGGCCGAGGCGATCACTTCTTCGATCTCGGCGGCCATTCGCTCGCCGCCGTGCGTGTCGCGACGCGCGTGGCCGAACGGCTCGGCCGCGACGTGCCGGTGCGCGCGCTGTTCGAGGCGCCGGTGCTCGCGCAATACGCGCTGCAGGTGGCCGACGCGCCGCGCGCCGCGCATGCCTACGCAACTGCGCCGGGCGTCGCAGTTGCCAAACCCGACGCAAACGGCGTGTGGCCGCTGTCGCCCGCGCAGCTCGGCCTGTGGTTCCTGTGGCGCGCGCAGCCGGACAGCGCCGCGTACAACATTCCGGTCGCGCTGCGCGTGCGTGGCCCGCTCGACATCGATGCGCTGCGCGCCGCGTTCTCCGATGCGGCAGCCGTGCATCCGGCGCTGCGTGCGCGGCTCGTCGCTCGCGACGGCGCGCTGCCGGGCCAGCGGATCGACGCGGCGGAGCCGGTCGCGCTGCCGGTCGTCGACCTGTCGGCGCAGCCTGATGCGCTTGCCCGCGCGTCGGCGCTGACCGACGACGATGCGCTCGCGCCCTTCGACCTTGCCGCCGATGCGCCGCTGTGGCGCGCACGCGTGCTGCGGCTCGGCACGGACGACCATGTGTTGTCGGTGACGATCCATCACATCGTGTCGGATGGCGAATCGATCGAGCTGTGGCTCGACGCGGTTCGTGCGCGCTATGTCGCTCGCGTCCGCGGCGACGCCGTGCCGGCAGAAGAGGCCGTCCAACCGGCCGCCCAACTGGTCGTCCAACCGGCCGTACCGCTCGTACTGCCCGCGCCGTGCCATCCGGCCCGCGTCGCGTACTGGCGTGACGCGCTGGCCGATCTGCCGTCGCGCGTGCTGCCGCAGCGCGCGGACGCGCCGGCCGTGCCGCAATGGCGTGCGGCACGCATCGCGTTCGAATTCGACGCGTCGCTGATCCGCGCCGCGCGCGACGCGGCGTCGGCCGCGCACGCGACGCTGCCGATGCTGCTGCACGCGGCGCTCAACACGGCGTTGTTCCGCGCGACGGGCGCGGCCGACCAGCCGGTCGGCGTGCTCGCGTCGACACGCGAGCTGACGGGCGATGCGGCACGCGATGCGCTCGGCCTGTTCATCAATTCGGTCGTCGTGCGTACGCGGATCGACCCGGCCGCGCGCCGCGCGGACGTGCTTGCACAGGTGCGCGACACGGCGCTCGCCGCGTATGCGCATGCCGACGTGCCGTTCGCCGACGTCGTCGCGGCGCTGCGCGCGCCGCGTATCGCGCGGGCCAATCCGCTGTTCCAGGTGATGTTCAACTACCTGCGCCCGACGGGCGCGGCTGCACGCGACTGGGCCGGCCTGTCGCTGGCGGCATTCGACGACGTGCGCCATCGCGTCGTGTTCACGCTTGAGCTGGACGTCGTCGAGCATCCGGATGGCCGCGTGAGCGCTGCGTTCTCGTATGCGGACGAACTGCTCGACCGCGGCTTCGTCGATGCGGTCGTCGATGTCTATCACGACGAAGTCGCGCGCTTTGCCGGCGTGTCGGAAGCGGCGCTCGGTGCGCCCGACAGGCATGCGGCCACACAGGCGGCTTGCAGCGCGCAAGCGAGCCGGGAAGCATCGGCCGACGCACCGTCGCACGCGGCTGGCGCGCTCGCGGCGCTGTGGTCGGACACATTCGCGACGGCCGCGCCCGAGCCCGGTGCGGATCTGTTCGAAGCCGGCGCGACGTCGTTCGACGTCGTGCGTTTCGTCGACGCGGCCGGCCGTGCCGGTCATGCGCTGACGGTCGCCGACGTGTTCGCGTCGCCGACGCTCGCGGCACTCGGCGCGCGGCTCGATGCGCGCGCGGAAACAGGACAGGAGGAACGCCATGCTGGCTGAAGTGCGTCCGGACGGATTCACGATGCCCGATACGTGCCGCCTCGCGTTCGCGGACGGCCTGTTCGCCGCGCGCGACGGTTCGCAGATCCGCGTCGCGCAGGGCGACGGCATCGGCGCGCAGATGCTGCGCGCGCAACTTGCCGACGACGGCACGCTGCGCCTCGTCGCGTACAACCATCGCGCGGCGCCGGCCGACCAGCGGCGCGCGCTGCTGGCCGCGCTGTCCGCGGCGTTTTCGGACGGCGCGCACCATGCGGCGATCCGGCTCGACCCGGCCGCGTGGCCGGCGGTCGCGCTCGATGCGCTGCGCGCGAGCGGCGTGCTCGCCGACGGCGGCCGCTGCATGCGCGACGGCTGGGCGCAGCAGGCCGATCTGTGGCTCGTCGGCACGCACCTGCGGTGCGCGACGCTGCCGATGCTCACCGACGGCCGGCGTCACCCGCGCCGGCCGCCGGCGCCGCGCGGCGACGTCTACGCGCGCGACCTGCCGGCGCTCGGCGTGCGCTTCACGCTGCGCGGCTGGCAGCCGGCGGAAGACGCCGCGCGGCTCGCGCGCTGGTTCGACGAGCCGCGCGTGCGCGACGGCTGGCCGGGCGCGCAGCCCGGCGCGGACGGCACGCAAGGTGCCGCACCCGACGCCGATCCGCACGTGACGCCGCTCGTCGGCTGTTTCGACGGCGAGCCGTTCGCGTACTTCGAGGCGGTCTGGCTGAAGGAAGACGCGCTCGCGCCGCACGTCGCGGCGCGCGACTACGACCGCGGGCTGCGGATGCTGGTCGGCGAGCCGCGCTGGCGCGGCCCGCATTGCGTCGCTGGCTGGCTGCCGTCCGTCGTTCATTACCTGTTTCTCGACGACCCGCGCACCGAAGCGGTCGGCTGTGCCGTTCCGGCCGGCCACGCGCGGGTTGCCGACCATCTCGCGCGGCATGGCTTCGCGCGGCAGCGCCGTCTCGCGCTGGCCGACGCGCAGCCGCTATGGATGCGCACGCTGCGCGAGACGTTCTTCTCCGGCCGTCACGTCTGACGGGCCGGAATCACCAACAAGGGACCTGAGACATGCAGAGAGAAACCGTATTCGACCTGATCGGCGTCGGCTTCGGGCCGTCGAATCTGGCGCTGGCCATTCGCCTCGCGGAGCGCAGCGGCGCACGCACGTTCGCCCATTGCTTCGTCGAGCGCCAGCCGGAATTCGGCTGGCATCGCGGGATGCTGCTCGACGATTGCCGGATGCAGATCTCGTTTCTGAAGGATCTCGTCACGATGCGCGATCCGAAAAGCCGCTACACGTTCATCAACTACCTGTTCGAACGCGGCCGGCTGAACGAATTCGTCAACCTGAAGAACTTCTATCCGACCCGCGTCGAATTTCACGACTACCTGAGCTGGGTCGCCGATGCGTTCGACGATCGCGTTCATTACAGCGAGACCGTGCTGGCGATCGAGCCCGTGCACGGCGACGGCGCGCGAATCGATGCGCTGCGCGTGCTGTCGCGCGACGCCGCGGGCCACGAGCGCCTGCGCGTCACGCGTGCGCTGTCGGTCGGCGTCGGCGGCACGCCGGCGATTCCGGACGCGTTCGCCGCGCTCGGCCGTGACCGCGTGATCCATTCGTCGACGTATCTGGCCGACATCGACCGGCTCGTCGCGTCGCCGGACGGCGAGCGCCGCCGCGTCGCGGTGATCGGCGCGGGGCAGAGCGCGGCCGAGGTGTTCATCGACCTCGCACGCCGCTTCCCGCACGTCGACGCGAGCCTCGTGATGCGTGCCGGTGCGCTGAAGCCGGCCGACGACAGCCCGTTCGTCAACGAGATCTTCAGCCCCGAGTTCACCGATGTCGTCTATGCGCAGCCGCACGACGCGCGCCGCGCGCTGCTCGAACGCTATCGCGACACGAACTACGCGGTGGTCGACCGGCCGCTGATCGAGCAGATCTACGAAATGCTGTACCTGCAGCGCATCGACGGCACGCCGCGTCATGCGCTGCTCGCGAACAGCGCGATCGAGGCCGCGGTGCGCACCGGCGACGGCCGCATCGAGCTGACGCTGCGCGACCGGATGAGCGGCGATACGCGCGTCGAGCGCTTCGACGCGCTCGTGCTCGCGACCGGCTATCGCCGCGACACGCATTCGGCGCTGCTCGAAGGGCTCGCGCCGTACCTGGGCGACGCGCTCACGCGCGGCGACGTGACGCGCGACTACCTGCTCGCGACGCCCGAGCACTTCGCGCCGCGCATCTACCTGCAAGGCTGCTGCGAAGACAGCCACGGATTGTCCGACACGCTGCTGTCGGTACTGGCGCGCCGCGCGGACGAGATCTGCGCGTCGCTCGAAGACGGGATCGCACCCGCCCATGATGAAGGTGCGGCCCGGGCAAGACAAGAAAACGGGGTGAGCGCGGGCCGGATGGCTTTCGCTCTTTGACAAAGGCGCGGTCGGAGACCGCATGAAATAAGTGGAGCAGAGAAAGATGGAGTGGGCAACAGGCACGCGTTTGCGTGCGATCGCAGCCGCGGCGAGCGTGGCGTTCGGTGCGGCGGCGGGGCAAGCTTATGCCCAGACGGCGCCGGCCGTGAACGCAGGCGCCGCGGCGTCGGCCAGCAGTGCGCAGAGCGGCGCGTCGGCGAGTGCGTCGACCGGTGCGAAAAATGGCACGACGAACGGCGCGCAGAGCGGCACGCTGCCGGCGATCACCGTCAACGCGGCCTCGGAAGGCGACGGCACGGTCGGGCTCGTCGCGAAGCGCAGCAGGACCGGCACGAAGACCGACACGCCGCTCAACGAGATCCCGCAGACGATCAACGTCGTCACCGCGCAACAGATCGAGATGACCGGCGCGACCGACGTAAACGCGGCGCTGCGCTACGTGCCGGGCTTCTCGACGTACGGTTCGGATAACCGTTCGGACTGGTACGCGGCGCTGCGCGGCTTCACGCCGACCGCCTACGTGAACGGGCTGCAGGTGCCGAACACGATCAACCTCGCGAGCTGGCGCGTCGATCCATACATGATCGACAGCATCAACGTGCTGCGCGGGCCGACGTCGGTGCTGTACGGCGCGGGCGACCCCGGCGCGATCATCGACGTGCAGACCAAGCTCGCCGACGGCGAGCGCGTGCGCGAAGCCGGGGTGCAGATCGGCAACTATGCGCGCAAGCAGTTCATGATCGACGTCGGCGACAAGCTCGATGCCGACGGCAAGTACGCGTACCGGTTCGTCGGCGTCGCGCGCGACGGCAATGCGCTGACGGGCCCGAACAACGACCAGCGCGTCGCGCTCGCGCCGTCGTTCCGCTGGCGCCCGAACGCGGATACGTCGCTGACGCTGTCCGCGACGTACCTGCAGGACTGGGGCGACATCTCGTCGAACTTCCTGCCGGCGCAGGGCACGGTGCTGCCGAACCCGAACGGGCAGATCAACAAGGACGTGTACGAAGGCGACCCGAACTTCAACTACTACCGCAAGAAGCAGTGGTCGGTCGGTTACCAGTTCGAGCAGAACCTGACGTCGGCGTGGACGTTCCGGCAGAACGTGCGCCTGATGCACCTGTCGCTCGACAACGGCTCGGTGTTCGGCAACGGCTTCGTCGAAGGCAGCACGACCGACGTGTCGCGCTGGGCCGGCGTGTTCCAGATGAACTACAGCCGCTTCGACATCGACAACAACGTGGAAGGCCGTTTCGCGACGGGCCCGCTCCAGCACACGCTGCTGCTCGGCTTCCAGTACAACCGCCAGACCGCGACCGACAGCGAATGGCTCGCCGCCGCGCCGCCGCTGAACCTCTACAACCCGGTCTACCTGCCGGTCACGACGGCGGTGTTCGATCCGGCTTCGACGTTCCGCACCAACACGTACACGACGCTGAACACGTTCGGCCTGTACGCGCAGGACCAGATCAAGTGGAACCGCTGGACGCTGACGCTCGGCGGCCGCGAGGACTGGGCCAACATGCGGATGGACGACCGCGCGGCCGGCACGTCGACGAAGGCGGACGTCACGGCGTTCACCGGCCGCGTCGGCCTCACGTACCAGGGCGACTACGGGCTGTCGCCGTACGTCAGCTACGCGACGTCGTTCAATCCGCTGATCGGCGTGAACCTGGTCGGCGGCGGGCTGCCGCAGCCGACGCGCGGCAAGCAGATCGAGGCCGGCCTGCGCTGGCAGCCGCCCGGCAAGAACCTGATGCTGAACGCGGCGATCTACCAGATCAACCAGACCAATGTGCTCACGTCGGCGCTGCCGAGTCAGGACCCTACCGGCACGAAGTCGGTGCAGACCGGTGAAGTGCGTTCGCGCGGGATCGAGCTGAGCGCGACCGGCAAGCTCACGCGGAACCTGTCGCTGATCGCGTCGTATGTCTACCAGGACGTGAAGAACGTGAAGGCGAACGACGCATCGCTGAACAACTGGCCGGTCGATATTCCGCGTCCGCGCCAGATGGCGTCGCTGTGGACCGACTGGACGTGGCACACGGGGCCGCTCGCGGGCTTCGGCCTCGGCGGCGGCATTCGCTACCAGAGCGCGTCGGCCGGTGCGGCCGACAACTCGCTGACGGTGTCGAGCGTCACGGTGTTCGACGCGGGCGTGCATTACGACACGCGTAACTGGCGCTTCGCCGTGAACGGGACGAACCTGGCCAACCGCCACTACATCAGCGGTTGCCAGTCGGCCAACGTCTGCGTGTTCGGCACCGACCGCACGGTGATCGCGACCGCGAAATACAACTGGTGACGTCGCGCGCCGCGGCCTGCCGACCTTCGTGGCCGGCGCGGATTGGCCGCGGCGCCTTCGTCCGCTTTTTCCACGACGCATCCATGCCGAAGAAAAATCTCGTCTACATCCAGTCGCTGCGCAACGGCGCGGCCGATCGCGCCGGCCAGCCGGTCGCTTATCAGGGCGGCACGCGCTACATGAAGGCGCCGCTCGAATTCCTCGTCGAGCGCCTGAACGACTCGCCGCTCGGCGAGCGCTACACGCTCAAGGGCGTGATCGTCGACGACGACGACGGTTCGCCGGCCGACCGCGCGAAGGTGGCCGACTACGGCTTCGCGCGCACGCCGGGCCGGCCGTGGATCCTGCCGGAAGGGTTGACGGTGCAGGGCCGGCCGGTCGACGAACTGTTCTGCTCGATTCCGTCGACGTACCGGCGGCTGCCGCGCGACGCGAGCGAGCGCGCTGCGGCCAAACAGGCGTTCGAGCGCCGCCTGCTCGAGCGCCTGCTCGAACTCGACGCGGAGGTCGTCGTGCTCGACGGGCTGCTCGTGATCCTCGACGAACTCGTCCGGCCCGGTGCGCGCTTTCACCGGCGCATCGCGAACATCCACCCGGGCATCACGGCCGACGCTTCGCCGTACCAGCGGCGCGGTGCGTGGGCGACGCTCGACGCGCTGCACGGCGCGCGCGGCGAACGGGTCGACTGGGCGAGCGGCGCGACGTCGTCGGTCGAACCCGTGACGATGACGGGCGCGTCGTTCCACTACGTCGACAACGGCATCGATTCCGGCGAGGTGATCTGCGACGTGCTCGACACGCCGATCGCGCCGGACGACACGATTCTCGAACTGCGCTGGAACAACTTCCAGCGCAGCCTGTTTCCGGCGCTCGAGCGAGGGCTTCACGTGCTCGCCGACCGCCACGACGCGGGAGCACTGTGATGGAAGACACGCTGACGAAACCGGCCGGCGCCGCGGATGCCATCGAAGGCGAGGTGGCGGCCGCACTGGACGGCGCCGCGCACGGGCAGGCCGCACCGGTTGCCGAGCGCACGCTCGACGCATGGCGGCCCGACGATTCGCCGGACGTGCTGCTCGCGGCGTTCGTCGAGCTGTTCAACACGGACACGCGGCACGACGCGGCAACGATCTCGGTGCCACTCGGCGGCGCCGGCGCAGCGGCCGTCGAGTCGTACGTCGCACGCGCGGTGCGCGAGGGCGTCATCGACGGTGCGCAGGTCGCCGGCGACACGCTGCGCCTGAACGTGTCGCGCACGACGTTCTGGCAGAACCCGCGGCCGTGGCTGAAGGCGCCCGCATCGGGCGGGATGCCGCTGCGCTACGCGATCACGAACGGTCACCGGCACCCGGTGCGGCCGCCGTCGCCGGCCGGCGAGATCTATGCGCGCACCATGCCGCAGGTCGGGATGACGTTCAGCCTGCGCACCGTCGATATCGACGCGCACGCGGACTTGTTCAGCGGCTGGATGAACCTCGATCGCGTCGCGCAGTTCTGGGACCAGCGCGGCACGCGCGACGAGCATGCGGCGTATCTCGCCGAGCGGCTCGCCGATCCGCACATGCACCCGATGATCGGCTATTTCGACGATACGCCGTTCGGCTATTTCGAGTTCTACTGGGCGAAGGAGGACCGCCTCGCGCCGTTCTACGATGCGCACGACTACGATCGCGGGCTGCACCTGCTGATCGGCGACTCGCGCTTCCAGAGCGCGGGCAAGCTGCATGCGTGGTGGAGCGGGGTGCTGCACTACATGTTCGTCGACGAACCGCGCACGCAGCGGCTCGTCGGCGAGCCGCGCGTCGATCACGTGCGGCACATCGCGTACATGCACCGGCTCGGGTTCCATACGCTGAAGGAATTCGACTTCCCGCACAAGCGTGCGGCGCTCACGGTGATCGAGCGCGACACATTCTTCGACACTTTCCGGTTGCCGTGACGGGACGGGTGCGCAGCGTCGGGACGACGTTGCGCGCGGCCGTGCTTCGTGCGGGCATCGGCCGTTCGGGATATGGACCGCGCGGCCCGCGTCGTGAAGAATGGATCGCTCTCCTCATCGACGACAGGCCGGAAGCATGACAAAAACATCCGTGACAGCGTGGGGCGCGACATCCGATTCGCGCGTCCTTAAATTGACATATGCCGCCATATGCCTAGAATGGGCGCATCGTACTCCCATGGAGTGGCTCATGCGCACCGTTTCCATTTTCAAGAACGCCCGTAACCAGGCAATCCGCATCCCGAAGGACATGGAGTTCGAGGGCGTGACGGAACTCGAGATCCGCCGTGAGGGCGACACGCTGCTGCTGCGTCCCGTACGCCCCACGTGGCTGTCGTTCGCGAACGAACCGCTGGCCGACGCCGATTTCCTCGCCGAGCGTCCGGCCATCATCGAGTCCGGCCGTTTCGATCTGTCCGGCGATGCCGGCGAGCCGACGGAGTCCGGCCGGTGACCACGCTCTACATGCTTGATACGAACATTTGTTCGTTCATCATGCGCGAGCGGCCGCCGGTGGTGCTGTCGCGGCTGCAGTCGTGCGTGAACGCGCAGCACCGGATCGTCGTGTCGGCGATTACCTATGCCGAGATGCGGTTCGGCGCAGTCGGCAGGAAGGCGTCGCCGAAGCATGCGGAACTCGTAACGGCCTTTGTGTCGCGGCTGGATGGCGTGCTGTCGTGGGATACGGCGGCCGTCGATGCAACGGCGGCGATTCGCGCGGATCTCGCTGCGCGCGGCACGCCGATCGGCGCGAACGATGCGTCGATCGCAGGGCATGCGATCGCGGCCGGCGCGGTGCTCGTCACGAACAACGGGCGGGAATTCGGCCGTGTCGCCGGGTTGTCGCTCGAGGATTGGGCGGCCTGAGCGCAGTGCGGCAAAAGCGCGATGACGTTGCTGCTCCGCAGCGGCGCGTCACGCGTGCGGCGCGGGCGGATCAACGAGAAAGGCGTGGCGGAACGCGTCGAGATACCGGTCGGCGTCATCGATGAATTCGCCCGGCAACAGCGCGAACGCACGTGCCAGCAGATCCTGGCCGAGCGCCGCGTAAGTCGCTTCGTCGGACAACAGCGCGCGGATGGCGTCGCGCGTTTGCGGTGAAGCAATCCGCTTCGCATCCCGCGCAAGCAGCGCGGCGGCGGCGATGCCCGGCTGGAATGCGTGCGTCTCGAGCAGGTCCGGCGCGGCATCCCAGATGCGTTCGCGGTTGCCGGCGTCGTGAAAATTGCGCAGCAGGAACAGCAGGTCGTACGCGTCGCTGTTCTGGCGCGCGCGCCGGTCCTTCCATGCGAGCAACTTCAGCAGCGCGAGCGCCGGCAGGCTGGCCACCGGCACCACGGTGTGCGCATCGATCGACACCGGCTGCGCGGTGTCGACCGCTTCCTGGAACCCGAGCACGTTCAGCACGAATTCGCCGCCCGGCGGCCACACGATTTCGCCCGGCGGCGTTTCGAGCGGCCCGAACGGCACGAGATCGAGCTCGGTGCGAAAACCGTGCGTTCCGCTTTCGAACAGCAGTTTCTGCTGCTGTTTCGGCGCGCGCGTGAATTGCCCGGTCGCGACGAGCGCATCGACGAGTTGGTCGTGAAACGGCCAGCTCACCGCGCACACCGCAACGTCGACGTCCCGTGTCGCGCGCACCGGCCGGATGCCGTGCACGTGCCACATCAGGATGTCGCGCGCGGTTGCGCCAGCGACGACGAAGGCCGCATCGAGGCGCGCGCAGGCCAGGCCGACTGCTTGCAGCAATGCGACCGCGGCGGGCTCGAGCGGCCGGCGCGCATCGACTTCAAGCGGGCGGGTGGGCGAGGTATCGGTCATGGATCCGTTCGGCGGCGGCAAGATTGCGGCTGTCCCCGGACGAGACGAGATCCGCGTAGATCAGGAGCGGCGGTACGAGCGGCATATCCTGCTCGTGCCAGTCGAGCGCAGGCGAGCGCGGCCAGAACGCTTCGAGGATTTCGACGTCGCCGCGCTCGTCAGGACGCAGGCGGGCCTGGAGCAGCAGGCGGTTCGGCACCGCGCCGTGCGTATAGACGGTGATCGCGGCCGGCTTCAGATCGTGCGTCAGCAGGTCGGCCGCTGGCTCGCCGCCAAGCCGTGCATCGAACGACGCAAAATCGAAACCGCGCCACCAGTCGGGCGCGAGGCCGGCAAACCGGCGGCTCGACAGCTTCGCGCGCAAGCGGCTCGGGTACAGCGCGACCCATTCCTGCACGAAGCGCGGCCAGTCGGGAATCAGGCGCTCGCCGTTGCGGCGCTGCCCGACGAGGCCGCGCGCGATCAGGTCGTCCATCGCGAGATTGACCGTGCCGAGCGCGACGCCCGACGCGGCGGCAATTCCCCGATACGGCTGCGCGACGAGGCCCGGCTGCGTCGCGAGCGCGAACATCACGGCCAGCCCCTTCGGCGTCGTCGCACGCGACGCCTGCCGGCGCGGTGCGCGTGCGGGCTTCGGCCGGCCCGCGATCATCACGGTCGCCTCCGGCTGAATCAGGCATGCGTTGCCGGCGGTGTCGAGAAACGGAATGCCCTGGTCGGTCAGAGCGGCGGCCAGTTCGGCCGAAAGATACGGCGCGATCAGCATCAGCGGCCGCTCGCCGGGCATCGGGGCAGCGCCGCCGCGGCGGCGCAATTCCGCGAGCGCGCCCGGCAGCGATTCGACGCGCACGCTCACGGCGGCCGGCATCTCGAATGCCTGCCCGGCAACGTCGAAGCGGATCATCGCGTCGGCATGCGCGTTGTATGCGGCCGGCACTCGCACGGGCCGCGCGCTGAAGCGCCGGGTCGCGCGTTCGAACGCGGCGCAGGCTTCGTCGAGCACGTGCTGTTCCGACATCGGGAGGGGGGCGTTCTCGGGCATCAGAGGCGATCGCTTGTTCACTTCTTCGTCAGCGTACACAAAAAATGTACAAACGTCAAAAAGTGAACATACATCTGCAAGTCTTTGATGCATAGATGATATTTCAGATATCTGAGCAGCCATCGCCGGACCCTCATGCACGGGAAATCGATGCGGAGCACACAGTTTCACGTGTCCGGATCGTGTGCGGCAGTCGTCCGGATGGCCAGCGTGCGCTTACCCAGTGTCGTGTCCGATATGGCAACTACCAGTTGCTACCGCGACGACTTTCCGTCTGCCCGGTTGCCGTCGAACCGACTATCCTTGCCTGCACATTCCCCACCGGACACAGGAGACGACACCGTGACGCACAGCGTGATTCCCGCAGGCCTTGCCGATGAAATGATCGAGATCCGGCACCGCATCCATGCGCATCCCGAACTGGGTTTCGAGGAATTCGCGACGAGCGACCTCGTCGCGGAGCAACTGCAGTCGTGGGGCTACACGGTGCATCGCGGGCTCGGCGGCACTGGCGTCGTCGCGCAGTTGCAGGTGGGCAACGGCGCGCAGCGCCTCGGCCTGCGCGCCGACATGGACGCGCTGCCGATCCACGAGGCGACGGGCCTGCCGTACCAGAGCACGATCGCCGGCAAGATGCACGCGTGCGGCCACGACGGCCACACGGCGATGCTGCTCGCAGCTGCGAAGCATCTCGCGCGCGAGCGCCGCTTCTCGGGCACGCTGAACCTGATTTTCCAGCCGGCCGAGGAAGGGCTCGGCGGTGCGAAGAAGATGCTCGACGAAGGCTTGTTCGAGCTGTTCCCGTGCGACGCGATCTTCGCGATGCACAACATGCCGGGCTTCCCGACGGGCAGGTTCGGTTTCCTGCCGGGGCCGTTCATGGCGTCGTCGGATACCGTGATCATCGACGTGCAGGGCCGCGGCGGCCATGGCGCGGTGCCGCACAAGGCGATCGATCCCGTCGTCGTGTGCGCGCAGATCGTGCTGGCGTTGCAGACGATCGTATCGCGCAACGTGTCGCCGCTCGACATGGCGATCGTCACCGTCGGCGCGATCCACGCGGGCGAGGCGCCGAACGTGATTCCCGATCGCGCGCAGATGCGCCTGTCGGTGCGCGCGCTGAAACCGGAGGTGCGCGACCTGCTCGAGACACGCATAAAGGAAGTCGTGCACGCGCAGGCGGCCGTGTTCGGCGCGACCGCGACGATCGACTACCAGCGCCGCTACCCGGTGCTCGTCAACGATGCGGAGATGACCGCGTTCGCACGCAACGTCGCGCGCGAGTGGGTGGGCGCCGCGAACCTGATCGACGGGATGGTGCCGCTTACCGGCAGCGAGGATTTCGCGTTCCTGCTCGAGAAACGGCCGGGCTGCTACCTGATCATCGGCAACGGCGACGGGGAGGGCGGCTGCATGGTGCACAACCCGGGCTATGACTTCAACGATGCTGCGTTGCCGACGGGCGCGTCGTATTGGGTCAAGCTGGCCGAGGCGTTCCTGGTCTGACGCAGCGGTGCGGCGGCGTGGCCGCCGCTGCACCGTGTGCGCAAGCGCGTCCACGTCCACGAAATCGGACGCGTGCAGGCTGCACATTGATTTGACGCTCCTTGACATCGGCGGGACAGGCCGCGTGCTACGCTGCGCGCGACGCCGGACCGGCTCGATGAATACAGGTGTGGACGACATGCGAAGACAGTTTCTGACCGTGCTGACGGCTTGTGCGGTCGGCGTTCTGGCGGCCGGGTGCGACGACCAGAAGGTGGCCGATGCGGTCAATGCGATCAAGCCCGATCCGATGGCGTTCGGCAACCTGCAGCCGGGCGTCTCGACGGTCGAGGACGTGCTCCGCCAGGCCGGCAAGCCCGAGATGGTCAGGCAGGGCGACGACGGCTCGCAGCGGTTCGAGTATCCGCGCGGCCCGTACGGCACGAGCACCTACATGCTCGATTTCGGGCCCGACGGCCGGCTCGTGTCGATCACGCAGGCGCTGACGGCGGTGAACATCGCGAAGGTCGTGCCGGGGATGTCGAAGGACGACGTGCGGCAACTGCTCGGCAAGCCGACCGAGGTCGCGCAATACGCGTTGAGCCATGAAGAGGTGTGGAGCTGGCACTGGGCCGAGGGCGGCGTATCGGGCGACGGGATGTTCAATGCGCATTTCTCGCCCGATGGCATCGTGATCCGGACCTCGCGTTCGGAAGCGCCGGGCCGCGAAAAACCCTGACCTGACGAACGAAGCAACGCATGCGGCGCGGGGCCGGACATCGGCAAGGTCACCGTTGCGGTCGAATACGATATGTACCAATATTTGGTATATGATGATTGCCTTGAAAAGGAGGTGACTCATGTCGCGAAACACATCCGTTTCCCTGGGCGACCACTTCGCTGAATTCGTCGACGCTCAAGTGCAATCGGGGCGATACGGTTCCGCAAGCGACGTCGTGCGAGCCGGTTTGCGGCTCCTCGAGTCACACGAAACGCAAATGCGTGCGTTGCAAGAAGCGTTGAAGGCCGGTGAGGCATCAGGGGCGCCCAAGCCCTTCGACAGCGAGGCGTTCCTGGCCCGCATGCGGGCAACGCATGGCGGTTAAAGGCAGACAGCTTCAGCTGACTCCGCTGGCCGAGCTCGATCTCGCAGACATTTGGCGGTATACCGTCGAGCATTGGTCGCTCGAGCAGGCGGACCACTACCACCGCGATCTGATCGGGACAATGGAAGCACTGGCGCACGGGAAAAAGGCCGGTCGGACTTGCATTGTTCGGGATGGGTATCTCCGGTACGCAATTGGCTCCCACGTCGTGTTCTATCGCGAAACGGACAACACGATCGATGTGATTCGGGTCCTGCATCAGCGGATGGATATCGAGCGACATCTGTAGTCGCGCACGTCGAGCGGTGCGATCGTCGCAAAGGGGCCCGCATCCCAGTATGACTTGTGCCGTCTCGATCCGGGCGCGGCATCGATCAATCTAGAACGCTTCGCCGTTGAACAACGCCACGACCGCATCCGGATTCGACGGCCAGTACATGTGCATGTACGTCGCGACGATCGCGCCGCTGCGATAGACGGCTTCGCCGCTGCCCGAGCCGCCGTCGGGGCGCACTGCGTTCGCGACCGGTTCCAGCGGCGTCGCGAGCCGCGAATAGTGGAACGTATGGCCGCGCATCGGCCCGGTGCGCGTATCGAGCTGCTGCATGCCGAGCGCCGCGAACCGGCGCTGCATCGTCGCGTGGCCCGGCAGCAGGCCGAGCATCGGCGTCGTCGCACCATCCACGTCGGCCAGCGATTCACACAGATACACCATCCCCCCGCATTCCGCGACGATCGGCCGGCCGGCGGCCGCATGCGCGCGAATCGTCCGCGCGGTTTCGTGATTCGCCGCGAGCGTAGCCGCATGCAGCTCCGGATAGCCGCCCGGCAGGAACAGCGCGTCGCAATCGTCCGGCACCGGTTCGTCGGCGAGCGGAGAGAAGAACCGCACCTGCGCACCGAGCGCATCGAGCAGCGCGAGATTCGCCGGATAGATGAACGAGAACGCCGCATCGCGCGCGACCGCGATCCGCTTGCCGGCGAGCGCATGCGGCAGCGGCGCCGCGACGTCCGGTTCCGCGAACGCGACGGCAGGCGGCAATTCGGCGAGCGCCGTCTGCGCGAGCACGTCGGCCGCGCGCTCGAGCCGCGCTTCGAGGTCGTCGATGTCGGCCGGCTGGTGCAGGCCGAGATGCCGCTCCGGCAGCGCGATGCCTGCGTCGGCCGGCACGTGCCCGAGCCAGCGCAGGTCGCCGGGCAGCGCCTGTTGCAGCAGTTCCGCGTGCCGGGCCGAGCCGACGCGGTTCGCCAGCACGCCGTGAAACGGCAGCCCCGGCCGGAACCGTGCGAGCCCGAACGCGATCGCCGCGAAGGTCTGCGCCATCGCCTTCGCGGAAATCACCGCGACCACCGGTACGCCGAACGCGGTTGCGAGATCGGCACTGCTCGGCGTGCCGTCGAACAGCCCCATCACGCCCTCGATCAGGATCAGGTCCGCATCGCGCGCGGCGTCGGCAAGCAGCGCGCGGCAGCCGGCCTCGCCGACCATCCCGAGGTCGAGCGCATGCACGGGCGCGCCGCTCGCGCGTTCGAGCAGCATCGGATCGAGAAAATCGGGCCCGGTCTTGAACACGCGCACGCGGCGGCCGAGCCGGCGGTGCAGCCGCGCGAGGCCGGCCGTCACCGACGTCTTGCCCTGGCCGGACGCGGGCGCGCTGACGAACAGCGCGGGGCAGGCCGGCACGCTCAGAACTCCACGCCGCGCTGCGCCTTCACGCCTTGCTCCTTGTACGGATGCTTGACGAGCCGCATTTCGGTGACGAGATCGGCCGCGTCGATCAGCGCATCGGGCGCGTGCCGCCCGGTGACGACGACGTGCACCGACTCCGGACGCGCGACGAGCGTCGCAAGCACTTCGTCGAGCGGCAAGTATTCATACTTCAGCACGGTGTTCAGCTCGTCGAGAATCACCATCCGGTAGTCGCCGCTTTCGATCATCCGGCGCGCTTCGTCCCAGCCCTTGCGCGCGGTCGCGATGTCGGCGTCGCGGTTCTGCGTGTTCCACGTGTAGCCGTCGCCCATCGTCACGAAGTCGCATTCCGCGACCGCGCCGAGGAAGTCACGCTCGGACGTGTGCAGCGCGCCCTTGATGAACTGCACCACGCCGAGCCGCATGCCGTGGCCCAGCACGCGCACGGCCATGCCGAACGCGGCCGTGCTCTTGCCCTTGCCGTTGCCGGTGTGGACGATCAGCAGGCCTTTTTCATGGGTGGCGGCGGCCTGCTTCTTCTCGTGGCCGGCACGGCGGCGCTCGGCCATCCGCTGATGGGATTCGGAATCGGTCTTCATCGGGAATCGTCCTGTCGAAAGCGAAACTATGGGTTCAGAGCGGGCCGGCGAGCGCGACCGTCACGCCGTCACGGATGGATTTGGGGCCCAGCAGCCGGCCGTGCGGCGCCGCGAGTTGCGCGCACGGCTCGGCCACGCCCGGGACGCCGAAGCGCGCGAGCGCGGCGTCCGACGGGCCGCTCGCGGCCAGTTCGGGACGGCTCGCGAGTTGCGCCGCGTCGAACGCGACGAGCGGCCAGCCGCGTCGCGCGCACAGCGTGCGCAGCGCGCGGGCACGCGCCTTGTCGGCGAGCGTCGCGACGAGCGCCGGTTCGGCGGCCGGGTAAAGCGCCAGGGCTGCGCGGATCGCGGCATCGAGTTGCGCGGCCGTCACGCCCGCGCGGAAACCGACGCCGAGCGCGACGCGCATCATGCACCGCCGCCGAGCGCGGCACGCACCGCGGGATCGTCGGCCAGCGCAGCGACGCGGCCGATCACGACGATCGCCGGCGAACCGATGCCGGTCGCGCCGACGCGTTCGACGACGGTGTCGAGCGTCGCGAGCACGTGCCGCTGTTCGGGGCGCGTCGCGTTCTCGATCGCCGCGCATGGCGTATCGCCGGGCAGGCCGCCGTCACGCAGCGCCGCCGCGATCGCATCGAGCCGGCGGATGCCCATGTAGATCACGATCGTCATGCGCGTGGCCGCCAGCGCGCGCCAGTCGGGCTCGTCGGCGCCCGCGCCGTGGCCGGTGACGAAGATCACGCCCTGCGCGTCGCCGCGCTGCGTGACCGGAATGCCGAGTGCGGCCGGCGCGGCGATGCCCGCGGTGATGCCGTTCACGACTTCGACCGGAAAACCGGCCGCACCGAGCGCGGCCAGTTCCTCGCCGCCGCGGCCGAACACGAACGGATCGCCGCCCTTGAGCCGCGCGACGCTGCGGCCGGCGCGCAGGTGCGCGAGCATCGCGGCGACGATCGCTTCCTGCGGCGTCGACGCATGGCCGCCGCGCTTGCCGACATGCTCGATGTGCGCGTCGGCGCGCGCATGGCGCAGCACGTCAGGGTTCACGAGATCGTCGACGAGCAGCACGTCCGCCGCGCCGATCGCGCGCACGGCCTTGAGCGTCAGCAGGTCGGCGTCGCCGGGGCCGGCGCCGATGAGCCACGCGCGGGTCATCGCGCGCGGCACGGCGCGCACCGTGTCGAAACAGTGGAAAGGGGCAGGCGGGCGGCACATCGGCGGCCGGCGAACAGGCAACGCATAACGGATCGGGCGAAGCCCGCGCGAACGCGGGCGGAATGCGCACCCCATCCGTCCCCCGCGGACCGGGCGTTCGGCGAGCACCGGGCTCGCCCCTTGCGTCGGCCGGTATCCGGGCTGGCCGCTTGCCAGGCCGCGGCCTTCCCGCCCGGCTGAAGGGCAGTGGCATCGTGGGCGGCATGGGCGCGTGCGCGGGGAAGCGCGTCGCGCGGGCGGCGTACCGTTGCGGGGACAGCACAGGCCGGGCGGTCGTCCGCCTCCTGTTTCCCGTTTAACTGCGTGCGCGGAATGCGCATGCGAGCACCGAACGCGGCGCTACGATAGCACAGCGTGCCGGTGCAAACGCAGGTGGGGCCGGCGCACGGCGCGTGATGCGCGGGCCGCCGCGGCTCCGGTTACCGATACAGGATCTGTCGCTTCAGATCCTTCGAGATGCTGCGCGCGGCGTCGGCCCATTCGGCGAGCTTCGTACCGCTGCACACGTTGCCGACGAGATCGCGATCGAGCACCCGCGTCACGTCGACCGTCCGGCCGTCGCGGCGATAGGTCGAGCGGTACGCGATTTCGCCCGCGCGGACGTCGACGTCGGGCGGTATCGCGAGTATCTCGACGTCGGCCGGCAGCGTGATCCGGTAGCGTTCCTCGAGCCGCGTCCCGGCGCAGACGCCTTCGAAGCGCTTGTCCTTCTGCCGAAGGACGAAATCGGCGAATTCGCGGATCCTGCCGAAATTCGGCAGCGACGGCACCGCGAACGCCGCAGGGCCCGGCATCAGCGACAACTGATTCAGCGTGCCGCGCAGCGCGATCGAGAAGGGCTGGTCGAGTGCGTCAAGATGATGCGGAGTCATCTTCAGTTCGCCGGAGAGGCCGGAACGGCGCAGCATCTCGTCGGCCAGCCGTTTCGGCTGAACGTAGACGAACATCTGCCGCGCATGCTGGACCGCCTGGCCGTCGAGCGCGATGTCGCCCGTCATCGCCGCGTTGCCGTCGCGGTCGAGGTCGAGCGCGTAGGCGAGCAGCGAACGGCTGTTGCGGCCGTTTTGCGGCGGCGTGCGGATCAGGTTGCCCGTCGCGGTGTCGAGCGCGGGCTTGCCGCTCGCCTCGAACGGCAGCGCGCCGAACGGCAGCACACCGGCCGTCGTATCGGCAAATGCGTCGAATTCGGGCAGCCACACGATCGCGTGATTGAACGTCAGCACGTCCGGCGCGTCGGGCAGGCGATAGCGATCGCCGAGGTTGACCAGTACCGTGCGGCTCTCGATGCCCTTCGCCGCGAGCAGCGCGGACAGCAGCGTCACCTGGTCCTTGCAGTCGCCATAGCGGTTCGCAAGCACGGCGTCGGCTCGATGCGGGACCACGGGCCCGGCGCCGAAATACACGCCGACATAGCGGATGTTGCGGGCAACCCACGCATACAGCCGCATCGCCTGCTCGCGACGGTCGTCGACACCCGCGGTGATCTGGTCCGCGAGCGCGCGGATCGCGTCCGCGGGCGCCTGCTTGTCGGCGGCGCGCGCCTGATACGCGCGTGCGATGTCTGCATAGCCCGAGAAATTGCTCGCGATGAAGACGGGGCCGATGTCCGTCCACGCGACCGTGTTCGCCTGTTCTTCGATCGGGCCCGGCGCGGGCGTTTCATAGTGGTAAGCGCGGATCCGGCGCCCGTTGCGCGTCGTATCGGAAGTCGTGCGCATCTCCCTCGCTTCGATCGCGACGGCCATGCCGGCCGGCGTATCGAGCGTGACGTTCGCGGCGCGGTAGTCTTCGGTCGGCGGAAACGCGAGCTGCACGCTGAATTTGCCGGGGAACAGCGTATCCGTGTCGGTCAGCGTGTACGAAAGCCGGATCGAGTCGCCTTTCGCGAGCGCGGGAAACGCGACGATGCGCAGGTGCTCGGCGCTGAATTGCGGCGCCGCGGCCGTGACCGGCGCCGGCCGGTCGAAGATGCCGTGCCGGACATCGACCGGCACCGTCGAGCCGTCGGCGTGCACGGTCTGCGCGGCATTGATGTCGAGCGTCTGGAGCTGCGCGTTGTACGGCAGCACGTACTGGCCGAAGCGGGCGATCGCGGCGTCCGTCAGCAGCTTGATCGACAGATCGACCTGCGCGGTGCGCCTGCCGGATGCGTCGACCTTGATCGTGTTGTCGAGTCGTTCGACCTGGTAGTCGGCGGCGAAAGCGATCGGCGACGCGAGCGTCAGCAACGCGGCGATACCGTAGCGCGCGACGCGAAAGAGAGAAGTGCAATGTCGAATCATGGGTGCAATCGGTAGTCAGGAATCGAGTTGGGAAAGTCGCGCACGGAATCCCGTGCTGCATGACACCGATCGGAATCCATGCTCGCTTGCGTTCGGATTTGTTTCAAATGCCTTGAGTCCTTTCATGAAGCATCCCCGTAGATTGACGATCACGGACGTGGCATACGACCGTGGTCGGGTTTTCTTTTCGTACCGTGCAACTTTACAGACACCGCTTTGAAGCCCGCAGCGTTTGCAGAATGCAGTACGACCACACCAGCACTTTTGCGATCGCCGCGAAAGGCGCGGCCACCTCCTTTACCGAGAATGGAAAAATGAGTGCCATAGTCAGCCACACGACGATGGCGACGTATGACCGGAGCGTGTTCATGGTTCGTGTGGATGTCGACAGGGAAGAGTCAATGGACTAGACCGTATCCAGAGCCCCCTGATACGTCCATCGCAGTGCATGCGTCTGGCCGGCCGCATTCGCTGACAGACCTCGGCCCGGCTGGCATCGCAGTCGCCGGCCAATCCCGGCGGAAGATTGAACAACCGTCAACTCGCCCGTGCGCGGTTGGGCGTGCCACTTGCACAACTCAAAAGGACTTCACGACGAACCCATCCACGCGCATACGACGCCATCGGCGTGACAGTCGTCGTGCACGCGATGCCGGTTCATCGTGATTGACACGGCCGGTCGCCTCGACGTAGTCGGGCGCGATCGACAAGACCGAGCAACGGGACAATGACGGCCGCGGCCCCGCCTTTCACCTTGACGCTCCCGCCCCCGACGCCTACACTCGCACGCGTTTTGGTGCTCGCGCGTGCCCTCCGGCGCGCGCAGTTAAACGGGAAACAGGGAGCCTGCCTGCGTCGCAGTCGAGCCAACCTGTGCTGCCCCCGCAACGGTAAGCGAACGCATCGTGCCCGCCGCGATGCAGCGCCGCTTCGCCGCATGCCGCGCGCATGCGGACGACCGCCACTGGATGCCCTGCGTATCCGGGAAGGCGAAGCGGCGTGTTCGCCAGCCCGGATACCGGCCTAAACGTTGGGGTTCAGCGCCGCGGGGAGGCGGCGCATCGTCCACGGCCGCAGCGTGTCCGACACCCGAGCGTTTCCCGATTCCCGTCGTCCGACCGCCTGCGCGAGCGCGCATGATCCGGCCCGATGAAGGGCCGGACCGCGCGGGGCCGCGCAGCGACGGCCGTGTTGGCATTCTTCATGTCGACCGTTCGCAAGGGAGCACCATGCTCGACCCGCTTTCCCGCCTGTTCAACGACAGCCCGTCCGGGCTGCGCGGCAAGATCGTCGCCATCTATTCGTTGTTGATCGCGTTCAACGTCGGCGCGTGGATCTGGGCGTTCATCGCGTTCCACGGCCAGCCGGTGCTGCTCGGCACCGCGCTGCTCGCGTACGTGTTCGGCCTGCGCCACGCGGTCGATGCCGACCACATCGCGGCGATCGACAACGTCACGCGCAAGCTGATGCAGGAGGGCCGCAGCCCGCTCGGCGCGGGCCTGTTCTTCTCGCTCGGGCATTCGACGGTGGTGATCGTGATGTCGGTCGTGGTCGCGCTGACGGCCGCGTCGCTCGCGCGCTTCGAGAGCATGAAAGCGTGGGGCGGCGTGATCAGCACGAGCGTGTCGGCGTTCTTCCTGCTGGTGCTCGCGATCGCGAACCTGCTGATCCTGATTTCCGTCTACCGGACGTTTCGCGCCGCGCAGCGCGGCGAGCCGATCGTCGACGCCGATCTCGACCTGCTGCTGAACCAGCGCGGTGTGCTCGCGCGCCTGTTCCGTCCGCTGTTCCGGCTCGTGTCGCGCAGTTGGCACCTGTATCCGGTCGGGTTCCTGTTCGGCTTCGGCTTCGACACGGCGACCGAGATCGCGCTGTTCGGCATCTCGGCGGCGCAGGTGCAGGGCGGCCTGTCGTTCTGGTCCGTGATGGCGCTGCCGATGCTGTTCACCGCCGGCATGACGCTGGTCGACACGACCGACGGCATCCTGATGATGGGCGCGTATCGCTGGGCGTACGTGCGGCCGATCCGCAAGATCTACTACAACATGACGATCACCTTCGTGTCGGTGCTGGTCGCCGCGCTGATCGGCGGCATCGAGGTGCTCGCGCTGCTCGCGGACAAGCTGTCGCTGCGGGGCCCGGTGTGGGACTTCGCGTCGATGGTGGCGTCGCACTTCGGCATGCTCGGCTATGTCGTGATCGGCCTGTTCCTCGCATGCTGGCTCGTGTCGGCCCTCATCTACCGGTTAAAGCGCTACGACGAGATCGACGTGACGATCTCTGCCTGACTCCCCTTACGAACCTGGATATTCCATGACCCTACGCAAGCTGCCCGTTACCATCGTCACGGGCTTTCTCGGCAGCGGCAAGACGACGCTGATGCGCCACATCCTGCAGCACGCCGAAGGCCGCCGCATCGCGGTGATCGTCAACGAATTCGGCGAACTCGGCATCGACGGCGAAATCCTCAAGGGCTGCGGCATCGGTTGCGACGACGCGCAGGACGAAGCGGCGGGCCAGCTTTACGAACTCGCGAACGGCTGCCTGTGCTGCACCGTGCAGGAAGAGTTCTATCCGGTGATGGAAGCGCTCGTCGAGCGCCGTGCGGACATCGATCACGTGCTGATCGAGACATCGGGGCTCGCGCTGCCGAAGCCGCTCGTGCAGGCGTTCAACTGGCCGACGATCCGCAACAGCTTCACGGTCGACGCGGTCGTGACCGTCGTCGACGGGCCGGCCGCCGCGAGCGGCCAGTTCGCGGAAAACCCGCTGGCCGTCGACGCGCAGCGCCGCGCCGACCCGAACCTCGACCACGAATCGCCGCTGCACGAACTGTTCGCCGACCAGCTGTCGTCCGCCGATCTCGTGATCGTGAACAAGGCCGATCTCGTCGGCGACGCGCAGTTCGCGCAGATCGAAACCGCGATCCGCGACGAGATCCCGCCGCAGGTGAAGATCGTGCGTGCGACGCGCGGCGAGCTCGACCTCGCGATGCTGCTCGGCCTCGAATCGGCGTCGGAGGAAACGATCCACCTGCGCCACGACCATCACGGCTCGGCCGAAGACGGCGATCACGACCACCATCACGACGATTTCGACTCGGTGGTCGTGTCGGGCGACGCGGGCTCGCGCGAAGCGACGATCGCCGCGCTGCAGCGCGTCGTCGAAGCGCACACGATCTACCGCGCGAAGGGCTTCGCCGCATTGCCCGGCGCGCCGATGCGGCTCGTGATCCAGGGCGTCGGCCGCCGCTTCGACAGCTACTTCGACCGTCGCTGGCAGGACGGCGAAACGCGCGCGAGCCGCTTCGTGCTGATCGGCGAGGATCTCGACGCGGCCGCGCTGCAACGCGCGTTCGACGCCGCGTGCGCGGCCGAACCGCAACAGGCGTAACGCACGATGCATCTGCTGCGCACCACGCCGGGCGGCTTCGTCGACGATACGCAGGGCGTCGTCCGGATCGACCAGCAACCGGCCGACATCGTGATCCTGAGTTCGGCCGACACCACGCTGTCGCTGCTCGCGAGCGTCGTGCCGCAACTGCCGGACGGCTTCCCGAGCGTGCGGCTTGCGAACGTCACGTTCCTGCGGCAGCCGGCGTCCGTCGATTTCTATGTCGACGACGTGCTGCGCCACGCGAAGACGGTCGTGATCGATCATCTCGGCGGCGAAGCGTACTGGCCGTACGGGATCGAACAGGCCGTGTCGCTCGCGTCGAAGCGCGGACAGCAGCTCGCGATGTTCTCGGGCGACCTGCAGGAAGACCCGAACCTCGTCGCGAAGAGCACGGTCGTGCCCGAGCTGTGCCGGCTGTGGTGGCGCTACCTGCGCGAAGGCGGCGTGCACAATGCCGACGCGCTGTTGCGCAGCATCGCATTCCATACGCTCGGCTTCGGCGACGAACCCGAGCTGCCGCGCCCGCTGCCGGCCGCCGCGCTGTATCACCCGGCGCGCGACCGCGCGAGCGTCGACGACTGGCGGCCGCGCTGGACGCCCGGCGCGCCGGTCGTCGCGATCCTGTTCTATCGCGCGCACTGGCAGGCCGCGAACACGGCGGTGTTCGACGCGCTGGCCGACGCGCTCGTTCGGGAAGGGCTGAATCCGCTGCCGATCGCCGTGACGTCGCTGAAGGACGCGGTGAGCCGCGAGGTCATCACGCAGCTCTGCGACACGCACGGCGTCGCGCTCGTGCTGAACACGACCGCGTTCGCGGCCGGCGCGATCGATGCCGCCGAGCCGGACGTGCTCGCCGGCGACGCGCCGGTGCTGCAGGTGATCCTGTCCGGCGGCAATCGCGACGCATGGGTGGCCGACAACCAGGGCCTGCATGCGCGCGACATCGCGATGCATATCGCGTTGCCCGAGGTCGATGGGCGCATCGTCACGCGCGCGGTGAGCTTCAAGGGGCTCGCGTATCGTTGCCCGCATACCGAGGTCGACGTCGTGCGCTACCAGCCGGACGCGGAGCGGATCGCGTTCGTCGCGGCACTCGCGCGCGGCTGGTGCCGGCTGCGCACGCTCGACAACGCGAGCAAGCGCGTCGCGCTGATCCTCGCGAACTATCCGCAAAGCGAAGGGCGGATCGGCAACGGCGTCGGGCTCGACACGCCGGCGTCCGCGCTGCGCGTGCTCGCGGCGCTGCGCGATGCGGGCTACACGGTGGCCGACCTGCCGCCCGACGGCGACGCGCTGATCGCGCGGCTCACCGAAGGCGTGACCAACGACGCTGCCGTGCATGCGCTGCGCCCGGCGTTCCAGAGTTTCGCGCTGGCCGACTACGTCGCGCATTTCGCGCGGCTGCCGGCCGCCGTGCGCGATGCGCTGAACGAGCGCTGGGGGCCGCCCGAAGCCGATCCGACGCTACGCCACGGGCGTTTCACGATCGCCGGCTGGCGCGCGGGCAACGTGTTCGTCGGGATCCAGCCGTCGCGCTCGCGCGGCGAGAACGACTACGCGAGCTACCACGACGCGGATCTCGTGCCGCCGCATGCGTATCTCGCGTTCTATTTCTGGCTGCGCGATGCGTACCGCATCGACGCGGTGATCCATCTCGGCAAGCACGGCAATCTCGAATGGCTGCCGGGCAAGAGCGTCGCGCTGTCCGACGCATGCTGGCCCGACCTGACGCTCGGGCCGCTGCCGCACCTGTATCCGTTCATCGTCAACGATCCGGGCGAGGGCAGCCAGGCGAAGCGGCGCGCGCAGGCGGTGATCGTCGATCACCTGATGCCGCCGCTCACGCGCGCGGAAAACTACGGCCCGCTGCAGGATCTCGAGCGGCAGGTCGACGAATACTACGAAGCGCTGATGGTCGATGCGCGGCGCGCGAAGCTTCTGAGGAAAACGATCCTCGCGACGATCGCCGAACACCGGCTGCACGACGAACTGAGCGTATCGCCGCCGCGCGACGCGGGCGACGAGGATGCGCTGCTGACGCGCGTCGACGCATGGCTGTGCGAATTGAAGGAAGCGCAGATTCGCGACGGGCTGCACGTGTTCGGCGTATCGCCGGCCGATCGCCAGCGGCGCGACACGCTGCTCGCGCTCGCGCGCTTTCCGGTCGGCGACGGCAAGGGCACACGCGCGGGGCTGATCGGCGCGCTCGCGCGCGACCTGATGCTCGGCGACGATTTCGATCCGCTGTCGGCCGACTGGGCCGCGCCGTGGGCCGGCCCGCGCCCGGCGGTCCTGCAGGCGCTCGATGGATCGCCGTGGCGTCATGCGGGCGATACGCGCGAGCGGCTCGAACGGCTCGCGCAGCAATGGCTGGACGGGCTGTGTGCAGCCGCCGGCGGCAACGCCGGCATCGACGCGACGCCGCCCGGCGAATGGCCGCATACGCTCGCGGTGATCGAACGCGTCCGCTCGACGCTGATGCCTGCGCTCGACGCATGCGGCGGCGAGGAAATGCGCCAGCTGCTGCGCGGGCTCGACGGCCGTTTCGTGCCGCCGGGGCCGAGCGGTTCGCCGTCGCGCGGCCGTCCCGACGTGCTGCCGACCGGCCGCAACTTCTACTCGGTCGACACGCGTGCGGTGCCGACGCAGGCCGCGTGGTCGCTCGGCCTGAAATCCGCGCAGCAACTGATCGAGCGGCACCTGCAGGATCACGGCGACTATCCGCGCGCGATCGGCCTGTCCGTGTGGGGCACGGCGACGATGCGCACGGGCGGCGACGACATCGCGCAGGCGTTCGCGCTGCTCGGCGTGCGGCCGAAATGGGCGCACGGCAGCCATCGCGTGACCGACTTCGAGATCCTGCCGATCGAGATCTTCGACCGGCCGCGCATCGACGTGACGCTGCGCGTATCGGGCTTCTTCCGCGATGCGTTCCCGAACCTGATGCACCTGTTCGACGCGGCCGTGCAGGCCGTCGCCGCACTCGACGAACCCGAGGCGCTGAATCCGGTCCGCGCGCGCATCGAGCGCGAACGCGCGAAATGGATCGCGCAGGGCGTGGCGCCCGACGAAGCGCGGCGCCGCGCCGGCTGGCGCGTGTTCGGCGCGCGGCCGGGCAGCTACGGCGCGGGCCTGCAGGACCTGATCGACCAGCGTCGCTGGCAGAGCGACGCCGATCTCGCGGAGGCATACCGCCAGTGGGGCGGCCATGTTTACGCACAGAACAGCGCGGGCGACGCCGCGGCCGACGTGTTCGGCGAGCGGCTGGCGACGATCGACGTCGTCGTGCAGAACCAGGACAGCCGCGAGCACGACATCCTCGATTCGAACGACTACTACCAGTTCCAAGGCGGGATGACGGCGGCCGTGCGGCACCTGTCCGGGCAGCAGCCGAGCATCTATCACGGCGACCATGCGAACCCGGTCGCGCCGAAGATGCGCACGCTGCGCGAGGAGATCGCGCGCGTGATCCGCTCGCGCGTCGTCAACCCGAAATGGCTCGACGGCGTGAAGCGCCATGGTTACAAGGGCGCGGCCGAGATGGCCGCGACCGTCGACTACCTGTACGGCTATGACGCGACCGCGCGCGTGTTGTCCGACCACCAGTACGCGCTCGTCGCCGACGCGTACCTGTTCGACGACGACACGCGCGCGTTCGTCGAACGGCACAACCCGAAGGCGCTGCACGGCATCTGCGAACGCTTCGTCGAGGCGATCCAGCGCGGCTTGTGGCAGCAGCCGGGCGACTATCGCGAACGGATCGAAGCGGTCTGGCTCGCGAGCGAACAACTCCAGGAAGGGGGACGGCGATGACCGATCCGACACTGCACCGCGCACGAGCGGTCTTTCCGTTTGCGGCGCTCGTCGCGCAGGACGAGTTGCAGCAGGCGCTGCTGCTCGCCGCGATCGATCCGTCGCTCGGCGGCGTGCTGGTGAGCGGGCCGCGCGGCACCGCGAAATCGACCGCCGCGCGCGGCCTCGCGGAGCTGCTGCCCGAAGGGCAGTTCGTCACGCTGCCGCTGTCGGCGAGCGACGAACAGGTGACGGGCACGCTCGACCTCGCGCATGCGCTGGCCGAAAACGGCGTGCGCTTCCGGCCGGGCCTGCTGGCGCGCGCGCATCTCGGCGTGCTGTATGTCGACGAAGTGAACCTGCTTGCCGACGGGCTCGTCGATACGCTGCTCGACGTCGCCGCGAGCGGCGTGAACATCGTCGAGCGCGATGGCGTATCGCACGCGCATGACGCGCGCTTCGTGCTGGTCGGCACGATGAATCCCGAGGAGGGCGAGCTGCGTCCGCAGTTGCTCGACCGCTTCGGGCTGATGGTCGAACTCGAGAACTGCTTCGATGCCGCGCAGCGCGAGCGGATCGTGAAGGCGCGGCTTGCATTCGATCTCGATCCGGACGCGTTTCGCGCACGTCATGCATCCGCGCAGCGCGAACTTGGCGACCGGATTCATGCGGCGCGCGCGCGGTTGGCGATGCTCGATTTCGACGATGCGGTCCATGCGCGCGTCAGCGCGCTGTGCATCGATGCGGCCGTCGACGGGCTGCGCGCCGATCTCGTGATGCTGCGCGCCGCGCGCGCACTCGCCGCGCTGGAACGGGCCGATGCGGTGACGGTGTCGCATGTGGAACGTGTAGCCGAAGCGGTGCTGCGGCACCGGCGCCATGCGGGTACGCCGCCATCTTCCGGCGCGTCGCAGCCGGGCGGCGAACGTGACGATCGCAACGATCGTTCACCGCCGGATGCGCGCCAGCGGCCGCAAGACCAACCGGAAGCGACAAAGAACGACACCGCCGCATCGCAGGGCGACTGGGGCTACCTGCCGCCCGAACCCGCCGGGCTGCGCGACGTGAAAAGCGTGGTGCCGCTGCCGCTAAAAAAACGCTGAGCCATCGAGCAGGCGCCGCCGCGAACGCCGTTCGCGGTCCTCGATGGCAGTCAGGCGCAGCCGCGCGCGTGCCGGGCACGGCGCGCGCCGGTACGGCCGTTGCGTGGCCGGCGACACTCGCCGCGAAACGCGGCGATTCGCTGCACCATGGCCATCTGCGCTTCCGGAAACGGGCCGGCACGCCGCACGCGCTGCATTGCTTCGTGCTCGACTGTTCGGCGTCGATGCTATCGCACGACCGGCTCGCGCTGGCGAAGGGGCTGATCGTCGCGTATTTCGATCGCGCGGCGCGCGACCGCGTCGAAACCGCGCTGATCTGCTTCGGCGGCAACGGCGCCGCGCGGCGCTTCGGCCCGGCCGTGCCGCGCTGGTGGAATGCGCGCTGGCTCGAACCGGTCGACGGCGGCGGCGGCACGCCGCTCGAGGACGGCATCGCGGCCGCCGCGAACCTGCTCGCGCGCAATGCGCGGCGCACGCCCGACAAGCAGCGCTGGCTGTGGGTGCTGTCCGACGGGCGCACGCGCGAAGCGCCGGCGAAACCCGCGGCGGCCGATCACGTCGTGTTCGTCGACTTCGACGACGCGGCCGTGCGGATCGGGCAGGGCGCACGACTCGCCGCTGCTTGGGGCGCGCAGTGGGTGATGGCCGATGCGCTTTGCACGGACCTCGCCGGCTGATCGGGCCGCGTGCCGGCGGTGCGATATGATCGCCGCTTCTGCTTCTCCCCTTTGGAAAACCCGCCATGCAAGTACTGGTCGATGCCGACGCGTGTCCCGCCGTCATCAAGGACATGTTGTTTCGCGCCGCGCGTCGTGCCGAAATCTGCGTGACGCTGGTCGCGAACCAGTTTCTGCGCACGCCGCCGTCGCCGTTCATCAAGGCGGTGCAGGTGCCGGCCGGCTTCGACGTCGCTGACGCACGCATCGTCGAGCTGGCCGAGGCCGGCGACCTCGTGATCACCGCCGACATCCCGCTGGCCGCCGCCGTCCTCGACAAGGGCGCGCACGCGCTCGACCCGCGCGGCAACTGGTTCAGCCGCGAGAACATCGAGGAACGCCTGTCGACGAGGGCGATGATGGATCAGCTGCGCAGCGCGGGCATCGACACGGGCGGGCCGGCACCGTTCAGCGCGCGCGACGGCAAGACGTTTGCATCGCAACTCGATCGCTTCCTGGCACGACACGGCAAGCCGTGACGCTGCGTTCGGGCGGGCTCCACCATCGATCGTCCCGCGTGCGGGAACGCTCGCACGCGCCATCGGACAAGTCTGCGGATCCGCGTCGGGCAGTGTGCGCCGGCCACACGGGGATGCAGGTTTGTTCCGACGCTGATATCGTGGCGCGAACCACCACACAGGAGTGCACGCGTGTCACCGACCCAACTTCTCGTTCCGACGTTCACCCAGATGCTGCGCGCGCAGTCCGCGTGGCTCGACAAGGCTGTCTCGCATCGACAGGCCGCGGGCGCCGAGCCCGATGCGGCGATGACATTGAAGCTGGCGGCCGACATGTATCCGCTCGCCGCACAGGTGCGCTTCTCGTGTTTCCAGGCGATGGAGCCGGTCTACCGGCTGCGCGCCGAGCCGCTGCCGGCCGCATTGCTGGCATTGCGTGAAGCCGGATGGAATGCGGATGCGCAGCCCGGCACGCTGAGCGACGCGCAGGCGATCATCGCCGGCACGCTCGCGTTTCTCGGCGAACTCGCACCGGATGCGCTCGATGGCGGCGCCGCGCGGCCGATCGCGCTCGACATGCCGAACGGGATCGCGTTCGACATGACCGGCGAGCAGTACGCGCGCGACTGGGCGCTGCCGCAGTTCTACTTCCACGCGATCGCCGCGTACGCGATCCTGCGCCATCACGGCGTCGAGCTCGGCAAGGCCGACTACGTGCCGCACATGCTCGCGTACGTGCGGCCCGGCACGATTCCTCAGGGTTGAACGGGCAGGCACGCCGCGACGCCGCATGACACGGGCACTGTTCATCTGCAGCCGCAACCGGCTGCGCAGCCCGACGGCCGAAGCGGTATTCGCCGCGTGGCCGGGTGTCGAGACCGACTCCGCGGGCCTCGCGCCCGACGCGGACACGCGCCTGTCCGAAGAACAGCTCGACTGGGCCGACATCGTCTTCGTGATGGAGCGCGCGCACAAGGCGAGACTGTCCGCGCAATTCGGCGCCCGGCTGAAGCAGAAGAAGGTCGTCTGCCTCGACATCCCCGACCGTTACGCGTTCATGCAGCCCGAACTCGTCGCGCTGCTCGAACGCAAGGCCGGCCCGTTCCTGCGCGCGTGACCGGCGCAGGCGACATCGGCGTCAGCGCAGCGGGCCGTTCGCGATCGCCGAAAAGCAGTCGAGGCGCAGCAGTTCGATGATCTTGCGCGTCGGCACGCTCGCACGGAGCGTGTTGAGCCGGTCGACGGTGAACCACTTGCAGCGGGCGATCTCGTTGCTCGCGCGCGGCGTCAGGTGCGCCGGCACGTCGGCCACGAACACGTGATGCAGCTTCGTCAATCCGCCGAATTGCACCGCATAGTCGAGCGCAAGCCCCTCCAGCCGCGTTTCCTCCGCGAGTTCCCGCTGCGCGGCCTCGAGCGGCGTCTCGCCGCGCCGGATCGTACCGCCCGGCAGCGACCAGCGCGCCGCGGTGCGGGCGACCAGCAGCACGCTGCTGCGCTGGCGGCACACGATCGTGGCGCGTTCCTTGATGACGGCGAGGGTATCCGGCCCGGTACTCATGTTCGGCAAAACAGGTGCTGAATCGTGGAGAAATTGCGCGTCGGCGGTTCGTGGTCCGGCCGCGGGCCGCGACGGCATGCAGGCAGCCGCACCGATCTTACCGGCCGTTCGTGACAGTTCCGTGCATCGCGCAGGCGCCGCCCGCGCCGGGTTACGCGTGCGTGTAGATCCCGCTGCGCGTCGGCTTCGCGTGGCGCGGCTGACGGCGCTTGTGGACGGCGCGCCGGTGAGGCGGCGGCGCGTGCCGGTGCGCGGGCGCGGGCCGTGCGTCCGGGGTCCCCGTCTGTCCTTCGCCGAAATGGAAAGTCTGGGTTTGCGCGTGTCCGACGCCCAGCGTCGACGCCAGCATGAAGGCCGTCAGCAAGATCCGTTTCATGAATATTCCGCCTGATTTTTTCGAGATGAACGATTTTCGTCAGCTTAACGAACGGCGGGGCGACGCCGCAACCAGCCCGCGTTCGGTGTCGTCCCCACTTGCGTCCGGCGGCGTTATCCACGCGTCGGCCGGGTGCATCCGGGCTTGACAATATAATTCCTGAGTGTGAATATAAATTCACACACAAGAATTATTTGCCTGATCCGGAACGTCGCGCCGCAGGCGCCGGCCTGCCGGAACCGGCAGTCCGATCAACCGGAACCAGGAGCGAGACGCATGGCGGAACGGGAGCAGCAGGGCGCGCTGGCGGGATTGCGCATCGTCGATCTGTCGCGGGTGCTGGGCGGCCCGTACGCGACGCAGATCCTCGCCGACCACGGCGCGGAAGTGATCAAGGTCGAACCGCCGTCCGGCGACGAGACGCGCACATGGGGCCCGCCGTTCGACGGCGACACCGCGTCGTACTTCCTCGGCGTCAACCGCAACAAGCTCGGCGTCGCGCTCGACCTGTCGCAACCGGACGACCGCGAGCGGCTGCTCGGCCTGCTCGAACATGCCGATGCCGTCGTCGAGAACTTCAAGATCGGCACGATGGAGCGCTGGGGGCTCGGTTTCGACGCGCTGCATGCGCGGTTTCCGCGCCTCGTCCATTGCCGCGTGTCGGGCTTCGGCGCGGACGGCCCGCTCGGCGGGCTGCCCGGCTACGACGCGGCCGTGCAGGCGCTCGCGGGGCTGATGAGCGTCAATGGCGAAGCCGGCGGCGCGCCGCTGCGCGTCGGCGTGCCGATCGTCGATCTCGTCACCGGGCTGAACGCGGCGCTCGGCGTGCTGATGGCGCTGCGCGAACGCGACGCGAGCGGCCGCGGCCAGTTCGTCGAATCGACGCTGTTCGACTGCGCGCTGTCGATCCTGCATCCGCATACGCCGAACTACTTCCATTCGGGCAACGCGCCCGTGCGCACCGGCAATGCGCATCCGAACATCACGCCGTACGACAGCTTTCCGACCGCCACCGTCGACATCTTTCTCGCGGTCGGCAACAACGGGCAGTTCGCGGCGCTGTGCGACGTGCTCGGCACGCGCGACTGGCCCGCCGATCCGCGTTTCGCGGACAACCGCGCGCGCAGCGCGAACCGCGCCGCGCTGCGCGCGCTGCTCGAAACGGCGCTGGCCGGACACGACGGCGCGGCGCTCGCCGAGCAACTGATGCGCCGCGGCGTGCCGTGCGCGCCCGTGCTCGGGCTCGACGCGGCGCTCGATCATCCGCATGTCGCGCATCGGGAGATGAAGGTCGAGCTGGGCCGGCATCGCGGCATCGCGTCGCCGATCAAGCTCGGCCGCACGCCGGCCACGTACCGGCGGCCGCCGCCCGCGCTGAACGAACATGCGGCGCAGGTCTTCGCCCAAGCCGACAACGATCGCGACACCCGCCGGGACTGACCGGCATCGCGGCCGCCGGCCGTGCCGCGCGCCCGACGGCGGCGCACGGACGCGCAGGCCGCACACCCCGTTCGGACACCACGCCGGCCCGCGCACGGACGCACCGGCTGAAGAGGAGACGCATCATGCTCGCATGGATCGGCGCGATCGCCATCGTCGCGCTGTTCGGCCTGATCATCACGAAGCGGCTGTCGCCGCTCGTCGCGCTGATCGTCGTGCCGGTGGCCGCGTCGCTCGCGGCCGGTTTCGGGCTGGCGACCGGCAAGTTCATCGTGCACGGCGTACAGAACATCGGCCCGATCGCCGGGATGTTCGTTTTTGCGATTCTATTTTTCGGAATCCTCACCGATGCGGGGATGCTCGACCCGATCATCGCGGGCGTGCTGCGCGTGATCGGCTGCCATCCGCCGCGCATCGTGATGGGCTCGGCATTGCTCGCGCTGCTGATCCATCTCGACGGCTCGGGCGCCGTCACGTTTCTCGTCACGCTGCCCGCGATGATGCCGCTCTATACGCGGCTCGGGATGGATCGACGCATCCTCGCGTGCGTGGCATCGATGGCGGCCGGCGTCAACTTCCTGCCGTGGGTCGGGCCGATGCTGCGCGCGTCGGCGGCGCTGCACATTCCCGGCTCGGCGATCTTCATGCCGATGATTCCGGTGCAGATCGTCGGGCTCGTGTTCGTGTTCGGCACCGCGTACGTACTCGGCGCGCGCGAGGCGAAACGGCTCGGGCTCGATCGCGCCGGCGCGGCGTCGCTCGCGGTCGCACCGCGCGAGCTGACCGACGCCGAACGCGCGCTGCGCCGGCCCGGCCGCTTCCGGATCAACCTGGCGCTGACGCTCGTCGTGCTCGTCACGCTGGTGTCGGGCATCGTCGACCCGATGGTGATGTTCATGCTCGGCACGGTCGCCGCGCTCGTGATCAACTACCCGGACGTGCAGGCGCAGCGCGAGCGGATCGATGCGCATGCGAAGGCCGCGCTGATGATGGCGAGCGTGCTGCTCGCGGCCGGCGCGTTCACCGGCATCATGTCCGGCACCGGGATGCTGAAGGCGATGGCGGAAGTCGTCGTCGCCCATGTGCCGGTCGAGCATGCGCGCCACATGCCGTTCGTGCTCGGGCTGCTGTCGATGCCGCTCAGCCTGCTGTTCGACCCCGATTCGTTCTACTTCGGCGTGCTGCCGGTGCTCGCGGAAAGCGGCAAGCTGCTCGGCGTGCCGCCGATCCAGATGGCGCAGGCCGCGCTGCTCGGCCAGATGACGACGGGCTTCCCGGTGAGCCCGCTCACGCCCGCGACGTTCCTGATCGTCGGCCTGACCGGCGTCGAACTCGCCGAGCACCAGAAATTCACGATTCCGTTCCTGTTCGCCGCCACCGTGCTGATGGTCTTCGCCGCGGTCGCGACGGGCGTGTTTCCGTTATGAGCGCCGCCACACCTGTCGCGTCGCGCCGGGCGCCCCGAGGGGACTTCCTTCGAGGCGGAAACCTCGGAGCGGCTCGGCGTTTTCTTGAGAACGGCGCGGCCGTTCACCTTTTCCCGGAGAGCAGTCCATGCAGTTCGACCTGACCGACGACCAGCGCGCGATCGAAAGCGCGATCGAGAAAATCTGCGCGCGCTTCGGCGACGACTACTGGCTCGAACGCGATCGCGCGGGCGGGTTTCCGGACGATTTCCACGCGGCGCTCGCCGAGGCCGGCTGGCTCGGCATCGCGATGGACCCGGCCCATGGCGGCGCCGGGCTCGGAATGACCGAGGCCGCGCTGATGATGCGCACGATCAGCGCGTCGGGCGCCGGCCTGTCCGGCGCGTCGGCCGTCCACATGAACATCTTCGGGCTGAACCCTGTGCAGGTGTTCGGCAACGACGCGCAGAAGGCGCGCTTCCTGCCGCCGCTGATCGCCGGGTGCGACAAGGCCTGCTTCGCGGTGACGGAACCCGACGCGGGCCTCGACACCACGCACCTGACCACGCAGGCGCGCCGCGACGGCGATCACTACGTACTGAGCGGGCGCAAGATCTGGATCTCGACCGCGCAGGTCGCGAACAAGATGCTGATCATCGCGCGCACGACGCCGCTCGACCAGGTCGCGAAACCGACCGACGGGCTGAGCCTGTTCTACACCGATCTCGACCGCTCGCGCGTCGAGGTGCGCGAGATCGAGAAGATGGGCCGCAAGGCCGTCGATTCCAACATGCTGTTCATCGACAACCTGCGCGTGTCGCACGACGACCTGATCGGCAACGAAGGCGATGGCTTCCGCTATCTGCTGCACGGGCTGAATCCCGAACGGATCCTGATCGCCGCGGAGGCGATCGGGCTCGGGCAGGCCGCGCTGCGCCGCGCGACGCAGTATGCGTGCGAGCGCGTCGTGTTCGGCCGGCCGATCGGGCAGAACCAGTCGATCCAGCATCCGCTCGCGCTGGCGTGGATGCAGCTCGAGGCCGCATGGCTGATGGTGATGAAGGCCGCGACGCGCTACGACGCGGGGCAGTCGTGCGGCGCGGAGGCGAACGCGGCGAAATACCTCGGCGCGGAAGCCGCGTTCCACGCGTGCCAGACGGCGATCGCGACGCACGGCGGGATGGGCTACGCGAAGGAATACCACGTCGAGCGCTACCTGCGCGAGTGTATGATTCCGAGGCTCGCGCCCGTGAGTCCGCAACTGATCCTGTGCTACATCGCGGAGAAGGTGCTCGGGCTGCCGAAGTCCTACTGACGCGCGGCGGCCCGCCCGGCGCGCGGTTTCCCGTTCCGAATCAAGCGCTCGTCATGGACGTCAAACTCGTTGCCCGCACGCTCGACCTGTTCGAGCTGTTCGCCGCCGAACGGCGGCCGCTGCCGCTCACCGAACTCGCGCGCCTGCTCAATGTGCCGGCGTCGAGCTGCCTCGCGATGGCGCGCACGCTCGTGAGCCGCGGCTACCTGTACGAAGTGCGCAAGCGCGGCGGCTACTACCCGACGCGCCGCCTGCAGACGATCGCGGCCGCAATCGATGCGACCGATCCCGTCGTCGACATCGTGCATCCGCATCTCGTCGCGCTGCGCGACGCGAGTCGCGAGACGGCCGTGCTCGGCAAGATCCAGGGGCTGTCGGTGACCTACCTCGACGTCGTCGAGTCGGAGCAGGCGATCCGCTATACGCGCCAGCCGGGCGAACTGCGGCCGCTGCACGCGAACTCGATCGGCAAGGCGATCTTCGCGGAACTCGCCGGCGATGCGCAGCAGGCGCTCGGCGCGCAGTTGCCGTTCGAGCGCTTCACCGACGCGACGGTGGCCGACCTGCCGGCGCTCGTTGCGCAAACCGCGCGGTTTCGCGAACTCGGCTGGGCCGAGAACTTCAGCGAAAGCGCGCCCGAGCTGTCGGCAATCGCGGTTGCGCTGACGCTCGATGGCGACTGGTACGGTCTGTCGGTCGTCGGGCCGACCGAGCGAATCCGCCAGCATCGCGACGCACATGCAGCGCTGCTCGTCGACGCGAAGGCGCGGCTGCTGGCCGAGCACGCGCGCGGGTAGGGCAGCGGCACGCGACGGCCGGCAGCGGGCCAGCAGTCTGAACTGCACCCCAAAAGTTGGGCGCCGATCCAACCTTTGGGGCGTTTTTCATGGCGAAGCATGACGAGCCGTTCCGGCGTGCGATCCTGCCGCGCCGGAAACGGCCCGTCGCGCGTCATGCGCCGGCGCGTTGCATCATCACGACTTCACCCACACGCCGCCGGCACTCGGGTTGTCGCCCTGCGTCCACCATTTCGCGCAGTATTTCGCGCCCTGGTACATCACGCACGTGCCGCCCTGGTAGGCGGTCGTGGCCGACCACACGGGCGAACCGCCGCCGACCGGTTTCCACACCGCCGCCTGGCCGGGCACGTCGCCCTGCGTCCACCATTGCGCCTGATACGTCGTGCCCTGGTAGGTCACCGTCGCGCCGGCCGTATAGACCTGGCCGGCCACCCAGGGCGCGCCCGGCTGCGGCGTGCCGCCGTCCGAGCCGCCGCCGTAGTTCGGGTCCTGCGTGACGCCCGCGCCCCACTTGCCGTCGAGCTTGCGGAAGATCGCCGCGAACGCGTACGGCTGCTGCGCGACGCCCGAGCAGGTCGGCGACGCATACGCGCCGTTGTTCGGGCACGGCTGGTCGCGGCCGACCGACCAGTTGCCGAAGAATCCGTAGCCGTTGTTGACCGCCGCGTTCAGCACGCTTTGCGCGTTCGCGAGCGTGAAGGTCTCGCCCTGTACGTCGTTCACGCCGATCATCGGCGTCACCCCCACCATCTGCCAGAGCTGCGCGCCGGTCTTCGGCTGGCCCGCCGACTTGAACGCCGTATCGAGCTGCGCGTACAGCGCCTGCGCGGCGCTGATCGCGGCCGCGCCCATGTCGATGTTCGCGGGGCCGTAGTCCATCGTCATCAGGTTCACCGCGTCGAACGTCGTGTTGTTCGCGATCGCCGCGTTGCCGACGTTCACGCCGTCCTGCGTGAGCCCGGTCGGCATCGTCGGCAGCGTCAGCGTGACGTGCAGCGGCTTGCCCTTCGCCGCATAGTCGGACTGCAGTTGCGCGACGGCCTGGAAGTTGCGTGCGACCGCGGCGGTGTCCTGCTGCGACGCGCCTTCGATGTCGAAGTCGATATGCGTGAGGCCGTACGTGTCGATCACGGTCTGGTAGGCGGTCTTCAGCGCGGGAACCGTCGAGCAGGCCTGCATCAGCGGCGTGCCGTTCGCACCGCCGAACGACACGGCAACTTCGCCGCCTTTCGCGCGATAGCTCGCGATCGACGTCGACAGCGCAGTCAGCAGGCCGCCGCTCGCGCCGTTGCCGATCGGCTGCACGCCGCCCCACGACGGCGCACAGCCGTTGCCCGCGACCACGAACGCGAGCGTGAATTGCTGGACGCCTTGCCGGACGCCGATCTGGTCGACGAGCGGCGTCGGATAGAGCGTCACGTCGACGAACGGTGCATAGACGCCGGCGCCCTGCGACACGCTCGCGGCGGCGAGCAGACAGCCCGCGGCAAGCGCACGCGGGATGAAACGCTGCAACACGTTGTTGTTCATTCTGTTCTCCAAGTGGAAGAGGGATACGCTGGCCCGCGTATCGCCGCCGGGCGGACGACCGGGCATGCCCGGCCGGCGGCGTGCCCATCTTGGAGGATTCGCGCCGAATAGTGAATAGTCAGGAGTTCTTTTTGTTATTTGATTCCCGATACGTAACGATCTTGCCGATTCGACACCGTTCCGCAGTGCATCGGACGGGCGATTTTCCCGATCGATCGTGCCGATCGCGTGAAGCTCGATGCGCGTCGCTAACGTCGTTAACGTCGCTTACGCCGATGCAGTTTGTACAAGCGCGCGCGCCAGTGCGACGAAGCGTTCGACGCACGCCGACGCAAACGGCTCGCTCCACGACACGATCTGCTCGACCGCGCGTGCACCCGCGAGCGGCACGTAGACGACGCCCGGGCGCTGCAGCGTCGCGGTGAAACCCGGCACGATCGCGATGCCTTGTTCGGCGGCCACCAGCGACACGAGCGTCGTGATCTGCGCCGCGGTCGCGCCGATCCGCGGCGCGAATCCGGCTTGCGCGCACAGGTCGTCCAGCGCTGCGGTCAATGCCGAACCGTAACCGGGAGGGAAGGTCACAAAGGTCTCGTCAGCGAGTTCCGCCACGTCGATGCTCGCGCGGCCCGCGAGCGGATTGCCGGCCGGCACGGCCGCGACCAGCGGCTCGCGCGACGCGACGAGCGACGCAACCGCTACGCCGGGCGCGCCGTCCCACGCCCAGCCGAAGCCGATGTCCATCGTGCCGTCCGCGATCTGCTGGCGCTGGCTGGCAGTCGCCGCTTCGCGGAACGCGAGCTCGACGTCGGGCATCGTCCGGCTCGCGGCGCGGATGACGCCAGGGAACGTGTCGGACATCGGGATCGAACTCGCATAGCCGATCACGATGCGCCCGGCGATGCCTTGCGCGATCTTGCGCGCGCTCGTCTCGGCCTCGGCGGCCGCGCTGACGACGTGGCGCGCATGCTCGAGAAACAGCGTGCCTTCCGGCGTCAGCCGCACCGCACGCGTCGAACGCTCGAACAGCCGGACGCCGAGCTCGCTTTCCAGCGCGGCGATATGGCGCGTCAGCGGCGGCTGCGCGACGCGCAGGCGCAATGCCGCGCGGCCGAAGTGCAGTTCGTCGGCGACGACCACGAAATAACGGAGGCGGCGCAGGTCGAGCATTGTTGTCGTTCCGGTATCAATGGCGATGAAAACGGTATTGGCGTGTGTGCGGCGCGCTCGTCAGACTGTCGTCATCGATGACAGGGCCGCCCCGATGAACGACAGGATCACGCGCATCGCGTTCTTTCTTTGCGGCTTCGCCGCGTTTCTCAATCTCTATTCGACGCAGGGCATCCTGCACGAACTCGCGGCGACCTTCGGCGTCAGCGCGGAACGCGCGGGGCAGGGCGTGAGCGCGACCACGACGGCCGTCGCCATTATCGCGCCGTTCGTCGGCATGCTGGCCACGCGCATCGAGCGGCGCGTCGCGATTTCGCTCGCGGCGGTGGCCGTCGCGCTGCCGGTCGTGTGGTCCGCGCATGCGGCAAGTTTCGCGTCGTTTCTCGGCGCGCGCTTTGCCGCCGGGCTGATCATGCCGTTCGTCTTTGCGCTGTCGATCGCGTATATCGGCGAACGTTTCGATCGCGGCACGTCGGCCGAGATCGGTTCGCTGTTCGTCGCCGGCACGACGCTCGGCGGTTTCGCGGGCCGCTTCGCGACCAACCTGCTGACGTCGATGTGGGGCTGGCGGCACGCGCTCGATATCGTCGCGGTGCTGTGTCTCGTTACGGGCATCGCGATTTACGCGAGCCTGCCGGCGGCCGGTGCAATCGCGCGGCGTTCCGGCAACGAATCCGCTGCGGGGTCACCGTGGCGCATCGTCACGCGCGGCCCGCTGCTCGCATCGTTCGCGATCGGCGCGTGCGTGCTCGCGTCGCAGGTCGCGACCTTCACGTTCATCGGTTTGCGGCTTGCCCGCGCGCCGTTCGGCTTCGGCACGGTCGGGATCGGCGCGATCTATGCGGTGTTTCTGGTGGCGGTGGTCGTCACGCCGCTCGCGGGGCGCGTCGCGCGGCATCGCGGCCCGCGCGCACCGGGGCTCGCGGCCGCTGCATGCGCGATCGGCGGTGCATTGCTGACGCTGTCCGACAGCGTGCCGGTGATCCTGGCCGGCCTCGCGCTCAGCTCGACTGCCGTGTTCGTCGAACAGGCGTCGGCCAACGCGTTCGTCTCGCAGGCTGCTGCGACGGCACGCTCGACGGCGATCGGCATCTACCTGTCCTGCTATTACTTCGGCGGCAGTCTCGGGTCGATCCTGCCGGTGCCCGGCTGGCATCGGTGGGGATGGGCCGGCTGCGTCGCGTTCGTCGTCGTTGCGCAGGCCATCGTCGGCGTGCTCGTGTACCGGTTCTGGCGAACCGGCAGCGCGGCCGGCACCGGGCATGCCGACGTGCGCGGCGCCCGGTTCATGCGCTAGCCGCGTTCAGCGATACCAGCGCGGCGTATAGACCCACTCGCGTCCGCCGTCGAGCGCGAAACGCCGGGTGGTCGACGAGCCGACGATCACCATCGTGCGCATGTCGACCTGGTCGCTGCGCAGCGCGCCGAGCGTCGTCGTCGCGAGTGTCGCGCCCGGCCGGCCGATGTCACGCCCGAGCACGACCACCGTATCGGCCGCACGATGCGCGCGCACGACATCGAGCGCACGGTCGAGCTGCCACGGCCGCGCTCGCGAGATCGGGTTGTAGAACGCCATCACGAGATCGGCCTGCGCCGCATGCCGCAGGCGCGTCTCGATCACGTCCCACGGCTTCAGGTTGTCCGACAGCGAGATCGCGCAGAAGTCGTGGCCGAGCGGCGCGCCGGCTTGCGCGGCAGTCGCGAGCGACGCCGAGATGCCGGGTTCCACGCGCAGGTCGACTGTCGCCCATTGCGGGTCGCGCGCTTCGTCGAGCGCTTCGAGCACGGCCGCGGCCATCGCGAATACGCCGGGGTCGCCCGACGACACGACCGCGACGCGCCGGCCTTCGGCCGCGAGTTCGAACGCATGGCGCGCGCGCTGCATCTCTTCGCGATTGTCGGTGCCGTGCACGCGCTGGTCGTCGCGAAACGGGCCGGCCATGGTCACGTAGGTCGTGTAGCCGAGGATGTCGGTCGCCTGGTCGAGCGCGGCACGCGCGGCCGGCGTGAGCCACGCAGCGCCGCCCGGGCCGAGGCCAAGCACCGTCAGGCGGCCGCGCGCGCGGCCGAGCGTGGCGGGATCGACCGGCTGCGACGCGACTGCGCACGCGAGGCCGTTCGACGAGGCGCGCAGCGTGTGCGCGACGCGCAACGCGCGGCCGAGCAGCGTCGCCGCGTCGGCTTCTGCGTGAGGGTCGACATCGACATCGACGAAGCGCAGCGGCACGCCGAGCGTTTGTGCGGCATCCTCCAGCGCTGCTTCGCCGATCGCCGACGCCGGCGCGACGATGGCCGCGAGCGCCAGCCGTGCGAGGCCTTGCGCTTCGAGCGCGGCTTCGATGCGCGCGGCGAGCGCTTCGTCTGCGTGCACGGCATGCGCATCGACACCGACCACCACGCTGCGCGGATGGATCACGAGTTCGTCGCGCGTGCCGCGCCATGCATCGGGCGTCACGCGGATCGCATGCGCTGCGGCGGCGTCGCGCGGCAGCGCGACATCGTCGAGCCATGGCGCCGCGCCGTCGATGCGCGTCGACGCGCCTGCGAGCAGGTCGGACACGAAGCGCTTGCCCTGCGCGAGATCGGCGAGTGCATAACCTTCGGGAGGATTGAGCACGCATGCGCCGAAGCGCAGTTCTCCGCTCGTCGTGATCGCCGGCGCGACGCCGAGCCAATCGGCGATTTCGCGCGCGATCACGTTGACGCCCGTCAGCCCGCCGAGCAGCGGCACGACGGCCGAGCCGTCCTCCGCAACCGCGAGCACCGGCGGCTCGACGCCCTTGTCGGCCAGCGCGGGCGCGACGCAGCGAATCACGATGCCGGCCGCGCACAGCGCAACGATCGGCAAGCCGCGCGCATAGAGTTCGCGCAGGTGCGCGCCGAGTTCGTCGAACGGCTCGTCGGCATCGACGCGCGACGCGAGCCCGTGCACGCGGGCGCCCGGGTAGCGCGCCTGGATGCGCCGCGCGGTGTCGAGCGCGCCGGCGCCGAGAATCACGATCGCGGGCGGAGTCGTCATCCTTGCCATTTTTCCCCCGGCACGACGAGCAGCGAGAAATACGGCGACGCCATCGGGTCGACTTCGTCGAGCGGCACGATGCGCTGGCTCGCCATCGTCGCGCGCTCGACGTACAGCGCGCGCTTCGCGAGCCCGAGTTCGTCGAGCACGCGCCGCACCTTGTCGAAATTGCGGCCGAGCTTCATCACGACGGCCGCGTCGGCCTGTGCGAGCCGCGCGCGCAGCTCGGGTTCGGGCAGCACGCCCGACAGCACCGACAGGCTCTGGTTGCGATAGACGAGCGGCTGGCCGAGCACGGCCGTGCCGCCGAGCATCGAGCACACGCCCGGGATGACCTCGGTGTCGTAGCGCGGCGCGAGGCGGTCGTGCAGGTACATGTACGAGCCGTAGAAGAACGGGTCGCCCTCGCAGATCACCGCGACGTCGCGGCCCGCGTCGAGGTGCGCCGCGACGATTTCGGCGGCCGTATCGTAGAAGTCGGCGATCACCGTCTCGTAGCAAAGCGGCGGCGGCAATGCCTCGGTCGTCACCGGATAGACAAGCGGCAGTTGCGTCTGCGTGTCGAGCAGGTGCGCTTCGACGATGCCGTACGCGTTGCCTTTCTTGCCCTTCGCGACGAAATACGCGACCACGGGTGCGGCCTGCAGCACGCGCAGCGCCTTGATCGTCATCAGTTCGGGATCGCCGGGGCCGACGCCGACCCCGAACAGGCGTCCGCGCGCGGTCGTCATTCGACCTCCGTCGCGAGCGCGTTGACCGCGGCGGCCGCCATCGCGCTGCCGCCGCGCCGGCCGAGCAGCGCGACGTACGGCACGCCGCGGCTGTCGGCGTCGAGCATCGCCTTCGATTCGGCCGCGCCGATGAAGCCGACCGGGAACCCGAGGATCAGCGCGGGGCGCGGCGCGCCGGCATCGATCATGTCGAGCAGGTGGAACAGCGCGGTCGGCGCGTTGCCGATCACGACGACGCTGCCGGCGAGATGCGGGCGCCACAGTTCGAGCGCGGCGGCCGAGCGCGTGTTGCCGAGATGCCGTGCGAGATCGGGCACCTCCGGCTCGCCGAGCGTGCAGATCACGGGATTGCCGGCCGGCAGCCGCGCGCGCGTGATGCCTTCGGCAACCATCTTCGCGTCGCACAGGATCGGCGCGCCGGCCGCGAGCGCCGTACGGCCGGCAGTGCCGGCGCCGGCCGAGAAGCGCAGGTCGTAGACGACATCGACCATCCCGCACGCGTGGATCACGCGCACCGCGAGTTTCTCGAGATCGGGCGGGACCTGCGACAGGTCGGCCTCGGCGCGGATCGTCGCGAACGACTGGCGGTAGATTTCCTGCCCGTCGCGAATGTAGTCAAGCATCGGTGGTGGTGTCCTGGCTATGCCGTGCGCCCGTCAGTCGGGCCGCGGCCTGGTCAATCGTCAGATGGCGCGCGAGCGGGGCGCCGAGGCCCGCGGCGGCGTCGCGCCGGTAAAGGTCGTAGTGCGCGGGGGCAACCGCGACGAGCGTGTGCGTCGCGGGATGCGGCAGCGCGCAGTGACGCTCGCAGCCGGTCAGGTGCACGTCGAGCGGTTGGCCGATGCGCGCGGCGAGCGCGAGCGCATCGTGTTTCGTATCGGCGTGCGCTTTCGCGCAGCCCGCGCTGCCGGTGCACGCGACAAGCGTCGCAAGCGGGTCGGACGATGCGCAGACGAGGCCGAGCGACGCGAGCGCGTCGAGCGTGGCCGGTGCGCGTGCGTGCGACACGCCGTGGATAAACACGCCTTGCCACGGCGTCATCGACAGCATGCCGTCGCCGTCGGCTTCGGCCAATGCGGCGAGCCGTTCCAGTTGCGTCGCGTCGAGCCGCCCGAGCGCGAATTGCGCACCGACGCTGCAGCGCGCTGCGTCGAGCGACGGACGCGCGCCGAAACGCAGTGCGGAATCGGAGCGCATGCGCCGCCAGCCTGCGAGCGCGGGATCGACCGTGAGCGGGAAGGGCAGGTAGTGCTGCGCGCGATCCAGCAACGCGCGTGCGCCGCACGTCGCGAGCAGCGCACGCATCCGCGTGACGTCGGCCGGCGCGAGATCGAGGAACGCGAGCAGCAGTGCGCGGACGAGCGCTACGCCCTGGTCGGGCGACACATCGACCGAAGCAGGCGTATCGTCGAATGCAATCGGCGGACAACCGGCCAGCCCGGCCGCGATGCGCACCGCGCCGTCGTCGCGGCGCCATGCTGCGAGCCAGATGTCGTGCGGATGATCGAGCGCCGCGACCGATTCGCCACCGTCGAGCTGGATCGAGAATTTCGGCGACAGCTCGCCGCGGCGCGGCTCGCTTGCCAGCATGTCGAGCAGCGGAACGGCGAGCGCGCGGCTGTCGACGAGCGCGGCGGGGTCATGTCCGGCGAGCGGGCTGAGCATCACGTTGCGGACGTCGTCGCTCGCGGCGAGCGCGGCCGCATCGGCGGTTGAATCCGCGGTCGAGTTTGCGGTGGCAGCGGCGCGCGGGCCGAGCCCCGCGTCGAGCAACGCGCGCGTCAGCGCGTCGGCCGCGCCGTCGCGAATGCCGCGTAGCTGGAGATTCGCACGATTGGTCGCGTCGATCGCGCCGGAGCCGTATGCCCGTGCGGCGGCGGCGATCGCGCGCGCCTGGCGCGCATCGAGCCGGCCGCCCGGCAGCTTGATCCGGCACAGCCCGCCGTCGGCGGCCGCAACGACGCGCATGAGCCCCGGGCAGGCCGAAGGGCGCACGACAGGCGACGCAGGAATCGAATCGGGGGCGGAACTCAACGGGGTACCGGGGCAGTGTCGCGCCGCGGCCAACGCATCGGTACACCCCGCCCGACGCCGACTGGCACGCACGCACTTTCTGGCCGGCAGGTCTCCTGGCTGACAGGTCGGCGCCGGCTCCCGGCCTTCCCGGTCGAACCAGTGGCGTGAGGGGGGAGATCGGCTCGCTGTCTACAGTTGCGGGGGCAGCCACAGCGGCGCGCGGTGCGCCCTGTGTTCCCTCTTCGGCCCCGAGGGGCACCGGCGAACGAACGGCCGTAGGATACCCGATTTCGACCGCGGTTCGCGACCGGAAAGCCGTTCGCGACGGGCGAAACGGACGACGGCCCGGCGCCGGCGGGCCGGCAGATGAAACGCGGGGTGGAACACGGTACCATGCCGTCTTTCGCAATGCGGACGGCTGCGCGGGCCCTGTTACGGCCGCGCGGCGACACGATGGAATCGAACGATGGGGAAGGGTGCATGACGGCGTGGCTGACGGTAGTGGGCATCGGCGACGACGGGTACGCGGGGCTCGGACGCAGCGCGCGGCGCGCGCTGCTCGACGCGACGCTCGTCGTCGGCGCGACGCGGCATCTCGACATGCTGCCCGCGCGGCTGCCGGCTGCGCGCGAAGCGTGGCCGTCGCCGTTCGACATCGCGGGTGTGCTCGCCCGCCGCCCGTCGCCCGTCTGCGTGCTCGCGAGCGGCGACCCGATGCTGTTCGGCGTCGGCGCCACGCTCGCGCGCCAGCTTTCCCCCGACGAATGGCGCGTGCTGCCCGCGCCGTCGTCGCTGTCGCTCGCGGCCGCCCGCCTCGGCTGGGCGCTGCAGGACATCGGCGCGGTATCGCTCGTCGGTCGTCCGCTCGCGACGCTCGCGCGCCACCTGCTGCCGGGCCGGCACCTGTTCGTGCTGAGTGCCGACGGCCGCACGCCGGCCGCTGTCGCGGCCGAGCTCGTCGCCCGCGGCTTCGGACCGACGCGCATCAGTGTCTTCGAACATCTGGGCGGCCCGCTCGAGCGTCGTCTCGACGGCCTCGCGCACGACTGGAACATCGCAGAAACGGCCGCGCTCAATCTCGTCGCGCTCGACTGCCAGGCCGGCCCCGACGCGCCGCGCCGCGCGCTCACGCCCGGCCTGCCCGACGATGCGTACCGCCACGACGGCCAGCTCACCAAGCGCGACCTGCGCGCAATGACGCTCGGGCGTCTCGCGCCCGCGCCCGGCGAGCTGCTGTGGGACGTCGGCGCCGGCAGCGGCTCGATCGGCATCGAATGGATGCGCGCGCATCCGTCATGCCAGGCGATCGCGATCGAAGCGCATGCGGAGCGGCAGCGCTTCATCGAGCACAACCGCGACGCGCTCGGCGTGCCGGGCCTGCAGCTTGTCTCGGGCCGCGCGCCCGATGCGCTCGCCGGGCTCGCCGCGCCGGACGCGATCTTCATCGGCGGCGGTGCGACGGCGCCCGGCGTGCTCGACGTGTGCTGGTCGTCGCTGAAGCCCGGCGGCCGGCTGGTCGCGAACGCGGTCACGCTGCAGGGCGAGATGGCGCTCGCCGCATGGCGAGATGCGCACGGCGGCACGCTCACGCGCGTGTCGCTCGCGCATGCCGAACCGCTCGGCCGCTTCGACACGTGGCGGCAGCCGTTGCCGGTCACGCTGTACGACGTGCGCAAGCCCGATGCGGCCGCGACGGCCGGACCGTCGAACCTGACGAACGCAACGGACGCGTGATGCGCGACGAAACCCCCGAACAGCACGCGCCGCTGCGCTTCGGCTATACGACCGGCAGCTGCGCGACCGCGACCTCGCTCGCGGCCGCGCGCCTGCTGCTCGCGGGCCACGCGGACGATGCAGTCGAGATCGTGCTGCCGAAGGGGCAGCGCGTGATGATGCGGCTCGAGTTCTGCCGGATCACCGCCGACGGCGCCGAAGCCGGCACGATCAAGGATGCCGGCGACGATCCGGACGTCACGCACGGCGCGCTGATCTTCGCGCGCGTCGCGCTCGCGGCGGCGCCCGGCGTGCGTTTTCACGCGGGGCCGGGCGTCGGCACGGTCACGCGTGCGGGGCTGACGCTGCCGGTCGGCGAACCGGCGATCAATCCGGTGCCGCGCCAGATGATGACGACCCACCTCGACGCGCTGGCAGCCGAGCATGGCTACATGGGCGGCTTCGACGTGACGATCGGCGTCGAAGGCGGCGAGGCGCTCGCGCTGAAGACGATGAACCCGCGCCTGGGCATCGTCGGCGGGTTGTCGATTCTCGGGACGACCGGCATCGTGCGGCCGTTCTCGTGCTCGGCGTATATCGCGTCGATCCACCAGGGCATCGACGTCGCGCGCGCGAACGGCATCGAGCATATCGCCGCGTGCACGGGCAATACGAGCGAGGACGCGATGCGCGCGCACTACCACCTGCCCGACATGGCGCTGGTCGAGATGGGCGATTTCGCAGGCGCGGTGCTCAAGCATCTGCGGCGCGCACCGATCGCGCGGCTGTCGATGTGCGGCGGCTTCGGCAAGCTCAGCAAGCTCGCGGCCGGCCACCTCGACCTGCACAGCCGCCATTCGAGCATCGACCTGCCGCTGCTCGCGCAGTGGGCGGCCGAGGCCGGTGCGAACGATGCGCTGCAGGCGGCGATGCGCGCCGCGAACACGAGCCAGGAAGCACTGAAGCTCGCGCTGGCCGCCGGCGTGCCGCTCGGCGATCTCGTCTGCGCGCAAGCGTTGCGCGTCGCGCGCGACATCGTGCCGCCATCGGTCGCCGTCGAGATGTTCGCGATCGACCGGCAGGGCCGCTTCGTCGGGCAAGCGCGATGAGCGCGCGCATCCTGCTGCTCGGCGGCACCGGCGACGCGCTGAAAATCGCGCGCGCACTCGGTCCGCACCACGTGTACAGCCTGGCCGGCCTCGGCAAGGTGCCCGACGACCTGCGCTGCGACGTGCGCGTCGGCGGTTTCGGCGGCGCCGCCGGATTGGCCGCGTATCTGCGCAGCGCCGGCATCGGCCTCGTGATCGACGCGACACATCCGTATGCCGCACGAATCAGCGCGAATGCCGCCGCCGCGACGCGCGACGCGGGCGTGCCGCTGTGGGCGCTGCGCCGCGCGCCATGGGCGCCGCAACCCGGCGACGACTGGCGAATGGTCGACGACTGGGCCGGCATCGAGGCCGCGCTCGCGCCGTTCAAGCGGCCGCTGTTCACGCTGGGCCGCGAACCGCTCGCGCATCTCGACGCGATCCCGCCGCACCAGTTCTGGCTCGTGCGCTGCCTCGACGCGCATCCCGGCAACGCGCACGCGCAGATCGTCGCCGCGCGCGGGCCGTTCACGCTCGACGGCGAGCGCGCGCTGTTCGCGCTGATGGGGATCGACGTCGTCGTCAGCAAGAACAGCGGCGGTGCGGCCACCGAGGCCAAGCTCGACGTCGCGCGCGAACGCCGGCTGCCGGTCGTGATGCTGCGCCGGCCGCCGCTGCCCGACGCCGATCGCGCGTTCGACTCGGCCGCCGCGCTGCTCGACGCACTCGATCCGGCCGCGCGCGCGTGACGCCGCGCGGCCGATCATCCAACGAATAAACGGAGATTTTTCGATGACGGTGTATTTCATCGGCGCGGGCCCCGGCGACCCGGAGCTGATCACGGTGAAGGGCCAGCGCCTCGTGCGCACCTGCCCGGTGATCCTGTATGCGGGCTCGCTGGTGCCGGCGGCCGTGCTCGACGGCCATCGCGCGGAGCAGGTCGTCAATACGGCCGAGCTCGACCTCGACGCGATCGTCGCGCTGCTCGCCGCCGCGCATGCGAACGGGCAGGACGTCGCGCGCGTGCATTCGGGCGATCCGTCGCTGTACGGCGCGATCGGCGAGCAGATCCGCCGGCTGAAGGTGCTCGGGATTCCGTACGAAATCGTGCCGGGCGTGACGGCCACGGCTGCGTGCGCGGCAACGCTCGGCGTCGAGCTGACGCTGCCGGGCGTCGCGCAGACGGTGATCCTCACGCGCTTCGCGGGCAAGACGACGATGCCGGAAGGCGAAGCGCTCGGCGCGCTCGCCGCGCACCGCGCGACGCTCGCGATCCATCTCGGCGTGCGCCATCTCGCGCGCATCGTCGACGAAGTGCTGCCGCATTACGGCGCCGATTGCCCGGTCGCGGTGATCTATCGCGCGAGCTGGCCCGACGAGGAGCGCGTGACCGGCACGCTCGCCGACATCGTCGCCAAGGTGCAGGGCACGCAGATCGAGCGCACCGCGCTGATCCTGGTCGGGCGCGTGCTCGATGCAGAAGGGTTCGCGGATTCGACGCTGTACGCGAGCGCGGGCTGATCACGCGCGCGCCGGCCGGTGTGCACGGCGAATGTTGCTTCCGGGCCAAGGCCGACGATTTGCGTTCGGTGTTGCGCGCGCAGCCGAGCCGCAGTCAATCACAAGGACATTGCTGAATGAATCACCGTATTCGAGCGGGCATGTTCGGCCTGGCGGCTTTGGCGGCCGCTTTGCTGGCGGTATCCGCCGCGCACGCCGCCGGCGAAGCGAACGAAGCCCGCGCGGTGCCGTTCGTCGAGGTCGCGAAAGCCGCCGTGCCCGATCGCGACTGGCAGCCCAGGGTCTGCCAACTGGTTTCGGCGTCGTGCGGGTCGGCAGGCGAGCCAAGCGACGCAAGCAAAGCGCCGTCGCTGTACCGGATCAAGAACGACGCGCCCGGCCATTACTACGCGATCCTGCCCGGCCCGCAGTTGCTGAAGGTGAGCTTCGCGTCCGCCACCGGCTGGAAAGTCCTGCAGCAGTGGGATTTCTCCGACTACCAGCCCGCCGACCGCGTCGACGGCGATGGCGAGGCGCCACCGCTCGGGATCTACCCCGCGCTGTACCCGCTGGGCGGCGAGCGCTTCGCGGTTGCGGTACTGGCCGGATGGTCCGAAAGCTATTCGGGCGGCGGCGGAAGCTGGGAAAATGCCGACTTCGTCGAACTGCGGCCGAATGGCGGGCATGCCGGAACACCACGGATCTCGAAGCTGCCATTCAGTTGCGACAAGCAGATTCGCGCCTGCTTTTCCGAACGGGAGTACCAGCACGCCCCGCATTGCAGCGAAGACTTCGACGGCGCGTTGCGGCTACGCTTCGTGCCCGGCGCGCGTGCCGGCCAGCTCGACTGGATCGCAACCTGGAAAGAGACGCATTGGCCGGGGCTGAAACCGAAAAGCGCGACCGAGCACACGTCGGTTTCCGTGCCGTTGCCGGCCGGGCAGGATCCCGTTGCCGCCGGCAAGGCGCTGCGCGACAAGGTGTCGTTCTGCGAGCCGGTCAACTGAGCGGCAGTCGCAGACGAACGGCAATGGCCGTGTTCCGCGGGCGGCGCTAGGCCCGCGCAACCTGCCGCGCGAGCCGCGGCGCAAAACCTGCCGCCAGCGCGAACAGCACGACGCACAGGCACGCCATCGCGATCCACGCGGGCGTCAGGTCCGCGAGATGCTGGCGCACGACGCCGGCCGCGAACGGGAACAACCCGGCGACCAGGTAGCCGACACCCTGCACGAACCCCGTCAGCGAGGCGGCGTCCGCCGGCGTCGCCGCATGGTCGACCGTGACGATCAGCGACAGCGGGAACAGTGCGCCGATCCCCGCGCCGAGCAGCAGCGCGGCCGGCAGCGCGAGCGCTTCGGGTGCGGCCAGCATCACCAGCAACCCGACGAACAGCGACGCGATCGCCGCATGCAGCGCGGGACGGCGATCGGGCAGGCGGTCGATCGTCGCCGAGATCGTCAGCCCCGCGACGACTTCCGCGAGCGTCACGCCGCCGAGCAGGCTGCCGGCCGCCGTCGGCGACCAGCCGAGCCGCATGTAGTACGGCGGCAGCCACGCGAGCACCAGCGTGTATGCGCCCGTCGCGATCCCGAAGAACAGCGCGAGCCGCCATGCGCGCGGCGAGCGCGACGGCTGCCCAGTCGATGCCGAAGCCGGCCCGGCGGCGAGCGCATCGCCGCCGCGACTGGCCAGCGGCCACGCGAGCGCGGCCACCGCGGCCGGCACCGCCCAGCCCGCGAGCGCGGCGAGCCAGCCCCAGCGCGCCGCGGCGAACGGCGCGACGACGCTCGCGAGCACCGCACCGCCCATGATCGACGTCGAATAGACGCCCATCGCGCCGCCGACGCGCGTCGCGAAATGCGCCTTCACGAAACCGGGCAGCAGCGCCTGCACCATCGCGATCCCGACACCCGCGCAGCAGGCGCTCGCGAGCAGCAGCCACGCGTGCTGCGCGCCGATGCGCGACACGCAGGCCAGCCCGATCAGCGCGACGCCGAGCCAGACGCCGCCCGCGATGCCCGTCACGCGCTGCAGGCGCCGAGCACTCAGCGCACCGAGCCCCATCAGCAGGATCGGGATCGTCGTCAGCAGGCTGGCCGCGCCGTCGCCGATGCCGGTCGCGCGCTGGATCATGTCGAGCAACGGGCCGACCGCGGCGAGCGCCGGCCGCAGGTTCAGCCCGACAAGCACGATGGCGGCGAGCCGCCATCCGGGGGAAGTGAAGCGATTCATCGACAGGCCCTCGGTATCGGCGCACGGCATCCGTCCGGGCGCCGTGCGTTTTCATGTAAAGTATCTCGACATCAAGATAAACGCCGATTTATCTCGACGTCAAGATAACTGGTGAGCCGAGGAGGGTTAATGGATCGAGCCGCGCATGCGCTCGCGCAATGGCGCGCCGAGCGTCCGGATCTCGACGCATCGTCGATGGTCGTGATGGGGCGGCTGCAGGAAGCCGCGCTGGTGATCGCGCGCGACCGCCTCAATCCGCTGTTTGCGCGCTACGGGATGCAGCCGGGCGAATTCGACGTGCTCGCGACATTGCGGCGCGGCGGTGCGCCGTTCGCGCTGACGCCGACGGCGCTGTACGACGCGCTGATGATGTCGTCGGGCGGGATGACCGCGCGCATCGACCGGCTGCAGAAGGCCGGCTGGGTCGAACGCCGGCCGAATCCGGCCGACGGGCGCGGCACGCTCGTCGCGCTGACCGAAACCGGCCGCGCGCTGATCGACGAAGCGGTCGCCGCGCACCTCGACAACCAGCGCGCGCTGCTGGCCGCGCTGTCGGACGCGGAACAGGCGCAGTTGTCGCAATTGCTGGGAAAGTTGCTGGCGGGGCTGGCCAACGGAGCGCCGGAAGTGCCGGAAGGGCCGGGCGGGAAGTAGCGTCGGCAAACAGCGAACGGCGGGCGCGAACGCGCCGAACGGAAGGAAGCGCACCCGCCGCGCAACGCGGCGGGCTGCGCGGATCGCGGGCCGCACACGGCGCGCCCGCGTTGTCGATCAGCTGCGTGCCGGGATAGTGAGACCGCGCGCGACGGCCGGACGTGCGACGAACGCGTCGAGCGCCCGCGCGACGTGCCGGAATTCGCTGAAGCCGACCAGATCGCCCGCTTCGTAGAAGCCGACGAGGTTGCGCACCCACGGGAAGATCGCGATGTCGGCGATCGTGTACGTGTCGCCCATCACCCACTTGCGGTTCGCGAGATGCGCGTCGAGCACGGCGAGCAGGCGCTTCGACTCGTCGACGTAACGGTCGCGCGGACGCTTGTCCTCGTAGTCGCGGCCGGCGAACTTGTGGAAGAAGCCGACCTGGCCGAACATCGGGCCGATGCCGCCCATCTGGAACATCACCCACTGGATCGTCTCGTAGCGGCCGGCGAGATCCTTCGGGATCAACTGGCCGGTCTTGTCCGCGAGATAGATCAGGATCGCGCCCGATTCGAACAGCGGCAGCGGCTTGCCGTCGGGGCCGTTCGGATCGATGATCGCCGGGATCTTGTTGTTCGGGTTCAGCGACAGGAACGCGGGCGACAACTGGTCGTTCGTGTCGAAGCGCACGAGGTGCGGCTCGTACGGCAGGCCGGTTTCCTCGAGCATGATCGACACCTTGACGCCGTTCGGCGTCGGCAGCGAGTACAGCTGGAGACGGTCGGGATGCTGGGCCGGCCACTTTTGCGTGATCGGGAAGGCAGACAGGTCGGGCATGGAGGTTCGCTCGTCGACGAGGTGGGTGATCCGCGCTCCGCCGTGCCGCCGTGCTCGCGCGCGGTCCGCGGCGCGGCGACGGCGCCGGAGCGCGCCGAAAAACGCCCACTGTAGCCGATCCCCGCAATCGATGCAGGCGGCGGCCGGGATCCGCCCCCGAGCGCCGCCACGTCCATGCCGCGTCAGGTCAAACGCATCGTCAGAAGTTGTGCCGCAGCCCGACCATCGCGGCTGTCGTGCCGACGCCCGGCGCGACCGGCTGCCCGTAAACGAGCATCTGGTCCATCGTGCCGCGGTTGTTCACGTGGCCGACCTGCGCATAGACCATCGTCCGCTTCGACAGGCTGTAGTCGGCCGCAAGCACGACCGCCGTCGACCGGTTCTCGGAACGGTTGCGGTCCTTCAGGTAATACACGGCGGAGGTCACCTGCAGCGCCGGTGTGAAGCGATAGCCGACGCCGGCCGACAGCATGTCGAGGTTCACCTTGTCGGCATGCGCGGGATTCCTGCCGTTGCCGTACGACGCTGACACCGAGAAATCGCGGATCGTGTATTTCGCGCCGAAGTACACGAAGCGGTTGTTGTCGACGCCGGTCGGCGCGACGCCAGGCGCCGGATTCGTGTCGTGGCCGTTGTAGTAAAGCGCCGACACGTTCAGCCCGTAGTTCGAGTACTTGAGCACGACCGATTCGCGCGTGCCGCCCTGGAACTGGCCGGCGACGCCGCCCGGCGCGTATTCGAGCGCGATCGACGCGCCCGCGAACGTCGGCGACTGGTAGACGAGCGCATTGCTGTCGTACAGCGCGCCAATGGAACCGTTGGTGCTCGTCCCCGGCCAGCCGGCCGCGGTGTTCAGGCCGAGCCACGCGGTCAGCACGCTGCCGAAGAACTGCGCGTTGCGCACGTCGGTGTCGGCCATCGCATAGATCATCGGCACGATCTGGCGGCCGGCCGTGAACGTGCCGAACGGGCCGGACACGCCGAGCGACGCGACCTGGTTGAAGATCGCGACGGCGCCCGGCGTGTCGCTCAGTTGCAGCTTGCCGGTGCCGCTGTCGAACGAACCCTGCAGCTTGAAGTTGATCTTGTAGCCGCCGCCGATGTCCTCGTTGCCCTTGATGCCCCAGAAGCTCGAATAGATGCCGCCGTCCTTCATGCGGAACACCTTGCCGGTATTCGGCGCGGTCGGGCTGAACGACGCGGCCGACGTGCTCTGGTACAGCAGGCCCGTGTCGATCACGCCGTACAACGTGACGGAGGATTGCGCCTGTGCGAGCGCCGAACAGCCGGCAAGCGCCGCGAGCGCGGCCAGTTTCGTCTTCATGAAGTCTCCAGGATCGTATTGGACCGGACGGGATCGAGCCCGTCCGGGTGAAGCGGGGAAGCATCGGGGCAGGCAGGAAGGCGTGACATGCGACGCCGGTGCGAGCCGTGCGGAAAGACTACGCAACGGCGGGCGGCCGCTCCCCCCCATGCGCGGGGGGCAGGGTTGCGGAGAATCGAAGGGGGTCAGGGCGTGTTCACGCTGACAACGGGCTGGCGAACGTGCCTTTCCGCCCGTCCCTCGAGGGGACTTCCTTTGGGCGCGTACAAGGAGAGAGGACGCGCAATGTCCGCAGCCATTGCAACGACGAACGACGCCGCAATGCAGGCGGAACAGGCCGTTTCAGGTCGGCGTCAAGGCGCGCTTTCGAGCAGCCCGAGCACCAGCGCGCGGCGCACCGCGTGCTTGCGCGAGCTGGCGTCGAGCTTGCCGAACAGGTTCTTCAGGTGCCACTTCACGGTTTCCTCGCCGACGGCGAGCGCGACCGCGATCTCCTTGTTCGACAGGTTGCGCGCGAGCAGTTCGAGAATCGCGCGCTCCTTCGGCGTCAGCACGACGCTCGGCACCGCGCGCGGGCTGGCCGCGCCGCGCGGCGCGGGCGGCACGATGCGCGGCTGCGGCAGCGCGTGCCGCGCCGGGCCGTCGCCGGCGGCCGCCTCGTCGCCGACGCGGCGGGCCCAGTCGGCGACGGCCGGATGCGCGTCGGCGAGCGTGCGCGTGAGCCCGAACATGTCCGCGAGGTTCATCGCCTCGTCGAGCAGCGCGCGGCCGCCGTGCCCCGACTGTTCGAGCGCGAACGCGCTGAGCGCCATGATCTCGATGCGCTCGCGCCCCATGCTCATTTCGCGTGCCAGCACGGCCGCTTCGTCGAGCGCGGCGCTCGCGTCGTCCCAGCGGCGCGCGGCGAGCGCCGCACCCGCATGCGCGGTCGCCTGCAGCAGCACGACGGGGCGCCGCCACAGCGGCCCGTGCGACGGAAACTCGGCCGCCGCGATCGCATCGATGCGCTCGACGAGCGCGTGGCAGGTCGCCTCGCGATAGCGCGCCGCGTGAATCCGCACCTGCTCGGCGAGACTCGCGACCGACAGGCGCGGCAGCCGGCGCGCGACGCCCATCGCGTCGAGCGCCTCGAGCAGGTCGATCGCGCGATGCTCGACGCCGCGCAGCAGCGCGATGCGCGCGGCGGTGCGATAGCCGAGCAGCACGGTGTCGGGCGTGCCCGCGTGTTCGAGCACGTCGAGCCGGTTCGCGAGCAGCGCGGCGGCCTGGTCGACGCGGTCGGCCTCGTACGCGATCGCCGCGCACATCGCCGCGAGCATGCAGGTCAGCGGATGGCGGCGCCCGAGATCGGCTTCCGCACGCGCCAGTGCCGGCGACAGCGCGTCGTCCGCGAGCCGGATCTGGCCTTCGCACAGGTAGCTCAGGCCCGTGATCAGCTCGCCCCAGCGTGCGACGTAGCCGAACCCGGCCGCCGTGTCGCCACGCGGCGCGGCCTGCTGGAAGCGGCGCGCCTGCGCCGGTTCGCCGACGACGATCGCGCGCGCCGACAACCGGTTCGCGTGCATCTGCGCAAGCCACGTCGCCGCGGGCGGCGTGAAGTCGGCCCACGGTTCGAACAGTTCGACGAAGCGATCGATTTCATCGGCGTAATACGCGGCCGCGCTGAGAATCAGCGCGCATTCGTAGCGCATCGCGGCCGGCGTGCCGGGGTCGGCCAGGATGCCCGCGATCTGCCGCTGCGCCTCGACATGGCGCTCGCCGAGCGCCAGCGCCCAGGCGACCGCGACCCGCAGCGTCGGGCGCTTGTCGAGCTCCGCGTCGGGCAGCAGCGCGAGCCAGTCGAGCACGTCGTTGATGCGGCCTTGCTTGATCGCATCCTCGAGGCAACGCTGCGCGAGCGCGTACGCGGTCTCGAACTGGCCGGCCGCATACGCGTGGCGCGCGGCTTCCTCGGTCATCCCGTGCGCGTCGAGCCAGGCAGACGCACGCGCATGCAGCACGCTGCGCTCGGCGTCCGGGCCCGCGGCCAGGCGGTCGCGCAACGTGTCGCGCACGAGCGGATGCAGCCGGCACCAGTCCGTATCGTCCGATGCAATGAACAGCGGCGTGTCGCGCGCGAGCCGCGCGAGCCGGTCGGGCGCATCCGCGTCGTCGAGCAGCGCGGCGCATAGCGACGGATGCAGGCGATCGGCGACGCTGGTGCGCATCAGGAACGCGGTGTCGTCGGCCGACAGGTTCGCAAGCAGCAACTCGACGAGCCGGTCGCGCGTGCCGTCCACGCGCGCGGCGAGCGCGTCGACCGCCTGGCGCGGATCGGCCGAGCGCGCCATCGCGGCCATCGCGAGCTGCAGCCCGAGCGGCCAGCCGTCGACGCGTTCGAACAGCCGCGCGCACGCGTCGGCGTCGACGCGTTGCGCGAAGCGCGCGCCGACCAGCGCGATCGTCTCGTCGAGCGTGAAGCGCAGCCAGTCGGGGCCCGCGAGCGTGCATTGCCCGCCGGCGAGCAGGTCGCCGGCCGCGTGATCGAGCCCGCGCCGCGCCGCGACGACGACATGCAGGTTTTGCGGCGCGTTGTGCAGCACGTAGGTCAGCGCGTCGAGGCCGGCGGCCGGCAGCCGCTCCGCGTCGTCGACGATCAGCAGCGCGTCGATCGACAGTTGCGCAACCTCGGCCAGCCACGCGGTCAGGCCGTCCAGCGCGCGGGCCGCGCCGCCCGGGATCAGGCGCCCGAAGCCGGGCCGCGCGCAACCGGTGCGCACCGCCTGTACGAGCCCCTGCAGCAATCGCGGCGCGTCGTCGCGCTCGTCGGCCGACAGCCACACGACCGCGCCGCCGAGCGCGAGATACTCGCGGCGCCATTGCGCGAGCAGCGACGTCTTGCCGTAGCCGGCCGGCGCCTGCACCAGCGTGACCGGACGGCCGTCGAATGCCGGCGCGGCGAGGCTCAGCCGCGCGCGGGCGAGCAACTGCGCCGGCACGCGCGGCGCGGTCGTCTTCAGGACCAGTTCGGTGGGGGGCGCGTCGGCGCGATCGGGTGGGTGGGCCATCGGGGCTGCAGTCGGAATCCGGCGGTGCCGTGCGGGCCAGCGTCCGGGGTGGGCGTGGGGGGAAGGATCGGTCGAACCGCGTTCGCGCGTCAATCCCCCCCGCGACGAGTGGGGCCGCGCCGGCGCCGCGCCGATAGCATGGGTTCCGATGCATGACGAACACACGAGGAAGGCACCCATGAAGATCAAATCGACCGGCGCGCAGTGCAGCGCGCCGACCGCCGGATAAGCGGAACGGCACGATGTACCGCCATCTGCTCGTGACGGTCGACGGCGCGCCCGGCGGCATCGACGCGATCGGCCATGCGCTCGAACTGGCCCGTGCGGTCGGCGCGCGGGTCACGTTCGTGCTGCCCGGCACCGAACCGGACTCGCGTTTGTCCGGAGCGCGGCTGCCGGAACACGGTGCGAAAGTGGAAGCCGCCGCGCGGGCGCAGGGCTTGTCCCATGCGATCGCGGGGGCCGGCCATCCGGGGGCTGGCAACGCATCGCCCGGCACGCTCGCCGGCGAACTCGGCTGCGACCTGATCGGCGTCGCGGCGCTGCCACACGATGCCGATGCGGCAACCTGCGCGCAGCGGAAGCACCTGCTGGCGACCAGCGGCGTGCCGGTGCTCGTGTGCCCGTCGCCGCGCTCGTCGGCCGAGGCGCGCGTGTTGGCGCGCTGTCTCGATGCACACCGCGCCGTCGGCCGGCTGCTGCAAACGCTGATGGCGTGCGGCGAACGCGCGAACGGGCCACGGCAGCAAGCGGTCGATGCGCGCGGCCAGCTGGCCTCGCTCGCCGCGCTGCAGAACGCGCGTTTCGGCACGGCCGCCGAAGCGCGGCTGTTCGCGGCATTGCGCGCCCGTGCGGAGTGCGTCGCGGCCGAACTGGACGAACTCGACCGCCAGCGGCAGCGCGACGCGCAAGCGCTCGACGCACTGACGCGAATCGCCGGGGACGGGCTGCCGTCCGCCGCGTTCGACACGGCGCTCGCGCGCTATGCACACGGCGCGTTCGAGCAGATGGGGCGGATGGAAGGCGTGATTTTCCCGGCCGCGCGGCGCTACCTGGGCGACGCCGACTGGGCCGAACTGGACGAGCCCCCGGCAGGCAGCGCAGCCGCGACGACGCCGGGCGCGAACGAACCCGACGATGCGCGACGCGCATCCGACTGACACCCTACGGAGAACAAGATGGCACATGCAGTGCGATTCCACGAAACCGGCGGCCCCGACGTACTGCGCTGGGAAGCAGTCGCCGTCGGCGACCCGGGCCCCGGCCAGGTGCGCCTGCGGCACGAGGCGGTCGGCCTGAACTTCGCCGATACCTATTTCCGCAGCGGCCTGTATCCGGTTCCGCTGCCGTCCGGGATCGGCGTCGAGGCAGCAGGCGTGGTCGAGGCCGTCGGCCCCGGCGTGACGAACGTCGCCGCCGGCGATCGCGTGACCTATACGGGCTTCCTGAACACGCTCGGCGCGTACAGCACCGAACGGCTGATCCCGGCCGCGCCGCTGATCCGGCTGCCGGACGGCATCGCGTGCGACACCGCCGCGGCGATGACGATGCGCGGCCTGACGTCGGCCTACCTGCTGCGCCGCATCCACGCGTTCGCGCCGGGCGACACGCTGCTGCTGCATGCGGCCGCGGGCGGCGTCGGGCTGATCGTGTCGCAATGGGCGAAGCTGCTCGGGCTCAAGGTGATCGGCACGGTGTCCAGCGAACACAAGGCCGATATCGCCCGCGCGCACGGCTGCGACCATACGATCGACTACAGCCGCGAGGATGTCGCGCAACGCGTGCGCGAACTGACGGATGGCGCCGGCGTCGACGTCGTGTTCGACAGCGTCGGCAAGGACACCTTCGAAGGCTCGCTCGATTCGCTGAAGCGGCGCGGGCTGATGGTGTGCGTCGGCACCGCGTCGGGCCCGATCCCGCCGTTCGATCCGCAGCGCCTCGCGATGAAGGGCTCGTTGTACCTGACGCGCCCGGCGCTGGCCGACTACATCGCCGATCCGGCCGAGAAGAACGACCTGGCCGGCGAACTGTTCGCGCACGTCGCCGCCGGCCGCATCCGGATCGAGATCAACCAGCGTTATGCGCTGCAGGACGCCGCGCAGGCGCACCGCGATCTCGAATTGCGGCGGACGACCGGTTCGTCGGTGTTCATCGTCTGAGGAGACGCGCATGCGAGTCGAACCCCTGACCTGCGCGATCGGCGCGGAACTGCTGGATGTGAGCCTCGCCGACGCCGTGCACGACGGCGGCCTGTTCGCCGAGATCCGCGCGCAGTTGCTCCGGCATCACGTGCTGTTCCTGCGCGACCAGGACATCACGCGCGCCGAGCACGTCGCGTTCGCGCGGCGCTTCGGCGAACTCGAGGATCATCCGGTCGCCGGCAGCGATCCCGAGCACCCGGGGCTCGTGCGGATCTACAAGTCGCCCGACCAGCCGAACGACCGCTACGAGAATGCGTGGCACAGCGATGCGAGCTGGCGCGTGGCGCCGCCGTTCGGCTGCGTGCTGCGCTGCATCGAGGGTCCGCCGGTTGGCGGCGACACGATGTGGGCGAACATGGTGCTCGCCTACGAAAACCTGCCGGAACACGTTAAGCAGCAGATCGACGGGCTGCGCGCGCGCCACAGCATCGAGGCGAGCTTCGGCGCGGCGATGCCGATCGACAAGCGGCTCGCGCTGAAGGCGCAGTATCCGGACGCCGAGCATCCGGTCGTGCGCACGCATCCGGAAACCGGCGAGAAGGTGCTGTACGTGAATGCGTTCGCGACGCATTTCACGAATTTTCACACGCCCGGGCGCGTGCGTTTCGGGCAGGACGCGAACCCCGGCGCCGGCCAGTTGCTGCACTACCTGATCAGCCAGGCCTATATCCCCGAATATCAGGTGCGCTGGCGCTGGAAGAAAAACAGCGTCGCGATCTGGGACAACCGCAGCACCCAGCATTACGCGGTGATGGATTACCCGTCGTGCGTGCGCAAGATGGAGCGCGCGGGCATCGTCGGCGACGTGCCGTTCTGAGCGCGCCCGCACCGTAACCGATTCACAACACGCAATACGCACCACGCGCCGGGCCCGCCGCCCGGCGCGACGGGATACGCACGCCCGTACGCCCGGAAATAACCGAATACAACGATTCCCACTGGAGGACGACATGCAATTTCTCGACGATTCGCTGCACCCGGAAAACCAGGACAAGGTAGTCATCACGGTCGCGCCGTACGGCCCCGAATGGATGCCCGCCGATTTTCCGGAAGACATTCCGGTGACGATGGACGAGCACGTGCAGAAGGCGGTCGACTGCTACAACGCCGGTGCGACGGTGCTGCACCTGCATGTGCGCGAGCTCGACGGCAAGGGCAGCAAGCGGCTGTCGAAGTTCAACGAGCTGCTCGGCCGGCTGCGCGAAGCCGTGCCCGACATGATCCTGCAGGTGGGCGGCTCGATCTCGTTCGCGCCGGAAGGCGACGGCGCGGAAGCGAAATGGCTGTCCGACGACACGCGGCACATGCTCGCCGAGCTGACGCCGAAGCCCGACCAGGTGACGGTCGCGATCAACACCGTGCAGATGAACATCACCGAGCTGATGAACCGCCAGGACATCGCCGGCACGTCGCTGAACGAAGCCGCGTACTGGGACGCGTACCGCGAGATGACGGTGCCGGCCGGCCCCGGCTGGGTCGACGAACACCTGCGCCGCCTGCAGGCGGCCGGCATCCAGCCGCATTTCCAGCTCACCGGCATGCACGCGCTCGAAACGCTCGAGCGGATCATCCGGCGCGGCGTCTATCGCGGCCCGCTGAACGTCACGTGGGTCGGCATCGGCGGTGGGTTCGACGGCCCGAATCCGTACAACTTCATGGAATTCGTGCGGCGTTGCCCGGACGGCGCGTGCATCACGCTCGAATCGCTGATGAAGAACGTGCTGCCGATCAACACGGTCGCGATGGCGCTGGGCCTGCATCCGCGCTGCGGGATCGAGGACACGATCATCGACCAGAAGGGCAACCGGATGACGTCGGTGCAGCAGGTCGAGCAGTGCGCGCGAATCGCCCGCGAACTCGGCCGCGACATCGCGACCGGCAAGGAAGCGAAGGCGATCTACCGGATCGGCGTGCAGTACGACGGCGTCGACGAAACGCTCGCACGGCTCGGGATGGCGCCGAACCGCCGGCCGGGCCAGGTGAGCGTACCGCTGCGCGCGGCCTGACGCGCCGCGCATCCGGGCGGCCCGCGAGCGCCGCCCGCCGATCGATGTGGCGCGGCACCCACCCCTGCGCATGACGCAGGGCGGACTCCGGTCGACGGAGCGGGGCCGCGCAAGCCGCGCCGGCGCGTTGCCGCACCGGTGCCGGAGGAGACACGCATGTTGATTCATCATGTCGAGCCGTCGCTGCAGGACCTAGCGGCCACCGAGCGGCGCGCGCCCGCGTATGCGTGGCTCGTGTTCGGGCTGACCGTCGGCCTGCTGCTGTCGGACTACATGTCGCGGCAGGTGCTCAACGCCGTGTTTCCGCTGCTCAAGCACGCGTGGCAGTTGTCGGACACGCAGCTCGGTTCGTTGAGCGGCGTCGTCGCGCTGCTGGTCGGCCTGCTGACGTTTCCGCTGTCGGTGCTTGCCGACCGCTTCGGACGCGTGCGCAGCATCGTGCTGATGGCCGCGTTGTGGAGCGTCGCGACGCTCGGCTGCGCGCTGTCGACCAACTACGCCGAAATGCTGGTGGCGCGCGGCCTCGTCGGGCTCGGCGAAGCCGCGTACGGCAGCGTCGGCGTCGCGCTGATCCTCAGCATCTTCCCGGCCAGGCTGCGCGCAACGCTGACCGGCGCGTTCATGGCCGGCGGCGCGTTCGGCTCCGTGTTCGGCATGGCGCTCGGCGGGCTGGTCGGCGCGCATCTCGGCTGGCGCTGGTCGTTCGGCGTAATGGCCGCGCTCGGCATCGTGCTGCTCGTTGCGTATCGCTGCGCGGTGACCGAGCGGCGGCTGGCTGCGTGCCGCGTCGAGCCGTGCCGGCGCGATGCCGATGCGCCGCGCGACCTGCGCGGCAGCGTGCGCGCGCTGATGTCCGGGCTGTTCGCGTCGCGTTCGGTGATCTGCGCGTATCTCGGCAGCGGGCTGCACCTGTTCGTGCCGGGCGCGCTGTTCGCGTGGCTGCCGAGCTACCTGAACCGCTACTACGCGATGGCGCCCGACCGTGCCGCCGTGCTCGCGGCCGGCTTCGTGCTGCTCGCGGGTGTCGGGATGGTCGGCTGCGGCATCGTCACCGACCGTGTCGGCCGCGCCGACGGTTCGCGCAAATGGCTGACCGCGATCGCCTATTGCCTGATCACCGGCGTCTGCCTCGCGGTCGCGTTCCGGCTGCCGCCCGGGCCGCTGCAGCTCGCGCTGATCTGCGCGGGCATGCTGGTCGGCGCGGGCGCGTCCGGCGCATCGGGCGCGATGGTCGCGAACCTGACGCCGGCCGCGATCCACGCGTCGGCATTTGCGACGCTCACGCTCGCCAACAACCTGCTCGGCATGGCGCCGGGCCCGCTGCTGACGGGGTGGGTGGCCGATCGCGCCGGGCTCGTCGGCGCACTGCAATGGATTCCCGTCGTGCCGCTCGCGGCCGCCGTGCTGTTCGCGATCGGACGCGCGAGCTACGCGGCCGATCTCGCGCGCGTCGAACGCGAACGGCGCGCATCTCAACTTTCCTCACCCCTCACGGAGGTTGCATGACCTTGGCGACCACGCCCACCATCCTGATCGTGCCCGGCTTGCGCGATCACGTCGAAGACCATTGGCAGACTCACCTCGAACGGCGCCTGCCGAACGCACGCTCCGTCGCACCGCTGGAAGCCGACAAACTGAGCCGCGCCGCGCGCGTCGCGGCGCTCGACGCGGCGCTGGCCGCGATCGACGGGCCGGTGATTCTCGTCGCGCACAGCGCGGGCGTGATGATCGCCGTGCACTGGGCGCGGCAGGCCACGCGCGCGATCCACGGCGCGCTGCTCGCGGCGCCGGCCGATCTCGATACGCCGATGCCGGCCGGCTATCCGGCGCCCGATGCGATCGACGCGCACGGCTGGACGCCGGTGCCGACCGCGCGGCTGCCGTTCCCGAGCATCGTCGCCGCGAGCCGCAACGATCCGCTCGCGCGCTTCGAGCGTGCCGAGGCGTTCGCGGCGGGGTGGGGTAGCAAGCTCGTCGATCTGGGTGAAGTCGGGCACCTGAACCCGGCGTCCGGGTATGGCGAGTGGGATGACGCGGAACGGTTGATCGGCGAAGTCGTGGCGCTCGGCGAAAGCGCTCTGAAGTGACGGATTGACACGTCGGCATCGTTTGCCCGTGCAGACATCCTGAGGCGGCATCGTTGGATGCTATGATTTTCAGCAGTGTGGCCGCAGATAAGTGGCTGATTACTATTATCTTTTTATCGGAAATCTGTCATGGCGCCCAAACGGAAAACGCTGTACGGAGTCGAGCTGAAACCTCGCACGATCATTCGCCCCACGACGGAGGTCAAGGTCTCGACTGAAAACGAGAAGGGCGATGTGCTGCGCGCAGCACGAAAAGTCATTACCGAACACCGCGACGTGCTGATCGCGCTGAAGGATCGCTGATTTGCTGGATCTCAACTACGTGATCATATCCACGACGAAATCATCCAGGATCTCGGCGGCCTCGGCGGTTTCGCTCATGCCGGCCGCGGCGGTGTCGAGGCTGCGCTGCATCGCGTCGAAAATCATGTTCATTACGCGGGTCTCGACGACGTGTTCGGTATCGCCGCGACCTATGCCGTCGCAATCGCGCGCGGCCATGTGTTCAATGATGCAAACAAACGTACCGGCCTCACTTGCGCCTTGACGTATATGGAGCGGCAAGGCATCTCGATTCCACGCCTTGCCGATCTCGAAGACCTCATGGTCGATGTCGCCGACGGCAGCGTCACGAGCGAGGAACTGGCCGAGTATTTCAGTGCGGTCTGGGAATTGTCCCTGTCCCGTTGAAACCCTGCCTCACGCAACCATTCTCTGCGGCATCGTTCTGATGACCTCGCGCCGATAACCCGTACGGGCTCGATACGTCTTCCGGGTATCAGGTCGGCGTTACATCTCTCTCGCGAAACACGCCGGCCGGGCGTTCCCGACACGCCAGCTTGATTCAGCTCTCGCGTCGACATACGATGTCTTAACACCATCCACCCAACCGGCTGCAACGCACCCTATATCCGTTCAGCCTTTCGAATCACGCTTCTGCAGAAGGGTTTTTGTCAGGGAAAGTCCCGCCCCGCGCGCCGTGGTTTTTTGTTGACCGACATCGTATAACGCCGTCATGATTTCCTGACAAGAAAGGTCCCATCCATCGACCGGAGTGAGGAGACATGAACACAACCACGATCGCGCGCCGTGCCCGCCGGATTGCCGTCGCGCTGGGCTTCACGCTGACGGCCGCGGGGGCCGCCACGGCCGTTGCCGCGCCCGTGTCGCTGAACATCGTCGACGTCGCGGGCAACCTGCAGCTCACGCAGAAGGCCATCGAGGCGTTCAAGGACAAGAACCCGAACCTCGTATCGACCGTCACCTTCACGAATGCGCCGGCGCCGCAGTTGCCGGGCAAGATCAAGGCGATGCAGGCGGCCGGGCGCTCGGACATCGACCTCGTGCTGACCGGCACCGACGCATTGGCCGCCGGCATCGAACAGAACCTGTGGCAGAAACTCCTGCCCGACAACGCGGGCGCGTTCCCCGGCGTGCTCGACCGGTACGCGCCCGGCCCGCGCAAGATGCAGGATCTCGCGCAGGGCTTCGGCCTCGAGGTCACCTACATGCCGGCCGGCCCGCTGCTCGAATACAACCCGGCGAAGGTCAGCGACCCGCCGAAGACGCCCGACCAGTTGCTCGCGTGGTGCAAGGCGCACCCGAACAAGCTGATCTACGCGCGCCCGGCGAACTCGGGCCCCGGCCGCACGTTCCTGATGGGGCTGCCGTACGTGCTCGGCGACAAGAATCCGCAGGACCCGATCAACGGCTGGGACAAGACCTGGGCGTTCCTGAAGGCGTTGAACGACTGCGTCCCGTACTACCCGGGCGGCACGTCGGCCGTGATGAAGGAACTCGGCGAGGGCACGCGCGACATGACCGTGACCGTCACCGGCTGGGACCTCAACCCGCGCGCGCTCGGCATCGTGCCGGCCGAGTTCCGGATCCAGTCGTTCGACAACATGACGTGGGTCAACGACGCGCACTACATGGTGATCCCGAAGGGCGTGCCGAAGGAAAAGCTCGACGTGCTGTTCAAGCTGATGAACTTCCTGCTCGAACCGGCGCAGCAGGCGATGACCTACGACGACGGCTATTTCTATCCGGGCCCGGCGGTGAAAGGCGTGACGCTCGAGATGGCGCCCGCGCACAGCCAGGAGGTGATCCGCAAGTTCGGCCGCCCCGAGTACGCGAAGCTGCTCGCCGATCGTCCGCACGTGCAGCCGCTCAACGCGCAGGCGATGGTCGCCGCGTTCCAGAAGTGGGATCGCGAGATCGGTTCGCGGAAGTCGAAGTGACGCTTGAACCGGCGGGCGCCGCGGCGCCCGCGTCCATGGAGTTCGCGTAATGAAGCACAGTTTCGAACGGCTGCGGCTCGACAGCGTGTGCCGCAGCTTCACCAATGCGGAAGGCGCGCAGGTCGCCGCGCTGGACGGCCTCGACCTCGAGATCCGGCGCGGCGAGTTCATCGCGCTGCTCGGCCCGTCGGGCTGCGGCAAGTCGACCGCGCTGAACTGCATCGCGGGGCTGCAGCCGCTCACGAGCGGCGGCATCTGGCTCGACGACACGCGCATCGACGTGCTGCCGCCCGAGCGCCGCGGCTTCGGGATGGTGTTCCAGAACTACGCGCTGTTTCCGCACATGTCGGTGCTCGACAACGTCGGCTTCGGGCTCAAGATGCGCGGCGTGCCCAAGCAGGAAACGCGGCGCCTCGCGCAACAGGCGCTCGAACTCGTGCAGCTCGTCGGCCACGAGGGCAAGCTGCCCGGGCAGTTGTCGGGCGGGCAGCAGCAGCGCGTCGCGATCGCGCGCGCGATCGTCATCGAGCCGCCGCTCGTGCTGATGGACGAGCCGCTGTCGAACCTCGACACGAAGCTGCGCATCGAGATGCGCGCCGAGATCCGCCGCATCCACACGCAGCTCGAACGCGCGACGATCTACGTGACGCACGACCAGGACGAGGCGCTGTCGATGGCCGACCGCATCGTCGTGATGAAGGAGGGCGTCGTGCAGCAGGTCGCGTCGCCGAAGGACGTCTACACGCGCCCGCACAACCTGCATGTCGCGCGCTTCATGGGCTATCGCAACGTGCTGCCGTTCACGCTCGAAGGGATGGCCGGCGATTACGTCAACGTCACCGCTGGCGGCGTGCGCGTCGCGGGCGTGCCGATGGCCGGCTTCGACGCGAAGGACGTCGTGGTCGCGCTGCGTCCCGACGACATCGAGCGCGCGGACGACGCCGGCGACAACACGTTCGACGCGACGGTCGAAACGGTCGAGTACGGCGGCCGCGATTCGCTGATCCGCGCGGTCGCGCCGTTCGGCCCGATCTGGGCGCGCGTGGCCGGCGAATTCTCGGAAGGCGAACACTTGCGGCTGCGCGTCGCGCCGTCGCGCACGCTCGTCTATCCGGGAGCGCCGGCATGAGCGGCCCGACCGTCGCGCCGTCGCGCCGGGAGGCCGCATGAGCACGCTATCGGCCGGCACGCCGCGCGACGCGAAGGCCTGGCTCGTCACGCCTGCGCTCGCGTTCATCGTCGCGCTGTTCATCTATCCGTTCGCGTACGGCCTCGTGCTGTCGTTCCAGCCGATGAACGGCGGCGGCGCACTCGCGAACTACGTGCAGTTCTTCACCGATACCGCGATGTGGCCGACCGTGCTCGTCACGCTGAAGCTCGCAGTGCCGGCCACGCTGATCAACGTCGGCGTGTCGGTGCCCGTCGCGTTCGCGCTGCGTCGCAATTCGCCGTACCAGAAGTTCGTCACGACGCTGCTGGTGATTCCCGTCACGCTCGGCACGGTGCTCGTCGCCGACGGGATGCTCACGTACTTCGGGCCGAACGGCTGGTTCCCGCAGGCGCTGCAGGGGCTGCACCTGTACTCGGACGAAGTGCGCCTCACGCACAACTACTGGGGCGTGCTGCTGTCGCTGATCGTGTCGGGCTTTCCGTTCGCGTTCCTGCTGATGCTGTCGTACATCAGCGGCATCGACCCGACGCTCGCGCGCGCGGCCGCGACGCTCGGCGCGAACCCGTGGCAGCAGTTCCGGCAGATCTACCTGCCGCTGCTCGTACCGGGGCTCACGATGGCCGCATGCCTGTCGTTCGTGCAGGCGTTCTCGGTGTTCCCGTCGGCCGTGCTGCTCGGCGCGCCGGCCGGGCCGACCCGCGTGATCTCGATCGCGGCGGCCGAGGCCGCGTTCGAGAGCTACGACTATTCGCTCGCGTCGGCGATCGCGATCGTGATGGGCTTCGTGCAGTTGCTGGTGGTCGCGTCGATGCTCGGCGCGCGCCGTTTCTTCTATACGGGGCCGGTGACGGGAGGCAAGGGCTGATGGCGACCGACAATCATGCCGCGCCGGCCTGGCCGCCGAAGCAGGGCGCGCCCGATGCACGGCCCGTCAACGCGAGGCAACCGCAAAAGATGAGAAGCAACCTCGCCGGCCGCGCCTGGAAGGCGCTCGTCTGGGGGCTGATGGCGTTCTTCCTGCTGAACGTGATGCTGCTGATCGCGACCGTCGCGGTGAACTCGATCGCGACACGCTGGTTCGGCACGCCGCTGCCGCAGGGTTTCACGCTGCGCTGGTATGCGAAGGCGTGGGAGGACTTCCAGCTCGCGAGCGTGCTGTGGGTGACCGTCGAGGTCGTCGGCGCGGTCGTGCTGCTGTCGATCGCGCTCGGCGTGCCGGCCGCCTATGCGCTCGCGCGCGTGCAGTTTCGCGGCAAGCGCTTCGCGCTGCTGGTGTTCCTGCTGCCGCTGATGGTGCCGCCCGTCACGTACGGGATCCCGATGGCGACCGTGATGTACAAGGTCGGGCTCGCCGGCACGCTGCCGGGCGTGATCCTCGCGAACCTCGTGCCGGCGCTGCCGTTCGTGATCCTCGTGATGACGCCGTTCATCGAGCAGATCGATCCGAATCTCGAAGCCGCCGCGCGCATCTTCGGCGCGAACACGTGGCGCTATTTCCGCTACGTGCTGCTGCCGCTGCTCGTGCCCGGCATGCTCGCGGCGGGGTTGCTCGTGCTGGTGCGCACGATCGGGATGTTCGAGCTGACGTTCTTCACCGCGGGCCCGAGCACGCAGACGCTCGTCGTCGCGCTGTATTACGCGGTGTTCTCGACCGGCGTGCGCGCGCCGCAGTCGATCGACGCGATGGCGATGATCTATATGGCCATCACGCTCGTATGGGTCGTGATCGCGCTGCAGTTCGTGAGCCCGACGCAGCTCGTCAGCCGCGTGAAGCAGGAGCGGCAGTAGGCGCGGGCGAAGCAGAGGGGCGATCGCGTCCGTGCAATTGGTTACAAATGGATACCGCGAACGACCCGCGGACGTTGCAGACTACGCGGCATACCGGCCCGGCGAACGTGTTCCTGCACGTCGCCGCGCGCCACCCGACGTGTACACCCGACAACGGATATCCATGAAGTTTCAAACGCTGCTGACACTCGGCTGTGCATCGACGCTGCTGGCCGCCTGCAATCTGCTCCACGACGGTCCCGGATCGAGCGACGTCGACGCGGCGGTGCGCCGCGCGCTCGAAGCGGAAAACCACGGCGGCCTGAACGCGCTGTTCGGCCAGCCGCTGCCCGTGTCGGCCGATGTCGTGTCGGCGAAGCCGGACGGCGACTGCAAGAAGCTCGGCGATCGCACGTACTCGTGCGACGTCGTGGTCACGTGGCGCAATGCCGATTACTCGCCGTCGCGTGCGAACCTGACCTTCGTGAAGGCCGCCGACGGCTCGTGGCAGACGTCGGGCGTCGACGCAGCGCTCGCGACGGGCACCGCGAAGTCGCTGATCGACCAGATCGGCAAGGCGTGGCATGGCGACGCGGCCAGCGCAGCGTCGGCGCCGAAGTGACGCGCCGGCGACGGGTTTTTCTCTTCGTTCCGGCGGGCACGGTCTGTCGTTCCTGATGGCCGCACCGTTCCGTTCTTCCTGCCGACGGCACGCCATCGGCGACGGTTGCCCACGCGAGCGTCGCGTCGCCGCCCGGGCATGCGCCGGTCAGCGCCCGCGACCAGGCTGGCCGGACACGGTTGCCGTCTGCGCCGGACGGCCGGACGCGGTCGATGCGCCGGCTTCCGCGCCGATCCCCGACGATTGCGCGACGCGCGCTTCGGCCGCCTGGATATCGTCCGGATACTGGCCTTTCAGCGGTTTGTAGCCCGCGCGTTCGAGCTGGCGCAACTGCGCGACGACTTCGGCGCGCGTGACGGGGCCATTGGCCGCCTGCGCAAACGACACGGCGGGCGCCGCGATTGCGGCGGCGAGGACGAGCAGGGAAAGGGCGGTTTTCATCTTCAGAATCTCCGAAAGGAACAGGGCGGCCGGTGCGGCCAGGTCGCCGCAACCGGTCGACCCATCTTGTTCGACCGGCGCTTAAGCGCGGATTAACGGAGAAAAAGGGCGCGAGCACCCGGTCGGCCATCGGTTGAACGCATCCCCGGTATGCGCGCCGGGTTATAGGGAAAACCCTTATCTCAGGGTATAATCGCCGCCTGAGAGAAAGGTCGAACCATGCCTGAACGTTTCCAAACCCTTGAAAAATTTGTGTTTTCCCTCGTCGTGATGTCCGCGGTCATGTGCTCGGCGTTCCTCGCGTACGAGCGTCACCCCGAGATCAAGATCGCGCTGCACGAAGGCGAAGCGCTGATGCGCGAGAGCGCCAAGTACTCGGTCATCTGCTCGCCGTCCAAGGTCGATCCTTGCGTCGAGATGTCCGCCTACTGAAATCTGCGTCGCGCGTTCGCGCTGCAGCCGGACCGGACGTTTTTCACGACTCGTCCGATTCAGTTTCAGACTGACCCTACAGCGTTGTCGGTCTGGATTCCTTAAAGTAGCGCCCATCAGGAATTCAGAAACCGGCCGCAGGATTGGGCGGATTCACGAACCCGTCGCGTGCCGAGTCGCTGGCGTAAGCAGCCCCCGGATTCAGCCGGCCCCGCTTCGAGCAATCGAGCGGGGCCTTTCTGTTTGCGCGCGTGAATCGATGTGCCGCTGCGGCACGAATCACACCACATGACGCGGCTCGCCGCCGACAAACGCGGCAACGTTGTCGACGAGTTGATCGGCCAGCGCCTGCATGGCCTCGTCGCTTGCCCATGCGACGTGCGGCGTCAGGATGAACGCCGGATGCGACAGGATCGTGTGGAACGGATGCGCGGCCGGCAGCGGCTCCTGCGTGACCACGTCGAACCCCGCGCCCGCGATCTGCCCCGACTGCAATGCGTCGACCAGCGCGCTTTCGTCCACGAGCCCGCCGCGTGCGGTATTGATCAGCAGCGGCCGGCGTGCCATCCGCGCGAACGCGGCCGCATCGATCAGGTGCCGTGTCGCGGGCGTGAGCGGGCAGTGCAGCGTGATCACGTCGCTGTCGCGCAGCAGCGTGTCGAGCGGCGCGTAATCGTCACCTGCCGCATCGCCGTGCGCCGCGAACAGCACGCGCATGTCGAGCGCACGCGCGATGCCGGCCACCGCGCGCCCGAGCACGCCGTCGCCGACGATCCCGAGCGTCGAGCCGGCCAGGTCGCGGATCGGATGGTCGAAAAAGCAGAACTGGCCGCTGTCGAGCCAGCGCCCGGCGCGCACCGCGTCGCGGTAAGCCACGAGGCTGCGGCGCAGCGCGAAGATCAGCGCGAACGTATGCTCGGGCACCGTGCGGACCGCATAGCCGCGAATGTTGCTCACGACGATCCCGCGTGACGCGCACGTGTCGAGGTCGACGATGTCGGTGCCCGTCGCGGCGATCGAGATCATCCGCAGATGGCGCGCAGCGGCGAGTGCCGAAGCGTCGAGCCGCACCTTGTTGGTCACGACGATGTCCGCGTCGCCGATGCGCGCGGCGACCTCATGCGCGGCCGTCCGGTCGAACGTCTGCAACACGTGCGGGAACGGGAACGGCTTCAGCACGGTTTGCGGCGACAGCGTCGCGCGATCGAGAAACACGATCTTCGCGGGAGAGGAAACAGAAAACATGGCGGGTCTCGCTGGCAAGCGCCCGGCGGGCGCGGAACGGCCTCGATTCTGCCGGCGGCGCGCACGGTGTCGTTTGACCGTTGCGCGAGCGCGCTTTCCCGGATGGAAAGGCTGACGCACACCGCGCGGGAACGAACGCAGCGATCGCACCGACGCGCGCCTTTCCGTTTCGGAAAGGCTGGTTGAGCATCGATCGATTTTCGCGGTACGCGAACGCCGTCATGATCGCCGTCATCGAAAACGCAATTTCATCGGAGACAGCCATGACACGCCCCCTGGACGGCATCCGCGTGCTGGAACTCGGCCAACTGATCGCCGGGCCGTTCGCGGGCCGGATGCTCGCCGAATTCGGCGCGGACGTGATCAAGGTCGAGCCGCCCGGCCTCGGCGATCCGCTGCGCAAATGGCGGCTGCTGCACGACGGCACGTCGGTCTGGTGGGCCGCGCAGTCGCGCAACAAGACCTCGCTCACGCTCGACCTGCGTACGCCCGAAGGGCAGGACGTCGTGCGCCGCCTCGTCGCCGAGACCGACGTGCTGATCGAGAACTTCCGGCCCGGCACGCTCGAAGGCTGGGGGCTCGGCTGGGACGCGCTGTCCGCGATCAATCCGGGGCTCGTGATGCTGCGCGTGTCGGGCTTCGGGCAGACCGGCCCGTATCGCGACCGTCCCGGCTTCGGCGTGATCGCCGAGGCGATGGGCGGCCTGCGGCACCTGACCGGCGAGCCCGGCCGCACGCCGGTGCGCGTCGGCATCTCGCTCGGCGATTCGCTGTCGGCGCTGCACGGCGTGATCGGCGTGCTGCTCGCGCTGCGGCATCGCGAGCAGCAGGGCGGCAAGGGCCAGGTCGTCGACGTCGCGCTGTACGAATCGGTGTTCAACATGATGGAAAGCCTGTTGCCCGAATACTCGGCGTTCGGCGCGGTGCGCGAGGCGGCCGGCAGCAGCCTGCCCGGCATCGCGCCGACCAACGCGTACCGCTGCCGCGACGGCAGGTACGCGCTGATCGCCGGCAACGGCGACAGCATCTTCCGGCGGCTGATGGAGCTGATCGGCCGGCCCGATCTCGGCAACGATCCCGCGCTCGCGCACAACGACGGACGCGTCGCGCAGGTCGAGCGCATCGACGCGGCGATCGGCGAGTGGAGCGCGCGTCACGATCTCGACGACGTGCTGGCCGCGCTGAACGACGCACGCATCCCGTCCGGGCGCATCTACGACGTGGCCGACATCGCGGCCGATCCGCATTACCGCGCGCGCGACATGATCGTCGACGCCGCGCTGCCCGACGGCACGCCCGTGCTCGTGCCGGGCATCGTGCCGAAACTCGGCGCGACGCCCGGGCGCATCGAGCGCGCGGCGCCCGCGCTCGGCGCGGATACCGATGCGGTGCTCGAATCGATCGGCATCGATGCCGCGACGCGCGGCGACTGGCGCACGCGCGGCGTGATCTGAACCGGCAACAGGAGACAGGAAGAGACATCATGAGCAAGCCACGCAAACGGCTCTACATCCACGAAGTCGCGACGCGCGACGGTTTCCAGAACGAAGCGGCGTTCGTCGATACCGACGACAAGATCGCGCTCGTCGATGCATTGAGCGCCTGCGGCTACGCGAAGATCGAGGTCACGTCGTTCACGTCGCCGAAGGCGATCCCCGCATTGCGCGACGCGGAAGCCGTGATGCACGGCATCGCGCGCGCACCGGGCGTCGTCTATACGGTGCTCGTGCCGAACGTGCGCGGCGCCGAGCGCGCGCTGTCGTGCAGCGTCGACGAAGTGAACCTCGTGATGTCGACGAGCGAGAGCCACAACAGGGCAAACCTGCGGATGACGCGCGAGCAGTCGTTCGCGCAGCTGCGCGACGTGATCGACGCGGTGCGCGGCACGGGTGTCGCGATCAATGTGTCGCTGTCGACCGCGATGGGCTGCCCGATGGAAGGCGACGTGCCGGCCGAAGCGGTGCTCGCGTGGATGCAGCGCTTCGCGGATCTCGGCGTGCACGGCTTCACGCTGTGCGACACGACGGGCATGGCGTTTCCGTCGCAGGTGCGAGATCTGTCCGGGCGTGCCCGCGAACGCTTCGGTGCGCTGCAGCTCACGCTGCATTTTCACAATACGCGCGGGATGGCGCTCGCGAATACGCTCGCCGCGCTCGACGCCGGTATCGACCGCTTCGACGCGTCGCTCGGCGGGCTCGGCGGCTGCCCGTACGCGCCGGGCGCGACCGGCAACGCGTGTACCGAGGAACTCGTGCACATGCTCGAGCTGGACGGCTACGATACGGGCATCGATCTCGCGGCCGTGCTCGCCGCGTCGGCACGGCTGCCCGCGCTGATCGGGCATGACGTGCCGAGCCAGATCCTGAAGGCCGGGCGCCGCTCGGATCTTCATCCGCCACCGCGCGCCGACGCCGGCGACATGCCCGCGCAACGCGCATTCTCATGAACCGGAAAACAGGAGCGAATTCCATGGCGCTGATCGATCACCTCGACCATCTCGTGCTGACCTGCGTCGATCCCGACAGGACGAAGCATTTCTACACCGAGGTGCTGCAGATGCAGCTCGAAACCTTCGGCGCCGGCCGGCTGGCGTTCCGCTTCGGCAACCAGAAGATCAACCTGCACGTGCGCGGCGCGGAGTTCGAACCGAAAGCGCATGTGCCGGTGCCCGGCGCGCTCGACCTGTGCTTCATCGCGTCGGTGCCGCTCGACGACGTGATCGCGCATCTGAAGCGGGTCGAATGGCCGATCGTCGAAGGGCCCGTCGAACGCACGGGTGCGACGCAGAAGATCCGTTCGGTCTACGTGCGCGACCCCGACCTGAACCTGATCGAGATCTCCGAGTTGATCTGACCGGTGGCAGCCGGCGCGTCTCGCTGCTTCGGCGCATCGATCCGCCCGGTCGCGAAAGCACAGGCACAATGCGCGCACGGCGTCGCGAATCTTTCGCCGAAAGCGGACAAGCACGCGCCGCGCCCGCCGAATCCGGATAGCCTGACCCGGTCGCGCTGCGGATAATGGTGCGAAGGTGTCGGTTCGGCCGTCGCCTTCGCAGCGGGCAGGGCGAACCTGCCTCGCCCATCCGCAACTCGCCCCGGACACTCCCCGAATGACGATCCTCTATCGCGGCATGGACCGCGCGGCACTCGACGCCGCCTACCTGAACACGAGAGTTGTTCCCGATTTCCCTGCATTGCTCGCATCGTGCCAGGCGCGCAGCGCGGCGCTTTACGACGCGACACCCGGCCGCCGCGACCTGCGTTACGGCGCGCAACCCGCGCAGCGCTTCGACTGGCTGCCATGCGGGCAGCCCGACGCGCCGTTGTTCGTGTTCATTCATGGCGGCTACTGGCAACACTGCACGAAAGAGGATTTCGCGTACGCGGCGAGCGGCCCGCTCGCGCGCGGCTTCGACGTCGTGCTCGCCGAATACACGCTCGCGCCGGTCGCGACGATGACCGACATCGTCGGCGAGATCGGCGCGCTGCTCGACCACCTTGCCAACGATCCCGACGGCCTCGGCACCGCACGGCGGCCGATCCACCTGAGCGGCCATTCGGCGGGCGGCCACCTGACGGCCATGCATCGCGCGCATCCGGCCGTTGTATCAGCGCTCGCGATCAGCCCGCTCGTCGATCTCGAACCGATCTCGCTGTGCTGCCTGAACGACAAGCTGCAACTCACCGCGCGCGAAGTCGACGCGTACAGCCCGCTGCGCCACATCGGCCCCGGCGCGCCGACCGTCGTCGCGGTCGGCGACGCCGAACTGCCCGAACTCGTCCGGCAGGCGCATGAATACGCGTCAGCGTGCGAAGCGGCCGGCGAACGGATCGCGCGCACCTGGCTGCCCGGCATGCAGCACTTCGCGGTGCTCGACGATCTCGCGAAGCCGGACGGCGCGATGCTCGCCGCGTTGCAGGTGCTTGCGCCGCGCTAGCCGCGCCGTATCGCGCCTGCATGGCCGGGCGTATGATCGGCGTCAGGCCGCCGCGATGATGGCGCGCGCAGTACGGCCTTTCCAGGACCCCGACATGGTGAACCCGCTTCATTTCGATCTGCAGTCGCTGCGCGTGTTCGCGCTCGTCGCCGAACACGGCAGCCTGACGAAGGCGGCCGAACACGGTCAGCTCACGCTGTCCGCGGTCAGCAAGCGCATCGCCGAGCTCGAAAGCGTGACCGGTAGCGCGCTGTTCGTCCGGCATGCGCGCGGCGTCGAGCTGACGCCCGCGGGCCGCGCGCTGCTCGACCATGCGGCGAAGGTGATCGAGCAGGTCAACCGGATGGCGCACGAGATGAGCGACTACGTCGCCGGCGTGCGCGGTCATATCCACGTGTGGACCAATACGTCCGCGATCGTCCAGTTCCTGCCCGCCGATCTCGCCGCGTTCCTTACCGACAACCCGGGCATCAAGGTGAGTCTCGAGGAGCGGCTGAGCCACGAGATAGTCGATGCGCTCGGGTCCGGCAAGGCCGATCTCGGCGTGTTTGCCGACAACGTGCCGGCGCCCGGCATCGAACGGCGGCTGTACCGGCGCGACGAGCTCGTGCTGCTCGTGCCACGTGCGCATCGCTTCGCCGCACGCGACAGCATCCGCTTCGCCGAAACGCTCGACGAGGATTACGTCGGCCTGAGCGACGGCAGCTCACTGCTCGCGCGCATGACCGACGCCGCCTTCGCGGCCGAACGCTCGCTGAAGGTGCGGATCCAGGTATCGAATTTCGACGGCGTGAGCAGGATGATCGAGGCCGGGCTCGGCATCGGCGTGCTGCCGCGCGATGCGGTGACCGGTGAGCGCGCAGCGCGGCTCGGTGTCGTGAAGCTCGACGACGCGTGGGCGACGCGCACGCTGTGGGTCGGCGTCAAGGCCGGCACCGTGCTGACGACCGACATCGCGAAGCTGTTCGATTTCATGTCGGCGCGCTGAGTGCGCCGAAACGGCGACGCACGGGGCACGCCTGCGTGCGCCCCGTGCCGGCCGCCGCCGCATTACACCGGACTACACCGGATTGATTTCGTCCTGGCTGCGCCGCGTGGTCAGCGGCCCGAGCACGCGCAGCGTGACCGCGACGATGCCGAGTGCGATCGAGATCACGCCGAACATCGCACCCGCGCCGTAGCTGACGAGCACCGGCAGCAACACGAACGGCAGCACACCGCTGACGATGCGCGACAGCGAATACGTACTGCCGATTGCCGTCGAGCGCACGCGCGCCGGGAAAATCTCGGCCTGGTATACGTGATACGCGTTGCTGAACACGTTCGATGCACAGGTCGTCAGCAATCCGAAACCGACGATCAGCACGGTATTGCCCGAATACGCGAAGCACAGCCCGAATACGGCGATCGACAGGATCGACGCGATCACGAGCGTGCGGCGTTCGATCCAGTTGAGCAGGGGAATCGACAGCAGCGAGCCGATCGGATAACCGACGAACGACAGCGCGATGAACAGCGTGCTGTCCGTCACGTCGAAGCCGCGGCTCTTCACGACCGTGCCGGCCAGCGTGCCGAAGCCGTAGTAGCCGAAGCCCTGGAACAGGTGAAAGATCGCGAGCATCAGGTAACGCGCGCCGTAGGGTTCGCGGCGCAGCAGCGCGATGCGCTCTCCGAGGCCGAGCGGCCGTTGCGGCTCGGCCGATTCCGCGAAGTGCTCGGGCACGCGCACGCCGGTGCCTTCCGCGAAACGCTGCAGCGCCGCGTGCGCGTCGGCGGTGCGGCCTTGCGCGAGCAGCCAGCGCGGGCTCTCCGGCAGACGGTGCTGGACGAACAGCACGTACACGGCGCCGAGGCTGCCGATCGCGAGGATGATGCGCCAGCCGGCCACGCCGGCCACATGCAGCGGGTTCAGCCACAGCGCGAGGAAGCCGACGAGCGGCACCGCGACATAGGAAGTCGTATACGCCCATGCGGCGAGCCGCCCGCGCTTTTCCTTCGGCAGGATTTCGGACAGGAAGCTGTCGGCGACCGGATAGATCGCGCCGACGCCGATGCCCGTCAGGAAGCGGCACGCGACGAGCATGTCGGCATTCACCGAGAACGCGCCGACCAGCGAGAACGCGCTGTACCACACGAGCGTCAGCAGGAACGCCTTGCGCCGGCCGATGCGGTCGGCGAGGCTGCCGAGGCACATCGCGCCGACGAACATCCCGATGAATGCCGAGGCCAGCAGCAGCTTGAAATCGGTGCTCTGCCGGCTCAATCCGTATTCGTTCTGCAGCGCGGAACCGATCGTGCTGACGAGGAAGATCTCGTACATGTCGAAGAACAGCCCGATGCCGATCACCCAGACGACGAACCGGTGCAACGCACCGACCGGCAGGTCGTCCATGAAATCGCCGAGCGTGACGCGGCGCGCCGGCAGGGCCGCCGCATCGGCGCCGACGCCGGCGGATGCGGCCGGCGGTCGTGCGGACGCGGGGCCACCCGCGTTGCCGCCCAGATCGAGGGATTGGCTGTTCATCGTGTCTCCTGATTATCGATATGCCGTGGCGCGGGGCCTGGGCGTTTGCGGCCGGCATGACGCGTCCGGCCGCACGACAGGGCGGCACGCACCGCAAGGCCCGTGGAAGGGCCGGCTACGCGGGCTGCGCCGATCGTCCGACACATGGTGTGCGAATCCGGGGCGCGCGATAATTGCGGATGTTTCAAGCGTCCTTTCCTGCGCAGAAAGGGTACGGAACACGCGGCGGGCGGTATGTGCGCGGCAGGGCGGTGCGGCCTGCTGCGACGCGTGGTCGGAAGTTGGAGTCGGTGGTGCTCCCGCAACCACGCGGGGCGGGAAAACCATGAGGCAGTTTGCGTGGCCGGCCGCGCGACATGGGTCGCGCGGGTCGCGGAGCTCGTCGTGTTACGTGCTCGCCTGTCCGGCCCGCGTACGCGCATCGCGTCGCCGCGCGGTAGCGGCCGCGCGCGGCGCAGCGACGCGACTCAGCTCGCGATGACGATGAATGCGGTCAGCGCAATCGGGAACAGCGCCAGACCCAGCAGGCCGAGTGCGCCGTCGGCAGCCATCGTGATCGGCGACAGCGCCAGCTTCGCGCCGTGCCCGACCGCCGACAGCTTCTCCGTCACCGTGACCTGGTATGGACGATTGAACGCCTGCGGTACCGACGACGGCGTGACCTCGTTCGGCAGGTAGCGCTTGCCGCTGATCGTGCCTTCTTCCTCCAGGTAACCGGACTCTTCCTTGAAACCGTCCGCGAGCGCGCGCGCGCTCATCTCAGAGCCGTCCGGCGCATCCGCATAAGGGAGTCGCATCGCATAACGACCGGTGATCCGCTCGCCGTGTGTCTCGAAATCGAGGAACGCCGTCTGAAGCTTCGGACGATAGGGTGCCTTGAGCACGGTCGCGAGACTTGGCGGCAAATCGAAGATGTAGTGGTACTTCGTGCCTAGCACGACGAGTTGCTTGCCGTCCGCGGTAATCAGGAAGGTCGACAACGTTTCGTCGTATTTCGAATCCTTCATCCATTCCTTGGCGACGGGACCGAAATCGGCGCAGCCGGCAAGCATGCCGGACGCTGCCACGGCGGGCAGCGCGAGAAATGTTCTTCTTTTCATGAGTGCTGTACAGGTTGTTGTTCGTTGTTCAGCGGAACCGCTCGAATGTCGGACACTGCGTTCGATGAACGCGGCGTCGTGACGGCCGGTCGTACGGTTTCTTCGCCTGCGCATTGTAGGGCCAAAACCGCCACCGCCGCATCCCCCCGGCAAAGCACCGCGCCTGCGTGCGGTAGACTGCACGCTCGCTGGCCCGCCGCCAATCACACGACCGCTCGCGCCCACACACACGCCATGGATCGAATCGATGCGATGAAGGTGTTCGTCGCCACGCTGGATGAAGGCAGCCTCGCAGGCGCGAGCCGGCGGCTCGGCCGCTCGCCGGCCGCGGTCAGCCGCGCGATCGCGTTTCTCGAGGAGCACACGGGCACCGCACTGCTGTACCGGACCACCCGGACGATCCACTTGAGCGAGGCCGGCGAACGCTATGCGGCCGCGTGCCGCCGCATCCTGTCCGATCTCGAGGAAGCCGACATGCTGGTCGCCGATGAACGCTCGGCGCCGCGCGGCATGTTGACGGTCACCGCGCCGGTCGCCGCAGGCGAGGACGTGCTGCGTGCGCTCCTCGACGAGTTCATTGAACGCCATCCGGCCGTGTCGATCCGCCTGCAACTGCTCGACCGTCCCGTCAGCCTGATCGACGAAGGGATGGACGTCGCGCTGCGTATCGCGCATCTGTCCGATTCCACGCTCGTCGCGATTCCGGTCGGCACGGTGCGGCGCGTCGTCGTGGCGTCGCCCGGCTATCTGCAGAAACATCCGGCGATCGATGCGCCGGCCGATCTCGCGCAGCACCGGATCATCTCGATGACGCACTTCGGGCTCGACTCATGGAGCTTCCCGCCGTCCGGGCCGACCGCGCTGCCGCAGGTCGTCCAGTTCGCGCCGCGCTTCATCGTCAACACGATCCGCGGCGCGGTCGCGTCGGCCGTCGCCGGCCACGGCGTCACGCGGCTCTTTTCGTATCACGTCGCCGAACAGGTGCGTGACGGCGCGCTGCGGATCGTGCTGCGCGACAGCGAGCATGCGCCGCTGCCGATCCACCTCGTCACGCCTTACGGACGGCTGTCGGTTCCGAAGGTGCGCGCGTTCGTCGATTTCGCGGCGCCGCGCCTGCGCGAGCACTTCGCGCGGCTGGCGGCCATCACCGACGGCGATTGAACCGCGTTGTGGAAGAATGGCTTTCGTGCACCGGCGATTCTCTCGACATTCGACTCAATCTAGACTTTCTTCAACCGACGGACGCACGTGGCGCCCGTCCAGCGAATGGAGGTCAACATGCGTCACGCGCTTCCCGATCGGCCCCGTGCACGTGCGTCCAACGCGACGCGCGGGATGGTGTCCGTCGCCAGCCCGGCCGGCATCGGCCTGGCAGGTTTCGTGTTCATGCTGCTGCCGGCGATCGTCGCCGTGCACGGGTTCCCGGCATCGACGGCCGCGTCGTCCGGCACGGTGGACCTCGGCGGGTATTCGGCCGCTGCGCTCGTGGCGGACGCGCTGACGTTCCCGGTCGGTTTGATCGCGATGGCGATGGCGAGGGCGCGATGAGCACAACCGCACATGTGCCGGCCGCCGCGCTCGCCGAACGGCCGACTGCCAGTTATGCCGAACGCAACGCGCGCTACTGGCGGCGCAACCTCGCCGTCTGCGTGTTCGGATCGTTCACGACGCTCGTCAGCCTGAGCATGCTGCTGCCGTTCCTGCCGCTGTACGTGCGGCAACTCGGCGTCGACGCGCAATCGGCCGTGATCCAGTGGTCGGGCATCGCATTCGGCGCGACGTTCCTCGGCACGGCCGTCACCGCGCCGTTGTGGGGCCGCCTCGCGGACCGCTTCGGCCGCAAGCCGATGCTCGTGCGCGCGGCGATCGGGATGGCCATCGTGATGTCGCTGATCGGCGTCGCGCACAACGTGGTCGAACTCGTCGCGCTGCGACTGATCGCGGGGCTCGTCGGCGGCTACGCATCGGCGTCGACCGTGATGGTCGGCACGCAGGCGCCGCGCGAGCGCGCGGGCTGGGCACTCGGCATCCTGTCGACCGGCGCGCTCGCGGGCAATCTCGTCGGGCCGCTCGTCGGCGGGCTGCTGCCGGGCTGGGTCGGGATTCGCGGCACGTTTTTCGCGGGTGGCGCGATGATCGCCGTCGCCGCGCTGCTGACGATCTTCGTCGTGAAAGAGGATTTCCACGCAGGCACCGACGCGAAAGCACGCACCTCCGGTGCGGCAGCAGGCACGGCGCAACGCACGAATCGCGCGGCGGTCGCCGCGCTGCTGGTGACGGCGATGATGGTGCTGCTCGCGAACATGTCGATCGAGCCGATCATCACGGTCTATATCGGCGGCCTCGGCGTTGGCGGCGATCACCTCGCGCGCGTCGCCGGTGTCGTGATGGCGTGTTCGGCGCTCGGCAGCATGCTGACCGCCGCGCGGCTCGGCGCGCTGGCCGACCGGATCGGCAGCTGGAACGTGATCGTCGGCTGCCTGCTGCTGACCGCTCTCGCGATGGTGCCGCAGGCGTTCGTCACGCACTGGTGGCAGCTTGCCGCGCTGCGCGTGTTGATGGGCATGACGCTCGCGGGATTGCTGCCGTCGATCGGCAAGCTCGTGCGGCAATCGGTCGACGAACGCGCGACGGGGCAGATGCTCGGCTACCTGCAGTCCGCGCAGTTCAGCGGGCAGGTGATCGGCCCGGTGATCGGCGGGCAGATCGGCGTCGCGCTCGGCCTGCATTCGGTGTTCTTCGTGACGGGCGCGCTGCTGGCGGCCTGCGCGGTGCTCGCGCACTGGGCGCGCGGCCGCTAGCGGCTGGCCCGCGGATCGGGGCGTGGCGTAGGATGGGCGCAGTGGCGGTGTCGTGCCCGGAAGCGGTGACAACGTGCATCTTCGCCGCGCGTTCCGGACGCCGCACGTCAAGGTGGCCGATCGTTTTCGACACTGCTTTCACATTCACATGACCGGCTGCGCGCGAAGATCGACGAACGCGCGTCGTGCCGGACCCGACCAACGCGCTTCGGCCGGCATGCGCCGAAGCATTTCGATTACGGATCGTGCAGGAGGCAGGCACCATGAATCACTCGACCGATAACCGGACGTTGTTGCGCACGCTCGGCATTCGCGCGCCGATCGTCCAGGCGCCGATGGCCGGCGTCAGCACGCCGGCGCTCGCTGCCGCCGTGTCGAACGCGGGCGGGCTCGGCTCGCTCGGCGTCGGCGCGACGAACGCCGACGGCGCACGCAAGATGATCCGCGACACGCGCGCGCTCACCGACCGGCCGTTCAACATCAACGTGTTCTGCCACAGTCCGGCCCGCTCCGATGCGGCCGTCGAACGCGCGTGGCTCGACTGGCTCGCACCGGTGTTCCGCGAATACGATGCGACGCCGCCCGCATCGTTGTCGGAGATCTATACGAGTTTCGTCGCGGACGACGCGATGCAGGCGATGCTCGCCGAAGAAAAGCCGGCCGTCGTCAGCTTCCATTTCGGGCTGCCGTCCGCGGACGTGATCGCCGCGCTGAAGCACGCCGGCATCACGCTGTTCGCGACCGCGACGAATCTCGACGAAGCGCGGCAGATCGCCGCCGCCGGCATCGACGCGATCGTCGCGCAGGGCATCGAAGCCGGCGGGCACCGCGGCGTGTTCGATTCGACTGCCCACGACGATCGCGTCGGCACGTTCGCGCTGACACGCCTGATCGTGCGCGAATGTACGCTGCCCGTGATCGCCGCCGGCGGCATCATGGACGGCGAAGGCATCGCCGCCGCGCTGGCGCTCGGCGCGCAGGCCGCGCAGCTCGGCACCGCGTTCGTCGCATGCCCGGAGACGTCGATCGACGACGGTTATCGCCGCGCGATCCTCGGCGATGCGGCACGCCGCACGACGTTTACGTCCGCGATCTCGGGCCGGATCGCACGCGGCATCGCGAACCGGCTGACCGCGCTCGGCGACGACCCGCACGCGCCGGCCACGCCCGCGTATCCGATCGCGTACGACGCGGGCAAGGCGCTGCACGCGGCCGCGAAGGCGAAGGGCGAATTCGGCTACGGCGCGCAGTGGGCCGGGCAGGCGGCGCCGCTCGTCCGCTCGCTGCCGGCCGCCGAACTGTTCGCGACGCTCGAACGCGAAACGCGGGCCGCGATCGAGCGCCTGCAGCACGCGCTGGACTGATCGCTCGATCCGCACGCGGCGGGCACGTGCCGGCGATCGTGCCGCGGATCGCCGCGCCGAACGTGCTCCGGACGCCGCCGATTTGCAATGCTCTGTATCTGCTCGGACCGCGGATACAGTGCGATACAACGCATGTTCGCGCGTCCGCTATAAAGCAGGCATGACATCTTCGAGAGCACATCATGTCTGCAACCTGGTTCAAAGGGTCCTGCCATTGCGGGGCCGTCAAATTCGAAGTGAAAACGGCAATTGCGCCGGCGGCTCGCTGCAACTGCAGCCTGTGCCGCCGGCGCGGCGCGCTGATGAGCCCGATGTTCCCCGCTGACGGCCTGAAGATCGTCGAAGGCGAGGGCGCACTGACGTGCTACCGCTTCAACACCCGCACGGCCCGTCACTATTTCTGCAGCCGTTGCGGCGTCTATCCGTTCCATCAGACGCGCAAGGACCCCACATGCTGGCGCGTCAATCTGGGCTGCCTCGACGGCGTCGATCCGTATGCGCTCGACGCGACGGTCGCCGACGGCGCAAGCCTCTCGATCGTGGAGGACGCATGAAACGCTGGCTGATGATCCTGCTGTTTGCCGCAGGCGGGCTCGCGACCGAAATCGCGCATCCGGTGCAATGCTCGCTGCTGTCGGAAAGCCGGTTGCAAACCGGCAAGCGACGCAGGCAGGACTGACGGCGGCGATCCGGCTTCGTCGCGTCATCGCGTCATCGCGCCACTTCATCGAGACCGATTATCATGCTTCCGATAAGATCGCACGCGATATATAATGCGTTCATCTGCGGCCGCTCGCGTCGCCGGAGGAAGCTCATGAAACCGACCGAAGCACCATCGCCCGCCGCGCCGAAGCTGTCCGAGTTCCTGTGTTTTGCGATCTACTCGGCCAACCTCGCGTTCGGCAAGGCGTACAAGCCGATCCTCGACGAACTCGGCCTCACCTATACGCAGTACATCACGATCATTGCGCTTTGGGAGCACGACAACCAGACGGTCGGCCAGCTCGGCGAGAAGCTGTTCCTCGAATCCAATACGCTGACGCCGATCCTGAAGAAGCTCGAGGCGATGGGTTACCTGGAGCGGCACCGCGATCCGTCGGACGAACGCCAGGTGCTCGTCAGCCTGACGAAGAGCGGCCGCCGCGTGCGCGAGAAGGGGATCGACATGAATCTGGTTGAAGCCACCGGGTTGAAGCCGGACGAATTCGCGAAGATGCAGAAGGCGATCGTCACGCTGCGCGGCAACCTGATCCAGTCGACCGAAGAATAAACACGGTGGCAACCGGCGGCCGACGCGCGCATCGCGTCGGCCGCATCGTCATGCGTGCTCGTCGCCCAGCACCAGCAGGTTCATCTCGCGACGGACGACAAAACCGAGTGCGAGGTAGCGCTCGATCGCAACCTGGTTCGACGTGAGGACGTGCAGGAAAGGCGTTTCCGCGCGCGCACCGATCGCCGCAATCAACGCCCGGATCAGCCGCGCCGCAAGGCCTTGCCGCCGAAACGCGGCATCCACGCAGACGGCGCTGATCTCGGTATACCCGTCCACCTGCATCCGCTCGCCGGCCATCGCGGCCAGCCGGCCTTCGCTGCGTACGCCGATATAGTCGCCAAGCTCGATCGTGCGCGGGCCGAACGGGCCGGGCTGCGCGGCCGTGGTCAGCGCAAGCATGTCCGGCACATCGGTTTCGGCGAGCGTGACATGCGCCGATGCATGCGCCGGGTCGGGCGTCCCTTGCCAGATCATCTGAAGCAACGTCGCGCGCCGGATCACCGACAATCCCGCCGGCGGGCCGATTTCGTCCGGCGTGACCAGCGCCGCCGGCCCGTGCGCGGCAATCAGTTCGCGCAACGCGTCGAACGACGCCGGGCTCGCGTCGGCGATCGCGGCGAACGGCGCAATGGCCGCCGGAAACCGCAGCGCGCGGTCGTTGCCAAGCGCGAAACGGCGCTGCTTGCCCGTGAGCGCATTCCAGACGACATGGTCGAGCGGGTGTGCAACGCCTGTCTCGTTTCCGGTTGTGGCTTGCGGCATCGGCTGCTCCTCGATGAAGATTTCGTGCCGCACAGAATAGACCGGATCGGCCGGGCAGGTAGCACCGTCGCGATATGGATCGCGTCATCGGCATCGCGCGCATGCGCTGGCCTTCTTCGCGCTCGTCGATCCGTAGTCGGGAAATGTCGATGCGAATCCGGGCGCCGCAAATACAAAAGCGCACGCGATTTAATCGCATGCGCTTTATTGGGTGGACGTTGGCGACCGATTCCGTCGCGTCACGCTCAATGACCGAAATAGATCGAGCGCTCGGCCGTGCGAACCGCACTGCGGCTGCCGGACTGAGTCGTGCTGTCGGCATCGTTGCCGTAACCGGACGCCATCGTATCGGCCGCGCCGGCGCCGTTGTCGCGAATCCGGCGCAGCGCCGCCTGGAGATTGTCCGGGTAGTTCGGATCGTTGGGGCGGTTCGGCGAGTAGCCGGCCTGGTGCAGTGCGGCCAGTTCCGCGCGCACCTGCGCACGCGTCACGGTGCTTTCGCTGGCGTTCGCCGGTGCGACGACGGCGGCCGACACGGCAACGAGGAGGGCGGCAATCAGTTGGGTCTTCATCATTTACCTCTGCAAGAAAAAGGGAATTCAGGGGTTGCGCACCGCACGCCGGCAACCGGCGCCGTTCGCGGTTTCGTTCAATGACCGAAATAGATCGAGCGCTCGGCGATGCGCGTCGCGGGCCGGCTGCCCGACTGGGTGGCGGCGACGGCATCGCCGCCATAACCGGATGCCGACGAATCGGCCGTCACGGCGTCGTTCGCGTGAACGCGCGTCAGTGCGGCCTGCAGGTCGTCCGGATAGTGCGGATCGTTCGCGCGGCCCGGCCGATAGCCGGCTTGTTCGAGCTGCACGAGTTCGGCACGCACTTGCGCGCGGGATACGGTGGTTTCATCGGCAAACGCCGGGGCGGCAACGGCGGCCGAAACAGCGACGAGAAGGGCGGCGATCAGTCGGGTTTTCATCATTTACCTCGATAGGAAAAGAGTCGGGAATTCGGAAGGGCGGCGCTCGGCCGCCCGATGCAACGTTCAGGCGATACGGATGTCGACGTCGATGTTGCCGCGTGTCGCCTTCGAATACGGGCAGGTCTGGTGCGCGGCATCGACGATGCGCTGCGCGACGTCGCGATCGAGCCCGGGCACGCTCACGTTCAGCCGGGCCTGCAGGAAGTACGCGTTGTCGGCCGTGCCGAGATCCACTTCGGCGTCGACGGCGAGATCGGCCGGCAGCGTCACCTTCGCGGCACGCGCCGCAAGCTGCATCGCACCGATGAAGCAGGCCGACCAGCCGGCCGCGAACAGTTGTTCCGGGTTGGTGCCGGTGCCGGCGCTGCCCGGCGACGACAACTGGATGTCGAGGCGGCCGTCGGAACTGCGGGCCGTGCCGTCGCGGCCGCCCGAAGTCGTATGCGTCTTGCCCGTGTACAGCACTTTGTCGATCTTGCTCATGATTTGCTCCGTCAGTTGGCTGGGTTTTCTCAGATGCGATTCGATCGCATGCGATGGAGTTTCGTCGAACCGACCACCTGCGTCAAGCGCATTCGATTAAATCGCATACGATATTTTGTATTTCAATGTATCCGGAACGTGTCGGGCTTTGCTGGACAAGGCTCTCAGACGGTCGAGCCCCGATATCCACGGTAACGGGGCTGGCCGCCAATCCCGGGGAAGGCGGGCGAAAACGCCCGCCGCCATGAATTGTCGTCTTGCGGGGACGTCACGCCGGGTCGATCTCGGCAATCACGACAAGGATGACGGCCGCGTCGGCCGGCAACTGGCGCTGGGAGAATGCCGAACGCGCGTGTCCCGCCTTGTCACCCAGCACGGCGGCGAACAGGTCCGACGCGCCGTCGATCACGGCCGGCTGGCCGAAAAAACCGTCGGCCGAGCTCACGTGCCCCTCGACGCGCACGATCTTGCGCAGGCGGTCGAACCCGCCCAGATGCCTGCGGATCTGTGCGAGCACATTCAGCGCTGCGAGTCGCGCGGCATCGCGGCCTTCGTCGACGCTCAACTGCTCGCCGACGCGGCCGGTATAGGCGATCCTGCCATCGACGAGCGGTAGTTGCCCCGATACGAACAGCAGGTTGCCGGCTTCGCTTGCGGCCGTATAGCTGCCGAGCGGGTTCGGCGGTTCGGGTAACGCGAGGCCGAGTTCGGCCAGGTTCTGTTCGACGGTCATGTCGTGCTCCTTGCGGGAAAATGGATCGGGCGATCGGTGTTGCCTGTCAGTCATTCTGGTCATGCGGCCGAAGCCGGTAAATGTCAGCCGCGCAATTGATTCGGGACATGGTGTAACGAATCGCGCCGCGCGCGCCGGCTGGTTTCGCGCGCGATATTCATGCACACTCGTTGCTTCATCGCGCGCCCCACACCGGACACGGCAGGAACGGCCCCATGCAACGACGATTCGACGACCTGCTGCTGGGCAGCATCGAGCTGTTCTGTCTCGCTGCCGAACTCGGCAGCTTCACGCTGGCGGCAACCGCGGCGAGCGTCACGCCGGCCGCGGTCAGCCGGTCGGTGGCGCGGCTCGAGGAACGGCTCGGCGTGCGGCTGTTCGTGCGCACGACGCGGCAGATCCGCCTGACCGATTCCGGCCGGCGCTACTTCGAGCAATGCCGCGATGCGCTGTCGCAGCTCGTCGACGCGGAACGCGAAGCGACCGGCCAGCAGGCCACGCCCGCCGGCGTGCTCCGGATCAGCATGCCGACACCGTACGGGCACTATCGCGTGCTGCCGCTGCTGCCCGCATTTCGCGAGCGCTATCCGGACGTGCGCGTCGAAACCCACCTGAGCAACCGCAACATCGACTTCGCCGAGGAAGGCTTCGATCTCGCGATCCGCGGCCGCGCGCCGGCCGATTCGAACCTGGTCGCGCGCAAGCTGGAAGACGCCGAACTCGTGATCGTCGCGACGCCCGGCTACCTGAAGCGCGCGGGCATGCCGGCCGCCATCGACGATCTGCATGCGCACGAATGCATCCAGTTCGAGCTGCCGAGCAGCGGGCGGCCGATTCCCTGGCTGTTCGACGACGGAGCGGAGGAGCTCGAAATCGCGACGACCGGCAACTACAGTACGTCGGGCGATGTCCTCGCCGGCGTGACGCTCGCGCGCAGCGGGGCGGGCCTGTTCCAGACCTACCGCTTCATCGTCGAACAGGACTTGCGCACCGGCACGCTGGTGGAAGTGCTGCCCGGCCTTGGCGGCCGGTCGCGGCCGTTCATGCTGCTGTATCCGCATGCGCGCTTTCTGTCGTCGCGCGTGCGCGTGTTCGTCGATTTTCTCGTCGAGCATCTGGAGCGTGCCCCCGCCAGGAAGGCGGGCGGTACACGCACCAGACGAGCCGCCGCATCGCGCTAGGCACGCCGGCTCGTCATTCGACGCCACGGCTCAATGCCCGGCGCTCTGGCCGCCGTCGACGTGCAGGATCTCGCCGGTGACGAACGGCGCCGAGTCGAGATACAGGATCGCGTCGACGATGTCGCTCATCTCGCCCATGCGGCCGACCGGGTGCAGCGACGCGAGCGTCGCATGCGTTTCGGGGGCATGCATCGGCGACTTGATGACGCCCGGCGACACCGCATTGACTCGGATGCCGGCCTTCGCATATTCGATCGCGAGCGACTTCGTCGCCGCATTCAGGCCGCCTTTCGTCAGCGATGCGAGCACCGACTGCACATTGCTGTTCGCGTGATCGACAAGGCTGGTCGTGATGCTGACCACGTGGCCGCTGCCGTGCCGCTGCATCGCGGCGATCGCACGCTGCGTGACGTGGAAGAACCCGTTCAGGTTGACGTTCGTGACCTGCGCGTAGTCGTCCGCGGTGTATTGCGTGAACGGCTTCGCGACGAACACGCCGGCGTTGTTGACGAGCGTGTCGACGCGGCCGAAGCGTTCGATTGCCGCATCGACCACGCGACGCGCGACGGCCGGATCGCCGATGTCGCCCGCGACGGTGACGAGATCGGGGTCGCTCGACGGCCCGATCGAACGGGAAGTCGCGACCACGCGATGGCCGCGTGCGCGGAACGCGTTGACCGTTTCCGCGCCGATGCCTTGCGATGCGCCGGTAACGATGATGACTTTGGATGTGCTCATGACATGCCTCGACAGGTGAATGGTGTTCGGCTTCAGTGCCGACCGGATCGATGAATCCGATGGGCAAACTGTAGGCGCGTCGCGTTCGACTTCGAACACCCGCCGTGGAGCAACAGTCTTGCGTCGCGGGAACAAATGCGGGGGAGGACAGGTTGTGTCCGGTCAGGGCGGCCTGTCGAGACACGGATGCAGGCGACGCAATCGGCGCTCGACGTCTCGCGCAAGCGCGTCGATGCGCTGCGCACGAGTTTTGAAGCGTGGCGCGATCTCACCCGGGGACCCACTTTTCCGCGGCTTGACGAGCCGATTTGTCTGTCTTGGAACATGCAGTTTGATAAGAGCGCGCATCTATCCGGATAACTTTTCTTATCACAACAGCATCATTACGAATCCAAACTCGCCGTTTCAGAAACGTGCCTGATGTCACCGTCCTGATCGTTCCGATGCGACTCGCCATCGATTCGAGGGCAGGGAAGCGGCCATAAAAGTGCAGGTGCACCAGCCGGCGGCGGTCTCGAAGCGAACGCATGCATCGCCCCGTGCGCCGTTCGATCCCGTCGTCGCTGTCAGCGAACGCCCAGCCGCGCAATGCGGCAAGTGCGCAGTCGAGCATCGATTTGCACGTGCCTATCGAGCCGACCGTTTTGTTATATTTCTGCGAACCAGCCGCCAGGTTGTTTCGGCACACTGCAACACCGTCTTGCGTCAACGGAACACCTGAAGCGTGCCGGTGTTCCGTCCGACTTCCACCCGTTCTCGAGATGTGGCCATGGATTACATCGAAAGCATGCGCATTTTTCGGACGGTGGTCGAACTGAAAAGCTTCGCCCGTGCTGCCGACCATCACGGCATGGCGCCGCCGGCCGTGTCGCGAACGATCGCGGCGCTCGAACAGCGGATGGGATGCCGGCTGTTGAACCGGACGACCCGCCGGCTATCGCTCACGGAAGCCGCGGAGCGGTTCTACGAAAGCTGCGTGCGCATTCTCGAAGAGGTGGATACGGTCGAGGCGGAGGTCGCGAACCAGACGCGGGAGGCGCAGGGCGTATTGCGCCTGGTCGCGCATGCGACCGCGACGATCCAGCGGCTCGTCCCGCTGATTGCCGGCTTCAAGCGCGCCCATCCGAAGGTCACGCTCGACGTCACGCTGACGGAGCGGCCGGTCGACCTGGTCGGGGAGGGGTACGACCTGGGCATCGTCGTTCCCTTCATGCTGATGAGCGAGACGACCGTCGTGCGGGTGCTCGACCGGATTCCGGTGGTCCTCGTCGCGACGCCCGACTACCTGCAGACCGCATCGACACCCGCGCATCCGTCGGAGCTGGCCGCGCATCACTTCGTCCCGTTGTCGCCGTCGATCCGCCGTCCCGATCTCCGTTTCCGCGTCGACGGGCAGGAACTCGCGATCGCGCTGAGCTTCGGCGTGTCGTCCAACAGTCCCGCGTTCAACCGCGAGATGGTGCTGCAGGGGCTCGGCATCGGCATCACGCCGCTGGCGCTGGTCGAAAAAGACCTCACCGCCGGAAAGCTGCTGCGGCTGCTCGCCGATTTCCCGCTGATCGACGAAAGCATCGAGCTTCAACTCGCTTACAGCAACCGGACGCTGTTGCCCGCCAAGGTGCGCGCCTTCATCGACTACGCGGTCGATTTCTTCGAAGCATCGAGAACCCGGTAAGCCGCGGGCCGCGCGCCATTCCTGCGCGCAACGACAACAATCTGATAACCCGCCCGCCATCGTTCTGCGGCGGGCCGCGCACTACGCTGTGCGCATGCACTCAATCGACCTCCTCGACGACGACTGTTTCGCGCTTCGCCAGGCTTCGCGGCATATCTCGAAGCTCTACGAGCACCACCTGTCCGCCGTCGACATCACGCCCACGCAGTTCAGCATCCTGGGCATGCTCGCCATCCGCGCAGGCATGACCATGGCCGAACTCGCGAAGGCGATGGTGATGGACCGAACGACGCTGGTGCGCGCCCTCAAGCCGTTGCTGCGGCGCGGACTGGTGGCCGCGCCCGCGGAGGGGAAGCGCCATCGCCGGCTGCAGGTCGTATTGACCGCGCATGGCGCGAAGAAGCTCGATGAAGCCGCGATTCACTGGGCGGCGGCGCAGGCGAGCTTCGAACGCACGTTCGGATCGCAGCAGGCGGCGCATCTGCGCAGCGAACTGTTCCGCATGACGTACGACACGTCGGACCGTTAGCCGCCGCGGCAACTCATTCATGCAGATCCAGACATTGATGCGCGAAACCTGGCTGGCTAACGTGTGCATATGCATTCATTAATCGTTCGATGACTCGATGACTCAAGGGAAACATGGAAATGGAAACGACGACGCATCACTCGCTCCCCCGGCCGCAGTCAGGCGTTCGTAAGGGATGGATCGCCGCGGCGGCGCTGGCGTTCAGTCTGGCCGGTTGCGTGAACTACGCGGGCATCAAGAGCGACAAGCAGATGGCGGCCCCGACGAAGTACGCGTCGACCGAGAGCCTGCCGGCCGAGGGCGGCAAGTGGCCCGCGATGGACTGGGCCAGCCAGTTCGGCGATCCGCAGTTGCCGGCGCTGATCGACGAAGCGCTGCGCGGCAATCCGACGATCGACCAGGCGCGCGCCCGGATCGAGAAGGCGTCGGCCTACATCGGCACCGCCAAATCCGCGCTCTATCCGAATGCGAACGGCAGCTATACGTGGACGCGCCAGCGCTACACCGAAAACGGCATCGTGCCGCCGCCGTACGGCGGCTCGTGGCAGAGCGAGAACAGCCTGTTGGCAAGCGTGTCGTGGGATCTCGACCTGTGGGGCAAGAACCGCGAACGGCTGCGTCAGGCCGTTTCAGAAGAGAAGGTGGCGGACGCGGAAGCCGAGGAGGTGCGCATCACGCTCGCCGCGTCGGTGGCGAGCACCTATAACCGGCTGGCGCTGCTCCATGCGCTGCGCGACATCCAGGTTCGGGAAGTCTCGAACCGCGAGACGATTGCACGCATCACCGAAGGCCGCGTCAGTGCAGGGCTCGACAGCAATGTGGAGCGCCAGACCGCCTACGGCGAAACCGCGACGAGCCGTTCGAGCGTCAGCGATCTCGACGGGCAGATCAAGACGGTGCGCTACCAGTTGGGCGCGCTGCTCGGCGCGGGCCCGGATCGCGGCCTCCAGATTGCCGATCCGTCGCTGCGCGGCGGCGACATCGTCGCGCTTCCCGACAACCTGCCTGCCGACCTGCTGTCGCGCCGGCCGGACATCGTCGCAGCCTACTGGAAGGTGGACGCAGCCGTTCACGACGTGAAGGAAGCCAAGGCCGAGTTCTATCCCGACGTCAATCTGTCGCTGGCGGCCGGGCTCGACGCATTCGGCTGGGGGCGCTTCCTGACGGCCGGCAGCCGGCAATTCCAGGCGGCCCCGGCCATTCACCTGCCGATCTTCGATGCCGGCGCGTTGCGCGCGCAACTGAAGGGTCGTTATGCGGACTTCGACTACGACGTCGCGACCTACAACCAGACGCTGATCGGCGCACTGTCCGACGTCGCCACGCAGGTCACGCAGATCCGCTCGACCGATCTCCAGCTCGTCGATGCGCGCAAGGCGCTGGATGCGCAAACCACCGCCTACCAACTGGCGGTCGTCCGGTACCGGTCGGGGCTCAACCAGCAACTGCAGGTGCTGAACGCGGACGACAACCGGCTGGCGGCCGAGACGGCGGTGGTGAACCTCGAGATGGGGCGCCGCGGCCAGCAGATCGGGCTGATCAAGGCGCTCGGCGGCGGCTTCGACGCGTCGCAGGCCGGCCTCGCGGCGAACGCCGACACGCCGATTCCCGCGCCGACCCATCCCGCCGCGACGAACTGATCGATTGGTTCGGCGGCTGGATCGCGCGCCGAACGGAAGACCTTGAACCTCAACCTTGACTGGAGCCAACCATGAACACCTCCGATTCAAAGCCGACCGACGCAGCACCGAAGACCCCGGGAAAGCGCCGCGCGCTGCTTGCACTGGTAGCCGCGTCGCTCGGGATCGCCGGCGCCGCCTACGGTGCTTATTACTTCCTCGACGCGCGCTATCACGTCGAAACCGACGACGCGTACGTCAACGGCAACGTCGTGCAGATCACGCCGCAGGTATCGGGCACGGTCATCGCGGTGAACGCGGACAACACGCAGATCGTGAAGGCCGGCGAGCCGCTCGTGCAGATCGATCCCGCGGACGCGAAGATCGCGCTGCAGCAGGCCGAAGCGAATCTCGGCCAGACCGTGCGGAAGGTTCATGGCCTTTATGTCGACGACGACAAGTACCGCGCGAACATCGCGGAGCGGCAGTCCGATCTCGCGAAGGCGCAGGACGACCTGCGGCGCCGTCAGGCGACCGGAATGACGGGCGCCGTGTCGGAGGAGGAGATCTCGCATGCGCGGGACGCCGTCCGGTCGGCGCAGGCCGCGCTCGACGCCGCGAAGCAGCAGCTCGGCTCGAATCGCGCGCTGACGTCGAACACGACCGTCGACCGGCATCCGGACGTGATGGCGAGCGCCGCGCGCGTGCGCGACGCGTATCTGGCCTATTCGCGCACGACGCTGCCGGCGCCGGTCACCGGCTACATCGCACAGCGATCGGTCCAGGTCGGGCAGCGCGTGTCGCCGGGGGCCGCGCTGATGTCGGTCGTGCCGCTGAACCAGGTGTGGGTCGACGCGAACTTCAAGGAGTGGCAACTGCGTCACATCCGCATCGGCCAGCCGGTCGAGCTGACGGCCGATGTCTACGGGTCGTCGGCCGTCTACCACGGCAAGGTGGTGGGCTTCACGCCGGGCACCGGCTCGGCGCTCGCGCTGCTGCCGGCGCAGAACGCGACGGGCAACTGGATCAAGGTCGTCCAGCGGCTGCCGGTGCGGATCGAGATTCCGGCCGCGGAACTGGAAAAGCATCCGCTGCGCGTGGGGCTGTCGATGAATGTCGACGTCAACGTGAACGATCAGCGCAGTGCCGGCCTGGAAGCCGATCCCCCGTCGATCTACAAGACCGACGTGTTCGCGAAATACGGCGACAAGGCCGATGCCGCGATCGCCGACATCGTCGCCGCCAACCAATGACTTCCCGTCGCTCGACGAATGCGCGTGCGAAGCAGCCTGCGCCCGCGTCGCCGGCCCGACCGTAACCGGATTATCACCATGACCGCCAACCAATCGAATCCTCCTCCGCTGACGGGGACGGCACTCGCACTGGGCTCGTTGAGCGTGGGCCTTGCGGGTTTCATGACCGTCCTCGACTCATCGATCGCCAACGTCGCGATCCCAACCATCTCGGGCAACCTCGGCGTATCGGTCGACGAGGGCACCTGGGTCATCACCGTCTTTGCCGCGGCGAATTCCGTCGCGATCCCGCTGACCGGCTGGCTGACCCAGCGGCTGGGGCAGGTCAGGCTGTTCGTCGGCTCGATCCTGCTGTTCGTGCTCGCGTCGTGGCTGTGCGGCATTGCGCCGTCGCTGCCGTTCCTGCTGGGCGCGCGCGTGCTGCAAGGCCTCGTGGCCGGGCCGCTGATCCCGATGTCGCAGGCGCTGCTGCTCAGCTCGTGGCCGAAGGCGAAATCGTCGCTCGCGCTATCGCTGTTCTCGATGATCGTCGTGACCGGGCCGATCGTCGGACCGTCGCTCGGCGGCTGGGTCACCGACAGCTACGCATGGTCGTGGATCTTCTACATCAATATCCCGGTCGGGTTGTTCGCGGCCACGATGGTCTGGTTCCTGTACCGCAAGCGCGATACGCCCACCCGGAAGCTGCCGATCGACTTCGTGGGGCTGACCTTGCTGATCGTCTGGGTCGCGTCGCTGCAGGTGATGCTCGACAAGGGCAAGGACCTCGACTGGTTCTCGTCGAACACGATCGTGATCCTGACCATCGTCGCGGTCGTGGGCCTGGTGCTGTTCGTCATCTGGGAGCTGACCGACAAGAATCCGGTCGTCGACCTGACGCTCTTCAAGCAGCGCAACTTCCTCGGCGGCACGATTTCGATCGCGATCGCCTACGGGATCTTCTTCGGGACGCTCGTGCTGCTGCCGCAGTGGATGCAGGAATATCTCGGCTACCGGGCCGTCGACTCGGGGCTCGCGACGGCGCCGCTCGGCATCTTCGCGGTGATCGGCGCGCCGATCATGGGCAAGATCCTGCCGCGCTCGGATGCACGCATCATCGGCACGCTCGCGTTCGTCGGCTTCGCGCTCGTCTATTACATGCGCACGTTCTTCTTCACCGACATCAGCGAGGGCTACATCATCCTGCCCACGCTGCTGCAGGGTATCCCGATGGCGCTGTTCTTCGCGCCGCTGACCGTGATCATCCTGTCCGGCCAGCCGCCCGAGAAGGTGCCGGCCGCGGCAGGCCTGTCGACCTTCGCGCGGATGTTCTTCGGCGGGATCGGCACGTCGCTCGCGGGTGTCGTGTGGAACAACCGGACGATCATGCACCACGAGATCCTGACGCAGCAGTCGAGCCCGACCAACCCGCTCTTCAATGCGCAGATGGACAGCTACCATTCGCTGCTCGGGCTCGGCCAGGGATCGTCGTATGCGTTGTTCGACCACGTCGTGCAGTCGCAGTCGGCAATGCTCGGGCTGAACGACGTGTTCTACGGCGCGGCAGTCGTGATGATCGTCATCATCCCGCTGATCTGGATCACCAAGCCGGGCAAGGCGGGGGGATCGAGCGATGCGGCGGCGGCCGCGCACTGAAAGGCGTGGGGCTGGCGTTCGGCGGTGACAGGCAACAACAGCGGGTTATAGCGGCCGGCGCCGCCGGATTTGCCGCCACATTCGTAGAGCAGGGAGACGTCGCCCCGTCATGGCACGCCAAATCTCTTTCAGATTCGCATCCGTGCACCAACGCCACGTTCTGCCGCTCATTCAGCCGTCAATAGACGCCTGGCTCGCCTGCCGGACGATGCTTGAAGCGTCGGTGCACCCAGTAGTACTGCTCGGGAAATCGCAGGATCTGCGCTTCGAGAAAGGAATTCATCGTGCGCGCGTCGAATGACTCGCTATCGGTCGGATAGCTGCCGAGCGGCTCGAAGATGGTCAGCTTGTAGCCGCGGAACGCCGGCAGCACTTCGGTCACGAACGGTACGACCCGCGCGCCGCTCAGCTTCGCCAGCCGCGATACCGATGTCAACGTGCAGGCCTGCACGCCGAACAGCGGCGCAAACACCGAACCCGTCGTGCCGTGATCCATGTCCGCGGCGAGCATCACCGGGGTACCCGCGCGCAGAAGCCTGACGAGGTGTTTCGCGCTCGCGCTGCGTTCGATCATCTCGGCCCCGAAGCGTCCGCGCTGACGTTTGGCGAGATCGCACATGCGACGGTTCGACATGCGCGTGTAGAGCGCCGCCACGGGCAGCGACGACGAATAGAGCATGCAGCCCACCTCGATGCCGACGAAGTGAAAACCCATGAAGATCGTCGGCGGCGCGTCCGGGTCGTGGAGATCGATGTGGCTGTCCAGTTCGACCAGGCGATTGATCGACCGTGCGCTGCCGAACCACTGGAATCCGCGCTCCAGGTAGCTCCGGACGACATGTTCGAAATGGGCACGCGCGAGAACGTCGCGCTCCTCGTCGGTCTTCAACGGAAAGCAGAGTTGCAGGTTGACATGCACCACGTGTTTGCGTCGGCTCGGTATGCGGTAAAGCGCAGCGCCGATGCTGCTGCCGGTTCTCGCGACCAGCGAGTACGGAAGAAGGGATAGGAGCCGTAGCAGGCCGAGCATCAGCCAATACCCGAGAGCGTTCATGATGATGGACTTCCGTCTGTTGACTGCCCGGCGCCGCTCGAGTCGAGTGATGGAGTACGGGAAAATCGGGTTGTGTCGAGGCTGTATGAAGTAGTGGCTTGCGCAACCACCTCCGACAGAGGCCGCGCGCCAGGCCGCTGATGGCCGGCCGCATCGATTCGGCATTCGAAGCAATACACGATCGCGGGCGGGAAGTTCATCCACGCGATGCCGACTCGGACTGCGCGAATGCGCATGGCCTCCAGATAACGCGCCGGGATCGGGCAGCGCGGCAGATACGTGATTGATAGGACGCGCCACCGGCAGCCAGGTGGCGCGCGAAGGCGCAGTGAACGATCGCGACGGCCTGTTCGACCAGCATCGCGACGAGTGGCAATCCGCTCACAATAACACGTGCGCGCGCTCCGCCGAAGAAGTCACCCGTCATGCCGAGCCGGGCCGCATCCATCTGCATGATCCGCAACGCGGGGAACCGATGGCGCAGGGCGCTCACAAAAGCGGGCGGGGCGAGGTCACGTGCGACAGCCCTGCGGACGGGGCGCGGGTCAGGCTGCGTATCGCGGACGACGGGCCGGGCGTGCCGGTTGACGAGCGCGCGCGGATCTTCGAACGCTTTTACCGGGTACCCGGTACGGTGCAGCCGGGAAGCGGCATCGGCCTGTCGCTTGTCGCGCGAATTGCCGAATCTCACGGCGGGCCGATCGAGGTGGCGGCCCGTATCGAGGAGCACGGACTGGCGGTGATCCTGTCGTTCCCGATATGGCTGGAGCCGGAGTGCTGGCAGCGCTAGCACGGGCCTCAGCAGGAATTGCGAAGAGACGTCGCGTCACTGGTGCACGGGACGCCCGTGCCCGTGCACCGCGAGCCGTCATTTCCGCGTGACGTTCAGCGGCGAATGCGCGTCGGCCTCGGACATGACCTGCTTGCTGCCGGATCCCGTCTGTCCGTCACGTTCGTGCTGGCGGGCGATTTTCGCTTCGGCGTCCTGCAGGCTTTTCGCATAGTCGTAGGTCATCGGGTCGTAGCCGGCTTGCTCGAGTTCGATCAGCTCGTTGCGAACCTGCGCGCGCGTCAGCGGCTGGGTTTCCTGCGCGAACGCGATTGCCGGCGCGGCGAGTGTGGATGCAACGACGAGTGTACGAATCAGCGATTTCATGATGACCACCTCAGGAAGATTGAGCGAAGCGACCTTTGTTTCAGTCGTCGAATGGAGGTTAGGATCGAACGACGTCGCGATAAATGCCCGCCGCTCCAATTCAACGTTCCAGTTGGAACAAAAGTGCTTGAGCAATCGTGCCGCCCGGCAAGAAGGGCCGACGACGACACATTGATCGCATCGCGTCCGCTTTTTCATTCGCGACAAAAGCGCATTGTTTGCGCCCGGCTTCCTCGCGACGGCGGCACGACATACAGTCGCCTCACCATCACGACGCGCAATCGCTTCCGGCCATGTCCGACGATCGACGCACCACCGACTCCGTCTATGCAATGACGCGTGAGCGCCTGGCTCGCGGCACGCTGCCGCAAGCACTGCGCGCGGACCCGCCGGCCGGCATGACGGTGCGAAGCGATGCGGAACTCGAGCGCACGCTGCGGACTACGCTCGACAGCCACGCACCCGGTCGCGATCTGCACGTATTCGCATACGGTTCGTTGATGTGGAATCCGGCGCTCGATGTCGCCGGATCGTCGGTTGCACGCGTCGACGGCTGGCACCGGGCGTTCTGCCTGCGGCTCGTCATCGCGCGCGGCACGCCCGAGCAGCCGGGCGCGATGCTTGCGCTCGACCGCGGCGGCAAGTGCGACGGCGTGCTGTACCGGATCGACGCGGCCAAGGTCGAAGCCGAATTGCGCTTGCTGTGGCGACGCGAAATGCTGGCCGATTCGTACGAACCGCGATGGGTGGCGGCACAGGTCGACGGCCAATCGATCCGCGCGCTGACCTTCGTCGTCAACCGGTCGCATGACCGTTACCTCGGCGGATGCACGCTTGACCGTGTCGCGCACATGATTCGCACCGGCCGCGGCCCGCTCGGCACGTCGCGCGACTACTTCGATTCGACCGTGCAGGCGTTGACGCGCCTCGGCCTCCATGACGCCGGTATCGAACGGCTTCTGCGCGAAATTTCCAGCGCGGACGAAGCCGATTCCACGTACGGTTGATGCTCGACGTTCGCGGACTGCGCGCGAATCTCTACAGTCAACGCATCAGGCGGACACGCGCATGTCGCGGCCGATCCGATCGGCCAGACCCGGCGTCAGCGGCGCCTGAGATGTTCGTCGCGCTCGAACAGCGCGATGACCCAGTCGATGAACACGCGCACTTTCGCGCTCAGGTAGCGGTTGGGCGCGTAGATCACGTAGACAGGATTGGCGTGCGGCGCCCGATCCTCGAGGATCGGCACGAGCGTGCCGGCGGCGATGGCGTCGCGAACGGAATAGGACGGCGCCTGGATGATGCCGAGGTTCGCGTGGCCCGCGGCGAGGTAGGCGTTCGTATCGTTCACGACGAGACGATGATTGAGCGCGAGATCGCTTCTTTTGCCGCTGGTCGAAAACTGGAATGGCAGCGCGCGGCCACCGCGCGACGGGATCATGCCAACGGTCGGAAACTCGCGCAGCGCGTCCGGCGACGCCGGCATGCCGTGCGCGTCGAGGAACGCGGGCGTCGCGCAGGTCGTGAAACCGAAGCTGCCGATCTGCCGCGCGACCAGCGACTGCTCGTCGACTTCGCCCGCGCGTATCGCGCAGTCGATGCCTTCGGCGATCAGGTCGGTACGCTTGTTGCCGATATCGAGTTCGATCTCGACGTCGGGGTACGCGTCATAGAATTCCGTGAGCGCGGGCACGACGACAAGCGTGCCGATCGCCGCGGCGGTATCCACGCGAATCTTGCCGGACGGCTTTGCGCGCGCATGGGTCGTCGACGATTCGATTTCCGCCAGATCGGCAAGCAGCCGCACGACGCGCTCGTAGTAGATCGCCCCTTCGGGCGTAACCGTCACCGATCGCGTGGTGCGATGCAGCAGGCGAACCTGCAGGTCTTCCTCGAGTTTCTGGATCAACCGCGTCAACGTCGCATTCGGCATGTCGAGCGTATCGGCCGCTTTCGTGAAGGTTCCGGCTTCCACGACGCGGACGAATGCATTCATCGCAGCGATGCGGTCCATGTACGCGACTCCGGTCGGGGGTGGAGTCGCCATTAAACCGCAATCCGGCTGCGTCCCGCTAGCTGGAGAACGAGAGCGGCGCAAGAGGGCGGCGATGAATCGCGGCTTTCCGGATCGATCAATAATCGGCGCACCGGGATGCGGGAGCCGCAAGCGACAACGAACGGCGGAGCAGGCCGCGCGTAACGGGGCCGCAGGGTGCCGCCAGGCCGTCGGGCTCACGCCGTTTGTCGTTCGGCATTATTGATGCGCTTGGAAAACCGCTTTGATCCGGCACGCTTGGGTAGACGCGGGCGTATCGCTAGACTGATTGCATGACGAAGCGCCAGCCGAAGACGGCGTCGCTTTCCGTGTCGAACGGAATCCGGACGCACGCCGGGCAGCGCGCAAACCATGCGGAGAGAACGATGGATACGATCGAGATCGAGCCGACCCCGTACTGCGAGGCCATGCCGGACGCGCCGGCCCTCAGCATCCGGTGCATCCGGGAGGCGAGGGACGGTACGCCGGTGCTCCTGCGTGCGATCGAGCACAGCGATCTCGAGATCGAACGCGACCTGGTCGACCGGCTGTCGAGCCAGAGCCGTTACATGCGGTTGATGTCGGCGCGCAAGCCGACCGAAGACGAGATGATTCGATGGACCCGCATCGACCGCCGGCGGGAAGGCGCGGTGATCGCGACGATCTGGACCGGCGGCCGCGAACGGCTGATCGGCGTCGCGCGCTATGCGATGAACGACGGCGAAACCGATGTCGTCGAATGCGCGATCGTGATCGACGACGTCTGGCATCGGCAAGGGCTCGGACGTACGCTGTTGTCGAGCCTGATCGATCTTGCGCAACGGTCGGGCATGAAGCGAATGGTCGGCACGACGTGGAGCGAGAACGACGCGATGACCGGCCTCGCGCGATCACTCGGATTCAGGCTGTCCCGGGAGCCGGGAGCCGCGTTCGTGACCGATCTGCGGCTCGATCTGGATATTCGTGATTCGGCGCCGCCGGACGAAGCCTGAAACAGCAGGGCGCTTGCCGGCGGAACGCCTGCCCGGTTCCGCTTGCGCCGCCCGCACCGGCACACCAGGATGCGAGTCACACGGGCTCGCCGGCTCTTCCCGGATCGTAGAACATCGCAAACAGTTCGGACTGCGATCCGACGCCCAGCTTCGCATAGATGTGCTTTTTGTGCGCGCGCACGGTCTCGAACGAAATCGACAGTTTCTCCCCGATCGCGCGCGACGAGAATCCGCTCAAGGACAGCATCGCCACTTCGATTTCGCGCGTCGTCAACGCGCCGCGTCCGTTCTTCCCGGTCAGCATGCCGAAGCGCGCATGCGGGTCGGGCGCCTCGCCTTCGGTCGCGCGCGGCGCCTCTTTCGCCACGAACGTCTCGAAGCGCAGGCGCTGCTGCATCAACGACAGCACCCACGGCGTGTACAGCGTGAGCAACGCCATCTCTCGTTCGTCGTACTTGCTCGTCTTGCCGAGCGAAAAGCCCAGCGTGTGATCCCGATCGATCACGACGTTGAAATGCACTTCGTCGCCAACGATGTTTTTCTTGAAGTACCGCTGGTAGTACTCGGTCATCCGGAAGTTGTCCGGTGCGACGTCGGCGAGCGTGTAGAAGCCCGACGCCTGCGTTTCGAACGCGGCGAGGTAGAACGGATCGAGCTGATAGAGCGCGGCCAGATAGTCCTGGAACATCAGGTCGATCTTGCCGTCGGGCATCGCCTGTTCGGCGAGCACGAGCGGCGCGGCGTCGCGCGCGAATCGCAGCGCGACCCAGTTGTCGAAACCGAGATGCCGCTCGAGCACGCGCGTGAGGCGTGCCCAGAAATGCGGGCCATCGAGGGCGTCGATGGCCGAACCAATCTCCCGATGAAAAGCGAGATCTCGCCATTCGAAGTCCATCATGTGCTCCGGTGAGGGTAACCCTGGCGGGGAATTTCAGGTCAAAAATAATACCCCGATAATCGGCCTCACTTCGAACGGCAGCCGCATACGCGCTGTCTCGCTTGACGAAGCGTCGTGTGACACGTGCAGTGCATGCGACACGCAAATGAAAGGCTATTGGAAGGAGACGGCTTCATGCAGGTAGAACTCGCGCAACTCTCGCTGATCGACGGTGACGTCGCGCACAACACGCGCAAGGTGATCGAGACGATCGGGCGCGTCGATGCGGCAGGCGGCACGAAGCTGATCGTGTTCCCCGAGACGACGCTGTCGGGCTTTCCGACGCGAGAGAACGTCGCCGACGTCGCCCAGACGCTCGACGGCCCTGCGTTATCGGCGGTATGCGACGCGGCGCGGCAAAAGGGCATCGCCGTCGCAGTGGGCCTCGCGGAACGCGACGGCGGACAGTTCTACAACACCACGGTGCTCGTCGACGAACAGGGCGACATCGTGCTGCGGTATCGCAAGACGCATCTGTGGGCGTCGGATGTCGGCGTATTCACGCCGGGCGACCGCTTCGCGACCTGCGTCTGGAACGGCCTGACGGTGGGCCTGCTGATCTGCTACGACATCGAGTTCCCCGAGACGGCGCGCGCCGTCGGTGCGCTCGACGCCGATCTGCTGATCGTCACCAACGGCAACATGGACCCGTTCGGCCCGGTGCATCGCCGCGCGATCGCGGCGCGTGCCATGGAGAACCAGATGTTCGCGGTAATGGTGAACCGCTGCGGCGACGGCGACGACAACCTGACGTTCGCCGGCCTGTCCGCGCTGGTCGATCCGTTCGGCGAAACCGCGATCGAACTGGGCCGGGACGAGGCGATTGTGCAAGCGAACCTCGACCTGACGCGTCTCGAAGCGAGCCGCGAACACTACAGCTATCTCCACGACGCACGCGTGGCGCTCGGCCTCGCGCCTGTCGAACCGTCGAGCGGGCATCGCGCGCTCACGATCGAAGCGCGCCGTCACCGCGTCGAGTAGTCCGAATTCACAACGGTTCATTCACGGCATGGAGCAGGGCGCCCAGCCCTGCACGTGCCTGCCCATTCCATTGAAATGCCGGCCGGACGGCACACAGGCATTCGCATCGGCCCCGGAAGGCCCAGGAGATAACATGCAAGCGTCGTCATCCCATGAATCGCCAAGCCTGAAGCGCACGCTCGGCCTGCCGTCCGTGCTGCTGTTCGGCCTCGCCTATATGGCGCCGCTGATCGTCTACGGTACCTACGGCGTGCTTGCCAAGGCCAGCGACGATACGGCAGCCCTTGCGTATCTGCTCGCGCTGATCGCCATCGCGTTCACCGCGCTCAGCTACGGCAAGCTCGCGCGGCTCTATCCCGCCGCAGGTTCCGCCTATACGTACACGCGCAGGACGTTCAACCCGCACCTGGGCTTCATGATCGGCTGGGCGACGCTGCTGGACTATTTCTTCCTGCCGATGGTGATCTGGTTGATCGGCGCCGCCTATCTGAACGCGGCATTTCCGCATGTGCCGACATGGATCTGGATCGTGGCGTTCATCGTGTTGACGAGCGGCCTGAACATCTTCGGCATCGAACTGGCCGCGCGCTTCAACATCGTGCTGATGATCGTGCAGCTCGCGATCGTCGCGATGTTCGTCGTGCTGTGCTGGCACTACGCATCGGCGGCGGCAGGCGCGGGCGGTATCGCGATGGCCGAGCCGTTCTTCAAGCCGCACGTGCCGTTCGGCGCGACGATGGCGGGCGCTGCGATCGCCGCGTATTCGTACCTCGGCTTCGACGCCGTCTCGACGCTGACCGAGGAAACGATCGATCCGAAGAAGAACATGCCGCGCGCGATCCTGCTGATTGCGCTGATCGGTGGCGCGATCTTCGTGATCGCGGCATACACGATGCAGCTCGCGCACCCCGGCGTCGAGTTCAAGGACACGGATTCGGCCGCGTTCGAAGTGGCGAAGATGATCGGCGGCGATCTGTTCGTGACCGTGTTCCTCGCGGGCCTGATCCTTGCGCAGTTCGCGTCGGGCATCTCCGCGCAAGCGAGCGTCGGCCGACTGCTCTATGCGATGGGTCGCGATGAAATCCTGCCGAAGCGCATCTTCGGGTTCATTCATCCGCGCTTCAAGACGCCCGCGATCAACATCGCGCTGGCCGGGGTCGTCGGATTGATCGCGCTGAAGCTGGATGTCGCCACGTCGACGTCGTTCATCAACTTCGGTGCGTTCCTCGCCTTTACGGCCGTCAATCTGTGCGTGATTCGCCTGTACCTTTCGGGCAATCACGGCGAGCGCAGGATCGGGGTGTTCGGCGGGCTCGTGTTTCCGGTGATCGGCGCGGTGTCCGATATCTGGCTGCTCGTCAGCCTCGAGAAGGCGGCGCTCGTGCTCGGCGTCGTGTGGTTCGCGCTCGGACTGGTGTATCTGTGCTGGATTACGCGCCTGTTTCGCCAGGCGCCGCCCGAAGTGGCGATTTGAGCGAGGCGAGGAGGGGGCTGCCGTGGCGGCGCCATTAACCGGCGTCCGCCAACGGTGCAAAAGCCACGCACGGCGCGTTGCAGCGATACGGCGCAATTGCGCTGACCGCGCCGAGAAACCGGACATTCGTCGCGGTCGTGGCCCCACTACGACGCCCGTGTGATGACTGCCGCGCGCGGCAGTCGCAACTCCAGAACGCCGTAGCTCGGCCTGGTAGAGCGGGACACTCTCAGGTCTTTCGTTTTGATGGTGGTATTTCGCGGATCAATATATACAGACACATCTTCGGTGACGCCCCCCTTGGACCGTTCCCGCAGTCGAGATGCTGACCGCTGTTGTGGTCATAAAAGCCGCTCCTGAAGTAATCGATGGCCTCTTGTTCCATGAGATCGAAAGCGTTACTCACATTGACGGAATCCTCCTCGTAAATCGGAACCATCCATCTGTATTCGGGCTTGTTGCGCCGGTGGCTAGCCAGCCGGGTGTCCACATCGTTGGTGACACCGATATAGAACTTGTCGTATTTTTTTTGTCTAGCGAAATGACTCAGCACCTGTTGCAAGTGAAAGATGACGGTGCCGTGTTGCGTAACGCCCTGGTTACTGGCGCCGCGGTGAACAACGTCCCTGTTCAGCGCAAGTTTCTCTCGCTCTGGGAGAAGTTCCAAAACCATGATTGACCTCCACATGTTATGAAGCTTCAATAGGCTGAAACTATCGATCATTCGGACAAGGTCTGGACGACTGAAAGTCGCCAAACACCCACGCTTCGAGAAGCCTGGCCGGATGAATGCTCATAAGAATGCACGACTCACGTTTGCCCGTCGACAGGAAATGATCGGGCATGAGTCCATGCTTCCGGTTGCCTGGAAAACCGCGCTTGCGCGTCGCCAATCCGGCGGCACCGGTTTCCTGATAGCGCAGCATGCGAAGGCTTCTTTGGACGGCTGAAGCTTGCCGTGACCAGCTCACGTCCGTTCATGTTGGGCTCCCGGCGACGCCAGCGCGTAGCATGGCATGCGCTCAGGAGCAGAAATCAGACATTTCTAAATGGCTAGAACACGACATTTCTAAAAAGCTACTACACCCATGTCATACCCGGATTCAGATGTCCACCTTCCAGCTATTTAAAAATGTCCGGTTTTAGGGTTGGTTTTGCTGCGTTTTTCCCTCGTTTTGAGCGTTATGCAGTGTCGAAGGTCGGCGCCTGAACGGGCAGGGCGCTCACGTTTGTTTCCCCAGCCTTTGCAGACCGACGGCCAGGTTTGTTTGGCAGCTTTGCGGTTTGCTTCCGTTGCGCCAGATCCACGATCACATGCTCGACGTCGGCCTGCATGATCTTGCGTTGCTTCTTCTTGCCCGGCTCAGCCTCGTTTCGATTGGTCCGGGTCGAGTCCCGCGATGTGTGCGTGACGGCGCTTTACCGATTCGACTGTTATCGCGTTGTGCCTGAAGGGCTTGCGCGACCTGCAGCACGTGACTCAAGCGCTTGTGCTCGACGATGGCACCTTGATCGATTTCAGCCAAACGGTCGTACTGCCTGCAGCGCAACACGCGATCGTCAGACCGGATTTCGATCCGCCCATCCGGGTACTCCCACACCTCGATCTGTCGGTCGATCAGCTTCCGGTTCTCCGGCGTGTCCTCCAGCAAGTACATCACCCGGTCGTACTGCACCGTGAGCGACTTCGTCACTTTCCGCGGCTCGCGCCACGTCAACACCAGATCCAAGCTCTCGTCGGACCGCAGCGGCCTGTGCGCATTAAAGTCGCTCTTCGGCGGTTTCGCGAAGCGCGTGTTGTAAGCGGCCATGAAGGAGGGCGCGTAAGCATTGGCGTCGGCTACCGTGCCGATCCCGCGCAATCGCATCTCCTTGACCAGCCGGTCCTGCAACGTCAGGTGCGCACGCTCGACTCGCCCCTTGGCTGAACTGCTGTTCGCGCAGAACGTGTCGATGTTCAGCTCGTACATCGCGCGGCCGAACGGCGTCACACGATTGCCAGTCTTGCCCGGTGTCGAGACGCGGAACACGCTGGCCTTGTCGCTGTAGAACGCCCCAGGTTTGCCATGGCGTTCGATGTACGCCCGCGTTGCCTCGAAGTAGCTGAAGGTCGATTCGGTTTGCGTGAAGTGCAGCATCATCAACCGGCTCGTCGCGTCGTCGACGTACACCAACAGCGTGCAGGCCGGCGCCCGTTCCTCGAACCATCGATGGTCGCTGCCATCGATCTGGATCAGTTCACCCAGGCAGGCCCGGCGCGCTCGCGGCTGATAAACCTTCGGCGGACGCTGCCGGCGCGGCACCCATAAACCTGCCTCCGTCATCAGCTTCCTGACCGTCTCCTTGGCCAGCCGAATGCCGTGACATTCCCAGAGCTTCTCGCAGGCCAGAGTCGGTCCGAAATCGGCGTAGCGATCGCGGATGATCGACAGCGCCCGGTCGGCGTCTCCTGGGTCCAGACGGCGGTTGCCGGGCTTCGCGCGGTGTCCCGACACCAAACCCGCCGGACCGTGCTCACGCAGCCGGGCGACCAGCCGGCGAATCTGTCGTGTCGTCAGTTCCAGCCGTTCCGCTGCACGCCATGGCTTGAGCTTGCCGTCCGCCACGTCCTGAATGACCTTGAATCGGTCCAGTTCGCGCATCGTCATCGTGATCCGCTCCGTTGCAGCCATCGCAGCCTCCGGCGCCGGACACCCGGCGGCCGAACAGCTTACGCGGCACGAAAGCGGACATTTCCATGTAGCCAAAAGCGGACATTTCAATCTAGCCACTACAACACAAACTATCGATAACTATGATTATGTAAAATTGAATATTTCATGCTGGATTTCCTTAATTCGGACCGATTCGATGTCATTTGCTCGCCGACTTTCGCTTCTATGCCGCTTTCGCCGTGAGCGTTCGCATGCGCGTGAGGCCGTAAGCCGCCTTTCGCATCGCTCTCGTGCATGCGCGCGAACACGCCGTCCATGCGCTTGAGCGTTTCGTTCAACCAGATGCGAATCGGTCGCAGGGATGATTGGCTGACACGAAGTCATCGAGCTTCGCCATCCTGAACATCGTCTCGGGGTAGCCGTCCGCTCCGCGCATCGCTTCGCTCTCAGTGTTGTTCGATACCTTGTTTCAACGTTTACCCCTGCCGCTCGAATGACGTCCGCGGGAGGTATTTCTACGGCCTGTCAATGTTGTGGTCCATCGATGCGGCAGCGATGATTTGCCGCCGCCAACGTAATGACAAATCAGCTTAGCCGAGTGCGAACTTCAACGTGCCCAGGCTGCCGACTTCGACCACACCATCGCTATTGACGAAGGAACGCGTACCTTCGGCAACGATTGTGTTGTTGGTCAAATAGGCGCCGTTCCAGCTATCGACAATGTTGTAGGGACGTTGGTCGGGGCGCTGGCTGCCGCCGAAGCTAATGTTGAATGGCGCGACGCCGTCCTTGCCTTGGGCCTTGCTGAACACCCAGCCATAGTGTCCGACGTTGCCTTCGGAAGTGAACGCGCCGATCGGGCTATAGTTGGTGGTATAGACGCCGGCGATGACGCCATTGGATGGATCGGCGGACGTGATTTTGAAAGTGAAATTCTTGTCCGACGAGATATAGGTGCCGGTGAGAGGTACATTGGCCATCGGAATCTCCATTCTTTATGAATTTGGAGGATGCAGTCAAGCGCGTCGGTCGCGCACCTGCCAGAGCAATATAGGCGTCGGATATCGTGGATACACCCTGTAAAGCCTGACAGGGCTGAAAAGCAAAGACGCATGTTTATCCGCGTAGATATCCAGAGCGGTTTTGATAGCACGGTAACCCGAGTCATGTCTGTGAGCGTGAACGCATCCCAGGACAGCAAATCGTCCAGCGACTTCTGCTTGTTGGCCCCGTCTAGTGCCGGTGTTCCGGCGATTCCCGCCACGTCGGGTGACCAGCGAGATTTTCGTTTTGGACAGCCTGAGTCCGGCGACGCGCCGTGTGGATTGTCAAGGGTGGCTACATTGTCCTTGCTCGCAAAGGTCGCAACTTACGCTTCCAGGGCACCCCACTGCGTCACTGCTCGTCACTATTGAGCTAATTATTCAACAATCCTGAGGTTGTGGACGTTCGACCATTCCATTTATGCTCACCAAAGTCCCATTGATACCGGCCTCCGCAAGTTCTCCGTAAAGTGTTTATCTTTTGTGCGCGGACATGACCTCGTTTTTTTGCCGAAAAAGATGAGAAGAAACCATTTTTAATTGCTCATAAAAAAGTCGTTGCCGGCGAATTTCACTGTGCTATTCTCACCGCCAAGGAGTGCTGCGGCTTCAAGCTCCGAAAACCAGAAAACACGTTATATGACGGGACCGGCTGCCAAAGCCTGTCCGCCGAAAAAGCAAACGACCAACCTCCCCGTTCCGCAATCGCGCCGGTGAGGGCCTGACGGGAGACGGGGCATGTCGAATGTTGCTGGCAAGGCCTATGGCATGAACGTCGTGACGCCGATGCCGCCGCATCGGACGTGGATCAACCGCTTCATCTTCATGATCGCGCGGGCGCTGCCCGCCACGTTGACCGGACTGATCGGTCTATCGATCATCCATTTTGCGCGCTGGGCCATCATCCGCCGAAAAGACTGGCCCGATCTCGGCCAGCCCAAGTCCGATCTGAAAAACGATTACATGCTGTTCATCAGCAACTTCAACGGCACCTGGGATCAGTACATCGACGCCTTTTCGGACGGCATTCCGGGTGGCCTTGACCTGTTCTGGTATGCCAGCACCAAATATCCGCATTCCATTCCGATCACGCCGTTCAAGAATTACATTCGCGCGAATCAGATCGATACCGACTACTACTACAACGCAACGCCCGGTGCCGCTCAACGCGACATCAAGGCCGCATTGCGTGTGCGGTCGAATTTGGTCACGCTCGCGGATCAATATGCGACGTTGTCCCCCGATGCTTTTGCGCAAGCCTATCGCGCGATGCTCGTGGCCGTGCAGAACGATCTCGGCACGCACGGCTTCGCGCCCGTCGCGTCGAACGACACGGCCAACGCCGATACCAACCGCCAGCCCTTCGTCGATCGGGCCTGGCCCAAGAGCAAGGCAGGAGGCACCCAATCGTGAACCTTGACGGTGGTCATTATTTCCTTACCGTGCTGTCGCCGGTTCGGGTCGAGCCGTGGAAGGACAACGACGGCAACGTGACGTCGCCCACGTCGTCGCTGCGCCAGGTGCTCGCCACCCTGCCGACTGCGATGCAAAGTAAGGCATGCGAGGCCGGCGGCCGTAACAGCCCGTTCTCGCGCTCCCACAGCACGCACTTCGCCCGCTTCGCGGTGATTGACCAGCCGGCCTTCAACGGTCGCGTGCCGGTCGACTCGCTCGTCGACGCGATCCGGAAAACCAATCTTCTCGAGGATCAGCACGTCGACAACCTATCGACGTCGTGGCTGCTCCTGAGCGTGGATTTCGACCCCGCGCCCAGTCACGCCAGCGACAACGACGGCGGCCTGCACGATTATCTCGTCGGCTTGTGGAATGTGATGCGCGACGAGCTGAGCGCGGTCTATCGACATTGCTACGGCTTCGAGACCGTCGGCACCGGCGACGAATTCGCGCATTACATCAAGCGCTGCCAGGTCGAAACGACGATGCCGTTCAACGATTACTGGATCACGACGCCGCCATTCCTGTCGCGGTCGATTTCGATTCCGAAGATTGGCGCGGCGATCGCGATTTTCACGCTGGTGGTGACGCTCATCGTAGCGATGGTGGCGGGCAAATTGGCATGGCTCGCGCTGCCCGTGTCGCTCGCGTTGGGCATCTACGGCGCTTATCGGTACGTGATGAAGTGCGGTGAGGTACCGTTCGATACCGCGCCGTTCTCCGATCTGCGCTCGGTGCTGAAGTCGTTGTATCTCCAACAGAATTTCGCGCGCTTCGCGATCGATCACCAAGGCGACGATCCGGCGAGGCTTCACGCGGCGTTCGGCGATTTCCTCAACGCGCACCGCCCCACCGACATCGTGAGCCCGACCCAGCCGCCGGGCGTCATCGACACCGACGTTGCGGCCGCCGACAGAGTCAGCCCGAGCGTCAGGGCAACCGTTCCCGCCGCCGCCATGGCCAACTCGAACGAGGCACCAGGGGTGACCCAGTCATGACAGAGCAACAGTACGACGTCGATCTCGATCTCGCCGATATCCAGGGCAACATCCTCACCGCATATGGCCGTCAGGGCTTTCCGAAAGGACGCTTCATGCTGCTCAACGTGCGTAACGCCGCCAGAGGACGCGCGTTCGTCGAGCATATGCGCCGGAAGGCGACCACCGCGATGCGATGGCCTTCCCTTCGTCATCCCACGTTGAGGCCCACGGGCGATGTCCCGGTGGAGCGGCCGGACGTGACGATCAACCTCGCATTCACGTTCTGGGGGCTGGTCGCGCTCGGCGTGCCGACGCGCACGCTGCGCGGAATGCCCGACGATTTCATCGACGGCATGGCGGCACGCGCATCGATCCTCAGCGACGACGCGACCGACTGGGACCCGGTCTGGAACCAGTCGAAAACGAAGGACCCACGGAACCAGCCGCACATTCTCGTGATGCTCAATGCGCGGATGCAGGATGACGGCACCGCTGTTCCCGGTTTGCAGACGGTCACCGACGAGATCATCGGCTGGTGCACACATGCCGACAGCGGCGTTGCTCTGTGCGTGGGTCATCGTGGCTCGGACGAACGCTGGCAGGATCTGTCCGCGATCACCCGGGAATTCGACGGCAAGATCGTGGCGACGCCCGACGAGCATTTCGGCTTTACCGACGCGATCAGCGATCCGGTCTTCGACGGGCAGGTGCCCGGCAACAGGAAGGTCGCGATGGCAGCGGCCGTCGGCCAGGGCAAGGTGGACGGCCAAGGCAACTGGTCGCCGCTCGCGCGCGGCGAGTTCCTGCTGGGTTGGCCGGATGAAGCGCAGGAAATCCCCGGCGCCGCGATGCCGCTCGATTTCAGCCGCAACGGAACGTTCTTCGCGTATCGCAAGCTGCATCAGGACGTGAGCGGTTTTCACGGCTGGATCGACAAGACGGCGGACCAGCTGAATGGGCTTTGGCGCCTCGGGTCGCAAGACGAAGCGAAGCAGACACTGATGGCAAAAATGGCCGGCCGCTGGCAGGACGGGGTGCCGCTGATGGCGGCGTCGACCTTTGCCGAATGGCAGGCCTTCAACGCCCAATACCCGCTTTTCGACAAGGACAAACCAGGCGAGCTCAATCCGGAACGGTCGCGCCGCCTGGTCGATTTCGTCTATCGCGGCGATCTCGATGGCCTGCGCTGCCCAATGGGCGCGCATACGCGCCGCATGAACACGCGCGACCTGCTCGATCCGCACGTCGGCGACGACAATCCGGCCAACCGTGCCGGGTCCGCGCTCAACAACCGCCGGCGCATCCTGCGCCGCGGTCTTCCATACGGCAGCAAGGACGACGCCCACGGCGAGCACGGGATCGTCATGCTTGCGGTCTGCGCGAACCTGTCGCGCCAGTTCGAGTTCGTTCAGCAGCAATGGCTGAACTACGGCCTCGATTTCAATCTCGGCAACGACACCTGCCCGCTCGTCGGCAGTCATGCGCCGAATGCGCGTTACGTGATCGCGGCCGATCCGAAATCGGGCAATCCGCCGTTCATCGCGAGCGGGATCCCGAACTTTGTCGAGACGCGCGGCGGCGACTACTTCTTCATGCCCAGCATGACGGCATTGCGCCTGATCGGCATGGGCCTGACCGATCCTACCTGACGCGGAGCGCGCCGATGTCCTTCGCCTTTGCATCGAACCTGTTCCATGCGATCGCGCTCGAAGCCCACTCGCTGGGCAAGGGTGTGCTCGCCGGCGACGAGATCGCGGCGAAGCTCGCGAGCGGCAGCGGCGATCTCGCGGCGCGGCTGAAAGCCGTGCTGACCGATCCTGCCGGCCAGCGCTCGGTGTTCGCGTCGCTGCGCGCGTTCGCGCCCAATATCGCCACGGACAAGACGTTCGTCACCGCCTATCCGTGCGACGGGTCGGTCATCGTCACGCTGGCGGCCGACGTGCGCGAGGTGCTCGATCGGCAAGCCGACTTCGAGGTCGTCTACGAGCCGAGGATGCGCAAGATCACTGGCGGCCCGAATTTCTTCCTCGGGATGCAGGATGGCGCCGAGTATCAGCTCAACGCGTCGATCATGCGACTCGCCGCGCAGCGCGGCGACGTGGTCGACCTCGTCGTCCCGAAGGCGCGCGATGCGGCCCGGCGGATCGTGGCCGCGCATCCGCACGAGATCGATCTGCCGCAGGTGCTGACCACGGTCGTGCCCGCACTGATGGTGCGGGAGTATTTCGGCGTCGATACCGCGTCTGTTCCCGATCTCGTCGAATGGACGACCGCGATGTTCTGGTATCTGTTCGCCGATCTGCAAGGCGATCCGGTGGTGGAAAGCAAGGCGCTCGATTACGCCGGCCAATGCCTGAGCGCGATCGATGCGGCGATCGCCAAGCTCGACGCGAACCCCGGCGGCCCCGTCACCGTGTTGAAGCGCGCGGTTGCACTGCGCGATGCCGGCACGGGCGGATTCGGCGGCGCCGGTATTCGCAACAACATGATCGGCCTCGTGATTGGCGCGATTCCGACCATTTCGAAGGCGTGCGTGCAGGCGCTCGACGTGCTGCTCGATCATCCGGACATGCTCGCGCAGGCCCAGGCCGCGGCGGCTCGCGGCGACGAGCAGGCGGTCGGCTCGATCCTTTTCGAGGCGCTGCGGTTCAATCCGGTCAATCCGGTGATCTATCGTCGCGCAACGCGTGATTGCGAGATCGCGTCGGGCACGACGCGCGCGTGCCAGGTGAAGAAAGGCGCGATGGTGTTCGCGTCGAACCTGTCCGCGATGTTCGATGCGGCCGTGGTCGACGATCCGGACGCGTTCCGCACCGACCGGCCTTGGGACATCTATATCCTGTGGGGCTATGGCCTGCATCGCTGCTTTGGCGATGCGATCAATCGCGCAATCATTCCGGCGCTGATGACGCCGCTGTTGGCAGGCGCGCCGCTGGCGCGCGCCGACGGCGCTGCGGGGCGGCCGGATACCGAAACGCCGTTCCCGCAACATTTCACGGTCATGCGATGAACCAAAAATTGAGGTGCTACGGGGAAAGTCAGGATGGCGGCCGCAGCTGTTGAACGCCTGAGAATGGCGTCGGAACGACAACGAGTCGGTCAACAAAACGGGGGAGCCGCGATCGTTCCGGCCGCGCTGAGCGCGTTCGCCTGAATCAGGCCCGGAGGTCATATGTTTCTTGCGACCGCAAAAATTCGCTAAATATACCTATGCCAAATACGATACTCACGTCCTGAAACCGCCGATCCCGCCCCCAACAACCCGCCCTGACCCTCAATCCACCTCCAGATCCCCAACCGTCTCCGCCCGCCGCGCGTCGCGCCTCGTCATCGCAACATGCCGTCCGCGCCGACCAACAGACACCACCACCCGAAACGTCACCGGCGCGAACACGAGCCCGAACATCGTCGCGGCGAGCACGCCCCCGAACGCACCCGTCCCGATCGACCGCCGGCTTTCCGCACCCGCGCCGGTCGCCAGCACGAGCGGCACGACCCCGAGCAAAAACGCCATCGACGTCATCACGATCGGCCGGAATCGCGCGGCGGCCGCGTCGATCACCGCCTGTCGCAGCGGCACGCCGCGCCCGGCCAGATCGCGCGCGTACTGCACGATCAGGATCGCGTTCTTCGCCGCCAGCCCGACCACGGTGATCATCCCGACCTTGAAGTACACGTCGTTCGGCATCCCGCGCGCGAGCGCCGCCGCGATCGCGCCGATCATGCCGAGCGGCACGATCGTCAGCACGGACAGCGGAATCGTCCAGCTTTCGTACAACGCGGCAAGCGCCATGAAAACCGCCAGCACGGACAGCCCGACGAGCAACGGCGTTTGCCGCGCGGCAACCTGCTCCTCGCGCGCCGCATCGACCCAGTCGAAGCCGATCCCGGCCGGCAGCGCACCGGCGAGCCGCTCCATCTCCGCCATCGCCGCCCCCGAACTCGTGCCGGTTGCCGCCCGGCCACTGATGTCGAGCGACGGATAACCGTTGTAACGATTCAGCATCACCGGGCCGATCGTCCAGTGCGGCGCGGCGATCGCCGACAGCGGCACCATGTCGCCGGTGCGGTTCGGCACCGTCAGCGCCATCAGTTGCGCGTCGGTCGCGCGTGCGACCGGGTCGGCCTCGATGATCACCCGCCGCATCCGGCCCGACGCCGGAAAATCGTTGATGTAGTTCGAGCCGAACGTGCCGCCCAGCAGCCCCGCGATTCGCTCGAACGGTACGCCGAGCGCATACGCCTTCGCGCGATCGACATCGAGCTCGATACGCGGCGCGTCCGGCAGGTCTTCGAAATGCACGGCGGCGAGCAACGGATCCGCCTTCGCGCGTTCGGATAGCTGCGTACGAGCCGCCTTCAACGCGTCGAGGCCGACACCACCGCGATCCTCGAGCCGGAACGTGAATCCGTCGGAATGCCCGATGCCGCGCACCGACGGCGGCAGCGACGCTTCGACGTCGCCGTCGAGGATCGCGCCGAAACGCGCGTTGAGCCGGTCGCGCAGCGCCATCGCGTCGACATCGCGCTGCGCCCAGTCCTTCAGCTCCACGAACGCCATCCCGACGTTCTGCCCGCTGCCCGCGAAACTCCAGCCGATCACGCTCGTCACGTTCGCGATCGCCGGCTCCGCGCGCAGGATCGCCTCGGCACGCTCGACGATCGCGAGCGTGCGCGCCTGCGTGGCGCCCGCCGGCAACTGGATCATCACCTGCAGTTGCCCTTGGTCTTCGGTCGGCAGGAAGCCGCCCGGCATCATCCAGTACAGCAGCCCGCATGCGATCACGAGCGCCGCGTAGACCGCCACGACCAAACCGGTGCGGCGCACGGCGAACACGGCGATGCGGCGATAACCGGTTTCGACGCGCGCGAAGGCCGTACCGAACCGGTCGGCCAGGCGCGCGCCGATCCCGCGTCGCCGCGCACGTCCGGCTCGGCCGTCGTGTCGCGCGACCGGCTTCAGCAGGTTCGCGCACAGCGCGGGCGTGAGCGACAGCGCCATGAACGACGACACCAGCATCGATGCGATCATCGCCACCGCGAACTGCCGGTAGATGCCGCCGACGGTGCCCGGGAAAAACGCCATCGGCACGAATACGGCGGTCAGCACCGCGGTCACGCCGACGATCGCCCCGCCGATCCGCTTCATTGCCCGACGCGTGGCGTCGCGCGGCGACACGCCCTCCTCCATCACCCGGTGCACGCTCTCGACGACGACGATCGCATCGTCGACGAGGATGCCGATCGCCAGCACGAGACCGAACATCGTGAACACGTTGATCGACAGTCCGAACGCCCACATCGCGACGAACGCGCCCATCAGCGTGACGGGAATCACGACGGTCGGCACCAGCGTGTAGCGCAGATCGCGCAGGAACAGCCACATCACGCAGAACACCAGCACGACCGCCTCGACAAGCGTCAGCACGACCTCCCGGATCGCGATCGTCACGAAATGGGCGCCGTCGAACGGAATCTCGATCGCCACGCCCGGCGGCAACACCCTCGACAACTCGGCGAGCCGCGCGCGGATCGCGTTCGACGTCTCGAGCGCGTTGCCGCGCGGGCCGAGCTGGATGCCGACGGTGGCCGCCGGCCGGCCGTTCAGCCGCGAATAGAACGAGTAGTCGTCGCGGCCGATCTCGACCCGCGCGACGTCGGCGACGCGCACCGCCGAACCGTCCGGCTTCGACTTCAACACGATCCGGCCGAACTCGTCCGGCGATGCGAGCTGCCCCTTGACGACGATCGATGCGGTGAGCTGCTGGCCGCCCGGGAACGGCGCATCGCCGATCGCGCCGGCCGTCACCGTCGCGTTCTGCGTGCCGATCGCCGCGATCACGTCGTCGGCGCCGACCCCGTATTCGCGCAGCTTGTGCGGATCGAGCCAGACCCGCAGCGCTTCGTCGGCATCCCACAGTTCGGCCGCGCCGACGCCCGGCGCACGCTTCAGTTCGCGCAGCACGTAGCGGTTCAGGTAATCGCCGAGCTGCGCGGAATCGCGCGTGCCGTCGGTCGATGTCAGCGTGACGAGCATCAGGAACGTGTTCGCCGCCTTGAATACGCCGATCCCCTGCTGGACGACCTGCTGCGGCAAGCGCGACTCGACCTGCTTCAGCCGGTTGTTCACGTCGACGAGCGCGATGTCCGGATCGGTGCCGGGCGAAAACGTCACGTCGATCTCGAGGTTGCCGTGACCGTCGCTGCTCGTCTCGTAGTACAGGAGCCCGTCGGCGCCGTCGAGGCTTTCCTCGATGATGCTGCCGACGTCGCCGTCGACCGTCTCGGTCGATGCGCCCGGATATGCGGCCGTGATCACGACCCGCGGCGGCGCAAGACGCGGATATTGCGCGATCGGAAGCTGCGGAATCGCGAGCACGCCCGCGACGACGATTGCGAGCGCAACGATCCACGCAAAGACGGGACGATCGATGAAGAACGACGGCATCGGCACGCGTCAGCGAACCGCCGGTGTTCCGGCGCGGAGCGGTTGAACGGCAGCGACATCGGCGCCACCGCGCGGCGCGCGAGCGGCGTGGGCGTGCTTCGCCCGGTTCACGTCAATCATCGGTTCCCTCCTGCGGGCCGCGCTCCGGTGCCAGCATCGACGACGCCAGCAGCGCACGGGTATACGGATGGGACGGCGCATGCAGCACGTCGAGCGTCTCGCCCTCCTCGACCACGCGCCCCGCCTTCATCACGACGACCCGGTGGGCCATCGCACGCATCACCGCGAGATCGTGCGTGATGAACAGGTAGCTCAGTTTGTACTTCTTTTGCAGATTCGTCAGCAGATTCAGCACCTGCTTCTGGATCGACACGTCGAGCGCGCTCGTCGGTTCGTCCAGCACCAGCAGTTCCGGCTCCACCGCCAGCGCTCGCGCGATCGCGATCCGCTGCCGCTGGCCACCGGAGAATTCGTGCGGATAACGCAGCATCGATTCGGCCGGCAGCCCGACCTCCTGAAGCAGCGCGGCGACACGCGCGCGCCGCGCGTTTCCTGCCACCTGCGGCCGGTGCACGGCAAGCCCCTCGCCGACGATCTGCTCGACCGTCATCCGCGGCGACAGCGAGCCGAACGGGTCCTGGAACACGACCTGCATCCTGCCGTACAGCGCGCGCCTGCCGCCCGTCGTCCGCAGCGCGTCGAGCGGCATGCCGTCGATCTCGATCGCTCCGGCCGCCGGCCGCTGCAGGCCGAGCACCGTCGCGGCCAGCGTCGATTTCCCCGAGCCCGACTCGCCGACGATCCCGAGCGTTTCGCCTCGCCTCAGGTTCAGCTTCACGTCGTGCACGGCCCGGAACGTCGTCTTGCCGAGCACCGCGCGCCAGCCCTTCGCCGTGATCCGGTAGTCGACGGCGAGGCCCTGCACGTCGAGGATCGTCTGCGCGCCGGCCGCGACCGGTTCGACGTCCCGCTGCGGCGCGCTGTCGAGCAGCCGGCGCGTATAGGCGTGCCGCGGCGCGGCGAACAGCGCGTCGGTCGTATTCGTCTCCACGAGCACACCCTGCTCCATCACGGCCACGCGCTGTGCAAAGCGCCGCACGAGATTCAGGTCGTGCGTGATCAGCAGCACAGCCATCCCGCGCGCGGCGGCCTCCTGTTCCTGCAATTCGATCAGCAGATCGACGATCTGCTGGCGCACCGTCACGTCGAGCGCCGTCGTCGGCTCGTCCGCCAGCAACAAGCGCGGCCGGCACGCGAGCGCCATCGCGATCATCGCGCGCTGGCGCTGCCCGCCCGACAACTGGTGCGGAAAACTGTCGATACGCCGTTCCGGCTCCGGGATACCGGTGCGACGCAGCAGCGCGATCCCCCGCTCGCGCGCATCGCCCGGTCGCAGCCCCTCGTGCAGCCGCAGGCTCTCGGCGATCTGCTTGCCGATCGTATACAGCGGATTCAGCGCGGTCATCGGTTCCTGGAACACCATCGCGATATCGGCGCCGCGAATCCCGCGCATCTGCTGTTCGGTCTTCGCGAGCAGATCCTCGCCGTCGAACAGCATTCGTCCCGACAGCGTCGCCTGCTGCGCGAGCCGCAGGATCGACAGCGCCGTCACGCTCTTGCCCGAGCCCGATTCGCCGACGAGCGCGACGCGCTCGCCGCGGCCGACCGACAAACTCAGGTCCTGCACGGCCGCCTTCGCGCCGAAGCGCGCGGAAAACCCGTCGATCTGCAGCAACGCGTTCGCCATCATCGCCCCCCGCCGAACGCCGAGCCGCGCGCGCGCGTGTCGAGCGCGTTGCGCAGCGCGTCGCCCATGAAGGTCAGCAGCAGCAGCGTCACCACCAGCGCCGCGAATGCGGAGATCGAGATCCACCAGGCGTCGAGGTTGTTCTTGCCCTCCTGCAGCAGTTCGCCGAGGCTCGGTGTCGGCGGCTGCACGCCGAGCCCCAGGAAATCGAGGCTCGTCAGCGACAGGATCGCGGCGCTCATCCGGAACGGCAGGAACGTGATCACCGGCGTGAGGCTGTTCGGCAGCACGTGGCGCCACATGATCTGCGCATTCGTCAGCCCCATCGTGCGCGCCGCTTTGACGTAATCGAGCGTGCGGTTGCGCAGGAACTCGGCGCGCACGTAATCGGACAGCACGAGCCAGCCGAACATCGACAGCAGGACGAACAGCAGCCATAGCGACGGCGTGAAGATCGACGCGAAGATGATCAGCAGGTACAGGTCCGGCAGCGCGCTCCAGATCTCGATCAGGCGCTGCCCGAACAGGTCGGTACGGCCGCCGTAGAAACCCTGCAGCGCGCCGGTCAGCACGCCGACCAGCACCCCCGACACGGTCAGCGCGAACGCCATCAGTACCGACAGCCGGAACCCGTACAGCAGCCGCGCGAGCACGTCGCGCCCGAACTGGTCGGTGCCGAGCCAGTTGCTCGCCGACGGCGGCGCCGGATACGGCCGCGACGCGAAGTAGTCGATCGTGTCGTAGCCGTAGCGGTTCGGCGGATAGATCGCGAAATTGCCATGCGATTCCAGCTTCGCGCGGATATACGGATCGAGGTAGTTCGTCTTCGCGGGAAAGTCGCCGCCGAACTCGGTTTCCGGATAGTCCTTCGCGATCGGAAAATAATAGTGCCCGTCGTAGCGCACGAGCAGCGGCCGGTCGTTCGACAGGCCGTCCGCACACAGGCTGAGCGCGAACAGCGCCGCGAAGATCACGAGGCTTGCATAACCGAGCGGCTGCGCGCGAAAGCGCTGCCACGTGCGCCGCCATGGCGACGGCGACGGCGCGCACGCGGGATCAGTGGTCCAGGCGGCTGAACTGGATACGGGGGTCGACGACGACATAGCAGATATCCGCGATGAGCTTGGTCAGCAGACCGATCAGGGTGAACAGGAACAGCGAGCCGAGCACGACCGGATAGTCGCGGCGGATCACCGAGTCGTACGACAGTTGCCCCATCCCGTCGAGCGAGAACAGCGTCTCGATCAGCAGGTTGCCGTTCAGGAACGCACCGACGAATGCCGCCGGCAGCCCGGTGAGCAGCGGGATCGCCGCATTGCGCAGCACGTGCTTCCACAGCACGTCGCGCTCCGGCGCCCCCTTTGCCCGCGCGGTCAGCACGTACTGCCGGCCGATTTCCTCGAGGAACGTGTTCTTCGTCAGGATCGTGACGATCGCGAAATTGCCGATCACCGACGCGGTCACCGGCATCACGATGTGCCACAGATAGTCGAGCGTCTTGCCGATCAGCGTCAGCTCGTCGAAGTTGTCCGACGTGAGCCCGCGCATCGGGAACACCTGCCAGAACGTGCCGCCGCCGAACAGCATCAGCAGCAGCACGCCGAGCACGAAACCCGGCACCGCATAACCGGTCAGCACCAGCACGCTCGTCACGGTGTCGAAGCGCGAGCCGTTGCGCACCGCCTTCGCGATGCCGAGGGGCACCGACACGAGATACGTGAGGATCACCGTCCACAGCCCGAGCGTGATCGACACCGGCAGCTTCGACCGGATCACCGCCCACACGCTGCGGTGTGCGAAGTAGGACTGGCCGAGATCGAACGTCGCATAGCTTTTCAGCATCAGCAGGTAGCGCTCGAGCGGCGGCTTGTCGAAGCCGAACTGCTTGCGGATCTGCTCGATCTGCTGCGGATCGACGCCCTGGCTGCCGTGGTAGCCGCCCCCGCCTCCGCCCGCCTCGCCTCCGCGTGCGCTGCCGTGCCGCAACTGCGCGAGCACCTGTTCCACCGGGCCGCCCGGCACGAATTGCGTGACCGCGAACGTGATCGTCACCACCCCGATCAGCGTCGGGATCATCAGCAGCAGCCGCCTGAATATGTATGCCAGCATCGTTGCACCCGTCAGGCCGCCGGAGCGGGCTGCGCCGCCGGCTTCTTCACGTACCAGTAGTCGATGATCCAGTCCTCGTACTGATAGGAGTCCGGCACGATCGCCGGATGGTCGAGCGTCGCCTTGTACGCGATCCGCGCGTTCGGCAGGTAGTACTGCGGGATCAGCGCGTACAGGTTGATCAGCACGCGGTCGAGCGCGTGCGTGGCCGTCTCGAGATCGTCGAGCGTGTCGGCCGCGAGCGCCGCACGGATCAGCGCATCGACGGCCTTCGACTTCACGCCGGGATAGTTCTCGGAGCCCGGCTGCGATGCAGCCGTGCTGCCGAAGCGGCGCGTCAGCTCCGCGCCCGGGATCGTCACGGGCAAGTAGATGTACGTCGTCATGTCGTACTCGAAATTGTCGAGCCGCTTCAGGTAGACCGCGCTGTCGATCTCGTGCAGGTACGCATGGATGCCGAGCGTCGCGAGCGCCTGCGTGTACGGCAGGATCAGCCGGTCCATGCCGGGCTGGTCGTCGATGATCTCGATCGTCATCGGCGTGCCGTTCGCGTCGCGCAGCGCGTCGTCGCGATAGTGCCAGCCGGCCTGCGCGAGCAGGTCACGCGCTTCCTTCAGGTTCGCGCGCAGCGAGCCGGGCGGCAGCGTCGACGGCTGGCTGACCATCGGGCCGAACACCTCGGGCGGCAGCGTCGACCGGTACGGTTCGAGCAGCGCGAGCTCCTTCGCGCTCGGCATGCCGGATGCCGCGAACGGGCTCGCTTCCCAGAAGCTGCTGGTGCGGCGATATTGCCCGTAGAACATCATCCGGCTCATCCAGTCGAAGTCGAACGCCAGCGCGAGCGCACGCCGCACGCGCACGTCCTGGAACATCGGCTTGCGCATGTTGATCAGGAACCCCTGCATCTGCGCGGGGCCGTCCGGGAATTCGCCCTTCTTCAGCAGGCCATTGCGAAAATTCTTGCCGACGTACTTGCGCGCCCATTGCGTCGAGCTGTATTCCATCCGCGCGTCGATATCGCCGGCCTTGAACGCTTCGAGCGCCGTGTATTGATCCAGGTACAGCTTGAACGACACGCGGGCGAAGCGGAACATCCCGCGCCGCGACGGCAGGTTCGCGGCCCAGTAATGCGGGTTGCGCACATAGCGGATCTGCTTGTCGTTCTTGCGCTGCTCGATCAGGTAAGGACCGCTCGCGATCGGCGGTGCGGTCGCGATCTGGTCGAACGGCGGCCGCGTGCCGTCCGCGCGTTGCCCCCATTTCGGCGAGAACACCGGCAGGTCGCCCGCGATCAGCGCCGCGTCGCGCTCCGCGTGCTTGAATTCGAAGCGGATCGCATGGCTGTCGACCACCACCGCGCGCTTGATGATCGAGAACTGCGCGTTGTAGATCGGCGACGCCTGCGGGCTCGTCAGCGTGTCGAACGAATACTTGACGTCGGCCGCGGTGATCGCGTCGCCGTTCGAGAAGCGTGCGGCCGGGTTGATGTGGAACGTTGCCGACTGCCGGTCCGGTGCGACCTCGACGTCGTCGGCGATCAGCGCGTATTCGGACGCGAGTTCGTCCCAGCTGCGCTGCATCAGCGTGTCGAACATCAGGTTCTTGATGTCCGGCGCGGGCGACCCGCGCACGAGGAACGGATTCAGCGAGTCGTAGCTTTGCGCTTCGTCGTAGTTTTCGAAGTTCAGCGTGCCGTTGTCGGGCGCATTCACATCCGCGTAGTCGAAATGCGTGAAGTCCGGCGGATACTTCGGCTGGTCGTATTGCGAAATCGCCGATACCGCGAGCGCGTCCCGCGGCATGGCGCCGCCCGACGCGAGCAGCGCCGCGCAGGCGAACAGCGCGGCGCGCGTGCCGTTGCGCATCCGCCCGCGCGTGCGTGTGGGGCGCGCGTGGCGTGGCTCACGTGTCCATCGCCATTTCAACAGTGTCATGGTCAGTCTGTCCGGAAGCGTGCGGGCGCGATGCCTGCGCGCGGTCGATGCGTGCGCCGGACGCAGCATGCAGCCCGCGTCCCGCTGGTTGTTCGTGTTGCAAACGATCCGTCAAGCTGCGCCGCCGTACGTCCCGGTTACGGACCGTCGTGGCGCCACGTGAAAAAAGGCCGCTCCATGGAAAGGGGGGGTGTGGACGTGGAGCGGCCGGTCTAAGCCTGTCAGTGCATCGCGATCGCCGTCAGAACTTGTACTGCGCGCCGATCTGCGCGAACCGGCCGATGTACGAATAGATCGACGTGTCGTATCCGCTCTGGTCCAGCGTACCGTTCGCGAAGATCGGGTCGTACGGCGGCGTGCGGTTGAAGATGTTGTCGATGCCGCCGTAGATCGTCCAGTTCTTGAAGCCCGTATACGTCAGCATCAGGTTGAACTGGCTGTACGAACCGACCTTCGACGGCGCGGGCGCCGGCAGCAGGTTCTGTGCATACGGGCCCGTGAACTGCCACGTCAGCGCCGCATCGAACTTGCGGTAGTTCCAGTCCAGCGTCGTGTTGCCGCGCCAGCGCGGGAAGCTGCCGCCGAACGGCTGCGTGATCGTGAAGTTGTTGCCCGCGCCGTTCACCGGTGAGCCGCCCGGGAAGCCGATCTTGTAGCTGTTGATGTACGCCCAGTCACCCGACAGCGTGAGCGTGCCCCAGCCCTTGAGCGGCAGCCCCTGGCGGAACGTGCCTTCGAAGCCGTTCGTATCGAGGTAGCCGAGGTTCTGATACGGAATCACCTTGTACAGCAACTGGCCCGTCGTCGGATCGGTCACGACCTGCGACGGCGTGCCCTGCCCGATCACGTTGTCGATGCGGATCTTGTACCAGTCGAAACCGAGATCCGTGTAGCGGCTCGGCGAGACCTGGAAGCCGATGTTGAAGTTGCGCGTGCGTTCCGGCGCGAGGTTCGGGTTGCCGACGGTGATCGACGTGTAGTTCTGGCCGGTGGCCGGGTCGACCTGGATGCCGAGGGTCTGCGACTTGCTGTCCTCGACGAAGGTCGGCGCACGGAAGCCGCGGTTGTACGACGTATACAGTGTGAGCGCCTTGATCGGCTGGTAGCGCAACGCAAAGCGCGGCGAGAAGGCGCCGCCCACGTCCGTGTAGTGATCGTAGCGGCCCGCCTGGCTGAACGTCAGGTTCTCGAGGATCGGCACGTTGATCTGGTAATAGACGGCCGCGACGTTGCGCTGGCCGTTCACCGTCTCCAGGTCCGGCGTGATGACCGCCCCGCTCAGGTATTCCGAGCCCGGCGTCAGCACTTCGCTCTGGTGCGTGAACTGCGCGCCGAAGCCGATGCCGACGTCGCCGGCCGGCAGATGGAACAGGTTCGGCGTCGACAGCGTCGCGTCGATCGTGTCGAGCTTCGAGATGCCGAGGTTGTTCGCTTCCTGGTACAGCCCGTTGAACGCGTTCGGTGTCGCCGCCGGGTTCGCGAAGTTCAGCGTGCCGTTCTGGTAGATGTTGTTCAGCGCGTTGACGTTCAGCTGGTTCGTGAACACGTTCGACACCGTGCTCTGCGAATGGCTGACCGACGTTGCCCAGTCCCAGTCGCCGTACGGCAGCGTGAACGACCCCTTGATGCCGGCGGCCGCGCGCCAGTAGTTGGCCCAGGTCTTCTGCGCGACCGTGTTCGGGAACGCATAGGTGAGCGGCGTGGCCGCGCCCGTCGTGTTGTACGGGTTGCTGACCGGCACGACGAAGTTGAACGGCGACAGCAGCTTCGTCTGCGGATTCCAGACGAGCGCCGGGTTCTGCGAGTTGCCGATCACGTTGTTCCACAGGCCGTCGTTGGTCGTGGTCGTGTTGTAGCTCTCGAGGAAATCCGCGAACGCGGTCGTCTTGTCGTCGATCTTGAAGTCCGCATGGATCTTCGCGTTCAGGCGCTCCGTCATCGGCAGGATCGACGTGCTTTCGGCGGTGTTGTACCCGCAGATCGTGCCCGGCGATCCGGCCGACAGCGAATTCGACGCGGCCGGATGCACCGAGCCGCCGAACGGGCAGCCGCCGCTCAGCGCCTGCGCAACGCCGCCGGGCATGTTCCAGTAGGACGGCGCGAGCAGCGAGAAGCCGCCCGGCTTGGCGGTGAAGTCCTGGTTGCGGGTCGAATCGCGGTCGGCGAGCGTGAAGCCGTTCGACTTGTAGTAGCTGAGCGCCGCCGTCACGTTGAAGCGGTCGGCGTTCAGGTCGCCGAAGCCGCCGAGCACGCCGAACTTGATCGTGCCGTCGCCGTTACCGGCGTTGATCGCGCTGCCGAGGCTGCCGTCGAGCTGCAGGCCGCGGAAATTGTGTTTCGTGATGATGTTGACGACACCGCCGATCGCGTCCGATCCGTATTGCGACACGGCGCCCGTCTTCACGATTTCGATGCGCTCGATGTCGTTGAGCGGCAGCGTATTGAGGTCGAAGAACGAATCGACGCTGTTCGAGAAGAATGCGTACGGCGCCACGCGCTGACCGTCGATCAACACGAGCGTATATTTTTCGGACAGGCCGCGCAGCGCAATGCCGGCGGCACCGGCCGCGAAGTTGCCCGACTGCCCCTCGCCCCAGCTGTTCGCCGAGTTGGCCGCCGCATCGCGCAGGAAGTCGGCGACGGTCACCGCGCCGCTGCTCTGGATTTCCTTCGGCGTGATCGTCTGCACCTGCTGGAAACCGGTCTTGTCGGCCTGCCGGATCAGCGAACCCGTCACTTCGAACCGCTTGATCTGCGCGACCTTGCCCTGGCCGTTCGCACCGGGTGTGGCGGGCGTTGCCTCGGTTGCCGCGGCGCCCGTGGCAGCGGCGGCATCCGACGTGCCGCCCGCCTGTGCGACGGTCACGGGCGCGCCGTTCGCGACCGCATCCGCGACCGCGACGACGCCCGGCGCCGGCTGGCTCTGGGCGAACGCCGGCGGCACCAGTGCGGCCGTCAGCGCCAGTTCCGCCCAGACTATCCTCTTGATGGCCAACGCCAAAACTCTCTGCTTCATCTTGTTCCCTCTCGCTCGTAGTAAGACCCCACCTGCCGTGCGCCGGAATCTTGTGAATTCCCTGCGCGTCCTGGGCGCCCGTGTGCCGGAACCCGCGATTGCCACCCTTCCGACTGCCATGACTCGAACGGATCGGCCTCGAGGCACCCGTGCCAGTCAGCACCACCGTCTTTTTTGATTTTGCTTCGTCATACTGATTACCTACATTGAGCGCACTTCCCTGCTACCTCCCGATTCGATGGACGGCGAGTCCTGCAGGCGACGAGAACGTCTCGCGTGCCAACCGCCGTCGATCGGGTACTTCTCCTTCATCGCGGCGCGCAGCGCCGGCCGCCCTCCGCTAGAACAACCTCGGCGTGCCGACCCAGACGATCACCGCCTCTTCGTCGGCCGTGTTGTGCCACGCATGCGGCATCGTCGATTCGTAATGCGCGGTATCGCCCTCGTTCAGCGTGAACGTGCAATCCTCGAGCGTCAGCGCAACCTGCCCGCGCATCACGTAGACGAACTCCTCGCCCGCATGCGTCGTCACCTCGGACGGCGACTGCCCTGCCGGCATCCGGACGAGAATCGCGTCGAGCTTGCGGCCGTCCACGAGATTCGTCAGCCTGGCGAACTGGCTGGCCGAGTTCGCGAACTGGAAATACTGCAGCGCGTTGCCGCGGCACACCGAGCGCGCTTCCGTCGGCGTGTCGATGAAATACTGCATCGTCACGCCCAGCGCCTTCGCAATCCTGACCAGCGACGTGATCGACGGCGTTGCCCGCCCGCGCTCGACCTGCGACAGGAACGGCTTCGAAATGCCGGCGATCGTGGACGTTTCGTCGAGCGTGAGTTTCAGGCGCTGGCGCAGCGCCCGGATCTTGTTGCCGAGCGACACGGCGACGAGCACCGACTCATCAGGGGGCAAAGGCATGGAAAGGCGGAACCTCGCAGTCGAAATCGGTTTGATGTCGGCGATCCTTGATCGATGCGATGACGCGACCGGCCGGGCATGACACCCGGTCGCACACCGCTGCCGTGCAAAAGCGGCGCGCGGCGCAGCGCGACACCGTCTCGGCACGGTCACGCGGCCTTCGCACATTTCATTCGGTTTACTAACTAACAAGGCTGCCCCTTTTCCTCGTCGGACCTGACCGTCAAGCACTTGCATTGCAGCGGCAGCATGCCGCCCGCCGACCGCGTCGCGCGCCGTCGCGCCGTTCCGTTGCGTTACCGGGATACCACCGCCGTCCAGAGCTTTGCCAGGTCGCCTGAACCGTCGGCCCCCTTGACCGTGTGCAGCACCTGAACCGCACGCGCCTTCTGGCCGGCCACGTAGTACGCCTCGCCGAGCCGCAGTCGCGCCGCGTCGGGATGCTCGAGCCCGCCTTTCGCGATCGCCTGCTCCATCATCGGCAAGCCCTGCTGTGCGTGGCCCGCAAAGACGAGGTTCATCCCCGCATCGAGCGGCGCCACCGGCGTGGCGGCGTCCCCGCCCGGTTGCGCGCGCTTGGCGGCGAGCGCCTGCAGCCGCTTCTCGCGGTCAGCCTGCGCGTCCTTGCCGAGCACGCCGGACGCGAACCCCTGGTCGATCACCTGCTTGCCTTCGGCGGGCTGTCCCGCCACCAGCGCGAGCTGCGTCATCTCCATGTAGCCATTGGCCGTCGTGAGCGATCCTGTCGCACGACGCAACCGGTAGATGTCGAGGTCGAGCGACGACAGATACCCGGGGTTGCCGCGAATCGCCGTGACCATTTCGTCCCAGTACGCGGGGCTCGGGTGGTAGGCCACCAGCAGCCCGAGCGCACCGCGGTACGCGCTGCCGTCCTTCACTTTCTGCGCGCAGGTCGCGAGCATCTGCAACTGCCCTTCATCCGGTGCGTGCCCGCCATTCGCCTGCGCGTCCGTGCTCGCCTTCAACTGGCTCACGACCGGCGCGCAATCGTTCGACAGGTAATACGACTGCGTGAGCAGCGTGCGCATTTCCGGATCCGTTCCGCCTGCCTTCAGGTAGCGCTGCGCGGTCCGGATCGCCAGCGGGTAGTTCTTCTGCTGGAAGTAGACGCCGGCCAGCGCCGCCGTCGTCCGCTGCTCGTCCTCGCCCGACAGCCGCCCCGAGTTCAGTACGGTCTCATACGCCTGCGCGGCCGTGCCCGAGTCGCCGGCGGCCATCGCCGCCGCGCCGCGCATCTCTTCCACCATGTACGTTTCGTACGGCGTCCGGTTCGGCACGGCCGCAGCCTGGGCGATCTTGCCGAGCGCGTCGCGATACTTGTGCGCGCGGTACAGCTCCTGCGCCGCCGCCAGCGGTTTTGCCACGTCCGGCCGCAGCGCGTCCGCCGGCAGCGCCGGCCGGCCGAGCATGCATGCGGCGCCGAGCGCGGTCACCGCCATCATCCGTTTCCATCGTCGCTGGTTCATCGGCTCGTCCGTGTCGTCATTGCATGAACTGCTCGTTGCCGATCAGGCCGATCTTGGTCGCGCCCACGCGTTGCGCGGACGCCAGCACGGCCGCCACGTCCTTGTACGGCACCAGCTTGTTGGGCCGCAGATGGATCTCCGCCTGCACGGGTTCCGCCGCCACCTGGGTCAGCTTCGCCTCGAGCGCCGCGCGGTCCGGCACCGGTGCGCCGTTCCACGTCGTCGTACCGTCGAAGTCGATGTCGATCTGCACGATTTCCGGCGGTGTCGCCGGCGGCGGTGGATTGCCCACCGGCAAGTCCATCTTCACCGAATGCATCTGAATCGGGATCGTGATGATCAGCATGATCAGCAACACCAGCATCACGTCGATCAGCGGCGTGGTGTTGATGTCGACCATCACGTCCGGTTCCGCATTGCCTCCGCCCGAAGGCACGTTCATTCCCATTTTCGACTCCTGTCGATCAGAGTTAGCGCTTTAGCGGTTATGTCGGCTGGAGTTGGTGCTTCAGCACTTACTCCAGCCCCATGCTTCGCATCCGATCCCATGCTTTGCGGTCGATCAGAGTCAGCGCTTCAGCACTTACTCCAGCCCCATCCGTCGCATCCGATCCCATGCGTTGCGGTCGATCAGCGTTGGCGCTCCGGCGCTCGTGTCGGCCGGCGCGCGTGCCCCGGCACGTACTCCGGCCGCATGCTTCGCAGCGATTCCCGTGCGGCGCTAGCCGCCACGCGCCGGCGGCTCCGTAATGAATGACAGCTTCGCGATTCCCGCACGCTCGCACATCGTGACCACCCGGCCGATGAACTCGTAGCGCGTATCCTGGTCGCCCCGCACATGGACGCTCGGCTGCGGCTGCTGCTGCGACACGCCCTTCAGCTTCGCGAGCAGCGTCGGCGCGTCCACCAGTTGCTCGCCCCAGAAGAAATCGCCATCGCGGTTCACCGCGATCTCGATGCTTTTCGGCGTCGTCTGCAGCGGCTGCACCGTCTCCTTCGGGAGCTGAAGCTGGATCGTGTGCGTCACGACCGGAATCGTGATCAGGAAGATGATCAGCAACACCAGCATCACGTCGACGAGCGGCGTCGTGTTGATGTTGGCGATCACTTCGTCGCTATCGTCCTGCCCGACGTTCATGGCCATCGCGCGTCTCCGTCAGCCGATCAGTTCGCGAGCGACGCCGCTGCCGCCGGCGCCGGCGCACGCACCGGGCGCCGGTTGCCCGCCAGCAGCACCGTGTGCAGTTGCGCGCCGAAGTTGCGGACCCGTTCCATCACCGACTTGTTGCGCCGGACCAGGAAGTTGTAGCCGAGCACCGCCGGCACCGCGACGGCGAGGCCGATCGCGGTCATGATGAGCGCCTCGCCCACCGGGCCCGCGACCTTGTCGATCGACGCCTGGCCCGCGATGCCGATCGCCGTCAGCGCGTGGTAAATCCCCCAGACCGTGCCGAACAGCCCCACGAACGGCGCCGTCGAGCCCACCGTCGCCAGAAACGCGAGCCCGTCCTGCATCCGGTTCGACACGTTCGTGATCGAGCGCTCGACCGACACGTCGATCCACGTGTTGCGGTCCACCGCTTCCAGCAACGCGTCTTCGTGATGCTCACCGGCCTCGATCGCCGTTTCGGCGATGAACCGGAACGGCGACGCCTCGTCGAGCAGCTTCGCGCCTTCTGCCAGCGACGGCGCGGTCCAGAGCTGCGCGTCCGCCAGCTTCGCGCGGCGATTCGCGCGCAACTGTTCCAGGAACTTGGTGATCATGATGTACCAGCTGCCCATCGACATGATCACCAGCAGGATCAGCACGAAACGCGCGACGAAGTCGCCGTTTTTCCATAGCGCACCGAGCCCGTACGGATTCTCGACCGCTTCCGTCGTGGCCGGCGCGGGCGGCGGAGCCGGCTCGGCGGCGGCCGGAGCCGGTGCCGGCGTGGCCGGCGTGGCCAACGGCGCCACGGCCTGCGCCGACGTGCCGGCAGCCCCGCTTGCCTGCGCGTGGGCGAGCTGCGGTGCAACGAACCCGTCGACTGCGGCGACGGACATCAACATGCTTGCCGCCAGCGCGGCCAGTGAACGCTTCGTCATACCCCACTCCAGTTCTTTCGGTGAACTTAATACTTCAGTTCGAGACGGTTTTCCCCGGCCCGGCTCGCGCCGGGCCGCCCACTGCATCAATTCAGATTGAACGAGAACGGCACCTGGACCCGCACCGACTGGCCCTGCGCGACGCACTTGAACCGTTTCACGGTGTTGTACGCGGCGCGATCGAGGATCGGATCGGCGGACTGCGCCACGCGCTCGTTCGTGATGTTCCCTTCCGCATCCACGACGAACTCGATCGTCACGTCGCCCGTGATGTTGTTTTCTTGCGCTTCCTTCGGGTACTGGATCGACGCGCGCAGCGTGTCCGAATTCGGGCAGACGACGCCCACGTCATGGCTGACCGGCTTGGCCGGCGCCGGAGCGGGCGCCACGACCGGCGCCTGCACGGCCGGCGCGGAAGGAACCGGGGCCGACTGGTGCGTGATCGTCGCCTGCGGCGGCGCCTGCACCGGCACTTCCGGCGGCGGCACGAACGGCGGTGGCGGCGGCGCGAATTTCGGCGGCGGGAGTTTGACCACGGGCATCGGCGGTGGCGGCGGCGGCTTGACCGGCTCGATGATGCGGGTTTCGATCGGATGCTGGATCACCTGCACGACTTTCGTCGCGAGGCCGTTGAGCAATGCGTAGATCAGCACTGCATGCAGCACCAGGACGATTCCGATGCCGCCGAACCGGCGCACCGGATTCTGCTGCTTCCTGCCGAACTCTCGCGGACGCCCCAGCATGGCCAGTCCGCTGTTCGAGGTAGCCAGACGTTCTTCGACTTTCATGCCCACCATCCCATCCCCCAAGCGATTCGCCCAGTTTCGGGTTGCGGCTGGCGGCGAAACCAGGTCGGCATCGCAACCGCATCAGCCCGAATATTTCATTTCAAATTCAATTAGCAATCCGAACTGAAAGAATTGCATTCGAATTCCAATTCATTCTTTTTCAAGGAATCGTTCCGGCCGGCGCGGCCCGGTGTCGCACCGGAAATCCACGCGCCCGCACGGTCAGGCAATTGTCAGCTGAGCTGGCGCAACCTCGTGTTTCGTATGACGATTCGCCGTTCGTTACGCGGTGATGTCAATGGCGCCGTTCACTTGGGTGCAGAAGATAGCAAGGAAAAAATTTTGCCGTCAAACTTTATTTGATGCCCAAATACAAAGTTTGGAGGGTTTATTCAAATAATATTCCGGTAAGACTAAATCCAGCCTTTATTATTGAAACGGTAATTGATTTGTATGGGTATATGCGGGATCGAATATTAAATCCTTTCGACATAAATATCCGCATATTTCCCGCGCTGCACCAAAACGGTTCGCTGCGGAAGTAACGTGCAAGGCTCGCCCCTTCGCGTCGCCAATGCCGACATCGGTCGTCCAGCGCCTCTGCTCACCTGCCCTGGCCGGCCGACACCGCTCCCGGGACACGTCGGGTGCACGAACCGGCCTCCGCGCAATTGATCTGCAATCCGATACAAAAAGAAGGCGGACCTTCACTGCGCGAAGGTCCGCCTTACTATTTCGGATATCGAATTAACTGTCGCGGACGACACGCGACGTCCCGGCGCACGAACACGGCGCCCATTGCATCGGCACGCACGCGTGCGCACCGGCCCCGCGCGTCACCGCACGCGCCGCGCAATCAGGACTGCATGCCCTGCATCTTGTGCGAAAAATGCGCGCGCTCGGCCGTCTCCATCAGCATCAGGAATTCGTCCTGCGTCATGTGGATCAGCGCTTCGTGGTCGCCGGCCTCGAAATAGACATCCGGCTGCTGCGCGAGGCGTTCCTCGAGGAACGTTTTCATCCCGTACGCCATGCAGACCGGCGGCAGCGCGCCCATGTCGCAATCCTTGAACAGTTCGCGCAGTTCGACCTCCCGGGCGAGCACGAGATGACGGCCCGTCTTCACCCAGAGATCCGACAGGCGCACGGCGTGCGTCGTCGGCAACACGGCGGCGACGTAGCCCTCGTCGTCCTCGAGGAGCACGGTTTTCGCGAGGCGATCGCCGGGAATATGCGCGGCGGCGGCCGTCTCCATGCTCGTATGGCTATAGGGGTGGTACACGACTTCGTACCGCGATGACTTCTGGCGCAGGCAATCCTGCAGGGTGGCAGATACAGGCATGGCACACCTCGTCTGGGCGAATCGGGCGAACGGAGTTCGCTCCGGATTTGTTCAGCATAGGTCGCATTTTGGCCGATGGAAATCGCCGCTTCGCCTCTTCTTCATTCCGGCGCCCCCTCCGGTTCCAACCCCTTTTCGCGCAGCCATTCGCGGTTGAACAGCCGCGCGCGATAGATGTCGCCGCGATCGCACAGCAAGGTCACGATCGTGTGCCCCGGGCCCATCCGGCGGGCCAGCCAGACCGCCGCCGCGACGTTGATGCCGCTCGACCCGCCGACGTACAGCCCTTCCTCGCGCAGCAGCCGGTAGACCATCGTCACGCACTGCTGATCGTCGATCCGCGCGGCGTCATCGATCTGCGTGCCCGCGAGATTCGCGGTGACGCGCGTCGAGCCGATGCCTTCGGTGATCGAGTTGCCTTCGGCGCTGAGGTCGCCCGTTTTCACGTAACCGTAGAGCCCGCTGCCGTGGGGATCGGCCAGCACGATCCGGACCGCCGGGTTCTGCTCCTTCAGGTAGCGGCTCACGCCCGCCAGCGTGCCGCCCGTGCCGGTCGCGCAGACGAATGCATCGACCGTGCCCGCCGTGTCGCGCCAGATTTCCGGACCGGTCGTCTCGTAGTGCGCCTGCCGGTTGACGACGTTGTCGAACTGGTTGGCCCATATCGCGTTGTCGAGTTCGTCCGCAAGCCGCCCGGCAATCTTCTGATAGTTGTTCGGGTCGCGGTACGGCGCCGCCGGCACCGGGCGCACGTCGGCGCCGAGCGTGCGCAGGATCGCCATCTTGTCCGGCGATTGCGTGTCGGGAATCACGATCACGCAGCGATAACCGCGCGCCGCGCAGATATGCGCAAGACCGATGCCCGTGTTGCCCGCCGTGCCCTCGACGACAGTGCCGCCCGGCTTCAGCGCGCCGCGCTGCTCGGCGTCGCGGATGATGTAGAGCGCCGCGCGATCCTTCACCGATCCGCCCGGATTCATGAATTCCGCCTTGCCCAGGATCTCGCAGCCCGTTTCCGCGCTGAGCTTCGCCAGCCGGATCAGCGGTGTGCGACCCACGCAGTCGACGAAGCCTTGTCGCACGTCCATGTTTCCCTCCTTTGCCTTCGCGCTCGCGCGCCATACACAACGAAGGATAGGACGCGCCCGCCGCTTTCGGCGCCGGCCCCCGCGTACTAAGCTTGGAGAGCCCATTGCGGCGCGCGCCGCATCGCCACACGAGGTCCGCCATGCTGCAATTGCAAACCGTCGCCGTCGACAAGCCCGAGGCCGTGAATTTCATCCTCGGCCAGTCGCACTTCATCAAGTCCGTCGAGGACATCCACGAGACGCTGGTCGGCACCGTGCCCGGCATCCGTTTCGGGCTCGCGTTCTGCGAGGCATCGGGCAAGCGGCTCGTGCGCCGTTCCGGCACCGATGCGGAGCTCGTCGAACTCGCATGCCGCAACGCCCTTTCGATCGGCGCCGGTCATGCTTTCATCGTGTTCCTCGGCGACGGTTTCTATCCGGTCAACGTGCTCAATGCGATCAAGGCCGTGCCGGAGGTCTGCCGGATCTACTGCGCGACCGCGAACCCGACCGACGTGATCGTCGCGGAAACCGCGCAAGGACGCGGGATCGTCGGCGTCGTCGACGGCTTTCCGCCGCTCGGCATCGAGGACGACGACGACGTGCGCTGGCGCAAGGATCTGCTGCGCACGATCGGATACAAGGCGTAGGCACGAGCCGCCGGGCCGGCGCCGGGCGCATGCCACCCCGCTGCGACCGGGTCATGCGGGAGACGCCGCGGCCTGACCGTGACTCGCTGCCGGGTGCGGCGCACCCGCGGCGGGCGTCGCGGGATTCGCGTGCGGCGCGGGATGCCCGGCCGATGTGCCGCCGCCGGTACTGCCTGCCGCACCGGCGCCGCCCGTGGCTGCGCCTGCGCCCGCCGTGCCCGTGCCGCCGCTTCCACCGGACCCGCCGACCCCGCCCGCTGCCGCCGTTCCACCCGCCGCACCGGGATGCGCGGCCGGCGCGGGCGAACCCGGCGAAGCCGGTGCGGCCCCGGTGTCCGCGGGCGGCGCAAGCTCCTTGTCCAGCGCGGCGAGCCGCGACGCCTGCGCCTTGTCCGCATTCGCCTCGCGATCGCCGCGCGCCGCGATCGCGGCCTTCTCCTCCGCGTCGGGATTCAGCGTGTTGGCCTTGATGCGATCGACCTGCCCCTTGCCCGCGAAGCGATCGAGCGGCAGGTAGTCGGTCTTGAAATAGAGCTCGACGCCCGAGTTCAGGTCGAGGTCCGTGTTCATTTCCTCGGTGGTCTGGGTCTTCTGCGTCGACACGTACGCGATCGTGTTGCTCATCTTCGCTTCCGCGCCCCACACGCCGACGTTGAAGCTGCCCTTCGCGTCGATCTTGTTCTGGAAATCGAAGCGGCTGCCTTCGTCCGCGGCGGCCGCGCTGCGCGTGTCGATGTGAAAACGCATCGACGCGTTCAGCCGGCCGCTCTCGATCACGATGCGCTGCATGCCGAGCATCACCATCGTGCCCAGCAGTTGCTGGCGCTGCTGCGCGAGCGCCCGGCGCGCGAACGGCAGCAGCACCGCTTCCGGTTCGCCGCTCGGCACCGACTCGTTCGGCCCCAGCCCGAGCACCGCGCGCAACGCGCCGTCGGGCGGCATCGCCGCGCCGTCCTTCAGCCGCACCGTGCGCGACGAATCCGCATCGCCCGGCGAGCGGCCGCCGCCGTCGTCGCCGGACGTGTCGTCGCCCGCCAGCTCGAACGAGCCCGGAAAGCTGTCGACCAGCCATTGCCGCGCGCGATCCGGGCCGAGATTCGCGTCGGCGAAATCGTCCGTGGTCGTCGCGACGTTGCGCAGCAGGTCGAGAAACGACTGCATCTGCTGCTGGTTCGAGTCGGTGATCGCCTTGAACACGCCGTTGATCAGGTCCGAGACGAAGCGCGGAAACGACACCGCGTTCAGGATTCGCTGCGTCGTGCTCGCGAGCTTGTCGGTCGCGATGCCGCTGAACGCCTGTCCGGCGTTGGCGAGCGCGGTCGCCGCCGGCAGGCGCGGCGCATCCTCAGGCCCGGCCGCGCGCTGCACGCGACGCGCGTCGGCGTCGCTGCGCGCTTCCTCGAGCAGCAGGTCCATCGCGGCCGCGCACACGCGCACCAGCGCCTGCGACAGCGTCCTGCGGTCGTCCGGCGCGAGCGCGCGAAATCCCGGCGCACGGGACAGCAGGTCCCGCACCGCGAGACGCACCTCGGGCAGCGGCTGGGGGGCGCGGGCATCGGCTCGCATGTCAGCCTCCCGCCGCGCTGCCCAGCTTTTCGCTCAGGTCCAGGCTCGACTGCAGCCAGGTGGTCGCGTTCGCGCGCACCGGATCGCCCGGCGCGACGACGGGCGTCGATGCGTCCCCGGCGTACAGGCCTGGCGAGCCGGTCGACGCGAGCCACGTCAGCACCGCGAAGCCGGCCTTCGCGCGCTCGACCCGCGGCTCGATCACCGGCCGCGTGCGCAGGTAGCGCTGCGCGAGCACCCGCACCACATCCCACAGCGCGCGCACGCCGAACGCACGCTGCACGGACGGATGCTGCAACAGCCGGATCGCGGCCTGCACCGTCGACAGGATGTCGCCCGCCATGAACGCGCTGATGCCCGCACCGCGCTCCATCAGGATGTCGAGCACCTGCCGCGCCGCGAGCGAGACCTGCGCGGCCTGTGCCGGATCGGCCGCCCCGTCCGGCGGCAGCGCCGGGTCGAGCCGGCACAGCGCCTCGCACAGGTCGATGAACGCCATCTCGAAACGCTCGCCGGCGTCCGCCTGCACGGCATCGGCGCGGCCGGCCTGGGCGTCGTCGCCGAACAGGTGCACGTAGAACGCGTGCCGCTCGGCCGCGCTCGCGCGCTGGTTGCGCCCGTGCCAGAAGGTCGCGAGATCGTTCGCGGCATCGCCCAGGTCGGCGGCGAGACCGCCCGCCATCGCGACGCCGCACAGCGCCTGGGCCGCGTTGACGAGCTCCGTGTTCTCGAGCTCCGACGCGAGATACAGCGCGGCGATCGCGTTCAGGTGCGCGGCATCCGCCGCGCCGGAAACGGCGGCGGCGGGCGGCAATGCGATGTCGCCGAGCACGTCGAACGCGAGTGCGAAGCCCGCGGTTTCCGCGAGCCGTGCAAGATCCAGCGCCTGCGCGACCGCCAGCTCGACCGGCTGGCCGCGCACGTCGACGCGGCACGATGACGGAGCGATGTCGAACGGAGCCATGACGGCTTACGGCTTGGCCGCGGCAGCCGCCTTCGGCTGCGGCTGCGGCACGGAGTTGCCCTGGATCGCGGCGATCATGTCCGGGCTCGCCAGCTTCTCCATCGGGAAATAGTCGCTCTTGAAGTTCACGCGAACTTCGCCGCTCAGCTGCGCCTTCACCTGGGCTTTCGATTCGGACGTGTCGTCGACGGCCGACGACACCGTGGTCATGTGATCGCTGGTCTCGGTCGAGCTGATGCCGGCCTGGATCGGATTGAACCAGCCGCCGGTGCTCGCGCTCGCGGTCGTCGTCGACGAATCGTGCTGCGCGTCGTACAGCGACGCCTTCGCGACGCGTCCCGCGGTATCGGCCGCGCGCATGTCGAACACGACCTTCGCGTTGATGTGGCCGTCGGTGATCACGATGCGGTTGATGCCGAGCATCACCATCGACGCGAGCAGTTGCTGGCGCGAGCGCGCCATCTGCTGCCGCGCGGCGAGCACGAGCCGGGTTTCGTCCTCGGGGCTCGAGATGTCGGTGACGGGCTTGGCGAGCCCGAGGTCGCCGGAAATACGCTGCAGGCCCGCGGCCGGATCGTCGCCTTTCGCCACCAGCACCGGTTGCGGCGCCGGCGCCGCGGCACCGTCCGCCTGGGCCATGTCCTCGGTGGTCGTGTCGATGTCCAGCACGTCCGGATACTTGCCGGACAGCCAGTCGCGCGCGTTGTTCTCGCTGATGTTGTCCTGCGCGAACTCGTCGACGGTCTTCGCGACGTTCGCGAGCAGTTCGCCGTACGCGCGCATCTGCTGGATCGACGAATCGACGATCGCCTGGAACACGTTCTGGATCAGCCCGCCGACGAACTTCGGGAAGTCGACCTTCTGCACCAGCTCGCCGAACTGCTGGACGCCCTGCCGCACCGCCGCCGCATCGAACTGCTTGCTCGCGAAGCCGCGATTCTCGGTCGCGCGGCGGCCCGCCTCGGCGACGTTGTCGGCCTGTGCAGCCGCGACCGGCGGTGCGGCCGGCTGCGTGCCCGCCAGCGCGCCGTCGGGGTTGGCCATGTACGCGGCGACCTTGACCATCTGCGACGCGATCGCCTGCTGCTCGGCCGGCATCAGATGCGAAAACGCCGGCACCGCGAGCAGCATGTCCCGCACCTTCGGGCGCACCACCCCGAGGGTTGCGTCGTCCGCCCACGCTTGGGGCGCTGAGCGCGCGGTCATGACGAATCCGGCGCGTCATGCGGCCGGCGCGGGCGCGGCCGCTGCGCTGCCCGGTGCCGCCGCGCCCGCGCCGGCGCCAGGCGTCGCGGCAGCCCCCGTGCCGGCGCCCGTGCCCGCCGCGGGCGTCGCGGCGCCTGCCGCCCCGGCCGGCGCGCGTGCGCCGCCGGCGCCGCGTCCCGGCACTGCCGCGAGCTGCAGTTGCGCGATCTGTGCGGGATCGACCATCTTCTCGAGCGGGAAATAGTCGCTCTTGAAATTCACGTCGACGGTGCCCGCGAGCGTCGCCTTGACCTTCAGCGACTCGTCCTGCGTGTCGGACGCCGCACTCATCGCGGTGATGATCGGCGTCTCGGTGTACTTGTACGTGCCCTTCGTGTACCAGCTCGAATCGCGATCCTGCTGGTCGGGGCTCTGGCTCGAATCCTGGCTGCCGTCGCCCGAGCCCTGGCTGGCGCCACGGTCGTACGACCCTTCGGATCCGTAGGACTTCTGCACGTTGCCGGACTGGTCGCGCGCGTAGTCGTACGCGGTCGCGCTGCGGCGCAGCTTGCGCGAATCCTGCGCCTGGAAGTCGTACATGATCTTCGCCGAGATCCGCCCGTCGGTCACGACGATCCGGTTGATGCCCATCAGCACCATCGTCGCGAGCAGTTGCTGGCGGCCCGTCGCGACGTGCGTGCGCGCCGCTTCGACGAGCGCGCGCTCGTTGTCGTCGTCCTCGGTGTCGAGGCTCGCGATCTTCGTGCCCGTCGACGCCAGCTTGTCGTTCACGCGCTTGAGCGCCGAATCCTCGTCGACGTCGTCGCGCAGTTGCAGGCGCGGCTGCGACTGCCCGTCGCTGTCGTCGCTAACGCCGATCTGGAAGACGTCCGGGAACTGCTCGACGAGATGGCCGCGGCCCTGGTTCGGCGTGACGTTGTCGTCGCGGAAGTTGTCGAGCGACTGCGCGACGCTCGCCACCAGCTTGCCGTAGGCCTCCATCTGCTCGATCGACGACTGCACGATCGCATGGAACACGCCCTGGATCAGCTTCGCGACGAAGGTCGGGAAATTGACCTTCTGCAGGAACAGCCCCGCGACCTCTGCGCCTTCGCGCGCGGCGCCGGCCCTGAACTTCTGCGCGCCGATCGCCTGCACCGCCTGCCGGTCGGTCTGGTACTGGTCGGCGCCGGGCGGGTTGTCGAGCGCCTGCGCGCTGACGCGGCTGTTCGCGAGCGTGTGACCGGGAATGCCTTCCGGCGCCGCCAGGTAGTCGGCGATTTGCGCGGTGTCGTGCGCGATCTGCTGCTGGATATGGCCGGGCAGGCGCCGGAACGCCAGGCTCTGCTGCAGCAGATCCTTGACCGCATGGCGCACCTCGGCGCGCGGGACGGCCGCCGGAGCCGGGCCGGTGCTCGCATGCGCGCCGCGCTCGGGCTGGACGTGGTTCATGGTTGGCCTCGCTGGGCGATGGGTGTCAGGTGCCGGCGTCCTCGGGTTCGCGGCGCGCCTCCATCCGGTCGCTGATCTCGAACTCGACCGGCCGCAGATAGAGGCTCACGCGCGGCGGCGAATGCGCGGCCGCGTGGATGCTGAGCACGGAGAAATGGCCGGGCCAGTCTTCCCGCTCCGGCGTGAACGCGCGCAGCCAGCGGCCCAGCGCCTGCAGTTCGCGCGGCCGCTCGGTCAGGCCCAGCGCGAGCAGGTCGAGGAAATTCGCGGGCACGTCGGGCACCATCCCGAGCAGCACGTAGATCTCGAACTCGGGGCCGTCGTCGGTATGGCCGATCGCGAGCAGCACCGAGCGCTCGGGCAGGTCGAAGCGGCCGCCGAGCGCCACGCCGAGGATCTGCATGATGCCGGGCAACTGATGGCCCAGCCGGAGCTGTTCGAGCACCGGGCCGAGTTCGCGCAGGCGCAGCGGCCCGCGATGCAGGAACGTCAGGCGCTGTTGGCCGCGCTCGCGCTGGCAGCCGATCGTCGTGAACAGCGGCACGGCCTGCGGCAGCATCTGCTGCACGGCGGTTGCCGCATCGAGCAGCTCGAGCGGCAGCGCGCGCATCTGGTGCGGGCCGATCTCGTAATAGACCTTCGACGTAAACAGCCCGTCCCGGTCGAACGAATTGCCGAAGAACGCGCCGTAGTTCAGCATCGTGCCCGAGCCGGCCGTGCGCCACTCCTCGCTGCGCTGGTCGAACCAGCGCAGCGCGTCGGGCCCGAAGCACGGCCGCACGAGGCGGCGCATCTCGCGGGTCGCCTCGTCGCGGCGGTCCTGGCCCGACGCGCCGGGGCCGAGCGGCTCGATCGTGAAGCGCAGCACGCCGGGCTGCAGTTCGGAAAACGACGGCTCGAACGGCGCGGTGCCGGGCGTCAGCGCGTTGTCCGCGTACTGGCGGTCGCCTTCGGGCAGCGCGAACGTGCGGTCCATCAGCGGCTTGACGAACGGCGTCGGGTCCGCGGTGCCCAGCTGGCCCGCCGCGCGCCGCAACCGCTCGACGATGGCGTGGGACATGGGTCGTTGCAACATCTGCGCCTCCGTTCAGTGCCGGTAGCCGGTGCCGAGCGACATCGCCGGCACGCCGACCGAATCGAGCAGGTCGCGCGCGATCGACGGGATCTGGATCGGCCGCGTGGTCGTCATCGGCGCCTCGTGCGCCTGCGCGTACTGGTCGACGCGCGTCTCTTCGGTGCCGGTCACCGCGAGCCACTGGTCGCACGCGTTCACGAGGTCGTAGTCGGACGGCGACACCATCGCGCTGACGCCTGCCGGCCGCGGCACCGGGAAGCGGATCGCGTTGTCGTCGAGGATCACGTCGTAGCCGGAGCGGCCGAGCTTCACCGTGTTCTTCGCGAGCCACGCCATGACGATCGCGCCCGAGGTCGCCATCGTCCGGTACTTCACGCTGTTCTTCGCCCCGCCGAGCTCGAGCGTCGCGACCTGGTCGATCACGCCCCACATGTCCTTCGCGCCGTACGACAGCAGGATGTCCGGATCCGACAGGAGTCCGATGAAATCCTTGATCAGCTGCTGCAGCTCGGTCGCGATGAAATACGCCATCCCGTAGCCGTGCACCGACAGGTTGTTCGCGATGTCGCGCCCCGACTTGCGCACGAGCTGCTGGCTCACCGGGTTCGGAATGCGCGCGCGCAGCAGGTCGTCGACGCGCTGCTGGCGCACGTACGACGACACCGCGGACACGAAGCGCAGCCACAGGTCGTTGAAGTCGCGGTTCGGCGAGCCGCCGTCGTCGCCGCCCGGCACGCCGAGCGTGCGCGCATAGAAGCTGCGCCGCTCGGCCTCGGAGATGCGGTTCGGCGTGTTCTTCCAGTATGCGTACAGGTAGTCGCCGGCCTTGCCGCGGCCGATCGGCAGCACGCCGTTCTGGAACAGCTCGGCGAGCTTGTCGACCACCTGGAACACCTTCAGCTCCTCGAACATCGCGGAGAAGTACGCGGGCTGCATCGCGCGGATGTTGTCGGCGATGATCTCGGTGTTGGTCGACGCCTCGAGGTCCGGCAGGTCGATGCTGATCTGCGACGTCGGCCCGCCGTTCGAGACGTTCTGCACCGCATCGAGCGCCTCGTTGACCTTGCGCGTGAGCTGCGGCTCGCGCTCGTCGATCCCGCGCCCGATCAGGATGCGCAGCACCTGTGCATATTCGGTCGCGTCGACCTCGAAGGAGCCGTTGGTCGCGCCGATCGTGACGAGAATCGGGAACACCAGCGTCGCGAGCGCCTTGCAGCCGTTGAACTCGCCCATCGCCTTGAAATAGGCCTCGCTGAAAGCCCGGTAGACCGGGTCCGACGTGTCGATGCCGAGGATCCGCGACGGATCGGTCAGGTGCGACAGGATCGGCGGCAGGCCGCGCGGCGACGCCGCGTTCGGCACCATCTTCGCGAGCTGGCTCGGCGTGATTTCGGTCAGCAGGATGTCCGGCGGCTGCACGCTGTCGGCCGACAGGTAGCCGTACACGGCGGCCATCTGCACGCCGTCGTCCGGATAGCTGGCGGGGTCGCCCGCGGGGCTGCCGGCGTCCATCCCGAACGCGTTGGTGCCGTCGGCCTGCATCGCGGGCTGGATCTGCAGCGCGCTGAAATCGAGGCCGTTCACCGGATCGCTCGTCGTGTTGTAGCTCGCGATCGCGATATACAGCGGATCGAACAGCGGCGGCTCGACCTTGGACAGCCATTGCGTGATGCGCGCCAGTTCCGCGAGTTCCTGCGGCATCAGCGCGCGCTGCTGCGCGACCTGGTTCAGCTCGGATTGCCGCCCCTCGAGCGTCAGCCGCTTCGCCGCATCCGCCGAGCCCAGGTCGGTGAAGATCACCTGTGTGGCCATGGTCATGCTCCTTTCGATTTGATGTCGACCCGATCCGGCGCTTCAGCGCCCGGTCGGGTCCCATGCAAGGCTGATACGTCGATTCAATCCCGCCCCGCTGCAGTGCCGATCCGCCGCTCGATGCCCGACGAACCCGTCTCCGCGCTGTGCCGCGACTCCCCACCCGGCGCGGATTCGGTGGGTGCTCCGGCCGGCGTGACCGGCTATCCGTCGTCGGCGTCCGCGTCGTCCTCTTCGCGATCGATCCGCCGGTCGAGCGCCGCGAGCGCCGCGCGCACGTCGAGCACGCCGCTGCCGTAGCCCGGCGCGCTCCCGCCCGGAAACGGGCTCGCGCTTTCGACGAGGAGCGCGCGGAGCGTCGCGCCGTCGATCGGGCTGGCGCGCCGCTCCGCGCGGCTGACGAGCAGCGCGGCGGCGCCGGCGACGAACGGCGCCGCGAAGCTGGTGCCGGTCGCACTCTGGTAGCCGCGCAGCGCGGCGGTGACGATCCGCTCGCCGGGCGCGCACAGCGCGACGTGCGCGCCCGACGTCGTGAAATGCGCGGGCCGGCCGGACGCGTCCACCGCGCCGACCGCGATCACGCCGTCGAACGCGGCCGGCCAGAATGCCTCGTCGCGGCCGGAATTGCCGCTCGCGGCGACCAGCACGCAGCCGTGCGCGAGCGCGTAGCGCACCACATCCTCGTGCGGCTTCGGCCCGCCGTTCGCGAGCGCCGAATCCGGCGTGCCGAAGCTCATGTTGATCACCTTCGCGCCGAGGTCGACCGCGATCTTCATCCCGCAGTCGATGTCGGCGAGCGCGCCCATGCCGACCGGGTCCGGCCGGCCGGGCAGGCGCGCGGCGCCCAGCACGCGGATCGGCAGCAGCGACGCCGCGCCGGCAAGGCCCGGCGGCAGGCGTGCGCCGCTCGCGCCGATGATCCCCGCGCAGCCCATGCCGTGGCCGACGAACGGGTCGTACGGCCGCCGGTCGAAGCGCGCGTGATCGCCGAGCAGCGTCACGCCCGCCGCGAGATCGGTGCCCTTCAACTGCACCGTGTCGAAGCCCGCGCGCCAGCGGTCGACGAATTCCGGATGGACGGGCGCGATGCCCGTGTCGACGATCGCGACGACGATCGCCGGATCGCCGGTTTCGTAAGCAAGCGCATCGGGCCCGTTCACGCGCACGCGCGGCGCCCACGCGTCGTCGAGATCGGCCGCCGCCGGCAGCTCGAACGGCGCGGTCGCGATCCAGTGCGGACACGCGTGCTCGACCGCCGGCAACTGGCGCAGCGCGTCGACCAGCGTGCCGATCGGCGTCGTGCGGTCGACTTCGACGAGGAACGTGGCGGCCATCCCGAGCGCATGCTCGACGTCGTCGTAGCCGAGATGGCGCGCGCCCGGCCGGTGCACGGACTGCGCGGCCGAATACACGCGCGTGACCCGCGCGGCGCCGCCGTGATGCCGCAGCAGCCGGTCGATCGGCCCGCCGTCGAGCCCCTGCGCGGGCGCCCCGAGCCGCCGCATCACGTCGAGCCGCGCGGGCACCGCGGGCGGCGCCTCGCCGACGCGCAGCTTCACGAGCAGCGCGCCGGGCACCGCGTAGCCGGCGCCGTGCGGCAGCCAGGGAGCCGGCGCGCTCATCGCGTCCCCTCCTCCGGTGTGCCGGCGCGCACCGCCCGCGCCGGCGCCGATCCGAAATCGAACGCCTGCGCGACGGTGCGGCCGTTGCCCGGATCGACCACCACCTCGCCAGCCAGCTGATGCGCGGCCGGCGCGACGATCAGCTCGGCGTCGCGTGCATCGAGCACGCTCACCGGCTCGCCGCCGATCGTCACGCGCGGCGTGCCGCCTGCCATGAGGTTGCGCCCGCGGATCCGCATCCACGGCGGCGCGGCCGGCGCGTCCGTGGGTGCGGCATCGCCGCCTGCGCCGTCGCTGCCGTCGCGGAAGATCGGCTCGACGTGCGTGACGAGCGGCTCCGACGCGCGCGCGAGCGCCGCGCGCAGCCGCTCGACCGGCAGGTTCGCCACGCGTTCGAGCACCCGCTCGCCGCCTTGCTCGAAGCGCCTCAGTTGCTCGGCGGTCTGCACGCCCGCCCATTCGAGCCGGCGCTGCTCCTCGTCGCTCAGCGTGTTGCCGACGACGTCGCGCAGCGCGGGCTCGTTGTTGCGCGTCGACGGCAGCGGCGCGTTCTCCTCGATCATCGGCTTCGTGATCGTCGTCAGCGACAGCCGGATCGTGCTCGCGTCGTGGTCGCCGGGCCCGGCGGGCCGGATCCGCACCTCGCTCTGCACGAATTCGACGTGCGTGCGCAGGTCGAGCGACAGATCCTTCACCGCGAACGTCAGCGGCAGGTTCAGGTTCTGCGCCTTCACCGCCATCGCCGTCTGCGCGTGATCGAGCTGCGTCGTCAGCGCCTGGATGAACAGTTCGATCGGCAGGCTGTCGCTCGCGCTCATCGCCGTGTCCCCGGGTCATCCGCGGCGCTGCGCGGCATTTCGCGCCACGTCATCGACACGCGCGCGAGCGGCGCGTCGAACGCGGTCTGCCAGCGCCAGCGCGGCGGATTCGCGAACAGTTCGCAGCCGGCGGCCGAGCGCGCCCACGTGAGTTCGAGCGGCAGTTCGATCACCATCTCCCGCGCGTGCAGCGCGCGATCCGGCGACACGATCGTCGCGTGCGCGGCCGACGCGATCGCGGCAAGGCTGGCGAAAAACGGAGCGCGTTGCATGGCGGCGGTCCTCACTTGACGGCGCCCGCCGGCGCGGGCGTGGCGGCGATCGCGGGCGGCGGCGCAACGGCGGGCACGACCTCGGCCGGCGACGGCAGCGCGGGCGGCGGCGACGCCTTGTGCACGGGTGCGGGGCGCGCATGCCGTTCGAGCAGCGTGCGGCGCGCATCGTCGACGAATCGTTCGAGCGGCAGCGTCTCGCTCGCGAAATTGATCTTCACCTCGCCGAACAGTTCGGCGCGCAGCTCGCTGTCGGCCTGCACGTTCACGCCGACCGTCGACACCTGCAGCGACGGCGTCGCGTAGGTCGTGCTGCCGCGCGTGCCGAGATCGCTGCCCTGGTTCGGGTCGTTCGACACCGCGTAATCGACCTTCGCGGTGTCGGCCGCCACCGCACGGAACCGCAGGCGCGCCGAGATCGTGCCGTCGCGCACGACGACGCGGTTCATGCCGAGCAGCACCATCGTCGCGAGCGTCTGCAGGCGGTTCTGCCCGGCCCGCTGCTGCGCCTTCGGCACCAGTTGCGTCTCGGCCAGCTCCGGCGTCAGCTCCTCCCCCGCGAGATCGAACTCGGCAAGCCACGCGGGCGAGTTCGGCTGGTCCGGCTCGCTGTCGTCCTGCGACGGCGCGCTCGCGCGCGGCACCACCTTCGGCTCGCCCTGCGCGTGATCGAGTTCGAGATCCTGCGGATAGTGCGCGACCAGCCAGTCGCGCGCCTGGTTCGGCGTGATGTTCTCGCGCGTGAAATCCTCGGCCGACTTGGCGACCGCGCTGACCAGCTCGGCAAACGCCTCCATCTGCCGGATCGACGCCTCGACGATCGCGTCGAACGTGCCGTGCACCAGCGCGGCGACGAATTTCGGGAAATCGATCTCGTCGGACAGCGCGCCGGCGCGGCGCGCGATCGTATCGGTCGCCGCGGCTTTCGGGCCGGGCGTCTTCGCGGCGCCGTCGCCGGACGCAGACGCATCCGGCGGCGGATCGGCCGGCGTGCCGGGGTCCGCCGGTGCGGACGCCGGTGCAAAGCGATGCAGATCGAGCGGCGTACCCAGCGCGCCGGCGGTCGCCGCGGCACCGCCGAGCCCGCGATGGATTCGGTCGAGATCGGCGAGGATGCCCTGCCGCGCGTGAGCGGGCAGATCCCGGAACGCCGCGGATCGATGCAGCGACGAACCGAGGTTCGCCGTCAGCGCGCGCGCGGCCTCGACCTCCGCCGACTCGTCGGCGGCGGTGGCGGTGGCGGACGCCCGCGCGGTGCGGCGAACGGGTGGCGGGGGTGCGGGGAGCATGACCATGATTGCCGGGAGGGGCCGGTTCCTCGCTCAGGCCGCGAGCGCGGCCCAATGGCTCGCCTGCTCGTAGGTGCCGTCGCCGAACAGGTGCAGCTCGGTGGTCGCCTCGTGGACCGACGCGTCGGGCTCGACGAAGCGGTACGCGAAATGCACGCGCAGCGCGCCGAACAACGGCTTGCCGGGCGGATAGCGCTGCGGGTCGTCCTCGATGCGCGCCGTGACGTGCAGCGTGTGCCCCGGCGCGTCGCTCGCGCCGACGTTGACGATCTGCACGTCGCCGACCGAGCGGCCGTCGAAATGCCAGTCGACGAAGAAATGTGCGCAGACGCGCTGGCCGCCCGGATCGTCGAGGTACGGCCAGTCGGTGATGCGGATCGTCGGACCGTCGACCAGCGCACGGTTCGCAGCATCGGCGCCGGCGACGGCTTTCATCCCATGCAACTGGTCGAGCGCCCAGGTGACGCCGCCCGCTTCACCGACCTGCGTGTCGAGCGTCGCGCCCGGCACCGTGCCGGACGCCACGCTCGGCGGCGACGCATCGGCCGGTGGTGCGACCGGGTTCGACGGGACGCCGCCTTCGGCCAGCGTCAGCGTATGCGGCGCGCGTGCGTGCGGGTGGTGCGGATGCGGCCGCGCCGGCGTCGCACCGGCCGCATACGCGAGCCCCTGCGACGCCGATGCATCGCCGCTGCCCGCGTCGCCCACGCCTGCGCCGGCATCCCCCGCGCCCGCATCGCCGGTCGGCGCGCCGGCATCGGGGCTCGCGGCATCCTGGCCGCCGGCGTCGGTGCCGGCATCGGGCGCACTCGCGGCCGGCGCCGGCAGGCGGCTGCGGATGTCGGCCGGCAGCTTCGGATCGTTGTACGCGTACGAGGTGCCGGCGCCGTTGGGCCCCGTCTCGATCCGCTGGATTTCGGACGCGAAGGTGCGGCGCTGGCCGTCGTCGAGCGCGCTGATCTGCGTCGTGACCGGCACGCCGAGCCGCGCGGCGATCGCGCGCGCATAGGCTGCCGGATCGTTGCCCTTCAGCATCGGGTTCTTGCCGTCGTCGGGCGGCGCATAGCGCGACATCAGCGCGACGATCGTGTCGTTCGGAAACCTGCCGATGAACGCGATCACCGCGTCGAAGCCGGTTGCGTCGTCGGGGAAGATCGCGAAACCGCCGTTGCGCTTGCCGGCATACGCGCCGTGCGCGTCCGCCCACTCGCCGGCGGTGATGTTGCCGGGGTTGTGGTTGCGCCACGCCGGCACGCCGCCCGTGCGTACCTCGCTCCCAAACACCACGTAGGTGCGCCCGCCCGATACCGCGACGTCGCCCGGCCCGAGCGGCGGCGGCGCATCGAGCGCATGGGCGCGCGGCGAGCGATAGCGTGCATCGGCGCCGCGCCGGTCCGCGAGGGCAGCCGCCATCGCATAGTCGGCCGGCTTGCCGCGATTCGGCTGGCGGCCGAGCGCATTGTCCGGATGCAGGATCTGCAGGTTCACGTTCGGCATCGTCGCGGCACCTTCATACTCGCTGACGAAATCGGCCCAGCGCAGGATGTAGCGGCTGCCGGTCGCATGCGTGTTCCGGTAAGGCCCGGGCGCGCCGGGCGTGCCCGCGACGCGATCCCACGGATCCGTGATCCTCACGTAGGTATCCGAACCGTCTTCCGCGCCGTCGCTGTACATCCCGGTGACGACGATCGCATGCAGCCCCGGCACTTTCGCGCCGACCCACAGCGGGCCGTGATCCTCGAGCAATTGGCGGAACGCGTCGATCGTGTACGACTGCGGCGGCTCGGACGTGAGCCCCATGTCCTGCGCAAACGGCCCGACCTGGCCGGGATCGAGGCCCGTGGCCGTCGTGCGCCCGCAGATCGACGCGATCGTCTCCGGCGTCAGCGACATCTGGTCGCGCCAGCCGATCACCATTGCGGCCGACGCGGCCCAGCACGAATAGTCGGTCGGTTGCGCGATCAGCTCGACGCCGTCCCAGTTCAGCGTGTACGACTGGCCGCCGAGCGCCATCGCGCGGCCGTCGTGACGGCGGTCCGCATGATGCGGCGCGGGGTCGTGGGCCGGCCGCGCGAGCGTGACCGGCTGGCTGCCCGCGGCGAGCGCCTGCGCGGCCGCCGGATGCGCGCTGCCCGCCTGCTGCGCGTCGCAGCTGCGCGTCGTCACCAGATGCATGTAGTAGTCCCAGTCCCACACCGCGTTCGGACAGGTCGCGTGCGACGTGTGCGGATCGGCCTCCGCGTGGCCGAGGATATGCGTGCGATCGACCGCAATACCGTACGTGTCGCACAGCCAGGTAACGAGCGCGGCGGACGCGCAGTATTCGGCCTGGGTCGGATTGAGCCGCCCCGCGATCGCGACGTGCTCGATGCCGATGCTGTCGCTGTTCGCGGTGTGCGCATGCCACGCGACGTCGTTGTCGTGGACCATCTGCACGACCTCGCCGTCGCGCCCGATCACGTAGTGCGCGCTGACGTTCACGTGCGTGCCGTCGGGGGTACGTTGGTCCGGATTCTGGAACCAGTTGATCGTGCTGCGTGTGGTCGCGGCCTCGGTGATGTGGATCACGACACGCGAGATCGTGCGCGTGCCGGTCACGTGGCGGTAGTTGACGGACGCCGCCGGCACGAAGCGGCTTGCCTGCGGATAATCGGGCACGTCGGCGCCGAGCGCGCTTGCGCTCGCGGCCGTGCCGCCGCCTGCCGAGTCGTCAGGAATCGGCCAGTCGATCGCGTGCGTCGGCGCGTCGTCGTCCGCGGCGGACGCGGCGCCGCTGCCGTCCTGCGCGGGCAGCGGGCCGTAGCCGTCGTCGTAGTCGGCCAGCGACGCGGCATGCGCGACGCCGTTCGCGCTCGCCGCATTGCCGCCCGCCGCGGGCGCGGCCACCGGCGTGCCCGGCGACGGCGCGCTCTGGCCGTTGCCCTTCGCCGCGATCGGCGCGACGCCGGGCTGCACGACGTCGCCGGCCCACTCGAGTTCCTTCGGCGACGGCACGCCATAACCCGCCGCGATCTGCTGCCGGTTCGGCAAGACCCGCACGCGGCGCAGCGCGCGCTCGCTGAGCCCTTTCAGGCTGATATACGGGCTGCCGTCGCCCGGGACGGTCGGCGCATCGACCGACTTGTCGCCGACGGCGGCAAGGCCGTAGTACAGCTTGTCCTGGCCGATGAATCGCGCGACGACGTCGGCCGGCAACAGATAGACGGCCTCGCCGCGCGCGGCGGTCACGGGGCCGCGCGCGCGGCTCGAATAGAAGTTCGCGCGCGTGCGCCGTGCGCGCGCATCCGGCTTGAACAGCGACGGATCGGTGGCGATCGCGACCTCGAACGATTTCGGCCCGCCATCCGCGTGGATGGTGAACCCGATCATCGGGAAGCGATCGCTGATCTCGATCCGGTTCGGGCGGATCTGGCTAGCCATGCCCTTCTCCTTTGGCGACGGTTCATGCCGCGCGATTGCGCGCCTATTCGTTGACGGGTTTGATGCGGGCAGCGCCGTCCGGCGCGCCGTCGTATCCGGCAATCGACTGCTTGACGACCTCGAACGGGTCGAGCTCGTCGCCCGCTTCGCGGATCGCGCCATACGACGCTTCGAAGCGCTCCACCGATTCCCGCAGCATCCGCGCGAGCAGCTTCGCGTACGCGGGCCCGGTCACGACCCGGCTGCTCAGCAGCGGCCGCGCGATCTCCACGTTGAACTGCCCGAGATCGATCACGAACTCGCAGAGGTTGTGGCCCACTTCGAAATAGTTGACGTAGCGCCGCTCCGGTGCCCGCCGGCCTTTGGTCGAGGTCTTGTGCATCGTCTCAGGTTCCGCGACGTGAGGGACGCGTGCGGTCACGCAATTGCCGTACCAGCCGGGAACACGCGGTCAAATGCGCGGTGCGCGCGGACCGCGCGACATATGCGACGCGGCGGCGGGCAGCGATGTGACAGGCCGGTGTGACACTCGGCGATCGCGCGATGGCGCGGCGGGTCGCTCACGCACGCGCCGCGGTGATCGCGGCGCTGTCACAGGCGGACCGGCAACGGTGTGACACTGTGACAACGCGTGACGCGCGGATCGCGAACGCTCACGCCTTGTGCGGCAGGCGCTCGTCGAGCGCGTACTTGGAGAGTTTCCGGTAGAGCGTCATCCGGGACCAGCTGAGCTTTTCCGCGGCCTTGCTCTTGTTCCAGTTGGTCTCCTGCAGGATCGCGATCAGGCGCTCCCGCTCGCCGTCGCCGCTGCGCGCGTACGCTGCGAACAGCCGGCGGAACGGCTCGCGCAGATGCTCGACGCCGACCGTGCCGACGGGTGGATCGATGAAGATCGATTCGACGAGATTGCGCAGCTCGCGGACGTTGCCGGGCCAGTGATACGCACGCATGCAGGCAACCAGATCCGCGCTCGGCGCGCCGACCTGCGCGTCGTAACGCCGGTTGAATTCGCGGACGTGGTGCGCGAACAGCTCGACGAGATCGTCGCGCCGCTCCTTCAGCGGCGGCAGGCACAGCATCGCGACGTTGAGCCGGTAATAGAGATCGCGGCGGAACGCACGCGCTTCGACCAGCAACTCGAGTTCCGAATTGGTGGCCGCGATGAAACGCACGTCGACCTTGACGACCGACCGGCCGCCGAGCGGGAACACTTCATGGCTTTCGAGCAGGCGCAGCAGTTTCGCCTGCGCGCATGGCGAGAGTTCGCCGATCTCGTCGAGAAAGACCGTGCCGTGGTCCGCGAGCCGCACCTTGCCGGGATAGGGCTGCTGCGCGCCGGTGAACGCGCCGCGATCGTAGCCGAACAGTTCGCTCTCGATCAGCGTGTCCGGCAATGCCGCGCAATTGACCCGAACCAGCGGAAAGCGCGCGCGGCCGCTCGCACAGTGAATCGACTCGGCAACGCACTCCTTGCCGGTGCCCGTCTCGCCGGTGATCAGCACGTTGGCGTCGGTGCGCGCGACCTTGCCGATATCGATGCGCAGCCGCTCCATCGCCGCACTGGCGCCGACGAGAACCGGCGCATGCGAGGCGCCGCCCGACGATGCGAGCATGTTCGTCGTTCCTCAACGTTCTTCAAAACCGCGCCTAATGCAAGGAGACGACTGGCGAAGCGCCGTCCTACGCGCCATTCATCTGATCTTTCGTGCCGGCATGCGTCAGCTTCGGCATCCCCACCCCGCAGTCGCATCCGACCGACGTTCAGCGCCGGACGCGAGCCCTGTGTTGCGACATGGATTCAAACGGAATGCCTGCTTTACCCCGAAAACCTGCACAGAGGAAACAGGTTGAGCATAGGCGAGTTGATCCGATTTTCAACCTCGATTCCGTCGCGCCGCGCATGCACCAGCGACGGGCCGGACCGCACGCCCGGCAATGCGCGCGCGCCGGATCGATGGCGGTTGCACGCGCATGCCTGCGCCAATGGCGACCGTGTTTCCGCGAACGATTTTCGCCGCGCTTTTTCAGACGAATTCCAAAGCCGCTGCATAAAACCACGCGACAATGGCGCGGACCGGCGACGCGGACGGGTCATCATTGCGTCTCCGCTGCCGGGGCCTGTCCTGCAGACTCCGCGGCATCGAAGTCGCAGTCGCGGCCGGAATTTCAGGGCGCCAGCAAACCGGACCGTTAGTTGCATTCAGGAAAGCGGGGATACGCTTCCGCGGGCGTCGCTCCGCTGCCGCCCGGCTGTCCTATACTGGCCGCAGCAGACCGACCGACCGCCGCACCGACACACCGGCACGGCCGCCGACTCTTTCCGGAGCAACGCATGCATTACCAGCTGATTTACGAACTCGTCGACGATTACCTGTCCCGTCGCGAACCGTTCCGTGCCGAACACCTCGCACTCGCCCAGGCCGCGACCGCACGCGGCGAACTCGTGCTCGCCGGCGCGCTGTCGGACCCGGCAGACCAGGCCGTGCTCGTGTTCGAAGGCGATTCGCCGGAGGCGGCCGAGTCGTTCGCGCGCGCCGATCCGTATGTGCAGAACGGCCTCGTGAAATCGTGGCGCGTGCGTCCGTGGCGCGTGGTGGTCGGCAAGCACGCGCGCTAGGGCCTGTTCACGCTAATAACGGGCTTGCGCTGGCCACCAGAAGGGCCGAGCGCAAGGACTGCGACGAAGCGAATACTCGACGTATTCGCAAGGAGCATGACGCAGCGATCGGCCCTTCTGGTGGCCAGCCCCACGAATGATTTTTTCCAAACAGGGGAACGTGCCTTGCCGGCCGCATTGCGGCGTCGCACGTCACTTGTTTGGCTCGGCCAAACGGCGCTCCTTGCTTCTTGCACTGCAGCCGGCAAGGCACGTTCGCAAGCCCGTTATTAGCGTGAACAGGCCCTAGGCGCGAAGAACGGCTACAGCCACCCTGCCCGCTTGAAGCGCCACCACAGCGCGAAATCGGCCACGACCATCACGGCAATGCAGCCGTAGAAGCCGTATTTCAGGTGCAGCTCGGGCATGTTCGCGAAGTTCATCCCGTAGATGCCGGCGATCATCGTCGGTATCGCGAACAACGCGGCGAACGAGCCGAGCCGCTTGGTCACCTCGCTCTCGGCAAGCGAGATCATTCCGAGGTTGACCTGGATCGCCGTCACGACCATCTCGCGCCGCCCTTCGATCGTCTTCACGATCCGCTGCAGATGGTCGTACACGTCACGGAAGTAATGGTCCATCCCGCTGCATATCTGCGGGATGCGTCCGCCCGTGAGCTTCGCGAGCGGCTCGATCAGCGGCGCCGTGTGCTGATGCAGCATCACGAGGCGGCGCTTCAGCGAATAGAGATCCTCGATGATCGCGCGAGACGACGCGGGCGAGGCCTTCGTGAAGATGCGGTCCTCGAGCTCCTCGAGCTCGACGCCGAGCGTTTCGAGGATCGGGAAATAGCGATCGACGACCTGGTCCATCAGCGCGTAGAACACGAACGCCGAGCCTTCCTGCAGCAGATGCGGCTCGCGCTCGCAGCGCTTGCGCACGTCGCGGAAGTCCTGCTCGGTGTGATTGCGGATCGACAGCACATAGTTCGGACCGACGAACACGTTCAGCTCGCCGACCTTGAGTTCGCCGTCATCGTCGAGCTCGACCATATGCAGCACCGCGAACAGCGAATCGCCGTACTCCTCGATCTTCGGCCGCTGGTGCCCCTTGCGGGCATCCTCGAGCGCGAGCTCGTGCAGCCCGAACTCCTCGCCCATCAGGTCGATCTGGTCGGGCGTCGGATCCTTCAGCGCGACCCACACGAAGCATTCCGGCTTCGACACGTAGTCGCTGATGGCGTCGATATCGATGTCGGCCAGCTTGCGGCCGTCCTGGTATGCAGCACAGTTGATCAGCATGTTGTCCGTGATGTTGCGGTTTGCGCATCAGTTTACCGGTTTGCTGCGCGGGCGGCCCGGCTTGCGCGGCACGCCGATATTGGTCATGATCGGGCTGCGTGCACCGCAGCACGCGCCCCGGCGCACTTCGACACGCACGCCGCACGGCCGTGCGGCCCAACCGTCAAGGAGACAGACCCATGTGGTATTTCTCGTGGATACTCGGCATCGGCGTGGCACTCGGTTTCGGCATCGTCAACGCGATGTGGCTGGAAGCGGAAGTGTTCTCGCCCGGCGACAAGCGTAGCGACACGTCGAGCCAGGGGTCGGGGAGCAAGGTTTCGTGACGCATCTGGTGTTCTTTTGCGGTCATGCCGGCACCGGCAAGACCACGCTCGCGAAGCGGCTCATCGGGCCGCTGATGCGCGCGACCGGCGAGGCCTTCTGCCTGCTCGACAAGGACACGCTGTACGGCCGCTACAGCTCGGCCGCGATGGGCGCGCTGACCGAGGATCCGAACGATCGCGACAGCCCGCTCTACCTGAAGCATCTGCGCGATCCCGAATACCACGGCCTGCTCGACACGGCCCGTGAAAATCTCGCGCTCGGCATCGGCGCGATCGTGGTCGGCCCGCTGTCGCGCGAAGTGCGCGACCGGCGCATCCTCGACCGCGCGTGGCTCGGCATCGCGCCCGACGTCACGCTGACGGTCGTCTGGGTCCACACGTCGGAAGACGTCGCGCACGAGCGGATCGTCGCGCGCGGCAACCCGAACGATGCGTACAAGCTCGCGCACTGGGACGAATACCGGCAGCGCCGCTTCGTGCCGACCGGCAACGAATGCGACGGCATCGTGATGTTCGACAACACCGCGCCATCCGACGCGGATGTCGCCGCGCTGCTGTACCGCATCGTGCCGCCGCCGGCGCCGGCGACGATCGTCCCGCCGCTGCCGGCCTGACCGGCGCCCTTCCCGCTTCCCAAAAAAACAACGCCGGAAGCGCTGCTGCGCTCCCGGCGTCGTACGGCCCTCGTGCCAGAGGCTGGCGGGTGATCAGGCCACCGCGTGCACGCGCTCCATCGTGCCGCCTTCGTACAGCTTGCCGAAGCGGTTCGACAGGAACGCCTTCAGCGACACCTTTTCCTGCGGGATGAAACCGCTCTGCGGCAGCTTCTTCTCGCGGAACAGATCCAGCACCGCGCACATCGCGCCGGCCGTCGTGATCTGGATCGCGCTCATGTGCATCCCGCACACGTCCTTCGCGAAGATCTTGCGCGTGAACACGTCCTGCACGAGCTGGCCGTCCTTCACGCCCGTCACCGTGACGAACACGAGCACGACGTCCTGCTTCGTCGACGGCACCGCGCGGCGCATGATCGACTTCAGCGTATCGCGGTCGGTCGACAGGCGCAGGTCTTCGAGCAGGAACTGGACGAGCTCGCGGTGGCCCGGGTAGCGCACCGACTTGTAGTCGAGCGTCTCGACCTTGCCCGACAGCGTCTCGCACAGCGTGCCGAGGCCGCCCGACGTGTTGAACGCTTCGTATTCGGTACCGTCGAGCGAGAAGTGCTCGAGGCCTTCGAGCGGCTGCACCCACTGCTTGCGGCCGTCGCGGATCGCTTCGCACGGCTGGCAGTATTCGTTGATCAGGCCGTCGACGCTCCACGTCAGGTTGTACTTCAGCGCGTTGGTCGGATACTCGGGCAGCGCGCCGACGCGCATCTTCACGTCGCGCACTTCGCTGAAGCCGTTCACGAGTTCATGCGCGGCGATGCCGATGAAGCCCGGCGCGAGCCCGCATTGCGGCATGAACGCACGGTCGGAGCCGTCGGCCAGTTCGCGGATCGCGTGGGTTGCGCGCACGTCTTCGGTCAGGTCGAAGTAATGGACGCCGGCAGCCTTCGCGGCGGCGGCGACGTTGACCGCGAGGTAATAAGGCAGCGCGTTGACGAGCGCATCGAAGCCCTTCACTGCTTCGCGAATCGCATTCGCGTCGGCCGAATCGACCCGTTGCGTCGCGATGCCTTCGCGCGACAGCTTCGCGAGCGCGTCCGCATCGCGGTCGAACGCGACGACTTCGTAGTCGCCCGTTTCACGCAGCATGTGAGCAATGGTGTGGCCGATCAGACCTGCGCCGACGATGGCGATTTTCATGCGCTTATCTCCTGATGATGGGTTGGTGTTGTGGACGGCGTTGAGCCATGAACACAGTTTAGGGACGCGCAAAATCAGTTCCAAGACGAAGAATGATGCGAAACGACCGATAATTTCGACGTTACGACGACACATTTCGTCGAAATGTCGAAACAGCGTATTTATCCCGCTGCCGGCCTCGCTATGGCTGGCCTAAGTTTCCCGTTTCAGACTGCATGCCGACCACCCGATCGCCAAGGAGGCATCGCATGCAATCCGTACCCGTCCATCGCGCATCGCACTGGCTGAACAAGGTGCCCGACGTCGCGCTGTCGTTCTGGATCATCAAGATCATGTCGACCACGGTCGGCGAAACCGGCGCGGACTTTCTCGCGGTCAACGCGGGCCTCGGCCAGACCGTCACGCGCATCGCGATGGCGTCGCTGCTCGCGATCGCGCTGTGGCTGCAGTTGCGCACGCGCCGCTACGTGCCGTGGATCTACTGGCTCACGGTGGTGCTGGTCAGCATCGTCGGCACGCAGATCACCGACCTGCTCACCGACGGCCTGAACGTCAGCCTGTATGCGAGCACCGCCGCGTTTGCCGTCGCGCTCGCCGCGATCTTCTTCGTATGGCATCGCGTCGAAGGCACGCTGGCGATCGACACGATCGTCACGCCGCGGCGCGAGCTGTTCTACTGGGCCGCGATCCTCTGCACGTTCGCGCTCGGCACCGCCGCGGGCGATCTCGCGACCGAAGCGCTCGGGCTCGGCTTCACGCTCGGCGCGCTGATCTTCGGCGGGTTGATCGCGGCCGTGTTCGTGATGTGGCGACTCGGCGTCAATGCGGTGCTGGCGTTCTGGATCGCGTACATCCTGACGCGCCCGTTCGGCGCATCGCTCGGCGACCTGCTCACGCAGGCCCGCGCATACGGCGGGCTCGGTTTCGGCGCCGCGTGGACGAGCCTGCTGTTCCTGACCGTGATCGTGCTGCTCGTCGCCGTCGCGCAGTTCGGCAGCGGCCCGCACACGCGTGCCGGCGCCGCCGACTGACACCCTTTCCTTTCCGTTCATCGAATCGAGGACACCCCATGCGCTTCCCGTACTCCGTTTCCCGTCTCGCCGTTGCCGCGGCCACGATAGCCCTGCTGGGCGCCGCCGCCGGCTGCTCGAAGCAACAGGATGCGAACGCATCGACAGCGGCGCCCGCGCCGGCCGCGGCGTCGTCCGCGGCGGGCCACGCATCGAAGCTCGGCGACCTGTCGCAGTTCCGCACGATCGCCGCCGACGTCAATACGCTCGTCGGCAAGGGCGACCTGCCCGGTGCGAAGACCCGCATCAAGGATCTCGAGATCGCGTGGGATTCGGCCGAGGCCGGCCTCAAGCCGCGCGCGGCCGCCGACTGGCACATGGTCGACCAGGAGATCGACCGCGCGCTGTCCGCGCTGCGCGCCGACCATCCGACCCAGGCCGATTCGGCCGCCGCGATGAAGAACCTGCTCGCGGCGTTCGACCGGTTCAGCGGCAAATAAGCGTCGCATCGGGCGCGCGACACGTGACGCGCGCGCAGGAATCGCATACGCTGGCGGCGTTTGTGCGGCACGGAGAACACGCATGCGAATACTGCTCGTCGAAGACGACCCGATGATCGGCGAAGCCGTCCATGCCGCGCTGAAGGACGCGTCATACGCGACCGACTGGGTCACCGACGGCTCGCACGCGTTGACCGCGTTCGCGGCGCAGCCCTACGACCTGATCCTGCTCGATCTCGGCCTGCCCGGCCGCGACGGGCTCGACGTGCTGGCCGGCATTCGCGCGAAGGACGCCAGCGCGCCGGTGCTGATCGTCACCGCGCGCGACGGTCTCGACGATCGCCTGCGCGGCCTCGACGGCGGCGCCGACGATTACATCGTGAAGCCATTCGAGATGGCCGAGCTGCTCGCGCGGATTCGCGTCGCGATCCGGCGCCGGGCCGGCTCGGCCGCGCCGCTGTTGAGCAACGGCATCGTGTCGCTCGACCCGGCGACACGCGAGGCCGCCGTCGACGGGCACGCGCCGGTCCCGCTGTCGAATCGCGAGTTCTCGCTGCTGCGCGCGCTGCTGGTGCGCCCCGGCGCGATCCTGTCGCGCCGCGAGCTCGAGGATCGCCTGTACGGCTGGGGCGAGGAAGTCGAAAGCAACGCGGTCGAATTCCTGATCCATTCGCTGCGCCGCAAGCTCGGCAGCACCGTGATCAAGAACGTCAGGGGTGCGGGATGGATGGTTTCAAGAAACGTCTGAGCGAGTCGATCGGGTTCCGCCTGTCGGTCGCGCTGTCGGCGGCGATCCTGGTCGTCGCAATGGCCGCGGCCGCGTTCGCGTTTTCGTCGGCGTTCGACGAGGCACACGAACTGCAGGACGACGTGCTGCGCGAGGTCGCGACGCTGCTCGACCGTGCGCGCACGCCTGCGCCCCGTGCTGCCGGTGCCGGGCCCACTCGAGAAAGCGACGAGCTGTCGCGCGTGATCGTGCAGCCGCTCGGCAGCGCGCCGCAGCCGGCCGCCGACGGCACGCCGCGGCTTGCCCTGCCGCCAACGCTCGCCGACGGGCTGCATACGGTCAATGCCGGCGGCAACGCATACCGCGTGATGGTCCATACGCTCGCGAACGGCGAGCGCATCGCGGTCGCGCAGGAAGCCGGCATGCGCGACGATGTCGCACGCGAAAGCGCGTGGCGCACCGCGCTGCCGCTGCTGATCCTCGTGCCGATCCTGCTGCTGCTCGTCGCCGATCTCGTGCGCAAGCTGTTCCGTCCGGTGGCCGTGCTGTCCGCCGGCATCGACGCGCGCGACGAACACGACCTGCGCCCGGTGCCGGCCGAGCACGTACCGGTCGAGGTGCGGCCGTTCGTCGTCGCGATCAACCGGATGCTCGCGCGCGTCGCGCAATCGGTCGACGCGCAGCGCCGCTTCGTCGCCGACGCCGCGCACGAGCTGCGCTCGCCGCTCACGGCGATGTCGTTGCAGGCCGAGCGCCTGGCCGACACCGACCTGCCGGACGACGCGCGCGCGCGGCTTGCCGCGCTGCGCGGCGGGCTCGATCGCAGCCGTCATCTGATCGGGCAGCTCCTCGCGCTCGCACGTGCGCAAAGCGCGCCGGCCGCGCCGCCCGGCGCCGTGTCGGTGCATGCAACTTATCGCCGCGTGCTGGAAGACCTGATGCCGCTCGCCGACGCCAAGACAATCGACATCGGCGTCGACGACGGCCCGGACACCCGCGTGCCCGTCGACGAACTCGAGCTCACGTCGCTGGTCATGAATCTGGTCGACAACGCGATCCGCTACACGCCGCCCGGCGGACGCGTGGATCTGTCGACACAACGAACGGACACACACGTGTGCGTGACGATTGCCGACACTGGGCCGGGCATCGCGCCGCACGAACGCGAGCGCGTGTTCGACCCGTTCTACCGGGTGCCCGGCAACGCGCAGATCGGCTCCGGACTCGGCCTGTCGATCGTGAAGATCCTCGCGGACCGGATGGGTGCCGACATCGCGCTCGCGTATGCGGACGAACGGGCATCGCGCGGGCTGCGCGTCTCGGTGCGAATTCCGCTCGTGCGGCAGACCGGCGCGGCCTAGCCCGACAGCCGGGCCGATGCGCCGGCGCAACACGCGCGGCGCGACGTGCACCGGACGTGAGCGTCAGCCGCCGACCGTCCCGCGATCGATCTTGCGCGACAGGATGATCGACGTGGTCGTGCGTTCGACGCCTTCGAGCGTACCGATCTGGTCGAGCAGGTCGTTGAGCCGTTCGGGCGAATCGGCGCGCAGCCACGCGACGTAGTCGTACTCGCCGCTCACCGCGCACAGCAGCTGCACTTCGGGCATCCGGTCGAGCTTGCGCAACACGTCCTTGCCGAACTTCGGCGTGAGGATGATGCCGACATACGCGTAAATGCTCGCGTCGAGCACGTCCTGCCCGAGCCGGACGCTGTAGCCGGCGATCACGTTGGTGCGTTCGAGCCGCGCGATGCGTGCGACGACCGTCGTGCGCGCGACGTCGAGCTGGCGCGCGAGATCCGCGACGCTTGCGCGCGCATCGGCTTGCAGCAGCGCGACGAGCTGCCGGTCGAGATCGTCGAGTTGATCGAGGCGGGGTGGACGCATGAGGCTGGGCCGATGCGCGACGCGCCGGCTGAGTGGAAGGTGACGCGATGATAGCGCCGAACGCCGGTGCGCCCAAACGGCATCGCACGACTGCGCAATCGCGCGCCGTCATGCGGTCGCGCCGCCTTGTCCGTGCGCAACGTCCGCATCCGGACCGCACGTGCCGCTTGTTTGCCACTTACGTGCCGCGCCCGTCGCCGGTACGGGCCGGGCCATCGCGAGCCCCGTACCGAGCCGCTACGACCCTTTCAATTTCGATTCGTATCGGATGTAAGCAAGTGTCGCATTCACCGCCGCGCCGCACGCAACGTGCTACTAATAACGTGCGACGCGAGATGCGCGCTTGCGGCAATTGCCGCCGCGCCCGCTCGCAAGACACCACCCCGGAGAGCCAATCATGAAGAAAATCTCGCTCACCCTCGCTACGCTCGCCGTTGCAGCCAGCGCGTTCGCGCAAACCCCGGCGCAGCCGCAAGCGCCCGCTCCGGCCACGACGGCTGCGGCCGCGGCGTCGGCCCCGAGCGCCGAGCAGCGCGCGGCACGTCACGAAGCGCGCATCGAGCAGCGCATCAAGTACCTGCACGACCAGTTGAAGATCACGTCGGCGCAGGAACCGCAATGGAAGACGTTCGCCGACACGATGCGCGGCAACGGCGAAACGATGGGCCGCCTCTATAGCGAACGGATGGCCAAGCACGACGTCTCCGCGCTCGACGACATGAAGCAGTATGCGGAACTGTCGCAGGCGAACGCCGACGGCGCGAAGAAGCTCGCCGACGCATTCGCGCCGCTCTACGCGAGCTTCCCGGCCGAGCAGAAGGCGCTGGCCGACACGACGTTCCGCAGCTGGCTGAACCATGGCGGCGAGCACCACGGCAAGGGCAAGACGAAGGGCAAGGAAGGCAAGGCGGCAGCCGCGCAGGCCGCCAGCGCGCCCGCGCAACCCTGACGCCCTCCCCGCCGGCGCCGCGCTGCCCGTCCGGGCCGTACGGCGCCGTGCAACCTGCCTGCGATCGGCGCGCGTCACACGGCGCGCCGAATTCGGGATAAGCTCCCGGCTTTTCCCGCACTTCCTCGCCATGCTCGAACTCAAGCACATCGATCTGCGCACCGACCCGCAGGCCCGTCGCGTCGTCAAGGACGAAACCGTCGCCGTTTCATTCGCGGACGCCGACGGCGAACTGATGAGCCTCGAAGGCCCGAACCGCTATGTCGCGGGCGACGCGCTGATCACGGGCTCGACCGGCGACCGCTGGGTCGTGTCGCGCGCGCGCTTCGACGCCAAATACCTGCCCGCCGATCCGGCACTCGCGCACGGTGCACCGGGCGCCTACCGGAACCGGCCGGCCGTCGTGCTCGCGCGCCGGATGGACGAGCCGTTTACGATCGCCCGCTCGGAAAACGGCGACACGCTGCGCGGCGTCGCCGGCGACTGGGTGATGCAGTACGCGCCCGGCGACTACGGCGTCGTGCAGGCGCAGCGCTTCGCGCAGGTCTACCGCGACGCGTAATCCGCCGCGCCGGCATGATGCCGGCGCGCCTACTCACGCAAAGTCTTCGTCGAGTTCGAGTTCCGCGTTGCGCTCGACGGCCTCGCCGGCTGCGTGGCGCTCCTCGAGCGACCCGAGCATCGCTTCCGTATACGCATGCAGCACTGCATGGCTGCGCGCGCGCTGCATCGGCTTGAGCGCCAGGTAGCGCGCAAGCGCGGCCGGCACGACGCGGATATCGAGCGTCATCCGCTTCGGCGTCGCGCCGAAACGCATCGCGAGCCAGTGCACGGACAGGAACCGCCCGCGTTCGTCGCTGCTTTCGGCGAAGCGCGTCTGCTCCGGAAAGAGATCGCAGATCACGCGCGCGAGCGCGTCGAATTCCGCGCTCTGGCATTCGATCAGATAGTCGTCCATCCCGTCTCTCCCGTCAGGCTGCCGTACGCGACGGCCGGCACGTCTTCACCATCACGACGACCAGGATCGCGGCCAGCACGAAATACGCGGCCTCGACCCATCCGGCCGGCAGCACGCGCACCTGGTACAGCAGCGCCGGCGCCGCCGCAAGCGCATGCAGCACGATCGCGAGCGGCAGCACGCCTGCACGGCCGGCGCGCACGCCGCGCCAGACCAGCACCGACAGCGCCAGCTGCAGCACGAACGCCGCGCAGCGTTCGAGCAGCAACAGCAGGATCGACTGTGCCGACAGCGTCGCGAGCATCACGTGCAGCCGCACGACGGTATCGCCCGGCAGGTCGGCCAGCTGCGTCTCGAGCTGGCCGCGGCTCGCCAGCCACGCGAGATACGACCACTGGCCCCACACGAGTACGCCGACGAACCACGCTTCGGCGCCGCCGTGACCGATCCCGTAGCCGATCGCGCGGCCGTCGCCGGCCGACGTGCCGTAGCGGCGGTTCAGGAAACGCATCCCGAGATAACGGCCGACTTCCTCGAATACGGCGGTCGCGAGCGCGCTGTACGCAACGAACGCCAGCGGCTGCGTCAGCCAGCCGTCGGCCGGCGTCTGGCTCAGCACGAGACCGTGGAATGCGCGTTCGACGATCATCGCGAACAGCGTGAAGACGGCGACGCCGACGATCGTGTCGCGGCGGTTGAGCGCGAGCGGCTTGCGCAGGATACGGAAGAGGACGAGCGGCAGCAGCGCGATGATCAGCGTGGCGGCGATCAGCACCGCCAGCGTGACGGGAGCGACAGTCATGTATTTCCTTGTTCGGGGCAGCGCACTGACGCGCTGCGTGCCCCGAATGATACTCAGCTTGCGGTCGACGCGCGCGCGATCAGTTCGCCCGGCAGCATCGCGACGCGCACGTCGCCCGCTGCGCCGTCGATCCGCTCGTGCACGAATTCGACGGCCTTGTAGCCGATCTCGTAGGTCGGCTGACGGATCGTCGTGATGCCGATCAGCTCGGCCCATTCCGGATCGTCGATCGACAGCAGCGCTGCCTTCTGCTGCCACCCGGCGCCGAAACGCGCGCGCAGGTGCCGCGCGATCGCGAGTGCGACCGGCGCGTTCGCGGCGAACAGCGCCGCACGCACGCCGCGCCGCGTCGCATCGTCGATGCGCGTATCGACGTCGGCGAGCGCCGCCGCGGCCGCCGCGGGCTCGTTCAGGTCGAGCACGACCGTCGCCGGCACCGGCAGCCCGCGCGCGTCCAGCGCCGCGCGGAACGCGGCCTCGCGCACGCGCCGCGAGCTGACGCGCTCGAACGGCTGCACGACGAAATGGATCGCATCGAAGCCGTGCTCGACGAGGTGCGCGAGCGCCGTTTCGATCGCATCGGCGTTGTCGAGGCCGATCAGGTCGGCCTCGAAACCCTCGACCGTCCGGTCGACGAGCACGGCCGGGATGCCGGCGCCGCGCAGCGGGCGCAGCACGTCCTCGTCGGCGCCGAGCGCGTTGACGATCAGCCCCTCGACACGGTAGGTCGTGAGAAGCTGCAGGAAGCGGCGCTCCATCTCGACCTCGTTCGCCGCGTGGCAGATCAGCGGCATGTAGCCGAGCGCGTGGCACGCGGCCTCGACGCCCTGCAGCACTTCGACGGTGTAGGGATTGGTCAGGTCGGCCGCGAGCATGCCGAGCAGCCGGTTGCGGCCGCGCTTGAGCCCGCGCGCCATCTGGTTCGGCCGGTAATTGAGCCGCGCGATCGCCGCTTCGATCCGCTGGCGCAGATCGATGGACAGCACATGCGTCTCGCCGTTCAGGTAGCGCGAAACGCTGGTCTTGCCCGTGCCTGCCTCGCGCGCGACGTCGCTGATCGTCGCCGGACGCGTCGTAGAAGGTTGCGAATCGGTCACTGTCGTGCCTCGCGACGTACGATCCGCGCCGCTTCGTGAGCAGACGGACCTTTGTTGTTGGAAACGTAAGCCACCCGGCGGACTCCTCTGTCGACCAGCGTCAGCGCTTCAGCGCTTACGCTGGTCCCATGCTTCGCGGTCGACCAGCGTTAGCGCTTCAGCGCTTGCACCGATCCCATGCTTCGCAGTCGATCAGCGTCTGCCCTTCAGCGCTTACGCCGATCCCATGCTTCGCGGTCGATCGGCGCCGGCGCATCGGCGCCCGCTCCGGTCACGTGCAAAAGCAGTCGGCCGCACCGGACCTGGCACGGATGCCCGTCACCGGACGCCGCCGGCAGCATTGCCGGGCCATCGATGCGACGAGCGGGCGATCATAACGCAGCCTGCCCTCCGGCACCAAGACCATCGACTCTAACGACGCCGGCACCCCGCCGGCCGGCTGTCGTCCCATTACCCGGCGCGGCTCAGGCCCGTGCGAGCGCATCGGGATTGACGAGATTCGTGCGCAGCGTGCCGGCCAGCGCGCCGACCAGGTTTTCCGCGGCGCAGCGTGCCATCGCGTGGCGCGTCTCGTGCGTCGCCGAGCCGATATGCGGCAGTGCGACGACATTGTTCATCTGCAGCAGCGGCGAATCCGCCGGCAGCGGCTCGTTCTCGAACACGTCGAGCCCCGCGCCGCGGATCGTGCCCGCGCGCAGCGCGTCGACCAGCGCGGCTTCGTCGACCACGGGCCCGCGCGACGCGTTGATCAGGATCGCGCCGCGCTTCATCTTCGCGAATTCGGCCGCGCCGATCAGGTGGTGCGTTTCCGGCGACAGCGGCACCTGCAGGCACACGAAATCCGACTGCGCGAGCAGTTCGTCGAGCGTCACGCGCCGCGCGCCGTACTGCGTCTCGGCTTCGGCATGCGCGGACCGGTTCGCGTACAGCACCTGCATCCGGAAGCCGAGCGCCGCGCGGCGCGCGACCGCGCCGCCGATCCGCCCGAGCCCGACGATGCCGAGCGTCTTGCCCTGCACGTCGGTGCCGTACAGGTCCGGGCCGATGCTGCGATGCCAGTGGCCGGCCTTCACCCACTCGGCCAGCTCGACCACGCGCCGCGCGGACGCGAGGATCAGCGAAAACACCGTATCGGCGGTCGACTCGGTCAGCACGTCCGGCGTATGCGCGAGCACGATCCCGCGCCGCGTGAGATCCGCGACGTCGAAGTTGTCGTAGCCGACCGAGATCGTCGACCAGGCCTTCAGCCGCGGCGCGCGGTCGAGCATCTGCGGCGTGACCTTCAGGCTCGCGCCGAGCGCGCCGTCCGCGTTGCCGAGCGCATCGGCGAGCGCGTCGGCGCCGTCGGCCTGCACGACGTCCGCATGCTCGCGCAGGTACGCGAGAACGTCATCGGGCAGCGGCTTGTACGCGACGATACGAGGCTTCATCGGTTTCATTTTCCTTGCAGCGGCGCGGCGAGCGGATGCGTATCGCGCGCCTGGGGTTTGACGGACAGCGTGAGGATCACCGCGGCGACGAGCGCGGCGCTCATGAACGCGTACGACGCAACGGGCGACCCGGTCGCGCCGTTCAGGTAGCCGACGAAGTACGAGCCGACGAACGAGCCGAGCGCGCCCATGCTGTTGATCAGCGCCATCGCGCCGCCGGCGACGTTCTTCGGCAGCAGCTCCGGCACGATCGCGAAGAACGGGCCGTACGGCGCGTACATCGCGGCGCCCGCGACGACCAGCAGCGCATACGAGATCCAGAAATGCGACGAGCCGAGCGCGTACGACGCGGCGAACGCGGCCGCGCCGATCAGCAGGAACGGCCATACGAAGCCACGGCGCGAGCCGACCTTGTCGGAGGCCCACGAGGCGGCGAGCATCGCGATCGTCGCCGCGAGATACGGCAGCGCGGACAGCCAGCCGGTCGCGACCATGCCGAGCTCGGAGCCGTTCTTGACGATCGACGGCAGCCACAGCACGAAGCCGTACACGCCGATGCTCCAGCAGAAATACTGTGCGCACAGCTTGATCACGGCCGGCGAGCGGAATGCCTCGCCATAGTTGCGCACCGGTTTGATCGCTGCCTGCTCGGCCGCGAGCGCGGCGTCGAGGTCGCGTTTTTCCTGCGCGGAGAGCCACGGCGAGTCGGCCGGCTTGTCCTGCACGAGGAACCACCAGCACACGGCCCAGAGGACGGCCGGCACGCCTTCGGCGATGAACATGTGGCGCCAGCCGAATTCGTGCACGAGATAACCCGACAGGATCGACATCCACAGCACGGTGACCGGGTTGCCGAGGATCAGGAACGTGTTCGCGCGCGAGCGCTCGTTCTTCGTGAACCAGTTGCTGATGTAGATCAGCATCGCCGGCATCACGGCCGCCTCGACGACGCCGAGCACGAAGCGGATCGCCATCAGCGACGGGATGTTGCTGACCACGCCCGTGAGCGCCGCACAGCCGCCCCACAGGATGAGACTGACGAACACCAGCTTCTTCACGCTGCGGCGTTCCGCATAGATCGCGCCGGGAATCTGGAAGAAGAAATAGCCGAGGAAGAACAGCGCGCCGATCAGCGACGACAGGCCCTTGCTGATGCCGAGATCCTGGTTGATGCCGGCCGCCGCCGCGAACCCGTAGTTCGCGCGGTCGAGGTAGGCGAGGCTGTATGTGATGAAGACGATCGGCATGATCGTCCACCAGCGTCGTGCTGCGAGATTGGTTGCCATCAGAATGTCTCCTTTGTTGACCGGGCTGACGCTGCAGCGCTGCGCGGCCGGAACCGGTGCTTCGGCACCGCGCCGGTCGCCTGCTTTGCCGTCCGGTCTCACGCAAAGCGGTGCTTGATGCACGAAATGGATCCGCGGATTGTGCCGTGTCCGGCCTCTCATTGCGCGGTGACGGTTTCCTCTAAGCGATCGGCGCGATTGCTGACATTTTCGATCCGGTCGAGTGCGTCGCGCGTCGGCAAGCCTTCCGAATCGCCGATCACCTGGATCGCGAGCGCGCCGATCCGGTTGCCGCGCGCGACCGCCTGCTCGACGCTCCGGCCTTCCAGCAGCGCGCTGACCACGCCGACCGCGAAGCCGTCGCCGGCGCCGACCGTATCGACGACGCGTTCGACACGCTCGCCCGCGACCGTGCCCTCGCGGCCGTCGGCCGTCCGGAAGTACGCGCCTTCCGCGCCGAGCTTGATCACGACAACGCGCGCGCCCTGCGCGAGATAGAAGCCCGCGATGTCGGCCGGCCTGTCGTGCCCGGTCAGTTGCCGCCCTTCGGCGAGGCCCGGCAGCACCCAGTCGGCGAGCGTCGCGAGCGCGTTCAGCGTCTTCGCCATCACGTCCGCGGACGGCCACAGCGTCGGGCGCAGGTTCGGGTCGAACGAGATCGTCTTGCCGGCCGCCCGCATCTCGCGCGCGAGCTGGAACGCGAGTTCGCACGACGTCGCGGAGATCGCCGGCGCGACACCCGTCAGGTGCAGGTGGCGTGCGCCGAGCACGTAGTCGGCCACGTAGTCGTCGCACGACAGGTGGCTCGCGGCCGAGCCCTTGCGGAAATATTCGACGGTCGGGTCGCTGCCGTCATCGTTGCGCGACTTCAACTGGAAACCGGTCGGGTAGCGCGGATCGACGGTCACGCACGACGCGTCGATGCCTTCGCGTGCGAGCGTGTCGAGCACGTAGCCGCCGAACGAATCGCGGCCGACGCGGCTCATCCAGCCGACCCGGAAGCCGAGCCGCGACAGGCCGATCGCGACGTTCAGGTCGGCGCCCGCGATCCGCTTCGTGAATTGCGCCGCATGCGCGAGATGGCCGGGCTCGGTCGCGACGAACATCGCCATCGCCTCGCCGTAGGTCACGACATCGAGTGCTGCTTTCATGAGTGAACTCCTCAGGATCCTGCTGCCGTCACGCAGTCGCGAGCCACGCGACGCGCCGGCATGCATCGCCCGCCAGGTCGGCCGCGTCGAACGGAAACTCGATGCCGCGCGGCGCATGCTGCGGCAACGCCGCGAGCACGCCGGTCACGAGCGGGTCGTGCGGCGCCGGTGCCGTCGCGAAACGGCGCGCGCCCTCGCCCTCGACAGCCTTGCAATGAATGTATTCCACATGCGGCGCGAGCACGTGTGCGCAGTCGAGCGGCGCTTCGCCCCGCCACTGCCAGTTGCCGATGTCGAACGTCATCCCGAGCGCGTCGCGCATGCCGCCCGCCGCCAGCGCGTCGAACAGCCCGCAGAACTGCGCGAGCGCACCGCCGACCGGCAGCTGGCCGTTCTCGACCACCACCCGGGCACGCGCGCCGCGCGACAGCGCGACGAGGTCGGCCGCATGGGCATCGCCGGCGAAACCGCCGAGCTGGAATTTCACGAAACGCGCGCCGAGCGCGTCGGCTTCCGCGAGCGCGTCGCGCAATGCGTCGGCATCGAGCGCGCCCGTTTCCGTGTACAGCGCGGCCGGCGTCGAATAGACCGACCACAGCCCGTGCCCGGCCAGTTGCGCGCCGAGCGCGGCCAGCGCGCCGGGCGTCGCGTCGTCGTCCGACGCGAACAGCTCGCGCCGCACCTCGAAGCCGGTCGCACCGGACGCCGCCGCGGTCGCGACGAATGCACTGTGGCCCTCCTGGCGCACACGGTCCATCCCGAATGCGCTCGCCACGATCACGATGTCTGCCATTTTGCCCTTTTTTACCGGAATGGAACCGGTTCCATTAGCGTGAGACGGATGGTGCGCTTCGCTTCGAACGCACGCCATAGAGGAAATCCCTAAGGCCGGGCGCCACGCGAACGCGCGCCTCCGGGCCGGCTTCACCCGCTCAGGCGAGGTCCTGCGCGAGACTCATTTCGAGGAACTGCGACGCAACGCGCGACGGTGCGCCGCCATGCGGCACGAGAATGGAGAAATGACGCGTGAGCGGCGCGGGCGCGAGCGAACGCAGCACGAGCGCCGCATCGTCGTGGCGCAACGACATCGCCGACACGAACCCGACGCCCATTCCGGCGCGCACGGCCTCCTTCACGGCCTCGACCCCGGCGATCTCGAACGCGACGCGCATCGGTGCCGCGCCCTGCGCGAACGCGCGCTCGACGAGCTGTCGCACGGCGGAGCCCGCCTCGCGCAGCACGAGCGGATGCGCAGCAAGCGCCGCGAGCGTGACGCCCGCCTCGTATTCGGGCGCCGCGAGCGGATGGCCGGCCGGCACGATCGCGACGATCTCGTCCTCGTGCCACGCATGCATGGCCGTGCCGGGCGGCAGCGCGTCGCCGGGCGGCCCTTCGATCATCGCGATGTCGAGCGACGGCAGCGCCGCGACCACGTCGGCCGTATTGCCGCTCATCGTCTGGATCGCCACGCGCGGCGCAAGCGGCTGGAACGCCGCGATCAGGTACGGCAGCAGGTAGCTCGCGGGCGTCGTGCTCGCGCCGATGCGCAGCGTACCGGCCTCGAGGCCGCGCACCGCGTCGCGAAACGCGCGCGCCTGCGCGAACGTGTCGCGCTGCGCGTTCGCGTATTGCGCAAGCTGTTCGCCGACCGGCGTCAGACGGATGCCGCGGCCGTCGCGCTGGTACAGCGGCTCGCCGAATTCGTCCTGCAGCAGCCGCAACTGGCCGGACACGGCCGGCTGCGACAGATGCAGCGCCACGGCGGCGTGGCTGATGTTCAGGTGTTCGGCGACGGCGGCGAACGTTATCAGTTGATCCGGGGTCATGGGGATGAATTATCGGCTTTCCGGATAGTTTACGTCACAAATCACAATTTTTCATATCGATATAACGAAATTAGGATTACAGCATCGCAACACGCTCCATCACGGTGCTTCCATGTCCACTGCCCCGACTCCCCCACTCAGCCACACCGCGCCGTCGATGCGCGGCCAGTTGAACGGCGTGCTGTTCGTTGCGCTGTTCGCCGCCGCCGTCACGAGCCTGTCCCAGCTTCCCGCGATCGCGGGGCTCGGCCTGTCGCCGCTGATCGTCGGCATCGTCGCCGGTGCGCTGTACGGCAACGCGCTGCGCGACGGCATGCCGGCCAGTTGGGCGGCCGGCGTCAATTTCTCCGCGCGCAGGCTGCTGCGCATTGCGGTCGCGTTCTTCGGGTTGCGCGTGAGCCTGCAGGAAATCGCGCAGGTCGGCCTGCCGGGCCTGACGGTGTCGGTGCTGGTCGTCGTCAGCACGCTCGTGATCGGCACCTGGGCCGGCATGAAGCTGATGAAGCTCGACCGCGACGCGGCGCTGCTGACCGCCGCCGGCAGCGCGATCTGCGGCGCGGCCGCCGTGCTCGCGTTCGAATCGACGCTGCAGTCGAAACCGCACCAGAGCGCGATGGCCGTGGGCAGTGTCGTGCTGTTCGGCACGCTGTCGATGTTCCTGTACCCGATCGCGTATCACGCCGGGCTGCTGAACCTCGATCCGGCCGGCCTCGGCCTGTTCTTCGGCGGCACGATCCACGAGGTCGCGCAGGTGGTCGGCGCAGCCAGCGACATCAGCCCGCAGGTCGCGCACATCGCGACGATCGTCAAGATGACGCGCGTGATGCTGCTGGTCCCGGTGCTGCTCGTGCTCGGCTGGTGGCTCGCCCGCTCGGCCCGCGCCACGGCCGGCGGCGCGCAAGGCAAGCGCAAGGTGGCCGTACCCTGGTTCGCGCTCGGTTTCCTCGGCTTCGTGATCGTCAATTCGCTGAACGTGCTGCCCGCCGACGTCACGCATACGCTGAACGTGCTCGACACCTTCGCACTGACGATGGCGATGACCGCGCTCGGCATCGAAACGCGCGTGTCGCAGATCCGCGCAGCCGGCCCCCGCGCACTGATGACCGGCCTGATCCTGTACGTGTGGCTGATCGCCGGCGGCTACGGGATCACCTGGGCCGTGCAGCACTGGCTTGGCTGAGCCGTCGGTCCGCAACACTTCGCGCGCCGCGCCCGACGGGATGGTCCCGCGGGCGCGGCGCAGTGCTATGCTTCGCGTCGTTTTCCATCGCCCTCTTTCAGCCGTGCTCTCGTTCCTGCTGAAGCTGCGCACTCGCGCCCAAACGCTGTTCCGCCTGTCGGACGCCCATACGATGCTGATCTGGTCGGCCATCGTCGGCGTCGGCGGCGCCTTTGCCACCATGGCGTTCCGCGAAGGCATCGACCTGATGCAGCGCCTGATCTCCGGGCACAGCGGCAGCTTCGTGCAGATGGCGAAGAGCCTGCCGTGGTACGTGCGGTTCTGGATGCCGGCCGCAGGCGGCTTCCTCGCCGGCTGCGTGCTGCTGCTCGCGACACGCGGCGACAAGAAATCCGGCAAGACCGACTACATGGAATCCGTCGCGCTCGGCAACGGCATCGTGCCCGTGCGGCAGAGCCTGTGGCGCAGCGTGTCGTCGCTGCTGACGATCGGCAGCGGCGGCTCGATCGGCCGCGAAGGCCCGATGGTGCAGCTCGCGGCGCTCGCCGCGTCGCTCGTCGGCCGCTTCGTGCACTTCGACCCGCCGCGCCTGCGCCTGCTGGTCGCGTGCGGGGCGGCTGCCGGCATCACGTCCGCGTACAACGCGCCGATCGCCGGCGCGTTCTTCGTGTCGGAGATCGTGCTCGGCACGATCGCGATGGAGAGCTTCGGGCCGATGGTCGTCGCGTCGGTCGTCGCGAACATCGTGATGCGCGAATTCGCCGGCTACCGGCCGCCGTACGAGATGCCGGTGTTTCCGGCCGTCACGGGCCCCGAGGTGCTGCTGTTCGTCGTGCTCGGCGCGCTGTGCGGCGTGCTCGCGCCGCAGTTCCTGCACCTGCTCGACGCGTCGAAGAACCAGTTCAAGCGGCTGCCCGTGCCGCTGCCGGTGCGGCTCGCGATCGGCGGCCTCGTCGTCGGCGTGATCTCGGTGTGGATTCCGGACGTGTGGGGCAACGGCTACAGCGTCGTGAACCACATCCTGCATTCGCCGTGGACCTGGCAGGCGCTGATCGCGGTGCTCGTGTTCAAGGTGATCGCGACCTCCGCGACGGTCGGCTCGGGCGCGATCGGCGGTGTCTTCACGCCGACGCTGTTCGTCGGCGCGGTGTTCGGTTCGCTGTTCGGGCTCGTGATGGAAGCCGTGTGGCCCGGCCATACGTCGGCGTATTTCGCGTATGCGATCGTCGGGATGGGCGCGTTCATGGCGGGCGCCACGCAGGCGCCGCTGATGGCGATCCTGATGATCTTCGAGATGACGCTGAGCTACCAGGTCGTGCTGCCGCTGCTGGTGTCGTGCGTGTTCGCGTATTTCGTCGCGCGCGCGACGGGCACGACGTCGATGTACGAGATCACGCTGCACCATTACCAGGACGCGCAGGAACGGCTGCGGCTGCGCACCACGCAGATGCGCGAGCTGATCCAGCCCGCGCAGACGGTCGTGTCGCTCTCCGCGAGCGTCGCCGACATGACGCGCGTGTTTCTCGAATATCCGGTGAAGTACCTGTACGTGACCGACGACGCCGGGCGCTTCCGCGGCGCGGTCGCGCTGAAGGACATCACGTCCGACCTGCTCGACAAGCGCGACACGACCGACAAGACGGCCGCGCACTACGCGCATACGCCGTTTCCGCTGCTCACGCCCGACATGCCGCTTGCGACGGCGCTCGAACGCTTCATGGCGTTCCAGGGCGAACGGCTGCCGGTGATCGAAAGCGAAGCCGAGCCGACGCTCGCGGGCGTCGTCTACAAGACGTCGCTGCTCGATGCGTACCGGCGGATGACCGGCGAGCGCTGACGCGCACGGTACGGCTCGCACCGCGCCGCTTCATCGCTTCCAGCCTGCCGCGGGCGGGCACGACACCTGCGAACCCGCTTCCCCGTCAGTCCGGCGCGCGCCCCAGCACGACCCGCGCGAAGAACCCCGCGAGCACCGATTCGGCCACGTCGGCCGGCACGTGCTGCGGATCGGCCGTGTAATACGACTGCACGCCGTCGCACAGGCACATCAGCCCGAATGCGAGCGTCTCCGCCGGCAGCAGCAGCGGCGTGCCCGCGCGCTCGGAAAAACGCTGGATGAATTCGGCCATCTGCACGCGCTTCGCATGCAGGAACTGGTTGAAGCGCACGCGGAACTTCGCGTCGCGCGCGGCCTGCAGCTTCGCCTCGCCCCACAGCAGCGAAAATTCGTCATCGGCGAACAGCGTCCGGTAGTGCGCGAGCGTCAGCGATTCCATCTGTTCGCGCGTCCCGCCCTCGTCGAAGATCGCCTGGAAATCGGCCTGCACCGACGCATGGTTGCGCTCCAGCAACTCCAGCAGCAGTTCCGACTTGCTGCGGAAATTCGAGTAGAACGCGCCGCGCGTAAAGCCGGCCGCGGCCGCGATGTCCTCGACGCTCGCGGCCACATAGCCTTTCTTCAGAAAAATGCGATGCGCGGCATTCAGCAGACGTTCGCGCGTCTGGTCCCTGCTCTGCTCGCGAGTTAAGCGCTGAGGTTTCATGGCGCGCAGTCTAGCACCAATTCCCTTTCGAATTCATCTTTGCATTCAGATACAGGTGTGTATTAGAATTCGCCACAGTTTCTGAAATTGCTGTCCGCGCGCCTGTGTCGGCGCCGCCTGGGGCAAGCGCCCGCCGCGCTTGCCGGCTTCGTTCCGCTCCACCTCACCTGGGGGTTTCGTGAATCGCTCCGGTTCCCGCGCCGCGCTGCTGATCGGCGTCGCGCTCTTCGTCGCCGCCTGTCATCCGAAAGAATCCGCGCCGCCCGCGCCGCGCCCCGTCGTCGCGCTGCCCGCGCATGCCGACGACGCCGCGGTCGCGCGCACGCTGCCCGGCGAAATCCAGCCGCGCTACGCAACGCCGCTGTCGTTCCGCATCGCCGGCAAGATCGTCGAGCGCAAGGTGCGGCTCGGCGACACGGTCAAGGTCGGCCAGGTCGTTGCACTCCTCGATCCGTCCGACGTCGAGAAAAACGCCGCGAGCGCGCAGGCGCAGCTCGATGCCGCGACGCACAGCCTCGCGTTCGCGAAGCAGCAGCTCGACCGCGATCGCGCGCAGGCGCACGAAAACCTGATCGCGACCGCGCAACTCGAGCAGACCCAGAACAGCTACACGTCTGCGCTCGCGCAGCGCGACCAGGCGCAGCAGCAGCTCGCGCTCGCGAAGAACCAGCTCCGCTATGCGACCCTCGTCGCCGATCATGCGGGCTACATCACCGCCGAACAGGCCGACACCGGCCAGAACGTGTCGGCCGGCCAGGCCGTCTACCAGCTCGCGTGGTCCGGCGACGTCGACGTCGTCAGCGACGTGCCCGAGGCCGCGCTCGCGTCGCTCGCGCCCGGCCATGCGGCGACCGTCACGCTGCCGTCGCTGCCGGGCCGCCAGTTCGCCGCGAAGGTGCGCGAAATCGCGCCGGCCGCCGATCCGCAAAGCCGCACGTATCGCGTGAAGCTCACGCTGGCCACGCCCGATCCGGCGATCCGGCTCGGGATGACCGCGAACGTCGCGTTCGACGGCGCGCCGGCTGCCGGCGACGCGCCGCCGATCACGCTGCCCGCGACCGCGCTGTTCCACGACGGCGCGCATCCGGCCGTGTGGGTCGTGCGCACGAAGGACGACACGCTCGAATTGCGCCGCGTCGACGTCGCGCGCTTCAACGAGCGCACCGTCACCGTGTCGCACGGGCTGCAACCCGGCGAGCGCGTCGTGCTGCAGGGCGTGCATACGGTCAGCGCGGGCGAGAAGGTGCGCCCGATCGCGCCGCTGCACCCGGAGGACTTCGCATCGTGAGCACCTCCCGCGAAGAAGGCCGGTTCAACCTGTCGGCGTGGGCGCTGCGCCACCAGGCGCTCGTCGTCTACCTGATCGCGCTCGCGACGCTCGCGGGCATCCTCGCGTACACGCGGCTCGCGCAGTCCGAAGACCCGCCGTTCACGTTCCGCGTGATGGTGATCCGCACGTTCTGGCCCGGCGCGACCGCACGCCAGGTGCAGGAGCAGGTGACCGACCGGATCGGCCGCAAGCTGCAGGAAACGCCGGCCATCGACTTCCTGCGCAGCTATTCGCGCCCCGGCGAATCGCTGATCTTCTTCACGATGAAGGACTCGGCGCCCGTGAAGGACGTGCCCGAGACCTGGTACCAGATCCGCAAGAAGGTCGGCGACATCGGCTATACGCTGCCGCCCGGCGTGCAGGGCCCGTTCTTCAACGACGAATTCGGCGACGTCTACACCAACATCTGGACGCTCGAAGGCGACGGCTTCACGCCCGCGCAGCTCCACGACTACGCGGACCAGCTCCGCACCGTGCTGCTGCGCGTGCCGGGCGTCGGCAAGGTCGACTATTTCGGCGACCCCGACCAGCGGATCTTCATCGAGGTCAACAACGCGCAGCTCACGCGCGTCGGCATCTCGCCGCAGCAGCTCGGGCAGGCGATCAACGCGCAGAACGACATCTCGTCGACCGGCGTGCTGACGACCGCCGACGACCGCGTGTTCGTGCGGCCGAGCGGCCAGTTCGACAACGTCGACGCGATCGCCGATACGCTGATCCGCATCAACGGCCGCACGTTCCGGCTCGGCGATCTTGCGACGGTCAAGCGCGGCTATGACGATCCGACCGTCACGCAGATGCGATCGAACGGCAAGGCCGTGCTCGGCATCGGCGTGACGATGCAGCCGGGCGGCGACGTGATCCGGCTCGGCAACGCGCTCGACGCGGAATCGAAGGACCTGCAGGCGCGGTTGCCGGCCGGCCTCAAGCTGGTCGAGGTGTCGAGCATGCCGCATGCGGTCGCGCATTCGGTCGACGACTTCCTCGAAGCCGTCGCCGAAGCCATCGCGATCGTGCTGGTCGTGAGCCTCGTGTCGCTCGGCCTGCGCACCGGGATGGTCGTCGTGATCTCGATTCCGGTCGTGCTCGCGGTGACCGCCCTGTTCATGTACCTGTTCGACATCGGGCTGCACAAGGTGTCGCTCGGCACGCTCGTGCTCGCGCTCGGGCTGCTCGTCGACGACGCGATCATCGCGGTCGAGATGATGGCCGTGAAGCTCGAACAGGGCTACACCCGCGCGCGCGCCGCCGCGTTCGCGTACACGAGCACCGCGTTCCCGATGCTGACGGGCACGCTCGTCACGGTGTCGGGCTTCCTGCCGATCGCGCTCGCGAAATCGAGCACCGGCGAATACACGCGCTCGATCTTCGAGGTGTCGGCGATCGCGCTGATCGCGTCGTGGTTCGCGGCCGTCGTGCTGATCCCGCTGCTCGGCTTCCACATGCTGCCCGAGCGCAAGCGGCAGGCGCACGAAGCGCACCTGCCGGACGACCACGAGCACGACATCTACGACACCCGCTTCTACCGGCGGCTGCGCGGCTGGGTCGACTGGTGCATCGAGCGGCGCTTCGTCGTGCTGCTGATCACGGGCGCCCTCTTCGTCGTGTCGCTGATGGGCTTCTCGCTGGTGCCGCAACAGTTCTTCCCGAGTTCCGACCGGCCCGAGCTGCTGGTCGACCTGCGGTTGCCCGAGGGTGCGTCGTTCGCGGCGACGCTGCGCGAAACCGAGCGCCTCGAGAAGGCGATCGACAAGCGCCCCGAGATCGATCATTCGGTGAACTTCGTCGGCAGCGGCGCGCCGCGCTTCTACCTGCCGCTCGACCAGCAGCTGCAACTGCCGAACTTCGCGCAGTTCGTGATCACCGCGAAATCGGTCGAGGATCGCGAGAAGCTCGCGACCTGGCTCGAAACCACGCTGCGCGACCGGTTCCCGGCGGTGCGCTGGCGGCTGTCGCGGCTCGAGAACGGGCCGCCGGTCGGCTATCCGGTGCAGTTCCGCGTGAGCGGCGACACCATCGCGACGGTCCGCTCGATCGCCGAGAAGGTCGCGGCGACGATGCGCGGCGATGCGCGCACGGTCAACGTGCAGTTCGACTGGGACGAGCCGGCCGAGCGCTCGGTGCGCTTCGAGATCGACCAGAAGAAGGCGCGCGAGCTGAACGTCACGTCGCAGGACGTGTCGAGCTTCCTCGCGATGACGCTGTCCGGCACGACGGTCACGCAGTACCGCGAGCGCGACAAGCTGATCGCGGTCGACCTGCGCGCGCCGCAGGCGGACCGCGTCGATCCGGCGAAGCTCGCGGGCCTCGCGCTGCCGACGCCGAACGGCCCGGTGCCGCTCGGCTCGCTCGGCCGCTTCGAGCCGACGCTCGAATACGGCGTCGTGTGGGAGCGCGACCGCCAGCCGACCATCACCGTGCAGTCGGACGTGCGCGCCGGTGCCCAGGGCATCGACGTCACGCATGCGGTCGACGCGAAGCTGAACGCGCTGCGCGCGCAGTTGCCGGTCGGCTATCAGATCAACATCGGCGGCTCGGTCGAGGAAAGCGCGAAGGCGCAGAACTCGATCAACGCGCAGATGCCGCTGATGGCGATCGCCGTGTTCACGCTGCTGATGATCCAGTTGCAGAGTTTCTCGCGCGTGCTGATGGTCGTGCTGACCGCACCGCTCGGGCTGATCGGCGTGGTCGCCACGCTGCTGCTGTTCGGGCAGCCGTTCGGCTTCGTCGCGATGCTCGGCGTGATCGCGATGTTCGGGATCATCATGCGCAACTCGGTGATCCTCGTCGACCAGATCGAGCAGGACATCGCGGCCGGCCACGGCCGCGTCGACGCGATCATCGGCGCGACCGTGCGGCGCTTCCGCCCGATCACGCTGACGGCCGCGGCCGCCGTGCTCGCGCTGATCCCGCTGCTGCGCTCGAACTTCTTCGGGCCGATGGCGACCGCGCTGATGGGCGGCATCACGAGCGCGACCGTGCTGACGCTGTTCTACCTGCCTGCGCTGTACGCGACGTGGTTCCGCGTGAAGCGCGACGAACGCGACCCGCAAGACGGCCCGCCGCAAGGCGGCAGCACGCCGGCCGCGCCGTCGGGAGCCTGACCATGGATGTGTCGATGAACCTGAAAACCCAAGCCGTGCGTGCGCTCGCAGTCGCGAGCCTCGCCGGCCCGCTGGCCGGCTGCGCGTGGTTCGCGCCGAGCGGCGAGCCGCCCGCGATGCCGTCGCCCGCGCATTACGGCGCCGCGCCGCAAGTCGGGCAGACCGTGTCCGCGCAAGGCGTCGCGCAGCAGTTCGAAGTCGGCGCGCAGCCGGTGCCCGACTGGTGGAAGCAGTACCGTTCCGATGCGCTGAACGCGCTCGTCGACGAAGGGCTGCGCAACAGCCCGACGCTCGGTGCGGCGTCGCATTCGCTGGATGCCGCGCGCGAGCAACTGCGCGGGCAGATCGGCAGCTCGATGCTGCCGTCGATCGACGCGGTCGGCCAGGCCACGCGCCAGCGTGCGCTCGGCGTGCCGATTCCGGCGCTCGGCGCACCGACGCTGCTGTACGACACGTTCGTCGGGCAACTGCAGGCGAGCTATACGGTCGACCTGTTCGGCGTCTCGCGCTTCGCGAACCGCGCACTCGCGAAACGCGTCGACGTCAGTGCGTTCCAGCTCGAATCCGCGCGGCGCGCGCTGGCCGCGAACATCGTCACCGCGTCGATCACGGTGTCGGTGCTCAACGCGCAGATCGACACGACCGAGCGGCTCGTCGCGCTCGCGAACGACCAGGCGCACGACGCCGAGCGCCGCTACGCGCTCGGCTCGGCGTCGCGCAGCGACGCGCTGAACGCGCGGCAAAGCGCCGACACGTTCGCGGCGAGCCTGCCCGCGCTGCGCCAGCAGCGCGACTCGGCGCGCCATGCGCTCGCGGTGCTGGTCGGCCGCACGCCCGACCGGCCGCCGGCCGACCTGACGCTCGCCGATCTGCACCTGCCCGAGCAGGTGCCCGTCGTCGTGCCGTCGGACCTGCTGCAAAGCCGCCCGGACATCCAGGCGGCCGACGCGGGGCTGAAAGCGGCCGCCGCCGAAGTGGGCGTCGCGACCGCGCAGATGTTCCCGCAACTGTCGCTGTCGGCGGCGATGGGCAAAGGCGGCTTCAGCTGGCCGACGATGCTGTCGGGTGCCGGCGCGATCTGGAACGTCGGCGCGTCGTTGAGCCAGCCGATCTTCCACGGCGGCGCGCTGCTCGCGCAACGCCGCGCGGCGAAGGCGACCTACGAGGCCGCGGTCGACCAGTACAAGCAGGCCGTGCTCGGCGCGTTCCAGAACGTCGCCGATTCGCTCGCGGCGCTCGAGCACGACGCGGAGGCGCTCGACGCGTCGTCGCGCGCCGCGCTGTCCGCACGCGGCGCGTACGACGACGCAGCCGCCCGCGTGCGGCTCGGCGCGCTGCCGCCGTCGGCCGCGCGCGCCAGCGAGCTGCAGTACCGCAACGCGCGGCTCGACGAGATTCGCGCGACCGGCGCGCGGTTCGCGGATACTGCACGGCTTTATCAGGCGATGGGCACGCCGCCGGCCGGCAAGGACGACACGTCCGGAAAAACCGGCAAGACGGCCGGCGACAGCGCAGCCGGCAACGAAGCACGCGCCGCCACGCCCGACACCACGCCTTCGCCGCAATAAGCCGGCCCTCCGATCAAGCGCGCGCGGAGCAACCCCGCGCGCGCCTGATCGTCGATCTTCCGCTTGACCCTCACGTAGCGTAACGTTCCAGACTCCAGTGTGCGTACCGAACGGAGCAACGAATGCAGCTGAAAGTGGGAGAACTGGCGAAACGCAGCGGGCTGACCGTCCGCACGCTTCATCACTATCACGCGATCGGTCTGCTGACGCCTTCGGCGCGTGCCGACAACGGCTACCGGCTGTACGACCGCCACGACATCGCCCGGCTCCACCAGATCCAGGCGCTGCGTCGCTTCGGACTGTCGCTCACCGAAATCGGCGACTACCTGAACCAGCCCGGCACCCCGCTCGTCGATCTCGTCGCAAAGCAGATCACGCTGCTCGATCGCCAGCTCGCGCAGACCGCGCAGCTGCGCGAGCGGCTCGTGCACCTGCATGCGCAGCTCGCCGCGGGCGCGGAGCCGGAACTGGCCGATTGGCTCACCACACTGGAGTTGATGACCGTGTACGACAAATATTTTTCCGAGGAAGAACTCGCGCGCATGCCGATGTACCGCAAGAGCCAGGCGGGCGACGCCGAATGGATCGCGCTCGTCGGCGACGTGCGCGCGCTGCACGACGCGGGCGTGCCGCCCGAGGACGAGCGCGTCCGTGCGCTCGCCGGCCGCTGGATGACGATGCTCGTGCGCGACACGAACAACGACCCGCGTCTGCTCGCGAAGCTGAACCTGATGCACGAACACGAACCGGCGATGCAGTCGAAGATCGGCATTTCGACCGCGCTGCGCGACTACGTGGTGCGCGCGACCGCCGAAACGAAGATGCGGATCTTCGAGAAATATCTCGCGCCGGACGAGATCCGCTTCATGCGGGCGCACTACGGCAAACGCGCGATGGAATGGCCGCAACTGATGGGCGACGTGCGCGACGCGATCGATGCGGGCGCGAAGCCCGATTCGCCGGAAGGCCGTGCGCTCGCGCAGCGCTGGCTCGAACTGTTCTGCAGCTATGCGGGCCACGATCCGGCCACGCATGCGAAATTCCGTCACGCGATGATGAACGAGCCGGCGCTGACGAAGGACGCATGGGTCGACGAGTCGCTGCTCGGTTTCATCCGCGACGCGATGGCGCAGCTGGCGCCGGCGAGCTGACCGCGTGATCGTGCGGGCGGCATGCATTTTCCGCGCGCCGCCTGCGCAGCGACTCATTCGTAGTCGCGCAGATCGAACGCGCGATTATCGGCAAAGCCGCATGCCGCGGCCAGTCGTGCGCGCTCACGCGTCGCGCGATCCGAGCCCGAGTGCCTTCATTCGCCGGTACAACGTCCGTTCGCTCATCCCCACCTGCTCGGCAAGCGCCTTGCGCGTACCGTCGAACGTACGCGCGATACGCACCAGCTCCGCGTCCGACACGCCGCGCGCATCCGCCGCCCGCGACTGCGGCGCCACCGACGCCGCTACGAGTTCGGCCGGCAGGTGCTCGACACGAATCGCGCCATCGTCCGCGAACAGGCATGCGCGTTCGAGCACGTTGCGCAGTTCGCGGATGTTGCCCGGCCACGCATACGCGTCGAGGCACGCACGCGCGCGCTCGGTCAGCACGAACGGCCGGGCCGCGAACGTCCGGGCACCCGCATCGCCCGCGTTGGCGCGAGCGTTCGCGATCCGCCGCAGGATCGATTCGGCCAGCAGCGCGACGTCGCCCTGTCGTTCGCGCAGCGCCGGCAGCGGGATCGGAAACGCGTTGATCCGGTAGTAGAGGTCCTGCCGGAACCGGCCGTCGTCGATCATCTCGCGCAGCGGCTTGTGCGTGGCCGCGACGAGGCGGAAATCGGCGCGCAGCGCCTCGACGCCGCCGACGCGCCGGAACGTGCCCGACTCGATCAGCCGCAGCAGCTTCACCTGCATCGGCAGCGGCACGTCGCCGATCTCGTCGAGGAACAGCGTGCCGCCCTGCGCGGTCTCGACAAGGCCCGGCTTGCGCTGGTTCGCACCGGTGAACGCGCCCTTCTCATAGCCGAACAGTTCGCTCTCGAACAGCGTCTCGGCGATCCCCGAGCAATCGACGACGACGAACGGTCCCATCGCGCGATCGCTCGCCTCGTGCAGCGCGCGGGCGAACAGCTCCTTGCCGGTGCCCGATTCGCCGAGCAGCAGCACCGGCAACATCGACGGCGCGACGCGCTGCAGCGCGCCGAGCGCTGCGTTGAACGCGTCGGCGCCGCCGACCAGCCCTTCCGCGCTCGGCTGCGCCGACGCGCTGCGCACCGTCGTCAGCCGCTCGACATACGCGATCACGTTGCCGTCCGCATCGAAGATCGGCCGCAGCTCGACGTCGACGTGCTCGGGGCCGCGCGGCGTGTGATGGATGTGCAGCACGCGGTTCAGCCCGCGCGATTCGAGCGCCTGCTTCATCGGGCAATGCTCGCCAGCCTGGTCGCACGGCACGTCGTAGTGATGCGAGACCTGGAAGCAGTGCCGGCCCACGTGCTCGACGCCCGCCACGCCGAACTGGCGCCGGTACGCATCGTTCGCCGCGAGGATGCGGTAGTCGGGATCGACGACGATCATCGGCTGCGGGTCCTGCTCGAGATACGCGACGAGCGCGCGTACGTCGGGCGTGACGTCGCGGCGCGGCGCGGGAACGATCGGGATGGTGTCGTGCGGATTCATGCGGACGCTCGGGGACGGTTCTGCCGGGCGGACTGCCAGGCTGGCTGCCAATTCTGCCACGACACTGCCAGATATGGCAGTCCGCGGGCTCGCCCGGCTGCCGTCCACACCCGCGCATCGCGGCAGCCGCACCGAAAATCCGAGCCGAATCAAGTCTCTGGCCGGTCGGCCGATGCCGCTGCGAAGGCTGGCACGCTTCTTGAGTCAGAGATCCCGATTGCAGATGCAGAACCCGATCGAGGACATCCCGTGAGCAACGCCCCCACGCTGTCGGTCGAAGGCTTTTTCGACCCGGCGACCCACACCGTCAGCTATCTCCTGCTCGATACGGCGAGCCGCGCGTGCGCGCTGATCGACAGCGTGCTCGACTACGACCCGAAATCCGGCCGCACGCGCACCGACAGCGCCGACCGGCTGATCGCCCGCGTCACCGAACTCGGCGCGACCGTGCACTGGCTGCTCGAGACGCACGTGCATGCCGACCACCTGTCGGCGGCGCCGTACCTGAAGGCGCGCGTCGGCGGCCGGATCGCGATCGGTGCGCACGTGCGCCGTGTGCAGCACGTGTTCGGCACGCTGTTCAACGCGGGCCCCGGCTTCCCGGAGGACGGCCGCCAGTTCGACCGACTCGTCGACGACGGCGACACGCTCGCGCTCGGCGCGCTGACGATCCGCGCGCTGCATACGCCGGGCCACACGCCCGCGTGCATGACCTACTGCGTCGACGACGCGACGCAGCGCGCGGCATTCGTCGGCGACACGCTGTTCATGCCCGACTACGGCACGGCCCGCTGCGACTTCCCGGGCGGCGACGCGCGCACGCTGTACCGCTCGATCGCGCGCGTACTCGCGCTGCCGCCCGATACGCACCTGTACCTGTGCCACGACTACCAGCCGGGCGGCCGCGACGTGCAGTTCGTGACGACCGTCGCCGAGCAGCGCCGCGCGAACGTGCACGTGAAGGACGGCGTGACCGAGGACGATTTCGTCGCGATGCGAACCGCGCGCGACGCGACGCTCGCGATGCCGGTGCTGATGCTGCCGTCCGTGCAGGTCAACATGCGCGCCGGCCACCTGCCCGAGCCCGAAAACAATGGCGTGCGCTACCTGAAGATCCCGCTCGACGCGATCTGAACGCCGCCGCCCCAACCGAGAACCCCCACATGACCACCATCCGCAAGCTGACCGACGCGCTGTCGGTCTCGCCGCAAATCGCGGCGGCCGACTTGCCCGCACTTCACGCGGCGGGCATCCGCGCAATCGTCTGCAACCGGCCCGACGGCGAAGGCCCCGACCAGCCGACCGTCACCGAGATTCGCGCGGCCGCAGCACCGCTCGGCATCGACGTGCATTACCTGCCGGTCGATACGGGCAAGGTGACCGACGACCAGGCCGCACAGTTCGGCGCGCTCGTCGCATCGCTCGACGGCCCGGTGCTCGCGTACTGCCGCAGCGGCACGCGGTCGGCCACGCTGTGGGCGCTGTCGCAGGCCGGCCTGCGCCCGCTGAACGACATCGTCGCGACGGCCAATGCGGCCGGTTACGACCTGCGCGCGGTCGCGTCGCGCGTCACGCAAGGCGGCCGGCAGGCCGCGCCGGCCGTCGACGCGCGGCACGACATCGTGATCGTCGGCGCGGGCGCGGCCGGTATCGCGGTCGCCTCGAGCCTGCTCGCGCGCGATGCGTCGCTCGACATCGCGGTGATCGATCCGGCCGACGTCCACTATTACCAGCCGGGCTGGACGATGGTCGGTGCGGGCGTGTTCCGGCCCGAGACGACCGCGCGCAACATGACCGACGTGCTGCCGCGCGGCGTGCACCGGATCCGTGCCGCCGTCGCGGGCTTCGAGCCCGACGCGCACGCGGTCGTGCTCGACGGCTGCCGGCGCATCGGTTACCGCAAGCTCGTCGTGTGTCCGGGGCTCAAGCTCGACTGGCATGCGATCGACGGCCTCGCCGACACGCTCGGCCGCAACGGCGTCACGTCGAACTACCGCTACGATCTCGCGCCGTACACGTGGGAACTCGTCCGCGCATTCCGCGGCGGCAATGCGCTCTTCACGCAGCCGCCGATGCCGATCAAGTGCGCGGGCGCGCCGCAGAAGGCGATGTACCTGTCGTGCGACCACTGGCGGCGCGCGGGGCGCCTCGAGGCCGCGAACGTCGAGTTCCTGAATGCGGGCGGCGCACTGTTCGGCGTCGCCGACTACGTGCCCGCGCTGATGGAGTACGTGACAAGCTATGACATCGCGCTGTCGTTCGGCCACAACCTCGTCGCGATCGACGGGCCCGCGCGCCGCGCGACGTTCGCGCGCGCACTGCCGGACGGCGGCAAGGAAACCGTCGAGCGTGCGTTCGACATGATCCACGTCGTGCCGCCGCAGAAGGCGCCCGACTTCGTGCGTTCGAGCCCGCTCGCCGACGCGGCCGGCTGGATCGACGTCGATCCGGCGACGCTGCGTCACAAGCATTTTCCGGACATCTACGCGCTCGGCGACGCCACCAACACAACCAATGCGAAGACGGCCGCGGCCGCCCGCAAGCAGGCGCCCGTCGTCGCGCACAACCTGCTCGCGTCGCTCGGCCGTGCGCACGGCGACGCCGCGTACGACGGCTACGGCTCGTGCCCGCTCACCGTCGAGCGCGGCAAGATCGTGCTCGCCGAGTTCCTGTACGGCGGCAAGGTCGCGCCGTCCTTCCCCGCGTGGCTGATCGACGGCAAGCGCCCGTCGCGGCTCGCGTGGCTGCTCAAGGAACGCGTGCTGCCGCCGCTTTACTGGAAAGCGATGCTCAAGGGCCGCGAATGGCTCGCGAAGCCCGTGATCGCACGTTGAACGGAGCGCGATGACGTCATGCTGATTTCCCTCGTACTGGGCGGTTTCGTCGGCGCCGTGCTCGGCCTGACCGGCGCCGGCGGCGGCATTCTCGCGGTGCCCGCGCTCGTCGTCGGCATGAGCTGGCCGATGCAGCAGGCCACGCCCGTCGCGCTCGTCGCGGTAGCCGGCAGTGCCGCGCTCGGCGCGCTCGAAGGCTTCCGCCGCGGGCTCGTCCGCTATCGCGCCGCGCTGCTGATGGCCGTGGCCGGCGTGCCGCTGACCACGCTCGGCGTGCGGCTCGCGCACATGCTGCCGCAGCGCCTGCTGCTCGCGCTGTTCGCGCTGACGATGCTGATCGTCGCCGGCCGCCTGCTGCGGCAGGCGCTGCGGCACGCGAGCGTCGACCCGGACGCGTCGCCGCTGTGCGTCGGCCGCGTGAATCCCGATACGGGCCGTCTCGTGTGGTCCTGGCCGGTCGGCTTCGCGCTTGCGTCGACCGGCGCGATGACGGGCCTGATGACGGGGCTGCTCGGTGTCGGCGGCGGCTTCGTGATCGTGCCGATGCTGCGCAAGTTCACGAACGTGTCGATGCACGGCGTCGTCGCGACGTCGCTGATGGTAATCGCGCTGGTCGGCACCGGCGGCGTGTTCGCGACGCTCGTGTCGGGCACGCGTGCGCCGCTCGACGTGACGCTGTGGTTCACCGTCGCGACCGCACTCGGCATGGCCGCCGGCCGCGGCGCGTCGCGGCACCTTGCCGCGCGACACGTGCAGGCCGGCTTCGCGGCCGTGCTCGTGTGCGTCGCGCTCGGGCTGCTGGGCAAGGCCGCATTCGGCGCGTAATCCGGCGCACGAACCGGGCGCGGGAATCGAACCCGCGTCCGGCCCGCGACGCCCTTCATCTGTCGCGAATTTGTCAGGACCGCATGCTAGACTCGCTGCCGCGCGACCGTTCGTCCGTCGCGTGTCGATAACGAATAATTATTCAGGAGTCCGGCCATGCTCGTTCCGTCCGCCAAGCGCGCGGCAGTCGCCGCGCTGATGCTCGCCCCGCTCACCACGTTCGCCGCCCCCGTCTACACGGCCGCGTTGACGCTCGCCAGTCTGTCGCCGTCGGTCGGCACGACCGACAAGGCGACACTGAAACTCACCAACACCGGCACCGAGCCCGCCGCCGCCGGCCTGTTCGTCGGCATGCCGGCCGGCTTCACCGCCAGCGGGTTCACGAACGCGTGCGGCGGCACGCTGGCCAGCAACGGTACGACACAGGTCGCGCTGTCGGGCGCGACGGTGCCGCCCGGCGGCACCTGCACGTTCAGCTTCACGCTCGACGTGCCACCCGTCGCGTCGCTGCCGCCCGCTGGCGCGCGCAGCTTCACCATCACGGGCAACCCGGCACCCGGTCTCGCGACACTTTCCGCCAGCACCGCGCCGACGCTGTCCGGCTTCCTCGGCTCGACGCCAGGGCTCTACAGCAACACGTGGTTCCCGTCGACCGTGCGCAGCGTCGGCACGCTCGATCTGTTCATCACGCCGAAGACGGATCCCGGCCCGAACTCGAACGTGTTCTGGTCGAACCAGATCAATTCGTTGAACGGCTACACCGGCCTGCAGTCGACCGAGCTCGTATCGGCCAGCGAAGGCGCCGGCCGGCAATTCCTGTTCAGCCTGTGGGGCGCGACGGCCGCCAAACCCGGCACGCCCGCCAGCGCCGGCATCGGCGCGGGCAGCTACTGCACGGTCAGCGGCTCGGCGACGGACGGCAGCGCGGGCGCGCAGTGCCGCTACCGCTACGACTGGCAGGCCGGCCACACGTACCGGTTCCGCATCACGCCGGACACGAACCAGGGGCCCGGCTGGTTCAAGAGCAACGTCACCGACGTGACGCCCGGCTCGACCGGCGACAGCTTCGACATCGGCAGCATCTACGTCGGCACGACGCAGACGCAGGTGCCGGTTTCGTCGATCAGCCAGTGGGTCGAGTATTTCGACTGGAACTCGAGCCGCACGAGTTGCACGTCGATCGCGTACACCGACGCGCAGTTCGGCATTCGCGCATATGACGCGATCGGCAACGCGGTGGCTGTGCCGGCGCCGTCGGTCACCGTCAACAAGACCTGTCCGGCCAGCGATGCGAATGCCTCCGTATCGAACGGCGTCGCGACGCTGGTCGGCGGCCCGCAGCAATCGGCGGCCGGCCTCGTGAAAGCAGACGGCGCATGCCTGACCGCGTCGGGCGGTCTCGCCGACGGCCATCCCGCGGTGCTCGGCGCATGCCCGACGCCCGCGTCGGTGCGCGCGTCGGGCGGCACCCATTTCAATCCGCAACTGTGGGTCGCCGCGGGCGACGGCACGCTGCAGACCAAGTACAGCTACTGCCTCACCGCGCAGGCACGGAGCGCGGGCAACGGCGCGCTGCTGCGCACTTGCGCCGCCGGCGAGGCCGATCAGCAATGGCGCGTGAAGGCCGGCACGGCGCCCGGCTCGGCACAGCTCGTGTCGCAGCCGACGGGCCGCTGCCTCGCGCCCGCGGCCGGCGGCACGCTGAGCCTCCTGCCGTGCACGGCCGCCACGGCAGTCTGGACGACACCCGGCAAGAGCTTCGCGTATTGACCGGCACCGCAACGCACGCGGCGCGCCAATACAAAACGCCCGGCCCGACTCGTCGTCGGCACCGGGCGTTTTTCGTTGCGGCCGCAACCTGCGCGTCAGGTCGCGAACCCCGCCATCCGCTTGCGCTCCTGGCGCAGCATCACGAAGTTCGCGATCACGACGCCGGCCGTCACCGCGACGATGAACAGCGTCGCGAGCGCGTTCATTTCCGGGTTCAGCCCGAGGCGCACGCGCGAGAACACGACGAGCGGCAGCGTCGTCGAGCCGGGGCCCGACAGGAACGCCGACAGCACGAGGTCGTCGATCGACAGCGTGAACGACAGCAGCCAGCCCGCGATCAGCGCCTGCGAGATCAGCGGCAGCGTGATCGTGAAGAACACCTTCAGCGGCGTCGCGCCGAGATCGAGCGCGGCTTCTTCGAGCGACGGGTTCAGCTCGCGCACGCGCGACTGCACGATGATCGCGACGTACGAGATGCACAGCATCACGTGGCCGAGCCAGATCGTGAAGATGCCGCGCTCGGCCGGCCAGCCGATCCACTTCGCGAGTTCGATGAACAGCAGCAGCAGCGAGATCCCCTGGATCACCTCGGGAATCACGAGCGGCGCGTTGATCATCCCGCTGAACAGCGCGAAACCGCGAAAGCGCCCCATCCGCGCGAGCACGAAGCCGGCCCACGTGCCGATGAACACTGACGCGAACGCGGTCAGCACGCCGATCTTCAGCGACAGCCACGCGGCCGTCAGCAGCTCGTCGTCCTCGACGAGCGCCGAGTACCAGCGGAACGAGAAACCCGACCACACGGTAACGAGCTTCGACTCGTTGAACGAATAGACGATCAGGCTGATGATCGGGATGTACAGGAACGCGAAGCCGGCAAACAGCGCCGCGAACTGCAGGTAACGATTCGGCTTCATCGACGGGCCTCCTGCTCCTTCGCCTGGAAGTGCTGGAACATCGCCATCGGCACGAGCAGCAGCAGCACCATCGCGCAGGTCACGGCCGACGCCATCGGCCAGTCTGCGTTGTTGAAGAACTCATTCCACATCACGCGACCGATCATCAGCGTGTTCGCGCCGCCGAGCAGTTCCGGAATCACGTACTCGCCGACCGCCGGGATGAACACGAGCAGGCAGCCCGCGATGATCCCGTTCCTCGACAGCGGCAGCGTGATCTGCACGAACGCCTTCCACGGCTTCGCGCCGAGGTCGTATGCCGCTTCCAGCAGGCGCAGGTCCATCTTCACGAGGTGCGCGTAGAGCGGCATCACGAGGAACGGCAGGTACGAATAGACCATCCCGATATACACCGCGTAGTTCGTGCGGTACAGCTCGATCGGCGTATGGGTCAGGCCGATCCACATCAGGAAGTTGTTCAGCAGCCCGTTGTTCTTCAGGATGCCGATCCACGCGTACACGCGGATCAGGAACGACGTCCAGAACGGCAGCATCACGCCCATCATCAGCAGGTTGCGGGTCGCCGGGTTCGAGCGCGCGATGTAGTACGCCATCGGATAGCCGATCAGCAGACACAGCAGCGTCGTGACCGCGGCCACCCACACCGAGTTCACGTAGGTCGCGAAATACAGGCTGTCCGTGAACAGGAACGCGTAGTGCGACAGGTTCAGCGCGACGTGCACGACGCCGTCCGCGTACGACGCGAGTTCCGTGTACGGCGGAATGCCGAGCTGCAGCTCCGCGAAGCTGATCTTGACGACCAGCACGAACGGCACGAGGAAGAACAGCACGAGCCACGTGAACGGCCCGGCGACGACCGCCGAGGCGCCCGTCAGGTTGAAGCGCCGCACCGGCCAATCGAGCAGGGACTTGAACGCGTTCATGACGTCAGCACCACGCCTGCAGTCGCGCTCCAGCGCACGTAGATCTCGTCGCCGAGCGACGGCGTGTCGAGCTCGGAAATCGCGAGGCTCGATACGTTCGCGATCACCGTCTTGCCCGCGTCGAGCTTCACGTGATATAGCGAATAGCCGCCCATGTACGCGACGTTGCTGATCCTGCCGCGCGCCCAGTTGAACGCGCCTTCGGGCGGCTTGCGCGTCAGCGCGATCCGCTCGGGGCGCACCGACACCGTGACCGGCATCCCGAGCGGGCCCGAGATCCCGTGGCTCACGTACAGCCGGCTCGGCAGTTCCGGCGATTCGATGTACACGTGATCGGGTTCGTCCTCGACGGTCACGCCGTCGAACAGGTTCGTCGAACCGATGAACTCGGCCGAGAAGCGGCTGTTCGGATATTCGTAGACTTCGTTCGGCGAGCCGATCTGCACGATCTGGCCTTCGCTCATCACCGCGAGGCGGTTCGCCATCGTCATCGCTTCTTCCTGGTCGTGCGTGACCATCATGCAGGTGACGCCGACCTTGTTCAGGATGTTGACGAGCTCGATCTGCGTGCGCTGGCGGATCTGCTTGTCGAGCGCCGACATCGGCTCGTCGAGCAGCAGCAGCTTCGGGCGCTTGACCAGCGAACGCGCGAGCGCGACGCGCTGCTGCTGGCCGCCGGAGAGCTGATGCGGCTTGCGCTTCGCGTACTTGCTCATCTGCACGAGTTCGAGCGCCGCATGCACGCGCTCCTTCAGCTCGGCCTTCGGTACGCCTTCCTGCTTGAGGCCGAATGCGACGTTCGACTCGACCGACATGTGCGGGAACAGTGCATACGACTGGAACATCATGTTCACGGGCCGCTTGTACGGCGGCATCTGCGCGAGGTCCTCGCCGTCGATCAGGATCTTGCCCGACGTGACCGTCTCGAGGCCCGCGAGCATCCGCAGCAACGTCGACTTGCCGCAGCCCGAGCTGCCGAGCAGCGCGAACAGCTCGCCCTGGCGCACGGTCAGGTTGACGCTGCGCACGGCTTCGGTGTCGCCGAATTTCTTGACGACGTCGACGATCTGGACAAAGTTCTCGGCGCGCGCATCGGCGCCGGAAGAGAAAACGGAGGACGGTGCGCCCGCGACCGGCGCACCCGACTGGCTATTCATGATGTGCTGCTTCTCTCCTGCGTTTTGACGAACAAAGCCCCCGGGGGCACCAGGGGCTTCATGACTGCTGGGGAACGCCGGCTCGCGTCAGCGGCCCGACTTCAGCTCGGTCCACAGACGCGTCTGCAGACGCTGGATCTCAGGCGGCAGCGGCTTGAGCAGGAACAGCGTCTTCACGACGTCGGCCGGCGGATAGACGGCCGGATCGTTCGCGACATCGGGCCGCACGTACTTGCGGGCCTCGGCGTTGGCGCTCGGGTAGTACACCGCGTTCGTGATTGCCGCGTGCACCTTCGGATCCTCGATGTAGTTGATCCACTGCAGCGCGGCATCCTTGTTCTTCGCGTCCTTCGGGATCGCCATCACGTCGAACCATACCGGCGCGCCGCCCTTCGGAATGTAGTACTCGACCTTGTACGGCTTCTTCGCTTCGATCGCGCGATGCTTCGCGATCACGACGTCGCCCGACCAGCCGAACGCGAAGCAGATGTCGCCGCCGACCAGGTCGTTGATGTAGCCGGACGAGTTGAACTGCGTGATGTACGGGCGGATCTTCTTCAGCACTTCCATCGCGGCCTTGTAGTCGGCCGGGTTCGTGCTCATCGGATCCTTGCCGATGTAGTGCAGCGCAGCCGCGAACATCTGGTCGGGCGCGTCGAGCACCGACACGCCGCAGGTCTTCAGCTTCGCGAGATTTTCCGGCTTGAACAGGATGTCCCAGTTGTCGAGCGGCACCTTGCCGAGCGCCTGCTGCGCCTTCGTCAGGTTGTACGCGAGACCGGTCGTGCCGTACGCCCAGGGCACCGAGTACTTGTTGCCCGGGTCCGCGCCGGCGACGAGCGCCATCAGTTGCGGATCGAGGTACTTGAGGTTCGGCAGCTTCGACTTGTCGAGCGGCGCGAAGATGCCGGCGGCGATCTGCTTGCCCGCGTAGTTGCTGGTCGGCACGACGATGTCGTAGCCCGAACTGCCGGTCAGCAGCTTCGCCTGCAGCGTGTCGTCGCTGTCGTAGTTGTCGTAGCGAACCTTGACGCCCGCCTGCTTCTCGAAGTTCGGGATCGTGTCCTTCGCAATGTAGTCCGACCAGTTATAGATATTGAGCTGCGTATCCTTCGCCGCTGCCGCCGATGCACCCACGCACAGCGCGAGCGCTGCGAACCGGCCCACTACCTTTGCTTTCATCCCGTTCTCCCTCCGGCCGGACCGTTTGTCCGGCTGCCGTCTGCCTCGTCACGGCGGCGCAATCTGGTGCTCCGCCCCTCGAAAACCCCGAAAACTACCACCATTCGCGCTCCGTCACAAAAAAATCATGCCGGTGTCGCGCAAACGGAACAGATTACCGCTGGCGGCCAGTCAGGCCGCCCGTGCGGCCGGGCATTCCCGGGGGAATTCTATCGGGTAATCGGCGGCTGTCCACCGGGAAAAACAGGCAGCGGCGAATCCGCGTTCGCCGGCCGGGCGGATAGCGCACCCGACGGTTGGGCACGCCGCCGTTTCACCGGTGAAATCGCGGCGCACTTCGCGCACCGGCGCCGGGCGGGCAACCCCGTCGGCCAGCCGTTGCGGTGTTGCCGCGCCGGACCGACCGCCCGTACTGTCATGACGATGCGCCGGGACAGCACACCGGCCGCGCCCGCCGGGCCGACCGGCCGCGATGCATTAAAATGGCGGCTGACGATTCAATAGCGCGAACCCTCCCGATGGCCTCCAATCTCCACGACCTGCCCGACAGCCCCTGCATCGGCGTGTGCTCGACCCTCTTCGACGAAGTCTGCAAGGGCTGTGGCCGCACGGCCGCCGAAGTGTCGAACTGGGTGTTCCTGAGCGACGACGAAAAGCGCGCGGTGTGGGAGCGCATCCAGCGCGAAGGCACCGCGATGCGCTTCCAGTACGACAAGCTGTAAATCCGCCGCGCATAAAAAAAGCGGCATGCCGACCGCCATGCCGCCAACCCCAACTCTGTTCCTTTCCTGCCGCGTCTAGAACTTCATCCCGACGCCCACGCCGACGATCAGCGGATCGATGTGCAGCGTGCCGATGCCCTTGTCGCCGAGCGTCGCATCGGTGCTCATCCAGATCTTCTTCACGTCGACGTTCACGAACACCTTCTTCGTCACCTGCACGTCGACGCCGAACTGCAGCGCGGGGCCGAAGCTGCTCTTGTTGACCGACACGCCCTGCCCGCCGACGTTGAGCCCGTTGTTGTAGAAGTACGTGTAGTTCAGCCCGGCGCCGACGTACGGACGCACCTTGCCGGCATGATTGAAGTGGTACTGCAGCAGCAGCGTCGGCGGCAGCACGCCCACGCCGCCGAGATTGCCGAGGCTCGACGTCAACTGGTGCCGCGACGTGCCGAGGATCAGCTCGACGCCGAGGTAGTCGCGGATCATGTACGTGAAGTCGAGCTCGGGCACGATCGCGTTGTTCACGCCGACGTTGAGCGCGCCCAGCGTGTCGCTCGCGCGCTCGTTCGGCTGGATGCTGATCGCGCGCAGGCGAACCAGTACGTCACCCTGGTTGATGCCGTCGCCCGGCGACGCCGCGTGCGACAGCGACGGCATCGCGACGAGGCTTGCCGCGACGGCGGCAGCGGTGACACAAGTTCGAATCGTTTTATGCATGTTACGGACCCCCAAAGAATGGTTTCCATTCTCCCTGTAGGGTCTTTTCTGCATCTTGATATCCGTCAAGCCAGCGTAAACGTGGGACGGTTTGCCGCAGGCTCGGTCGCACGGCCCGTCAGCAGCAGGTCGAGCAAATCGCGCACGCTGCGGATCGCGCGGCCGAACGGCAACGCTTCGCGGCCACGGAAGAACAGCCCGTTCGCGACGTCGCCGCGCAGCGCGGCCGCCAGCCGCGTGTCGATGCAGAAATGGCCGAACTTCTCGATGCCGTCGCGCAAGCCGCACACGCTCAGGCATTCGAGCGCGGTCGGGCAGCGCTGCTTGAATGCGCCGAGCTTGTTGCGGATGCGCGTCTCGTTGCGCAGGTAACGATCGAGCCACGGCGTCTTCACCGCGCGCGCGGGCAGCCCCGTCACGCTGACGAATTCGACGATGTCGTCGGGCGTCGCATCGGCGAGCACGCGCTTGAAGTCCGGATGCGCATCGCCTTCTTCCGTCACCGCGAACGGCGTCCCCACCTGCACGCCGTTCGCACCGGCCGCGAGCGCCGCGCGCACCATGTCGTGACTGTTGATCCCGCCCGCAACGATCAGCGGGATCGAGTCTCGCACGAGGCCAAGCGACGCCATCACCTGCGCGGTCTCGTCGAGCACGCGCGCAAAATCGAAACGGTGATCGTGCATGTCGTCGATCTGCGTGACGCCGAGGTGGCCGCCCGCATGCGCCGGATGCTCGATCACGATCGCGTCGGGCAGGCGCCCCTTCTTCATCCACTTCTTCAGCACGAGTGCGATCCCGCGGCTGTCCGACAGGATCGGGATCAGCGCGATGTCGTGTCCTTGCGTGAGATCGGGCAGATCGAGCGGCAGGCCCGCGCCCATCACGATCGCATCGGCGCCCGCGTCGCATGCGACACGCACGTAGTCCGCATGCGCGCTCACCGCCTTCATCACGTTGACCGCGATCATCCCGCGCCCTTCGCTGTAGGTCTTCGCAAGACGGATCTCGCGGGCCAATGCGTCGAGGTTCGCTGCCTCGAGCGTCGCGCGATCGGGTTGCGCGCGGCAACGCGCGAGCAGGTCCGCATGATGGTGGCGCAGGTCGATGCTCGCGATCGTGCCGACCGCGCCTTCGCGGGCCACGCTGCCCGCCAGCCGGTGCGCGGAAATGCCGACGCCCATGCCGCCTTGCACGACAGGCAGCAAGGTGCGGCCGCGAATCGTCAGCGGCGGAAAGGAAGTGCGTACGGTCATCGGATACCTCGTCGGAACATCGGAACCGCGATGATCGACGATCCACCGCCGCCCACCTTGACGGCCGTCAATAAAAAAAACGGCACGCGAGCGTGCCGTTTCCGGTTCATGCGGCGCGAAGCGCTCAGGCCGGCTTCGCGGGCTTCAGCTGCATCGACTTGTACTCGAGATACTCTTCGAGCCCGTACACGCCGTTCTCGCGGCCATGCCCGGACTGCTTGTAGCCGCCGAACGGCGCGGCGCCGTTCCACGTGCCGCCGTTGATGTCGACCTGCCCCGTGCGGATGCGGCGCGCGACGCTCATTGCACGTTCGTCACTGCCGGCCCATACCGCGCCGCCGAGCCCGTACGGCGAATCGTTCGCGATCCGCACGGCTTCGTCTTCGTCGCGATACGTGATGATCGACAGCACCGGCCCGAAGATCTCTTCCTGCGCGATCGTCGATTTCGGATCGACCCGGCCGAACACGGTCGGCCTCACGAAGAAGCCCTTCGCGAGCCCTTCCGGCAGGCCCGTGCCGCCCGTCACGAGTTCCGCGCCTTCGTCGATCCCGCGCTGGATGTACGCCTGCACGCGCTGCTGCTGCACGGCCGACGCCAGCGCGCCGAGGCGCGTCGCGTCCTGCCGCGGATCGCCCGCGACGTACGTTTCGGCCGCGGCCTTCGCGATCTCGCGCGCTTCTTCGTAGCGCGCTTCCGGCACCAGCATCCGCGTGTGCGCCGAGCAGGTCTGCCCCGCGTTCAGGTAGCACGCATTGACCGTGCCCTTCACCGCCGTCGCGAAATCGGCATCGTCGAGGATCACCGACGCCGACTTGCCGCCCAGTTCGAGCGCGACGCGCTTGACGCCCGCGGCCGCCAGCTCGGCCACGCGCTTGCCGGCGCGCGTCGAGCCCGTAAACGACACCATGTCGACGTCCGGGTCGGTGGCCAGCACTTCGCCGACAACCGGGCCATAGCCGCACACGAGGTTGAACACGCCGGCCGGCAGGCCGGCTTCGTGAATCGCTTCGGCGAGCATGAATGCGTTGAGCGGCGCGACTTCGGACGGCTTCAGGACGACCGTGCAGCCGGCCGCAAGGGCCGGCGCAACCTTCAACGTGACCTGGTTGAGCGGATAGTTCCACGGCGTGATCGCCGCGACCACGCCGACCGGCTCGCGCACCACGAGCGAGTTGCCGACCTGTGCCTCGAATTCGAACGACTCGGCGAGCTTCGCGTACGCCTTCCAGTTGTAGATCGGGCCGCCGACCTGGATCGCGCGCGACAGCTTGATCGGCATCCCGACTTCGCCCGTGATCGACTGCGCGAGTTCCTCGCTGCGCGCCTGCAGACGCTCGACGATCTTGCGCAGGTAGCCCGCGCGCGTCGCGGCCGGCGTGGCTGCCCATGCGTCGAAGGCCGCGCGCGCCGCGCGGATCGCATCCTGCGCGTCGGATGCGATGCCCTCCGGAATCCGGCCGATCACGGCCTCGGTGCCCGAGTCGATCACGTCGATCGTGCCCGTTCCGGCCGGTTTGCGCCATGCGCCGTCGATATAGAACTGGTCGTAGATTTTCATCGTGTTCCGTCTCCTGTTGATCCGGGTTGGCGCCTTGACGCTGATGTCGGCCGGCGCCGGTGCTTCGGCACCTGCTCCAGCCGCATGCGTCGCGGGAAGCCGACATTCTAGCGAGCGTTGCGGTCGACTGGTGTGACGATTGACAGCCATTCGAAAGGGCTCCGGCCGCTGCCGCACCGTCGCTCTGCCGCCGGCCGTGAACGCCGGCGCCCCGTCCGTTTCGCCGCCGCGCTGTCAGCATCCGCCCGGGTGCGCGGTCGGGCCCGCATCGTGCTATGTTTTTATTATCGGCACCGGCCCATTGCGACCGGCGCCGCCCGGAATCAATGCATTTCGTGAGCGCTGCCATGTCCGACGCCTCCCATACCCTCGGCTCGCAAGACCGCCTGGAGCTGCTTTGCTGGCTTACCTGCGGCAATCTCGGCGCGTTTTACCTCAACGAATCGTGGCCGGACGCCGCGTTCCAGGTCCAGGCCGCGCACCGCTGGCTCGACCGCCATCACCGTCAGGCCGACTGGCTCGCGGTCGCCAAGCTCGCGGCGCTCGCGCAGGACATCGCGAAGCGGCACGCCGGGTTCGTCGACGCGTCGTGGGCGCGCGACGCGGTCGAGGAAATCGTCGATACCGACGATCTCGACTATCGGGCGAAACTCGTGCAATGGGTGTACGAAGACTGCTGCAAGGCACTTGCAGACAAGCGGCTGGCCGATTGAGCCGCATGTCGACCCGCGCGCGTGCGGGTCGCGGCACCGCTTTGCGCTACGGTCTTTTCGTCGATGAGGAAGTAGCGGCCAGACTGGCTGACAGGGTACGGTGCGCCAGCACCGCCCCCTTGCGCAGGCACGTGCGAAGCGCCATGGAATCGTCGTCTCCGGCCGCTCCGATCATCCGGCCCGAACTCACCTCGAACCTGAAGGATGCTCGCGTGGCGCTCGCCTATCGATTTCTGCTGGTCGCCGGCGCATCGGCCGCGCTGATTGCCGGTTCCGGTGCGGCCCATGCGGCGCCCCCGCCCGCAGCAACGGCTGCCGCCGCGTGTCCGTCGCCGTCGTTCGACCGGTATCCGGCACGCGCCGCAAGTGCGCCGCCCAAACCGGCCGCGTCGCCCCGGCTGACCAGCAAGGAATCCCGCCTGTACCGCACCGTCATTCGCGACGAGTTCACGCAGCCGGCCAATTTTGCCGGCCACTATCGCGTCGCGATCTGGGGCTGCGGAACGGATTGCCGGAACTTCGCGATCGTCGACAAGTACACCGGCGCGACGTACACGATGCCCGGCGTGAACGCCGTCGCGGGCGTGATGGGCAACGACGACGAACGCGTCGAATTCCGCGCCGGCAGCAGGCTGCTGATCGTCTCGGGCTGCTTCAACGACGATTGCGACGACAATGGCGCGAAGGCGGCCCGGTTCTTCTACGAATGGACCGGCACGCGATTGCGTCCGGTCGGCACCTGTCCGCTGGCCATCAAGCCGCGTCAGTAACCGGCACGGTCGATTCGCCGGGCGCCGCGCTGCGCGACTTGCGCTATCGTTCCCCCGATACACCTTAACCGGCGCGCCCACCCGCGATGTCAATTCACCTCAGTTTCGACGACGGCCCCGGCCCGTCGACGCCAGCCTTGCTCGACGTCCTGCGCGCCGCGTCGTGCGCAGCGACGTTCTTCCTGCTCGGCAAGAACCTGACGAACGCGCTCGACATCGCGGCGCGAATGGCGCGCGAAGGCCATCGGCTCGGCAATCACACCTACTCGCACGCGAAACCGGGCGCGCTGGCGGACAACGTGCTGATCGCCGAAATCGATGCGACCGACGCGCTGATTCGCGACGCGTATCGCCGGGCCGGCATGCCCGCGCCGGACGCGATCCCGCTGCGCCTGCCTTACGGGCTGCTGCCGCACGACGATCGCGCCGCGGTACTTGCGCGCCTGCAGCGCGAACATACGGGCTGGACCGCGATCCTAGACGATTGGCAGCGCCCGGCGCCGTCGCCCGACGCGCTGTCCGACGCCATGCGCGCGCATGTTGCCGACAGCGCGGCGCGGCATCGCGACGTGCTGTTCTGCATGCATGACGGGTCGCGGCATGGCGAAGCGCGGCCCAACACGGTCGAAGCCGTGCGCCTGTTCCTGAATCGACAAAACTGACGCGGCCGCCGGCTAGCGTCCAGGCACCGCGCCGTCCAGCAACTGCCGCCAGCCACCGAGAAACCCGATGCCGGGCCCCGGCATCCACAGGCCGCGTTGCGCGGCTTCCAGATGGATCAACGTCTGGTCCGCGCAGAACAGGGACATCAACGCATCGCGGTTCGTACGCATCCATTCCGGCGCAGCATCGGGCCGCGTCGCCGCATAGGCTTGCAGGCCGGCCTCCCATCGCTGCACATCGAAGACGAAGCAATCGTCCCTGCCCGCATCGCGCGACAGCGCGAACAACGCAAAGGCCGCCTCGAGCCATTGCGCGCCCTGCCCGACATCGTCGAAATCGAGCACACCGTTCACCGTTTGCCCCACGAACAGCAAGTTGCCCGCGTGATAGTCGCCGTGCAGCCAATGCACCGGCCCCGTCAGCCAGTGCACGGCGGCAGCGAGATGCGTGCCGATCCGCCGGATCACCGTGTCGTAACGGCTGCTCAAGTCGCCCGGCAACGACGGCACCGCGCGCGCCGACACACGGGCGTGGCGCGCCGCCAACCAGGCCATCGGCGCAGATTCGCTCACGGGAATCGCCGTCATCGCCGCATGCAGATGCGCGAGCGCGCGCATCGCATCGATCGCGCCCGCTTGCGCATCGTCGGGCAGGCCGGGACTGCCGTCGATATGCTCGAACAGGTGCAGCCAGCTTCCATCGGGCACCTGCACACCGGATTGCGCGTCCACGGTCGGCCGCAGTCGCGGCAGCGCGGGCAGCATCGGCGCCGTGCGCGAACGGCCGAGATCGCCGAGCATCGACACCTCGCGATGCACCTGCTCGACCGGCTTGCCGGACCACGACACGCGCAGCACCACGCGCTCCGCATCGCACTCGACGAGATACGTTTTGTTAGTATGGCCCGACGACAGCGCCTGCAGGCGCGCCGGCCCGAGGTGCCAGTGCCGGCGAAGCCAGGGTTCCAGCGTTTTCACGTCACTCCTACCCGTTTCATTGACCATGTCAGAGCGTCCTTCGGCCCGCATGCGGGACATCAACATCGAATGGCTGACGCGCGCCGCCGAATTCGACCATCTGTTCCAGACGCGCTGGCTCGGCGAGCGCTTCTTCCATCTGCCCGGCGACATGCTCGCGCTCCAGGAACTGATCTGGCGCGAGCGCCCCGACTGCATCGTGCAGACCGGCATCGCGGCGGGCGGCGGCGTCGTGTTCTCCGCGTCGATGCTGGAACTGGCGGGCGATCGCGGCCGCGTCGTCGCGATCGAGCCGCGCCTGCGCGACGAGGTCAGGCAGCGCCTGCAATCGCACCGGCTCGCCCATCGCATGGTGCTGATCGAAGGCGAATCGTGCGCGGCCGACACGCTCGCGTCGGTGCGCGCGCAGATCGGTGACAGCGCACGCGTGATGGCAATCCTCGATCTCACGCATACCCACGCACACGTGCTGCGCGAACTCGACTGCTATGCGCCACTCGTGACGCCCGGCAGCTACGCGATCGTGATGGACACCATCATGGAGTACCTGCCGGCATCGATGTTCGACGGCAAGCCGTACGGCAAAGGCAACAACCCGGCGACGGCCGTACGCGAATTTCTCGCTCGCGACGACCGGTTCGAGGTCGACGAGGACATCGAGGACCGCGTGCTCATGACGCTGTCGCCAGGCGGCTTCCTGAAGCGAGTTCGCTGATCAGGCGGGCGGCCTGCGCCGAGCCGTCGCGCGCGTAGCTCGCACGGATTCGCGCCGCGTGCTCGCGCAGCGGGCCGGGACGCAACAGGCGTTCGAGCGCATCGGTAATCTCCGCGACGCCGGCCTGCTGCAGATCCAGCACGCATCCGGCGCCGGCCCGCTCGACGAAGTGCGCCGAATGGAACTGGTCGTTGCAGAACGGCGACAGCAGCATCGGCACGCCGCACGCGAGCGACTCCATCACCGAATTCGCGCCGCCATGGCTGACGAACGCGTGCGTGCGCCGCAGCAGCGCCAGTTGCGGCACATAACGCACCGCGATGACGCGCGCGTCACCGGCCGGCAGCAGATCCGAATCGACCAGTTCGCCCACCGACAGCACCAGTTGCGCCGACGTCGCGCGCGTCGCGTCGATGACCTTCGCGAACACGTCCGGGTGGTAGTAAAGCTGGCTGCCGAGCGACATGTAGACGAGCGGGCGATCCGCGTCGATGCGTTCCCACGGGAACGGCGTCTCGTCGCCGCGCGGGCCGGACGGCAACGCGGGGCCGACCAGCTCGACGCCCGGCGGCGGCGCACCGACCAGCGCGTCGGTCGTGAACGCGAGCGTCAGATGCGGCGACAGGATGTCGCAACCGCGAAAACGCGCGTCGAGGCCGTAGCGCGCGAACAGCCGCGTGCGCTCCGGTTCGAGCCAGCGCACCGTGCGCAGCAGTTCCGAATCGAGATCGTCCGGCAGCACCGGATTCAGCGAATTGGACATCGAGACCCACGGCAGCCCTTCCAGCTCGGCGGCGATCGCCGCCGCATAGAGCAGCGGATCGATCACGACCACGTCGGGCTGCCATTCGCGCAGCACCGCGCGGATGCCGTCCACCTGCGCGGGCGCGAGATCGATCAGCAGCGTGCGGATCCAGTGCCGCAGCCAGTCGGCATCGCGGATGTTCGCGGCGAAGCTCGCGCCGCGCGACAGGTCGTGACGTTCGGGCGTCTCGCGCGGCCCGACGAACGCGAAGTCGCCCGCGCCGTCGAGTTGCGCGCTGATGTCGGCCGGCGCGTAGAACGCGACGTCGCAGCCGGCGGCGCGCAGATGCTGGGCCGGGCCGATGCATGGATTGACGTGGCCTTTTTCGGGCACCACGCAGAACAGGATGCGTTTCATGAGCGGCTCAGGTTGGGCGATGCGCGGCATCGAAATGATCGAAATGGTCGAAATGATCGAGGAGCAGCGTCAGCGTCGCCCACAGCACGCGTTCGGTATTCGCCTGCAGCGTGGGCGCGGCAAGACCGAGCGTGTCGGCAAGCGCGTGCGTGCGATCCCGATCGAGCAGTTTCGTGAGGTCCATTGCCGGCGCGAGCCGCCCGCGCTTGGGGCCGTGCACGAGACGGTCCGGCAGGTTCAGGCGCGCACCGAGATCGCGCAGGCACTGCTTGTTCGGGTCGGGCGCGATGCTCGTCAGATGCGCGACGACGGCGGCGTCGACGAACGGCGGATGCAGGTCGACCGACGCCGCATCGAACAACGCATGGCACAACGGCAGATAGTTGGCCGACCGGTCGCGGCGCAGCACCTGGTCCGCACCGTCGCCGGTGACGGCCACCTCGACGCCGTCAGCGGCCATCGCCTCGGCCAGCAGCAGCTTCGCGACCGGATGCAGGTTGAACATCGGCTCCTCGACCGCATGGGTCGTTCTCGGCAGCGCGGCCACGAAATCGGCCTCGTTCGCGCGCACGATCTTCACCGTCGCCTGCATCTGCTCGGCCAGTTCGAGTGCCGCATCGCGTTCGCAATAGTCCGGCATGTCGGTCGCGAGGATGTAGGACGTCACGTGCCGCTGCGCGCCGAGTTCGCGCAGCAACGCGAGCAGCAGCGCCGAATCGAGCCCGCCGCTCAGGGCCAGCGCGACGCGCTTGCCGCTGTCGAGCGCGCGTTGCAGCGATGCGCGCAGCACGGTTTCCAGATCGCCGCGCTGCGGCCGTTCCGGCGCCGGCTGCACCGCGAGCCCTTGCGGCGAACGGATCAGCGCATGGCCGGGCGGCACCGCCAGCACGTCGCGCAACACGGTGCGGTCAACGGGACGCTCGCCGCTCAGGTAGCCCGCGATGGCGGCCGTGTCCGGCGCGCCGGCCGGTTGCCCCGACGCCTGCAGGACGGCCCGGATGCCGGATGCCGATACGCCGCTGCGCGGATGGTAGTGCAGCCGATCGAAACCGAACAGGTCGCGTGTGCCGACGATCATGGATAACGAGCCTTCAAGGTGTCCACTTCAATACGTTTGAGGATGCGATGCGGCGCCACCGGCGCGCTGCCGCCCTGGCAATGCAGGCACGCCTCGAGCGGCGCCTCGCGTTGCAGATAGGCGAGCATCGCGTCGAGCATGCCTGCGTCGTCGCGCAACGGCAGGCCGTCGGACTGAAAATCCTTCTCGCCCTTGTAGAGCGTATGGAAATGCGCGGGACGCGTGCACGTGTAGAACATGCCGTCGCGAATCATATGGCAGCGTTCGCGGATCCAGCAATCGTGATAAAGGCGCTGGGCATCGGCGCGATCCGTGCCGGGCTGTGCGCGATTCATCGTCGTGAACACGTCCTGCACTTTCCAGTTCAGGCGCACGTCGAAGCGCGCCGCCTGGTGCTCGACATGCGCGATCAGGTCGGGCGAAAGCGACGGCTTCGGGTAGCGCGAGATCGTCAGTGCATCCACCGACTGCCAGAACGCGTCCGGCATCTCGCCGAGCTTCAGGCCGTTCGTCGTGACCGAGATCACGGGCGCGATGCCCGTGGCGCGCACGCGTTCGATGAGTTCGACGAGCGCCGGATGCAGCAGCGGTTCGCCGCCGACCAGCTTGAACATGCGCGGGCTCAGCACCTTCGCGGCCTTGCGCAGGTCGGCTTCGAGCGAATCGGGGCTCGCGTACCACTCGGGCAGCAGCGGCGACAGCGAGCAGCATTCCGCGCAGGTCAGGTTGCAGTGGTCGACGATATGCGCTTCCAGCGAACGCGTCCGGACGCGCCCGCCTTCGACGCGGTAATCGCGATCCAGCGGCGGCGGGAAGACATGTTGCCGCTCGCCGGATGGCAGCGGATTCGTGGCCCGGTTCAGGTTCGCATTCACATCAGTTTCCTGCTTCCACGCAACGGGAAAAGAAATCGACGAGCCGGCCGCGCGCGTCCACCATCGCGGACGCCATCGTCACCGCCCCGTTCAGGTGCGCGGCGAAGCGAGACGGATCGTCGAGCCAGCCTTGCACGACCCACAGCTTGAGCGCGTGCTGCAGACACGCGGTATCGACGGCCCACGCGATGCGCGCGGGATCCACCGGCCGGACCCGAACGTATGCGCGCATGAACGCTTCCGCGAGAGGCGGCGCTTCCAGCGGCAGATGATTCAGGCAACGCACCAGCTCGTATTCGCGCGGCGCGCCGATCGACGCTTCCCAGTCGAGGATGAGCGGCGGCGTGCACGCGTCCGCGAACAGGTAGTTGAACTGGTTGTAGTCGTTGTGGATCGGGTGCTGCGGATCGTCGGCGGGAAACGCTTCGACGCTGCCCGGATAGTAGCGGTCGATCATGCGCAGCGCGAGCTCGACATAGCGGTGCAGATTCGCGGCGCCGTCGTTCGAGCGGGTGCGATCCCGCGCGCCGAGGAGGCTGCGGCGCACCGCGTCCGCGTCGATCGCGATCAGCCGCGCGCGAATCGTGTCGAGCGACGGCAGATGAAGCCCTTCGAGGCTCAAATGCAACGCCGCCAGACTCGCGCCGAGCGCCTCCCACTCGGCCGGCGAAAACGTATCGTAGGTTCTGAACTGTCCCGCTTCCCAGCGCGTCAGCATCGCGTGCGCGCCGGTGCCCGTCCACAGCGGTTCGCCGGCCGTCGTGCGTTTCAGCGTCTGGACACGGAAGCGGACGTCGCCATGCGTCTCGAAATGCGCGAGGACGGCGGCTTCCTTGGCCGCGCGCGCATGATGCTCCGGCGCATAGAGCTTGACCGCCACGCTGCCGTCGTCGGCCGGCAGATGCCACACGCGTTCGCTGACCCGCCGCGGCGGCCCGCTTTGGCCGAGCGCGTAGGCGTCGCTGATTGCGTCGAAGGTGACGGCGGGCTGGTCCATTCAGATGTGCTCGGCCGGCCCGTGTCGATATGGATGGCCGCTCAGGAACGTGTTGTGCCCGACGTAGCGCAGCTTGTACATCGCCGGCCGGAACAGCACCGACGGATCGTTGTTCGCGATGCCGAGCAGCGGGTACAGGTCCCGCCGCACGAAGAATGCGTTGTTGCCCATGTCGTCGCAGCAGACGAGTTCATAGCCCTTCTGCCTGCCGAGGTGGACGAGCGATTCGAGGCTCGCGCCGTAATAGGTCGATCCGTCCCATTCGTGGTCCGGATTGAAGCACATGACCCAGCGTTCGGGCGGCGTGTAGTACGGGTTGTATTCGATTACGACGATGCGCGGCTGAAACGCTTGCAGGCCGCGCCACACCCAGTAGTCGTTGCCGTCGATATCGATCGACAGCAGGTCGAAGTCAGCCGGCACGTTCGCATCGGCGAGCAACGCGTCGATCGTGTCGGGCTGGACGCGGTCGTGATGCAGACGAATGCGCTCCGCGCCCGCGTAGTGGGCGGCAAGCTTGCCGAAGCGGTACGCACTGCCCTCCACCAGCACGCCCGCCCAATCCTGCTCGCGCAGCAGCCGCGCGGTGTTGCTGTTGCGCAGGCCGTCGCTCGCGCCGATATCGACGCAAAAGCGATTCGTGGGCGCGATCCGCTCCATCAGCCGCGCCAGGATGCTTTCCTCGGTGCCCTGCGCGTACAGGCTTGGCGCAAGGCCGGACAGGTCGAGCGGGAGGGGATGGTCCTGCATCGAGGGGCGGCTCCGGGTCGGAACGGGGAATCGGGATTAGGGATTGGTGTTCGGAGGGTAATTTACCCGAAGTCGATTGGTCGGAGGAAACTGGATTGCGCGACGCTGTCAGGCTTGGCCGGAGGCAGAAAAGAAAAAGCCCGCATCGACAATGCTGTCGATGCGGGCCTGATGCGTTTCTTGTGGCTTCGCTCTATGTGCCCGGCTTCGTATTGTCTAGCCGCGGCACATGAACGAAAGCCTCAGGACAATTACTCCTGCCCCTGGCTCGTGAGGAATTCCTCGTAATTGCCGCCGAAGTCGAACAGGTTGCCGTCCGTCTTCACTTCGATGATCCGGTTCGCCAGCCCGCTCACGAACTCGCGGTCGTGCGACACGAAGATCAGCGTGCCTTCGAACTGCTCGAGCGCGATCTGCAGCGACTCGATCGATTCCATGTCCATGTGGTTGGTCGGCTCGTCCATCAGCAGCACGTTGTGGCGGCCGAGCATCAGCTTGCCCCAGATCATGCGGCCCTTCTCGCCGCCCGACAGCACCTTCACCGACTTCCTGATGTCGTCCGACGAGAACAGCAGGCGGCCCAGCGTGCCGCGCACCATCGTTTCGTCGTCGCCGTCCTTGCGGTACTGGTCGATCCAGTCCATCAGCGTGATGTCGTTCGGGAACTCCTCGTACGTGTCCTGCGGCATGTAGCCGACATTCGCGTTCTCGGACCACTTCACCGTGCCGTGCTCGAGCGCGAGTGCGCCGAGCAGCGAACGCAGCAGCGTCGTCTTGCCCGCGCCGTTCTCGCCGATGATCGCGATCCGCTCGCCCGGCTGCACCGACAGGTTGAAGTTCTGGAAGATCGTGCGCTCGTACTTCTTCGTGATGTCCTCGGCGACCACCGCGACGTTGTGCAGCTTCTTCTCGAACTCGAAGCGGATGAACGGGTTCTGGCGCGACGACGGCTTGAATTCCTCGATCTTGATCTTGTCGATCTGCTTCGCGCGGCTCGTCGCCTGGCGCGCCTTCGACTTGTTCGCCGAGAAGCGGCGCACGAAGTCCTGCAGTTCGGCCACACGCTCCTTCGCACGCGTGTTCGCCGCGGCCTGGCGCTCGCGCGCCTGCGCCGATGCGAGCATGTAGTCGTCGTAGTTGCCCGGCCAGACCTTCAGCGTGCCGAAGTCCATGTCGGCCATGTGCGTGCACACCGAGTTCAGGAAGTGACGATCGTGCGAAATGATGATCATCGTCGAGTTGTACTCGTTGAGCGTCTGCTCGAGCCAACGGATCGAGTTGATGTCGAGGTTGTTGGTCGGTTCGTCGAGCAGCAGCACGTCGGGCTTCGAGAACAGCGCCTGCGCGAGCAGCACGCGCAGCTTCCAGCCCGGCGCGACGTCGCTCATCGTGCCGCTGTGGAACTTCTCCTCGATGCCGATGCCGAGCAGCAGCGCGCCCGCGCGCGCCTCGGCGTCGTAGCCGCCGTATTCGGCGAACTTGCCTTCGAGTTCGGCCGCGTGCATGTAGTCGTCGTCGGTGGCTTCCGGGTTCGCGTAGATCGCGTCACGCTCGGTCATCGCGGCCCACATCTCGGTGTGGCCCATCATCACGACGTCGAGCACGCGCACGTCTTCGTACGCGAACTGGTCCTGGCGCAGCTTGCCGAGACGGACGTTCGGCTCCAGCGCGACGTTGCCGGCGCTCGGCTCGAGGTCGCTGCCGAGGATCTTCATGAACGTCGACTTGCCACAGCCGTTCGCGCCGATCAGACCATAGCGGTTGCCCTCGCCGAATTTGACCGAGATGTTCTCGAACAGGGGCTTTGGCCCGAATTGCATCGTGATGTTGGCAGTAGAAAGCACGGCAGGTCCCGTTAAAGGATAAATCGACGGAAAACCGTGTATTTTAGCAGGTGTCGGAGAAACTGCCGACCATGCCGTTCCGGCCCCGCCACTCCGCCCTCCGCGCCGGGCACCCGCCGGTGCCCGCCCGCCTCACTTGCCGGCCTTCGCGGCCGCCTTCTGCGCGGCCTTCTCCTTCATCTGCCCGAACAGTTCCGAGCACGGCACGTCCTTGTTGTTGCTCGGCGCGATCAGCGGGATCAGCGCCGCGAACGGGTTGATCAGCCCGAGCCCAACCATCGCGCCGGCACGCAGCGCGAGCGCGCCCGCATCGACGCCGACGTTCGGGTTCTTGAACGTGCCCTTCGCATACAGCGGCGAGCGCAGCGAGAAGATCCGGAAACCCTTCGTATGCGGGTGGATCTTCAGGTCGAGCGTTTCGTCGCGCAGGCTGATCGGGCCGTCGACGTTGATCAGCGCGTCGTCCGTATCGAGCGCGAACACCTTCGGGTCGAGCATGCCGTTGGTCGCGACGAAGTCGATCGCCGCGCAGTTGATCTTCACGTCGTTGTTGCCGAACAGCTTCTCGTAGACGACGTTCGCAACGTTCAGCCCCGCCGCTTCCATCAGCAGGCGGCTGATGCGGCCGTCCGTGACGAGCGCCTTCACTTCGCCGGTCGACGTCGCGGCCAGCGCGGCCGGCGAGTTGCCGGTCGCCGACAGCGACGCGTCGCCGTTGATCTCGCCGAGCGCCGACTGCATGACCTTCTGCGTCGGGAACAGTTGCTTGAGCTTCAGGTGCCGCGCGGCCACCGTGAAGCGGCCCTTCAGCGGTGCGCCGCTGCCGTCGAGGTGCGCGGTCGTCGCGAGCGTGCCGCCGGCGACGCCGAACTGCAGCGGCTCGAGCGACAGCACGCCGTCCTGCATCACGATGTGCGTGTACAGGTTCGTGATCGGCAGGTTCGAACTCTTGATCAGCTTGCGGCCCGTGAACTTGACGTCCGCGTCGAGCGCGCGCCAGCGATCGGTGCGGAACGTCTCGACCGGCAGCACGCGGCCCGGCGGCTGGCGCGTCGTGTCGCCGCGCTGCGCCTTACTCGCGGCCGTATCCGCGCCGATCACCGGCGCGAGGTCCGAGAACTGCAGCAGGTTCGACACGAGCTCGCCCGACAGCTTCGGCCGCGGCTCGCGCTGCTCGTACACCAGCGTGCCGCCGAGATCGCTGCCGCCGACGCGGCCGTTGAAGTTCTCGTAGCGGAACGTGCTCGCGCGCCGCTTGAAGTTGCCGATCAGCCGCCCTTCGGTCGCGTAAGGCGGCGTGTCGGGCAGCGTGATGCCGGTGAGTTGGTAAAGGTGCGACATCGACGTGCCCTGCAGCCACAGCCGCAGGTCGATCGCCGCGAGATGCATCGGATCGGTCAGCGTGCCGACGATCGCGAGCCGCGTGTCGCCGGCCTTCACGTCGGCCTGCAGCGGGAACGACCGCGACGCGTCCTGGATCGCGAGCACGCCGCCGAGCTTGCCGGTGCCGCTGATCGGCACGTTCTTGTAGCGGCCGTCGACCTTCAGCCCGAACGCATAGGTCGGGCCGGACGGCTTCGCGGGTGCCGCGGCGCCGCTTGCGCCGGACGCGGCGGACGCCGCCGCCGATGCGGAAGAAGCAGAAGAAGCAGAAGAAGCAGAAGAAGCGGTCGAAGCCGAAGAACCTGAAGCACCCGAAGCAACGGACGAAGCAGCCGAAGCACCCGACGCCGACACCGCACTCGCCGCCTGCACCGCCGACGCGCTCGACGCGGCTTCCGCGTTGGCCTTCGCGCTCAACTGCGCGGCGCCGCGCTTGCCAACACGCTGCGCGGACGCCTCACGCGACGTCTGTTCCTGTTCCTTCAGCACGTCGCCGAGCGGGATCGGCTGCCCGAGCGTATCGATCGCGACACTCAGGTCGGCCTTCGTGATCGCGTCGCGATACGTGACGGTGCCCTTCGCGAAGCCGAAGCTGTCGAGCCGCACCTTCCACGGCGACGGCTGCGACGATTGCTTGAACTGGAAGGTCCACGTGTTGCGGCCGTCGGCGAGCCGTTCGAGGTCGACGGCGGGATTCTCGACGTCGATCGACGGGATGACAATCTCATGCGCGAGCAGCGGCAGGATCGCGAGATCGAAGTGCGCGGCATCGAGCGTGACGAACTTGGGCGTCTTCGCCCAGTCGGGGTTGCCGATCTCGAGCTGCGTGGCCGAAAAACTCGGCCAGGGCACCCATGCGCGCCAGCCGGTCTCGCCGTCGGGGCGACGCCAGCCGACCTTGAGGTCGCCGTTGATCGCGAACGGGCGGCCGAGTGCCGCACTCACCTGTTCGTTGACCCACGGCTTCGCGCGGTTCCAGTCGAACGTGAAAAGAAAGACGCCGGCCGCCGCGATGAGCACCGCGACGATACCGACGATCCATGCAGCCGATTTGCCGATGGCTCGGGTTAGCGTCATGGCGGTTCCGTTGTTGTTCTGAAGTGTTGCCGCAGCATGCCGGGCCGCTTGCGTGGACGAACGGCGCACGACACCCGCGGCTTTTCAATCGGTATTATGACGCACGCCATGGTGACGTTTCGGCGCCATTAACGCTTTTTTTCATTTGTGACATGACAGCCTCCACCGGCCTCATCGATGCGCAGCGCATCACGCGGCACGATGCCAGCAGCGGCAAGACCCTGCTCGCCCCGACCGATTTCAGCCTCGCAGCGGGATCGCGAATTGCCATCACGGGACCATCCGGGTCGGGCAAGAGCGTGCTGCTGCGCGCGCTCGCGCTGCTCGATCCGCTCGACGGCGGCCACATCCTGTGGCGCGGCAGCCGGATCCGGCGCGGCGCGATCCCGCGCTACCGGCGCAGCGTCGCATACGTGCGCCAGCGTCCCGCGCAGATGGACGGCACCGTCGAATCGCAACTGCGCTATCCGTATTCGCTCGCGATCTATCGCGACGTCGCGTTCGATCGCGCGCGCGCCGAAGCGCTCGCCGCACGTGCCGGCCGCGGCCCCGACTTTCTCGACAAGCGCGCGAGCGACCTGTCGGGCGGCGAAGCGCAGATCGCCGCGCTGCTGCGCGTGCTGCAGCTCGACCCCGACGTGCTGCTGCTCGACGAGCCGACCTCCGCGCTCGACCCTGAATCGGCGCGCGCGATCGAGGCGCTCGTCGGTGCGTGGTTCGACACGGCGCCCGACGCGCGCGCGTACATGTGGATCTCGCACGACCCGGCCCAAGCCGCACGAATCGGCACGATGCGGCTCGTGATGCAGGCCGGCGTGCTGCACGTTGCCAACCCGGCGGAGGCTACGCAATGAGCCCGGCACTGCAGGACCTGAGCCTCGTCGACGTCGGCATTGCCGCCGCACTCGTCGCGGTCAACGGCGGGATCTCGGCGGCACTGTCGCTCGGCCTCGGCCGCAAGCTCGCGCTCGCGGCGGTGCGCACCGTCGTGCAGCTGCTTGCGATCGGCTATGTACTCGGCTGGGTGTTCGGCCATCCGCATTGGACTGTCGTGCTGCCGCTCACCGCGCTGATGACGCTGATCGCCGGCTTCGCCGGCGCGGGACGCGGCAAGCGCACGTACCGCGGCCAGCGCGTCGACAGCATTGCGTCGATCTGGTTCAGCAGCTGGTTCGTCGCGGCGGTCGGCCTGTTCGTCGTGATCCGCATCCATCCGTGGTACGCGCCGCAATACGCGATTCCGATCCTCGGGATGATTCTCGGCAATACGCTGACGGGCGTGTCGCTCGGCGTCGAGCGGATGATGGAAGAGCTCACGGCACGCCGCGACCGCGTCGAGACCGTGCTCGCGCTGGGCGGGACACGCTGGGAAGCCGCGCAGGACGCCGCGCGCCAGGCCGTGCGCGCGGGCATGCTGCCGACGCTGAACCAGATGGCCGTCGTCGGCGTCGTGAGCCTGCCGGGGATGATGACGGGCCAGGTGCTGGCCGGCCAGTCGCCGCTGCAGGCCGTGCGCTACCAGATCGTGATCATGTTCCTGATTGCCGCGGCGTCCGCGCTCGGCACCGTCGGCGCGGTGCTGATGACCTATCGCCGGCTGTTCTCGGCCGATCACCGCTTTCTCGCAGCGCGGCTCGAAGAGCGCACACACTGACGCGCGGCGGCGCCGCGCGACGCATTCGCGCGGTGGCGGTCAGCGCGCGCCGCTGCGCTTGCCGATCGCCTTCCGCAACGCGGCCGCGATGTCCGCGTCGGGCGCGAGCCCGTCGACCGACGCGACGAGCCGCACCGCACGCGGTGTCGTCACATAGGCCTGCGCGCCGACATAGCCGCCGCTGCCGGCCGAGCGCGTCGTCACGACAAGTGACTGCGGTGCCCGCGCGCCGAGGTCGGCCGTGTACGCATCGGTAACCGTGCCGTCGCGCGCATGCAGCGCACCCGTCACGTAATCGTCGGTCTCGAAGCCGGGTGCGGCATGCGCGGTCGAATACACGCGCACCGCGTAGCTGCCGGTCGAGCACGGTTCGAGTGCGCCGCTCGACACGACCGCCACCTGCTGCCGCGACGGCAGTTCGACCTTCTTCACGAAACTGCAATCGTCGGCCGCCTGCGCATGCGCAGAGACGCATGCAGCGGCCAGCAGCATGGGTATGCGAAATTTCATCGGGATATCGCTACGGAAAGAGGATGACATTCGTAAGCGTAACGTAACATCCGCATGACGTCACGCAGGTCGCGACGCGCTCGCATCGCGAGCCGCTGCCGCAACAACGTACTGCCAAGCAAGTTGCGGGAACGCATCGTGACGGCGACACGAAACGGTCACGTGCCGCCCTGCTCGCCAGCCAGCCGAATCCGTTGCGCGCGCACCGGACGAAACGCCTGCCCGCGCGCGCCGCTCAACGCTTGATCGACACCGTCACCTTCGTGCCGTCGCTCATCGTCACCGACTTCGATCCGCCGTTGGTCGAAATCGACACCCACTTCACCTGGCTCACCGACACGACGTCCGGGCATTGCAGCGACTTGCCGCCCGCCGTCACATTGCGCGTGCCCTTCGGCGCGGCCGCCTGGAAGCTCATCTGCACGTTCGCGATCCCCTTCGCGTCGACCGACGGCGCGAGCCGCACCTGGGTCTGGCGCACCATCGCGCCATTCTCGTCGCGCGGCAGGTTGTCCGCGTTCGGGCAGCCGCCCGGCATCGCGACCGCGCCGCTCGGCGGCACCGACTTCCAGTTGAAGTCGTCCGTCTCGCCCGAGCGGATCTTGCGGGTCTCCTGCGTATTGCCGAAGGTCTTCGAGTCGACCTTGACGGTGTATTCGAGCTGCCCCGTACCGCCGCCCTTCAGGCTGCCCTTGACCGGCGGCGCCGCGAATACGCTCGCGCTGACGCACGCCGCCGCGAACACGGCCGACCACGATGCGGCGACTGACAAGCTGCGTTGGCTCATGCTGACCTCCTTGTAATGCGGCGGCACGCGCGTGCCGCGCGGTTTTCGATGCATGATGCGTTGCCAGTCTACCGCCAAGCGGCATGCAATGCGCCGCAAACGCATCGGGTGTTACCCCGCTTGCGTTCGCGGCGTTGCAACCTTACGCGCGCTGCCAGTTCAGAACCCGCTCAGCACGAGCTTGCCGATCGTGCGCCCTGCTTCGAGCAACTGGTGCGCGCGGCGCACGTTCGCGGCATTGATCGCGCCGAGCCGTTCACCGAGCGTCGTGCGCAGCGTGCCGCTGTCGACGAGCCGCGCGACCTCGCCGAGGATCCGGTGCTGCTCGATCATGTCCGGCGTCTCGAACATCGCGCGCGTGAACATGAATTCCCAGTGAAACGCGGCGCTCTTCGCCTTCAGCAGTTCGACCGGCACCGGCTTCTCATTCTCGACGATCGTGCAAATACCGCCCTGCGGCCGGATGACTTCCGCCGCGGCAGGGAAATGGCGGTCCGTGTCGTTGAAGATCAGCACGTAGTCGACGTTCGGATGCCCGGCCTCGCGCAACTGCGCACGCAGATCGCCGAAATGGTCGACTACCGCATCCGCGCCGAGCGAGCGCACCCACTCGGCCGACGCCGGCCGCGACGCGGTCGCGATCACGTGCAGCTTGCCGAGCACCTTCGCGAGCTGGATCGCGATCGAGCCCACGCCGCCCGCGCCGCCGATGATCAGCACCGACTTGCCCGCATCCGCGCCCTGCGGCGACACGCGCAGCCGGTCGAACAGCGCTTCCCACGCGGTCAGCGCGGTAAGCGGCAGCGCGGCGGCCGCGGCGAAGTCGAGCGTGCGCGGCTTCAGCGCGGCGATCCGTTCGTCGACCGCATGGAATTCGCTGTTCGCGCCGGGCCGCGTGATGCTGCCCGCGTAGAACACTTCGTCGCCGGGCCGGAACAGCGTGACGTCGGCGCCGACCGCGACGACCGTGCCGGCGGCATCCCAGCCGAGCACGCGCGGCGTCTCCTCGACCTGCGGCTTCGGTGCACGCACCTTGGTGTCCACCGGGTTCACGGAAACGGCCTCGACCTTCACGAGCAGGTCGCGCGGCCCAGGCACGGGCTGCGGCAGTTCCACGTCGAGCAAGGCCTGCGGGTCGTCGATCGGCAGATAACGGGTCAGTCCAACGGCTTTCATCACGAAACTCCTTTCAGGGAAACCGGACGGGCCGCGGCGCAGCCCCATGAACGTCATCGTAGGCAACCCGATCCTTCGAGAAAACCGCTATATTTCCTGAAACATTTTCAGGAATTTCAGAATAATGGCGCTCGATCCGATTCCGGCACCCGACAAGCCGCTCGACCTGCTCGACGTCGCGCTGTTCGTGCGCGCGGCGCTGCTCGCGAACGTCACCGCGGCCGGGCGCGAATTCGGCGTGTCGGCCGCGGTCGCGAGCGCGCGCATCGCGCAACTCGAGCGGCAGCTCGGCGCGCGGCTGCTGCACCGCACCACGCGCCGCATCAGCCTCACGCAGGACGGCGAGATCTTCATGGCGCGCGCCGACGCGCTGCTGTCGGCCGCCGATGCCGCGCGCGCGTCGGTCGGCCGCGGCCGCAGCGAGCCGTACGGGCGGCTGAAGGTGTCGATGTCGTCGTCGTTCGGCCGTCAGCATGTCGCGCCGGTGATTCCCGCATTCCTGCGCCGCTACCCGTCCGTGTCGCTCGACTTGCGGCTGTCCGACGAGATCGTCGATCTCGTCGACGACGGCTACGACGTCGCGATCCGTCTCGGCGCGCTGAAGGATTCGACGCTCGTCGCGCGCAAGCTCGCGGTGAACCGCCGTGTGCTGTGCTGCTCGCCCGCGTATCTCGCCGAGCACGGCACGCCGCGCCATCCGGCCGACCTCGCGCAGCACGAGTGCGTAATCCTCGGCGACCAGCGCGACTGGTCGTTCGCGACGCCGCAGGGCCCGCTGACCGTGCGGGTCGGCGGCCGGCTCGTCGCGAGCAACGGCGAGGCGATCCGCGAAGCGCTCGTCGACGGCTTCGGGATCGCGATCAAATCGACCTGGGACGTCGGCCCGCTGCTCGCGAGCGGCGCGCTCGTCACGGTGCTCGACGACTATCCGTTCGCGGACGACGTCGCGATCTGGGCCGTCTATCCGAGCCGCGCGCACGTGCCGCTGAAGACGCTCGCGTTCATCGCGTTCCTGGCCGGGCATTTCGGCGATCCGCCGTACTGGGACCGTGCGGACGGGCAATAGGTGCCGGCGCTCGGCTCGCGCTGAGGGCGTGCCGGTTCGAGTCGAGCCTCAGGATTCGTACTGGCCGCGACCGCCCGGCCCGGCCAACCGGCTACAATGGCGCGTTCGCGACGCAATGGCCCGCAGCCGAACGGGGCCGCGTCCGCAGGCGGCCGCCCGTCGGCCGCGCACGCGTTTCATTCGCCTCCCAACCATCCCGCCATGACCCACAACCTCGTCATCCAGAGTCTTGCGCCGCTGTCGGACGCCCATCACAAACCGCTGCTCGCGCTGTCGCGCGGCACCCGCATCGTGCAGACCGACGATCACGCGCTGCGCATCGACAACGCGAACCCGGCGCAGCGTCTCGACATCGACGCGTACTGCGGCACGCACGCACTCGACTTCGCATTCGTCGAGGCCGGCCGCACGCTCGGCGATTTCGGGCTGGTCGTGATGGACATGGATTCGACGCTGATCACGATCGAATGCATCGACGAGATCGCCGATTTCTGCGGGCTCAAGACGCAGGTCGCCGAGATCACCGAAGCGTCGATGCGCGGCGAGATCCGCGACTTCAACGAAAGCCTCACGCGCCGCGTCGCGCTGCTGGCCGGGCTCGACGCACAGGCGCTCGAGCACGTGTACGAGGAACGGCTGCACCTGTCGCCGGGTGCCGAGACGATGCTGGCCGGCGTGAAGGGCGCCGGCATGAAGACGCTGCTCGTGTCGGGCGGCTTCACGTTCTTCACCGAGCGGCTGAAGGCACGCCTCGGCCTCGACTACGCACATGCGAACACGCTCGAGATCGTCGACGGCAAGCTCACCGGCAAGGTGCTCGGCGAGATCGTCAACGCGGACGTGAAGGCGCGCATGCTGCGCGACACGTGCGCGTCGCTCGGCCTCGAGCCGAGCCGCGCGATCGCGATGGGCGACGGCTCGAACGACCTGAAGATGATGGCCGAAGCCGGGCTGTCGGTCGCGTTCCACGCGAAGCCCGTCGTGCGCGACGCGGCGACGGTCGCGTTCGATCACGTCGGCCTCGACGGGCTGCTGCGGCTGTTCTGATCCCGCCCGACCTCGAATGAAAAACGCCGGCGCGATCTTGCATCGCGCCGGCGTTTCGTTTTTCCGCGGGACGTTACCGGCCTGCGATCAGCCGAGTACGGCATGCATCGCGCGCTCGATGTCCGCGCGCAGGTCGGCTTCGTCCTCGAGACCGACATAGAAACGCACCAGCGTGCCGCGATGCGGCCAGTCCGGACGCATCGACGCGACGTCGTAAGGCATCGCGAGGCTGCACGCGCCGCCCCAGCTCCAGCCGATCGCGAACAGGTCGAGCGACTCGACGAAACGGTCGATCTGCTCGGCGCTGTAGCGTCCGTCGAACACCACCGAGAACAGCCCGCCCGCGCCCGTGAAGTCGCGCACGAACGACGCGTGCCCCGGGCAATCGGCGATCTGCGGGTGCAGCACCGAAGCGATCTCCGGCCGCGTCTTCAGCCATTGCGCGAGCGCGAGCGCGCTCTTGCTGTGCGCGTCGAAGCGCACCTGCATGCTCGGCAGGCTGCGCAGCACGAGCGAGCAATCGTCGACCGATACGCCGATCCCGCAGCGCATCCGCGCGAGCTTCAGCTTTGCTTGCAGTTCCGCGTTCGCGGTGATCGTTGCGCCCATCAGCACATCGCTGCCGCCCGACTGGTACTTGGTCAGCGCCTGCACCGAGATGTCGACGCCATGCTCGAACGGCTTGAACGCGAGCCCGGCCGAGAAGGTATTGTCGATCGCGGTGACGATGCCGCGCGCCTTCGCGGCCGCCGTGATCGCCTGCACGTCGGGCACTTCCATCGTCACCGAACCGGGTGCCTCGATCCAGATCAGCCGCGTGTTCGGCTGGATCAGATCGGCGATGCCGGCGCCGACGAGCGGATCGTAGAAGCGCGCGGTAATGCCGAAATCCTTGGCGAGCCAGCTGCCGAAATCGGCATTCGGCCCGTACACGTTGTGCGGAATCAGCACGTCGTCGCCGGCTTTCACGATCCCGAAATAGACGTTCATGATGGCCGCGAGGCCCGACGGCTGCAGCAGCGCGTGCGTGCCGCCCTCGATCTCGGCGAGCCGCTGCGCGAGCGCGAGCGACGTCGGCGTCGCGTGCAGCCCGTAGCGCCACTGGTTGTCGTTGTGCCAGACGAGCGCGCGCATCGTCGCGAGATCGGGGAACACGACCGTCGACGCACGCGCGACCGGCGGCACGAACGAACGGAAGCCTTCCGGAATGACGTCGTCGGGTTGAACGATGCGGGTTTGCAGCGCGCGCTTGGGAGTGGATGCAGTCATGAAAGGAAGCCGGGCACAAGGCCGTTCGGTTGCGGAATATGTCGCTAGATTAGCCAAAATCGGCGCATTTGGCCCGGTACAATGCGCGCCGCGCACGCCGAGCCAGCGCGGGCTCAGTCGTCGGTGCGCAGGTTGACGATGCCGCCCACCGTCTCGATTTCCTGCACGCGGCCGTCGCGCACCTGCAGCGCCGTGCGCTTGCCCGGCGCCAGACGCAGCACGACGGGCTGCGGGTCCGATTCGTCCGAGTTCATCCGGTCGGCCTTCAGGTCGCCCGTCGCGTCGAAGCGGCCGACCCACACGCCGGTGATGTTCGTGCCGTCGTTCGATTCCTCGATCTCGAGCGTATCGCCATCGCGATCGCCCGCGAGCAGGACGACCTCGCCCGTATCGGCGAACTGGTATTCGCCATGCACGCCTTCCTCGTCCGTCTTCGGGCCGAGATGCACGACGATCGGCCGGTCGCCGAGTGTGCCTTCGTAGCGCGGCAGGCGGGCGAATTCGGGATTCGGCCGCAGCGGCCGCGCGGGTGCCGCTTCATCGTGTTGCGCGCCCGGCGCGACGGCCTCCGCCGCGACCGCGCCCGGCAGCGCGATGCCCGCTGCCAGCGCGCCTGCGACGACGAGCGCCCGTTGCCATTCCGAATATCGACCCACCTTGCGTTGCTCCTTGCTTCAGATTCGCTCGAAAATCGCGGCGATGCCCTGCCCGCCGCCGATGCACATCGTCACGAGCGCGTATCGGCCGCCGATGCGCTGCAACTCGTACAGCGCCTTGACGGTGATCAGCGCGCCCGTCGCGCCGATCGGGTGACCGAGCGAAATGCCGGACCCGTTCGGATTCACCTTCGCCGGGTCGAGACCCAGCTCCTTCGTCACCGCGCATGCCTGCGCGGCGAATGCCTCGTTCGCCTCGATCACGTCGAGATCGGCAACCGCCAGCCCCGCGCGCGCGAGCACCTTTTGCGTGGCAGGTACGGGACCGATTCCCATGTAGGCCGGATCGACGCCCGCATGCGCATACGCGACGAGGCGCGCGAGCGGCTTTGCGCCGCGCTTCTCGGCGACGCTGCGCTCCATCAGCAGCACCGCGGCTGCCGCATCGTTGATGCCCGACGCATTGCCGGCCGTCACCGTGCCGTTCTCCTTCACGAACACGGGCCGCAGCTTCGAGAAGTCGTCCAGGCTCGCATCGTGGCGCACGTGCTCGTCGCGATCGAACACGACCGGCGTGCCCTTCTTCGAGCCGATCAGCTCGACCGGCAGGATCTGATCCTTGAAGTAGCCGGACTTCGCCGCATGCGACGCGCGGCGGTGCGATTCGAGCGCGAGCGCATCCTGCGCGTCGCGCGAAATGCCGTACTTCGCAGCAACATTTTCGGCCGTCACGCCCATGTGGACCGTCTGGAACGGATCGTTCAGCGCGCCGACCATCATGTCGACCGCGCGCATGTCGCCCATGCGCTGCCCGAAGCGCGCGGCCGGGATCGCATACGGTGCACGGCTCATGTTCTCCGCGCCGCCCGCGATCGCGATGTCCGCATCGCCGAGCAGCACGCCCTGCGCGGCCGACACGATCGCCTGCAGCCCGGACCCGCACAGCCGGTTGACCGTGAGCGCCGGCGCATGCTGCGCGACGCCGCCGTTGATCGCGGCGACGCGTGCGAGATACATGTCCTTCGGCTCCGTGTGCACCACGTTGCCGAACACCACGTGGCCGACCTCGTCGCCCGACACCTGCGCACGCTGCAACACTTCGCGCACGACTTGTGCGCCGAGCTCGGTCGGCGCGAAGTCCTTCAGGCTGCCGCCGAAATCGCCGATCGCGGTACGCACGCCGCTCACCACCACCACTTCACGTTGCATGTTGCCTCCTCATCCTTCTGTTCGAATGAATCGATCGTGCGGGGCCGTGGCCGGCGTGCGTGGGCCGCGTCAGCCTTGCATCAGGCGCTCCACCGCATCGCGGTGCGGAATCGGCGCGACCGCGCCGTAGCCGGTCGTCGACAGCGCCGCCGCCGCGTTCGCATAGCGCGCCGCCGCGAACGGATCGTCGCCCGCGACGATCCGCGCGACGAAGGCGCCGCCGAAGCAGTCGCCCGCGCCCGTCGCGTCGAGGGCCTCGACCGCGAAGCCCGGCACGACGCGCCGCTCGTTCGGCGTCGCGACATACGCGCCTTCCTTGCCGAGCTTCAGCGCGACGACCTGCGGCCCGTGTTCGAGCATCGCGTCGACGATCGCATCGCGATCGTCCGCGCCCGTGAGCGCCGTGACGTCGTCCCAGCTCGGCAGGCAGATGTCGGTCTGGCGAAGCGCCTCGCGCATCACCGCGCGAGCACGCGGCAGCGGCCACAGCTTCAGGCGCAGGTTCGTGTCGAAGCTGACCTTCGCGCCGTTGCTGCGAGCATGGTCGATCGCCGCGAACGCCGCGTCGCACGCGGCCGTGCTGATCGCGAGGCTGATGCCCGACAGGTGCACGGCCTTCGCCGCAGCCAGCGCGTCGAGCGGCAGGTCGCCCGCCGCATAGCGGCTCGCCGCGGAGCCCGCGCGCAGATAGTCGAATTGATGGCCGTCGGCGCCGTGCGTGACGAAATACACGCCGGTCGGCGCCGTGCGGTCGATCCGCACGTACGTCGTGTCGACGTGCTCGGCGCGCCACATGTCGGCCAGCAGGCGGCCGAACGGGTCGTCACCGATCGCCGACACGAAGCCCGTCGACGCGCCCTGGCGCGCCGCGGCGATGCAGAAGTTCGACGTGTCGCCGCCGAAACCCTGCAGGAATTCGGGACGGCCCGGCTGCGACTGGTTGAATTCGATCATCGCCTCGCCGAGCGCGAGGATCTCCGGAAATGCGGCGGCCATCGCTTACACCTCGCCCCACAGATCGTGGCCGTCGGCGCCCGTGATCTTCACGGACACGAAATCGCCGACCTTGTAGCGCTTCGACGCCTTCGTCGCCGGCTCGACGTAGACGACCCCGTCGATCTCCGGCGCATCGGCTGCCGTGCGGCCGATCCCGCCTTCTTCGCTGACTTCGTCGATCAGCACCTTGAGCGTCTTGCCGACCTTGCGCTGGATGCGGTTCGCCGACACTTCCTCGGCGACTTCCATGAAGCGCGCGCGGCGTTCTTCACGGACATCGTCCGGCAGCGCGCCGTCGAGTTCGTTCGCGGTCGCGCCTTCGACCGGCGAGTACGCGAAACAGCCGACGCGATCGAGTTCCGCCTCGCGGATGAAGTCGAGCAGCGTTTCGAACTGCTCTTCCGTCTCGCCGGGGAAGCCGGCAATGAACGTGCTGCGGATCGTCAGGTCCGGGCAGATCTCGCGCCACTTCTGCACGCGCTCGAGCACCTTCTCGGCGTTCGCCGGGCGCTTCATGCGCTTCAGTACTTCGGGGTGCGCGTGCTGGAACGGCACGTCGAGATACGGCAGCACATGGCCCTTGAACGGACCTTCCGCCATCAGCGGAATCACTTCGTCGACGCTCGGATACGGATACACGTAGTGCAGGCGGACCCACGCGCCGTACTGCGCGGCGAGTTCGCCGAGCGCGGCGACCAGGTCGGTCATGCGCGTCTTGATCGGCTTGCCGTTCCAGAAGCCCGTGCGGTATTTCACGTCGACGCCGTACGCGCTCGTGTCCTGCGAGATCACGAGCAGTTCCTTCACGCCCGACTTGAACAGGTTCTCGGCCTCGAGCATCACTTCGGCGACCGGACGCGACACGAGATCGCCGCGCATCGACGGGATGATGCAGAACGTGCAGCGGTGGTTGCAGCCTTCGGAGATCTTCAGGTACGCGTAGTGGCGCGGCGTGAGCTTGATGCCGGCCGCAGGCACCAGATCGACGAACGGGTCGTGCGGCTTCGGCAGGTGCGAATGCACGGCCTGCATCACTTCGCCCACCGCGTGCGGGCCAGTGACGGCGAGCACCTTCGGATGGACTTCCTCGATCAGGTTCGAGCCGCTGGCGCTCGACTTCGCACCGAGGCAGCCGGTGACGATCACCTTGCCGTTCTCGGTCAGCGCTTCGCCGATCGCGTCGAGGCTTTCCTGCACGGCTTCGTCGATGAAGCCGCAGGTGTTGACGACGACGAGGTCGGCGCCGTCGTAGGTGCCGGAGATTTCATAACCTTCGGCGCGCAGTTGCGTGATGATCTGTTCGGAATCGACGAGGGCTTTCGGGCACCCGAGGGATACGAACCCTACTTTGGGGGATTGGGACATCTGGAATGTGGGGGCGTGGCAGCAAAAGCGTGAGTTTACAGCGATTTAGGGTTCGGCGAGGCAAAACAAGCGGGGGAAAACGGCCACGGAGTACGGGATCGGACGGGCCGCCAGATCGGCGGTGGATCGGGGGATGGGGGTTGATACCTCCCGTTCTCTCCGGGACGAGGGCCTGTCGGCCTATCGACAGCGGTACATCAGGCAACGCGCGCTTGGCGTATTCCGGCGCGCCGTCGAGGGCAACGAGGTGCCGGCCGACCTGGTCCTGAAGTCGAGGGTCTGAATCGCCCAAGCCGCACCAAGTGGCTGCAGGCTCAGGCGCGGTTCGCGCAGATCATGAACGCCAGCCTCCCTGTTGTGACGGCCAGCGACGGCCGCGCGTACAACCGCGAGCGGCTGAAAGCGCTACCGATCGGTCGTTTGCTGGCTGCAAGATGGCCGCGTCGGCGGTACCGGCGACCTGTACTTGATGTCCCTATGAGAGCGTTTCCGCGCTCCGTGGAACAGCATCAACACTGCGTGCGGCCACGCCGGGAAATGAACCCGTGGGTCCGGATCATCGCATTCGAACGTAAGCGAGCACCACGGCAATGACGAAGCCGACCGAGATCGCCCGCACGGACAACGTGCCGTTTGTCGCGTCGATCACCGGCGAGATCAGCCCGGTCAGCTTTCACGAGTTGCGGCTCGCGACGCCGGACGGCGAGCCGGCGTCGCTCGCGATGATCGACATGTAAAGCCGCATCATCGACTCAGGCCCGAACGTCACACGCGCAGTTCAGGATGACGCGATCAGGTCCTGTCGATGTTTCCTGATCGGCAGTGAATATCTTCGCGGATGATCAAAGCGGGCCTCTGCATGAAAACAACGGCGCTTCGGCGCCGTTTTCGTTATGCCTGTCACTTAGCGCTTCGAGTGATCGAGCGTCGGCAACTCCATTGATCGCGCGACGTCCAGATCGCGTGGGTGCGTAATCGAGTGTAATGGCTCTGCCGCATGAACAAGACTACGTTTATTGCACGTGAGTTTTCAAATTTCACGTGCCGGCCCAAATAAATCGGCCGGTCCAGCTCCATTAATAATCCTGAGGGTCATATCATGAATGACGAAAACCGGCTTGTTGACGAAGAAAACAACCAAGACATTTCCACTGCCGCCGCCCAGACAACGAATTGGCCTACAATTGCCACGCTCAATGGGAAGTTGTACTTGGTAAACAAAGCTCAAGGTAGTACAAAAATGCAGTACCAGACATATGATGGTACAACCTGGACGCGCCCTGCCCCGGTCAACAACATCGACACGACCAATCAAGCCATTGCATTAGCAGCACTCAATAATAATCTGTATATGGCTCACAAAGGCTCCGGGAACGACACCCAAGTCTATTACAACTCAACCAATGGCACACAATGGGGGAATGACCGGGGCGTTCAGAATTGCAGAAGCGACAATCCCGTCGCACTGGCGCATTTCAAGACGAAGCTGTACCTGGGGTTCAAACAGGCCTCCGGCACCAACATTTACACCACGACATTCGACGGCTCGAGCTGGGCATCATCGCCGAACCAAGTCCTCACGGGCGTCGCCAGGACCACCCAGGCGGTTGCATTGGCCGCATTTGGCACGAAGTTGTTCTTGGCGCATAAAGGGGCCACCGACTCCAAAATTTTCTACACGTCGTCGTCCGATGGTATTAACTGGGCAACGGAGAATATCGTACGACCCGAAATTGTCTCGACCAACGCGCCTGTTGCAATGGCGGCATTCAACGGGAATCTTTACCTGGCGTATAAAGGTGCCCCCGACTCCAACAACAACATCTATTACACATGGACATCGGATGGTATTAACTGGCAATTTCCGAGGGAACTTCTCCTGGGTGTTGCCCAGACCACCGAACCGGTTTCATTGACGGTGTTTAACAACACGCTTTATTTGGCGCACCAAAGCGCCTCCGACTCGAGCATTTTTTACACGTCGACGGCCGATGGCATTAACTGGCAACTGGAGCAACCGATCCCCTATGCATCAATGGAAGAACAATGATGCCACTCATCGCCAACGCGATTATTTGCGAGGTCGTCTCTTATCCCCGCCGGCCCGCTAGCGAGTCCGCATAAGAGGTCAGGCACGCATACGGCCGATAGCTGCAGCTTGGCTATCGGCCGACGCGACCAGCGCGGGCGCTGCCAGCCATCTGCCCGTCAACGCGGCCGCGCGCAAGTCTCTACACAATTCAAACTGCCATACTGGTCAAGGTTATATTTAATAACTTCGACCACCCCGAGGGATACGAACCCTGCTTTGGGGGATTGGGACATCTGGCGTGTGAAGGCGGGCCGTCAACAGCGTGGGGTTACAACGATTCAGCGGTCAGCGAGCCCAAGCCGGCGGTTGCGACGCTACGGACCACGACGTCAATGTGCGCCTCGCGCGGTCGCCCCGAGTCGACAGCCGAACCAGATCCGTCCCTTTCAGAGCGACGCAACGATATGACGGGCACGATCGGCAAACACCACCGCGCCGGAATCGCCCCGAAACCGCCCCGTCACTATGCGAAAATCGCAGCGTCCGCTCTCTTCAATTACCCAACGGGGCTCGCATGACCACCCACATCACGATCGAATTCACCGAGCACGCTGCCGAAACCATCGGCGAACAAACCAGCACCAGCTTTTCCTATGACCAGGGCGCGCACGTGCCGCAGCCGGGCGATTTCGTCGAACTCGAGAATTCGCGGCAGACGTTTCTCGTGATCGGCCGCGTGTTTTCGCTCAAGGCCAACTACAGCGCCGTCAAGCTCGTGCTCGACCTTCCTCCGCAAGATGACGAACACGGATTCCCGGCACTGTGAGGCAATCCGGGCCGGTACCGTCTGCGTTGCCGCCGGCAATCGCATACGCCCGGCCCGCATTGCGTGAAATCACTTGAGCGACGAGATCGTAAAAAAGCCCGCCGAAGCGGGCTCGATCCAGTCCTGCACTCACGGAAACATCGCCGCGGTCAGACACCGCTCAAACCACACCGCATCGTCGCCATCGCCGATCGGCCACATTTCCGCATCGAGTTGCGGCAAACCGGTTGCCGGCGCGGACGCACGCTTGTCGTCGCCGGACACCCCCGCGCGCATCCACCCCGATTGCGCGCCCCCGTTATCGCACGCATGTCCATGCGCCTGCGCCTCGCAGAACGCCACCGGGTGCACCTTCCCGCCGTCGGCCGCGCTCACCGAGCGGTATTGATACACCGCACCGGTCGCCCAGTCCTCGCTCTGGCTGCAAACCCGCGCACGATGCTGCACATGAACCGCACCGAAACATGCATATGAAACGTGCGCACCACTCGCATCGTCGGGAATGAAATCACAGTTTCCATCGAAACCGGTCAACGGGCCGCCCGTGTATTTCGCGAGCCACTGGCGCTCGGCCAGCGCTCGTGCAATCAGCCCTTTATCCGACTGATCGGCCAGCACGGCAGTGCGCCGGTCGATTGCCTTGCGCACTTCGTCGACGGCCAGCGGATGGCCATCGTAATCGGCATGGAGACGGCTATTGCGCGCATCGATCCAGCGGCGCTGGCTGCGCACCAGCATGTCGTGGATAGCGGCGTCCGACGCGGCCTTCAGCGCGCCTGCATAGACCGAATTCATTCGCGCATCGGCCGCGCGCAGCGCAGGGTTCGCGCAAATGCGCTTCTCGATCGGCTGCGTGGCTTTCGCGCAATCCATCGCAAAGCCCGGAACGGCCAGGCCAATGCCGAACATGAACATCGCAGCAAGACCGGCAAGCCTGCCGGCCGATGCCATTCGAATCCCTCGCATGCTTTCTCTCAGTGAGTTTGTTTTTCTGGGCCGCACCGCATCGAAGCGGCATCGAACACGCTGTCGTGCCCGGGAACCGAACGGCGATTCGCCAAAGGCCGCATCGACACATCCCGGTCCGCGCCGTATCGGGTGCGGCAGGCAAACACCCGCACCGGTACAAGCGCGCACCGTCGGGCGCGGCGTGCCCCGTCATTCAATTCGCTTGTGACTGGATCTCGATCGACAGGACAACGGCCATGCCCGCCGCATAGGCGGCGCGAGCATGTCGTGCCGACGATCATGAACGATCGTCGGCGATATCTTCCGGCAGGCGGCAGCCGCACATCGTCGTGCCCGGGCACACGATCCGGCCGATCCGCGCCACCTTGCTTCGCGGCACCGACGCCCGACGGCTCGCACCGCCGCGGCCGGCCTGCCGCGAATCGCTACTTCTTCTCCGGCTCCGATGCACCCGGCTGCTTGAACGGGAACGTGCTGAACATCGATTTCGCCTGGTTCTGCATCTGCTCCTGCATCTGCACGAACATGTTCTTCGACTGCTCGATGTAGCTCGTCATCATCCCTTGCATCATCGGCGCCTGCATGTTCATGAACTGCGACCAGACTTCCGGATTCATCGCGTTGCCTTCGTACAGGTTCTTCGACTGATCCGCGAGCTTGTTCTGGATGTCGATGAACGCCTGGATGTTCTTTTCCAGGTACGTACCCATCATGCCCTGCATCGCGTGACCGTAGAAACGGATGATCTGCGACAGCATCGACGACGAGAACATCGGCACGCCACCGCTTTCTTCTTCGAGGATGATCTGCAGGAGGATGCTGCGCGTCAGGTCTTCGTTGGATTTCGCATCGACGACCTTGAAATCCTCCTGCTCCAGCACGAGTTGCTTCACGTCGGTGAGCGTAATGTACGTGCTTGTCTCGGTATCGTAGAGCCGGCGGTTCGGGTACTTCTTGATGAGCCGTTCGGCCGTCTTCTTTGTAGTAGTCATGTAACGCCTTTCAGTGCAGCGTAGCGCAAGTGACGAATCCCCGCCGCCCGAATCCGGGAGGCGGGGGCCTTCGGAACACACCCGGCTGCGCGGCCACCCGGCCCGCGCAGCCCGGGCGTTCAGCCCATGTGCAGGCCGCCGTTCAGCGAGAAGTCGGCGCCCGTCGCGAAGCCGGAATCGTTCGACGCAAGCCACGCGACGATCGAGCCGATTTCCTCCGGCCCGCCGAGACGCCGTACCGGGATCGTCGCGACGATCTTCTCCAGCACGTCGGGGCGGATCGCCTTCACCATGTCGGTGCCGATGTAGCCCGGCGACACGGTGTTGACCGTCACGCCCTTCGTCGCGACTTCCTGCGCGAGCGACATCGTGAAGCCGTGGATGCCGGCCTTCGCGGTCGAATAGTTGGTCTGGCCGAATTGCCCCTTCTGGCCGTTCACCGATGAAATGTTGATGATCCGGCCCCAGCCACGCTCGACCATCCCGTCGATCACCTGCTTCGTCACGTTGAACAGGCTCGTCAGGTTGGTGTCGATCACGGCGGTCCAGTCTTCGTGCGACATCTTGCGAAACACGACGTCGCGCGTAATGCCCGCGTTGTTGACCAGCACGTCGATCTCGCCGACTTCGGCCTTGACCTTGTCGAACGCATCCTTGGTCGAGTCCCAGTCGCCGACGTTGCCTTCCGACGCGATGAAATCGTACCCGAGCGCCTTCTGATCCTCGAGCCATTTCACACGGCGCGGCGAGTTCGGGCCACAGCCCGCGACGACCTTGAAGCCGTCTTTCAACAGACGCTGGCAGATGCTGGTGCCGATGCCGCCCATCCCGCCCGTTACGTACGCAATTCGCTGAGACATAGATCTCACTCCATTTTCTTGGTTTCGAGAGCTGCCGGAGGCCCGCTCTGACTTCACGTGGCGCCGGCCGAAACCGCAATCGGCCGGCGCACGGATTCGGTTCGCCGGTAACGGACGACCGGTTACGGACGCTCGACCGCGAGCGCGACGCCCATCCCGCCGCCGATACACAGCGACGCCAGCCCGCGCTTCGCATCGCGCTTGGCCATCTCGTGCAGCAGCGTCACCAGGATCCGGCAACCCGACGCACCGATCGGGTGACCGATCGCGATCGCGCCGCCGTTCACGTTCACCTTCGACGTGTCCCAGCCCATCTGCTTGTGCACCGCCAGCGCCTGCGCCGCGAATGCCTCGTTGATTTCCATCAGGTCCAGGTCGCCCGGCGTCCAGCCCGCGCGCTCCAGGCACCGGCGCGAAGCCGGCACCGGGCCCATCCCCATCACGCTCGGATCCACGCCCGCATTCGCGTACGCCTTGATCCGCGCGAGCGGCGTCAGGCCGAGCGCCGCCGCCTTCTGCGCGGACATCACCAGCACCGCCGCCGCGCCGTCGTTCAGGCCCGACGCGTTCGCCGCCGTCACCGAACCGTCCTTCGAGAATGCCGGCTTCAGCCCCGCCAGCGATTCCGCCGTCACGCCGTGACGCACGAACTCGTCGGTCGCGAACTGCAGCGGCTCGCCCTTGCGTTGCGGAATCGACACCGGCACGATCTCGTCGTTGAAGCGCCCGGCCTTCTGCGCGGCTTCCGCCTTGTTCTGCGACAGCGCCGCGAACGCGTCCTGCTCTTCGCGCGTGATCCCGTATTCCTTCGCGACGTTCTCCGCCGTGATGCCCATGTGGTACTGGTTGTACACGTCCCACAGGCCGTCGACGATCATCGTGTCGACCAGCTTCGCATCGCCCATCCGGAACCCGTCGCGCGAGCCCGGCAGCACGTGCGGCGACGCGCTCATGTTCTCCTGGCCGCCCGCGATCACGATCTCCGCGTCGCCCGCGACGATCGCGTTCGCCGCCAGCATCACGGCCTTCAGGCCCGAGCCGCACACCTTGTTGATCGTCATCCCCGGCACTGCCGCCGGCAGCCCGGCCTTGATCAGCGACTGCCGCGCCGGGTTCTGCCCCGAGCCGGCCGTCAGCACCTGGCCCATGATCACTTCGCTGACCTGCTCCGGCTTCACGCCCGCACGCTCCAGCACCGCGCGGATCACCGTCGCGCCCAGCTCGGGCGCCGCAATCTTCGCAAGCGAGCCGCCGAATTTGCCGACCGCGGTCCGCGCGGCCGATACGATCACTACGTCCGTCATTTCCCTTTCCTCCAGGCCCGCACGACACGGCGCATCGTTACCGGCCCTGTTAAAAAACTGCGGTGCATCGGACAGCGTGCGCCGCTGTCCGGTTTTCGTCAATCGCGCTGCAACACGTAGCGTCCCGGCGCCGGTTCGATCACCGGGAACTGCGCGGAACCGAGCTTGGCGGGCGGCGCCACCTTGCGGCCGCCGTACTGGTCGAGCCATTCGACCCAGGTCGTCCACCAGCTGCCCGGCTGTTCGGCCGCACCGGCGAACCAGTCGTCCGCGGCTTCGGGCAGGTCGCTGTCGTTGACCCAGTAGCTGCGCTTCTTCTTCGCCGGCGGATTGATCACGCCCGCGATGTGGCCCGACGCGCCGAGCACGAACTTCAGCGGGCCCGACAGGATCGACGTCGATGCATAGGCCGTCTGCCACGGCACGATGTGATCCTCGCGCGAGCCATAGATGAAGGTCGGCACGTCGATCAGCGACAGGTCGACGGATTCGCCGCACACGGTCAGCGCGCCCGGCTCGCGCAGCTTGTTCTCGAGATAGGTATTGCGCAGGTACCACGCGTACATCGGTCCCGGCAGGCTCGTGGAGTCGCTGTTCCAGTACAGCAGGTCGAACGGCGCGGGCGTGCGGCCCTTCAGGTAGTTGTCGACGACGTAGTTCCACACGAGGTCGTTCGGCCGCAGGAACGAGAACGTGTTCGCGAACTCGACGCCGCGCATCAGCCCCGGTTGCGTGCCGTTCTTGCCGCCGATGGTCTGCTCGCGCATCTGCACGTGCGCCTCGTCGACGAACACATCGAGAATGCCCGTGTCGGCGAAGTCGAGCATCGCGGTGAGCAGCGTCATCGACGCGGCCGGATGTTCGCCGCGCGCAGCGAGCACCGCCAGCGCGGTCGCGAGCATCGTGCCGCCGACGCAGAAGCCGAGCGTGTTGATCTGTTCGCGGCCGCTGACCTGCTGCACGGCGTCGATCGCCGCGAGCAGCCCTTCGTTCATGTAGTCGTCCCACGCCTTGTGCGCGACCGATGCATCCGCATTGCGCCACGACACGAGGAACACCTGATGGCCGTTCGACAGCGCGTGCGCGACGAGCGAATTCTCGGGCTGCAGGTCGAGGATGTAGAACTTGTTGATGCACGGCGGAACGATCAGCAGCGGCCGCTCGAACACCTTGTCCGTCTTCGGCGTGTACTGGATCAACTGGATCAGGTCGTTCTCGTAGACGACCGCGCCTTCAGTACACCCGAGGTTCTTGCCGACCACGAACTGCGATTCGTCGGTCTGCGAAATCTTGCCGCGCTGCAGATCGCCGAGCAGGTTCATCATCCCCTGCCGCAGGCTTTCGCCCTGCGTCTCGAGAATCGATTTCTGCGCGTCGGGATTCAGTGCGAGGAAGTTGCTCGGTGCGGCGGCGGCCGTCCATTGCTGGACCGTGAAACGGATGCGCTCGCGCGTCTTCGGATCGGTCTGCAGCGCGTCGGCCAGTTCCTGCAGGTAGCGTGCGTTCAGCAGATACCACGCAGCCGCGAACGCATGCGCCGGCGACGCCTTCCACGCATCGCCGCTGAAGCGGCGGTCCTTCAGTTCGGGCGACTCGAGCTTCGCGGCGGCCGCCTGCTGCATCAGCGTCATGCAATCGCGCGCGTAGTCGGCCTGCAGCGTCTGCAGCCGTTCGGGCGGAATCGCCGCAACCGGCAGCTTCAGCCCCGCGAACGGCGACGCCATGCTGCCCAGATCGGGCATCGACGGCACCTGGAACGGAAACGAAGCGGGAAACTGGAAGGTCGCGAACGGATTAACGGTGGCCGACGCAGTCGCGGCGCGCGCCGGATCCGCAAAACCGCGCCACGCGTTCAACCACGATTCGAACATCTGCTGCATCGGCTGGGCGGCCGGATCAAATCCCATGCTGCCCGCGAAAGTGCCCGCCTGAGCGGACGTCGACGAATTTTTCGATGCTGTCATTACCTGCCTTACCGGTGATTCGTGAGCGTCTATCGTGAAATCCTGCTCGCGCGCGGCGTGCCGGCTGCGAGCCGGGTCGTCATGCTCTGGAGAGGCGTCTCCAGATTCTGCCGCAGTGCGGTATTTTTATCATTATCGTTTTCCCCATGTGAAGCGCCATGTCAAACCGCTGAACATTTCTGCACGGAGATAATCCGTGCGCAACAGACGGGACAAGGGTTCCGGCGAAACATAAAACATTCTGGTCGACTTGACTTCGGGATTTTTCATTCAACTGCGCATGCAACGCCGCATTGCCGCCTCAATATCGAGATAACCCGATTTCGCGACGCAACAAAACCATGCGCGCATGCGCATGCCGTCAATCTGCCAGCCAGATCGCCGCAGCCATGCGGCCCGTCACACGGTCGCGCCGGTACGAATAGAAGCGCGTCGGCTCGGTGACCGTACAGGCTGTCCCGCCGCTCACGTGCGCCACGCCCGCACGCGCGAGGCGCAGGCGCGCGAGCGCATGGAGATCGGCGAGAAACTTGCCGGGCGTGCCGTCGATCGCGACGAACGCACGACGGGTTTCATCATGCTCCGACTGCGGGGCCGTGTCGAGAAACGCGTCGCGCACGTCGGCGCCGACCTCGAACGCCTGCGGGCCGATCGCCGGCCCGAGGTACGCATGAAGCGAGTCCGTCGCGCCGCCCGCGAGCGCCGCGACGCGCGCCGCGGTCTGCTCGACGATCCCGGCCGCAAGCCCGCGCCAGCCCGCATGCGCGGCACCGACCGCCCGGCCCTGCGCGTCGCACAGCAGCACCGGCAGGCAATCGGCCACCATCACGACGCAAACGGCGCCCGCCCGGTCCGTGACGCTCGCGTCCGCCCGCACCGGCGCCGCGGCCGCGGGCGCCGCCGCGATCACCTCGTCCGCGCGCACGATCTGCGCGCCGTGAACCTGGTCGAGCCACGCCGCACTCGACTGGCCTGCCAGCGCGAGCAAGCGCGCGCGATTCGCCGCGACGTGAACGGGATCGTCACCGGTATGCAGGCCGAGGTTCATCCCGCCTGCCCGCGCCGCACCGTCCTGCCAACGCCCGTACGGGCCTTCGCTCACACCGCCGTCGCGCGTCGTGATCAGCGCACGCACGCGCGGCGACACCTGCCAGTCGGGCTGCACGCAGTCCTGCCACGTCAACGGCGCCAGGTTCGTCATCGGCACTCACTCCTCCTCATCGTCCAGGTACGGCTCATCGTCGTGATACTCGCCGCCGAAATCGTCATCGTCGTAGACACCGTCGTCGTCGTCGAATTCCTCGTCGCCCTGCCCGAAGCCGAGCGCCGCGACGAGTGCGTTCATGTCGTCCGGCAGCGGACAGCGCCACTGCATCGCCTTGCCCGTGACCGGATGCACGAGGCCGAGCCGCCATGCGTGCAGCGCCTGTCGCGCGAACCCGTCCGGCAGCGGCGTGACCGAGCGCTTGCCGCGCGCCCGCCCGTAGACGGGATCGCCGAGCAGCGGATGCCCGGCGTGCGCGCAGTGCACGCGGATCTGGTGCGTGCGGCCGGTTTCGAGGTCGCACTGGATCGCAGAAACCGGCTGACGTTGCCACACGCATGTGTCAACCGTGCGGAAATGCGTGCGCGCGGGCTTGCCCGACGCGCCCGTGACGACGGCCATGCGCGTCCGCTCGCGCGGATCGCGGCCGATCGGCGCGTCGATCGTGCCTTCCTCGGGCATCGTGCCCCACACGAGCGCGAAATAGCGGCGCTTCACCGTCCGGGCCTGCAGCTGGCGCACGAGGTCGGTCTGCGCGGCCAGCGTGCGTGCCACCACCATCAGGCCGGAGGTTTCCTTGTCGAGCCGGTGGACGATCCCCGCGCGCGGCAGGCCGGCCGCCGCGTCGCCGTAGCGATGCAGCAGGCCGTTCAGGATCGTGCCGCTCCAGTTGCCGGCCGCCGGGTGCACGACGAGGCCGGCCGGCTTGTTGATGACGACGAGCGCGTCGTCCTCGTAGATGACGTCGAGCGGCACGGGTTCCGGCGTGAACGCGAGCTGCTCGGGAAGCAGGTCGGGCACGAGCGCGATCTTTGCGCCGAGCGGCACCGGCTGGCGGATCTTCGCGGGTGCGCCGTCGACCAGCACGCGCTGCGCCTCGATCCAGCTCTGCAGGCGGCTGCGGGAGAATTCGGGGAACAGTTGGGCAAGCGCCTTGTCGAGGCGTTCGCCCGCGAGCGACAGCGGCACTTCGACGACGCGCGGCGCGTCATCGCCCGCCGCGGACGGCGCCACGGGCGGTTGCATTGCGTCGCCGGTCAGATCGTCATCGAGGGAATCCCCCGACGCAGCGTCGGCGGGCCGACCGCTTGGGCTATAATCTTCGCGATTTGGTGTGCCCGGCTGGGCATTCTGCGAACTTGAACGGGTCATTTAGACTGGGTCACCGAGACTTGAAGCTAGGACATGCGAGCATGATGAATTCGACCAAACGTACGGCCAGAACCGTCGCCGCCCGGGCTGCGGCGGTAGCGGCCGCGGCCCTCATCGCCGGCTGCCACGGCTTGCCGCAGAAGCAGGACGAGACGGCTACCTGGTCGAACAACAAATTATACTCAGAGGCCCAGGACGCACTGTCCGGCGGCGACTGGGGCAAGTGCGCGAAATATTTCGAATCGCTGCAAGGTCGCGATCCGTTCGGCCATTTCGCGCAACAGGCGCAGATCAACGTTGCATACTGCAACTGGAAGGACAACGAAGCGGCAGCCGCCGACCAGGCCGTCGACCGCTTCATCCAGCTCCACCCCGATCATCCGGATATCCCGTACGCGTACTACCTGAAGGGGATGATCCACTTCAACGACGATCTCGGCCTGTTCGGCCGCTTCTCCGGCCAGGACATGAGCGAGCGCGATCCGCAGGCACTGCGCGAATCGTACGATGCGTTCAAGGTCGTCGTCGACCGCTTCCCGAAGAGCAAGTACGCGCCCGACGCGGCCGCGCGGATGCGCTACATCGTCAACGCGCTCGCGTCGCACGAAGTGCACGCGGCCGACTACTACTACCGCCGTGGCGCGTATGTCGCGGCCATCAACCGCGCGCAGCTCGCGATCAAGGACTACAAGGGCGCGCCGGCAATCGAGGATGCGCTGCACATCATGATCCTGTCGTACGACAAGCTGAACCAGCCGCAACTCGCCGAGGACACGAAGCGCGTGCTCGCGGGCACGTTCCCCGACAGCCCGTACGTGACGGGCCATTCGCGCCCCGGCACGAAGAAGTCGTGGTGGCAGTTCTAAAGCGCTGCGCGACGCAACACCCGTTGCGCCAACAAAAAACCCGGCCATCGAGCCGGGTTTTTTGTTGGCACCGCATTCCGGCGGCACCGTTGCGGTCGCGCGGCGGGCGCCGCGCATGCCGTCACGTGCTGCGCTTGTCCGAGCGATGCTCGTCGAAGAAGTCCTGGACGACCGCGATCTCGCGGGTCCGCTTGAACGGCGGCAGGCTCTGCCAGATCCGGCGCCCGTAAGGCTTGTCGACGAGCCGCGTGTCGCAGATCATCAGCACGCCGCGATCCGTCTCCGCGCGAATCAGCCGGCCCGCGCCCTGCTTCAGCGTGATCACGGCCTGCGGCAGCTGATGCACGGCGAACGGGCTCAGGCCCTTCTTCGTCAGCGCGTCGAGCCGCGCGGCCAGCACCGGATCGTCCGGCGGCGCGAACGGCAGCTTGTCGATCACGACCAGCGACAGCGCGTCGCCGCGCACGTCGACGCCTTCCCAGAAACTCTGGCTACCGACCAGGATCGCATTGCCGTACGCGCGGAAGCGATCGAGCAGTTCGGTTCGGCTCGCATCGCCCTGCACGAGCAGCGGCGTATTCCAGCCGCGCGACTCGATCACGTCGCGCAGCTTCGACGCAATCCGGTCGACCGCTCGCAACGTCGTGCACAGCATGAACACGCCGCCGCCGGACGCCTCGATCGCCGGCAGCGCCGCATCGAACACGGCATCGGTAAACGCCGGCGAAGACGGCTGCGGCAGGTTGCGCGGCACATACAGCAGCCCCTGCGACTGATAGTCGAACGGGCTTGCGAGCGTCATCGAGCGACGCGAGCTGAGGCCCATCTGTGCCGCGTAGTGCGTGAAATCGCCGCGCACCGACAACGTCGCCGACGTGAACACCCATGCACGCGGCACGCCTGCACGCTGCTTCGCAAAGATCGGCGCAACCGACAGCGGCGTTTCGTGCAACTGGACGGTATGCGCGAACACCTCGACCCAGCGCACCTTCTCGTTCGGATCGCCGTCGGAAGCCGCCTTGTCGCCGGCTGCCGCCGCGTCGGCCTTCGCGGCCGCTTCCGCCGCGCCGGGCGTGACCCAGCCGGCCAGCAGGTCCTGCAGCTCGCGTGCGCGCCGCAGGCATGCGCCGAGCGATTCCGCCCGCTCGGCCTGGCTCGCGAGCGCCGATGCAAGCGCGTCGAGCGCCGCCTCGAGCGCATCGAGCGCGCCGAACATCGGGTGATCGTCGCCAAGCTGGGCGAGCGACATGCGGACGATCTGGTCGTTCGCGAACGCGAGGCGCAAGTCGCGCGCTGCGCGTTCGAGATCGCCGCCGAGCTTCACCCACTCGACCGCGTCGCGCGCGTGGCTCAGTCCTTCGGCCACCGTGTCGCGCGCGAGTTCGAGAATCTGCGTCGTCGACAGCGTCTCGCCGAAGAACAGCGTCGCCGTCTCCGGCAACTGGTGCGCTTCGTCGAAGATGACCGTGTTCGCGTTCGGCAGCAACTCGGCCATTCCCGTGTCGCGCAGCATGATGTCCGCGAAGAACAGGTGGTGGTTGACGACGACGACATCGGCCTGCTGCGCCTCGCGCCGCGCCTGCATCACGAAGCATTCCTTGTAGTGCGGGCATTCCTGGCCGAGGCAGTTGTCGCGCGTCGACGTGACCATCGACCACACGGGCGCCGTTTCCGGCACGCTCGCGAGCTCGGCCTTGTCGCCGCTCTTCGTGAGCTTCGCGAAGCGGACGATTTCCTGCAGGTAGGCCGTGTCCTGCCGCGACGGCAGGCGGCCGTTGTCGGCCGTGCGTTGCAGGTAGTAGTGACACAGGTAGTTTGCGCGGCCCTTGAGCATCGCGACCGTCACCGGCACCGCGAGCGCGTTGCGCACGGTCGGGATGTCGCGCTGGAACAGCTGGTCCTGCAGGTGCTTCGTGCCGGTCGACACGATCACCTTGCCGCCCCACAGCATCGCGGGCACGAGATACGCATAGGTCTTGCCGGTACCCGTACCGGCTTCGACGATCAGCGTGTTGTCGCCTGCGTCGTTATCGGATTCGGCCGTCGCGGCATCGTCCGCCGCCGGTTCGGCCGCTTTGTCGCCGTCGCCGAGGCGGCGCGCCGGCCGCTTGCGGGTCTCGAAGATCTCGGGCTCGGGCATCCGGCGCGCGGACGCCTCCATCGCGGACGCGACTGCGCGCGCCATCTCGATCTGCGACGTACGCGGCCGATAGCCGTCGAGCGCGCGCGCCAGCAATCCGCCTTCGCCGAAGATCGTGTCGAGCTCGTCGACACGCTTGCGGCTCAGCTCGAAGGTGCCTTCGGGCGCACGAACGCGCCCGGCGGACGATGTGTCTCGCCGGGCATCGGGGGTGGCTTCAAGCGGTGAATTCAAGGCAAGCGTTCCTGTGTCCAGCGCCCGTGCGGCGCCGGCGCTTGCCAGGCCGCGCTCAGGCGCGCTTATCCGGTTCCAGCTGCGATTGCAGCAAGATGATTTTGTCCTTGGCTGCCAGCTTTTCCTTCTTCAGCCGGTGCAGCGCGATGTCGTCGATGTCGGAGTGTCCTTCCTTCAGCTCGATCTCCCGAGCGAGCTGCTGGTGCTGCTCCTGCAATGCAGCCAAACGGTTGTGCAATTCCTGCTGCTGTTCCGTGAGACGGTTTTGCATGTTTGCCTCCTCATCGAAGCAGCGCGCCGACTGGCGTGCCGACGCGCACGAGACTGATCCCGATCAATCCAACACGTTACTGCCCCTGCTGTTGCTGCTGCTTGGCCTTCTCGGCCGCTTCCTGCTGACGCCGCTCGATATCGGCCTTGTGCTGCGCGGCTTCCTTCTGCTTCTGCTCGTAGCGCGCGGCGTTGTCCGCCCGCTCCTGCGCCTTCTGCGCCGCCTGCTGGTGCGCCTGGTCGAGCTTGCGCTGGAAGTCGGCCTGCTTCTGGTCGTATGCCTGCTTGCTCGCCGCGCGTTGCGGCCCTTCGGCACCGCGCTGCGCCTGCTTCAGAGCATTCTGCTCCTGCTTGTCGCGAAACGCAGCCGCGTTCGCCGCGTCGTTCGCTGCGCGCTGCGGCGCTTCCGCCGCATTCTGCGCCTGCTTCAGCGCCTGCTGCTGGTCGCGCTGCAGCGCGCGCACCGCACGCTGCTCGTCGTCGAGCGCGAGCTGTTCCTGGCGGATGCTTGCGCGCTCGTCGCGCATCTGGTCGCGCGCCTTGCCGAGACAGTGATTGACGAAGAACTTGCTGTAGCAATCGTGCTCGGCCACCGCATAACGATAATCGTTTTCTGCGGAGCGCTGATTGAGCACTTTTTGACGGGCGTCGAAATCCGGTGCGGCTGCGGACATAACGGGCGCGGCTGCGGCGGCGGCCGGCGCGGTTGCGCCCGAGGCCTGCGCGAACGCGCCGGAAGGCCCGGCAGACAAAGCCGCGGCGAGCGCTGCGCCAAGCGCGACGAGAGAAATGCGGGAAGTTGGCAACGTCGTAGGAAAGCTGCGGGACATGTGTCAAATTCTATCACCCCCGGCTGGACGCTCCGTCATTTATGGCAAAATGCCCCGCTTCACCCACCCGCGGCATCTGGCCCGTCGGGCCCGCCATGCAGCCCGCCGCTCCGGGCCTGCCGGCCCGCGCCGCGATTTCAGCAGGCAGATCATCCACGACATGACGGAAACCGTAGCACTCAAGATCGTACAGCGCATCGCCACCGAACTGTCCGTCCAGCCGCGCCAGGTCGCGGCGGCCGTGCAACTTCTCGACGAAGGCTCGACCGTTCCGTTCATTGCCCGGTACCGCAAGGAAGTGACCGGCAATCTGGACGACACGCAGTTGCGCCAGCTCGAGGAACGCCTCCTGTATCTGCGCGAGCTCGAGGATCGCCGCTCGGCGATCCTGTCGAGCATCGACGAACAGGGCAAGCTGACCGACGAACTGCGTTCCGCGATCGATGCGGCCGACAGCAAGCAGGTGCTCGAAGACCTTTATCTGCCGTACAAGCCGAAGCGCCGCACGCGCGCGCAGATCGCCCGCGAAGCCGGCCTCGAGCCGCTCGCGCAGGCGCTGCTCGCGAACCCGCTGCTCGACCCGCAGGCCGAGGCGGCCGCGTATGTCGACGCCGACAAGGGCGTCGCCGACGTGAAGGCCGCGCTCGACGGCGCGCGCGACATCCTGTCCGAACAGTTCGGCGAAACGGCCGAGCTGCTCGGCAAGCTGCGCGACTACCTGCACAACCAGGGCGTCGTGTCGTCGGCTGTCGTCGAGGGCAAGGAAAACGAGGAAGGCGAGAAATTCCGCGACTATTACGACTACGCGGAAACGATCAAGACGGTGCCGTCGCACCGCGCACTCGCACTGTTCCGCGCCCGCAACGCGGGCGTGCTGACGGTCAAGCTCGGCCTCGGCGAAGAGCTCGACGCGCAGGTGCCGCATCCTGGCGAGGCGATGATCGCGCGCCATTTCGGCATCGCGAACCAGAACCGCCCGGCCGACAAATGGCTGTCCGACGTGTGCCGCTGGTGCTGGCGCGTGAAGGTGCAGCCGCATATCGAAAACGAACTGCTCACGCAACTGCGCGAAACGGCCGAAGCCGAAGCGATCCGCGTGTTCGCGCGCAACCTGAACGACCTGCTGCTCGCGGCGCCGGCCGGCCCGAAGGCCGTGATCGGTCTCGACCCCGGCCTGCGCACCGGCGTGAAGGTCGCGGTCGTCGACCGCACCGGCAAGGTACTCGCGACCGACACGATTTACCCGCACGAGCCGCGCCGCGACTGGGACGGCTCGATCGCGAAACTCGCGCGCATCGCCGCGCAGACGCAAGCCGAGCTGATCAGCATCGGCAACGGCACCGCGTCGCGCGAAACCGACAAGCTCGCGAGCGAACTGATCGCGAAACACCCCGAGCTGCGCCTGCAGAAGATCGTCGTGTCGGAAGCCGGTGCGTCGGTCTACTCGGCGTCCGAGCTCGCGGCGAAGGAATTCCCAGAAATGGACGTGTCGCTGCGCGGCGCCGTGTCGATCGCGCGCCGCCTGCAGGACCCGCTCGCCGAGCTCGTGAAGATCGAGCCGAAGGCGATCGGCGTCGGCCAGTACCAGCACGACGTGAACCAGCGCGAACTGGCCCGCTCGCTCGACGCGGTCGTCGAGGATTGCGTGAACGCGGTCGGCGTCGACGCGAACACGGCATCGGCCCCGCTGCTCGCGCGCGTGTCGGGCCTGAACGCGACGCTCGCGCGCAACATCGTCGACTACCGCGATGCGAACGGCCCGTTCCCGTCGCGCGAGCACCTGCGCAAGGTGCCGCGCCTCGGCGACAAGACGTTCGAACAGGCCGCCGGCTTCCTGCGCATCAACGGCGGCGAAAATCCGCTCGACCGCTCGTCGGTGCACCCGGAAGCCTATCCGGTCGTCGAGCGGATGCTCGCGAAGATCAGCAAGCGCATCGACGACGTGCTCGGCAACCGTGACGCGCTGTCGGGCCTGTCCCCGACGGAATTTGTCGACGAACGTTTCGGCCTGCCGACCGTGCGCGACATCCTGTCCGAACTGGAGAAGCCGGGTCGCGATCCGCGTCCGGAATTCAAGACCGCGACGTTCCGCGAAGGCGTCGAGAAGGTGTCGGATCTCGTGCCGGGCATGACGCTCGAAGGGGTCGTGACGAACGTCGCCGCGTTCGGCGCATTCGTGGATATCGGCGTCCATCAGGACGGCCTCGTCCACGTGTCCGCGATGTCGACGAAGTTCATCAAGGACCCGCACGAAGTCGTGAAGGCCGGCCAGGTCGTCAAGGTGAAGGTGATCGACGTCGACGTGAAGCGCCAGCGCATTGCGCTGACGATGCGCCTCGACGACGATGCGGCAGCGCCCGGCATGTCGTCGCGCGGCGGCCAGGATCGCGGCAACGCGGGGCGCGGCGCGGCGCGCCCGCCGCGTTCGCGCGAGCCGGAACCGGCCGGCGCGATGGCCGCGGCATTCGCGAAGCTGAAGCGCTGAGCACGCGAAAGCCGCCAACGCACGAAAAGCCCGCCGCACGGCGGGCTTTTTTTATGACCGCCGCGAGCACACACGACTCGACGCACGCTGGCGCCTGCGGGCACGCATTCGGTTACCGGACGGGATGGATTGGTTTGCGCGGAATACGCAGCGCGCTGCAGCTGCGTTCGCGCTTGCGGTAGCGACGGCCGGCAGTGCGAATGATCGCGGCCGGCCCTTGCAGTCGACAGACACGGCGCGCGGCTGAACAGCCCGCGCGCCGCGCCCGGTCAGATCTCGATCTTCGTACCGAGTTCGACGACGCGGTTCGCCGGAATCGAGAAGAAGTCGGTCGGCTTCGCGGCGTTCTGATGCATCCACGCAAACACGCGCTCGCGCCAGATCGACATCCCGGGCAGATGCGTCGGCACGACCGTTTCGCGCGCGAGGAAGAACGACGTGTCCATCAGCTCGAACGTCATGTCGTGCGTGCGGCCGAATTCCTCGAGCACGGCCTTCACGTCCGGCGTCTCGTTGAAACCGTACTCGGCCTTCACGATGTACAGTCCGCCGCCCGCATCGCGCGCGCTCAGGCGCTTGTCGTCGCGCACGTAAGGAAAGTCGCGCGTGACGAACGTCAGGAAAATGGTCCGCTCGTGCAGCACCTTGTTGTGCTTCAGGTTGTGCAGCAGGCTGACGGGCACGAGCTTGTCGTTGCCGGTCAGGTAGATCGCGGTGCCCGACACGCGGTGCGGCGGATGCGCGAGCAGCCCCTGCAGGAACGGCTCGAGCGGAATGCCGTCGGCCGCCGTGCGCTCCTTGACGATGTGGCGTCCCTTGTACCAGGTCATCAGCAGGAAGAACAGCAGCGCGCCGATGCCGAGCGGCAGCCAGCCGCCCTGCGCGACCTTCAGCAGGTTCGCGCCGAAAAAGCCGAGGTCGACCACGAGGAACACCGCGATGATCGCGCCGACCAGCAGGCGGTTCCAGTTCCACACCTTCACCATCACGACGGCCGCGAGCACGGTCGTGATCACCATCGTCGCCGTCACCGCAATGCCGTACGCAGCCGCAAGGTTGTCGGAGCTCTTGAAGCCGACCACGATGCAGAGGATCACGAACAGCAGCAGCCAGTTCACGACCGGCACGTAGATCTGGCCGATCGCGAGATCGGACGTATGCAGCACCTTCATGCGCGGCACGTAGCCGAGCTGGATCGCCTGCGACGTCAGCGAATACGCACCCGAGATCACGGCCTGCGACGCGATCACGGTCGCGACCGTCGACAACACGACGAGCGGCAGCAGCCCCCATTCGGGCGCGAGCAGGAAGAACGGGTTCTCGATTGCCTTCGGGTTCTGGATCAGCAGCGCGCCCTGGCCGAAGTAGTTCAGCACCAGCGACGGCATCACGAGCCCGTACGCGGCAAGGCGGATCGGCTTCGCACCGAAGTGGCCCATGTCTGCATAGAGCGCTTCCGCGCCGGTCAGCACCAGCACGACCGAGCCGAGCACGACGTAGGCCTGCAGCACGTGCTCCGACATGAACGACGCGGCGTAGTACGGGTTGATCGCCGCGATGATGCCTGGCACGCGCACGATGTGGTACACACCGAGCGCCGCAATCACGACGAACCACAGCACCATGATCGGACCGAACAGCTTGCCGACCAGCGCAGTGCCGTGGCGCTGGATCCAGAACAGCGCGATCAGGATCGCGATCGTGATCGGCATCACGAGGTGGGACAGGTGCGGCGTCGCGATCTCGAGACCTTCGACGGCCGACAGCACCGAGATCGCCGGCGTGATCACCGCGTCCCCGTAGAACATGCACGCGCCGAAGATCCCGAGCGCCATCAGCGCACCCGCGACGCGGGTCTTCGAGTCGAGCGGCCGCAGCGACAGCGCCATCAGCGCGAGTACGCCGCCTTCGCCGTTGTTGTCCGCCCGCATCACGAACAACAGGTACTTGATGCCGACCACCAGGATGATTGCCCAGAACAGCAGCGAGATCACGCCGAGAATCGAACCTTCGGTCAGCGGGATGCCGTGCGCGGGGCTGAACGCCTCCTTGAGCGAATACAGCGGGCTGGTGCCGATGTCGCCGAACACGACGCCGATGGCTGCTATCGCTAGCGCCCGCATCGAGTGTTGGTGCGTCGAGTGCGGCGCGTGTGCTGCGTCGGTCGCGTGGATCGTGTTGTTCATATGAAGCGTAATAATCGGGTCCGGGTCGGACAAAACGAGCGCTATTCTACTCGCGCCCCCGTGAAACGCCGCCCTGCTCTGTTGCCGTGAAACCACGTGATCCACGCTGCGCATGCAATCCGGCGCGAGCTGTGGCAGGGCTGCCATCATAGCCGGGGCGGCGCCGTCTGCCTACCGGATACGCAGGGCACGCCGCGCCGCGCAAACGGTGCCCCAATGAAAAACGGCGCCGCAAGCGGCGCCGTACAAGGCTTTCGTTCGATCGGCCGACCGCTTACGCGCCCGAACCGTCGCGCTGCGCGCGACCGCGCTTGATCCACGCCTCGAGGTTGTGCGGACGAACCGTGTCCCACTCCTCGAACGGCTGATGAATCCACGGATTCGTCGGCAGATACTGCGTGTGATAGTCGGGTTTGACCTTCGAGCAGCCCTTGTACCAGAGCACGGCCGAACGCACGGCCGTCACTGCCGGATAACGCTCCTTCAGGTGCTCCTGCACGCGCGCGAGCGTGACGCCCGAATCGACGAGATCGTCGACCAGCAGCACGTTGCCCGCGAGATTGCCACGCGTCATCGTGATGTACTGAGCGATGTCGAGGTCGCCCTGCTCGGTGCCGGCCGCTTCCCGGTACGAACTCGTCGCGAGGATCGCGAGCGGCACGTCATAGATGCGCGACAGTTGATCGCCGACGCGCAGGCCGCCGCGCGCGAGGCACAGGATCTGGTCGAACTTCCAGCCCGATGCGTGCACCTGGAGCGCGAGCAGCTCGATCAGACGGTGATACTCGTCCCAGCCTACCCACAGGTTCTTGTCGTCGTTGCGCGGATCGGTCATCAAGTCTGCCGCCGTCATCGTGATTTGCTGCGTCATCTGGGCTTACACCTTGAACGGATGGCGGAGCAGGATCGTTTCGTCGCGGTCCGGGCCCGTCGACACCATGTCGACCGGCACGCCAGCCACTTCCTGGACGCGGGTCAGGTAAGCCTGCGCGTTGGCCGGCAGTGCTTCCCACGTCTTGATGCCGACCGTGCTTTCCTTCCAGCCGGAGAACGTTTCGTACACGGGCTCGCAACGCGCCACATCGGCTGCGCCGCGCGGCAGGATGTCCACATCCTTGTCGTCGATCTTGTAGCCGACGCACAGCTTGACTTCGTCGAGGCCGTCGAGTACGTCGAGCTTCGTCATGCACAGACCCGACACGCCATTGATCTGGATCGAGCGGCGCAGCGCGGCCGCATCGAGCCAGCCGGTGCGGCGCGGACGGCCGGTGACCGAACCGAACTCCTTGCCGACATTCGCGAGCGTGACGCCGACCTGATCCTGGCGCTGCGGATTGTCCGCATCGTACAGTTCGCTCGGGAACGGGCCCGAACCGACGCGCGTGCAATACGCCTTCGTGATGCCGAGGATGTAGTTGAGCTTCTGCGGACCGACGCCCGCGCCGGCCGACGCCGCACCCGCGACGCAGTTGCTCGACGTGACGAACGGATAGGTACCGTGGTCGATGTCCAGCAGCGTGCCTTGCGCGCCTTCGAACAGCAGGTTCTGGCCCGCGTTGTTCGCGTCGTACAGGCGGCGCGACACGTCGGCCACCATCGGCTTCAGGCGGTCGGCATAGCCGAGCATCGTGTCGAGCGTGGCCTGGAAGTCGACGGCCGCGCCACCCAGGTACTGGGTCAGCACGAAGTTGTGGAAATCGAGGTTTTCGCGCAGGCGGTCGGCGAAGGTCTTCGCGTCGAACAGGTCCTGCACGCGCAGCGCGCGGCGGCCGACCTTGTCTTCGTACGCGGGGCCGATACCGCGGCCCGTCGTGCCGATCTTGCCCGCGCCCTTGCGCGCTTCGCGCGCCTGGTCGATCGCGATGTGGTACGGCAGGATCAGCGTCGCGGCTTCGGAAATGAACAGACGGTCGCGCACGTTCACGCCGGCCTCTTCGAGCTCGCCGATTTCCTTGAACAGTGCTTCGGGGGACAGGACGACGCCGTTGCCGATGTAGCAGGCTACGCCTTCACGCATGATGCCCGACGGAATGAGGCGCAAGATCGTTTTCTTGCCGCCGATGATGAGGGTGTGGCCGGCGTTGTGGCCGCCCTGGAAACGCACGACGCCCTGAGCGTGGTCCGTCAGCCAGTCGACGATCTTGCCCTTGCCTTCATCACCCCATTGAGTTCCCACGACGACGACATTGCGCCCGGGAGTCACGTTCACTGCGCTGGCAGACATGTTGATTCGTTAGCTGGTTAAAAACGTATTCTACCTATGTTCGCGGGCGATTCCGAATTTTTCCGTTTCGCTTCAACGATATGCACGCCGAAGTACGGCCCGCGAACGCCTGATTATCGGGGTTCGACCACCCATGCACCGTTGCGCTCGACGAGCGAACGGTCGCATGCGAACTCGTCGAGCACGTGGTCGTGGCCGGGCAGCGCCTGGATCACGACCTCGCCCGCATCGCGCAGCGTCGCGACGGCCGCACCCAGCGCGTCGTCCTGCGCCCACGGTGCAAGGATCGCGGTGCCGCGCGCCTCGACCGGCGAGATTCGCGCGAGCTCGCGCAGGTCGAGCGAGAAGCCCGTTGCCGGACGCGCACGGCCATATGCCTGGCCCACGTGGTCGTAGCGGCCGCCGCGCGCAATCGCATTCGGCACGCCGTCGATGTAGGCGCTGAACATCGCACCGCTGTGGTACGCGTAGCCGCGCAGGTCAGCGAGGTCGATCGCGACTTCAACGCCCTTCGCCTGCGCGGCGAGCTGCGCCAGGTCGTCGAGCGCCCGTGTGATTTCCGGCAGCACCGGCAAGCGTGCGCGCGCCTCGGCGAGCACGCTCGCGTCGCCGTAAAGGTTCGGCAACGCGCGCAGCGCCGCGCGCGTATCGGCGCCGAGATCGTCGGTAAGCTCGTTCAGCAGCGGCACGTCCTTGCCCGACAGCGCGTCGTACAGCGACTCGCCGCGCTCGGCAGCCTGCGCGTCGCGCGCCAGCAGCGCCGCGAGCACGCCCGCGTGTCCGAGGTCGAGGCGGATACGCGACAGGCCCGCGAGATGCAGCGCGTCGAGCATCAGTTGCTGGATTTCGAGATCGGCTTCCAGCCCGGCATGCCCATAGATTTCGGCGCCGATCTGGATCTGCTCGCGCGTCGCGTGCAGGCCGCGCGGGCGCGTATGCATCACGTGGCCCGCATAGCAGAGGCGCGTCACGCCCTGACGGTTCAACAGGTGCGCGTCGATCCGCGCGACCTGCGGCGTGATGTCGGCGCGCAGGCCGAGCGTGCGGCCCGACAGCTGGTCGACCAGCTTGAAGGTGCGCAGGCGCAGATCGGTGCCGCCGCTCGTCAGCAGCGATTCGAGATACTCGAGCAGCGGCGGCATCACCATTTCGTAACCGTACGAACGGAAGCGGTCGAGCAGCCTGCGGCGCAGCTCCTCGATCTTGCGCGCTTCCGACGGCAGTACGTCGGCGATATTCTCGGGAAGTAACCAGGTCGACATCGGTACGGTCCTACGACGGGAAACAGCGCGCGACACGCGCGCCGCGATGTGAATCGGAAATTCGAAATCGGGCGGGACGAACGGCGGATGCGCCGTCCGGATCAGGTTTCCGGTCAGGTGGCCAGCAGCAGCAGCACGAGCCCGAGCACCATCACGATCAGCCCGCCGATCCGGATATGATGCGGCGGCCGCTCAGCTATTCTACGAAACGTGTCGCGCCAGGCGACGGGAAACACGAAGGGGAACGCCCCCTCGATGATCAGCATCAGCGCTACTGCGAGCAACAACGAGCCAGCCAGGTCCATGCGAGCGACGGCGCCGCTCGACGCGGCGCCCCAAGGTCAATGTTTGCGGGGAGCAGGCGCGGCCGGAGCGGCACCGCCCGTCGGGCTGCGCATGAAGCGGAAGAACTCGCTGTCGGGATCGACGACGATGATGTCGTTGCGCTTGAACGTGTTCCGGTAGGCCTGCAGGCTCGCGTAGAACTGATAGAACTGCGGATCGCGGCCGAACGCATCGGCGGCGATCGTCGCGGCCTTCGCGTCGCCCTCGCCCTTGATCGTCTGCGCGGATTTATACGCGTTCGCGAGCACGGCCTGCTGTTCGCGTTCGGCGTCGGCCTTGATCTGCTCGACATCGGCCGCGCCTTCCGCACGCACCTGCGCCGCCTGATCGCGCAACGCGCCGATCATCCGCTGATAGACGGCGTCCGCCTGCGCGGCGGGCAAGTCGACGCGCATCAACTGGACGTCGACCACGTCGACGCCGAAACCGGACGCCTTCGCCTTCGCCGCATCGCGGGCCGCATCGGCGATCGCGCGCTGGCCGCCGAGGGCGTCGTCGAGCGCACGCTTGCCGAACGCGTCGCCGAGTGCACTCTTCAGCGCGCCGGCCAGACGTTCGGTCGCGGCCGCCGGATCGCCGCCCGTCGCCGTGAAATATTTCAGCGGATCGCTGATCCGGTACTTCACCGCGTACGCGACGAGCAGGTCGTGCTTGTCTTCCGTTGCCAGTTGCAGCGGATCGGACGACTCGAGCGATTGCAGGCGCGTGTCGATCAGCGTGGCCGTCTGCAGCGGCGGCGGCAGCTTGAAATGGATGCCGGGGCCGGCGAGTTCGGGCTGCGCGCCGTCGCGCCCCGACAGCACGGCCGTATGGCGCGGATCGACGGTCAGGACCGTCGAGGACGCCGCGAAGGCAACGATCACGATTGCGACGACAAGCGCAATGATTCGGTTCATGTTCTGCGCTCCCCGTTACTTCACATCGTCTTCACGCGACCGGCTGCGGAACGCTTCGCGCGATCGCAGCACGTCGGTGCCCGACGCCGCGGCGGCCGGTGCCGCGCTCGCGGGTACGGCTGCTGCCGGCGCGACAGCCGCCGGTGTCGACGCCGCATCGGGCGCGGTTGCGCCGGCGGACGTCGCGGCGTTTTGTCGCCCCTGCTCGACGAGCTTGTCGAGCGGCAGGTACACGACGCTGTTGCCGCCCTTGTTGCCGACGAACACCTTCGTCGCGTTCGAATAGATTTCCTGCATCGTCTCGAGGTACATCCGCTCGCGGATCACCGCCGGCGCCTTCGAGTACTGCGCGTAGACCTGCTTGAAGCGATCGGCATCGCCTTCGGCTTCCGTGACCACGCGATCGGAATACGCCTTCGCTTCGTCGACGAGCTTCGCGGCATCGCCCTGCGCCTTCGGCAGCAGGTCGTTTGCGTACGCCTGCGCGGCGCGCTTCGCGGCCTCGCGCTCGTCGCGCGCCTTCGCGACTTCACCGTAGGCGGCCTGCGTCTGCTCCGGCGCCGCGACGCTCTGCATCGTGACGGCCGTTACCTCGAGCCCCGACTGGTAGCGGTCGAGATCGCGCTGGATCGCGGTGGAAAGCTGCTCGCGCAGCGCGTCGCGGTCCTGGTTCAGCACGTCGGCCGCGCTGCGCGTACCGACGATCGCACGCACCGCGGCCTGCGCGGCCTGCGACACGCTGCGCTCGGGATCGACGTTGCGGAACAGGTAATCGGTTGCGGAACGAATCCGGTACTGGACGACGAAGCGCACGTCGACGATGTCGGCATCGCGCGTCAGCATCGCCGCTTCCTTCACGTTCGCGAGACGCACGACGTTGTTGCGGCCGATCTCGATCGAGCGGACCTGCGACGTATCGACGATCTCGTGCGACGCGAACGGATACGGCGCGCGCCAGTGCACGCCCTGCCCGACCGTGCCCGACAGCTTGCCGAGCTGCAGCACGACGCCCGTCTGGCCGTCCTGCACGACGAACAGCCCGCTGCCCGCGTACACCGCGACCAGCACGCCGATCACGATGCCGACGCCGACCCGCGCGGCCCGGCCGTTGTCGGGACGGAAGCCGTTGCCGCCCTTGCCGCCGAACAGGCCGCTCAGGCGCCGGTTGAAGTTGCGCCACATCTCGTCGAGATCGGGCGGACCTTCGCCGTCGCCGCCTTGCGGTCGCTTCGATTCGTTCGCACGGGGACGGGATCCGTCTTTGCCATTGCCTTCGCCGCGTCCCCAGCGGGGATCGTTGATCGACAGCAAGGCGCGCATCCGCCGCCAGGTACTCCGCTCGTTGTATTCGTTCACCAGAGTTTGTTCACCAGATTAGACGCCGGCGAACCGGCCGGGACCGGTTAGCGCCCGTGTTCGGAAATCGTGCGGTCTTCGTGTGGTTCAGCGGACGCGCCGTCGAGCGGCATCGCACTGGAAAGGTGTTCCGCGGAGGCGATCTCGGCGATGGCGGCACGCAACGCGTCAAGACCCTGACCGGTGCGCGCGCTCAAAAAGACGCGCGAAATATTACCATACTCGTCCCGCTCGACCGCGTCGCCGCGGGCCGCCAGCTCGGGCACGGCATCGATCTTGTTGAACACCAGCACCTGCCGGATCGTGTCCGCGCCGATCTCGTGCAACACGCCGTTGACCTGCTCGATCTGCTCGAGCCTGACCGCACTCGACGCATCGACCACGTGCAGCAGCAGATCGGCGTGGATCGTTTCCTCGAGGGTCGCGCGGAACGCCGCGACGAGCTGGTGAGGCAGCTCGCGGATGAACCCGACCGTATCCGACACGACGATCTGGCCGACTTCGTCGCCGAGGTAGACGCGTCGCGACGTCGTGTCGAGCGTCGCGAACAGCTGGTCGGCCGCGTACGCCTGCGCTTTCGTCAGCGCATTGAACAGCGTCGACTTGCCCGCGTTCGTATAGCCGACGAGCGACACCGACATCGTGCCGCTGCGCGCGCGCTGCCGGCGTTGTGTGCTGTGTTGCCGGCGCAGCCGGTCGAGCCGCGACTTCAGCATCTTGATGCGCTCGCCGATCAGCCGGCGGTCGGTTTCGAGCTGGGTTTCGCCAGGGCCGCGCAGGCCGATACCACCCTTTTGCCGTTCGAGGTGGGTCCATGCGCGAATGAGCCGCGTCGACAGGTATTGGAGCTGCGCGAGTTCGACCTGCAGCTTGCCTTCGTGGCTGCGGGCGCGCTGCGCAAAGATGTCGAGGATGAGGCTCGTGCGATCGACGACCCGCCTGTTAAGTGCCCGCTCCAGATTGCGTTGCTGGGCCGGCGCCAGTGCGTGGTTGAAGATGACGATTTCGACGTTGTGCGCGTCGCAGGCAAGCCGCAGTTCTTCGGCTTTGCCGCTGCCGATGAACATCGCGGCATCGGGACTGGCGCGACGCCCCGTAAGGGTGACGGCGGGACGGGCCCCCGCGCTGGAGGCGAGAAGACTGAGTTCTTCGAGACTGGCTTCGAAATCGGTCTTGCCGAAATCGATGCCGACGAGCGCTGCGTTGATCAAATTATCGGGTGTCAAGATAAGGCGGCTGGCATCGGTCGCTCGCGGCGACCGGATGCCGGCCGCTGCAATAGGTTAGGACGTAGCTTCCGCGTCCGGGTGGAAATTCACCGGGCGCGCCGGCACGACCGTCGAGATGGCGTGCTTGTAGACCATCTGGGTCACCGTATTACGGAGCAACACGACGTACTGGTCGAACGATTCAATGTTCCCTTGAAGCTTGATGCCATTGACGAGGTAGATCGAAACGGGAACGTGCTCTTTGCGCAGTGCGTTCAAAAACGGGTCTTGTAACAATTGCCCTTTGTTGCTCATGGCGTACTCCATCTTTTTTTGCAGGTTGATCTGGATTGGCGACGAAGAAAAAGAGATCCGGCGCCAATCGCTACACTATAGCCGATTTTGCCTGCCCCACCCCGGGCATAGGCCTTGCGGCCTATCCCTTGCGGGACACGTGAAACAGGCGTGCTTCAGCCCTTGTCCGCGTACGGATTGTTCGACGAACGGAACTCTATGCGCAATGGAGTCCCGGTCAGCGAGAAAGTTTCGCGGAACCGGTTTTCCAGGTAGCGCTTGTACGTTTCCGTCACGGCGTCGAGCGCGTTGCCGTGGATGACGATGATCGGCGGATTCTGGCCGCCCTGGTGCGCGTAGCGCAGCTTCGGACGCACCGGACCGCGACGGCGCGGCTGCTGGAACTCGACGGCCTCGATCAGCGCGCGCGTGAGCTTCGGCGTCGGCAGCTTCGCCATCGCCGCCGCATACGCATCGTCGACCGAGCGCATCAATGTGCCGATGCCCGTCTTCTTCGCAGCCGAAATGAAGTGCGATTTCGCGAAGTCGAGGAATTTCAGCTTGCGGGTCAAATCCGCTTTCGCACGGTCGCGCGCGTGGTCGTCGAGCCCGTCCCACTTGTTGACGCCGATCACGAGCGCACGGCCCTGCTCGACGACGAAGCCGGCGATGTGTGCGTCCTGGTCGGAGATGTCCTGCTGCGCATCCAGCAGAAGAATGACGACGTTCGCGTCGGAGATCGACTGCAGCGTCTTCACGACCGAGAACTTCTCGATTGCTTCGAAGACCTTGCCGCGGCGCCGCAGGCCGGCCGTGTCGATCAGCGTGTATTTCTTGCCGTTGCGCTCGAAGTCGACGTAGATCGAGTCGCGCGTCGTGCCCGGCATGTCGAACGCGATCACGCGGTCCTCGCCGATCAGCGCGTTCACGAGCGTCGACTTGCCGACGTTCGGACGGCCGACGATCGCGATCTTGATGCCGCGCGACGGGTCGTTGTCGTCCTCCTCTTCCGGCTGGTCCGCGTACGCGACTTCCAGCGCCTCGTTGATCATGTCGGTGACGCCGTCGCCGTGCGCGGCCGAGATCGCGCGCGGATCGCCGAGCCCGAGCTCGTAGAAGTCCGTCGCGACCGCCGTGTACTTCATCCCCTCGGCCTTGTTGACGACGAGGAAGATCGGCCGGCCGGTCTTGCGCAGGTAGTCGGCGATCGACTTGTCCTGCGGCGCGAGCCCGTTGCGGCCGTCGACGATGAACACGACGACGTCGGCTTCCTCGACCGCCTGGCGCGTCTGGCGCGCCATCTCGTGCAGGATGCCGTCCTTCGCGACGGGTTCGAAGCCGCCCGTATCGACGACCAGGTACGGCCGCTCGCCGACGCGCCCTTCGCCGTAATGGCGATCGCGTGTCAGGCCCGGCAAGTCGGCGACCAGCGCATCGCGCGAGCGCGTGAGCCGGTTGAACAGCGTGGATTTCCCCACATTGGGGCGCCCAACTAGGGCAATGACCGGTTTCATCTGTGTTTTCTACGGTGAAGCGCAGCAGCGGGAGGCCCGCTGCTGCGGGCGGCTGCGCTGAATGAAAATATCACGAATTCGCGCAGCGCCGGATGCGCGCGCCGGGCGCGCGTTGCGCGCCGTCGTCTTTCGTCTCGAACTGTCTTTCAAATACCGAGCGGCCGGGAACACCGGCCGCCTTCATGTCGCGCGGCCGGGGCAAGCGGGACAAGCCCGCCGCGCCGCGGCTGCGCATGTTTCCTGCGCGTCAGCGCGGACGGAACCCGTACAGGCCGCCGTCCTTCGTCTGCACGACGAGCGTATTGCCCGCGAGAACCGGTGCCGCCGTAATCGCGCTGCCGTCGGTCTTCATCCGCGCGATGAAGCTGCCGTCTTCGCGCGACAGGAAGTGCACGACGCCCTGGTAGTCGCCCATCACGACCGCATGCCCGAGCAGGTAAGGCACGCCGACGTCGCGGCTCTTCAGCTTGTCGTTGCGCCAGAGCTGGTTGCCCGAGGCCGCGTCGTACGCCGTCACGACCGACCAGTCGTCGCCGCCGGCGACCACCGAGTCGTCCTGTGCGAGGCCGCTGCGGCTCGAGAACGCCTTTTCCCACAGCGGGCGGCCCGAGTTCGCATCGAAACAACCGAGCTGCCCCTGGAAGGTCACCGCGCAGGCTTCGGCGCCCACGAGCGTCGGCGGACCGCTGACGTCGTTGATGCGCTCGACCTCGGTCACGCCCTTCGGGAACGACACGGGCGTCTGCCAGAACGGCTCGCCGGTCTGCAGGTTGATCGCGACGAGACCGCCGCCCGGGAAGCCCGCCAGCACCGCCGCATCTCCCGCGAACGTCATGCCGGCCGACACGCGCAGGTTCAGCGGCACCGCGCGGTTGCGGTAGTTCCACTTCTGCTCGCCCGTCTGCGCGTTGAACGCGATCACCTGGCCGTCGATCGTGCGGACGACCACGAGGCCGTTGCCGACGAGCGGCGGCGAGAAGATCTCGCCCTGCACGCTGGTCTTCCACAGTTGCTTGCCGTCCGGGCCCAGCACGAACACGCCGCCCTTCAGCGCGCCGACCGCGGTCAGGTTGCCGTCGCTGCCGACACCGGCCGACAGGTCCGAACCGACCTTCGAGCGCCAGATCGCCTGGCCCGTCTTCGCGTCGATCTTCTCGACCGAACCGTTTTCGCCCGCCGCGTAGACGGCGTCGCCCACGGCAACCGGCGAGAACAGATAGCGTCCGCCCTTGCCGACGCTAGCCTTCCAGACCTGTTGCACGTCCATCACGGGCTTGAACTCGGTGAGCGGCGTCGGCACGCGGCGCGCATCCTTCGACGACGAGCAGGCCGCCAATGCCAGGACAGCCGCCGCGCAGGCAACGGGCACAGCGTAACGTTTCAGCAAATTCATCGGTTAGCGAAGCAGAGTTAAGAGGTTGAGGGGACCGGGGTTCAGCCGCCGAGCGCGTCGAGCTTGAACTGCACGAGCTGGCGCGCGGACTGGTCGTCCTTCGACAGGCCGTCGAGCGCGAGCTTGTAAGCGGCGCGCGCATCGTCGGTCTTGCCTTGCGCGGCAAGCAGATCGCCGCGGCGATCGGCCACGAGGCCCTTGAATGCGTCGAGCGGCGTACCCGACAGCAGCGCGAGGCCCGCGTCGTACGCCTTCTCGTCGAGCAGCAGCGACGCGAGGCGCAGCTTCGCGATCTGCTTGTACTCGTCATCCTTGGCGTGATCGACGGCCCATTGCAGTTGCGCCTTCGCACCTGCGGAGTCGCCGGCCGCGTACAGCACCTTCGCGGCCGCGAGCGCCGTCATCTGCGCATACGGCGTGCTGCCGAACTTGTTTTCCATGTCGGCGGCCGCGCGAGCCATCGTCGCCTTGTCGTTCGCGGCGGCGGCCTTCTGGACTTGCTCGTACAGCCCGGACGCCTCGGCAGCCTGACGGCGCTGCCAGTAGTTCCAGCCGTTGAAACCGGCCGCGACGACGAGCGCCGCGAGCACGATCCACGTGGTGAGGTTGCCCCAGCGGGCCCACCACGCCTTGAGACTTTCAATCGATTCTTGTTCGTCGTGATAACTCATCGGCGAGCGATTCCTTCCTGTTCAGGCCGTTCTAGTCGAGCGAATGCCGGCGCGATCAGTCGTCGCCGTCTTCGGCGGATGCAACCATCGCATTGATTAGGAATTCGGTCAAGCTTTCGACCGGTACGGTCTGCTGAACGTTCTTTTCCCCGTCTTCGGCCGCACCGCGCAATGCTTTCACGCCCACCGTGCCGTTCGCGACCTCTTCTTCGCCGAAGATCACCGCGAATGCCGCGCCGCTTGCATCGGCCCGCTTCATCTGCGACTTGAAGCTCGCCGGCGCGCCGTCGGCGCTGCAGTGGAAGATCACGTCGAGACCCGTGTCGCGCAGGCGCTCGGCCGCGATGAACGCCTGTTCGCGTGCGGTCTCGCCCTGGTGCACGACGTACACGTCGACACCTTCCTGCTCCGGCGCCAGATCATCTTCCTTCAGCAGTTCGAGGATGCGCTCGATACCCATCGCCCAGCCGCACGCGGCGGTCGGCTTGCCGCCGAGCTGCTCGATCAGCGGATCGTAACGACCGCCGGCCGCGACCGTGCCCTGCGCGCCGAGCTTGTCGGTCACCCACTCGAACACGGTCAGGTTGTAGTAGTCGAGGCCGCGCACGAGACGCGGGTTGATCTTGAACGGAATGTTGTTCGCGAGCAGCAGGCGCTGCAGCCCGTCGAAGTGCGCGCGCGATTCGTCGCCGAGGAAGTCGATCAGCTTCGGCGCGTTCTGCGCGATTTCCTGCAGCGCGGGATTCTTCGTGTCGAGCACGCGCAGCGGGTTCGTATACAGGCGGCGCTTCGCGTCCTCGTCGAGCACGTCGGCGAACTGCTCGAGGTACTTGATCAGTTCGACGCGGTGCGCGGCGCGCTCTTCGGCGAGGCCGAGCGAGTTGATCTCGAGCTTGATGCCGGTCAGGCCGAGGTCGTCCCACAGGCGCTGGCACATCATGATGATCTCGGCATCCGCATCGGGGCCCGCGAAGCCGAGCGCCTCGACGCCGACCTGGTGGAACTGCCGGTAGCGGCCGCGCTGCGGACGCTCGTGACGGAACATCGGGCCGATGTACCACAGGCGTTTCGGGCCGTCGTACAGCATGTTGTGCTCGATCGACGCGCGCACGACGGCCGCGGTGTTTTCCGGGCGCATCGTCAGGTTCTCGCCGTTCAGCGCGTCGGTGAAGCTGTACATCTCCTTCTCGACGATGTCCGTGACTTCGCCGATGCCGCGCGTGAAGAGCTGCGTGTGCTCGACGATCGGCGTGCGGATGTTCTGGTAGCCGTACGCGCGCAGCAGCGATTTCACGGTGGCTTCGAAGAATTCCCACAGGCCGGCATCCTGCGGAAGGATGTCGTTCATGCCCTTGACGCCGGTGAGCTTCTCGATCTTGCGTTTCTGTTCAGTCATCGTGTGTGTGGACGAATTAATTCACGGCCGCGTCGGCGCGGCCATAGTTGCGTGCGACGTAGTCGCTGACGATCTGCTGGAACTCCTCGGCGATCCGCTCGCCGCGCAGCGTCTTGACCTTCTCGCCGTCGACGAAGACGGGCGCGGCCGGGTTTTCGCCCGAACCCGGCAGGCTGATGCCGATGTTCGCGTGCTTCGACTCGCCCGGGCCGTTGACGATGCAGCCCATCACCGCGACGTTCATCTTCTCGACGCCCGGATACTCCTTGCGCCAGACCGGCATCTGCTCGCGCAGGTAGGTCTGGATCTGCATTGCGAGTTCCTGGAACAGCGTGCTCGTCGTACGGCCGCAGCCCGGGCACGCGATCACCATCGGTGCGAACGAGCGCAGGCCCATCGTCTGGAGGATTTCCTGGCCGACGATCACCTCGCCCGTGCGCGACGCACCCGGTTCCGGCGTCAGCGAGATGCGGATCGTGTCGCCGATCCCTTCCTGCAGCAGCACGCCGAGCGCGGCCGTCGATGCGACGATGCCCTTCGAGCCCATGCCGGCCTCGGTCAGCCCGAGGTGCAGCGCGAAGCCGCAGCGGCGGCCGAGCTCGCGGTACACGGCGATCAGGTCCTGCACGCCGCTGACCTTGCACGACAGGATGATGCGGTCGCGGCCGAGGCCCAGCTCGACGGCACGCTCGGCCGAGCCGATCGCCGACTGGATCAGCGCCTCGTACATCACGCTTTGCGCGTCCCACGGCTGCGAGCGCGCGCCGTTCTCGTCCATCATGCGCGCGAGCAGGTCCTGGTCGAGACTGCCCCAGTTCACGCCGATCCGCACGGGCTTGTCGTACTTGGCCGCGGCCTCGATCATCTGCGCGAACTGCGTATCGCGCTTCGCGCCCTGACCGACGTTGCCGGGGTTGATCCGGTACTTCGACAGTGACTCCGCGCAGCCCGGGTAGTCGCGCAGCAACAGGTGGCCGTTGTAGTGGAAATCGCCGACGAGCGGCACGGTCACGCCCATCCGGTCGAGCTGCTCGCGGACCGCCGGCACGGCGGCCGCGGCCTCGGGCGTATTGACCGTGATGCGAACCAGTTCGGAGCCCGCGTTCGCGAGCTCCTTGATCTGGATTGCGGTGCCGATCGCGTCGGCCGTATCGGTATTCGTCATCGACTGCACGCGCACCGGCGCGTCGCCGCCGATCGTCACGAGCTGCCCGCCCCAGCGGACATCCACCGCATGCGACACGCGGCGGGGCTGATGCCCGCCGAACACCGGCTCGGTTGAACAAATCTGACTGCTGCGTGGGGATTGAGCTTCGGATTGCATCGATAGATCCATTTACGCGGAATGCGCCGCGACGCGGCGCATGAATTGAAAAAGCGCCGTGCCCTCACGGCCTGCCGATATCGACGACAGGCCTTCGCCACGGCGCTTGACGTCAGGGCAACGTGAACCGCGCCACATTACCCCGCGCTGCCGAATATTTTGCCGGATCGACAGGTTTTCCGTCGAACGCTACCGCGTCGAGGCCTGCCTTGTTGCCGATCGTGACCTTGAACGGCCCGTCGCCGGCGACCTGCTTCGTCTCGCCGGCCCGCACCAGCGCCGAGAACAGCTCCTTGCCGTTCTTGTCACGCACGCTGAACCAGCAATCCTGCTTGACCTTCAGTTCGACCATCGACTGGCCTGCTGCAACCACGACGCTCGCCGGCTCGGCCGGGGCAGCGGCACTCGCCGCCGCCGTTGCCGCTGCCACGACGGGCTGCGATGCAGCCGCCGTCGCGACCGGGGCCGCGGGCGCCGGGACAGCGGACGCAATCGCCTGCGCCGGAGCGGCAGACGCAGCGGCCGGGGCCGGAACCTCATTGGCGGCTACGGTCGACGCGCCGCTCGCGGCCGCTTCTTCGACGGACGACGACGATGCCGTCGGCGCGCTTGCGGCCAACGCATGCTCCGCGTCGTTGCCTTTGAAACGCGCAAGCAGGCTCGACGAATCGCCGCCAGTGTGCCACATCAGTACGGCAACCACCGCGACGACGACGATCGCCGTCCCCCACAGCCACGGGTGGTGGCGCGACGAGCCGCCCAGCGGAATCGACACGCGGCCGCGTGGCAGATCCGTCCCCGACGATGCGGGCATCGACAGATCGACTTCCGGCACCCCGCGCTCCCGGCGCAGCGCCTGCGCGAACGGTTCCGGGTCGACGCCGAGCATCTTCGCGTAGCTGCGCACGACACCGAGCGCGAACGTCACGCCGGGCAAATGACTGATGTCGCCGGCCTCGAGCGCCCGCAGCTTCTGCGGTGCGACCTTGAGCCGCGCCGATACGTCGTCGACCGTCCAGCCCTTCGTCTCCCGAAGCTGCGCCAGCCGGCTGCCGACTGCCGCCAGCGATTCCAGTCCCGCCGGTGCCGGTTTCGCGGCATTCGTCTCTGCGCCGTTGGTCGGCTGCGGCTCACTCATCCTTGTCCTCGCGTCGATTCTTCTTCACTGGCGGCCGCCGCCGGCTCCCGCCGGCCGGCACCCGCAACTGTTCATACCATGCGCGGCGCCGAGGCGCCGCGACCGATCGCTATTCGCGTGTTGTACCGCCAAAAAAGTTCGGGCATCCCCGGCCGGGTGTCCCCGTCACACCGCCCGAACTTCGATGATCTTTGCTGCTGCGCCCGTTCGTTCCGCGAGGCGCGTGCGGTCCTTCACCGCGCCGGCCAGCTGGCCGCACGCGGCATCGATATCGTCGCCGCGCGTCTTGCGCACGGTCGTGACGACACCCGCGTCGATGAGGACTTGTGCAAAGCGCTTGATCTGCTCCTGCTTCGAGCGGATGAGGCCCGATTCCGGGAACGGATTGAACGGGATCAGATTGAACTTGCACGGCACGTCACGCGTGACGGCCAGCAGTTCGCGCGCATGCGCTTCGGTGTCATTGACGCCGTCGAGCATGCAGTATTCGAAAGTAATGAAGTCGCGCGGCGCGACTTTCAGATAGCGCTGGCACGCAGCCATCAGCTCGCGAAGCGGATACTTCTTGTTGAGCGGCACCAGCTCGTCGCGCAGCGCATCGTTCGGCGCGTGCAGCGAAACGGCCAGCGCAACCGGCAACTCGGCGCCGAGGCGGTCCATCATCGGCACCACGCCGGACGTCGACAGCGTGACGCGGCGGCGCGACAGGCCGTACGCGTTGTCGTCGAGCATCAACCGCATCGCGGGCACGACCGCGCTGTAATTCAGGAGCGGCTCGCCCATGCCCATCATCACCACGTTGGTGACGACCCGCTCGGCCTTGCCATTCGGGCCGGGCGCGCGGCCCAGCGACGCTCGCAGTGCAAATTCGGCCATCCGTAGCTGGCCGATGATTTCGGCTGTCGACAGGTTGCGGGAAAAGCCCTGCTTGCCCGTCGAACAGAAGCGGCAGTTGACCGCGCATCCGGCCTGCGACGACACGCACAGCGTGCCGCGCGTCTCTTCCGGGATGAACACGGTTTCGACCGCATTGCCGTTTCCGACATCGATCAGCCACTTGCGCGTGCCGTCGGTGGAAACGTGATCGCTGGCGATATCCGGCATCACGATCGACGCGCGGCCCTTGAGCTTTTCTCTCAGGGACTTCGCGAGATCGGTCATGCCGTCGAAATCGCCAGCGTTGTACTGGTGGATCCAGCGCTGCAACTGCTTGGCGCGGAACGGCTTCTCGCCGAGGCTGCCGCAGTACGCGACAAGACCCTCGGCATCGAAGTCGAGAAGATTGACGGAAGTTTCGCTCGTCATGATGTGCTGCCTTGCCGCGTGCGCTGAATCCTGCCTACTTGCTGTCAGCCAGGGCTTAACGCGAGTAAACGTTCATTTCCGGGAAGAAGAACGCGACTTCGACAGCAGCCGTTTCCGCTGCGTCCGAGCCGTGCACGGCGTTCGCGTCGATGCTGTCCGCGAAGTCGGCGCGGATCGTGCCCTGTTCCGCCTTCTTCGGATCCGTTGCGCCCATCAGGTCGCGGTTCTTCAGGATCGCGCCTTCACCTTCCAGAACCTGGATCATCACCGGGCCCGAGATCATGAAATCGACGAGGTCCTTGAAGAACGGACGCGCTGCGTGAACCGCGTAGAACTTCTCTGCGTCAGCACGCGACAGGTGTGCCATGCGCGATGCGACGATCTTCAGGCCGGCGCCTTCGAAACGGCTGTAGATCTGGCCGATCACGTTCTTTGCCACCGCATCCGGCTTGATGATCGACAGGGTGCGCTCGATTGCCATAAAAACTCCAAGAAATTAAGAAGTTACAGGTTCAAATGAATCCGCTATTGTAGCACGATCCCGTGTATCATTGCGATTGAACCCTTACACATGTGAAAGGTTCCGAATCCATATGTTTTGCGCCGCGCAGCCATTGAAACCTCGCGACGCGGAACGTATCTTAGCCATAGCTGCTCCGGTTTGCTGCGCCGCACACCGCGCGCGCCGAACCGGCCCCGGACGCCCACGCGTTCAATGTTAGGAGAAACCATGAACGACTATCCGTACAATTTCGGCCGCGGCGGTTCCGTCAGCACCGCCGAGGTTCGCAACCGCGTGCTGCGGAACACGTACTGGCTGCTCGCGCTGTCGATGGTGCCGACCGTGCTGGGCGCCTGGGTCGGCGTCGCGACGGGCTTCTCGCTGTTCGCGGCCACGAGCCCGATGATGAGCCTGCTTGCGTTCTTCGCGATCGCGTTCGGCTTCATGTTCGCGATCGAGCGGACGAAAAACAGCGCGGCCGGCGTGTTCGTGCTGCTCGGCTTCACGTTCTTCATGGGCCTGATGCTGTCGCGGCTGCTGAGCTTCATCCTCGGCTTCTCGAACGGCCCGTCGCTGATCATGCTCGCGTTCGGCGGCACCGGCATCATCTTCGCCGCGATGGCGACGATCGCCACCGTCAGCAAGCGCGACTTCTCGGGGCTCGGCAAGTGGCTGTTCATGGGCGTGATCGTGATCCTGCTCGCATCGGTCGCGAACATCTTCCTGCAACTGCCGGCGCTGATGCTCACCGTGTCGGTGCTCGCGATCGCGATCTTCTCCGCGTACATGCTGTTCGACGTCCAGCGCGTCGTGAACGGCGGCGAGACGAACTACATCTCGGCGACGCTCGCGATCTACCTCGACCTGTACAACGTGTTCACGAACCTGCTCGCGCTGCTCGGCATCTTCGGCGGCAACCGCAACTGACGTTCGCCACGCACCATGAAGAAACCGGCCCTCGGGCCGGTTTTTTTACGTCCGCCGACCGGCTCAGTCGCGCTCGAACAGCGCGATCGATTCGACGTGCGACGTATTCGGGAACATGTTCACGACACCGGCGCCCTTCAGCCGATAGCCGGCCTCGTGCACGAGCAGGCCCGCGTCGCGCGCAAGCGTCGACGGGTTGCACGACACGTAGACGATCCGCTTCGGCAGCGGACCTTCGCCGCTCTGCGCAATCTCGGCCAGCGCCTTCGACACCGCGAGCGCGCCTTCGCGCGGCGGGTCGATCAGGTACTTGTCGAATGCGCCGAGCGCACGGATGTCGTCGCCCGTCACTTCGAACAGGTTCCGGCACGCGAACGTCGTGTGGCCGTCGACGCCGTTCTCGCGCGCGTTCGCCAGCGCGCGCGTCGTCAGCGTGTCGCTGCCCTCGATGCCCATCACTTCGCGCGACAGCCGCGCGAGCGACAGCGTGAAGTTGCCGATCCCGCAGAACAGGTCGAGCACGCGATCGTCGCGCGACGGCGCGAGCAGGCGCAGCGCGCGGCCCACCAGCACGCGGTTGATCTGATGGTTGACCTGCGTGAAGTCGGTCGGCTTGAACGGCATCCGGATGCCGAACTCCGGCAGCGTGTAGTCGAGCGACACGTCGAGCGGATAGAACGGCGTCACCGTGTCGGGGCCCTTCGGCTGCAGCCAGAACTGCACCTTGTGTTCGTCCGCGAACGCGCGCAGCAGCGCTTCGTCGTCCGCGTTGATCGGCTCCAGCACGCGCAGCACGAGCGCGGTGACCTCCGAGCCGACCGCGAGCTCGATCTGCGGCATCCGATCGCGGATCGACAGCCCCTCGACGAGCCGGCGCAGCGGCACGAGCATCGCCGACACATGCGGCGGCAGCACTTCGCAGCTCGTCATGTCGGCGACATAGCTGCTCTTCTTCTCGTGAAACCCGACCAGCACGCCGCCCTTCTTCGCGACGTTGCGCACGGTCAGGCGCGCACGGTAGCGATAGCCCCACGACGGGCCATGGATCGGCGCGAACATCGTTTCCGCACGCAGCTTCGCCAGGTGCCACAGGTTGTCTTCGAGTACGCGCTGCTTGACCGCCACCTGCGCGCGCATGTCGAGATGCTGCATCGAGCAGCCGCCGCAGGTGCCGAAGAACTTGCATTTCGGCTGCGTGCGCATCACGCTCGGGCGCAGAATATCGACAACCGTCGCCTGCTCGTAGCTCGGCTTGCGGCGGTAGCTCGAATAGGTCACGCGTTCGCCCGGCAGCGCGCCCTCGACGAAGATGACCTTGCCCGGCTCGCCGTCCTCGGTCATCGTGCGGCCGACACCGCGCGCTTCCATGTCGAGCGATTCGATCTCGAGAACCGGGGCGATCCCGGGCGCGACGGGCGCATTTTTCGATTTGCGCGCAGAAGTGGGGACGGCTTCGGACACCAGCTTTTCCTGACAAACGTTGAAGAAGGCGAGATTGTAGACGACGAAGGCCCGCATTGGCCTCTTTGCATGGGGCAAGCGCCGACACTTAAGCATAGACGGCCCTGCCTTGGGCCGGGACGGGCAGGCAGGTAGCTCGGGAACACCCGCAGCCGATCGGCTGCGAAACCAGTCAGGAAGGGCCGGCAGCACGAAATCGACCCGGCAGGAGATTCGACCATGCAGCTGATCGACTGGAACATCCAATGGGGTCGGGACGCCGACGGCGTTGTCGACCTTTCGCGCACCGTCGCGGCAATCCATCGGCTCGGCGATTTCGACGTGCTGTGTCTGCAGGAGGTCACGCGCGGCTTCGGCGCCCTGCCCGGCAGGCCTGGCCCCGACCAGTTCGCCGAACTCGCGGCGCTGCTGCCCGGCTATGCGATCGTCGAAGCGATCGGCGCGGACCTGCCGGCCATCGTACCCGGCGCACCGCGCCGCCAGTTCGGCAACGCGATCGCGACCCGGCTGCCGGTCGGGCGCGTGCTGCGCCAATTGCTGCCGTGGCCGGCCGACGCCGGCGCACCGTCGATGCCGCGTGTCGCGCTAGACGTCGAACTGCAGACGCCTTTCGGCCCGCTGCGCGTGGTCACCACGCACCTCGAATACTATTCGGCGCGCCAGCGGCTTGCGCAGGTCGACGCGCTGCGCGACCGGCATCGCGAGGCCTGCGCGCATGCGGAACGGCCCGCGCCCGCCGAAACTGCCGACGGACCGTTCAGCGCGACCGGCCAGCCGCGCGATGCGATCGTCTGCGGCGATTTCAACAGCGCGTTCGGCAGCGATGCGTACCGGCGCTTCCTGGAGCCGATCGCCGACGCGCCGCGCTTCGTCGACGCATGGGTCGCGCGGCATCCCGGCCGCACACCGCCACCGACGGCCGGCGTCTACGATACGGTGCAATGGTCGGAGGGGCCGCTCGCGTGCGACTTCGTGTTCGTGACCGATACGCTGCTGCCGCGCGTCGTGCGCTGCGAGATCGACGGCGACGTACGCGCGTCGGATCACCAGCCGGTGCAGCTCGAACTCGCCTGATCGCACCGGCCGCCGGCCGCGGCGCCGCCCGCCCGCGCTATGCGTCGAAACCGGCCAGGTACTCGGCCCAGTGCGACGCCGGCTCCTGCGCGAGCGCGTTCTTCACGAGCAGAATCTCGTCCGCGTACTCGCTCTGCGTCAGGCCGCCGCGCATCAACTGGAACCTGCAGTACAGCAGATACGTATTGACGACGTCGGTCTCGCAATAATTGCGGATTTCCTCGATTCGCCCTTCCTGGAACGCCGGCCATACCTGACTGCCGTCCATCCCGAGCTTGCCCGGAAAGCCGCACAGCTTCGCGAGCGCGTCGAGCGGCGCGTTCGCGCGCGCCTGATACATCGCGAGCACATCCATCAGATCGGTATGCCGCGAGTGATAGCGCGAGATGTAGTTGTTCCACTTGAATTCGCGGTCGTCCTCGCCGAGATCCCAGTAGCGGGTCGCGGGAATGCCGTGCACGAGCGCGCGGTAATGGAGCACCGGCAGATCGAAGCCACCGCCGTTCCACGACACGAGTTGCGGCGTGTATTTCTCGATCACGCGGTAGAACGACTGGATCAGCGTCGCTTCGTTGTCCTGCGGCGTGCCGAGCGAGCGGACGCGAAAGCCGTTGTTGTCGCGGAACACGCACGAGATCGCCGCGATGCGCTGCAGGTGATGCGGCAGGAAATCGCCGCCGGTCTTCTCGCGGCGTGCGGCGAACGCATGTTCGGCCACCGCGGCATCGTCGAGCGTCGCGGGCAGGTCTTCCAGACGGCGAATGCCGTCGACATCGGGAATCGTCTCGATGTCAAAAACAAGAATCGGTGTCATCGGTTACAGAACGGCGTCCTTGCGCACGCCGTTGGAGGCGAAGAACCGCTTGAGGCGCACCAGCGCTTCCTGCTGGATCTGCCGCACGCGCTCGCGTGTGAGCCCCATCTCGTCGGCCAGCTCTTCGAGCGTCGCCGGTTCGATGTGGTTCAGGCCGAAGCGGCGCTCGATCACGTGCCGATGCTTGTCGGACAGCCGCGACAGCCACGCGCGCGTCAGCGTCTCGAGCTCGCGGTGCTGCACCTCGGCGTCGGGCGACTGGCTCTGGTCGTCGGGCAGCAGGTCGAGCAGGCTGCTCGCGGGATCGAGGTCGAGCGGCGCGTCGAGCGACGCCGTGTGCTCGTTGAGCGCGAGGATGTCTGTGACTTCCTCGGCGGTCTTGCCGGTGAGATAGGCGATGTCGTCGATGCTGGCTTCGCGGCGCTCGGCCGCCTCGCCCGTCGACATCGAATTCTTTTCGAGGTGGCGCTTCGCGCGCAGCACCTGGTTCAGTTCGCGGATCACGTGCACGGGCAGGCGCACCGTGCGGGCCTGGTTCATGATCGCCCGCTCGATGCTCTGCCGGATCCACCAGGTCGCATAGGTCGAGAAGCGGAAACCGCGCGTCGGGTCGAACTTCTCGATCGCGTGCATCAGGCCGAGGTTGCCCTCCTCGATCAGGTCGAGCAGCGGCACGCCGCGGTTCAGATACCCCTTGGCGATGCTGACGACGAGACGCAGGTTGCGCTCGATCATCACCTGCCGCGCCTCGAATTCGCCGGCCTTGGCGAGCCGGGAATAGCGCTGCTCTTCCTCGACGGTCAGCAGCGGCTTCACGCTGATGCGGTTCAGGTAATGCTGGATCGTGTCGGCCGTGAGCTCGGCCTGCAGCAGCGTGCGGAAATCGTCGACATCGGGCGCCGCTTCCGCGCGGCCTTCGCGCTCGTCGTCGCCACCGTCCGCCTCGGCGTCGCGCGCCTCGAGATCACGTTCGTTTTCCGCGACGTCGTCTTCGTCGTCCGTCGAAGCACCAGCTCGCCCCACCGATGCTTGCGTGGCACGACTGATCTTCTCAGACTCGGCTTGCGGCTCGTGGCGCTTCGATTTCGGCATGGTCGTCTCGGTTATTGAGGCGGCAAATACTTCAGCGGATCGACAGGCTTACCCTGCCGGCGAACCTCGAAATGCAGCATCACGCGGTCGGCATCGCTGTTACCCATCTCGGCGATCTTCTGCCCCTTCGTTACCGCGTCCCCCTCTTTTACCATCAAAGCGCGATTATGTGCATACGCCGTGAGGTAAGTTGCATCGTGTTTGATGATAATGAGGTTGCCGTAGCCACGCAGGCCGTTGCCGGAGTAGACGACGCGGCCGTCGGCCGCCGCCTTCACGGCTTCGCCGGCCGCGCCGCCGATATTGACACCCTTGTTCTTCGCGTCGTCGAAGCCGTTCAGCACCGGGCCGCGCGCGGGCCACGCGAACGTCACGGGGCCGCTCGGAGCCGCCGCCGTGTCGCTCGATGCCGCTGCAGCAGCAGGCGGCGTCGCAACCGACGACGACGTACCGGCGGCCGGCGTTGCCGGGCCGCTGCTGAGCGGCGCGGTCGCGACGGTGGCGCCCGCGATCGGCGCGGCGACCTGCGTGCCCGCGACGGCGGCACCGGCCTGCGGCGAAACGCGCAGCAACTGGTCGACTTCAATCTGATTCGGGTTCGCCAGGTTGTTCCACGCGGCGATGTCTCGATAGTTCTGCCCGTTTTCGAGTGCGATCCGGTACAGCGTGTCGCCCGGCTTCACCCGGTAGTAACCCGGCGGCGCCGGCGGAAGCGGCACCGCGGGCTGCGCAGTGGCCGTCGTGCCGAGCGACCCGGAGCGGTCGACGACAGGCGCGTTGTCGAGCCGCGTCGCACAGGCGGCCAGTAGCGTGGAGAACGCAGCTACACAGATCGCGCGCTGGGCGAGCGTGAGCGGTTCCCTGGATCGGTTGTTTTGCATCGCGCGCAACATACTCATCGGTATCAAATCACTCCGGATTTTAAAGGGACAAAGAAAACGCGATCAAGCCGGGACTCTCGCCATTGCGCGTGCGCGACGCGCTCGACGAGCGTGAGCACCTGGTGCTGCCCGCTCTGCGCGCCGACCGGCGCGACGAGCCGCCCGCCGATCGCGAGCTGCTCGAGCAGCGCCTGCGGCACGTCGAGCCCCGCCGCCGCGATCACGATCGCGTCGAACGGGGCCGCGGACGGCAAGCCGACACGCCCGTCGCCGTAGTGCAGACGGATGTTCGGCACGCGCAGCGGCCGCAGGTTCAGCTTCGCGCGCTCGTAGAGCGGCTTGATGCGTTCAATCGAATACACGTCGCGTGCCACGTGACTCAGCACGGCGGCCTGGTAGCCGCAGCCCGTGCCGATCTCGAGGACGCGCTCGAGCGTGCGGCCGGCCATCGCGAGCTCGATCATGCGCGCGACGACCGACGGCTTTGAAATCGTTTGCTGGTGGCCGATCGGCAACGCCGAATCCTCATAGGCCTGCGTCGCGAGCCCCGGATCCACGAACATGTGGCGCGGCACCGCGGCCATCGCTTCCAGCACGCGCGCGTCGGTCACGCCGTTCGCGCGCAGCCGTTCGACCATCCGCTCGCGCACACGTTCCGACGTGAGCGCGAACGCGCCGGCCGGCGCGACGCTCGGCGCGGCCGGCTTCGGCAGCGCAGGCTTCAGCGCGGTCGGCTTCGGTGCAGTCGCAGGCTTCGAGGCGGCGGAACCCGACAGCGGCGCCCGCCCGGCAACCGGCTTCACCGCAACCGGTTTCAGCACGGCCGCGGGCTTGTCGGCGGCTTTCGGCACCGCGACCGCCGCATGGCGTTCGCCGGCCCGACCTTCCGACTTGCGTGGCGCTCGCTTGAGATCTTCGAGCGCGAGCGGGAACCGCTTCGCGCGCTCGCCGCTCATGAAGCCCGCCCTCCGGCGCGCGCCCATTCGCGGGTCGCGGGCAGCATCTGCGTATGCGTGAGGTCGAGCTGCAGCGGCGTGATCGACACGAAACCGTTTGCGACGGCGTGGAAATCGGTGCCGTCGCTCGCGTCCAGCGCCGCGCCCGCCGCACCGATCCAGTACACCGGCTCGCCGCGCGGGTCGGTCTGGCGAATCACCGGCTGCGACGGATGACGCTTGCCGAGGCGCGTGACCTTCCAGCCCTTCAGTTGGTCATACGGCAGGTTCGGAATATTGACGTTCAGCAGCGGCTGGCCCGGCAGCGGATGCGCGAGGTAGTGCTCGACGATTTCCGCGGCGACGCGCGCGGCGTCCGCCAGATGTGCCCAGCCCTTGTCGGCCAGCGAGAATGCGATGGCCGGAACGCCGAACATGATGCCTTCGGTGGCCGCTGCAACTGTCCCCGAATAGAGCGTGTCTTCGCCCATGTTCTGGCCGTTGTTGATCCCCGACACGACGATGTCCGGCTTCGCGTCGGTCATCCCCGTCAACGCGACGTGCACCGAATCGGTCGGCGTGCCGTTCACGTAGAAGAAACCCGTACCCGTCGCGCGCTGCACCGACAGCGGCCGCCACAACGTGAGGGAATTCGATGCGCCGCTGCAGTTCTGCTCGGGCGCGATCACCGTGAGTTTGGCCAGCGGCTGCAGCGCTTCGCTGAGCGCGGCAAGACCGGGGGCGAGATAGCCGTCGTCGTTGCTGAGTAGGATTCGCATCCGGCGATTGTAACCGAGGAAAGATGGCGCGAGAGCGACAGTCCGGCGGCTGCGGATGGCCGGGTGCGCGCAGGTGTGCACGGTGCGCCGCCGCATTGCGCGGCGACGTTCTGCGCGCTCAGGAAAACGCCGGGCCGCCCCTGGTTTTCCGCCCCGAAGGAAGTCCCCTTGGGGGATCCCCTCGTCGGGGTGCCTGGCGCGAACCGACAGGTCCGCAGACGCTCAAATCGCGCCCGCGTCGCGCAGGGCGGCAATCGCCTGCGCGTCGTAGCCGAGGCCGCGCAGCACCTCGTCCGTATGCTCGCCGAGCTCCGGTCCGAGCCAGCGCGTTTCGCCCGGCGTGTCCGACAGCTTCGGCGTGATGTTCGGCAGCGGAATGTCGGTGCCGTCGGCGAGCTTGAAGCGCTGGATCATCTGCCGCGCGACGAACTGCGGATCGGTGAACATGTCGGCGGCGCTGTAGATGCGCCCGGCCGGCACGTCGGCCGCGTTGAGCACGACGAGCGCATCGTCGATCGTGCGCGGCGCGAGCCACGCGGCAATCGCGTCGTCGATTTCCTGCGTGCGCGGCACGCGCCCGTCGTTGCGCGCGAGCGCGGGATCGCCGGCGAGGTCGTCGCGCTCGATCGCCTTCATCAGCCGCTTGAAGATCGGGTCGCTGTTGCCGCCGATCACGATGCTGCCGTCGCGGCACGCGTATGTGTTCGACGGGACGATGCCCGGCAGCGACGCGCCGGTGCGCTCGCGCACCATCCCGTACACGCCGTATTCGGGCACCACGCTTTCCATCATGTTGAATACGGCTTCGTACAGCGCAACGTCGACCACCTGCCCCGCACCGCCGTTGACCTTGCGGTGATGGAGCGCCATCAGCGCGCCGATCACGCCGTGCAGCGCGGCGATCGAATCGCCGATCGAGATGCCGATGCGCGGCGGCGGCAGGTCGGGATAGCCGGTGATGTGGCGCAGCCCGCCCATCGATTCGGCGATCGCGCCGAAGCCGGGCCGGTCGCGGTACGGGCCCGTCTGCCCGTAGCCGGACAGGCGCACCATCACGAGCCCGGGGTTGTCGGCCGACACCACGTCGTAGCCGAGCCCGAGCTTTTCGAGCAGGCCGGGACGGAAGTTCTCGATCACGATGTCGGCCTCGCTCGCGAGCTGCCGCGCGATCGCCTTGCCGGCATCGGATTTCAGATTGAGCGTGACCGACTTCTTGTTGCGCGCCTGGACGGACCACCACAGCGACGTGCCGCCCTGCTCCGGGTGGAGCTTGCGCCACTTGCGCAGCGGGTCTCCGCCGTTCGGATCCTCGATCTTGATCACTTCCGCGCCGAATTCGGCGAACAGCCGCGACGCGAACGGCCCCGCGATCAGCGTTCCGAATTCGAGCACTTTGACGCCCGCGAGCGGGCCCTGGCTGGTGCTCATGTGTCTCCCTGGCATGAGGAACGGCGCCGCCGGCAGGCGGCGCCCGGCTTACATCGTGCGGCGGTCGAGCATCGCGCGGGCGATGGTGCCCGCGTCGACGTATTCGAGCTCGCCGCCCACCGGCACGCCGCGCGCGAGGCGCGTGACCGAAAGGCCGCGCGCCTTCAGCGTCTGGCCGAGGTAGTGCGCAGTGGCTTCGCCTTCGTTCGTGAAGTTGGTCGCGAGCACGACTTCCTTGACGATTCCGTCGGATGCGCGCCGCACGAGACGGTCGAAATGGATTTCCTTCGGGCCGATCCCGTCGAGCGGGCTCAGCCGCCCCATCAGCACGAAATACAGCCCGCGGTAAGTCATCGTCTGCTCGAGCATGATCTGGTCGGCAGGCGTCTCGACGACGCACAGCAGCGTCGGGTCACGTTCCTCGTCGCTGCAGACCTCGCAGATCTGCGCTTCGGTGAACGTGTTGCACTTCTCGCAGTGCTGCAGGTGCTCGGTCGCGAACAGCAGCGACCGGCCGAGCCGCTCCGCGCCCTCGCGGTCGTGCTGCATCAGGTGGACCGCCATGCGCTGCGCGGATTTCGGCCCGACGCCGGGCAGCACGCGCAGTGCTTCGACGAGAGCGGACAAGGCGGACGGCTGTTTCATACGGCGGCAAACAGTGGCAAGGGCGCCGCGCTCAGAACGGCAGCTTGAAGCCCGGGGGCAGCGGCAGGCCCGACGTCATGCCGCTCATCTTTTCCTGCGACGTCGCCTCGGCCTTGCGCACGGCGTCGTTGAACGCAGCCGCGACGAGATCCTCGAGCATGTCCTTGTCGTCCGCGAGCAGGCTCGGGTCGATCGCCACGCGACGCACTTCGTTGCGGCACGTCATCGTCACCTTGACGAGGCCCGCCCCCGACTGCCCTTCGACTTCGATCAGCGCAAGCTGCTCCTGCATCTTCTTCATGTTTTCCTGCATTTGCTGCGCTTGCTTCATCAGTCCGGCGAGGTTGCCTTTCAACATGGGAATACTCCTTCTTTCTTGATCGTGTGAAAACCGGCACGCGGAGCGTGCCGGCCAATGTGTGCGGGCGTGATTGTGCCTGTCGCGGTGCGGTCAGTTCAATGCAGCGTCGGCGGCGGGCCGTCCGGCGCCGAATCGGCGAGCGGACGCACCGAGCCCTCGACGATGCGCGCACCGAAGTCGCGCACGAGCTGCTGGACGAACGGATCGCCGTGAATCTCCTGCTCGGCCTCGCGCTGGCGCGCCGCGCGCGCGGCCGCATCGAGCGCCGCCGCCGTGCGCCGTGCGGGCCCGACTTCGACCGCTACTTCGACCGGCTTGCCGAGCGCGTCGGCCAGCGCGGCCTTCAGCTTCGCAACCTGCGCGGCGTCCGCGTACTGCGGCACCGGCACGGAAAGTTTCAATGTCGTCGCATCGACGGCCGTCAGTTCGCTATTGAACGCGAGCTGGTATGCGACACCCTTGAGCGGCAGGCGCGCGGCCAGCGCCGGCCATTCGCCGTCGAAGCCGACCGGATCGAGCGCGATCGCGGGCGGCAACGGACGCGTGTCGACCGGCGCGGCCGGACGCGCTTCCGCCGGCGTCGGGGGCACGCGCACATCGTCGGGACCGCTGTCGAACACGGGGACGAAGCCGTCGTCGGGCGCGCCGAACATCTCGTCGGCGCTGAGCGGCACGTAGTCGTCCGGCGGGATGTCCTCCCACGGCGGCGAAGCCTGGCGCGAATCGGCTGCTTGCGGCGCACGGGCGGCAGCGCGCGGCGTCGGCACCTGCACGGCTGGACGCGGCGCGGCCGGCTTCTCGGCGGCCGCCTGGGTCACCGGTTTCGGGGCCGCGCCTGCCCTCGCACGGTCGGACGACACGCGCATTCCCGCATTGCGCAGCACGTCGAGCGCGGCAGCGGCACCGCCTGCGCGCGAAGCCGGACGCGCGGCAGGCTCGGACGGCGCCGCGCGCGGCACCGGTTCGGCCGGCGCAGCCGGTTCTTCGTTTCGCTGCGCAACGGCAGCGGCAGCAGCGGCAGGCGGCTCGGATTCCTTGCGGGCGGGTGGCGGCGTATCGCCGGCCGGCGCCGCTTGCGGCGCCACATTCGTTTCCGGCTGCAGCGCCTCGACAACCTGCGCATCAACCGCAGCCGGCGCGGACGTCTGGATGGCAGCCGGTTTCACGGCCGACTGGCCTGCTGCATCGCCGGACTGCGCCGGCGCCGGCGCTGAACGCGCAACCGGCGCAGCAGGCGAAGCCTGTGCGGCAGCCGGTGCACGCACCGCTTCAGCGGGTGCGGCCGATACCGGCTTCGCCGCAGCGGCCGATGCGGCAGCGCGCGGGCCCGGCACGACACGCGGCACGGACGGCTGGCCGCCCGGTGCACTGCCGGCGGCAACGGCCGGCTCGAATGCGAGCATTCGCAACAGCGTCATCGTGAAACCGGCGTACTCGTCCGGCGCGAGGCCGAGCTCCGCGCGCCCGACCGTCGCGATCTGATAGAACAGCTGAACCTGTTCGGGGCTCAGCGTCTCCGCGAAGCGGCGCAGGTCGGCCGCTTCCGGCCATTCGTCGAGCACCGAGCCCGGCGCGAACTGCGCCCACGCAATCCGGTGCAGCAGGCTCGCGAGATCCTGCAATGCGGTCGAGAACGACAGGCTGCGCAGCGACATCTCGTCGGCAATCTCTAGGATTTCCGGGCCGCCGCCGGCCGCGAGCGCGTCGAGCAGGCGCACCATGTAAGTCTGGTCGAGCGCGCCGAGCATGCCCGACACGGCCGACTCGGTCACCTCGTTCGCCGAATAGGCGATCGCCTGGTCGGTGAGCGACAGCGCGTCGCGCATGCTGCCCTGCGCGGCACGCGCGAGCAGGCGCAGCGCCTGCGGTTCGAACGTGATCTGCTCTTCGCCGAGGATCCGCTCGAGATGCGACACGATGTGCCCGGCCGGCATCTGCTTCAGGTTGAACTGCAGGCAGCGCGACAGCACGGTGACGGGAATTTTCTGCGGATCGGTCGTCGCGAGGATGAACTTGACATGCGACGGCGGCTCTTCGAGCGTCTTCAGCATCGCGTTGAACGCGTGATTCGTCAGCATGTGCACTTCGTCGATCATGTAGACCTTGAAGCGCGCATCGACGGGCGCGTACACCGCGCGCTCGAGCAGCGCGGCCATTTCGTCGACGCCGCGGTTGCTCGCGGCATCCATCTCGACGTAATCGACGAAACGCCCCTCGTCGATCTCGCGACAGGCACGACACACGCCGCACGGTTGCGACGTGACGCCGGTTTCACAGTTGAGTGCCTTCGCGAAGATCCGCGACAGCGTCGTCTTGCCGACACCGCGGGTTCCGGTAAACAGATAGGCGTGATGGAGACGCCCGCCGTCGAGCGCGTGCGTGAGCGCCCTGACGACGTGCTCCTGGCCGACGAGCGAAGCGAAATCCTTCGGACGCCACTTGCGTGCGAGAACTTGATAGGTCATCGGGAAATTGTATCAGTAACGCTGCGTCGCGCCGACACGCGAAACGGTGTGGAGACGGGCAAAGCGCAGGTAAAACGGAGTGTGGTGCGGAAATAAAAAACGCCCTGCGAACGGGGCGAGAAGGAAGGTGACGAGCCCGACCCTCGGCACTGGCGGAAAACGATTGTGGCTGCTTCGTTCCCGACCTGACCAGGTTCACCGCCCCACCATGCGAGGAGGCCCGTCACGGCATATTCTATCACCGCTTCCGGATGAATGCGACCGTTTGTTCGCATCAATACGAACAACCCTGCCAGCCGGCGCGCGTCCAGCCACCCGAATCGCCACATATATGCCGCCCCCTTGTAATTTGCGAGCCGGCCTCCACCTGCAGGGCACAACGGTCGAACGTCGCGTCGTACCCCTACTCGCGTAGCGGCTACTATCGCCGCCCGCAGCAGATAGCAATTTAGGCTAATATGACGCCCGAACGACCCGCGAGCCGCGGCATGCAGTGCTTACGCCCCTCCCTTCCGGAGAGCGGAGTGGCCTGCCGCAGCGGCCGGCAGCCTACGGCGGCCGGTACGCCGCAACGCGCAAGCAGGCAGTCCCCGAACCGTAAGAGGTATTGACCCAATGAGCGAACAGATCAAACACATCAGCGACGCATCGTTCGAACAGGACGTCGTCAAGTCCGACAAGCCCGTGCTCGTCGATTTCTGGGCCGAATGGTGCGGCCCGTGCAAAATGATCGCCCCGATCCTCGACGAAGTCGCGAAGGACTACGGCGACAAGCTGCAGATCGCGAAGATCAACGTCGACGACAACCAGGCAACGCCCGCGAAATTCGGCGTGCGCGGCATCCCGACGCTGATCCTGTTCAAGAACGGCGCGGCCGCCGCGCAGAAGGTCGGCGCGCTGTCGAAGTCGCAGCTCACCGCATTCCTGGACAGCCACCTGTAATACCGGCAGTTCCGCGGACGTGTTGTCAGCCGGCAACACGTCCGCCGTCAAGCCGCCGATCGGCCGCTCAAGCGCGAATCGGCCTATGCTAGAATTAAAAAACGTCTACAAGACGCATTTAAGTCTCTGAGCGCTTCCGCTCGCCCTCCTCCCTTATTTCTTTCGTCGCTTCTCCTCCCTGGCGGGTTCTCCGTATGCATTTATCCGAGCTCAAGTCTCTGCACGTGTCCGAACTGATCGAAATGGCCAATGGCCTCGAGATCGAAAACGCGAACCGCCTGCGCAAGCAGGAGTTGATGTTCGCCATTCTTAAAAAGCGCGCCAAGACGGGAGAGACGATCTTCGGCGACGGTACGCTCGAAGTGCTGCCGGACGGCTTCGGTTTCCTGCGCTCGCCGGAAATGTCGTACCTCGCGAGCACCGACGACATCTACATCAGCCCGTCGCAGATCCGCCGCTTCAACCTGCACACCGGCGACACCATCGAAGGTGAAGTCCGCACGCCGAAGGACGGCGAGCGCTACTTCGCGCTGGTGAAGGTCGACAAAGTCAACGGGCAGCCGCCCGAGGCCTCGAAACACAAGATCATGTTCGAGAACCTCACGCCGCTGCACCCGAACAAGCCGCTGTCGCTCGAGCGCGAAATGCGCGGCGAGGAAAACGTCACGGGCCGCATCATCGACATGATCGCGCCGATCGGCAAGGGCCAGCGCGGCCTGCTCGTCGCGTCGCCGAAGTCGGGCAAGACCGTGATGCTCCAGCACATCGCACACGCGATCAAGCAGAACCACCCGGACGTGATCCTGTTCGTGCTGCTGATCGACGAGCGCCCTGAAGAAGTGACCGAAATGCAGCGCTCGGTCGCCGGCGAAGTGATCGCATCGACGTTCGACGAACCGGCCACGCGCCACGTCCAGGTCGCCGAAATGGTGATCGAGAAGGCCAAGCGCCTCGTCGAAATGAAGCACGACGTCGTGATCCTGCTCGACTCGATCACGCGTCTCGCACGTGCGTACAACACCGTGATCCCGGCATCGGGCAAGGTGCTGACGGGCGGTGTCGACGCGAACGCACTGCAGCGTCCGAAGCGCTTCTTCGGTGCTGCGCGCAACATCGAGGAAGGCGGCTCGCTGACGATCATCGGCACCGCGCTGATCGAAACCGGCAGCCGCATGGACGACGTGATCTACGAAGAGTTCAAGGGCACCGGCAACATGGAAGTGCACCTCGAGCGCCGTCTCGCGGAAAAGCGCGTGTATCCGTCGATCAACCTGAACAAGTCGGGCACGCGTCGCGAGGAAATGCTGATCAAGCCCGAGATCCTTCAGAAGATCTGGGTGCTGCGCAAGTTCATCCACGACATGGACGAAGTCGAGGCGATGGAATTCCTGCTCGACAAGATCCGCCAGACGAAGAGCAACTCCGAGTTCTTCGACCTGATGCGCCGCGGCGGCTGATCGCCCCGCCCCGCAACGAACGGCCGCCCGCGCATCCTGCCCGGCGGCCGTTTTTCGATCCCAACATGAACGTGAACGTACAGGTTGATCTATAATCGCGCCATCGCCCCGATCGAATCCCCCGCCTCCCGATGCCGAACGACGCCTCCACCCCGCTGCTGACCGTGAGCGACGCCGCATCGCGGCTCGGCGTCACGCCGCGCACGCTGAAGTATTACGAAGAGCGCGGGCTCGTCACGCCGTCACGCAGCGAAGGCCGCTACCGCCTCTACGACGAAGCCGATCTCGAACGCTTCGCGCGCATCCTGCGGCTGCGCGCGCTCGGCTTCTCGCTGCACGGCATCACCGAAATGCTGAAGCGCCCGCTGGAAGAAACGGTCGACGGCCGGCGCCGCTATTCGGATGCGTCGCTGCGCGACATCCGTACCGGCCTCGCCGGGCAGATCGATACGCTCGACCGGCGGATCGCGGCCGTCCAGCGCGAGCTGAAGGAAGCCGTCGCACTGCGCAAGGAACTGCAGCACGACATCGACTACGTCGAGCGGCGCCTCGCCGGCGAAAACCCCGATGCGCTGATCGCGCAGCGGCAGGCCGAAGCCGGAACGCGACGCACGCGCAAGGACCGCGAATGAACGCGGTGCCCGGCCGCTCGCCACTGTGGAGCCGCGCGAACCTGCGCGCGGACCTGTTCCCGTGGGCGCTCGCGCTCGTCACCGGCATCGACTACTTCGACAACGCGGCCTTCTCGTTCTTCGCGAGCTACATCGCGGGCGGCATCAATGCGTCGCCCGACGAACTCGTGTGGTCGTCGAGCGCGTATGCGGTGACGGCCGTGCTCGGCATCCTGCAGCAGCAATGGTGGGTCGACCGCCTCGGGCATCGCCGCTATGTCGCGGGCTGCATGCTGATGTTCTCGTTCGGCGCGATCGCGGCCGCGCTTGCCGACACGTCGCTGGAACTCGCGTTCGCACGCGGTTTCCAGGGCTATTTCATCGGCCCGATGATGGGCGCGTGCCGGATCCTGATCCAGATCAGCTTCAAGCCGCAGGAACGGCCGCCCGCGACGCGCGCGTTCCTGATCATGATCCTGCTCGGCAGCGCGCTCGCGCCGATCGTCGGCGGGCTGCTCGTCGCGCATTCGACGTGGCGTGCGCTGTTCGCGTGCACGGCACCCGCCGGCATCGCATTCGCGATCCTCGCGCTGCTCACGCTGCCCGATTCGGGTCGGACACCCGACGACGAACGCGGCTCCGGGCACTTCTGGCCGTATGTCGTGTTCGCGCTCGCGCAAGGTGCACTGCAGATCGTGCTGCAGCAGGTGCATTACCAGCTCTACAGCGGCTCACCGATGCTGATCCTGCTGACGATCCTGGGGATCGGCGCACTCGCGTGGTTCGCGTATCACCAGTGGCATCACCCGACGCCGCTCGTCCGGCTGCATGCGTTCCGCGAGCGGACATTCCAGGTCGGGCTGCTGCTCTACATGTTCTATTACTACGAGACGACGGGTTTCAGTTACCTGACATCGCGGTTGCTCGAAGGCGGGCTCGGCTACCCGGTCGAGAACGCCGGGCGCCTGGTGGGCACGATGTCGCTGATCTCGGCCACCGCGCTGTTCGCGTACCTGCGCTACGCGAAATTCGTCACGCACAAGAAGTGGTTCGTCGTGCCAGGGTTCGCGATCGCCGTCACGGCCGCGCTGTGGATGACGCGGATGACGCCGCAGGTCGGCGAAGCCGCGCTGATCGTCCCGCTGCTGCTGCGCGGCCTGCTGCTGCTCTTCATCGTGCTGCCGGTGGCCAACCTGACGTTCCGGATCTTCGCGATCGACGAATACACGCACGGCTACCGGCTGAAAAACATCGTGCGGCAACTGACGATCTCGTTCGCGACGTCGTCGGTGATCATCGTCGAGCAGCACCGCGTGGCGGTGCACCAGACGCGGCTGGTCGAACGCGCGAACGTGTTCGATCCGCTGTTCCAGCAGACCGTCGACACCCTGACACGCAGCTATGCGGCCGCCGGGCACGCGCTGAACGAAGCGCACGGCCTCGCGATCGCCGCCATCGCCCGCATGGTCGCGCAACAGGCGTCGTTCCTCGCGTCGCTCGACGGTTTTTACTTCCTGGCGGGCGTTGCACTCGTCGGCGGCCTCTTCGCAGCATGGCAAAAAGAGATCGATTGAGTTAAAAGACAGGCTTTGGATTTCCGTCCGCAGCCTCCATGCTCTCGAAACTGACCCGCTGGTTCGACGACCGCCGCCGCAACCGCGCGCTGCGCAGCCACCCGATCCCCGACGCGCTGTGGCAGGAAACCGTCGAACGCCTGCCGTTCCTCGCGGCACTGACGCCCGATGCGCTCGGCCGGCTGCGCGAGCTGACGAGCCTGTTCGTCGCGAAGAAATCGTTTTCGACCGCGCACGGGCTCGAACTGACCGATGCGATGATCGTCGCGATCGCCGCGCAGGCCTGCCTGCCCGTGCTGAATCTCGACCTGTCGCTGTACGACGGCTGGGTCGGCGTCGTCGTGTATCCGGGCGAATTCCTGATCCGCAAGACCGTGCAGGACGAGGACGGCGTCGTCCATGAAGTCGAGCAGGATGCGAGCGGCGAGGCATGGGAAGGCGGCCCCGTGATCCTGTCGTGGGAAGACGCGCAGATGACGGACGGCGATGACGCGTACAACGTCGTGATCCACGAGTTCGCGCACAAGATCGACATGGTCAACGGCGCGGCCGACGGCTATCCGCCGCTGTTTCGCCGCTGGCACGCGCCGCACCTCGATGCACAGGCGTGGGCCGACGTGTTCGAACATGCGTACGACCAGTTCTGCGCGCGGGTCGACGCGGTGCCGGACCGCGCGTGGGCGCGCTTCGAGCGGGAATCGCTGATCGATCCCTATGCGGCCGACCACCCGTCGGAATTCTTCGCAGTGTGCAGCGAAGCGCTGTTCGTGCGACCGAAAGCGTTCGAGTCCGAATTTCCGGAGCTTTACCGGCTGCTCGCCCGCTACTACCGGCAGGATCCGGCGGGCACCGGCGCGCTCGACGCGTCGTGAAAATTATTCGTCAACCATCTGATTTTCTGGCATAATCGCCGTTTTTCGACCTTAGGCAAGTGGCTCGCGCCGGGCTTGGCGTCGTCTGGTATGCGCAATGTGCGCGCTCCGGCACGGCAAGCGGCGGGTTGGCTACCGCTCTCACCAAGGAAAGACCATGAAAGAAGGCATCCACCCGAACTACCGCGAAGTCGTCTTCCAAGACATGTCGAACGGCTTCAAGTTCATCACGCGCTCGACGATCCAGACGCGCGAAAACATCGAACTCGACGGCAAGACCTACCCGCTCGCCAAGATCGAAGTGTCGTCGGAATCGCACTCGTTCTACACGGGTCAGCAAAAGATCATGGACACGGCAGGCCGTGTCGAGAAGTTCAAGAACAAGTTCGGCGTTCGCGCCAGCGGCAAGGCGAAGTAAGCTTCGCACCGCATCCGGTGGTTGCAACGCACCGGTATCGCACAAAAGGGCAGCCCAGGCTGCCCTTTTTTGTCTCTGCTCGCCGGGAAAGCGCCGGCCGGCGTCCGGGCATCGACCTGACGCGCAACAGCCGGCGCGTCTACAATGCCGGATGCTCGAAACCGGCTCGACCGCGCGCACCCGCGCCGCCCGCTCGCCCATAACAAATCGCTCATCTGCATGAAGCCTGTCGTCCGTCTCACCGCCTCCGCCACGCGTGCGCTGCCGCGCTGGCTGCTGCTCACGCTTTGCTTCGTTTATGCCGCGTTCGGCCTGTTCGGCCGCGACCCGTGGAAGAACGAGGACGCGGCGGGCTTCGGCGTGATGTGGACGATGGCCAAGGGCGGCTGGCACGACTGGCTGCTGCCAAACCTCGTCGGCAAGTTCATCACGACCGACGGGCCGCTCGGCTACTGGCTCGGCGCACTGTCGATCCGCGGCCTCGGCCCGTGGGTCGATGCGAGCAACGCGTCGCGCGTCGACACGGGCGTGCTGTTCTGCGTCGCGTGCGCGTTCGTCTGGTACGCGGCCTACCTGCTCGGCCGGCGCGCCGAGGTCCAGCCGTTCAAGTACGCATTCGGCGGCGAGCCGGAGCCGCGCGACTATGGCCGCACGCTCGCCGACGGCGCGCTGCTGGTCCTCGTCGCGTGCTTCGGCCTCGCGGAACGCGGGCACGAGACCACGCCGCAGGTCGCGCAGTTCGCGGGAATCGCGATGCTCGTCTACGGGATCGTGCGCGGCATCGACAAGCCGATGCAGGGCGCGCTGTGGTGGGGCCTCGCGATCGGCATCGTCGCGCTGTCCGGCAACCCCGTGCTGGTCGTCGCGCTGCTCGCCGGCACCGCCGCGTTGTGGCTCGTCACGCCCGAGATGCGCAACCTGCGCCTGCCGCTGGTCGGCGTGCCGCTCGCGGCCGCGATCTTCGCGCTGTGGCCGCTTGCCGCGTTCGTCGCGGCGCCCGACGACGCCGCGTGGTTCTTCAACCAGTGGATCCACGGCAGCCTGATGCGCTTTTCGGGCCCGCCGACCGCCGTGCTCACGTATGCGTCGAAGAACCTGCCTCTGTTCACGTGGCCCGCGTGGCCGCTCGCGATCTGGGCGTGGTGGAGCTGGGCCGGCATGCGCCGTCGCGCGCACATCGCGATTCCGCTGTCGGTCGCCGTGCCGCTCGTCGCGCTCGTGATCCTGCAGAGCCAGCAGTCGAACCGCATGTACATGCTGCTGCTGCCGCCGCTCGCGGTGCTCGCGACGTTCGCGCTGCCGACCCTCAAGCGCGGCGCGATCAACGCGTTCGACTGGTTCGCGGTGCTGAGCTTCACGATCCTCGGCACCTTCGTATGGCTCGTGTGGCTCGCGTCGCTCACGGGCTTCCCGCATCCGCTCGCGCGCAACCTCGCGCGTCTGGTGCCCGGCTACGAGCCGCATTTCAAGATCCTGTCGTTCATCTGCGCGGTAATCGTCACCGTGTGCTGGTGCGTGATCGTGCGCTGGCGCGTCTCGCGGCAGCCGAAGGTGCTGTGGCGCAGCGTCGTGCTGTCGGGCGCGGGCACCACGCTGATGTGGGTGCTGCTGATGACGCTGTGGCTGCCGATCGTCAACTACGGCCGGACCTATCGCGACGTCGCTCAGCAGATCGCGTCGCACCTGCCGTCCGACTACGAGTGCATCTCGCCGGTGCGGCTCGGCGATGCGCAGATCGCGACCTTCGCGTACTTCGGCGACATGCACTTCGATTTCTCCGGCGACTGCGACGTGATCCTGCGCCAGGACCGCTCCGACTTCGGCGAGCCGAGTGCAATGTCGCAATACGTGTGGCGTCTCGTATGGGAAGGCCGCCGCGTCGCCGACCGCGACGAACGCTTCCGCCTGTACGAGCGCATCGAACGGCCGAAGACGCCCGTCAAGCGACGCCCGCCGCGCCGCCAGGCGGCCGATTGACGATGTTCGGCGACATCCGCCGAATCGTCGGGCTCGCGTGGCCGGTGCTGGTCGGCCAGCTCGCGATCATCGCGTTCGGTGTGATCGACACCGCGATGGTCGGCCGTTATTCGGCCACCGATCTCGCCGCGCTCGGGCTCGGCTCGTCGATCTACGTGTCGATTTATATCGGCCTGACGGGCATCCTGTCCGCGCTGCAGCCGATCACCGGGCAACTGTACGGCGCACGGCGCTATGCCGAGATCGGCGAGGAAGTCCGTCAGGCGCTGTGGCTCGCGCTGCTGCTCGCGGTGCCCGGCTTCCTGCTGCTGCATTTTCCCGAGCCGCTGCTACGCGTCGCGCACGCGCCCGCCGCGCTGCACGACCGCACCGTCGACTACCTGCGCATCCTGTCGTACGGGCTGCCCGCCAGCCTCGTCTTCCGCATCTACAACGCGCTGACCAACGCAGCCGGCAAGCCCCGGCTCGCGATGATCCTGCAGATCGGCGCGCTGCTGCTCAAGTTTCCGCTCAACGTCTGGTTCGTCTTCGGCGGGCTCGGCGTGCCGGCCCTCGGCGGCCCCGGCTGCGGGCTGGCCAGCACGCTGATCAACTGGGCGCTCGCACTGATCGGCTACACGCTGCTCGCGAAGCTCGACGTGTTCGCGCCGCTCGCGATCTTCTCGCGCTTCTGCTGGCCCGTCTGGGAACGCCAGAAGGCGATCCTGAAACTCGGCGTGCCGATGGGCCTGTCGTACCTGATCGAGGTCACGTCGTACACCTGCATGGCGCTGTTCATCGCGCAGTTCGGCACAACGACGCTCGCCGGCCACCAGATCGCCGGCAACATCGGCGCGGTGCTGTACATGACGCCGCTGTCGATCGGCGTGGCGGCCTCGACGCTGGTCGCGCGCGCGCTCGGCGCCGGACGCCCCGAGGAAGCACGGCTGCTCGGCCGGCACAGCGTGATGTTCGCGTGCGGCGTGGCCGCGACATACGGCGTGCTCGTGTTTACGCTGCGCCCGCTGATCGTCGGCGGCTATACGCCGAACCCGGCCGTCGCCGCGGCCGCGATGCCGCTCGTCGCGATCGTCGCGTGCTACCACGTGTTCGATGCGCTGCAGGTCACGTCGGCGTTCGTGCTGCGTGCATACAAGGTCGCGATCGTACCGACCGTGATCTATGCGGTCGCGCTGTGGGGCGTCGGACTCAGCGGCGGCTACGTGCTCGGCTTCGACGTCGGCGGCATCGCGCCCGCATGGCTGACCGGTGCGCGCGGCTTCTGGTTCGCGAACACGGTCAGCCTGATGCTCGCGGGCGCCGGGCTCGTGGTCTATCTGCGCCACGTAAGCCGCGCGCACGTATCGGCCCAGGCCTGACGCACTGCCCGCTACGCATCCGCCAGCACGTCGGCCGCGTGATATGACGATCGCACGAGCGGGCACTCGGCATCTCGCGCGCAACGCTGTACCGGCGCATCGCGAAGCACCGGATCGTCGCGCCGCACCGCGCGTGACGCGCCGGCGCGACCGCCGTCACACCGCCTGCGCGGCCGCTTCGCTCGTGTTCCCGGCATCAGCAGCCGCTTCGTCGCGCCGCACGAACACCTCGTGCGCGGCGAACAGCGCGTTGAGCGCGGCAGGGATACCGGCGTAGACGGCCATCTGCATGAACACCTCGACGATCTCTTCACGCGTGCAGCCGACGTTCAGCGCGGCCTCGATATGCACCTTCAGTTGCGGCTGCGCATTGCCGAGCGCGGCCAGCGCCGCGATCGTCGCGATCTCGCGCGCTTTGAGGTCGAGCTGCGGCCGGCTGTAGATATCGCCGAAACTGAACTCGACCAGGAGCCGCCCGAAGTCCGGCGCAATCGGCGCAAGCGCCGCGATCACGCGTTCGCCCACTTCACCGTCGATTTCCTTCAGTTTGTTCCAGCCGCGCGTATAGCGGTCTTCAACGAGTTGTTCCATCGTGTCCGTCCTGTTCCGATTGAGGGTGAGAAGGTGTCGCCCGTCGTTCCGTTTCGCGTTCCTGCGCCTCGTAGTACGCGATCTTGTCGCCTATCGCATCGAGACTCGCCTGCAGCTCCGCGATATGCGCGCGCACCGCGTCGCGATGCGCAACCAGCAACCGGCGCCGCGCACCGAACGTCGGCTCGCCTTGCGCGCGCAGCGCCGCGAACTCCTGCATCTGCGCGATCGGCATGCCGGTCGCCTTCAGGCGCATCACGAAGGCCAGCCAGTCAAGGTCGGCCGGCGCATAGAGCCGGTGCCCGGCCGCCGTGCGCGAAATCGCGCGCAGCAGGCCGGCCTGCTCGTAATACCGCAACGTATGCGTCGACATGCCGGTCAACTCGGCAACTTGCCCGATCGTCAGCGGACCGGCGGCGGAAGGTTTGGATACGGTTTTCGACATGGCAGAAACAAGGTTAAGAGTTAGAGCTAACTCTAAGTCAAGCACTATCGAACAGCCAGCGCGACGACAACCCGCGATGCCCCGCGACACCGTAAAGAATGGTCAAAATCGCCGCCCGGCGCGGCTTTCGACCTTTACAGCGACGCAAGCCTTCAGCAAGATTCGGTCAGCCTGTCTTAAAAAGGGCACGCATTTGACCTATGCTTAACGGCGATGTCCGGCCGCGTGCCGCCCCGCCATCCGTTGCAACAGCCATTCATCCGTCAGAACCAGGGAGCCTTTGCCATGCTGAAAAAGCTGCTGATGCTGTTCGTCGCGCTATCGCTGTCGCTCGCCGCAGGCCTTGCCGCGGCCGTCGAAGTCAACACGGCCGACCAGGCCGCGCTCGAATCCGTGAAGGGTCTCGGGCCCGTGAAGTCGAAGGCGATCATCGACGAACGCACCAAGAACGGCCCGTTCAAGGACGCCGACGATCTGGCGAACCGCGTGAAGGGCCTCGGCACGAAATCGGTCGGGCATCTCGAGGAAAACGGCCTGACGATCGGCGGCTCGGCGACGCCGCCGAAGGGCGTGAAGCTGTCGAAGCCGGCCGCGACCGCACCGGCCACCACGCCGGCGACGACGTCGGCAGGCACCGCGTCGACATCCACGACTGCGACGGCAGGCACGACGGCCACGGCGCCGGCACCGGCTGCAAGCGCACCGAATGCGGCCACGAAGCCGGCCAAGGCCAAGCGCGCGTCGAAGAAGGAAAAGGCGGCAGCGGCTGCAGCGGCATCCGCGGACGCGGGTGCGAGCGCACCGGCCGCAGCGTCGTCCGCGAAGGCGACGAAGGGTTCGAAGAAAAAGAGCAAGAAGGACAAGGCAGCCTCCGCCGCCGCGGCGTCGGGCGCCTGATATGCGCCGCGCGCGCGACGGCGTGCGCGCGGCATTCGTTCAACGGGCGCCGTCGTTACGGCGCCCTTCTCAGTAAAGGTGAAGAACCATGGGTCTCCTCGACATCGTCGGCGGTCTGATCGGCGGCCAGGCCGGCGGCAACTCGCAAAGCGCGCTCATCACGACCGCGCTCGAATTCATCAACAACCAGCCGGGCGGCCTGAACGGCCTGATCGAGAAGTTCAAGGCAGGCGGCGCCGGCGACATCATCGGCTCGTGGGTCGGCACCGGCCAGAACCAGCCGATCTCGCCGGACGCGCTGCAGAACGTGCTCGGCTCCGACGCGATCGGTGCGCTGGCAAGCAAGTTCGGCGTCGACCCGTCGATGGCATCGACCGTCCTCGCGCAGGTGCTGCCGCACGTCGTCAACCACGCGACGCCGGACGGCGCGGTGCCGGCCGATGGCCAGGCCCAGGTCGACCCGGCGAACGTGCTCGGCTCGCTGTCGCAGCTCGCGGGCATGTTCGGCGGCAACAAGCAGGGCTGAACCCGCGCCGCTTCGCGGCCCCCGCTTCATAGCCCGATCGGGCCGCTCCATAAGCAAACACCCCGCCGAGGCGGGGTGTTTGATTTTGCGCGCCCGGCGCGAACCGGGCGGGCGGCCGATGGCCTGCGATCAGTGAACGACGCGGTCGAACACGAACTTGCCGTCGTTGACGTCGACCGGAATCACGTCCTTCGGACCGAAGCGGCCCGCGAGGATGAGCTTCGCGACCGGGTTCTCGATCTCCTGCTGGATCGCGCGCTTCAGCGGCCGCGCACCGAACAGCGGATCGTAGCCGACCTTCGCGATCTGCTCGAGCGCCGCTTCCGACACGTCGAGCGCCATGTCGAGCTTCGCGAGCCGGTCGTGCAGGCGCGCCAGCTGGATCTTCGCGATCGACTCGATGTTGGTTCGGTCGAGCGCATGGAACACGACGACGTCGTCGATCCGGTTCAGGAACTCGGGGCGGAAATGCTGCTTCACCTCGAGCCACACCGCGTCCTTGATCTCGTCCTGCGGCGAACCCGTCATCGCCTGGATCACCTGCGAGCCGAGGTTCGACGTCATCACGATCACCGTGTTCTTGAAGTCGACCGTGCGCCCCTGCCCGTCCGTCATGCGGCCGTCGTCGAGCACCTGCAGCAGCACGTTGAACACGTCCGGATGCGCCTTCTCGATCTCGTCGAGCAGGATCACGCTGTACGGCTTGCGACGCACGGCTTCCGTCAGGTAGCCGCCTTCCTCGTAGCCGACATAACCCGGCGGCGCGCCGATCAGCCGCGCGACGCTGTGCTTCTCCATGAACTCGCTCATGTCGATGCGGATCAGGTGCTCTTCCGAATCGAACAGGAACGACGCCAGCGCCTTGCACAGCTCGGTCTTGCCGACGCCCGTCGGGCCGAGGAACAGGAACGAGCCGTACGGACGGTTCGGATCGGCGAGACCCGCGCGCGAACGGCGGATCGCATCGGCCACCGCGCCGATCGCCTCATGCTGGCCGACCACGCGCTCGTGCAGCTTTTCCTCGATGTGCAGCAGCTTCTCGCGTTCGCCCTGCATCATCCGCGACACGGGAATCCCGGTCGAACGCGACACGACTTCCGCGATTTCCTCGGCGCCGACCTGCGTGCGCAGCAGGCGCGGACGCGTCGGGTTGTGCTGCTCCTTCTCTTCGGCCTGCGTGACCTGCTTCAGTTGCGCCTCGAGCTGCGGCAGCTTGCCGTACTGCAGCTCGGCGACCTTCTCCAGCTTGCCGTCACGCTGCAGCCGCGCGATGTCCGCCCGCACCTTCTCGATCTCTTCCTTGAGCTGCGCGCTGCCCTGCACCGCGGCCTTCTCGACGGTCCAGATCTCCTCGAGGTCCGCATATTCGCGGCCGAGGCGGTCGATCTCTTCCTCGATCAGCTGCAGGCGCTTCTGCGACGCTTCGTCCGGCTCCTTCTTCACGGCTTCGCGCTCGATCTTCAGCTGGATCAGCCGGCGGTCGAGCTTGTCCATCTCTTCGGGCTTCGAATCGATTTCCATCTTGATCTTCGAAGCGGCTTCGTCGATCAGGTCGATCGCCTTGTCGGGCAGGAAGCGGTCGGTGATGTAGCGGTGCGACAGCTCGGCCGCGGCGACGATCGCCGGGTCGGTGATGTCGACGCCGTGGTGCAGCTCGTACTTCTCCTGCAGCCCGCGCAGGATCGCGATCGTCGCCTCGACGCTCGGCTCGTCGACGAGCACCTTCTGGAAGCGGCGCTCGAGCGCGGCATCCTTCTCGATGTACTTGCGGTATTCGTCGAGCGTGGTCGCGCCGATGCAGTGCAGCTCGCCGCGCGACAGCGCCGGCTTCAGCATGTTGCCCGCATCCATCGCGCCTTCGGCCTTGCCCGCGCCGACCATCGTATGGATTTCGTCGATGAAGACGATCGTCTGGCCCTCGTCCTTCGCGATGTCGTTGAGCACGGCCTTCAGGCGCTCCTCGAACTCGCCGCGGTACTTCGCGCCGGCGAGCAGCGCGGCCATGTCGAGCGACAGCACGCGCTTGCCCTTCAGCGTCTCGGGCACTTCGCCGTTGACGATCCGCTGCGCGAGCCCTTCGACGATCGCCGTCTTGCCGACGCCCGGCTCGCCGATCAGCACCGGGTTGTTCTTCGTGCGGCGCTGCAGGATCTGGATCGAGCGGCGGATTTCGTCGTCGCGGCCGATCACCGGATCGAGCTTGCCCGCGCGGGCGCGCTCGGTCAGGTCGACCGTGTATTTCTTCAGCGCCTCGCGCTGGCTTTCCGCGTCCTGGCTGTGCACCTGCGAGCCGCCGCGCACCGCCGCGATCGCGGCCTCGAGCGACTTGCGCGTGAGGCCGTGCTGACGCGCCAGCTTGCCGGCTTCGCCCTTGTCGTCGGAGACGGCGAGCAGGAACATCTCGCTCGCGATGAACGTGTCGTTGAGCTTCTGCGCTTCCTTGTCGGCCTGGTTCAGCAGCCCGACCAGTTCACGACCGATCTGGATGTCGCCACCGGTGCCCGTCACTTGCGGCAGGCGCGAGATGGCTTCGTTCAGCGCGCCTTGCAGCGCCTGGATGTGAACACCCGCGCGCGACATCAGCGAGCGGGCGGAACCGTCCTGCTGCGCGACCAGCGCGGCCAGCACGTGAACGGGTTCGATGTATTGATTGTCGCGGCCTGCGGCGAGGCTTTGCGCGTCCGAGAGTGCTTCCTGGAACTTGGTGGTGAGCTTGTCGATTCTCATTTAGTCGAGACCTCCAATTTTCGATTAACACCAAGATGAGGATGGTTATGCGGCTTTCAAGCGAAATTCGGGTTGATTCAGCGCAAAAAATCGCTGGATGGCAATGTCTCAGCCGGGGGCGGGACGCGGCCGGATCGCGGGACACGGCGCCCGCGTGTCAGCCGGCAGTCGACGGCGGCTCGACGGGCGCCGGCGATTCGTCCGGTGACGGCGCGGCGCGCACGAGCGCGACCGGACGGATGCCGAGCAAGGCCATGAGCGGCGACGCGGGTTCGACCAGTTCGCCGAGCGTGTGACGGTCGAGTTCGGCGAAGAACGCATCGCGTGCGGCCGCCAGCACGCCCTTCAGACGGCACTGCGGTTCGATCACGCAGCCGCGCGACTCGCCGCCGTCGGTCGAAAAGCAGCCGACCAGCGCGAAGTCGCTCTCGGTCGCGCGCACGACCTGGCCGACCGTCAGCTGCAGCGATTCGGGGAACAGCCGCAGCCCGCCGTTGCGGCCGCGGACCGTGTCGACCCATCCGAGCTCGCCGAGCTGCTGCACGACTTTCATCAGATGGTTCTTCGAGATGCCGTAGGCGTCCGAGATCTCCTGGATCGTCGCGAGCCCCTCGCCGCGCACGGCAAGGTACAGCATCACGCGCAGCGAATAGTCGGTGTAGTCGGTGAGTCTCATGGGCGAATACGGAAATGATCGATCGTCCCCCGATGACGTGAGGCGAGCCGATCGGCACGCGCGCGGGGCCGGCCGACGGTCCCGTTCCGCGACGCCGAGTTGCCGGGATCGCGTGCGCGCAATAAGATGCGTAACATCTACACGTTTTTAAGGGGTTGGTGGACGCTATTTTGCGTCAAAATCCTGCCGGCGTCCTGCCCGTTGCCCGCACCACCGCTCCGCTTTCGCCCAGATCTTCCGGCCCTTTTGCCATGACCGCCCTGCCCGCCTCGCCCGAAACCGCACCGGCCCGCCCTCTCGATGCCGAGCCGACCGAAGACAACATCCGCGATCTCATCTACGCGTTCTACGACCGCGTGCGCGCCGATCCGCTGCTCGGGCCCGTGTTCGACGCGAAACTGGCCGGCCGCTGGGACGACCATCTGCCGAAGATGGTCACGTTCTGGTCGAGCCTCGTGCTCGGCACCAAGGGCTATCGCGGCAACGTGCAGCAGGCGCACCAGCCGCTCGACGGGATCGAGCCGGCCCATTTCAGCCGCTGGCTGTCGCTGTTCCTGAAGACTGTCGACGCGCGCTACGCGCCGCCCGCGGCGATCCGCTTCATGGAACCCGCGCTGCGGATCGCGCAGAGCCTGCAGTTGAGCCGGTTCGGCTGGGATTATCGGATTCCGCCCGAGCAGCAGGCGCTGCTCGATGCGATCGCGCCGCGCCGCCGCGACGCGGGCGACGATCCGCACGCGTTGCCGTCGCGCGCCCGCGGCGAACCGTTTCCGACGAAGATCATCGGACGCAGCACCGACCCGGACGCGTAACGCGTACACATCACGCGCGACGCCTGGCGCACCTGCGGCACATCGCCGCATCGCCCGGACGCCGCGTTCAGCGCGGTGTGTTGCCCGATTCGACGCCCCAGCGCGCGAGCGCCGCATCGTCGGCGCTGCGCGCATCGACCCAGCGCTCGCCGTCCGGCGTCGTTTCCTTCTTCCAGAACGGCGCCTCGGTCTTCAGGTAGTCCATCACGAACTCGCACGACGCGAACGCATCGCCGCGATGCGCGGCGACCGTCGCCACCATCACGATCTGGTCGAGCGGCAGGAGCCTGCCGACGCGATGCACGATCGCGACGTCGATGCCCGGCCAGCGTCGGCCGGCCTCGGCGGCGATCTTTTCGAGCGCCTTCTCGGTCATCCCCGGATAGTGCTCGAGTTCCATCGCGGCGACCGAATCGCCTTCGTTCAAGTCGCGCACCGTGCCGACGAAGCACGCGACCGCGCCGATCTTCGGATTGCGCGCGCGCAATGCCACGACTTCGGCGTTCAGATCGAAGTCATCGGTCTGGATTCGTATCGTTGCCATCATCTGCCTCTGTCGACCCGAGTTAGCGCTTCAGCGGTTACTCGGGTCCCATGCAAAACTCAACCGCCCGTCACCGGCGGAAAGAACGCGACCTCGCAGCCCTCGGTGAGCCGCGTGTCGGGATCGGTCATCTCGTGATTGCACGCCATCCGCAATGCGCGCCCTTCGGCGAGCGTCTCGGCCCACGCACCGCCGCGCACACGCAGCCACGCGCGCACGTCGCCGACGGTCGTGACGCTGTCCGGCACGTCGGCCTGCTCGTCGGCGACGCCCAGCGCTTCTCGGACGCTTGCAAAAAATTTCAGCTGAATCTTCATGGTTCGGGAAGCCGTCGCGTTACGACAGCAATTCGGAAAACGGAATGAAACGCACGGTTTCGCCCGCGCTGATCGCGTGCTGCGGCGGATTGTCGATCAGGCCGTCGCCCCAGACCGTCGACGTCAGCACCGCCGAGCTCTGGTTCGGGAACAGGTCGAGGCCGCCGGCCGCATTGACGCGTGCGCGCAGGAATTCGTTGCGCCGGTCACCCTTGTTTTGCGAAAAGTCGGCGCGCAGCGACAGCGCACGCGGCGCGACGTCGCGCACGCCGGACAGGCGCAGCAGGAACGGCCGCACGAACAGCAGGAACGTGACGAAACTCGATACGGGGTTGCCGGGCAGCCCGATGAAGTGCGCATCGGGGCGATCGTCGCCGCGACGCACCGCGCCGTAGGCGAGCGGCTTGCCGGGCTTCATCGCGATCTGCCACAGCGCGAGCCGCCCTTCGGACTCGACGGCCGGCTTCACGTGATCCTCGTCGCCGACGGATACGCCGCCGCTCGTCAGGATCACGTCGTGATCGCGCGCGGCCTCGCGCAGCGTGTCGCGCGTCGCGGCGAGCGAGTCGGGCACGATCCCGTAATCGGTCACGTGGCAGCCGAGCCGCTCCAGCAGCCCGCGCAGCGTGAATCGGTTCGAGTTGTAGATCGCGCCGGGCTTCAGCGGCTCGCCCGGCATCGTCAGTTCGTCGCCGGTGAAGAACACCGCGACGCGAATCCGCCGTGCGACCGACAGTTGCGCACAGCCGACCGACGCGGCAAGGCCGAGCGCCTGCGGCGTGAGCCGCGTGCCGGCCGGCAGGATCACCGCGCCCTGCCGGATATCCGCGCCCTGCGCGGTGATCCACTCACCGGCTTTCGGCGTATGCAGGATCTCGACCGCGTCGCCGTCGGCCGATGCCTGCTCCTGCATCACGACGGCGTCGGCGCCGGGCGGCACCGTCGCGCCGGTGAAGATCCGCGCGGCCGTGCCGGCCGCGAGCGGCACGGCCGGATGACCGGCCGGAATCCGCTGCGACACCGGCAAACGCCGCTCGCCGTGCAGCAGGTCGGCGACGCGTACCGCATAGCCGTCCATCGCGCTCGTATGCATCGGCGGCACGTCGAGCGGCGAACTCACGTCGGCCGCCAGCACGCGGCCGAGCGCATCGAGCGTGGCAACGGTTTCGGTACCGGGCAGCGGCTTCGCGGCATCGAGCAGCGCGGCGAGCGCCTCGGCGGTCGACAGCATCGGCGCGCGCGGCGCCGCGGGATTCGGGTTCGACATCGATGGAATCGGGGATCGTTGGCATCAATACGTCATTGTAGCGACGCCGTCGCGCGGGCGCGCGATATGGCCGACATGCGAAAACTGTGATCGGCGCAAACGCGCGGGTCTGGCACCTGTTTCGCGCGAAGTGCGGCGGCAGGCACGCGGCGGACCGCCGAACGCCTGCTTATCGATGCGCGGCTGCACCGCACCGCCAAACGAAACGGCCGGAACCCCGATCCGTTCGACGAATCGGCATTCCGGCCGTCCTGCGCAGCCGGGCCTGCAGGCCCGGCCGTGCGTCACGCGCCCGTATGCGCGGCGATGAAGTCCTTCACCTGCTGCGCGTCGGCCTTCACGACCTCGAAGCGCTGCGGCAGCGCCTCGAGCCCGTCGAATGCGGCCGGCCGCTCGGCTTCGCGATCGAGCGCTTCACGGATCGTCTCGCCGAACTTGATCGGCTGCGCCGTTTCGAGCACGACCATCGGCACGCCGGCGTCGAGATGCTCGCGCGCCACCTTTACGCCGTCGGCCGTGTGCGTATCGATCATCGTGTCGTAGCGCGCGAACACGTCGCGAATCGTCGCGATGCGGTCCGTGTGGCTGCTGCGGCCCGACACGAAGCCGAACTCCGCGACACGCGCGAAATCGCCGCTCGCCGCGAGGTCGAAACCGCCCTTCTCCTCGACGTCGCGGAACAGCTGCATCACGCGCGCCGGATCGCGGCCGAGCAGGTCGAACACGAAGCGCTCGAAGTTCGATGCCTTCGAGATGTCCATGCTCGGGCTGCTCGTGTGATACGTGTTCTCGGCGCTGCGCACGCGATACGCGCCGGTGCGGAAGAACTCGTCGAGCACGTCGTTCTCGTTGGTCGCGACCACGAGCTTCGCGATCGGCAGCCCCATCATCCGCGCGATGTGGCCCGCGCACACGTTGCCGAAGTTGCCCGACGGCACCGTGAACGACACGCGCTCGTCATTGGACTGCGTCGCCGCGAAGTAGCCCTTGAAGTAGTACACGACCTGTGCGACGACGCGCGCCCAGTTGATCGAGTTGACCGTGCCGATCTTCTGCTGCGCCTTGAACGCGTGATCGTTCGACACGGCCTTCACGATGTCCTGGCAGTCGTCGAACACGCCTTCGACTGCAAGGTTGAAGATGTTCGGATCCTGCAGGCTGAACATCTGGGCCGTCTGGAACGCGCTCATCTTCTTGTGCGGCGACAGCATGAACACGCGCACGCCGGCCTTGCCGCGCATCGCGTATTCGGCCGCGCTGCCCGTGTCGCCCGACGTCGCGCCGAGAATGTTCAGCGCCTCGCCGTGCTTCGCGAGCGTGTACTCGAACAGGTTGCCGAGCAGCTGCATCGCCATGTCCTTGAACGCGAGCGTCGGGCCGTTCGACAGTTCGAGCAGCGAGATCGACGCGCCGTTCTCGGCGCCGAGCGTCTTCAGCGGCGTGATGTCGGACGCGTTCTCGCCGTGGCGCGTGTTGCTGTACACGTCGGCCGTATACGTGCGGCGCGTGATCGCGCGCAGATCGTCGGCCGGCACGTCGTCGCAGAACTTCGACAGGATCTCGAACGCGAGATCCGCGTACGACAGCGCGCGCCAGCGCGCGAGCTCGTCGGCGGACACCTTCGGATACTCGGCCGGCAGGTAAAGCCCGCCGTCCTTCGCGAGACCGCCGAGCAGGATGTCGGAGAACGTGTGGCGCTCGCCGATGCCGGCGCCGCGCGTGGAGATGTAGTTCATGTCGCCCTCGATCCTCAGTTCAGCGCTTCCATGCGCAGCTTCGTCACCTTCGAGACGACCGTCGCGAGGCTCTCGATTTGCGCGATCGCCGTGTTGACGCTCTTCTCGAGCGTCTCGTGCGTGATCAGGATGATGTCGGTCTCGCCGTTCGCGCCGTCGACCTGCTCAGATTCCTTCTGCAGCAGCGCGTCGATCGAGATGCCCGATTCGGCGAGGATGCGCGTGATGTTGGCGAGCACGCCCGTCTGGTCGGCCACCCGCAGACGCAGGTAGTAGCCGCTCGTGACTTCCTCGATCGGCAGGATCGGCGTGTTCGACAGGCTGTCGGGCTGGAACGCGAGGTGCGGCACGCGATGCTCGGGGTCGGCCGTATGCAGGCGCGTGACGTCGACCAGATCCGCGACGACTGCCGACGCGGTCGGCTCCGCACCCGCGCCCTTGCCGTAGTACAACGTCGTGCCGACTGCGTCGCCGTGCACGACGACCGCGTTCATCGCCCCTTCGACGTTCGCGAGCAGGCGCTTCTCCGGGATCAGCGTCGGGTGCACGCGCAGCTCGATGCCGCGCTCGGTGCGGCGCGTGATGCCGAGCAGCTTGATCCGGTAGCCGAGCTCTTCCGCGTAGCGGATGTCGGTCGCGTCGAGCTTGCTGATGCCCTCGACGTACGCACGGTCGAACTGCACCGGCACGCCGAACGCGATCGCGCTCATGATCGTCGCCTTGTGCGCGGCGTCGACGCCTTCGATGTCGAAGGTCGGATCGGCTTCCGCGTAGCCAAGCTCCTGCGCGGCCTTCAGCGCGGTCGCGAAATCGAGCCCGCGGTCGCGCATTTCCGACAGGATGTAGTTGGTCGTGCCGTTGATGATGCCCGCGATGTACTGGATGCGGTTCGCGGTCAGGCCTTCGCGCAGCGCCTTGATGATCGGGATGCCGCCGGCGACGGCCGCCTCGAACGCGACCATCACGCCCTGCTCGCGCGCGGCCTCGAAGATCTCGGTGCCGTGCACCGCGAGCAGCGCCTTGTTCGCCGTCACGACGTGCTTGCCGTTCGCGATCGCGCGCAGCACGAGCTCGCGCGCGATGCCCGTGCCGCCGATCATCTCGGCGATGATCGCGATCGACGGATCGTCGACGACCGAATTGAAATCGTCGGTGATCTGCGCGGCGCCGGCGTCGCCGCCGAGCGCAGCCTGCGCCTTGGCCGGGTTGCGCACGGCAATGCGCGCCACCTCGATGCCGCGCCCCGCGCGTCGCTTGATTTCTTCCTGGTTGCGGCGCAGCACCGTGAAGGTGCCGCTGCCCACCGTGCCGAAGCCCAACAGGCCAACTTTGATCGGTTCCATGCTGCGTGTGATCGATGAGTAAGAAGTAGTGAGTTCCGTGTGGTCCTGTCCGCTCAGGCCGAATGGCGCTTGCGGTAACCGTCGAGGAAGCGTGCGATCCGGTTGATCGAATCGGTCAGGTCGTCGAGGTTCGGCAGGAAAACCACGCGGAAGTGGTCCGGCGTCGCCCAGTTGAAACCCGTGCCCTGCACGAGCAGCACGCGCTCCTCGAGCAGCAGGTCGAGTATGAACTGCTGGTCGTTCTGGATCGGATAGATTTTCGGATCGAGGCGCGGGAACATGTACAGCGCGGCCTGCGGCTTCACGCAGGTCACGCCCGGAATCGACGTAAGCATGTCATACGCGAGCTCGCGCTGCTTGTACAGGCGCCCGCTCGGCACGATCAGCTCGTTGATGCTCTGGTAGCCGCCGAGCGCCGTCTGGATCGCAAACTGCCCCGGCACGTTCGCGCACAGGCGCATCGACGACAGGATCCCGAGCCCTTCGAGGTAATCCTTCGCGCGCCGGCGGTTGTCGCCGCCGAGGCCCGACACGGCCATCCAGCCCGCGCGGTAGCCGCACGAACGATAGCTCTTCGACAGGCTGTTGAACGTGACGGTGATCACGTCCTCCGACAGCGAGCCCATCGCCGTGTGCTCGAGGCCGTCGTAGACGATCTTGTCGTAGACCTCGTCGGCGAACACGATCAGCCCGTGCTGGCGCGCGATCTCGATCAGCTCCAGCAGCAATTCGTCGGAATAAAGCGCACCCGTCGGGTTGTTCGGGTTGATCACGACGATCGCCTTCGTGTTCGGCGTGATCTTGCGGCGGATGTCGTCGAGGTCGGGCATCCACGCGTTCTGCTCGTCGCACACGTAGTGCACCGGCGTGCCGCCCGACAGGCTCACCGCCGCCGTCCACAGCGGGTAGTCGGGCGCGGGCAGCAGCACTTCGTCGCCGTCGTTCAGGAGCGCCTGGGTCGCCATCACGATCAGCTCGGACGCGCCGTTGCCGATGTAGATGTCGTCGAGGCCGACGCCCACGACGCCCTTTTCCTGCGTGTAGTGCATCACGGCCTTGCGGGCCGAGAACACGCCCTTCGAATCCGAATAGCCCGACGACGCGGGCAGGTTGCGGATCATGTCCTGGATGATCTCGTCCGGCGCGTCGAAACCGAACGGCGCGAGGTTGCCGATGTTCAGCTTGATGATGCGATGGCCTTCTTCCTCGAGGCGCTTGGCGTGCTCGAGCACCGGGCCACGGATGTCGTAGCAGACGTTGAGCAGCTTGTTCGACTTCTGAATCGGTTTCACGACGACACGGTTCCTGGGTTGGCCTTGCGGCCGGGGGGACGGGATCAAAACTGGAAAGCGGCCGGTCTGTGCGCGCTGTCTAGACTGGGAAAAAGCGGGCGATCGGGCACGACTTGTGGCAGCGCGCGATGCAAGTGGCGCCCGGGGGCGACCAAAAAGTTATAATTTAGCGGATTTTGGCCGACTTTCGCAATGCACCATAGCCGCGCCGGGCCCGCGCCGTCAGGCGTCCCGCGTGCGCAGGCGCGCGAAACCGGCCACCCGGGCCCGTGCGGCCCTGCAACACATTCCCCTACGGAACCGCGGAATACCGATTTGAAACTGCACCAGGACGCGAGCGGCGCGCTCAACACCGTCACCGGCTACGGCCCCGATTATGTCGACGTCAATCTCGAACGTCATGAAACGAGCGTCATCGTGCTGCCCGGCGCGCCGGTCCAGGTATGGCCCGTGTCGTCGTTCGACGCGCTCGCGCCCGAGCATTTCGCGATGCTGCTCGACCCGCCCCCCGAACTCGTGATCTTCGGCAGCGGCGCGCGGCTGCGCTTCCCGCACCCGCGGCTGGTCGCCGCGCTCACGGCCAAGCGGATCGGCGTCGAGACGATGGATTTCCAGGCCGCGTGCCGCACCTACAACATCCTGATGGCCGAAGGCCGCAAAGTCGCCGCCGCGCTCTTAATTGAACGTTAATCGCCGATGCGGTAAAACTCGGGCCGGCGCAGCGGGTCGATCCCCGGATCGGCCCGGCCAGGCCGCCCGCCCCCGGCGCAACCCGCCGGCGGCCCGTCACAACAACCAACAGGCTCAAAATCCATGAACGATACGCCGCCGAGGCTACCGCTCAATCGCATCACGCTCGTCCTCCTGCTCGTCGCGCTCGCGATCGTCTGGTTCGCGCCGCTCGGGCTGCGCCACCTGATCCCGAGCGACGAAGGCCGCTATGCGGAGATGGCGCGCGAGATGTTCGTCACCGGCGACTGGATCACGCCGCGCTACAACGGCTACAAGTACTTCGAGAAGCCGCCGCTGCAAACCTGGCTCAACGCGCTGACGTTCGCGTGGTTCGGCATCGGCGAATGGCAGGCGCGCCTCTACACGGCCGTCGTGAGCTTCGCGGGCATCCTGCTCGTCGGCTTCACCGGCGCGCGCCTGTTCAACCCGCTGTCCGGCTTCCTCGCGGCCGTCGTGCTCGCAAGCTCGCCGTACTGGAACCTGATGGGCCACTTCAACGCGCTCGACATGGGGCTCGCGTTCTGGATGGCGCTGTCGCTCTGTTCTCTGCTGCTCGCGCAGCGGCCCGGGCTGCGCCCGGCCGCGGTGCGCGGCTGGATGTGGGCGTGCTGGGCCGCGATGGCGTTCGCGGTACTGTCGAAGGGTCTCGTCGGCCTGATCCTGCCCGGCGCCGTGCTCGTGCTCTATACGCTGGTCGCGCGCGACTGGGCGCTGTGGAAGCGCCTGTACCTGGTCAGCGGCCTCGTGATCTTCTTCGCGATCGTCACGCCGTGGTTCGTGCTCGTCCAGCAGCGCAACCCCGAGTTCTTCAACTTCTTCTTCGTCGTCCAGCAGTTCCGCCGATACCTGACCCCGGAACAGAACCGCCCGGGCCCGCTGTACTACTTCGTGCCGGTGCTGCTGGTCGGCTTCCTGCCGTGGCTGTCGGTCGCGTGGCAGAGCATCCGCCATGCGCTGCGGATGCCGCGCCAGCCGAACGGCTTCTCGCCGATGCTCGTGCTGCTGATCTGGAGCGCATTCATCTTCCTGTTCTTCAGCGCATCGCATTCGAAGCTGCTCTCGTACGTGCTGCCGGTCGCGCCGGCGCTCGCGCTGATCATCGGCGCGTACCTGCCGCTGATGTCGGCCGACCGGTTCCGCCGCCACCTGCTCGGCTACCTCGTGTTTTTCGTCGTCGCGGCATTCGGGATCATCTTCCTCGCATACCAGGGTGACGCCCGCACGCCGAACGCGCAGTATCGCGCGTTCCAGATGTGGCTGTACGCGGGCCTCGCGGTCTCGACCGCGCTGACGCTCGCGGCCGCGTGGCTGAATCGCCGCGCGGGCGTGGCCGCCGCGCTTGCCGCGTTCGGCGCCGCATGGCTCGCGTTCGGCACGATCGGCGGCACCGGGCACGACGAGTTCGGCCGCTACAGCTCGGGCGCGCTGCTCGCGCCCGCCGTACGCGCCGAACTGGCGAAGCTGCCGCCCGACACGCCGTTCTACTCGATCGAGATGCTCGATCACACGTTCCCGTTCTATATGGGCCACACGACGATCATGGTCCAGCGCCAGGACGAACTCGCCTTCGGGATCTCGGTCGAGCCGAACAAGTGGATTCCGACCGTCGACGAATGGATCACGCGCTGGAAGCAGGAAACCCATGCGCTCGCGATCATGCCGCCCGGCCAGTACGACACGCTGGCCAAGCAAGGCGTGCCGATGCGCGTGGTCGCGCGCGACAACCGCCGCGTGATCGTCGAGAAACCGCAATCGTAAGGACGCCCACCGCATGAATCCCGTTTCGTTCGTCTGCATCATCACCGGCGTGATGCTCAACGCCTGTGCGCAACTGCTGCTGAAAGCCGGCGTCAACGCCGTTGGACACTTCGAATTCAGCCGTGCGAACATCGTCCCGGTCGGCCTGAAGATCGCGACCCAGTTGCCGATCATCGGCGGCCTCGGCTGCTACGTGCTGAGCGTCGTCGTCTGGATCCTCGGGCTGTCGCGGGTCGACGTGTCGATCGCGTACCCGATGCTGTCGCTCGGTTATGTCGTCAACGCATTCGCGGCCTGGTACCTGTTCGGCGAGGTGCTGTCGGTCCAGCGGCTCGTCGGCATCGGCATCATCCTGATCGGCGTGCTCGTGCTTGCACGAAGCTGAGCATGCCTCGCGGCGTTAAGCGTTCGCCTACAAAAAATCACGGTACGAATCCGCCAACCGGTGTTTAATGCCGGTTTCGGTCGGGATCGCCCGACCCTTTTATTACACGCCATTACAGGCCAAAGCGTTCATGAGCCAGACTACCGCTCCGTTTCTGCCGTTCACCCGCCCCGAGATCGATGAGGAAACCATCCAGGGCGTCGTCGAAGTGCTGCGCTCGGGCTGGATCACCACCGGCCCGCAGTGCCAGAAATTCGAAGCGGCGCTGTCCGAATACTGCGGCGGCCGTCCGGTACGCGCGTTCAACTCGGGCACCTGCACGCTCGAGATCGGCCTGCGCATTGCGGGCGTCGGTGCGGGCGACGAAGTGATCACGACGCCGGCGTCGTGGGTCTCGACCAGCAACGTGATCCTCGAGACGGGTGCGACGCCCGTGTTCGCGGACATCGATCCCGTCACGCGCAACATCGACCTCGACAAGCTCGAGCAGGCGATCACGCCGCGCACGAAGGCGATCATCCCCGTCTACCTGGCCGGCCTGCCGGTCGACATGGACCGCCTGTACGCGATCGCGCGCGCGCACAACCTGCGCGTGATCGAGGATGCGGCGCAGGCGCTCGGCTCGACGTGGAACGGCAAGCGCATCGGCGCGCTCGGCGACATCGTGTCGTTCAGCTTCCACGCGAACAAGAACCTGACGACGATCGAAGGCGGCGCGCTCGTGCTGAACAACGAGGACGAGGCGACGCTCGCGCAGAAGTACCGGCTGCAGGGCATCACGCGCACGGGCTTCGACGGGATGGACTGCGACGTGCTCGGCGGCAAGTACAACCTGACCGACGTCGCCGCGCGCGTCGGCCTCGGCCAGCTGCCGCACCTCGAGCGCTTCACCGCGCAGCGCCGCGCGCTCGCCCGTGCGTATTTCGCCGCGTTCGACGGCGGCCCGGCCGTGCAGCTCGGTGTCGGCCTGCCGGTCGCCGAATTCGAGAACGGCAACTGGCACATGTTCCAGATCACGCTCCCGCTCGAACGGCTGTCGATCCCGCGCGCCGAGTTCATGGCGCAGATGAAGGAACGCGGCATCGGCACCGGCATCCACTACCCGGCGATCCATCTTTTCACGCTGTACCGTGCGCGAGGCTTCAAGGAGGGCATGTTCCCCCACGCCGAACGGTACGGCGCGTCGACCGTCACGCTGCCGCTCTTCACGCAGATGACGGAGAGCGACGTGCGTCGCGTGGTCGACGCCATCAACCAGATTTGCGAACAATACGGAAAATAAGCGTACATGAGTCACCTTGAAGCACGCGCCGGGCATCCGGGCGCCGGACACCTGGACGCTGGCCGGCCCGAAGTATCGGTCATCATCCCCGTGTACAACGAGGAAGATGGCCTCGCCGCGCTGTTCGCGCGGCTGTATCCGGCACTCGACGCACTCGACGCGTCATACGAAGTGATCCTGATCAACGACGGCAGCCGCGACCGCTCGGCCGCGATGCTGGCCGATCAGTTCCACGTGCGCCCCGACACGACGCGCGTCGTGCTGCTCAACGGCAACTACGGGCAGCACATGGCGATCCTCGCGGGCTTCGCACAGTCGCGCGGCGAGATCGTCATCACGCTCGACGCCGACCTGCAGAACCCGCCCGAGGAAATCGGCAAGCTGATCGCGAAGATGCGCGAAGGCTACGACTACGTCGGCTCGATCCGCAAGCAGCGCCAGGACAGCCTGTGGCGACGCAAGGCGTCGCAGGTGATGAACCGGCTGCGCGAGCGCATCACGCGCATCAAGATGACCGACCAGGGCTGCATGCTGCGTGCGTACAGCCGCCGCATCATCGACACGATCAACGTGTGCGGCGAAGTCAACACGTTCATCCCCGCGCTGGCCTATACGTTCGCGCAGAACCCGACCGAGATCGAGGTCGCGCACGAGGAGCGCTTCGCGGGCGAGTCGAAGTACTCGCTGTACAGCCTGATCCGGCTGAACTTCGACCTCGTGACGGGCTTCTCGGTCGTGCCGCTGCAGTGGCTGTCGTTCATCGGCGTGATCCTGTCGCTCGGCTCCGCCGCGCTGTTCGTGCTGCTGCTCGTGCGGCGCTTCATCGTCGGCGCGGAAGTGCAAGGCGTGTTCACGCTGTTCGCGATCACGTTCTTCCTGCTCGGCGTGATCATCTTCGCGCTCGGCCTGCTCGGCGAATACGTCGGCCGCATCTACCAGCAGGTGCGCGCACGGCCGCGCTACCTGATCCAGGCCGTGCTCGAGCAGCACGACGGCATGCCGGCGGTGCCGGCCGGCGCGAACCGCGCGGGAGCCGTGCAATGAAGCCGCGCGCGGTCGTCTTCGCGTATCACAACGTCGGCGTGCGGTGCCTGCAGGTACTGCTCGCACGCGGCGTCGACGTCGCGCTCGTCGTCACGCACGAGGACAACCCGAACGAGAACATCTGGTTCGGCAGCGTCGCGTCGGTCGCCGCCGAGCACGGCATTCCGGTCGTCACGCCGGCCGATCCCGCCGATCCGGCGCTGCGCCGCGCGGTAGCGGACGCGCAGCCGGATTTCATCTTCTCGTTCTATTACCGGCACATGCTGCCGGTGGACCTGCTCGCGATCGCGCCGCGCGGCGCGTACAACATGCACGGTTCGCTGCTGCCGAAATACCGGGGTCGGGTACCGACCAACTGGGCCGTGCTGAACGGCGAGACCGAAACCGGCGCGACGCTGCACGAGATGGCCGCAAAACCCGACGCGGGCGCGATCATCGGCCAGACCGCGGTGCCGATCCTGCCGGACGACACGGCCACGCAGGTGTTCGACAAGGTCACGGTGGCCGCCGAGCAGACGCTCTGGCGCGTGCTGCCCGCGCTGCTCGCGGGCGAGGCGCCGCACCTGCCGAACGATCTCGCGACCGGCAGCTACTTCGGCGGGCGCAAGCCCGAAGACGGCCGCGTCGACTGGACGAAGCCGGCCGCGCAGGTCTACAACCTGGTGCGCGCGGTCGCGCCCCCGTATCCGGGCGCGTTTACGGACGTCGACGGCACGCGTTTCGTGATCGCGCGCGCGCGCCTCGCGGCGCCCGGCAGCGCGGCAGCGGCGGCCGCGGCAGATTTGCCGCCCGGCCTGCACGTAAGCGATAATGCGCTATTCGGCGTCTGCGGCGACAGCCGCGCCCTATCCATTCTCGAGCTGTGGCAGCAGCGCGACGGCAGCGAAACCGTCGTGACGCCCGCGGAATTCGCGCAGTTCATTCATTCTTCCCGTCATTCATGAAAGCAAAAAAAGTCCTGATCCTGGGTGTGAACGGCTTCATCGGCCATCACCTGTCGAAGCGCATTCTTGAAACCACCGATTGGGAAGTGTTCGGCATGGACATGCAGACCGATCGGCTTGGCGACCTCGTCAACCACGAGCGGATGCATTTCTTCGAAGGCGACATCACGATCAACAAGGAGTGGGTCGAGTATCACGTGAAGAAGTGCGACGTGATCCTGCCGCTCGTCGCGATCGCGACGCCCGCCACCTACGTCCAGCAGCCGCTGCGCGTGTTCGAGCTCGACTTCGAGGCGAACCTGCCGATCGTGCGTTCGGCCGTCAAGTACGGCAAGCACCTCGTGTTCCCGTCGACCTCCGAGGTCTACGGCATGTGCTCCGACGAGCAGTTCGACCCGGATGCATCGGCGCTCACCTACGGCCCGATCAACAAGCCGCGCTGGATCTACGCATGCTCGAAGCAGCTGATGGACCGCGTGATCTGGGGCTACGGGATGGAAGGCCTGAACTTCACGCTGTTCCGTCCGTTCAACTGGATCGGCCCGGGCCTCGACTCGATCTACACGCCGAAGGAAGGCAGCTCGCGCGTCGTCACGCAGTTCCTCGGCCACATCGTGCGCGGCGAGAACATCAGCCTCGTCGACGGCGGTTCGCAGAAGCGCGCGTTCACCGACATCGGCGACGGCATCAGCGCGCTGATGAAGATCATCGAGAACGCGAACGGCGTCGCGTCGGGCAAGATCTACAACATCGGGAATCCGAAGAACAACTTCTCGGTTCGCGAACTCGCGCACAAGATGCTCGAACTGGCGGCGGAATACCCCGAGTACGCCGATTCGGCCAAGCAGGTGCAGCTCGTCGAAACGACGTCCGGCGCCTACTACGGCAACGGCTACCAGGACGTGCAGAACCGCGTGCCTAAGATCGACAACACGATGCAGGAGCTCGGCTGGGCGCCGCAAGCGACGTTCGACGACGCGCTGCGCAACATCTTCGAAGCGTATCGCGGCCACGTCGCCGACGCGCGCGCGCTCGTCGAACAGCAAAGCTGATCGGGACGTTCGCTTGGCTCGCATCGTCCTCAAGATCGACGTCGACACGCTGCGCGGCACGCGCGAAGGCGTGCCGAATCTCGCGCGCATCTTCGACCGCTTCAATGCGCGCGCGACCTTCCTCTTCAGCCTCGGGCCCGATCACACGGGCTGGGCGCTGCGGCGCGTGTTCCGCCCCGGCTTCCTGAAGAAGGTGTCGCGCACGTCGGTGGTCGAACACTACGGCGTGAAGCAACTGATGTACGGCGTGCTGCTGCCGGGCCCCGACATCGGCCGCCGTGCGATCTCCGACATGCGCGCGATCCACGAGGCCGGCTTCGAATGCGGGATCCACACGTGGGATCACGTGTACTGGCAGGACAACGTCCGCGCGCGCGATCGCGACTGGACCGCGCGTGAAATGCAGAAGAGCCACGCGCGCTTCATCGAGATCTTCGGCGCACCGCCCGTCACGCACGGTGCGGCCGGCTGGCAGATGAACGACTCCGCGTTCGAGCAGATCGATGCATGGGGGATGCGCTACGCGTCCGACGGTCGCGGCCATACGCCGTACCTGCCCGTCGTCGGCGGCCGCACGCTGTCGCACGTGCAGATGCCGACGACGCTGCCCACGCTCGACGAAGTGCTCGGCATCGACGGCGTCGACACGCACAACGTCGCCGCGCACATCCTCAAGTTCACCGAAACCAATCCGCACGACCAGGTGTTCACGCTGCATGCGGAACTGGAAGGCCAGAAGCTCGCACCCGTGTTCGAGCAACTGCTCGCCGGCTGGCGCGCGCAAGGCCACACGTTTGCGACGATGGGCGACTACCACGCGACGCTGGACCGCGACTCGCTGCCATCGTACCCTGTCACGTGGGGCGAAATCCCCGGCCGCTCCGGCGAACTGATCGTCCAGCCCGACTGAGTTCGCACGCGAGCCGGCGTCGCCCGCAGCGCCCTTGCGGCGCGCTGCCGCGACGCCCCGCCGAACCGCGCCGCCGTCGCGGCGCCTTTCCATAACAACAGGAGAAACACGTGTCTGTCGAAGTTGACCGTCAAGTTCCCGATTTCACCGCACCGGCCACGGGCGGCGACATTTCGCTGTCCGACCTGAAGGGCAAGAAGCTCGTGCTGTACTTCTATCCGAAGGACAATACGCCGGGCTGCACGACCGAAGGACTGCAGTTCCGCGATCTCTATCCGAAGTTCAAGAAAGCCGGTGCGGAAGTCATCGGCGTGTCGCGCGACAGCCTGCGCTCGCATGACAATTTCAAGGCAAAGCTCGAGCTGCCGTTCCCGCTGATCTCCGATGCCGACGAGGCGCTGTGCGCGCTGTTCGATGTCATCAAGATGAAGAAAATGTATGGCAAGGAAGTGCGCGGAATCGAGCGCTCGACGTTCCTGATCGACACTGACGGCGTGCTCCGTCAGGCATGGCGCGGCATCAAGGTACCGGGGCATGTCGACGACGTGCTAAGTGCTGTACAAGCGCTTTGAGGCGCGTTATATTGGGCCGCAATGAATGCCAGTTCGCCCCATATTTCTCGTAGCTGCGCCGGTGCCCGATGCGATGCTTTCCGGCACTTGACACGCATCACGACGGTATCAGCCGAGCCGCATGTCCCTGTCGACGGGGCAGCGGCTTTTTTTATGGATTGCGCGCCGGCCCTCGGTCCGGCCCTCACCCCGTCAAGGAGCTGATCGACACTTAGGCGAACCGGCTAGACGAACTTCCTGTGCGCCACCGCGCGCAAACTGCATGCGTCTACGTCACGCAGGATGCGATCAGCGGCGCACGCCATGCGACACGATTCCTCCCGAGGGACACCATGCCTTTGCCTACTCCCCCCAGCAAGCTCGGCAGCCTGCTGCCGCCCGACGAATACAAGGCGAAAGCGCGGCCCGCGAAAGCCGCGAAGAAATCCGCCGAAGGGGACGCATCCACAGCCGGTGACTATGGTCCGGCGAGCGTGGCCCAACCGATGATTGAAGCCGCGAACACGGCCGCGCCGCTGCGCGCCGTCGCGTCTTCGGCGCAAGAAACCGCGAGCGCACCCGCACGCGGACGCAGAAGCAAACAGACGGCCGCACTGTTGCAGCCGATGCCGGCGCACGCCGAACCCGCGACGCCGGTCGTCGCGCGCAACGACAAACCGGCCGCCGACAAACCGGCCGCGGCTTCCGCGCGCGATGCCGGCGCTGCGACGAAATCGCGCGGCCGCAAGCCCGCCGAAGCCGAACTGCAGAAACTGTTCGTGCTCGACACCAACGTGCTGATGCACGACCCGAGCAGCCTCTTCCGCTTCGAGGAACACGACGTCTATCTGCCGATGATGACGCTCGAGGAACTCGACAACCACAAGAAGGGGATGTCCGAAGTCGCGCGCAACGCACGCCAGGTCAGCCGCACGCTCGACTCGCTCGTCGCCGATGGCGGCCCGATCTCGGCCGGCATCCCGCTGTCGCGCCTCGGCAGCCGCGAGGCGCTCGGCCGCCTGTACTTCCAGACGAAGCTCGCCGACATCGCGCCCATCGAAGGCTTGCCCGAAGGCAAGGCCGACAACCAGATCCTCGGCGTCGTGCGCGCGCTGCAGCGCGACCGGCCCGACCGCCTGGTCGTGCTGGTGTCGAAAGACATCAACATGCGGATCAAGGCGCACGCGCTCGGCCTGCCCGCGGAAGACTACTTCAACGACCAGGTGCTCGAGGACTCGGATCTCCTGTACAACGGCGTGCGCGAGCTGCCGCAGGATTTCTGGACCAAGCACGCGAAGGGCATGGAGAGCTGGCAGGACACGAAGACGGGCACCACGTACTACCGCGTGACGGGCCCGCTCGTCGCGTCGATGCTCGTCAACGAGTTCGTCTATCTCGAGCCGCAGAACGGCGAGCCGACGTTCCACGCGATCGTCCGCGAACTGAACGGCAAGACGGCGCTGCTGCAGACGCTGCGCGACTACAGTCACCACAAGAACAACGTGTGGGGCATCACCGCGCGCAACCGCGAACAGAACTTCGCGCTGAACCTGCTGATGAACCCCGAGATCGACTTCGTCACGCTGCTCGGCCAGGCCGGCACCGGCAAGACGCTCGTCGCGCTCGCGGCCGGCCTCGCGCAGGTGCTCGACGACAAGCGCTACAACGAGATCATCGTGACGCGCGCGACCGTGCCCGTCGGCGAGGATATCGGTTTTCTGCCCGGCACCGAGGAAGAGAAGATGCAGCCGTGGATGGGCGCATTCGACGACAACCTCGAAGTGCTGCAGAAGACCGACGACGCCGCCGGCGAATGGGGCCGTGCCGCGACGCAGGAACTGATCCGTTCGCGCCTGAAGGTGAAGAGCATGAACTTCATGCGCGGCCGCACGTTCGTCGACAAGTACCTGATCATCGACGAGGCGCAGAACCTGACGCCGAAGCAGATGAAGACGCTCGTCACGCGCGCGGGCCCCGGCACGAAGATCGTGTGCCTCGGCAACATCGCGCAGATCGACACGCCTTATCTGACTGAAGGCAGCTCGGGCCTGACCTACGTCGTCGACCGTTTCAAGGGCTGGGGCCACAGCGGCCACGTGACGCTCGCACGCGGCGAACGCTCGCGGCTCGCCGACTACGCGTCGGACATCCTGTAACGCGGCAGGCCGGCCCGCCGGCCGGCTTTCGACGCATCGCGGCGCTCCGTTTCCGGAGCGCCGTTTTTATTTGGGGTCGAAAACGAAGGTAACGCGTCGTCACGCAACAGCCCCACTTAGCGACGAAACTTCAAGTAAATTCTCAGGAACGGTTGCTTAAGCCCCGCCGGAGCGTCTACCATCGGGTCTGTCTGTTGTCATACGATTCGCGAGCGCGCCGCGCTCGCCCGCCTTGCCATGCTTCGAATCTGGGTTCCCGTCACCGTCGTTTCACTGCTTGCGGCCTGCTCCAGCGTGCCGCCGCAGTCGGCATCGCGCGAAACGGGAATGAAGATCACGACGCCGCGCGCGTTCCCCGCTCCCGCCAATTTCCCGAAATTCGTCGATCACAGCGTCGGCCAGGAAGAGATCTCGATCCAGGCGATGAGCCTCGTCGGCGTCCCGTATCGCTGGGGCGGCAACACGCCGACGAGCGGCTTCGACTGCAGCGGACTCGTGCGCTACGTGATCGGCCGCGCGGCCGACGTGAACCTGCCGCGCACGACGGCCGACATGAGCGGCCGCGGCGTGTCGATCGAGCCCGACCAGATCGCGCCGGGCGACCTGATCTTCTTCAATACGACCGGGCGGCCGCATTCGCATGTCGGCATCTATGTCGGCAAGCTGCGCTTCGTCAACGCACCGTCGACAGGCGGCACCGTGCGGCTCGACTACCTGACGAACCCCTACTGGGCCAAGCGTTTCGACGGCATACGCCGCGTCGCGCCGCCGCGCGCGACGCCCACGCCGTTCGATGCGCCGACCTACGAAGCGAAGCGCGACGAGCCGCGCAACGCGCCGGTGGTTGCGCCCGCCCCCGTGATGACTGCCGCCGCGCCGCGGCAGCCCGCCTATGCTTCGTCGCAAGCCAGAGCGTCACAGGCGCCCGCTTCGGTCATGTCGGCCACGCAGGCCGTGACGACCGCGGCAGTGGCGCCTGCGCCCTTGGCCGCGCCCGCCGATCCGTACGAACCACCGCCGCCGCGTGTGCAGGCAGCCCGGCAACAGGCAACGTCGGCGAATGGCGATGACGGCCTGACCGCGATGACGGCGAATGCAGCGCCGGCCCGCCCGGCAGAGGCCGGCACGCAGATTCCGACGACGGCGCTGACGGCCGCTCAGGCGGCCGCATTCGATGCTGAACCGCCGCCCGCAGCGGCCGCGACGTCGCCGCGCAACACCGAGCCCGCGGCCGTGCAGGTGCTGCGTGCGTCGACGCAATCTGCGCCCGTCAGCCCGCGCACCGGCACCGCAGACGATCCGATTGCCCGGTTCGCGAACGGAAGCTACTAGCCCGCCGCTCAAACCCCGACGGCAACCTCGGCGGCATCCACCGCAGCCCCGCCGTTCTTCGCAAACTTCCTTGCCCCCAAAGAAAATGCGCCGCAGCCTTTCGGCTTGCGGCGCATTTCATGTCGATCCGGCTGCGCTGGCGATCAGAAGATCCGGTGTCCGAGCCACCATCCGCCGGCCGCGATCAGCGCGGATGCGGGAATCGTCAGCACCCACGCCCACACGATGTTGCCGGCAACGCCCCAGCGCACGGCCGACAGCTTCTGCGTCGCGCCGACGCCGACAATCGCGCCGGTGATCGTATGCGTGGTCGAGACGGGGATGCCGAGGAACGACGCGATGAACAGCGTGATCGCCCCGCCGCTTTCGGCACAGAAACCGCCGACCGGCTTGAGCTTCGTGATCTTCTGGCCCATCGTGCGCACGATGCGCCAGCCGCCGAACAGCGTGCCGAGGCCCATCGACAGGTAGCACGCGCCGATCACCCATGCGGGCGGCGCATCGGACGTCGCCGATGCATAACCCGACGCGATCAGCAGCATCCAGATGATGCCGATCGTCTTCTGCGCGTCGTTGCCGCCGTGGCCGAGGCTGTACAGGCCGGCCGACAGCAGCTGGAGCCGCCTGAACCGCCGGTCGACCTTGCTGGGCGCGGTACGGAAATACAGCCACGACACGCCGAGCATGAACAGCGAACCGAGGATGAAGCCGAGCAGCGGCGAAATGAAGATGAACGCGACGGTCTTCATCAGCCCGTCGATGTTCAGCGAGCTCCAGCCCGATTTCGCGAGCGCCGCGCCGACGAGGCCGCCGATCAGCGCGTGCGACGAGCTCGACGGGATCCCGTAGTACCAGGTGATCACGTTCCAGCCGATCGCACCGACCAGCGCGCCGAACACGACGTAGTGATCGACGATCTCGGGATCGATCGTGCCTCTACCGACGGTCTGCGCGACTTTCAGGTGGAAGATGAAATAGGCGATGACGTTGAACGCCGCCGCGAACACCACGGCCTGCTGGGGTTTCAGCACCCCGGTGGACACGACGGTGGCGATCGAGTTCGCCGCGTCGTGGAAGCCGTTCATGAAGTCGAATACGAGCGCGACGAGCACCAGCGTCGCGACCATCCATAGGGCGAGTTGTATCGAATGCATCGTGGTCCGCTCAGGCGTTTTCCAGCACGATGCCTTCGATGATGTTCGCGACGTCCTCGCACTTGTCGGTGATCTCTTCGAGCAGCTCGTAGATCGCCTTCAGCTTGATGAGCGTCTTCACGTCGTCTTCTTCGCGGAACAGCTTCGACATCGCGGCGCGCAGCACGCGATCGGCCTCCGACTCCCAGCGGTCGATCTCCTCGCACTGCTTGAGGATCTGCGCCGACTGCTTCATGTCGGACAGCATCGCGACAGCCTGCTGCACGTGCTGGGCCGACTGCGTGACGATGTGCGCGAGCTGGCTCGCCTCGGACGTGACGGACTGCACGTCGTACAGCGACACGGCCGTCGCGACGTCTTCCATCAGGTCGAGGATGTCGTCCATCGTCGTGATCAGCTTGTGGATCTCGTCGCGATCGAGCGGCGTGATGAAAGTCTTGTGCAGCAAATCGATCGCTTCGTGCGTGAGCTTGTCAGCGGCCTTCTCGGCGGTCTGCACGTTTTGCTTGTGAATCTCGGCGTCGGCGAGATTGTCGATCAGCAGTTCGAGCTCGCGGCCACCGGAAACGATGTACTTCGCGTGCGCATTGAAGAGTTCAAAGAACTTGCCCTCGGTGGGCATGAATCGACCGAACATGGGATTCCTGAGAGATTGTCAAACTACTGTCACGAAAACGGGCGACATTGTACCGTTTTCGGTCGCGCCGCGACGCGCGCACATGCGCGCGCCGGGATTGGATACAACGTTTGGCGATTTAGGGCTTTACATCCGGCGTTACTCGCCGTAGAACGTCTGCGCTCCGGCAAAATTATCGAACTTCGTGTATTGACCCAGGAACGTGAGCCGAACGGGTCCGATCGGACCGTTACGCTGCTTGCCGATGATGATTTCGGCCGTGCCCTTGTCGGGGCTGTCCGGGTTGTAGACTTCGTCGCGGTAGATGAACAGGATCACGTCCGCATCCTGTTCGATTGCGCCCGACTCGCGCAAATCGGACATCACCGGACGCTTGTTCGGACGCTGTTCGAGGCCGCGGTTCAGCTGCGACAGCGCGATCACCGGCACGTCGAGTTCCTTCGCGAGGCTCTTCAGCGATCGCGAGATTTCCGAGATTTCGGTCGCGCGGTTCTCGCCCTGCGACGAACCCGACATCAGCTGCAGGTAGTCGACGATGATCAGGCCGAGCTTGCCGCATTGCCGCGCGAGACGCCGCGCGCGAGAGCGCAATTCCATCGGGTTCAGGCCGCCCGTCTCGTCGATGAAGAGCTGCGCCTCGCTCATCTTCTGCACCGCGTGCGTCAGCTTCGGCCAATCCTCGTCCGTCAGGCGGCCCGTACGCATCCGGTGCTGGTCGAGGCGGCCGATCGAGCCGAGCATACGCATCACGAGCTGGGTGCCCGGCATTTCCATCGAGAACACCGCGACCGGCAGCCCGTACTCGACCGCGACGTATTCGCCGATGTTCATGGAAAATGCGGTTTTACCCATCGACGGTCTTCCCGCCACGATGATCAGTTCGCCGCCGTGCATCCCGGACGTCATCCGGTCGAGGTCGACGAAGCCCGTCGGCGTGCCCGTGACGTCGCTCGGGTTCGCGGTGTGGTACAGCGTGTCGATGCGCTCGACGACCTGCGTGAGCAGCGGGCCGATCTCGAGGAAGCCCTGGTTGCCGCGTGCGCCCTCTTCGGCGATCGAGAACACCTTGGATTCGGCTTCGTCGAGCAGCTGGCGGACTTCCTTGCCCTGCGGATTGAACGCGTCGGCCGAAATTTCGTCGGCGACCGACACGAGCCGGCGCAGCACCGCACGGTCGCGCACGATTTCCGCGTAACGACGGATGTTCGCCGCGCTCGGCGTGTTCTGCGCGAGTGCGTTCAGGTACGCAAGCCCGCCGACGTCGTCGGCCTTGCCGGACGTGACCATCGCTTCGTACACGGTCACGACGTCGGCCGGGCGCGTCGACGCGATCAGCCGGCCGATGTGCTCGTAGATGATCCGGTGGTCGTAGCGATAGAAATCGCCCTGCGACAGGAAGTCGGCGATCCGGTCCCATGCCGCGTTGTCGAGCAACAGGCCGCCGAGCACCGACTGTTCGGCTTCGACCGAATGCGGCGGGACTTTCAGCGATTCGATTTGAGGATCTTGCGGCGCGTTCATGGGTTGGGATTATCGCGAATTACACAGGGCGGCGCCATACCGGCCGCCAGTGATGCGGCAATAAAAAAGGCAGGCCCCGGTTGCCCGGGCGCCTGCCCTTGTCCGGACAGCGGAAGCCGCCCGGAAAGATTGCGTACGCTTACGCGTGGTCGCCGATCACGTTGACCGTGACGTCGACGACGACGTCCGTGTGCAGTGCGATCTGGACGTTGTGCTCGCCGATCATCTTCAGCGGGCCTTCCGGCATGCGCACTTGCAGCTTCTCGACTTCGAAACCTGCCTTCTTCAGCAGTTCCGCGACGTCGCCGTTCGTGACCGAGCCGAACAGACGGCCGTCAACGCCCGACTTCTGCGTGATTTCGAACGTCTGGCCGTTCAGCTTCTCGCCGACTGCCTGCGACGCTGCCAGCTTTTCAGCGGCGATCTTTTCGAGTTCAGCGCGGCGCACTTCGAATTCGGCGATCGCTTCCTTCGTTGCACGGCGAGCCTTGCGGTTCGGGATCAGGAAGTTGCGAGCGTAACCGTCCTTGACCTTGACGATGTCGCCGAGGTTGCCCAGATTGGCGACTTTTTCCAACAGAATGATTTGCATTCGAATTCTCCTTATGGCGTCGCCGAGTTACGCCTTGTGCTGATCGGTGTACGGCAGCAGCGCGAGGAAACGCGCACGCTTGATTGCCGTGTCGAGCTGACGCTGATAGTGCGCCTTCGTACCCGTCAGACGAGCCGGCGTGATCTTGCCGTTTTCGCCGATGAAGTCCTTCAGCGTTTCCGTGTCCTTGTAGTCGATCTGCTCGACACCTGCGGCCGTGAAACGGCAGAACTTCTTGCGCTTGAAGAGCGGGTTTTGTTGCTGACGACGCTTGTCGAATTTCTTACCAGTCGGGCGGGGCATGATTTCAGTCCTTTCCAATGTCCTGCAATGCTGTGATGTGAAACACCAAGGTTCTCGCGTTGCGGCTTTTCTTTGCCAGGAAGCCCGTGAACAGCGTTTCGACGCCCATTTCACGGCTTTCCAGCCTGCCGCTCGCCTCACCGGCCGCCACCGCCTCGATCGTCATTTCGACCTGACGGGGAATGCCTGCTTCGACGACTTCCGTGCGGTGATGCAATGTGGCGCTTGCGATCGGAACACCGGCCGGCGTATATCGCACCGGTGCGCGTTCGACGACGCTCGCCGTCAATTGCAACCTGTTCACGTGAGTGGCGCGCTCCTTGATGGCTTAATGAATGACGAACTTAAGCCTGCGCTTCGGTCGGCTGAGCTGCAGCCGCCTTCTTGGCTTCTTCGCGCTGAACTTCCTTCATCATCGGCGACGGGCCGGTTTCGGCCTTCTTCATCTTGACGATGAGGTGGCGCAGCACGGCGTCGTTGAACTTGAACGCGTGTTCGAGTTCGTCGAGCGTCGTCTGGTCGCACTCGATGTTCATGCAGACGTAGTGAGCCTTCGCGAGTTTCTCGATCATGTAGGCCAGTTGGCGACGGCCCCAGTCTTCGACACGGTGGACCTGACCGCCGTGCGACGTGATCGTGGACTTGTAACGCTCGATCATCGCGGGCACTTGCTCGCTCTGATCGGGGTGCACGATGAATACGATTTCGTAATGACGCATTACACACTCCTTGTGGATTAAAGCCACCCGGGCGTCTGAACCGGTGTGGCAAGTGAGAAGCCGAAGATTCTAACCCGGATACGGGGCGCATGCAAGGCCAATCGACGATACGCGGCCGGATTCGGCCGTGTTTTCAACGACTTGAAGGACCAGGCAGGCGTGATCGGCCGCACTTCGGCCTTTTTGCGGCCGGGGTCCGAACACAAGCGCGCCGGGCCCGCGGCCCGGCTCGCCGTCACTCGCTGCGCGTGCCGGCGAGCCGCGCGTCGAGCGCCGTCCTGAACGCCGCGAGCGCCGACGGCTCGGCGTCGGTCACGGCCCACCACGTCATCCCGGCCGCGTCCCAGCGGTCGAGCGCGTAGCCCTGCGACACGGTCGCGTACGGGGCCGCCGGCCCAACGCCTGCCGGGCGCACATAGACGTCGATCACGTGCTGCCGGTAACGGTAGACGAGCACCGCGACGCGGCGCCGCCCGACATAGTCGAGCCGGCCGCCGACCAGCGCAAAGCCGCTCGCCGCGAGATCCTCGACCGGCGGCGCATAGTCGAGCCGGCCGTTGAACCACGGCTTGACCGTGTGCCGGTCGGTCGAGATCACGTCGATGTCGCGCGCCGACAGGTCGGCCCGCACGTGGCTCGAGACGAGTTCGTCGACCGTGCGGTCGGTGTCGGCGTGGCGCGCGGACAGCGCCATCCCGGCCGCCGCGGCAAGCGCGATCATCAGCGCCACGCCCCAGCCGAGTCCGGGCAGCGCGGCGACACGCGGCCCCCGGCCCGCCGGCGCCGGGCGTGCCGATACGCCGCCGCCCAGCCAGGAGAACCAGCGACGGCCGCGCGGCCGCGGCTGCGATTGAGGCTCGGGCCGCGGCTCCGCCCGCGACTGCCCGCGTGCGGGTGCGTCCCCCGCCGCCGGCAGGCTCGCGAGGATGCTCGCCCGCAGCGGATCCGGCGCGCGGTAATAGTCGGCCTGCCGCACGGCCTGCACCAGCGTGACGATCCGCGCGCGTTCGCGGCGGCACGCATCGCACCCTTCGACATGCTGCTGGACCCGCAACGCATCGGGCGCCGACAGCTCGCGGTCGACGTCCGCGTCCAGCAACGCTCGCGCTTCGTTACAGTCCATCGATAGCCTCCGATGCGGTTCCGCCCGCCGGCGTACGGCCCGGCCGGCCTTTGGCCGCCGGTGCGGGCTCGCCGCCCAGCAGCACGGCAAGCCTGCGACGGCCGCGCGCGAGCCGCGACATCACCGTGCCGACCGGCACGTCCGCGATCGCCGCGATCTCGCGGTAGCTCAGGTCCTCCATCTCGCGCAGCACGAGCACCTCGCGGTATTCGGGCGGCAGCTTCGCGAGCGCCGAATTCACGAGCCGCACGTTCTCGCCGCGCAGCAGTTGCGCGAGCGGATCCTCGGTCGCCGGCTGCCAGTCGTCGGGAACGCCGGTGTCGTCGAGCGTGTCGGGCAGCGCGACCTCGTGCGCGTGCGTACGGCGCCGCCACTCGGTGTACCAGGTGTGGCGCACGATCGTCAGCAGCCACGGCCGCGCGTTGTCGCCACGACACGAATCGACGAAGCGCAGCGCGCGCATGCACGCGTCCTGGACCACGTCGTCCGCGTCGCTGGCGCTGCCGCTCAGCCAGCGCGCGAGGTTGTATGCGGCGTCGAGATGCGGCAGCACGAGCGTACGAAACCGCTCGCCGCGCGCTATCGCATCGTCCGCCGCCTGCTCATCGACCGCCTGTCCGGCATGCCCCACGTGGCCTCCCTGGTCCCGGCGGCCGAAACCGCGCCCGTTCCGCGCACGGTGCCCGGACAGACCGGCAACGTGCTCGCTTGATGACCTTACCGTCGTTGCATCGAGTTTATTCCCGCGCCACCCACATGACGCGCAAAAAAACGCCGGACGGCCGGTGGCCGGGCCGCGCGCCGCCGTTACGGCGTGGTGCTCCAGTAGCCGGGGCGCGCGTACGCGGCGCGCAGGTAGTCGATGAAATAGCGTACGCGTGCCGGCACGTAGCGCTGCTGCGGGTAGACCGCGAGGATGTCGTAGTCGGGCAGCGCATACTCGTCGAGAACGGTCTCGAGCTCGCCCGTTTCGAGCTGCGCGGCGATTTCCCACGTCGAGCGCCAGCCGAGCCCGAGGCCTTCGGCCACCCAGCGGTGCAGCAATTCGCCGTCGTTGCAATCGAGATTGCCCGCGACGCGCATCGTCGCGATCTTGCCGTGGCGCTGGAAATACCAGCCGCGGTTCTGCCCGCCCTGCAGGTTGAACGCGAGGCAGTTGTGCTTCAGCAGGTCGTCGAGCGACTTCGGCCGGCCGTGCCGGCGGAAATAGTCGGGCGTGCCGCACACGACGCGCCGGTTCGACGCGAGCTTCACCGCGACGAAGTTCGGATCGACGGCGCCGCCGATCCGGATCGACAGGTCGTAGCCTTCGCGCACCAGATCGACGACCCGGTCGGTCAGGTTGAACGACAGCTGCATCTCGGGCTTGTCGGCCAGAAAGCCGGGCGCGTGCGGCGCAACGTGCTTGCGCCCGAACGCGGCCGGCGCGGACACGATCAGGTGCCCGCTGACCGCGCGCCGCCCGGCGGCCAGCTCGTTCTCGGCCTGGTCCCATTCGGACAGCAGCCCGCGGCAGCGTTCGAGGAACGCGGCGCCGTCCTCGCTGACCACCAGCCGCCGCGTCGAGCGGTACATCAGCTTCACGCCGAGGCGCTTCTCGAGCGCGTCGATGCGCCGCCCGAGCACCACCGGCGACACGCCCTCCTCGAGCGCCGCCGCCGCGAGGCTGCCGGCATCGGCGACCCGCACGAACGTCTCGATCTGCTTGAAGCGATCCATCTCCGGTCTCCGTCTCTGTTCCGACGCCGGCGGGAAGCCCCGTCCGGCCGTCATTCCATACTTTTAGTTTCGAAATAAGCGACTCCGGCTGATCTTATCAAACCTTTCCTGCGTCCCTAAAGTGTTCCCATCCGCCCCATTCGCAAGATCCGTCAAATTCAAGGAGACATTCATGGCCAAGATGAGAGCTGTCGACGCAGCAGTGCTCGTGCTCGAGAAGGAAGGCATCCAGACAGCGTTCGGCGTGCCGGGTGCAGCCATCAACCCGTTCTACTCCGCGATGCGCAAGTCGGGTGGCATCAGCCACGTGCTGGCTCGCCACGTCGAGGGCGCATCGCACATGGCCGAAGGCTTCACGCGTGCCGCCCCGGGCAACATCGGCGTGTGCATCGGCACGTCGGGCCCCGCCGGCACCGACATGATCACCGGTCTCTACTCCGCATCGGCCGATTCGATTCCGATCCTCGCGATCACGGGCCAGGCACCGCGTGCGCGCCTGTACAAGGAAGACTTCCAGGCCGTCGACATCGAGTCGATCGCGAAGCCGGTCACCAAGTGGGCCGTCACCGTGCGCGAGCCGGCGCTCGTGCCGCGCGTGTTCCAGCAGGCATTCCACCTGATGCGCTCGGGCCGTCCGGGCCCGGTGCTCGTCGACCTGCCGATCGACGTGCAGCTCGCCGAAATCGAGTTCGACATCGACACGTATGAACCGCTGCCGGTCTACAAGCCCGCGGCCACCCGCGCGCAGGTCGAGAAGGCGCTCGCGATGCTCAACGACGCGGACAAGCCGCTGATCGTGTCGGGCGGCGGCGTGCTCAACGCAGCGGCGGAAGACCTGCTCGTCCAGTTCGCCGAAACGATCGGCGTGCCGGTGATCCCGACGCTGATGTCGTGGGGCGCGATTCCGGACGACCACCCGCTGATGGCCGGCATGGTCGGCCTGCAGACGTCGCACCGCTACGGCAACGCGACGATGCTCGCCTCCGACTTCGTGCTCGGTATCGGCAACCGCTGGGCGAACCGCCACACGGGCAGCGTCGAGGTCTACACGAAGGGCCGCAAGTTCGTGCACGTCGACATCGAGCCGACGCAGATCGGCCGCGTGTTCGGCCCGGATCTCGGCATCGTGTCGGATGCCAAGGCCGCGCTGGAACTGTTCGTCGCCGTCGCGCAGGAATGGAAGGCCGCAGGCAAGCTGAAGGACCGCAGCGCATGGGTCGCGGAATGCCAGGAACGCAAGCGCACGCTGCAGCGCAAGACGCACTTCGACAACGTGCCGGTCAAGCCGCAGCGCGTGTACGAAGAGATGAACAAGGTGTTCGGCCGCGATACGTGCTACGTCAGCACGATCGGCCTGTCGCAGATCGCCGCCGCGCAGTTCCTGCACGTGTTCAAGGCACGCAACTGGATCAACTGCGGCCAGGCCGGCCCGCTCGGCTGGACGATCCCCGCCGCGCTCGGCGTGCGTGCAGCCGATCCGAGCCGCCCGATCGTCGCGCTGTCCGGCGACTACGACTTCCAGTTCATGATCGAGGAACTGGCGGCCGGCGCGCAATTCAAGCTGCCGTACGTGCACGTCGTCGTGAACAACTCGTACCTCGGGCTGATCCGCCAGGCCCAGCGTGCGTTCGACATGGATTACTGCGTGCAGCTCGCGTTCGACAACGTGAACGCACCGGAACTGAACGGCTATGGCGTCGACCACGTGGCCGTTGCCGAAGGCCTCGGCTGCAAGGCGCTGCGCGTGTTCAAGCCGGAAGAGATCGAGCCGGCGCTGCGCCAGGCGCAGACGCTCGCGGAAGAGTTCAGCGTGCCGGTCGTCGTCGAAGTGATCCTCGAGCGTGTGACGAACATCTCGATGGGCACCGAAATCGACGCGATCAACGAATTCGAGGATCTCGCCGAAAAGGCCGAGCACGCACCGACCGCGATCTCGATGCTCGACTGATCCGCAGGACATTTTTGACTGACCGACCGAAGAGGCTTAGCTCATGCCGAAGTTTGCTGCAAACCTGACCATGCTGTTCAACGAAGTGCCGTTCCTCGACCGCTTCAACGCGGCCGCGGACGCGGGCTTCGACGCCGTCGAGTTCCTGTTCCCGTATCCGTACGCGAAAGAGGAACTCGCCGAGCGGCTCGAGACGCACCGCCTGCGCCTCGTGCTGCACAACCTGCCCGCCGGCAACTGGGACCAGGGCGAGCGCGGCATCGCATGCCTGCCCGATCGCGTCGGCGAGTTCCAGGAAGGTGTCGGCCGTGCGATCGAGTACGCGAAGGCGCTGAAGGTGCCGCAACTGAACTGCCTGGTCGGGATCCCGTCGGCCAGCACCGCGCGCGACAAGACGTTCGTCACGATCGTCGACAACCTGCGCTTTGCCGCCGACGCACTGAAGCGCGAAGGCATCCGCCTGCTCGTCGAGCCGTGCAACCGCTTCGACATCCCGGGCTTCGCGCTGAACCGTTCGTCCGAAGGGCTCGACGTGATCCGCGCGGTCGGCTCGGACAACCTGTTCCTGCAGTACGACATCTATCACATGCAACGCATGGAAGGCGAACTGGCCGCGACGATCGAACGCAACCTCGCGTCGATCGGCCACGTCCAGCTCGCGGACAACCCGGGCCGTAACGAGCCGGGCACGGGCGAGATCAACTACGCGGTCCTGTTCGCCCTGCTCGACCGGCTCGGCTACGACGGCTACGTCGGCTGCGAATACAAGCCCCGCACCACCACGACGGAAGGGCTCGGCTGGCTGCAAAGCGTCGCCGGCGGCGCACCGGGCTCGGCGCGCCGCGCCGCCTGAGATCCGCCCGTCCCGTTTTCGCCCTATAGGAGACTTTCACATGGCAACCATCGGTTTCATCGGCCTCGGCATCATGGGCGCGCACATGGCGCGCAACCTGCTCAAGGGCGATCATCAACTCGTCGTGAACGGCGCGTTCCCGATCCCGGACGACCTGCGTGCGAGCGCGAAGGTCGTCGCGAACTCGACCGAAGTCGCGCAGAACGCGGACGTCATCGTCGTAATGGTGCCGGACACGCCCGACGTGCGTAACGTGCTGTTCGCCGACGACGGCGTCGCGAAGGGCCTGACGGCCGGCAAGCTCGTGATCGACATGAGCTCGATCTCGCCGCTCGACACGCAGGAATTCGCGAAGCAGATCAACGCACTCGGCTGCGACTACCTCGACGCGCCGGTGTCCGGCGGCGAAGTCGGTGCCCGCGAAGCATCGCTGACGATCATGGTCGGCGGCCCGGAACAGGCATTCGAGCGCGCGAAGCCGCTGTTCGAGAAGATGGGCAAGAACATCACGCTCGTCGGCGACAACGGTGCGGGCCAGACCTGCAAGGTCGCGAACCAGATCATCGTCGCGCTGAACATCGAAGCCGTCGGCGAAGCATTGCTGTTCGCCGCACGCTCGGGCGCGGATCCGGAGCGCGTGCGCCAGGCGCTGATGGGTGGCTTCGCTGCCTCGCGCATCCTCGAAGTGCACGGCGCGCGGATGACGAAGCGTACGTTCGATCCGGGCTTCCGCATCGAGCTGCACCAGAAGGACCTGAACCTCGCGCTCGACGGTGCACGCAAGCTCGGCCTCGCACTGCCGCACACCGCGAGCGCGCAGCAACTGTTCAGCGTGTGCGCATCGCACGGCGGCAAGGCATGGGATCACTCGGCACTCGTGCGCGCGCTCGAGATCATGTCGAACTTCGAGATCGGCCAGACGCCGGCCGCGTAACGCGGACGCAACGACGCGCGGTTCCGCTGCAATGGCGGACGCGCGCGACAGACTTGCGCGATCCGGCCGTGGCCGGTCGCATCGATGCGCGACACGTGCGCGCATCACGGTGGGGCGCCCCGCCGCGCATCGCCAAGCGCGTGCGCGACGGGGCGAAAAACGCCGCTCTGGGCTGAGAGCGGCGTGGTGGGGTCCGCAGCGGCACCCGGCGGCGCCGGGGAAGCCTTGGTCGGTCAGACGTCGTCGTCGGGTGTCCGCCTGTCGGATTTCGCGTATTACATTTCTTTACGTTCGAGCGTGCGATTTTTCATGCAATCGTCGCGCTGAGCGCCTACACTTTCGCCACGCCTTTCGAGAAAACCGCCGCGCTTGCGTTCACTCCGGTGAATGCGCCCAGCGCGGTGTTTTTTTCGCCACTTCACGGCGCGTTTTCTTTTCAACCACCTAAGGAGTGCAGCGATGGGTCTTCTTTCGTTTATCAAAGAGGCGGGTGAAAAACTGCTGGGTCATGCCGACGCGCAAGCGGCGGAAGATCCGAATGCCGCGAACCAGACCGCGGCCGATGCAATCAAGAACTACATCAGCACGCAGGGTCTCGACACGTCGAACCTGACGGTCGCGTTCGACGGCGCATCGCGCACCGTCACGCTGTCGGGCAGCGTTGCCGATCTCGACACGAAGGCCAAGGTCAAGGTCGCAGCCGGCAACGTGCAAGGCGTCGCGGGCGTCAACGACGACGATCTGCAGCCGGACGATCCGGAAGTGCAGTACCACGACGTGAAGTCCGGCGACACGCTGTCGGCGATCGCCAAGGAAGTGTATGGCGACGCAAACAAGTACCCGGTGATCTTCGAGGCGAACAAGCCGATGCTGTCGAGCCCGGACAAGATCTACCCGGGCCAGAAGCTCGTGATTCCGCCGCAGTCCTGAGCATCCGCGCAGGATCGAAAAACGGAAAAGGCAGGCCAGATGGCCTGCCTTTTTCTTTGGTGCCGCCGCACCGCCGGAGCGGCGGGCGGACATCGGTCAGAACGTATCGAACAGGCGCTGCAGTTCGTCGCGCGCCCGGATGCCGTTCGCCAGCGCGAGCATCAGCAGCACGCGCGCCTTGAACGGATTCAGCGAGCCCGCGCTGACGAAGCCGAGCGCGTCGTCGTTGGCTGCGCCGTTGCGCATCACGTGCCCCGAGCCGACGCGCGATGCACGAATCACGACAACCCCCGCCTGCACGGCATCGACAAGCGCCGCCTGCAGCGTCGCATGGATCGAACCGTTGCCGGTGCCGGCCACGACGAGCCCGCGCACGCCGGCCGCCACCAGCGCATCGACGGCCGTGCGCGTCACGCCCGCGTAGCTCGTGACGACTTCGACCGGCGGCCACGCGCCGACGATCGCCAGTTGCGTGTCGCGCGAGCGCGTGACGCGGCGCGCGAATTCGACGCGGCCGTCCTGCACCCAGCCGAGCGCGCCGAGTTCCGGCGACTGGAATGCGTCGACCGCATAGGTGCTCGTCTTCACGACGTCGCGCGCGCCGTGGATCCGGTTGTTGAACGCGACCAGCACGCCCTGCCCGCGCGCGGCCGGATGCGCGGCCACCGTCACCGCGTTCAGCAGGTTCAGCGGGCCGTCGGACGACAGCGCGGTCGCCGGCCGCATCGCGGCCGTCAGCACGACCGGCTTGTCGCCCTTCACGACCAGGTGAAGGGCATACGCGGTTTCCTCGAGCGTGTCGGTGCCGTGCGTGATCACGATGCCGTCGACCGCCGGATCGGCCATCAGCGCGTCGATCCGCGCGGCCAGCGTGTTCCACAGCGGCAGCGCGAGATCCTTGCTGTCGATGCTGGCGATCTGCTCGGCGGCGATGCGCGCGACCGACGCGAGCGCCGGCACCGCGTCGACCAGGAAATTGACGCCGAGCGCGCCGGCCTGGTAACCGGCCGTGCTGGCCGCGTCGGGCGCGGCACCGGCGATCGTGCCGCCGGTAGCGAGCACGGCGATGCGCGGCAGGGCCGCCGCGGACGGAGGGGATGCGGGATTCTGAGTATTCATGGCCGCGATTGTAATGGCTCGCGGCCGGGATCCGGCAGGTTCCGGCGGCACGGCCGATGCCGGCCGCCGTATCTCATGGTTTGTCCCGATCGTCCGGTCGCGCGCGTCGTCAACGGCCGTGGCGCCCGCAACGTTATAGAAAGTGCCGTTCTGGTGTTTTCACATTGATTTGCCATAATCGGAGCGGGCGGCGCGATGCGACCCTATCGTCATCGCGACGCGCTTCGTGACGGCGTCAATAACACGCAATTCACCCCATGGGAGTGTCGAAATGAAAATCCAATCGCTCGTAGCCGCAGTGCTTCTCGGCGGCATGCTGGCTTCCCCCGCGTTCGCGGCGAACAGCCAGCAGGACAAGATGAAGGCCTGTAACACCCAGGCAGCAGGCAAGACGGGCGACGAACGCAAGGCGTTCATGAAGGACTGCCTGTCGGCGAAGCCCGCGAAGGCGATGACGCAGCAGGAAAAGATGAAGGCATGCAACACGCAGGCCACCGGCAAGAAGGGCGACGACCGCAAGGCGTTCATGAAGAGCTGCCTGAGCAGCCAGCCGGCCGCCTGAGTCCCGGCGCTCCCGTATCGAATGCCGCGCACCGCTTCGGCGGGCGCGGCATTTTTGTTTTCGTTGCATGCGCATCGACGCGTACGCGCTTGAAGCGCCTGCCGCACGTGTCGCTCACCTCGACCTGCCGCGCGCGTTCCGCCGCCGTCGTTCGACCGCCCGCCTGCGCCCGCCCCGCTTTCCGGGCCACCGCACCGGCACCGCCACATGGTGCGGCAATTCGCCGCGTTTTCTTCTATGATGGCTGCAACGCGGCCCACTCAAGTACAAGAAGCGCCATCGGGCCGCCCTCGAGACAGACGCGCAGGCGCGTCAAACGGAGGCATGGATGGCATGGAGACAACACCGCTGGTTCCGCCGCTGGCTGATCGTGATCGTGTTCTGGGCCGTGCCCGTCGCGATCGTCGCCGTGCGCGAGATCCGCGAGGAAATGGCCTACAACAAGGCGGACCTGCAGCTCGCGCTGACCACCTGGCAGCTCACCGACGCGCAGCAGGCAGCCGGCGCCGCCGCGAAGTGCCACGGGGATCCTGACGAGGCGCGCGCGGCCGGCTGCCCGGCCGACGTGCTCGCCGCCAACGCGCCGCGCCAACAGGCGGCCCGCGACGAATACGTGGTGCGCCGCAATACGCTCGCGGGCTATCTGTGGCATGCGTTCGTCGGCTACTGGGTCGTACCGGCCGCGTTCCTGTTCGCCTGCGGCGTCGTGATCGCGCTGATCCGCCGCGCGCTGCGGCGCCCGCCGATCAAACCACCCGTCCCGCCGGTCACGCACTGACACGCCAGCAAGCGCCGCCGCCCGATTTGCCGTCCCGCTCCCCGCATGCCAACCCGCACGGGGCGTGTCGGCGCGCGGGCGTCGCTCCGTCCGTTGGCGCGCCGCGACACCCCCGACGCGATTTGACGCTCTTTCATGCGCGATCGAAAAGGGGTTGTAATCCTCTGTGATATAACTGCCGACGTGATCCGCTCCTTGAGCGAGACTCACTCCGAACGTCATCCGATGGAGAAGAACGATGCAAAAACGGAATCTTGTGCTGAAAGCCGCCGCGGCGCTCATCGTCGGTAGCCTCGCGCTTACCGGTTGCACCACCACCCCGGACAAGCCGGACAACGCCGCGACCAACGCGTCGAAGCGCCAGGCGATCGACGCGAGTGTCGATGGGACGCTGTCGCGCCTGTATTCCACGGTCAAGGGTTCGCGTGAACTCGTCGCGAAGTCGCGCGGCGTGCTGGTGTTCCCGGACGTGCTCCAGGCCGGCTTCATCGTCGGCGGCCAGTCCGGCAACGGCGCACTGCGCGTCGGCGGCAGCACGGTCGGCTACTACAACACGTCGTCGCTGTCGGTCGGCCTGCAGGCCGGTGCGCAGTCGAAGGCGATCGTGTTCCTGTTCATGACGCAGGAAGCGCTCGACGAATTCCGCGGCTCGGACGGCTGGGCAGCCGGCGCCGGCGCGTCGGTCGCGCTCGTGAAGATGGGCGCGAACGGCGCGATCGACACGACCACGGCCACCGCGCCGGTCGAGGTCGTCGTGCTGACGAACGCGGGCCTGATGGGCGACGTGTCGATCAACGGCACGAAGGTCACGAAGCTCAAGATCTGACGCTCGCGCACCGCCCGTGCGCAACGCGCGCGGACCATGCGCAAACGGCGATGTCCTTGCGGGCATCGCCGTTTTTTTATCCGCCCGCGTCTCGCGTCAGGTCGTCGAGTCGATCACCTTGAAGCGCGAGCGTTTCTGCGCACGGATCACCGACTGGTAGACGTCGACGTATTGCTGCGCCATCCGGCGCGACGTGAAGCGCTCCTCGAAACGCTGCCGCACGCGGGCGCGCGGCAGCAGGTGCAGCCGGTTCACGGCAGCCACCGCGCTGATTTCGTCCTCGACGATGAAACCCGATACGCCCTCGTCCACCACTTCCGGCACCGCGCCGCGATTGAACGCGATGACCGGCGTGCCGCACGACATCGCCTCGATCATCACGAGGCCGAACGGCTCCGGCCAGTCGATCGGAAACAGCAGCGCATGCGCGCCTGACAGGAATTCGGCCTTCTGGTGATCGGCGATCTCGCCGATGTATTCGACGTGCGGCAACGCGAAGAGCGGCTTGATCTCGCGGTCGAAGTATTCCTGGTCGGCCGCATCGATCTTCGCGGCGATCCGGATCGGCAGCCCGCACTGGCGGGCGATGCTGATCGCGGTGTCGACGCGCTTCTCCGGCGAGATGCGGCCGAGGAACGCGAGATAGCGCGGCTCGACGGGTTGCGGCATGTACAGCGTATCGGGCAGCCCGTGGTAGACGGTCGTCAGCCATTTCGCCTGCGGCAGCGGCTGGCGCTGCGAGTTCGAGATCGAGATCACCGGCGCCGTGTTGAACGTGTCGAACACCGGCTGCTGTTCGGGCAGGTCGAGCCGGCCGTGCAGCGTCGTCACGTAAGGCGTTTCCTGCCGATTGAAGACCGAGAACGAGTAGTAGTCCATGTGGAAATGGAGCACGTCGAAGTCCTTCGCGCGGCGCGCGACCGTCTCCATCAGCAGCATGTGCGGGGCGATGCGGTCGCGGATCGACGTGTCGAGCCGCAACGCACGCGGCCAGACGGGTTCGAGCTTCGCCCGTGTCGTCGAGTCGCCGCTGGCGAACAGCGTCACATCATGGCCGAGCTCGACGAGCGCCTCGGTGATGTAGGACACGACACGCTCCGTGCCGCCGTACAGCTTCGGCGGCACCGATTCGGTCAGCGGGGCGATCTGGGCAATTCTCATGGTCCACGTCTCCTGTGTCCTGTTCGTCGCTGCACGGCCGGCGGGCGTTCGTACGTCCGCCCCGCCCCCATGCCGCGCCGGCCGGCATGGCGCCAGCCGGATATCTCACTATTATTCGCGATCCCGTCGCGCGGAACCGCCCGTCTTTCATTTTATGGGCGTTGTTACAGACCGGATACATTCCGCCCGTCAGGCCCGATCGCGCCGCACCGGGTACAGCCGGGCCGGTTCGGGCCCCTTGGTCGACGAACGCGGCCGGGCGCACGCCGCCGTACCGGTCAGCGCGACGGCCACTTCCATGCCGGCAGGTCGCGCGTGTCGGCATCGACGAGCGCGGTCGCGCCGAGCTGTTTGTCGAGCAGCAGCGATTCGCAGCCGGCCTCGCGCTCGAGCGTCGCAATGAGCCGCGCCGCATGCGACACGACCAGCACCTGCGAGCGCTGCGCGGCCTGCGCGATCAGGCGGCCGAGCGCCGGCAGCAGATCGGGATGCAGGCTCGTCTCCGGTTCGTTCAGCACCATCAGCGCCGGCGGCCGCGGCGTCAGCAGCGCGGCCGCGAGCAGCAGGTAGCGCAGCGTGCCGTCGGACAGCTCGGCCGCCGCGAGCGGCCGCAGCAGCCCCGGCTGGCGCATCAGCACGTCGAAGCGTCCGCGTCCGCCCGGATTGTCGATCTCGACCGATGCACCGGGAAACGCGTCGTCGATCGCCGCATCGAGTGCCGCGCCGTCGCCGATTTCGCGGATCGTCTGCAGCGCGGCGGCCAGGTCCGCGCCGTCGTCCGCCAGCACCGGCGTGTGGGTGCCGATATGCGACTGCCGTGCCGGCGCCTGCGCATCGGTCCGGAAATGGTCGTAGAAGCGCCACGAGCGGATCCGCTCGCGCACCGCGATCATCTCGGGCGCGCCGGTCGGATCGGCGAACTCGGTCATCATGCTGTCGAAGCTCGCGACCGGCTGCGGAATCGTCTGCCAGTCGCCCGACGCGGTGCGCGCGCGGATCTGCGCGCCCTGCCGGTCGACCAGCAGCGTCGACGGGCGCGGCAGCGCGCCGCCCCAGATGCATTCGCGCTTGACCACCGGATCGAGCCGGAACATCGACGCGTCGTTCTTCACCGGCAGGCCGAGATCGATCGCATAGCCGAAATCGTCGCACGCGAAGCCGAGCTTCAGGCTCACCGGCTCCTTGCGCACCGTGCCCGTCACCGGCGCGTCGCCGTTCAGCATCGCCCGCGAAAAGCGTTCGGGGCCCGCCCACAGCGTCGACGGCAACCCGCCCTCGCGGGCGAGCGACGGGATTACGCGGCCCTGCGCGGTGTCGGCAAGCAGCCGCAGCGCGCGGTACACGCTCGACTTGCCGCTGCCGTTCGGGCCCGTGACGACGTTGAGCGCCGCGAGCGGCACGATCAGCTCGCGCAGCGAGCGGTAGTTGGCGATGGCAAGCGTGTTCAGCGCGGTCATGGCGATGGATGGCGGGCAGGCACCGGGCCGCTTTCAGCGGCCTTCGCCGGCCTGCGGATCGGCTGCGGTGTTGGCCGCCGTGCTGGCGGCAGGCGGCCGCGCGTGCGGCCGTTCGGGATTCGGCGCGTCCGGCGCGGAATCGTGCGGATACAGTTCCATCCGGCTGCGCGGCAGGCATTGCGGATAGCGATCCTGCAGGTACGCGATCAACCCTTCGCGCACGCGGCAGCGCAGATCCCAGCACGACGACGAATCGGCCGCGCTGACGAGCGCGCGCAACTGCATCGCGCGCTCCGTCGCGTCGGTCACCTGCAGCACCTGCACGCGGCCGTCCCACTCGGGCGCCGCGTGAACGAGCCGCGCGAGTTCCTCGCGCAGCGGCGCGAGCGGCGTCCGATAGTCGACCGACAGGTAGACCGTGCCGATGATCTCCGAGCTGTTGCGCGTCCAGTTCGTGAACGGGTTCTCGATGATCCACTGCAGCGGCACGACGAGGCGCCGCTGGTCCCACAGCCGCACCGACACGAACGAACCGGTGATTTCCTCGATGCGCCCCCACTCGCCCTGGATCACGACCACGTCGTCGAGCCGGATCGGCTGCGTGAGCGCGATCTGCAGCCCGGCAATCAGGTTGCCGAGCACCGGCCGCGCGGCGATACCGGCGACCAGGCCCGCGACGCCGGCCGACGCCAGCAGGCTCGCGCCCACCTGGCGCACGTTCGGGAACGTCATCAGCGCGGCGCCGGTGCCGATGATCACGATCAGCACCATCACGGTCCGCACGAGCACCCTGGCCTGCGTATGGATGCGACGCGCGTGGAGGTTGTCGGCCGTATCCATCGGATGCGCCTGGATGATCGCGTCGCCGACGCCGGCCGCGAGCCGCACCAGCAGCCACGTGAGCGACACGATGGAGCCGACCGCCGCCGCGGTGCGCATGCCGCGCACGAACGACATGCCGTCGTCGGACTGGACCCACAGGAATTCGAGCGCCAGCAGCGCGAGCACGACGAGCGACGGCTTGTCGATGTGGCGCAGGATCGCGCTCATCAGCGGATACGGCTGCGCGACGCGCTTGACGATGCGTGCGCCGACACGGTGCCCGATCGTGACGACCAGTACGACGATGACCGACACGGCCAGCGTGCCGAGCCACGAATGCAGCGGCGCATCGGCGATGCGCTGCAGTTCCTCGATTGAAATCATCGGCGCCCGGGATGCTTCGGTTATGAGGCGCGCACGCCTCGTCCTGGATGCGTCGGCGACATCCGGGCAACGCACGCGCCCGGAGACGGCGTCAGGTCAGTTGCCGCCCCTGCAGGGAAACGCCTTGCCGAGACCGAGCGACACCGCGGTGCTCGCGTTGTAGTCGGCCAGCTTCGGATTTTCCGCGATGTACTTGCGCACCGCATCGGTCATCTGCTGCGCCCGGATGTCGGGCGGCAGGCAGAAATACTGGCCGACACGCGGCCCCGTGGTACCGCCGATCGCGTCGATGGTGTTGTAGACGCCGTCGGCGGCGCCTTCGATGTAGGCCGCGCACGACGCCCGCGACTTGACGTCCGTCTTCGCGCACAGCCGGTCGAGATCCGCGCCCGTGAAAGCCGCCGCCGACAACGGCACGGCAAACGCCGCGGCACAAAACATTGCGCGCAACATGGTGTTCCTTATGTCAATGCGGCCCGAGGCCGCCTGCTGCCCTGGCCGGCGCGGCGCCGGGGCACGCCGTTCCGGCCGGAAACCGGCCGGGCGCGCACCGGCCGCCGCACCGAAAACCGTCATTTTGCACTCTTTTGCGCATCTGCCGGCGCCGACGCGCCGACGCGCACCGTCCGCTTGCTCAGGATGTCGATCGCGTCCGGCGCCTTGTAGTGCTTCGCGAACTCGAGCGCGGTGATGCCGAGCTGGTTCTTCACCTGCGGATCGGCGCCCTGGTCGAGCAGCAGCGTGACCGTCGACGCATGGTTGCCGCGCGCGGCCATCATCAGCGGCGTCGTGCCGTTCGGCGAAGCCGTGTCGATATACGCGTCGTGGTCGAGCAGCACCTTGACGACCGCGTCCTGGCCGTTGGTCGCCGCGTAGTGCAGCGGCGCCCAGCCCTTCTTGCTGACTTCCGCGCCCTTGTCGATCAGCAGCTTGACGAGGTCGAGGTCGCCGTTCAGCGACGCGAGCATCAGCGCGTTCTCGCCGGCCTTGTCTTCCTTCTCGAGGTCGACGTTCGGCGTCGTGGCGATCGCGGCCGCGACCTTGTCGGATTTCTCGCGCGCGGCGATCACCAGGATCGGGTCGCCGTTCGGCGCGAGCGTGTTCGGATCGAGCTTGCCGCTCTTGAGCTGCTTGCCGATGTCGGCGATGTCGTCGAACTTGACGGCCTTGACGATCGCGTCGAGCGACTCGGCATGCGCGCCGGCGGCGGCGAACAGGCCGCTCGCGACCAGCGCGGCGGCGACGAGTGCGCGTTTGGTCAGATGGTTGGTCGGCTTCGTCATTGTTGTGGGCTCCTTCCCTGGGTTGTCGGCTGTGCGCGCGTCGTTAGCGGGCGATCTTGAACAGCCGGAAAAAGTTCTCAGTCGTCGCGTCGGCGAGCGCGTCGACGGCGATCCCGCGCTCGGATGCGATAAAGCGTCCGACATGGCTGACGTACGCAGGTTCATTCGGCTTGCCGCGATACGGCACCGGCGCGAGGTACGGCGAGTCGGTCTCGATCAGCAGCCGGTCGAGCGGCACGCGCCGCGCGACGTCCTGCACGTCGGTCGCGTTCTTGAACGTGACGATGCCCGACAGCGAGATATGGAAGTTCTGCGCGAGCGCCTGCTCGGCGACCGGCCACGGCTCGGTGAAGCAGTGCATCACGCCGCCCGGTACGTCCGCGCGCTCTTCCGCCATGATCCGCAGCGTGTCCTCCGACGACGACCGCGTGTGGACGATCAGCGGCTTCATCGTCGCGGTCGCCGCGCGGATGTGCGTGCGAAAGCGTTCGCGCTGCCATTCCATGTCGGCGATCGAGCGGCCTTCGAGACGGTAGTAGTCGAGGCCCGTTTCGCCGATCGCGACGACCTTCGGGTGCGCGGCCAGCTCGACGAGTTCCGCGAGGGTCGGCTCGCGCGCGTCCTCGTGATCGGGATGCACGCCGACCGACGCGTAGACGTTGTCGTGCGCGTCCGCGATCGCGAGCACCTCGGGCAGCGTCTCGAAATCGACGGACACGCACAGCGCGTGCGTGACGTCGTGCTCGCGCATGTTCTCGAGAACGGCCGGCAGGCGGTCGGCCAGGCCCTTGAAATTGATGTGGCAGTGAGAGTCGACGAACATCGTGTTTCCTGAATTCGTAAGGCGGGCGCTCATGCGCTCGCCGGCGTGCGGCAACGGGCGGCGTTCGCGGGCCGGCCGGCCACCGCCGCGTCGCTGCGTGAGCCGGTCATCATTTCGCAACCCGCGAGAAACAATGCCGGATCATGCGAACATTTCCCGATACCCGAGAAACAATTCCTCGAATACGAGCCGCGCGTTCAGCGGATGGTTCTCGACCGTCCGCTGCCGGGTGACGGCTTTCATGAAGCGCGCGAACGCGTTCGCGTCGACCGACTCCGCGCAGCGCGCGAGCGCCGCCGCGTGCATCGGGAAATAACGCGGCGCACCCGCCATCCGCTGCGCGAGCAGATCGTACAGCCAGCGCTGCAGCCAGCCGAGCACCAGCGGCACCGGCAGCTTCTGCAGCGTCTCGCCGCATGCGAACGGGTCGCATCCCGCACCGGCCGCGAGCTGCCCGAGCGTGTAGTCGCGCAGCGGACGGTTCTCGTCGCTCGCGAGCGCCAGCGCGGCGAGCGGCGCGCCACCGGCTTCGGCAAGCAGCGCGGGCGCATGGTCGACGCCCTGCGCCGCGAGCCACGCCGCGGCCGCGTCGGGCGCGGGCACGGTCATCGGCCACTGCCGGCAGCGGCTGATGATCGTCGGCAACAGGCGGTCGATGCGCGCCGACACGAGCAGGAACACGACGCCGGACGGCGGTTCCTCCAACGTTTTCAGCAATGCGTTCGACGCGGCGACGTTGAGCGCCTCGGCCGGATACAGCACGACGACGCGCGCGCCGCCGCGGTGCGAACCGACCCCGCAGAAGTCGAGCAGCGCGCGCACCTGCTCGATCTTGATTTCCTTGCTCGGCGCGCGCGTCTTCTTGCCGCCTTCGTCCGCGTCGGCCGGCTTCGCGTCGTCAGCGGCGCCCGGCGCTTCGCCGGCCAGCGCTTCGGGCAGCACGATCCGGTAGTCCGGGTGGTTGCCCTGCGAGAACCAGGTGCAGGCCGCGCAGGTGCCGCACGGCTCGCCGTTCGGCTGCGGCGATTCGCACAGGAAGCCCTGCGCGAGATGCTGCGCGAACTGGAGCTTGCCGATCCCGGCCTGGCCGTGCAGCAGCAGCGCATGCGGCCATTGCGCGCGCAGTTGCTGCAGGCGGTTCCAGTCGTCGGTCTGCCACGGATAGATCATGTGGTGCGTTCCTTGCAGGTTACAGCGCGGCGAGCACGCGTTCGAGCTGCTGGCGGATCTCGGGAATCGACTGCGTCGCATCGACGATCGCGAAGCGGTGCGGCGCCTCTTCCGCACGCCGCAGGTATTCGCCGCGCGTGCGCGCGAAGAACGCGTCGGACTCGCTCTCGAACTTGTCGGGCATCCGTGCCGCGCCGCGGCGCTCGCTCGCGACCTGCGGCGCGACGTCGAACAGCACCGTGAGGTCGGGCTGGAAACCGCCCTGCACCCAGCGCTCGAGCGTCTCGAGCTTGTCGCGCGGCAGCCCGCGGCCGCCGCCCTGGTACGCGAACGTCGCGTCGGTGAAGCGATCGGACACGACCCAGTCGCCGCGCGCGAGCGCCGGCTCGATCACGAGCGCGAGATGCTCGCGGCGCGCGGCGAACATCAGCAGCGCTTCCGTCTCGAGATCCATCGGCTGGTTCAGCAGGATCTCGCGCAGCTTCTCGCCGAGCTGCGTGCCGCCCGGCTCGCGGGTGACGACGACCTGCCGGCCGGCCGCGGCCAGCTTGCCCTGGAGGCGTTCGCAGAACCATTGCAGGTGGGTGGTCTTCCCCGCCCCGTCGATGCCTTCGAACGTGATGAATTTACCGCTCGCCATTATTGACCTCGTATGTACTTGTCCACGGCCTTGTTGTGGTCGCCGAGCGTGTCCGAGAACACGCTCGTGCCGTCGCCCTTCGCGACGAAATAGAGCGCGCTCGTCTGCGCCGGATTGATCGCCGCCTGCAGCGCGGCGATACCCGGCAACGCGATCGGCGTCGGCGGCAGGCCGCGTCGCGTGTAGGTATTGTAAGGAGTGTCGGCCTGCAGGTCGCGCTTGCGCAGGCGGCCGTCGTACGCGTCGCCGAGCCCGTAGATCACCGACGGATCGGTCTGCAGCGGCATCCCGATGCGCAACCGGTTCGCGAACACGGCAGCAACGAACGCGCGGTCGGCCGCGTGGCCCGTTTCCTTCTCGACGATCGATGCGATCGTCAGCGCTTCGTAAGGCGACTTGTAGGGCAGCCCCGGCACGCGTGCGGCCCACGCCTCGTCGAGGCGCGTCTGCATCAGATGGTACGCGCGCCGGTAGATGTTCAGGTCGCTCGTGCCCTTGTCGAACAAGTAGGTGTCGGGGAAGAACAGCCCCTCGCCGCTGCCGCGCTGGACGGCGCCGTCCGACGCGCCGATCGCGCGCAGCAGCTCGGCGTCGCTCATGCCGGCCGTGGTGTGGGCGAGATCGGGGTTCCCGTCGAGTTCCGCGCGCATCCGCTTGAAGGTCCAGCCTTCGATGACGGTCGCGACGTACTCGTTCACGTCGCCGCGCGCGATCTTCTGCAGGACTTCGTACGGCGCGATGCCGGTCTTGAATTCGTAGTTGCCGGACTTGAGCCGGCTCGACAGCCCGAGCACGCGCGTCATCGCGACGAAACCGAGCGGCTCGACCGGCACGCCGCCGCGCTTGAGCTGCTGCGCGACGCTCTTCACGGTGCTGCGCGGCTTGATCGTGACGTCGAGCGATGCCGAACCCAGCAGCAGCGGCCGGGTCGCCCAGTAATACCCGCCGCCCGCGCCGGCAGCGGCCACAACGACGGCCAGCGCCACGATCGTCGCGGCGCATTTCTTCAGTAGGGACATGGAAACGTGACTCAGGTAAGACCCATATAATACTTGCTCGCCTCCGTCAAAGTCAGGGTTGACTGTTCCCTCATTCCATGAGCACACCGTTCGCTTCACCGGCTGCCCAGGCCGCACCCGCCTCGCTCCCCGTATTCCCCCGCCCGTCCGCCGCCGATTTCGACGCGCCGGGCGCCTGCATGCCGCTGCCGCAGTTCGGCGTGGTCGACGTGGCCGGCGACGACGCTGCGACGTTCCTGCACAGCCAGCTGACCAACGACATCGAGCATCTCGATGCCGCGAGCGCGCGGCTGTCCGGCTATTGCTCGCCGAAGGGGCGCCTCCTCGGGTCGTTCCTCGCGTGGCGTGCCGGCCACGGCGTGCGCCTGCTGGTGTCGAAGGACGTGCAGCCCGCCGTGCAGAAGCGGCTGTCGATGTTCGTGCTGCGCTCGAAGGCGAAGCTCACCGATGCGAGCGACGCGCTCGCGGTGGTCGGCTTCGCGGGCGACGTGCGCGACACGCTGTCGGGCATCTTCGATGCACTGCCTGACGGCGTGCATGTGAAGGTCGATGGCCCGGCCGGCACGCTGATTCGCGTACCCGATGCGGCTGGCCGCAAGCGCTATCTGTGGATCGGCCCGCGCGCGGATGTCGACGTGCGCCTCGCCGCGCTCGCCGGCACGCTGCCGGTCGTGTCGCCGGCCGTGTGGGACTGGCTCGACGTTCGCGCGGGCGAGCCGCGCATCACGCAGCCGGCCGTCGAACAGTTCGTGCCGCAGATGGTCAACTTCGACGTGATCGGCGCCGTTAACTTCCGCAAGGGGTGTTATCCGGGCCAGGAAATCGTCGCTCGCAGCCAGTACCGCGGCACGATCAAGCGCCGCACCGCGCTCGCGCACGTCGCCGGCGAGACCGATACCGTGCATGCCGGCGTCGAGCTGTTCCACAGCGACGATCCCGGCCAGCCGTGCGGGATGATCGTCAACGCGGCGGCCGCGCCCGCGGGCGGCGTCGACGCGCTCGTCGAGATCAAGCTCGCCGCGCTCGACAACGGCACCGTGCACCTCGGTTCGGCCGACGGCCCGGCACTCGCGTTCGACGCGCTCCCGTACGCATGGCCGACGGAAGCGTGATGCACTGACAACCCGTTCGCGCGCCGGCTCGCGAGTCGCAGCCGGCGCCCGATGTTTCCTGCGAGAGATTCGCCCGATGTGCCTGATTGCCTTCGACTGGCAGCCTGATGCCGCCGCCGGTCCCGTCTTTACCCTGACCGCCAACCGCGACGAGTTCTTTCGCCGCACGAGCGCGCCGCTGTCGTGGTGGGAGGATGTGCCGGGCGTGCTGGCCGGCCGCGATCTCGAAGCCGGCGGCACGTGGCTCGGCGTATCGCGCGACGGCCGCTTCGCGGCGCTGACGAACTACCGTGCGCCGTTCGACATCCGTGCGGGCGCGCCGACCCGCGGCAAGCTCGTGTCCGATTTCCTCCGCGGCCCGTCCGTCGCGCCGCTCGACTACCTCGGGCAGCTTGCCGAGCATGCGGCCGTGTACAACGGCTTCAACCTGCTCGTCGGCGACTGGAAACGGCGCGAACTCGCGTGGCTCTGCAACCGTGCACCCGAGGGCGAAAGCGCCGTCGCCGCGCCGGTCGCGATCACGCCCGGCGTGCACGCGCTGTCGAATGCGCGGCTCGATACGCCCTGGCCGAAAGTGGTGCGCAAGCGCGCCGAGCTCGGCACGCTGCTTACCGACAATCCGACCCCGTCGCTCGACGAACTGATCGATCTGATGCGCGACCCGCATGTCGCGGACGACGACGCGCTGCCGCACACGGGCATTCCGATCGAGCGCGAGCGCGCGCTGTCGGCCGCGTTCATCGAGACGCCCGAGTACGGCACGCGCGGCACGACCGCGCTGCGCGTCACGCTGAAGGAAGGCGTGCGGCTGACGGTCGAGATCAAGGAACGCTGCGACGACGACGGTTCGCACCGTACCGTCCGCCCGGGCGCGTTCGAGCGCGCATTCACGTTCGACCTCGACGCAACGCGGCCGCGCTGAACGCGCGCGCCCGGCGCTACGGCGCGCGCGTCATCTCGACGTGCGGCACGCCGGCTTCGACGAACGGTTCGCCGACCGCGGCGAAGCCGTGCCGCACATAGAACGACACTGCCGAATCCTGCGCGTAGAGCCGCACGACGGTTTCGCCGCGGCGCCGCGCGCCATCGAGCAGCGCATTCAGCACCGCCGACCCGACGCCCTGCCCGCGCGCGTCGGCCAGCACGGCGACACGGCCGATCGTGCCGGACGGCAGCAGCCTCCCCGTCGCGACCGCGCGACGCGCCCCCGTCGCCGTGTCGATCCGGTACGCGACCGCATGGAGCGATAGCGGATCGTCGTCGTCGAGCTCCCATTCCGGCGGAATCTGCTGCTCGCGCACGAATACCGCGTCGCGAATCCGCGCGGCGTCACCGCCCAGTACCGTCCAGTCGCCCGTTTCCACCACGCCGTCCGTCATCTCAATCCTCCATGCGGCGAGCACGTCGTCACACGCCCGCCGTCAAACGTCGTCGAATGCGGCCTTCAGCGCCGCGATCGCATCGGCATGCGCGGCCCGCACCTCGGGCACGTAGCCGCCCATCTTGAAGAATTCGTGGATCATTCCCGGATAACAGACCAGCGTAACCGCATTGCCGGCCGCGCGCAGCTTGTCCGCGTACGCGGCGCCCTCATCGCTCAGCGGATCGTATTCGGCCGTCGCGATCCATGCCGGCGCGACGCCCGCGAACGACGGCGCGTCGCGCGTGCCGTCGAGCGGCGCGAAGCGCCAGTCGTCGCGGTCTGCCGGATCGCGCACGTATTGCGTGAAGAACCACTGGATCGTGTCCTGCGACAGCAGGTAGCCGTTCGCGAGCCGTGCGTGCGATTCGGTGTCCTGGTAACCCGTCACGCCCGGATAGATCAGCATTTGAAGCGTCAGGCGAATGCCTGCGTCGCGCGCGAGCACCGCGCAGACGGTCGCGAGCGTGCCGCCCGCGCTGTCGCCGCCAACCGCCAGTCGCGCGGCGTCGATGCCGAACGCGGCAGCCTCGCGATGCAGCCAGCGCAACGCGTCGTCGGCGTCGTTGACCGCGGTCGGAAACCTGTGTTCGGGCGCGAGCCGGTAGCCGACCGACAGCACCGCGCATTGCGCATCGCGCGCAAACATCCGGCACAGCGCATCGTGCGTGTCGACGCTGCCGACCGTGAAGCCGCCGCCGTGGTAGTAGACGAGCGCGGGCAACGGCTCCGCGAGGCTCGGCTCGACCGGCAGGTACAGCCGTGCGCCGATCGTGCGGCCGTCGCGCGTCGGCACGACGCACTCCTCGACCGAATGCATCGGCGCAGGCGCGACGTCGAGGATCGGCGCGCTCTTCTCGTACGCGGCGCGCGCCTGCTGCGCCGTCTGGTGGTGATAGGACGGACGTTTCGCGCGCTCGATCATGTCGAGCACCTGGGCGATCTTCGGATTCAGCGGCATCGGTGAGGACGGCGCCTGCGCGGCACCGTAAACGGTCAAGCGTCACATGATGCCATGCCCGCGTCGGGTGGGCGCTACGCGCGCTGCGCGTCGAAATCCCGGCCCTCAGGCGTCCCGTGAAGCGCGCCCGGCACGCAATCCCGCGCCGCAAAACAAAACGGCCCTGCCGGTGAGGAGGCAGGGCCGTGCGTCCGAGTGCTTACGCGTCGCTCGGGCCGGGCTGCGCGTCCGGCGCCGTGCGCGAGCGTTGCCGCTTGATGTCGCGGCCCACCGCGAGCCGCCGCATGTACTTGAACGTACCGAGCGCCTTCGCGACGAAGTTGCCGTCGCTATCGCGCACTTCGCCTTCGCAGTAAGCCATCGTCGTCGAGCGATGCATCACGCGCCCGTACGCGCGCAACTCGCCGCGACCCGGCTGCATGAAGTTCACCTTCATCTCGACCGTGACGACGCCGACGCCGTCGTCGGTCAGGCTGCGCGCCGCCATCGCGAGCGCGATGTCCGCGAGCGTCATCGTCACGCCGCCGTGCGCGATGCTCCACGTGTTCATGTGCCGCTCTTCGAGCGGCAGCACGAGCTCGCTCGCGCCATCCTTCGCGGACACGAGCTGCACGCCGAGCAGGTCGACGAACGGGCTTTCGATCGACGGGCCGTCCGTCGGGGATGCCGCGTCGCTCATCGTGCGCTGTCGACCATGTAGTCGACGCACTCGCGCGATTCGGCCACCGCGACGACGAATTTCTTCACTTCCTGGTGAACCGGGTGCACCTGGTACGCGTCGAGCGCGGCCTTGTCCGCGAAATCGGACACCAGCACGATGTCGGAAGTCGCATCGAGGCCAGGCGTCGCCACGCCGACGTCGATCTGCAGGATGCCCGGCACGAGGTCGCGGCAGCCTTCGAGCTTTTCCTTCAGCTTCAGCGCGTTCTGCGCGCGCGTCGCGCCTTCCGCCGATTCCTTCAACTTCCACATGACAATATGTCTGATCACTTCGTTCGCTCCAGTTCGTGTTGGTTCGGCGATTTGCCATGAACCCTTACCAGTCGGGCGTTTCACGCCTTTCAACAGTTCGCTAACGTTCGCCGGAAATCGTGTTCAGCCGAGAAAATAGGGGGTATAAATGGGGGTATCATTTCGACCACCCAAAGACGATACCCTCTTTTTCACCGTGCCACTTACCGACATCAAGATCCGACAAGCGAAGGCAGGCAACAAGCCTACCAAACTTACCGACGGCAATGGACTGTATCTGTTGGTGAATCCATCCGGCTCTAAGCTATGGCGGTACAAGTACAGAATTGCTGGGAAGGAGAACCTCTTCGCGATCGGCGAATATCCCACCATCAGCCTTCAAGACGCGCGCGCGGCACGCGACGATGCCCGTGAACTCGTCAAGAAGGGATTGCATCCGTCTCACGCGCGGCAGGAAGTACTGTCCGCGCGCATCAACGAAGGCAAAGCAACTTTCCGCGCCGTCAGCGACGAGTGGCTTGAGAAGAAGCGCAGGACGTGGACCGAGCGACACTATGGCGAGATCCTGCGCATGCTTGAGACCGACGCGTACCCCTTTATCGGTAGCCGACCGATGCGCTCAATAACCGCACATGACGTTCTGTCCTTGGTGCGCCGAGTCGAAGAGCGGGGATCTCCTTCCGTCGCGATCAAACTGCGACAGTACGTGTCGAATGTGTTTCAGTACGCCGTTATCACTTTGCGGGCCGATTCGGACCCCGCGTCGGTTTTGCGTGGATCGGTCGTAAAACCACCGACTGAGAACGCACGTGCGCTGAGTCGCGACGAGCTGAAGGCGATATTCCGGCAGCTCCCCACCTACAAGAGCAAGCGAACCGTGATCGCGATACGGTTACTGATGATGCTCTTTCCCCGCACGATCGAACTTTGTCGTGCACGATGGGAAGAGATTGATCTGGGTGCTGCCGAATGGAAGGTCCCGGCGGAGAAGATCAAGTCTCGGCGGCTACACATCGTTCCGTTGCCTCGACAAGCACTGAGCCTGCTGCGCGAGTTGCAGGAGATGTATGGTAATCGCGGATACGTCCTGCCGATCCTTCACAGCAACCGGAAGCTACCCCACATGAGTCGAGCGACGATCAACAGAGCGATCGACTACATGGTCCCTGATAACCCTCAACCGATTACGGGTCACGACTTTCGAGCAACCGCGTCCACCCAGCTTCATGAAATGGGTTGGAAAGACGAAGTTGTTGAAATGCAGCTTTCACACAAGGACAAGGACAAGACGCGCGCGACATACAATCACGCGAAATATCTGCCGGACCGCCGAGAAATGATGCAGGTTTGGGCCGACTGGCTTACTCAGCTCGAAACAGAGGCATTGGCCGGCGCAGCACTCAACGGGACTATAGACAATGCCCGATGATGCAGCAGTATCTGCACCCTATCCAATAAGGCTCCACACGAAAAGCGACGCCTAGACCTACGCCGCCGCGGCCCTGTTTTCACATCCGGTCAATGGCCGTCGCATACGCCTCACAGACGCGCGGGAAGGGTTCGGGACAAAATTTTTCGAGGCTGCTGGGTGCGAATAGGATTCGCGACGCACTCGGCACCTGGAATCGTCTCGACGTCGCCTTCAGCACTAGCACTAGCAAGACGTACGTTTCTAGATACAGGTGGCAGGACGCCCGCATGCCCTGCTCGCTGTAAATCGGGCCGTTGCTTTGCCACAGTACCCCGTTGGTCGAATCTCCTCGCGCGTGCGAGAAGTTGCTAAGGCGCTGATAAAGATTCCTTGCCCACGCGACCCCATCCTTATTCTCTGCCTCTGGAAAGAGGCCCCCACCGGCAATCGATCTCACGTGCGCCTCAAGCGCAGTGAACTTGGCAGTTGCGGCGAGCTTCGGCAGTGTCTTGCGAAACGCAATTTCTTTGCCGCCCTGCCACGCAAGCCACGTATCCGCTGATCGCGACAAGGTACATTCGCATGCAAGAACCGTTGCCTCCAGCGCATTTCTGAGCGCGCCAATCGCCTGCTTGTAAAAACCGTGGAGAAGGTTGAATAACGCCGCAGAAAAGTCGTCTGCACAATCCAGCATTGCATCCGTGATGATCGATCGACGCGGGAAGGACTCCACCCATCCCGCCCAAAGGTCGTGAAGCAACTCGACCCATTCGCCCAAGTGACTTGTCGTTCGGATCGCGACGTCATCGGGTAAGGTCATGATTCCGTCCCACGCCTCCTCCGAGATCAAATCAGAGGGCGGCGGATCGGGCTCGCCATCCGACGAAGCAAAATCATCGGGTTCCAACACCTTCCGGCGAGCGCGAAAATCGTCGGAATCAAGCGGGCGTACCATAAACCGCTCCAGAGTCGATACGACTCGAATGATAGACCGATCGGACACACGGACGCTGGGCGCGGGTAGCAGTCTGACCACTTCGAGGGAAAAGCATGGACACAGGAAACATTTCGGCCGTCATCTCGGCAACAGCGGGCATCAGTGGCGTACTGCTGGGCAATTCGTTCGTCGCCGTTAAAGAATGGCTAACGAATAGGTCGAGGCGCCAGAAGGACACTTCGTATCTCGCGATCATCGTCGTGTCCCATTTGGACCGTTTTGCCAACGGCTGCTTGCACGTCGCGCTCGATGACGGCACCGAGTATGGCAGACCCGCCGGCCGCAACGAGGAGGAGTACGCGCCAACCACGACGCCACCTGAGTTTCAGCCGCTGGACATTGATGTCGAGTGGAAGGTGTTGCCGAAGGATCTCATGTACGCAATTCTGCGGCTTCCTGACCAAAAGGAGAAAATCCAAAACACGCTCGCCGGCATCGCGGAATTCGACGACGACTATCCAGACCATACCGAGTATTTCTGGACTCGGAGACGCGCCTATGCCGATCTAGGCCTCCAAACGTCAGACCTAGCCCAGCGACTCCGCCGCCATGCCGGGATGCCGCTCGAATTGCCCAAGCCAGGCGAGTGGTGCCGCGATGAGGACTTGAGTGATGTAGTTAAGAAGATCGACGATAAGCGAGATGCCCACAACCGCCGCATCGCCGAAATGACCGCCAAGCGCGTTCAGGGGACGCGCGCCGGAATCGAGCCGGCCTAAACGGCTTTGGAGGCCGCCTATATTCATTACAAATCAAATAGTTATATTCATTAGACGCCCACCCAAACCTCTCGACACATTCAAGTTGCTGCCTTCTCGGTGAGTTATGGGCTGCACGCGCCCCACAACCGCCATTTGGGCGGGCGTGGCGTTGACGGCAGCTTCGAGTGTGTTGCATCGACGGGTTGAATCCACAAGTTGCAACGGCCACTCGTGCTGTCACGTATCGGGCGTGCTTCGGTCTTGCGGCCCACGAGGAGAGCGTGCCGAGCCGGGCAGCAGCCCAGCGCCCCGGAAAGGAGAGACGCTGAGGTCCACAAATTTTTACACTGCCGTCAACACTTGCGACGAGCATTGCGAAGATTTGATTATTTGTTTTCCACATCGCAAAAAGTCCTTGCCTTCGAGTCAGCCCGGCCTATAAACAAGACAATCACTTCCAGTGAATAATTTCAACAACTCAACGGCAAATGATTATTTAAATATCAACTAAAAACGTGACGCTCGCGACCATGCATACCTCCATCGCATTTGTGCGCATCCATTCGATGCGGACCGCGCACTTATTTTTCCGCCCGCGCTTGCATACACATTAGCGAAATTAATTAGGCATTCCAATGTCTTTCCTGCGGATCACTCTATTTTCGACGTGCAGATGCTTTTGTGAAAAAGTTAATTTTTCCATTTTATCTTACCCCCTAACATTCCATTTGGGTTGCGCCAAATGGGATATAGGCGGCTCGCATACAGCGGAACACGCCATGGCGACCGATGCGCATCGGCAGATGCGAAATCTCTTTTCTTAAAGAGAGGAACTTTAAATGGCTTTTAACAATGCCCTTACCCCCACTTGGGTTGCCCCAAACGCTCCAATCGGCTGGTGGTATACATTTGGAGCAAGTCACGGAGCCCAAGCCGCATCAGCAGACGCAAAGACTCCTGACTCTTTGATGTGGGCCACCAGGCAAGGCACAAGGGTCGAGGAGAATGGAAACGTAACGTATTTCGTCGATTTCTGGAATGACGGCCCGCGATGGTGCTATCACAATCTCATGGGCGGAGGTTACGTATGAAAATGACTGTTATCACGGAAAACGGTGAGATCAAGGCCTTTGCGCATGGAAGTAAGGTCGATCACACGAAATCATACTCGGTAGGAAACGACACTGGGTCGCGTGCTGGACTACGTGCGCTGCCGGGGCAGGAAATCCATGAAGTAGAGGTCCCTGACGATCTCGAGAAAATTGTAGATGGTCAAGTACTCCATGACCATCTGCGTAAACTCATAAAAAAATAGCTCTTTTATCAAGTCCGAAAAGAGCGCGACGTAGACGATTGCATCCATCATCACACCATATCCTCCGCCGTAATAAGAGAACTTTTTGCGGCCACGCGCCAGGATAGGCTTGACGTTGTGTGCGTAGTCGTCGTTAGCAACCAGGTATGCCTCGATCACGCGGACGACCGCATCCTGGTTGCTCTCTTTGAACAACAGTGTTTAGACTTGGATCTCCTCACTCGCGGCAGTTGGGATAAAAGCGTCGACGGATGTCTTCTATTGGCTGCGGATTCAACCCATCCCGTAGTTCAGGGGACGGAATGAGAGGCGAGAGCCTTGCCCGGCAAGCCTCACGCCCCGTGCTGTAGCAAATTTGTAGCACGCAAAAGCCCGCTTGCAGCGGGCTTTGTTGCTTCTGAGCATCGCGCACGCTCGCTCAGTTGCAAAGCAACGACCGTGCCTCACTTCGGACAATCGTCGAACTCGCCTAGTCTGGACCCAGATAGTGTCGCGGATAGGTCCACTGCCTGATTGGTTACAAAAATCCCGCCGCAGGGCACAAAACCGAAGGCCGCAAAAATTGGCTACGCGAACCAGACGCCGGCGGAGTTGGGCAAACTGACACCCGCTCTTGCCTAGTCAGATTCCGAATCGCTCTCGCAAAAACGGCACCAGACGTTCTGCTATCCATGTGTGTGTGCGCGTCGTCGGGTGCAGCGTGTCCCAGAACACAAAACGTGCCGGATCGCGGCAGTCCGCGCGCGGTGTCTGCGCGGCCAGGTAGGTGAACGACGACGGCCTCGGGATGTCGAGGCACGACCGCTTCGCATCGTCGAAGCCGTATTGCGCGGGGTGGCTCAGCAAGTCGTCGAACAGCGCGTACGCATCGAACACCTCGAGCCGTAGCGTCGCGCCGTAGCGGGCGCGCACGGCGGCCGTCGCGTCGACGAGCCGCTGGTTGTAGTCCTTCACCTGCGCGGCGACGCTGGCGGTGTCGGTGCGCGTCGCGAACACCGGCGCGCGCGACACGTCCGGCAGCGTGACGAGCAGGATGCGCGTCGCGCCGGCCGCAGCGAGCCGCTCGAGACTGTCCCGCACCGCGTTCGCCGCTTGCTCGGGCGTGCGGCCGTAGTTCACGAGATCGTTGCCGCCCGCGAACACCGCGAACAGCGTATTGGCGGGCCGGTAGTCCGGCGCGCGATCCATGTATTCGCGCCACGAGTCGATCTGCTGCACGAGGCCGGGCACAACGAGATACTGGTCCGTCGCAGCGCCGCCGATCGCCCAGTTGTAGAACGGCAGGTGCAGCGCGTTCGCCACGTACTCGGCCCAGACTGGTCCGTTGCTGAAGCGCCCCGCATGCCAGCTGGTGCCATTCGGCAGCTTCCACTGGCTCGCGTTGAACATGTTCTGGGTGTCGGACAGGCTGTCGCCGAACACGATCAGCTTGTTGGTGCGCTCGTCCTGCTGCGCGCTGTCGATGGTCCAGATCGTGTAGTTGAACGACAGCGCGTTGTTCGCTGCGACAGCCTGCGTCAGGTTCGCGCGGATGCCGCGCGCGGCGAGCGTCTTGCGGCAAACCTCGGCGAGCGTGTCCTGCGTCGTCGTGCTGTAGAACATATTTTTCCACTGCATGACGCCGTCCGCCCACCAGTAGCCGTTCACACGATACCAGTCGCCGCTGCCGGGATCGCGCGCCCACTCGTAGGTCGCGGCTGGCTTGAGCGGGTCCGTGTCGATCCGGTACCAGCAGCGCAGGTACGTGTAGGTGTCGGCACCTCGCCGCGCGGCGCGCTGCGACGCGACCGGCGCGGCCAACGGCTGCTTGCCGGGCTCGGCGAGCGGGCCTGCCGGTGACAGCGTCATGTCGCCGGTCGGTGTCGACAGAGGGGCCGGGCCGGCCTTGGCGAGCGCGGGAAAAATAGCGAACGCCAACGCGGCGCTAAGTGCCGCGACGGCGGCACGGTGAATAAACAAGGCAAGACGAGAATGATTCATGATGCCCTCGGGTTATTTTGATTGCGCCGCCGACGACTACGCACGCGGCGACCAACGCACGTCAGTCGCACGCCCCCCACGGGCGGGCCAGAATGGGGAGCGTTCGTCACGAAAAGTGGGGGCCGCGTCGTAGGTGTCGCCGTCGTTCCACACTTGCATTCACACGGCCGCGCTTGCTTATCTCGCCATCGGCAGCGGCGGCTCGCCCGCCGTCGTTGCGTTGCGCGCCCAATCGGCGAACTCGCTATCGTAGCTGCGACCGATGTACGCGACATAGTTCTCGTAGCCGCCGTAATCGCCCGCACGGAAGCGTGACACGATCGTGTCGACGTCGGCGCGATGACGCTCGAACATGAAGCGCGTTGCCATGTAGCCCCACCGGTATGCACGCGCGACGTAGTCGCTCGACGAGTAACGCGTCTCGAGCACGTCCGAGAACCGGTATGCGCCCGTCTGCGCAGCGTCGATCGATTCCTGATTGTCGTTCTTTCTAGACAGATATTCGGCGACGCCTTCGATCCACCAGACAGTCGGCTTCGCGGTGCTCGCCGTGAAGTCGCCCGCCAAGTTGTAGCGACCGTCAAGATAATGTGTAAACTCGTGCTCGAGGTTCCACACCTTGAACTCTGGTCGGAGCCACGACGCCTCGTGGGCGATGAAACGCGCCTGATTGCCGGGCGCAGACGGGTCGCCCTCGAGATACATGCCGCCGTTGTCGGTGCTGATTCCGTAGATTACCGAAGCATACTTGCGATAGTTCGCGTAGTCGTCGAAGACGACGAACTCAATCGTGTCGTTGCGATCGCCCACGACCGGCTTGCGTCCGGTCTTCATCATCCGGTGGAAGTAATCGTCCTGCCGCGCGACCGCCGCACATACCGACTGCAGATGCGGTACCGTCATGTCCTGCGCGAGGATACGCACGCTCGTGTTGCACGCGTAACGATGCGTGAGCACCGCGTCGGTCAGCCGCTTCTTGTAGTCGCACGTGCCGTAATCCGCGCAGTTGCCAGGATCGCCGTAGTCGACTGCTTCCGCCGCCGCGAGCCACAGATCGCTGTCCGCGCCAGTCATGCTCGTCGAAGCAAGCATGGTCTGGATCATCGTTTTCACGCGCGGCTTTTGCGTCGGATATCGGAGAAAGCGAAACGCTTCGCGCGCCGCATCGGCGAGCTGGTAGGCGGCGCTTGTGTTCGACAGGCTCGCACGGTTCGCGACGGCGAAGCGATTGAGCGTCTCCGGTAGCGTCGCGTCGCTGTTGAGCATTTGCCGCGCGTCGCTGCGCTGATGCGCGTAGAAGAACACCGTCAGCAAGCCGGTGAAGCCGTCCGCCGCACTGCGCTGCAGCAGCGGCGCCGCCGCCTGCGGATTCGTCGCGCTCGACGTATAGAGCGCAACGCGGTTCTTCAGCGTTGGCAGGTAGTACGCCTCATCCTTCATGTTCGTGATGAGCTTCATCAACTCGTTCGCGGTGCTGGGTGCACGCGAATTCTCACGGTAGAGTGCATCACCCTCGAGGCTTTGTTTGATATACGGACGCAGCGACACCGCGAGATTCGGAATCGGATCGGCGATGCCTGACACATCATATTGGTAATAGGCGGAACGCAGATAAATCAGCAAATTGACCAGAATCAAATTGCTTGCGTCATAGCGATATACCTCCTGCACGAAACGACTCGCGACGGCGTGCACGTTCTCAGCATTGAAAATCTGTGCGGCCAACGCTTTGTCGACGGAAAACAGGCCGTAATGGCATTCGTAATCGGGAAGGTTCGCGATGTAGTCGGCGAGTGCTGCGCCGCGATACTGGGTCATCACTAACATGTCGCGACAATCGGCGCCCGGTGCGCTGCGTTTGCTGCGCTTGGTCGGTTGCTGTTGCTGCGAAGGCTTAGTCAATGCCGCGCGGTCCTGCTCGCTGACCGGAAGGTTGTACTTGGCCTGTTCCGGCGAGACCGGCAGATTCTGCGGCACGCGCGGCATTCGCGCTTGCTTTTGCTGCGCCGGCTGCGTATCGGCCCATGCCGATCCGATCAAAGCCGCGGATACCGACATTGCGACGGCAGCGGACCAGCGAAAGATCTTGCTAGACACCTTGGTTATTGGCATTTGACTTGTCCTCGGCAATTTGGAAAAGCCAAATGTATATTTCATTTGCCTTACATGTCAATTTCAATTTCTAGTGAGAAACCGTCGACGAATCAAGGGCTCGCGATGGCGACGCTACCCGCCAGGCCCCGTTACCCATCGACTTATACACAATTTCCAGCTTGACCGCCGATACGTAACCTCTGCAATTTCTTTGCGGCGACATGAACCTCTTTGAGTCCCAGCCAAATAGATTTCGCGCCGGGTTTGCCGGCGCCCTTGCGACCGAGGAATCCGCCCAAGCGCGCGATCAAGCACAGTACCTCATTGAGCTTGGGCTTGCCCGATTGCTTGACGTCGATCAGCCAATACGCACCACGAATTTCATCGACATCGAAGAACCGTTTGGTCTTACCCCGGCTTGGCGGACACTTTAGCCACTTGAACCGAGGAGTCTGAAATGGGTAAAACCCGCCCGCCGCATTCCGCCGAGTTGCAGTGCATTCAACAACCCGTCAGAATTGGGCTTATAATTTCCGATCTTGCATTACTGCTACCCCAGTCGCAAAGCAACTTTCAGTGGCCGACGACACAGCAGCATCTATGCATTGTCTAGCAAGACTCCGCTCCCGTAATCCACGCCAACGCCAACCGAACGCAAACATTTACCCAAGTTAGTAGAAGCGTGCAGCACGCTGGATATCGGTGAGCGTTTCCGGGATCGTCTGCTTGAGCCATTCGAACACCTGCCGGCTGGTCAACGCCCATTTGAACTGCCGCACAAACTCCTCCAAGTGATGCTGCACGACACGATATAGGTTGATCAGCTCGCCATTGACGTCGTTGACCACTTCGACCTTCGCTGGCGGACGCAGGAAATACAGTGCGGTCCCACCTGCGAACACTTCGACATAGCAGTCGTGCACCGGGAAACGCGGAATGAGGTGATCTGCAAGACGGCGCTTGCCGCCGATCCAAGGGATGATGGGTTTTTCCATTGTGAAAGCCGTTTTAAAACTTGGTGTAGAATCCGGCCCGCCTACGTAGGTAAGCAGGGCCTTGGCTGATTCACTGGCACAGACAGTGGAAAGGCGACCGGGCGAATGCTCCAACATTCCCCCGGCCGCCCTGTTTCTTCGTATGGTTGTGTAAAATGCCGCTCGCCTGAGCGATGGCACTCGCGTTGACGGTCAGGGCTTTGGCTGATTCTCGAATCAGCAGCCGGATACGCGGGTTCTCTCCAGCGCGATCCGGCGTGCCCTGTTTCTTCAGCGCGTCATGGCGCCCGACGCTCGACCGGGACCGACGCGATCACCTTCGGATCGATCGGCCCGCCCGTTACCGTGATATCCGGCGACACGGCGAACTGCGTGATGCGGTCCGCTTGCTTGTCCGCCCGCGACGACGATCCGAAGAAATACTCCTTCGAGCCGATCACCATCGTGATCAGCACGCCGAGCAGCGTGTCGAGCGTGCTCTTCACGACGTCGGGCATCTTGATCTCGCCGATCGCCAGATAGAACTCCAGCCCGATCACAATGAACAACGCCAGCGTATACATGTAGGCGAGGTTCCGCGCCGTGTGGTCGTGTTCGGCCGCTGCGTATTGACGTGCGCTCGCACGGTCGTCGGCCGCGACCTTGTCGGCCTGCACCTGGATGCCCGCCATGCTCTCCGCGTGCGCGAAACCCGCCTGCCGCATCTTCAGCTCGAAGGCCGTATCGGCCTGCTTCAACGCGAGCAGTTGCTCAGGTGTCACCGACTGGCCGGCCAGCGCCGCCTTCACGGCGTCCACCGAACCGTCGCCGAAGCCGAGCTTGTCCGCGATCGTCGACGCGGCCATCGCCGCGATACCCGGCACACCGCTGGTCAGCGCCGTGACCAGCCACGGCGCAACAGTCTTCAGAATGTCCAGCATCGTTACACCCCTAGCGCACGGTTGAGCTGCCACCCGTATTCGAATGTCTCGTTCTCCGGCCGGCGCTCGGCCAGCTCGATGTAGAACACCGACTGTTGCGCGGCGACCATGCCGTACAGCACGCGATGCCCGTCCGCCCCGCGTTGCTGCAGGAACACCTTCAACGCCGTGATCGTCATCGGTCCGATGCCACCGTCGACCGCGATATCCGGGAACTTTTTTTCGTTCTGGTTCAGCACGTTCAGCGCCCGCTGCATGAACTTGACGCCGGTCGCCGGCCCCGTGTTCACGCCGATGTCGAACAGCTTTTCCGCGAGCGTCGACGAGATCGCGTCGACCTGGTCGAACTTCGGACGCCGCCAGTACCGCGACTCGTAGATCGCGACGGCCGTCGAGCGCGGCATGTCCTTCATCGGCCCCGTGTATCCGTACGCGCGCGCTTCGGCGGCCGTCACACCCCACATGGTTCCTTCGAGCTTCCCGAGATACCAATTGCCGCGATCGTTCGGATCGTTCGAGAACCCGCCTTCGCGCCCGATCAGCGCGTCAATCTTCGCCGTTACGTTCATTGCTTCCCTCCCCGGCTCACCGCCTGTTCCAGTAAATCGATGCGCTGTTGCTGCAAACGGTTGAGCGCATCGCCCTCGTTGATATGCGTGAAGACCCAGACGATCGAACCGACAAGAAACGTCTGCACCACGCCGAGACACACACCGAGCACCCACATCGCGCCCGTTGCCTTGTTCTTCATCGCGTCAACCTTGCGATCGACGTCGGAGATCTCGTCGGCCAGCTCCGCGCGAGCGCGCTCCTCCGCCCGCGACCGGCTCCACAGCAGTCCGATGTCCTCTCGCGTCGCCTCCGCCCGCACCGCCATCTCCGCGAGCCGCCGGTCGAGATCCGCGAACGGCTGCACCGATCGCTTGATGTCCTCGACACTCGCCGCGACGGCGCGCATCTGCTGCGTCAACGTCGCGATCTGGACGGCCAGCCCCTCCTGCTTTTCATCACCCATCAAACCCCCGCTGAAAATAAAAAAAGCCGCCCGAGTTGCCCCGAGGCGGCTGCCAGAAATTGATGCTCGCGCGTGTTACTTCGGCGGCGACGGTACGACCAGGTCGACTTTCTTCGTCGGCTTCTTGCGATGGCCGACCTTTGCCTTGCCCTTGTTGCCGGCGTTCAGCTCGACCGACGTCTCCCACCCACTACCGGCATACGTGTGTCGTACGGAATCGACCAGAAAATCGCCGTCCGCCTCCTGCTTGAAGCCGGAAAGCTTCACGGTCTTCTCGGCCGATATGTCCGTGCGTCCCTTCATGCGCAGCACGCTGCGCGCGGTGTGCCGGTTCAGCTTCTCGAGACGCGATTTCGCGCCGGCCTTCGCGGCCTCTGGACTGGCGAACGCATGGCGCTCGGTATGGACAGCGGCGGAGCCCGGCGGTGCGTCCGGATTCGGGATCGTCAGGTCGATCTTCTTCCCCGTTTTCTTGTCGTGTACCTTCGTCCGTACGGCAACAAAGCTGGCACGGTCAGGAAACGAGATCTCATAGTCCGTCAGATCGGCCGGCGTCAATGTGACCGCCGGCAGCGCCTTGCCGCTCGCGCTTTTTCCAGCCCCGATCGGCCCGACGATCAGCTTCCCCGCCTTCACCGTCGCCGTCGCGCCGTACTGTCGCGCGATCCGCGTAATGAAGTGCAGATCACTCTCGCCGAACTGATCCGCACGCGGCACAGCCGCATCGACGGAACACGCCGCGACCCATTTGTTGCGCCGCGCGACGTCGCCAACGATGTCGGCCAGCTTCACGTTCGTCCAGCTGCCATTGCGCTGGGTCTTCGACGTCGCTCGCATGTTGGCCGGCCGGCCGCGGATGACAATCGTCGCCGGTGGGCCGCGCAGTACGATCTCGTCGACGGCATACTCGCCAAGCATCGACAGTCCCTGCCCCTCCCATCCGAGCGAGATCTTCAACGTTGCGCCCTTCGGCGGGAATCGGACCTTGCCGTCACGGTCGTCCAGCTCGATCTCGCATTCGTCCGCTTCAAGGCCGGGTTTGTCGCTTGTCCGGATCCGCAGCACGCGGTCCTGAATCACGCGCGTGATGTCATCACCGTTCGCTACGACCTGAAAAATTGCTCGCATCGCCCCTCCCTCACGACCACAGCTGAATCGGTTCGTCGCGCGGCACGTCGAGATCCGGCATCGTGATCAAGACGCCAGCCTTGAACGGCTGCGGCTCGCGCGCGAGACCCGGATTGGCTTCGTACACCGCCTCGACGATGCCCTTCAACGTCCCGTAATGGGCATAGCAAAGCGTGTCGAGAATGTCCCCGTCAGAGGTTCGCAAAATCTTCGCCATAGCGGCCAAACTCCAGACTGTAGGTTTGCTTGCGGGGCGCACCGTCGGACAACAACGCCTCCTGCTCTTCGTCGACGCACCGATACCGATACCGACACCGACAGCGACGCCGCACCGCTCGTCGCGTCAACGGCCGCGGATGCCACGATCGAGACACATGCGCCGGTGCAGGCAGCGTCGCGCCAAACGGCCCCCGCCAAGATCAGTGAGAAACAGTCAAAGCAACTTTTGCAGGCCCTGCAGGCTGTACTCCATGACAAGAATTTCGGCCGACTGGCAAAGCCGACCATCGAAGCAGTACACACTGCGCTGCTGCCGCTCGCCGATCTTCTCGGTTGCCCTTCGTCCGGAAAGATCTGGCCGGTCTCCGAGCCGGACGCAAATGGCGGCTGCGAGCCTATCGATACGGTATGCGGACCTGACCGAACCGGGAGAATCAAGGGCCCGCTGGCCTACATTCGCGTCGCTCAACCCGCACCGGGCGCGTGGATTTACGCGATCGAATACAACACCGGGACCAGCTTCGCGAGCGAACCGCTGAAGGTATCGCACCAGACGCGCGCGGTATGGACGCGCGTTCAAGCGATTCGTTCCGGCGCAGCGCGGCTCATCGAGACGATCAAATCACCGGTCCACGGGCGAACGAAAGCCGAGCAAGCATCATTCAAGCGCATTCTCGAATGGGCGCACGGGATCATCGACATGCCCGATCCCGACATGACAGCCGAATTCTCTGCTGCCACCGCGAAGGGTGAACGCCCCGATTTGTCGGATGTGCTGACGGCCATCGAACATAAGCAGCGGATCGCGTCGAATAAGGCGCTGCTCGATACAGCGTTCCCGGCGCGGAAAGCAAAGCCCGGCCTCGACCCCGCATCCGCATGGCCGTTCCCGACCGGAGCCGCAAATTGACCCCGCGCCCGGCCCTTTCTACCCCACGTCCGCTGCCGCGAAAGCGGGAACACGCGGAGAAGCGCCCGGCTATCGCACTAGCGAGCGTCAACGGTACTTCAACGCAGTCGGACTGCAGCGGGCTGGCGCCCGCAAAAGCGATCCAGAAGGACGAAGCGCCGCTCGCGCGGCGCAAACCTATACAGACGAACAAAGCCTTGGCGGATACCCGCCAAGGCAGGCTCGCGCGCCTCGACGCCCTTCGCATCGAGATCCGCGCGTTGATCACCGAGATCTCGCACGCGGCCGACGTCGAGTTGCTGGACCTGATGGCCGACGAGATCGGATCGTTCGCTCGCCACAAGGCGGCGCAGGACGCACGCACTTGGGCTGCTACCGCCGCGATCACGCTTGAAACGGGACTCATGCAACTCGCCCGTGCAATTCAGCCCGTCACCGAATAACGAGGAACAATACAGTGAGCACCACGACTGAACGACTGTTGCGACTTCCGACCGTTCTCGACATGGTCGGCTTGGGCAAGACGACGATCTACGACATGATGAAGGAAGGTAGTTTCCCGAGGCCACGACGAGTTCGCAATCTCTCACTATGGGCAGAGACAGAAGTACAGGCATGGATTCGTTCCATCACATCGCGCGAAATGTCCATCACCCAATGACGTGTCTACGTCTAGACCTGATCTCTCAGTCAGCATCTGATCAGGTCTGAATTTACTTGGATGTGACCTAATCAAGGGCCGTGATCGACCCACTGCAGCCCTTCGACGCCGCCTGAATCAACGGCAGCTTGCGAGGTACAACGGCTATTCCCGCCATCGTCCACACCGGCGAAAGTTGGGTCCTTACCTGCGGTTCACGCCTTCGTGATAATCATCCAACTTCCGAGCCGAAGCCCGGAAGTGAGATGAGCGAAACTGACCGAAAGGAAGCCCTTGGCTTGCAGGCACCTCGGAAGGCCGCCAGACGACAAACCGGTTGAGAACCGCTTGAAGTTTTTGCAGGCGCCGAGTTGTCTGGGGTCAACGCGTCAATCGCCCCGCCTCTTGATACCGCCGGTCAACAATGAGATCGCGGTACCCAGTAGATCGTCGATGTGATCGACATCCAGTCGAAGGCTATCGGGGCGCCACATCAGGCTGATAACGCCATTCATCATGGCCCACAGCGCCGTCGAGGCGTGTTCCGGCTCAACGTCTGCATGCACCCACCCTTCGTCGATACCTCGGCTGAGCAATGTGGCCAATTTGGCGTTTTGCTGTCTGATCAGGGCAGCGATGCGCGCGAGCGCCTCCGGCTCATTCGGTGGTTCGACAAGGATACGGAACTGGTGCGGGCGCTCCTTGGCGAACCGCGCGTAAGCAGCTGCCACGCAACGCAGTTTCGTCTCGACATCGCCCTCGGACGCATAGGCCACGTCCATGTACTCGCGGTTTTCTTCCAACGCGCGCTCTGCCACGGCAATGAGCAGCGCGGAACGGCCACCGACACGGTTATAGAGCGTCTGCACTGCGACATCCGCCCGGGTCGCCACCGCTTCAGGCGTGACCGCCGCTAGTCCGCCCTCCGTCAGCAAAGTCTCGGCGGCTTGCAGGATCGCCAGGCGGGTCGCGGCAGCCCGACGCTGAGTTCTCGATTCCATACGGGGGTTTACCTCACTAGATGGATCACATTACAAAGTTAGAATGCGTTACAACATTGGATCGAAATCTATTCTCGCACACCTTGGGGGACACATGGCCGGGCGAAAAAATGTCGAGTTCGTAGCAGGCAGCCGCGGAGAACATTGCCGTGGCTGGCTGTACGAGCCTCGCGGGACGGGCCCGTTTCCTGTCATCGTGATGGCGCACGGGCTGGGTGGAATCAAGGAAATGCGGCTCGATGCCTATGCGCAACGCTTTTGCGCGGAGGGCTACGCGTGCCTCGTGTTCGACTATCGACATTTCGGTGCGAGCGACGGCTCCCCTCGTCAATTGCTCGATATCGATCGGCAACTGGAGGACTGGTCGGGTGCGATCGCTTTTGCACGCGGGAACCGCAATCTCCGGCCGGATCAGGTGGTCCTGTGGGGGACCTCCTTCGGCGGCGGTCATGTGATTCTCTCCGCAGCACGCGACCGGACTCTTGCCGCGGCCATCGCGCAATGCCCGTTCACGGACGGCGTCGCATCGTTGTTCGCGTTGAACTGGCGTAGCGCGCTCAAGGTCACCGCGCTCGCGCTATGCGATGTACTGCTGTCCCTCGTCGGCAGGGCGCCGGTGATGGTGCCGACGGCGGGTCCTCCTGGTTCTGCCGCGTTGATGACTGCACCGGATGCCCTGGATGGCTATCTCGCGCTTGTCCCTGACGGTACTGCATTTCGCAACCACGTCGCGGCACGCTTCGGCCTGAACATCGTTCGGTACCGCCCCGGTCGCAAGGCAGCCGACATTTCCTGCCCGATTCTGTTCTGCGTTTGCGAAGCCGACTCCGTCGCTCCGGCGGGGCCGACGAAACGGTATGCCAGGCGCGCTCCCAAAGGGGAAGTGCACGCGTATCAGGCAGGCCACTTCGATATCTATGTGGGCAAGGACTTCGAACAGGTGGTCGCCGACCAGCTGGCATTTCTGCACCGTCACGTTCCAGCGAAGCAAGGAGACGCGCATGTCGACTTATAAGCTGGCAAACAAGGTGGTGGCCATTACCGGTTCCACCGGCGGCCTGGGATCGGCCTTGGCCGAAGCGCTGCACGCACGGGGCGCGCGTCTCGCACTTTTCGACCTGGATGCAGACAGACTCACGGCACAGACTCGCAGCTTCGGCCGCCCCTCGGACGTTCTTGGCTGGACCGCCGACGTCCGCGATTTCGAAAGCATCGAAGCCGCAATGGCCAAGGCGGCGTATCACTTCGGTCAGATCGACGTGGTCATCGCAAACGCTGGCATCGACACCATGGCCCCGATGGCCACCCTCGACCCGGCCGCGTTTGATCGTGTCATCGACATCAACCTCAACGGCGTGTGGCGTACGTTCCGTGCCGGCTTGCCATTCGTCCAGCAACAGCGCGGGTACATGCTGGCGATTTCGTCAATGGCCGCGTTTGTACATTCGCCGCTACAGGCGTCCTATACGGCAAGCAAGGCGGGCGTGTGGGCGATGTGCGACAGCATCCGTCTGGAGCTTCGTCATCTGGGTATCGGGGTCGGCAGTGCGCACCCGACATTCTTCCCGACGCCACTGATGGACGATGTCGTTGCCGATCCGGCTGGCCAGGCATTGTGGGGAGGCAACGATCGCGGCTTGTGGAAGATGATCCCGCGCGAGCAGGTCGTTCGGGACATCGTGGCTGGCATCGAGCAACGCGCGGACATGATCGTCGTACCAAAGATCAACACGATCGTGGCCAAGGCGCCGGGCTTCTTCAGGCGCTTCGTCGAACGCGCCGGCTTTCGCGGCGAGGACATTGAACGCGCCATCAGTCTGGCGTCGGCAACTGGCTGGAACGATTCGGCCGCGAACGCTCCAGCGAAATGAATGGCAATCCGGTGGCCGCGGGAACCGATCGGCTTCGCATGATCAGCGGACCCAATGGCCCGGCATCCATCGCCCCTCGTTTGCGCAGCAATGGAAATCCAATAGCAGAGGAGCAGTACAAAGTGGCTTACGATCTTCAGGAAAAAGTCGTGCTTATCACGGGTGCTGCAGGCGGCATTGGCGCTGCGACCGCGCGTGCGTTGCATGCATGTGGAGCACGACTCGTTCTAACCGATGTGACGCAGGCTTCAGTGGACCGCCTCGCCGCGGAGTTTGACGCCGAGCGCACGCTCGCCCTGGCGCTCGATGTCACCGATGCTGCCGCCACCAAGGCGGTCGTGCAACGCGCCGTCGATAGATTCGGTCGCCTCGACATTGCGTTCGCCAATGCTGGCATCTCGTGGCACGATCTACCCGCCACCATGTACAGCTGCGATGAACAGGAGTTCGAGCGAATCGTCGAGGTCGATCTGCTCGGGGTTTGGCGCACGGTCAAGGCTGCGTTGCCGGAGATCCTGCGCAATCGAGGCCAGGTCCTGGTAACCTCCTCGGCCTACGCGTTCGTGAATGGCATGGTCAACGCGCCTTACGCAGCGTCCAAAGCCGCAGTCGAGATGCTCGGACGTTCACTCCGCGCCGAACTTGGCGGCACCGGGTCGACGGCAAGCGTGCTCTATCCGGGATGGGTGGCTACAGCGATTGCCAAGGTCGGCTTTGGCGGCAATGCGCTCGCGACGAAATTAATTGAAAAAGGGTTTCCTGCACCGTTGCGTCGACCGATACAACCCGATGAAGTCGCCAAGGCCGTCATCAAAGGGCTGCGAGCCCGCCAACCGCGCATCGTTGTCCCGTTCCGATGGGCACCGTTTTCGTGGACGCGAGGCTTCTTCAACATCGTGACAGACTGGCATCTCGGGCGACAACATGAAATGCACAAGTTGATGCGCGAGCTTGAGCGCTGTCGGGACCGACAAAGCTAGCGCACGTTGTGAGCGGCATGTTGGGTGCGCCGGCGAACGGCTATCCGTCTGAAAGAATGGCTGTTGCGTGCTAGCGTAAGACTCCCGGCAACCGAGAGGATCGGATTGCTTCCAAATGGCCGATTGCTAGCGCGGAACGGACGTCCAAGCGCCCGAGTGGCCGTGCCGGGGACTAACGCCTCATGGCCGGTAGCTGTCGCTCGTCATCAGCTGCAGCCGGCTGGATGGCGACGAATCCAGTCGAACGGCTCAACGTCCATGGTCGCACCTGGGCCAGGCGCTCCAGCACATGAAAAAGGGGGTATAAGAGGGGGTATCAAACCCCAAAACAGCTAGTAACCTCTTTATTAATCAGCAACTTATGACCCAAAATGTCAATGCAACTTCCACATGACAATATGTCTGATCACTTCGTTCGCTCCAGTTCGTCTTGGTTCGGCGATTTTCCTAGAATCCTTGCCAGCCGGGCATCGTGTGCCCTTCCACCGTTCGCTTGCGTTCGCCGGATTTCACGTCCAGCCGAGAAAGAAGCGGGTATCAAAGCGGGCATCGCTTCAATCCGCCAAGGACGATACCCGCGTTTTCACCGTGCCGCCTAGCGACGTCACGATCCGACAAGCGAAGGCAGGCGACAAGCCTACCAAACTTACCGATGCCGATGGACTGTATCTTGAGGTCCGGCTGTCAGGTTCCTCGCACTCCCGAGACCGAGTAGCGCGATCGGCGGCAGATCCGGAATCCGCAGCAGCGCAATCCCGGCCACCATCGACTTCGCCGATCCGGGCATTGCCCGGCTGGCGACGAGCCGAATCGTCAGTTGCTCCTGCCGGCCAGTACCTTCGCGATACCGATCAGCCCCCCATGGTGATCAGCTCCAGAATGGTCTTTTCGTGGTCTTGCATCCGCACCCATAAACACGCCGCCCGAGCCACGCCGGACGACATCCGGAATATTCGACAGAAGTCACATCCTCTTCAATTCATTGATCAATCAAAATCCAAAACAATCCATCAAAATAAAAACAAAACTACGACATTCACGCGATAAACCCACCTTAACCAGTGGTTTACTTTCATACAATCAAGACCTACCATCGAAACTCCAATGCGATCCATATGTGATTTTTTCGCATTCCGAATTTATTGATCGCGTTGGCTCAAGCCATCCAAATATGGCACATTATTTACATTGACCACACCGGAGGAAATAATGGCTCGCATCGTTTGGGGCACCATCGACAAAAACGGATCCATTCTCAACGGCAGCGGGGACTTCACCGTCGAGAATGTCAGCTCCGGCAAATATTCAATCTCCTTCAGCCCCGGATTCTCGGCACTCCCCGGGGTTGTTGGATCTCAAAACAACTACAACGAAACAGGACAGGCCAATTCTGACGGCGTAGCCTTCCCGTTCGTCAACAAGAATTCCTGCCAGGCCAATACCGGCAATAATTCAGGCAGCCTTCAAAACAGAAGCTTTGCATTCGTCGCGATTGGCAATTAGCAACTCATCAATCATGCCGCGCCGGCCCTTCCCGAGGATCCGCTACAAACCGGTTAGCGAATTCGTCGTCAAAAATCGAGCAAGGGCCGGAGCACACGGGCAAAAACATTGAACGTGCCGTCGATGATGCCCGGAACGGCTTCCCCGCGGAATTTCTAGCGGAAAGGTATGCAAATCATTGACCGAGTGCTACTCAGGCCTCGGAATAACAAGGTCGATCTTCTCGTCCAGCTTCTTGCCGCGTCCGACCTTCACCTTCCCGTTCGTCCCTCCGTTCGACGTAACGACCGCGATCCATCCACGCGACGCGAACGTGTGTTCGACCGACTCGATCAGAAACTCACCATCTACACCGGCCTTGCCCCCTTCAGCGCGATCGTCTTTTCGACCGGCAAAGCGGCTCGGCCGCGCATCGTGAAGCGGCTCGGCGACGTATGCCGATCGAGCGTCGCCAATCGCGACTTTGCACCCGCTTTCGCGGCTTCCGGACTGGCGAACGCGTGGCGCTCGATATGCACTGCGGACGCACCTGGCGGGGCATCCGGATCCGGGATCGCGAGATCGGTCTTCTTCCCTGACTTGCGGTCGCGCATCTTCGTGCGAACGGCCGCGAAGCGCGCGCGGTCCGGAAGATTGATGTCGTAGGCGACCAGCGGACCGGGCGTGAGCGTCACGACAGACAGCGGCTTGCCCGACAACAACCGGCACAAACGCGACGATTCGTTTCCTGTCCCGCATCAATTGCCAGGATGAGACGTCATCGCAATCATTTCGTCGCCAAACATCCGGATCACATTACCAATCCCCATTAAATCGCATATTTTACCGACTCAACGAGCAATAATTGCGACCAACATTTCAATCGAATACCATAAAATATCGAAAACATTATTGACTTCGACTTTCCCGTAAATTTAGAATCCCCTACAACGGCTTACGTTCCATTTCCCCCTGCCGTACACGAGTCGCCGCCCGCCCACACGAAGGCCATCCGCATTGACTTTCCCCGTGCTTCACCGCAGGGCGACGCCCTCTTTTATTTCAGTTTTTGGCATTTATCAGCCATTCGCTTATTTTCCGCTCAATTCGCTTGCCGCAGAAGCATCACTGCCTGATTAATGCCAGGCATTCATCCGAATGCCCGCAGCACATAAGAAAACGGACAGAAGATCCGTTCATTCGACCATTCCGATAATAATTGCCAGCCACCAGGAGGGACATCAACATGCATCGTCTTGCGAAGTCGCTGTGTCTCGGGTTCGTCTGCGCCGGCCTGCTCGCCGCATGCCGCGACCACGACGACATCCAGTCGAGCCGCGCGCCGTCGAACCACGCCGCGCTGTCGTTCCGCATGGACACCGGCAGTCAGATCAATGCGTTCTACCGGCAGGACAAGGTCGCCGCGCACCTGCTGGCGCGCTCGTCGACGAAACCGCGCCTGCTCGTGGTCTTCCCTGCCGGCAACAGCGGCACCGGGCTGTGGTTCGACGATACCGCGCAGCCGGTGAACTGGAGCCTCGACACGCCACCGTCCGCGCTGTCGGCGCCCGACACGCGTGGCCGCCCGCTTTACGGTATCGGCGCCGACGTGTCGGTGGACACCGACACGCTGACGATCCGCCAGGGCGTACTCAGCAACGTGCGCTTCCTGCGCGACTTCAACGGCGGCGCGACGATTCCGCAGCAGATCGTCACGGCGCCGACGATCCAGGGCAGCGCCGCGCAATGGCAGCGCGACCGGATCGACGGCGCGCCCGGCTATGCGCTGCGCATCACGCTGCGCGACGGCGGCAGCATCGCGCCGGCAGCGGGCGGCAAGCTCGTGCTGCGCGCACCGGCGGGCTCGCACACGCTGAAGTTGCATGTCGATGCGCTGTCGGGCGAGACGCCGCTGTCGCCGATCACGCGCGCCGACTTGCTCGCACCGTCCGTGAACCCCGATCCGGTCAGCCAGAACGTGCTCGAATTCCTGAGCTTCCACGACAAGCTGCTGGCCGGCTCCTGGCAGTACGACACGTACTTCGGCCGCGATACGCTGATCTCGGTCCGCATGCTGATGCCCGTGCTCGAACCCGCAGCGATCGAAGCCGGGCTGTCGTCGGTGCTGAACCGCCTGTCGGTCGACGGCAAGGTCGCGCACGAGGAAGGCATCGGCGAATTCGCGCTGGTCGACAACCAGAAGAACGGGCGGCCGAACGATCCGACGCCGACCTTCGACTACAAGATGATCGACAGCGACTACCTGCTCGCGCCGATCGCGGCCGCCTGGCTGATCGACGATACGCGCGGCCAGGCCCGCGCGGCCGCCTATCTGGCGCAGCGCGGCAGCGACGGGCAGACCAACGGCAGCCGTCTGGTCGTCAACCTGCTGCACGTCGCGGCGACCGCGCAGCCGTTCGCGCAACAGCCGTCGGTCGCGAACCTGATCCACCTGCGGCCCGGCGAGATCGTCGGCAACTGGCGCGACAGCACCGACGGGCTCGGCGGCGGCGTCTACCCGTACGACGTCAATGCGGTGCTCGTGCCGGCCGCGTTGCGCGCGGCGAATGCGTTCCTCGCGCGCGGCCTGCTTGATCCGTACCTGGATGCCGGGCAGCGCGCGACGCTCGCCGCCACGGCGAACGAAGCCGCCACGTGGGAAACGCAAGCACCGCCGCTGTTCCAGGTCAGCGTGCCGGCCGCGCAGGCGGCCACCGACGTGTCGGCCTATGCGCCGTCCGCCGGCGTGCCGGCCGGTGCCGCGCCGAGTGCTCCGCTGTCGTTCTACGCGCTGTCGCTCGATCAGCAGGGCAACCCGATCCCCGTGATGAATTCCGACGGCGGCTTCGCGCTGCTGTTCGGCACGCCGCCGGACGACGCGCTCCAGCGAATCGTCACCGACGTCACGCGGCCGTTCCCGACCGGGCTCGTGACCGATGCCGGGATGCTGATCGCGAACCCGGCGTATGCGAACCCGTCGCTGTGGCCGAAGTTCACGAGCTCCGCGTATCACGGCACGGTGATCTGGTCGTGGCAGCAGGCGATGTGGGTGGCCGGGCTCGACCGCCAGCTCGCGCGCCAGGACCTGTCGGCCGCGACACGCACGTTGCTCGCGCAGGCGCGGCAGACGATCTGGCAGGTGATCTCGAACGGACGCGACATGCGCACGTCGGAGATGTGGACATGGTCCTACGTGAACGGCCAGTACCGGACCGACGCATTCGGCACGCGCAGCGCGGACGCCACCGAAGCCAACGCGGCGCAGCTCTGGAGTACGACGTATCTCGCGATCCGCGATCCGCAGCAGCGCGCGGGCAAGTACTGGTGGCAGGCGTCGCAGCGCATGCAGGACGCGCAGCCGACCGGCACGGCGGCGGCTGTCGCGTCGCGATAGCGCATCGCACGCGGAACACGCAAAGCCCCGGGGCCGTCACACCCCGGGGCTTCGGTGCGTGCGCCGCCGCTCAGCGCATCCGCACGACCACCTTGCCGAACGCGCCGCGTTCGAGATGGTCGAGCGCGGCCGGCAGCGCATCGAACGCATACTCGCGCTCGATCACCGGCTTCAGCTTCAGCCAGTCCACCGCGCGCACGAGATCCTCGAGCGCGCGCCGGTGCGCAACGCCGATCCCCTGCACGGTCGCACGCCCCGTCAGCAGCGGATACACGGACGTCGTCAGCGCATCGCCACCCAGATTGCCGATCACCGACACGCGGCCGCCCTGCACGAGCGACGACAGCGAACGCCCGAAGTTGTCCGCGCCCGCGAGTTCCAGCACGTGATCGGCACCGCGTCCGCCGGTCAGCGCGCGCACTTCGGCGGCCCAGTCCGGCGTGCGCGTGCGGTTGATCCCGTCGTGCGCGCCGAGCCGCTTCGCGCGCTCGAGCTTGTCGTCGCTGCCCGACACGACGATCACGCGCGCGCCCTGCGCACGGGCGATCTGCACGGCGAACAATGCGACGCCGCCCGTGCCGATCACGACCACCGTATCGCCCGGCCGCGTCGTCGACGCGTCGGCCAGCGCATACCACGCGGTCAACCCGGCGCAGGTGAGCGTGCTGGCCTGCGCGGCGTCGAGCGTGCGCGGCGCGGCCACCAGCGAATCGGCGCCGAGCACCACGTACTCCGACAGCATCCCCGGCCCCGGCACGCCGAGCGGCACGCTGCCGCGCGGCTGGAGGCCGTCCTGCCAGCCGGTGAAGAACGTGCTGATCACTGCGTCGCCGGGCGCGAAATCCGTCACGTCGGCCCCCGTCGCGACGACCTCGCCGTGCATGTCCGACCCGGGCACCAGCGGGAACGGCACGGCCATCCCCATCCCGTCGCGCAGCACCAGCAGGTCGCGATAGTTCAGTGCGACCGCGTCCACGCGCACCAGCACATCGCGCGGGCCCGGCGCCGGAACGGGCACGGTCGCGAGTTGCAGGTGTTGACGACCGAACGCCGGCGATTGCCAGCGATACATGAGTGACGACATGGCGACTCCGATAACGAAAACAGTGGAATCGGCAGGATAATGATTCCCGAAGTCACCATGTGACGCGAATCAATCGACCTATAGTAGACAAGATGGAACCAATCTCGCACGACAGGCTGGCCGGCATCAGCGCGTTCGTCGCTGCTGTCGACGCCGGCAGCTTCGCGCAGGCGGCCGCCCGCCTCGGACAGACGCGCTCGGCGGTCGGCAAGGCGATCGGCCGGCTCGAAGCGCGGCTAGGGACGCGGCTGTTCGTGCGGACCACGCGCAGCCTCGCGCTGACCGACGACGGCCACGCGTTCTACGAACGGTGCTCACAGGCGCTGGAGGAGCTCGATGCCGCACAGCACATGCTCGAAGCGGGCCGCAGCGAGGCAACCGGGCGGATTCGCGTGAGCGCGCCCGTCGTGTTCGGCCGCCATCACGTCACGCCGCTGCTGCTCGATCTGGCGGCGCAGCATCCGCAGCTACAGGTCGAAGGGCATTTCACCGATCGCGTCGTCGACTTTGCGGATGAAGGCGTCGATCTGGCCATTCGCAGCGGCGCACTGCCCGACAGCGATACGCTGATCGCGCGCCCGCTCGGCATGCAATCGATGGCGATCTGTGCGTCGCCCGCGTACCTGCGCACGCAGGGCACGCCGCGCAGTACGGACGAACTGGCCGCCCATCGCTGCATCGTCTACCTGCACGGCGGCCGCGCGAATCCGTGGACGCTGGCCGGGCCGGACGGTCGTATCGTGCAGCCCGCGCTGCATTACCGGCTCGGCTTCGACGACATCGACAGCCTGATCGCGGCCGCCACGCGCGGCGCGGGGCTCGTTCACGTCCCCGAATGGCTCGTGCGCGATGCGTTGCGCACGGGGGCGCTGGTGCGCGTGCTGGAACACGTGCCGTCGGCCGGCACGCCGATGCATGTGGTGTGGCCCGCGACGCGGTTCCTGCCTTACAAGCTGAGAGTGGCGGTCGATGCGATGCTGGCGGCAATTCCGCCGTTGCTCGCATCGTAGGCGGCCGATTTCGACGGGTCATGCGCGACCCGTCCCGATACCGCACGCGTCACCGCGACACGACCCGGTTCCGCCCTTCCCGCTTCGCCTGGTACAGCCGCTCGTCGACCACCCGCAGCAGCGCATCGACCGTGCTGCCGTCGACCCCGTATTGCGCGACGCCGACGCTGACCGTCACCTGCACGCGCTTGAAGTCCAGCCCGAACGGCGAACTCGCGATCGACGAGCGCACGCGCTCGGCCGTCATCCGGGCACCCTCGAGCGGCATCTCCGGCAGCAGCGCCATGAACTCCTCGCCGCCGACCCGCGCGAGCCCGCCCGCCGGGCGAATCGCCTCGAGGCACTGACGCACGACGCCGCGCAGCACCTCGTCGCCGATCTGGTGCCCGTACGCATCGTTGATGTTCTTGAAATTGTCGAGATCGAGCGCGAGCAGGCAAAACGGCGTGCCTTCGCGCTCGGCCCGCACGATCTCGCGCTCGACCTGCGCGATGAACTGCCGGCGGTTCGACGCGCCCGTCATCGGATCCGTCGCGGCCATGTACTCGAGCTTCTGGTTCGTGCGCCGCAGCTCCTGCAGCGCGCTCTCGGTGCGCGCCATCGATTCCGACAGCCGGCTCATCAGGTCTTCCTGGCGGTAGATCGCCGAGAACGAGCGCGTCGTCTGCAGCGCCTGCACGACGCCGTAGCTGAGCAGGAAGAAGCCGCCCGCGAAGATCGCGTGTGCGAGCCACCACATGTGATTCCACGGCTTGCCGAGAATGAACGCGAGCGACGACAGCGCGAACGCCATGATCGACACGCCGTAGATCACCATCAGCGGCGAGCGGATCCGCCGCGCGAGCAGCACACCGACGTTCAGCAGCGAGAACACGAGCGCGCCGCCTTCCATCGACAGCCGCGTGCCCAGCGCGCCCGCGACCGGCGAATACGCGATGTACGCCACCGCCACATTGACGATCAGGAAGAACACGATCCATGGCAGCCACGTCCGCACGCTCGTGCGCTTTTCGAAGCGATCGGGCGGACTCGAATAAGACATCAAGCCCGTGAGCAGCAGGATCGACATCACGAGCCGCGACGCGGGCCCGTACAGCAGGAACAGCCAGATATTGTGGTGCGCCATCCCGGTGAACGCACCGTGCAGCGAATAAATCATCGCGAAGCCGAGAAAGCCAAGCGTCAGCCAGCGCAGCAGCGGCTCGCCGGACGACCGGTAGCACACCCACGTCACATAGGTGACGAACGCGCCTTCGAGGGTCGCCGCCGCAATCGCGATTTCATGGAACGCATGGCTCTCGAACACGACGCGCGGGTCGCTGAAGAACCACAGATAGGCGATCAGATAGGCAGGCAGCAACGCGAAACCGATCAGCAGGCATTTCGCGTAGATCCTCGCGGCCGCGCTGACGACGCGCGGCGGTTCCCCGGCTGCATAGGTCGTACTCATTCGGTCCCCGGTCGGTCTGCTGCGTTGGTTCGAACCTTCGCGGCACGGATCGTGCGATGCATGATCCTGCCCATCGTGCCGAAAGGCAAATGTCAGAGCAAGTATAGGTGGGGCAATTCGTTTGACAAGTAAGGGGAAACGGCACTGCCGAAAGCGTGCTTTTGCTTCCCGGCTGTTCGGAATGGTAGCGCTGCCACGCCGATTCGCATCGCGGCCGCGAGCCTCGCCGAGGCGAAACCGCGGCCGCCATCGGCCAAAAATCAGATGATTTCGAACAGGCCGGCCGCGCCCTGCCCGCCGCCAATGCACATCGTGACGACCACGTACTTCACGCCGCGGCGCTTGCCTTCGATCAGCGCATGGCCCGTCAGGCGCGCGCCTGACACGCCGTAAGGATGGCCGACCGCGATCGCGCCGCCGTTCACGTTCAAGCGGTCTTCAGGAATCCCGAGCGTGTCGCGGCAGTACAGCACCTGCACCGCAAACGCTTCGTTCAGCTCCCACAAGCCGATGTCGTCGACCTTCAGCCCCGCCTGCTTCAACAGCTTCGGCACCGCGAACACGGGGCCGATGCCCATCTCGTCCGGCTCGCAGCCGGCCACCGCGAAGCCGCGGAACACGCCCAGCGGCTGCAGCCCTTCGCGCTGCGCGGCGTCGGCGCTCATCACGACGCACGCCGACGCGCCGTCCGAGAACTGGCTCGCGTTGCCGGCGGTGATCACGCCGCCCGGCACGGCCGAACGGATCTTCGACACGCCTTCGAGCGTCGTGTCGGGACGGATGCCTTCGTCGGCCGATACGGTCACTTCCTTCGTGAACAGGCGGCCCGTCGCCTTGTCGGCGATACCCGCGAGCACGGTGATCGGCACGATCTCGTCGCGGAACAGACCGGCTTCCTGCGCGGCCGCGGCCCGCAGCTGCGACTGCACGCCGTACTCGTCCTGCCGCTCCTTCGAGATCCCGTAGCGCTTCGCGACGTTCTCGGCCGTCTGCAGCATGTTCCAGTAGATCTCGGGCTTGTGCTCGACGAGCCAGCCCTCCTGGACCATGTGCCGGTTCATCTCGTTCTGCACGCACGAGATCGATTCGACACCGCCCGCGACATACACGTCGCCTTCGCCCGCGATGATCCGCTGCGCGGCCAGCGCAATGGTCTGCAGCCCCGACGAACAGAAGCGATTCACCGTCATCCCCGGCACGGACACCGGCAGCCCCGCGCGCAGCGCGATCTGCCGCGCGATGTTCGCGCCGGTCGCGCCTTCGGGGTTCGCGCAGCCCATGATCACGTCCTCGACACGCGCGGGGTCGAGCTTCGCGCGTTCGAGCGCGGCCGCGACCACGTGGCCGCCGAGCGTCGCGCCGTGCGTCATGTTGAAGGCGCCGCGCCAGGATTTCGCCAGCGGCGTGCGGGCGGTCGATACGATTACGGCTTCGGTCATGCGAGTCTCCTTCGGTCCTGCCTGAATCGGATGGGGAATGCGCTACGCCGCCGGGCGCGCGCCCGCGGACGTCGCATGTGCGACGCCAGCTGCCTGCATCTGCTGCCATGCGTGCGCGAGCGACCCGTTCAGGTCGATCGCGCGGCACGCATCGTCGATCACCGCGGCTTCGAATCCCGCCGCACGCGCATCGAGCGCCGACCACGCGACGCAATAGTCGGTCGCGAGCCCGCAGCACCACACGCGCTTCGCGCCGAGTTCGCGCAGATAGCCCGCGAGCCCCGTGCGCGTCGTGCGATCGGCTTCGACGAACGCGGAATAGCTGTCGACCTGTGCGTCGCCGCCCTTGCGGATCACGAGCCGCGCATGCGGGATGTCGAGGTCGCGATGCAGCGCCGCGCCGTCGGTGTCCTGCACGCAGTGCACGGGCCACAGCACCTGCTCGCCGTACGGCAGTGCGAGCGTCGAGAACGGCTCGCGGCCCGGATGGTTCGCCGCGAACGACACGTGCTCGCGCGGGTGCCAGTCCTGCGTCAGCACGACCTGGTCGAAGCGTCGCGCGAGCGCGTTGATCACCGGCACGACCGCGTCGCCGTCCGGCACCGCGAGCGCGCCGCCCGGCATGAAGTCGTATTGCACGTCGATCACGAGCAGTACATCGTCGGTGCGTTTCATCGCGTTTCTCCTGGTGGAATCGGTCGCGCCGTCGTGCGATATCGTCAGCCGTTGAACCCGCGGCCAGCCTTCGCGAGCTCCGCGATCGACGGCGCGAGCTCCCATGCATCGCCGTTCGGCGCGGCCGCGTAGCGGCGAATCGCGCGCTCGACGTTGTAAAGGCCGACCATGTCCGCGTACAGCATCGGGCCGCCGCGCCACAGCGGGAAGCCATAGCCGGTCAGATAGACCATGTCGATGTCGGACGCCTTCGATGCGATCTTCTCTTCGAGGATCTTCGCGCCTTCGTTGACGAGCGCGAACACCAGCCGCTCGACGATCTCGTCGTCGCCGATCTTGCGCCGCTCGACGCCGCGCTCCTTCGAATACGCAACGACCATCTCGTCGACGAGCGACGACGGCTTCGCCTTGCGCTCGCCCGGCACGTAGTCGTACCAGCCGGCGCCCGTCTTCTGGCCGAAGCGGCCCTGCTCGCACAGGCGGTCGGCGATCTTCGAATACTGCAGATCCGGCTTCTCGACGTAGCGGCGCTTGCGGATCGCCCAGCCGATGTCGTTGCCGGCGAGGTCGCTCATCCGGAACGGCCCCATCGCGAAACCGAACTTCTCGATCGCGCGATCGACCTGCGCGGGCAGCGCGCCTTCCTCGAGCATGAAGAGCGCCTGGCGGATGTACTGCTCGATCATCCGGTTGCCGATGAAGCCGTCGCACACGCCCGACACGACCGCCGTCTTGCGGATCTTCCTGGCCACCGCCATCACGGTTGCGAGCACATCCTTTGCGGTCTGCGCGCCGCGCACGACCTCGAGCAGCTTCATCACGTTCGCCGGGCTGAAGAAGTGCATGCCGACGACGTCCTGCGGACGCTTCGTGAACGCCGCGATCCTGTCGACGTCGAGCGTCGACGTGTTCGACGCGAGGATCGCGCCCGGTTTCGCGACTTCGTCGAGCTTCCTGAACACCTGCTCCTTCACGCCGAGTTCCTCGAACACGGCCTCGACGATCAGGTCCGCATCCTTCAGGTCGTCGTAGGACAGCGTCGGCGCGATCAGCGCCATGCGCGCGTCGAGCTTCTCCTGCGTGAGCTTGCCCTTCTTCACCTGCGCGTCGTAGTTCTTGCGGATCGTCGCGACGCCGCGCTCGAGCGCTTCCTGTTTCGTCTCGAGCAGCGTGACGGGCAGGCCCGCGTTGACGAAGTTCATCGCGATGCCGCCGCCCATCGTGCCCGCGCCGATCACGCCGACGCGGCGGATCTCGCGCAGCGGCGTATCGGCCGGCACGTCGGGAATCTTGCTCGCCGCACGCTCGCCGAAGAACGCATGGCGCAGCGCGCGGCTTTCCGGCGTCATCATCAGCGCGACGAAACCCTCGCGCTCGGCGACGCTGCCCTTGTCGAACCCGTTCAGCACGCCGGCCTCGATCGCGTCGATGCACTTGTGCGGCGCGGGGAAGTTCGGCGCGGCGGCACGCGCGGAATTGCGCGCGAACTGGATGAAGCCCGCGGCGTTCTCGTGGACGATCTTGCGATCGCGCACGCGCGGATGCGGCCCCTTCTGTGCGCCGACCTTGCGCGCGAACGCGACGGCCGCATCGAGCAGGTCGCCGTCGGCCATTTCGTCGAACAACCCGCTCTTCGCGAGTTGCTCGGACGGCACGGGCGCGCCCGACACGATCATGTTCAGCGCGGTTTCGAGCCCCACCGCGCGCGGCAGGCGCTGCGTGCCGCCCGCGCCCGGCAGCAGGCCGAGCTTCACTTCGGGCAGCGCGACCTGCGCGCCGGGCGCCGCGACGCGGTAGTGCGCGCCGAGCGCGAGCTCGAGGCCGCCGCCCATCACGACGCTGTGCAGCGCCGCAACGACGGGCTTCGCGCTTGCTTCCACCGCGCGGATCACGGTGTGCAGCGTCGGCTCCTGCAGCGCCTTCGGCGTATTGAATTCGGTGATGTCGGCACCGCCCGAGAACGCGCGGCCCGCGCCGGTCAGCACGATGGCCGTGACCGACGGGTCCTGCGCGGCGCGATCGAGCGCGTCCATGACGCCCTGGCGGGTCGACAGGCCGAGCCCGTTGACGGGCGGATTGTTGAGCGTAAGGACGGCCACGCCGTCGCGAGTCGAGTAATCCACTGCCATCTGCCTGCCTCCATGCATCGCGCGCCGGGGTGGCGACGCTTCATTGTGCGCGGTCGAACGGCCGCATGTCCGGATCGAACGGAGGCAGCATACAACGAAAAAGCACGGTCGTTCAATTTGAATTTTCATCCCGATCCGAGGGACGGATCGGGCGACCGGATCGCGGGCCGTCGCCGGCCAGGGCCTGGACTTACGGCTCGCAAACCGCCGTCGGCAACACGTAATCGCGGAACGTCTCGCGCAGCTTCAGCTTCTGCAGCTTGCCGGTCGCGGTGTGCGGCAACGATTCGACGAACACGACGTCGTCGGGGATCCACCATTTCGCGACCTTGCCTTCGTAGAACGCGAGCAGCGCGTCACGGCTCAGGTTCGCGCCTTCGCGCGGCACCACGACCAGCAGCGGGCGCTCGGTCCATTTCGGGTGCGCGCATGCGATGCACGCGGCTTCGGCGACGCCCGGGTGCGCGATCGCGACGTTCTCGATGTCGATCGAGCTGATCCACTCGCCGCCCGACTTGATCACGTCCTTGCTGCGGTCGGTGATCTGCAGGAAGCCGTCGGGGTCGATCGTCGCGACGTCGCCGGTCGGGAACCAGCCGTCCGACAGCGGCGACGCGTCGCCGCGAAAGTAGTGATCGATCACCCACGGCCCGCGCACCTGCAGTTCGCCGAACGCGACGCCATCCCACGGCAGCTCGGCGCCGTCCTCGCCGACGATGCGCATGTCGACGCCGCAGATCACGCGCCCCTGCTTCTCGAGCAGCCGGCGCTGCGCGTCGAGCGGCCGCTGCGACTGCGCCCAGTTGAGCTTCGCGAGCGTGCCGAGCGGCGACAGTTCGGTCATCCCCCATGCATGAATCACGCGCACGCCGTATTCGTCCTCGAACGTGCGCAGCATCGCGGGCGGGCACGCGGAGCCGCCGATCACCGTGCGGTTCAGCGTCGAGAAGCGCACGCCGGCCTCGCGCATGTAATTGAGCAGCCCGAGCCACACGGTCGGCACGCCCGCGGAGAACGTCACGCGCTCGGCCTCCATCAACTCGTACAGCGATTTCCCGTCGAGATCCTTGCCGGGCAGCACCAGCTTGCCGCCGGTAAGCGGCACCGCATACGGCAGCCCCCACGCGTTGACGTGGAACATCGGCACGACGGGCAGCACCGCATCCATCGCGGACAGGTTCATCGCGTCGGGCAGCGCGGCGCCGTACGCGTGCAGCACCGTCGAGCGGTGCGAATACAGCACGCCCTTCGGATTGCCGGTCGTGCCCGACGTGTAGCAGAGCCCCGACGCCTGCTGCTCGTCGAGACGCGGCCAGTCGTAGCGGCCGTCCTCCGCTTCGACGAGCGTTTCGTAACAGAGCAACGGCGTCGTGCAGGACGGCAGGTGCGCGGCGTCCGTCATCGCGACCCAGCCCTTCACATGCGGGCATTGCGGCGCGATCGCGTCGATCAGCGGCGCGAAATTGATGTCGAAGAAGACGAAGCGGTCTTCCGCGTGATTGACGATGTACGCGATCTGCTCGGGGAACAGGCGCGGGTTGATCGTGTGGCACACGGCGCCCATCCCGCCGATCCCGTAATACGCCTCGAGATGCCGGTAGCCGTTCCACGCCAGCGTGCCGACGCGGTCGCCGGTTTCGACGCCGAGCCGCGCGAGCGCCTGCGCGAGCTGCTTCGCGCGGCGTTCGCAATCGCGATACGTGTAGCGATGCACGTCGCCCTCGATGCGCTTCGACACGATCTCGGTATCGCCCGCGTGACGCGCGGCATGCGCGATCAGCGAGGACACCAGCAACGGCATGTCCATCATCTGGCCCAGCAATGGCTTACCCATCGTCTTGTTCTCCCGGAAGGACGCGAATCGGTGACCAGCCCGGCGGCTGTTTCCATCAGGAACACACATGCGTTGTGGTGAGACCGGCGTGCACCCGTCAGCGGCCCGGACGGGCGTGGCGCACGGTGCGCGGGCCGCCATGCGGGCGGCGCTGCGCCGCCTTACAATATCGGCTTACCCAGAGGCGCTCAACATGTCGTTTTCCCGAAGCGCAGCCGATCCGGCTGACACCCTTCCCGACCTCGCCGCCACGCTCGGCGCGCCCGCCGAAGGCGCGTTCGTCCAGCTCGGCGACGCGTTTCATACGCGGCTGCCGGCCGCGCCGCTTGCCGCGCCGTACGTCGTCGGCTGTTCCGACGAAGTCGCGCAACTGCTCGACCTGCCGGCGTCGATCGCCACGCAGCCTGGCTTCGCCGAACTGTTCGCCGGCAACCCGACGCGCGACTGGCCCGCCACCGCGATGCCGTACGCATCGGTGTATTCCGGCCACCAGTTCGGCGTGTGGGCCGGCCAGCTCGGCGACGGCCGCGCGCTGACGATCGGCGAGCGCACCGGCACGGACGGCCGGCGCTACGAGCTGCAACTGAAAGGCAGCGGCCGTACGCCGTACTCGCGGATGGGCGACGGCCGCGCGGTGCTGCGCTCGTCGATCCGCGAATTCCTGTGCTCGGAAGCCATGCATCACCTCGGCATCCCGACCACACGCGCACTGACGGTGATCGGCTCCGACCAGCCGGTGGTCCGCGAGGAGATCGAGACGTCGGCCGTCGTCACGCGCGTGTCGGAAAGCTTCGTGCGTTTCGGTCACTTCGAGCACTTCTTCTCGAACGATCGCCCCGACCTGCTGCGCCAGCTCGCCGATCACGTGATCGACCGCTTCTATCCGGATTGCCGCGACGCGGACGATCCGTACCTCGCGCTGCTCGAAGCCGCGACGCTGCGCACGGCCGATCTCGTCGCGCAGTGGCAGGCCGTCGGCTTCTGCCACGGCGTGATGAACACCGACAACATGTCGATCCTCGGCGTGACGATCGACTACGGCCCGTTCGGCTTCGTCGACGCGTTCGACGCGAACCACATCTGCAACCACTCCGACAACAGCGGCCGCTACGCGTACCGGATGCAGCCGCGCATCGCGCACTGGAACTGCTATTGCCTCGCGCAGGCGCTGCTGCCGCTGATCGGGCTGCAGCACGGCATCGCCGATGACGATGCGCGCGCCGAACGCGCGGTGGACGACGCACAGGCCGTGCTCGCGAAATTTCCGGAACGCTTCGGCCCCGCGCTCGAACGCGCGATGCGCGCGAAGCTCGGCCTCGAGTTCGAACGCGAGAACGATGCCGAACTCGCCAACAAGCTGCTCGAGACGATGCATGCGAGCCACGCGGATTTCACGCTGACGTTCCGCCGGCTTGCGCAACTGTCGAAGCACGACGCGAGCCGCGACGCGCCCGTGCGCGACCTGTTCATCGATCGCGACGCGTTCGATGCCTGGGCGAACCTCTACCGTGCGCGGCTGTCCGAGGAAACGCGCGACGACGCGGCACGTGCGGCCGCGATGAACCGCGTGAACCCGAAATACATATTGCGCAACCATCTCGCCGAAGTCGCGATCCGGCGCGCGAAGGAAAAGGATTTTTCGGAGGTCGAGCGGCTCGCGCAGATCCTGCGCCGGCCGTTCGACGAACAACCGGAGCATGAAGCGTACGCCGCGTTGCCGCCCGACTGGGCCGGGTCGCTCGAAGTGAGCTGCTCGTCCTGAAGTACCCAACCCGCGCGTATCGACCGACCGATCAGGAGAACCCCACATGTCCCACGATTCCGACGACAAAACCTTCCCGTACCAGAAGGACGACGCCGAGCTGCGCCGCCGGCTCACGCCGATGCAGTACGAAGTCACGCAGCACGCGGCGACCGAGCGCGCGTTCACCGGCGAATACACCGACACCGAAGATGCCGGCATCTACAAATGCGTCGTGTGCAGCACGCCGCTGTTCGAATCCGGTTCCAAATTCCACTCGGGCTGCGGCTGGCCCAGCTACTTCAAGCCGCTCAACGGCGAGGTGATCGACGAGAAGGTCGACTACTCGCACGGCATGGTGCGCGTCGAAGTCCGCTGCAACCATTGCGGCGCGCATCTCGGCCACGTCTTCGAGGACGGCCCGCGCGACCAGACCGGTTTGCGGTACTGCATCAATTCGGCTGCGTTAAACTTCGAGTCCCGACCCGAAAACGAATGAGCGGCGCCGGGCGGATCGGCGGGCCTCCCTCAAGAGCACCCCTCGTCTCGCGGTCGGCTCCCGGGCTGGCCGCCCCGATCCGCGACGGCGGTGCCTGGCGGGTCCCTACAACGGTGAAAGGCCGCGCAATCGGCCTTTCACGCAGCTGCGAGCGCCATGAAATTCCTGTTCGATCTGTTTCCGATCATCCTGTTTTTTGTCGCCTTCAAGGTCTGGGGCATCTTCACCGCCACCGCCGTCGCGATCGTCGCGACGCTGGCCCAGGTCGCGTGGGTCGCCTTCCGGCACCGGAAGGTCGACACGATGCTGTGGGTCAGCCTCGGCGTGATCGTCGTCTTCGGCGGCGCTACCCTCGTCCTGCATGACGAGAAATTCATTCAATGGAAACCGACTGTGCTGTACTGGCTGTTTGCGGTCGGGCTGCTTGCCGCGCGTTATGCGTTCGGCAACAACCTGATCGAGAAGATGATGGGCAAGCAGCTCACGCTGCCGCACCCCGTGTGGGACAAGCTGAACGTCGCATGGGCGCTGTTCTTCGCGGTGCTCGGCGTCGCGAACCTGTACGTGGTGCACAACTTCACCGAATCGCAATGGGTGAACTTCAAGCTGTTCGGTACGACGGGCGCGATGGTCGTGTTCATCATCCTGCAGAGCTTGTGGCTCACGAAGTACCTGAAGGACGAATGACATGACGGACGCCTTTCTCCACGCGTCGCCCGACGAACGCATCGCGCTGATCGAAGCGCGCCTCACCGCATCGCTCGCCCCCGTATCGCTCACCGTGCGCGACGACAGCGCGCAGCACGCGGGCCACGCCGGCGCCGCCTCGGGCGGCCACTTCACGGTCACGATCGTGTCGGCCGCGTTCGCGGGCAAGCCGCGCGTCGCACGGCACCGGCTGGTGTATGATGCGCTCGCTGATGCGATGCAGCGCGGCATTCACGCGCTCGCGATCGTGGCTTACACGCCCGAAGAATTCAACGAATCTTCTATCTAGTCTCATTAGGAATTCCCGATGATCCTGAAATCCCCCCGCCTGTGGGTCGCGGCGGCTGCTTTCGCAGCGGCACCGGCATTCGCCCAGAACATCGCCGTCGTCAACGGCACGCCGATTCCGAAGTCGCGCGCCGACGCGATGGTCGCGCAGCTCGTCCAGCAAGGCCAGACCGACAGCCCGCAACTGCAGCAGGCCGTGCGCCAGGAACTCGTGAACCGCGAGATCCTGATGCAGGAAGCGATCCGCGAAGGCATCCCGAACCGTCCGGACGTGAAGGCGCAGGTCGCCGTCGCGCAGCAGACCGTCGTGCTGCGTTCGATGATCGAGAGCTTCCTGAAGAAGAACCAGCCGACCGACGCCGAAGTGAAGGCGCGCTACGACGATCTCGTCAAGGGCGCCGGCGGCAACCGTGAATATCACCTGCACCACATCCTCGTCGACAACGAGCAGCAGGCGAAGGACCTGATCGCGAAGATCAAGGCCGGCGCGAAGTTCGAGGATCTCGCGAAGCAATACTCGAAGGATCCGGGTTCGGGCAAGAACGGCGGCGATCTCGACTGGTCCGACCCGAAGGCGTACGTGCCGGAATTCGCGGCAGCGGCGCAGACGCTGCAGAAAGGCCAGATGACCGACGCGCCGGTGAAGACGCAGTTCGGCTGGCACATCATCCGCGTCGACGACATCCGCGACATCGCGCCGCCGCCGTTCGACCAGGTGAAGGCGCAGATCGCGCAACAGCTCGTGCAGCAGAAGCTGCAGGCGTTCGAGGAAGGTCTGCGCCAGCACGCAAAGATCCAGTAACGCAGGCGCCCGTCGCCCGTGCATCGGAAAGCCGCTCCTCGGAGCGGCTTTTTCATTTGGCGCGCGGGATCGCACGCATCGCGAGGTTTTATCAGCCGGCCGACGCACAATAAAAACGCCGCTCCAGGGAGCGGCATTTTCGGTGCCGGACATCACCCGCGCCGCCGCGTTGGCTATGCGGGATAGAACACGTCGTGATAGCGCACGTCGCCCGACGGCAGCGGCGCCGATGCGTCGAACGACAGCGCGAGGAAATACTCGGGCGGCACATCGGGAAACACGATGTCGCCGGACGGCTCGAACCCGAAGCGCGCGTAGTACGCGGGATCGCCGAGCACGACGCAGCCGCGCGCGCCGAGCCGGCGCAACGCGTCGAGCCCCGCGCGCACGAGCCCCGCGCCGATGCTTTGCCGCTGGCAGTCGGGCAGCACCGCGAGCGGCGCAAGCCCGTACCACTGCTGTCGATCCGCCGGTTCGCCGCCGATCGCGACCGGCGAGAACGCGACGTGGCCGATGATGCGCCCGTCGCGCTCCGCGACGAGCGACACGCTCAGCGCACCGTCCGCACGCAGCGTCTCGACGATCCGCCGCTCGAACTGCCCGCCTTGCGGCTCGCCCGCAAACGCCGCGCCAATCACGCGGCCGATCGCGTCGACCTCGCTCTTGCGCTCATCGCGCAGCGTGACGACCTCGACCGGCGCATTCGGATCCAGCATCATCCCGATCAGCCGATCCACCGGCGCGCGTTGCGGAACACGCGCATCCACGGGCTCGCCTCACCCCAGCCTTCCGGGTGCCAGCTCATCGCGACCGTACGGTGCACGCGCTCCATGTGCGGCATCAGCACCGAGAAGCGGCCGTCGGCCGTCGTGACCGACGTGATGCCGGCCGGCGAGCCGTTCGGGTTGAACGGATAACGTTCGGTCGCTTCGCCGCGGTGATCGACGAAACGCATCGCGACTGCGACGCGATCGATATCGCCCTGCTGCGAGAAGTCCGCATAACCTTCGCCGTGCGCGACCGCGACCGGGATCCGCGAGCCTTCCATCCCCGCGAAGAAGATCGACGGCGACTTCTCGACTTCGACGAACGAGAAGCGCGCCTCGAACTGCTCGGACTTGTTGCGCGTGAACTTCGGCCATGCTTCCGCGCCCGGAATCATCGACGAGATACTCGACAACATCTGGCAGCCGTTGCAGATACCGAGCGCGAACGTGTCCGGACGCGCGAAGAACGCCGCGAACATGTCGGCGAGGTTCGCGTTGAAACGGATCGTCTTCGCCCAGCCTTCGCCCGCACCGAGCACGTCGCCGTACGAGAAGCCACCGCACGCGACCGCACCGGCGAAATCGGCCAGCGTTGCGCGGCCCGCAAGCAGGTCGCTCATGTGCACGTCGTGCGCATCGAAGCCCGCACGATCGAACGCATAGGCCGTTTCCAGATGCGAGTTCACGCCCTGCTCGCGCAGGATCGCGACGCGCGGCCGCGCGCCGGTCGCGATGAACGGCGCGGCGATGTCGTCGGCCGGATCGAAGCTCAGCACCGGCGAGATGCCCGGGTCGGCCGCGTCGAGCAGCGCGTCGTATTCGGCATCCGCGCAGGCGGGGTTGTCGCGCAGGCGCGCGATGCGCCAGCTCACTTCGCCCCATGCGCGATGGAGTTCGGTGCGCGGCGCGTCGAAGATCTTCTTCGCGTCGCGGTACACCTCGATCACGTCGCGGTCGTTGACCGAGCCGATCACGTGCGAGCACGCCGACAGCCCGAACTCGCGCAGCGCGCCGAGCACCGCGTCGCGGTCGGCCGCGCGCACCTGCACGACGGCGCCGAGTTCCTCGGAGAACAGCGCGCGCAGCGTGCGATCGTCGCGACGGCCGCTCGTCTGCTTCGCCCAGTCCTTTGCGTCGCCGTAGTCGGACTCATGGTTCTCGTCGAGCGTCAGCATGTCGACGTTCAGCGACACGCCCGCGTGGCCCGCAAACGCCATTTCGCACACCGTCGCCCACAGGCCGCCGTCCGAGCGGTCGTGGTACGCGAGCAGCTTGTCCTGTGCATTGAGCGACTGGATCGCGTTGAAGAAGCGCTTCAGGTCTTCCGCATCGTCGACGTCCGGCGTCGTGTCGCCGACCTGCTGCGTGACCTGCGCGAAGATGCTGCCGCCCATCCGGTTCTTGCCGCGGCCGAGATCGATCGCGATCAGCACGCTGTCGCCCGCGTCGGCGACGCGGCGCAGTTGCGGCGTCAGGTGACGGCGCACGTCCTCGACCGGCGCGAACGCGGAGATGATCAGCGACACCGGCGAGACCACTTCCTTCGCGACGCCCTGCTCGTCCCACTTCGTCTTCATCGACAGCGAGTCCTTGCCGACCGGGATGCCGATCCCGAGCGCCGGGCACAGCTCCATGCCGATCGCCTTGACCGTGTCGAACAGCGCGGCGTCCTCGCCGGCCGTGCCGCACGCGGCCATCCAGTTCGCCGACAGCTTCAGCTTGTCGAGCGACGCGATCGGCGCGCTCGCGATGTTCGTGATCGCTTCGCCGACGGCCATGCGGCCCGATGCCGGCGCGTCGATCACCGCGAGCGGCGTGCGCTCGGCCATCGTCATCGCCTCGCCCTTGAAGCCCGCATAGTCGAGCGCGGTGACCGCGCAGTCGGCCACCGGCACTTGCCACGGGCCGACCATCTGGTCGCGCACCGACGTGCCGCCGACCGAACGGTCGCCGATCGTGATCAGGAACGACTTGCTGCCGACCGTCGGGTGCTTCAGCACGTCGACGGCGACTTCCGACAGCGCGATGCCCGTCACGTCGACCGGCGCGCGCTCGGTCGCCACGCGTGCGACGTCGCGGTGCATGCGCGGCGGCTTGCCGAGCAGCACTTCCATCGGCATGTCGACCGGATATTCGTCCGCACCCGTCGCTTCGGCGTCGACGAGCTGCAACTCGCGCTCGTCGGTTGCAACGCCGACCACCGCGAACGGGCAGCGTTCACGCGCGCAGATCGCCTCGAAGCGCGGCAGGTCGGCCGGCGCGATCGCGAGCACGTAGCGCTCCTGCGCCTCGTTCGACCAGATCTCGCGCGGCGACAGGCCCGATTCCTCGAGCGCGACCTTGCGCAGTTCGAAGCGCGCGCCCTTGCCCGCGCCGTCGACGATCTCGGGGAACGCGTTCGACAGGCCGCCCGCGCCGACGTCGTGGATGCTCAGGATCGGGTTTTCCGCGCCGAGCTGCCAGCAGCCGTTGATCACTTCCTGCGCGCGACGCTCGATTTCGGGGTTGCCGCGCTGCACCGAGTCGAAGTCGAGTTCGGCCGTGTTCGCGCCGGTCGCCATCGAGCTCGCCGCGCCGCCGCCCATCCCGATCCGCATGCCGGGGCCGCCGATCTGGATCAGCAGCGAACCTGCCGGCACGTCGTGCTTGTGCGTATGTTGATCCGCGATGTTGCCGAGGCCGCCCGCGATCATGATCGGCTTGTGATAACCACGCATCTGGCCGTCGACGTTCTGCTCGTACACGCGGAAATAACCGCCGAGGTTCGGGCGGCCGAATTCGTTGTTGAACGCGGCGCCGCCGAGCGGGCCGTCGATCATGATCTGCAGCGCCGACGCGATGCGGTCCGGGCGGCCGTACGGGCCGTGCGCATCGTTCGGGTTGCGCTCGCCGACCGGCTGCGCCGCGTCGCGCGCGTTCTCCCACGACTGGCGTGCATCGGGCAGGTCGAGGTTCGACACGGTGAAGCCCGTGAGGCCGGCCTTCGGACGCGCACCGCGGCCCGTCGCGCCTTCGTCGCGGATCTCGCCGCCCGCGCCGGTCGCCGCACCCGGGAACGGCGAGATCGCCGTCGGGTGGTTGTGCGTCTCGACCTTCATCAGCGTGTGCGTGAGCTCGGTGTGGCGGCCATAACGCTCGCCCGGCTCGCCGGCAGCGCCCGCGTTGCGCGGGAACCAGCGCTCGGCCTCGGCGCCGACCATGATCGACGAGTTGTCCGAATACGCGACGATCGTGCCCTGCGGGTTCAGCTTCTCGGTGTTGCGGATCATCGCGAACAGCGACATGTCCTGCGCTTCGCCGTCGATCGTCCACTGCGCGTTGAAGATCTTGTGGCGGCAGTGCTCGCTGTTCGCCTGCGCGAACATCATCAGTTCGACGTCGGTCGGGTTGCGTTCGAGCTTGCGGAACGCATCGACCAGGTAATCGATTTCGTCGTCGGCGAGCGCGAGGCCCAGTTCGACGTTCGCGCGCTCGAGCGCGCCGCGGCCGACGCCCAGCACGTCGACGCTCGCGAGCGGCTTGGCCGGCAGTTCGTCGAACAGGTGCTTCGCGTCGTCGCGCGCGGCGACCACGCTTTCGGTCATCCGGTCATGCAGCGCGGCGGCGACGGCCGCACGCGCGTCGTCGGACAGCGCCTTCTTGCCGCCGAGCAGGCCCGACTTCAGCGTGACCGTGAATTCGACGCCGCGCTCGATGCGGCGCACCTGCGTGAGGCCGCAGTGCTGCGCGATGTCGGTCGCCTTGCTCGCCCACGGCGAGACCGTGCCGAAGCGCGGCAGCACGACGAAGGTCTCGGCCGCCCCCTTCTCGGCCGCCGGCTCGAACGGCGCGCCGTAGTGCATCAGCGCATCGATGCGCGCGCTGTCGTCGGCCGACAGCGGCTCGGCCGCATTGACGAAGTGCAGGAACTGGCCGCGCACCGCGACAATGTTGGCGTCGATTTGCCTGAGCGTGTCGAGCAGACGGGTTTGACGGAAATCGGAGAGGGCCGAAGCGCCGGGAAAACACGAGAAGTGAGCCATGGGCTGGACTGACGTCGATGAGTCGCGCAAGGTGGCGACGTGGGGCGAAAGGAAGGCCGTAATTATACCCGGAAGTCGGTCGCCCAAAACCGGCCGATCGGTAGTCCGCATGCACCGCAACGGTGCCGCGGCGCGCGCCGTGCACGGCCACCCGCCGGGCCGGCCCGCGCGGGCGCGGCAGCCGGCGGCCGTGGCGCGGCCGCACGGTACGCGCTCGTCCGACGCCGGTTACCGCGATTTTGGCGCTATCATTCCGGGTTCACCGGGCCGGGGCCCTCTGCGAATTCTCACCGGGTGGCGTGCGCGCCGCCCGTCATCGAAGCAATCCATGGATGTCATCGTCATCGGCGGCGGAATCAGCGGCGTCGCCACCGCCTACCAGTTGCGCGCGGCCGGCCATCGCGTGTGCGTGGTCGAACGCCACGCGACCGTCGCGCAAGGCGCGACCTACGGCGACGGCGGCGCGCTGCTGCCGAGCCCGCTCGACGTCTGGTTCGGCCCGACCTTCATGCGCCAGCGCCAGCCGCGCGACAGCGGCATCGTTTACAAGCCGGGCTTCAACGGCGGCGTGCGCCGCTTCGTCAAGCAGCTCGCCGCGCTGCGCGAGCCCGACGTGTTCGCCGCGCAGTACGCGCGGCTGCGCCCGCTGATCGACGCGTCGCGCGACACGCTCGCCGACATCGAGGCGCGCCTCGAACTCGAATTCGAACAGAAGCCCGGCATCCTGCACGTCGTGCGCGATCCGCGCGACTGGGAAGCGATGCAGCCCGCGCTCGACCTGCTGCGCACGCTCGACCAGCCGTACCGCACGCTGAGCGCCGACGAATGCGCGGCGCTCGAACCGTCGGTGCCGGCCGAGCCCGGCTTCGCCGGCGGCGTGCTGCTCGAGACCGAGCGCACCGGGAACTGCCCGCTGTTCGCCAAACTGGTCAAGCAGACGCTCGACGAGCACGGCGTGCAGTTCCGCTTCGGCGCCGACGTTGCCGCGATTCGCGTCGACACCGGCCGCACTGCGGTCGAACTCGTTCCGTCCGGCCACCGGAACGCAGCGAAGGCACACGAGGTCGACGTGATTTCCGCCGACGCGATCGTGGTCGCCGCCGGCGCCGGCAGCCTGCCGCTGCTCGACCGGCTCGGCTGGCGCCTGCCGCTGCACCCGGTGCGGGTCCATACGCTCACCGCGCCGGTCGCGTACGAAGAGCACGCGCCGCACCTGAGCGTCGTCGATTCGATCAAGCGTATCTCGATCACGCGCACCCACCAGCGACTGCGCATCGGCGGCGGCGCCGTGCTGCAAAGCCTGCCCGACACCGCGAAGCCGCTTGCCGAACCGCTGTCCGAGGCTGCGCTCGCGCTGCTCGGCCAGGCCGTCCACGACTGGGTGCCCGGCGCCGCCCGGATCTCGGCCGCGCTGTCGTGGCAAGGCACGCAACTGCTGTCGCCGGACGGCCTGCCCGTCGTGGGTCCGACCCCGCATCCGCGCGTGTTCGTCAATTTCGGGCACGGCCCGACTGGCTGGGGGCTCGCGTGCGGGTCTGCTAAAGTGGTGACCGACTATCTGGGCGGTGACGTGCAGCACTGGCCCGCCGACACGCTCGCCGCGCTGCGCGCCGAGCGCTTCACGACCTGACCGCCGCGGGATCGTCCCGCGGCAGCATCCTTGCCAGCCGCCACGATCCCGCGATGACCGCTACCCGCCCGTTTCCCGATTCCGCTCCGATCGCGCTGCTGCGCGTCGCCGACTTGCGTGCGGCCGAAGCCGACGCGGCCGCGGCGCTGCCGCCGCACACGCTGATGGGCCGTGCGGGTGCCGCCGCCGCGCGCTGGCTGTCCGAGCGCGTCGCGGGCGACGAGCGCCCCGTGTGGTTCGCGGTCGGCCCCGGCAACAACGGCGGCGACGCGCTGGTGGCCGCCGCGCAGCTCCAGCAACTCGGCGTCGCGACGCAGGCGTGGATGCCGGTGCCGGTCAAGCCGGACGACGCGCAATGGGCGCTCGGCCTCGCGCGCGCGGCCGGCGTACCGCTATCGGCCACGCCGCCCGCGTCGCTGGACGGTTACGCATGGGTCGTCGACGGGCTGTTCGGCATCGGTCTCGGCCGCGCGTTCGGCGGCGCGTTCGCCGAGCAGGCCGCGCGCATTGGCGCGCATGCACGGAGCGGCGGCCGCGTGCTCGCGCTCGACGTGCCGAGCGGCCTCGACAGCGATACGGGCCGGATCGTCGGCGCGGGCGTCGCTGTCGCGGCCACGCATACGCTCACCTTCATCGGCGCGAAGCCGGGCCTCTATACGGGCGACGGTCGCGACCTCGCGGGCGAGATCGACATCGCGTCGCTCGACGTCGCGCCGCCCGCCGCGCCGGCCATCGTGCTGAACACGCCCGCGCGATTCGCCGCGGCCCTGCCCGCGCGCGCGTTCGCGTCCCACAAGGGCACGTTCGGCAGCCTCGCGGTGCTCGGCGGCGACACGGGCATGTGCGGCGCGCCGATCCTGGCCGCGCGCGCCGCGCTGTTCGCGGGCGCCGGCAAGGTGCACGTCGGCTTCCTCGGCGCCGGCGCGCCGCCGTACGACCCGCCGTTCCCCGAACTGATGCTGCAACCGGCCGACGGCCTCGACCTCGGCGCAATGACCGCGATCGCGGCCGGCTGCGGCCTCGGCACGCGCGAGGCCGCGGCAACGCTGGTGCGCGACGTGCTCGCCCATGATGCCGCCACGCTGCTCGATGCCGACGCGCTGAACCTCGTGGCGACGCACGCGGACCTCGCAGGCGCCGTCGCCACGCGCGGCGCGCGCGGCAATCCCTGCGTGCTGACCCCGCACCCGCTCGAGGCCGCGCGGCTGCTCGGCAGCGACACGGCGACGGTGCAGCGCGACCGCGTCGCGGCCGCGCAAGCGCTCGCCGCGCGCCATGCGGCCATCGTCGTGCTGAAAGGCTCGGGCACGGTGATTGCGGCGCCCGACGGCCGCGTGACGATCAACCCGACCGGCAACGCGGCGCTCGCCACCGGCGGCACCGGCGACGTGCTCGGCGGCCTGATCGGCGCATTGCTCGCGCAGCGCGTCGCGCCGTACGAAGCGGCGCTCGCGGGCGTCTACCTGCACGGCCTCGCGGCCGACACGCTGACCGCGCACGGCACCGGCCCGGCCGGGCTCACGGCCGGCGAACTCGCGCCGATGGTGCGCACGCTGATCAATCGCCTTTTTTATCCGTCGCCGCGCGCCGACACATAACGCCGCTATACTGACTGCCCCGCCGCACGGCGGCCCCCTCGTCCGCCGGCCTTCCGATCCCGATGAGCCGGCGCGGCATTCCTCCCGATTCACGCTTCACTCGAACCGCCATGACGCTGAATTCGCTCCCCGCCTGGACTGCCCTTCAATCCCACTTCGAACAGATCCGCCACGCCCGGCTGCGCGACTGGTTCGCGCCGGAAAACGACCGCGCGCCGACCCGCGCCGAACGCTTCACGATCCCGGGCGGCGGTCTCGCGGCCGATCTCTCGAAGAACCGCATCAATGACGAAACGCTGCGCCTGCTCGTGCAGCTTGCGCGCGACGCAGGCGTCGAAGCGCGCCGCGACGCGATGTTCGCGGGCGAGATCGTCAACCCGACCGAAGGCCGCGCCGCGTTGCACACCGCGTTGCGCGCGACCGACCCGCAAGCGCCGTTCCACGCACAGGTGAGCGCCGAACGCGCGAAGATGGCGACCTTCGCGCGCGCCGTGCGCAGCGGCACGTGGACGGGCTACACGGGCAAGCGCATCCGCCACGTGATCAACATCGGCATCGGCGGCTCCGATCTCGGGCCGAAGATGGTCGTGCATGCGCTGCATCACGTCGCGACGCCTGACATCTCGACCCACTTCGTGTCGAACGTCGACGGCGCGGATCTCGCGCGCGTGCTCGAGCAGGTCGATCCCGAGGAAACGCTCGCGATCATCGTGTCGAAGACCTTCACGACGCTCGAGACGATGACGAACGCACGCTCGCTGCGCGACTGGTTCGTCGCGCGCGGCTGCCCCGAGGACGCGCTCGCGAAGCACTTCGTCGGCGTGTCGGCGAACCCGGCCGAAGTCGTGAAGTTCGGCATCGCCGCGGACAACGTGTTCGAAATGTGGGACTGGGTCGGTGGCCGCTATTCGCTGTGGTCGGCGGTCGGCCTGTCGATCATGATCGCGATCGGCCCCGAGCAGTTCGACGAACTGCTGGCGGGCGCGAACGACATGGACCGCCATTTCCGCGAAGCGCCGCTCGAACGCAACCTGCCGGTGCTGCTCGGCCTGATCGGCATCTGGTACCGGAATTTCTTCGGCTCGCAGAGCTATCTCGTCGCGCCGTATTCGGAAGCGCTGCACTACCTGCCGTCGTACCTGCAGCAGCTCGAAATGGAGAGCAACGGCAAATCCGCACGCCTGGATGGGACCTTCGTCGATTACCCGACGTCGGCCGTCACGTGGGGCGAGCCGGGCACCAACGGTCAGCACGCGTTCTTCCAGATGCTGCACCAGGGGCCGACGATCGTGCCGATCGACTTCATCGCAGTGCTGACGCCCGAGCATCCGCTCGCGAGCCATCACCCGAAGCTGCTCGCGAACTGCTTCGCGCAGAGCGAGGCGCTGATGCTCGGCCGCACGCTCGACGAAGCGCGCGAGGTCGCCGGGCCCGGCAAGGAAGCGCTCGCGCCGCACCTGACGTTCCCCGGCAACCGCCCGACGACGACGCTGCTCGTCGATGCGCTGACGCCGCGCACGCTCGGCGCGCTGATCGCGCTTTACGAGCACAAGGTACTTGTGCAGGCGACCGTGTGGGACATCAATCCGTTCGATCAGTGGGGCGTCGAGCTCGGCAAGATTCTCGGCAAGGTCGTCGAAGCCGACCTGTCGGCCGAGTCGGCCGATCCCGCGAAGCACGACTCGTCGACCGCGGCGCTGATCGAACGCGCCCGCGCGGCGCTCAAGCGCTGACGCGACGGCGTCATGCGCACGCCAGCCGCGCACTGCAACCCGCGCGGCTGGCAGAAAAATTCAGGCGCCGCGCTGCGCCGCGTGCGGCTCGACGATGCGCCCGGTGTCGAGCGTCACGGTCGTCGCGCAGCGGCGCGCGAGTTCGGCATCGTGCGTGACGAGCACGAGCGTGGCGCCGTGCGTGCGGTTCAGTTCGAACATCAGGTCGATGACCGCGTGCCCCGTCGCCGCGTCGAGGCTGCCGGTCGGCTCGTCGGCGAACAGGATCGCCGGGCGCGTGACGAACGCGCGCGCAAGCGCGACGCGCTGCTGCTCGCCGCCCGACAGCAGCTTCGGATAATGCGCGGTACGTTCGCCGAGACCGACCTGCACGAGCAGCGCCCGTGCGCGATCGGCCGCATCGCGCGCGCTGATGCCGCCCCGCAATTCGAGCGGCAGCATCACGTTTTCGAGCGCCGTCAGGTGCGGCATCAACTGGAAAGACTGGAATACGAACCCGACTGCGCCGTTGCGCAACGCGGCGCGCTCGTCCTCGTCGAGCTGATCGAGCGCGCGGCCGAGCAGGCGAACCGTGCCGCTCGTCGCGCTGTCCAACCCCGCAAGCAGGCCGAGCAGCGTCGACTTGCCCGACCCCGACGCGCCGACGATCGCGAGACTGCTGCCCGGCCGCACGGCGAGCGTGATGCCGTCGAGGATCGTCAACTCGCCCGTTGCGTCGGCGACCCGCTTGCACACGTCATGGACTTCGATGATCGGATCGGTAATCTTGAACATGGACACGACATTTCGCTGGAAAAGACGCGCGGCGCTCGCCGCGCTGCTGGGTACGCTGCTGGCCGCAACCGCGCCCGCACGCGCCGTGACGGCGCCGGCCCCGACATCGGGCCAGCCGGTGATCGTCGTGCTCGGCGACAGCCTGTCGGCCGAATACGGGCTGCCGCGCGACACGGGCTGGGTTGCATTGCTGCGGCAGCGGCTCACGACCGAGCGAATCGATTATAGCGTCGCGAACGCCAGCGTCAGCGGCGACACCACGAGCGGCGGCCGCGCGCGGCTGCCGGCGGTGCTGCAGCGGCTCAAGCCTTCGATCGTCGTCGTCGAGCTCGGTTCGAACGATGCGCTGCGCGGCGTGCCGCTCGCGACGACCGAGCAGAACCTGCGCGACATCATCGCCGGCGCGCGGCGCGCCCAGGCGAAGGTCGTGCTGGTCGGCATGTACGTGCCGCCCAATTACGGCCCCGACTACACGAAGAAGTTCCACGCCGTCTATACGCGGTTGTCGAAGGATCTCGGCGTGCCGCTCGTGCCGTTCCTGCTGGCCGGCATCGAGAACAAGCCCGAGATGTTCCAGGCCGACCAGATGCATCCCGCGCAGCAGGCACAGGGCATTCTGCTCGACAACGTCTGGCCGGCGCTGAAGCCGCTGCTCGGCAAGCCGCGCGGCTGACGACGTACCGCCGCGCCGGAAAACAAAAAGCCCCGCTCGACGCGGGGCTTTTTGTTGTTGCGTTCGAAACGCTGCTCAGTTGCTGCCGTCCTGCGACGGGCTGGCCACCGCCCCGTACAGCTTCACCTTCGAGCGATCGCGCAGCGCGGCGAGATACGCTTCGCCTTCGCTTTGCGCGTCGACCTGCGCCATCTGCTGCTGCGCGGCCGCCAGTTGCTGCGGATCGACCGCCGTACCCGGGATCACCGCGTTCACGCGGTAGATCGCGTAGCCGTCCGCGCCGAGATCGACCCCGACATAGGCCGGCAGCGTCTTCGCATCGACCTTGTAGACGGCGCTCAACGCGGCCGGCGTCAGGCCCTGCGACTGCGTGCGCGATACCTTCTGCACTGCCGTGAACCCGTCGGCCGACTTCGACTTCTGCAACTCGGCGAGCTTCGCCGCACCGTCCTTCTGCGCGAGTGCCGCAGCCTGCTCGGCGACGACCTTCTGGCGCACGACGTCCTTGATCGCAGCGAGCGCGGGCACGGCGGCCGGCTTGTAGTCGGTCACGCGCGCCGAGATCAGCGTGTTGTTGCCGACGTCGATCGCCTGCGTGTTGTTCTGGTTCTTCACCGAGTCGTTCGCGAACACGGCGGCCAGGAACTTCGGATTGTTCAGCGGGCTCGTCGGCGGCAGTTGCGGATTCGGCGTCGGCGTGACGCTGGCCGTCTGGATCGTCAGCTTGTACTTGTCGGCAGCCGGCTGCAGCGTCTTCGCCTTTTCGTAGACGGTCGACGTGAAGCCTTCCGCGTTGTCCGTGAACGCCTTCGATGCGTACTGCTGCTTCAGGTCGATCGCGATCTGGTCCTTCACTTCCGCGAACGGCTTGACGGCCGCCGGCTTCACTTCGGTCGCCTTCAGGATGTGGAAGCCGAGATCCGACTGCACGACACCGCTCACGTCGCCCTGCTTGAGTGCGAACGCAGCATCGTCGAACGCCTTGCCGCCCGCCGTCGAGCCGCGCGTGATGAAGCCGAGGTCGCCGCCCTTCGCAGCCGACGGCGCGTCCTGCGAGCTCTTCTGCGCGATCTGCGCGAACTGGTCCGGATGCGCCTTCACGTCGGCGAGCACCTGTTCGGCCTTCGTCTTCGCTGCCGCCTTGTCGGCCGCGCTTGCGCTGCCCGCCGCGGCGATGAAGATGTGGCTCACGCGAACCTGCGCTTCGGTGCGGAAGTGCGTCGGGTTGTCGTCGTAGAACTTCTTGACGTCAGCATCGGTCGGCTGCGCGCCTGCGGCCGCCGCGGCCGGCGAATAGACGAGGTACTGGATCGTCGCGGTCTCCGGCGTCGCGAAGCTCTGCTTGTGCGCGTCGTAGTACGCGGCGAGCTGCGCGTCGGTCGGCTGGACCTTCGATGCGAAGTCGCTCGTCTTCAGCACGAGCGCCTGCACTTCGCGCTGCTGCGCAGCGAGTTCGGACAGGCGTTGCGCGAGGCTCTTCGGCGTGAACGCGCTCGACACGATGCTGGACGGAATCTGCTGCAGCGCGAGGCTGTAGCGCACGCGCTCCTGGTACTGCTCGGGCGTCATCCCCTGGAACGACAGCAGCTGCGCATAACGCTCGACGTCGATCGACCCGTCGGGCTTCTTCAGCGACGCGATCATCGGGTCGCTCATCAGTGCATCGCGCACCGCATTGTCGGACGCGGTCAGGTGCAGACGCTGCGTTTCGTCGGCCAGCACGCGTTGCTGGATCAGGCCGTCGAGCACCTGCTTGCGATGCTCGGGCGTGTCGAACATCTTGACGTCGAACTGCCCGCCGAGCGCCTGACGCGCCTGGTCGATCTGCTGACGGAACGCGCCGTCGAATTCGACCCGCGTGATCTTGTGCCCGTTGACCGCTGCGGCGTTCGCACTATCGTCGAAGAAGCCGCGGAAGCCTTGGATCCCGACGAAACCCAGCCCCGGCAATACGATCAGGAGCAGGAGCGCCATCATCAGGCGCTGGTGATTACGGAAGAAATCGAGCATGCGTGACGGGAAAATTGGACAAAACGTCCGATATTACAACATACGGGGTGGGACGGGAGAAAAGCAGATGCGCTGCGAGCTGCCGCAACCGGAAACGCAAATGAAAAAGCCCGCACAAGGCGGGCTTTTTCATTTTTTGGCGGAGCGGACGGGACTCGCCTACATCCCGCAGGCCGCGGCTGCGCTTGCAAGCGCAGCCCTTCGAGTCCCGCCGGAAGCCGCGCAGGCGGCTTCCTCCGCTCTGCAGTCACGCGCCCGAGATCGGGCGCAACAACTGGACGCACAAATGAAAAAGCCCGCACAAGGCGGGCTTTTTCATTTTTTTGGCGGAGCGGACGGGACTCGAACCCGCGACCCCCGGCGTGACAGGCCGGTATTCTAACCGACTGAACTACCGCTCCTTGGTCTGGCTGAATCAGGAAACTGGTGGGTGCTGAGGGGTTCGAACCCCCGACCTACGCCTTGTAAGGGCGCCGCTCTACCAGCTGAGCTAAGCACCCGTTCCCGATTCGATCTGGCTGCGATCTGCGTTTCCGCATCAACAACCAGCGAGCCCGCAAGTTTAATTCATCCCCGATCATTTTGCCAAGCCTGGATGCGAATTTTTTTCTGTCGCGCCCGCTCGCGATTCCTGCACACATAAAAAAACCCGCGGACACGCCGCGGGTTTCGTGAACAACCGTCAGCAACGACGGCGTTCAGGCACTCAGTGCTTGACGACTTCCGTCGAGCCGGCATCCTTCGCCGCCTCGCCGACCGGCGCCGCTGCCTTCGCTTCTTCTTCCGGCGGCAGCGGAGTCGGCGAACGCTCGAGCGCGAGTTCCAGCACCTTGTCGATCCAGCGGACCGGCACGATCTCGATCGCGTTCTTCACGTTGTCCGGAATGTCCGCGAGATCCTTCACGTTCTCTTCCGGGATCAGCACGAGCTTGATGCCGCCGCGATGCGCAGCCAGCAGCTTTTCCTTCAGCCCGCCGATCGGCAGCACTTCGCCACGCAACGTGATTTCGCCCGTCATCGCGACATCGGCACGCACGGGAATGCCCGTCAGCACCGACACCAGCGCGGTCGTCATCGCACCGCCGGCGGACGGACCGTCCTTCGGCGTCGCGCCTTCCGGCACGTGGATGTGGATGTCCTGCTTCTCGAACGCTTCGTCCTTGATGCCCAGACGGCGCGAACGCGAGCGCACGACCGAACGCGCAGCCTCGACCGACTCCTTCATCACGTCGCCGAGCGAACCGGTGCGGATCACGTTGCCCTTGCCCGGCATCACCGCGGCTTCGATCGTCAGCAGGTCGCCGCCGACTTCCGTCCACGCGAGGCCCGTCACCTGACCGACCTGGTTTTCCTTCGCCGCGAGGCCGAAGTCGTACTTGCGCACGCCGAGGAACGTATCGAGGTTCTCGCCATCGACCTTGATCGCGCCCGATGCCTTCTTCAGCAGCAGCATCTTCACGACCTTGCGGCAGATCTTCGACACTTCCCGCTCGAGCGAACGCACACCGGCTTCGCGCGTGTAGTAGCGGATGATGTCGCGGATCGCCTGCTCGGCGACTTCGATCTCGCCTTCCTTCAGCCCGTTGTTCTTCTTCTGCTTCGGCAGCAGGTAACGCTGCGCGATGCTGACCTTCTCGTCTTCCGTGTAGCCCGACAGACGAATCACTTCCATCCGGTCGAGCAGCGGCGGCGGGATGTTCAGCGAGTTCGACGTCGCGACGAACATCACGTCCGACAGGTCGAAGTCGACCTCGATGTAGTGGTCGGCGAACGTGTGGTTCTGTTCCGGATCGAGCACTTCGAGCAGCGCCGACGACGGATCGCCGCGGAAATCCATACCCATCTTGTCGACTTCGTCGAGCAGGAAGAGCGGATTGCGCACGCCGACCTTCGTGAGGCTCTGCAGGATCTTGCCCGGCATCGAACCGATATACGTGCGACGGTGGCCGCGGATCTCGGCTTCGTCACGCACGCCGCCGAGCGCCATCCGGACGAACTTGCGGTTCGTCGCGCGGGCGATCGACTGGCCGAGCGAGGTCTTGCCGACGCCCGGGGGCCCGACGAGGCACAGGATCGGCGCCTTGACCTTGTCGACGCGCTGTTGCACCGCGAGATACTCGAGGATGCGTTCCTTGACCTTCTCGAGGCCGAAGTGATCCTCGTCGAGCACCTGCTCGGCGTTCGACAGGTCGTTGTTGACCTTGCTCTTCTTGCGCCACGGCAGGCCGATCAGCGTGTCGATGTAGTTGCGCACGACGGTCGCTTCCGCCGACATCGGCGACATCAGCTTCAGCTTCTTCAGCTCGGCATCGGCCTTCTTCTTGGCTTCCTTCGGCATGCGCGCGGCGTTGATGCGCTTCTCGAGTTCCTCGAGATCGGCACCCTCTTCGCCTTCGCCCAGTTCCTTCTGGATCGCCTTGACCTGCTCGTTCAGGTAGTACTCGCGCTGGCTCTTTTCCATCTGGCGCTTCACGCGCCCGCGGATGCGCTTTTCGACCTGCAGGATGTCGATCTCGGCTTCGAGCTGCGCGAGCAGGTGCTCGAGGCGCTCGATGACCGGGAACATCTCGAGGATGTGCTGCTTCTGGTCGAGCTTCAGCGGCAGGCGCTCGGCGATCATGTCGGCGAGACGGCCTGCTTCGTCGATGCCCGACAGCGACGTGAGGATCTCCGGCGGGATCTTCTTGTTCAGCTTCACGTACTGGTCGAACTGCGACACGATCGCGCGGCGCAGCGCTTCCGTTTCAGCGCTGTCGGCATGATCCGGCTCGAGCGGCATCACTTCGCAGGAGAACTGCGTCTCCTGTTCTTCGATCGACAACGCCTTCGCACGCTGCAGGCCCTCGACGAGCACCTTCACGGTGCCGTCCGGCAGCTTCAGCATCTGCAGGATGTTGGCGATACAGCCGACCTCGTACATGTCCTTTTCGGTCGGTTCGTCCTTGGCCGCGGTTTTCTGGGCGACGAGCATGATGTGCTTGCCGCCTTCCATCGCTGCTTCGAGGGCCTTGATCGATTTCGGCCGGCCCACGAAGAGCGGAATCACCATGTGCGGGAAAACGACGACGTCCCGCAGCGGCAGCAGCGGGAGCGTGATGCGTTCCGGCGGGAGAAGTTGGGTGCCTGACATTTCATTTCCCCATGAGTGGAATCAATTGTTCGGTAATTGAGGCCGCCACAACGAATTGCAAGCCTTCAAGTGCGGGAAATATTCGGTAAGAAAGTAACCACCGCGTGTCGAGTCAGAGTTACCCACAAGATAAACGAAAAAAAGCCGCCCACGGTCTCATGAACGGCCTTTTTCGCAGAACATCGTCGGCAAGCCGGTCAGTTCGAACCCGCCACCTTCGGCGTGTCCTCGTAGATCAGCAAAGGCTTGCCGTCCCCATCGATGACGTTCTCGTCGATGATGACCTTGCTGACCCCTTTCATCGTCGGCAGCTCGTACATCACGTCGAGCAACGCCTGTTCGATGATCGAACGCAAACCGCGCGCGCCGGTCTTGCGGCGGATCGCCTTGCGGGCGACTGCCTGCAGCGCGCCCGGCCGGATCTCCAGTTCGACGCGCTCCATCGCGAACAGCTTGTGATACTGCTTGACGAGCGCGTTCTTCGGTTCGACCAGGATCTTCATCAGCGCGGCTTCATCGAGCTTGCCGAGCGTCGCGACCACCGGCAGGCGACCGATCAATTCGGGGATCAGACCGAATTTGATCAGGTCTTCCGGTTCCGTTTCGCGCAGCACTTCGCCCGCGTCGCGTTCCTGCTTGCTCTTGACCGTCGCGCCGAAGCCGATGCCGGTTTTCTCGGTGCGATCGGTAATCACCTTTTCGAGACCGTCGAACGCGCCGCCGCAGATGAACAGGATGTTGGTCGTGTCGACCTGAATGAAATCCTGGTTCGGGTGCTTGCGGCCGCCCTGCGGCGGCACCGACGCCATCGTGCCCTCGACGAGCTTCAGCAGCGCCTGCTGGACGCCCTCGCCCGACACGTCGCGCGTGATCGACGGGTTGTCCGACTTGCGGCTGATCTTGTCGATTTCGTCGATGTAGACGATCCCGCGTTGGGCCTTGTCGACCTCGTAGTTGCAGTTCTGCAACAGCTTCTGGATGATGTTCTCGACGTCCTCGCCGACGTAGCCGGCTTCGGTCAGCGTCGTCGCATCGGCGATCACGAACGGCACGTTCAGCAACCGCGCGAGCGTCTGCGCGAGCAGCGTCTTGCCGGAGCCCGTCGGGCCGATCAGCAGGATGTTGCTCTTCGACAGCTCGACGTCGTCCTTCTTGTCGAGATGCTTCAGGCGCTTGTAGTGGTTGTACACGGCCACGGCGAGGATCTTCTTCGCGCGCTCCTGGCCGATCACGTACTGATCGAGGATGTCGCGAATTTCCTGCGGGCTCGGCAGATCCGACCGCGACAGGCTGGCCTCGACGCCGGCGGCAGCCGCCTCGTCGCGAATGATCTCGTTGCAGAGGTCGATACATTCATCGCAGATGAACACCGACGGGCCCGCGATGAGTTTTTTCACCTCATGCTGGCTCTTCCCGCAAAACGAGCAATACAACAGCTTCTCGCTGTTCGAACCTTTTTTGTCCGCCATGAATGTAGAGCCTCCGGACAGGTAAATGACATGATACGCCGAATGCTCCGAACACCGCGCCTAGGGCGCGACCGGAGCCGGCCGGATGCGCTTGCCGCAGAGGCTCAGGGCGTGCGGAACATAGCAGGGGCGCCGCGCGAATCGGGGCGGCACCCCACTTAAGTTTACGGGCGCTTCAGCAGCACCTGATCGATCAGCCCGTACGCCTTCGCGTCCTCGCTCGACATGAAGTTATCACGGTCGGTGTCGCGCGCGATGCGCTCGACGTCCTGGCCCGTGTGCTGCGCGAGCAACTGGTTCAGCCGCTCCTTCAGGTAGAGGATTTCGCGCGCCTGGATCTCGATGTCGGATGCCTGGCCGCGTGCGCCGCCGAGCGGCTGGTGGATCATCACGCGCGAGTTCGGCAGCGCGAAGCGCTTGCCCTTCGCACCCGACGCGAGCAGGAACGCGCCCATGCTGGCCGCGAGGCCCATGCACAGCGTCGACACGTCCGGCTTGATGAACTGCATCGTGTCGTAGATCGCCATGCCGGCCGACACCGACCCGCCCGGGCTGTTGATGTACAGGCTGATGTCCTTGTCGGGATTCTCGCTCTCGAGAAACAGCAACTGCGCGACCACGAGGTTCGCGGTCTGGTCGTTCACTTCGCCGACCATGAACACCAGGCGCTCCTTCAGGAGACGCGAGTAGATATCGTACGAACGCTCGCCGCGGCCGCTCGTTTCGACGACGATCGGCACCAGCCCCAGTGCTTGCGCCTCGAAACCCTGCGGCGCGTTCGAAGCAAGCATGTCCAGCAATTCAGCGCGAGTGATCATTCAATGAACCTTGTTCGAATGGAAAATTGAACGGAGGGAAGTCGCCCGCTCAATCGCCATATTAATGGCAACCGTGCGCTTGACGTAAAAACGGCGTGCAGGCCGTCGCTCCGACAGCCGGCACGCCGCTAGAGCGACACTTACGCTTGCGCCGATGCGCTCGCGAGTGCCTCGAAGCTCACTTCCTTGTCCGTCACCTTTGCCTTGCCCAGCACGAAATCGACGACGTTGCTTTCAACGACGAACGCTTCCATCTCGGCGAGGCGCTGCTGGTTCGAATAATACCAGCGGACCACTTCCTTCGGGTCTTCGTAGCTCTTCGCGAACTCGTCGACTTCCGCGCGGATCTGTTCCGGCTTCGCTTCGAGGCTGTTCGACTTCACGAGCTCGGCCAGCACGAGGCCCAGCTTCACGCGACGCTCGGCCTGCTCGGCGAACATCTCGGCCGGGATCGGTGCGTCCTTCGCGTTCGGCACGCCGCGCTGCGCCAGATCCTGGCGAGCCATTTCGACGAGACGTTGCTGATCCTGCTCGATCAGCGCCTTCGGCACGTCGAGTTCGGAAATCTTCAGCAGCGCATCCATCACCTGGTTCTTGACGATCGACTGCGTGCGGCGCTTCGCTTCGCGCTCGAGGTTTTCCTTGATCTCGCCGCGCATCTTCGTGAGGTCGCCGTCTTCGATGCCGAGCGACTTCGCGAATTCGCCGTCGATTTCCGGCAGGTGCGGCCACTCGATCTTCTTCATCGTGACCGTGAATTGCGCGGTCTTGCCTGCGACGTCGGCACCGTGGTAATCGTCCGGGAACTTCAGGTCGAACGTGCGCGCTTCGCCGGCCTTCAGGCCCAGCGCAGCGGTTTCGAATTCCGGCAGCATGCGGCCTTCGCCGAGCACGAACGGGAAGTCTTCGGCCGTGCCGCCCTGGAACGCGACGTCGTCGATCTTGCCGACGAAGTCGACCGTCACGCGGTCGCCGTTCTTGGCTGCGGTGTCCGCGCCGCCGTCGCCGTGCTCGCCGGCTTCGCCGCGTGCATGGAAGTGCACGCGCTGCTTGCGCAGGATGTCCAGCGTGCGGTCGATTTCGGCGTCGCCGATCGACGTCGTCGAGCGCTCGACTTCAGCCGTCGCCAGATCGCCGATCTTCACTTCCGGGTAGACCTCGAACGTCGCGTCGAACGCGTACGCATCTTCGGCTTGCTCCTGCTTCGGCTCGAAGCTCGGCTGGCCGGCGACGCGCAGGTTTTCCGCGCGGCTGATCGTGAAGAATTCCTGGCCGATCTTGTCGCTCAGCACTTCCGCCTCGACCTGACCCGCGTATTGTTGCGCGACCATCTTCAGCGGCACCTTGCCCGGGCGGAAACCCGGCATGCGCACGTTCTTCGCGAGTTTCTGGATACGGGCGTCGATTTCCTTCTGCACCGTGTCTTTCGGCAGGGAAATCGTCACGCGGCGTTCAAGCTTGCCGAGGTTCTCAACAACGTTAGCCATGGCTTCAATCGTCCTAAAATTATTCGAGCGAATCGGGTTTTCCTTGCCGTGCCTGCCTGCGGCGCTACTGCGACACGCATACACGCCGCGCCGGAGCGCCACGCCATCCCTGCACGCGCCGGATGGCTAGCGCAAGCGGCTCGGAGCACGGCTTTGGCCGGAAGAATCGACTATTCTAGCAAACAATTTTCCTCGCACCGCCAGTTCGGCACGACACGCATGCGTCTCCGCCGTGTCGACAGCCCCTTGCACGGCAATGCGCGCGGATCGCCGCTATGCCGAACGCCGTATCCACCACGGGCCCGCCATCCTGTAAGCTCCGATTGAGGGTGCCCCGTCGTCGCGCCCCATTAATTCTTCACACCAATCACGCCTTCCGGAGACACCATGCCGCAACACCCGTCCGCGCCTGTCGTCGTCATCGCGCCCGATTCGTTCAAAGGCTCGCTTTCCGCCGAGCAGGTCGCGGACGCGATCGCCACCGGCATCCGCCGCGCCCGCCCCGACGCGGTCGTGCGCTGCTGCCCGATGGCCGACGGCGGCGAAGGCACGCTCGACGCGATGCTGGCAGGCGGCGGCACGCGGCGCTCGCTGCGGGTGGCCGGCGCGTCGCTCGCGGCACGCGACGCGGCGGTCGGCGTGATCGACGCGCGCACCGCGATCGTCGAGACGGCCGAGGTCGTCGGCATTACGGACCCGGTCGGCATGAGCGTACCGGTCGACGCGCGCAGCACGCGCGGGATGGGCGAGGCGATCCGCGCGCTGCTCGACGACGGCGTGCGCCGCTTCTTCGTCGCGCTCGGCGGCAGCAGCACCAACGACGCGGGCGCCGGGCTGCTCGCGGGCCTCGGCCTGCAATGCTTCGACGCGGGCGGCCAGCCGGTCGAGCCCGTGCCGTCGCGGCTCGCCGACATCGCGCGCATCGATGCGTCGGGGCTCGACCCGCGCCTGAAGGAAACGGAATTCGTCGGCATGTCCGACGTCGACAACCCGCTGACGGGCGCGCACGGCGCGACCGCCGTGTTCGGCCCGCAAAAGGGCGTGACGCCCGCGCAGGTTGCGACCCTCGACGCTGCGCTCGGCCATTTCGCCGACCTGCTCGAGGCCGCGCTCGATCGGCGCGCTCGCGACCTGCCCGGTGCCGGCGCCGCTGGCGGCCTCGGTTTCGCGCTGCACATGCTCGGCGCGCAGTTCGAAGCCGGCGCCGAAGTCGTCGCGCGGCAGGTCGGGCTCGATGCGGCGCTCGCCGGCGCCGACTGGCTGATCACCGGCGAAGGCCGCTCCGACGTGCAGACGCTGCACGGCAAGGCGCCGTTCATCGCGTGCCGGCACGCGCAGGCCGCCGGCGTGCCCGCGTCGCTGCTGTCCGGCGCGGTCGATCCGGCCGCGCTGCCGCGCCTGTCCGAACATTTTTCCGGCTGCTTCTCGCCGGCTCCCGGGCCGATCACGCTCGACGTCGCGATCCGCGACGCGGCGAACCTGCTCGCGAACGAAGCGGAGCAATTGACGCGCCTGAAATACGGCGCACACTGACCGTTGACCCGAGCGCGCGATACAGGAACAATCGGGCCCGCCCTTTTTCTTCAGGATTCGACATGAAAGGCCGTCAAGCCGGGCTCGATCAGTTTCTGACCTATCGCCTCCACGTGCTCACGAAGCGATCCGACCGCGGGATCGGCGAGGTGTACCGGCACAAGCTCGACATCTCGCTGCCCGAAGCGCGCGTGATCGCCGCCGTCGGCGCGTTCGGTCCGTTCTCGATCATGGATCTCGCGCGCCACACCAATCTCGACAAGAGCCAGGCGAGCCGCGCGGCCGAAGCGCTGCTGCGCCAGGGGCTGCTCGAGCGCAGCGCGAGCGACGAGGATGGCCGGATCGTGCTGATCGCGCTGACCGCCGACGGCCGCGCGCTGCATCGCAAGATCATGCCGATCGTGCGCAAGTGGAACGACGGGTTGCTCGCGTGCCTGTCCGACAGCGAACGCCAGACGTTCGAGCGGCTGCTCGACAAGGTCGTCGCGCACGCAACCGAGCGGGACGACTGAGCCGCGTGACGGGCCCGGCGTCGCCGGACGGCCGAGCCCTGCCGGAAGCATTCATCTGACAAATTCGACAGGCCGGCCCGTTTTGCATCAGGCGGCGGCACCCCGCAAGGTTCGCGCTGTGCCGCGTGGCACGCGAGCGCGAATCCAGCCGTCACACACGCGTTACAGGCCGCTGTTCGCCGCACGCTGGCGCAACAGCCCGAGTACGGCGTCGCAATACGGGGTCGGCACATCGAGCTTGCGCCCGAGTTCCGGAAACACGCCGAGGATCGGCCCGATCTCGAGCGAGCGCCCCGCTTCGAAATCCTGCAGCATCGACGTCTTGAACGCGCCGAGCTTGCGCGTGACCGCGATCCGCTCGGGCCCGCTCATCCCCGTCGTCAGGCCGAGCTTCGCGCCGATCGCGGTGGCCTCCTCCATCATCCGCAGCGCGAGATCCTGCGTGAACGGATCATCGAGCAACTGCTCGGCCGTCGACCCCGTCAGCGCGCTCAGCGGATTCATGTTCATGTTGCCCCACAGCTTCGTCCAGATCTCGGTCCGGATCGCGGGCGTCGACTCGACGTCGAACCCGCCCGCCGCGAGCGCCGCGGCGAAGCGCGCGGTGGCCGTGTCGAGCCGCGAATCGGGCGCGCCCACGATCAGCCGGTTGCCGCGCCCGCGACGCACGATGCCCGGCGCGTCGGTGCTCGACGACAGGTGCACGACGCAGCCGATCGCCTGCGCAGGCGGCAGCGCCGCCGACACCGCGCCGGCCGGATCGACCGCGTCGAGCGGCACGCCGTCGACCGGCCCTTCGAGCCCGTGCGTGAACCACCAAGGCAACCCGTTCATCGCCGCGACGATCACGGTATCGGGCCCGACCAGCGGCGCAATGCGCTCGGCGAGCGCCGGCAGCGCCTGCGCCTTCAGCGCGATCACCACGTAGTCCTGCACGCCGAGCGCGGCCGCGTCGTCGCTCGCGCGCACCGGCACCGACGACGTGACGCCCGCCTCGTCGATCACGCGCACGCCGTGCGTGTTCAGCGCGTCGAGCGTCGCGCCGCGTGCGTACGCGCTCACGGTCATGCCGGCCCGCGACAGCGCAGCCGCGAGCAATCCGCCGATCGCGCCGACTCCGACCACCGCCGCGCGCACCGACCCTGAATTCGTGTCGTTCATGATGGAATTCCGTCTCCTGGGAGCTGACGAGCATAACGCTCAATGGTTGCGGGCACAACCATTCTCGCGGCAGCTTGCGACGCGCGCGTTCGCGCGGCTCAGACTCAACGCGACTCGCCGCCCGCTTCCACCGGTTCGTCGTCGGCCGCGCCGCCCGTCGCACCGAGCACGCCCGCGATCTGGCTCTTGTCGTGCATGCCGAGCTTGCGGTACGCGCAGCGCAGGTAGTGGCGTACGGTCGTCGGCGAGATCGCCATCTGTTGCGCGACTTCCTTGTGCGAACGGCCGGCGCCGTAATAACGGATCGCCGCGAGTTCGCGCGGGCTCAACCGGTCGAGCAGCGAGCGCGGCCGCGCCTCGATCTGGAACAGGCCCGCGACAGGCACGCACTGGATGCGCAGCGCGTCGCCGACGAACGGCTGGCCCGACTGGCGCCGCAGGTGCGCGACGAGCGGTGCCGGCACGCGCGTGCCGGCCCACGCCGGCCATTCGGCGCGCAGCACGTCGTCGAAACCGTGATCGGCGTGATGGAGCACGCCGAAGTTGTCGCACAGCGCGCGCGCCGCCGGGGCCACCGCATCGCCACGCTCGCGCGTGAGCTGCGCGGCGCGATTGATCGTCAGCGCAGCCGCGAGATGCGGAATCACCTCCTCGAAACGGCGCGCATCGTCGTCGCTGAACGGGCGATTCAGGCCCTGGCGGTAGATCGACATGAACGTCGTCAGGCCGAAGCGGCGATCGAGCGTACACACGCACATCAGTTGCGCGAGCCCGTACTTCACGCACCAGTCGCGAAACCGCGCATCGAGCCCCGGCTCGACGACCGACAGCCGCACCGCGCGTCCGTGCGCGCCGCGCAGCGTACGGTGCGCGAGCGGGTCGCAGTCGCGCACGCGCTTCCAGTCGCTGAAGAACGCGTGCGGCAGGCGGTACAGGAAGCTGTTGTGCATCACGGGGCCGGTGGACGCATGTGTCGCGACTCCCGTCCATGCGGCATCGAACGGCACGAGCGCCTGCAGCAATGAAAAGAAGCGGTATTCGAATTCGCCGATGCCGGACTGCGCGGCGACTGCGTAGAGGTCGAGCAGCATCAGCCCGAGTTCCCGCTGCGCTGCGTCGCCGCGCGCGACGCCGTCGAAATCGGCGCGACGCGAAGGCAGCGGCGGCCACGCGAATTCGTCGAGCACGATGGCGGCCGGCACGTCGCGCAGCGCGTCGAGATCCTGCCCGGTATCCGTCGTGATCCTCACCTTCCGCTCCCCTGCCCGATCGGGCCGCTGATGCACGCAACGCAGACGGCCGATTATAGCCAGCGGCTTTTTTGGCGGGCCACGGTGCCGAAACCGGCGGCAACCCCATCCATTTGAACGGTGCGCGGCACGTTGCTGCTCCGCAGCACGGCGCGCCGCGGCATCGCACTGCGTCCATGCCGTGCACCGCGGGTTTTCCGCAGCGTTCATCTGCACGACTGTTCGAAGGTTTTCCCGCTGCGGACACTGCGTCGCGACAACACCAACGACAAACCGATGCAGGACGGTATGGAGAACTCCACGTGACGAAATCCCGCTTCATCCGCACGGCCGCGGCCGCCGCGACGTTCGCCGTGTGCAGCGTCGCCGCGCACGCGCAGTCGACCCTCACGCTGTACGGCGCGCTCGACGCCGGCGTGAAATACCTGACGCACGCCGACGGGCGCCGTTCGGCCGTGCAGTTGCAGAACTACGGCATCCTGCCGTCGCAGATCGGGCTGAAGGGCAACGAGGATCTGGGCGGCGGCTGGCGTGCGCTGTTCAAGCTCGAACAGGGCCTCAACGTCAACGACGGCACCGCGACCGCGCCCGGCTACGCGTTCTTTCGCGGCGCGTACGCAGGCATCGCGGGGCCCGTCGGCACCGTCACGCTCGGCCGGCAGTTCAGCGTGCTGTTCGACAAGACGCTGTTCTACGACCCGCTCTGGTACGCGTCGTACAGCGGCCAGGGCGTGCTCGTGCCGATGAACGCGAACTTCATCGACCACTCGGTCAAATACCAGTCGCCGACGTTCGCCGGCTTCGATGTCGAGGCGCTCGCCGCGACGACCGGCGTCGCCGGCAATACGCGTGCCGGACGCGTGCTCGAACTCGGCGGCCAGTACACGAGCAACGGCCTGTCGGTCAGCGCGGTGCTGCATCAGGCGCACGGCGACGTGTCGGCGGCCGACGACACGTCGGCGCGCCGCCGCGAACTCGGCACGCTCGCCGCGCGTTATGCGTTCGCGACACTGCCGCTCACCGTCTACGCCGGCGTCGAGCGCCTGACGGGCGACCTCGACGCGGCGCGCACGATCGTCTGGGGCGGCGCGCGCTACGTGAGCCCGAACGGCATCGGCCTGAACGCGGGCGTCTACCACACCGACTCGCACACGCCGGCGATCGGCCATCCGACGCTGTTCATCGCAAGTACCACGTACGCGCTGTCGAAACGCACCGTCGCGTACGTGAACCTCGGCTATGCGCGCAACAGCGGCCAGAGTTCGCAGACCGTCTACGAATACGACCCGACGCCGCTCGCCGGCGCGTCGCAGTTCGGCGCGATGGTCGGCATGTACCACCTGTTCTGATTCCTCCAACGAGATCCCGCCATGAAAACCCTGTCTCCGGATGCCGCACTCTCGACCGACGGCTGCGCGCCGACGTTCGCGCGGTCGACGCTCGCCGCGCTCGTCGTGTTCGCGGCCATCACGCCGCTGCTGCTGCTCGTGGCGCCGGCCGTCGCCGGCCAGCTCGCCGCGCAACTCGGGCTATCTGCGTCGCAGATCGGCACTCACTTCTTCGTCGAACTCGGCGCGTTCAGCCTCGCGACCGTGCCGTCGTACCTGTGGCTCGGCCGCGTCGACGCGCGTCGCGTCGCCGGATGCGCGATCGCGCTGTTCGGTGCGGGCAACCTGCTGACCGCGCTGTGGATGCCGGGCTTCGCCGCGCTGCTCGCGCTGCGTGCCGTCACCGCGCTCGGCGGCGGCTCGCTGATGGTGCTCTGCATGACGAGCGCGGCGACGAGCACGAACAGCGATCGCGTGTACGGGCTGTGGGTGGTCGGCCAGTTGATCGCGGGCGCGATCGGCCTGTTCGTGCTGCCGCATGTGTTCGCCGCGTTCGGGTTGCGCGCGCTGTACATCGCGCTCGCCGCGCTCGCGCTGCTCGCGGCACCGCTGTCGCGTGGTTTTCCGGCGTCGCTCGGCACGCGAGCGACACCTGCGCAAACCGCGCGCGGTGCGGCGACGCATACGCCGCGAAGCTTCGTTGTGCTCGCAATCGGCGCGGTGCTGACGTTCTATCTCGCAATCGGCAGCGTGTGGACGTTCGCGAGCCGCTCGGCAGCCGAGGCCGGGCTCGATCCGCAGTCGACCGGCAACGTGCTCGCGATCGCGAGCGTGATGGGCATCGCCGGCGCGGCGCTCGCGTCGTGCGCCGGCGGCCGGCTCGCGCGACGCGCGATGCTGGCCGCGGGCTACGCGCTGCTCGCGGCCTCGCTCGTCGCGCTCGCTGCGATGCGGCACGCGGGCGGCTACAGCGCAGCGATCTTCGCGTTCAAGTTCGCGTGGACCTTCGTGCTGCCGTTCATCCTCGCGACCGTCGCGCAGATCGACACGTCGGGCCGCCTCGTCGCGACGCTCAATTTCGTGATCGGCGCCGGCCTCGCGGCCGGCCCGCTGCTCGCCGGGCTGATGCTCGACGCCGGCGGCACGATGCGCGCGCTGTTCGCGGCCGCGACGGCCGTCGCAATTGTCTCGTTCGCCGCGCTGCGCTATCTCGATCGCCGCGCACGCGCTTCCGTTTCCTCCCAACCGTGACAGGTCACGCACATCCATGAATCGAACTGCCTTCTTCACCGACGAACGCACTTTCTGGCACACCGGCGGCACGCACGCGCTGTTCTTCCCGGTCGGCGGGTGGGTCCAGCCGCCGTCGAGTGCGGGCTACGCGGAATCGCCCGATTCGAAGCGCCGCTTCCTGTCGCTCGTGCAGGCGTCGGGCCTTGCCGCGCAACTCGACCTGCGGGGCGCCGAGCCGGCCTCGACCGCCGACCTGCTGCGCATTCACCCGGCGCACTATCTCGACGCGTTCCGCGCACTCAGCGACGCGAACGGCGGCGACCTCGGCGATCTCGCGCCGTTCGGCAAGGGCAGCTACGAGATCGCCGCGCTGTCGGTCGGCCTCGCGATCGCGGCGGTCGACTCGGTCGTCGGCGAGCGCGCGGCCAATGCGTTCTCGCTGTCGCGGCCGCCCGGCCATCACTGCCTGCGCGACCGCCCGATGGGCTTCTGCATGCTGGCGAACATCCCGATCGCGATCGAGGCCGCGCGCGCGAAACACGGCATCGAACGCGTCGCGGTAATCGACTGGGACGTGCATCACGGCAACGGTACGCAGTCGATCTACTACGACGATCCGGACACGCTGACGATCTCGCTGCACCAGGACCGCTGCTTCCCGCCCGGCTACAGCGGCGCGGACGATCGCGGCGAGGGCGCGGGTGTCGGCGCGAACCTGAACGTGCCGCTGCTCGCGGGCAGCGGCGACGACGCGTATCGCTACGCGTTCGAGCGGATCGTGCTGCCGGCGCTGGAGCGCTTCCGGCCCGAACTGATCGTCGTCGCGAGCGGCCTCGATGCAAGCGCGGTCGATCCGCTCGCGCGCATGCAGCTGCATACCGACAGCTACCGGTTCATGACGCATGCGGTGAAGGATGCCGCGCAGCGCCATTGCGGCGGCCGGCTCGTGATCGTTCATGAAGGCGGGTATTCGGAAGCGTACGTGCCGTTCTGCGGGCTCGCGATCGTCGAGGCGCTGGCCGGCATTCGCACCGACGTCGCCGATCCGATGCTCGACCTCGCGATCGCGCAGCAGCCGGGCGAGCGGTTCATCGCGTTCCAGCGCGGACTGCTCGACGAACTGGCTGCGTCGTTCGGGTTGTAGCTTGTAACGCTCGGGAATGAACATGACGGGGCCGGCATGCGCCGGCCCTTGCGCGATCCGTGCGGATGGGGTTTCCTGTGCTTTTACCCCTGTTCCGGCCCGAAGCCGCACTCCTCCGATGAAATCGTCCCCGCGCGACAACAACGACAATGCCAAAACGCGCCGCCAGCCTTCGAAGCTGGTCCTGAACATCGTCGCCGTCGCGGTCGGCCTGATCACGTTCGCGATCGGCGCGGCGTGGGTGATCTATAGCTGGATCGTCGATCGCGAAGCGCAATATTTCGCGATCCCGCTGGTGTTCTCGGTGCCGGTGATCGTGGCGGTCGCGATCCGGAGCTTCTGGGAGTAGGCGCGCCAGAAACGACCAAGCGCCGCGGTCGGGCGACGCGCGGCGCTTGATATCCGGCTTGTTTCAGTCGAAGCGGCGATTCCCAAGGTTCGCTTGCGAGCCGGTCACAGGCCGGGGCGCGGGCACGGATTGGGGGCTGCGCCCTGATACCCGCCGGCGACGGCGCCCAGCGCGGCACCGGCCAGCGACGTGCCGAGCGCTTTCAGCACGGTTTCCGTCGAGATCTGTTCGCCGCTCGACATCACCCGCCCCGAGTAGGCGGAGCACGCCGACGACGATGCGGCCGTCTGTACTGGCCTGGCGCTCCACGCAACGTTGTCGGCAGGCGTAGCGGCAAATGCCGGCGTGGCCAGCAGCAGCGCCAGAACGGAAATCGACATGCGTGCGGTGTTCTTCATCGGTGGCCCCTCGGGTTCTGTGCCGTGTGTTGGAATATTGGTGCCGATATTACACGCGGCCGAATGTCCACGTGCACTCGTACGGGCCCGCATGCCGCGGAAGGAACGGGCGGAAACGAAAAAGCGCTGCGGTCAGCCGACCGGCAGCGCTTTTTCGGGAACGTCACCCTGACGGGTGCGCGTCCGACTTCTGGTGCGTAAGGCCGGACTCCATGACCATTATTCAGAAACGATCTCGTGAGGTTTTGCGCAATAAATGCGTAGCCCTCAAAGAAATGGTTCCGGTCGCCCCCAAGCCGGCTTCTGCAACAACCTGACAGCACCAGTGGCTAGCGATCCCTGTCGTTCGAAAATCGATCAAGCTGCGCCTTCGATGCCCTATCCTCTATCGCGAACGTGTTGTGGACATCCTCCAGACTACGCCCCCGAGTTTCGACTCCGTAGCGAACCAGCAGTATTGCGGCCACGATTAGCGGCACTGTCACCAGTATTGGTGAAGCCAACAATTGATCGAGCCCCGCCCCTCCCAAAGCTCCCAGGCAAGCACCGAGGACGCCACCGAGTTTGGAACTGGCCGCAATCAAGCCCGTGCCCGTGCCACGCGAATACGTCGGATAAACTTCAGCGGCATAGGGGATAAGCATCGCGATGACGCCGGTCGAACCCATTAACATGGCTGCGGTGACTAATGCTATCGCCATCGTTGATCGCACGTGCGCGAGACCTAGCAAGAAAAACATCAGCAGTGCCGCTGCGGTAAGCACGATGAACAGGACCAACGAATTGATACTGCTCCAACGATAGTAGAGCCAAATTGCAATCGCAGTGCCGGGAAGCGCTAGCAATGCAGAGTTGGTGAGGAGCCATCTGCTCACGACAGGATCCATACCCATGCTATCCAAATTGGTCGGCAACCAAAGCAGAAAGCCAAAATTGACAATGCCCCAAGCTATACCACAGAGAATTAGACACCAAGTGATGGTCGCATGGCTGCCGAGCAACAGCTGCACGCGACTGCTCGTTGGGAGCTCGCCACCATTTGCGAAAGCCGCAGGTGATTCAGGAGGCAGGCTCGCTTGAGCACATGCGAAGCGGCCACTTACAGCGCGAATCTCACTTTCAAACCCTGCCGCCGCAAGAAAGCGTGGCGATTCCGGGATATAGCGCCCCAAGAACACGATCAATAGTCCGGTCGGCAAACCCAGCAGCCAGAGCGCACGCCAACTGAATTCAGGCACAAGCAACGCGGCCGATCCCGCCGCCAGCAGATACCCCCCCGACGTGCCAATCGCACCCAGCGCAACCAACATCCAGCCGCGGTGTGCGGTCGGAACGGATTCGGCAATCACCGTAAACGCAATCGGCAATAGACCGCCTGCCGACATGCCCATCAGAAAGCACATCGCCAAGTTCCACTCGAAAGTTGGCATTGCGCCGCAGATTGAGGTCCCGATAAACAACAACGCCGAGAGCAGAATCGACGAGCGTCGGCCAAAGACGTCGGCTAGCCACCCCCACACAATTGAGCCAATAGTGGTACCCGCGAGAGCGAACAATGCCAGAACGCTAACGCTAGCCTTGCTGATTTCGTACTCGCGCATCATGCCTGGAACCACGAAACCAAGTGTCGCTGGCTTAAGCACGTCGACGACAAGCGCGATAATCAGAACCGCGAAAAGCTTCCAGTGCGCGTTATTTAGCCGCGTGTGGTCGGCGATATAGAACTTTGCCGGCTTGTCAGTTGGCAGCTCCCGGCGCGTATTCGCAACGCGCGGCGTCAGGCCGTAACCCGAGAGCAACGTGCCGAGCAAGATGAGCGCCATCCCGCCAAGCATCGTGGCATCCATTTCCATACCAACCATCTGGTAGCCGTTGTGCCTGCCCATCAAGAACATCGGCATATGCGCGAGCACACCACTACTAATGGCGGCGCAGCCTGTCCAGAAGGCAATCGGATGGTGAAAATCAAAGCTCCGTGCTTTCATCGCGATGTTCCATATTACGTTTTTGATATTAAGAAACGTCGGCACTTGTTTTGGCAATTCGTTGATTAAGTGACCTTGGTCGTTCGATTCAGCGCCCCCAAGAGTTTCCGATGCCGCATCTCCGGACGCGTCGAATCACTAGTCGTAGTGGAATACGAAATCGATCCATTTTGACTTTAGGCGGCGCACAGTCTATTCGTGGAGCACCGCGCAGATCCCGCCGGGGTCTCACGTCTGCTTACGGAAACAAGCAGTGAAGCGCGAAGAGCGGTACATCACTTTCGAATCCATTCGACGCGACCTTCATGCGAGGACAGCTTGGTCATGACAATGGGCGAAAGCGTCGCAACCCGATGGCCGCCAAAACGTGGCATAGCACATAGAGTACCCCTTCGAGGAGCAGTACTCTTTTTGGCATCGTCGGGAGCGATCGCAGGACACTCTTCACGGTGTCAGGCTTCGCTCCCGGGCCACTGAGGCGGAACATGCCAGGGCACAAGAATGAAAAATTAACTTTGTACCAGAGACGCACATCAGTAAAAAATAGCGCCCATTGTCGAGGGCGCACACCGATTTTTTTCGCAACCTTTGAAATGTAAGAATAATAATCAATAATGTGACCGACGCGATCAAAATCTGCCGGGAAAATTCTCCGAGCTGATTCCTGCTGGAGTCGTATATCCGTCACCATGGCCTCCCGACTCGGAAATCGAATTCGACCGCTAAGCAAAAGACCGAGATACCTGCTTTGCAATTCCGCGGCAACCGGAACAGTTCCAACACCCGGCCGTACAAAACCAACGAATGCTAGCTTGTCGATGTAATCCGGCAGAAACATGTACTCGTAGAGCTCATTGGACGAGGGAATGTGCTCTCTTATTTCGGCGGGCAAGAATTCAAGTCGACCTTTGTAGCCCGTACAACATACGATAATATCTGCATGTACGACAGAACCATCGCTGAAATGAACCTGATTGCCATCGAGATCGGCAATCTCCGGCATTATTTCTACTGCTCCGGCGAGATGAGCACGAATAAATCCACAACTTTTCGTTGTAGTACGTCGGAAAGGGCCGAGATTGTCGGCGCCAAACAGCTCGCCATTCAAATAGTCCGCCCGATCCTGGATTGCGACATCCTCCCGCGAGCAAATGCTGTTGCGCTCGATTCTCCGCTTGTATTTCAAAAAGAACGATAAGCAGCTTTCGTCGATATTTTTTGGCAAGCAATGGTAAATTCGCGAGGTGTCTAGATCCGTTGGACGACCATCGTGGTAGCGCGGGATTAGATACCCAGGGCGACGCCGAATTGAAACGATGCTTCTCGCAGAAACCTCGGACGACATATAGCACAGATCCGAGCCTGATTCGCCCATGCCAACAAATACCACATTTAGTCCCGCCAGCTCTTTGGGATCCTTGATATCATCGCTGTGAACGACCCTACCAAGAAAACGGTGTTGATTTTTAAATGTGACAGGATTTGGCTTTCCATTCGCGCCGCTACATACCACAATATAATCAAATACCTGGGTGTGTGATGCGTGACCATTCGAGAATGTGACTTGCCATTCTGAATTCAGAAGCGAGACATTCGTAACACGACTCCCACACCTGATGCAATCGATGAGATCATTTGACTTGGCGTAACGTTCGAGGTAGCCCACATATTCTTCGGCTGTCCACATACGTAAATCATCAACGCACTCCTCCGCCAGAAAGTCGCTAAATGAAATAAGAAGCGGGTTATTGACGAGAGTGAGGCCTTTATATGATCGGGAAAAGGCGCCGCCGATGGTACTCGCCTCCTCGAGGATCGCAACCGTTGCGCGAGGATTGTTCTCTTTTATTTCCTTAGCTGCGCATAGCCCCGATGGCCCAGCACCAATCACACAGATTTTCATTGGATCGATTCTCCATGGAAGCAAGAAGCTGTAGTGCGAGAGACGACATCAATTGGCGTGTAGTTGTCAGTCGATATCCTGTTCCACTCGCTCAATCTCGATAACTGGTGTCGACGACATCGATCTGTCGGACTAACGCATCGAAGACGTCTTGTCCTGCGCCATGGTGGGAATCAAACTGCCGCGCATCGCGCGAGCAACGACCTGCCACAGTGTTCTCAATGGTTCTTGCCTGCCCCATCGCGAGCGTTGCTACCTGAATCTCGCAGGCGCGATTGAGTGTCCAAAGGATTGTGAAGGTCTGTGGCAGCGTCCTACCCCAGGCAAGCAGCCCGTGATTGCGAAGGATTACAGCTTGCCGCTCTCCAATATTTTCAACTAGCCGCGGCCCTTCTTCCGGGTGAATCGTAATCCCCTCGAAGTCGTGATAGGCAATGCGATCGTGCAGCAGCGCACTGTAAAAACTCGCCTGCTGCAAACCACCTTCGAGGCAGGCGACCGCAACGCCAGCAGTGGTATGCGTGTGCATCACGCAATGTGCGTCCGGCAAACCCGCATGAATCGCGGCATGAAGGGTAAAGCCGGCCGGATTGACCGGATATGGTGAGCCGTCGAGAATGTGCCCAAGCGCGTTCACCTTCACAAGGTTGCTGGCCGTGACCTCACTGTAATGCAGTCCGAACGGATTGATCAGAAACTGGCGATCCTCGCCACTGACGCTCACAGGCAATCGTACTGTGATGTGGTTGTAGATCATCTCTGTCCAGCCGAGCATGGCGAAGATGCGGTAGCATGCGGCGAGTTGCACTCGCGCATACCGCTCGTCTGGATGTATCGCGGCAAGCGCGGACGATACCGCTGGATTTTGCCCAATCGTATTCATCTGAGTCTCCATTTCCTAACACTCATGCGTCCGCTGCCACGACAGCGGCAATCGAAGACGCAACGTACCCGACATTGCTCGGATTCAGTCCGGCCACGCACATGCGTCCCGAACTTAGCAAATACACGGCATGCTCCCGACGCAGCCTCTCAATCTGCGCCTCGGTCAGCCCCGTATAGGCAAACATGCCGCGTTGCGCGATGTAATGCGTACACAGCGCATCACCGATGCGTTCCGCGAGGTCTTGATGAATAGCCTGCCGCATTAAGCAAATCCGCTCGCTCATCTCGCCGAGTTCGCTTTCCCACAGGACACGCAATAGGGGGGTGTGAAGAACGTCCGCAACGAGCCGTGCACCGTACGTTGGTGGGTTCCCATAGTTTGTATGAATCGTGGACACCAGTTGTCCGAGTACACGTTCGGCTTCGTCGGCACTTGCACACACGATGCTTAGCGCACCACAACGTTCACCGTACAGGGAAAAATTTTTGGAAAATGAGCTGGCAACGATTAGTGGCACACCGGACGACTCGAGAAGTCGTATAAGCTCTGCATCTTCGTCAAGCCCCGCTCCAAATCCTTGGTAGGCCGAATCGATGAAAGCAATCACGCGGCGGCGCTGCAATACTGGAACAAGTTCGGCGTATTGTCTGTCGTTCGGATCGATGCCAGTCGGATTGTGGCAGCACGCATGCAACAGCACGATACTTCGCTCCGGCAGGATGTCAATCGCGTCGAGCATCTGTTCAAATTGCAGCCCACCGGTACGTACATCGTAATATGGATAGCTATTGACGGCTAAACCGGCGGCTTCGAATATGACGCGATGCTTTTCCCAGCTTGGGTTACTAATCCATATTCCCGCTGCGGGGAAATGGCGTTTCAGAAAATCGGCGCCTACCCTGAGGGCGCCAGAACCGCCAATGGTTTGCAACGTCGCGACGCGCCTGGTCTTGAGCGCCTCGCTATCCCGACCAAATATGAGCTCCTGTACGACATCACGATATTGGGTGTCTCCGTACGCGGATAGATATGGGCGAGGTGTCATTTGATGTGATGCCGCTGCTGATGCTTCACGTACAGCTCGCATCACAGGAACCTTCCCTACCGCGTCAACATAGATACCAATACCCAAGTTTATCTTGTTTGGTCGCGAATCTTGCTGAAATTCTTCAGTTAATCGAAGCATCGGATCACCCGAGCAAGCGGAGATATGTTCAAACACGGAAACTCCTTGGACGTGTCCGACGACATTGCGCAACAAGCGCCACTGAACGAGCACACGACCACAAAGTGGCATATGCCCGGGGAAACTGATATCGCCATTGCTCGCGAGGTATACCTAAATCAGGCCAGACAGTCGACCGGAGTCGCCGTTCGCGTAGACGTGCTCAATCACATGACCTAACTCTGCCGCCTGCACCGACTGAAAAAGAACGTAGCCCATTTCTGCGTCGCGACCCATTTATGCAACGACGCCCCGTTCCTGATTTTCTTTTTTGCACTTCCAACCAAACTCAATCTGGCATCAATTTTTAAACGTTCTACAAAATACACATTAAATCTTAATAAACCCGTCAATACTAAGAAATTTCCTAATTTGGTCAGGATTTTTCATAAATGCATCTCGTAAACGAGCGTGGATTCTGTTTGACCGCCCCCGTCCAGCGTTTCCCCCGGCGAATCTGACGGTAGCTCCCCGGCGCTATGTCACAAAGCAGGTGTCTGACACCGAGCCGGGCGAGCTGGATGATCTATCTGCCGCCCGAGTTCGACAGATTTTCGCGTAAGCGATTGATTTTGTTGGGGCGGGGGTGCCGTTTTTGTCACTACACGACGTGGCGGAGGGTCGGGATGGACCGCTTGACGGTGTCGAACAACTCCTTCTGCTCGGGACTGACCGTGGTGAGGCCTTGGGACGTATGCTGGCGATGCAGGGTGACCTGATGAAGCTGAATGCGGCGAACGACTTCCAGCGCGCGTTCGGGCGAGTAGGCGCTGTCGCGGTCCTTCAACCGCATGCGCAGCACCCGGTACAGCACCAGCGCGAGGAAGCAAATCATCGCGTGCACTCGGATACGCTGGGGCAGCCGGTGGAACACCGGCGCGATGTCGATCTCGGACTTCAGCCCCCGGAAGCCGCGCTCGATGTCCGCGAGCGACTTGTAGCGCGCGATGACCTCGACGGGCGTCAGATCCGCGACGTTCGTCACGAGCAGCAGCTTGCCGTCCATCATTCGCGCCAGCGCCCGGTCGTCGGTCTCGTAGGTGAACAGTTCCGAACGCGGGTCGACCTTCAGGATCGAGGCGAGCTTCGCTTCGCACACAACCTGTTAGAAGCGCGCCTTGGCGACGCTGTCGGAGAACCGCCGGCCCTTGTAGCGACCGCCGCAGTCTTGTCCGTCCAGCTTGCCGGCCAGGCGGGCCACTGCGGTTTCGAGTTCGGCGATCCGTTCGTCGCGACGCCGCCCCATCTCCATCGCGCTATCCGACCGATGCGCGACGATCAGCCGATGGCCTTGCCACTGGAACTCGTCGAGGATTCCTCGGGAGCGCTGGCACATAGTCGGGCATGGGATTCGGCAAGCAATTCGTCGAAGTCGCCGTAGCGGCACGCCGGCACCGCGAGGATGAACTCGAGCGGCCGTCCGTTGACCCGGATCGCCTCGATGGCTTCGAGGTTGTCCAGCGACAGCAGGCCGCGCGCGATCGGCAACCAGCACGACACGCCGGATCGGGTAACGCGCCAGCACTTTCTTGATGGCGGGGATGAGTATCCGGGTTTCGGCGGCGTTGCCAGCGAACACTTCATGGTAGATCGGCAGCCCGTCAGCCGTCTACACGACACCGAGCATGACCTGGCGGGCGATATCGCCCTCCTTGGCGAGACCGAACTGACGCAGTTCGTTGTTGTCGGTCCGCGAATGTCCCTCGGTGCGGATTGTCGTCAGATCGTAGAAGACGATCGAAAGCTCCTGATCGATCAACAGCCGCGGCAGGCCGGCCAACGCATCGTCGAGCGCGTCGGCGTGTTCGACCACGGTGTCCATCGTGCGCAGCAAACGCTGATGCGTGACCGACTCGGCGGGCACGCCCGGCACGAGCGCGCCTTCGAGCCAGCGTGCGATGCCGAGCTTCGATTCCGGGTCGCGGAGCCGGTTGAAGTTCGCGCGATCAAGACTGCGCTGCAACTTCACACGTTTCTTCTCGTGCGAAGGATCCAGACCGCCGCGAAGCTGTTCCTTGATCTCGTCGCGAGCCTTACGCGCAGCCAGCAGGGTCACGGCCGGATAGACCCCGAGGGCCATCCGTTTCTCCTTGCCGTCGATGCGATACTTCAATCGCCAGTACTTCGACCCGGTCGGCATGATCTCGAGGTACATGCCCTGGCCGTCGGCCAGCTTGTAGGACTTTTCGCGAGGCTTGGCCGCACGGACGGCGACATCGGTAAGGGGCATTTGAGCATGGGGGCATTTCGATGCCCCAGGTCATGAAAACTGCCCCCTACGATGCCCCCCGATTTCATGGGTGTCAATGGGAAAAGATGGGCAACGCTGGTAGCAAAAAGCCCCGTAAGTGCTTGACTGACGGGGCTTTTTGGCCAAACATGGAAATGCTTGGGAGTATATGTGGTGCGTGAGGCCGGACTCGAACCGGCACACCCTTGCGGGCGTCAGGACCTAAACCTGGTGCGTCTACCAATTTCGCCACTCACGCGCATTTTCTGTCGCCTGACCGCGCGGCACGCAACATGCGTTCTCCACGCGCCCTGGGCTTCGCACCGGCCCGAAAACCGGCACGCCCGATCAGGCGAGCGCGAGATTCTACCCGATCCGGGCGACCTTGTCTCGCCCTGCCGGCGCCTGTCGTGCAGCGGTGCTAGAATGCCGCGCTCGACGTTTCGGCACCGCGCCGCCGCGCGTCCCCCGAACCCGCCCCCACCCGATTCCGCCCGTGAACTTCGACGACTACTGTCAGCAAAAGGCCGCCCCTGCGGGCTCCAGCGTCTACTACGCGTTGCGTCAGGCGCCGCTCGCCACGCAGCCGCGCCTGACCGCGCTGTTCGCGCTGCGCCGCGAACTCGAGGAAACCGTCAAGGAAACCAGCGACCCGACCGTCGGACACACGAAGCTCGCGTGGTGGCACAAGGAACTCGCGGCACTGGCCGACGGGCAACCGTCGCACCCCGTCACGAAGGCGCTCGCGCAGCATCATCCGGTGATCGCCGCCGAAGCCGACACGTTGCGCACGCTCGTCAACGGCTACGGGATGGACCTCGAACAGGCGCGCTACCTCGACTTCGCGAACCTGCAGCGCTACATCGCACAGGTCGGCGGCACCTTCGCGTCGCTGGTCGCACGCGCCAGCGCGGCGAACCCGGCCGACCCGCAGCCGTGGGCCGCGGACGCCGGCCGCGCGCTGATGCTCGCGCAATTCGTGCAGGAACTCGGCAACGACGCGCGCCACGGCCGCATCTACCTGCCGATCGACGAACTGCAGCGCTACAACGTAACCGCGGCCGATCTGCTGAACCGCCGCTACAGCCCGGCCTTCACCGAGTTGCTGCAATTCCAGACGGCGCGTGCGCGCGAAGCGCTCGCGGCCGCCGACGCAGCGATCCCCGCATCGGAACGCCGCGCGCAGCGCACGCTGCGCGCGCAGATCGCATTGGCCGGCGCGCTGCTCGACGAAATCGGGCGCGACGGCTATCAGGTGCTGCACCAGCGCATCGCGCTGACGCCGATCCGCAAGCTGTGGATCGCGTGGCGCGCCGCACGCCGGCGCTGAACCCGGCGCATCACGCCTTCAACAACGGCAGCGTGTCGAAGCGCTGCTGCAGCACGCGCGTCGCATCGAGCCCCCACCACGGCCCGAGCACGGTCGCGTAGAGCTGGCGGAAATCGACCGCGACCGGCAGGTTGCCGTTGCCGTCGAGCCGCCCGAGCGCCGGCGGCGCCCCGTACAGCCCGCCGGCCACGCGGCCGCCCATCACGAAATGCGGCGCGGCCGTGCCGTGATCGGTGCCGTTGCTCTGGTTCTCGCGCACGCGCCGCCCGAATTCCGCATACGTCATCACGAGCGTCTGGTTCCAGCGCCCGAGTTCGAGCAGCGCGCCGCGCATCGCGCTCATCCCTTCCGCGAACTGCTTGAGCAGCCCGGCCTGCTGCCCCGGCTGGTTCTGGTGCGTGTCGAAGCCGTTGAGCGTCAGGCGCAGCACCGCAACGCCATCCTGCGCACCGGGCCCGGACGCTTCGCATGCGGCCAGCACCTGCATCGCAGTCTTGACCGACGTGCCGAACGCGCCGGCCGGAAACGCCGTCTTGAATTCACGCATCCCGCCGCGCGGGCGCAACCGATCAGCCGCCTTCACGATGTCGTTCTCGACGTCGATGATGTGCGCCAGTGCCGGGTTCTGCTCGCGCAGCGACGATGGCTCGGCGAGCCGGGCCGCGCGGATGAACTGCGCGGGATTGACGAGCGCGATCGCGCGCGCGCCGTTCGCGAGCGGCCCCATCTCGGCGCTGCCGAGCACGACGCCGTCCGCCGCGAAACCGGGCGGCACCGGCGCCTGCGCAAACGTGCGCGTGAGCCAGCCTTCGTGCAGGTACTGGTCCGAACGCGATGCGGTATCCCAGATCTCGATCGAGCGGAAATGCGACAGGTTCGGCTGCGGATAGCCGACGCCCTGCACGACCGCGACCTGCCCGTCGCGCCACAGCGGCATCAGCGGCGCGAGCGACGGGTGCAGCCCGGTGTGTGCGTCGAGTTGCAGCACCTGCTCGCGCTTGATGCCGATGCTGCGCCGGAACTGGTAGTACAGCGGGTCCGCATACGGCACCACCGTGTTGAGGCCGTCGTTGCCGCCCTTCAGCTCGACGAGGATCAGCACGTTCGCATACCCGGCCGCCGGTTGCCGGCCGGCCTGCGGCCCCGATGCCGCCAGCGCGGGCGACTGCCACATCGACACGCCCGCCGCAGCAGCGGCGCCCGTCAGCGTCAGAAAATCACGTCGGTTCATCGCGCATCCTTTGGTTCGCCGCCCCGCACCTTTGCCGCAGCGGCGCTCCGATTCGTCGTCGTTTGCATCATTTCAATTGATAGGCCGGATCCATCAGCAGCGCCTCGAGATACGCGCTGCCGGTCGAATCCGTGTCGATCGCCGCGACCGGCGACACCGGCAGCACCGCGTGCTGGAGCTGAAGCTCGGTCGACAATCCCGCGATCGCCTGCGGCCGCGCGCGATATTGCGCAAGCCAGCGTTCGAGATCGAAGCGCAGGCCGGCGCGCGCGGGCTTGGCCGGCCCGCGCATGCCGGCGGCGGACGCCGGGTCGACCACCGGTATCGCGTGCGCACGCGCATTCGGCGGCGGCGCCACCGGATGCGCCGGCGGCCGCATGCCGGCCGTCTCCGTCGCGCGGAACAGTTGCTCGACGAACTGCTTGCGCGCGAGCAGCGTGGTGCTGTTGATCCACAGCGCGCCGCCCGGCCAGCCCTTCACGTTCGGCGGATAGAACAGGTTCTGCCCGAGCGTGCGCACGGTGTTCGCGAGCATCTGCGGATCGCCGTACGCGACGTCGAACAGCCGCACCGACCCGACGACGAATTCGACCGGCGACTTGACGAGCACGCCGCGGTTGCGCGGATCCCAGAACGCGTCGGTCGACCACAGCGCGGCAAGCGCCGCGCGAATGTCGTAGCCGCTCGCGCGAAACCGTTCCGCCACGACATCGAGCGCGCCCGCGTCGGGCGTATCGGACACGAATTCGCGCCACAGCTTGCCGACGATGAAGCGCGCGGTGCCGGGCCGCTTCAGCAGGATGTCGACGAAACCGTCGCCGTCGAACTGCCCCGTCTCGCCGAGAATCGTCTTGTCGCCCGCATCGTGCAAATCCGGCCGCACCTCGAAACGCAGCGTATCGGGATCGATCGTCCAGCCCGTCATCGCACGCGCGGCTTCGGTCACGTCGTATTGCGTGTAGTGTCCTTCGCCGAGCGTGAACAGCTCCATCACCTCGCGCGCGAAATTCTCGTTCGGGCGCCCCTTGCGATTGCTCGCGCCGTCGAGATACTGCAGCATCGCCGGGTCCTTCGCGACCGCGTGCAGCAGCGTGCCGAAGTTGCCGAGCGCCTCGCGGCGAAACAGCGCGTTCTGCGCGGCCATCGTTTGCGGATAAGGCACCTTGTCCTGCCCCGACGTGAAGTGCCCGTGCCAGAACAGCGTCATGCGCTCGGTCAGCGGCGACGGCGTCACGACCATCTCGTTGACCCAGGTCGCGCGCAACGCATCGTATCGAACATTGCGCTCGCGTTGCTCGTCGCGGCGCATGTCGGGGGTCAGCGCCTGGCGCTGCGCGCGCGTCGGCGGCAGCTCGGCGATCCAGTCGGGCCACGCCGTGACGGGTTCGCGGCGAACGTTGCCGAGCGTGTCGGCCACGACCTGCGCGCGCGTCATGCCGACGATGCGCGCGACGTCGGCGGGCGCGGGAGAAAAACCGGTGCGGCTCAGGAAAAACAGTGCATCGTCGGCGTCGAGCGCCGACTGCATTGCGGGCGACGGCGCCGGTGCGGCAGCGTTCGCTTTCATCGTCATGGACTCCCGGAGCGCACCGGCGGTGCGGATGCCGGTACAACGGCAATCGGCGGTCGAAAGTTGACGGAAAAAGTGCTACGAATTTTTTCCGCGCGGTGGGTTCCGCGCAGGATGAAGACGGCACGCTTCAGCGCTTGTACAGCTCGCGAACGGCGTCTTCGATGTGCTGGCGCAAAAGGTGACGCTCCTCGGGCGTCATGTGCCCGTCGCGGCGGTGCTGTTCGAGATCGGGAGGCACGGCGGAACGGACCGGCATCTCGGCGGCACGATCGGGCTGCGGCGCTTTGCCGCGCGGCAGCTTGCGCGACGGTGCGCCCTGCTCGGGGCGCTGCGCATACGCGAAGTTAGACGCATACGGACCGGCAAGCGCGATCGTCAGCATCAGTGCAATCCGGGCAGATCGCATGACCGTCCTCGCTTCTTTGGTCGATTTGTTCCCTTCGTCACGCGGCAACCGGCTACCTCTGGTACTTGAAAAACCCTGCGGAATTCGGGTGTGCAAAGATGAAAGATGGAGTGCAGGGGAGTATCTACCGAATTTCGGCTTCGAGTAAAGGAATCTCTATAGCCTGCCTTTACTCGGCGCGACACTACGGGTAAATTTTGTAACTGACTGTAACGCACGAAAATGCGCGGCCGTGCGCCAATTCCCATTCGCGATAAGATGCCGATCATGGAAACGAAAAACCCCTCCAAGATTCTCGTCGTCGACGACGACCCGCGCCTGCGCGATCTGCTGCGCCGCTATCTCGGCGAGCAGGGTTTCAACGTATATGTCGCGGAGAACGCGACTGCGATGAACAAGCTCTGGGTCCGCGAGCGTTTCGACCTGCTCGTGCTCGACCTGATGCTGCCGGGCGAAGACGGCCTGTCGATCTGCCGCCGCCTGCGCGGCAGCAACGACCGCACGCCGATCATCATGCTCACCGCAAAGGGCGAGGACGTCGATCGCATCGTCGGCCTCGAGATGGGCGCCGACGACTACCTGCCGAAGCCGTTCAACCCGCGCGAACTCGTCGCGCGCATTCATGCGGTGCTGCGCCGCCAGGCGCCGGCCGAACTGCCGGGTGCGCCGTCGGAAACCACCGAGGTGTTCGAGTTCGGCGAGTTCTCGCTGAACCTCGCCACCCGTACGCTGACGAAATCCGGCCAGGAAATTCCGCTGACGACCGGCGAATTCTCGGTGCTGAAGGTGTTCGCGCGCCATCCGCGCCAGCCGCTGTCGCGCGAAAAGCTGATGGAGCTCGCGCGCGGCCGTGAATACGAAGTGTTCGACCGCAGCCTCGACGTGCAGATCTCGCGCCTGCGCAAGCTGATCGAACCGGATCCGGGCAGCCCGCGCTTCATCCAGACCGTCTGGGGCCTCGGCTACGTGTTCATTCCGGACGGCGCCGCCTGATTTTTTCTTTTCCGGTTTCGCCCGCCCACGGCCCGTCCCATGCGTATTGACCGGCGCCTCCTGCAGCTCGCGTTCGGCGGGCTGTTCTGGCGCACCTTCCTGCTGATCGCGCTGCTGATCTCGGTCAGTCTCGCCGCGTGGTTCCAGAGCTTTCGCGTGATCGAGCGCGAGCCGCGTGCGCAGCGCGTCGCGCTGCAGCTCGTCGCGGTCGTGAAGCTCACGCGCACCGCCCTGCTCTATTCCGATCCCGATCTGCGGCGCGCGCTGCTGCAGGATCTCGAGAGCAACGAGGGCGTGCGCGTTTACCCGCGCGAGAAAACCGACAAGTTCAAGCTGCAGCCCGACGAATCGCTGAACCGCCTGATCGAGCACGACATCCGCAGCCGCCTCGGCGACGACACCGTGATCGCTCAATCGGTCAACGACATTCCCGGCGTGTGGATCAGCTTCAAGATCGACGACGACGATTACTGGGTCGCGCTCGACCGCGACCAGCTCGACAACGTCACCGGCCTGCAGTGGGCCGGCTGGGGACTGTTCGCGCTCGCGCTGTCGCTGTTCGGCTCCGCGTTCATCACGAGCCTCGTGAACCGGCCGTTCTCGCGGCTCGCGCTCGCCGCGCGCCAGATCGGCTCGGGCCAGACGCCCGAGCTGCTGCCCGAGCGCGGGATGGGCGTCGCGGCCGAGACCAACCGCAGCTTCAACCAGATGGTGCGCGACCTCGAACAGCTCGAGGCCGACCGCGCGCTGATGCTGGCGGGCATCTCGCACGACCTGCGCACGCCGCTTGCGCGGCTGCGCCTCGAAACCGAGATGAGCCCGTCCGACCAGGCGACCAAGGACGCGATGGTCGACGATATCGAGCAGATGGACCGCATCATCGCAGCCTTCATCGACTATGCGCGCCCGTCGCAGCGCAGGCCCGAACCCGTCGACCTGTCGTCGATCGCGCAGGAAGTCGCCGCGCGCGCGTCGGGCGAGGACGGCGTCGAGATCCGCACACGGCTCGCGCCGAGCGCAATCATCGAAGCCGACGAGACCGACATGCGCCGCGTGATCGGCAACCTCGTCGAGAACGCGCGCAAGTACGGCCAGAGCAAACAGGACGGCATCTCGCGCATCACGCTCGAGACGCGCGTGTCGCATGCGCGCGTCGAACTGTCGGTGAGCGACGAAGGCCCCGGCATCCCCGAGGATCAACTGCCGCTCGTGATGCGGCCGTTCTATCGCGTCGACACCGCGCGCACCAAGGCGGACGGCACGGGCCTCGGGATGGCGATCGTGCTGCGGCTCGTCGGCCGTTATCGCGGCGCGCTGCGCCTGCGCAACCGCAACCCCGAAGCGGGCCTCGAAGTCACGCTCGAATTCCCCGGCGCCGGCAAGGCGCGTGCGACTGCGTGACGCGCTCGCGCACGCTTCCCGCGCTTCACACTATCGATCCGGTTGACAAAAGCTATGGGGATCGTTAGCCAAAATCTATTGAAGCGCTTTACTAATAGTGTTATAGTCTGCCCCATGCTGTCACACCGTCGTTGCAGCACCGAGGTAGCTTGACTCAGTCTTCTTCCCAACTCATACAGGAGTATCCGCATGAAAACCGTGGGCGATAAACTCGAAGCTTTCACCGTCGTAGCCGCGAAGCCGGGCTTCAATCATCACGAGGAAAACGGCCAGTCGGCGTTCGAGACCGTCACCGAAGCATCGTTCCCGGGCAAGTGGAAGATCATCTACTTCTATCCGAAGGATTTCACGTTCGTGTGCCCGACGGAAATCGTCGAGTTCGCGAAGCTCACGAAGCACTTCGAAGAGCGCGACGCCATCCTGCTCGGCGGCAGCTCGGACAACGAATTCGTCAAGCTCGCATGGCGCCGTGAGCACAAGGACCTGAACAAGCTGAACCACTACTCGTTCGGCGACGTCAAGGGCGAGCTGATCGACCAGCTCGGCGTGCGCGACAAGGAAGCCGGCGTGGCCCTGCGTGCAACGTTCATCGTCGATCCGGACAACACGATCCAGCACGTTTCGATCAACAACCTGAACGTCGGCCGCAACACGGACGAAATCCTGCGCATTCTCGATGGCCTGCAAACGGACGAACTCTGCCCGTGCAACCGCGCTGTCGGCGGCTCGACGCTGTAAGCGTCGATGCACCGAAGCCCGCGGCGCATGTGCTGCCTGCGGGCTTTTTTAACGGCCAACTCATAGGAGATATCAATGGAATTCATCGATTCGATTAAGGCGCGCATCCCCGACTACGCGAAGGACATTCGCCTGAACCTCGACGGCACGATCTCGCGCTCGTCGCTCGAAGGCACCGACGCGGTCGGCGTCGCGCTGGCGGCGGCGATCGCGGCGAAGAGCACGGTGCTCGTGAAGACGATCCGCGAAGCCGGCGTGCTGTCGCCCGAAGAGACGAACGCCGTGCTGACGGCGGCCGCGCTGATGGGGATGAACAACACCTGGTATCCGTATGTCGAGATGGCCGACGACGCCGACCTGAAGACGCAGCGCGCCGAGCTGCGGATGGGTGCGTATGCGACGCACGGCGGCGTCGAAAAGCGCAAGTTCGAGATGTACGCGCTCGCCGCGTCGATCGTCGGCAAGTGCCACTTCTGCGTGAAGTCGCACTATGCGCTGCTGAAGAACGAGCAAGGGATGACCGTCACGCAGCTGCGCGACGTCGGCCGCATCGCGTCGGTGATCAACGCCGCCGCGCAGGTGATCGCCGCCGAAGGCGAGTAAATGGCTGCATGAGTGGCTGCATGATCGGTTTCGCCGCGCGACCGGCAGTCATGCCGGAACGGCCGTCGCTCCAAACGAAAATGCCACGCCGATGCGTGGCATTTTTCATTTTCGCAGCACCGCGCGCGGTGCGAACCGCGCGCCGCCACAACCGGGCGTCAGCCGCCCTGCCTGACCAGCAGCGCGGCGGCCTGCGCCTCGATGCCCTCGCCGCGGCCGAGATAGCCGAGCTTCTCGTTGGTCTTCGCCTTCACGTTCACGCGGTCGAGCGGCAGCCCGAGATCGGCCGCGATGTTCGCGCGCATCCCGTCGATATGCGGCGCGAGCTTCGGCGCCTGCGCGATCACGGTGCTGTCGACGTTCTGGATCGTGAAGCCGGCCGCCTTGACCCGGGCGACGCACTCGCGCAGCAGCACGCGGCTGTCCGCGCCCTTGAACGCCGCGTCCGTGTCGGAGAAATGGCGGCCGATGTCGCCGAGCGCCGCCGCGCCGAACAGCGCGTCGGTGATCGCGTGCAGCAGCACGTCCGCGTCCGAGTGGCCGAGCAGGCCGCGCTCGTACGGAATCGTCACGCCGCCGATGATGAGGGGGCGCCCCGGGACGAGCTGGTGCACGTCGTAGCCTTGTCCGATTCTGAAATCCATGCGTGTTCCGATTGAAATGGGGTGAAAGTCAGGAAGCGTTCGCGGGGCGTGCGAGGATCGCTTCCGCGAGCGCGAAATCTTCCGGATACGTAACCTTGAAGTTGCGCAGGCTGCCCTGCACGACGCGCGGCGTATGGCCGGCCCATTCGATCGCGCTCGCTTCGTCGGTCAGGTCGTGCCCTTCGCGCTGCGCGCGCAGGATCGCCTCGCGCAGCATGCCGATGCGGAACATCTGCGGCGTCTGCGCCTGCCACAGCGCGTCGCGCGACTCGGTGCGCGCGATCGCGTCGCCGCCGGCCGGCACGCGCTTGAGCGTATCGGCCACCGGCAGCGCGACGATGCCGCCGACCGGGTCGTCCTTCAGCGTCGCGACGAGCGTGCGGATCAGCTCCGGCGTGATGCCCGGGCGCGCGGCATCGTGCACGAGCACCCAGTCGTGGTCGGTCGCGCCGAACTCGGTCAGCTCGAGCAGCCCGTTCAGCACCGACGCCTGCCGCGAGCCGCCGCCGCAGCGGCGCACCGCGAAGCGCAGGCCCGCGAAGCGGCGCGCGTCGAAATGGGAATCGTCGGGCGCGAGGACGACGAGCGTCTGCGCGAATTCGCTGCACGCATCGAACGCGGCGAGCGTGTAATGCAGGAGCGCGCGGCCGGCCAGCGTGCGATATTGCTTCGGCACGGCCGAACCGGAACGGCTGCCCGTGCCGGCACAGGGAATCAGGGCGAAAAGTCGGGGAGTCACGAAAGGAAACGCCGGAAAGATGAAATCGAGAAGCGGATTTTATAATAGGTCTTTCGTCTCGACCGGCGCACCGCGCTGCGCCCGTGTACGCCACCCCTGCCGTCCCTATGCCAGATAACGCTTCCACCCCGTCCGCCTCGCCCGTTGCCCGCGTCAAACCCGGCCAGCGTTTCGCCTTCGACGGCGCGCACGGTTCCGCCGATGCGCTCGCCATCGCCCGTTATCTCGCCGACAACCGCCAGGACGTGCCGCTCCTCGCGGTGATCTGTGCGAACGCGGTCGACGCGCAACGGCTCTCGCAGGAAATCCGCTACTTCTCGCCCGATGCGCGCGTGCGCCTGCTGCCGGACTGGGAAACGCTGCCTTACGACACGTTTTCGCCGCACCAGGACCTCGTGTCCGAGCGGCTGGCGACGCTGCACGACCTCGGCGAAGGCCGCTGCGACATCCTGCTGGTGCCCGCGACCACCGCGCTGTACCGGATGCCGCCCGCGTCGTTCATGGCCGCGTACACGTTCGCGTTCGCGCAGGGCGAACGGCTCGACGAGGCGAAATTGAAGGCGCAGCTCACGCTGGCCGGCTACGAGCATGTGAGCCAGGTCGTGCGGCCCGGCGAATACTGCGTGCGCGGCTCGCTGATCGACCTGTACCCGATGGGCTCGCCGCTGCCGTACCGGATCGACCTGTTCGACGACCAGGTCGACTCGATCCGCGCGTTCGACCCTGACACGCAGCGCAGCCTGTACCCGGTGCGTGACGTGCGGCTGCTGCCCGGCCGCGAGTTTCCGTTCGACGAAGCCGCGCGCACGGCCTTCCGCAGCCGCTGGCGCGAGACTTTCGAAGGCGATCCGAGCCGTGCGCCGATCTACAAGGACATCGGCAACGGCGTGCCGTCGGCCGGCATCGAGTATTACCTGCCGCTGTTCTTCGACGAAACGGCCACGCTGTTCCACTACCTGCCGCAGGACGCGCACCTCGTGTTCACCGGCGATCTCGAAGCCTCGATCCGCCGCTTCACGGCCGATACGAAGCAGCGCCACGCGTTCCTGTCGCACGATCGCGAGCGGCCGATCCTCGAGCCGCAGCGCCTGTTCCTGTCCGACGAGGATTTCTTCGCGTTCGCAAAGCCGTTCGCACGCGTCGTGCTGCCCGCGCAACCGGCCGGCGGCTGGGCAACGGCGCTGCCCGAGCTCACCGTCGACCGGCATTCCGACGATCCGCTCGCATCGTTGCGCACGTTCGTCGAATCGTCGGGCAAGCGCGTGCTGCTGACCGTCGAATCGGCCGGCCGCCGCGAAACCATCCTGCAACTGCTCGCCGAGCATCACCTGCGCCCGGCGTCGAACGACCACTTCGCGGGCTGGCTCGCGAGCGACGAACGCTTCGCGCTCGGCGTCGCGCCGCTGTCGAACGGTTTCGCGGTGCCGGGCGAAGCTTATGCGATCGTCACCGAAACCGAGCTGTACGGCGCGCTCGGCCGCCGCGCGGGCCGCCGCCGGCAGGAACAAGCCAGCAACGTCGACGCGATGGTGCGCGACCTGTCGGAGCTGAAGGTCGGCGACCCGGTCGTCCATGCGCAGCACGGCATCGGCCGCTACATGGGCCTCGTGTCGATGGATCTCGGCGAAGGCGAGACCGAATTCCTGCATCTCGAATACTCGGGCGACAGCAAGCTCTACGTACCCGTCGCGCAATTGCACGTGATCTCGCGCTACAGCGGCGCCGATCCCGACAGCGCGCCGCTGCACGCGCTCGGCTCCGGCCAGTGGGAGCGCGCGAAGCGCAAGGCCGCGCAGCAGATCCGCGACACGGCCGCCGAGCTGCTGAACCTGTACGCGCGCCGCGCGGCCCGCGAAGGCCACGCGTTCGCGCTCGACCCGCGCGACTACGTGAAATTCGCGGAAAGCTTCGGTTTCGAGGAAACGCCCGACCAGGCCGCGGCGATCGCGGCCGTGATCGGCGACATGACGAGCGGCAAGCCGATGGACCGCCTCGTATGCGGCGACGTCGGCTTCGGCAAGACCGAGGTCGCACTGCGCGCCGCATTCATCGCGGTGCTGGGCGGCAAGCAGGTCGCGCTGCTGTCGCCGACCACGCTGCTCGCCGAGCAGCACACGCAGACCTTCGTCGACCGCTTCGCGGACTGGCCGGTGCGGATCGTCGAACTGTCGCGCTTCAAGACCGCGAAGGAAGTGAACACGGCGATCGCGCAGATCAACGAAGGCACCGTCGACATCGTGATCGGCACGCACAAGCTGCTGTCGTCGGACGTGCAGTTCAAGCGCCTCGGCCTCGTGATCATCGACGAGGAACACCGCTTCGGCGTGCGCCAGAAGGAAGCGCTGAAGGCGCTGCGCGCGGAAGTCGACGTGCTGACGCTCACCGCGACGCCGATTCCGCGCACGCTCGGGATGGCGCTCGAAGGGCTGCGCGATTTCTCGGTGATCGCGACCGCGCCGCAGAAGCGGCTCGCGATCAAGACCTTCGTGCGCCGCGAGGAAGAAAGCGTGATCCGCGAGGCGATGCTGCGCGAGCTGAAGCGCGGCGGCCAGGTGTATTTCCTGCACAACGAGGTCGAGACGATCGAGAACCGCAAGGCGATGCTCGAGGAGCTCGTGCCCGAGGCGCGCATCGTGATCGCGCACGGCCAGATGCACGAGCGCGAGCTCGAGCGCGTGATGCGAGATTTCGTCGCGCAGCGCGCGAACGTGCTGCTGTGCACGACCATCATCGAAACCGGCATCGACGTGCCGAGCGCGAACACGATCATCATGCACCGGTCGGACAAGTTCGGCCTCGCGCAGCTCCACCAGTTGCGCGGCCGCGTCGGCCGCTCGCATCACCAGGCCTATGCGTACCTGCTGGTCCACGATCCGCAGGCGCTGACCAAGCAGGCGCAGCGCCGGCTCGAGGCCATCCAGCAGATGGAGGAACTCGGCTCGGGCTTCTATCTCGCGATGCACGACCTCGAGATCCGCGGCACCGGCGAAGTGCTCGGCGACAAGCAGTCGGGCGAGATCCACGAGATCGGCTTCCAGCTTTACACGGACATGCTGAACGACGCGGTGAAGGCGCTGAAGAACGGCAAGGAGCCCGACCTCACCGCGCCGCTCGCCGCGACGACGGAAATCAACCTGCATGCGCCCGCGATCCTGCCGGCCGACTACTGCGCGGACGTGCAGGAGCGGCTGTCGCTGTACAAGCGTCTCGCGAACTGCGAGCACGGCGATGCGATCGACGGCATCCAGGAGGAACTGATCGACCGCTTCGGCAAGCTGCCGCCGCAGGCGCACGCACTCGTCGAGACGCACCGGCTGCGGATCGCCGCGAAGCCGCTCGGCATCGTCAAGATCGATGCGAGCGAGGCTGCGATCGGATTGCAGTTCGAACCGAATCCGCCGATCGATCCGATGCGGATCATCGACATGGTGCAGAAGCACCGGCACATCAAGCTCGCGGGCCAGGACAAGCTGCGCATCGAAACGCGCTCGCCCGATCTCGCGATCCGCGTGTCGACGATCAAGGAAACGCTGCGCGCGCTCGCGCCGAAGCAGGGAGCGGCGGCCGCGGCGCGCTGACGGGGCGGCGATGCTGCACTGCATCGCGCCCGGCGAAGGCGGGCCGACGCGTTTTTGAGTATGATTTTCCCATTCATCAGACGGAGTTTTGCCATGTCCACTCTCGACGCGACGGCGCCGTCCGCCGCAACCCAGGGCGACGCATCGCTGGTCAGCCTGCCCTGGGTCAAGCAACTGGTGTCGATGGACACGACGAGCCGCGTGCCGAATCTCGGCCTGATCGAAACGGTGCGCGACGCGCTCGCCGCGCAAGGCATCGCATCGACGATCACGCACGATCCGCGCGAAGGCTGGGCAAACCTGTTCGCGACCGTGCCCGCGCACGACGGCTCGACGAACGGCGGCATCGTGCTGTCGGGGCATACCGACGTCGTGCCGGTCGACGGCCAGCAATGGGACAGCAACCCGTTCGCACCCGAGATCCGCGATGGCCGCCTGTACGGCCGCGGCACCTGCGACATGAAGGGCTTCATCGGCACGGCGCTCGCGCTGTTGCCCGAGATGCAGGCGACGAAGCTCGCGAAGCCGATCCATTTCGCGCTGTCCTACGACGAGGAAATCGGCTGCGCGGGCGCGCCGCTGATGATCGCCGATCTCGTCAAGCGCGGCGTGCAACCGTCCGGCTGCATCGTCGGCGAGCCGACCAGCATGCGGCCGATCATCGCGCACAAGGGCATCAACGCGTACCGCTGCTGCGTGCGCGGCCACGCGGCGCATTCGTCGCTGACGCCGAAGGGGCTCAACGCGATCGAGTACGCGGCGCGCCTGATCTGCCACATCCGCGACATCGCCGAGCGCTTCCGCGCCGAAGGCCCGTTCGACGAGCTGTACGACGTGCCGTTCACGACCGCGCAGACGAGCACGATCCAGGGCGGCAACGCGATCAACACGGTGCCGGCCGAATGCCGCTTCGACTTCGAGTTCCGCAACCTGCCGACGCTCGATCCCGAGCAGATCTTCACGCGCATCGAAGCGTATGCGCAGGAAACGCTGCTGCCGCAGATGCTTCGCGAGCATCCGAATGCCGCGATCAAGTTCTCGAAGATCGCCGCGGCGCCCGGGCTCGACGCGACCGAACAGGCCGCGATCACGCAGCTCGTGCGCGCGCTGACGGCCGACCAGGACAAGCGCAAGGTCGCGTACGGCACCGAGGCCGGCCTGTTCGAACGCGCGGGCATCCCGAGCGTCGTGTGCGGGCCCGGCAACATCGAGCAGGCACACAAGCCGAACGAATATGTCGAGCTCGCGCAGCTCGCCAGCTGCGAGCAGTTCCTGCGCAAGTTCATCCGCAGCATGTCGGTCGACGCGCACTGACTGCCTCCCGCCACGCCGGCCCGCGTGTGCGGGCCGGCCCACTCCGCCACCCGCCACGTCATGTCGACTGACCAACACGGCACTGCCCATACGACGATCGACGGCGAGCCGATTCCGACGCTCGACGAAATCGCCGCGCAGCATTTCGCGTTGTCGCCCTGGGTCGCGCGCACACCCGTGTTCGAACGCGCCGATCTGCCGTCCCTCGAGGGCACGCACGTCAACTTCAAGTTCGAACTGCTGCAGGTGAGCGGCAGCTTCAAGGCGCGCGGCGCATTCACGAACCTGCTCGCGCTCGACGAGGCCCGCAAGAACGCCGGCGTCACCTGCGTATCGGCCGGCAATCATGCAGCGGCCGTCGCGTATGCGGCGATGCGGCTCGGCAGCAGCGCGAAGGTCGTGATGTTCCATACCGCGAGCCCGACGCGCATCGCGCAGTGCAAGCAGTACCGCGCGGAAGTCGTGCTCGCGGGCAGCGCATCGCAGGCGTTCGATCTCGTGCGGCGGATCGAGGCCGAGGAAGGCCGCTTCTTCATCCATCCGTTCAACGGCTATCACACGATCCTCGGCACCGCGACGCTCGGTTACGAGTGGGCGACGCAGACGCCCGACCTCGACGCGGTGATCGTGCCGATCGGCGGCGGCGGGCTCGCGGCCGGCATGGCGACCGCGCTGCGGCTCGCGAATCCGCGCGTGCACGTGTACGGCGTCGAGCCGGAAGGCGCCGACGCGATGAGCCGCAGCTTCGCGGCGAATCACACGATCAAGATGAGCGCGATGCAGACGATCGCCGATTCGCTGATGGCGCCGCATACCGAGGAATACAGCTACCAGCTGTGCCGGCGCCACGTCGACCGCATCGTCACCGTGTCCGACGACGCGCTGCGCGCCGCGATGCTGTTCCTGTTCTCGTACCTGAAGCTGTCGGTCGAACCGGCATGCGCGGCCGCACTCGCCGCGCTGCTCGGCCCGCTGCGCGAAACGCTGCAGGGCAAGCGCGTGGGCGTGCTGTTGTCGGGCACGAACACCGACCCCGGCACGCTCGGCATGCATCTCGCGCACGCGAAACTGCAGCACTGACCGCGCGCCGGGCGCAAGTGGACAAACCTAGGGTTATCCCCAGATTATGTTGACAGCCCTGTTGATAACCCGCCGAACAAGCACGCAAGTGGTTGAGCGCGCAGCGTTTTGCGCGCGCGAAGGTCGATCGACACGAAATGGGCAGATTGGGCAGATGCGGCCGCTGCACGCACGGGCTGCGACGTGGCGACACCGCGTGCTGCCGCTGGTCGGCGCCGTGGCGATCGCGCTGCTCGCCGGCTGCGCGGCACCGCCCTCGCCCGTCGTCGGCGCGCAGCCGGCCTGCACGCAGTCGGGCGAGAACCGCATGCTGCAGGCCGACCTGCTGTTCGGGCGCGACATCGCGGGGCGCGGCCCCGTGACCGATGCGGAACGCACGGCGTTCCTCGCCGATACGGTCACGCCACGCTTCCCCGACGGGCTCACCTACTGGGACACACACGGCCAGTGGCGCGACCGCACAACCGGCGGGATCACGCGCGAAGACAGCTTCGTGATCCGTATCATCGCCGACGATACGCCCGACACGCGCGCGCGGCTCGCCGCGATCCGGCAAGCGTACGTGCAGCGATTCCGGCAGCAATCGGTCGGCATGACGCTCGCGCCGGCGTGCGCATCGTTCTGATTCCGCTTCACCCGCTACCGGCACCGCGCAAAAAAAACGGGCGCCCGAAGGCGCCCGTCGCATGCCGGAACAGCGGCGTACCGCTTACTTGTTCTCGAACATGTCCATGATCTGCTGCTTCTCCTGCGCCGTGACGGGCGGCGGCGCAAGCCCTGCCGCGCCGGCCGAGCCGAGTGCGTCGTTCGCGCTGATCGCATTCTCGGCCGGGTTGATGTCGACGTTCGCGACGAAGCCGTTGCCCGGCGTGCGATCGGCGTAGAACAGCTCGCCGTCGAGCGAGGTCAGGCCATCCGGCATCGGCATCTGCTGCTCCGGCACGCCGTTCAGCGCGGTGCGCATGTAGTTCACCCAGATCGGCAACGCGAGCTGTGCGCCGAATTCGCGGCTGCCGAGGCTCTTCGGCTGGTCGAAGCCCATCCACGCGACCGCGACGAGCGACTGCTGGTAGCCGGCGAACCAACCGTCCTTCGCGTCGTTCGTCGTACCCGTCTTGCCCTGCAGGTCGCTGCGGCCCAGTGCGTTGGTACCCGCGCCCGTGCCGGCCGTCGCGACCGAATGCAGCAGGCTGTTCATCACGTACGCGTTGCGACCTTCGATCGTGCGCGGCGCCGTGCTGCCCGCGATCACCGGCTGCGATTTCTGCAGCGGCTGGCCGCGCGCGTCGTCGACTTCGGCGATCAGGTACGGATCGACCTTGTAGCCGCCGTTCGCGAACACCGCGTAGCCGGTCGCAAGCTGCAGCGGCGTCACGAGGCCCGCGCCGAGCGCCATCGGCAGGTAAGGCGGCGTCTTCGCGGGATCGAAGCCGAAGCGCTGCGTCACGTACTGCTGCGCATACTGCGTGCCGATCGACGCGAGGATCCGGATCGACACGAGGTTCTTCGAACGCTGCAGGCCCGTACGCATCGTCATCGGGCCGTCCGGCTGGTCGTCGTCCTTCGGCTCCCACGCGGTACCGCCCGGCACGCTCGGCGGGAAGTACAGCGGCGCGTCGTTGATCATCGTCGCCGGCCCCATGCCCTTGTCGAGCGAAGCCGAATAGATGAACGGCTTGAACGACGAGCCCGGCTGCCGCCATGCCTGCGTCACGTGGTTGAACTTGCTCTTGTTGAAGTCGAAGCCGCCGACGAGCGAGCGGATCGCGCCATCCTGCGGCGCGATCGCGACGAGCGCGCCTTCGACCTGCGGCAGCTGCACGACCTGCCAGCCCGTCTTGCCGTCCTTCAGCACGCGCACGACCGAGCCCGGCTTGATGCGCAGCGCGTCGTTCGCACGGGCACCAAGCGCGGCCGACACGAAGCGCAGCCCGGCCGGGCCGATCGTCGTCGTCGCGCCGCCGACGAACTGCACCTCGACCGCGTTCGGCGACGCCGACAGCACGACCGCCGACTGCAGGTCGCCGTTGTCCGGGTGATCGGCGAGCGCGTCGTCGATCGCCTCGTCGCGGTCGTCGCCGGCCGCGGGCAGGTTGATCGACGCTTCCGGCCCGCGATAGCCGTGGCGGCGCTCGTAGTCGAGAATGCCGCGACGCACGGCCTGGTAGGCGGCCTCCTGGTCGGCCGAGTTGATCGTCGTCGTGACGGTCAGCCCGCGCGAATAGGTTTCGTCCTTGTACTGCTGGTACATCATCTGCCGCACCATCTCGGCGACGTACTCGCCGTGCACCGCGTACTGGTTGCCCGGCGTGCGCACGCGGATCTCTTCCTTCACGGCCGCGTCGTACTGCGGCTGCGTGATGTAGCCGACCTCGAGCATGCGCTTCAGGATGTATTCCTGGCGCACCTTCGCGCGCTTCGGATTGACGACCGGGTTATACGCGGACGGCGCCTTCGGCAGCCCCGCGAGCATCGCCGCTTCCGCGAGCGTGATGTCCTTCAGGTCCTTGCCGAAGTACACGCGCGCAGCGGCCGCGAAGCCGTACGAGCGCTGGCCGAGATAGATCTGGTTCATGTACAGCTCGAGGATCTGGTCCTTCGTCAGGGCCTTCTCGATCTTGTACGCGAGCAGCATCTCGTAGATCTTGCGCGTGTAGGTCTTCTCGCTCGACAGGAAGAAGTTGCGCGCGACCTGCATCGTGATCGTGCTCGCGCCCTGGCGCGCGCCGCCGTGCATCAGGTCGGCGACGCCCGCCCGCAGGATGCCGACGAAGTCGACGCCGCCGTGCTCGTAGAAGCGGTAGTCCTCGATCGCGAGCACGGCCTTCTTCATCACGTCGGGAATGTCCTGGAAGCGCACGAGGCTGCGGCGCTCCTCGCCGAACTCGCCGATCAGCACGTGATCGGCCGTGAACACGCGCAGCGGCACCTTCGGCTGGTAATTGGTCAGCGCATCGAGCGACGGCAGTTGCGGCGCCATCACGACCAGCGCGTAGCCGACGATCAACGCACCGACGATCGCCAGCGTGACGAACAGGCCGACGAACCACAGCGCGACGCGCGAGCCGAACGAGCGACGACCCCCGCCGCCGCTGCGCTGTGCACGGCGGCCGTCGTCGCGATCGTCGCGATCGTCGTCATCCGGGTAATAGGCTCCGGACGGCGAACGGCGCAGCGTGTAGTGGGGTTCGTTCCTGTCGGAAGGAGAAGGCGGTCGTTTGATAATTGGCATGTCGGAATGGCGGGCGTCGTGGCGCCCTCGGACGCATGCGGAAATGCAAGCGGATGGATCAGAGCGGGTGCATCGAGATGCGACTGTCACGTCGACAGACCCCGCCGCGCGGCGATCCGTTCCCGCGACGTGACAGCGCATTTTAATGAAATCGACCGGGTGCCTTCGCGATTTTTTGTAAAAATTCCCGCAACGCCGTGATTTACGGAACGTATTGTCCGCATCCTCGGCCTATCATGAACACGCAATATGGCGCGCGCGGCCGATTTTCTTTCAATCGCGAAAGGTTCGACATCCCGATACGCAAGCCGCTTGAACTCCCGCGTTTAAGCCGTATTTAAGTGAACCGGTGGTGTAATATCCGCCGGCTCACGCGGGTCGCAACCGGCCCGCGGCGGGCATTGCCGCGGTCACGCGGCGCCTTTCAACCACGGAGGATTTCATGTCGCTTTTCGACTCTGTTTCGCGCACGATCAAAGGCCTGCTGAACGATGCGGCCGATTCGGTACAGGATCCGTCGCGCGACGCACGGCAGATCGTGCGGGAGCTCGACGACAGCATCGGCCGTGCCGAGAATTCGCTGATCGAAATCGAGGCACAGGTCGCGACCCAGCGCAGCAAGCGCGATGCGGCCGACGACAAAGTGAAGAAGTACGAAGACGGCGCGAAGCGCGCGCTGCAGTCCGGCGACGAAGCGCTCGCACGCGAGGCACTGGCCGCGCAGTCGAACGCGGAAGCCGAGCGCGACGCGCTCGCGGCCGAGCTGACGACGCTCGAACCGTCGGTCGACAAGCTGAAGGGGCAGATCGCCGACATGCGTCAGCGCCGCAACGACCTGAACGCGCGCTCGAACATCCTGCAGGCCAAGCAGGAAATCGCGCAGGCGAAGGATGTCGCGGCCAGCGCGCTGGGCGGCATCGGCGGCAAGAACCTGTCCGAGGATTTCCAGAAGCTCGAGGACAAGGTCGCGCTGCAGAACGCCCGCTCGGACGCGCGCCTCAATTCGGCCGACACGTCGAGCGGCAAGGCGCTCGACGACAAGCTCGCCGCGCTGAACAAGGGCCCGTCGGTCGAGGATCGCCTCGCCGCGCTGAAGAAGCAGCTCGACACGCCCGCGCAGTAACGGCCACCGCGCCGCGGCCCGCCCGGGCGTGCGGCGCGAACCGATCGTCAGGAGACGGGCGCCTGAGCCCGGTTCGACCATGAAGAAATCTCTCGCCGCACTCGGCCTCTCGCTGATGTTGCTGTCGTCCGCCGCGTTTGCGGTACCGTCGCTGCAGCAGGTCGAGCAGTCGATCGCGCAGCGCAACTGGCAACAAGCCGACACGCAGCTGTCGCAAGTCATCGACGCCCATCCGAACAACGCGCACGCGCGCTACCTGTATGCGCAGGTGCTGGACCGCGAAGGCCGCGCGTCCGACGCGCTCACGCAACTGCAGCGTGCGAAGTCGCTCGATCCGCAATTGCGCTTCACCGACGCGTCGCACTTCGCGCAGACGGAGTCGCGCATTCGCGCCGACGCCGCGCGCGTGGGCGGCGGCGCACCGTCGGCCACGCAGGCCGGCACGCTGCAGTCGTCGCTCGCGCCCGCCGTCGCGCCGGCCGAAAAACACGGCCCGTCGACCGGCATGTGGATCGGCCTCGGGCTGATCGTCGCGGTAATCGCGCTGGTGCTGCGCTGGACGCTGCGGCGCGCACGCACGGCCGACAACAGCCGCGCCGACGACGAACGCCGCACGCAGCTCAAGCGTGCGACCGACGTGCTGAACGACATCCGTCCGCTGAAACTCGACGCGAAGCTGTCGACGGCGCCCGGCGCCACGGCGCTGATGGGCGAGCTCGACGCGATCGAGACCGACGCGCGCACGCTCGTCGAGACGCTGTCGAACGGCAAGAATCCGGTGCCGCCGTATCAGGTCGACGAACTCGAACAGCGTCATGCGAGCGTGAAGGCGCGCGTCGAAGGCCGCCCCGATCCGGCCGCGCAACCCGCGGCACCGGCGAACGGCAGCGGCTCCGTGTACGCACAGGAAGCCGATCGCATGACGGGCGCGCAAGGCCAGCCGTATCCGCAGCAGCCCTACCCGCAACAGCAACCGCCTGTCGTGATCCAGCAAGGCGGCGGCGGTTTCGGCGGCGGGATGGGCGGGCTGCTGACCGGCGTGCTGCTCGGCGAGGCGATGTCGGGCGGCCGCGAGCGCGTGGTCGAACGCGACGTGATCGTCGACGGCGAGCGCCGCCGGCAGGAAACCGACCCGGGCTTCGACCTCGGCCGCGGCGACGCGTCGAACTGGAGCGACGGCGGCAGCGGCAACGTCGATCTCGGCAGCAACGACGACGGCTGGACGGACGACAACACCTGACCTTGCGCGGCGCGTCGACGTTCCCGACGACGCACCGCAATGCACGCCACGCTCCCCTGCATGGCCGGCCGCGCCGACGCGCGGATTTGTCAATCATTTCAAGATGGGCTACCGGCAATGGGGAGCGTTCGCTATCATGCGGCCATCGGCGTGCCACCGACCCTCATTCGACGCAATGCATCCCTGCGCGTCGCGGCACGCCTCCCTTTGCCCCAACCAGGAGAAAGCCGCTCATGAGCATCATCAAGGAATTCAAGGAGTTCGCCGTCAAGGGCAACGTGATGGATCTCGCCGTCGGCGTGATCATCGGCGGCGCATTCTCGAAGATCGTCGACTCGATCGTGAAAGATCTCATCATGCCGGTCATCGGCGTGCTGACCGGCGGCCTGGATTTCTCGAACAAGTTCGTTCTGCTCGGCACCATCCCCCCGACGTTCAAGGGTAATCCCGATTCGTTCAAGGACCTGCAGGCCGCCGGCGTCGCCGCGTTCGGCTACGGCTCGTTCATCACGGTGGCGATCAATTTCGTGATCCTCGCGTTCATCATTTTCCTGATGGTGAAATTCATCAACAAGCTGCGCAAGCCGGACGAAGCCGCGCCGGCCGCGACGCCGGAAGACACCGTGCTGCTGCGCGAGATCCGCGATTCGCTCAAGCAGCGCTGAGCGCCGGGCGCCCCGCCTGCCAGGCCCGCCCCGTGCGGGCCTTTTTTATTGCGCGCGCCGTGCACCGCCCGCCGCATGCGGCCTGTCTCACTTTTTTGTGACGCGCGAATGCACGTGCGGGGAAAGCAGGTCTATGATGGAGACTAAACGACAGTACGGGCGCCAAGACGCTGGCTGTGTCGATCAGGGCGAGCAGGTCGACGGGAGACATTGATCGTCGTACTGCACGAATGCAGCATTTTCGTGTGCTATAAAGGATCGACATGCGGCGTACATAGCCGGGAGTGGGTCGCATGAAAGTGCCGCATTTCTTGCAATTGTTTTTGAGGCGAGTGTTTATGTCCTTCCCGAAAAAACGTCGGCGTGCCCAACAGGATGGCCAGGAGTCATTCCTTGCGGTTTTGCGCCACTCGAAACCTTTCGCCCAGCTCGACACCAAGATTGCCCGCGCCCGTGCGCAGGACGAACCCGTCCTCTATGCGCATGTGCTGCCCGGTCTCGACGTGCTCCTGTGCAGCGTGCGCGGCGCACAGCCGCCCTATCCGGCGATCGCCGAGCTGCGCAAGCGCTGCATCGAATCGATCGCCAACGCACTCGAACAGCCGCTGGACGGCCTCGAAAACGGCGGGTACTGGTACGAAGCGAACGGCTTCGGCTTCCTGGTATTCGCGAGCCGGGCACGCGCGCGCATCCTGCCCGAGTTTGGTGCAGGCACGAAAGCGAGCCTGCGCGGCGGGCTCGGTCGCCAGAACGCCGGCGACACGACACCACGCTCCCTCGGCTGAACCGCCAGTCATACGATGGGCCGCCTCCGGGCGGCCCATCTGCCATTCACGCGCCCCGCTTGTTCGTCACGCCGCCTGCTGACGCCCGTTGCCGGGCCGCACGATGTCGATGAACGCGGCGAAATCGGCGCCGGCGAGCCCCTGCGCGGCACCGAGCCGCAGCACCTGCTGTACCGTCGCCGACACCGGCATCACCGCGCCCGTGTCGCGCGCCGCGTCGGCGATCGCGTCGACATCCTTCTGGAACGTGCCGAGTGCGCCGATCGGCGGATGACCGCCCGACGTCATGCGCGGCACGAACGTCTGCAGCAGCACCGAATCGGCCCAGCCGCCGGCCAGCGCCTCGGCCAGCCGCGCGGCGTCGATGCCGCTCGCCTGCGCCAGGCCGACTGCCTCGGCGATCGCGGTCACCGTTGCGGTGACGATCGCCTGGTTGCACAGCTTTGCCGTCTGGCCCGCGCCCGCGTCGCCCATGTGCGTGATGCGCGACGCGTACGTGCCGATCAGCGGCCGCACCGCGTCGAGATCGGCTGCGCGGCCGCCCGCCATCACCGCGAGCGTGCCGGCCTGCGCGCCCGGCACGCCGCCCGACACCGGCGCATCGACCCAGCCGACGCCGAGCGCGGCCGCACGCGACGCGTAGTCGCGCGTCGCGGCAGGCGGAATGCTCGAATGATCGACGATGCGCTGCAGGCGGCGCGCAGCCGCGTCGCCGGAAAGCAGCCCGTGTTCGCCGAACACGACGTCGCCGACCGCACGACCGTCGAGCACGCAGACGAATACCGTATCGACGCGTTCCGCCAGTTCGCGCGGCGTACCGACCACCTGCGCGCCATCCTTCACGAGCGCCTCGGCCTTGTCGCGCGAGCGATTCCACACACTGACGCGATGCCCGGCAGCCAGCAAATGCCGAATCATCGGCGCGCCCATCAATCCCGGTCCGCAAAATCCGACTTCCACGATGTTCCTCGTCTCCGATATGGGTTGCAGTTGCCGCCCATCATACCTATCACTCAAGAAGCCGGGCACGCGCGGCGCCGCTTCGGGACCGCGACCTGCACCGACGATATATGCCGATATCCCAGGGAGCGCATCATGAGCGACCACGTGTACAAGATGATCGAACTGACCGGTTCGTCGCAGCAATCGAGCGACGACGCCATCCGCAACGCGATCTCGAAAGCGGGCAAGACGCTGCACAACCTCCACTGGTTCCAGGTGACCGAAACGCGCGGCCACATCGAAGGCGACCAGGTCGTTCACTGGCAGGTCACGCTGAAGGTCGGCATGCGCATCGACGACTGACGCAACCGTCGCATCACTCGCCGCGCCGCGATCCGGAGTCGCGCTGCACGCGCCTCCGCACGGCGCCGCGCGCCCGCTTGCAACCCCGTTCGGGCCCCTTGTCGAGGCCCGGCCGGCGGGTGCCTGCGGGTATCCATCTCTTGACGCTGGCCGCGCTTCATATTAAAAACGATATACCCCACCTACCCCTCGATCAGCCCAGCCATATAAACCGGAGATATCATGAGTCAGCAACGCGAGGCGATCGACACGTACCTCTTGCGCGTCTTGCACACCTTGTTGATGGAGCGCAGCGTCACGCGCGCGGCCGTCAAACTGAACCAGTCGCAACCGGCGATCAGCGCCGCGCTGCGGCGACTGCGCGACATCACCGGCGACCCGCTGCTGGTGCGAGGCAAATCCGGCATGGTGCCGACCGAATACGGGCTGCGTCTGCTCGAGCCCGTGCAGAACGCACTGCGTGAAATCGAGCGCATCAAGTTCCAGCAGCACAACTTCGACCCGGCCACGTCGATCCGCTGCTACCGGATCGGCTGCCCCGACTACCTGAACGTGCTGTTCGTGCCGACCGTCGTCGAGCGCTTCCGCCTGGCCGCGCCGAACGCGACGCTCGAGTTTCACTCGCTCGGCCCCGCGTTCGATTACGAACTCGCGCTGGAAGACGGCAAGCTCGACATCGTCGTCGGCAACTGGCCCGAACCGCCCGAGCAACTGCACCTGTCGAACCTGTTCGTCGACGAGATCGTCTGCCTGATGAGCAACACGCACCCGTTCGCGAAACGCGGCGGGCTCACGCTCGACCAGTACCTGAACGCGCCGCATCTCGCGCCGACGCCGTACTCGGTCGGCCAGCGCGGCGCGATCGACGTGCATCTCGCGCGCGAACGGCTCAAGCGCCATGTGGTCGTCACGCTGCCGTACTTCAACCTCGCGCCGTACGTGCTCGTGAAGTCCGACCTGATCTTCACGACGACGCGCCTGTTCGCCGATCACTATGCGAAGTTCCTGCCGCTGTCGGTCGTGCCGGCGCCGCTCGACTTCCCGCCGATGCAGTACTACCAGCTGTGGCACGAGCGCTGCCACTACTCCGACGAAGTGCGCTGGCTGCGCAGCCTCGTCGCCGAAGCCACCCGCACGCTGATCGAGGCGTAACGACACGCGCCGCCCGCGCCGTCGCGGCGCGGCGCAACGCGGCGACGGCCAGCGGCACGCCCGGCAAGGCGGCCGCCGTGTCGCTTCAGGCTTCGTTCAGCGCGATGCCGCGACGAGCGAGTGCGCAAGCGCGTTATGGCGCTCGATGACGGGCGGCAGATCGAGCGTCGCCAGCCGCCCTTCCCGCACCACCACCTTCCCGTTCACCACCGTGTACGCCGTCTGCGACGGCGCACAGAACACGAGCGCCGCGACCGGATCGTGCAGCGCGCCCGCGAACAGCGGCTGACGCAGGTCGAATGCGGCGAAGTCCGCGGCCATGCCGGGCTTGAGCGCGCCGATATCGTCGCGGTTCAGCACCTTTGCGCCGCCGAGCGTCGCGATCTCGAGCGCTTCGCGCGCAGTCATCGCATCGGGCCCGAAGCCGACCCGCTGCAGCAGCAGCGCCTGCCGCACTTCCGCGACCATCTGCGCGCCGTCGTTCGACGCGGAGCCGTCGACGCCGAGGCCGACCGGCACGCCCGCGAGACGCATCTTCTTCACCGGCGCGATACCCGACGCGAGCCGCATGTTCGAGCACGGACAGTGCGCAACACCCGTGCCGGTGCGCGCGAACAAACCGATGCCCGCATCGTCGAGCTGCACGCAGTGCGCATGCCATACGTCGTGGCCGACCCAGCCGAGATCTTCCGCATATTCGGCGGGCGTCATCCCGAACTTCTCGCGGCTGTACGCGATGTCGTTGACGTTCTCCGCCAGGTGCGTGTGCAGCGACACGCCGTACTCGCGCGCGAGCACGGCGGCATCGCGCATCAGGTCGCGGCTCACCGAGAACGGCGAGCATGGCGCGACGACCACGCGCAGCATCGCGTAACGGCCTTCGTCGTGATAGGTCTCGATCAAGCGCTGCGTGTCTCGCAGGATGTCGGGTTCGCGCTCGACGACCGAATCGGGCGGCAGCCCGCCGTCGCGCTGGCCGACGCTCATCGCGCCGCGGCTCGCGTGAAAGCGCATGCCGATCCGTTGCGCGGCGCCGATGCTGTCGTCGAGCCGGCTGCCGTTCGGGTAGATGTACAGGTGGTCGCTCGACGTCGTGCAGCCCGACTGCAGCAGTTCGGCCATCGCGGTGAGCGTCGACACCTCGATCATCTCGGGTGTCAGGTGCGCCCAGATCCGGTACAGGTTCGTGAGCCAGCCGAACAGCTCGGCGTTCTGCGCAGCCGGTACCGCGCGCGTGAGGCTCTGGTACATGTGGTGGTGCGTGTTCACGAGCCCCGGGATCACGAGGTGGCCGCGCAGATCGAGCACTTCGTCGGCCGTGCCGGGCAGCTCGGCGGTCGGGCCGACCGCGACGATCCGGTTGTCTTCGATGTAGAGCCCTGCGTCGCGCAGCTCGCGGCGCGTGTCGTCCATGGTCACGAGCACGTCGGCGTGCTTGACCAGCAGGGTTTTCGGGCGGGATGGGGATGCGTTCGGCGCGCGTGCGCCGGCGTGCTGCTCGAGGTTCATGCGTTCTCCGCGTCGGTCTGCCCCCAGGGGCTGATCCTGGGGACGGTCACAAAGCCGTTCGAACGCTGATTCGCGGCACGCCCCGGTGCCTGCGTCCGTTCGAACGCCATGGCCCGGTTACCCGGCGTGCTCGCCGTCTTCGGGGTACGCGCGGGCCACCGGCCGACGCGCACGGCGGGAGGATCGCCCAAGCACGCGCGGCGCACAATGCGCGATCCCGAATACCGCGCTTCACGGTTCCGATATGGTACGCCGCGCGCGCTTGGTCCGCCCTGCCGCCGGCCCCCCGAAACGCCCGCTGCAAGCCCTGTCGGCGTGCCGTCGACAGCCGCTCATGCGCGGCGCATTATCTTTGATATCGCGCCCGTATTTGCACGGGGAACCTTTTTACAATGCCTGCACGGCGCTCGCTTCAATCTCGCCGACGGGTATGTAGCCACGTGACGTGGAGCCTCGATCCGCCGCACAGTCAATGGATCGAGTCGCCGCCGAACCTCGCATTCACACAAGGACTCACGAATGGGAAAGCTCACTACCCACGTACTCGATACGGCGCACGGTCGTCCCGGCGCTGCAATCAAGGTCGACCTCTACGCGCTGGACGGCGAATCGCGCCGCGCGATCAAGACCGTGCTGACCAATAGCGACGGCCGCTGCGACGAACCCCTGCTCGAAGGCGCCGCGCTCGCCCCCGGCGAATACGAACTCGTGTTCCATGCCGGCGACTACTTCGCGTCGCTCGGCGTGAAGGTGCCCGAACCCCGTTTCGTCGACCGCGTCGTGCTGCGCTTCGGCATCGCCGACACCGGCTCGCACTACCACGTGCCGCTGCTCGTGTCGCCGTGGTCGTACAGCACCTATCGCGGCAGCTGACATCCGTATCGGCGCCCACATCAAAGACAAACGATCTGAGTCTGGAGGAGTTTCATGGAAGGCTTCATCACCGACTGGCTGAACCTCGCGCTGCGATGGCTGCACGTCATCGTCGCCATTGCGTGGATCGGCGAGTCGTTCTATTTCGTTGCGCTCGACAACAGCCTGAAACCGCCGACCGACCCGAACCAGCGCAAGCGCGGCGTGTTCGGCGAACTGTGGCACGTCCACGGCGGCGGTTTCTACAACATGCAGAAGTACACGGTTGCCCCGCCTGAAATGCCGGATGACCTGCACTGGTCGAAGTGGCCGTCATACACGACCTGGCTGTCGGGCTTCTCGCTGTTCTTCGTGCTGTACCTGCTCGCGCCGAACACCTACCTGATCGACAAGAGCGTACTCGACATGGGCCCGGTGGTCGCCGTCGCATCCGCGCTCGGCTTCCTCGCAGCCGGCTGGATCGTCTACGACTCGCTGTGCCGCATCCTCGGCACCAACGACCGCGTGCTCGGCATTTGCGTCGGCCTCTACGTCGTCGTCGCAGCGTACCTCGCGTGCCACATCTTCGCGGGCCGTGCCGCCTACCTGATCGTCGGCGCGATGCTCGCGACGATCATGTCGGCGAACGTGTTCTTCGTGATCATCCCCGGCCAGCGCAAGATGGTCGACAAGATGCTCAAGGGCGAAGAGCCGAATCCGATCTACGGCAAGCGCGGCAAGCAGCGCTCGGTGCACAACACGTACTTCACGCTGCCGGTCGTGTTCGCGATGCTGTCGAACCACTATGCGATGACGTACACGAACAAGTTCAACTGGGTCGTGCTCGTGCTGATCATGCTGGCCGGCGCGCTGATCCGCCAGTTCTTCGTGATGCGCCACCGCGGCAAGCAGCTGTGGTACCTGCCGATCGGCGGCGTCGCGCTGCTGTCGGGCGCGCTGGTGTGGACGATGCCGAAGCCGGTCGCACCGGAAGCGCAGGCCGCGAACGCGCCGAAGATCGTGATCAACGACATCATGCCGATCCTGCAGCAGCGCTGCGTCGAGTGCCACTCGTCGAAGCCGACGCTGATGGGCAGCGCCCCCGCGGGCGTGATGTTCGACACGCCGGACGAAGTGTCGAAGAACGCGCAGCGTATCTACGAACAGGCCGTGCGCCTGAAGGCGATGCCGATCGGCAACGTCACGCACATGACCGACGACGAGCGGACGAAGCTCGCCGCCTGGTTCGAGGGTGGCGCGGTCAAGTAAGCCGCCGTGCGCCGGTTGCCGGCGCAATCCTTTCCGTTCGCGGGCCCGGTAACGGGCCCGTTTTTTTTGCCTGTTCGAAACCCCTCGCCCGCTAACCGAGCATCGCGTCGCGCTGAAGCGCAACGAGCGCATCGAGCGCGCGCGGGCCGTCGTCGAACGGCACGAAGATGTGATCGTGGTACGCGGCGGCCATTACGTTGCAACTGATCCCGGCCGCGCCGAGCGCCCGCGCGAACGCCGCGGTGAGGCCGACGGCCGCGAGATCGGAATGCACGGTCAGCGTGATCCACGCGGCGCGGAACAGCACCGGCCAGCCGCGACGCACGGCCACCTCCTCGCCGACCACGACCGTCAGGCCTTCCGCTTCGCGGAATGTCGCAATCGTTTCGGATAACGATACGTCTGCATCGGTCGGCAGCGAGACGAACGCGTACGCGCCCGGATGCAGTTCGGGTTGCATCGTGCGCAGCAGGATGGCGAGGTCGTTTTCAGGTTGGCTCATCGGAAGAACACGCCCGGAACCGGACGTCGTGCGTTGGCGATGCGGGCACGATAGCACGCGCGGCGGTCGCACTACACACGCACCATTGCCACTTCGTCCGCGAGCCAGCCGCGCAACGCGACGATGCGCGGATCGTCCTGCGTGCGCTCCGGACACACAATGTGATAGTCCGCCTCGGGCGTCAGCGCGAAGCTGCGCGTCTTCGTCGACTGGATCGCCGACCTGATGGCGCAGCATGCGCCGGTCGCGAACCGGCGTCGCGGCGGCAACGGTTCGCGCGACACGCGCAAGGCTGTGGCGACCTGAGTCGCACATGAACGGCCGCACATGAAAAAACCCGCGCAACATGCGCGGGTTTTGACAAGCTGGCGCTGAAACGCCGGCGACTCAGGCGGTCAGCGCGGTCAGCGCCTCGTCGGTGAGCCACAGCGATTCCTGCAGATCCTGCTCGTTGAGGTTCAGGCCATCGCCGCCACGGTCGACGACGATGAAGTCGCTGATGCCGCCGAGCGCGATCAGCGGGTGATGCCACACGCCCTTCGCATAATTGACGCCCTGCCACCCGCTCGTCACGAACGCGCGGATCCTCGCCGGATCGAGATCGCCGGCTGGCGCCACGACGACAAGGTACGGCTGGTCGTTCAGCGGCACGAATGCCTGGCTGCCGAGCGGATGCCGCTCGAGCATCTTCACTTCGAACGGCAGCGTGCGCGGCTGGCCGCGGAACAGGTTGACGAGCGTGCGGCCGTCTTCATCGGTCACGTCGACTTTCGCGAGATCGTGAAAACGGATCGTCGTGCCGAGGTTGATCGGGATCTGCTTCGCCCCTGCCGTTTCGATCACGTCGCCGAACGGCGCGAACGCTTCCTTGGTCAGCGGTTCGATAACCAGCGTCTTCATTTGTCGAGCGTCCCCCACAGACGCAGGCGCGACACGCCGCCGTCCGGAATGATGTTCAGTCGCACGTGCGTGACGGGGCCGAGCGACGCGATGCCGTGTTCGAAGTAGTGCTGCTTGTCCATCTGCAGCTTCTGCTCGCCGAGCAGCACCGGCCAGAACATCGACTGCGTGATCAGCGAGCTGTCGGTGCCGCCCGACACATACGCCGCCTGGATCGAGCAGCGGTCCGGGTAGTTGCCCTTGAAGAACGCGGTATCGACTTCGATCTTGCGGATCACGCCCGGCTGCGCGAGCGCGATGATCGCCCAGTCGTTGCCCGGTTCGCGGCGGCGGCGGGTTTCCCAGCCGTCGCCCATGTTCACGCCGCGGCCCGGCAGCAGCAGGTTCGACGCGACGCCGAAGTGCTGGTTGTTCGCGGCCACGACATAACCGCCGTTTTCCATCGCCGCGAGATCGAACTGCTCGGTCGCGCTCGCGCCGGCCCAGTCGAGTTGCGGCTGGCCGTACACGCGCAGGCGCGCGATGCCGCCGTCCGGATAGATGTTCACGCGCAGGTGCGTGAACGCGCGTGCGTCGCTCGCTTCGACGTAGTGGTGGCTGTTGCCCTGCAGCGTCGTCGACGGCACGATCTCGACCCACTCGGTCGCATGCGTCGGCGCGCCGTCGGCCACGAAGGCGGCCTCGATCGACGCGGCCGGCGGGAAGTTGCCGGTGAAGTGGCTCGTGTCGATGTCGAAGCCCTTGATCACGCCCGGACGCGCGAGCTTGACGATGCACCAGTCGAAGCCCGTCGTGCGCTTGCGGCGCGTTTCCCAACCGTCCATCCACTTGCCGTGGTCGTCGTACTTGCCGGGGATGAAGACGGCCGGCTCGGGGTTCAGCATTCGGTCTTTCGGCGCGAAGAAATCGTCGCTGGCCTCGAGCGCCTGCGCACCGAGACGCGGGTCGGCAAGATTCACGTAGCGCCGCGTGAATTCGGGAGCGTTGGGGTCGAGAAGCGGAACAGCCATGATGTTTCCTTGTTTCAGTGATGCGATCGGGCCGCTGCGGCGCAGCAGGCCGAATTGCGGTGTCAGGCGTCGATCAGGTCGTCGAGGCGGAAGCGCGCGATCCGGTAGATCTGGTCGAGGCTCGCGCGCAGTTCCTCGGTGCGCGAATGATTCACGCGCGACTCGAAGTTCGCGATGATGCCGTGCCGGTCATAGCCGCGCACCGCGAGGATGAACGGGAAGCCGAACTTCTCGCGATACGTGCGGTTCAGCGTCAGCAGCTTGTCGAACTCTTCCTGCGTGCACTGGTCGAGGCCCGCGCCGCTCTGCTCGCGCGTCGACTCGGCCGTCAGCTCGCCGCGCACGGCGGCCTTGCCGGCCAGCTCCGGGTGAGCGTTGATCAGCGCGAGCTGGCGCACTTCGCCGCCCGTTTCCACCGCGCCCGACATCGTCTTGTGCAGCGCATCGATGCTCGCGAACGGCCGCTCGCCCGCGGCGACCTCGGCCACCCACGGCGAATGTTCGAAGATCCCCGACAGCGCCGCGACGAATGCGCTCGGCGCCATCGTGTTCAGTTGATTCAACGTGTAACGCATCGCCTTCATGCTTTCCCTTCGTTTCGATGATTGGGCTGATACGGATGATGTTCACGCCAGTGACGCGCGATATCGACACGGCGCGTCACCCATACGCGATCGTGCTTCTCGATGTGATCGAGGAACCGCTGCAGCCCGCGGAACCGGCCCGGCCGGCCGAGCAGTCGGCAGTGCATGCCGATCGACAGCATCTTCGGCGCGTCGTCGCCCTCTGCGTACAGCACGTCGAACGCGTCGCGCAGGTAGTCGAAGAAGTGATCGCCGGTGTTGAAACCCTGCGGCGTCGCGAAACGCATGTCGTTCGTGTCGAGCGTGTACGGCACGATCAGTTGCGGCGACGTGCCGCCGCCCGACACGCCGACGTCCATCCAGAACGGCAGGTCGTCGCCGTAGTTGTCGGAGTCGTACAGGAAGCCGCCGTATTCCGCGACCAGACGGTGCGTATTGGGGCTGTCGCGGCCGGTATACCAGCCGAGCGGACGCTCGCCCGTCACGCGCTCGATCGCTTCCATCCCGAGGCGCATGTGCTCGGCCTCGAGCTCCGGCGTCATGCTCTGGTAGTGGATCCAGCGCCAGCCGTGGCACGCGATCTCATGGCCGAGCTCGACGAACGCGCGCGCGAGCTCCGGATGACGCTCGATCGCCATGCCGACGCCGAATACCGTCAGCGGCAACCCGCGTTTCTCGAATTCGCGCAGGATGCGCCACACGCCGGCCCGCGAACCGTATTCGTAGATCGATTCCATGCTCATGTGGCGGTCCGGATACGCGGCCGCGCCGACGATTTCGGACAGGAACTGCTCGGAGCCCGGATCGCCGTGCAGCACGCAATTCTCCCCGCCCTCCTCGTAGTTCAGCACGAATTGCACGGCGACGCGGGCGCGCCCCGGCCAGTTCGCCTGAACGGGATGGCGGCCGTAGCCGATCAGGTCGCGAGGATAGTTGGGATCGAGTGACATGGTTCGAAGTGCGACGAAAGCTGGCTGAAATAATGGGTTCGCATCGACTGCGCGGATGCCGGAGGCCGGCCGCACAAGCCGATGCGATGACGGCCCAGTGTAGCGAAAACGCCCATACGCGCCCATACAGCGGCGCAGATAGTGCGTGTCAGACGGTGTGTATGTGCGGTTGCGGCAAATTCGGGGCCGCTTCCGCCACATCCCCGTCCGGCGGGCTGAAGCGGGCGAATGCGCCGTCGTAGCGCTTCGGCAGCGGCCGCGCGTAGTCGCCGCGCTTCGCGGTCGCGAGGCGCAGCGCAACGAGCGCCTCGGCCCACTTGACGGCCGCCGTGACGCCCTCGACCACCGGCGCGCCGATCTGCTGCTCGATCTCGTGCGCGAATTCGGCCATCCCCGCGCAACCGAGCACGATCGCGTCGGCGCCGTCCTCGTCGAGCGCGCGCCGGCATTCGTCGACGATGATCCGGCGCGCGGCTGAGCCCGGCCGGTCGAGCTCGAGCACCGCGACGTCGGTCGCGCGCACGTTGCGGCAGAACCGCTTCATCCCGTAGCGTTCAGCCAGGTGCCACGCCATCCCGCAGGTCCGCGCGAGCGTCGTGACGACCGAGAAGCCCGGCGCGAGCACGCTCGCCGCATGCATCGCGGCCTCGGCGATCCCGATCACCGGCCCGCGCGCGAGCTCGCGCGCCGCGTACAGGCCCGGATCGCCGAAGCACGCGATCACGTACGCGTCGCAGCCGTCGCGCTCGCCCTGCGCGATCTCGGCGAGCAGCCCGGGCGTCGCGAGCGCCTCGTCGTAATACCCTTCGATCGACGGCGGCCCCATCGGCGGGCTCACCGCGACGATTTCCGTACCCGCGGCCGCGACGTCGCGCGCGCAGCGGCCCATCGCGTCGGTCATCCGCTGCGTCGTATTCGGATTGATCAGTCGGATCTTCATCGCATGCTCCTCAGGCCTTCGCGCTCACGAGCAGCCGGTAGAACACGAAACCGAGCCCCGCGCCGATGAACCACGAGAAGTTCGCGACGCCCTGCCAGCCCGGCACCATCACGCAGACGACCGCGATCACCGCGGCCGGCAGCAGCGCGGCGAGCGCGCGGCGGTTCACGCCGCCCGTGTACCAGTAGGTGCCGCTTTCCGACATCGTGTACAGGTCGTCGCGCACGAGCCGGCCGCGCTTGACGAGGTAGAAGTCGGCGATCAGCACGCCGTACAGCGGGCCGATGAACGCGCCGAGCACGTCGAGCGTGTAGTGGATCACGGCCGGGTTGTTGAACAGGTTCCACGGCGTGATGAAGATCGACGCGACGGCCGCGAGCATCCCACCCGCGCGCCAGCTGATCAGACGCGGCGCGACGTTCGAGAAGTCGAATGCGGGCGACACGAAGTTCGCGACGATGTTGATGCCGATCGTCGCGATCGTGAACGTCAGCGCACCGAGGATCACCGCGGTCGGATGGTCGATGCGGCCGACCGTCTCGACGGGATCGGTGATGAGTTCGCCGAACACGGGCAGCGTCGCGGCCGTCGTGATCACCGTGACGAGCGAGAACGCGAGGAAGTTGACGGGCAGCCCCCAGAAATTGCCGCGCTTCACTTCGCCGAACGAACGGCAGTAGCGCGAGAAATCGCCGAAGTTCAGCATCGGCCCGGAGAAGTACGACACGACCAGCGACACGGCCGTGATCATCACCGGGATCACTTCCGCGCCGTGATACTTGACGCCGCCGAGGTTGAGGCCGATGTTGCGCCAGCCCGCGCGCCACACCATGTAGCCGGCGAGGATGAACATCACGACATACACTGCCGGGCCCGCGAAGTCGATGAACTTCTTGATCGTCTCCATGCCGTTCCAGAACACGAACGCCTGCAGCACCCACAGCAGCATGAACCCGGCCCAGCCGACCGCCGACAGCCCGAGGAAGCCGTAACGGTGGACGTCCGCATACGGCAGCCATTGCGGGAAGAACTTCAGCACGACGATCACCAGCGCGCTCGACGCGAGATAGGTCTGGATGCCGTACCACGCGATCGCGATCAGCCCGCGGATCACGGCCGGCACGTTCGCGCCGAGCACGCCGAAGGTCGCACGGCACGCGACCGGATACGGCACGCCGATCTGCTGGCTCGGCCGCGCGATCAGGTTGCACAACAGGTTCACGATGCCGATCCCGACGATCAGCGCGATCAGCACCTGCCAGCTCGTCAGCCCGAGCGCGAACAGGCTGCCCGCGAACACGTAGCCGCCGACGCTGTGCACGTCCGACATCCAGAATGCGAAGATGTTGTACGAGCCCCATGTCTGATTCTTCAGGGGTGCCAAATCTTCGTTGTACAGACATTCGCTGTAACCGCCCGGCAGCGTCGGGTCGCCGCCCTCGCCGCCTTCTTCCGCCGGATAGGCGCTGTCGTGCGCCACACTGAACTGAGCCATGACTTCTCCTTGACGCGGCCGGATGGCCGCTCCACCGTCATCGATATCGCTCCGGATCGTTGCCCGGAGTCGGACCAGCGGCCCGCGGCGAACGCCGCAGGCCTGCATTGCTCTCGTTCTGTGGCGCGCGGCCGGGTTCGCGTCGCCGCTCAGGCGCCGCCGAACACTTCGCGCAGATCGACCTGCCCTTGCGCGGGCCGGTCCAGCATCTTCAGTTCGACATGCTGCAGGTGGCGCGCCATCAGCGTCACCGCCTGCTTCGGATCGCCCGTCTCCAGCGCGGCGAGGATCTCGTCGTGGTCGTCGCACGAGCACGGGCTGCGCCCGTGCGATTCGTACAGCGCCGACATCAGCGTCGAGCGTGCGACGAGCCCTTCGAGGCACTCGCTGAGCGTCGCATTGCCCATCAGCGTGGCGAGCGCCGTATGGAATTCGCCCGACAGGCGGATCCATGCCGCGAAGTCGTGCCGCTCGAACGCCTTGCGTTCCTTGTCGATCAGCGCGGCGACGCCCTTCAACCGCTTCGCGCCGGGCCCGGTCGCGAGCCGTTCGACCACGGCGAGCTCGATGATCCGGCGCATCTCGAACACCTCGTGCACGTCCTGCAGCGTCGGGCTCGCGACGAACGCACCGCGATTCGGTTCGAGTTCGACCAGCTTGTCGGTCGCGAGCTGCGCGAGCGCCTGGCGAATCGTCCCGCGCTTCACGCCGAACACGTCGCAGAGCTGCGCCTCCGTCAGCTTCGCGCCGGGCGCGAGCCGATGCTCGAGGATCGCCGTGCGGATCCGCTCGGCGATCGCTTCGGGACTGGCTGCACCGGACGGGTGGGAATCGGGCTCGGTCATGATCTGCATCGTGTGATGGTCCTCATCCTAGGATGGACATAAAGATTGTCAACAATTCTTTTCCGGAATTTCGCACAACCAGCGTGCACGGACGCGACCCCAATCGGTGCAGGATGCGCGAAATCCATGCAAATCAAGCCTGGACGCCATGACAGAGGCCGTTCTCGTCGTATACCCTTCCGGACATATTGTTGACAAAACTGGTGCAAAAACCGGCGACGATTCTGTCGACGTCCGCCGAGATTTTTGACCGTTAGTTGCACACTTACATAAAGAAAAAGGCGGGAAACCCGCCTTTCGATCGATCGCGCCCGCTTCAGCCGAGATGCGGATAGTCCGACAACGTGAGCCGGAACCCGTGCGCATTCGCGACCAGTTGCGCCTGCGCGCCGAACGGCAGCGTCAGCAGGTCGGGCACGTGGCCGAACTGCAACCCCGTGACAACCGGAATGCCGACCACCTCGCGCACCTGGTCGATCATCGCCTGCATGTCGTAGCCGTTGTCGTATTCGAACGTCCGCGCGCCGGTGAACTGGCCGAGCACGAGCGCCTGCTGGCGCGCGAGCAGCCCCGACAGGTGCAGTTGATAGATCATCCGCTCGATCCGGAACGGCTGTTCGTTGACGTCCTCGATGAACAGGATGCCGCCCTCGATGTCGGGCATGTACGGCGTGCCGACGAGCGATGTGAGGATCGCAAGGTTGCCGCCCCACAGCGTGCCCGTCACGTTCACGGTCTGCACCTGCGGTGCCTCGGCGATGATCGTCGAGCTCGACTGCGTCAGCGTCTGCCAGAAGTGCTGCATCGTGAAATCGCTCGGCGTTTCCGCGCCGAAATCGGCGGACAGCATCGGGCCGCCGAACGTCTTGATGCGCGCCTTCGCGTACAGCGCGAGTTGGATCGCCGTGAAGTCGCTGTGGCCGACGAGCGCAACCGGCTGGTCGCGCAGCCTGCGCTCGAGCCCGCGATAGTCGAGCCCGTGCAGGATCCGCGCGGCACCGTAGCCGCCGCGCACCGCGAGCGCGATGTCCGGCAGCGGCCGCTCGGGATCGGCGAGGCGGTTCAGGTCGCCTGCCCGCTCGCCGTCGGTGCCGCCGAAACGCTGGAAGCGCCGCTGCGTCGCTTCGATGTTCTCGATGCGTTGCTGCGCGGTGCTGAGGCGTTCAAGCGCGCGATTGATCGCGTCGGGATCGTGCGGATAACCGGACGGCGCCAGCAGGCGGATGGTGTAGGACGCGGCGGGCTGGAAGGACATGGCGAAAGGTGTCGGGTCGTCAAACCTGCTTAGAGGGTCCGAACCGTCTTCGGTTCAGGGAACCGTGCGCGCCCGGAGCGACAGGCACGGCCGGCGCGACTATGACGCGCCGGATTCGGCGTCGCGGGCCAGCCGTGCCTCGCGCAACGCGCGACGGCGCTCGGCGAAGAACGACTTCAGTGCGGCGCCGCACTCGTCGGCGAGCACGCCGCCGGTCACTTCGGTATGGTGGTTGAGCTGCGGATTCGCGAACGCGTCGATCACGCTGCCGCACGCGCCCGTCTTCGGATCGGCGGCGCCGTAGACGACCCGCGCGATGCGCGCATGCATGATCGCGCCTGCGCACATCAGGCACGGCTCGAGCGTCACGTACAGCTCGCAGCCGGGCATCCGGTAATTCTGCAGATTTTGCGCGGCCATGCGCAGCGCGGCCATTTCCGCATGGGCCGACGGGTCGTGTCCGCCGATCGGATGGTTGAAGCCTCGTGCGATCACTTCGTCGCCGCGCACGAGCACCGCGCCGACCGGCACTTCGCCGGCCGCGCGCGCCTCTTCCGCGGCGGCTTGCGCGAGCCGCATGAAATGCAGGTCGCGCGCCGATACGGGTGCAGCTTCTGGCGCGGCTTCGGGAGCAGGAGACCGGGCGGCGGGTTCAGCGGCCGCGTCGGCCGCCGATCGGGCTGCGTCGGGCAGCGCGTCGGACGTCACATCGGCCCCGCTTCGGCGGGCACCTCGTCGAGCCCGCGCTCGCACAGGCGTTCCGCGATGCGACGGCAGTAGTCGCGCGGCATCACCATCGGGCCGCCGCGCAGCGATTCGAGCGCCATGTCGAGCGCCAGGATCTTCGCCTGCAGCCGGCAGCGCGCGGCACGGTCGCTGACCGCCTGCACTTCGTCATGCAGGTTGCGCAGCGCGCGCAATTGCTCGACGGCCGGCGGCACGAAGCCCGCGTTCTTCAGGATACGGTTGGCCACCCGCACCTCCTCGGGCACGAGCAGGTCGTCATCCAGCGTTTGCGGCGCGCCGGTACCCGGCAAATCGTCGAACTCGCCCCGCGCGGCGGCGGCGGCGATACGTTGTTCGACCAGGGCGTCAAGCAATCTCATCAGTCAATTGGAACAATGCGGCAGGCCGAATTCTAGCAGGGTGACGCGGGTATGACAGGCCCTTCGAATATATGCTCGATATTGCGTTTTTTAGGGGCCGAATCGCGATGCATGCGTGCCGATCGGCGCCACTTGCCGCTCTGCTGCGCCGCAGCGGGCGGAGCGCCGTATGGACACCGGCAAATGCAAGCGGTGTCGGGCCCTGTTTTATATCCGCGACGATGCGTTCCGGGTGTCGCCAATCCGGCGAAACGGCGGTCGCCCTGCCGCCGATGTCCGGTTACGCAGCCGCCGTTTCCGGCCGCGCTTTCGCAAACGGGCGGAACATCGTCGCAATCAGGAACGCGCCGAGGCCGATCGCGAACGAACCGATGTACAGCCAGCCATAGCTGCCGAACGTATCGACGATCACGCCGCCGGCGACCGGGCCCGCCGCCATCCCCAGGCTGCCGGCCATCGCGCAGCCACCGATCACGGTGCCCATCATCCGCAGCGGGAAGTTCTCGCGCGCGAGCACCGAATACAGCGGCATCACGCCCGCATAGATGAAGCCGAACAGCGTCGCGACCGCGTAGAACCCGTCGAGCGTGCGCACGAAGTAGTAGCCGAGCGCGCCCAGTGCCTGCGCGAGCAGCCCGGCCACCAGCATGCGTTTCGCGCCGACGCGGTCGCCGAGCAGGCCGAACACGATCCGGCCGCCCATGCCCGCGAGCCCTTCGACGCTGTAGATCGACACCGCGACGATCAGCGGGATCCCGCATGTCACCGCATAGCTGACCGTATGGAAGATCGGGCCCGAGTGCGTCGCGCAGCAGAAGAAGTTGGTCAGCACCAGCACCATGAACTGCGGCGAGCGCAGTGCATCCGCGACCGACATCGCCGCAGGCGCACCGGCAGGCGGAGGCGCCGCGTGCGCGCGGTCGAGCGCGGGTGCCCGGCGCACCAGCAGCGACACCGGAATCATCACGACGGCCGCCAGCGCGGCGACGAGCAGCATCGACGTGCGCCAGTCGTGCGTCGATACGAGCCTCGCGGCCAGCGGCGACATCGTCATCGGCGCCATCCCCATGCCGGCCGACACGAGCGACACCGCGAGGCTGCGGTGCGTGTCGAACCAGCCCGTCACGCACGCCATCATCGGCGCGAATATCGCGGCCGTCGAACTGCCGACGGCAAGACCGAAGGTCAGCTGGAACGCGAGCAGCGACGGTGCGCGGCTCGCCAGCGCGAGGCTCGCCGACAGCAGCACGCCCCCCGTCACGACGACCGCGCGCGTGCCGATGCGGTCCGACAGGCTGCCCCACCCCATGCTCGCGAAGGCCATCGCGATGAAGCCGAGCGTCATCGCGGCGGAGATGCCGGTCATCGACCAGCCCGTGTCGTGCGCAATCGCGCGCAGGAACACCGGCAGCGAAAACATCGCGCCGATCGCGATGCAGCCCATCAGGCCGCCCGCAGCGACGATCACCCAGCGGTATCGGGAATCCGGCATTTGGCGTCTCCTGTCTCGTTTCGGTAGTCCTCGGAAACCGCGCTCCTGCGGCGCCGCACGACGGCCTGTCCGGCTGCCGCATCGACGCTGTCGCGAGCCCGGTCGACATGGATACGACGGGCGACACATCGGGAAATCGACATGCGCGGCGCACGCGCCGGCGAATTTTCTTGATTGTCTGCCAATCCGCGCGACTGGCAAGGGGCGGATCGTTCGAACACCGGACACCGGACCGTCCGTTCTGCCCACCGCCAGCCTCCCCGCTTTTCCGGATTCGGAAAGTCGAAATCAGAAATGCTTGGTTGGGACGCACGATCGCGCTGGCTACACTCGAACCATCTTGTCATAACAAGTTGATCGATGACCCCACCCAACGTCGTGCCGCTGTCGGCGGCTCCGCTGTATGTGCAGATCAAGGACACGCTGCGCGCGCGCATTCTCGACGGCACTTATGCGCCGCACAGCCGGATGCCGTCCGAGCACGAACTCTGCGCGATGTTCGACGTCAGCCGCATCACGGTGCGCCAGGCGCTCGGCGACCTGCAGAAGGAAGGCCTGCTGTTCAAGCTGCACGGCAAGGGCACGTTCGTGTCGAAGCCGAAGGCGTTCCAGAACGTGACGTCGCTGCAGGGCTTCGCCGAGGCGATGTCGTCGATGGGCTACGAGATCGTCAACCAGTTGCGCAGCCTTCGCACCGTGAAGGCCGACCGTCATCTCGCGACGAAGCTGAACGTGCCGGAGGGCGCGCCGCTCGTCGAGATCCATCGCGTGCGGCTGCTGAACCGCGAGCCCGTGTCGCTCGAGCAGACCTGGGTGCCCGAAGCGCTCGGCAAGCGCCTCGCGGGCGCCGATCTCGCGACCCGCGACATCTTCCTGATCCTGGAAAACGACTGCGGCATCCCGCTCGGTCATGCCGACGTGTCGATCGACGCGATCCTCGCCGACGACGAGATCGTCGACGCGCTGCACGTCGAGGAAAGCAGCCCCGTGCTGCGCATCGAGCGTCTCACGCACGACGCGTCGGGCGCGCCGATCGACTACGAATATCTCTACTTCCGCGGCGACGCCTTCCAGTACCGGTTGCGCATCGACCGGCAGAAGGCGCGCAAACCTGCAAGGAATCCGCGATGAATACCCATGTGCACGAATACGACGTCGTCGTGGTCGGCGGCGGCACGGCCGGCCCGATGGCGGCGATCAAGGCGAAGGAACGCGACCCGTCCCTGCGCGTGCTGCTGCTCGAAAAGGCCAACGTGAAGCGCAGCGGCGCGATCTCGATGGGGATGGACGGCCTGAACAACGCGGTGATCCCCGGACATGCGACGCCCGAGCAGTACACGCGCGAGATCACGATCGCCAACGACGGCATCGTCGACCAGGAAGCCGTGTACGCGTATGCGACGCACAGCTTCGCGACGATCGAACAGCTCGACCGCTGGGGCGTGAAGTTCGAGAAGGACGGCACCGGCGACTATGCGGTGAAGAAGGTCCATCACATGGGCTCGTACGTGCTGCCGATGCCGGAAGGACACGACATCAAGAAGGTGCTGTACCGGCAACTGAAACGTGCACGCATCGCGATCACGAACCGGATCGTCGCGACGCGCGTGCTGACCGATTCGCACGGCCGCGCGAGCGGCGTGCTCGGCTTCGACTGCCGCACCGCGGAGTTCCACGTGATCCGCGCGAAGGCCGTGATTCTCTGCTGCGGCGCGGCCGGCCGGCTCGGGCTGCCGGCGTCGGGCTACCTGATGGGTACGTACGAGAACCCGACCAACGCTGGCGACGGCTACGCGATGGCCTATCACGCGGGCGCCGCGCTCGCGAATCTCGAATGCTTCCAGATCAATCCGCTGATCAAGGACTACAACGGCCCCGCATGCGCGTACGTGACGGGCCCGCTCGGCGGCTTCACCGCGAACGGCAAGGGCGAGCGCTTCATCGAATGCGATTACTGGAGCGGCCAGATGATGTGGGAGTTCTACCAGGAACTGCAAAGCGGCAACGGCCCCGTGTTCCTGAAGCTCGATCATCTCGCGGAAGAAACGATCCAGACCATCGAGCAGATCCTGCACACGAACGAGCGGCCGAGCCGCGGTCGCTTCCATGCAGGGCGCGGGACCGATTACCGGCACCAGATGGTCGAGATGCACATCTCCGAGATCGGCTTCTGCAGCGGCCACAGCGCGTCGGGCGTCTACGTGAACGCCCGCGCGGAAACGACCGTGCCGGGACTCTACGCAGCCGGCGACATGGCCGCCGTCCCGCACAACTACATGCTCGGCGCTTTCACGTACGGCTGGTTCGCCGGGCAGAACGCAGCCGACTACGTGGCCGGCCGCGACCATGCACCGGTGGACGACGAACAGGTCGAAGCCGAGCGCGCCCGCGTACTCGCCCCGCTGTTCCGCGAGCGCGGCCTGGCGCCCGCGCAGGTCGAATACAAGCTGCGCCGCATGGTGAACGACTATCTGCAACCGCCGAAGGTGACGCGCAAGATGGAAATCGGGCTGCAACGTTTTGACGAGATTACTGAGGATGTCGAAGAGATAAAGGCGAGTCATCCTCACGAACTGATGCGCGCGGCCGAGGTGCGCGCGATCCGCGACTGCGCCGAAATGGCCGCGCGTGCGTCGCTGTTTCGCACCGAGAGCCGCTGGGGGCTGTACCACCATCGCGTCGACTTTCCGCAGCGCAACGACGCCGAATGGTTCTGCCACACCTGGCTGCGCAAGGCCGCCGACGGCGCGATGCGCAGCGAGAAGCGGCCGGTCGAACCGACCATCGTGCCGCTTGCCGACGACGAACGCGGCGCCTATGCGCAGTTGCGCATCCGCGAACCGGCCGTGCTCGCGGCCACTCTTTGAGGAGCCGTTCCGTGTCCCATACCCCGCACGACATCTTCCAGCGCAGCAGCGCGCCCGTCACGATCGACGAGACCCTGTGCATCGCCGACAAGGGCTGCACCGTCTGCGTCGACGTGTGCCCGCTCGACCTGCTCGCGATCGACGTGACCAAGGGCAAGGCCTACATGCAGTTCGACGAATGCTGGTACTGCATGCCCTGCGAGCGCGATTGCCCGACCGGCGCGGTCGAGGTCGAGATCCCTTACCTGCTGCGCTGACCGGGCGCCCGGCCGATCGTCGTCGTGCCGCCCGCGCGGGCCATGCATCGACGACGTGACGGCCGGGCCGGCGTTCACCAGGTTCGCGCCGCCATACCGCGCCGCCCATGCAGCGCGTTCCGTGAGCCGCAGCCCTTTCATCGAACCGACCTTTTGCCCATGACCGCTTTCTCTTCCACCTTCTCGCTGCCCGGCACGCACGATCCGGATCTTGACGCACTCGTCGCCCGCCTTGCCGCGCCCGATTCATCCGTGCGCCGTATCGCGTTGTTCGAACTCGCCGATCTCGAGAATCCCGATCTCGTGCCTGCGTTCGTCGCGGCGCTGCGCGACGACCCGTCGGCCGACGTGCGCAGCGAGGCGGCCCGCGTGCTCGGCGCATGGGAACAGCCCGACGTCGTCGATGCGCTGTGCCGCGCGCTGCTCGATCCGGACGACGGCGTGCGCGCCACTGCCGCGCAGAGCCTGTCCGAACTGAAGGACGCGGCATCGGGCGCCGTGCTGTGCAACTGGGCCGACCGGCCCGAGCCGTTCGTGCGCAGCGCCGTGCTGCGCGGGCTGCGCGAGTTGCGCGCCCCCGATGCGTTCGCGCCTGCGCTGCATGCACTCGACGCCGACACCGCGGCCGTGCGCACTGAGGCGGTCGCCGTGCTCGGCTGGCTCAAGGATCAGCGCGCACTGCCACAGCTCGCATGTATCGCGACGACCGACGCCGATGCGGATGTACGCCGCGTTGCGGTCGGTGCGATCGGGTTCGCGGCCCCCGGCGACACGACCGTCGTCGCCGCATTACTCGCGGCACTGCGCGACACGGTATGGCAGGTGCGCGAGGAGGCCGCCACGACGCTCGGCAAGTTGCGCGTCACGGCCGCTCGCGAACCGCTCGTCGCCACGCTTGACGACGACTACTGGCAGGTGCGCTTGCGTGCCGCGCGTGCGCTCGGGCAACTGCGCGATGCAGTCGCGGCGCCGGCCGTCGTCGCGCTGCTGTCGCACGCGATCGGCAACCTGCGCAAGGAAGCCGCGCTTGCGCTCGGTGAATTGCGCGACCGCGCGACGTTGCCCGCGCTCACGCACGCGCTGGACGATCACGATCCGGAAGTACGCAAGGCGGTGCGAATCGCGATCCGGCAAATCGACGAGGCGTCGCGATGATCTCGCCGATCGAAATCGCGCTCGATCACCCGGCACGCACGTTGACACTCCGCTGGCCGGACGGCCGCACGCAACGTATCGGCTATGCGCGGTTGCGCGGTGAGTGCCCCTGTGCGGAATGCCGAAGGATCCGGCTCGACGGCGGTCGTGTCGATGCGCAGCACGACCTGACGCTGGACAGCCTCGAAGCGGCCGGCTACGGCATCCGCGCCCTGTTCGGCGACGGCCATGCGCGCGGCATCTATCCGTGGCCGTATCTGGCGGATATGACGGCGCGGCCGTGACGTGGCTCCCGCGGGTGCGCCGACGACATGGCAGTCGTGCGGAAACGCTGCGATACTGACGCCCACGATTGTCTCCACCCACGGTGGGAGCCAGAACATGCAAACCGAAACCGGATTCATCGGCCTCGGCGTAATGGGCACGCCGATGGCGCTCAATCTCGCGCGGGCCGGCACGCCGCTCGTCGTATGGAGCCGGTCGCACGGCAGCGACGATGCGCTGCGCGACGCCGGCGCGCGCGTGGCCGAGCACGCCGACGTGCTGAAGAATGCGCGCCTCGTCGCCGAATCCGCGCGCGGCATCGGCATCGCGTCGCCGCTGCTCGACATCTGCCACGCGCTTTACGGCGAGACCGAGCAGGCCGGACATGGCGCGGACGACATGGTCGCCGTGATCCGCGCGATCGAGCAGCGCACGCACGACGCGCAATGAATCGTCACCGGCCGCCCCCCCTCGAACACGCCCGCGCGTAGATCCATCATGTCCGATTCGCCCCGCTCCCCGACCGGCGTCATCGCCTCCGTACGCCCTGTTCCCGCCGTGATCGGCATCGTCCTGCGGGAGCGCGATGTGCTGCTGGTACGCCGCGCCAATCCGCCCGATGCGGGCCGCTGGGGCTTTCCTGGAGGCAAGATCGAAGCGGGGGAATCGATTGCGAACGCGATCGTGCGCGAGATCGCCGAAGAGACGACCGTCGACGTCGAGGCACTCGACGCCTTTACCGCGCTGGATGCGTTCGATTACGATGCCGGCGGCGACGTGCGTCAGCACTTCGTCATGGTCGCGGTGCTGTGCAAATGGTTGCGCGGCACGCCTGCTGCCGGCGACGATGCGCTCGACGCGCGCTGGTTCGATCTCGCCGAGCTCGACCGCGATGATCTGCCGATGAGCGCGGGCGTTCGCGACGTCGCGCGACGAGCGATCGAGCGCGCGGCGGCCCTTGGCGACGCACGGCATCCGGCCATTACCTGAAACAACGCCGTCTTTCCCGCTTCCCTTGCGATCGGCCCGATCGGGGCCGTGACGGGGTCGGTTACCCGCCGACCTTCAAATGACAAATCAAAACAGGTCAACCCATGATCAGAATTCGCCAGTCCACCGAGGCCGACGGCGCACGCGTGCTGGATATCTGGCGCAACGCGGTCGACGCCACGCATCACTTCCTGAGCGACGACGACCGTCGTGCGATCGAATCCGAAGTCGTCGCGTTCCTGCCCGGTGCGCCGCTCGATCTCGCCGTAGACGAGGACGACCGCGCGATCGGCTTCATGCTGCTCGACGGCAGTCACATGGAAGCCCTGTTCGTCGATCCCGCGCACCATGGCGCAGGTGTCGGGCGGCTGCTCGTGGAAGATGCGCTCAGGCGTCATCCCGACCTGTCGACCGACGTCAACGAGCAGAACGAATCGGCAGCGGGATTCTATGAACGGCTCGGCTTCGAGCGCTGCGGGCGATCGGCGCTCGATGGACAAGGGCGAGCCTATCCGCTGATTCACCTGCGCTATCGCGCGGCACCGCCCGCTTCGCCGCAGCACGCATGACCGTGGCCGGCGCGGGATATCGCGCCGCCCTCCACGTCATACGCACCGGGCACGCGAACGCGCCTGACTGATACCGGGTTCGCTCCATGCATGCAGCACGCGGTGCCGGTACGCTGCCACGTCGCGCGTCATGCACGACGCATCGGCAACACGCGTTCGACCATTGAAAAAGCGCGCTGCATGAAACCGTTGAACCGGTCGGCATCGCGCCGCAGCCCCGCCTGTTGTCCGCCGATCAGGCACAAGTGCACGGCCTGCCCGACGATCTCGGCCTCACCCGGCGTGCGCACCAGCCGGCGCGACGTCTCGATCGCAAACGCGAGCCGCGCCGCGTCGACGCGCTGCTGGAATTCCGCGACCAGCGGATCGTGCAATGCCCATGCGCGAATCGCGATTTCACGCCCCGGCCGTTTCTCGGCGGCAATGCGAAGGTAACGCGCCAGCGTGTCGCCGGCACCGTGGCTATCCGCCGCATACGCAAGCATCCGCGCGGTGTAGTCGTCCTCCCATGCGGTCAGCAGCGTCCTGACGAAATCCTCGCGATGGCGGAAGTGGTGATAGAACGATCCGCGGGTCACGTTCAGCCGTCGCGCAAGGCTTTCGGCCGAAATGCCCGCATACCCTTCCCCGTCGAGGGCGTCGAAGCCCGCGGCAATCCAGTCGTTTCGCGTCAGTGTGCTCATCGTCATCGCCATACAGGCTGTGTATGGTGCGGCATGGACAGATAGGCTGCGAACTCTATCACGGCCGCCGCCGCTTCCAGCAGCGTGCCACTACGCATGGAGTCCGCCTTGAAAGACATCGCGCTCGTCGCATTCGACCGGTTCACCGACATCGACCTGTTCCTGATGTGGGACATTCTCGGCCGCAACAGCAAGGAATGGCGCGTCCGGATATTGGGTGCGCAGCCGGTGCTGCATTCCGCCCATGGCCTGGCCATCCCGACGCACGGCCCGCTCGCCGACGCCAATCGCGCCGACGCGGTCCTGTTTTCGAGCGGCAAGGAAGGTGTACCGGCCGCGCTCGCCCATCCTGATTTCCTGCCGTCGTTCGATCTCGATCCCGAACGCCAGCTTGTCGGGTCGATCTGCGCCGGCGCCTTCATTCTCGAACGGCTCGGGCTGCTGCCCCAGCGCCGTGCCACGACGCACCCCGAAGCGCGGAAGGGTTTGCAGGCACTCGGGCTGCAAGTGATGGACCAGCCGCTGGTGTGTCATGGCAACGTCGCGACCGCGGGCGGATGCCTTGCGTCGCTCTATCTGACGGGGTGGCTGGTGGAATCGCTGTTCGATGCGGACAAGCGGCGCGAGACGCTGCTGCCCGTGCTGCCTGCCGGGCAACGGGAGATTTACGAAGATCTGATCGAGTTCAGCATCAGGCAGGGTGCGGGACAAGCCACGGGCCCGATCCGGATCGCCGACGGCGAAAACGGGCTTGCGGCATGACGCGTAGATCGATGGGCTGTCGATAGCCGGCAGCCAGAACGCTGTTGCAGCGTCGTGCGTCCTGCCGAGCCAACGGAAGATCGGGACGCATTCGCGGTCGATCCGGGCCATCGATCGAGTCGGCTTTCGCCGCACGGATGGTCGTTTCCCGGGCTGAATGCGTCTGTCGCGGGCCTGAAAATGCTAACCTCTCGGCCTCTCTGAACGACACCGCGTGAAGCAACAGGATTCGACCATGCAAACCGTTGCGGTACTGGACTTCGAAACAACCGGACTTTCGCCGAACATGGGCGACCGTGCGACCGAAATCGCCGTCATCCTCCTCCGGGACGGACAAGTCGTCGACCGTTTCCAGAGCCTGATGAATGCAGGCAGACGCATACCGTCGGATGTCGTCGCGCTGACCGGCATTACGAACGAGATGATCGCATCGGCTCCCCCGGCGTCGAAAGTCATGAAGGAAGCGGCAGCGTTCGTCGGCAAGCATGCGGTCGTGGCCCACAACGCCGGTTTCGACAAACGGTTCTGGCAGGCGGAACTCGGGCTTCTCGGAATGTCGGCCGAGCATGCCTTTGCCTGCACGATGCTCGTGGCGCGACGCATTTACCCGGACGCACTGAGCCATCGCCTGTCGAGCCTCGCAGACATGCTGCGGTTGCCGAAATCGGGACGTGCGCACCGGGCGATGGTCGATGCCGAGATGGCCAGCCATCTGTGGTGCCGGCTGCAGCAGGACATTGCCCGGACTTACGGGCTGGATCGTATCGATCACGCGCTCATGGCGCGCGTACAGGCAACTGCGAAGGCGAAAGTGCCGACGTACCTGCGTTCGCTCGTGGGCTCGCACGCGTGAGAATCGGCCGACGGCCGCAAGCGATCGCCGACAGGCGCACAACGGCAAAAAGGCCATGCAGTAGCATGGCCGTGAGCGATTATTGTCGCAGGTACTGAAAAGTCTTTATCAGGTGTCTTAGGCGAAAACGGCATTCAGCGTTGCAATGATTGCGGTCTGGCTGCCCCCTGCCAGCGGAACCGTCACCGTAGACCCACTAAAGCCAACCACGCTTTGTCCGGCTGGAGCAGGCTGTACAAAGCGATTCTGGGTGGCTGAGCCGGCCATACTGCCGAACGGGCCATAAGTGGCGCCGCTTTTCCCGGTCAATGTGAGTTGCAAAACACATTGCCAGCCATACCACACGCCCGTGTAGCCGGAAATGGACACGATCGGATCATCAAGCGGAATATTGATGATTTTCGCGTCCCCACTGTTTCCGCCGTGTTGCAACAGGGTAAATATTCCGGTTCCTGTCTCCTGGGTGCCGGTGTTATATGGCCCCGTCCCGGTATTGACGGCCTGAATCGCATTGAGCACGTCGCCTGACCGGATCGTCATTCTGGTAAGGTTGGGATTGCCTGCTGCGTTGATAATCGGCGTGTCGTCGAAGGTATTGCCTTGGGGCGGATTGCCGATTTGATCAAGAATCATGAACTGCGCTTGCTCAAACTGGAAATTTCCAGAATTGAAGCGCCACATGAAAATATCTTGATAATTATATCGGACACCTCCGGAAGAAAAGCCTTCCGAAACCATGCTCCATACCTGTTGCGCGCTAGCATTCGGGGCTGCATTTCCTGGCTCAAACTGAGCCCCATAGCCAATCCTGGACGGTGATATTCCGGCATCGAGAAACGCCGATAGCGGCGTGCCGTCATAGAATTGAGGAGAGACGAAATCGAATTGGCTATTGACGGTAGAATAATCAATCGTGTCGGTGGGCCACGCGGGCGTGAATGATAGATAGTATTTCACGGGCTGTCGATCAAATTCAATGCGAATTGCAGAAAACAAGATCTGGAACTGTGATCGCGTCATATTATCGGACACGTCACCTTCCCAATCGACATCCAAGCCGTTCATTCCATTATCTTTAAGATACGCCACCAGATTCTTCGCAAAGTTTCCTGCCTGTGTTTGCGGGTCGCCACCTTCTGAAAAAATCGCTGCCAAAGTATTCGCGCCGGAATACACCATTGTGGCCAGAAATTTAATTCCTGGATTGACCTGACGCGCATCGCGGAGTACAAAATTCAAATAATCCTGATTAGTCAGACCGCCCGGATGAGATGCGTTGCCCATTTGGATCGTAGAGCCCTGCGCGGCGGGGATGACTTCGAAAAAAGCAATACCAAGAAAACTTGCACTGTCGTAAACCTTGCAATTGATGAGCGACTGATAGCAACTTGTGGGGCTGTTGTAGCTGGTTTGTGGCGGTTCGTCTTCGTTCAAGAAAATCCACGCATTGATGCCGTTTTGTAGGTTTGCCATTTTTCTATCCTGTCACGTAGCGTTCTTGGGCGGTGGCGCGCGACGCTGCAACTACAGTTGAAGGCCACCCAATACCACGGCCAATTGACCGCGGTGCATCAGCAATGCAGTTACGCCCAGAGACGACACGGCCACGCAATGAACCAAGGCGTTCCACGTTGCTGAAAATCATTATAGGAAATGGTGAAAGACAAAACCTTCCGAATTGCGTGCAGGGAAAAACATTGGTTACATGAATAAAACAATCGACGGTACAATTTCTATCGCGCACAACAATGCACTTTCAGATCCGCCATTCTGACTCCATTACGCCAGCTGACGACACATTCACCAAAGGTCTTCGACGCGGCTCGGCGCGGCGCGGCTTCCGCCGTTGTTTTTCCATAGCGGGTGACTTGCCTTCACGGACGGCGCGACGGGCGTCCAGCAGTTTTTCCCGCGCCAACGCCCGCGAGATACCCCGCGGCCATAGCGGCCGAGTGTCAACGTTTCTCACCGCCCAGTAATGCGGTATCCGTCGACGGTGCGCACCCCAATCGCGTCATCAGCAAAATCTCGATGCCGTCGCCTGTAACACGCAAAGGATTTCCTTGACCGTGCTTTGTGTTGCCAATCATTGGCAGGCACTGGTCGAATTTTCGACAGCGACAGGAATGAAAAAGCCCGCGGAATCGCGGGCTTGGGTCAATCTAGTGCCGGTACTTGCCTAATGTCGCCAGACAATGCACAGCAATGGGACTCACTCCCACTCGATCGTCGCCGGCGGCTTCCCCGAGATGTCATACACCACCCGGTTGATCCCGCGCACCTCGTTGATGATCCGGTTCGACGCGCGGCCGAGCAGCGCGTACGGCAGGTGCGCCCAGTGTGCGGTCATGAAGTCGGTGGTCTGCACGGCGCGCAGCGACGTCACGTAGTCGTACGTGCGGCCATCGCCCATCACGCCGACCGACTTCACCGGCAGAAACACCGCGAACGCCTGGCTCGTCAGGTCGTACCAGCTCTTCCCGACATCGGCTTCGCCGCACAGGCCCGCAGCCGCATCCTGTGCGGTCGCGGTCGTGTTGCGCAGTTCCTCGATGAAGATCGCGTCCGCGCGGCGCAGCAGGTCCGCGTATTCGCGCTTCACTTCGCCGAGAATCCGCACGCCGAGGCCCGGGCCCGGGAACGGATGGCGGTACACCATCTCCGGCGGCAGGCCGAGCGCGACACCCAGCTCGCGCACTTCGTCCTTGAACAGGTCGCGCAGCGGCTCGAGCAGCTTCAGGCCGAGCGTTTCCGGCAGGCCACCGACGTTGTGGTGGCTCTTGATCGTCGTCGCCTTCTTCGTCTTCGTGCCGCCCGATTCGACCACGTCCGGATAGATCGTGCCCTGCGCGAGCCACTTCGCCTTCGACAGCTTCTTCGCCTCGGCCTGGAACACCTCGACGAACTCGCGGCCGATGATCTTGCGCTTCGCTTCCGGATCGGTCACGCCGGCCAGGTGGCCGAGGAACTGATCGGCCGCGTCGACGTGCACGACCTTCGCATGCAGGCGGCCCTCGAACATGTCGAGCACCATCTTGCCTTCGTTCAGGCGCAGCAGGCCGTGGTCGACGAACACGCAGGTGAGCTGGTCGCCGATCGCGCGATGGATCAGCGCGGCCGCGACGCTCGAATCGACGCCGCCCGACAGGCCGAGAATCACTTCCTCGTCACCGACCTGCTCGCGAATCTTCGCGACGGCTTCCTCGATGTGGTTGCGCATGATCCAGTCGGGTTTCGCGCCGGCGATCTGCAGCACGAAGCGCTCGATGATCTGGCGGCCCTTCACCGTGTGCGTGACTTCCGGGTGGAACTGCACCGCGTAGTAGCCGCGCGCCTCGTCGGCCATGCCGGCGATCGGGCAGCTCGGCGTCGACGCCATCAGCGCGAAGCCCGGCGGCAGCTCGGCGACCTTGTCGCCGTGGCTCATCCAGACCTTCAGCATCCCGTGGCCTTCGGCCGTCGTGAAATCCTCGATGCCGTCGAGCAGGCGCGTGTGGCCGTGCGCACGCATTTCCGCATAGCCGAATTCGCGATGGTCGCTCCACTCGACCTTGCCGCCGAGCTGCACGGCCATCGTCTGCATGCCGTAGCAGATGCCGAGCACCGGCACGCCGAGATCCCACACGGCCTGCGGCGCGCGCAGCTGATGGTCTTCGTACGTGCTCGCGTGGCTGCCCGACAGGATCACCGCCTTCGGCGCGAACTCGCGGACGAAGTCGTCGGACACATCGTTCGGATGGATTTCGCAGTAGACGTGCGCTTCACGCACGCGCCGTGCAATCAGTTGGGTGACTTGCGAACCGAAGTCGAGAATCAGGATTTTGTCGTGCATGGCTGCGGACGGGATGAAGAGAATAAGAAAAGCAGCGCATCAAGCGCTGCGTCAATAGCATGGACAGCGGCGTCGGGCGGCAGGCGGCACGCGCGACGCATGGCCGGTCAATCCTGCATCGGCGGGCGCTCGTCGAGTGCGACGCCGCCTGACGATGATTGGCTGGATGCGGCCGATGACGGCGCCGCTGGCGCCGCGGGACGGCTGACGACGGGTTCGACACGCTGCGGTGCGGGCGACGACGCGGGCGCCATCGCCGGCTCGGCCGGACGCTGCGCCGGTGCGCGCGCCTCGAGCGCCTGCGCTTTCTCGCGCCGGCGCACGGCCGATGCGAGCCGCACGCCGCCGAGGCCGAGCACGATCAGCACGCCCCCGGCCACGACCGACAGCACCCTGCCGGCGGCCGCGAGCGCGGGACCGCTGCCGGTGCCGAGCGACCAGACGATCGTCAGCGCGCCGGTCAGCCAGTACACATGGCCGACCGACCGCGCGACGGGCGCCGTCAGATCGCCGTTGAACGCCGCATGAAACGCGAGCCACGCGAGCCCGAGCAACGCGATGCCGAACGCCTGGCCGAGCATCGCCGGCTGGACGTTCGCAAGCTGCAGCGCGTTGAACAGCGACTGCCAGGGCGTCAGCACGAACAGCACGCCGAACGCCAGCAGCAGCACGGCATCGATGATCAGCACGGCTCGCAGCAGCGGTTTCATCGGCGATCAGTCCACGTGGTAGTTCGGCGCTTCCTTCGTGATCTGCACGTCGTGCACGTGCGACTCGCGCATGCCCGCAGCGGTGATCTGGACGAATTCCGCCTTGTCGTGCAGCTCGTCGATCGTCCGGCAGCCGCAGTAGCCCATGCTCGCGCGCACGCCGCCGACCAGCTGGAACAGGATCGCGTTGACCGAACCCTTGTACGCGACACGGCCTTCGATGCCTTCCGGCACGAGCTTGTCGATGTTCGCCGAGTTGTCCTGGAAGTAGCGGTCTGCCGCGCCGTCCTTCATCGCACCGACCGAACCCATGCCGCGGTACGACTTGTACTGGCGGCCTTGATACAGGAACACGTCGCCCGGCGCCTCTTCGGTGCCCGCGAACATGCTGCCCATCATCACCGCGTTCGCGCCGGCCGCGAGGGCCTTCGACACGTCGCCCGAGAAGCGCACGCCGCCGTCGGCGATGCACGGCACGCCCGTGCCCTTCAGCGCGTCCGCGACGTTCGCGATCGCGCTGATCTGCGGCACGCCGACGCCCGCGACGATCCGCGTCGTGCAGATCGAGCCGGGGCCGATACCGACCTTGACCGCGTCCGCGCCGTATTCGACGAGCGCCTTCGCGGCGGCGGCCGTCGCGATGTTGCCGCCGATCACTTCGACGTGCGGGAAGTTCTGCTTGACCCAGCGGACGCGCTCGAGCACGCCCTTGCTGTGACCGTGCGCGGTATCGACGACGATCACGTCGACGCCGGCCTGCACCAGCAGTTCGACACGCTCTTCGTTGTCCGGACCGACGCCGACCGCCGCGCCGGCGCGCAGCTTGCCGTGTTCGTCCTTGCACGCGTCCGGGTGCTCGGTCTGCTTCGTGATGTCCTTGACGGTCATCAGGCCGCGCAGTTCGAACGCGTCGTTGACGACCAGCACGCGCTCGAGGCGGTGGCTGTGCATCAGCGCCTTCGCTTCGGCGAGCGGCGTGCCTTCCTTGACCGTGACGAGGCGCTCACGCGGCGTCATGATCGACTTGACCGGCTCGTCGAGGCGCGTTTCGAAACGCAGGTCACGGTTCGTGACGATGCCGACGAGCTGCGGGCCTTCGACGACCGGGAAACCCGAGATGCCATGCTGGCGCGACAGCGCGATCACATCGCGCACCTTCATTTGCGGCGGCACCGTGATCGGATCGCGGACGACGCCCGATTCGAAACGCTTGACCTTCGCGACCTCGCGGGCCTGTTCGGCCGGCGTGAGGTTCTTGTGGACGATACCGACACCACCCTGCTGCGCCATCGCGATCGCGAGGCGACCTTCGGTGACCGTGTCCATCGCGGCGGACACGAGCGGCATGTTCAGGGAGATGTTGCGGGTCAGCTTGGTCTTGAGGCTGGTGTCGCGCGGGAGAACGTCGGAGAAGGCGGGAACGAGGAGCACGTCATCGAAAGTGAGTGCTTTTTGGATCAGACGCATGGCAAATCCTATGGGCGCAAAAGCGAATTATACGCGAAGCGCTGCGAATTTTCACAACACGAACAACGGCTTAGCCGTTTTCATGCGTTCGGGGGCCGAATCGTTCGGATCGCCGTTCGGTTCGTTTTCGATCGCCTTTCGTTTCACCGCCGCATCGAGCCATTCGCGCAACGAGCCGGGCCGCGGCAACTGTGCCTGCCGCAACCGGGCCACACGGCGGTGACGGCCGCGGTCACCCGCGGCCCGGCAACACGGCGGATCGGCCCGCCACGCAACACGCCTCCCCGGTCTTACACCAGCCCGGCCGCACGCGCGATCATCGCGATGCCGCCCCCGATCGCGATGCCGCCGACAAGCCGCGCAACACGCTCGCCGGCCGGCGCCAGACGCTCGGCGGCGATCGCGACCGTCACGGCGGCCATCACGCGCAGATCCATCATGCCGGCCGCCAGCGCGACCGCCATCAGGTTCCCGCAACAGGCGCCGCAACGCATCGCGGCTTGCACGCCGTATCGCCATGCCGCGCCGGCATCCGCCCGAGACGGGTGCGGGTCCGCCGCCGCATGCCGGCAGCACGCCAGCCGGCGCGCCTTCCACGCCGAGAACTGCAACACGCCCGCACCCGACACGACCGCGCCGGCCGCGAACGGCATCGCGCGGGCGAGCGCCGGCAGCCGGGCCGCAGCGGCCGTCAGCGCGCTGCCGAGCGGAAACGCCATTGCGCCGAGCGCCATCCATACCGCGAAATACCCGGCGCCCGCGACGACGACCAGCCAGGTCGCGCGCGCCGCGGCCAACGGGCCGACGCGTTGCCGGTATCGCCAGAGCGTCGGCGCCAGCACGGGCAGCATCATCGTCACCGTCATCGTGCCCCACATGCCGGCGAATGCCGCGAACGCGCGGCCGGCGCCCCATCCGCATGGCTGCAGCCACGCCGACGAGAGCGTCCAGCCGCCGGGCATCGGCTCGCCGCCCATCGCGTCCATTGCCGCGCGCTGCGCCAGTGTGGCCATCGCAGCGGCGGCGAACACGGCGACGACCGCCGCGCCGAATGCCTGCCGATCGCGGCCCGTATCGCCGCTTGCCGACCGTGTCATCGCACGCTCCCGCCCGTCGCCGGCCCGCGCTCAACCGCGCGCGTACTCGTCGTGGCGGCGCCACCACGGGCCCGCCTCGTTGCGCCCGCGCGGTGCGCGATCGAGCCACTGGTACATCCCCCACAGCCCGTCGAGCCCGCGCGCATAGGTCGAATACGTGTGATAGACGGCACCGTCCTCGCGCACGAACGCGCTCATCCCCGGCCGGTCGCGCGCATACGTGGCCGCGTCGGTGCCGCACGTCGCCGCGAACTGCACGACGGGCGGCGGCGGCGGGTCCATGTCCATCGCGTGGCCGGATCGCACGTAGTTGTATTCGACGTCGCCCGTTCGCTGCTGCGTTTCGGTGAACGACACATTGAAGTCGAAATTGAAATCGCTGCCGACCGACGACGCCCACGGGAAGCTCCACCCCATTCGCTGCCGGTACGCGAGCAGCTTCGCCAGCGGCGCGCGCGACACGGCCGCCAGCGTCACGTCGTGGTGCGCCAGATGCACGGCAAAACCGTCGAAGCCGTCCGCAAGCGCCGAGCACGACGGGCAACCGGCCTTGTAGTCGGGGCCGAACATGAAGTGATAGACGAGCAGTTGCGAACGGCCGCGAAACAGGTCGTCGAGCGTCGCCTGTCCGTCTTCGGTGTCGAACCGGTAGGTCTTGTCGACGCGCACCCAGGGCAGTGCCTGGCGCCGCCGCGCGAGTTCGTCGCTTTGCCGCGTCAGCGCCTTTTCGGCGTCGAGCAGCGCCCTGCGCTCGGCCAGCCATTCGTCGCGCGTTCCGGTGAGATGGGTCGTCATTGCGGGTTCCTCCTTCCGATGGGTATCCGGGCACGGCGTACGGCGCCGTGTTCGTGGTGCTAGATTAGTGCTCGGCATCGGGCCGGAGGGAGTGACAAGTGTGTCGGGATTCGGATGGATTCGCTGATCACCGCGGCCGCGCGCGCGCTCGCGGCCGGTGACGCGCTCGGCGCGCTGAACCGCGTCGCGCTGCGCGACGACGCGCCGGCGCTCGCGCTGCGCGGGATCGCGATGGCGCAGCTCGGCGATTTCGAACGCGCGCGCGCACTCGTGCGCGGCGCTGCGCGCGCGTTCGGCGCGAAGGAAGCCGTCGCGCGTGCGCGCTGCGTCGTCGCGGAAGCCGAGATCGCGCTCGCGTCGCGCGACCTCCGCTGGCCGACGCGCGCGCTCGATGCCGCGTGCGCGACGCTCGACGCGCACGGCGACCGCGCGAACGCCGCACATGCGCGCTATCTCGGCGTGCGCCGGCTGCTGCTGATCGGTCACATCGACGATGCCGAACGGACGCTCGCGACGCTCGATCCCGCGCCGTTGCCGGCCGCGTCGCGCGCCGCCCATGAACTGATCGCGGCCGGCATCGCGATGCGCCGCATCCGCGCGCACTCGGCCCGTGCGGCGCTTGCCCGTGCGCACACAGCCGCCCGCGACGCCGGCATCGCCGCGCTGACGGCCGAGGTCGACACCGCGGTGCGCGTGCTCGATGCGCCGGCCGCGCGACTCATGACGCGCGGCACATCGCGGCTCGTACAACTCGACGAAGTCGAGACGCTGTTCGCGTCGAATGCGCTCGTCGTCGATGCGTGCCGCCACACGGTGCGCGACGCGCGCACGACCGTGTCGCTCGCGCGCCGCCCCGTGCTGTTCGTGCTCGCCCGTGCGCTCGGCGAGGCATGGCCGGCCGACGTGTCGAGAAACGCGCTCGTGGCCGCCGCGTTCCGCGCGAAACATGCGGACGAATCGCATCGCGCGCGCCTGCGCGTCGAGATCGGCCGGCTGCGCGCGGTGCTGCGACCGCTCGCGAACGTCACCGCAACGGCGCGCGGCTTCGCGCTCGAACCGCTCGGCGTACGCGAGACCGTCGTACTCGCGCGCCCGGTCGACGATCGCCACGCAGCCGTGCTCGCGCTCCTCGCCGACGGCGAAGCGTGGTCGAGCTCCGCGCTGGCGCTCGCGCTCGGCGCGAGCCAGCGCACCGTGCAGCGCGCGCTCGACGCGCTTGCCGAAGCGGACAAGGTGCAGGCGCTCGGTCGCGGCCGCGCGCGGCGCTGGATGACGCCGCCGCTGCCCGGATTCGCGACGACCTTGTTACTCCCTGCGCCGCTGCCGGGAGATTAGGATGGCCTCACCGAACCACGAGGAGACGAACATGAAACGCTCCCATGCAGAGATCATTCGCGAGTACGGCCCGTTTCCGGGCGTCGACGGCGTGCACGGCGTCACGTTCGACGGGCAGCACGTGTGGTACGCGTCCGGCGACAAGCTGAATGCGCTCGATCCGGAGCGCGGCACGACCGTCCGCTCGCTCGACGTTGCCGCGCATGCGGGCACCGCGTTCGACGGCCGCCACCTGTTCCAGATCGTCGAGGACCGCATCGAGAAGATCGATCCGGAATCGGGCCGCGTGCTCGCGACGATTCCCGCCCCCGGCGGCGGCGCCGACTCGGGGCTCGCGTGGGCCGAAGGCACGCTGTGGGTCGGCCAGTACCGCGAACGAAAGATTCATCAGATCGATCCGGAATCGGGCGCCGTGCTGCGCACGATCGAATCGAACCGCTTCGTCACCGGCGTGACGTGGGTCGACGGCGAGCTGTGGCACGGCACCTGGGAAGCCGACCAGAGCGACCTGCGGCACATCGATCCGCGTACGGGTCAGGTGCTCGAGCTAGTCGACATGCCGCCCGGCGTCGGCGTGTCGGGGCTCGAATCCGACGGCCACGACCGTTTCTACTGCGGCGGCGGCAACAGCGGCAAGCTGCGCACCGTGCGGCGCCCGGCGCGAGTGCGGGCGTCGGGCGACGGCGCCGGTGCGACGCCCGATCCGGCCGACGGCTGATTCGCAACGTACCGCGGCCGCGAACTCTCGAACCCTCGATAATCAGGAACGGATCGCGGCCGCTCCGTCGCGCGGCACGTCAAAGCCCAGCTATGCCCCGAGTGCAGGAATGAACAAGACGCCGCCGAACCGGCGTCGCTAAGATGCGCGCTCGTTCATGTATTCGGAGCAGTCGATGCGGCGCGGTGTGGTCTATGGTGTCCTGGCAGGCGCCCTGTGGGGCATGGTGTTTCTCGTTCCGCGGCTGCTGTCCGACTTCTCGCCGCTGCTGCTGAGCGCCGGCCGCTACGCGATGTACGGCCTCGTGTCGCTCGCGGCCGCACTGCCGGCCGCCCGCTCGCTGCTCGCGCGGCTGACCCGCGAAGATCTCGTCGCGCTCGTGAAGCTCGCGGTCGTCGGCAACGTCGCGTACTACATGCTGCTGACCGGCGCCGTGCACCTGATCGGCATCGCGCCCAGCTCGCTGATCGTCGGCGTATTGCCCGTCACCGTCACGCTCGCGGGTCTCGGCGACCACGGCGCCGTACCGCTGCGGCGGCTCGCTGTCCCGCTCGCATTGGTGATCGCGGGCATCGTCTGCATCAACGTCGACCTGTTCACGTCCGAGGCCGCGCACGCGACGACGCTCGGCCAGAAGCTCGCGGGCATCGCCTGCGCGGCCGGCGCGCTCGCGAGCTGGACCTGGTACGCGGTCGCGAACGCGCGCTACCTGCAGCGCCATCATCGTTTCGGCGGCAACGAATGGTCGGTGCTGTGGGGCGTCGTGACCGGCCTGATCGGCGGGCTCTGCTGGATCGCGATCCTCGCGTTGCCGGCCGGTACGGTGCAGGCGGCCGTCCCGGCGTCGCGCTGGCAACTGTTCTGGCTGCTGAACCTCGTGCTCGCGATCGGCGCGTCGTGGCTCGGCAACGGGCTGTGGAATGCCGCGTCGAAGCGGTTGCCGCTCACGCTGTCGGGCCAGTTGATCGTGTTCGAAACCGTGTTCGCGATGCTTTACGCGTTCGTCTACGACCAGCGGATGCCGCACGCACTCGAGATCGCAGCGCTCGTGCTGCTGCTCGCAGGCGTGTACGGCTCGGTGCGACAGCACGGCGACACGCCCGCCGGCGGCGATACGCCAAGCAGCGCACCGGTCGATGCGAACCTCGCGGCCCACTGAGCGCCGCGGCGTCTGGTCAGACGAATGGAGATGGAACGAGCGGAACCGCGCGCGTCAGCGCGCGTCCTTGTGCATCCACTTGCGGCCCTCGATGGAGCCGGCGCGGCGAGTCTTGTCGACGCGCCGCTGGCGCGCCAGTTTCGGATCGACGATCAGCGGGCGGTAGATCTCGACGCGGTCGTGGTCGGCGAGCGGCGCGTCGAGCGGTGCGAGCTTGCCATGCACGCCCGTCTTCGCCTGAGCGAGGTCGATCTCCGGGTGCAGCGCGAGCACGCCGCTCGCGTCGATCGCCGAGCGAACGGTCGCGCCTTCCGGCAGCGACACCGGAATCAGCGTCTGGCGGTCCGGCAGCGCATAACAGACTTCGATCGACAGCATCGCGTCACCCCTTCCCGTAGCGCTGGTCCGCGCGCTTCACGAACGAATCGACGAACGTGTTCGCGATGTGGCTGAACACGGGCCCGATGATCTTCTCGAGCAGGATGCTCGAAAACTCGTAGTGCAGCGCGAATTCGATCTTGCACGCATCGGCGCGCAGTGCGGTGAACCGCCACGAGCCCGTGAACTTCTTGAACGGGCCGTCCGTGAACTCCATGTCGATCCGCGTCGGACGCTGCTGCGTGTTGCGCGTCGCAAAATGCTGCTTGATGCCCTTGAAGTTGATATCGATGCGCGCTTCCATCCCGCTGTCGTCCTGACGGCGAATCTCGACGCCGCCGCACCAGGGCAGGAAATTGGGGTAATCGGCCACGTCGGTGACGAGGTCGAACATCTGTTCCGCCGAATGACGGATCAATACGGTTTTCTGGACATCTGCCATAAATCGCGCGGCATCGCTGAAGGTGGGAAAGCAAGCCGGGCGATTCTCGCCCCGCTTTGCTAAAATCGTGATTTTAAACGAGTTGGCCCAATCCATTCATGAGCATCATCGACAACAGGAAAGCGCACTTCGATTATCACATCGAGGAACGCTACGAGGCGGGGCTCGTGCTGGAGGGCTGGGAAGTCAAGGCGCTGCGCGCCGGGCGAGGCCAGATCAAGGAAGGCTACGTCGTGGTGAAGAACGCCGAGATCTTCCTGATCGGCACCCATATCAGCCCGCTGCCCGAAGCCTCGACGCACATCAAGCCGGACCCGGTTCGCACGCGCAAGCTGCTGCTGCACCGTGAGGAAATCAAGAAACTGATCGGCAAGGTCGAGCAGCGCGGCTACACGCTCGTGCCGCTGAACTTCCACTACAAGGGCGGCCGCGTGAAGTGCGACATCGCGCTTGCGAAGGGCAAGAAGCTGCACGACAAGCGCGAAACCGAGAAGAAGCGCGACTGGGAGCGCGAGAAGGCGCGGATCATGCGCGCCGGTACCTGACGCGCGCGATGCACATCGCAAACGACACGGCCCGCTCGAAGCGGGCCGTGTTGCTTTTGGCTATGTGAGTCGCGCCGGCCGATCGTCCGGACACGGCCGGTGGCATTCGGCACGCACCGCCGTTGGTTTCGGCTGACGCTACGCGCCGATCGCACACCGCACAAGCCTCATCCAGCCGGGCGCGGCTGCGCGGCGATTCGCCGCACGCCGACCGCAAACGACGGCCGCCAGCGGATCGCGTCCGTCCGGCTCAGCCCTTCCCGCCTGCTGCGGGCGACGCGTTTTTGACGATCGACATCGCCGATGCGACCGCACTGCCGAGATCCGACAGGTTCGACGGCACGATCAGCGTATTGCCCTGCTTCGCGAGATTCGAGAACGCGCCGACATACTGCTCGGCGACCTTCAGGTTCACCGCGTCCATCCCGCCCTGCGACTGGATCGCACTCGCGATCTTCTGGATCGCCTGCGCGTTCGCCTCGGCCACCGCCAGGATCGCGGCGGCCTCGCCCTGCGCCTGGTTGATCGCGGCCTGCCGCTCGCCTTCGGACTTCTGGATCGCCGCTTCGCGCGCACCCGACGCGAGGTTGATCTGTTCCTGCTTGCGGCCCTCGGATGCGGCGATCAGCGCGCGCTTTTCGCGCTCCGCGGTGATCTGCGCCTGCATCGCGTGCAGGATTTCCTTCGGCGGCGTCAGGTCCTTGATCTCGTAGCGCAGCACCTTCACGCCCCAGTTCGCAGCGGCGTCGTCAAGCGCCGACACGATGCTGTGGTTGATGAAGTCGCGCTCCTCGAAAGTCTTGTCGAGCTCCAGCTTGCCGATCACCGAGCGCAGCATCGTCTGCGACAGCTGCGTGATCGCGAACACGAAGTTGCTCGACCCGTACGACGCCTTCATCGGGTCCATCACCTGGAAATACAGCACGCCGTCGACCTGAAGCTGCGTGTTGTCGCGCGTGATGCAGATCTGGCTCGGCACGTCGAGCGGAATTTCCTTCAGCACGTGGCGGTACGCGATGCGATCGACGAACGGCAGCACGATATTGAGACCGGGCGACAGCGTCGCGTGATAGCGACCGAAGCGCTCGAGCACCCACGCATGCTGCTGCGGCACGATCTTCACCGTCTTCGACACGATCACGATCGCGATGACGAGCAGGACAACCCAGATGATCAGCGAATCCATGAAGTATTCCCTCCTTGTTGTATCAGCGGACGATCAGCCCGCGGGTTTCGCCACAACCACGAGACAGCTGCCGCGCACGGCGCTCACCTGATACACGCGCGCATCATCGCGCTCGCCGTCCGCGAGCTCGACGTCCCAGTCGGCGCCGCGATACTGCACACGCGCGCGGCCGTCACGCCACGCGTCGACCGTGACGGTCGCGCCGATATCGAGATTGATGTCGGGATTCGTCGACGTGTCGCGCTTCTGCTTGCGACCGAGCCCCGAACGGCGCAGCACGATCATCGCGACGATCGCGACCGCGGCCGCCGCGCCGAACTGCACGTGCGGCGCGAAACCGGCCAGTTGCAGCAACCCGCCCGCGAGAAAGCCGAGCGCGATCATCAGCAGATAGAACGTGCCCGTCAGCAACTCGGCCACGACCAGCACGCCCACCGCGACCCACCAGAACAGATGCCCGGACATCATTGTGGTCTCCAGAAAACGCCCCCACGCTCACAGGCGATGCATGGGACCGGAGTACGCGCTAAAGCGCTACTCCGGATCGACACGTTCGCTGCCCCCCGAGGGGGCGGTCGGCACGCTTGGGGTGGCCCGGCGCGTCCCGACAAACAAAAACACCCCGGTGCTTACCGGGGTGTTTATAACATGAACCTTGCATTTTGCCTGCAACGAAGGCGCGGCGGCACCGCGCTTTCGCCGCAGCGGCATTACCGACCGTTACTTCCGGTTGGCGAGCGCCTGCCACGTTTCGATGATCGTGTCCGGGTTCAGCGAGATCGACACGATGCCTTCATCGGTCAGCCACTGCGCGAAATCCGGGTGATCGGACGGGCCCTGGCCGCAGATGCCGACGTACTTGCCCATCTTGCGGCAGGTATCGATCGCGCGCTTCAGCAGGAACTTGACGGCCGGGTCGCGTTCGTCGAAATCGACTGCCAGCAGTTCCATGCCCGAGTCGCGGTCGAGGCCGAGCGTGAGCTGCGTGAGGTCGTTCGAGCCGATCGAGAAACCGTCGAAGTGCTGCAGGAACTCTTCGGCGAGGATCGCGTTGGTCGGGACTTCGCACATCATCACGAGACGCAGGCCGTTTTCGCCGCGCTTCAGGCCGAACTTCTCGAGCAGGCCGACGACACGCTCCGCCTGCTTCACGGTACGCACGAACGGCACCATGATCTCGACGTTGGTCAGGCCCATCTCGTCGCGCACGCGCTTCAGTGCACGGCACTCCATCTCGAAGGCCGGCGCGAAGTCTTCGGCGATGTAGCGCGATGCGCCGCGGAAGCCCAGCATCGGGTTTTCCTCGTCCGGCTCGTAACGCGAACCGCCGATCAGCTTCTTGTACTCGTTCGACTTGAAGTCGGACAGACGCACGATCACGGGCTTCGGATAGAACGCCGCGCCGATCGTCGCGACACCTTCCGTCAGCTTGTCGACGTAGAACTGACGCGGCGACGCGTGGCCGCGCGCGACGCTCTCGACGGCCTTCTTCAGGTCCTGGTCGATGTTCGGGTACTCGAGAATCGCCTTCGGGTGTACGCCGATGTTGTTGTTGATGATGAACTCGAGACGCGCGAGGCCCACGCCGGCGTTCGGCAGTTGCGAGAAGTCGAACGCGAGCTGCGGGTTGCCGACGTTCATCATGATCTTGACCGGGATTTCCGGCAGTTCGCCGCGCTGCACTTCCGTGACTTCCGTCTCGAGCAGGCCGTCGTAGATCTTGCCTTCGTCGCCTTCCGCGCACGACACGGTGACGAGCGCGCCGTCCTTCAGGATGTCGGTCGCGTCGCCGCAGCCGACCACCGCCGGCACGCCGAGCTCACGCGCGATGATCGCCGCGTGGCAGGTCCGGCCGCCACGGTTCGTGACGATCGCGGCCGCGCGCTTCATCACCGGCTCCCAGTTCGGGTCGGTCATGTCGGCAACCAGCACGTCGCCCGGCTGCACGCGTTCCATTTCCGACGGATCCTGGATCACGCGCACGGGGCCCGCGCCGATCTTCTGGCCGATCGCACGGCCCGTCGCGAGCACCTGCGACTGGCCCTTCAGCTTGAAGCGCTGCTCGGCCTTGCCGGTTGCCTGGCTCTTCACCGTTTCCGGGCGTGCCTGCAGGATGAAGATCTTGCCGTCGCGGCCGTCCTTGCCCCACTCGATGTCCATCGGACGCTGGTAGTGCTTCTCGATGATGACCGCGTACTTCGCCAGCTCGATCACGTCTTCATCAGTGATCGAGTAGCGGTTGCGCTGCTCGTGCGGCACGTCGACCGTCTTCACGCGGCCCGGCTCGCCCGGCTGCGTGAATTCCATCTTGATCAGCTTCGAGCCGATCGAGCGGCGGATGATCGGGTACTTGTCCTGCGCGAGCGTCGTCTTGAACACATAGAACTCGTCCGGGTTCACCGCGCCCTGCACGACGGTTTCGCCCAGGCCGTAGCTCGACGTGATGAACACGGCGTCCTTGAAGCCCGATTCGGTATCGATCGTGAACATCACGCCGGCGGCGCCGACGTCCGAGCGGACCATGCGCTGCACGCCGGCCGACAGTGCGACCTCGGCGTGCGTGAAGCCCTTGTGCACGCGGTACGAGATCGCGCGGTCGTTATACAGCGACGCGAACACGTGCTTCATGCGGTCGAGCACGTCTTCGATGCCGACGACGTTCAGGTACGACTCCTGCTGGCCGGCGAACGATGCGTCGGGCAGGTCTTCCGCGGTCGCGGACGAGCGCACGGCGAACGACAGCTCGCCCGGCGAGCCGTTCTTCAGGACTTCGAACTGCGCGCGGATTTCCTGCTCGAGGCGCGCCTGCATCGGCGCGTCGACGATCCACTTGCGGATTTCGGCACCGGCTTCGGCGAGCGCCTTCACGTCGTCGATGTCGAGCGACTCGAGACGCTTGGCGATGCGGTCGGTAAGGTCGTTGTGCGTGAGGAAATCGCGGAACGCGAGCGCGGTCGTGGCGAAACCGGTGGGCACGCGAACGCCTGCTTCGGAAAGCTGGCTGATCATCTCGCCGAGCGACGCATTCTTGCCGCCGACGATCTCCACATCGGTCATCCGCAACTGCTCGAACGGAATTACATACGCCTGGTCCTTTGCGACGTTTGCTGCGTTAGTCATACAAGCCCCTAAGTGTGAAAAAAATACTCGATCGCGCAAGTGGGCTTGGACGCGGGCGCTTGCAAAAAGGCGCGGCGCGTCTTGCGCAACCTGTTAGATAAACAATCGCAGCGGCGGAAAATCTTCCGACCCGATTTGCAAAAATCCCGGCAGAAGGGCGATATTTTCAGACAAATCGCCAAACTTGCCGGGAATTTTGGAATCAAGCGGCCAGGCCACGGGCGCCGTTCGCACCCTGCCCCCGCAATTGCTTATCCAACAGGTTGCCGCTATTCTACCGTGCCGGCTGCCGGATGTGGCGCGACCTTGTCACTGCGTCTGGAGGCGCACCTCCAGCCCCCGCGCAACCGCCCTTCACGTTCGACGCCCAGATTCATGCTGCCTACCGTTTTCATCGTCTCCGACGGCACCGGGATCACTGCCGAAACCTTCGCGCATTCGATCCTCTCCCAGTTCGACCAGAAATTCCGTCTCGTGCGCGTGCCGTTCGTCGACTCGCTCGACAAGGCCTATGCGACCGTCGAGAAGATCAACGAGGCCGCCGTGCACGACGGCCGCCGCGCGATCGTGTTCACGACGCTCGTCGACAGCGAGTCGAACGACATCGTCAAGCGCTCCAACGCGCTCGTGCTCGACATGTTCCAGCGCTTCGTCGAGCCGCTCGAGCAGGAGCTGGAGCTCAAGTCGAGCCACGCGATGGGCCGTGGCCACCAGAACGCGGACACCGAGGAATACAAGACGCGGATCGAGGCGATCAACTTCTCGCTCGCGCACGACGACGGCCAGTCGAACCGCAACCTGTCGGAAGCCGACGTGATCCTCGTCGGTGTGTCGCGCAGCGGCAAGACGCCGACCAGCCTGTATCTCGCGATGCAGTATGGCGTGAAGGCCGCGAACTATCCGCTGATTCCGGAAGACTTCGAGCGCGGCAAGCTGCCGTCGGCGCTCTCCGCGCACCGTGAAAAGCTGTTCGGGCTGTCGATCGACCCGCAGCGCCTGTCGGAGATCCGCAACGAGCGCCGGCCGGGCAGCAAGTACGCGGCGCCCGAGAACTGCCGCTACGAGATCAACGAGGCCGAAGCGATGATGCGCCGCGAGGGGATCAAGTGGCTGTCGTCGACGCACAAGTCGATCGAGGAAATCGCGACGACGATCCTGCAGGAAATCCGCCTCGACCGGCAGTCGTACTGAGCGCCGGTGCGCTTGCGGCCATCTGGCCGCCGCCGGAAACGAAAAGGCCGCGTCGAATGAATTGACCCCCAAGAGTTGGACACCACTCCAACCCTTGGGGGGTTTTTTCATGACGAAGTATGACCAGTCGTTCAAGCAACAGTTGGTTAAGGCGTATCTGAGCGGCGAAGGCAGTTGCGAGTCGCTCGGCCAGAAGCACGGAGTTGGGTATTCAACACTGCGGCGTTGGGTGAGCGCTTTCCGGGTGCATGGCAAAGCAGGGTTGCGCAAGAAGCACGAGACGTACAGCGCTGACTTCAAGATGTCGGTGCTGCAACACATGTGGCGCCATGAGCTGTCATACCAGCGCACATGCGCGGTATTCGATTTGCGCGAAGCCAACTGCGTGAGTCGCTGGGAGCGCCAGTATCATGAGGGTGGTTTCGAAGCTCTCATGCCGCGCCGCAAAGGCCGGCCACCCAAGATGTCAAAGCCCAAACAGCCTGCCCAGCCTACTGCCGTGCCCGCAGACGAGCGCTCACGCGAAGACCTTCTTAAAGAGAATGAGTATCTGCGCGCGGAGGTGGCGTACCTAAAAAAGTTGGACGAACTGCTCCGAGCCAAGGAGCAAGCAAAGCCAAAGAAACCGCGCAAATCGTGAACGCCTTGCGTGAGCATCATTCGTTAAGCGTCTTGCTCAAGGTTTCAGGCCTGGCTCGTAGTACGTTCTATTACCAAGTGGCAGCGACCAAGGCGGGAGATCGTCACGCCGAGCTCAAGGCGAAGATCGCCGATGTCTTCGCCCAGCATAAGGGGCGTTACGGCTATCGCCGGATCACGCTTGCATTGCGTCGAGCGGGCACTTGGGTCAACCGCAAGACGGTGCAGCGACTGATGTCAGTGCTGCGTCTGAAGTCGCTCGTTCGGCCCAAGAAATATCGGTCCTATCGGGGAGAGCGTGGGCGCATAGCGCCGAATCTACTCAACCGCCAATTCGAAGCCAATAGGCCCAACGAGAAGTGGGTGACGGACGTGACCGAATTCAATGTCGGCGGCAAGAAGCTATATCTGTCGCCGGTTCTGGATTTGTACAACGGCGAGATCATTGCCTGGCAAATGAGCGAGCGCCCTGACTTCGCCATGATCAAAGCCATGCTGGACAAGGCATTCAAGCGACTGGCACCTGATGAGGCACCGATGCTGCATTCGGATCAAGGCTGGGCTTATCAAATGCGAGAATACTGCGAACAGCTTGCTGAGCGAGGCATGCCGCAGAGCATGTCACGCAAGGGCAACTGCTTGGATAACGCCGCGATGGAAAGCTTCTTCGGCACACTCAAATCCGAGTGCTTCCGGTTGAAACACTTCGCAGACGTGCAGCAATTGCGTCGCGCCATTGCCGACTACATCCGCTATTACAATCACGACCGCATCAAGCTCAAGCTAAAAGGGCTGAGTCCCGTGCAATACAGAACTCAGCCCTTGGCGGCCTAATTTACCCGTCCAACTTTACGGGGTCAGCTCACGAACGCAGCCTTTTTTCGTGGTGCGGGGATGCACGCATGCGGTATCACGCAGGCCGCTGCTGTCGCACCTGCTCGAACAGGCACACCGCTGCTGCTGCGGCAACATTCAGCGACTCCATCCCGCCCGGCTGCGGAATCGTCACGCGATGCGTGGCCGCATCGCGCCAGAACGCCGATACGCCGGCGCCCTCGTTGCCGAACACCCATGCGACGGGCCCCGACAGGTCGCAGTCGTAGAGCGCCTGCGCGCCGTGCGAATCGGTCAGCGCGACCGGCACGTCGAGGCGTTCGGCGAGCACCGCGGCGTCGACGTCCTCGTGAATCGACAGCAGGAAATGCGCGCCCATGCCCGAACGCAGCACCTTCGACGACCACGCGTAGGCCGTGCCCGGCGCACAGAACACGTGGCGCACGCCGGCCGCCGCGGCGCTGCGCAGGATCGAGCCGACGTTGCCGGCGTCCTGCACGCCGTCGAGCACGACCGACGTATGCGTCACGCGCTCCGGCAGCGGTTGCGCCGGCCGGTCGACCAGCAACAGGAAACCGACGCCGTTGACGACGTTCGACAACTGCCCGAACAGCGCGTCGGGCAGCGTGACGATACGTTGCGCGTCGATGCGCGCGACGATCGCCTGCGCCTCGGCGTGGCCGAGCGCGCCTTCGGTCGCCACGCACAGCTCGGGTGTCGCGCCCGTGTCGAGGTAAGCGCTGGCAAGGTGGAACCCTTCGAGCAGCGCGTGGCCGCTGCGGCGCTGATGGGGCGTCGAACCCGCGAGCGCCTTCAGGCGCTTGTACAGCGGGTTGTCGCGGGAAGTAATGCTTTTCATTGAAGGGCCTGTTCCCGCTAATAACGGGCTTGCGAACGTGCCTTGCCGGCTGCAGTGCAAGAAGCAAGGAGCGCCGTTTGGCCGAGCCAAACAAGCGACGCGCGACGCCGCAATGCGGCCGGCAAGGCACGTTCCCGAAACTAGAAAATCCCTTTCCAGGGGCTGGCCGCCAGAAGGGCCGATCGCGGCGTCATGCTCCTTGCGAATACGCTCGGTATTCGCCGCGTCCCATTTCTTGCGCTCGGCCCTTCTGGCGGCCAGCGCAAGCCCGTTATTAGCGGGAACAGGCCCTCAGATCGAGTGCCGCGCGCACAGGCGCGAACGTGCGCCGGTGCGCTTCGCACGGGCCGTGCTCGCGCAGCGCGGCAAGGTGTTTCGCGGTGCCGTAGCCCGCATGCACGTTGAAGCCGTATACCGGGAAGCGTTCGTGCAGATCGACGAGCATGCGGTCGCGCGTGACCTTCGCGAGGATCGACGCGGCCGAGATGCTCGGCACGAGCGCATCGCCGCTGACGATCGCCTCGGCACGCACCGCCAGCGTCGGGCAGCGATTGCCGTCGATCTGCGCGAGCGTCGGCAGGACCGACAGGCCCTCGACGGCGCGCTTCATCGCAAGCATCGTCGCGTGCAGGATGTTCAGCGTATCGATTTCGTCGACGCTTGCCGACGCGACGCAATACGCGCGTGAACGCGCGACGATCAGGTCGTACAGCGCGTCGCGCTTCTTCGCGGACAGCGCCTTCGAATCGTCGAGCCCGTCGATCGGCTGTGCCGGATCGAGAATCACCGCGGCGGCTACCACCGGCCCCGCGAGCGGGCCGCGGCCGGCTTCGTCGACGCCGCAGACGATCTCGTCGGGCCGGCTGAAGTCGAAGCCGCCCTGCACGTCGCTCGACGCGCGGCGGCGCGGTGCACGTGCTGCCGTCATGCGCGCCCCTTGCGTTGCTCGAGCACGCGCACGACCGCTTCGGCCGCCTTCGCGGCCGTGTTCTGCCGCAGCGAAAGATGCATTTCGGTAAACACTTCGGTCAGCGTGCGGCGGTTCGCGTCGTCGCGCAACTGCGTGAGCGTCGCATCGGCGAGCGCCTCGGGCGTCGCGAAATGCTGCAGCAGCTCGGGCACGACGAAGCGCCCCGCCAGGATGTTCGGCAAGCCGACATACGGCAGGTAGCCCTGCCGGCGCATGATCTGCCCGGTCAGCCAGGGCACCTTGTACGAGATCACCATCGGCTTCTTCAGCAGCGCCGCTTCCAGCGTGACGGTGCCGCTCTTCACGAGGATCGCGTCGGCGGCCGTCATCGCGACTTGCGAGCGGCCGTCGGTGATCGTCAGCGCGAGTTGCGGATGCGCGTCGACGAGCGGCTGCAGCAGCTCGCGCAGCGCGGGCGTCGCCGCCGGCATCACGAACCGCACGCCGGGCTCGCGCTGCTGCATCAGCGCCATCGCCGCGAAGAACGTCGGGCCGATCAACGCGATCTCCGAGCGCCGGCTGCCCGGCAGCACCGCAATCACGGGGCCGTCCGCGGGCAGGCCCAGCGCGATGCGCGCGCCATGCGTATCGGGCTCGAGCGGAATCTCGTCGGCCAGCGGATGGCCGACGTAGGTCGATGCGACGCCTGCCTTGTCGAGGATCGCCGGCTCGAACGGGAACAGGCACAGCATGTGATCGACGGACTTCGCGATCTTCTTGATCCGGCCGCCGCGCCATGCCCAGATCGACGGGCATACGAAGTGGATCGACGGGATGCCCGCGTCGCGCGCGGCCTGTTCGACGTTGAAGTTGAAATCCGGCGCATCGATGCCGATGAACGCGTCCGGCCGCTCGGCGAGCAGCTGGCGCTTCAGCTCGCCGCGAATCCGCAGGATCTCGGGAATCTGGCCCAGCGCCTCGACATAGCCGCGCACGGTCAGCTTGTCCATCTGCCAGTGCGAGTCGAAGCCGTGCGCGATCATCCGCGGCCCGCCGATCCCGTAGTACTGGGCCGATTCGGGCAGCCGCTCGCGCAGCCCGCCGAGCAGCGATGCCGCGAGCAGGTCGCCCGACGGCTCGCCGGCCACCATCGCGAGCCGGAGCTGATTGGTCGGAAGCGGCATCGCTTAGCGGATGATGCCGCGTTGCGACGCGTTGACGAACTCGACGAGCGCCTTCACCGGTGCGTCGCCGTCGCCGCCCGCCTCCGCCAGCTCGAGCAGCTGCACCTTCGCTTCCTCGAGCGACAGGCCGTTCTTGTACAGCAGACGGTACGCGCTGCGCAGCGCCGAGATCGCATCGGCCGAGAAGCCGCGCCGGCGCAGCCCTTCGACGTTGATCCCGTGCGGCTCGGCCTTGTTGCCTGCCGCGATCACGAACGGCGGAATGTCCTGCACGAGCGCCGACGCGCCGCCCAGCATCGAGTGCGCACCGATGCGCACGAACTGGTGAACGCCCGACATCCCGCCGACGATCGCCCAGTCGCCGATCTCGACGTGGCCGGCCATCTGCGCGTTGCTCGACATGATGACGTTGCTGCCGACCTTGCAGTCATGGCCGATGTGCACGTAGGCCATGATCCAGTTGTCGTCGCCGAGCGTCGTCACGCCGACGTCCTGCACGGTGCCCGTGTGGATCGTCGTGAATTCGCGGATCGTGTTGCGGTTGCCGATCACGAGCTTCGTCGGCTCGTCCTTGTACTTCATGTCCTGCGGACGGCCGCCGACCGATGCGTAATGGCCGATGCGGTTGTCCTCGCCGATCGTCGTGTGGCCTTCGATCACACTGTGCGAGCCGATCGTCGTGCGCGCGCCGATCGTGACGTTCGGGCCGACGATCGCATACGGGCCGATCTCGACCGATTCGTCGATTTGCGCGCCCGGTTCGACAATCGCGGTGGGATGAATCCTGGTCATGCGCCGTTGCCTCTCGATGTGATGTGTTGCGTTGCCGATGCGTGCCGCGTCGCTCAGGGCGCCGCGTCGGTCGTCTTGACCGTGCACATCAGTTCGGCTTCCGCCGCCACCTTGCCGTCCACTTCCGCCACCGCCTTGAACTTCCAGATGCCGCGGATGTAGCGTTCGAACGTCACGTTCAGAATCAGTTGGTCGCCCGGTTCGACCACGCGCTTGAAGCGCGCGCCGTCGATCCCGACGAAGTAGTACAGCGTGTTCTCCGGATCCTTCGGCTGCTCTTCCGCGAAGGTCAGCAGCGCCGCAGCCTGCGCGAGCGCTTCGAGGATCAGCACGCCCGGCATCACCGGCCGCTTCGGGAAGTGCCCCTGGAAGAACGGCTCGTTGATCGACACGTTCTTCAGCGCTTTGATCCCTTTGTGCGGCTCGAGTTCGAGCACGCGATCGACGAGCAGAATCGGGTAGCGATGCGGCAGCAGCGTGAGGATCTTGTGGATGTCGAGATTGATTTTTTCAGTGCTCATGATGGTTCGTCTCACGCAGAGGCTGCGCGGTGGTGATGCAAAGGCTGAAGCGGGCCGCCCCGCGGCCCAGTCTGGCAAACCGGGCCGGTTGCGCTGGCCGTGCCCGGTTGGTGGTCTCGCATGGCGCGCTCAGGCGTCCGCGCCGCCCTGGGCGGCGAGCGCGGCTTCGAGCGCCTTGACGCGGTCGCGCAGCTTGCCGAGGTTGCGCACGAGCGCGGCGCTCTTGTTCCATTCGCCGTGGTCGACGGCCGGGAACGCGCTGGTATAGATGCCGGCCTTCGGCAGCGACTTCGACACGCCCGAATTCGCGGTGATGATCACGTAGTCGCCGAGCGTCACGTGGCCGGCGATCCCGGCCGCGCCGCCGATCATGCAGTGGCGGCCGATCGTCGTGCTGCCCGCAATGCCCGCCTTGCCGGCGATCACCGTGTAGGCGCCGATCCGGCAGTTATGGGCGATCTGCACCTGGTTGTCGATCTTCACGCATTCCTCGATGACGGTATCCGCCATCGCGCCGCGATCGATCGTCGTGTTCGCGCCGATCTCGACGTCCGGGCCGATCGATACGCCGCCGACCTGCGGGATCTTGACCCAGCTGCCGGTGCGTGCGTCGCCGTCGCCGACGAAATCCGGCGCGAAGCCGAAGCCGTCGGAGCCGATCACCGCGCCCGAATGGATGATCGCGCGCGGGCCGACCTTGCAGCCGTGGTACACCGATGCGTTCGGATAAAGGTGCGAGCCCGCGCCGATCGTCGTGCCGCGGCCGACGAATACGTTCGCGTCGAGCTGCACGCCGTCCTCGATCACCGCGCCGGCCTCGACCGTCACGTGCGGGCCGATCACCGCGCTCGCGGCGACCTGCGCGGCCGGATCGATCGTCGCGCTCGGATGCACGCCGGCGGCGCGCGGCGGCGCGGCCAGGTCGATGAACAACTGCGCGACGCGCGCGAAGTACGCGTAAGGATTCGGCGTCACGATGAAATTGCGGGGGCCGGCCATCCGGGGGCCGGCCATCCGGCCGTTAGCGGCCGCGCCCAGCTTTTCCAGATCCTTCGGTGCGATCAGTACCGCGCCTGCGCGGGTCGACTCGACCTGCGACAGATATTTCGGATTCGCGAGGAACGCGAGTTGGTGAGCGCCGGCCTGGTCGAGCGGTGCCAGCCCGCCCACCTTGCACTGTGCGTCGCCGGCGATCTCGCCGCCGAACCGCTTTACGAGTTCCTCAAGCGTCAATGCCATTCGTCGTCTGCTCCGTTCAGTTCGTCGAGCCGGACGCGAGCGCCTTGAGCACCTTGTCGGTGATGTCGATGCGCGGGCTGACGTACACGGCTTCCTGCACGATCAGATCGTAATTCTGCTGCTCGGCGATCTGCTTGATGACCTTGTTCGCCCGCTCCAGCACCGCCGCCAGTTCCTCGTTGCGACGCTGGTTCAGGTCCTCGCGGAACTCGCGCTGCTTGCGCTGGAAATCGGTATCGAGCTGGGCGAGATCGCGCTGCTTCTGCGCGCGATCGGCCGCCGACAGTGACGTGCCGCTCTTGTCGAGCGAATCCGACATCGACTTCAGGCGCGCCGCCAGATCCTGCAGATCCTTGTCGCGCTTCGCGAACTCGGCTTCGAGCTTCGTCTGCGCCGCCTTCGCGGGCACTGACTCGCGCAGGATCCGATCCGAATTGACCGCCGCGATGCGGGCGACGTCCTGTGCGTGAACCGTCGCCGCGCCCAGGGCCAGCGCAACGGTCAGCGCGCACATCACTCGTTTCGAAAACTTACCGGTTGGCAAAATTACCCTCTCGTTGCTGTTGTCATGCGTTCGGTCAGAACGCCGTCCCGATCTGGAACTGGAATTTCTGGTACTGGTCGCCTTCGTGCTTCTGCAGCGGGAAGCCGAGGCTCAGCTTCAGCGGGCCGATCGGCGAGATCCACGCGAGACCCACACCGTAGCCGTAACGCAGGCCGTTGGCGCCCGTACTCGTGCCGCCCGGCGCGTTGCCCCACACGTTACCGCCGTCGAGGAACGTGAACACGCGCAGCGTGCGGTCGTAGCCGGTGCCCGGCAGCGGGAACGTCAGCTCGATGTTGCCGACCAGCATCTTCGAACCGCCGATCGGGTCGTTCGTCTTCGTGTCGCGCGGGCCCAGCGAGCTCGGCTCGTAGCCACGCACGGAGCCGATACCGCCCGCGTAGTAGTTCTTGAAGATCGGGTACGGGTTGCCGATACCGTTACCGTAGCCGCCCTGCAGGTTCATGCCGAGGATGAAGCCGCGCGAGAACGAATAGTAGTACTGCGCCTGCAGGTCGGCCTTGTAGTACTGGATCTTGCCGACCGGCACGCCGTATTCGACGTTCGCCTGCGTGAAGTAGCCGCGGCTCGGGATCAGCGCGCTGTCGCGTGCGTCGCGCGACCATGCGACGGTCAGCGGCACCGTGTTCGACACGCGGCCGAACTCGTTCACGTAATCCTGGTAGCTCTGCGGCGTGTTCGAATCGACGTCGAGGCGGTTCTGCTCGAAGCCCGCGCCGAAGTAGACGGTGTCGACTTCCGAGAACGGGATGCCGAACTTCAGGTTGCCGCCCGCGCTGATGATCCGGAAGCTCGAGCTCGTCGAATAGTAGAGCGGCTGGTACGTGCGGTAGAAGACGTCGGTGATCCGCTTGATGCCGTCGACCGTGAAGTACGGGTCGACCTGCGTGACGGTCAGCGTACGGTAGCTCTTCGCGGTGTTGACGTTCACCGACAGGCTGGTGCCCGAGCCGAACACGTTGTCCTGCGACACGCCAGCCGACAGCACGACCTTGTCCGTCGACGAGAAACCGGCACCCAGCGTGATCGCGCCGGTCGGCTTTTCGTCGACCTTCACGTTCACGTCGACCTGGTCGTTCGTGCCTTCGACCGGCACCGTCGTCACGTCGACGTTGGTGAAGTAGCCGAGACGGTTCACGCGGTCCTTCGACAGCGCGAGACGGTTCGAATCGAACCACGAGCTTTCGAGCTGGCGCATTTCGCGGCGCACCACTTCGTCGCGCGTACGCGTGTTGCCGACGACGTTGATGCGGCGCACATACACGCGGCGGCTCGGATCGACGACGAGGTTCAGGTTCACCTTGTGGTTCGCCTGGTCGATGTCCGGCTGCGCGTTGACGGCCGCGAATGCATAGCCGTATTCACCGAGCTTGTCGACGATCGACTTGGTCGTCTGCTGCAGCTTTTCGGCCGAGAAGCGGTCGCCCGGCTTGATCTTGATCAGCTTGTTGAGTTCGGCCTCGCGATCGAGCAGGTTGCCCGACAGCTTGATGCCCGATACCGTGTACGGCTCGCCTTCGTGCAGCGTGACCGTCAGGTACATGTCCTTCTTGTCGGGCGAGATCGACACCTGGGTCGACTCGATGTTGAACTCGAGGTAGCCGCGGTTCAGGTAGTACGAGCGCACGGCTTCGAGGTCGCCGGTCAGCTTTTCCTTCGAATACAGGTCGTTCTTCGTGTACCACGAGAACCAGTTCGGCGTCGAAAGCTGCATCTCGTCGCGCAGCGTGCTGGTGCTGAACGCCTTGTTGCCGATGAAGTTGATCTGGCGGATCTTCGCGCTCGGGCCTTCGGCCACCGCGAACAGGATCGACACGCGGTTCGCATCGACCGGCGTGACCGTCGTCTTGACTTCGGCCGCATAGAAACCGCGCGTCAGGTACTGACGCTTGAGCTCCTGCTCCGCCTTGTCGACGAGCGCCTTGTCGTAGTAGCGGCCGTCGGCGAGACCGACGGCGCGCAGCGCCTTCGTCAGGTTGTCCTTGTCGAATTCCTTCGTGCCGGTGAAGTCGATCGACGCGATGGCCGGACGCTCCTGCACCTGCACGATCACGACGTTGCCCTGCGTGGCGATGCGCACGTCGTTGAAAAAGCCCGTCGCGTACAGCGCGCGGATTGCTTCGGATGCCTTGTCGTCCGTGAAGGTATCGCCCTGCTTGATCGGCAGGTAGGCGAACACCGAACCCGCTTCGACGCGCTGCAGCCCCTCGATCTTGATGTCTTGCACCACGAACGGTGCCGCTGCATGCGCCGCGAGGCCGTGAGCGGCGAGCGCGGCCGCTGCAACTGTCTTAGGTACAAAGCGATGAGGTTTGAACAACATGCATCCCCAATATTTAGCTGCATCAAATCGGGCGGCTGCCCAGCGGCGGCCGCCTGACGCTTCAGAAATGGATTAACCGAGCCAGATCGTTGAACAGCGCGATCGCCGACAACGCGACGATGCAGATCAACCCGGCTCTTTGCAGAATCAGTTGCCAGCGCTCCGAGACGGCTTTCCCGGTCGCGGCTTCAACCGCATAATATAACAGATGCCCCCCGTCCAAAACGGGAATCGGCAACAAGTTCAGGACGCCAAGGCTAATGCTGACAAGGGCGAGGAACGACAGGAACGCCGACGGACCGAGCCGCGCGCTCTTGCCCGCGTAGTCGGCGATCGTCACGGGGCCGGACAGGTTCTTCAGCGACGCGTTGCCGGTAATCATGCGCCCGAACATCCGCAGCGAATACACGGAGATGTCCCACGTGCGGTGCACGCCGAGCCGCAGGCTCTCGATCGGCCCGTAGCGCACATCGACGGACGGCGTGTGCATCGACAGCGCCGCGCCGATGCGGCCGACCTGCTGCCCCGATTCGTCGTCGCGCTGCATCTGCGGCACGATCGATACGGTCTGCGCGACGCCGTCACGCTCGATCCGCAGGTCGAGCGCCTTGCCCGCATGGTGCTTGACGAAATCGATGAAGCGCGACGCGCCGGCGATCGGCTTGCCGTCGAGCGCCACCAGCTTGTCGCCGGCCTTCAGGCCTGCCCGCTCGGCGGCGCTGCCGGGCTGCACCGATGCGACCGACAGCGTGCCGCCGCCGGTGTCGAAGCCCAGGTGCGCCATGAAATCGTCGTCGAGCTGACTTTCGGGAACATTGCGAAGGTCGACGCGAAAATCGAACGTCGTGCTGCCGTCGCGCGCGCCGAGCACGACCTCGCGATGATCGAACGCGGCCGCCAGCAGCTTCCAGCGCAGGTCCGACCACGACCGCACCGGCTCCGACTCGCCGCCCTGCGCATCGCCTACGCGCACGTTGCGGATCGACACGATCGTCTCGCTGCCGTCGAAGCCCGCGCGGGCCGCCACCGTGCCGGCGGCCGGCGGCGCGACGATCGCGGCCTGCTCCGTCACACCGGTGGCAAATACGACGGAAAACAGCACGATTGCCAACAGGAAATTCGCAATCGGCCCGGCTGCGACGATCGCGATGCGCTTGTAGACCGACTGCCGGTTGAACGCCTGGCCGAGCTCCTCCGGCTTGACGCCGGGGCCCGGATCGCGCTCGTCGAGCATCTTCACATAGCCGCCGAGCGGCAGCGCGGACAACGTCCACTCGGTGCCCGTCTTGCGGCTGACCCAGCGCGCAACGGGCTGGCCGAAGCCGATGGAGAAACGCAGCACCTTCACGCCGCACCAGCGCGCGACACGATAATGTCCGTACTCATGCACGACGACCAGCACCCCGATCGCCACCGCAAACGCGATCAGTTCGACCAGCACGTTCATGAGCACTCCATTCAGACAGTACGCTCCACGCGGGGCGCAGGCGCTTTCGCAATAATCGCGGCGGCGAGGCGGCGTGCCTCGGCATCCGCCGCCAGGACATCGTCGAGCCCGTCGGGCGCACGGTTCGGCAGCGCGTTGAGCACTGCGTCGACCGTCGCCGCGATCGCCATGAAGCCGATCCGGCGCTCGAGAAATGCTTCGACCGCAACCTCGTTCGCCGCGTTCAATGCGGCGCTCGCGATGCCGCCTTCCTCAAGCGCCTTCAGCGCGAGCGCGAGGCACGGGAAGCGCGCGTAATCGGGCTTCTCGAACGACAACTGCGCGATCTGCGCGAGATCGAGCTGGTCGACGCCCGCATCGACGCGATCGGGAAACGCCAGCGCGTGCGCGATCGGCGTGCGCATGTCGGGGTTGCCGAGCTGCGCGAGCACCGAGCCGTCGCGGTACGACACGAGCGAGTGAATCACGCTCTGCGGGTGGATCAGCACGTCGATCCGGTCGCCCGGCAGCCCGAAGATCCAGTGCGCCTCGATCACCTCGAGGCCCTTGTTCATCATCGTCGCGGAATCGACCGAGATCTTGCGGCCCATCACCCAGTTCGGATGCTTGCACGCCTCGTCCGGCGTCACGTCGACGAGCGTGGCCGGCTCACGTGTCCGGAACGGGCCGCCCGATGCGGTCAGGATGATCTTCGAGATCCCGCCGTGCTCGGCCGCGTCGCGCGGCATGCACTGGAAGATCGCGTTGTGTTCGCTGTCGACCGGCAGCAGGATCGCGCCATGGTCGCGCACGGCGTCCATGAAGATCGCGCCCGACATCACGAGCGCTTCCTTGTTCGCAAGCAGGATCCGCTTGCCGGCACGCGCGGCCGCGAGGCTCGGCGCCAGGCCGGCCGCGCCGACGATCGCGGCGACCACCGTGTCGCAGCCGTCGCTCTTCGACACGTCGACGAGCGCCTGTGGCCCGTGCAGCACGGTCGTCTTGCTGCCCGCCGCGCGCAGTTTCGCGTCGACATGTGCAGCTGTCGCGGCATCGCCGACCACCGCCACTTCAGGCGCGAAGCGCAGACACTGCTCGACGAGCTTGTCGCCGTTGCGGTGCGCGGTCAGCGCGTAGACCGAGAATCGTTCGGGATGGCGCGCGACGACGTCGAGCGTGCTGTCTCCGATCGAGCCCGTGGAACCGAGCAATGTCAGACGTTTTTGCATAACAGGAATAATGGTTTAACCAAGCAGCAGCATCGCGAGCGGCAGCACCGGCAGCAGCGCGTCGACACGGTCGAGCACGCCGCCATGGCCCGGCAGCAGTCCGCTCGAATCCTTCACACCGGCCTGCCGCTTCAGCAGCGACTCGAACAGGTCGCCGATCACGCTGTACGCGACCAGCAGCGTCAGCGCGGCCCACGCGCCGGGCATTCCGTAGCGCACGGCGAATGCGGAAAACAGGGTCGGCTCGAACGCATGCGCGGCCATCGCGACGCCGGCGACGACCATCACCGCAAGCCAGCCGCCGATCGCGCCTTCCCAGCTCTTGCCGGGACTGATCGTAATGGCCAGTTTACGCTTTCCGAAGGCCTTGCCCGCGAAGTATGCGCCGATATCGGCCAGCCAGACGACGAGTAGCAGCGACAGCACGAACGGCACGCCCTGCGCGCGCGCCGCGACGAGCGCATGCCAGCAGGCCGCGAACACGATCAGCCCGGCCGCCAGCAGGAACGGCCGCCAGGCACCGCTCGCGAATTCGGGCTTGCGCCGCAGCGCGAACGGGCCGACCAGCAGCCAGAACACGCCGGCCGCCATGAAAAGGGGGCGGGATCCAGCGGCATCGATGCCGAACGGCGTGGTGGCCGCCAGCGCCAGCGCCGCGACGACCGCATAGACGACCGGGCCGGCGCCGCCGAGCTTCAGCAGGCGCGCCCATTCCCACGCGGCAAACACGAGCACGACGCCGATCAGCGCGCCGAACGCCGCGAGCGGCGCGAACAGCGTCACCGGCAGCAGCACTGCCAGCATCACGAGCGCCGTGATCACACGGGTTTTCAGCATGAAAGGGAGTCGGCGTTCTGCGATTGCGGTTCGAGCTGCGCGCTCGTGCGCCCGAAACGGCGCTCACGATCGGTATACGACGCCATCGCGTCGGCCAGCGCCGCGCCGTCGAAATCCGGCCAGTATTTGTCGGTGAAATAGAATTCGGCGTACGCGAGCTGCCACAGCAGGAAGTTGCTGACGCGCTGCTCGCCGCCTGTACGGATGAAGAGATCGGGCTCCGGCGCATAGGCCATCGCCAGGTGCGGCGCGAATGCGTCCTCGGTCACTTCGACCTCGCGACCCTCGCGCACGGCCTGCTCGACGAGCTTCTTCGTCGCCTGCAGGATGTCCCACCGGCCGCCGTAGTTGGCAGCGATGGTGAGCGTAAGACGGGTGTTGCGCGCCGTCTTGGTTTCGGCGCGGCGAATCAGTTCGCGGATGCGCGGCTCGAAGCGATCGAGATCGCCGACGACACGCAGGCGGATTCCGTTCGCATGCAGTTTGCCCACCTCGCGCTCGAGCGCGGTGATGAAGAGCCGCATCAGGAACGACACTTCGTCGTTCGGCCGGCGCCAGTTTTCCGAACTGAACGCGAACAGCGTCAGGTATTCGACGCCGGCGCGCGCGCAGCCCTCGACCACCGCCCGCACGGCATCGACGCCGCGGGTATGCCCCGCGACGCGCGGCAAGCGGCGTTCGGTGGCCCAACGGCCGTTGCCGTCCATGATGATCGCGATGTGACGCGGCACGACGCCGACGTCAGGCACGCGAACGGTAGAGCTGGTATAGGTCATGGCCGTTGAGACAGTTGCGGGAAGAAGGCGGCGCGCGAGGACGGTCGTCAAACCGTCATGATCTCGGCTTCCTTGGTCTGCACGAGCTTGTCGATTTCGGCAACGTGCTTGTCGGTCAGCTTCTGCACGTCGTCGCTCGCACGGCGCTCGTCGTCTTCCGAGATTTCCTTGTCCTTCACGAGCTTCTTGAGCGCTTCGTTCGCGTCGCGGCGCAGGTTGCGGATCGCGACCTTGGCCGTTTCGCCTTCGCTCTTGACGACCTTGGTCAGCTCGCGGCGGCGCTCTTCCGTCAGCGCGGGCATCGGCACGCGGATCAGGTCGCCGGACGTTGCCGGGTTCAGGCCGAGATCGGCTTCGCGAATGGCCTTCTCGACCTTCGCGACCATCGGCTTTTCCCACGGCTGCACGCCGATCGTGCGTGCGTCGACGAGCGTCATGTTGGCAACCTGCGAAATCGGCACCATCGACCCGTAGTAGTCGACCTGCACGTGATCGAGCATGCCGGTGTGCGCACGGCCCGTACGGATCTTCGCCAGATCGCTCTTGAATGCATCGATCGAGCGCTGCATCTTCTGCTCGACGCCCTTCTTGGTATCAGCGACACTCATTTCAACCTCCGAACCTTCAAACCTTCAAAAAACGCGGGCGCTGCCCGGCGCGACACGCGCACCTGGGCCGACGACCCGCATCCGCGGGAGTTTACACGTGGACGAGCGTACCTTCGTCCTCGCCCAGCACGATGCGCTTGAGCGCGCCCGGCTTGTTGATCGAAAACACGCGAATCGGCAGCTTCTGGTCGCGGCACAGCGCAAACGCCGTCGCGTCCATCACCTGCAGGTTGCGGCTGATCGCCTCGTCGAAGCTGATCGTCGTGTAGCGCGTGGCCGACGGATCCTTCTTCGGATCGGCAGAATATACGCCATCAACCTTGGTCGCCTTCAGTACGACCTCGGCGCCCACTTCCGAACCGCGCAGGGCCGCGGCGGTGTCCGTCGTGAAGAACGGGTTGCCGGTGCCTGCCGCGAAGATCACGACGCGGCCTTCCTCGAGCTGGCGGATCGCGCGGGGCCGAATGTACGGCTCGACGACCTGGTCCATCCGCAGCGCGGACTGTACGCGCGCCTCGATGCCGGCGTGGCGCATCGCGTCCTGCAGCGCCAGCGCGTTCATCATCGTCGCGAGCATCCCCATGTAGTCGGCGGTCGCGCGGTCCATGCCGGCTGCGCCGCCCGCGACACCGCGGAAAATATTACCGCCTCCGATCACGACCGCGAGCTGCGTACCGAGACGCACGACTTCGGCGATATCGGCCACCATCCGTTCGATCGTCGCGCGATTGATGCCAAAGGCATCGTCGCCCATCAGCGCTTCGCCGGAGAGTTTGAGGAGGACGCGTTTATAGGCATTGGACATAGGGGCTTCCGAGCGACGAGAGGATGACAACCACGAACTGTAGGGGCGAAATACTGATTCGGGCAAGCGCCGGCGGTCGGACCGGGTTTCCCGGCCGGCCGGCGGCGCCGCCGGCCGCGGCGGAGCGGACGCCCGCCGCGGATACTGCCTGACTGCTTACTGCTGCTTTGCTGCTGCGACTTGCGCGGCCACTTCGGCGGCGAAGTCGTCCTGGCGCTTCTCGATGCCTTCGCCGACGACGAACAGCGCGAACTTCTGCACTGCGGAATCCGCCGCCTTCAGCATCTGCTCGATCGTCTGCTTGTCGTTCTTCACGAACGTCTGGTTCAGCAGCGACACTTCCTTCAGGTACTTCTGGACGCTACCGTCGACCATCTTCGCGACGATCTCGGCCGGCTTGCCCGATTCCGCAGCCTTCTGCTCGGCCACGCGGCGCTCCGTCTCGATCAGCTCGGCCGGCACGTCGGCCGACGACAGCGCGACCGGCTTCATTGCCGCGATGTGCATCGCGACGTCCTTGCCGACCTGCTCTTCCGCACCCGTGTACTCGACGATCACGCCGATACGCGCGCCGTGCAGGTACGTTGCGATCTTGTTCGCGGTTTCGAAACGGACGAAACGGCGGATCGACACGTTCTCGCCGATCTTGCCGATCAGTGCCAGGCGCACTGCGTCGACCGTCGAGCCCTCGAGCGGCAGCGCCGACAGCGCGGCCACGTCGGCCGGGTTCTGCGTCGCGACGAGTTCGGCGACCGTCTTCGAGAACGCGAGGAAGTCGTCGTTCTTCGCGACGAAGTCGGTTTCGCAGTTCAGTTCGACCAGCGCGCCTGCGTTGCCGCCGACGAACGATGCGACGACGCCTTCGGCCGTCACGCGCGATGCCGCCTTGCTCGCCTTGTTGCCGAGCTTGACGCGCAGCAGCTCTTCAGCCTTGGCCAGATCGCCGTCGGCTTCCGTCAGCGCCTTCTTGCACTCCATCATCGGTGCGTCGGTCTTTGCGCGCAGTTCTGCCACCATGCTTGCGGTAATTGCCGCCATCATTCGCTCCTTGAGTCTGTATTCACAACGCCGCCCGCTTGGACGCGGACGGCCGAGATTCGTTTCCGGACCCGCGCCGATTCGGCGCGATCAGGTCCGGCGCACAAGCTTAAAAAAAGGGGGCCTGTTGAGAGCCCCCTTTTTGCGCCGGCTCGGGGCCAGTTACGCGTTTTCCTCGACGTACTCGTCGTCGCCGCGTGCTGCCTGGACCACTTCGTTGACCGCGTTAGCACGGCCTTCGAGGATCGCGTCGGCCACGCCTTCCGCGTACAGCGCGACTGCCTTGCTCGAGTCGTCGTTGCCCGGGATCACGTAGTCCACACCTTCCGGCGAGTGGTTCGTATCGACCACGGCGATGACCGGCACGCCCAGCTTGTTCGCTTCGGTGACGGCAATCTTGTGGTAGCCGACGTCGACGACGAAGATCGCGTCCGGAATGCCGCCCATGTCCTTCACGCCGCCGATCGACTTCTGCAGCTTGGCGATTTCACGTTCGAACAGCAGCGCTTCCTTCTTGCTCATCTTCTCGGTTTCGCCCGATTCGACGGCCGCTTCCATGTCCTTCAGGCGCTTGATCGATACCTTCAGCGTCTTGAAGTTGGTCATCATGCCGCCGAGCCAGCGTGCATTGACGTACGGCATGCCTGCGCGCTGCGCTTCCTGGGCGATCGTGTCGCGCGACTGGCGCTTCGTGCCGACGAACAGGATCGTGCCGCGGTTCGCTGCCAGCTGGCGCACGTACTTCTGTGCGTCCGTGAACATCGGCAGCGTCTTTTCGAGGTTGATGATGTGAATCTTGTTGCGGTGACCGAAAATGAACGGTGCCATCTTCGGGTTCCAGAAGCGCGTCTGGTGACCGAAGTGGACACCCGCTTCCAGCATTTGGCGCATCGTAACTGCCATGTGAATTCTCCACGAGGGTTGGGTCTTAAGCCGGCTGCCGTACCGCCGCGCGAACCTGCCCCGAAAGGAACCGGATTCCACGCGATCGGCACCCTGGTTGCGCCGGCTTGCGATTCGACACGTGCAAAACGCCCGTGCCGCAAGCCTTTCACCGCGATGCCGCCCCAAGACGGGGCAAACTCGGCATTTGGATATCGACTTAGCCAAAGAGTATAGCACGCCGATTTGTCGACTCTCAAGTCGCGCACCACTTTCGCTAGCCGTGCGGCAGCCGGCCGGACAATCGGCGAAAACCCGCATCCGCGCGGCCGGCAGGGGCTGCGAGGCCCGCCATAAGGTGCGATAATCCATCAATTCACCGCATTCCAGGCATACCTCGATGGCTATTACGCTCAAAAACGAACACGACATCGCCGAGATGCGCGTCGCCTGCCGTCTCGCGAGCGAAGTGCTCGACTTCATCACGCCGCACGTCGTCGCGGGCATCACGACCGCCGAACTCGATCGCCTCTGCCACGAGTTCATGCTCAACGAACAGGGCACGATCCCCGCACCGCTGAACTACCAGCCGCCCGGCTATCCGCCGTACCCGAAGGCCACCTGCATTTCGGTCAACGACGTGATCTGCCACGGCATTCCCGGCGAGAAGGTGATCAAGAACGGCGACGCGCTGAACATCGACGTCACCGTGATCAAGAACGGCTACTTCGGCGACACGAGCCGGATGTTCATCGTCGGCGAGGGCTCGATCCTCGCGAAGCGCCTCGTGCAGACCACCTACGAGTGCATGTGGCTCGGCATCGACCAGGTCAAGCCCGGCGCGCACCTCGGCGACATCGGCTATGCGATCCAGAAGCACGCGGAAGCGCAGGGCTACAGCGTCGTGCGCGAATACTGCGGCCACGGCATCGGCACGGTGTTCCACGAGGATCCGCAGGTCGTCCACTACGGCCGTCCCGGCACGGGCATCGAGCTGAAGCCCGGGATGATCTTCACGATCGAGCCGATGATCAACGCCGGCAAGCGCGACATCCGCACGATGCCCGACCAGTGGACGGTCAAGACGCGCGACCGCAGCCTGTCCGCGCAGTGGGAGCACACGGTGCTCGTCACCGAAACCGGCTACGACGTGCTGACCGTGTCGGCCGGCACGCCGGCGCGCCCCGTGTTCGCGCAACCGGCCGCCGCAGTCTGAGCGCCGTCGCGCCAGCCCGCCCCGCCCCCACCTGAACGGCCGCCCATGAGCGCTCACGCCGCCCCCTCGCCCGAAGCGCTGTCGCGGCGCGCCGAATTCAAGGCCGCCAAAGCCGACATGCTCGAGCGCTTTCGCCGCGCGACGAACGTCGCGTCGCTGATGCATGCGCAGTCGAAACTCACCGACGACGCACTGAAGCGCGTGTGGGACGATTGCGGGCTGCCTGCGACGCTCGCGCTCGTCGCCGTCGGCGGCTACGGGCGCGGCGAGCTCGCCCCCTATTCCGACGTCGACATCCTCGTGCTGCTGCCCGATGCGCACGACCCGGCGCTCGACTCGCGCATCGAACGCTTCATCGGGATGGCGTGGGATCTCGGCCTCGAGATCGGCAGCAGCGTGCGCACGGTCGCGCAGTGCATTGAAGAGGCGTCGCAGGACGTCACGGTGCAAACCTCGCTGCTGGAAGCGCGCCGCATCGTCGGCAGCACCGCGCTGTTCGAGCGCTTCACGGTGCGCTACCACGAGGCGCTCGACGCCCGCGCATTCTTCACCGCGAAGATGCTCGAGATGCGCCAGCGCCACGCGAAGTTCCAGGACACGCCGTACAGCCTCGAACCGAACGTGAAGGAAAGCCCCGGCGGGCTGCGCGACCTGCAGACGATCCTGTGGATCGCGCGCGCGGCAGGCTTCGGCAGCAGCTGGCGCGAGCTCGACACGCGCGGCCTCATCACCGATCGCGAAGCGCGCGAGCTGCGCCGCAACGAAGGCTTCCTGAAGACGCTGCGCGCGCGGCTGCACGTCATTGCCGGCCGCCGCCAGGACATGCTCGTCTTCGACCTGCAGACGCAGGCCGCCGAGAGCTTCGGCTACCAGCCGACGCAGGCCAAGCGCGCGAGCGAGCAACTGATGCGCCGCTATTACTGGGCGGCGAAAGCCGTCACGCAGCTCGCGACGATCCTGATCCAGAACATCGAGGCGCAGCTGTTCCCCGCGACGAGCGGCATCACGCGCGTGCTGTCGCCCGACCGCTTCGTCGAGAAGCAGGGGATGCTCGAAATCGTCGACGACGGCGTATTCGAACGCCATCCCGATGCGATCCTCGAAGCGTTCCTGCTGTACGAAGCGACCCGCGGCGTGAAGGGCCTGTCCGCCCGCACGCTGCGCGCGCTGTACAACTCGCGCGAAATCATGAACAACGCGTGGCGCCGCGATCCGCAGAACCGCGACACGTTCATGCGGATCCTGCAGCAGCCCGAAGGGATCACGCACGCGTTCCGGCTGATGAACCAGACGAGCGTGCTCGGCCGCTACCTGCTGAACTTCCGCCGCATCGTCGGCCAGATGCAGCACGACCTGTACCACGTGTACACGGTCGACCAGCACATCCTGATGGTGTTGCGCAACATCCGCCGCTTCGCGGTCGCCGAGCATGCGCACGAATACCCGTTCTGCAGCCAGCTGATCGGCAACTTCGAGCGCCCGTGGGTGCTGTATGTCGCGGCGCTGTTCCACGACATCGCGAAAGGCCGCGGCGGCGACCACTCGACGCTCGGGATGGCCGACGCGCGGCGCTTCTGCCGCGAGCACGGGATCACCGGCGACGACGCGGCGCTGATCGTGTGGCTCGTCCAGCATCACCTGACGATGAGCCAGGTCGCGCAGAAGCAGGACACGAGCGACCCCGAAGTCATCAAGCGCTTCGCCGAACTCGTCGGCAACGAACGGCGCCTCACCGCGCTCTACCTGCTGACCGTCGCCGATATCCGCGGCACGAGCCCGAAGGTGTGGAATACGTGGAAGGGCAAGCTGCTCGAGGATCTGTACCGCGTCACGCTCGCGGTGCTCGGCGGCGCGAACCCCGACGCACACTCCGAGCTGAAGTCGCGGCAGGAACAGGCGCTCGCGCTGCTGCGCCTCGAGACCGTGCCCGACGACGCGCACCGCGCGCTGTGGGATCAGCTCGACGTCGGCTTCTTCCTGCGTCACGATGCGGCCGACATCGCATGGCAGACGCGTGTGCTGTACCGGCACGTGAACGCCGAAACCGCGATCGTCCGCGCGCGGCCGTCGCCGATCGGCGACGCGCTGCAGGTGCTCGTGTACGTGAAGGACCGCCCCGACCTGTTCGCGGGCATCTGCGCGTATTTCGACCGCAACGGGCTGTCGGTGCTCGATGCGCGCGTCAGCACGACGCGGCACGGTTATGCGCTCGACAACTTCATCGTCACGCAGACCGAACGCGACGTGCGGTACCGCGACATCGCGAATCTCGTCGAACAGCAGCTCGCGACGCGGCTCACCGAAACCGCACCGCTGCCGGAGCCGTCCAAGGGCCGCCTGTCGAGGCTGTCGCGGACGTTTCCGATCACGCCGCGCGTCGACCTGCGGGCCGACGAGCGCGGCCAGTACTACATCCTGTCCGTGTCCGCCAACGACCGGCCGGGCCTTCTCTATTCGATCGCGCGCGTACTCGCCGAGCATCGGATCGGCGTCCATGCGGCGCGGATCAATACGCTCGGCGAACGCGTCGAGGACATCTTCCTGCTCGCAGGCGCCGGCTTGTCCGACAACCGCCTGCAGATCCAGCTCGAAACCGAATTGCTGCGTGCGATCGCAGTCTGAGTGAATTCCAGCGTTTATGCGCACCAAATTGACCGTCAAGAATCCGCGGCCGGCATCGCCGACCCGCGCACCTGTCCGCTCCGGCAGCCTCGTCGCCCGCAAGGCGGTGCGCCCCGCTGCGCCGCCCGCGGGAGACAAGCCGGCCCGCCCGAAGAAGGCGTCCCCGGCAGCCGGCGGCGAACGCTCGTTCAAGCCGCGCGATGCCGCGGGCGCCGAGCGCCCGGGCGCGGACCGCGCAACGGCCAAGCGCGCGCCGCGCGACGGCGGTGCCGAACGCGGCTATCGCGGCGCTGAGGGCAAGCCCGACGCGCGCCCGCCCCGTCGCAGCGACGCCGATGCGCGGCCGCGCCGCGCCAGTGCCGAAGGCGGCGCACGCGCGCCCTATCGCGACAATGCAGCCGGCGAAGGCGCGAAGCGCAGCTACGGCGACCGCCGTCCGTCGTCCGATCGCCCGCCCCGTCGCAGCGATGACGATGCACGGCCGCGTCGTGCAGGCGCCGAAGGCGGCGCGCGTGCGCCTTATCGCGACAACGCAGCCGGCGAAGGCGCGAAGCGCAGCTACGGCGAGCGCCGCACGTCGTCCGACCGACCGCCCCGTCGCGGCGATGACGATGCACGGCCGCGTCGTGCAGGCGCCGAAGGCGGCACGCGCGCCCCCTATCGCGACAAAGCAGCCGGCGAAGGTGCGAAACGCAGCTTCGATGACCGCCGTCCGTCGTCCGACCGCCCGGCCCGTCGCAAAGACGACGATGCACGTCCGCGCCGCGCAGGCGCCGACGAAGGCAAGCGCGCACCCTATCGCGACCAGGCAGCTGGCGAAGGCGCAAAGCGCAGCTTCGGCGAGCGTCGTACGTCCTCCGATCGCCCGGCCCGCCGCAGCGACGACGATGCACGTCCGCGTCGCGCAGGCGCCGACGACGTCAAGCGCGCACCCTATCGCGACAAGGCGGCCGGCGAAGGCGCAAAGCGCAGCTTCGGCGACCGCCGTACGCCGTCCGACCGCCCGGCCCGCCGCAGCGACGACGATGCACGTCCGCGCCGCGCAGGCGCTGACGACGGCAAGCGCGCGCCCTATCGCGACAAGGCGGCCGGCGAAGGCGCGAAACGCAGCTTCGGCGACCGCCCGGCTCGCCCCGCACGCGACGGCGAACGCCGCTCGCCCGGCGCGGGCCTGAAGACCGCGCAACCCGTCAAGCGCCAGGCGGCCGACACCGATTACGGTGACGAAACGGGCCTGATGCGCCTGTCGAAGCGGATGTCCGAGCTCGGCATGTGCTCGCGCCGCGAAGCCGACGAGTGGATCGAAAAGGGCTGGGTGCTCGTCGACGGCGAACGCATCGACACGCTCGGCACCAAGGTGCGCGCCGACCAGAAGATCGAGATCGACGAGCGCGCGAGCGCCGCGCAGGCCGCGCAGGTGACGATCCTGCTGCACAAGCCGGTCGGCTATGTGTCGGGTCAGGCGGAAGACGGCTATGAGCCCGCGGCCGTGCTGATCACGCGCGGGAACCACTGGAGCGGCGACCATTCGCCGCTGCGCTTCTCGCCGCAGCACCTGCACGCGCTCGCGCCGGCCGGCCGGCTCGACATCGATTCGACCGGCCTGCTCGTGCTGACGCAGAACGGCGTGATCGCGAAGCAGCTGATCGGCGAGCAGTCGGACATCGACAAGGAGTACCTGGTGCGCGTGCGCTTCGGCGAACGGCTCCTCGACATCGACCAGCACTTCCCGGCGGAATCGCTCGCGAAACTGCGCCACGGCCTCGAGCTCGACGGCGTCGCGCTGAAGCCCGCGATGGTGAGCTGGCAGAACGGCGAGCAACTGCGCTTCGTGCTGCGCGAAGGCAAGAAACGCCAGATCCGCCGCATGTGCGAACTGGTCGGCCTCGAAGTGATCGGCCTCAAGCGCGTGCGGATGGGCCGCGTGATGCTCGGCGCACTGCCGCAGGGGCAATGGCGCTATCTGTCGGCCGACGAGACGTTCTGACCGCGGGCACACCCTACGTGCCACGCAACGAAAAAGCCCGCGCAAGCGGGCTTTTTCGTTTCCGGCGAGCGACGCGAAACCGGACGCCTGCCGCCCCGCGCGCCGATCAGTCGTCGGCCGCCGGATCGAGCCCCGGAAACAACACCTCGGTGAAGCCGAAGCGCGTGAAGTCGGTGATCCGCATCGGATACAGCTTGCCGATCAGGTGATCGTATTCATGCTGGACCACGCGAGCGTGAAAACCGTCGGCGACGCGGTCGATCTTCGCGCCGAACTGGTCGAAGCCGCTGTAGCGCACCTTCGCATAGCGGCTGACGACGCCGCGCATGCCCGGCACCGACAGGCAGCCTTCCCAGCCCTCTTCCATGTCCGGCGGCATGAATTCGATCTTCGGGTTGATCAGCACGGTCTCGGGCACCGGCGGCGCATCCGGGTAGCGGTTGTTGTTGCCGAAGCCGAAGATGATGATCTGCAGCCCGATGCCGATCTGCGGCGCGGCCAGCCCGGCGCCGTTCGCGTGGTGCATCGTCTCGAACATGTCCGCGACGATCTCGTGCAACTCGGGTGTGTCGAACCGCTCGACCGGTTTGGCGACTTCGAGCAGGCGCGGATCGCCCATCTTCAGGATCTCGCGAATCATGGCGTATTGCCCTCCAGGAGTTGGTGCAGACCGTCTTCGTCCAGCACGGGGATGCCGAGTTCCTCGGCCTTCGCGAGCTTGCTGCCGGCTTCGGCGCCCGCGACCACGTAATCCGTCTTCTTCGATACCGAACCGGCCACTTTCGCGCCCGCCGCTTCGAGCATCTCCTTCGCGGCATCGCGCGTGAGCGTCGGCAGCGTGCCGGTCAGCACGACGGTCTTGCCGGCCAGCACGCCCTGCGGCGCCTTCGGTGCGGGCGGCCCTTCGGCCCACGTCACCTTGCCCGGCGCGCGCAACTGCTCGATCACGGTCCGGTTGTGCTCTTCCGCGAAGAACTGGTGGAGCGACTCGGCGACGATCGGCCCGACGTCGTTCACCTCGAGCAGTTCCTCGATCGACGCGTCCATGATCGGCGTCAGCGAGCCGAAATGCTTCGCGAGATCCTTCGCGGTCGATTCGCCGACATGGCGGATGCCGAGCCCGTAGATGAAGCGTGCGAGCGTCGTGTGTTTCGCCTTCTCGAGCGAATCGAGCAAATTCTGCGCGGACTTCTCGGCGAACCGGTCGAGCTCGGCGAGCGTCGCGAAGCCGAGATTGAACAGGTCGGCCGGCGTGCGCACGAGATTCAGGTCGACGAGCTGGTCGATGATCTTCTCGCCGAGCCCGTCGATGTCGAGCGCGCGGCGCTGCGCGAAGTGCCACAGCGCCTGCTTGCGCTGCGCCGGGCAGAACAGGCCGCCCGTGCAGCGCGCGATCGCCTCGTCCGGCAGGCGCTCGATCTTCGAGCCGCACACCGGGCATTCGGTCGGCATCACGAATTCGGCCGCATCGTCCGGACGCCGGTCGAGCAGCGCGCCGACCACCTCGGGGATCACGTCGCCCGCGCGTCGCACGATCACGGTATCGCCGATCCGGATGTCCTTGCGGCGCACCTCGTCCTCGTTGTGCAGCGTCGCGTTGGTCACGGTCGCGCCGCCGACGAACACGGGCTCGAGGCGCGCGACCGGCGTGATCGCGCCGGTGCGGCCGACCTGCACGTCGATCGCGACGAGCTTCGTCAGCGCTTCCTGTGCGGGGAACTTGTGCGCGAGCGCGAAGCGCGGCGCGCGTGACACGAAGCCGAGGCGCTCCTGCTCGTCGCGCCGGTTGACCTTGTAGACGACGCCGTCGATGTCGTACGGCAGCGACTCGCGCTTCTCGCCGATCTTGCCGAAGAAGCCGAGCAATCCGTCGGCGCCGTGCACGACCGCGCGCTCGCGGTTCACCGGCAGGCCGAGCGCTTCGTACCAGTCGAGCAGCGCGCTGTGCGTGTCGGGCATCGGCATCCCGTCGAGCACGCCGATTCCGTACGCGAAGAACGACAGCGGACGCTGCGCGGTGATCTTCGAGTCGAGCTGGCGCAGGCTGCCGGCCGCCGCGTTGCGCGGGTTCGCGAATTCGCGCTGCTCGGCCGCGCGCTGGCGTTCGTTCAAGCGTGCGAAATCGCGCTTGAACATCAGCACCTCGCCGCGCACGTCGAGCACGGCCGGCACGTTGTCGCCCTTCAGCTTCAGCGGGATCGAGCGGATCGTGCGCACGTTCGCGGTCACGTCCTCGCCGGTCGTGCCGTCGCCGCGGGTCGACGCCTGCACGAACACACCGCGCTCGTAGCGCAGCGAAATCGCGAGCCCGTCGAACTTGAGCTCGCACGCGTATTCGACCGGCTCCGTCACCGAACCGGCGAGATCGGTCGTCTTGTCGAGCGCATCGGCGACGCGCTTGTCGAACGCGGCGATGTCCTCGTCGGCGAAGCCGTTGTTCAGCGACAGCATCGGCGCGTCGTGGACCACCGGCGTGAAGCCGCCGGCCGCTTCGCCACCGACGCGCTGCGTCGGCGAATCGGGCGTCACGAGTTCGGGATGGTCGGTTTCGAGTTGCTGCAGTTCGCGGAACAGCCGATCGTATTCGGCGTCGGGCAGATCCGGCTGGTCGAGCACGTAGTAGGCGTAGTTCGCCCGCTCGAGTTGGTCGCGCAGCCACGCGGCGCGCTCGTCGGGCTGGCTGGCTGGCGGTTCGGCTTGGGTTCGGGCCATGCTGGCGGCAGATTCGCTCTGAGAAAATCGGATGCCCGATTATCTCAGTTTGACGCCGCTGCGGGGCGTGCAATGCACGCCGGATGAACGTGCTGCAGCGCACACGAAAAGGCGTGCGCCGCAACGGCGAACGACGGTGCCGACGCCCGCCGTCCGCGCCATCGCGTTACTGGCTGAAGAGGCGGCGCGTGACCGGCGAACCGGCCGGAATGCCGGCTTCCTCGAGCTTCGCGTACAGCTTCATCAACTGCTGCTCGATCGCGAGCAGCGTCGACTCCGGCAGCGGCCGGCGCGAATCGTCGACGACCCGCGCGCCGATCCGCTCGGACAGCGACTTCGCGTAATCGCACATCAGCCGGAACGGCAGGATGTCCTCTTCGGCGACCGGCACGTCGAGCACCAGCGTGATCATGTTGCCGCCCTTGTACGTGAGGTCGTCGCGCAGGAAATTCGTGTCGCCGAACTGCAGCATGAACACGGGGTTCTGCTTCGCGTCGAGCTTCACGAAACGCGTGCCGTCGCGCGACAGCAGCAACCCGTCCTGCGACGCGACCGCCTGCACGTAATTCGCCGACCACGGCGCGCCGTCCGACATCACGTTGATCGACAGTTGCGCGTCGCACTGCGCGGCAAACGCGTCGAGTTCGCGCGCCATCGCCACCGTTTCCATCATGTCCGGGAATTCCGGCGCGCCGTCGATCGCGTCGGCGAACTGCTGGACGCCCGTCACGAATTCGGAGAACTCGAGCTCGTTCAGCGCGCCGCTGCGGTTCGCGAGCTGCGCGGCCGCGCGCAGTTCGTCGTAGCGCACGCCGTTCTGCAGCAGTTCCCACTGGCCGCCTTCCGGCTTGCCTTCGATGTGCACCGGCTTGCTCCCGGCGCGGCGCAGCCGCTGTGCGGCCGGCAGGATCTTGTCGCCCGGCAGCGGCCCGGCGAGGCGGATCGGCACGATGCAGTCGATCCGGCGGTCGACGATCGCGGGCGGCGCCGACGAGATCGTCGTCGCGGCCGGCAGCACGGGTTCGGCCGGCTCGGCCGGCTCGGCCGGTTCGGCGGCCGCTTCGTGCACGGCGGCAGGCGCCGCTGTTTCACCGGCGGCCGGTTCGGCCGACTCGGTCGACAGGTCGACGCCGGTTGCCTCGGCCTGCAGATCGGCCGGCATATCGGCCGGTGCCGCGCCACCGAACGTCGGCTCGACGCGCGCGGCTTCGGCCGGCGTCGCGGCCGCCGCGACCGGTGCCGCGGGCTCGCGGCGCACCGGCTGACGCACCGGCTCGATGAACGGCAACTCTTCTTCGCGCTCGGGGCGGTTCATCGCCTCGGCCGCTTCCTCCGGCATCGGGCGCGGCATCCTGCGCCGCACCTTCGCGCCCTGCCATGCGTTGTAGACCACGACGCCGCCCACCACGACGGCGCCCGCGCCGATCAAACCGAGTGTCAACTCGTCCATGCACGCTCCATCAGCAATTCTTTTTCGTCGGGACCGCGAACGGGCGCCCATGCGCCGCGCGAACGCGGTCCGGTTTCGTCAAACGTCAATTCTGGGCAAAGCCCGCTGCGGTTTCCATGTCCACCGCCACGATCCGCGACACGCCTTGCTCCTGCATCGTCACGCCGATCAGCTGCTGCGCCATCTCCATCGCGATCTTGTTGTGCGAGATGAACAGGAACTGCGTCTTGTCGGACATCGCGCGCACGAGATTCGCGAAACGTTCGGTGTTCGCGTCGTCGAGCGGCGCGTCGACCTCGTCGAGCAGGCAGAACGGCGCCGGGTTCAACTGGAACATCGCGAACACCAGCGCGGTCGCGGTCAGCGCCTTTTCGCCGCCCGACAGCAGGTGAATCGTCGCGTTCTTCTTGCCGGGCGGCTGCGCCATCACCTGCACGCCGGCATCGAGGATCTCGTCGCCCGTCATGATCAGCTTCGCCTGACCGCCGCCGAACAGGCGCGGGAACAGGTCGCTGAAGTGGCGGTTGACCTCGTCGAAGGTCCCCTGCAGCAGCGTGCGGGTTTCCTGGTCGATCTTGTGGATCGCGTCCTCGAGCGTCGTGATCGCGTCGATCAGGTCGGCCGATTGAGCGTCGAGGAACACCTTGCGCTCGCTCGCAGCCTTCAGCTCGTCGAGCGCGGCCATGTTCACCGGGCCGAGCGCGTTGATCGCGTTGTTGAGCCGCGTGACCTCGCCCTGCAGGTACGACGGCTTCAGGTCCGGCGTCAGCTTCTCGAGCAGCGCGGCCTCGTCGACTTCTGCCGTCGCGAGCTGCTCGGCGAACTGCTCGACGGCCAGGCGCGCGGCCTGCTCCTTCAGCTGCAGTTCGGTAATGCGGTCGCGCAGCGGCTGCAGCGAACGCTCGGCGACGAGACGCTGCTCGTCCGACGCGCGCAGCTTCGCGGTCAGGTCGTCGAGCTCGATCCGCGCGGCCTGCAGCGCCTCTTCCTTCACCGCGCGAATCTCGAGCGCGTCCTGCAGGCCCGTATGCGCGGTCTGTTCGTTGATCGTCTCGAGTTCGGCGCGCGCGTCTTCCAGCGATGCGGCGACGCGCTCGCTCTGCTCGTGCGCGACCTGGATGCTGCGCTTGAGCTCGTCGATCCGGGTCACCGCGTTGCGTGCGGCAAAGCGCGCGTCGTTCGCGCCGCGCTCGAGGTCGCGCGCTTCCTGACGCGCCTGCGTCAGCGATTCGTCGAGCGATTCGAACGCGAGCTGGTTGTCCTCGAAGCGCGCCTGCAGCTCCGCGAGTTCGCCGTCGAAGCGCTCGAAATTCGCCTCCGACTCGGCACGCAGCGCGCGCTGTTCTTCGATCTGCGCACCGATTTCCTCGAGTTCCTCGCGGATCTGGGTGCTGCGCTGCGTATAACGCTCGTGTGCCTGTGCGAGCTTCAGCACGTCCATCTGCAGCGCGTGCACACGCTGCGTCGCACGCTCGGCCTGCGCGCGCACGTCGCCGAGCGCCTGCGTGGCCTGCGTGTGCGCGGCTTCCGCGCGTACCGCGGCCGTGCGCGCCTCGTCGGCGAGCAGCGCCTGCGCACGCACCTGGCGCGTCAGGTTTTCGATTTCCTGCTGGCGGGCCAGCATCCCGGCCTGCTCCGAATCGGCTGCGTACAACTGCACGCCGACGCGCGTGACGATATGGCCGGCCTTGACGACGAACGCACCGCCTGCCGGCAATTGCGTGCGGGTCGCAAGCGCCTGCGCGACGTCGTCGGCGACATAGACGTTGCCGAGCCAGTCGTTCAGCACCGCGCGAATGCCCGCGTCGTCGATGCGCACGAGCGACAGCACCGGACGCAGCCCGGCCACCGCCGCGGGCGGTTCGCCGGCCGCGGGCGGTGCGTAGAACGCGAGCTTCGCGGGCGGCGCATCGGTCGCGAACGCCTTCACCCAGTCGAGATTCGACACTTCGAGCGCGGCGAGGCGCTCGCGCAGCACGGCTTCGAGCGCCGCTTCCCAGCCCGCCTCGACGTGCAGCTTCTTCCACAGGCGCGGCAGCGCGCCGAGCTCGTGCTTGTCGAGCCACGGCTGTACCTTGCCTTCCGTCTGCACGTTTTCCTGAAGCTGCTTCAGTGCGGCGAGGCGCGCTTCGAGCTGGTGAATCTGCGCGCCTTCGGCCTGCACGCGCTCCTGCGCGGCACGGCGTTCACCATCGAGGCGTGGCACCGTCTCCTGCGCGTCGGCAAGACGCGCCTGCGCTTCGGCGAGGATTTCTTCCTGCTCGGCGAGCTGCATGCGCAACTCCTCGAGCTGCGCCTCGTCCGGTGCGTCGAGCCCGCCCGCTTCGCTCTTCAGTCGCTCATGGCGCTGCTGAAGCTGCTGCAGCTGCTGGTCGGCGTTGCGCTGGTGCGCGGCTTCGAGCTTCAGCGACTGTTCGGTCTGCGCGATCCGCGCGCGCTCGTCGTTGAGCTGCGCCTGCGCGTCGCGCCACTTCGCCTCGAGCGCCGGCAGCGCGTCGTGCTTCGCGGCGGCGTTGTCCTCGGCGAGCGCGGCCTTCTCGTCGGCCATCGCGCGCGCCTCTTCGGCTTCCTCGAGCTCGTCCTGCGACTTCTCGGCCTGCGCGCGCCATTGCTCGCGCTGCGCGTTCAGCGCGGCGATCTGCGCCTGCACGCGATTGCGCGATTCGACGATGAACTTGATCTCGGCTTCGAGGCGGCTCACCTCGGCATTCGCCTCGTACAGCGAACCCTGCGCACCCTGCATCGCGTCGCTCGCCGCGTAATGCGCGACGCGCAGCGTCTCGAGCTGCGACTCGACCTCGCGCAGCTTCGCCGTCTGCGCCTCGAGGTCGATCTGCGCCTGTTCGATCGCGCGCTGCTGCTTCTGCTGCTCGCCGGCGGCCTCGTTCTTGCGCAGCAGCCACAACAGGCGCTGCTTCTCCTCGCCGTCGGCGACGAGTTCCTTGTACTTGTTCGCGACGACGGCCTGCGCCTCGAGCTTCTCGAGGTTCGCGCCGAGTTCGCGGACGATGTCCTCGACGCGCGTCAGGTTCTCGCGCGTGTCGTGCAGGCGGTTCTCGGTTTCGCGGCGGCGTTCCTTGTACTTCGACACGCCCGCGGCTTCCTCGAGGAACACGCGCAGCTCTTCCGGCTTCGCCTCGATGATCCGCGCGATCATGCCCTGCCCGATGATCGCGTACGCACGCGGCCCGAGGCCGGTGCCGAGGAAGATGTCCTGGATATCGCGGCGGCGTGCCGGCAGGTTGTTGATGTAGTAGCTCGACGTGCCGTCGCGCGTCAGCACGCGCTTCACGGCGATTTCGCCGTACTGGCCCCACTGCCCGGCCGCGCGGCCGTCGGAGTTGTCGAAGATCAGCTCGACGCTGGCCCGGCTGCCGGGCTTGCGTGCGGTCGAGCCGTTGAAGATCACGTCCTGCATCGACTCGCCGCGCAGCTCGGACGCGCGCGACTCGCCGAGCACCCAGCGCACGGCGTCGATGATGTTGGACTTGCCGCACCCGTTCGGGCCCACCACGCCGACAAGCTGGCCCGGAACCTGGAAATGCGTGGGATCGACGAAGGATTTGAAGCCAGCGAGTTTGATCGAGCTCAGACGCACGGCGGTATCGGATGTGAAGAAGGTGTGAAACGGACGGGGCCGTGCTGCGCGGGGCCGGACGGCCCATGCGCGCGACGCGCCCCGGAATTCAAAAGCGGGGCCGCGCGCATCCAGCGTTGGGCCCCGCAAACGGCTTCCATCATACCATCGCGCGTGCGCCGTCCCGACCGTCGCCGGGTTTGTCCGGTGCCGGCGCGGCACGATGGACCCGGCTGGACAGCAGCGTCGCCAGCACGATGCACACGCCGCCCGCCCACTCGCGCGCGGTCGGCAGCTCGTTCGCGAACACCCACGCCGACAGCGCGGTGATCACGATCTCGAACAGCATGATGATCGACGCGCGGTTCGCCGGCACCCGCGCGAGGCCGTATTGCACGAGCAGGTTGTTCGCCGCCATCGTCACGCCGATCGCGGCGACGATCAGCGCGGCGACGCCGAGCTGGCTGCCCGCCGGCGCGGCCGGCAGCCCTTCGAACAGCGACGCGACCGCGCCGAACACCGCCGCGCCGCCGAACAGCGTCGCGGTACGCATCTCCGCGCGCATCCCGGGCAGCTCGCGGCTCGCCTTGATCACGAGCACGTTGCTCATCGCGAAGCTCAGCCCGGCCGCGAGACCAGCCCATTCGGCCGGGTTGGCCGGCAGCGGCATGCCGAGCTTCGGCGACCACAGCATCAGCATCGCGCCGCCGATCGACAGCGCCGCCAGCCCCGCGCCGGCCCAGGTCAACCGCTCGCGCAGCAGGAAGTGCGCGTAGATCGCGGTCCATGCGGGGGTCAGGTAGAACAGCAGCATCACGCGCAGCACTTCGCCGTGGATCGTGCCCCATACGAAACCGAGGTTCGTCACGCCGGCCGTGACCGCGATGCCCGGCAGCACCCAGTGCCAGCGCAGCGTCGCGATCGTGCGGTGCCGCGTGACGATCACGAACAGGAACGCGACGAGGCTCGTCAGCGCGCTCGCCAGCGTGCCCGTCACGCCGAGCGACGCGAGGATCCGCAGCGGATACCAGATCAGGCCCCATACCGACGCACCGATCAGGATGGCCAGCGTCGGCAGGCTGCCGCGTACCGCATTATTCATTTGTTTCGATACCCTTTATTCCACCGGCCCGGCCGCCGTTCCGGCGGGCCGTGACCGCATTCCGTCACGCTATAATCATTCGTTGCGACCCGCGCGCCGTCGGCGCCCGTTCGCAGCCGCGCGGCACGCCCGCCGCTTCTTTCGCTCCAACCGGCCGCGATGGCCGCTTCGCCCGTGAACCCTCGACTCGACTCGCTCCAGCCCTATCCCTTCGAAAAGCTGCGCGCCCTGTTCAAGGACGTGACGCCCTCCGGCGACCTCAAACCGATCAGCTTCGGCATCGGCGAGCCCAAGCACCCGACTCCGGCGCTGATCCGCGACGCCGTGGTGGCCGCGCTCGACGGCCTCGCGTCGTACCCGGCCACGGCCGGCTCGGACGCGCTGCGCACGTCGATCGCGCACTGGCTCGAGCGCCGCTACGGGTTGCCGGCAATCGATCCGGCCACGCAGGTGCTGCCCGTGTCGGGGTCGCGCGAGGCGCTGTTCTCGCTCGCGCAAACCGTGATTGACGCGCGCCCGTCCGGGCACGGCGAGAAGGCGATCGTACTCTGTCCGAATCCTTTCTATCAAATTTACGAAGGCGCGGCGCTACTGGCCGGTGCCGAACCCTATTTCGCGAACAGCGACCCGGCCCGCAACTTCGCGTGCGACTACGCGGCCGTGCCCGACGACGTCTGGGCGCGCACGCAGCTGCTGTACGTGTGCTCGCCGGGCAACCCGACGGGCGCCGTGCTGACGCTCGACGACTGGCGCGAATTGTTCGCGCTGTCCGACCGCCACGGTTTCGTGATCGCGTCCGACGAATGCTATTCGGAGATCTATTTCGACGAAGCGGCGCCGCCGCTCGGCGGCCTCGAGGCCGCGCACCGCCTCGGCCGCGGCTTCGAGCGCCTCGTGATGCTGTCGAGCCTGTCGAAGCGCTCGAACGTGCCGGGCATGCGCTCGGGCTTCGTCGCCGGCGACGCGGCGCTGCTGAAGAAATTCCTGCTGTACCGCACGTACCACGGCGCGGCGCTGTCGCCGGTCTGGCAGCACGCGAGCATCGCCGCGTGGAACGACGAGGCGCACGTGCGCGAGAACCGCGCGCTGTACCTGCAGAAGTTCAATACGGTCACGCCGATGCTCGCCGACGTGATCGACGTGACGCTGCCCGACGCCGCGTTCTACCTGTGGGCCAACGTGTCGCGCACCGGGCTGTCGGACACCGAGTTCGCCCGCCGCCTGTACGCCGACTATAATGTGACGGTTCTGCCCGGCTCGTACCTCGCGCGCGATGCGCACGGTACCAACCCGGGCCGCGATTTCATCCGGATCGCGCTCGTCGCGGGCACCCCCGAATGCGTCGAGGGCGCGCAACGCATCGTCGATTTCTGCCGTTCTCTCGCGCGGTAATCGTCCATCCCGATCAATTCCATCCATCTCCTGCGAAAACGAACATGTCGCAACAACTTCAGCAAATCATCGATACCGCCTGGGACAACCGCGCCGAGCTGTCGCCGAAGGCCGCACCCGCCGACGTCCGCGAGGCCGTCGCGCACGCGATCGAGCAACTCGACAAGGGTGCGCTGCGCGTCGCCGAGAAAATCGACGGCAACTGGACCGTGCACCAGTGGCTGAAGAAGGCCGTGCTGCTGTCGTTCCGCCTGGAGGACAACACGCCGATGCCGGCCGGCGGCTATTCGCAGTTCTACGACAAGGTGCCGTCGAAGTTCGCGAACTACACGGCTGAAGACTTCGCCGCGGGCGGTTTCCGCGTCGTCCCGCCGGCCATCGCGCGCCGCGGCTCGTTCATCGCGAAGAACGTCGTGCTGATGCCGTCGTACACGAACATCGGCGCCTACGTCGACGAAGGCACGATGGTCGACACGTGGGCCACGGTCGGTTCGTGCGCGCAGATCGGCAAGAACGTGCACCTGTCGGGCGGCGTCGGCATCGGCGGCGTGCTCGAGCCGCTGCAGGCGAACCCCGTCATCATCGAGGACAACTGCTTCATCGGCGCGCGCTCGGAAGTCGTCGAAGGCGTGATCGTCGAGGAAAACTCGGTGATCTCGATGGGCGTGTACCTCGGCCAGAGCACGAAGATCTACGACCGCGAGACTGGCGAAGTCAGCTACGGCCGCATCCCGGCCGGCTCGGTCGTCGTTGCCGGCAACCTGCCGTCGAAGGACGGCTCGCACAGCCTGTACTGCGCGGTGATCGTCAAGAAGGTCGACGCGAAGACCCGCGCGAAGGTCGGCCTGAACGAGCTGCTGCGAGGCGACTGATGGCGAAGCCGCACACCGTGGTCGTCTACGGCATTCCGAACTGCGACACCGTGAAGAAGGCCCGCGTGTGGCTCGACGATCACGGCGTCGAATTCGAGTTCCACGATTTCAAGAAGCTCGGCGTCAGCGCGCCGCTGATCGAAGACTGGCTGAAGGACGTGTCGCTCGACGCGCTCGTGAACAAGCGCGGCACCACGTGGCGCGGCCTGGACGACGCGATGAAGGCGGCCGCCGAAACGAAGACCGGTGCGGTCGCGCTGATGACCCACAAGCCGTCGGTCATCAAGCGCCCCGTGCTGGTCGTCAACGGCCGCGTGAAATCGCTCGGCTTCGCGGCCGATCAATACGCGGCGCTGTTTGCCGCATAGGGCCGCCCGCGCTGCGCCCGCCGGCGCAGCCCGACGTCTTGTCGCTGCCGGCCACCGTGCCGGCATTTTTTATCGAAAGTGGTCCGAACCATGTCCGCCACCCTAGCCCTTACCGAACAGCTGATCGCCCGCGCGTCCGTGACGCCCGACGACCAGCATTGCCAGCAGATCATGACCGAGCGCCTCACCGCGCTCGGCTTCGAATGCGAGACCATCGCGTCGCACGGCGTGACCAACCTGTGGGCCGTCAAGCGCGGCACCGACGGCCGCGACGGCAAGCTGCTCGCGTTCGCGGGCCACACCGACGTCGTGCCGACCGGCCCGCTCGAACAGTGGACCTCGCCGCCGTTCATCCCCGCACATCGCGACGGCAAGCTGTACGGCCGCGGCGCGGCCGACATGAAGACGTCGCTCGCGGCGTTCGTCGTCGCGTCCGAGGAATTCGTCGCGGCCCATCCCGGCCACCGCGGCGCGATCGCGTTCCTGATCACGAGCGACGAGGAAGGCCCGGCCACCGACGGCACCGTGAAGGTCGTCGAACTGCTGCAGGCCCGCGGCGAACGCGTCGACTACTGCATCGTCGGCGAGCCGACGTCGACCGCCGAGCTCGGCGACGTCGTCAAGAACGGCCGCCGCGGGTCGATGTCGGGCGAACTGGTCGTCAAGGGCGTGCAGGGCCACATCGCGTATCCGCACCTCGCGAAGAACCCGATCCACCTGCTCGCGCCGGCACTCGCCGAGCTCGCCGTCGAGCAGTGGGACGAAGGCAACGAATACTTCCCGCCGACCACCTGGCAAGTGTCGAACCTGCACGCCGGCACCGGCGCGACCAACGTGATCCCCGGCCACGTCGACCTGCTGTTCAATTTCCGTTTTTCGACCGCCAGCACGGTCGAGGGCCTGCAGGCACGCGTGCACGCGATCCTCGACAAGCACGGCCTCGAATACACGCTGAAGTGGTCGGTGAGCGGCCTGCCGTTCCTCACGCCGCGCGGCGAACTGTCGAACGCGCTCGAAAACGCGATTCGCACCGAGACCGGCATCACGACCGAACTGTCGACCACCGGCGGCACGTCGGACGGCCGCTTCATCGCGCGCATCTGCCCGCAGGTGATCGAGTTCGGCCCGCCGAACGGCAGCATCCACAAGATCGACGAGCACATCGAAGTGCGCTTCGTCGACCCGCTGAAGAACGTGTACCGCCGCGTGCTCGAACAACTGATCGCCTGATGGAGCCTCGCATGACGACACCTTTTGCAACTGTTCGCGACCTGCTGCGCTATGCGGTCACGCGCTTCTCGAAGGCGCAGCTCGCGTTCGGCCACGGCTCCGACAATGCGTACGACGAAGCGGCCTACCTCGTGCTGCGCACGCTCGACCTGCCGCTCGATACGCTCGAGCCGTTCCTCGACGCGCGGCTGCTGCCCGACGAAATCGCGGCCGTGCTCGCGGTGATCGAACGGCGCGCGACCGACCGCGTGCCGGCCGCGTATCTCACGCACGAAGCATGGATGCATGGCCACCGCTTCTACGTCGACGAACGTGTGATCGTGCCGCGCTCGTTCATCGGCGAACTGCTCGACGACGGGCTGCAGCCGTATGTGGCCGATCCCGAGCAGGTCGGCGCGGTGCTCGAACTGTGCACGGGCTCCGGCTGCCTCGCGATCCTCGCGGCGAGCGCGTTCCCGAACGCCGAGATCGATGCGGTCGACCTGTCCGACAAGGCACTCGAAGTCGCGGAGATCAACGTACGCGACTACGGCCTCGAAGACCGCGTCGCACTGCACCGCGGCGACCTCTACGCGCCGCTGCCCGCGTTCCGTACCGACCCCGGCTCGCGTTACGACGTGATCCTGACGAACCCGCCGTACGTGAACGCGTCGTCGATGGCCGCGCTGCCGCCCGAATACCGGCACGAGCCGGAAATGGCGCTCGCGGGCGGCGACGACGGGATGGACATCGTGCGACGCATCGTCGCCGAAGCACACCGCTGGCTGCACGACGACGGCGTGCTCGTCGTCGAGATCGGCAACGAGCGCGAGCACGTCGAAGCTGCGTTCGGCGGCCTCGAACTCACGTGGCTGCCCACCAGCGCGGGCGACGACACCGTGTTCCTGATCCAGGCGTCGGACCTGCCGCGCAAGGCCTGAGCCTCCGGGCGCCCCTTCCGTGCGGCAACGCGCACCGCTGCGCCGCACGGTTGGGTAAGATGCGCGTAAGCGGCCGCCGCGCCGCACGACCCCAGGAGTCCGTTACGCGCCCATGACCCTCGACTGGCTACATCTCGGCACCCTGATCCTGACCATCCACGTGCTCGGGATCGTCGCGGCGTGCCACGCGGTCATGAACACGCGCACGTCGCAAGGCGCGATCGCGTGGGCCGTCTCGCTCGCCGCGATGCCGTACCTGACGCTCGTTCCGTACCTGTTCCTCGGCCGCAGCAAGTTCTCCGGCTACGTCGATGCACGGCGCCACGAGCTGGAACTGTTGCGCACGCACACACCGCGCTCGCCGTGGCTCGGTACCGACGCGGCAGACGCGACCGACGGGCCGGCCGCCGACGCGCTCGGCCAGGCCGCCGTGCTCGCGCTCACGCGGCTCGGCGGCATGCCGTTCCTCGGCGGCAATTCGGTGCGCACGCTCGTGAACGGCGACGCGACGTTCTCGGCAATCCTGTCGGCGATCGACGCCGCGCGCGACTACGTGGTCGTCCAGTTCTTCATCGTGCGCGACGATGCGCTCGGCCAGATGCTGCGCGACGCGCTGCTGGCGCGCGCGGCGGCCGGCGTGCGCTGTTGCCTGCTGTACGACAGCATCGGCAGCTTCGACCTGCCGCACAGCTACGTCGACTCGCTGCGCCGGGGCGGCGTCGAGGTCCATCCGTTCGCGACCAATCGCAAGTTCGTGAACCGCTTCCAGCTCAACTTCCGCAATCATCGCAAGATCGTCGTCGTCGACGGCAATCGCGCGTTCGTCGGCGGCCACAACGTCGGCGTCGAATATCTCGGCGCGAAGCCGCGCCTGTCGCCGTGGCGCGACACGCACATCGAGATTCGCGGCCCGGTGGTCGCGAGCATCCAGTACGTGTTCGCAGAAGACTGGCACTGGGCGACGCAGAAGCTGCCGCCGCTCGCGCTGCCGCCGCCCGCACAGCCCGGCGACGCCATGCATTGCCTCGCGGTGCCGATGGGGCCGGCCGACAAGCAGGAAACCGGCTCGCTGTTCTTCGTCGAGGCGATCAATGCCGCGCGCGAGCGGGTCTGGATCACCACGCCGTATCTCGTGCCCGACGAAGCCGTGATCTCCGCGCTGAAGCTCGCGGTGATGCGCGGCGTCGACGTGCGCATCCTGATCCCGAGCCGGCGCGATCACTACGTGGTGTTCGAGGCGTCGAAGCTGTACGCGCGCGACCTGGTCGATGCAGGCGTCAAGGTGTTCCGCTACCGGCCCGGCTTCCTGCACCAGAAAGTCGTTCTGATCGACCGCATCGCGGCGGCGATCGGCAGCGCGAATCTCGACAACCGCTCGTTCCGCCTCAACTTCGAGATCATGGTGCTGACCGTCGACCGCGCATTCGCCGACGAGGTCGAGACGATGCTCGATGCCGACTTCGCGCAGGCGTACGAGGTCGATGCGAACGAATACCGCCGGTCGCCCGCATGGCGGCGAATCGCGATGCACGTCGCGCGGCTGTTCGCGCCGATCCTGTAACCGCAGGGGGCCTGCAGCGCCCGCGCGATCCGCACCGGCGCTGCAAACACCGCCGGCCGCCGTCACAGCAGCTTGTCGATATCCGCGGCGATTTCGTCGGGCTTGGTCGACGGTGCGTAGCGCTTGACGATGCGCCCGTCGCGGTCGACCAGGAATTTCGTGAAATTCCACTTGATCGCCTTGAGGCCGAGAATGCCGGGCGCCTCGTCGGTCAGGTAGCGGTACAGCGGATGCGCATGATCGCCCTTCACGTCGATCTTCCCGAACATCGGGAACGAGACGCCGTAATTGCGCTCGCAGAACGCGCCGATCTGCGCGGCGTCGCCGGGCTCCTGCTTGCCGAACTGGTTGCACGGGAAGCCGAGCACGAAGAAGCCGCGCGCCGCGTACTGGTCGTACAGCTTCTGCAGGCCCGCGTATTGCGGCGTGAAACCGCACTCGCTCGCCGTGTTGACGATCAGCAGCACCTTGCCGCGATACGCATCGAGCGATACCGGCGCACCGGCGAGCGTCTCTGCGTTGAACGAATACAGGGTGGACATCGGGCACTCCTTTTACGAAACCGGTTCGACGTGGAGTCTAGGCCAAAATGCACCGTTGCGGCATCCGCCGAGCGGCCGATGCCCGGCACGAGCGGCGCGCAGTCTAGAATAGCGGTTTTCGCCAGTCATTTCCGCCGTGATCCGTTTCAATCAGTTCAGCCTAGCGCGCGGCACGAAGCCGCTGTTCGAGTCGACCTCGTTCGTACTCAATCCCGGCGAGAAAGCCGGCCTGATCGGCGCGAATGGCGCCGGCAAGTCGACGCTGTTCGCGGTCCTGCGCGGCGAGCTGCACTCGGACGCCGGCGATTTCGCGATGCCGCCGTCGTGGCGGATCGCCCATGTGTCGCAGGAAACGCCCGCGGTCGACCGCTCGGCGCTCGATTACACGCTCGACGGCGACGCCGCGCTGCGCGAGATCGAGGCGCGCATCGCCGCCGCGTCCGCCGCGCATGACGGCGCCGCCGAAGCCGACGCGCACGCGGCCTTCGCCGACGCCGACGGCTACACCGCGCCCGCCCGCGCCGAAGCGCTGCTGCTCGGCCTCGGCTTCACGCTCGCGCAGACGCGCGAACCCGTCGCCAGCTTCTCCGGCGGCTGGCGCATGCGCCTGAACCTCGCGCAGGCGCTGATGTGCCGCTCCGACCTGCTGCTGCTCGACGAACCGACCAACCACCTCGACCTCGACGCGATCGTCTGGCTCGAAGACTGGCTGCACCGCTACCCCGGCACGCTCGTCGTGATCTCGCACGACCGCGAATTCCTCGATTCGATCTGCAACGTCACGCTGCACCTGGAAAACCGTCAGGTAAAGCGTTACGGCGGCAACTACTCGCAATTCGAAGTGCTGCGCGCGCAGCAACTGGCGCTGCAGCAAAACGCATACGAAAAGCAGCAGAAGACGATCGAGCACCTGCAGAGCTTCGTCGACCGCTTCAAGGCCAAGGCCACCAAGGCCAAACAGGCGCAAAGCCGGATGAAGGCGCTCGAGAAGATGGAGTTGATCGCGCCCGCGCACATCGCGTCGCCGTTCACGTTCGAATTCCGCACGCCCGACGCGGCGCCGAACCCGATGATGGTGATGGAAGACGTCCGCTGCGGCTACCATGCCGACGACGGCGCGGACATCCCGATCGTCGAACGTGTGGCGCTGTCGATCCAGAACGGGCAGCGCATCGGGCTGCTCGGCGCGAACGGCCAGGGCAAGTCGACGCTGATCAAGACGCTGGCCGGCACGCTCGCGCCGCTGTCGGGCGACGTCCGCGAGGGCAAGGGGCTGACGATCGGCTATTTCGCGCAGCACCAGCTCGAAACGCTGCGCGAGGACGATTCGCCGCTCGCGCATCTTGCGCGGCTCGCACCCGACACGCGCGAGCAGGAACTGCGCGACTTCCTCGGCGGTTTCAATTTCTCGGGCGATATGGCGACCAGCGCCGTCGGCCCGTTCTCGGGCGGCGAGAAAGCGCGCCTCGCGCTCGCGCTGATCATCTGGCAGAAGCCGAACCTGCTGCTGCTCGACGAACCGACGAACCACCTCGATCTCGAAACGCGTCACGCGCTGACGATGGCGCTCGCGCAGTTCGAAGGCACGCTGATCCTCGTCTCGCACGACCGCCACCTGCTGCGCGCGACGACCGACCAGTTCATGCTGGTCGCGAAGCACCGGCTGCAGCCGTTCGACGGCGATCTCGACGACTACCGCGACTGGCTGCTGCAGCACGCGGCCGAGCAGCGCGCGGCTGCAAAGGCCGACAGCGCGGCTTCGTCGGGCGCGGGTGCCGCGGCGAACCGCAAGGACCAGAAACGTCTGGCCGCCGAGGAGCGGCAGCGCCTGTCGGTGTTGAAAAAACCGCTGCAGACGCGCATCACGAAGCTCGAAAAGGAAATGGAGACACTGCACGCGGAGAAGGCGCGCCTCGACGCGTTCGTCGCCGATCCGGCAAGCTACGAGCCCGCGCGCAAGACGGAGCTGACCGACGCGATCCGCAAGCTCGGGGACGTCAACACGCGTCTCGAAACGGTCGAGGCCGACTGGCTCGTCGCGCACGAAGAACTCGAACAGATCGGCTGAACGCGGCCGCCGTACCGCCGGCCAGTGCCGCCAGCCCGGCGTGCCGGCGAGCGGGTTCTTCGACAAACCATCCGGCCCGCACAGGGCCCGGATGCAACAAGGCCGGGCGCACTGGCCCGGCCTGTTCATTGCCGTCGTTCGCCGACCGCTAGCCGCCTGGCGGCTCAGCGCCGCGGCAACGTGTCGCGCGGCAGCTGTTCGTCGTCACCCATCAGATACCGGCGCCCTTCGGTCGGCCGCCGGATCGCCGCGGCGACCTCCGCTTCGGTCACGTCCTCGGACACGACCTTGCGTGCCAGGCGCCCTTCGTCGTCGATCCATTCGACGATCCGGCATCCGCCGCCCCAGGGCTGGCGAATCGGCTCCGACACGCGGCAGCCACGCAGGTTGTAAAGGCGTCCGCCCGGCGCTTCCCCATACGATTTCAACATAGGTTCCCTTCGCATTGCGCGGTTCGACAATCCGGCAAAGGATAGGGAAAAGCAATGTCCGGCGGGTTACAGAAGCCTACATATTCTTTACAGCGAATTACGCGACAGATCGTCGACAGGCACAGCCCGCGCGGCTGCCGGGCCGATCACTCGAGATCGCGCACGCGGTCGATCGCCTGCTCGATCCGCTCGACGGCCATCACGTTCAGCCCTTCGATCGGCTGTTTCGGCGCGTTCGCCTTCGGGATCAGCGCGGCCGTGAAGCCGAGCTTCGCCGCCTCGCGCAGCCGCTCCTGCCCGCGCGGGGACGGCCGGATCTCGCCCGCCAGCCCCACTTCGCCGAACACGAACAACCCCTTCGGCAGCGCCTTGTTGCGCATCGACGAATGGATCGCGAGCAGCACCGCGAGGTCGGCGGCCGGCTCGGTGATCTTCACGCCGCCGACTGCATTGAGGAACACGTCCTGGTCGAAGCACGCGATCCCCGCGTGCCGGTGCAGCACCGCGAGCAGCATCGCGAGCCGGTTCTGCTCGAGGCCGACCGCGAGCCGGCGCGGGTTCGGCACGTGCGCGGTATCGACCAGCGCCTGGATTTCGACGAGCAGCGGGCGCGTGCCTTCCTGCGTGACGAGCACGCACGAGCCGGGCACGACCTGCTCGTGCTGCGACAGGAACAGCGCGGACGGATTCGCGACGCCGCGCAGCCCGCGCTCGGTCATCGCGAACACGCCGAGTTCGTTGACCGCGCCGAAGCGGTTCTTGAACGCGCGCACGAGCCGGAACGACGAATGCGTGTCGCCCTCGAAATACAGCACCGTGTCGACGATGTGCTCGAGCACGCGCGGGCCGGCCAGGTTGCCCTCCTTCGTCACGTGCCCGACCATGATGATCGCGGTGCCCGACTGTTTCGCGATGCGCGTGAGCTGCGCCGCGCATTCGCGCACCTGCGCGACCGAGCCCGGCGCCGACGTGAGCGCCTCCGAATAGACGGTCTGGATCGAGTCGATCACGGCCACGTCCGGCCGTTCCGCGTCGATCGCGGCCTGGATCTTTTCGAGCTGGATCTCGGCGAGCAGTTGCAGCTCGGCCGCCGGCGTACCGCCGTCGAGCAGCGCCAGCCGTTGCGCGCGCAACGCGATCTGCGCGGCCGATTCCTCGCCGCTGATATAAAGCGCGCGCCGTTCGCTCGCGATGTCCGCGAGCGACTGCAACAGCAGCGTCGACTTGCCGATGCCCGGGTCGCCGCCGATCAGCACGACGCCGCCGGGCACCAGCCCGCCGCCGAGCACGCGGTCGAATTCGCCGATGCCCGTCGAGAAGCGCGGCACATCGGCCGCTTCGATGTCGACGAGCCGCTGCACGGGCGCCCGCTTCGCGAGCGACTGGAAACGGTGGGCCGACGGCGTCTCGGGGACCGATTCGACGAGCGTGTTCCAGGCTTGGCACGACGGACACTGCCCCTGCCACTTCGGGGACTGCCCGCCGCACTCGCTGCAGACATAGATGGTTTTCTGTTTGGCCACGCGTGACGCCCTTATTCCGCGCGCACCGGCACGCGGCCGGCGACCGCGCACATCAGCTCGTAGCCGATCGTGCCGCAATGACGGGCGACGTCGTCGATCGGCAGTGCATTGCCCCACAGCTCGACGCGCGCACCGACGCCGGCCTGCGGGCACGGGGTCAGGTCGACGGTAATCATGTCCATCGACACGCGGCCGACGATCCGCGTGCGGATGCCGTCGACGATCACGGGCGTGCCTTCGGGTGCGACACGCGGATAGCCGTCCGCGTAGCCGCACGCGACGACGCCGATCCGCATCTGCGCCTGCGCGGAGTAAGTCGAGCCGTAGCCGATGGCCTGGCCCTTCGCGATCGTTTGTACCGCGATCAGCTCGGACGCGAGCGTCATCGCCGGCTTCAGCCCGGTGTCGGCGATATCGGACGACAGCCCGGACGGCGACGCGCCATACAGCACGATCCCCGGCCGCACCCAGTCGAAGTGCGTACCCGGGTGCCACAGGACGGCAGCCGAGTTCGCGAGACTGCGCGCACCGGCAATGTTTTCCGCGCCGCGCTCGAACGTCGCGAGCTGCTCGGCGACGCCGCGCTCGTTGTCGGCGTCCGAAAAATGGGTCATCAACGTGATCTGGCCGATGCCGGGGCACGCGCGGGCGCGCTCCCAGGCCGCGCGGTATTTTTCCGGCACGTAGCCGAGCCGGTTCATCCCGCTGTTCATCTTGAGCTGCACGTTGACGGGCTTCGACAGCCGCGCCGTTTCCAGCATCCGCATCTGCTCGTCGTTGTGGACGGTCGTCGTGAGGCTGTAGCGGTCGATCACGTCGATGTCGGTCGACCGGAAGAAACCTTCGAGCAGCAGGATCGGGCCGGCCCAGCCGAGCTCGCGCAGCTTCACGGCCTCGTCGAGGTCGAGCAGGCCGAAGCCGTCGGTGCCGCGCAGGCCGGGAAACGCACGGGCGAGACCGTGGCCGTACGCGTTGGCCTTGACGACCGCCCAGACCTTGGACGGGCCGGCAAAGCGGCGGACGACGGAGAGATTGTTCGCGAGAGCGGCGGTGTGGATGGTGGCGGAGATCGGGCGCGGCATGGGAAATTTACGTAAAGACGCTTGCGAATCATCAGCTTACCGCGCCTTTTGAGCACCGAAGCCGACAACTTGCGGAACGATCGGGGAATCTTGCTAGTCCGAATTGGCGTATTTTCATGTTATAAAGCCGTGCGCACAACCCATTTCGAACGGAATAAGCCGATCGCATATCAGGCGGCCTACGCGGCCCTGCCGCAGCGACGAAAGCATCGCATCAGATGAAAAAAGGTTTTTACACCATCATGGCCGCGCAGTTTTTCTCGTCGCTGGCCGACAATGCGCTTCTCATCGCCGCCATCGCCCTGCTGAAAGACCTCCACGCCCCCAACTGGATGACACCGCTGCTGAAGCTGTTCTTCGTGTTGTCCTATGTGGTGTTGGCGGCGTATGTCGGTGCTTTCGCGGATTCGCGCCCGAAGGGTCGCGTGATGTTCATCACCAACTCGATCAAGGTGGTCGGCTGCCTGATCATGCTGTTCGGCGCCCACCCGCTAATCGCGTACGGGATCGTCGGGTTCGGCGCGGCGGCCTACTCGCCCGCGAAATACGGAATTCTCACCGAGCTGCTGCCGGCCGACCGGCTGGTCGCCGCGAACGGCTGGATCGAAGGCACGACCGTCAGCTCGATCATCCTCGGCACCGTGCTCGGCGGCGCGCTGATCAGCCCGCACATCGCATCGCACGTGATCGCGCACACGCCCGACTGGATCGGCACGCCCGCCGAAGCGGCGATGGCGATCATCATGGCGATCTACGTGATCGCCGCGCTGTTCAACCTGCGCATTCCCGATACGGGCGCCCGCTATCCGAAGCAGGAACGCGGCCCGGTCAAGCTCCTCACGGATTTCGCCGACTGCTTCATGGTGCTGTGGCGCGACAAGCTCGGCCAGATCTCGCTGGCGGTCACGACGCTGTTCTGGGGCGCGGGTGCGACGCTGCAGTTCATCGTGCTGAAGTGGGCCGAGGTGTCGCTCGGCATGTCGCTGTCGGAAGGCGCGATCCTGCAGGCCGTGGTCGCGGTCGGCGTCGCGGCCGGCGCGATCGCCGCCGCCGCCCGGATCCCGCTGAAGAAGTCGCTGACCGTGCTGCCGGTCGGCATCATCATGGGCATCGCGGTGATGCTGATGGCGTTCTATACGCGAGACCTGTTCCCGTCGAACTGGGCCGTGCACTTCGGCCACCTGCGCATGCCCGTCTACCTGATCGTCGCGTACATCTTCCTGATCTGCGTCGGCGCACTGTCGGGCTACTTCGTCGTGCCGATGAACGCGCTGCTGCAGCATCGCGGCCACGTGCTGCTGTCGGCCGGCCATTCGATCGCGGTGCAGAACTTCAACGAGAACCTGTCGGTGCTCGTGATGCTGTGCCTGTATGCGGTGCTCGTGTGGCTCGACGTGCCGGTCGGCGTCGTGATCGTGCTGTTCGGCACGTTCGTCTGCCTGACGATGTGGCTCGTGATGCGGCGCCACCAGGCGAACCAGCGTCAGTTCGACTCGGTCGCGCTGATCGGCGAATCGCGGCACTGACGCTACACTTCCCGTTACCGTCCGCCAGCGCCGGTCTTCGAGCCGGCGCGCTGCCATCATGACGCACCCGATACCCAACATCCTGACGATCGCCGGCTCCGATTCGGGCGGCGGCGCAGGTATCCAGGCCGACCTGAAGACGTTTTCGGCACTCGGCGCGTATGGCGCGAGCGTGATCACCGCGCTGACCGCGCAGAACACGCGCGGCGTGACCGGCGTGCATGCGCCGGACGCCGCGTTCGTGACCGCGCAGCTCGACGCGGTGTTCGACGACATCCGCATCGACGCGGTCAAGATCGGGATGCTCGCGAACGCGGCGATCGTGCACGCGGTGGCCGATGCACTGCGCCGTCATGCGCCGCGCTTCGTCGTGCTCGACACGGTGATGATCTCGAAGAGTTCGCACGCGCTGCTCGCGCCCGACGCGGTCGACGCGCTGCGCGATGCGCTGCTGCCGCTGGCGACCGTCGTCACGCCGAACCTGCCCGAAGCGGCCGCGCTGCTCGGCGACGCACCCGCGACCACGGAAGACGACATGGTCCGGCAAGGCCGGGCGTTGCTGCAGACGGGCGCGCGCGCCGTGCTGATGAAAGGCGGCCACCTGCCCGACGCGTCCGCGAGCCCCGACTGGCTCGTCGATGCCGCGCGCACCGTGCGGCTCGACGGCCCGCGCGTGCCGGTCAGCAACACGCACGGCACCGGCTGCACGCTGTCGTCGGCGATCGCCGCGCTGCTGCCGCAGCAGCCCGACCTCGAAAGCGCGGTGCGCGAAGCGAAGGCCTACCTGACCGGCGCGATCGCCGCGAGCGGCCGCCTCGACGTCGGCCACGGCGTCGGCCCTGTCCATCACTTCCATCGCTGGTGGTAAGCGCCGCGTGACGCGGCGTCAGTTGTCCTGCGCCGCGAACGCCTGCGCGCGCGCCGGCCAGTCGTCCGGCACGACGAAGCCGCGCGCCGTCTCGCGCCACGTGCCATCGCCGCCCTTCTCATGGATGCCGATCAGGTCGGGAGCCTGACGCGCGGCCAGCACGGGCGGCAGTTCGAGTGCGGCCGTGAGCGGTTCGGGTTCGAAGCCCGAGCCGCCGGCAACGCGCCGCGGCGCGAGCCACGCAAGCCGCGGCAGCACGCTCCACGCAACGCCGGCACGCTGCGCGGCCGCCCACGCCGGCCACTGCGCATGCGTCAGCCAGAAACCGCGCGGGTGATCCGGCGAGATTTCGGCGGATACCGACGGCAACGGCAGGCCGTGCGGATAGAACAGCCAGCCCCTGATGAACATCTGTGCGTCGGACGGCGCACCGTAACCGAGCAGCGCAAACCCGGCGCGATCGCCGAGCCGAAGCTGGTGGTCGAGCAGCCGGCGGCGCTTGCGGTCGAACCGGTCGACGAGATTGGGCCCGACGAAGTCGGCGAGCGACGCGCCGGCGCGCACCGGCGCGCACAGATAGCACTTCACCGCGAGTTCCCAGTGCAGGCGCTGCCCGCCCGGCGCATCGACGAGAAAATCGACTTCGCCGAGCGTCAGGCCGTTGCTGCGCAACGGGAGATTGGCCGCGACGAGCCGCAGCGACGGTCCGTGCGTGAGGAAATACTCGAGCAGGCATTCGGCGTAGCGGCCGAGCCTTGTGGGCCGCAACCCGGCGAGCGCGCGGTGCAGCGGCTCGGGCTCCGCATCGAGCGCGGCGAGCCATGCCTCGACGGCCGACTGTCCGGCCGCATCCGGCCACGGTTGCGCGAGCGGCGCACCGGGTGCCGCGGTCAGCAGGCTCGGGCTCGCGAGCAGCCAGCCGAGATCGCGAACCGCGGCGTCACGCAGCGTATCGACGAATGCGAACGCCGCGCCGGCCGTCATTGCCCGGCCGGCCCGTTCGCGTCGCTACCCTCTGCGCGCCGGAACGTGTCGCGCGCGAGGCACAGGTCGGCCCACGCCTTCGACTTGTCCTGCAGGCTGCGCAGCAGGTACGCCGGGTGGTAGGTGACGATCACCGGCACGCCTTCGTACGCATGCACGCGGCCGCGCAGCGACGCGATGCTGGCGTCGGTCTTCAGCAACGTCTGCGCGGCGAAGCGCCCGAGCGCGACGATCAGCTTCGGCTTCACGAGCGCGACCTGGCGCTGCAGATAAGGCTCGCAGCTTGCGACCTCGTCCGGTTCCGGGTTTCGATTGCCGGGCGGCCGGCACTTGATCACGTTCGCGATGTACACGTTGTCGCCGCGCTTGAGCGCCAGCGACTGCAGCATGTTGTCGAGCAGCTTGCCGGCCTGGCCGACGAACGGCTCGCCCTGCTTGTCCTCGTTCTCGCCCGGCGCTTCGCCGATCAGCATCCAGTCCGCTTCACGATCGCCGACACCGAACACGGTGTTGGTCCGCTTCTCGCAGAGCCGGCAGTGCGTGCAGTCGCGCACGCGCGCGGCCAGCGCATCCCAGTCGAGCATCGCAACCGGCGTTTCGGCGGGACGCGGTGCGGCGGCCGGCACGGGTTCGCCCGGCGGCGCCGCGTCGAACCACGCGAAATCGTCTTCTCCGGCAGGCGGTGCGTCGTCCATCGGCGGCATCGCATCGGCGGAAGCCGCCGGCGCGAGCGCGCGATCGCCATCGACGACACGGCGCACCGGTGCGCCCGAAGCCGGTATGCGCGACGCCAGTACGCCCGCAGCCGGTACGCCCGCAGCCGGTACGCCCGACTCGCGAGCCGGCGAGGCCTCGGCGGCTCGCGCGACGGCCGGCGGCGCCTCGTTTTGCACCGGTGCACGCACCGCGCGCACCGGCCGATCGGCCGCGACGGCGGAAGCGTCATCCGCCGCAGCGGTTTGCGCGACAGCGGGCGCGTCGGCTGCCGCCCCTTCGTCCGCGCGCTGCCCGCGCCGCACCCAGATCTGCGCGAGGCCCATTTCCTCGAGCGATGCTTCAGCCCACGCCATGCGTGCCCCCGTCGTCCTTGTTCAGCGTCAGACGCATCACGATCGCGTCCTCCCGGCTGCGATGCTTCGCCGGATAGTAGTTCTTGCGCCGGCCGATCGTCACGAAGCCGAAACGCTCGTACAGATGGATCGCACGCGGATTGGACGGCCGCACCTCGAGCAGCACGCCGTCGAGCCGCTCCGCGCGCGATATGCGCACGGCTTCGCGCAGCAGTGCGAGGCCCGCGCCCGCGCGCTGCGCATCCGGCGCGACGCACAGGTTCAGCAGATGCATCTCGTCGACCACCGGCATCAGCACGCAATAGCCGACCAGCGAACCGGTCACGTGCCGCAGGCACACGCCCAGATAGCCGTTGCGCAACGAATCCTCGAAGTTGCCGCGGCTCCACGGAAATTCGTACGCGTCCTGCTCGATCGCGACGACCTCGTCGAGATCGGCATCCGTCATCGGCGCCAGATAGCGGTCGCTCAGCAATACACCCGTCATCCCTTCGCCCCGCCCGTCTGCGCGGCCCGCGCCGCGACCCGCTCGGCAGTCGTCTGCGCGACCTTGTCGCGCACGTATTCGGGCGCGGCCTGATCGGCCGGCACCGTGCGCCCGGCGCGGAATGCGCGCAGCGCGGCATGCGCGACCGCCAGCGCATGCGGCAACGCTTCACCGTCGATCACGGCCGCGCGCGCTGCGGCCGGCAACTGCGTGCCGAACGCGGCAGCCGCATTGCCCGCGAGCGTGAACGGCGCGTCGGGCACGCCGACGGCACCCGGCGCATCGAGCGACGCCGGATGCACCGTGCGCCAATCACCGACGCTGTCGTCCCACGCGAAGTCCGCCCAGTAAGCTTCGTCCATCCGCGCGTCCAGCGCGGCAAGCACGCGGGTCGTGCCGGGCGAGCGCAGCCGCGCGTGCTCCGCGCACGCGAGCAGCGTGCCGATCGGCACGACCGGCAGCCCGCGCCCGAATGCGAGGCCCTGGGTAATGCCGGTCGCGGTGCGCAGGCCCGTGAACGAACCGGGGCCCGCGCCGAACGCGATCGCGTCGCAGTCGGCGAGCGTCAGTCCGGATTCGGCGAAAAGCGCCTGGATCGCCGGCAGCACGCGCGTGCTCGACACGGCGCCCGTCAGTTCGTGACGGACCCAGGTTTGCGGGGTGGAAACGGCGTCATCGGCATGGGCCGAGCGCAGCAGCGCGACCGAGCAGTATTCGGTCGACGTATCGATGGCGAGGAGCACTGTTTGCGTCATGGCCGACATTGTAATGCGGCGCCCCGCTCCCACGGGCGATCGAGCCCGATCTGTGCGCGCGTTCGGCGCCGGCGGCGGTTTGGAAGGATCGCTCGACCCCGCGCGGCGGTCCGCTTGTTAAGATCGGCCGACCTGAAACCCTTACGGAGACACCCGATGAGCGAACTCACCGCCCAATTCGACCAGGCCCAGGTCGACGTCAAGCAACTGACGGAACGGCCGGGCAACCTGACCCTGCTGCGCCTGTACGCGCTCTTCAAGCAGGCGACCGACGGCGATGCCCACGGCGACAAGCCCGGCTTCACCGACATCGTCGGCAAATACAAGTACGACGCATGGGATGCCCTGAAGGGCACGTCGCAGGATGCGGCGAAGCAGCAGTACATCCAGCTCGTCGAATCGCTGAAAAACGGCACGGCTTCCTGACCGAACCGCTTCTTTCGCAATAGGCAATCAAATCAGTGGCGCAGCGCAGCAAATCTCTTTATAATGCGGCCTGCGTCACCTCCGCGCTCGGCTCGCAAGCCGTTCCGGCCCGACGCCTCGTAGCGTTTTGCTCCAATCCGGTTTAGAACCTGTCCCCTCCTGCTTCGACCCTCGCGGTCGTCACTTATCAGGCTGGCGGCCCCGCTCCTGAAGCGCGCCGCACCCAAAACAGCTTCTAATGCCTCATCCGCCGACCGTTCGGCGGATTGCACCCGTTTCCCGATTTGCTCGCTGAATCCGACGACTTGGGTATGCGCGATTGGCGCCGACGTTTCACCCACTGTGTTTCAAGGATTGTTATGACTTCGAGCATCAACTCCAGCCCGCTCAACGCGATCGCCGACCAGGCGCTCGGTCTCGACGACGCCGCCGCACCGGCCGCGGTCGAACCGGCGTCGGACGAGCCGAGCTTCGCGTCGCTCGGGTTGTCGCCGGAGATCGTCTCCGCGCTGGAGGCCGCCGGCTATGTGAAGCCGACGCCGGTCCAGCAGCGCGCGATTCCGGCCGGCATCGCCGGCCGCGACCTGCTGGTGTCGAGCCCGACCGGTTCGGGCAAGACGGCCGCATTCATGCTGCCCGCGATCGAACGTTTCGCGCAGCTCCAGAAGACGCTGGCGCAGCAACCGCGCGCGCCGCGCGAACCGAACCAGGGTGACCGCCGCGTGCGCCGCCCGCAACCCGTCGCGCGCCCGGGCCTGCTCGTGCTGACGCCGACCCGTGAACTCGCGATGCAGGTCACCACGGCCGCATCGACCTACGGCAAGCACCTGAAGCGCCTGCGCACGGTCAGCATCCTCGGCGGCGTCGCCTACGGCCAGCAGCTGATGCTGCTCGCGAAGAACCCCGAAATCCTGGTCGCCACGCCGGGCCGCCTGCTCGATCACCTCGAGCGCGGCCGTATCGACCTGTCGGAACTGAAGATGCTTGTGCTCGACGAAGCCGACCGCATGCTCGACATGGGCTTCATCGACGACATCGAAACGATCGTCGCCGCGACGCCCGCGTCGCGCCAGACGATGCTGTTCTCGGCCACGCTCGACGGCAAGATCGGTTCGCTGACGAGCCGCCTTCTGAAGGATCCCGAGCGCATCGAGATCCAGCAGCGCCTCGAGTCGCGCGCGAACATCGCGCAGACCGTGCACTACGTCGACGACCGCGACCACAAGGATCGCCTGCTCGATCACCTGCTGCGCGACGACGCGCTCGACCAGGCGATCATCTTCACCGCGACCAAGATCGACGCCGACCAGCTCGCCGGCCGTCTTGCCGACGCAGGCTTCGAATCGGCCGCGCTGCACGGCGACCTGCCGCAGGGCGCGCGTAACCGCACGATCCGTGCGCTGCGCGAGCGCCGCGTGCGCGTGCTGGTCGCGACCGACGTCGCGGCACGCGGCATCGACATCCCGGGCATCACGCACGTGTTCAACTACGACCTGCCGAAGTTCGCGGAAGACTACGTGCACCGTATCGGCCGTACGGGCCGTGCAGGCCGCTCGGGCACCGCGGTGAGCCTCGTGCACCACGCCGAACAGGGTGCGCTCAAGCGCATCGAGCGCTTCGTGCGCGCGCCGCTGCCGGTCAACGTGATCGAAGGTTTCGAGCCGCGCAAGGCTCCCCCGCGCAACGGCGGCACCGGCGGCCGCGGCCGTCCGGGCGGCGGTAACGGCGGCGGTCGACGTTTCGGCGGCAAGCCGGGCGGCGGTCATGGCGGCAACGGCCGCAGCTACGGCGGCGGCAATGGCGGCGGCTGGAGCGGCAAGCCGGGCGGCAGCCGTGACGGCGGCCCGCGTCGCGACGGTCAGCGCAGCAGCGGCCCGCGCCGCGGCAATTCCGCATCGTAAGCACGCACGGGCGGCCGCTGGCCGCCCCACGGATGGCGCCCCCGCCAATCCAGCCAACCGGCGCACCTGCGCCGGTTTTTTTTCGTCCCGACCCACATTTCACGATGCGGAAAATTTTTTTGCGTCGTAAAAAATCATGCTGCGTGGCACAACCCAGACGATTGCGGGATGGAAAAAAGCATTTCTTATCCCGAAATGACATCCTCAAGCCATTGATTCAAAACACCTAAAAATTTGCGCGCTTCGCGAGACAGCCTCTGTTTCGCGCCGGTCGATTTGCCTAGACTCTTATACAAGACTTCGCGAACCGGGACGCACGGCTCCCGGCTTCGAGAACGGCATCACCACCGTCGGATTCGACCCATCAGGCAACACACCGGATCAAGGAGCGCATCATGTCGCGTCAGCAACAGGCACAGGAACTGCAACAGCAATGGGAAACCGATCCGCGCTGGAAGGGCATCAAGCGCGGCTACTCGGCCGACGACGTGGTCCGCCTGCGCGGCTCGATCCCGATCGAGCACACGCTGGCCAAGCGCGGCGCGGAAAAGCTGTGGAGCCTCATCAACAACGAGCCGTTCGTCAACGCACTCGGCGCGCTGACCGGCAACCAGGCGATGCAGCAGGTCAAGGCCGGCCTGAAGGCCATCTACCTGTCCGGCTGGCAAGTGGCCGGCGATGCGAACGTCGCGGGCGAAATGTACCCGGACCAGTCGCTGTACCCGGCGAACTCGGTGCCGCTCGTCGTGAAACGCATCAACAACACGCTGACGCGCGCCGACCAGATCCAGTGGTCGGAAGGCAAGAACCCGGGCGACGAAGGTTATGTCGATTTCTTCGCGCCGATCGTCGCGGACGCGGAAGCCGGTTTCGGCGGCGTGCTGAACGCGTTCGAACTGATGAAGGCGATGATCGAGGCCGGCGCATCGGGCGTTCACTTCGAAGACCAGCTCGCGTCGGTGAAGAAGTGCGGCCACATGGGCGGCAAGGTGCTCGTGCCGACGCGCGAAGCCGTTGCGAAGCTGTCGGCTGCGCGTCTCGCGGCTGACGTGATGGGCACGCCGACCGTGCTGGTCGCACGGACCGACGCGGAAGCGGCCGACCTGATCACGTCCGACGTCGACGACAACGACAAGCCGTTCCTGACCGGCGAGCGCACGGTGGAAGGCTTCTTCCGCACGAAGCCGGGCCTCGGGCAGGCGATCTCGCGCGGTCTCGCGTACGCGCCGTATGCCGACCTGATCTGGTGCGAAACCGGCAAGCCGGATCTCGAGTACGCGAAGAAGTTCGCGGAAGCGATCCACCAGCAGTTCCCGGGCAAGCTGCTGTCGTACAACTGCTCGCCGTCGTTCAACTGGAAGAAGAACCTCGACGACGCGACGATCGCGAAGTTCCAGAAGGAACTCGGCGCGATGGGCTACAAGTTCCAGTTCATCACGCTGGCCGGCTTCCATGCGCTGAACTACTCGATGTTCAACCTCGCGCACGGCTATGCCCGCACGCAGATGAGCGCGTTCGTCGAACTGCAGCAGGCCGAATTCGCGGCAGCCGACAAGGGCTTCACGGCCGTCAAGCACCAGCGCGAAGTCGGCACCGGCTACTTCGACGCGGTGACGCAGACGGTCGAGCGCGAAGCATCGACGACCGCGCTGCACGGTTCGACCGAAGACGAGCAGTTCTTCGACGGCAAGAAGGTCGCGTAACGCGCGCAAGCGTCACGCCGATGCCGCCCCGTCTCGCGACGGTGCGGCATCGGTTACCGAACAACAATCAGGGAGGAGACGGCAGGCGCGCGATGCAGATCGCGCGACCGGCCGCGCGGCCCGCGGGCCGCCAGCAACGACGCGCGCCGGCTTTCGTCCGGCGCGCCCTTTTTCTGCGATGCCGATCCTGCCGCCGCCTGCGCGGCCGCAACCGGCACCGCCCTACCGATAGACGATCACCGGAATTTTCGTATGGGTCAGCACGCGCTGCGTCTCGCTGCCGATCAGCAGGCTGCCGAGCCCGCGACGTCCGTGGGACGCCATGAAGATCACGTCGCAACCGCCGCGTTCGGCCGCCTCGATGATGCCGAGATACGGCGACGGATGCACGCTGGTCCAGGTGTCGCAGACGACGCCGGCCGCCGTCGCGGCCGATTCGACCTCGTCGAGATGCGCGCGCGCCTCGCGCTCGCTGCGCGCGCGGAAATCGGCGGGCGGCTCGATGATCACTTCGGAAAACGGCGAGTACGGATACTGTGGCAGACACGCGTAGGCCGTCACGCGCGCGCCGACCGCGCGAGCCAGGTCGATCGCGCCGTCGATCGCCTTCTGCGACAGTTCGGAACCGTCGGTTGGAACGAGGATGTGCCGGAACATCGCGCCCTCCTTCGTCAATCGCACTCCGCGCGCCGCGATCCCGTCCGGGCCGACCGCGATGCGTCGCGCGTGCCTGTTACGATTGTAGTGTGCGAAACCGCGCAACCGGCACCGGCAGCGGGTTCGCCCTCATATCGGAAACGCGCGGACACTCACGGCCTACTCGCCCCAATAACCGGGCCGCTCGTACGTGTGCTTCAGGTAATCGAGAAACAGGCGCACGCGCAGCGGCAGATGCCGGCGCTGCGGAAATACCGCGTGGATGCCGATCGGCGGCGCGGCGAACGCATCGAGCACGCTGACGAGCCGGCCGGCCGCGATGTCTTCGCCGACTTCCCACCACGAGCGCCAAGCCAGACCGTGGCCGGCGAGACACCATTCGTGCAGCACCGCGCCGTCCGAGCACTCCATCGTGCCGTTCACGCGGATCGACACGACCTTGTCGTCCTCCTGGAACGCCCAGCCGCGTTGCTGGTTCGCGTTCGCCGCGAGCGCGAGGCAGTTGTGCCGCGCCAGCTCCGCGAGCGTGAGCGGCATGCCGCGCCGCGCGAGATACGCGGGAGACGCGACGCACACCCGGCGATTCTCGCCGAGCTTCAGCGACACCAGCGACGAATCGGGCAGCTCACCGAGCCGCACCGCGCAATCGAACCCCTCGTTGACGAGGTCGACCATCCGGTCGGACAGGTCGAGCGTGACCGACACGTCCGGATGCCCGACGCTGAATTCGGGCACGAGCGGCGCGACGTGCCGCCGGCCGAAACCGGCCGGCGCGGAAATGCGCAGGTGGCCGCTCGCCTTGACGCCGCCGGCGGACACGCTCGCCTCCGCGTTCTGCATGTCGTTGATGATCCGCTGGCAATCCTCGAGGAACGCCGACCCCTCGAACGTCAGCGTGAGCTTGCGCGTCGTGCGCACCAGCAGCTTGACGCCGAGCCGCTCCTCGAGCGCGTCGAGGCGGCGGCCGATGATCGCCGGCGCGACGCCTTCCGCGTGCGCGGCCGCCGACAGGCTGCCCTTGGCCGCGACCGCGGCGAACGTTTCGATCTGTTTGAACCGGTCCATGAGTCGCAGGGACGGCACCGCCGCCCGTCAGATAGCTTGAGCCGCCCAAGATTAGGTATATGAAAGTAAAAGATCAAGTGATGATTAGCATCTTTTTTAGTACCTACGATCACGAATAGAATCGAATCGACCTCTGAAACTGGAGCGCAAGGCTATGTCGGCCACAACGACACTCTCCTCTCCCGACGCAATCCTCTTCGACGCATTCGGCACGTTGTTTGACGTGCATGCGGTCGTGGCCGCGGCAGAGCAGATGTTTCCCGGTCACGGGGACCGCTTGTCGCAGCTGTGGCGACGCAAGCAAATCGAATACTCGCAGCTGCGCACGCTCGCCGATCCGGCCGGCGCCCGCTATCGCCCGTTCCGGGACATCACGCTCGACGCGCTGCGGTTCGCCGCGCGCGCGCTCGGCCTCGCGCTGAACAGCGCGGCCGAGAAGCGGCTGATGGACGAATACGCGTGCCTGTCCACCTATCCCGATACGGTGCCCGCGCTGCGCAAGCTGCGCGCGCTCGAGCCTCGCCCGCCGCTCGCGATCCTGTCGAACGGCAACCCGCAGATGCTCGACATCGCGATCAAGAGCGCCGGCATGTCCGGGCTGTTCGATCGCGTGCTGTCGGCCGACACCGTGCGCGCGTACAAGCCGAGTCCGGCCGTCTACGCACTCGGCACCGCCGCGTTCGGGCCGAACCCGCGCGGCATCGTGTTCGTGTCGTCGAACGGCTGGGACGTCGCCGGCGCCGCGTGGTTCGGCTACACGACGTTCTGGCTCAACCGCACCGGTGCGCCCGCCGAGGAACTCGGCGCGCCGCCCGACGGCACGGGCACCGGCATGGCCGACCTGCTCGCCTTCCTCGCCACCCCGGCTCCGTCCGGCAGACACGCAAACCGCACGCGCCCCGGCCCGGGTGCATGACGTTCGCAGCGCTGCCGCCTTCCCCCTTCACCGAAACCGCAACTGACCGACCAAGGAGATGAGACTCATGAGCACCCCGATCACGCTGCCGCAAGGCATGACGATCACCGGCGAAATCAAGCCGGGTTACGAAGCGATCCTGACGCCCGAAGCGCTCGCACTCGTCGCAGCGCTGCACCGCACGTTCGAACCGCGCCGCCAGGCGCTGCTGCAGGCGCGCGTCGAGCGCACGCAACGCCTCGACGCCGGCGAGCGCCCGGACTTCCTGGCCGATACCAAGGCGATCCGCGAAGGCGACTGGAAGGTCGCGCCGCTGCCGGCCGACCTGCAATGCCGCCGCGTCGAGATCACGGGCCCCGTCGAGCGCAAGATGATCATCAACGCGCTGAACTCGGGCGCCGATTCGTACATGACGGACTTCGAGGATTCGAACGCGCCGAACTGGACGAACCAGATCGACGGCCAGATCAACCTGAAGGACGCGGTGCGCCGCACGATCTCGCTCGAGCAGAACGGCAAGTCGTACCAGCTGAACGACAAGGTCGCGACGCTGATCGTGCGTCCGCGCGGCTGGCACCTCGACGAGAAGCACGTGACGGTCGACGGCCAGCGCGTGTCCGGCGGCATCTTCGATTTCGCGCTGTTCCTGTTCCACAACGCGAAGGAACTGATCGCGCGCGGCTCGGGCCCGTACTTCTACCTGCCGAAGATGGAAAGCCATCTCGAAGCGCGCCTGTGGAACGACATCTTCGTCGCCGCGCAGGAAGCGGTCGGCGTGCCGCGCGGCACGATCCGCGCGACGGTGCTGATCGAGACGATCCTCGCCGCGTTCGAGATGGACGAGATCCTGTACGAACTGCGCGAGCACAGCTCGGGCCTGAACGCCGGCCGCTGGGACTACATCTTCTCGGCGATCAAGAAGTTCAAGAACGACCGCGAGTTCTGCCTCGCCGACCGTTCGAAGATCACGATGACGGTGCCGTTCATGCGCGCGTACGCGCTGCTGCTGCTGAAGACCTGCCACAAGCGCAACGCGCCGGCGATCGGCGGGATGAGCGCGCTGATCCCGATCAAGAACGATCCGGAAGCGAACGACAAGGCCATGGGCGGCGTGCGCTCGGACAAGCAGCGCGACGCGACCGACGGCTACGACGGCGGCTGGGTCGCGCACCCGGGCCTCGTGCCGATCGCGATGGAAGAGTTCGTCAAGGTGCTCGGCGACCGGCCGAACCAGATCGCGAAGCAGCGCGACGACGTGCAGGTCGAAGGCAAGAACCTGCTCGACTTCCAGCCTGAAGCACCGATCACCGAAGCCGGCCTGCGCAACAACATCAACGTCGGCATCCACTACCTCGGTGCGTGGCTCGACGGCAACGGCTGCGTGCCGATCCACAACCTGATGGAAGACGCGGCCACCGCCGAGATTTCCCGTTCGCAGGTGTGGCAGTGGATCCGCTCGCCGAAGGGCGTGCTCGACGATGGCCGCAAGGTCACGGCCGAACTCGTGCGCGAATTCGCGAAGGTCGAGCTCGACAACGTGAAGCGGTCGGTCGGCGGCAACACGCAGCCGTACGAGCGCGCCGCGGCGATCTTCGAGAAGATGTCGACGTCGGAAGGTTTCACCGAATTCCTGACGCTGCCGCTGTACGAGGAAATCTGACGAAGCTGCCCGCTGCGATCGGCGGCCGGCCACGCGCCGTCGCCGTTCGCACGCGGCCGCCGCATGAAAAAAGCGCCCCGCGGGGCGCTTTTCTTTTGCGGCAAGACCCGCTGCCGCGCGGACGCTCAGGCAGCTGCCCGCTCGCGCCGGTGCTGGACCCAGTCGCCCGACGCGATGCGCGGATGCCCGTCTGCCACATGCGCGGCGACCGGATAATACAGGCATGCGTACTGGCGACCGCCGAGCTCGACGGTCACCTCTTCCGGCTTGAACAGCGTGTCGACGCCCGGATAGACGCGCTCGATCTCGTCGAGCACGGGAACGAGCTGCTCGTCGACCTCGTAGACGTCGCCCCAGACCAGCGACTTGCCGGCCGGCCCGACGATCATCCCCGGATACGTGCCGAAATCGTACAGTTCGCCCGGCAGCGCGACCGCGCCAAGCAGCGTCGGCGCGGCGATTCCGTGCCGTGCGGCCGCATGACTGATGTCGTTGGTCTCTCCGGCTCTCAGGGTGCCGTAGACGAATACGTAGCGCATCGTGGTTCTCCTCTTCGATTCGTGTGTTGCCTTGCCGTGCCAGGTCAGCATGACCGCGCTGACGAGCACACCGCCAGTGCGTGCGCACCTCGTACGCGATGCGTGCGAAACGCGCACGTATCGATAGACCACGCGATCGGCCCGATGGTTCTGACCGGCAATCGCACGGCACCAGGCAGTCACGCCGAATTCGCCCGGCCCCATACAAAGTTCATTTGACCACGGCATGATCGCGAGATAAACCGCCGCATGCGCTTGCGCGGCACCTTCTAAAATAACGGCATCGCCGCCGCGCCGCCCGAACCGTCCATGAATCCGCCCGTCCAAGCCGACGTATCGAACCCATACGACGTCATCGACATCCCGCCCGAATTCGCGCCGACCGCCGTCCATCCGATGCGCGTGCGTGCGCGGCAGGTCGACGCCGGCCGCCGCATCCCGCTGCACACGCATGCATGGGCGCAGCTCGCGTACGCGTCGCGCGGCGTGCTGCGCGTCGCGACGACCGGCACGACGTGGATGGTGCCGCCGTCCCGCGCGATCTGGGTGCCGCCGCGCGTGACGCACGAGGTCGTGATCGTCGAGGAAGCGTATTTGCGCACGCTGTATATCGACGAGTCGATCGTGCCGGACGGGCTCGACGCATGCCGCGTGGTCGAAGTGACGGGATTGCTGCGCGAACTGATCGTCGCCCTCGATGCCCGCGATCTCAGCACCGCGCGCGAGCGCCTGCTGTGCGGGCTCGTGCTCGACGAGCTGAGCCATGCGGAGCCGTTGCCGCTTGCGGTGCCGATGCCCGACGAGAAACGCCTACGCATGCTGTGCGAATCGGTACTCGCGCAACCCGCGCATGCGGAATCGCTCGAACATTGGGCGAGCGAGGTCGGCGCGAGTACACGCACGATTTCGCGGCTGTTCAAGCAGGAACTGGGCGTGAGCTTTTCGCAGTGGCGCCAGCAGGCGCTGCTGGCGCGGGCGATCCCGCTGCTGAACCAGGGGCGCCCGCTGTCGCATATCGCGCGCGAACTCGGCTACCAGAGCCAGAGCGCGTTCTCGGCGATGTTCCGCCGCGCATTCGGCGAAAGCCCGCGCGCGTTCATGCTGCGCGGCTACGAGCACCGCGGCGCGGAAGGTCGCACTGCGGACGACGAATCGCCAGACGACGACGCGATCGACACCGTCCGCTGACCGCTGCGCTCCGGATCGTCAGACCTTCAGACCGGCCGCACCATGTGGCGGATCGAGCCGAGTTGCGCGAGCCGCGGGCCGGCTACCTGGTAGCCCATGCGCCGATAGAGACGCGCGGCGGGATTGTCGACGAACACACGCAACTGCAGTTCGTGCAGCCCGCGCGCTCGCGCCCAGCGGTGCGACATGTCGAGCATGTAGGTACCGGCGCCCTGCCCGCGATGGCCGGCCGCGATCTGGACGTCGCGGATATGCAGCGAATCGCCTTCCTCGGTCACGCGCAGCACGCCGATGCGCTCGCCGTCGGCTTCGAGGATGAAGTTTTCGGATTCGCGCCAGCTCGCATAGAACAGGTCGCTGCGCCACACGAGCCCATGGCGCTTGTAGTAGCCGCCCATGTTGCCGTGCGTCAGCGCTTCGGCAAACGGGAAATCGCCGGGCTCCGCGGGCCGGAGCTGATACAGGAGTCGCAGGTCGGTCGGATCGAGCATCGCGCAGGGATCAAGAACGCATCCCGCCACGATAGCGCAGTCGCGTGCGGATGCAATCGCGAATTTCTCGTAGCGGTGTGGCGCCCGATACCCGGATCGATGTGTGCGACGGGCGCAGCCGGAAACGCGAATGAAAAAGCCCGCACGAGGCGGGCTTCTTCATTTTTGGCGGAGCGGACGGGACTCGCCTACATTCCGCAGGCCGCGGCTGCGCTTGCAAGCGCAGCCCTTCGAGTCCCGCCGGAAGCCGCGCAGGCGGCTTCCTCCACTCCGCGGTCACGCGCCCGCACGCGGGCGCAACCGGAAACGCAAATGAAAAAGCCCGCACAAGGCGGGCTTCTTCATTTTCTGGCGGAGCGGACGGGACTCGAACCCGCGACCCCCGGCGTGACAGGCCGGTATTCTAACCGACTGAACTACCGCTCCAGTCTTGCTGCTTGCCTGGCAGGCGTCGGTTGCTTCCTGCCGGCGCATCGTTTGTTCGAACGACGCCGAAATCTGGCGTCCCCTAGGGGATTCGAACCCCTGTACTCACCGTGAAAGGGTGATGTCCTAGGCCTCTAGACGAAGGGGACAACGTACTGCTTACATCCTTAATGCAAAAGCCCGTTCAAAAACGTTCTTTGAACGGGCTTCGTTCTGGCGGAGCGGACGGGGCTCGAACCCGCGACCCCCGGCGTGACAGGCCGGTATTCTAACCAACTGAACTACCGCTCCAGCTTTCCTTACCCCACTTGCAGGACATCGTTCACGCCCTGCAAGCGTTGCGACACTTCTACGAAACGCCGCTGAATCTGGCGTCCCCTAGGGGATTCGAACCCCTGTACTCACCGTGAAAGGGTGATGTCCTAGGCCTCTAGACGAAGGGGACAACGTACTGCTTACATCCTTAATGCAAAAGCCCGCTCAAAAACGTCTTGAACGGGCTTCGTTCTGGCGGAGCGGACGGGACTCGAACCCGCGACCCCCGGCGTGACAGGCCGGTATTCTAACCGACTGAACTACCGCTCCAGCTTTCTTACCCAACCCGCAGGACGTCGGTTACGTTCCTGCAAGCCTCGCGACACTTCTACGAAACGCCGCTGAATCTGGCGTCCCCTAGGGGATTCGAACCCCTGTACTCACCGTGAAAGGGTGATGTCCTAGGCCTCTAGACGAAGGGGACATAATCTTTTCAGATCTGTCTGACTTTCGCTATTCACTTCTCATCAACAGCGAAGGCCGGAATTCTAACTGCTTTAGATCATTCTGTGAAGCATTTATTACTACTACCGCTGCTTCGCAAATCAATCCAATTTGTTCTGTTGGTGGAGGTAAGCGGGATCGAACCGCTGACCTCTTGCATGCCATGCAAGCGCTCTCCCAGCTGAGCTATACCCCCTTGCAGAACAGAAATGAGATTATATGGACCGACTTTGAACTTGTAAATACCCTTTTTGCGATTCGAGCGAAATTTTTTGCGAAGCTGCCGCGATCTCACGCGCAGACAGCTTCGCTCACGCACGAACTCAGGCCAGCGCGGCCTCGATGCGCGACACCACGACGTCGCGGCCGAACAGCACGAGCACCGCATCGATCGACGGCGTATGCGTGGTGCCCGCCACCAGCAGGCGCACCGGCATCGCGAGTTGCGGCATCTTCAGCTTGTGCGCGCCGAGCGTCGCCTTCAGCGCAGCGGACACCGCTTCCTTGGTCCAGTCGGCCGCCTTCAGCGCAACGACGAGATCGGCCAGCGCCGGCCGCACCGCATCGGTCACGTGCTGCGCAAGCGCGTCGGCTTCCGGTGCTGGCACGCGGTAGAACATCGCGGCGCCTTCCGCGATCTCCTTGACCGTCGTCGCGCGATCCTTCATCAGGCCGACCACGACGTCGAGCGCCGGGCCCGTCGCAAGCGCCGCGTCGTCGATGCCGAGCGCGTCGAGGAACGGCTTCGCGAGCGCGGCGAGGCGCGCATTGTCGGCTTCCTTGATGTAATGCGCGTTCAGCCAGCTCAGCTTGCTGTGGTCGTACTGCGCGGGCGACTTGCCGAGATGCTCGAGATCGAACCATTCGACGAACTGCTCGCGCGAAAAGATTTCCGCGTCGCCGTGCGACCAGCCGAGGCGTGCAAGATAGTTGACGACCGCTTCAGGCAGGAAGCCCGCGTCGCGATACGCCATCACGCTCATCGCGCCGTGCCGCTTGCTCATCTTCTCGCCCTGCTCGTTCAGCACGGTCGGCAGGTGCGCATAGACGGGCGCTTCGCCGCCGAGCGCATTCAGGATGTTGATCTGGCGCGGCGTGTTGTTCACATGGTCGTCGCCGCGGATCACGTGCGTGATGCCCATGTCCATGTCGTCCACCACCACGCAGAAGTTGTAGATCGGCGTTCCGTCCGGGCGCGCGATCACGAGGTCGTCGAGTTCCTCGTTCGAGATCTCGACGCGCCCCTTCACCGCGTCTTCCCACACGACCGTGCCGGTCAGCGGATTGCGGAAGCGCAGCACGGGCTTCACGCCAGCCGGCGGCTCCGGCAGCACCTTGCCGGGCTCCGGGCGCCACGTGCCGTCGTAGCGCGGCTTCAGGCCGGCCTCGCGCTGGCGTTCGCGCAGCGCGTCGAGTTCCTCGGCCGACATGTAGCACGGGTACGCGAGGCCCTTCTCGAGCATCTGCGCAAGCACCTCGCGATAGCGGTCCATCCGCTGCATCTGGTAGATCGGGCCTTCATCGAAATCCAGGCCGAGCCACTGCATCCCTTCGAGGATCGCATCGACCGCTTCCTGCGACGAGCGCTCGACGTCGGTATCCTCGATGCGCAGCACGAACGTGCCCTTCATCTTGCGGGCGAACGCCCACGGATAGAGCGCGGAGCGGATGTTGCCGAGGTGGATGAAGCCGGTGGGACTCGGCGCGAAGCGGGTACGGACAGGACGGGTCATAAACGGTAACTCGAACGCCTGGGGCGCATGAATGATTCGACGCGGGATCGACGGCGGCAGCCCGGACAGCAACGGGGCCCGCGACGCCCGGAACGGAAAAGAAGCCGGAATTATACTCGCGACGGACATCGCGCCAAGCGCGCCGCTTGCTTTATGATGTGCGCGCCGCGGCCGCCAACCGGCGCGGCGCCGGCCGCACGGAACCTGCCGCGCGGCCGCTCGGAACCTATCGCCGCCGCGGGCCGTGTAACCCGCCGCCAAGCCGCCGGAGAACCATTCGATGTCGTCCCCTCGCCTGTCGCGCCGCCACTTCACGATCGCGTGCGCGTCCGCCAGCCTCGCCGCCTGTACGTCGTTCGGCGGCAAGTCCCGCCCCGACAACGCATCCAACCCCGCGCAGCCGAACGAGAAGCCCGTGAAGATCGGCATCGCGCTCGGCGGCGGCGCCGCGCGCGGCTTCTCGCACATCGGCGTGCTGAAGGCGCTCGAGGCGCGCGGCATCCCGATCGAGATCGTCGCGGGCACGAGCGCCGGCTCGGTGGTCGGCGCACTCTATGCGTCGGGCATGAGCGCGCTGCAGATCAACAAGATCGCGCTCGACATGGACCAGGCGGCGATCAGCGACTGGGCGCTGCCGTTTCGCTCGCGCGGCCTCTTGCAGGGTGTCGCACTGCAGAACTTCCTGAACAAGACACTCAACAACCGGCCGATCGAGAAGATGGCGAAACCGCTCGGCATCGTCGCGACGGATCTGCAGAGCGGCCAGCCGATCCTGTTCCAGCAAGGCAACACGGGGCTCGCGGTACGCGCGTCGTGCAGCGTGCCGTCGGTGTTCGAACCGGTGAAGATCGGCAACCGCGAATACGTCGACGGCGGCCTCGTGAGCCCGGTGCCCGCGTCGTACGCGCGCAAGATGGGCGCGAGCTTCGTGATCGCGGTCGACATCTCGGCCCGGCCGGACGGCGCGGCAACCAACAACCCGATCGAGATGCTGCTGCAGACCTTCACGATCATGGGCCAGACGATCAAGACCTACGAACTCGACAAATACGCGGACGTCGTGATTCGCCCGAACCTCGCGGCCATGGGCGGCAGCGACTTCAACCAGCGCAACGCGGCGATCCTCGCGGGCGAGGAAGCCGTCGCGCGCATCATGCCGGAACTGCAGCGCAAGCTCGCGGCGGCGCGCGGCACGGCTGCCGCGTAACAAGCACGCCATTCGCGGGACGCGACGGCAGGCTCCGCCGCCCCGCGACCGGCGGAACGACTTCCGCGTCGTCGCCAGCGCGAGCCCCAAAAACAAAAAACCCTGCCGCCTTTCGGTGACAGGGTTTTTTTATCCGGTCCGACTGACCGGCGAACGTCAGTTGCTGCCGTTCGCTGAATCGTCGCCGAGCGTCGCGCGCACGCGCTGACGCAGATCTTCAGCCTTCATCGGGAATTCCGATTCGATCCGGCGCGCGCCGGTGAAACGCTTTTCCCAGTAGCCGCTGTCGAGATCGTCGACGCGAACGGTGCTGCCCGTCGACGGCGAGTGCACGAACTTGTTGTCGCCGATATAGATGCCGACGTGCGAGAACGTGCGGCGCATCGTGTTGAAGAACACGAGGTCGCCCGGCTTGAGGTTGCTCATGCTCACCTTCTCGCCGACGCGGCTCATCTCTTCCGCACGACGCGGCAGCGACATGCCGAGCGTGTCCTGGAACACGTAGCGGACGAAGCCGCTGCAGTCGAGGCCCGAATCCGGCGAGTTGCCGCCCCAGCGATAACGCACGCCGATCATGTTCAGCGCGCCGACGACGACGTCGCCTGCCTTGCCTGCCATGCCGGCGAGAAACGACTTCGCACCGCCGCTCGACGGCTGGGCGCTGGTCTGCTGGAGGGAGGAACCCGACCCGATCTGAGTCGAATTCGTGACATTCTGGTTAAAACTGCTGACTTCGTCGGCGAACGCGCCGGGAGCTGCTGCGAACAGGGCGCCGATGAACAGCCCGGCGATGGTGCGCGCGCATGCCTGGGTCAGGGATCGATGCTGCATTGGTCGATGGAATGTGCTTAAAAATCAGCTGATTGGCGGAAAATTTCGGTCGATACTAGCCAGCGCGTAATCGTTTGTCAAAACAAATTAAAAAATACAATCGAGATGGTCAGACCATTGGACGCCTATCACGCTTTCCAGACCGCTTTCAACAGCTTTTGTGTGTAAGGATGTGACGGTCTGGTGAAGATGTCGGACACGTCTCCCGACTCGACGACGGCGCCGTCCTGCATCACCGCGACGCGGTGCGCCATCGCGCCGATCACCTCGAGGTCGTGGCTGATGAACACATAGCCGAGGTTGTATTTCTGTTGCAAATTCGCGAGCAGTTTCAGCACCTGCTGCTGGATCGACACGTCGAGCGCGGAAGTCGGCTCGTCGAGGATCAGGATGCGCGGCTCCAGCACCAGCGCACGCGCGATCGCGATCCGCTGGCGCTGCCCGCCCGAGAATTCGTGCGGATAACGGTGCAGCACCGTGCGGTCGAGGCCGACTTCGCGCAGCACCGCGAGCGACTTTGCGCGGCGCGCATCGGGCGTCATTTCGGGGCGATGCAGCTCGAGCCCCTCGCCGACGATCCGCTCGATCGTGTGACGCGGCGAAAGCGAACTGAACGGATCCTGAAAGACGACCTGCATGTTCGAACGCAGCGCCGTCTGTTCGCGGCCGCGATAAGTCGACAGCGCGCGCCCCTGGAATTCGATCTCGCCGCCGACCGTCTTCTGCAGCCCGAGCAGCGCCATCGCGAGCGTCGATTTCCCGGACCCCGATTCGCCGACGATGCCGAGCGTCTCGCCCTGCCGCACCGACACCGACACGTCCGCGACGGCCGTCACGGGCACCGTGCCGAACCAGCCCGCGAAGCCCGGCCGCTTGCGCGCGAACTGCACGCTCACGTGGCGCGCGTCGAGCACGACGGGCGCGATCGGCATCACGGGCGCGACCGCGCGTTGCGGCCGGCTGTTCAGCAGCCGCTGCGTATACGGATGCTCGGGTTCCGCGAAGATCCGCTCGACCGGCCCGCTCTCGACGAGCCGGCCGTGCTCCATCACCGCGACGCGATCGGCAAAGTGGCGCACCAGATTCAGGTCATGCGTGATCAGCAGGATCGCCATCCCGCGCTTTTCCGCCTCCTCGCGCTGCAGTTCCAGCAGCAGGTCGACGATCTGCGCGCGGATCGTCACGTCGAGCGCGGTGGTCGGCTCGTCGGCCAGCAACAGGCGCGGCCGGCACGCGAGCGCCATCGCGATCATCGCGCGCTGCCGCTGACCGCCCGACAACTGGTGCGGGTAGCTGTCGACGCGCTTGTCGGGTTCCGCGATGCCCGTGCGCGCGAGCAGCGCGATCGCGCGCTTGCGTGCCTCGACCGCCGACACGCCGTCGTGCAGCACGATCGTCTCGCCGATCTGCACGCCGATCGTGTACAGCGGGTTGAGCGCCGTCATCGGCTCCTGGAAGATCATCGCGATGTCCGAGCCGCGCAGCCCGCGCATCTCGCGCTCGCTCTTGCCCGCGAGGTCCTGCCCCGCGAAGCGGATCGCGCCGCTCACGTCGGCGTCGCGCAGCAGCCGCAGGATCGACAGCGCGGTCACGCTCTTGCCCGACCCCGACTCGCCGACGAGCGCAACACGTTCGCCGCGGCCGATCGCGAGCGTCACGTCCTCCACCGCGACCGTGTCGCCGAAGCGCACATGCAGACGTTCGAGCGACAGCAGCGGCTCGTCGTGCGTCGATACGACCGTTTCGCTCATCGCTGGCCTCCCGCCGCACGCACGGAATCGGCGATCCGCGTGTCGAGCGCGTTGCGCAGCGCGTCGCCCATGAAGGTCAGCAGCAGCAGCGTCGCGACCAGCACGCCGAACGTCGACAGCGAGATCCACCATGCATCGAGGTTGCCCTTGCCCTGCGCGAGCAGCTCGCCGAGGCTCGGTGTCGGCGGCGGCACGCCGAGCCCGAGGAAATCGAGGCTCGTCAGCGCGAGGATCGCGCCGCTCATCCGGAACGGCAGGAACGTGATCACCGGCGTGAGACTGTTCGGCAGCACGTGGCGCCAGATGATCTGCCAGTTCGTGAGCCCCATCGCGCGCGCCGCGCGCACGTAGTCCTGCGTGCGGTTGCGCAGGAATTCCGCGCGCACGTAGTCGGCCAGCCCGATCCAGCCGAACAGCGACAGCAGCACGATCAGCAGCAGGAAGCTCGGCTCGAAGATCGACGCGAAGATGATCAGCAGGTACAGCTCGGGCAGCGAGCTCCAGATCTCGATCAGCCGCTGCCCGACGATGTCGATGCGTCCGCCGAAGAAGCCCTGCACGGCACCGGCGGCGATCCCGAGCAGCGTGCCGATCACGGTCAGGATCAGCCCGAACTCGACCGAGATGCGGAACCCGTACACGAGCCGTGCGAGCAGGTCGCGCCCCTGCGCGTCGGTGCCGAGCCAGTTCTGGCGCGACGGCGGCGCCGGGTTCGGCACGCTCGAGAAGTAGTTCAGCGTGTCGTAGTAATAGCGGTTCGGCGGGTAGACGACGAAGTTGCCGGGCGCCTCGAGCCGCTTGCGGACGTACGGATCGAGATAGTCGGCCGGCGTCGGGAAATCGCCGCCGAAGGTCGTCTCCGGGTACGCATGGAACAGCGGGAAGTAATACTGGCCGTCGTAGCGCACGACGAGCGGCTTGTCGTTCGACCACAGCGGCGCCGCGAGGCTCGCGGCAAAGGCGACGACGAAGATCACGAAGCTCCAGTAGCCGAGGCGCTGCTGCGTGAAGCGCTGCCACACGCGGCGCGCGGGCGACGGCGACACACGCGCACGCGCGGCGTCGATGCGGGACGACACGACGGCCCGGTTCATCGCGACCCTCGCCCGGTAACGCCGGGCATGCGGACGGACTGTTTCATGTCAGCGCTCCAGGTTGTCGAATTGAATGCGCGGGTCGACCCACACATAGCAGAGGTCGGAGATCAGCTTGGTCGCGAGCCCGATCAGCGTAAACAGGTACAGCGTGCCGAGCACGACCGGATAGTCGCGCCGCACGACCGATTCGTACGACAGCAGCCCGAGGCCGTCGAGCGAGAACAGCGTCTCGATCAGCAGGCTGCCGGTGAAGAACGCGCCGATGAACGCGGCCGGGAAGCCGACGATCAGCGGCAGCATCGCGTTGCGGAACACATGCTTCCACAGCACGCTGCGCTCGGAGAGCCCCTTGGCGCGCGCGGTCAGCACGTATTGCCGGCGGATCTGGTCGAGGAACGCATTCTTCGTGAGCATCGTGATGACCGCGAAGCTGCCGACGACCGACGCCGTGATCGGCAGCGCGATGTGCCACAGGTAGTCGAGCACCTTGCCGACGAGCGACAGCCCGGCGAAATTGTCCGACGTGAGCCCGCGCAGCGGAAAGAGCTGCCAGAACGAGCCGCCGCCGAAGAGCACGAGCAGCAGCACGCCGAGCACGAAGCCCGGGATCGCATAACCGACGAGCACGACCAGGCTCGTCGCGACATCGAACGGCGAACCGTTGCGCACCGCCTTCGCGATGCCGAGCGGCACCGATATCAGGTACGTGAGGAAGAACGTCCAGAGCCCGATGCTGATCGACACGGGCAGCTTCTGCACGACCAGCGACCACACGCTCTGGTGGCGGAAGTAGCTGTCGCCGAGATCGAAGCGCGCAAAGCGCTTCAGCATCAGCCAGTAGCGCTCGAGCGGTGGCTTGTCGAAACCGTACAGCGCCTTGAGTTGCGCGAGCTGCTGCGCGTCGACGCCGGTGTGTGCACGCATCCCGAACGGCACCGCGCCCTGCTCCGTCGCGCCCTTGCGCAATTCCTGCACGGCCTGCTCGACCGGGCCGCCCGGCACGAACTGGATCACCGCGAACGTGAGGGTCAGCACGCCGATGAGCGTCGGGATCATCAGCAGCAGGCGTTTGAGGATGTAGCTCCACATAGGGCGTCGACTCGTGATCGGTAGGCTGGGTTGGACGAAGGGCCGGCGCGGGTCAGTGAGCGGGCTTCGCCCACCAGGTCGACACGACCCAGCCCTCGGCCGAATAGTACAGCGGCAGCGTCTGCGGATAGGCGAGCGTGCGCTTGTACGCGATCCGGTGCGTCGTGCTGTACCACTGCGGGACCGCGTAGTAGCCGTGCATCAGCACGCGGTCGAGCGCGTGCGTCGCGTCGAGCAGCTCGTCGCGCGACTGCGCGGTGCCGAGCGCGTGCAGCAGTGCGTCGACGGCCGGCGACTTCAGCCCGGTGATGTTGTCGGAGCCCGGCTCGTCGGCGAACTTGCTCGCGTAACGCGAGTACTGCTCGGCGCCCGGCACCTGCACGCCCGGCAAGCGGATCGTCGTCATGTCGTAGTCGAACGCATCGAGCCGCTTTTGCAGCAGCGCGTAATCGGCCGTACGAAAGCGTGCGTCGATGCCGAGCTTCGTCAGATTGCGCTGGTACGCGGTCACGACGCCTTCCATCGCGCCGCCCGCATCGTCGAGGATCTCGAACGTGAACGGCTCGCCCTTCGCATTGCGCAGCGCACCGTCGCGATAGGTCCAGCCGGCCTGCGCGAGCAGCTCGCGCGCCTTCAGCAGGTTCGCGCGCAGCGAGCCCGGCGGATTCGTGGCCGGCTGCGTGACCATCGGGCCGAACACGGCCGGATCGAGCTGCGCGCGCAGCGGCTCCAGCAGCTTCAGTTCGCCGGCACCCGGCGTGCCGGTCGCCTGCAGGTCGGTGTCGGCGAAATAGCTGTCGAGACGCGTGTACGCGCTGTAGAACAGTTGCCGGTTCAGCCATTCGAAGTCGAATGCGAGGTCGAGCGCCTGGCGCACCCGCACGTCGCGGAACAGCGGCCGGCGCAGGTTCATGAAGAAGCCCTGCATGCCCGCGCCGTTGTGCTGGCGGAATTCGCGCTTGACGAGCTCGCCGTTGTCGAAGCGCTTGCCGACGTCGCGCCGCGTCCAGTTGCGCGCGATGTACTCGACCAGCACGTCGTATTCGCCGGCCTTGAACGCCTCGAGCCTCGCGACGCCGTCGCCGTACAGCTTGTAGACGATCCGCTCGAAGTTGTGGGTGCCGATCCGCACCGGCAGGTCGGCGCCCCAGTACGCGGGATTGCGCCGGTAGGTGATCGTGCGGCCGTTGTCGTAACGCTCGATCAGGTACGGACCGCTGCCGATCGGCTGCTCGAACGCGAGCTGGTCGAACGGGATGCGCGAGCCGTCCGCGCGCAAGCCCCACTTGCGCGAGAACACCGGCACGCCGCCGGCGATCAGCGGCAGCTCGCGATTCGCGCTGCGGAATTCGAAGCGCACGGTGGCCGGGTCGACGGCCACGGCCTTCGCGATCTCCGCGAAATACGCGCCGAACTGCGGCGCGGCCAGCTTGCTCTTCAGCGTGTCGAACGAAAACTTGACGTCGTCGGCGGTGACGCGATCGCCGTTCGAGAAGCGTGCGCGAGGATTCAGGTGGAACGTGACCGAACGGCGATCGGGCGCGATGTCGATATCGTCGGCAAGCAGCCCGTACGCGGATGCCGGTTCGTCCGAGCTGCCCGTCGTCAGGCTCTCGAACAGCATGTCGATGCCCGGCGCGGGGTTGCCTCGCATCGTGAACGGATTGAACTTGTCGAACGACGTCAGCCGGTTCGGGTTCGCGAGCACGAGCGTGCCGTCCTTCGGCGCATCGGGGTTGACGTAGTCGAAATGCTTGAAGCCCGGCGGATATTTCGGCTCGCCGTACTGCGCAATGGCGTAGGCGGCGTGCGCGGCCGTCGCGGCCAGCGCAGCCTGCAACGCAAACACCGCGGCAACGCGGCCGGCGGCCCTTGCGGCACGCAGCGCGGCGAAGCGGACGCGCGCAGCGGCGGCCCGGGGCGAACCCTTCGTCATAGAGGCCCTGTCGGTCGAATGAGGGGTGTAACGTGGGACGATTCTACCCATTCAATCCTTCGAGCCAAAAGAAAACCGCCACGCGGGCGGTTTCTTCATCAGCGGACGCACGCATCACGCGTGCGCCACGTGTCGATCAGCGCCAGCCGTTGTGGCGGCCATTATCCCAGTGACCACGATCACGATCGCCGCCCCAGCCGCGGCCATGATGGCGATACCAGTCGTCGCGGCCCCAGTAGCGACGGCCGTCCCAGTAGCGGTCTCCATGCCAGCCGATCACGATCGCCGGCCCCGGCATATAGACGGGTGCAGGTGCATACACGGGCGCCGGCTGATAGATGACCGGCGGCGGAGGCGGCGGCACATACACGGGCGCGGGCGCGACGTAAACCGGTGCCGGCACGCCGACGTTGATCCCGACATTGACTCCCGCCATTGCTGCGCCCGACACGAGCAAGGCCGTCATACCGGTCAAGAGCGAGGCAACACGCAAGGTCTTCATGGATTCCTCTTCTGGTTGTGTCATGTGTGATTCGACTATAACGGCAAGCGTCGTCTCCGCATATTTCACGTTTGTAAGAACTGATGCGCGGCATCGCAACGGGAAGCGTGCGCTAACGTCTTGTAACAATCGGCGCCGGCCCTGCCCTCGCCGGCTGCCGAAACCTGTCCGGCTCGCGCTCGTGCGCCCCGATGCACTCACCGTCGTCTCGCCGTCGACCGCCTTGCGCGGCGCACACTGCAATAAAACAAAAAGGCGGCACCTGTGCCGCCTTTTCTTCATCAACGCGCGCGGATATCGAACCCGGCGCCGCGACACCGCTCAGCGCGACATCATGTTCATGCTGACGTTGTGCATCACCCATAGCGTGCCGACGATCAGGATCGCCGCGGTCAGCACCGTGTAGCTGAATGCCATCACGTTCCAGCGCTGGCCCGACGAACCGTTCATGTGCAGGAAGTACACGAGGTGCACGACGATCTGCACGAACGCGAGCACGGCGAGCGCGATCAGCGACGCATGCGGCGACAGCACGCCGCCCATCACGAGGCCGAACGACGCGGCCGTGAGCAGCACCGACAGGATGAAGCCGGCGACGTAGCCGCCGACACTGCCGTGCCCTTCTTCGAGTTGAGACGAATGCGTATGGGCCATTTAGATCACGCTCGCGAGATAGACAAAGGAAAACACGCAGATCCACACGATGTCGAGGAAGTGCCAGAAAAGGCTCAGGCACGTCAGGCGCCGCAGGTCGCGATCGGTCAGGTCGCCGCCGCGGAACACGATCTGCCCGGCGAGCACGATCATCCACAGCAGGCCGGCCGTCACGTGCAGCCCGTGCGTGCCGACCAGCGTGAAGAACGCCGACAGGAACGCGCTGCGCTGCGGGCCGGCGCCTTCCGCGATCAGGTGCGAGAACTCGCGCAGCTCCATCGCGAGAAACGCCGCGCCGAGCACGAACGTCACGGCGAGCCACGCGAGCAGCGCGCCGCGCCGCTGCTTGTACGCAGCGAGCATCGCGAAACCGTACGTGATGCTCGACAGCAGCAGCGCGGCGGTTTCCACCGCGACGCCCGGAATGTCGAACAGGTCTTTCGCGGTCGGCCCGCCCGCATACTGGTGGCCTAGCACCGCGAACGTCGCGAACAGCGCCGCGAAGATCACGCAGTCGGTCATCAGGTACAGCCAGAACCCGAACACCGAATGCGACGGCGGATGGTCGTCGTGCTCGAGCAGGGTCGCGCTCAAGGTTTTCTGCAACATCAGTTGGCCTCCAGTTCCACGTCGTCGACACGCGTGGCCACGCGCTTGGTCGGCTGCTTGTCTTCGATCTTCCGCACCGTCGACGCGGGGATGTAATAACCGTCGTTATCGCGCGAGCTGTAGATCACCAGCGTCGCGACGATCCCGACGAGCCCGCCGATCGCCATCCACCAGATGTGCCACACCAGCGCGAAGCCGAGCACCAGGCTGAAGATCGCGACCACGAGGCCCGCGCAGGTATTCGACGGCATATGGATGTCGCGGATCGACGCCGGGTTCGGCCGGCCTTCGCCGCGCGCCTTCATGTCCGCGTACGCGTCGAGCGTGCGCACTTGCGGAATCACCGCGAAGTTGTAGTCGGCCGGCGGCGACGAGGTTGCCCACTCCAGCGTGCGGCCGCCCCACGGATCGCCCGTCGTGTCGCGGTATTCCGGCAGGTTGCGATTGCGGATGCTGACCACGAGCTGCAGCAACTGGCACGCGATGCCGATCGCGATCAACACGGCGCCGAACGCGGCAACCAGCAGCCACGGGTGCCATGCGGGGTTGTCGTAGTGGTTGAGCCGGCGCGTCATGCCCATGAAGCCGAGCACATAGAGCGGCACGAACGCGACGTAGAAGCCGACCTGCCAGAACCAGAACGCGGCCTTGCCGAGCTTCTCGTTCAGCTTGAAGCCGAACGCCTTCGGGAACCAGTAGTTGAAGCCCGCGAGATAGCCGAACAGCACGCCGCCGATGATCACGTTATGGAAGTGCGCGATCAGGAACAGGCTGTTGTGCAGCACGAAGTCCGCGCCGGGAATCGCCATCATCACGCCGGTCATGCCGCCGAGCGTGAACGTGACCATGAAGCCGATCGTCCACAGCACGGGCGTCGTGAATTCGATCCGGCCGCGATACATCGTGAACAGCCAGTTGAACACCTTCACGCCGGTCGGGATCGCGATGATCATCGTCATGATGCCGAAGAACGCGTTCACGTTCGCACCCGAGCCCATCGTGAAGAAGTGATGCAGCCACACGAGGAACGACAGCACCATGATCGCGCAGGTCGCGTACACCATCGTCTTGTAGCCGAACAGCGGCTTCTTCGCGAACGTCGCGATGACTTCCGAGAAGATGCCGAACGCCGGCAGGATCAGGATGTATACCTCCGGGTGGCCCCACGCCCAGATCAGGTTCAGGTACAGCATCGCGTTGCCGCCGGCTTCGTTCGTGAAGAAGTGCATGCCGAGGTAACGGTCGAGGCCGAGCAGCGCGAGCGTCGCAGTCAGGATCGGGAACGACGCCATGATCAGCACATTCGTGCAGAGCGCCGTCCACGTGAACACCGGCATCTTCATCAGCGTCATGCCCGGCGCGCGCATCTTGATGATCGTCACGAAGAAGTTCACGCCGGTCAGCAGCGTGCCGACGCCCGAGATCTGCAGCGCCCACAGGTAGTAGTCGACCCCTACCCCCGGGCTGTACTGCAGCTCCGACAGCGGCGGGTACGCGAGCCAGCCCGTCTGCGCGAATTCGCCGATCACGAGCGAGATGTTGATCAGGATCGCGCTGACCGCCGTCATCCAGAAGCTCAGCGAGTTGATGAACGGGAATGCGACGTCGCGCGCGCCGATCTGCAGCGGCACGATCAGGTTCATCAGGCCGACCATGAACACCATCGCCATGAAGAAGATCATGATCACGCCGTGTGCCGTGAAGATCTGGTCATAGTGGTGCGGCGGCAGATAGCCGGGCGCGTTGTACGCGAGCGCGAGCTGCATGCGCATCATGATCGCGTCGGCGAAGCCGCGCAGCAGCATGATCAGCGCGACGATGATGTACATCACGCCGAGTTTCTTGTGGTCGACCGTCGTCAGCCATTCCGTCCACAGCCATTTCCACCGGCCGGTGATCGTCAGCGCGGCGAGAATGCCCAGCACGGCCAGCCCCATGAAGGCGCCGGCCACCATGATGATGGGCTGATCGAACGGGATCGCCGAGAGTGTGAGTTTGCCGAACATGCGTTACCCCTTCGTGCCGCAGGCGGCGTCCTTCAGGTCGAGGACGTGGCCATCGTTGTATTTCGCGATGATGTTGTGGAAGAGCCGCGGATCGACCGACGAGAAGTAGCGCACGGGCGCCTTCTCGCTCGGCTGCGCGACGGTGCCGTACACGGTCGCGTCGAGCCGGTCCGGCGACGCCTTCACCTTCTGCACCCATGCATCGAACTGTTCGCGCGGCTCGGCGAGCGTGCGGAACTTCATGTCGGAGAAGCCGCGGCCGCTGAAGTTGGCTGACGTGCCCGCGTAGTCGCCGGGCTCGTCGGCGATCAGGTGCAGGCGAGTCTGCATGCCGGCCATCGCGTAGACCTGGCCGCCGAGCTGCGGGATGAAGAACGAGTTCATCACCGAATCCGACGTGATGCGGAAATTCACCGGCGTGCCGACCGGGATCGCGAGCTGGTTGACCGACGCGATGCCGAGTTCCGGATAGATGAACAGCCACTTCCAGTCGAGCGCGACGACCTCGACGTCGATCGGCTTCACCGACGACTCGAGCGGCTTGTACGGGTCGAGCTCGTGCGTGGTCTTCCACGTGAGCACGCCGAGGAACAGGATGATCAGTGTCGGCACCGTCCAGATCACGACTTCGATCGCGGTCGAGTGCGACCAGTTCGGCGCGTAGGTTGCGTTGCGGTTCGACGCGCGGTAACGCCACGCGAACCACAGCGTCAGCAGGATCACCGGCACGACGACGATCAGCATCGCCCAGGTGGACGTCGCGATCAGCGCCTTTTCGGCGGCGCCCACGCTTCCTTTCGGATTTAGTACATCTAAATTACAGCCTGACAGGCCCAGTGCCGCGCCGATTGATATCAGCGCCGACCAGCCTCTTGAAGCTCTTGTTTTCATCACACAGCCCGAGAGTCATTGAATCCGTTTGCGTATGCCCGATGCGCATTCGATCCACGAAAGTGGCCGAATCATACGTCGCGCAGGTGCGATGAAAAACCGGTGGATGCGGCAAATCATCATTGCAAGATCTGCCGTGAGACACATTGTCGCGGAGCAATTTCACGCAGCCGGAAGCGGGCCCGGCGTCGCATGTGCCGGACCGCGATCGATGTGCGCGCAACGACCGCATCGCCGTGCGATGCGGCCCGTTCGCGCGGCGTGCTGCGCTCAGCCGTGCGTCGATGCCATGTACGACGGCTGCGGCTGCACGGGGCCGTCCCCTGCCGGCACCTTCGAATGGCTGGCTTCGTCGATCAGCTTGCCGACGGTCGGATCGATCGCGTCGGTGAACGGTTTCGGATCGATGCCGATCGCCAGCACGATCAGCGCGAGCGACGCGAACATCACGATCTCGCGACGGTTCAGGTCGGCGAGCTTCGCGATCCGCTGGCTCGCGACCTTGCCGAACACCACGCGCTTGAGCATCCACAGCGTGTACGACGCGCTGAGGATCAGCGTCAGCGCCGCGATTGCGCCGATCCAGAAGTTGAAACGGATCGCGCCCATGATGACCATGAACTCGCCGACGAATCCCGACGTGCCCGGCAGGCCGACGTTGGCCATCGCGAACAGCAGCGTGAAGGTCGCGAAACGCGGCATCACCCCTGCTACGCCGCCGTACGCGGCGATCTCGCGCTGCTTCGTGCGATCGACCAGCACGTTCACGCACAGCAGCATCGCGCCCGCGACGAAGCCGTACGACACGAGCTGCACGATCGCGCCTTCGACGCCGATCCGGTTGAACAGGAACAGCCCGAGCGTGACGATGCCCATGTGCGCGACCGTCGAGTACGCGAGCAGCTTGCCTAGATCGGTCTGCGCGAGCGCGATCAGGCTCGCATAGACGATCGCGAACAGCGACAGCGCGATCACGGCCGGCGCGAAGAAGTGGCTTGCGTCGGGCGTGATCGGCAGCGCGAAGCGCAGGAACCCGTAGCCGCCGAGCTTGAGCATCGCGAGCATCAGCGCGGCGCCCGTCGGGCCGTCCGTGTACACGTCGCTCAGCCACGTGTGAACCGGCCACATCGGCACCTTGACCGCAAACGCGGCGAAGAAGCCGAGGAACACCAGCAACTGCGGTGCGAAACCGAGCTGCAGCGTGCGCCACACGGCCATGTCGAACGTATGCGACTGCGCGTACAGGTACAGCATCGCCATCAGCAGCAACAGCGAGCCGGCGAACGAAATGAAGAAGAACTTCACGGCTGCGTACACGCGGCGCTCGCGCCCCCACGTGCCGATCAGCAGGTAAAGCGGGATCAGCGTCGCCTCGAAGAAGATGAAGAACAGCAGCCCGTCCTGTGCGACGAACACGCCGACCATCAGCCCCGACAGGATCAGGAACGACGCGTAGTACTGCGCGACGCGCACCGTGACCGACTCCCACGACGCGACCACCACCACGAGCGTCGTGAATGCGGTCAGCACGACGAGCCACAGCGACGCGCCGTCGATGCCGACCCGCCATCCCGAATTGAACGCCGCCAGCCAGTTGCGGCTTTCGACGAACTGCATCGCGGCTGAATGCGCGTCGAAACCGGCGACCAGCGGGACGACAGCCGCTAGCCCAGCCAGCGCGCCGGCGAGCGCGATCAGTCGCGTGCGGCGTGGATGATGGTCGGAGCCGGCGCGCAGCAGGCACGCGCCAAACACGATCGGAACCCAGATAGCCAGGCTCAGGAAGGAGAAATCATGCATGTCAACAAGGCCTTGAGGAAGGTCGCGCACTGCATCGGTGACAGGCGAGACGAAAGAAACGAAATCAAATCGACAGATAGATTTCGTGAATCGCCAATGTTGGCAAAATGTAAAGCGGCATCAAGGCAAAGCTTGATGTCGCTCAAGCGCAATCGGGTTAACCAGCATAAGGCGATCGATTATTTTTTGCAGCGCAGCAGCGCATCGATTTTCGGCGCGGACGCAGAGTGCTGATTTTTATGAGTAATTTTTTGTATTGCGCGGTGAGGTCCGTCGCGAGAATCGACGCAGTGCCGCAATTTTGACGCCGACGCATCATTTCCGAGGGCCGGAACAAGATGATTGAAGCCGCGCTGGATGGTGATCGCGCAGCGCCTCCAGCCTTACACCATTCCCTTCATTTTTATTTCAATTTGCGTTGCTCGAAACAAGTCGGGCGAATGACCATTCCACCGATCGGCGTCGCCGCAAGCACCGCTGTCCTTCATGCTCCCGGCCGCTAACGCTGGTGACTCAGACGGTCCCATATGCGCATCGTCACCGCGCGATAGTGGCCGTGTTGCGCGGGAAAATGGACGAAGCGGCTGTCGCGCGTCGCATAGACCGGCGATGACGCAAGCGTCATCGCATCGACGATATGGTGCGCATCGATCATGCCGGACTGCAGCAGTTCCACATAAATCGCCTGCTGGTCGCCGCCGCTCGCGTAGACCGACGAACGATCGCCGAAATTCTCGATGCGCGCGCAGATGCGCTCGACCAGTTCGCGCATCGGCGCGACGTTGCGCACGCCGATCATGCACGAGTTGATCGCCCAGGCCGTGTGATCGGTACCAATCACGAAGTCGCGGCCGTCGATCAAGCCATCGATGGCCTGACTCTGATCGATCGCGAGGATGTCCGCATCGACCCAGAACACGAACGCGTGATGCGGCAGGTGTTCGCGAATCAGATGCAGCTTCGCCCAGTTCGCATCGATGCCGCCCGGCAGGAATGCGGGCGCCTCGCGATACGCGTGGTACGCATAGCCATGCCGAGTGCAGTAGCGAACGAAGTTCTCTTCGTGCAGGTCGCCGTAGCCGGCGATATGCGACGTATGCAGGCTCACGAACGCAACACGCGCGTGCGGATTCACATGCCGCTCCGCGTCGCGCGTTCGCTGCTGCGCGGCACGCCAGTCGTCCATCGCGTGCGGGGGATCGCCGCGCTGGTACCGTTCGGCGTCGTCGACGAGCGCCACCACATAGCGGAAGTCATAGTCGGCAGCCGGCACCCAGACGCCCTCCACCTGCCGCCACTCAGGCGCCTGGTGCGCCACGAGCGGCCGGGCGCCGGCGATCGAATCGATCGCGATCCCGTCGCTCCAGACCGTCTGGGCCGACGCGAAATGGCCATTGGCGAGCGGCACGTCGAACGGCAGCGGCGGAAAGTACTCCTCGAGCAGCGTCGCCTCGCACGCGTGGTGCCGCTCCGGAAGATGCATCGCCCACTTGCCCAGTTCGACCGCCAGCTTGCGCAACCGCTCGCGCACGTCCGGCACGTTGCGGAAGATCATCCCGCTAGCGGCGGGCAGTGCCGACTTCGACGTTTGCGTGGTGACGATTGCGTCGTAACCGTGCGCGACATCCGGCAGCGCGTGCGGATCGAACACGACGGAGAACGGATCGAGCACGAGCAGCAATGCGCCCGGCTCCATCGCGACGAGCTGCGCGATGATCGCGTGGTACTTGTGCAGGACCTGCTGGCGCTCGCCGTACACGTGCATGCCGTCGACCGTCGCATGGCGGTAGCCGTGCTGCCGCGCGTAACGCTCGTGGTTGTCGACCAGTCCGTCGACAGGTCGATGAGAGAGAACAGTCAGAACTGAATGCGGGCTTGCCAAGAGCATCACCTTGAGTCGCGCCAATCGATACGCGATATGTAGCGCATTACCGCTGCTCAAGTCGAGCACTCATTGTCTGATCGGCTGCGCCGACCGAGCCCGTCCGCGAACGAGATCCGGTGGCAGCCATCGAATGTCTTGCGCGTGACGTAGCGGAAAAAGAAAAAGCCCCGCAAGTCCGAGAACTTGCGGGGCTTTGTCACCGCTTTTGGCGGAGACGGAGGGATTCGAACCCTCGATCCAGGTTTTGGCCCAGATGCTCCCTTAGCAGGGGAGTGCCTTCGACCTCTCGGCCACGTCTCCCAAACTTTCGCTCGCACCAGGGAGGCAGTGCGACGAGAACGAGATAGTATAGGGTTTCGAACCGCGCGTCAATTTCCGTGATGCAATTTCGTCATCGCATCACGAAAATTTCATCATGCCTGGTCGAGTTCGAATGCCTTGTGCAGCGCGCGGACGGCCAGCTCCATGTATTTCTCGTCGATCAGCACCGAAATCTTGATTTCGGACGTCGAGATCATCTGGATGTTGATGCCCTCTTCCGACAGCGTGCGGAACATCTTGCTCGCGACGCCCACGTGCGAACGCATGCCGACGCCGACGACCGACACCTTCGACACCTTCGGGTCGCCCTGCACCTGCTCGGCGTTCACGTGGCCCTTCACCTGGTTGGTGAGGATGTCCATCGCCTTCTGGTAGTCGCCGCGGCCGACCGTGAACGTGAAGTCGGTTTTGCCTTCGACGCTCTGGTTCTGGATGATCATGTCGACGTCGACGTTCGCATCGGCGACCGGGCCGAGGATCTGATACGCGATGCCCGGCTTGTCGGGCACGCCCATCACAGCAATGCGTGCTTCGTCGCGCTGGAACGCGATGCCGGAAATGACTGCCTTTTCCATGGTCTCGTCTTCTTCAAAAGTAATCAGGGTGCCCGAGCGCATTTCTTCGTCGAGCGCAATCAGCGGATCGGTCAGGCTCGACAGCACGCGCGTCTTCACCTGGTATTTGCCGGCGAATTCGACCGAGCGGATCTGCAGGACCTTCGAACCGAGGCTGGCCATCTCCAGCATCTCTTCGAACGTCACGCGATCGAGGCGTCGCGCCTCTTCGACGACACGCGGATCGGTCGTGTAGACGCCATCGACGTCCGTGTAGATCAGGCACTCTTCGGCACCCAGCGCAGCCGCGACCGCCACCGCCGACGTGTCCGAGCCGCCGCGGCCCAGCGTCGTGATGTGGCCGTCCGGATCGACGCCCTGGAAGCCCGTGATGATCACGACCTTGCCTGCATTCAGATCGGCCTTCACGCGCTCGTCGTCGATCGAGTGGATGCGCGCTTTCGTGTACGCGCTGTCGGTCTTGATCGGTACTTGCCAGCCGGCGTAGCTCACGGCCTCGACGCCGATTTCCTGCAGCGCGATCGACAGCAGGCCGACGCTGACCTGCTCGCCGGTCGACGCGATCATGTCGAGCTCACGCGGGCTCGGCTGGCTCGAAATCTCTTTCGCAAGACCGAGCAGACGGTTGGTTTCGCCGGACATCGCCGAAGGCACGACCACCATCTGGTGCCCGGCCTGATGCCATTTTGCGACGCGTTTCGCGACGTTCTTGATGCGCTCGACCGAGCCCATCGAAGTGCCGCCGTATTTGTGTACGATGAGTGCCATTGTCGTTCTGAACTGGAGGAGAAACCGCACGGGCGCGCTGGGCAGGCCGGGTTGCCGTTCGGTCACGCGGCTTGTGGCTGTGGACGGACGACGAGGGGGACGGCTGGGACGCAACGCGCAAGCGTGACGGAATTTGCCCGGAAGGCCGATCAGGCCGCGCAAACCGGGTACGTCACGCGGGAAACCTGCACAAATCGCTCAAAAATCGAGCCGAGCAAACGACCGAGCGTACCCGATAGAAGCCCGCTTGACAAGCCGCCCGCCGTGTCCACGGGCGTTCCGGCGCTGTTTACCGAATGGTGAAAATGGGCGCGCCATCGCGCCGCCGGAAGCCTGCCCGCCGTTACGCGATCAGCAGGTCGGGACGCCATTCGATCCGGCGCCACACGCCGCCGCCGGACGGCCCGTTGTCGAACAACTCGCCGTCGCAGTTCACGCCCAGCCGCGGCACGTAGATCAGCCGCTCGCCCGCGAACAGCAGCGGCACGTCGCGCTGCCATGCCGGCACGCCACGCTCCTGGAACAGGTTCTTCAGCGTCCGGCCCGGGCCGCCCGGCGACGTGCGCATCCGCTCGCCGCCCGCCCGGGCGCGCGCGGCGAGCCGTGCGCCGCGCAGCAGCGCCTCCGGCACCGCGCCGGCGCTGCCCGCGTCGGCCGGCGCGAACACGAACGTGCCGCGCCATCCCGGCAGGTGCCAGACTTCCTGCCCGTCCCACGCGAGCGCCGCCTCCGGGTGCGGCGTACCCGTGCCGTCGTCGGCCGGTTCGGCGCTGTCGCCCGCTTCCCAGTAGACGACGTCGCGGTAGAGCCGCAGGCACTGCCCCGCGTGATCGACGCGCAGCGCATGCGCGTCGTGCGCGGCGCGCAACTGCCTCATCATGTTGGCGAGCCGGGCGGCCGACGCACCCGGCAAACCGAGCCGGCGCATCCAGAAGCGCAGCAGGTTCGCGCCGCGCGTGTCGTCGAACGTGACCAGCGACTCGCGCGACAGCGCACGCCCGTCATCGCGTGCGGCGACCGCGAAATCCAGTTCGGCCAGATCGTCGAGCAGCCGCTGTGCTGCGGCCGCATGCTGGGCCGCGCGACCGAGCGCGTCGCGAAAGCCCGGGAAATGCACGGCCAGCACCGGCAGCACGTCGATGCGCAGCGCATTGCGCGCGTAGCGCGTGTCGCTGTTCGATTCGTCGTCGATCCATCCGAGCGCGTGCTGCGTCGCATAGCGCTCGAGTTGCGCGCGCAACAATCGCAGCAACGGACGCACGCGCTCGACACTCACGCCGTCGGGACGGTAGCGCGGCGCCATGGCGGCGAGCCCCGCGATCCCCGCGCCGCGCAGCAGTTGCAGCAGCACGGTCTCGGCCTGGTCGTCCGCGTGCTGCGCGAGCCACAGCGCGGTCGCGCCGTGGCGCTCGCACATCGCGTCGAGCGCGGCGTAACGACGCTCGCGGGCAGTCGCCTCGATACCGAGACCGCTGTCGCGCGGCACGTCGACGCGCATCGACTCGAACTCGACGCCGAGCCGTGCCGCTTCCGCTTCGGCATGCGCGACCCACGCGTCGGCGTTCGCGCTCAGGCCGTGATGCACGTGCAGCGCGACGCAACGCGATGCGCCCGCGACCCGCACGGCCGCGTCGAGCAGCACCGTCGAATCGAGGCCGCCGCTGTACGCGATCGCGATGCGTGCATCGGACGGCATGCCGGAAAGCGCAACGCCGACCGCGTCGAGTACGACGCGGTCGGCGGAGAATTCGGTCGGTGGGATCACGAGAGGGGCGCGCGCGCAGCGGCGCGCGGATTGAACACGCGGCCGGTCATGCGCCCGGCGTGGTTTCCTTGAACTTGCCGTAGGCCATCAGGCGTTCAAGGCGGCGCTCGCGCACCGCATCGATGCTCATGCCCTGGAACTGGCGCAGCGAATCGGCGAGCGCGCGGCGCAGCAGCGCCGCCATGCCCTTCGGATCGCGATGCGCGCCGCCGAGCGGCTCGTTGATGATCTTGTCGATCAGGCCGAGCGCCTTCAGGCGGTGCGCGGTCAGGCCCAGCGCTTCCGCGGCTTCCGGCGCCTTCGCAGCGCTTTTCCACAGGATCGACGCGCAGCCTTCCGGCGAGATCACCGAGTAGGTCGAGAACTGCAGCATCATCACCGTGTCGGCCACGGCGATCGCGAGCGCGCCGCCCGAACCGCCCTCGCCGATCACCGTCGTGATGATCGGCGTCTTCAGCTCGGCCATCACGTACAGGTTGCGGCCGATCGCCTCCGACTGGCCGCGCTCTTCCGCGCCGATGCCCGGGTACGCGCCCGGCGTGTCGACGAACGTGAAGATCGGCAGCCCGAACTTCTCGGCGAGACGCATCAGGCGTTCGGCCTTGCGATAGCCTTCCGGACGCGGCATCCCGAAGTTGCGCGCGGCGCGCTCCTTCGTGTCGCGGCCCTTCTGGTGACCGATCACCATGCACGGATGGCCGCCGAAGCGCGCGAGACCGCCGACGATCGACAGATCGTCCGCGAATGCGCGGTCGCCGTGCAGTTCGTGAAAATCGGTAAACAGTTCCGCAACGTAATCGAGCGTGTACGGACGCTGCGGGTGCCGTGCGATCTGCGAAACCTGCCACGGCGACAGGTTCGCGTAGAGGTCCTTCGTCAGTTGCTGGCTTTTCTTCGACAGCCGCTCGATTTCTTCCGAAATATCGACAGCCGAGTCGTCCTGCACGAATCGCAGCTCTTCGATCTTGGCTTCAAGTTCGGCGATCGGCTGTTCGAAATCCAGAAACGTGGTCTTCATGTGTTCGAATCCTTGGGTCTTGCGGCAGCGCGTATTCTACCCGCGCGGGCGACACTCAAAACCGGCTCTCAACTATTGATAGTTAAAACCCGATAGCCGACGCTCAGGCGTCGGCGTCGGGCGCATCGAGGCTGCGCCACATGTACCAGGTCGCGACGGTGCGCCACGGTTCCCAGTTGGCCGCGACTTCACGCGCCTCGCTGCGCGTGACGGGTTCCCCGCTGAAGTAATTGACGCTGATCGCGCGGATCAGGCCCGGGTCGTCGAGCGGCAGCACATCGGGCCGCGACAAGTTGAAGATCAGGAACATCTCTGCCGTCCAGCGGCTGATGCCGCGGATCTGCGTGAGTTCCGCGATCACGTCCTCGTCGTCCATCGACGTCCATTTGTCGACGTGCAGCGCGCCCGACACGAAATGTTGCGCAAGATCAAGGATGTATTCCGTCTTGCGCTTCGACAGCCCGCACGCGATCAGCTTGTCCGCGCCGAGCCGGATCACCGGCTGCGGCGCGAGTTTCGGACAGGCATCCTCGATGCGCGCCCACAGCGACTGCGCGGACGGCACCGAAATCTGCTGGCCGACGACCGAGCGCGCGAGCGTGACGAACGGGTCGCCGCGCTTCACGAGATGCGCGGGACCGAACTTCGGAATCAGTTTCTTCAGGATCCGGTCGCGCTTGACGAGGTCGGCGCACGCCTTGTCCCAGTACGCAGGACGCACGACGACCTCCTCGCCGTCCGCTTCGGACACACGCGTCTTGCGGGCCGCGTCGGCGGCCGGCAGCGCGGCCGCCGGCTGCGCATGACCGTTGAGCGCGCCGTTCGGCGCGGCACGCGACGCGTCCGCCTTCGCCGCCGGCACGCGCTTGGCTGCCGGACGCGCGGCGACCGGGGTCGCGCGCCTGACCGGCGCTTTTCTGGCCGTTGCCATCTTGCCTCCTACCTGACGGATCGGTCAGTGGAACGCACCGCGCTCATACGCGACGCCATTCGGTCGATCCGCCCGGTTTGTCTTCAAGTGCGATGCCGGCCTCGAGCAGTTCCGCCCGGATCCGGTCCGCTTCGGCATAGTCTTTCGCTTGCTTCGCCGCGACGCGCGCGGCGATCTTCGCTTCGATCTCGTCGGCAGCGAACCCGCCCGCCTGCGCGGCGCCGGACGCCTGCTGCAGGAACGCGCGCGGTTCGCGGCCCAGCAGGCCGAGCAGGCCTGCCAGCTGTTTCAGTTGCCGCGCGAGCGATGCGTCGCGCGTGCGATTCACCTCGCCCGCCAGCTCGAACAGCGTGGCCACCGCGACGGGCGTGTTGAAGTCGTCGTTCATCGCGGCCGCGAAACGCTGCGCGTGCGACTCGTTCCAGTCGAGCGCGAGCGTGTCGGCCTCGACATCCTTCAGCGCGGTGTAGAGGCGCGTGAGCGACGCGCGCGCATCGTCGAGATGCACGTCGCTGTAATTGAGCGGCGACCGGTAGTGCGTGCGCACGATGAAGAAGCGCATGACTTCGGCGTCGTATCGTTCGAGCACTTCGCGGATCGTGAAGAAGTTGCCGAGCGATTTCGACATCTTCTCGTTGTCGACCTGCACGAAGCCGTTGTGCAGCCAGTAATTGACGAACGTCTGGCCGGTCGCGCCTTCGCTCTGTGCGATCTCGTTCTCGTGGTGCGGGAACTGCAGATCCTGTCCGCCGCCATGGATGTCGAAATGATCGCCGAGCAGCGTGCAGCCCATCGCCGAGCACTCGATGTGCCAGCCCGGGCGGCCCATCCCGTACTTCGACGCCCACGACGCGCCTTCCGGATCTTCCGGCTTTGCGCGCTTCCACAGCACGAAATCGAGCGGATCTTCCTTCGCGTCGTTCGCGGCGACACGCTCGCCCGCGCGCAGATCGTCGAGCGACTTGCCCGACAGCTTCCCGTAGTTCGCGAACTTGCGCACCGAGTAATTGACGTCGCCGTCGGTCGCCTGGTACGCATAGCCGTTCGTCTCGAGCGTCTCGATCATGCCGAGCATCTGCGGAATGAATTGCGTCGCGCGCGGCTCGATGTCGGGCCGCTGGATGCCGAGCGCACCTTCATCCTCATGCATCGCGCCGATGAAGCGGTCGGTCAGCGACTTGATCGTCTCGCCGTTCTCGACCGCGCGGCGGATGATCTTGTCGTCGATGTCGGTGATGTTGCGCACGTACGTGACCCGGTAGCCGATCGCACGCAGCCAGCGCTGGACGAGGTCGAACACGACCAGCATGCGCGCGTGGCCCACGTGACAATAGTCGTAGACGGTGATCCCGCATACGTACATCCGCACTTCGCCGGACTGGCGCGGCACGAAAACTTGCTTGTCACGCGCGAGCGTGTTGTAGATGCGCAGTGATTCCATAGAGATGAACCGTGAGCCGAAGGAAACCGCCCTGGCGAGGCTCGCCCAGCATGCGAAACGGATGGACCATCTGCTGCGGCGCCAGGCCGAGCGTCCTCGCTATCACATGGGGCGGTCAGGCTGCAAGCACAGCGGTGACGGCCACGAGAGGCTAAGAAAGACTGCCTGCGGCTCGCCGGAACGCGCAGACGTTTTGTTAGAATGGCTCGGAGTATAACATTCCGATTTACGCCTATGAAACCTCATCGCGGCCGCGCGCCGAGCGCTGCGACCCTCGTAGCGACCACCGTCATGGGCGTCGCGCTGACGCTGTTCGCGGCCCCCGCAGCGCATGCGCAGAAGGCCCCGGCCACCGCCGACGGCACCCCCGAAATCGACGCGTCGATCGCCGGCAAGCAGTGGAAGCAGGCGCTCGCGCAACTCGACGCGCGCATCGCGTCGAACCCGCACGACGTGCAGGCGCAGTTCAAGCGCGGCACCGTGCTGGCCCGCCTGAACCGCGACGACGACGCGATCCAGCAGTTCGTCGCGATCACGCAGGCGTACCCCGAACTGCCCGAGCCGTACAACAACCTCGCGGCGCTCTACGCGAAGCACGGCCGCTACGACGAAGCGCGCACCGCGCTCGTCACGGCGACGCAATCGAACCCGAGCTACTCGCTCGCGTACGAGAACCTCGGCGACCTGTACCTGCGCCTCGCGGCCGAATCGTACAAGCGTGCGCAATCGCTCGGCCGCACGAGCGGCGCGACCGCGCAACGTCTCGCCGACCTGCAGAAGATCGTGTCGCCGCCGAAGGCCGCGCCGAATGCCCGAGCGGTCACGCCGGCCACGCGCGACTACTCCGAACGCGCAGCCGCGAACGTGAGCACCACCACGCTGCCGATGTCGCCGACGTTCCAGTTCAGCGGTCCGTCGGGCGCACTGGCGGCGCCGTACGTCGCGCCGCCGTCGCAATAAGCGGCGCGGCCCCCTTTCCTTCCCAACCTGAGGATCGCAATGAAACGTCTGTTGCTGGCGCTTGGCGGCGCCGCCCTTCTCGCGACCGCGCCCGCGTTCGCGCAAACGGCCACCGCGCACCCCGTGGTGCAGCTGAAGACCTCGCAGGGCGACATCCGCGTCGAGCTCTACCCGGAGAAGGCGCCGAAATCGGTCGCCAACTTCCTCGATTACGTGAAGGCCGGCCAGTACAACGGCACGATCTTCCATCGCGTGATCAAGGGCTTCATGATCCAGGGCGGCGGCTACAAGACCAACTTCGAGGAAAAGCCGACCCGCGCGCCGATCCCGCTCGAGAGCCGCAATGGTCTGAAGAACCTGACGGGCACGATCGCGATGGCGCGCACGAGCGACCCGAACTCGGCCACCGCGCAGTTCTTCATCAACACGGTCGACAACAACGGCCTCGACTACCCGAACCCGGACGGCAACGGCTATGCAGTGTTCGGCAAGGTCGTGTCGGGTCTCGACGTCGTGAAGAAGATCGAAGGCGTGGCGACGACCTCGCGCGGCCCGATGCAGGACGTGCCCGCGCAACCGATCGTGATCGAATCGGCCAGCATCGTCTCGAAGTAAGAACCTGCCGGCACGTCCGGCGACTCACGCGGCCGCGTCGCACGACCGGCCGCGTGCCATTTAAACCGCCTCACCGAAGGAATTCATCATGGTTGAACTGCATACGAACCACGGCGTGATCAAGCTCGAGCTCGACGCCGCGAAGGCACCGAAGACGGTCGAGAACTTCCTGAACTACGTGAAGAAGGGCCACTACGACGGCACCGTGTTCCATCGCGTGATCAACGGCTTCATGATCCAGGGCGGCGGCTTCGAGCCGGGCCTGAAGCAGAAGCCGACCGACGCGCCGATCGACAACGAGGCGAACAACGGCCTGAAGAACGACAACTACACGGTCGCGATGGCACGCACGAACGATCCGCACTCGGCAACGGCCCAGTTCTTCATCAACGTGAACGACAACGACTTCCTGAACCACTCGTCGCCGACGCCGCAGGGCTGGGGCTACGCGGTGTTCGGCAAGGTCGTCGAAGGCCAGGACGTGGTCGACAAGATCAAGGGCGTCAAGACGGGCAACGCCGGCTTCCACCAGGACGTGCCGACCGACGACGTCGTGATCGAGAAGGCCGTCGTAGTCTGACGCGCAGCAAGTAACGGAGGCACTTCGATGTTGCAGGAGAGTCCGCCGCGAAGCGTCTCCGCGGGCGTGCCGGGCGAGCGCGAATACGCGCAAGCCGCACGCCCGTTCCTGTTTCTCTCCGATCTGCACCTGAGCGAAGCGATTCCGAAGACGGTCGCCGCGTTCGAGCATTTCGTGAAATACACCGCCGACAGCGCCGACTCGGTGTTCATCCTCGGCGACCTGTTCGAATACTGGATCGGCGACGACATCCTCGACGACGATCCGTTCGCGGCACGCATGGCCGCGCTGATGCACACGCTCTCGGAACGCGGGATCGCGCTCTACGTGATGCACGGCAACCGCGATTTCCTGCTCGGCCGGCGCTTCATGAAGGCAGCCGGCGCGATGCTGCTGCCCGACCCTTCGCTGATCATGGCGTTCGGCCAGCGCATCGTGCTCGCGCACGGCGACGCGCAATGCACGGCCGATCGCGGCTACCAGGTATTCCGGCGCTTCGCGCGCAACCGCGTCGCGCAATGGCTGTTTCTCGCGTGGCCGCTCCGCTGGCGCCGCGCGCTCGCGCAACGCATGCGCTCGAACAGCGAAGCAGGCCGGATGCGCCCCGCTTCGGCGATCTACGATGTCACGCGCGAAGGCGTGGCCGCGTTGTTCAAGAAGAGCCGCGCGGCCGTGATCATTCACGGCCACACGCACCGCCCGGCGAGCCACGCCGAACCGGGCGGCATACGCTGGGTGCTGCCCGACTGGGATCTCGACCACGGCAAGCCGCGCGGCGGCTACCTGCGCGTCGACGCGGAAGGCATCCACGCGATGCCGCTCGACTGACGCCACCCGCCGCTGCCGTCGTACCGACCGGCAGCCGGCGGTGGACGTCGCCTTACGCCTGGCGCTCGACCGTCTTTCCTTCCAGCACCGCCGACAGCCTGCGCAGGTCGAGGCGCGCCGCATCGGCGCCCTGCAGCGTTTCCAGATGCGTGCCGAGCCGCTCGAGCGCTGCGACGATCTCGTCGACGCGGCGGCTTTCCTTCGCCGCGTGATCGATCAGGCCGTGAATCGCGAGCGACATCGGATCGTCGGCGTTCGGCGTGATCCCGTATGCGCAGAACGCCGCGCGTTCCGGTTGCGGCTTCGGCTGCGCCGGCATCACGATGCGCGCCGGATTGCCGACCGCCGTGCCGCCCGCCGGCACCGGCTTCACGACGACCGCGTTCGAGCCGATCTTCGCGCCCGCGCCGACCGTGAAACCGCCCAGCACCTTCGCGCCCGCGCCGACGATCACGCCGGCCTCGAGCGTCGGGTGGCGCTTCGCGCCGCGCGTGAGCGACGTGCCGCCCAGCGTCACGCCCTGATAGATCGTGCAGTCGTCGCCGACGATCGCCGTCTCGCCGATCACGACACCCATGCCGTGATCGATGAACACGCGCCGGCCGATCGTCGCACCGGGGTGGATTTCGATACCCGTCAGGAACCGTCCGGCCTGCGACGCGAAACGTGCAAGCCAGTAGCGCTTCGCGCGCCAGCAGGCATGCGCGAAACGGTGCAGCACGAGCGCATGCAGCCCCGGATAACAGGTCAGCACTTCCCAGGCACTGCGAGCGGCGGGATCCCGCTCGCGAATCGTTGCAACGTCTTCGCGCAGTCTCGTGAACATGATCTGATCGGGAAAAAGGCCGGCGCGCACCGCCGGCAATGACCGGCCGTTATCGCGCCGGGTAATTTGCTTATGACGTCCGGCGATTGTAGGGCCAGTCGCGCACGGCCGCACGAGGTCGCGCGTTCACCCCGCCGCCCGCGCGGGTATTCGGGCGGGAGGCTTGCTGTCTCGGTGTTTGCGGGATGTTCGGTCGGCCGGAAACGCTCGGGGCCCGGCGTTTCCGAACGCCGACAAAGCGCACTCCCGGAGCGCTGCCCCCGAACGCCCGCTTGCCGGCGCGCCGGCCGCTTACGCGTCGCCGTCGGGCTTGCCCGATTTCAGCAGGATGTGCTTCGCGACGCCGCGCAGGATGTTGACCTCCTCGCGCTCGAGGCCCGTGCGCGCAAACAGGCGCCGCAGCCGCGGCATCAGCTTCTTCGGATTGCGCGGGTCGAGGAAATCGAGCGCGATCAGCGCGTTCTCGAGGTGCACGTACATCCGCTCGATCTCGTCGCTCTGCGCGAGCGTGCCGGCCTCGGCCGACGGTTGCGGCGACGGCTCGCTCGCCTGTTCGAGAAACGCGACGCGCAACTCGTACGCGAGCACCTGTACGGCCTGTGCAAGGTTCAGCGAGCTGTAAGCAGGGTTCGCCGGGATGTGCGCAAGCGCGCTGCACTGCTCGACATGCTCGTTCGCGAGGCCGGTGCGCTCGTTGCCGAACACAAGCGCGATGTCGCCCGCGCCGACCTGCGCGCACGCCTGCGTGGCGGCCGCTCGAGGCGCCAAGCGCGGCGGCCCGTATTCGCGCGTGCGCGCGGTCAGCGCGATCGACCAGTGGACGCCGGACAGCGCGTCGCCGAGCGTCGGCACGACATGCGCGGACGCGAGGACGTCGTCCGCGCCGCTGGCCATCGCGATCGCCTCGGGGTCGCTCTGCACGTGCGGCACGCGGGGCGCGACCAGCACGAGGCGCGAGAAGCCCATCGTCTTCAGCGCGCGGGCAGCCGCCCCGACATTGCCGGGATGGCTCGGCTCGACGAGCACGAAGCGGGTGGACGTGAAGCCGCCGCAAGGCGGCCGGGATGTGGCCGCGCCAGATTCGGACGGCGCGGCGGTGTTCTGCGGGGTTTCCACTACGATACGACTCGGTTCATCAGAATGGCCGTATGGTAGCGCCATCGCCCCGGCAAACCCACTCGTCCGGACGGACGGTGGGGGTTTCCCCCCATTCCGGTCGCCTGAAACCGCCAAAAATCGGGTAAAATCATGCCTTTACGCGTCGCACTCCGTGCGGCGCGGGTCGTACCCCGCTCTTTGTCAATTCGCGTCTCACCTCGCCCGGCACGCTTGCGCCGTTCCGGACGGTTGTTCCACTTCGTGGCGGCCCGTGCCGCCGGCTACAGGATCCAGGCTCATGCATCCCATGCTCAATATTGCTGTCAAGGCTGCGCGCCGCGCCGGACAGATCATCAATCGCGCGTCCCTCGATCTCGACCTGATCGAGATCCGCAAGAAGCAGCAGAACGACTTCGTCACCGAAGTGGACAAGGCCGCCGAAGAGGCGATCATCGAGACGCTGAAGACCGCCTACCCCGACCACGCGATCCTCGCGGAAGAGTCGGGCGAATCGGAGAACGAATCCGAGTTCAAGTGGATCATCGATCCGCTCGACGGCACGACCAACTTCATCCACGGCTTCCCGTACTACTGCGTATCGATCGCGCTCGAGCACAAGGGCGTCGTCACGCAGGCCGTCGTCTACGATCCGAACAAAAACGACCTGTTCACGGCCACGCGTGGTCGCGGCGCGTACCTGAACGATCGCCGCATCCGCGTCGGCCGCCGCGACCGCCTGTCGGACGCACTGGTCGGTACGGGCTTCCCGTTCCGCGAGAAGGACGGTCTCGACGCGTACGCACGCCTCTTCACCGAAATGACGCAGGCCTGCACGGGCCTGCGCCGCCCGGGCGCGGCGGCACTCGATCTCGCGAACGTCGCGGCCGGTCGCCTCGACGCGTTCTTCGAGCAGGGCATCAACGTGTGGGACATGGCGGCGGGCAGCCTGCTGATCACCGAGGCCGGCGGCCTCGTCGGCAACTACACGGGCGATGCCGATTTCCTGCATCGCCACGAGATCGTCGCCGCGAACCCGAAGATCTACGCGCAGATGATCCCGATCCTGAATCGCTACACCCGCGTGCATCCGGCGGCGGAATAAACGCAGGCCGCGCCCACCCGTGCGGCGCGCTGCGACAGCCCGGTCCGCTTCGTGCGGCACGGGCCGTCGGCAACGCGATGCTGCTTGTGCAGCACGTCGCTACCGCCCTGTTCCTCTGGCGGCCGCATTTTTGCGTGGCACCGATATCGATGTGCTATGTTGGCCGGCATGAACGACACCGGCGGCGACGCACGCCTGGCGCGGCTTTCGAACCAGCCGCTCGCCGGCACCGCCATGATGGAGCGACTTTCGCCGTCCGATTGTTCGGGGGTGGACAATCTTCCCCCCGCAACGGTCGCTTCACGCTCCGATCCTGGCGTTGCCCGCTTTGTCGGGCCCGGTCGGTGTGCCGCCCCTTTTACAGCTTGATCCAGCGATGAACGGTTTGCATCCGGGAAACCCGCGTAGCGAACGACGCCGCCACCCGCATGCCGGCCCCCGCCCGTCTCAACACCGCCACGGCTCCGTGGCAACCGCATCCGAGTACCCATGTTACGGCTAAGCGAAGTTAAACTCCCCCTCGACCATCCCGAAAGCGCGCTCGAAGCCGCGATTCGCGCACGTCTCGCGGAACTCGGGGTGGCGGCAGACGGGCTCCTCCGTTACACCGTGTTCCGCCGCGCGCACGATGCACGCAAGCGCTCCGACATCAAGCTGACGTATATCGTCGACGTCGAAGTCAAGGACGAAGCCGCCGCGCTGAAGCAACTCGCCGGCAAGCCGCATTGCGGCGTGACGCCCGACATGGCGTACCACTTCGTCGCAAAGGCCCCGGAGCACGCCGATTTCCTGCGCCCGGTCGTGATCGGCATGGGGCCGTGCGGCCTGTTCGCAGGACTGATCCTCGCGCAGATGGGATTCCGCCCCATCATCCTCGAACGCGGCAAGGCCGTGCGCGAGCGCACCAAGGACACCTTCGGCCTGTGGCGCAAGAGCGTGCTCAACCCCGAATCCAACGTGCAGTTCGGCGAAGGCGGCGCCGGGACGTTCTCCGACGGCAAGCTGTACAGCCAGATCAAGGATCCCAACCACTATGGCCGCAAGGTGCTCGACGAATTCGTCAAGGCGGGCGCACCGGAAGACATCCTGTATCTGAGCCGGCCGCACATCGGCACGTTCCGGCTCGTCAGCATGGTGGAAAAAATGCGCGCATCCATCCATGAACTGGGTGGTGAAGTGCGCTTCGAAACCCGCGTCGACGACATCGAAATCGATCAGGGCAAGGTGCGCTCGCTGACGCTGTCGAACGGCGAAACGCTCCGCTGCGACCACGTGGTGCTGGCCGTGGGCCACAGCGCGCGCGATACCTTCCAGATGCTGCACGATCGCGGCGTATATATCGAAGCCAAGCCGTTTTCGCTGGGTTTCCGCATCGAACATCCGCAGGGGCTGATCGATCGCAGCCGCTTCGGCAAGTTTGCGGGCCACAAGCAGCTCGGCGCGGCCGACTACAAGGTGGTTCACCACTGCAGCAATGGACGGGCCGTCTACAGCTTCTGCATGTGTCCCGGCGGCACGGTCGTCGCAGCGACCTCGGAGCCGGGCCGCGTGGTCACCAACGGCATGAGCCAGTATTCCCGTGCCGAGCGCAACGCGAATGCGGGCATCGTCGTCGGCATCACGCCGGACGACTATCCCGGCGGCCCGCTGGCGGGCATCGCGTTCCAGCGCAAATGGGAAGAGCGCGCGTTCGAACTCGGCGGCGGCGATTACCGCGCGCCGGGCCAGCTGGTCGGCGACTTCATCGCGGGCCGGCCGTCGACGTCACTCGGCTCCGTGGAGCCGTCGTACAAGCCGGGCGTGAATCCGACCGATCTCAGCACCGCGCTGCCGGACTACGTGATCGAAGCGATCCGCGAAGCATTGCCGCAGATCGACAAGAAGATCGCGGGCTTCGCGATGCACGACGCGGTGCTTACCGGCGTGGAGACGCGCACGTCGTCACCGATCCGGATTCGACGCAAGGACGACTACCAGAGCATGAACGTCGAAGGCCTGTATCCGGCCGGCGAAGGCGCCGGATATGCGGGCGGCATCTATTCGGCGGCCATCGACGGCATCGAAGTCGCGCAAGCGGTGGCGCTCAGCATGACGTCGGCTAACGCGTCCTGACGTTCGGACAGGATCGGCGCGCGAAGCGCCGTGAGCCGGGTGACGCCGGCTTTCGCAGGTCCGCCCGAGTGCGCGGCGGACGCATCGGATGGGGCCGGCAGCCGCCGGCCGCGATCTCCGGCACCTGGCCGAACGGCGAACTTCGCGCGTGCATGCAGAAGCCACTGGTAAACTCGGGCAACCAAAGCAACAACCTGATGCCTGACCTATGACCACGCTGTCGCCCGAAGCCTTTGCTGGCCACACCCCGATGATGCAGCAGTACCTGCGCATCAAGGCCGACCATCCCGACACGCTCGTGTTCTACCGGATGGGCGACTTCTACGAGCTGTTTTTCGAAGATGCGGAAAAGGCCTCGCGCCTGCTCGACCTGACCCTCACGCAGCGCGGCGCCACAGCCGGCACGCCGATCAAGATGGCCGGCGTGCCGCATCACGCGGTCGAGCAGTATCTGGCGAAGCTCGTGAAAATGGGCGAATCGGTCGCGATCTGCGAGCAGATCGGCGATCCGGCCACGTCGAAAGGCCCCGTCGAGCGCAAGGTCGTGCGCGTCGTCACGCCCGGCACGCTGACCGATGCCGCGCTGCTGTCCGACAAGAACGACGTCTACCTGCTCGCGATGTGCACCGGCCACAACAAGCGCGGCGTCGCGGTCAACATCGGCCTCGCGTGGCTCAACCTCGCAAGTGGTGCGCTGCGGCTCGCCGAAATCGAACCCGAGCAGCTCGGCGCCGCGCTCGAGCGCATCCGGCCGGCCGAAATCCTGACGGCGGACGGCGCAACCGACGCCGTACCGGCAGGCACGGGCGCAACCAAGCGCGTGCCTGCGTGGCACTTCGACATCGCATCGGGCACGCAACGCCTGTGCGACCAGCTCGATGTCGCGAGTCTCGACGGTTTCGGTGCGCATTCGTTGACGAGCGCCTGCGGCGCCGCGGGCGCGCTGCTGCTCTACGCAGCGGCCACGCAAGGCCAGCAACTGCGGCACGTGCGCAGCCTGAAGGTCGAGAACGAAACCGAATACATCGGGCTCGATCCGGCCACGCGCCGCAACCTCGAACTGACCGAGACGCTGCGCGGCACCGAGTCGCCGACGCTGTACTCGCTGCTCGACACCTGCTGCACGACGATGGGCAGCCGCCTGCTGCGTCACTGGCTGCATCACCCGCCGCGTGCGTCGGTCGCCGCGCAGTCGCGTCAGCAGGCGATCGGCGCGCTGCTCGATGCGCCCGCGAATGCCAGCCTCGATGCGCTGCGCAGCGCACTGCGCCAGATCGCCGACGTCGAGCGGATCACCGGGCGTCTCGCGCTGCTGTCCGCGCGCCCGCGCGACCTGTCGAGCCTGCGCGATACGTTCGCCGCGTTGCCGGCGCTGCGCGAGCGCATCAGCGCGATCGTCGCGAATGCGGACGCGCTCACCCGTGTCGACGCAGCACTCGCGCCGCCCGCCGAATGCCTCGACCTGCTGACGAGCGCGATTGCGCCCGAGCCGGCCGCCATGGTGCGCGACGGCGGCGTGATCGCGCGCGGCTACGACGCCGAGCTCGACGAGTTGCGCGACATCTCGGAGAACTGCGGGCAGTTCCTGATCGATCTCGAAGCGCGCGAACGCACGCGCACCGGCATCGCGAACCTGCGCGTCGAATACAACAAGGTGCACGGCTTCTACATCGAGGTCACGCGCGGCCAGACCGACAAGGTGCCCGACGACTACCGGCGCCGCCAGACGCTGAAGAACGCCGAGCGCTACATCACGCCCGAGCTGAAGACTTTCGAGGACAAGGCGCTGTCCGCTCAGGAACGCGCGCTGGCGCGTGAGCGCGCGCTGTACGACACGGTGCTGCAGGCGCTGCTGCCGTTCATCCCCGAGTGCCAGCGCGTCGCGTCTGCACTCGCCGAACTCGACCTGCTCGCCGCCTTCGCCGAACGCGCGCGCGCGCTCGACTGGGTCGCACCGACCTTCACCGACGAGATCGGCATCGAAATCGAACAGGGCCGCCACCCGGTCGTCGAAGCGCAGGTCGAGCAGTTCATCGCGAACGACTGCCGGTTCGGCACCGAGCGCAAGCTGCTGCTGATCACCGGTCCGAACATGGGCGGTAAGTCGACGTTCATGCGGCAGACCGCGCTGATCGCGCTGATGGCTTACGTCGGCAGCTACGTGCCGGCGAAGTCGGCATGCTTCGGTCCGATCGACCGGATCTTCACGCGCATTGGCGCGGCCGACGATCTCGCGGGCGGCCGCTCGACGTTCATGGTCGAGATGACCGAGGCCGCGGCGATCCTCAACGACGCGACCCCGCAAAGCCTCGTGCTGATGGACGAGATCGGCCGCGGCACGTCGACGTTCGACGGCCTCGCGCTCGCGTGGGCCATCGCGCGCCACCTGCTGGCGCACAACGCCTGCTACACGCTGTTCGCGACGCACTACTTCGAGCTGACGCAACTGCCGGCCGAATTCCCGCAAGCGGCCAACGTCCACCTGTCGGCCGTCGAGCACGGCCATGGCATCGTGTTCCTGCACGCGGTCAACGAAGGCCCGGCGAACCAGAGCTACGGCCTGCAGGTCGCGCAGCTCGCGGGCGTCCCGGCGCCCGTGATCCGCGCCGCACGCAAGCACCTCGCCTATCTCGAACAGCAGTCGGCGGTACAGCACACGCCGCAACTCGACCTGTTCAGCGCGCAGCCGGTGGTCGCCGACGATCTCGAATGCGCGGACGCGCCTGCGCTGCCCGACACGCCGCATCCGGCGCTCGAGAAGCTGCGCGACATCGATCCCGACGATCTCAAGCCGCGCGAAGCGCTCGACCTGTTGTACGAACTGCGCACGCTGGTCCGGTCGCACGATGCCGACGGGCACGCGTAAGCGCATCCCGCGGCGCCTGCCGGCGCGCGCCGCCGTCGCGCTCGGCGCGGCGGTGCTCGCGCTCGCGCAGGCAGGCGCGCTGGCAGCGCCGCCGAAGCGTGCCACCGCGCCCTACTCGTTCGCAGTCGTGTCGGGCGTCATCAACGTACCGGCGGACGAACCGGCGACCCAGCGACTGCTCGATTCGATCGCGCGCGAGCGCAACCTGGCCTTCGTCGTCTATGCGGGCGATCTCAAGGGCTCGAAGGAAGCGTGCCGCGATGCGCTGTATTCGCAGCGCGGCGCGATCCTGGACGCCGCGCGCGTGCCGCTCGTATTCATCCCCGGCCACGATGACTGGGTGACGTGCAACACCGTGGCCGGCGGCGGCTACGATCCGGTCGAACGGCTCGACTTCCTGCGGCAGACGCTGCTCGCCGATTCGGCGCTGCCGGACCCCGGCGCACTGCAGATCACGCGGGAAAGCGAAATCGCCCGGTTCCGGCCGTATCGCGAAAACGCACGCTGGATGCGCGACGACATCGTCTATGTCGCGCTCAACGCGCCAGCGCCGAACAACCACTTCCTGACGGCCGGCGGCCGCAACGGCGAATTCGAGGATCGCGTGATCGCGAACGGGTTCTGGATCGACCACGCGGCCGAATACGCGAAGCGGCGCGACGCGCGTGCAATGGTGGTGATTTTCGAAGGCGATCCGCAATTCGAACGCCATGAACGCTCGGAACGGTTCGCATGGCTGCGTTTCAACCGGCCGCGCGTGCGTGACGGCTTTCGTGAGTTGAAACGAACGCTGGTGAAGGCGGCGGCGACGTTCCGCGGCCCGATACTGGTGATGCACGCGAGCGGCGAACCGCTTGCCAACGGCTTTCTGATCGATCGCCCGCTGCGGGCCGACGATGGCGAACTGGTAGGAAACGTGACGCGTGTCGCGATCGGACCGCGCCATCCGGTGAATCAGTGGGTCAAGGTGAGCGTATCGCCGGCACGGCAGACGATCTTCAACGTGAGCCTGCAGGAGGTGCCGAAGAACCTGCCGGTGCCGCCCGCGCTGCCGCTCGTACCGCACGACGATGTCCCGCTGCCGCAGATGCCGGAAATCCCCGCGTTGCCGGCGCTGCCCGACTCGTCGTCGGTCGCGCCGCCGCTGCAGGGTGACGGCGCCGCACCAGGCGGCGCGTCGTGGCCGGCACCGCCCCCTGCATCGGGGCCGGCGCCCGGCCTGCCTGCGAGCTCAGTGCAGGGTGCGCCCTGACGGCGCTTCGCCGTCTTCGTCTTCGTCCTCGTCGACGATCTCGAGCCCTTCCGCGCCATGCGCGTGCTCGTGCTCGATTTCGTCTTCGGTTGCTTCGCGAACGTCCTTCACCGTGAGTGCGAAACGCAGCGCCATGCCTGCCAGCGGGTGATTGCCGTCGAGCACGACCTTGTCTTCGGCGACGTCGGTGACCGTATAGATCAGCGAATCGACTTCCTCGTCGCCGTCTTCCGGCGTGCCTTCGAACTGCATGCCGACTTCGAGCGGCTCGGGGAAACGATCGCGCGGCTCGATCTTCACGAGTTCGGGATCGTAGTCGCCGAACGCGTCCTGCGGCTCGAGCTGAATCTGCGCCTGGTAACCCGGCTCCTGCCCGTCGAGCTGTTCCTCGATCTTGGGGAACGTGCCATCATAGCCGCCGTGCAGATAGACCATCGGCTCGTCGCTTTCCTCGATCAGATTGCCCTGTGCATCCGACAGCTTGTAAGTGACCGACACGACGGTGTTTTTTGCGATTTTCATCCAATTCTCCCAAATACAAGTCTCATTATACGATGCGCAACCGGTCTCAAGCCGAACCGCGGGATGCCGCTGCCGCCCCGCTCGGCGCGCCGCCTTCCGATCTTCCCACACCGCTGCTCGGCGGTCTCACGCCCGCGCAATTCATGCGCGATTACTGGCAGAAAAAGCCGCTCCTGATCCGCCAGGCGATCCCCGGCGTTGCGTCGCCCGTCACGCGCGATGCGCTGTTCGAGCTCGCATCCGACTATGACGCGGAATCGCGACTGATCACCCATTTTCGTAACAAGTGGCAACTGTCGCACGGCCCGTTCGAGCCCGGCTCGCTGCCGGCCGCCACGCGCAAGTCCTGGACCCTGCTCGTGCAGGGGCTCGACCTGCACGTCGACGCGGCGCGCGCGCTGCTCGACCGCTTCCGCTTCGTCCCCGACGCGCGGCTGGACGACCTGATGATCTCGTATGCGACCGACGGCGGCGGCGTCGGCCCGCACTTCGATTCGTATGACGTATTCCTGCTGCAAGTCGAAGGCCGGCGCCGCTGGCGCGTCGGTGCGCAGAAGGACCTGTCGCTGCAGCCGGACGTGCCGCTGAAGATCCTCGAAAACTTCGAGCCGAGCGACGAATGGGTGCTGGAGCCCGGCGACATGCTGTACCTGCCGCCGCACATCGCGCACGACGGCGTCGCCGAAGGCGAATGCATGACCTGCTCGATCGGCTTCCGGGCCCCGTCCGCGGGCGAACTGGGCGCCCAGTTCCTGTACTACCTCGCGGAGCGCGGCGGCCTGCGCGACGGGGGCGGCGACGATCTCTACCGCGATCCGAAGCAGCCGGCCGTCGATACGCCCGCGCAACTGCCTCCGGCGATGGTCGAGCGCGTCGCCGAGATCGTCGACGCCATCCGCTGGCGCAAGCGCGACGTCGCCGAATTCCTCGGCTGCTACCTGAGCGAGCCCAAGCCGAACGTCGTATTCGACCCGCCGGCGCGTCCGCTGTCGGAAGCCGCGTTCATCGCGCAAGCGTCGCGCCGAGGTGTGTCGCTCGACAGAAGGGCCGCATTGATGTATAACGCGCGCTCGTACTTCATTAATGGCGAGGAAGGACCGCTCGAGCAAGCCGGCGAATGGCTGCCCGAACTGGCCAATCAACGCCAGATGGAGGCGAAACGGTTTGTAACACTATCCCGGGCTCCCTCGATGACAGCTTTATTGCACGAGTGGTATCGTGCGGGCTGGATACGGGTCGGAGACCGGAATTAGTGTGAGTCGCCCCGTATGCCCGTACAGATCAAATTCTGTATGGGAAAGACAACGTATTGACCCCGCATTTGTCGACGGTCGATAGGAAAGTGCATATAATTTCCGCCCAAGCCGTAGGGAAGATTCACGCTCTAGAAGTGCATCTCCACCAGCGGCCCAGGTCGGTGTTGGAGCACATTACCGGTATTGTTTCGCGCTGTTGCTTACCTTTAACCATAAAAGGACGTGATCATGAAGAAATCCCTCCTCGTAGCTTCCCTGTTGGCTGCTGTTGCACTGGCTGCTTGCAACAAGAGCGCTGATCAAGCTGCTTCGTCGGCTGCAAGCGACGCGGCTGCTGCTGCTTCGACGGCTGCTTCGGCAGTTGCTGGTGCAGCGAGCGACGCTGCTGCCGCTGCTTCGTCGGCAACGGCTGCTGCGAGCGACGCTGCTGCTGCAGTGGCGTCGGCTGCTTCGGCAGCGACGGCTGCTCCGGCTTCGGGCGCAAGCCAGTAAGCCTCAGCATCAGCTGAAAAAAAACCGGCCCGAGGGCCGGTTTTTTTACGTCTGCGGTTTCCGGATCGATCGCCCGGCAGTCGCACCGGGCCGCCGCAGCGGCCCTGCCCCGCTCAGCCGAGCATCAGCCAGTCGAACCCCGCGTCCTGCGTGGCCACGACCACCTCATCCCCGCTCGTCCCCAGCACGCCGGCAAACGCCTGGCGGGCCAGTTCCGGCAGGTTGTTCTGCTGGCTCAGATGCGCCGCGACCAGGTGCTGGAGGCGGCTGCGCTCAAGCGACGCGAGAATGTCGGCCGCCGCGTCATTGCTCAGGTGACCGTGGTTGCCGCCGATCCGCGCCTTCAGCGATTGCGGATAGCGGCTCGCGGCCAGCATCGCGGTGTCGTGGTTGGATTCGAGCACCAGCGCGTCACAGCCGCTCAGGACGGCCGTAATGTGCGGCGTGGCCATCCCGACGTCCGTCAGCACGCCGAGCCGGCGGCAGCCGTCCATAAAGACGAACTGGAGCGGTTCCCGCGCATCGTGAGGGACCGTATAGGGCATCACGGCCAGATCGCCTATCGAGGCCGTCTCGTCGCCCCACAGCACGTGGAGATCGACATCGGCCTCGTCCGCGCCTACCGCGCGCGCGGTGCCCCAGCTCATGTAGAGCGGCAGCGACGCGCGCCGGGCAAGCGTCAGCGCACTGCCGACGTGGTCGCTGTGTTCATGGGTGATGAGGATCGCATCGAGATCATCGATGCCGAGATTCAGTCGGCCGAGCCGGCGCTCGACCTCCTTGGCAGAAAAGCCGCAGTCGAGCAGCACGCGGGTGGTCGTCGTGCCGCTCGAGGCCTCGACGACCAGCGCGTTGCCTTCGCTGCCGCTTCCGAGGCTGGCGAATCGCACGCGCTCAGTTCAACTGCGCGTGCAGCAGCGAAATGATCCGCTGCGCGTCCGACGAGTTGTCGACCTGGCCGTTTGCGCCGACCACCGCGACCTGCGTGCCGCCGTTGCCTTGCGCACGCACGTTGACCATGAATTCCTTGCCCGGCTTCGCCGCCGCGGGACCGCCGTAGAACAGCTTGCCGAACAGGCCGTCGCGCTTGAGCTCTTCCATCGAATTCGCATAGCGCACGGTATACACGCCCTTCTCGCGGTCGCGATTGTCGACCGTGAAGTTGGTACGGTCGAGCGCGAGGCCCACGCGCAGCCAGGCACGATCGAACGACTCGGCCAGTTGCAGCGTCGCGCCGCCGCTGCTCGTGTCGCTGACCTGCGCCGGCGCCGTCGCGGGACGCGCATCGGTCAGCAACTGCTTCGCCTGCGCGTCGGTCAGGCCGAACTTCTGCATCAGCTTCGACAGGAACACGGCTTCGAGCACCGGGTTGCGCGGACGCTCTTCCCAGCGCGACGACGTGCCGCCCTGCGGGCCGACCATCATTTCTTCCATCGCGCTATGCGTGATCGAGATGTCGGTGTTGCCGTCCGACGTGCGGTTCACGAGCGTACGGAAACGGTCGCGCGTGCCGGACGAGTACGCGAAATCGATGACCTTGCCGATCGTGCGGCGGAACCAGTCGTCGGGAATGTTCGCGCGGTTCTCGGCCCAGTCGGTGGCCATGATGCCCGTCGACGGCGCATCGGTCTTCAGCGAGAAGCCGTTCTCCTGCCAGAACTCCTTCAGGATCGGCCACAACTGCTCGGGCGTCCGGCCATCGACGACGAGCCAGCGGCGATCGCCGTCGCGCTCGATGTGCATGCCGAGCGGATCCTGCGCGCTCGGGATACCGTCGGTCGCGTTGCCGGCCTGCGTCGTGACCCGCGGCGGCAGCGTTCCGAGCCCCGCGTTGGTCGGCGGCGCGACGAACTGCTGGGTCGTCGGCACCGGCTTCAGATCGCTCGGCACCGCGAGCGGCGGCGCCGAACCGGTGTTCTTGTAGTTGACCCGATCGGGGGCCAGGTAGTCGTTCAGCGTATCGCAGCCGGCGAGCGCGCCCAGCGCCAGCGCCACCACCGACATCTGGATGGCGCGAGAGGAAATGGCGAAACGTTTCATGAAATCCTTCGTCTTGCTTGAACGCTCGTCAGGAGCGGCGCCGGACGGAGCCGGCCGGTGCGGGTTGATCAGGGGTCGAGCCGGCGGCCGCAGGGCGCGGCCGCGTCGGCATCAGGCGAGAACGCCGGCCTCGACGAGGGCCGAACGCACGGCATCGTGGCAGCGCTCGTCGAGCGCGGTGAGCGGCAGCCGGATGCCGCCCTGCATCTTGCCCATCGCCTGCAGCGCCCACTTCACCGGAATCGGGTTCGCCTCGATGAACAGGTTCTTGTGCAGCGACAGCAGCTTCATGTGCAGCTCGCGGGCCGTCTGCACGTCGCCGGCCAGCGCCGCGCGGCACAGCTCGCTCATCGCGCGCGGCGCAACGTTCGCCGTCACCGAGATGTTGCCGTGGCCGCCGAGCAGCATCAGCGCGATCGCCGTCGGATCGTCGCCGCTGTAAATTGCGAAGTGCTTCGGCGCAGCCTTGATCAGGTGCGCGGCACGATCGATGTTGCCCGTCGCTTCCTTCACGCCGATGATGCCCGGCACCTGCGCGAGACGCAGCATCGTCTCGTTCGCCATGTCCGCGACCGTGCGGCCCGGCACGTTGTACAGGATCACCGGCAGGTCGACCGCTTCGGCGATCGCCTTGAAGTGACGGTACATGCCTTCCTGCGTCGGCTTGTTGTAGTACGGCACGACCTGCAGCGTCGCATCCGCGCCGACAGCCTTCGCGTGCTTCGTCAGTTCGATCGCCTCGGCGGTCGAGTTGCCGCCCGCGCCCGCGATGATCGGAATGCGTTTCGCCGCATGCTCGACCGCCGTGCGGATCATCAGGATGTGCTCTTCGACGTTGAGCGTTGCCGACTCGCCGCTCGTACCGACCACGACGAGCGCATCGGTGCCTTCCGCGATGTGCCAGTCGATCAGTTTGCGAAACGCCGGCAGGTCGAGACTGCCGTCTTCGAGCATCGGGGTGACGATCGCGGGGATGCTGCCGCGGATTTGAATGCCGTCTTGGGTGCCGTTAGCCATGAAACGCGATTGATTGTGTACCGGTAAACGTTGAGATTGTAGCGGATTAGCCGGGCAGTTCGTAACGTGGAATTCCCGCCCCCGCCTTCGGGGTCGCGCCCTCGCGCACTGCGCAGAGACGCTGGACGAACGCCTCGCGCGGCGCGGCGACGAAACCGTCCTCGTACGCGACCACCCGCAGGCGGCCGTGCACGGCGTCCAGCAGCTCGCCCGGGGCGAGCAGGAACGCGGGGTTGGACGGTTTGCCGACCGTTTCGTTTCCTTGCGCGAAAGTTTCGTAGATGAGCACGCCGCCCGGGGCCACCGCATCGAGCAGATGGGGCCAGAGCGGGCGATGCAAATAATGGGTGACGATCACGGCCGAAAACCGCTCGCCGGCCGGCAGCGGCCACGGCGCGCCTTCGAGATCGGCGTCGCGGGCATCGACGCCCGCGATCGAGCGCAACACGGCCAGCGCGGCCGGGTCGCGGTCGAGCGCGACCACCGGATGCCCATGCGACGCGAACCAGCGCGCATGGCGTCCGCCGCCCGCGGCGACGTCAAGCACCGCGCCGCCGGCCGGCACGAGCCGCGACCATTGCGCGACCCAGCGCGACGGCTCGGCCTGTGCGACGTGGCCGCCCGCGGCGGCGATGACGGATTCGCTCATGCAGTCGGATCAGTTGTACGACAGGCCCATCGCGTCGCGCACGTCGCGCATCGTTTCCGTCGCGTACTTGCGCGCCTTGTCGCAACCGTCGGCGACGATCGCGCGCAGCAGCGACGGATCGTCCATGTACTTCTGCGCGCGCTCGAGCATCGGCTGCTGTTCGCGCAGGATGCCTTCGATGACCGGCTGCTTGCAGTCGAGGCAGCCGATGCCCGCCGAGCGGCAGCCCTTCTGCACCCACTCGTGCGTCGCTTCGTCCGTATAGACCTGGTGCAGTTGCCACACCGGGCACTTGTCGGGGTCGCCCGGATCGGTGCGGCGCACGCGCGCCGGATCGGTCGGCATCGTGCGGACCTTCTTCGTGATCGTCTCGGCGTCTTCACGCAGGCCGATCGTGTTGCCGTACGACTTGGACATCTTCTGCCCGTCGAGGCCCGGCATCCGGGACGCTTCGGTCAGCATCGCCTGCGGCTCGACGAGGATGATCTTGCGCGCGCCTTCGAGATAGCCGAACAGGCGCTCGCGGTCGCTCATCGAAAGGCTCTGGGATTCCTGCAGCATCGCACGCGCCTGTTCGAGCGCCTCGTCGTCGCCTTCCTGCTGATACGCGTTGCGCAGTTCGTGATAGAGCTTCGCGCGCTTGCCGCCGAGCTTCTTCGCAGCGTCGAGCGCCTTCTCCTCGAAACCGGGCTCGCGACCGTACAGGTAGTTGAAGCGGCGCGCGATCTCGCGCGTCATCTCGACGTGCGGCACCTGATCCTCGCCGACCGGCACGAGCGAACCGCGATACAGCAGGATGTCGGCCGCCATCAGCACCGGGTAGCCGAGGAAGCCGTAGGTCGACAGATCCTTGTCCTTCAGCTTCTCCATCTGCTCCTTGTAGGTCGGCACGCGTTCGAGCCAGCCGAGCGGCGTGCTCATGCCGAGCAGCAGCGCGAGCTCCGCGTGCTCGGGAACCTTGCTCTGGATGAACAGCGTCGCCTGCGCCGGATCGATGCCGGACGCCAGCCAGTCGATCAGCACGTCCCACACGTTCTTCTCGATGACCTCGGGAGTCTCGTAGTGCGTCGTCAGCGCATGCCAGTCGACGACGCAGAAGAAGCACGGGTACTCGGACTGCAGTTTCACCCAGTTTTTCAGCACGCCGTGGTAATGACCGAGGTGCAGCGACCCGGTGGGTCGCATGCCGGAGAAAATACGTTCTGGGAACATGATTGTCGTTAGAGAAGCGAGGCGAATGGAGACAGGATGGCGCTCAGCACGGCGTAGCCGACGTTGACGAGCGGGCGCAGCCAGAAGTTCGTCAGCACGCCCGTCGCGACCAGCGCGAGGACGATGAAGAAACCGTACGGCTCGATGCGCGACAGCGCGATCGATTGCTTCGGCGGCAGCAGCGCCGCCAGGATACGGCCGCCGTCGAGCGGCGGCAGCGGAAACAGGTTCAGCACGCCGAGCACGAGGTTCGCGCTGACGCCGGCAAACGCCATCCGCGTGAAGAACGGCTCGTCGATGCCGACCGCGGGCAGCACGAGGGTCAGCAGGCCCCAGATCAGCGCCTGCACGAAGTTGCAGGCCGGGCCCGCGAGCGCTACCCACAGGCTGCCCCAGCGCGGATCGCGCAGGTTGCCGAACGAAACCGGCACCGGCTTCGCATAGCCGAACAGGAACGCGCCGCCCGTCAGGAAATACATCGCGAGCGGGATCGCGATCGTGCCGATCGGATCGATGTGGCGCATCGGATTGAACGACACGCGCCCCATCACGTAGGCGGTGTTGTCGCCGAGCAGGCGGGCGGCGTAGCCGTGCGCGGCCTCGTGCAACGTGATCGCGAAGATCACGGGCAGCGCGTAGACGGCGATGGTCTGTATCAGGGAAGCATCCATATCGCGTTATTGTAACAAGCGCACTCGCGCAAGAATGGAACGGCGCGCTTACGCGGCCGAGAGTCCGAACGGTTCGAGCGCGCCGCGCCCCGCGCGTACGAGTTCCGGCTCGTCGCCGGTCAGGTCGATCACCGTCGACGGCTCGCGCGGGCACGCGCCGCCGTCGATCACGAGGTCGACCTGCTTCTCGAGCCGCGCACGGATGTCGTCGGGATCGTTGAGCGGTTCGTCGTCCGGCGGCAGGATCAGCGTCGTGCCGAGCAGCGGCTGGCCGAGCGATTCCAGCAGCGCGAGCGTGATCGCGTGATCGGGCACGCGCAGCCCGATCGTCTTGCGCGACGGGTGCGACAACCGGCGCGGCACTTCTTTCGTCGCCTGCAGGATGAATACGTACGGGCCCGGCGTCACCGACTTGATCTGCCGGTACTGGCGGTTGTCGACCATCGCGAAGTTGGCGAGCTCCGACAGGTCGCGCACGAGCAGCGACAGATGCTGCTTCTCGTCGAGGCCGCGAATCCGGCGCACGCGCTCGACCGCATCCTTGTCGTCGAGATGGCACGCGAGCGCATAGCTCGAATCGGTCGGCATCGCGATCACGCCGCCCTTGCTGACGATTTCCACGGCCTGCTTGATCAGGCGCGGCTGCGGATTATCCGGATGAATCCTGAAGAACTGGGACATGGAAGTACGTAAAGAGGGAGATATCAGGCGCGCGCGCCGGTCACGGCGCGGGCGGCGGGCAGCCGCCCGGTGTCAGAGCCAGCGCTCCCAGACCGGTGTCAGGTCGGACGGCAGCGGCGGCAAGCCGCCGAGCTCGACGCGGCCTTCGCCCGGCGCATGGAAATCCGAGCCGCGCGACACTTCGAAGCCGAAGCGGCGGGCAACATCCGCGTATTCGCGGTATTGGTCGGGCGTGTGGCTGCCCGTGACGACCTCGATCGCGCGGCCGCCCAGATCGATGAACTCGCCGAAGAACGCGTCGAATTCGACGGGCGTATAGCGATAACGGCCCGGATGCGCGACCACGGCCTCGCCGCCCGCCGCGCGGATCCACCCGACCGCGTCGGACAGCGTCGCCCAGCGATGCGGGACGAACCCGGGCTTGCCGTCGCCGAGCAGGCGGTCGAACACGTCGGACGTCGATTCTGCGTGGCCGCTTTCGATCAGAAAACGCGCGAAGTGCGTGCGCGAGATCAGGTCGGGATTCGATACGAACTTCAGCGCGCCTTCGTACGCGCCGGGGATGCCGAGCGTCTCGAGCTGCGCGCCGATCGCCAGCGCGCGCGCCGCGCGGCCGTGGCGCGTGCGGTACAGGCCGTCGACGAGCGCCGGGTTCGCGGGATCGATGTTCAGGCCGACGATGTGCACGGTGCGCGATGCCCACGTGACCGAAATCTCGACGCCGCTCAGGTAACGCATGCCGAGCGCTTCCGCCTCGCTGCGCGCCGCCGCCTGGCCGCCGATCTCGTCGTGGTCGGTCAGCGCCCACAGGGTCACGCCGCCGGCATGGGCACGGCGCGCGACATCGGCAGGCGACAGCAACCCGTCGGAAACATTCGAATGGCAGTGGAGATCAGCGTTCATTGTAGGCATGGCAGGTAAGGCTTCATTCTACTGCAACGCGGCAATTGCGCCGCCCGCCTGCCCCGCCGCCGCTCCCGCGCGCCTACGCGCAGAACGCCTCGATCAGCGCCGCGATCTGCTCGGGCTGGTCGTGATGCACCATGTGGCCGGCATCTTCGACGAGCTTTTCGCGCCAGTCGGGGAACGCGTTGAAACGCGCCTTGAATTCCGGCAGCGGGATGTCGCCGGCGAGGTGCGCAAGCGTCGGCGAATTGACGGCCTCGACGTGCAGCACCTTCGCGCGCACCTGCGTCCAGGTCGCCATCACCTCGTCGAGCCGGTACAGCAGCGGGCCCGGCATCTTGTGTGCGGGGTCGGCCAGCAGGTGGTAAAGACCGTCGTCGCCGCGCTTCGACCAGTGCGCGGCGAGGAATGCGGCGCGCTGCGGGTCGAGCCGCGGATTGGTCTTGGTCAGGCGCGCGGCCACGTCGTCGAGGGACGCGTAAGGCCGCAGCGCGGGCGGCTCGCGCAGCTCGTCCAGCCAGCCGCGCAGCCGGCGCGGCGCCTGCTCGGCCCGCGCGGGCGCGAGCCCGAAACCCTCGAGATCGACCACGCGCCGCACGCGTTCCGGCCGCGCGCCCGCGTACAGGCACACGACGTTCGCGCCCATGCTGTGCCCGACCAGGTTGACTTCGCCGGTCGGCGCATAGTGGTCGACGAGCGCATCGAGGTCGCCCAGGTATTCGTGAAACCAGTAGTGGCCGCCGCCCTGCCGTGCGACCGGCCAGTCGGACAGCCCGAAGCCGCGCGCATCGGGTGCGATCACCTGCCAGTCGCCCGCGAGTGCGTCGACGACGAACTGGAACGACGCCGCGACGTCCATCCAGCCGTGCAGCATGAACAGCGTCGGCGCATCGGGCCGGCCCCAGCGCCGCACATGCAGCTTCACGCCGCGCACCGTGACGAAATCGGAAACAGAACTCGAGGCACTCATTGCAGCCGCCAGAAAAAAGAATGGTCGTTCGATTATAGCGGCGACACTTCCGTTCAGGCGCTCGGCAGTCGAGGCACCGCTCTAGCGGCGCGGTGGCGCGAGAGTCGGCCGGACCGGCCGCGCGTCCCGCCGGGAAACGCCATCCGCCGGGCGAGCGGGCCGGCCGGCGGCACGCGTACGGCGACAACCGATACGCAGCCGAACGCGATCCGGCTAACGCGCCGCGTTGCCGTCCGCTGCGTCCTGCGCGGCCAGTTCGTCGAGTTCGGCCTGCTCGAACCCGGCATCGCGACGCGCCTCGAAGTTGAACGGGCCGCGCAGCCGCGGCGCATGGTATTGCTCGGCGAGTTGACGATAGGCCGGCACCGGATCGCGGCCGCTTTCGTCGCACAGATGCCGGAACCAGCGGTTGCCGATCGCGACGTGGCCGACCTCGTCGCGCAGGATCACGTCGAGGATCGCGGCCGACGCATCGTCGCCCGCCTGCACGAGCCGCGCGCGGATCGGCGGCGATGCGTCGAGCCCGCGGGCCTCGAGCGTGCGCGGCACGAGCGCCATGCGCGCAAGCACATCGCCCTTGGTCCGCTCGCACATCTCCCAAAGCCCGTTGTGCGCGGGAAAATCGCCGTACGCATGCCCGAATGCCGCCAGCCGGTCGGACAGCAGCGTGAAGTGATAGGCCTCCTCGGCCGCGACCTTCAGCCAGTCCGCATAAAACGCGTCCGGCTGGCCCGCGAAGCGCCAGACTGCGTCGAGCGCCAGATTGATCGCGTTGAATTCGATGTGGGCGAGCGCGTGCAGCAGCACCGCGCGCCCTTCGGGCGAACGCATGCTGCGTCGCTCGAGCTGACGCGGCTCGACGAGCGCCGGACGCGCCGGGCGCCCGGGCAGATCGACCGGTTCGCACAGTTCGAGCGACGGCGCGATCGCAGCCTGCCCGGCCAGCAACGCGTCGTACAGCGCACGCACCTGCGCGGCCTTGGCGGCAGGCCCGGACGCACGCAGCGCATCGAGCGCGGCGCGGCGCACGCAGGCGGGCGCCTGACCGAAAGAAGAAGACTCCATGCTCATAAACGGGGACACCTTGCGTGCGCATCGCGGGAGCATATGCACGCGACGGTTTACAATATGCGATTGTTCCGCGGCGCCATGCGCCGGGCAAACCGGACGCGCCATTTTACCGGCGCCCATCATCGAAGAGACAAGGAGACTCCGTGACGATCTACAAGCTGGGCGATACGGCCCCGACGATCCACGAAAGCGTATTCGTCGCCGATACGGCGGCCATCATCGGCAAGGTCGTGCTCGAGGAAAACGCGAGCGTCTGGTTCGGCGCGACGATACGCGGCGACAACGAGACGATCGCCGTCGGCGCGGGCAGCAATGTCCAGGAAGGCGCGGTACTGCACACGGACCCCGGTTTTCCGCTGACGATTGCCGCAAACGTGACGATCGGGCACCAGGCGATGCTGCACGGCTGCACGATCGGCGAAGGTTCGCTGATCGGGATTCAGGCGGTGGTCTTGAATGGAGCGGTCATCGGCCGCAACTGTCTGGTTGGTGCCGGCGCGGTCGTGACGGAAGGCAAGACGTTCCCGGACAATTCGCTGATTCTCGGCGCACCGGCGAAAGTCGTGCGCGAGTTGTCGGCGGAAGACATCGCGCGGCTGCGCGCAAACGCGAAGACGTATGTCGAGCGGCGCGCGCATTTCAAGGAGCAACTCGTGCGGATCGGGTGATTCGCGCGATTTCAAGGAAGAAGAGTGAGCGACCAGTTACAGAAATTCATGTTCAATGCGGCGCCCGTGCGCGGCGAGATCGTTTCGCTGCGCAATACGTGGCAGGAAGTGCTCGCCCGCCGCGACTACCCTGCCCCCGTGCGCACGGTGCTCGGCGAGATGATGGCCGCATGCGCGCTGCTGTCCGCGAACCTGAAATTCCACGGCACCCTGATCATGCAGATCTTCGGCGACGGGCCGGTCCAGATGCTGGTCGTCCAGTGCGGTTCGGATCTGACGATGCGGGCCACCGCGAAGTTCTCCGGCGACGCGGCACAGACGATCGGCGACGACACGAGTTTCGCATCGCTCGTCAACGCGAGCGGCCACGGCCGCTGCGTGATCACGCTCGACCCGGCCGACAAGCTGCCGGGCCAGCAGCCGTACCAGGGCATCGTGCCGCTGAACGGCCTCGACGGCCCGCTCGAATCGGTGTCGCAGGTGCTCGAGCACTACATGCACCACTCGGAGCAGCTCGACACGCGGCTGTGGCTCGCGGCCGATCGCGACCGTGCGGTCGGCATGCTGCTGCAGAAGCTGCCGGGCGATGGCGGCATCGTGCCGCGCAACGCCGAAACCGATCTCGACACGTGGGAGCGCGTCTGCACGCTCGGCGGCACGCTGTCCGCGCAGGAGCTGCTCGAGGTCGAACCGGAAGTCGTGTTCCGCCGGCTGTTCTGGCAGGAGAACGTGCAGCACTTCGAGCCGGCCGGCACGCGCTTTCAGTGCTCATGCTCGCGCGAGAAGGTCGGTGCGATGCTGCGCATGCTCGGCCGCGACGAAGTCGACAGCGTGATCGTCGAGCGCGGCCATGTCGAGATCCACTGCGAGTTCTGCAACCAGCGCTACGAATTCGATCCCGTCGACGTCGCGCAGTTGTTCGCGGCACCCGGCGTCGAGACCGGCATCGCGCCGGCGACCGGCCAGCGTCACTGAGCGTCACGCCCGATGCCCGCTGTCCGGGCACGGGCGCATAATGCGCACAAGCGTCGCGCGCATGGCTCAGGCGCCGGAGGCTCGGCCTTCGGCGCAAGCCGCTTCCCGCCGTCGGCGCGCTGCAGGAGAAACACATGAATCGTCCGTTTCGCACCTTCGTCCTGACGAGCGTTGCCGCCGGCACGCTCGCGCTCGCCGGCTGCGCGATGCCGCCGCCGTCCTCCACGATCCTGAGCCGCCTGCCCGAACCGGGTGCGTCGGGCGGCCAGCCGCCCGCGCTGTCGAGCGCCGAACGCAAGCGCTACGACGAGATCGACCGGCAGGTGCTGCGCGAACAGGACAACGCGCTGGCGGCCGAAGCGGCCGCGCGCGCGTGGGCCTATTACTCGCCGCCGCCCGTGACGGTTTACGGCGGGTACTACGGCGGATGGGGGAATCGCTGGGGAACGGGTATCAGCTACGGCTACCCGGGCTGGTGGTGGTGAGCAGTCGCCCGGCCGATTGAATACCGTCAGGAAATAAAAAAGCGCGGCATTTCCCGCGCTTTTTCAATGGGTTCGAACTGCCGCACTCAGTGATGTGCGGCCTTGCCCTTGTCGCCGCCATGATGCCGCGACGGCTTCGCCATCGACTGCGGATTCGGCACGACACGCACCGGCGCCGCGGACACGGCACCGCGCGTCGACGTGTTCGAAGGCGTGTTGTTCAGCGGCACCGCCGGTGCATTCGGCGACACGAACTGCACGAATACTTCGCCGTCCTTCACCATGCCCATCTCGTAGCGCGCGCGCTCCTCGATGGCCGCGGTACCGCCCTGCAGATCCTGCACTTCGCCTGCGGTCCGCTCGTTGCGCAGCTTCTCGTCCGCATTCTTCTGGAGCTGGTCGCCGAGCTGCTGACGCAATTCATGCACCCGCAGCCAGCCGCCGTGTCCCCACCATAGGGGGTACTGAATGAGCGCCAGCAAGGCAATCAGGACGACAGTGACAAGCCGCATGTAAGAGACGCAGATATAAGAAGCGCCGCTCCGCGCACGTGCACAGAGCGGCGTCGATATGACGAACCCGATATTAGCGCGTTAGCGCAGGTTATAGAAAGCCGATTTGCCCGGGTAGCTCGCGATGTCGCCGAGATCTTCCTCGATGCGCAGCAGCTGGTTGTACTTCGAGATGCGATCGCTGCGCGACAGCGAACCCGTCTTGATCTGACCGGCGTTCAGGCCGACCGCGATGTCCGCGATCGTCGAATCTTCCGTTTCGCCCGAGCGGTGCGAGATCACGGCCGTATAGCCCGCGCGCTTCGCCATTTCGATCGCCGCGAACGTTTCGGTCAGCGTACCAATCTGGTTGATCTTGATCAGGATCGAGTTCGCGATGCCCTTCTCGATGCCTTCCTTCAGGATGCGCGTGTTCGTGACGAACAGGTCGTCGCCGACGAGCTGCACCTTCTTGCCGAGGCGGTCGGTCAGCAGCTTCCAGCCTTCCCAGTCGCTTTCGTGCATGCCGTCCTCGATCGACACGATCGGGAACTTGTCGGCGAGCGTCGCGAGGTAGTCGGTGAATTCGGCCGACGACAGTTGCAGGCCTTCGCCCGCGAGCTGGTACTTGCCGTCGTGGTAGAACTCGGATGCCGCGCAGTCGAGCGCGAGCAGCACGTCTTCGCCCGCACGGTAGCCGGCCTTCTCGATTGCCTGCAGGATCGTCGACAGGCACTCGTCGTTGCTGCCGAAGTTCGGCGCGAAGCCGCCTTCGTCGCCGACTGCCGTGCTCATGCCGCGGTCGCTCAGGATCTTCTTCAGTGCGTGGAACACTTCCGCGCCGCAACGCAGGGCTTCACGGAACGTCGGCTGGCTGACCGGGACGATCATGAATTCCTGGATGTCGAGGCTGTTGTTCGCGTGCGCGCCGCCGTTGACGATGTTCATCATCGGCACCGGCAGTTGCATCGCGCCCGAACCGCCGAAGTAGCGGTACAGCGGCAGGCCTGCCTCTTCGGCGGCAGCCTTCGCGACGGCCATCGACACGGCCAGCATCGCGTTCGCGCCGAGGCGCGACTTGTTGTCGGTGCCGTCCAGTTCGAGCAGCGTCTTGTCGAGGAACGCCTGTTCCGACGCGTCGAGGCCCATGATGGCTTCGGAGATTTCGGTGTTGATGTGCTCGACTGCCTTCAGCACGCCCTTGCCGTTGTAGCGGCCGGCTTCGCCGTCGCGCAGTTCGATCGCTTCACGCGAGCCGGTGGACGCGCCCGACGGCACCGCCGCGCGGCCCATCGTGCCCGATTCGAGCAGCACGTCGCATTCGACGGTGGGGTTGCCGCGCGAATCCAGAATCTCGCGGCCGATGATATCTACGATTGCACTCATGGGTTTCCTCTGAGAATGACGATGGATTCTTCAAACTGCGACGGCGTGCGTGCCGGAACCGCTTCCGCTACTGACGCGCGAAGCCGTCGCAAGGTTCATTCGATCTTTAATTGAAATCGTTTTCCAGGAACGGATTGCGCTTCACCGCCTGGTCGAGCGTGACGAGCGTCTCCAGCAGCGCGCCCATCCGGTTCAGCGGCACCGCGTTCGGGCCGTCCGACTTCGCCTCGGCCGGATTCGGGTGCGTTTCCATGAAGAGGCCCGCAACCCCCGTCGCGACCGCCGCACGCGCGAGCACGGGCACGAATTCGCGCTGGCCGCCCGAGCTCGTGCCCTGCCCGCCCGGCAACTGCACCGAGTGGGTCGCGTCGAATACGACCGGCGCGTTCGTTTCGCGCATGATCGCGAGCGACCGCATGTCCGACACGAGATTGTTGTAGCCGAACGAGACGCCGCGTTCGCACGCCATGAAGCGGTCTTCCGACAGCCCCGCTTCACGTGCGGCGTCGCGCGCCTTGTCGATCACGTTCTTCATGTCGTGCGGCGCGAGGAACTGGCCCTTCTTGATGTTGACCGGCTTGCCCGAGCGCGCGCACGCCTGGATGAAATCGGTCTGGCGGCACAGGAACGCGGGCGTCTGCAGCACGTCGACGACCGACGCGACCTGCTCGATCTCGTCGATCGAATGCACGTCGGTCAGCACCGGCAGGCCGAGCTGGCGCTTCACCTCGGACAGGATCCGCAGGCCCTCGTCCATTCCGAGGCCGCGAAACGACTTGCCCGAGCTGCGATTCGCCTTGTCGTACGACGACTTGTAGATGAACGGAACGTTCAGCTTCTCGCAGATTTCCTTCAGGCGGCCCGCCGTGTCGATCGTCATTTGCTCCGATTCGACGACGCAGGTACCCGCGATCAGGAAAAAAGGCTTGTCGAGACCGACCTCGAAATCGCACAGCTTCATGCTTTCACTCCGCGCGCCTGCTTGTTGCCCAGCGCGGCTTCGACGAACGACTTGAACAGGGGATGACCGTCACGCGGCGTGGACGTGAATTCCGGGTGGAACTGCACGCCGACGAACCACGGGTGCATCGAGCGCGGCAGTTCCATCATTTCCGGCAGATCCTCGCTCGGGGTACGCGCGCTGATGATAAGGCCGCCGCTTTCGAGCTGGGGCACGAAGCGGTTATTGACTTCATAACGGTGGCGATGACGCTCGTTCACGTCCTTGCCATAGATTTCTTCCGCCATCGTGCCGGGCTTGATCGGGCAGCGCTGCGAGCCGAGGCGCATCGTGCCGCCGAGATCGGATTCCTCGGTGCGCGTCTCGACCTTGCCGTCGCGGTCGTACCACTCGGTGATCAGCGCGACCACGCGTTCCGGCGTGTCCGGATCGAACTCCGTGCTGTTCGCCTGCTTCAGGCCGACGACGTCGCGCGCGAACTCGATCACCGCGAGCTGCATGCCGAGGCAGATGCCGAGATACGGCACCTTCGACTCGCGCGCATAGCGGATCGCCGCGATCTTGCCTTCGGTGCCGCGACGGCCGAAACCGCCCGGGACCAGCACCGCGTCGAGGTGCTTCAGACTGTCGACGCCGTTCGTCTCGATCTCTTCCGAGTCGATGTACTCGATGTTGACCTTGGTCGACGTGTGCAGCGACGCGTGGCGCAGCGCCTCGATCAGCGACTTGTACGACTCGGTCAGGTCGACGTACTTGCCGACCATGCCGATCGTCACTTCGTGCTTCGGGTTCTCCAGCTTCTCGACGAGCTCCGACCACATGCTCAGGTCGGCATCGTGCGGCGACAGCTTCAGCTCGTCGCAGATGATCTTGTCGAGGCCTTGGTCGTGCAGCATCTGCGGAATCTTGTAGATGCTGTCGGCGTCCCACACCGAGATCACGGCGTCTTCCGGCACGTTCGAGAACATCGAGATCTTCTTCGATTCGTCGTCGGGGATGCGGCGATCCGCGCGGCACAGCAGCACGTGCGGCAGGATGCCGATCTCGCGCAGCTTCTGCACGCTGTGCTGGGTCGGCTTCGTCTTCAGCTCGCCGGCCGTCGCGACGTACGGCACCAGCGTCAGGTGCACGAAGCACGCGCTGTTGCGGCCGAGGCGCAGGCTCATCTGGCGCGCGGCTTCGAGGAACGGCAGCGACTCGATGTCGCCGACCGTGCCGCCGATCTCGACGATCGCGACATCCGGCTCGCCGCAGGTGGCCGATGCGGCCCCGCGCTCGATGAACGCCTGGATCTCGTTCGTGATGTGCGGAATGACCTGCACGGTCTTGCCGAGATAGTCGCCGCGGCGTTCCTTGCGGATCACCGATTCGTAGATCTGGCCGGTCGTGAAGTTGTTGGCCTTGCGCATCTTCGTGCTGATGAAGCGCTCATAGTGGCCGAGGTCGAGGTCCGTCTCCGCCCCGTCTTCCGTCACGAACACTTCCCCGTGCTGGAACGGGCTCATCGTGCCGGGGTCGACGTTGATGTACGGATCGAGTTTGAGGAGGGTGACTTTCAGACCGCGCGATTCGAGGATCGCGGCGAGGGAAGCGGCGGCAATACCCTTGCCAAGGGAAGAAACTACGCCGCCGGTGACGAAAACATATTTGGTCATCGCTGGATGCTCGCGGGAAAAACGGATTATACCGTAAAGCCCGCCCTTTTCTCAGCAATTGCCGGGATGACACGTGATGATCGCGCCCCTTCGGGCGGACCCGCGCCGGCCCTGCACGCCGTGCGCGCCGAGGGCGAACCGGCCGCCCGGCGCAACCGCGCGCCGCGGCGCATGCCGGGGCGCCGGACGGCAGCGTCAGGCGCGCTTCGCGAGCGGCGCGGCGCCCTGCGACACCCCGCCCTCCTCCGCCTTCAGCGAATTCAGCATCCGCTGCAATGCGCGGGCAGTCTCGAGCGGCCGCTCCATCGGGAACAGATGGCTGCCCTCGAGCCACTCGACGCGGCCGCGCGTCGCACGGCGCGTCGCATCGAGCCCGACCTGCCGCACCTCGCGCGAACGCGTGCCGGCGAGAAAACCGAGCGGCACCGGCGCGCCGTGCGCGAGCCGCGGGCCAAGCGTGTGCGGCAGCGTCCGGTAGATCAGGTATTCGACCTGCCGGTCGAACGCGAGCGCGCGCTCGCCGTCGGCACCGGCCTGCGGAATGCCGTAGTCGATGTAGTCGGCCAGCATCCGTTCGTCCCAGCGCGCGAACGCGGGCTTCTCGCGGAAGTGCCGCCAGACTTCGTCGCGGCTCACCCAGTGCGTGCGCCGGTTGCGCGTCGCGGCGGCCGGCGACAGCCGCTCGTCGAGCCCTGCCCACTGGCTCGCGCGCAACGCGCCGGCACGCCAGCCCGCGATGATCGGCGAATCGATCATCACGACGCCGCGCACCCATTGCGGCTTCCTCAGCGCGGCCATCAGCGACAGGTAGCCGCCGAGCGAATGGCCGACGAGCCACACGGGACGCTCGTAGCGGCTGCCGATGTCGTCGAGCAGCTGCTCGACGAGATGCGGCCAGTCGCGCGTCACCGGGTAGCGGCGGTCGTGGCCGATCCGTTCGATGTAGCGCAGCTCGTAGTCGTCAGCCAGTTCGGCGAAGATCGTGCGGTACGTCGACGCCGGAAAGCCGTTCGCATGCGAGAAGTGGAGGATGTCCTTCAAACGCCGATGTCTCCTTTGTCGACGGGAGTCAGTGCTTTGGCACTCGTTCCCGTCCGATGCGTTGCATTCTGCCGGGCCGCCGCTTCGGCACGTTGCGCGGGCCCGGTGCATTCTTTATATAAGACCGGCCCTCGCGCCGGTCAACGGTCCATCCAGTACCGTCGCCGTACGTCGCGATACCGCTCGAACGCAAACCCGCCGTCGGCCGGTGCGACGTCGAACCGCACGGCGCCGTCGCGATCGGTGCGCGGCAGCGGAATCCCGCGTGCCTCGTAGCGTGCGAGGACGGTCCGGTGCGGATGCCCGAAGCGATTGCGATAGCCTACAGGAAATACCGCGACGCGCGGCCCGACCGAATCGAGGAAAGGCTCGACCGACGACGTGCGGCTGCCGTGGTGCGGAACGACCAGGATCTGCGCGGCCAGCGCGTCGCGCGCGGTGTCCACGAGCTGGCGTTCGGCGCGTGCTTCGATGTCGCCGGTCAGCAGCGCGGACGTAGCGCCCGCGTCGATGCGCAGCACGCACGACTGCCCGTTCGACGCACCCGGGCCCGGGCCGCCCGACGGCCAGAGCATCGTGAACACAACACCGTCCCAGATCCAGCGCTGCCCGGCCACGCACGGCAGCCGGTCGGCGACGCCGGCGGCCGTCGCGTCGCGCCACAGCCGGCTGTCCGGTGGAATGCCGGCCAGCAGCTGGCGCACGTCGGCGGCCGCATAGACGGCCGGTGCGCCGCCCGCGTGATCGGCGTCCGCGTGACTGAGCACGAGCGAATCGATCGCCGCGATGCCGCGCGCACGCAGTGCCGGCGCGACGATCCGCGCACCGGCATGCGTCGACTCCGCGCCCGGCCCCGCATCGAACAGCAAGGTTCGGCGCGCGGTCTCCACCAGCACCGACGCGCCCTGCCCGACGTCGAGCACGGTCAGCCGGAAACCGCCTGGCGGCGGCGCATCGGCTGCCGGCGCAACGAGCGGCAGCCACGTGAGCGGCGCCGCCCAGCGCAACGGCCAGCCGCGTGGCATCAGCACCCAGGCAACGCCCACGCACGCAAGCGCCAGCACCGGCCAGTCGGGCATCCGCAGCCAAAACACGCCGGCCGGCCAGTCGGCGAGGTGCCCGAGCAACGTCATCATCGGTTCGAGCGCCGCATGCGCAAGCTGGAACGCATACGCATCGAGCGGTGCGGGCAGCGCGATGCCGGCCAGCACGACCGGCGTCACGACCGTGCTCACCCACGGAATCGCGAACGCATTGCCGAACGGGCCCGACAGCGAAATCTGCGCGAACCACGCCGCCGTCAGTGGCGCCAGACCGATCGTAACCGCGTACTGCACGCGCACGGCTTCCGCGATACGGCGCGCGGCGCGCGTGCTCCACGTGCGCAATCGGCTCGACAGGTCGACCGTATCGCCGCGCTCTTCCCCTTCCGCGTCGACCTCACGCGTCGCGCGCCAGCCCGCGACGGTCAACAGGATCACGGCGACCGCCCCGAACGACAGCCAGAACCCGGCCGACAGCACGGCCCACGGATCGGCGAGCAGCACGCCGCCGAGCGCCGCGCACAGCACCGCCGACGTCGGTACGCTGCGCCCGGCCAGATATGCGATGCCGCCGGCCGCGATCATCCACCACGCGCGCTGCGCCGGCACGTTGAAGCCTGCCAGCGCCGCATAGCCGGCCGCCGCGGCCAGCGCGGCAAGCGATGCCGCGTACGGCGCCGGCAACACGAGCGTCGCGGCTCGCGCACGCCAGCGCAGCCGGCGCCAGACCATCGACACGAGCCCGCCCGCAATCGCGCCAACCAGCCCGACGTGCAGGCCGGAAATCGCGACCAGGTGGCTCGTACCCGTGTTGCGCAGCACGCGCCAGTCGTCGCCGTCGATACCGGACTGGTCGCCGATCGCGAGCGCGGCGACGATGCCGCGATGGCCGGCGTCGACATCGAGCGTCTCGCCGATGCGTGCGCGCAGCGCATCGCGCAGCCGATCGATCGATGCACGCCAACCCGATGCGTGCGCATCGAGCAATACCGACCGCCGCGGCGCGCTGACATAACCGATCGCGCGAATGCCGGCGGCGAGCCACGCCGCCTCGCTGTCGCGCACGCCGGCATTGGCCTCGGCGTGCGGGCGCTTCAGGCGCACGACGAAGCGCCAGCGCTGCGCGGCACGCAGGTCGGGAAGCGGGTCGCGGGTCGCGGATGTGCCATATGCGCGCAACGACAGCCGGATCAATGGCGGAAAACGGGCCAGCCCCGCATCGTTCGACTCGACAGCGAGCAGCAGCCGCGCACCCGTCTCGTCGACGACGGGCAGCCCCCGGATCACGCCGGTGACGACGATATCGCGCCCTTCCCACTCGACGGGCAAGCCGTCGCGCAGCCGCCATTCGGCCCGCGCCGCCGCATAACCGAACCCCGCCACGCAGGCCGCGAGCGCGCACAGCATCCATCCGAGTGCGACGGTCGTGCGCGTGTGCCGGCGGCGCATGCACCACGCACCCAGCACCGCACAGCCCGCGAGCACGACCGCACCGATCGTCCATGCGATCGCACCCGGCAACGCCGCCTGCCGCTGCAGCACGACGACGCCGAGCGCGAACGCGATCCACCACACGCGCATTCCGCCTCCTCGTCGACCGGGCGCCGCCCTGACGAACGCGGCGCCTACCGGCAACGATTATGCGGACGAAAGGGCGAGTCGCGGCAGCGCGGCGAGCGCGTTGGCCGAAGTGGATAGACCGAGTGAACTGGCGTCCAGACCGCGCAGTTCGGCGAGCACGTCGCCGATGCGCGGCACCTGGTCGGGCGTGTTGCGGGATTTGTACGCCCATTCGGGCGCGATGTCGGGTGCGTCCGTCTCGACGACGATCGCGTCGAGCGGCAATTCCGCAGCAAGCCGGCGGATCTGCAACGCGCGCGTGAACGTCACGTTGCCGCCGAAGCCGAGATGCAGCCCTTGCGCGAGATACGCTTCGGCCTGCTGGAAACTGCCGTTGAATGCATGCGCGATGCCGCGCCGCACGTTGAAACGGCGCAGCCCCGCAAGCACGCGGTCCTGCGACTTGCGCACGTGGCAGAGCACGGGCAGGTCGAATTCGCGCGCCAGCTTGAGCTGTCCCTGGTAGAAGAACTGCTGCCGGCCTTCGTCGAGCCCCGGTACGAAATAGTCGAGGCCGATCTCGCCGATCGCGACGAAGCGCGGATCGTCGAGGCTCGCTTCGATCTCCATGCGCAGCCGGTCGAGGTCCTCGTCGCGCGCGTGCGGCGTATACATCGGATGGATGCCGAGCGCGTAGGCCGCGCCCGGCGTGCGCTGCGCGAGTTCGCGCACTGTCGTGAAGTTGTCGCGCCCGATGCTCGGGATCACGATGCGCGACACGCCGGCCGCGCGCGCCGCCTGCGCGACCGCTTCACGGTCGGCGTCGAACTCGGCGGCGTCGAGATGGCAGTGCGTATCGATCCACATGACGGTTTCCTGTCCCCTTGCACCGCGCCGGGACGAACCCGGCAGCGCGAGCAGGGGCGTTCGCTTACACCGGCAGCGCCGGCTCCTCGTGCAGCACGCCGTCACGCAACCGCATGATGCGGTCGCAGCGCGCGGCAAGATCGGGATCGTGAGTGACGATCACGAAGCTCGTTTCGAGCGTCTCGGACAGTTCGAGCATCAGGTTGAACACCGTGTCTGCCGTGGTGCCGTCGAGGTTGCCGGTCGGCTCGTCGGCGAGCACGCACGCGGGCTTCGTGACCAGCGCGCGCGCGATCGCGACACGCTGCCGCTCGCCGCCCGACAACTCACCCGGCCGGTGCTTCGCACGCGGGCCGAGACCGACGCGCTCGAGCATCGCCTGGGCCTCCGCACGCGCGTCCTCGGTCGTCATCCGGCGGATGCGCAGCGGCATCGCGACGTTGTCGAGCGCAGTGAACTCGGGCAGCAGGTGATGGAACTGGTAGACGAAGCCGAGCGCGCGGTTGCGCAATTCGTTGCGCTCGCGCTCGGCGAGTTGCGTAAACGGCTTGCCGAGCAGCGACACTTCGCCGGCGCTCGGCTCGTCGAGCCCGCCCAGCACGTGCAGCAGCGTGCTCTTGCCGGAACCCGACGCGCCGACGACCGCGAGCTTCTCGCCGCGCCGCACCGTCAGCTCGGTGTTGTTGAGCACCTGCACATTGAAGCCGCCCTGCACGAACGCCTTCGTGATCCCGCGCGCCTGAAGCACGTAATCCTGCATACCTGCCGAATCCTGTCTGTTGTGTTGTTTTGAATCCGCGAATGCGGTCGCGCGGTCATTCATAGCGGAGCGCCTCCGCCGGCTTCACCTTCGCGCCGCGCCAGCTCGGATAGAGCGTCGCGACGGCCGACAGCACGAACGCAATCAGCCCGATCCGGATCACGTCGCTCGCAACCAGCTCGGACGGCAGTTCGCTGATGAAGTACACGGACGGCGGCAGGAACTGCACGCCGAACAGGTGCTCGATCATCGGGATCAGCCACGGGATGCTCCACGCGATCAGGCAGCCAAGCGCGACGCCCGACGCCGTGCCGACGAAGCCGATCGTCACGCCCTGCACGACGAAGATCTTCATGATCGACCCCGGCTGCGCGCCGAGCGTGCGCAGGATCGCGATGTCGGCCTGTTTATTGGTCACCGTCATCACGAGCGACGACACGAGGTTGAACGCGGCCACCGCGATGATCAGCGTCAGGATGATGAACATCATCCGCTTCTCGATCTGCACGGCCGAGAACCACGTCTTGTTCTGCTGCGTCCAGTCGCGGATGTACAGGCTGCCCGACAGCGTATGCGACAACTCGACCGCGACCTGCGGCGCCTTCTGCATGTCGGTCAGCCGCAGCCGCACGCCGGTCGGCGCGGCCATCCGGAACAGCGCCTCGGCATCGCGGATGTTGATCATCGCGAGCGTGCTGTCGTATTCGTAGTGGCCGGACTCGAACACGCCGACGACCGTGAACTGCTTCAGGCGCGGCATCATCCCGGCCGGCGTGATCGAGCCTTCGGGCGCGACGAGCGTGACCTTGTCGCCGACCGTCACGCCGAGGTTGCCGGCGAGCGCGTCGCCGAGCACGATGCCGAACTGGCCCGGCACGAGCGCGCCGAGCTGTCCGGCCTTCATGTCCTTGCCGATGTCCGACACCTGCGGCTCGAGCGCCGGCTCGACGCCGCGCAGCATCACGCCGCTCACCGCGTCCTGGCGCGTGAGCAGCGCCTGCGCGTCGACGTACGGCGCCGCGCCGACCACCGACGGATTGCGGCGCGCTTCCTGCGCGGTCAGTTGCCAGTTGGGCATCGAACCCGTCGGCGAGAACACCTCGACGTGCGCGAGCACCGACAGCATGCGGTCGCGCACTTCCTTCTGGAAGCCGTTCATCACCGACAGCACGACGATCAGCGCCGCGACGCCAAGCGCGATCCCGAGCATGGATACGAGGGCGATGAAGGAAATGAAGCCGTTGCCGGTCGTGCGTTTGCCGGCGCGCGTATAGCGCCAGCCGATCTGCCATTCGTACGGAAGTTTCAAGCGAATCCTTTCTGCTGGTTACGGCGGGGAGGCGCCCCGGGGCCGGACCGCCGCCCGGCGGCGGCCGCCGGCCAGGGCACGGTCAAAAAACGGCCGCCGGACGCGAACGGGCCGTCTGCCGGCCCGATCACGCGCGCAGTTTGCCATACAATGCGCACCATCATGCACGACCGACGCCTCCATTTTCTCGTTCCGTTCGCGCTGCCGTCGGCGGCCGATGCGGCCTCGTCCCTGCACACGCTGGACAGCCCCGCGCTCGAAAAGTTGCTCGCCCGCGCGAGCCTCGTCGAGCGCGTAGCCGGCGAAGACTTCCAGCGCACGCTGCCGCACGAGCGCTGGCTGGCCCGCCAGTTCGGCGCGACCCGGGGCAACGCCGCGGACGAAGCGCCGCTCGCGCCCTACATGTTGCTGGCGGACGGCGGCGAACCCGGCGCGCACGCATGGGCATGCGTCGAGCCGGTGCACGTCGAAATCGCGCACGACCACCTGGTGCTCGTCGACCCGGCGGCCCTCGCGCTCGACGACGGCGACGCGGCGGCGCTGCTCGCGGTCGCGCGGCCGCTGATCGAGGAGCTCGGCGTGCGACTCGAAGCGCCGAACCCCGCGCGCTGGTACCTGTCGAGCGAACAGCTCGCGCGGCTCGCCGGCGCCGCGCCGCTGCGCGCAAGCGGCCGCAACATCGAGATCTGGCTGCCGCACGAGGCGCACACGGGCGAACGCTCGCGGATGTGGATGAAACTGCAGAACGAAGTGCAGATGGCGTGGTTCGAGCATCCGGTCAACGAAGCCCGCGAGGCGCGTGGCCTGCCGACCGTCAATTCGATCTGGTTCCATGCACAGGGCACGCTGAAGCCGGTCGGCAAGCCGTTCGCGCGCGTGCTGTCCGCGTCGTCCGCCGCGCTCGGCCTCGCGCGCGCCGCGCAAGCCGAAGCCGGCACCCCGCCCGCCACGTTCGGCGCGCTGTCGGCCGCCGATGGCGCGACGCTCGTCGAACTGCCGGCGTTGACCACCCCCTTCATCGAACAGGACTGGGCGCGCTGGCACGACGGGCTCGCCGCGCTCGAGCGCGACTGGTTCGCGCCGGCGCTCGCCGCACTGCAGAACGGCGCGCTCGCCAGCGTCGACTTCACGCTGTGCGGCGACACGAGCTCCGTGACGCTGCACGCGACGCGCGGCGACCTGCGCAAGTTCTGGCGCCGCCGTGCGCTCGCCTCCCTGTTCGAATAACCAGCAGACCCCGAATGACCCGGATCGTTACCCGCCCCGTCGCGCCCGCCGACGCCGAAGTGCTCGCGCGCCACGGCCTGCATCCCGTCCTCGCGCGCCTGTACGCGTCGCGCGGCGTGCAGTCCCCGACCGACATCGAGACCGCGCTTGCGCGCCTCGTCCCGCCCACCGAGCTGAAAGGCTGCGCGGACGCGGCATCGCTGCTTGCCGACGCGATCGCCGACAAGCGGCGCCTGCTCGTCGTCGCCGACTACGACTGCGACGGCGCGACCGCGTGCGCGGTTGCGGTGCGCGGCCTGCGGATGTTCGGCGCGCAGATCGACTACCTGGTGCCGAACCGCTTCGAATACGGCTACGGCCTCACGCCCGAGATCGTCGCGCTCGCGGCCGCGCGCAAGCCCGACCTGCTGATCACCGTCGACAACGGGATCGCAAGCGTCGCAGGTGTCGAAGCCGCGAACGCGCGCGGCATCGACGTGCTCGTGACCGACCACCACCTGCCCGGCGACGCGCTGCCCGCCGCCCGCGCGATCGTCAACCCGAACCAGCCCGGCTGCGTGTTCCCGAGCAAGCACCTCGCCGGGGTCGGCGTGATGTTCTATGTGCTGCTTGCGCTGCGCGCCGAGCTGCGCCGCCGCGGCGCATTCGCAAGCAAGGAAGCCGAGCCGCGCCTCGACGGCCTGCTCGACCTCGTCGCGCTCGGCACCGTCGCCGACGTCGTGCGGCTCGACGGCAACAACCGCGTGCTCGTCGCACAAGGGCTGCAGCGCATCCGCAACGGCCGCATGCAGCCGGGCGTCGCCGCGCTGTTCCGCGCCGCCGCGCGCGAAGCGCGCACCGCGTCGGGCTTCGATCTCGGTTTCGGCCTCGGCCCCAGGCTCAACGCCGCGGGGCGGCTGTCCGACATGTCGCTCGGCATCGAGTGCCTGATCACCGACGACATCGGCCGCGCGTGGGATCTGGCGCAGCAGCTCGACGTGATGAACCGCGAGCGCCGCGAGATCGAGGCCGGCATGCAGCAGCAGGCGCTCGCCGATCTCGCCGACGTGGACCCGGCCGACGCGTGCACGATCACGCTGTTCAACCCCGAGTGGCACCAGGGCGTGATCGGCATCGTCGCCGGGCGGCTCAAGGAAAAATTCCACCGCCCGTCGTTCACGTTCGCGCACGCCGACGACGAAGGCAAGCGGGTCAAGGGATCGGGCCGGTCGATCGCCGGCTTCCACCTGCGCGACGCACTCGACCTCGTGTCGAAACGCGAACCGGACCTGATCGTCGCGTTCGGCGGCCATGCGATGGCGGCCGGCCTCACGCTCGACACCGAGAACGTGCCGCGCTTCGCGGCCGCGTTCGAGGCCGTCGCGCGCGAATGGCTGTCCGACGATGCGCTCGCCCGCGTGATCGAGACCGACGGCGAACTCGAGGACGCGTACTTCACGCCGCAGTTCGTCGGGCTGCTCGACGAGGCCGTCTGGGGGCAAGGTTTTCCGGCCCCGCTTTTCTCGGGCGAATTCGACGTCGTATCGCAGTCGCTCGTGAAGGAAAAGCACCTGAAGCTGCAGCTTGCGCGCGGCCGCCAGCGCCTCAACGCGATCTGGTTCAACCATACCGAGCCGCTGCCGGCGAGTGCGCTGATCGCGTATCGCCTCGTCGCCGACACGTGGAACGGCGTCACGCGCGTCCAGTTGATCGTCGAGCACGCGGCCGGCTGAGCGCGGGCCGTCCGGCCCGCGGCGCCCGCCGATGCATGCATTGCCGCACCGAACGGGGCTGCGGCGCGCGCGCGAGCACTGTTCGCGTCACCGGGCAACTCCGCCGATCGGCTATAATTCCGCTTTTTTACGAAGCAAGAATAGCGAGCGATCATGGAAGCGGAACGTCTCAACGCGATCGAAAGCTCCCTGCTCGACCTGCGCAACCGCGCGGGCGAGCTCCGGGGGTATCTTTGACTACGACGCCAAAGCTGCGCGTCTGATCGAAGTCAACAAGGAACTCGAAGACCCGAACGTCTGGAACGATTCGAAGAACGCCCAGGCACTCGGTCGCGAGAAGAAGCTGCTCGACGGTGTCGTCACGACGCTGACGGTGCTCGATAGCGACCTGCGCGACGCGCTCGACCTGTTCGAGATGGCTCGCGAGGAAGGCGACGAAGACACCCTCGTCGCATCGGAAGACGACGCCGCGAAACTCGAAGCGCGCGTCGGCGACATCGAGTTCCGCCGGATGTTCTCGAACCCGGCCGACCCGAACAACTGCTTCATCGACATCCAGGCCGGCGCCGGCGGCACCGAAGCGTGCGACTGGGCGTCGATGCTGCTGCGCCAGTACCTGCGCTATTGCGAACGCAAGGGCTTCAAGGCCGAAGTGCTCGAAGAGTCCGACGGCGACGTCGCCGGCATCAAGAACGCGACAGTCAAGGTCTCGGGCGAATACGCATACGGCTTCCTGCGCACCGAAACGGGCATCCACCGTCTCGTGCGCAAGTCGCCGTTCGATTCGTCGGGCGGCCGCCACACGTCGTTCTCGTCGGTGTTCGTCTATCCGGAAATCGACGACTCGATCGAAGTCGAGATCAACCCGGCCGACCTGCGCATCGACACGTACCGCGCATCGGGCGCCGGCGGCCAGCACATCAACAAGACCGACTCCGCGGTGCGGATCACGCACATGCCGACCGGCATCGTCGTGCAGTGCCAGAACGACCGCTCGCAGCACCGCAACCGCGCGGAAGCGATGGCGATGCTGAAGTCGCGCCTGTACGAAGTCGAGATGCGCAAACGCCAGGCCGAGCAGGACAAGCTCGAATCGAGCAAGACCGATGTGGGCTGGGGCCACCAGATCCGCTCGTACGTGCTCGACCAGAGCCGCGTGAAGGACCTGCGCACGAACGTCGAAATGAGCAACACGCGCGCGGTGCTCGACGGCGATCTCGACGACTTCATCAGCGCGAGCCTCAAACAGGGCGTGTAAGCGCCGCGGCGCGGCCTGGCCAGGTCGCGCCATCCTTGCCCTTCCCGTTTGCGTTGCCGCACCCATTCCGAATTCCGACCATCATGACCGAACCGACTCAAACGCAGCCCGCCGTCGCAGCGGACGAAAACCAGATCATTTCCGAGCGCCGCGAGAAGCTGCGCGCGTTGCGCGAGCAAGGCGTCGCCTACCCGAACGACTTCCGGCCGACCCACCACGCAGCCGATCTGCAGGTGAAATTCGCCGACTCGGACAAGGCGGCGCTCGAAGCGAACCCGGTCGAGGTGTCGGTCGCCGGCCGCATGATGCTCAAGCGCGTGATGGGCAAGGCGAGCTTCGCGACGGTGCAGGACGGGTCGGGCCAGATCCAGTTCTTCGTGACGCCGAACGACGTCGGCGCGGAAACCTACGACGCGTTCAAGAAGTGGGACCTCGGCGACATCGTCGCCGCGCGCGGCGTGCTGTTCCGCACCAACAAGGGCGAGCTGTCGGTCCAGTGCAAGGAACTGCGCCTGCTGTCGAAGGCGCTGCGTCCGCTGCCGGACAAGTTCCACGGCCTGTCCGACCAGGAAATGCGCTACCGCCAGCGCTACGTCGACCTGATCGTCACGCCGGAAACGCGCGACACGTTCCGCGCGCGTACCAAGACGATCGCGTCGATCCGCAAGTTCATGGATTCGGCCGACTTCATGGAAGTCGAGACGCCGATGCTGCACCCGATCCCGGGCGGCGCGGCCGCGAAGCCGTTCGTCACGCATCACAACGCGCTCGACATGCAGATGTTCCTGCGCATCGCGCCGGAGCTGTACCTGAAGCGCCTGATCGTCGGCGGCTTCGAGCGCGTGTTCGAGATCAACCGCAACTTCCGGAACGAAGGCGTGTCGCCGCGCCACAATCCGGAATTCACGATGATGGAGTTCTACGCCGCGTACACCGACTATCGCTGGCTGATGGACTTCACCGAGCAACTGATCCGCCAGGCGGCGATCGATGCGCTCGGCACCGCGACGATCCAGTATCAAGGCCGCGAACTCGACCTCGCGAAGCCGTTCCATCGCCTGACGATCACGCAGGCGATCCAGAAGTACGCGCCGCAGTACACCGACGGCCAGCTCTCCGACGACGCGTTCCTGCGCACCGAACTGAAGCGCTTCGGCGTCGACGTCGCGCAACCGGCGTTCCTGAACGCGGGCACCGGCGCACTGCAGCTCGCGCTGTTCGAGGAAACGGCCGAAGCGCACCTCTGGGAACCGACGTTCATCATCGACTACCCGATCGAGGTGTCGCCGCTCGCACGTGCATCGGATACGGTGCCGGGCATCACCGAGCGTTTCGAGCTGTTCATGACCGGCCGCGAGATCGCGAACGGCTTCTCGGAGCTGAACGATCCGGAAGACCAGGCCGCACGCTTCAAGAAGCAGGTCGAGCAGAAGGATGCGGGCGACGAGGAAGCGATGTTCTTCGACGCCGACTACATCCGCGCGCTCGAATACGGGATGCCCCCGACCGGCGGCTGCGGGATCGGCATCGACCGCCTCGTGATGCTGCTGACCGACAGCCCGACGATCCGCGACGTGCTGCTGTTCCCGCATCTGCGCCGCGAAGACTGACAGCCCTACCCGCGTGTGCGCCGCGCGCTGCGGCGTACACGCGTCAGCTTTGTAACGACGCGTAAATCCCGCCAGCCGGCGTCCGCCGGCTTTCGATCCAGCCCCGTTTTATTCCCTCGTCGCGACGGCCTGCCCCGGGTTTTCCCGGTAACGATCGCCCGCGCTCCGCTGCAATTCGTTACACCTTGATACGGCGCACCGCTCGCCACTGGACGACACTCCGTTTGCGTCACCACGCATGACCACGGGACCAGAACGAGGCGCCGGAACGCCGAGTCTGCTCGATCCCGAAGCGTGGGATCCGGCCCGGCGCCGACATGCCGATCCGGATCGACATCGGAGAACAAAATGGACAACCAGAATCAGACCACGCCGCAAAAGCAACGCCTCCACCCGCTGATCGCCACTGCAGCGGGCGCCGTCATCGTCGCCAGCCTGGCGGCGACGGCAGCGATCACGGGCGTCTTCCCGAAGGCCAGCAGCAGCAACGAACAGAACGGCCAGACCCAGGCCGCGCTGATCGCGTCGCAGCCGGCCGTCGATACCGCCGCAGCCGCCAGCGCCGCGCTGGCCGCGCAAGCCCAGCAGCAGGCAGCCGAACAGGCCGCCGCACAAGCCGCCGCGCAGCAGAAGGCGATCGCGCAGGCCGAACCGAAGCCCGCGCCGCGCCCGGCGCCGACGCACCGCCGCCACACGACGGCACCGCAGCCGCCGCAATACGCACAGCAACAGCCGTCGGCGCCTGCGCAAACCTATTGCCAGACTTGCGGCACGGTCGTCGCGATCACGCAGACGCGCACGCCGGGCCAGAGCTCGGGGATCGGCGCCGTTGGCGGTGCAGCGGCCGGCGGCCTGCTCGGCAACCAGTTCGGCCGCGGTAACGGCCGCACCGCGATGACGATCATCGGCGCGCTGGGCGGCGGTCTCGCCGGCAACCAGGTCGAGAAGCAGGTACGCGCGGAAACCGACTATCAGGTGCAAGTGCAGATGGAAAGCGGCGCGACGCGTACGTTCACGTACCACAACCCGCCGCCGTTCGGCCAGGGCCAGCGCGTGCGGATCGAGAACGGCACGCTGGTCGGCGCGTAAGCGCGCCCTGCCCGCGTGTCGTGCGCGGGCAAGCGACCTGAAAACGAAAACGGCTCGTGAGCGATCGCTCACGAGCCGTTTTCTCATGGGAGCCGCGTGCACCAGTGCGGCGCACGCCGTGCTCAGTCTTCGTCGTCGAAGTCCGATTCGTCGATCCAGTGCGCCTGGATCGCCTCGAGGATCTTCTCGCCGGAATGCTTCGGATCGTCGTCGAAGCCGTCGAGTTCAAGTACCCACTGGCGCAGGTCGACGAAGTTGATCCGCTGCGGGTCGATGTCCGGGTACTTGTCCGCCAGCGCAATGGCTAGTTCGCGCGAATCGGTCCATTTCATCGCCTGCCTCCGGTTGGTCAGTGATTTTCCTTCGCGTGGTTGATCGAGTACTTCGGAATCTCGACCACCAGGTCCGAATCTTCGTTCACGATCGCCTGGCACGACAGGCGCGACGTCGGCTCGAGGCCCCACGCCTTGTCCAGCAGATCGTCCTCGTCCTCCTCGGACGGCGTCAGATCGTTGAAGCCCTCGCGGATCACCACGTGGCACGTCGTGCACGCGCACGACTTCTCGCATGCATGCTCGATCTCGATCCCGTGATCGAGCAGGTTGTCGCAGATACTCTTGCCGGGCGTCGCGTCGATCACTGCGCCATCCGGGCACAGTTCGACGTGAGGCAGCACCACCAGTTGAGGCATGTCCGTTCCGTCAGTCAGGGTGCGGCGACAGGCGCCGCACGGTTCATTATCGCGCGGGCCGTCGTCGCCGGCCGCTGCGCAGTTCGTGAGTTCAGATCTCGTCGAGCCGGCGGCCCGACAGTGCGCGCTTGATGCTCTTGTCCATCCGGCGCGCCGCGAATTCGTCGGTGCCGTCGGCCAGCGTCTTGGTCGCCGCTTCGATCGCATTCGTATCGTCGCCCTGCGCAACCGCGCGCAGCGCCGCGGCGAGCGCGTCGATCTGCGTACGTTCGTCCGCATCGAGCAGTTCGGCGTCGGCCGCCAGCGCGGCCTGCGTCGCCTCGAGCATCCGCTGGGCCTCGACCTGCGCTTCGCGCAGCGCGCGTAAGCGCATGTCGATTTCGGCGGTCTTGAAGCTGTCCTCGAGCATCTTCGCGATATCGTCGTCGGCGAGGCCGTACGACGGCTTCACGACGACCGATGCCTCGACGCCCGACAGTTGTTCGCGTGCGAACACCGACAGCAGGCCGTCCGCGTCGACCTGATAGGTCACGCGTATGCGCGCGGCGCCGGCCGTCATCGGCGGAATGCCGCGCAGCTCGAAGCGCGCGAGCGACCGGCAGTCGGCGACGAGCTCGCGCTCGCCCTGCACGACGTGGATCGCCATCGCGGTCTGGCCGTCCTTGAAGGTCGTGAATTCCTGCGCGCGAGCGATCGGAATCGTCGAGTTGCGCGGAATGATCTTCTCGACCAGGCCGCCCATCGTCTCGACGCCGAGCGACAGCGGAATCACGTCGAGCAGCAGCCAGTCGTCGCCGGTGCCGCGATTGCCCGCGAGCAGGTCGGCCTGGATCGCCGCGCCGAGCGCGACGACCTGGTCCGGATCGAGGTTCACGAGCGGCGGCTGGCCGAAATGCTTCGCGACCGCGTCACGGATTACCGGCATGCGCGTCGCGCCGCCGACCAGCACGACACCCTTGATGTCGGCCGGCGTCACCTGCGCGTCGCGCAGCGCCTTGCGGGTCGGCGTGAGCGTGCGCTGTACGAGCGGCTCGACGAGCGAAGCGAACGTGTCGTGCGAGATCGTCTGCACGACGTGCGCGCCGCCCGACAGCGTCACGTCGAGCGACGCCTGCGGCGCGGACGACAGCGCCTCCTTCAGCACGCGCACACGGTCCAGCAGCAGGCGCACGTCCTCGGGTGCGAGCGTCTTCGCGTCGATGCCGGCCTGCGCGAGCACGTGATCGAACAGCGCGTGATCGAAGTCGTCGCCGCCGAGCGCGGAATCGCCGCCCGCGGCCAGCACTTCGAACACGCCCTTCGTCAGCTTCAGGATCGACAGGTCGAACGTGCCGCCGCCGAGGTCGTACACCGCATAGAGGCCTTCGGCCGCGTTGTCGAGGCCGTAGGCAATCGCCGCGGCCGTCGGTTCGTTCAGCAGGCGCAGCACGTTGAGGCCCGCGAGGCGCGCAGCATCCTTGGTCGCCTGGCGCTGCGCTTCGTCGAAATACGCGGGCACCGTGATCACCGCGCCGACCAGATCGTCGCCGAGCGAATCCTCGGCGCGATAGCGCAGCGTCGCGAGAATCTCGGCCGACACTTCGACCGGGCTCTTCACGCCGTCGACGGTCCGGATCTGCACCATGCCCGGCGCCTCGACGAATTCGTACGGCGCGTTCGCCGCGCCTTCGACCTCGGCCTTGCCGCGGCCCATGAAGCGCTTGACCGACACGATCGTGTTGCGCGGATCGGCCGCGGCCTGCTCCTTCGCTTCGTGGCCGATGCGGCGGCCGCCCTTCTCGAGATAACGGACCACCGACGGCAGCAGCACGCGGCCCGCTTCGTCCGGCAGCACTTCGGCCACGCTGTTGCGCACGGCCGCGACGAGCGAGTTCGTCGTGCCGAGATCGATCCCGACGGCGAGTCGCCGCTGGTGCGGCGCCGGCGCCATGCCCGGTTCGGAAATTTGCAGTAAAGCCATCTTGGTTCGTTCGGGCGCTCGGCCCGTTTGCTGCGCGTGCCGCAAGGCACGCGGTTAAGTTTCGAGGCGCTCGATCTGCGTGCCCACTTCCGACGCGACCCGTTCGATGAACATCAACTGGCGCACGGCCTCGGCGGCCGCCTGATCGGCGCCGCTGTCGAGCAGCGTGCCGAGGCGTTCGACGCGCACGCGCTTCTCGTCGCGCAACTCGGCGAGCAGCGCGTCGAGCGCGTCGACGTTGCGGGCGGCCGCGGCATCCTCGATGCCCTCGCGCCACTCCATCTGCTGCATCAGGAACGCAGGCTCCATCGCGGTGTTGTTTTCCGCACCGATATCGACGCCGCGCAGCGACAGCAGATAGGACGCGCGCTTCAGCGGATCGCGCAGCGTGCGGTACGCCTCGTTCGCGCGGGTTGCCCATTGCATCGCGATGCGCTTTTGCGCGTCGCCGGCCGCCGCGAAGCGGTCCGGATGCACCTGCGTCTGCACCGTCCGGTAGGCGGCGTCGAGCGTCGCTTCGTCGAGCGCGAATTGCGCCGGCAGGTGAAACAGGTCGAAGTGGCTGTCTTTCAGCGAGACCATCGTCGCGTTCAATTCCGGTTCGTCGCGCGGCAAACGCCGCACATTAAAAAGGCGGCCCGTGCCGCCTATTGCCCGCATTGCGCGGAGATCCGCGTCACACGCGGAACGATTCGCCGCAGCCGCACTCGTCCTTCACATTCGGGTTGTTGAACTTGAACCCTTCGTTCAGGCCTTCGCGGGCGAAATCGAGTTCGGTGCCGTCGATATACGCGAGGCTCTTCGGATCGACGACGACCTTCACGCCATGGCTCTCGAACACCTGATCCTCGGGAGCCAGCTCGTCGACATACTCGAGCTTGTACGCGAGCCCCGAGCACCCGGTCGTGCGAACGCCAAGCCGCAGGCCCACACCCTTGCCGCGACGGACGAGGTATTTCTGGACGTGCTGTGCTGCTTTTTCGGTCAGTGTAATTGCCATGATGTCCTTGCCGCGACGCGCCACCGGGGCCCGCCGCGTTTCCTTCTGAAGCCGCTCGATGCCGCTCAGGCTGCTGCCTGATCGCCTTCCGTCGTGTCGTGGCGCTTCTTGTAGTCGGCCACGGCTGCCTTGATCGCGTCTTCCGCGAGGATCGAGCAGTGAATCTTCACCGGCGGCAGCGCGAGCTCTTCGGCGATCTGCGTGTTCTTGATCGACAGTGCTTCGTCGAGCGTCTTGCCCTTCACCCATTCGGTCACGAGCGAGCTCGACGCGATCGCCGAACCGCACCCGTAGGTCTTGAACTTCGCGTCTTCGATCACGCCGTCCGCGCCGACGCGGATCTGCAGCTTCATCACGTCGCCGCAGGCCGGCGCGCCGACCATGCCCGTGCCGACCGTGTCGTCGTCCTTCGCGAACGAACCGACGTTGCGCGGGTTTTCGTAGTGATCCAGAACCTTGTTGCTGTAAGACATGACTCAGACTCCTTGACTCGTTACGTCTGCGTGCGCGAATCCGCCCGCGGCTATGTTCAGTGTGGCGCTTAGTGAGCGGCCCATTCGATCGTCGACAGGTCGATGCCTTCCTGGTGCATCTCCCAGAGCGGCGACAGTTCGCGCAGCTTCGCGATCTTGCCGTTCAGCAGATTGATCACGAAGTCGACTTCCTGCTCCGTCGTGAAGCGGCCGACCGTGAAGCGGATCGAGCTGTGTGCCAGTTCGTCGTTGCGGCCGAGCGCACGCAGCACGTACGACGGCTCCAGCGACGCCGACGTGCAGGCGGAGCCCGACGACACCGCGACGTCCTTGATCGCCATGATCAGCGACTCGCCTTCGACGAAGTTGAAACTGATGTTGAGGTTGTGCGGGACACGGTGCTCCATGTCGCCGTTCACGTACGTTTCCTCGATCTGCGACAGGCCGCGCAGCAGCTTGTCGCGCAGCATGCGGACGCGCTCGTTCTCGGTCGCCATTTCTTCGCGGGCGATGCGGAACGCTTCGCCCATGCCGACGATCTGGTGCGTCGCCAGCGTGCCCGAACGCATCCCGCGCTCGTGGCCGCCGCCGTGCATCTGCGCCTCGATGCGCACGCGCGGCTTGCGGCGCACGTACAGCGCGCCGATGCCCTTCGGGCCGTAGGTCTTGTGCGCCGAGAACGACATCAGGTCGACCTTCAGCTTTGCGAGGTCGATCCCGACCTTGCCGGTCGACTGCGCCGCATCGACGTGGAAGATGATGCCCTTCTCGCGGCAGATTTCACCGATCGTCTCGATGTCCTGGATCACGCCGATCTCGTTGTTCACGTGCATCACCGACACGAGGATCGTGTCGGGGCGCAGCGCGGCCTTGAACGCGTCGAGGTCGATCAGGCCGTCGTCCTTCACGTCGAGGTAGGTGACTTCGAAACCGTCGCGCTCGAGCTCGCGGCACGTGTCGAGCACGGCCTTGTGCTCGGTCTTCACCGTGATGATGTGCTTGCCCTTGCCCTTGTAGAAGTTCGCGGCACCCTTGATCGCGAGGTTGTCCGATTCCGTTGCGCCGGACGTCCAGATGATCTCGCGCGGATCCGCGTTCACGAGCGCGGCCACCTGCTCGCGCGCTTCCTCGACCGCACGCTCTGCATCCCAGCCGTAAGCGTGGCTGCGCGACGCCGGGTTGCCGAACTGCTCGCGCAGGTACGGCACCATCTTGTCGACCACGCGCGGATCAACAGGCGTCGTCGCGCTGTAATCCATATAGATGGGCAGGTGGAGAGTCTCTTGGGTCATCTGTCGCTCCGGGTATTCTGTGCAGGGACTATGTGCGTTATGGGGTATGGCGGGCGCCTTCGCGCTCACGAACTCGCGATGTTGAACACCGAATTGGGGCCAAGCGGCATCGTGCGCACGGGCTCGGCCGGTGCGGCGACGGGCTCCGGCGTGCGCCGGTCGCGCAGCACCGCGGGTGCGCCCTCGCGTGCACGCTGCTGATCGACGAGATCCTGCAGCGACACGGAGTCGAGGTATTCGACCATCTTCTGGTTCAGGGTCGACCACAGCTCGTGCGTCATGCAATGGCCGTCGGGCTGCTTCGAGCCGTCGCACGTGCCTTTGCCGCCGCATTGAGTGGCGTCGAGCGGTTCATCGACCGCGATGATGATGTCGGCAACGGTGACGTCCTGCGCGCGACGCGCGAGGTTGTAGCCGCCGCCCGGGCCGCGCACGGATTCGACGATTTCATGCCTGCGCAGCTTGCCGAACAGCTGTTCGAGATACGAGAGCGAAATCCGCTGGCGCTGGCTGATGCCTGCAAGCGTCACCGGGCCCTGCTCCTGGCGCAGTGCCAAGTCAATCATCGCCGTGACGGCGAAACGGCCTTTGGTGGTGAGTCTCATGGTGTCTAGGGGACTGCAATCTTGACGATTTTGGTCAAGTATAAATATTTGACGAATTTAGTCAAGTATCCATGCCTTTGATAGGGTATTCGCAGATCGCTGAATACCGCGCGATCAGCGCTCCGTGCGGGCCCGAAGCGTCTCCAGCAGGCCCGCGCACGCGCGTTCGACCTGATCGAGCACCTGCTCGAAGCCCTGCGCACCGCCGAAATAGGGATCGGCCACTTCGGTTTCGACCGAGTCCGGCGCGAATTCCATCAGCAGGCGCACCTTGTCGCGATGCTGCGGCGGGCAGCGGCGATGCAGTTCCGCGAGATTCGCTTCGTCCATCGCCAGCAGCAGGTCGAAACGCTCGAAATCCACCGCACTCACCTGCCGCGCCCGCAGCGTCGACAGGTCGTAGCCGCGGCTGCGCGCGGCCACCTGCGCACGCGTATCGGGCGGCTCGCCCACATGCCAGTCGCCGGTGCCGGCCGAATCGATCGCGATCCGATCCGCCAGCGCGGCCGCGTCGACCTGGTGACGCATCACGCCTTCCGCGGTGGGCGAACGGCAGATGTTGCCGAGACAGACGAAACAGATCGCAACGCGGGTCATCGCACTATCGGAAAGCCGCGGCGGACCGCGTGGGAGCAGAACGCGCCATTATACAAAGGCGCCCGAAATCGCGCCGCCGCGCAAAGCGACGGCGCCGTGCATTACAGCGCCTTCGGCGCGGCGAGCACGACGTCGCCGGATGCCGCCGGCAGCGGCTTCGCCGCGTCGCCGACCAGACCGAACGACACCGCGCGCGCCAGTTCGGCAGACGCCTGGTGAACCGCCAGCGGGCCGCGCGACGGCGCATCGGCCATCGCATGCAGATAGGCAGCCGCAGCCAGCGGGACGACGATTGCCAGCGGCCAGTACATCGATATTGTCTTTCTCATGATGCGGACCTCCTTGACCTCGTACCCCGAAACCCAATTCCGGGGACTACAGACAGGATTCTATAGACCGCATCTATCGAGATAAATATACAAATAGCGAACGCACTGTTGTCGCCGGATGAACAGTCTTCAGCCGAGGTGGCTTTGCGATGCCGCGTACAGTTCGCGGAACGTGCGCCCGGTCGGCGTCGGCATGTCGCGCGTGTCCATCCAGCCGCCCATCATCGGCAGGCGCCGCAGCATGCCGCCGCTGCCGCCGAGCCGTTCGAGGACGCGCACCGCGAGCTTGGTCGTCAGCGCGTACAGCATCGGCCGCCGCGCGACGAAGCCCCATGCGGCGAGCGCAGCCCGCTCGCGCCACGGCCGCAGGTGCCGCTCGACCTGCTTCTCGCGCAGCGTGCGCAACAGGTGCGACAACGGAATCCCGACCGGGCACACGCTGTCGCATTCGCCGCACAGCGTCGCGGCCTGCGGCAGGTCGAGCGTGCGCTCGAGCCCGACGTAGCTCGGCGTCAGCACCGACCCCATCGGCCCCGGGTAGACCCAGCCGTACGCATGGCCGCCGACCTTCTGGTAAACCGGGCAGTGGTTCATGCACGCGCCGCAGCGGATGCAGCGCAGCATCTCCTGGAACTCGCCGCCGATCAGGCCGGTGCGACCGCCGTCGACGAGCACCACGTAGTTGTGTTCGGGGCCGTCCTCGTCGCCCGGGCCGCGCGGCCCGGTCAGCAGCGAGAAATAGTTCGACGTCTTCTGCCCCGTCGCCGAGCGCGGCAACAGGCGCATCGCGGTCGCCAGATCTTCGAGTGTCGGCAGCACCTTCTCGATGCCCGTCACCGCGACATGCACGCGCGGCATCACCGTGCACATCCCCTCGTTCCCTTCGTTCGTCACGATCGCGACCGAGCCCGTCTCGGCGATCACGAAGTTGCCGCCCGTCACGCCCATGTCGGCCGACATGAAATGCGGGCGCAGCACCTCGCGCGCCTCGCGCGTCATGTCCGGAATCTCGGTGAGCCGCTCGCGGTGATGCGTGCGCGCGAACAGGTCGGCAATCTCTTCCTTGTCCTTGTGCACGACGGGCGCGATGATGTGGCTCGGCGGCTCGTTGTCGTTGATCTGCAGGATGTATTCGCCGAGATCCGTCTCGATCGACTGCACGCCCATCTCCGCGAGCACCGCGTTCAGGCGCATTTCCTCGGACACCATCGACTTGGTCTTGATGACCTTCTTCACGTCGTGCCGGCGCGCGATGTCGGCCACGAGCCGCGCGGCATCCGCGGTCGTTTCGGCGAACAGCACCGTCGTGCCGCGCCGCGTCGCCTCGCGCTCGAATGCGTCGAGCCACACGTCCAGGTTCTCCAGCGCGCGGTTGCGGCGCGCCTTGAGCGCGGCGCGCGTGGCCGGGAAGTCGATCGCGGTCATCGCGTCGGCGCGCGCGGACACGAACTTCGTCGACAGCTTCTTCAGGTTCTGCTGCAGGCGCTGGTCGGCCAGCTTCTGGCCGGCGCGCGCCTTGAAATGCATCGATTGGACTTGCATCGCGGTATCGGGGGAAAAGTGAGCGGAACCGGGCGTCAGACGTCGCCCGCCAGCACCTGCGCGACGTGCAGCACGCGCGTGTCGCGGTCGCCGGTGCGGCGCAACCGCCCTTCGATGTTCAGCATGCAGCCGAGATCGCCGAGCACGACGGCGCCCGCGCCCGACGCACGCACGTTCGCGCACTTCTCGTCCGCGATGGCCGCCGAGATGTCGCCGTACTTGACCGCGAACGTGCCGCCGAAGCCGCAGCAGTGCTCGCAGTCCTTCATCTCGGTGACCGCGATGCCGCGCTGCGCGAGCAGCGCGCGCGGCTGCGCCTTCACGCCGAGTTCGCGCAGGCCCGAGCACGAGTCGTGATAGGTAACGGGCCCGGTGAACTCGCCCGGTTCGAGCGAGACCCTGGCGACGTTCGCGAGGAAATCGGTCAGTTCGTAGACTTTCGGCTGGAGCCGCGCGTAGCGCCCCATCAGTTCGGGGTCGTCGCGGAACAGGTCGCCGTAGTGCGTGCGTATCATCCCGCCGCATGAACCCGACGGCGCGACGACGTAATCGAATTGCTCGAACTCGCGCAGCGTCTTTTCCGCGAGATCGCGCGCGAGCGCACGATCACCGGAGTTGTAGGCCGGCTGGCCGCAGCAGGTCTGCGCGGGCGGCACGATCACCTCGTAGCCGGCGTCGCGAATCAGCTTGAGCGCCGAGAAACCGATTTCGGGGCGCATCAGATCGACCAGGCAGGTCACGAACAAACCGACTCGCATACGTGCTCCTTCGAGAAAACGGCTCTCATTATCCGCCGTTTGGCCGGCAAGACCAACGCCGGCGCGCGCGCAAGCCCGCACTGCGCGAAACGAGGACTTCCTCGAACGGCGTTCGCTTTTTTCACAATACGAGATACAATCGGCCCAACTCCGCTTGACGCGTCAACCGATTCCTCCCCCGACATGAGCCAACCCACCCCGGATTCAAAAACGTCGATCCAGGTGATCGAACGCATGATGCGGCTGCTGGACGCGCTCGCCGCGCACAGCGACCCAGTCAGCCTGAAGGAGCTTGCGCAGCGCACGGAGCTGCACCCGTCGACCGCGCACCGCATCCTCAACGACATGGTGACCTGCCGTCTCGTCGACCGCTCCGATCCCGGCACGTACCGCCTCGGCATGCGGCTGCTCGAGCTCGGCAACCTCGTGAAGGCGCGCCTGTCGGTGCGCGACGCGGCGCTGAATCCGATGCGCGAGCTGCACCGCCTCACCGGGCAGACCGTGAACCTGTCGGTGCGCCAGGGCGACGAGATCGTCTATATCGAGCGCGCGTATTCGGAGCGTTCCGGGATGCAGGTCGTCCGTGCAATCGGCGGACGCGCGCCGCTGCACCTCACGTCGGTCGGCAAGCTGTTCCTGGCGGCCGACGAAACGTCGCGCGTGCGCGCCTACGCGACGCGCACGGGGCTGTCCGGCCATACGCAGAACAGCATCACCGATATCGCGAAGCTCGAGCGCGAGCTGACGATCGTCCGCCAGCAATCGTGCGCACGCGACAACGAGGAGCTGGAGCTCGGCGTGCGCTGTATCGCGGCCGGCATCTACGACGATTCGGGCAAGCTCGTCGCGGGCCTGTCGCTGTCGGCACCGGCCGATCGCCTGCAGGACGCGTGGCTCGGCCAGTTGAGCCGCACGGCGCTCACCATCTCGGAATCGCTCGGCTACCGGCCGGCGCCCGCGAAGGATGCGGACGGGTTGCAGCGGCAGGCATAAGCCGCCTTCACCGGCCCCGGTTCTCCCGAACGAAAAAAAGCCCCGCGATCGCGGGGCTTTTTGCTTGCAGCCAATCGACGGGGCGGCGAACTGCCGCAGGTGCGATCAGGTACCGCCGTTCGGCGTGTTGGCCGCCGTCAGGCGCTCGCCGCCGCCGGCATCGAGCCAGTTGCGCAGGCGCGCCGCGTCGGCGAAACGCGAATACTTGCCGAACGAATCGAGCAGCACAATCACCATCGGCCGGCCGTGGATCGTCGCCTGCATCACGAGGCACTCGCCTGCTTCGTTGATGAAGCCCGTCTTCTGCAGGCCGATGTCCCACGAGCCGTTGCCGCGGATCAGCGCGTTCGTGCTGTTGTACGCGAGATTGCGCTTGCCCGTGTACACCTCGTAGCTGCGATCGGTCGAGAACTGGCGAATCATCGGGTATTGATACGCGGCATTGACCATCTTCACCAGATCGCGCGCGCTCGACACGTTCGAGCTCGACAGCCCGGTCGAATTCTCGAAATGCGTATCGGCCATGCCGAGCGCCTTCGCCTTCGCGTTCATCGCGGCGATGAACGCCGGACGGCCACCCGGGTAATAACGCGACAGCGCGGCGGCCGCGCGGTTTTCCGACGCCATCAGCGCGATATGCAGCATGTCTTCGCGCGACAGCACCGAGCCGACCGACAGGCGCGAGCCGGTGCCCTTCTCGTAGTCGCGGTCTTCGTCGGTGACTTCGATCTGGTCGGTCATCGGCGACTTCGAGTCGAGCACGACCATCGCGGTCATCAACTTCGAGATCGACGCGATCGGCACGACGGCTTGCGAGTTCTTGTCGAACAGCGACTCGCCGGAATTCTGGTCGACGACGTACGCGACGCTCGAACGCAGCGCGAGCGCGTCCGGCGTGTCGTGCAGGCCGAACGCCTGGCCGACGCTCTGCCGGCGCGGCTGGAACGCGACCTGGCGCATCGCGCCGCGGTGGCCGCCGTGCACGCCCGCCGCGAGCGTCATGCGTTTTCGCGACGCTTTCGCGCGCGGCGCATCGGCCGCGGCGACCTTGGCGGATTGGCTGGATGCTGCCTTGACCGACTTCTTCTTCGCGGACGAAGCAGGAGCGGCGGCCTTTTTCTTGGCGGCTTGTTGGGTCTTCGCAGTGGCGGCAAAGGCGTCAGCGGGCGCGACGGACGCGGTCGTCGCGAGCAACGCGACGGCGACCGACACAGCCGTGCCGAGCGTCATGCTCTGCAACAATCTGCGCGGTGAAAACGATTCGGCTTTCATTGGGGTCTGGACAAAGCGGGCGGGAGGTTTCCGCAAGTGTAGTTAAAGCTGAAAAAAAGAGCAATATTAGGCACTTACCGATCGTCGTTAAACCGGAATGTAAGGGTCGGCCAACCTCTGACCAATCGACCCTCCCGCTCCCATCGAAAAAATCCATGGGATGCGCTGCCCGACAGCACCCGTCTCCCGATTACCACACGGTTAATTGAGATAACGTCACTTTGGAGGCAATTTAAAGCGGGGAAACTACGTATCCGGCGCTCGGTGTGCCAGGCACTCCGACGTCGACCGTGGCGGCGGCACGTCGCCACGGCACGCGCATCGAAACGGCGCGTTTTCGACAGGAACAGAAGGATAACGTTCCACAGGCCTGTCAGGTTTACCTGTGCTTGAACATGGTGCGCCGTGCCTGCCCTGCGGCCGTGCGCACCATTTGGGAACTCGCGTGAAACCGATTCCGATCGATCGCGATAACTTGTTGTTTTATCGATAATTTGTCGCGATTGTGCAACGCACAAAAAATACTTGACATCCGTTTTCTCTGCCCTAAAATAGGCTTCATTGCTGCGTTGCACAAAGCACGCGCATCCGAGGTTCCCCTTCGTAGTGCCCCTTACCCTGCGATCGACGCGATCGCTTTTCAGGAGCTTGACATGTCCTTGCTGACCCCCGAGCAAATCGCCGCCGCACAGAAAGCCAACCTCGAAAGCCTGTTCGGTCTGACGACCAAGGCGTTCGAAGGCGTCGAAAAGCTGATCGAATTGAACCTGCAGGTCGTGAAGTCGACGCTGGCCGAGGGCCAGGAAAACGCCCAGCGTCTGCTGTCGGTGAAGGACGCACAGGAACTGATCGCGCTGCAAGCGAGCCTGTCGCAGCCGGTCGCGGAAAAGGTGCTGTCGTACGGCCGTCACCTGTACGAAATCGCGTCGTCGACGCAAGCCGAGTTCGCGAAGGTTGCTGAAGCGCAATTCGAAGAGCAGAACAAGAAGGTCCAGGCACTCGTCGACAACGTCGCGAAGAACGCCCCGGCCGGTTCGGAAACGGCTGTCGCCGCACTGAAGTCGGCACTGAACGCTGCGAACACCACGTACGAAACGGTTCAGAAGGCTGCGAAGCAAGCCGTCGAGATCGCCGAAACGAACTTCAACGCCGCTGCTGCCGTCGCCACGAAGGCTGCGACTGCCGCTGCTGCGCGTCGTACGAGCAAGCCGGCCGCGTAAGCGTCCCCTGCTCCTGAAAGAGCCGCGCGCAGCGCGGCTTTTTCGTTTCTGGCGCCGGAAACTGCGCGAACCGGCAGCCGCTCGCTACGCTCGAACAGCCGTTCGATCGCCGCGCCGGCCGCGAGCAAAAGAAAACGCCGCCGCCCGGCTTGCCCGGGCGGCGGCGTTCTTTCATGGCCGGCGCATGGCCGGCCGTGCCGGTCGCGTTACTTCTTGCGTTGCGGCGGCAGGTCCGTACAGACGCCTTCGTACAGTTCGGCGGCCATGCCGACCGATTCGCCGAGCGTCGGGTGCGGATGGATCGTCTTGCCGATGTCTTCCGCGTCCGCGCCCATCTCGACGGCGAGGCACACTTCGCTGATCAGGTCGCCCGCGTTCAGGCCGACGATTGCACCGCCGATCACGCGATGGGTTTCCTCGTCGAAGATCAGCTTCGTGAAGCCTTCGTCGCGGCCGTTCGCGATCGCGCGGCCCGAAGCGGCCCACGGGAACACGGCCTTGCCGTACTTGATGCCTTCGGCCTTGCACTGGTCTTCCGTCTTGCCGGCCCACGCCACTTCCGGATCGGTGTACGCCACCGACGGGATCTGCAGTGCGTCGAAATACGCCTTCTCGCCGTGCGCGGCTTCCGCTGCGACGTGGCCCTCATGCACGGCCTTGTGCGCGAGCATCGGCTGGCCGACGACGTCGCCGATCGCGAAGATGTGCGGGACGTTCGTGCGCATCTGCTTGTCGACGTCGATGAAGCCGCGATCCGTGACGGCGACGCCTGCCTTGTCGGCGCCGATCTTCTTGCCGTTCGGGCTGCGGCCCACCGCGACGAGCACGAGGTCGTAGCGCTGCGCTTCCGCCGGCGCCTTCTCGCCCTCGAACTTCACGTAGATGCCGTCTTCCTTCGCTTCCGCGCCGACCGTCTTGGTCTTCAACATCACGTTGCCGAAGCGCTTCGCGTTGTACTTTTCCCAGACCTTCACGAGATCGCGGTCCGCGCCCATCATCAGGCCGTCCATCATTTCGACGACGTCGATCTCGGCACCGAGCGTCGCGTACACCGTCGCCATTTCGAGGCCGATGATGCCGCCGCCGATCACGAGCAAGCGCTTCGGCAGCTGGCGCAGTTCGAGCGCGCCCGTCGAATCGACGACGCGCGGGTCTTCCGGCATGAACGGCAGCTTCACTGCCTGCGAGCCCGCGGCGATGATTGCCTGCTTGAACCTGACGACCTTCTTGCCGTTTTCGCCCTGCACTTCCATGTGATACGGATCGACGAATGCGCCGACGCCCGTGACGACTTCGACCTTGCGCGCCTTCGCCATGCCGGCGAGGCCCGTCGTCAGCTTCTTGACGACGCCGCCCTTGAAGTCGCGCAGCTTGTCGAGATCGACCTGCGGCTTGCCGAACGTGATGCCGTGCGACGCGAGCGCCGCGGCTTCTTCGACGACGAGCGCCGTGTGCAGCAGCGCCTTCGACGGGATGCAGCCCACGTTCAGGCACACGCCGCCGAGCGTCGAGTAGCGTTCGACGAGCACCGTCTTCATGCCGAGATCGGCTGCGCGGAACGCGGCCGAATAGCCGCCGGGGCCGGCGCCGAGCACGAGCATGTCGCATTCGATGTCGACTGCGCCGGCGTAGCTGCCGGCTTGCGGCGCTGCCACCGGAGCGGCTGCGGCCGGTGCCGGAGCAGCCGCTGCGGGCTTGGCCGGTTCGGGTGCTTTCGCGGGTGCGGCGGCGCCTGCCGCTGCTTCGACGATGGCGATGACGGTGCCTTGCGAGACTTTCTCGCCGGCTTTTACCTTGATTTCCTTGACGGTGCCGGCGACGTCGCTGGGCACTTCCATGGAGGCTTTGTCCGATTCGAGCGTGATGAGCGTCTGCTCTTTTTCGATCACGTCGCCCGGCTTCACGTTGACTTCGATGACATCGACGCCGCTGAAATCGCCGATATCCGGAACCTTGACTTCGATGAGACTCATTACTGTCCCCTTCTTGATTAGCTGCAGACAGAGGGGGAGCAACCCGCGATGACCCGATGACGGCCGCGAAAGAACGGAACACGAACCTGGGCAGAACCACCTTTGCCGTCCGCCCAAGGACGCGCCTTTCTTTTGGTTACTTTTCTTTGGAAGACAAAGAAAAGTGACCGCCGCCCCGCGCAGGGGCGACGCCGGCAGACCGTCAAGAAAGCCAGTTCAACGACGAAGCGTGGATAACCGACAAGAAACCCACGCCCCCGCGAGCAACCTCCCCGCTCATCAAAGAATGATGCGACGGAAATCGCCGAGCAACGCGCCGAGATACGCATTGAACCGCGCGGCTTCCGCACCATCGATCACGCGATGGTCATACGACAGCGACAGCGGCAGCATGAGACGCGGCACGAACTGCTTGCCGTCCCACACCGGCTTCATCTGGCCGCGCGACAACCCGAGGATCGCCACTTCCGGCGCGTTGATGATCGGCGTGAAGTTCGTCCCGCCGATCCCGCCGAGCGACGAGATCGAGAAGCAGCCGCCCTGCATCTGGTCCGGCTTCAGCTTGCCGTCGCGCGCGGCCTTCGACAGGTCGCTCATTTCCTTCGCGATGTCGACGAGGCCCTTCTTGTCCGCATCGCGGATCACCGGCACGACGAGGCCGTTCGGCGTATCGGCAGCGAAACCGACGTGGAAGTACTGCTTGAACACGAGGTTGTCGCCGTCGAGGCTCGCGTTGAAGGTCGGGAATTTCTTCAGCGCGGCAACGACCGCCTTGATCACGAACGCGAGCATCGTGAACTTCACGCCCGCCTTCTCGTGCTCCTTGTTCAGCTGGACGCGCAGCGCCTCGAGTTCGGTGATGTCCGCTTCGTCGTTGTTCGTGACGTGCGGGATCATCACCCAGTTGCGATGCAGGTTCGCGCCCGAGATCTTCTTGATGCGCGACAGCGGCTTCGCCTCGAACGGGCCGAACTTCGAGAAGTCGACCTTCGGCCACGGCAGCAGGTTCAGCTCGCCGCCGCCTGCCGGCGCGGCTGCTGCGACCGGCGCTGCGCGCTGGCCCGTCATCACGCCCTTCACGAAGCCCGTGACGTCTTCCTTCGTGATGCGGCCCTTCGGACCCGAACCCTGCACGCGTGCGACTTCGACGCCGAGTTCGCGCGCGAACTTGCGTACCGACGGCGATGCGTGGCTTGCGCGGTATTCGCCCGACGGCGCGGCAGCCGGGGCGGCGGCAGCAGCCGGTGCCGGTGCAGCCTTCGCGGGTGCGGCGGCAGGCGCCGGAGCCGGCGCGGCAGCGGCCGGTGCCGGTGCGCTCGCCTGCGGTGCGGCAGCCGGCGCGCCGGCGGCTTCGAGCAGCACGATCAGCGTGCCTTCCGACACCGAATCGCCGACCTTCACCTTGATGTCCTTCACGACGCCGGCAGCCGGGCTCGGCACGTCCATCGTCGCCTTGTCCGATTCGAGCGTGACGAGCGACTGCTCCTTCTCGACCGTGTCGCCGACCTTCACGCCGATCTCGATCACCGGGACGTCCTTGTAGTCGCCGATGTCGGGCACCTTCACTTCGAGCGTGCCGACGGCCGCTGCCGGTGCGGCAGCCGGTGCAGCCGCGGCCGGCGCTGCCGCCGGAGCCGGTGCTGCTGCCGGCGCGGCCGCGCCGTTCGGCTGTGCGGCAGCGCCGCCTTCGAGCAGGATGATCAGCGTGCCTTCCGACACGGAATCGCCGACCTTGACCTTGATTTCCTTCACGACGCCACCTACCGGGCTCGGCACGTCCATCGTCGCCTTGTCCGACTCGAGCGTGACGAGCGACTGCTCGGGCTCGACCGTGTCGCCGACCTTCACGCCGATCTCGATCACCGGCACGTCCTTGTAATCGCCGATATCCGGCACCTTCACTTCGATCGCTTGACTCATCTGTTTCTGTCTCCATGGCCGCGCGCGCCTCTCGCGGAAGCGGCGCGCGGCATCACACGGCGTGTGCGTTAAACGGTCATCGGGTTGGGCTTGGACGGATCGAGGTTGTACTTGGCGATCGCGTCAGCGACCACCTTGCGCTCGATCGTGCCTTCGTCGGCCAGCGCGTTGAGCGCGGCGACGGTGACCCAGTGACGGTCGACCTCGAAGAAGTGGCGCAGGTTCTCGCGCGTGTCCGAACGGCCGTAGCCGTCGGTGCCCAGCACGACGAAGCGGCGATCGATCTGGCCGCGGATCTGGTCGACCAGCGCACGGACATAGTCGGTCGATGCGATGACCGGGCCCTGCGTGTCCTTCAGGCACTTCTGCACGTGCGACAGGCGACGCTCCTCGGTCGGATGGAGCAGGTTCCAGCGCTCGATCTCGTGGCCTTCGCGCGCGAGCTCGGTGAAGCTCGGCACGCTCCACAGGTCGGCGGCGACGCCCCAGTCGTTCTTCAGCAGGTCGGCCGCAGCGATCACTTCGTTGAAGATCGTGCCCGCGCCGAGCAGCTGGACGCGCGGCGCCTTCTTGTCGGCGTCGGCCTTCCTGAACGCGTACATGCCCTTGATGATGTCGGCCGCCACTTGCTCGCCCTGCGGGATCGCCGGGTGCTCGTAGTTCTCGTTCATCACCGTGATGTAGTAGTACACGTCTTCCTGGTCCTGCACCATGCGGCGCAGGCCGTCCTGGATGATCACGGCCAGTTCGTAGCCGAAGGTCGGGTCGTAGCTCACGCAGTTCGGCACCGATGCCGCCCACAGGAGCGAGTGGCCGTCTTCGTGCTGCAGGCCTTCGCCGTTCAGCGTCGTGCGGCCCGCGGTACCGCCGAGCAGGAAGCCGCGCGAACGCATGTCGCCCGCGGCCCATGCGAGGTCGCCGATCCGCTGGAAGCCGAACATCGAGTAGAAGATGTAGAACGGCACCATGATCTCGCCGTGCGTCGAGTACGACGTCGCCGCCGCGATCCAGTCGCACATGCCGCCCGCTTCGTTGATGCCTTCCTGCAGGATCTGGCCGGTTTCCGATTCCTTGTAGAACATCAGCTGGTCGGAATCTTCCGGCACGTACTTCTGGCCCTGCTGGTTCCAGATGCCGATCTGGCGGAACAGGCCTTCCATGCCGAACGTGCGCGACTCGTCCGGGACGATCGGCACGACGCGCTTGCCGAGCGCCTTGTCCTTCAGCAGGATGTTCAGGATCCGCACGAACGCCATCGTCGTCGAGATCTCGCGGCCTTCGCCCGTGCCCTTCAAGAGCGGCTCGAACGCGTCGAGCGCCGGCACCGGCAGCGAGGTCGCCTTCTCGCGGCGCTGCGGCAGGTAGCCGCCGAGGTCCATGCGCTGCTTGCGCATGTATTCGAGTTCCTTCGAGCCTTCCTCGAACTTCAGGTACGGCACGTCGGCGATCTGTTCGTCGGTGATCGGCAGGCGGAACTGGTCGCGGAACTTCTTCAGTTGCTCGACCGGCAGCTTCTTCTGCTGGTGCGTGATGTTCATCGCCTGGCCCGACTCGCCCATCCCGTAGCCCTTGATGGTCTTCGCGAGGATGACGGTCGGCGCGTCCTTCGTGTTGCTGGCCTCGTGGAACGCCGCGTAGATCTTGTGCGGATCGTGGCCGCCGCGGTTCAGCGCCCAGATGTCGTCGTCCGACCAGTCGGCGACCAGCGCCTTCAGCTCAGGCGTGTTGAAGAAGTGCTCGCGGACGAACGCGCCCGACTCCGACTTGTACGTCTGGTATTCGCCGTCGACGACTTCCATCATGCGGCGCATCAGCGCGCCCGTCTTGTCGCGTGCGAACAGCGCATCCCAGCGGCTGCCCCAGATGACCTTGATCACGTTCCAGCCGGCGCCGCGGAATTCCGATTCCAGTTCCTGGATGATCTTGCCGTTGCCGCGCACCGGGCCGTCGAGACGCTGCAGGTTGCAGTTGATCACGAACACGAGGTTGTCGAGCTTCTCGCGGCTCGCCATCCCGATCGCGCCGAGCGATTCCGGTTCGTCCGTCTCGCCGTCGCCGAGGAACGCCCACACCTTGCGGCCCTGCGTCTTCGCGATGCCGCGCGCTTCGATGTACTTCATGAAGCGTGCCTGGTAGATCGCCATGATCGGGCCCAGGCCCATCGACACGGTCGGGAACTGCCAGAAGTCCGGCATCAGCCACGGGTGCGGATACGACGAGATGCCGTTGCCGCCGACTTCCTGGCGGAAGTTGTCGAGCTGGTTCTCGGTCAGGCGGCCGAGCAGGAACGCGCGCGAGTACACGCCCGGTGACGAGTGGCCCTGCACGAACACGAGATCGCCGCCGTGGTTCTCGGACGGCGCGTGCCAGAAGTGGTTGTAGCCGACGTCATAGAGCGTCGCGGCCGATGCGAACGATGCGATGTGGCCGCCGACGTTCGTGTCCTTGCCCGCGCGCAGCACCATCGCCAGCGCGTTCCAGCGCGTGTACGAACGGATGCGGTGCTCGAGATCCTGGTCGCCCGGAATCTTCGCCTGGGCTTCGACCGGGATCGTGTTGATGTACGGGGTATTCGCGGAGAACGGCAGGTGTTCGCCGTGCATGCGCGCGAATTCGATCTGCTTTTCGATCAGGTAGTGCGCGCGGCCGGTGCCCACGGAGGAGATCACGCCATCGAGCGACTCGAGCCACTCAACGGTTTCTTGCGGGTCGTCGTCACGTTCGGCGGCGACATATTTCATCACTTCGTTCGGTACAGCGGACATTCTCGTCTCCTGGGTCCTGGAATGTGAGGATCGCTCTCGTGCAGACGACGCGACGCGACCGGCTGCGGGCAAGCTCCAGCGGATTGTAATGAGCGTGCGCGGGCCTGCGCAACAAAATTTTCGAATTGTGAGATCTTTTCTCGCAATACGGAATATTGCTGCGCTGCACCCTTGTTTCGGGGCTCCGCGGCGCGTCCCGGCAGCATAAATCCGTTTCCGTTCAACATATGCGGTATAGGTTTTCCATGTATTGCGCTGCGCTACAATCCTGCCATGTTGACCGATCGGCTTTTCGCACGCTCGGCGCGACCGTCGGGCCCGCCGGCGGAGTCGCAGCCGTCCCGTTGGCACCACGGACCGTGGTGGTCCAATTCCTATTTGCTGACGCCGCTGCTGTCGATCCTGGTGTTCCTGGTGGTGATGAGCCTCATCCTGTGGAGCCTCAATCGCCGCGAACAGCAGCAACAGGAAGACACCCTCTTCCGTAACGTCGCGTGGGCGCAGCAGCAGATCCGCCTGTCGATGACGGGCGCGCAGGAACAGCTTCAGGCGCTGTCGCGCGATCTCGCGTCGGGCCGCCTCGACCAGAACGCGTTCCAGATGGCCGTCGCGGACGTGATGCAGACGCATCCGGAAATCCTCTACCTGAACTGGTACACGGCGCCCGGCGTGCAGCGCTGGCCGACCGTGCATCCGCCGCTGCTCGGCCAGCGGCTCGCGAAGCCCGGCGACGCGCAGATGCAGGACGCCGTGCGCGGCGCCTACGACGAAGCGCGCAGCACGCGCCGCCAGGCCTATTCGCCGCTGATGTACGACGACTTCGGCAACGGCTTCATCACGCTGCAGACGCCCGTGATGCGCGGCGACCGCGAGTACCTCGGCTCGATCGCCGCGGTGTTCTCGGTCGAAGGCATCCTGAAGCACGACATCCCGCAGGAGCTGTCGTCGAAGTACAAGATCTCGATCACCGACGCGAACAACCACGAGCTGTCGTCCACGTCGACGCGCCCGCGCCTGCCGCGCGACTCGCACTACGACCTGCCGCTCGACCCGCCCGGCCAGGGGCTGACCGTGCGCGTGTACGCGTTCCCGCAGCTCACGAACCTGACCAACAACACGCTCGTGTGGCTCGTCGCGGGGCTGTCGTGCTTCGTGCTGTGGAGCCTCTGGAGCCTGTGGAAGCACACGCGCCAGCGCTTCGAGGCGCAGCAGGCGCTGTACGCGGAAGCGTTCTTCCGCCGCGCGATGGAAAACTCGGTGCTGATCGGCATGCGCGTGCTCGACATGCACGGCCGCATCACGCACGTGAACCCCGCGTTCTGCCGGATGACCGGCTGGGACGAGAGCGACCTCGTCGGCAAGGTCGCGCCGTTCCCGTACTGGCCGCGCGACGCCTACCCGGAAATGCAGCGCCAGCTCGACATGACGCTGCGCGGCAAGGCGCCGAGCTCGGGCTTCGAGCTGCGCGTGCGGCGCAAGAACGGCACGCTGTTCCACGCGCGCCTGTACGTATCGCCGCTGATCGACAGCTCCGGCCGCCAGACCGGCTGGATGTCGTCGATGACCGACATCACCGAGCCGAAGCGCGCGCGCGAGGAACTCGCGGCCGCGCACGAGCGCTTCACGACGGTGCTCGAAAGCCTCGACGCCGCGGTGTCGGTGCTGGCCGCCGACGAAGCCGAGCTGCTGTTCGCGAACCGCTACTACCGCCACCTGTTCGGGATCCGCCCGGACGGCCATCTCGAGCTGTCGGGCGGCGGCTTCGACCGCGCACAGGCATCGTCCGACTCGATCGACATGGTCGACGCGTTCGCGGGCCTGCCGGCCGCCGCACTGACGAGCAGCACCGCCGATGCGCAGGAGGTGTACGTCGAGAGCATCCAGAAGTGGTTCGAAGTGCGCCGCCAGTACATCCAGTGGGTGGACGGCCATCTCGCGCAGATGCAGATCGCGACCGACATCACGACCCGCAAGAAGGCGCAGGAACTCGCGCACCAGCAGGAAGAGAAGCTGCAGTTCACGAGCCGATTGATGACGATGGGTGAAATGGCGTCGTCGATTGCTCACGAATTGAATCAGCCGCTCGCCGCGATCAACAACTACTGCTCGGGCACGCTCGCGCTCGTCAAGAGCGGCCGCGGCACGCCCGAGACGCTGCAGCCCGCGCTGGAAAAGACCGCGCAGCAGGCGCTGCGCGCGGGGATGATCGTCAAGCGGATCCGCGAATTCGTGAAGCGCAGCGAGCCGAAGCGCCAGCCGGCGCGCGTCGCGGACATCGTCGCCGACGCGGTCGGGCTCGCCGAAATCGAGGCCAGGAAGCGCAGGATCCGGATCGTCACGGAAATCCTCGCAAGAATGCCTATTATTTATGTCGACCCCGTGCTGATCGAGCAGGTGCTGATGAACCTGATGAAGAACGCGGCCGAGGCGATGGCCGACGTGAAGCCGGCGTCGGCGGACGGCGTGATCCGCGTCGTCGCCGACATCGATGCGGGATTCGTCGACATCCGCGTGATCGACCAGGGTCCGGGCGTCGACGAAGCGACCGCCGAACGCCTGTTCGAACCGTTTTACAGCACCAAGTCCGATGGCATGGGCATGGGGCTGAACATCTGCCGTTCGATCATCGAATCGCATCGGGGGCGTCTGTGGGTGGTCAACAACGTCGAGCCGGATGGCCGCATTTCCGGCGCGACGTTCCACTGCAGTCTGCCCATTGGGGAACCCGCTGATCTCGGCCAAGGGGGGCGCGAGGCATCGGCATCACATACCGTAACGGGAGAACTATGAATAGCCCTGTCACCACCACTCAGGAAACCGTCTTTGTCGTCGACGACGACGAGGCCGTACGGGACTCGCTGCGCTGGCTGCTGGAGGCGAACGGCTATCGCGTGCAATGCTTCTCGAGCGCCGAGCAATTCCTCGATGCGTACCAGCCTGCGCAGCAGGCCGGACAGATCGCATGCCTGATCCTCGACGTGCGGATGTCGGGCATGAGCGGTCTCGAACTGCAGGAACGCCTGATCGCCGACAATGCCGCGCTGCCGATCATCTTCGTCACGGGTCACGGCGATGTGCCCATGGCCGTCTCGACGATGAAAAAGGGTGCGATGGACTTTATCGAGAAACCGTTCGACGAAGCGGAGCTGCGCAAGCTCGTCGAGCGGATGCTCGACAAGGCCCGAAGCGAGAGCAAGAGCGTCCAGGAACAGCGTGCCGCGAGCGAACGCCTGTCGAAGCTGACCGCGCGCGAGCAGCAGGTGCTCGAACGGATCATTGCGGGCCGCCTGAACAAGCAGATCGCCGACGACCTCGGCATCAGCATCAAGACGGTCGAAGCGCACCGCGCGAACATCATGGAAAAGCTCAACGTCAACACGGTGGCCGACCTGCTGCGCCTCGCGCTGTCGAAGAAACAGGCCTGAGCGTTCGCCGGCCGCGGCGGCACTGCCCGCCCGGCCCGGCCGCCCCGCGCGATGCGGCCCACTCGCGCGGCGGCGGCCTTTCCTCCCGGCGCGCGAGCGCCGCGGTCATGACGCTTCCTGCTGATTCGCTGTCGGACGGCAGCAGGCGAACGGTATAATTGCGTGCTTTGCTGCGGCGCTTCAGGTGCCGTACGCCCGCATTCCAACTTCCCGGCAGGACCCACCACATGACAGCCCTCCTCATCGACGGCAACGCCCTTTCGAAGACCTTGCGCGCGCAGGCCGCCGAACGCGCCGCCGCCCTGACCGCACGCGGCCACCAGCCCGGTCTCGCGGTGATCCTCGTCGGCGAAAACCCGGCGAGCGAAGTCTACGTGCGCAACAAGATCAAGGCGTGCGAGGACAACGGTTTCTTCTCGCTGAAGGATACGTACCCGGCCACGCTGTCGGAAGCCGACCTGCTCGCGCGTATCGACGCACTGAACCGCGACCCGAAGATCCACGGCATCCTCGTCCAGTTGCCGCTGCCCGCGCACATCGACAGCCACAAGGTGATCGAGGCGATCGCACCGGAGAAGGACGTCGACGGCTTTCACGTCGCGAACGCCGGCGCGCTGATGACCGGCAAGCCGCTGTTCCGCCCGTGCACGCCGTACGGCGTGATGAAGATGTTCGCCGCGCACGACATCGCGCTGCAGGGCGCGAACGCGGTCGTGATCGGCCGCTCGAACATCGTCGGCAAGCCGATGGCGATGCTGCTCCTCGAAGCCGGCGCGACCGTGACGATCTGCCACAGCAAGACGCGCGACCTCGCCGCGCACACGCGGCAGGCCGACATCGTGGTCGCCGCGGTCGGCAAGCGCAACATCCTGACGGCCGACATGGTGAAGCCCGGCGCGACGGTGATCGATGTCGGCATGAACCGCGACGACGCGGGCAAGCTGTGCGGCGACGTCGACTTCGCGGGCGTGAAGGAAGTCGCCGGCCACATCACGCCGGTGCCGGGCGGCGTCGGCCCGATGACCATCACGATGCTGCTGATCAACACGATCGAAGCCGCCGAGCGCGCCGCCGCCGTGGCCGCCTGACCCCTGCCCGTCCAGCCGGCGCGCGGTTCCGTGCGCCGGCGTCTCGCCAGCCGCATCGCGCCGGCATCACCACGCCGGCCGCACGTTGCCCGACGACTTTCCGCCCCGCATCCGACCTTGCGTCAATCGCGCCGTTAGAAACTAACGATTGGAAAGCGCACGATGCGCCCCAATAATGTCGGTATCGGGCGCCATCGCGCCCAGCCGCCGTTACCCTTTTCATCCCGGTTCATCCGGCAACAGACAGGGAGTCTTATGTCCGCCAGCGCCAACACCAATCCGCTCCTCGACTTCACCGGCCTGCCCCGCTTCGGCGAAATCCGCCCGGAACACGTGACGCCCGCGCTCGATACGCTGCTCGACGCGGCCGGTCGCGCGGTCGACGCCGCGAGCGCGCCCGCGACGCCGGCGACCTGGGCCGCCGTCGTCGAGACGGTCGAGCAGGCGACGGAGCCGCTCGGCCGTGCGTGGGGTGTCGTCGGCCATCTGAACGCGGTCGCCGATACGCCCGAACTGCGAGCCGCGTACGGCGAGAACCTGCCGCGCGTGACCGAGTTCTGGTCGAGCGTCGGCCAGAATCTCGCGCTGTACGAGAAGTACAAGGCGATCGCCGCGAGCGCCGAATACGCGACGTTGTCCGCCGAGCGCAAGAAGATCCTCGACAACGCGCTGCGCGATTTCCGCCTGTCGGGCGCCGAGTTGCCGGAGGACCGGAAGCCGCGCTTCGCGGAACTGCAGGAACAGCAGGCCGCGCTGTCGAAGGCATTCTCCGACCACGTGCTCGACGCGACTAACGCGTACGCGTACTTCGTGCAGGACGAGGCCGAGCTGGCCGGCCTGCCCGGCGACGCGATCGAGGCCGCCCGCGAAGCCGCGCAGAAGGACGGCAAGGACGGCTGGAAATTCACGCTGCACTTCCCGTCGTACTTCCCGGTGCTGCAGTACGCGAACGACCGCACGCTGCGCGAGACGCTCTACCGCGCGTATGCGACGCGCGCGTCGGAACTGGGCCCGCAGTACGGCGACGGCAAGGCCGAGTGGGACAACACGGCGATCGTCGCCGACGAGCTGAAGCTGCGCCGCGAAGAGGCGCAGATGCTCGGCTACCGCAACTTCGCCGAAGTGTCGCTCGCGCCGAAGATGGCCGAATCGCCGCAGCAGGTGATCGCGTTCCTCGAGGACCTCGCGACGCGCGCGCGCCCGCACGCGGACAAGGACTGGGACGAACTGCGCGCGTTCGCCGCGAAGGAACTCGGCCTCGCCGAACTCGCGCCGTGGGACGTCGCGTACGCGGCCGAAAAGCTGCGCGAGCAGCGCTACGCGTTCTCGGAAAACGAGGTCAAGCAGTACTTCCCGGAGCCGGCCGTGCTGAAGGGCCTGTTCACCGTCACCGAGACGCTGTTCGGCGTGCGGATCAAGCCGGACGACGCGCCGGTATGGCACAAGGACGTGCGCTTCTTCCGCGTCGAGAATCGCGACGGCTCGCTCGTCGCGCAGTTCTATCTCGACCTGTATGCGCGCGAAGGCAAGCGCGGCGGCGCATGGATGGACGACGCGCGTTCGCGCGCGAAGCGCGGCAGCACCGTGCAGACGCCGGTCGCCTACCTGACCTGCAACTTCTCGGCGCCGGTCGGCGGCAAGCCCGCGTGCTTCACGCACGACGAAGTCATCACGCTGTTCCATGAGTTCGGCCACGGGCTGCATCACATGCTCACGCGCGTCGACGAACTCGGCGTGTCGGGCATCAACGGCGTCGAATGGGATGCGGTCGAGCTGCCGTCGCAGTTCATGGAAAACTTCTGCTGGGAATGGGACGTGCTGTCGTCGATGTCGTCGCACGTCGACACTGGCGCCACGCTGCCGCGCGAGCTGTTCGACAAGATGATCGCCGCGAAGAATTTCCAGAGCGGGCTCGGCACGCTGCGCCAGATCGTGTTCTCGATGTTCGACATGCTGCTGCACGTCGACTTCGACCCGGCGGGCGCAACCGGCGTGACCGCATTCGCGCGCGAAATCAACGAGCGCTATCACGTGATCCCGCAGGCGGCGTTCTCGCGCTGGCCGAACACGTTCAGCCATATCTTCGCGGGCGGTTATGCGGCCGGCTACTACAGCTACAAGTGGGCCGAAGTGCTGTCGGCAGACGCATACGCGGCATTCGAGGAAGCGGCCGCCGCGAGCGGCAGCGTGCTCGACGCGGCGACCGGCACGCGCTATCGCCGCGAAATCCTCGAGGTCGGCGGCAGCCGGCCGGCGATGGATTCGTTCAAGGCGTTCCGCGGCCGCGAACCGGAAATCGATGCGCTGCTGCGCCACAACGGGATGGCCGCGCCCGCGCACTGAGCGCGCCGCCCCGCCCCTCGGGCTGCATCGACAGGCACCGCTTCGGCGGTGCCTTTTTTCATGGTGCGGGCGATTCGTCGTCGAACAGCGAGAACTGCCCGTGACGCTCGGCCGTGTCCTCGTCGATGCGCACGCCGACGCCGAGCAGCCGCACGGCCTGCGCGCGCCGCTGCAGCCCCTTCGCGAGCAGCGTGACGGCCGTATCGGCATTCGTCGCGTCGGCCACGCACTCGACCGTCGTGCGCTGGAAATCGGCGAAGCGGATCTTCACGTACAGCTTGCGGATCGAGCGCACTGCGCCCGCACGCTCGATCCGCGCATCGAGCTGCACGACGAGGCGGCGGATTTCGTCCGCGCATTGCTCGAGCGTCGTCAGGTCGGTCACATAGGTCGTCTCGACGCTGACCGACTTGCGTTCCTGGTCGGCCTGCACGGGCCGCTCGTCGATCCCGCGCGACAGTTCGTAGAGCCGCCGCCCGAACGCGCCGAATTCGCGGTGCAGGTCGATCAGCGGCCAGTCGCGCAATTGCGCGCAGGTCTGGATGCCGAGCCGGTCGAGCCGCGTGGCCGTCACCTTGCCGACGCCGTGCAGCTTGCGCACCGGCAGCGCCGCGACGAACGCGTCGATCTCGTGCGGCCGCACGACGAACAGGCCGTCGGGCTTGTTCCAGTCGGAGGCGATCTTCGCGATGAACTTGTTCGGCGCGACGCCGGCCGACACCGTCACGCCGACGGTGTCGTGCACGCGCTGGCGGATCTCCCGCGCAATCAGCGTCGCGCTGCCCTGGCATCGCTCGGACCCGGTGACGTCGAGGTACGCCTCGTCGAGCGACAGCGGCTCGACGTCGGGCGTGTAGTCGCGATAGATCGCCATGATCTGCCGCGACGCCGCGCGGTACTTGTCCATCGCGGACGGCAGGATCAGCAGGTCCGGACACTTGCGCATCGCCAGCGCCGACGACATCGCCGAATGCACGCCATAGCGCCGCGCCTCGTAGTTGCAGGTCGCGATCACGCCGCGCTGGTCCGGCCGGCCGCCGACCGCGAGCGGCCGGTTGCGCAGCGACGGGTCGTCGCGCATCTCGACCGATGCGTAGAAGCAGTCGCAATCGCAATGAATGATCTTGCGCATGCGCGGCAGCGCATCGCCTGGCAGCGGCGCGTGCGGATCGGCAGGCGGAATGGTGGTCGGGTTCACGGTGCCGATACTGTACAAAAACACAGTGCCGGTTTCAACTGTCGCGTGCGCCCGCCATCGGCCGCCCGGCCCGGCTGCGCCGTACCGGCCCGCTTTGCACGGATCGTACCGGCCGGGCGCGGGCAGCGGCACCTATACTCGTCTGCCGCGACACACGAAACGCAAAGGTGACGAATGAAGACGATCGGACTGATCGGCGGAATGAGCTGGGAATCGTCGGCCGAGTACTACCGGATGATCAACCGGCACTCGAAGGCGCTGCATGGCGGGCATCACAATGCGAAGAGCGTGCTGGTGACGGTCGATTTCGCGGAGATCGAAGCGCTGCAGCGTACGCACGACTGGGCCGCACTCGGCGAACGGATGGCCGGCGCCGCGCGGCAGCTCGAAGCGGCCGGCGCCGATCTCGTCGTGCTGACGACCAATACGATGCACCGCGTGCACGACGCGATCGAAGCCGCGGTGACGCTGCCGTTCCTGCACATCGCCGATCCGACCGGCACCGCGCTGCGCGACGCGGGCGTCGAGCGCGTCGCGCTGCTCGGCACGCGCTATACGATGGAGTTGCCGTTCTATGCGGAACGGCTGCGCGGGAAGTTCGGGATGGAGGTGCTCGTACCGGACGAGCGCGGGCGCGACGACGTGCACCGGATCATCTACGACGAGCTGTGTCACGGCGTCATCTCGCCCGAATCGCGCGCGACGTACGTGACGATCATCGAAGGACTGGCGAAGCGCGGCGCGCAGGCCGTGATCCTCGGCTGCACGGAAATCACGCTGCTGATCGGCGCGGACGATTCGCCGCTGCCGGTATTCGACACGACCGCGCTGCATGCGAAGGCGGCCGTGGAGTGGGCTGCGCAGTAGCGACACGCAACGATACGCGCGCAGAAAACAAAAAACCCGGCACGAGGCCGGGTTCCTGTCGACGAAGCGCGCATCGGTCATATGCGCTGCACATCGTCTGGTGTGCTTGGTTGCGGGGGTAGGATTTGAACCTACGACCTTCGGGTTATGAGCCCGACGAGCTGCCAGACTGCTCCACCCCGCGTCAGAGAAATAAATTATAGGGTGATGAAGTACTCACGTCAACACTTTTGTCACAATTTCTTTTCACCACCCCCATGTAGCGATGCGTGACGCCTCCGCCGCGTCGCGCATCGCACGCGTTCGCGCCGCGTGCTCGCGGTAAGATGGCGGCCTTCGCATTCACGCCGCACGCACACTCCCGTTCATGAAAATCGCCACCTGGAACGTCAACTCGCTCAACGTCCGCAAGCAGCACGTGCTCGACTGGCTCGCGCAAAGCGGCACCGACGTGCTGTGCCTGCAGGAACTGAAGCTGCCGGACGAGAAATTCCCGCGCGCCGATCTCGAAGCGGCCGGCTACCGCAGCTGGTTCACGGGCCAGAAGACCTACAACGGCGTCGCGATCCTCGCGCGCGATACGCTGTCCGTCGACGAAGCGGACGTCGTGCGCAACATCCCCGGCTTCGACGATCCGCAGCAGCGCGTGGTCGCCGCGACAGTCGACGGCGTGCGCATCGTGTCCGCCTATTTCCCGAACGGCCAGGCGCCCGACTCCGACAAGTTCGTCTACAAGATGCAGTGGCTCGACGCGCTGCACGCATGGCTGAGCACCGAGCTGCAGCGCTACCCGAAGCTCGCGCTGCTCGGCGACTACAACATCGCGCCGGAAGACCGCGACGTGCACGATCCCGCGAAATGGGAAGGCCAGAACCTCGTGTCGCCGCAGGAGCGCGCGCACTTCGCGAAGCTGATCGAGCTCGGTTTCGTCGATGCGTTCCGACGCTTCGAACAGCCGGAGAAGATCTTCACGTGGTGGGACTACCGGATGATGGCGTTCCGCCGCAACGCGGGGCTGCGCATCGACCACATCCTGCTGTCGCCGGCGCTCGCCGCTACCTGCGCGTCGTGCGAAGTCGACCGCACGCCGCGCACGTGGGAACAGCCGTCCGACCACACGCCCGTCGTCGCAGTCGTCGGCTGATCGTGCAGTAGCAGCCCGCGCGCGTTCAGCGCCGCGCGGGTGCCGGCCCGAGATGGGCCCACAGGAACCCGAATTCGGCCGCGTCGGATTCGGCGCGTTCCAGATCGTCGGCACTGCCGTGGCCGCCGTCGGTGTTCTCCCAGTACCACACCCGTTCGTGACCGAGCGCATGCATGCGCGCGGCCATCTTGCGCGCATGCGCGGGATGCACGCGGTCGTCGCGCGTCGACGTCGTCAACAGTAGCGGCGGATACGCGACGCCTTCGCGCACGCGGTGATACGGCGAATACGCGGCCAGCGCCGCGCCCTCGTGCGGATCGTCCGGGTCGCCGTATTCGTCGAGCCACGCGGCGCCCGCGTGCAGCTTCGGATAGCGGCGCATGTCGAGCAGCGGCACGCGGCACAGCACCGCCCCGAACAGTTCCGGCCGCTGCATCATGCACGCGGCGACCAGCAGCCCGCCGTTGCTGCCGCCCTCGATCCCGAGCTGCGCGGCGCTCGTCACGCCGGTCGCGACCAGGTCCTCGGCCACCGCGATGAAGTCGTCGAACGAACGCTGCCGGTGTTCGCGCTGCGCGTCGACGTGCCAGCGCGGCCCGAACTCGCCGCCGCCGCGGATGTGCGCGAACGCCATGACGCCGCCGCGTTCGAGCCACCCGATGCCGAATGCATCGCTGTAGCCCGGCAGGTTCGGGATCGCAAAGCCGCCGTAGCCCGACAGCAGGCACGGCCGCGCGACGCGCGCGGCGCCATCGGGCGCATCGAGTGCGTCAAGTGCATCACGCGGCCCGATCAGCGTGTACGGCACCACCGTGCCGTCGCGCGAGCGCGCGCTGGCACGGCGCACGACGAGCCCGGCCGCATCGAACTGCACCGGCGGCCGGTCCAGCAGCACGCGGCGCGACGGCGCATCGGCCGCTCGATCGGCAAGATCGGCCAGCCAGCATTCGGGCGGATCGAGATAGGTGTCGACGTCGACGTAGACCTCGTCGTTCAACGTCGACTCGACAGGCTCGACGTCGATCTGCGCGTCGCCCGGCCAGTCGAACGGCCGCGCGTCCCACGTCCACGTGCCGTCGTCGGCCTGCCGCGGCTGCCACAGCATCGTGCGGTTGTGCACGTCGTCGAGCCAGCTCGCGATCAGCATCGTTCGCGTGTTCGTCCACGTGCAGGCGGACGTCGACGGTTGCGGCGCGAACAGCGTCGTGAGTTCGCGCGCCCCGGCCAGGAACGCCTGCTCGCGGATCGCCAGCAGCGAGCCGCCCGCATGGCGCATGCCATCGCAATCCCAGTCGAGGCGCGGCTCCAGCACGAGCCAGCCTTCCCAGAACCCGACCTCGACATGCGTCGGCACGTCGTAACGCGCCCACTCGCCCGCGTCCGTCAGCCGGTAAGCATGCGCGTCGAAGAAATCGACGCTGCGCCACGCGACGTGGCGCTGATCGATCGGATCGAACCCCGCACCCGCGCTGATGTCGTCGGGTTCGCCGCGGAATACGACGGGCGCGTCCGCAAGCGGCGTGCCGCGCACCCAGCGCCGCGCGTCATAGGGATAGCCGGCCGCGGTCGCATGCGCTTCGCCGCGATCCCAGCTCACGTAGACGGTGTCGCGGTCGATCCAGCCGATCGTGTGATGCCCCGGCTCGTCGATCGTGAAACCGCCGTCGACGAAACGGCGTTCGACGAGATCGAACTCGCGCACGACGACCGCGTCGGCGCCGCCCGGCGACAGCGACAGCAGCGCGCGATCGCCGTCCGGATACAGGATCGCGTCCTGCTCGAACACCCACGACTCGCCCTCCTCGGCGCCGAGCGCGTCGACGTCGAGCAGCGTTTCCCACACCGGCTGGCCGGCACGCCAGTCGTCCCAGCGCGTGCGGCGCCACAGTCCCTTCGGATGGAGATCGTCCTGCCACAGGTCGTAGGCCCAGTCGCGCCAGCGGGTCGGAATCACCGGGCGTTCGCGCGGCAGATACGCTTTGGCAAGACGCGCCGTGAGCGCGCGATACGCGTCGTCGTCACGCAGCGCGGCGCGCGTGCGCGCGTTCTGCTCGTCGACCCACGTGCGGGCGCGCTTGCTGTCGAGCGCTTCGAGAAAACGGAACGGGTCGGCCCCGGCGGGCCAGCGGAAGGAGTCGGACATTGCGGATCGGCGGATTGGGAAACGACGGGCAAACCGCGATTATGTCCGATCGCGGCATGCGCGATGCCCGCGCATGCCGCAAATCGTGCTCAGGGCTCCAGATGGAGTTCCTGGATCTTGCGCGTGATCGTGTTGCGGCCGATGCCGAGCCGCTCCGCAGCCTCGACCTTGCGGCCGCGCGTGAAGTCGAGCGCCTCGCGAATCACGGCCGCTTCGAAGCGGCGCGCGAGCTCGTCCATCACGTCGGTCGAGTTCTCGCGCAACAGCCGCGCGACTTCGGTGCGCAGCCCGTGCTCCCACAGCGGATAGCCGGCCGGCGCGCCGCCGTTCGGCGCGGCCGCGACAGGCGCGGACGCCATCGGTGCCGCCCCGATCGCCGGTTGCGCGAGCGCCGCATCGCCGCCGCTGCCGCGCGCATCCGCACCGTCGCCCGTCGCGACCACCGGCGCACCGGCCGGCACGAGGTCGGGCGGCAGATCCTTGATCTCGACCGTCTGCGCGGGCGCCATCACGGTCAGCCAGTTCGCGAGGTTCTCGAGCTGCCGCACGTTGCCGGGAAACGCCAGCGACGTCAGGTACGCCAGCGCATCGTCGGACACGCGCTTCGGCTCGACGCCGAGATCGCGCGCGCTCTTCTGCAGGAAGTGGCGCGTGAGCAGCGCGATGTCCTCGCTGCGTTCGCGCAGCGGCGGCAGGCGCAGCCGGATCACGTTGAGCCGGTGATAAAGATCCTCGCGGAACAGCCCCTGTCGCACGCGCGATTCGAGATTCTGGTGCGTCGCGGCGATCACGCGCACGTTCGCGCGCAACGGGTTGTGCCCGCCGACCCGATAGAACTGCCCGTCCGACAGCACGCGCAGCAGGCGTGTCTGCAGGTCGAACGGCATGTCGCCGATTTCGTCGAGGAACAGCGTGCCGTTCTCGGCTTGCTCGAAGCGGCCCTGCCGCGTCGTCTGCGCGCCGGTGAACGCACCGCGCTCATGGCCGAACAGCTCGGATTCGAGCAAGTCCTTCGGAATCGCCGCGGTGTTCAGCGCGATGAACGGCCCGTTCGCGCGCGGGCTGTGACGGTGCAGCGCACGTGCGACGAGCTCCTTGCCGGTGCCCGACTCGCCCGTGATCAGCACGGTCGCCGCCGAATGCGACAGGCGGCCGATCGCGCGGAACATGTCCTGCATTGCGGGCGCCTGGCCGAGCATCTCGGGCGCCTCGGCCACGCGCTCGTCCTGCGGCGCGCCGCCGCGCAGGCTTTCCTCGACCGCGCGGCGGATCAGCTCGACCGCCTTGTCGACATCGAACGGCTTCGCGAGATATTCGAACGCGCCGCCCTGGAACGCGGCGACGGCGCTGTCGAGATCGGAGAACGCGGTCATGATGATGACGGGCAGGCCCGGCAGCCGCTCGTGCATCGCCTGCAGCAACTCGAGGCCCGAGCCGCCCGGCATCCGGATGTCGGACACGAGCACCTGCGGTGTCTCGTGGTCGAGCGCGGCCAGCGCATCGCGCACGTTCGCGAAGCTCTTCGTCGCGAAGCTGTCCCGGGCGAGTGCCTTTTCAAGCACCCAGCGGATCGATTGGTCGTCGTCTACTATCCAGATCGGCTTCATAGGTCGGTCAGGTATGGGTGAATCCGGTGAATCGTGCTGTTACCGCTCAATGGTCGAGCGGCAGCAGAATCTGAAATTCGGTACGTCCGGGCCGGCTCTCGACCTCGATCATCCCGTCGTGCTGCTGCACGAACGTCTGCGCGAGCGTGAGGCCGAGGCCGCTGCCGTCTTCGCGCCCGGACACGAGCGGGTAGAAAATCCGGTCGCGGATCTCTTCCGGAATGCCGGGCCCGTTGTCGATCACGTGCAAGTCCAGTGCCAGCTTGTACAGGCGCTTCGCGATCGTGATCTTGCGCGCGATGCGGGTGCGCAACTCGATCTTCGCGTCGCCCTGCGCGATCCGCTCGCGCAGCGCCTGCGCGGCATTGCGCACGATGTTGAGGAGCGCCTGGATCAGTTGCTCCTTGTCGCCGCGCAAATCCGGCACGCTCACGTCGTAGTCGCGCTCGATCGTGAGCCCGCGCGGGAATTCCGCGAGCATCACCGCGCGCACGCGTTCGCACACTTCATGAATGTTCACGTCGCCGACGATGTGCGGATGCCGGTGCGGCTCGAGCAACCGGTCGACGAGCGTCTGCAGGCGGTCGGATTCCTTGATGATCACCTGCGTGTATTCGCGCAACTCGCCGCGCTCGCGCTCGCCGAGCTCGAATTCGAGCAGCTGGGCAGCGCCGCGAATTCCGCCGAGCGGGTTCTTGATCTCGTGCGCGAGGTTGCGGATCAGTTGCTTGTTGACCGCGGTCAGGTCGTGGATGCGCTCCTCGCGATCGGTGCGCGACTGCCGCTCGTTCTCGAACAGCTCGACGAGCACGAAATCGGGCGCGGTCTCGAGGAAGCCGACGATCGCGTGCACGTGCAGCGGTTCGCGGCCGGGCCTGTCGAGCACGGTATCGAGATGCGTCGCGTGAAAGCGCTCCTCGCCGATCGCGGTGATCGTCGACGCGAGCTCGTTCGCGTTCGGAAAAATCTCGCCCCACGGCCGCTGCGCGAGCTGCCGGCGCGAGATGTCGAGCATCGCCTCCGCCGACGGGTTCGCGAACGCGATCCGCAGCGTCTTGCGGTCGAGCACGATCACGACCGTCGGCAACGCTTCCAGCCCCGCAAGCAGGCCCGACCGCGAGAGCCGCTCGTCGTCCGTCAGTCGCTCGGGCTGCCCCGTTTTCGCCTTGATCAGATTCTTCAGAACCATCTGCGTGCTTGTCGCGCCTCAACGGGCCAGAAAATGAAAATCACCGGAACAAAAAAGGGACGGCTGGACGCCGTCCCCTTTCAGACTCCGCCGTTCCCGCCGCAGCCTGCGCGACGGGAACGAACCGGCAAATCGGCGCTGAATCGAAGCGCCATCGCCGATTACAGCGAGTAGTACATCTCGAACTCGATCGGGTGCGTCGTCATGCGGAACTTCGCCAGCTCCTGCTCCTTCAGCGCGAGGTACGCGTCGAGCATGCCGTCCGTGAACACGCCGCCGCGCGTCAGGAACTCGCGATCCTTGTCGAGCGCTTCGAGTGCCTGGTCGAGGCCTGCGCAGACGGTCGGGATCTTTGCATCCTCTTCCGGCGGCAGGTCGTACAGGTTCTTGTCGGCTGCTTCGCCCGGATGGATCTTGTTCTGGATCCCGTCGAGGCCGGCCATCATCAGCGCCGTGAAGCACAGGTACGGGTTCGCCATCGGATCCGGGAAGCGCGTTTCGATACGGCGGCCCTTCGGGTTCGACACGTGCGGAATGCGGATCGATGCCGAACGGTTGCGTGCCGAGTAGGCCAGCTTGACCGGTGCCTCGAAGTGCGGGACCAGACGCTTGTACGAGTTCGTCGTCGGGTTCGTGATCGCGTTCAGTGCACGGGCGTGCTTGATGATGCCGCCGATGTAGAACAGCGCCAGTTCCGACAGGCCGGCGTAGCCGTTGCCCGCGAACAGGTTCTGGCCGTCCTTCCAGATCGACTGGTGAACGTGCATGCCCGAACCGTTGTCGCCGACGACCGGCTTCGGCATGAACGTCGCCGTCTTGCCGTACGAGTGAGCGACGTTATGGATGATGTACTTCGACCATTGCGTCCAGTCGGCGCGCTGCACGAGCGTCGAGAACTTCGTGCCGATTTCGTTCTGGCCCTGGCCTGCCACTTCGTGGTGATGCACTTCGACCGGGATGCCGAGCTGTTCGAGCAGCAGGCACATTTCCGAACGGATGTCCTGGAACGTGTCGACCGGCGCGACCGGGAAGTAGCCGCCCTTCGTGCCCGGACGGTGGCCCGTGTTGCCGCCTTCGAATTCCTTGCCTGCCGACCACGGTGCTTCTTCCGAGTTGATCTTCACGAAGCAGCCCGACATGTCCGTGTTCCACTGGACCGAGTCGAAAATGAAGAATTCCGGTTCCGGACCGAAGTAGGCCGTGTCGCCGATGCCCGTGCTCTTCAGGTACGCTTCGCCGCGCTTCGCGAGCGAACGCGGATCGCGCTCGTAGCCCTTGCCGTCGGCCGGCTCGACCACGTCGCAGGTCAGCACGAGGGTCGACTCTTCATAGAACGGGTCGACGAATGCGGCGGTCGGGTCCGGCATGAGCAGCATGTCCGACGCCTCGATGCCCTTCCAGCCCGCGATCGACGAACCGTCGAATGCATGACCGCTTTCGAACTTGTCTTCGTCAAACGCCGAAACCGGCACCGACACGTGCTGTTCCTTGCCGCGCGTATCCGTGAAGCGGAAATCGACAAACTTGACGTCCTCGTCCTTCACGAGCTGCATGACGTCGGCGACGGTTTTACTCATAACCTCTTCTCCTGATTGAACAATTCCGGCGGACTGGGAACCGCCTCGTTTATCGAGCTGATCGGGGTCTTGCTTTGGCGCAGCGCGCCCCGATTCGACCGAAACCTATAAAGCAGCTTCCGTGCCACCTCTGTGCAAGACCGGCGCGAATCGCGCCGGCGCTCGCCGCGACGGGGCTGTGCTGCGCAATTCCGGGGCCCGGTGCCGCTCAGGCCGCCAACCGATCGCACCGCAGTGGTGCAATCATCGCGATGCGCCGCGCTCGCGGAATCATTGTGGTGCATGCACGTCATTCTGCACTCTTTTGGTGAAAGCGGGTGCAGTGCGTGCACCGTGCCGCATGCGGACGTCCGTGCCGCGACGCCGCGCTAGAATGTTTGTTTGAACGACAAGGAGACTCCCCGCCATGAGTACGCTCGACCAGCTTTACGCGAAGGCCGACGAACGCCGCGCACAAGGCGCGCTCAACTACGCCGGCGCACTGCTGCCGGTCGAGGCATTCGAACTGCTGCAGCTCGACCCGTCGGCGCGCCTCGTCGACGTGCGCACCCGCGCCGAGCTCGACTGGATCGGCCGCCCGCTCGTTGGCGACGGCCAGTACCTGCACCTCGAATGGACGCGCTACCCGGGCGGCGTGCCGAACGCCGAATTCGTCGCCGAACTGAAAGCGGCCATCGCGCCCGATACCCCCGTACTGTTCCTGTGCCGCAGCGCCGCGCGCTCGAAGCTCGCCGCGGTCGCGTCGTCGCAGGCCGGCTTCACGAAGGCGTTCGACCTGCTCGAAGGCTTCGAGGGTGCAAAGGACGCCGAAGGCCACCGCAAGACGGTCGACGGCTGGTGCTTCCGCAAACTGCCGTGGATCGGCGCCTGACGGCGCTCACTCCCGACCGGTTGCGACAACCCCATCGTCGAGCCGGGCGATGACATGCCGATGACGGGCCGCGTTGCGCGGCCCGTTGCTTTTGTGCGGAGAGTCAGGCGCGCGGCGTGTCGGGCTCGACGACGTCGCCGCCGAGCAGGTGCACGCCTTCGCGCAGCTTCACGAACGCGGCCGCGACCGCCTCCGGCTCGCCCTTCACGCCGAGGTCGATGTGACGGCGCGCATAGATGCCGCCGCGCTCCGCGTCGCCGACGCTCGGCAGGCTGAACACCCGCACGCCCGGAAAGTCGCGCTCGATGCGCTCCATCAACGGCGTGAGCGTCGATTCCGGCAGTTCGAACACGTACAACGAGCGCTCCGCATGCGGCGTCGCGTGATGCAGGTCGGCGTATTTCGTATCGAGCACCCATTCGATCATTGGCCAGGCCATCACCGGGAAGCCCGGCACGAAGTGCAGATCGCCGACCGAGAAGCCCGGAATCCGGTTATAGCCGTTCGGGATGATCGTCGCGCCGACCGGGAACACGCCCATGTTGAAGCGGTGCTGGTTCTCCGGCGAATCGAAGTCGACCGGCGTGGCCGGATCGCCGTGGGTTTCCCGGATCCGCTCCGAGATCAGCACCTTCGCTTCCGGATGCAGTTCGAGCGGCACGCCGAGCGCGGCGGCCGCGCACTGGCGCGTGTGGTCGTCCGGCGTCGCGCCGATGCCGCCCGTCGAGAACACGATGTCGCCCGACGCGATCGCGCGCGCGAGCGTCGCCGTGATGCGCGCGGGATCGTCGCCGACGTATTCGGCCCAGTCGAGCGCGAGGCCGCGCGCGCCGAGCAGCTCGATGACCTTCGCCAGATGCTTGTCCTGCCGGCGGCCCGAGAGGATTTCGTCGCCGATGATGATGATGCCGATGCTCATGCCTGCCCCATGTCGATTGCGGTGGCGCGCACGCTCGCGCGCAGGTCCTCCAGCGCGCGCAGGCAATAGTGCCCGAACCACAGCGCCGAGAAGACGAGGATGAAAGCGTAAACCCAGATCATGGCCGCTGCGACGAACGGAAACAGCACCATCATCCAGACCGACGATACCCACACGAAGGTCGGCACGGTGCCGAGCAGCCCGGTCGCGACGCCGATGCCGATCAGCGGCCAGCGGTGCTGCCGCACGAGCGCACGGCGCTCGTCGCGGCTCGCGTGCAGCGCGAGCGCGTCGTAGGTCATCACGCGGTACGTGAGCCAGCCCCAGATCACCGGCGGCAGCAGCGCGAAGAACGGCGGGATCAGCCACAGCGGGATCGTGACGACGAGCACGACCACGCCGGCCAGTGCCGCCCCCAGCGAATTGAACACGCTGCCGAAGAAGGTGCCGCCCCGCTTCGCCTCGAGCGCCGCGAACTGCCGGTTCGACAGGTGCTTGATCACGACCGGCATCGAAATCGTCGCAATCAGCAGCAGCACGGTCAGCACGATCAGCGGGATCGCGAGCGACACGACCACGAACGGCGCGACGACCGCATGCAGCTGCGACATGCCGATCATGTCGAACGCGCGATACAGCGCGGCCGTCAGCACGAAGCCGTCGAGCGCGCCGCGCGCGAGGTCCAGCAGCGTCTGCCACGAGAACCACAGCAAGACGCCCCACAGGACGGCCGAGACGAGGAACGGCATCAGGGTGAGCCAGAGCATGCGCGGATGCAATGCGCTCGCCAATGCCCGGATGAAGGAACGCAGCAAATCGTTCATGCGAGCCTGTATCGACGGAGAAAAACGGGGAAAGGATAAACCACGCGGCCCGCATGCGCCAAAGCGCATGCGGGCCGCGTGGGAGAGTCGCTCAACGGGAGTGTGGCCGGGTCAGGCCGACGCCGCGCCGCGCTTCGCGGGGAACAGGCGCCGGAAGATCCGCACGAACGCGAGGCCGTGCTGCGCCCAGAAGCCTTCGCCGTAGGACACGCCTTCGACCTGCTCGCGGATGCCGGTCGGCTCGACCGTGCGGTTCCACGACGCGGTGCCGAACATCATGTCCCACCACGGGAACAGCACGCCGAAGTTGCAGCCGTACTTGGTGCCTTCGTGGCCGTAGCCGACCGCATGGTGACGCCGGTGGAAGATCGGGCTGACGAGCAGGCGCTCGCCGAGCCAGCCGAACGACAGCCGTGCATTCGTGTGCTGAATGCTCTGCATGAAGTTCGTGAACGCGGTCAGCACGACGAACTGCGACGGCGTCACGCCGATCACGAGCGCGATCGACGCAAAAAAGCACGACTGCAGCACGTCGTCGAGCAGGTGGTTGCGGTCGTCGCACCACAGCGACATCTGCCGCTGGCTGTGGTGCACGGCGTGCAGCTCCCACCAGATGCCGAACTTGTGCTGCCAGCGGTGATACCAGTAGCCGGCGAAGTCGAGCACGACGAGATAGATCGCGAACGCGACGATCGGCTGCGACGTCACGCCCGGCCACAGATAGTCGAGGTTGACGTTCGCGACGCCGTGCAGGCGCAGCCATGCCTGGAAGCTGTCGAATACCGGCTGCAGCGCGAAGAAGAAGAACAGCGTGTAGATGCCGAGCTTCGAGATCGCCGTGTAGATCACGTCGACGCGCACCGCGCGGCGGTTCTTCCAGCGCTCGACCGGCAGCAGCGCCTCGAGCGGGCGCAGCAGCGCGAACATCAGCACCATCTGCAGCGCGCCGATGATCACCCAGTACAGCGCGTCGTAGGTGTCCTCGTCATAGTCCATCAGGTTGAACTTGAAGAGGAGCGGCTGCACGACATCGACGTACAGCCAGGTCTGGATGTCCGACACGAACGCATCGATCAGGTGCAGCATCGTTCGCCTCCGCCCGTCACGCGCCGTTCGCCGCCTTCCACGGCGCGCGGTCGTAGAAGTAGATGCCGTGCGGCGAGCGGCCGACTGCGATCGTCTGCACCAGCTTGCGTGACGCGAGGTCGATGATCCCGACCTTCTTCGCGAAGCGGAACGTGACCCACAACGTCTTCTTGTCGGCGGACAGCTCCATGTCGTCGGGGCCCGGCAGCAGGCCGGTGATGTCGCCGACGTTGGTGAGCGTGTTCTCGTCGATGATGCTGATCGTGTTCGCGACCCGATTCGTGATCGCGACGTGCGTGCCGTCGGCGAGCGAGCGGAAGTTGTGCGCGCCCTTGCCCGTGTAGATCTGCTTGACGACCTTCTGGTTGCGCCAGTCGACGACCGCGACGTAATCCGCTCCAGTCATCCCGACGAGCAGGAATTTGTCGTCCGGCGTGAGCCACAGGCCCGCCGGCACCTTGCCGACCGGCATCTTCCACTTGACCGTCTGGGTAGCGAGGTCGACCGCCGCGATCTCGCCGGACACCTGCAGCGACACGAGCACCGTCTTGCTGTCCTTCGTAAACGCGAGGTGGCTCGGCATCACCGCGAGCGGCAGGCGCTTCGCGATCTTCACGTCACGGCCGTCGTAGCTGTAGATGTCGAGGCGATCGAGGCGCAGCCCGGTCGACACGAACCACTTGTGATCGGGCGAGAAGCCGAGCTGGTACGGATCCTCGATGCCTTCGACCGTGCGTTGCAGCTTGCCCGTCTTCGGATCGACGAACATCAGGCTGTTCGAGACCGAATTCGCGACGATCAGCGACGAATTGTCGGGCGTCGCCATCAGGTGGTGCGGTTCCTTGCCGGTCGGCATCGTGCCGACGACCTCGCGGGTCTGCTGGTCGATCAGGGAAAGCGTCGCTTCGGCCGAATTGAGGACGATCACGTTATTCGCGTGTGCGGCGGGCGCCAGCACGGCGGCGGCCAGCGCGAGCGTGCGGCCGAGGGAAAGGAAAGTGCGCATGAAGACTCACGTCGTGGAACAACCGTCATTGTAAAACGTTCAACCAGCCTCGCCGGTTGACGTAAACCGCCGTTGCGCCACTTCGACGCACGCCGCAACGGCCGGACAGGCCGGCGCGGCATACGCCGTGCGGCCGGCCGGGGCCGGCCGCCGGTGCTGACCCGGAAAACCGATGTTGCGCTAGCGCTGCATCGACTCCCAGACCTTGTGCAGGCGCTTGACAGAGACCGGCATCGGCGTGCGCAGTTCCTGCGCGAACAGCGAAATTCGCAGTTCCTCGAGCAGCCAGCGGAATTCCGCGAGCCGCGGGTCGGCGACGCCGCCGCGCTGCGACACCGCGCGCTGGTACTGCTGGGCGAGCGGCAACAGGTCCGCGGACTGCTTCGCGTCGCGCGCCGAATCGGCCTTCAGCTTGTCGATCCGCAGCGCGATGCCCTTCAGGTAGCGCGGGAAGTGCGCAAGCTGCACGTAAGGCGTATCGATCACGAAGCGCTTGCCGACCAGCGCGGCGAGCTGCTGCTGCAGATCCGCGTGCGCCTGCGCGAACGGCTTGGCCTGCGCGAGTTTCTTCGCGAGCCCCGCGTACTCGGCCAGGATCTGCCCGACGAGCCGCGCGATTTCCTGCGCGAGCAGGTTCAGGCGGCTGCGGCCCTCGTCGCGCCGCGCGTGGAAGCTCGCGTCGTCGTCGGGCAGCGGATCCTGCAGGCACGCGCGGTCGAGCGCCGTGTCGATCAACTGGTCGCGCAACTCGTCCTGCGTGCCGAGCGACATGTACTGCATCGCCATCTCGCGCAGGCCCGGCAGGTTCTTTTCGAGGAACTTGATCGGCTCCTTCAGCTGCAGCGCGAACAGCCGCCGCAGGCCGGCGCGGTGGATGCGCGCGGCCTCTTCCGGCGAATCGAACACCTCGACGTCGCAATGCGTGCCGCGATCGACGAGCGCCGGGTAGCCGTACAGCGTCTGGCCGCGCCGGCGGATCTCCAGCAACTCGGGGAGCTTGCCGAAATTCCACGTCGTCAGGTTCTCGTACAGCGCCGTCGCGCCGGCTTCCGCCGGAGCGGCCGTCTGCGGCGCCGCGCCCTTGCCGGCCTTCGCGCCACGCCCGGCGGCACCGGCCGTGGCGACCGGCGCCGGCGCCGTGCCGGCTGCCGGCCCGGCATCGGCCTCGCCGCCGGGCGAGATCGTCGACGCCGCCGCGATCTTCTGGAACTGCTGCTGCGCCTGCGCGCCGAGCTCCTGGCGAAGCTGCGCGAGATTGCGCCCCATCGCGAGCTGGCGGCCGTGCTCGTCGATCACCTTGAAGTTCATGAACAGATGCGCGGGCAGCGTCTCGAGCTTGAAGTCGGCCGTCTTCATCGCGACCTGCGTCTCGCCGCGCACGTCGGCGATCAGCGCCTCGACGAGCCCGCCCGCGCCGAAGCGCTCGCGCCCCATCCGCTCGACGAAGCCGGCCGCGTACTCGGGCAGCGGCACGCAGTGGCGGCGCAGCTTCTGCGGCAGCGACTTCAGCAGCAGTTGCACCTTTTCCTTCAGCATCCCCGGCACGAGCCACTCGCAGCGGCGCGCGTCGACCTGGTTCAGCGCGTACAGCGGCACCGCGAGCGTCACGCCGTCGCGCGGCGTGCCGGGTTCGAAGTGGTACGTGAGCGCCATCTCGACGCCGGCCATCGTCGCGCGCTTCGGGAACAGCTCGGTCGTCACGCCGGCCGCCTCGTGGCGCATCAGGTCGTCGCGCGACAGGTACAGCAGCCGCAGCTTGTCTTCGGGCTGGCCGCCCTGCTTCACCTCGTCGCGATACCAGCGCTCGAACGCGACGCCCGTGTGGATCCCTTCCGGAATCGCCTGGTCGTAGAACGCGTAGATCAGCTCGTCGTCGACCAGCACGTCCTGCCGGCGCGACTTGTGCTCGAGCTGCTCGATGTCGGCGAGCAGCTTGCGGTTGTGCGCGAAGAACGCGAGCTTCGTGTCGAACTCGCCTTCGACCAGCGCGCCGCGGATGAACAGCTCGCGCGCGCGCGCCGGATCCTGCTTGCCGAACGCGACGCGCCGGCGGTGATAGATCGGCAGCCCGTACAGCGTCGCGCGCTCGTACGCGCTGACCTGCGCCGGGCGCTTTTCCCAGTGCGGCTCCGACAGCGATTTCTTCAGCAGGTGCGCGCCGATCTTCTCGACCCATTCGGGCTCGATCTTCGCGAGGCAGCGCGCGTACAGCCGGCTCGTCTCGACGAGCTCGGCCGCCATCACCCAGCGGCCGGCCTTCTTCGCGAGCACCGAGCCCGGCCACAGGTAGAACTTGATCCCGCGCGCGCCGAGATAGTGCGGATCGTCGTCGGCCTTCAGGCCCAGGTTGCCGAGCAGGCCCGTCAACAGGGCCAGATGGACCTGTTCGTAGGTCGCCTCGACTTCGTTGAGCCGCCAGCCGTGTTCGCGCACGACAGTCAGCAATTGCGAATGGACATCGCGCCACTCGCGCAGCCGCAAATGCGACAGGAAGTTCTGCCGGCACGCGTCAATGAGCTGCCGGTTCGACTTCTTGTGCGCGACGGCCTCTTCGAACCACGCCCAGATCTTCAGCCACTGCAGGAATTCGGAACGCTCGTCGGCGAACCGGCGGTGCGCCTGGTCGGCCTGCTCCTGCGCTTCGATCGGCCGGTCGCGCGGATCCTGCACCGACAGCGCGCTCGCGATGATCAGCACCTCGCGCAGCGACTGCTGGTCGCGCGCGGCAAGAATCATCCGTCCCACGCGCGGGTCGAGCGGCAGCCGTGCGAGTTCGCGGCCGAGCGGCGTCAGCGCGTTGTCGTCGTCGACCGCACCGAGCTCGTTGAGCAACTGGTAGCCGTCCGCGATCGCGCGGCCGGGCGGCGGTTCGAGGAACGGGAACGATTCGATCGCGGTCAGGTGCAGCGACTTCATCCGCAGGATCACCGACGCGAGCGACGAGCGCAGGATTTCCGGATCGGTGAAGCGCACGCGCGCCTGATAGTCGCTTTCCTCGTACAAGCGGATGCAGACGCCGTCGGCCACGCGGCCGCAGCGGCCCGCGCGCTGGTTCGCCGCGGCCTGCGAGATCGACTCGACCTGCAGTTGCTCGACCTTGTTCCGGTACGAATAGCGTTTCACGCGCGCGAGACCGGTGTCGACGACGTAGCGGATGCCCGGCACCGTCAGCGACGTCTCGGCCACGTTGGTCGCGAGCACGATGCGGCGCGCGTTCGACGCCTTGAACACCTTGTCCTGGTCGGCCGCCGAGAGCCGCGCGAACAGCGGCAGGATCTCGGTGTGCGGCGGATGGTGCTTGCGCAGCGCCTCGGCCGCCTCGCGGATCTCGCGCTCGCCGGGCAGGAACACCAGCACGTCGCCGGGGCCCTCGCGGCACAGCTCGTCGACCGCGTCGACGATCGCGTCCATCAGGTCGCGCTCGGCTTCGCGCGCGGTCTTCACGCGGTCACGGCCGGCCGTGCCCTCGGCATGCTTCACGGCCGGGCGATCCTCGGCCACCGGGCGGTAGCGCATCTCGACCGGATACAGCCGCCCGCTCACTTCGATCACGGGCGCCGGGCGCTCGTCGGTGCCGAAATGGCGCGCGAAGCGGTCGGCGTCGATCGTCGCGGACGTGACGATCAGCTTCAGGTCCGGCCGCCTCGGCAGGATTTCCTTCAGGTAGCCGAGCAGGAAGTCGATGTTCAGGCTGCGCTCGTGCGCCTCGTCGATGATCAGCGTGTCGTACGCCTTCAGCAGCGGGTCGGTCTGCGTCTCGGCGAGCAGGATGCCGTCCGTCATCAGCTTCACGGACGCGCCCGGCGCGAGGTTGTCGGTAAAGCGCACCTTGTAGCCGACCACCTCGCCGAACGGCGTGCCGAGTTCCTCGGCGATCCGGCGGCCGGTCGACGACGCGGCGAGACGCCGCGGCTGCGTATGGCCGATCAGGCCCGTGCCGCCGGCGCCGAGGCCGCGGCCGAGATCGAGACAGATCTTCGGCAACTGCGTGGTCTTGCCCGAGCCCGTTTCGCCGCAGACGATGACAACCTGGTGACCGGCGATCGCGCGCGCGATTTCGTCGCGCTTGCCGGACACCGGCAGGCTTTCGGGGTACGTGATCGGCGGAACGGGATTCGGGGCGACGGCGGCGCGCGGCGGACGCTCGCGGCGCGGGGTGCGTGCCTCTGCTGCGCGCGTTGCATCGGTTGCCGCGGCCGGCTGGCGCGCATCGCTGCGGCGTTCGTCGCCGCGCGGCCCGCGCGGCGGCTGGCCCGCCTGCTTGTCCTGCTGCTGGCGCGGCGGCTGGCCCTGCTGCTGGCGCGCATCGGCCGCACCATCCGGGTGCCGGGCCGACGGCGCTTTGGCCCGCGTCGGCGCGGGACTTTTAGGTACATTCGACATGGGGGCGCATTATAATCCCGCCCATGAATTCCCAAACCGACCTCCCTCCCGCCCAGACCGGCGCCGCGACGCCGCCGGCTGCCGACGATTCGGCCGCCAGCCACGCGCAGTTCGTCGACTGGATGCGCTCCGTCGCGCCCTATATCCACAAGTTCCGCAACAGCACGTTCGTCGTGGGGTTCGGCGGCGAGGTGGTGCAGCAGGGGCTGCTGAACGCGCTCGTGTCCGACATCGCGCTGCTGCAGGCGATGGGCATCCAGATCGTGCTCGTGCACGGCTCGCGCCCGCAGGTCGAGGAGCAGCTGAGCCTGCATGGTGTCGAATCCGAGTTTTCGCACGGCCTGCGCATCACCGATGCGCGCGCGCTCGAATCCGCGAAGGAAGCCGCCGGCGAAGTGCGTCTCGACATCGAGGCCGCGATCAGCCAGGGTCTGCCGAACTCGCCGATGGCGCACGCGCACATCAGCGTCGTGTCGGGCAACTTCGTGACCGCACGGCCGGTGGGGATTCTCGACGGGGTCGATTTCGCGCATACGGGCATCGTGCGCAAGATCGACGCCGAATCGATCCGTCATTCGCTCGCGAGCCGCAAGCTCGTGCTGCTGTCGCCGCTCGGGTTCTCGCCGACCGGCGAGGCGTTCAACCTGTCGATGGAAGACGTCGCGTCGGCCGCCGCGATCGCGCTGCGCGCCGACAAGATCGTGTTCCTGACCGACGGCCCCGGCATCGTCGACGACCAAGGCGAGCTGATCCGCGAAATGTCGCTCGATTCGGCCGCCGACCTGCTCGATTCCGGTGACCTGCAAGGCGACGACGCGTTCTTCCTGAAGCACGCGATCCGCGCTTGCCGTGGCGGCGTGACCCGTGCGCACCTGATCCCGCAATCGCTCGACGGCAGCATGCTGCTGGAACTGTTCCTGCACGACGGTGTCGGCACGATGATCTCGTACGAGAACCTCGAGAGCCTGCGCGAAGCGACGCCGGACGACGTCGGCGGCATCCTGTCGCTGATCGAGCCGCTCGAGACGGACGGCACGCTGGTGCGGCGCGGCCGCCACCAGATCGAGCGCGACATCGACCACTTCTCGGTGATCGAGCACGATGGCGTGCTGTTCGGCTGCGCGGCGCTCTATCCGTATCCGCTGGAGAAGATCGGCGAGATGGCATGCCTGACGGTCGCGCCGGAAGCGCAGGGCTCGGGCGACGGCGAGCGCCTGCTCAAGCGCATCGAGCAGCGCGCCCGCGCGCGCGGCCTCACGCACATCTTCGTGCTCACGACGCGCACCGAGCACTGGTTCCTCAAGCGCGGCTTCGTCAAGGTCAGCGTCGACGACCTGCCGGAAGACCGCCGCAAGCTCTATAACTGGCAGCGCAAGTCGCTCGTGCTGATGAAGCAGCTCTGAGCGCAGGCACGACTGCCCTCCCCCAGTCCGATTACAGGAGAAGTACACGATGGCCCGTATGATTCAATGCGCGAAGCTCGGCAAGGAAGCCGAAGGTCTCGATTTCCCGCCGCTGCCGGGCGAACTCGGCAAGCGCATCTATGAAAGCGTCTCGAAGGAAGCATGGCAGGGCTGGCTCAAGCAGCAGACGATGCTGATCAACGAAAACCGCCTGAACATGGCAGACCCGCGTGCACGCCAGTACCTGATGAAGCAGACCGAAAAGTACTTCTTCGGCGACGGCGCGGACCAGGCGTCCGGCTACGTGCCGCCGACGGAAGGCTGATGCCGTGATGCGCGAAGCCGGCGGCCTGCCGGCCGCGTGATCCGAAAAACGGCACCGTGTATCGCACGGTGCCGTTTTCCTTTTGGGGTCGCGCGATCGGTGCGATTCAACCCGCCGGTTTCAACGCACCGCCGTCGCCCGGCTGCTGCGCCCCGCCGGCCGCGTTTTCGACACCTCCGCCTTCGGTACCCCATTCCGCGGCATCGGTGCGCTCGGCGGTCGACAGTTCGTCGGCGCGATACCCGGTGCGGTTCAGCAGCGCCAGCATGCAGACGAGCGACACGAGCGCGTAAAGCCCCGACGCAACCGCGACGCCGACAATGCTGCCCGTCGCGTTGAGGATCGCCTGCGCGAGCACGGGCGTGCCGCCGCCGACGACGAGCGCGCTCAGCTGATACGCGAGCGACAGGCCCGTGTAGCGGATGTTGGCCGGAAACACGCGTGCGAGCACGCCGCCGACCGCGCCGTAGAACATCGCGGACGGAATCGTCGAGACGCACATGCCCGCGACGGCCACCCAGTACGAGCGCGTCGCGAGCGCATGGAACATCACCGGCATCAGCACGATTTCCGGAATCAGGATCCAGCACATCGCGCGACGCATGTCGACCTTCGACACGAACCACGCGCCGACCGGCTGCAACAGGAACTGCACGACGAGCGAGATCGACAGGATGCCGAGGAACGTGCCCTGCGCGTAGCCGAGCTCCTTCGTCGCCCACGACAGCGCGAACGTGCTGCGGAAGTACGTGACGTTGATCACCGGCAGCGTGCCGGCCGCGAGCAGCACGACCACCCAGTGATCGCGCACGACGTCGCGCAGCGGCAGTTTCACCGTGCGCTTGCGAGCGAGCACGCGCTGCATGTCGACCGATTCCTCGAGCTTCAGCCGGATCACCATGCCGATGATCACGAGCACGGCCGACAGCAGGAACGGAATGCGCCAGCCCCACATCAGGAAAGACGGCGTCGGCAATGCGCTCAGCGCGAAGAACGCGGCCGTCGCGAGCAGGTTGCCGGTGGGCGAGCCCTGCTGCGCGAACGCCGCGTACAGGATGCTCTTGTGCTTCGGCGCGTTCTCGCTCGCGATCAGCACCGCGCCGCCCCACTCGCCGCCGACCGCGATGCCCTGCAGCACACGCAGCACGACGAGGCCGGCCGGCGCCCATACGCCGATCTGCGCGTAACCGGGCAGCAGGCCGATGCCGGTCGTCGCGAGGCCCATCATCACCAGCGTGATCACGAGCGCGGTCTTGCGGCCGACGCGATCGCCGAGATGCCCGAACACGATCCCGCCGAGCGGCCGCGCGGCGAAGCCGGCCCAGAACGTGACGAACGCGAGCAGCGTCGCGACGCCGGGGTCCATCGTGCTCGAAAAGAACACCTTGCCGAACACGAGCGCCGCGGCTGTGCCGTAGATGTAGAAGTCGTACCACTCGATCGTGGTGCCGACGAACGCCGCGAAGGCGGCGCGGCCAGGCCGCGGATGCGCGGCGGGCGGGGATTGCGGACGGCTCATCGATGTCTCCAGTGTGTGATCGGGGGCGCGACTGCCGCGCGCCTTTCCCGGGTGGCCGGCATAACGCCGCCGGCCGGCGGCGTTGTGTCGGTTGGCGGCGCCTAGCCGGGCGCCTGGCCGGGTGCCGTTTTCAGCACGCCGGCATCGAGCAGTTGCTGCTGAAGCGCGCGATCGACGCCGAGCCGATCGAGCACCGCGCGCGTGTCGTGGCCAAGCGCGGGCGGCGGCGTTCGGTAGGTGGCCGGCGTACGCGACAGCTTCACCGGCGACGCGGTGCCGCGATACGCACCGATCTCGACGAACAGGTTCCGGTGCAGCGCATGCGGATCGTGCGCGACGTCGGCCACCGTTCGCACCGGCCCGCACGGCACGCCGGCCGCCATCAGGTCGCGCGCGAGCGGCTCGCACGCGTGCACGGCGAGCCGCGCTTCCAGTTCGGCCTTCAGCTCGGGCCGGTGCGCGCAGCGGCTGCGGTTGTCGACGAAGCGCGGATCGGCCGCGAGCTCCGGCGCGCCGAGATGTGCGACGAGCCGCGCGAACTGCCGGTCGTTGCCGACCGCGACGAAGATCGGCACGGTCGCCGTGCGGTAGCTGTCGTACGGTGCGATGTTCGGGTGCGCGTTGCCGCTGCGCGCCGGCACGTGCCCCGAGCCGAAGAAATTCGGCAAGTGCGGGTGCAGCAGCGACACGCCGCAGTCGTACAGCGCGATGTCGACCGACTGCCCGCGCCCGCTCTTCTCGCGCTCCGCGAGCGCCAGCAGGATGCCCGCGAGCGCGTTGAGCCCCGTGACCATGTCGACGATCGGCAGGCCGATACGCGTCGCGTCGCCGTCTCGCTCGCCGTTCACGCTCATCAGCCCCGCCATCGCCTGGATCACCGCGTCGTAGCCGGGCAGCCCGCCGAGCGGGCCGTCCGCGCCGAAGCCCGTCACCGCGCAGTGGATCAGGCGCGGGAAGCGCGGCTGCAGGTCGCGCGCATAGTCCATCCCCCAGCGCGCGAGCGTGCCGGGCTTGAAGTTCTCGACGAGCACGTCGGCCTCGTCGAGCAGGCGCCACAGGATCGCGCGCCCTTCGTCGCGCGACAGGTCGAGCGCGAGCCCTTCCTTGTTGCGGTTGACGCCCATGAAGTACCACGCGGTATCGCCGAGGAACGGCGGCCCCCAGCCGCGTGTTTCGTCGCCGTCCGGCGGCTCGATCTTGATCACCGTCGCGCCGTGGTCGGCGAGCGCCTGCGTGCAGTACGGGCCGCCGAGCACGCGGCTCAGGTCGACGACCTTCAGGCCGTCCAGTGCGCCACGCGTCGCGTTCATCGCTCGACCTCCGGCAGCAGGTCGAGCGCCGTGTCGAGCGCGATCGGCGTGCCGCGCAGCAGCGCGTCGAATGCGGCCGATTCGTCGTCGCGCGACGCCGGCGCGAGCGGATCGACCGGCAGCAGCTTGTGGCGCACGATCAGGTGCGCGAGCGCGAGGCGCCGGAAATCCGGCGCGAGCCGCACGCCCTCGCAGGCCATCAGCACGGCCGCGCTCGTGTAGTACAGCGCAGAGGCAGCCTGCCGCACGCGCGCGTCGTCGCCTTCCGCCGCGACCCGCTCGAGCGCATCGCATGCGCGCGCGAGAACGCGCCGCAGCGCCGCGCGGCTCGCGTCGGGCAGCGGCGCCGCGCCGAGCCGGTCGCCGAGGAACGCGCGCAGCGCGTCGAGCGCGTGCTCGCGCTGCGCGGCCCGCGCGACGTCGAGCGCGACGATGTTGCTGGTGCCTTCCCAGATCGAGCCGAGATGCGCATCGCGCACGACCCGCGCGTCGCTCCACTCCTCGATGTAGCCGGTGCCGCCGCGCACTTCCATCGCGTCGCCCGTCACGCGGCGCGCATCGCGGCACGCACGGAACTTGATCAGCGGCGTCAGGATCCGCACGCAGCGCGCGGCCTGCTCGTCGCCCGCGTCGGCCTGCGGCAGCAGCAGCGCGATCTGCATGAACATCGCGCGCGCGGCCTCGGCCGGCAGCAGCATCTTCATCAACTGGCGCTGCATCAGCGGCATCTCGATCAGCTTGCGGCCGAACGCCTCGCGATGCGCGGCGACGTGCAGCGCCTCGTTCAGCGCGCGCCGCATCAGCCCGGCCGCGCGCACGCCGTTCGACAGCCGCGACATGTTGATCATGTCGGCCATCTGGTGAAAGCCGCGGCCGATCTCGCCGATCAGGTAGGCCTGCGCGCCTTCGAGCGCGATCTCGCCGCTCGCCATCGAACGGCTGCCGAGCTTGTCCTTCAAACGCACGATCCGGTAACGGTTGCGCGTGCCGTCCGGCAGCGTCTTCGGCAGCAGGAACAGCGCGAGGCCCTTGATGCCGTCCGGCGCGCCGTCGGGCCGCGCGAGCACCATCGCGAGATCGGCATCCGCGTTCGAGCAGAACCACTTGTCGCCGGTCAGGCGCCAGACGGTCTCGCCGTGCGCGTCGGTGTCGCGCGACGCGCGCGTCGCGATGCCGCCGACGTCGGAGCCGGCCGCCTGCTCGGTCATGAACATCGCGCCCTGGTACAGCGTGTCGAAGTCGCGCGACGCAAGCATCGGCAGGTAGCGCGCGACGAGCGCCGGATCGCCGAAGCGGCGCAGCGTGCGCGTCAGCGAATCGGTCATGCTGACCGGGCAGCACAGCCCGAATTCCGCCTGCACGAACAGGAACGTCAGCGCGTACTTGACGAGCGGCGGCACGGATTCGGGCCGGTGGCTCAGCGACGCGAGCCCGAGCTCCGAATACGCGACGCGTTCGAGCGCGACATACGCGGGATCCTTGTCGATCCGCTGCACGGCCTCGCCGCGCCGGTTGCGGTGCTCGAGCATGGGTGGATGCTTGTCCGCGCGCGACGCCCATTCGTCGAGCTCGCCCGACACGCGCGCGCCGAGCGCACGGAGCTGCGGCTCGAGTTCGGCATAAGGCGCGTCGCCGAGATGCAGCTTCAGCAGCGCGCCGAGGTCTGGATCGGCGATGAAGAAATCGATGCCCCGGCTGTCGGGGATGTTGGATGCGCCGGTATCCGGCGTGCGGGGGGTGTCGTTCATGCGTGCGTCTCCTGGGTTGCCTGCAGATCGGCCGGAGCGGGCGCCGCGGCACCCGGCCAGTCCTGTGCAAAGGCTTCCGCAGAGCGTAGGCGCGCGATCGATAAGCGTCCAATACAGGATTTATCCGGTACGATAGATATCGCTTATCGATGCCGACGCCGGGAGGAGGCACCATGGAACTGAGGCAGTTGCGCTACTTCGTGGCGGTCGCCGAGGAACTGCATTTCGGGCGCGCGGCAAAACGCCTGTTCATCTCGCAGCCGGCGCTGAGTTTCGACATCCGCAAGTTCGAGGATGCGCTCGGCGTGCAGCTCTTCTCGCGTACCAACAAGACCGTCGCGCTGACCAACGCGGGCGAGGTGCTGCTCGGCGAAGCGCGCCGGCTGCTGCTGCAGGCCGCCGAGGCGGAGCGCCTGACGGTGCGTTCCGCGTCGGGCCTCGCGGGCCGGCTGCGGATCGGCTTCGTCCATTCGATGCTGTATCGCGGGCTGCCCGATGCGGTGCGGCGCTTCGAGGCCGACTACCCGGGCGTGGAGGTCGTGCTGAGCGAGATGAACACGCAGGCGCAGGTGCAGGCGGTCCAGCGCGGCCAGATCGATCTCGGCTATGCGCACTGGGGCCGCTTCCCGCCCGAGGTCGAATCGGTGCCCGTCTATGCGGAACCGTTCGTCTGCTGCCTGCCGGCCGCGCATCCGCTCGCGCGGCGCAGGCAGGTCGCGCTCGCCGCGCTCGCGGCGGAACCGTTCATCCTGTTTCCGCGCGAAGCGGCGCCGCACTATCACGACCTGATCATCGCGCAGTGCGTGAACGCGGGATTCAACCCGCTGATCCGCCACGAGGCGCGGCTGTGGCAGACGATCCTGTCGATGATCGAGTTCGGGATGGGCATCGCGCTGGTGCCGCGCGTGCTCCAGCAGGTGAAAAGCGACCGGCTCGCGTTCCGGCCGCTGAAGGATGCATCGCTCGAATCGCGCACGCTCGCGCTGAAGCGCAGCGGCACCGCCGAACCGGTGGCGCTGCGCTTCGCCGACTACGTGCGCGCGTCGATCGACGCGCTGCCCGCGCTCGCGGGCTGAGCACGAGGCAGCCGCCGCTCCTTCGCTACTTCTCTACTTCGCTTCCGGCTGCAGCACCGGCCGTGCACGCCGATACCACACCGCGTACACGACCGACAGCGCGATCAGGAACGGAATGCCGAAGATCAGCGTCATGTGGAACTCGGCCGTGAAGTAGGTTGTCACCATCACCGCGAGCATCAGGCCCGCGCCGAGCAGCGTCAGCAGCGGGAAGCCGCGCATCCGGAATGCCGGCGCCGGCAGGCCGAGCGCCGCGCGACGCCGCCGGAAGCAGTAGTGCGTGACGAAGATCATCATCCAAGTGAACAGCGCGCCGAACATCGACACCGCCATCATGATCGTGAACGACGCGTCCGGATACAGCACGCTCAGCACCGTCGCGAGCGCAATGCCGAGCGTCGACAGCATCAGCGCACCGAACGGCACGCCGCGCGCGTTCACTTCGCCGAGCGCCTTCGGCGCATGCCCCGCGCGCGACAGGCTGAACATCATCCGCGTCGTGATGTAGAGCTGGCTGTTCATCGCGGACAGCGCGGCGACCAGCACGACGAAGTTGATCAGCCCGGCCGCGCCCGGCAGGTGGATCGCCTCCATCACCTTCACGAACGGGCTTTCGTCGCGCCCCGCCGCCGTCCACGGGACGATCGCGAGCATCAGCGCGAGCGTGACGAGGTAGAACAGCACCAGCCGCACGATCGTCGAGCGGAACGCACGCGTGACCGCACGCTCGGGATCCTCCGCTTCGCCGGCTGCGACCGCGATCATCTCGATGCTCAGGTAGCTGAAGATCGACACGATCACCGCGACCCACGTCCCCCACAGTCCTTTCGGAAAGAAGCCGCCGTGACCCGTGTAATGGTGGAAGCCCGCGCGCGCCGCGCCGTCGCCGACCAGCCCCGGATTGCCGAACACGACATACGCGCCGAGCACGATGAAGCCGACGATCGCCGCGATCTTCACGACCGAGAAGCCGTATTCGACCGCGCCGAACACGTCGACGCTGCGTGCGTTGACGAACACCAGCAGCGCCGAGAAACCGACGATCCACAGCCAGCCCGGCGCGCCGGGGAACCAGTACTTCATGTACAGCGCGATCGCGGTGACCTCGGTGCCGACCGCGAGCACGATGCACGCCCAGTACGCGTAGCGCACGAGAAACCCGGCCCACGGACTCACGTAATGTTCGGCGTACGCGCCGAACGAACCCGATGTCGGGTGCGCGACCGTCATCTCGGCGAGACAGCCCATCAGCAGCAGCGAGATGAATGCGCCGATCGCATAGCTGACGAGCACGCTCGGGCCCGCGAAGCCGATCGCGAAGCCGCTGCCGAGAAAGAGACCGGTGCCGATGGCGCCGCCGATCGCGATCATCGCCATCTGCCGTGCGGAAAGCGTGCGGCGCAGGCCTTGTTCGCGCGCCGCGATGTGCTGGAATTGCCCTTCAGGTTGCATTGAATGACCTCGTTCGAAAGCGATTGTCCGGTCGAAACGCCGGCGGCGCGCGGGCCGGCGCCGGACCGGCCGGCCGCCGCGCGCCGCGGGTTCAGAACAGGTGACGCAGGCCGGCCGCGACGCCCGTCTGGTTGCCGCGCCCGGGCATTTCGGTGAACGCGCCGCCGGTCACGCGGTTGTAGTCGACCGTCGCGTAGACCTGGGTCGCCTTCGACAGCGCGTACTCCGCCTCGAGCACGCCCGTATAGCGCTTGCCGCCGTTGCCGGCGATGCCGTTGACGTTGCGGATGTCGTCGTAATACGCGACGCCCGTCACCGACACGGCCGGCGTGACCTTGACGCTCGCGCCCGTGTAGAAGATCGCGTCGCGGCGCGGGTTGTCCGCGAACGAACCGTAGCTCACCTGGCGGCCCGGCGCGTTCAGCAGCGCCTGGTCGAGCACGCCCGTGCGGTCGATGCCGCCGAGATAACCCGCGTACAGCGTCGCCGCGCCGAACGCGTAGCGCGCGCCCGCGCCCCAGGCCTGCTGCGCGCGGCTGTTCAGGTCGCGCACCTGCTGGTACGTCGCGCCGACCATCAGGCCGCCCTGCGTGTACGACACGTGCGTGCCCCAGTACGCGTTCGCGCCGAGGCTGCCCGCGACGCCGCCGAAGCCGTAGCTCGCGCCGACGTTCAGCCCGCCGAACGTGCCGTCGTAGCTGACGACGTTGCTCGCGCGGCCTTGCGTGAGGAAGTACGGCCACATGTTGGCCGTATAGTTGCCGACCGTCAGCGGATCGAGATCGCCGAACAGGTTGAACGCCTCGGTCGCCCGGCGGCCGAGCTTCACGGTGCCCCAGTCGCTCGCGACGCCGACATACGCGTAGCGGCCGAACAGCGCGCCGTCGAGCTGCCCGTTCTGCGGCTCGAAGCCGCTCTCGAGCCGGAAGATCGCCTTCAGCCCGCCGCCGAGCGCCTCGCTGCCCTTCAGCCCCCAGCGGCTGTTCGTGATCGCGCCGTTGGTCATCTGCACGCTTGCATCGTTCGACGCGTCGGCATGCGTCGTGTAGCGGATGCTCTGGTCGACGATGCCATACAGCGTCACGCTGCTCTGCGCCATTGCACCGCTCGCAGTGAGCGCGCCCGCCATCATTGGCAGTGCGAATCGATAGATCTTCCTCATGTTCTCCTCCAGTCCTGTTGTCGTTTCTTGATGATCGTGGTGACTACTCACCGCACAACGCGGTGTTCCTGCCAGGTGCGCGCTGCGGGCAGCGCGACATACGCGACGAGTTCGACACGCATCGCCGGATGCGCGAACCCCTGCACGCCGACGCACGTTCGGTTCGGATACGGTTCGCGGAAGTGACGCCGGTATTCGGCGTCGAATTCGGGCATCGCCTTCACGTCGGACAGGTAGACGAGCACCTGCGCGACATCGTCCATCGTCGCACCGGCCGCCGCGACGGCCTTCGCGAGATTCGCGAGCGTGATGCGCGCCTGCTCGGCCATCGTGTCGCCGACGATCGCGCCCGACGCATCGACCGGCCCGTGACCGGTAAACATCAGTCCGCCCGCGCGGGTCGCCCACGAGAACGGTTGCGCGAGTTGCGGCAAGTCGACCGGGATCGTTTCAGCCATCGTGTACTCCTTCGGATCGGGGTCGGGAAGCTCAGGCGGCCTGGCGCGACGCACCGCCGAGCACGTCGGCGATCGCGTTCGCGACATGGTCGACGTTCGCATCGTTCAGGCCCGCGATGCACAGGCGGCCCGAGCGCAGCAGATAGACGCCGTGCGATGCGCGCAGCCGGTCGACGTCGGCCGCGGCGATGCCCGTGTAGCTGAACATCCCGCGCTGCGCGACGAGCGCGTCGAACGCGCGGCCCGGCAAGCGCGCATCGAGCCGCGCCTTCAGTTCGCCGCGCATCCGCTTGATGCGCGTGCGCACCTGCGCGACTTCGTCTTCCCAGCGCGCGCGCAGCGCGTCGTCGTTCAGCACGGTCGACACGAGCTGCGCACCGAACAGCGGCGGGCTCGAGTAAGTGCGGCGCACGCCGGCCTGCAACTGGCTCAGCACCGTCGCGGCCTCGCCCGCGTTCGCGCAGACGATCGACAATCCGCCGACGCGCTCGCCGTACAGCGAGAAGTTCTTCGAGAACGAGTTGCCGACGATCGCAGGCAGCCCCGCATCGACGATCGCGCGCACGGCCCATGCGTCGTCGGCGAGACCGTCGCCGAAACCCTGGTACGCCATGTCGAGGAACGGAATCAGCCCGCGCCGCGCGAGCACGTCGATCACCGCGCGCCACGCGTCGCGGTCGAGGTCGAGCCCCGTCGGGTTGTGGCAGCACGGCTGCAGCAGCACGACGCTGCGCGCCGGCAACGCGTCGAGTGTCGCCAGCATCGCGTCGACGCGGATGCCGTTGCGTGCTTCGTCGTAGTACGGATACGTGTGCACGTCGAGGCCGGCCGCCGAAAAGATCACGCGGTGGTTGTCCCACGTCGGGTCGCTGATCCAGATCGCGCTGTCGGGGAAATAGCGCTTCACGAATTCCGCGCCGAGCCGGATCGCGCCCGATCCGCCGAGCGTCTGCAGCGTCGCGATGCGCCCTTGTGCGAGCGCCGCGCAATCGTCGCCGAACACGAGTCGCTGCACGCCCTGCCGGTACGCGGCGAGCCCTTCCATCGGCAGATACGTATGCGACGCGCCGGCGTCGCGCAAGCGCCCGGCCGCGATGCGCGTGCTTTCCAGCACCGGAATCCGGCCCGCATCGTCGTAATAGAGGCCGATGCTCAGGTTGACCTTGTGCGGATGCGCATCCTGCTGGAACGCCTGGAACAGCGACAGGATCGGATCGCCCGGATAGGCGGGAATGTGTTCGTACATGGCGGAATGACCGTGAAGGTTGAAGGCGGCGGCAGGGCCGGCGGCATCGCGTTGCGTCGGGCCGTGCAGTCGAGGCATGGGGCGCATGTTATCGAGGACGAAATAGAATGAGCTTCACTTTTCGATGACGAACCGGCGCGATTGCAGTAGAGTCTGCGGCTCCCATCTAAAAACTCACCGGATTCTGCGAAATGACTCTGGATCGAACCGACATGCGGATCCTCCGGCACCTCGAGCGTGACGGACGCATCAGCAATCAGGACCTCGCGAACGCGGTCGCACTGTCGCCGTCGGCATGCCTGCGGCGCGTGAAGCTGCTCGAGGAACGCGGCGCCATTGCGGGGTATCGCTGCACGATCGAGCCGAAGAAGGTCGGCGTCGCGTTCGAGGCGCTCGTGCATGTGTCGATGCGGCCGGACGTGCCCGAGTGGCACGACCGGTTCGTCGACGCGATCCAGCAGTGGCCGGAAGTCATCGCGGCGCAGATCGTGACGGGCGGCTCGAACTACGTGCTGACGGTGCGCGCGCGCGACCTCGATCACTACTCGGACTTCGTGATCAACCGGCTGCACCGCGCGGCGGGCGTGATGTCGATCAATTCGAGCATCGTGCTCGCGACGCTCAAGCGCGACGGATCGATCCTCGATCTCGTCGAGCCATCGACGGCCGGCTGACCGATCATTGCGCGGGTCTGAAAAAAATTTGCAGAAAGGGCTTTACGAACCCCAAAAGCTCTGACATAATTTCAGCTTCTTTGGGCGGTTAGCTCAGCGGTAGAGCACTGCCTTCACACGGCAGGGGTCACTGGTTCGATCCCAGTACCGCCCACCAAAGAATTCAAGGGCCTGCGTCTCACGACGCAGGCCCTTTTCGTTTTGGTGCCCGGCATTCACTGCCCGCTCGCCCCGATAAGGGCATCGCCCCTCCTCTCCGGCACGCATCCCCTGCTTCGAACTCGATCAGCAGGCTCCCTGCTATTCTATTGCCGGCGCCCTTATGGACCTGCGGGATACCACTGCCGGCCCGGCAAACTTGATGAAGCCGTGCGATTTCCCGACAATCGCGAGATACCGCCAATCGAAATTCTCTTCGAGCATGACCTCTCGTAAATATTGTTTGGCCACTGATGCCGCGCAATGCGCCAAACATCAATAGCTTGTATCGGCGACACAAGTCAGACAAATCGCTCATCCGTCGCAAAACACCCTGTTTCTTCGCCGAACAAGCATCGTCAGGTCGGCGCCATCGACCCGTCCGACACCCGCACAGAGTTCAGATCTTTCATTCAAACCGCTACCAAACTTTCAGCGCGAAAGAAAGAAAATTGCCAACGTAATTTTTGGTAATTTTTATGTAACATTTGTAGAAATCCGGATGCATAGAATCGTTTCACCATATAAACAGCCAGCCGAATCGGCATCGCATTTGGGCACGGAATCATGACTTGCGATGGTGAACTGGTGATAGAGATTGCACACCCATGGCACCAGAGAAGAACGACTACACCCTGTGGCTTACCGGTCTGAGCGGCGCCGGCAAGTCAACCCTCTCGCGCGAAATTGCCAGGCGGTTGCGCGCGCGCAATATTCCGACGTGCATACTCGACGGCGACGAATTGCGGGCGGGCGTTTCTCCCGATCTCGGCTTCACGCGAGAAGATCGTACCGAGAACTGTCGTCGCACCGCCGAAATCGCGAAACTGCTCAATGCCCAGGGTTTTACCGTAATCGTCGCCCTGATCTCGCCTTACGAGGTCGACCGACAGCGGGCGCGACAAATCATCGGCCCGGATCGGTTCGTCGAGGTCTACTTGAAAACCGATATTGCAACGTGTTCCGCACGTGATCCGAAGCGGCTTTACGCAAAAGCGATCACCGGTCAGACGACGCAATTCACCGGCATCTCGGATCCATACGAAATACCAATCGCTCCCGATCTCATCGTTGAAACGGGAACGATGGATATCGCGTCTTCCGTCGCGCTCGTCATGGATTTCGAGCGGCAGCGATTCACGCACGCGTAATCCCGGCCCATCGCTATTTCACGCCCAGGCAACGCGCAACTCGCCTTCCGGCGATCGGGCCTGCCGCCAAGGCCGCCCGGTGCCGGGAGCACCGGGCAGCATCGGCCGGAACCTCACGCCGGTCCGGTCCGCCGGAATTCATTGAATCCCGGTCGAACATGGCGCACCGCGCTGCCGCATTGATTGCGGCAGCGCGTAAATCGTTGCGCGACTACCCCACCCGCTCCGCCGTCGCGTCGAACGCACGCCGCGCCTTGTCGACGATCTCGTCGACCTCGGCTTCGCGGATCACGAGCGGCGGCGACAGCAGCATCCGGTCGCCGGTCGCGCGCATGATCAGGTTGCCGCTGAAGCAGAAGTCGCGGCAGATCGTGCCGATATCGACATCCGCGCCAAACCGCTCGCGCCGGCCGCGGTCGCGCGCAAGCTGAACGCCGGCGACCAGCCCCGCTCCCGTTATCTCCCCGACGATCGGATGGTCGCCCAGCGCGTCGCGCAGCTGGCGCTGGAAATACGGCCCGATGTCGTTCTTCACGCGCTCGACGATCCCTTCGTCGCGCAGCAGCTTCAGGTTCGCGACCGCGACGGCCGCGGCGACCGGATGGCCCGAGTACGTGAGGCCGTGGTTGAATTCGCCGTTGTCGATGATCGGCCGCGCCACCCGCTCGTGAATCCCGACCGCACCCATCGGCACATAACCCGACGTGAGGCCCTTCGCCATCGTGATCAGGTCCGGCTCGAAGCCGAAGTGCTGGTGTGCGAACCATTCGCCGGTGCGACCGAAGCCGCCGATCACCTCGTCGGCGGCCAGCAGGATGTCGTACTTGCGGCAGATCCGCTGGATTTCCGGCCAGTACGTCGACGGCGGGAAGATCACGCCGCCCGCGCCCTGGAACGGCTCGCCGATGAATGCCGCGACGTTCTCCGCGCCGAGTTCGAGGATCTTCGCTTCGAGCTGCTGCGCACGCGCGAGGCCGAACGCCTCGGGCGTCTCGCCCGGCTGCGCTTCGCCGAAGAAGTACGGCTGGTCGATGTGCACGATGTGCTCGACCTTCGACGGCATCTGCTCGTGCATGTAGCCCATCCCGCCGAGCGTGCCGCCCGCGATCGTCGAGCCGTGGTAGCCGTTCCTGCGCGAGATCACGTATTTCTTCTGCGGCTTGCCCTGCACGCGCCAGTATTGGTGCACGAGGCGCAGCACGGTGTCGTTGCCTTCCGAGCCGCTGTTGCAATAGAAGAAGTGGTTGAAGCCGGCGGGCGTCACTTCCGCGAGCATCGCGGAAAGCTCGATCACCGGCGGGTGCGTCGTCTTGAAGAACGTGTTGTAGAACGGCAGTTCCTGCAGCTGGCGATACGCGGCATCGGCGAGTTCCTTGCGGCCGTAGCCGACGTTCACGCACCAGAGACCGGCCATCCCGTCGATCACCTTGTTGCCGTCCGAGTCCCACAGGTAGACGCCGTCGGCCTTCACGATCACGCGGCTGCCCGCGCGGTTCAGCGCGCCCATGTCCGAGAACGGGTGGATATGGTGCGCGGCGTCGAGCGCGCGGTATTCGGCGGTCGCGTGCGCGGCCGGTCGCGGTGAAACGGCTTCGTTTCGATCGATCATGTTTCCTCCGTAAAACCGTGCCGCACGCTCACACGTGCAGCAGCAGATGCCTGCGTTCCCACGAACTGATCACGCGGAAGAACGCTTCATATTCGGTTTCCTTCAGCGCCAGGTAGGCCTTCACGAACTTGTCGCCGAGGATGCCGGCGAGCGGCTCGCATGCAGCCATCAGCGAGATGCCCTCCTCGAGATTGCGCGGCAGCTGGTACGGCAGGTCGTAGCCGTCCGATGCGATCGGCTCGGTCGGCGCGAGCTGCTGCGTCATCCCGAGATAGCCGGCCGCGAGCGTCGCCGCAAACGCGAGGTACGGGTTGCAGTCGACGCCGGGAATCCGGTTCTCGATGCGGCGCGCCACGGGGCTCGACTGCGGGATGCGGAAGCCGACCGTACGGTTGTCGTAGCCCCACTGCACGTTGATCGGCGCGGCCATGAAGCGCGACAGCCGGCGGTACGAGTTGATGTACGGCGCGAAGATCGGCATCAGCGCCGGCGTGTACTTCTGCAGCCCCGCGAGATAGCTGTGAAACAGCGGCGAAACAACACCATCCTGGTCGGCGAACAGGTTGCGCCCGGTGTGCACATCGGCCAGGCTCTGATGGATATGCATCGCGGAACCGGGTTCGTCTTCCATCGGCTTGGCCATGAATGTTGCATACATGTTGTGCCGCAGCGCCGCCTCGCGCACCGTGCGCTTGAACAGGAACACCTGGTCGGCCAGCGGCAGCGCGTCGCCGTGCACGAAGTTGATCTCCATCTGCGCGGCGCCGACCTCGTGGATCAGCGTCTCGATATCGAGGCCCTGCATCTCGCAGTACTCGTAGATGTCCTCGAACAGCGGATCGAACTCATTGACGGCCTCGATCGAATACGACTGGCGGCCGGTCTCCGCGCGCCCCGTACGGCCGACCGGCGGACGCAGCGGCAGGTCCGGATCGGCGTTCATGTCGACGAGGTAGAACTCGAGTTCGGGTGCGACGACGGGTTTCCAGCCCTTCTCCTTGTACAGGTCGAGCACGCGGCGCAGCACGTAGCGCGGCGAGATCTCGACCGGCGAGCCGTCGAAGTGCACGCAGTCGTGGATCACCTGCGCGGTCGGGTCGACGGCCCACGGGATCAGGCAGATCGTCGACGGATCGGGCACGCACACCATGTCGGGATCGGTCACGCCGGTCAGCGAGCCGTCCTCCGGATAGTCGCCGGTGACGGTCTGCACCATCACCGCCTGCGGCAGGCGCATCGATTCGCCGGACTCGAATTTGTTGCGCGGAATGATCTTGCCGCGTGCGATGCCGGCCATGTCGGGAATGATCGCCTCGACCTCGGTGATGCGGTGCTGACGCAGGAATTCGCTCAGTTCGGGTTGCATGATCGGCCTCGTTCAGTCGACGTCGGATGCGGCCGGCGACGGCATCGCGCCGCCGGCCGCATGAATGCGGTGCGTCATGCGCGCGCGGCACGCCGCGCCGAATGCCGCGAAGATGTCGCGCGACAGCGGCTGTTCCGCGAAGCGCCATTCGGGATGCCACTGCACGCCGAGCGCGAACGCGCGCGCGCCGCGCACGCTGATGGCCTCGACCAGTCCGTCGGGCGCGCTCGCTTCGGCGACGAGCCCCGCGCCGAGACGCGCGATGCCCTGGTCGTGCAGCGAATTGACCGTCGCTTCGTGCGCGCCGCGCGCGACCCGCTGCAGCAGGCCGCCCGGCGCGAGCTGCACGACGTGCGCGGGGCCGTACTGCCGTTCGAGCGGATCGGCCGGCCGCTCGCGATGGTCGTCGAAGCCGGTCGTCGCGTGCAGCCGCTGATGCAGCGTGCCGCCGTACGCGACGTTCAGCTCCTGCATGCCGCGGCAGATCGCGAGCACCGGCACGCCCGCGTCGATCGCCGCGCGGATCAGCGGCAGCGCGGTCGCATCGCGCGCCGGATCGTGCAGCGTGTCGGGCACACTCGCGGCACCGCCGTAATGATGCGGCTCGACGTTCGAGTAGCTGCCGGTAAACAGCAGCCCGTCGACCGCCGCGACGATCGCGTCGGCCGGCTGGCGCACGCCGAGCGCGGGCAGCACGAACGCAAGCGCGCCGGTGCCGTCGACGAGCGCGACAAGGTACTTCTCGCCCGCCGCGTGGTTCGGATGCGCACCGCGCAGGATGCGGTCGGCGGTGACGGCTACGATCGGGCGCGCATGCATGGGCGTCTCTCCGATGATCGCGCGCAACACGTTCGCGCGCGGGACGACAAGGGTCCGCGGTTGCGCCGCACACACGCGCCACGATGCGACGCATGGGCATGCGCGATCCTGCCGCGCGGACGATGCGGCAACCGGCGGTGCGGCCCGGGACGAAAGCGGAAAACGACGCTAGGGCAACAACGATGCGCTGCCGTCGCACTGCACCGCGCTGAACACGCGCGCGGTCACGAGATTGAGGCGGCGCAGGCCGCGATGGGAAATGGCGAAGAGACGAGGCTCGCGTAACGGGGCGGCACACGTGCCGCGATCAGCATGCCGGATCGGCCCGGCCTGAGGCGGCGCGCCCGCCGACGGACTTCGCGTCCGGCGTATCGAAGGGCTGGCGGCTTTCACGATCGTACTCGACTGACTGATGAATGCAGGACACGTGTCGCGATGACGCGCATGCGGCAATGCCGCGCGGCGACACGTCGGCAAGGTGTCTCGCGACGGATTCCGGCGCGGTGCGGCCATGATCGACGGCTGCACCGCCGGTGCGCGCGTGACGACTTCCTGACATTCAGCTTATATCACCTAAAAATTGCGTCAAATTTTCAGGTGCCGATGACGATATCGATCAGACGAAAAAAAACGGCATCGATCGCCGGGATCGATGCCGTGTCGTGCATTGCGCCGGCACGCACGCTGTACGCCGGCGGGCTGCCGCCCGTTGCTCCGCCGCGCCGCCGCAAGCGGGCGGCCCGTGCTCAGCGATGCGCGAGCGCCGTTTCGACGAGCGTCTGCAGCAGCGGCACGATCCGCGCCGCACGCTCTTCGTCGTACGCGTACGGACGCGTCTCTTCCATGTAGGTGATCTGCGACAGCTCGAGCTGCACGGCTTCGACGCCGGTGTCGGGCACGCCGTAGTGACGCGTGATGTAGCCGCCCTTGAAGCGACCGTTCGCGACGGCCGTATAGCCGCCATGCGCGAGCACGCGCCCGGCCAGCGCCTCCGCGAGGCCCGGCGCGGCGCTCGCGCCGCTCGACGTGCCGAAGTTGAAGTCCGGCAGGCGGCCTTCGAAGAAGCGCGGCACGTGCGAGCGGATCGAATGCGCTTCCCACACGAGCACGCGGCCGTGCTCGCGCTTCAGGCGCGCGACTTCGCCCTGCAGCGCGTCGTGATACGGACGCCAGTAGCGGTCGCGGCGACGCATGATCTCGTCGTTGCCGGGCAGCGCGTTCGCCGGATACAGCGGCGCCTTGTCGAACGTATCGACCGGCACGAGCCCCGTCGTGTCCTGCCCCGGATACAGGTTCTCGTTGTCGGGCGGACGGTTCAGGTCGACGACGTAACGCGCATGCGACGGCACGAGGATCGATGCGCCGAGGCTTGCCGCGAACCCGTACAGCCGTTCGAGATGCCAGTCGCAATCGTCGACGAAGCGTGCGTCGGGCGTCATCGTCGCGGCAATGTCGTCGGGGATGTGCGTGCCTGCGTGCGGAATCGAGATCAGCAGCGGCAGCGTGCCCTGCTTCAGCGTGAATACAGCCGGTTGTTCAGTCATGTCGCATCACCGTAAGAGTCTGCCGGCGCACGCGTGCGGCGTGCGCCGGTTGCCGCGCGTCAGCGCAGCAGTTGCGCCAGCGCGGCGCGGTAGTCGGCATACGCGACGGCTTCGTCGCGATGGCGGCGGCCGCTCACGACGCGCTCGCCGCCCGTGTAGACGTCGAGCACGGGCGTCTCGCCGTGCTCGGCGAACACGATGCCCGACAGCCACGACGCGCTGCCGTGTTCGGCGATCGCCGGATGATCGGGATCGAGCACGAGCCAGTCGGCGCGGCAGCCTTCGCGCAGCGCACCGACGTGCCGCCCGCTGGCCTGCGCGCCGCCTGCGAGCGACGCATCGAACAGGCGATCGGCGACATGCGCCTGCGTGTCGCTCGCCAGCACGTTGCGCGCGCGGTGCACGAGCCGCTGCCCGTATTCGAGCAGGCGCAGCTCGGCGCGCCAGTCGACCGACGCGTGGCTGTCCGAGCCGACGCCGATCACGCCGCCCTGCGCGAGATAGTCGACCGCCGGGAACACGCCGTCGCCGAGGTTCGCTTCGGTCGTCAGGCACAGGCCGGCGACCGCGCGACGCTTCGCGAGCGCTGCCGTTTCGGCCGCGTCGACGTGCGTCGCGTGCACGAGGCACCAGCGCGCATCGACGTCGAAACGATCGAGCAGCCATTGTACGGGCCGTGCGCCGTATGCACGAACGCAGTCGTCGACTTCGGCCGTCTGCTCGGCGATATGGATATGCACGGGCGCGTCGTCGGGCAGCCCGTCGAGCAGCGCACGCAGCCCGTTCTCGGACACCGCGCGCAGCGAGTGCGGCGCGACGCCGTAGCGCAGACCGCCATGCTCGGGTGCGGCGCGACGCATGACGTCGAGCAGTTCGAGCAGGCCCTCGGGCGTGTTGATGAAACGGCGCTGGTCGTCGCGCGGCGGCTTGTTGCCGAAGCCGGCGAACTGGTATGACACGGGCAGCATCGTGATGCCGATGCCGGCCGAGCGCGCGGCGTCGATCACGCGCGTGCCGAGTTCCGCGATCTGCGGGTAGCGCGAACCGTCCTGCGCATGATGCACGTAGTGGAATTCGCACACCGACGTGTAGCCGCACTTGAGCATCTCGACATACAGCCAGCGTGCGATCGCCGCGAGCGCGTCGGGCGTGATCTTCAGCGCGAATCGGTACATCAGGTCGCGCCAGCTCCAGAAGCTGTCGGCGGGATTCGCGCGGTATTCGGTGAGCCCGGCCATCGCGCGCTGGAACGCATGCGAGTGCAGGTTCGGCATGCCGGGCAGCACCGGGCCGGCCGCGCGCGCGACGCCTGCCGGCGCGTCGGTGTCGGGCGTCACTTCGGTCAGCGTGCCGGCCGCGTCCCAGCGCAGCAGCACGTTGCGGCGCCAGCCATCGGGCAGGTAGGCATGGTCCGCGAACAACAGGGTGTCGGTCATTGCGATTCCTTATCGACCAGAATCGACGCCGCAGCGTTTGGTCTGGTCCCATTCCACGGTTGGCAGGGGCCGGCGCATCGGCGCCTGCTCATGCCCCGTTGCAGTCGACCGGACCGCAGCACGCTTCAGCGCTCGGTCCGGTCCCACGCAAAACTATCCGTTCGTCCGGCGAAACACGGTCGTGCCGCCGCGCACGACCTGCTCGCACAGCGGCCGGCCGATCCAGTAAGCAAGCTCCGACAGCGAGCCGACCGACCATGCGGCGAAGTCGGCCTGGCGGCCGACCTCGAGCGCACCGTGCCGATCCGCGCGGCCGAGCGCCGCGGCCGCATGGCGCGTGACGCCCTGCAGCACCTCGGGCACCGTCATGCGGAACAGCGTGCAGCCCATGTTCAACGTCAGCAGCAGCGATTCGAGCGGCGACGTGCCCGGGTTGTGATCGGTCGCGAGCGCGATCGGCACGCCGTGCTTGCGCAGCAGCGCGATCGGCGGCAATTGCGTTTCGCGGATGAAGTAGTACGCGCCGGGCAGCAGCACGGCGACCGTACCGGCCGCCTTCATCGCCTCGATGCCGGCTTCGTCGAGAAATTCGAGGTGGTCGGCAGACAGCGCGCGGTAGCGCGCGGCAAGCGCCGTGCCGCCCGCGTTCGACAGTTGCTCCGCATGCAGCTTCACGGGCAGCCCGCGCCGCGTCGCGGCCTCGAACACGCGCTCGGTCTGCGCGAGCGAAAAGCCGATGCGTTCGCAGAACACGTCGACCGCGTCGACGAGCCCCTCGTCGGCCAGCGCCGGCAGCATCCGTTCGCACACTTCGTCGATGTACGCATCCGCACGGCCCGCGTATTCGGGCGGCAGCGCGTGCGCGCCGAGGAAGGTCGTGTAGACGGTGACCGGGAAGCGCTCGCCGAGCTGGCGCGCGACGCGCAGCATCTTGCGTTCGGTCGCGAGGTCGAGCCCGTAGCCCGACTTGATCTCGATCGCGGTCACGCCTTCGGCGAGCAGCGGCTGCAGGCGCGCGGCGGCCTGCACGAACAGCGTCGTCTCGTCGGCCGCGCGCGTCGCGCGCACCGTCGACACGATCCCGCCGCCCTGCCGCGCGATTTCCTCGTAGCTGACGCCCGCGAGGCGCTGCGCGAATTCGTCGGCACGCGTGCCGCCGTACACGAGGTGCGTATGGCAATCGACGAGGCCCGGCGTCACCCACGCGCCGTGCAGATCCTCGCGCTGCCAGTGCGCATAACCGTGCGGCAGCGCGGACAACGCGCCGAGCCAGACGATCGTGCCGGTTTCGTCGACCGCGATCGCCGCATCGTCGATCGTCTCGTCGGGATGGCCGTGCGGACACAGCCTCAGGTGATGCCAGACAGTCGGTTTCATGCGTTCAGTCTCGTTCGCCGACGGCGAGCGAAACGGCCAGCAGCGCGCCGCCCCCGCTCACGACGACGTCAAACGCACGCCGCGGCCCATCGAGCCGCAGCGTGTCCATTTCTTCCAGTGCGTAGTGCGCGCCGTCGATTTCAACGCCGACCGCACCGGCCGCGCAAAACAGCAGCACGGTATCGGCGCGCTCCATGCGGTGCGCACCCGAGCGCCATACGTCGAGCGCGCCGCGCGCAGCCGAACGGCGCGTCATCAGGTTGAAGTCGCGCGTCGCGCCGTCATGCAGCGTCGCGTCGATCGCCGTCTCGCCCGCGAAATCCGCGCGCGCCAGCGGCGTATCGAGCACGTGGCGTGCACCGCCCGCTTCGGCAAGCGTCATGCCCGCGCCGGACAGCAGCACGAGCGTGCGGTCGACCCCGTCGAAACGCGAGAACGGCCCGGCCGTGCCGACGTCCGCGACGCTCACGCGCCACGCGAATGCATCGAGCGCGGCGCCGGGAGGAAAAGCGCCGATCTCGCGCGTCACGCCGCCGCCATTCTTCCACGGCGACGCGACGAGATCCGCCGCGCGGATCAGCGCGGCGGCCAGCGTCGCGTCTGCCGGCGCCTGAGCAAGCGCCGTCATGCTCAGCGGCCGAGCATCGGCAGCTTCAGGCCGGCTTCGCGGGCCGTCTGCTGCGCGAGTTCGTAACCTGCATCCGCATGGCGCATCACGCCCGTCGCCGGGTCGTTCAGCAGCACGCGACCGAGACGCTCGTGCGCTTCAGCCGTACCGTCGGCGACGATCACGACGCCCGAGTGCTGCGAGAAGCCCATGCCGACGCCGCCGCCATGGTGCAGCGACACCCACGATGCGCCGCCTGCCGTATTCAGCAGTGCGTTCAGCAGCGGCCAGTCGCTGACCGCGTCCGAACCGTCCTTCATCGATTCCGTCTCGCGGTTCGGGCTTGCGACCGAACCCGTGTCGAGGTGGTCGCGGCCGATCACGATCGGCGCCTTCAGTTCGCCGTTCTTCACCATTTCGTTGAACGCCTGGCCGAGGCGATAGCGATCCTTCACGCCGACCCAGCAGATCCGTGCCGGCAGGCCCTGGAACGCGATGCGCTCACGCGCCATGTCGAGCCAGTTGTGCAGGTGCGGATCGTCGGGGATCAGCTCCTTCACCTTCTGGTCGGTCTTGTAGATGTCTTCCGGATCGCCGGACAGCGCGACCCAGCGGAACGGGCCCTTGCCTTCGCAGAACAGCGGGCGGATGTACGCCGGCACGAAGCCCGGGAAGTCGAACGCGTTCTCGACGCCCATTTCCAGCGCCATCTGGCGAATGTTGTTGCCGTAGTCGAGCGTCGCCGCGCCGCGTTCCTGCAGCGCCAGCATCGCGCGCACCTGGACGGCCATCGATTGCTTCGCGACCTTCACGATGCTCTGCGGATCGACCTTCTGCGCTTCGCGCCATTGCGCGACGGTCCAGCCCTGCGGCAGGTAGCCGTTGATCGGGTCGTGCGCGCTCGTCTGGTCGGTCACGCAGTCCGGCGTAATGCCGCGCTCGACGAGTTCCGCGAACACGTCGGCCGCGTTGCCCAGCAGGCCGATCGACACCGGCTTGCCGTCGCGCTTCGCCTCCTCGATCATGCCGAGCGCTTCGTCGAGCGTCGTCGCCTTCTTGTCGACGTAGCGCGTCTTCAGGCGGAAGTCGATGCGGGTCTCGTCGCATTCGACCGCGATCATCGAGAAGCCTGCCATCGTCGCGGCGAGCGGCTGCGCGCCGCCCATCCCGCCGAGGCCGCCCGTCAGGATCCAGCGGCCCGACGGATCGCCGTTGAAGTGCTGGTTCGCGACCGAGAAGAACGTTTCGTAGGTGCCCTGCACGATGCCCTGGCTGCCGATGTAGATCCAGCTGCCGGCGGTCATCTGGCCGTACATCATCAGGCCCTTGCGGTCGAGCTCGTGGAAGTGATCCCAGTTGGCCCAGTGCGGCACGAGGTTCGAGTTCGCGAGCAGCACGCGCGGCGCATCCTTGTGCGTGCGGAACACACCGACCGGCTTGCCCGATTGAATCAGCAGCGTCTCGTTCTCTTCGAGATCCTTCAGCGACGCGAGGATCTGGTCGTAGCATTCCCAGTTGCGCGCCGCGCGGCCGATGCCGCCGTACACGACGAGCGCATGCGGATGCTCGGCGACTTCCGGATCCAGGTTGTTCTGGATCATCCGGTAAGCCGCTTCTGCCAGCCAGGTCTTGCAGGTTTTCTCGCTGCCGCGCGGCGCGCGGATCGTGCGCGTCGGATCGAGACGGGGATCGATGTGTTTCGGATGGTTCATGACGACTGCTCCCGAAGGAAAATGAATATCAAATAGGAATCAGAAATGCCCGGTGAAGCGATAACGGCTGCCGGGGTGCCACAGATTCGCCACCGAGGCGACGACGCCCTGCGACCAGGTGCGCCGATGTAAAACCAGACACGGCTCGACGTCGTCCATCCGCAGCTGCTCGCGCCGCTCCGGCGCCGGGGCCGCCGCTTCGATCCGGTACTCGACGCGCTGCAGCGGAGCCGCGCGCATCAGGTACAGGTTCGGCGTCGTGTTCGTGAAATCCTGCTCGGCGTAATCCGGCGCGACCGCCGGATTCACCCATCGTTCTTCGAGCTGCACCGGCTCGTCGTTCTCGAAGTGCAGCACCTGCGAATGAAACAGCTTCGCGCGCACGGCCACCTGCATCTCGTCGGCGAGCGCCTCGTCGGCGCGGATCGTGTCGAGGCCGAGCACGCTGGCGTGATACGCATGCCCGCGCGCGCCGACCTCCTCCGAGATACTGCGGATCGCCACCAGCGTCGACTCGTACTTCGGCCGCGCGACGTAGGTGCCCGCGCCCTTCATCCGCGTGAGCACCTGCTCGGCCGTCAACTCGCGCAGCGCGCGGTTGACGGTCATGCGCGCGACCTTGAACTCGCGCGCCAGCTCGTTCTCGGACGGCACCTGGTCGCCCTCCTCCCACTCGCCGGCGTGGATGCGGCCCAGGATGAAATCCTTGATCTCCTGGTAGACCGGCGCGCTCATGGGCTTACTGTTCCGATGCGAACGAGAACGGTGCAACCTTCGCGAACGCACGCTCGCCGACGAGCTTCGCGATCGCCGCGATGTCCGGTGCGAAGTAGTGGTCGAGCTCGTAGTGCGCGACCTTGCCGCGGATCGTTTCCATCACGGGCGCCAGCTTCGGGCTCGTGTGATACGGCGCGCGCAGGTCGACGCCTTGCGCAGCGGCCAGCAGTTCGATCGCGAGGATGTGCTTGGTGTTGTCCGCGATGTCGGCGAGCTTGCGCGCGGCGAACGTCGCCATCGACACGTGGTCTTCCTGGTTCGCGGAAGTCGGCAGCGAATCGACCGACGCCGGGTGCGCGAGCGTCTTGTTTTCCGACGCGAGGGCAGCGGCCGTCACGTGGGCGATCATGAAGCCCGAGTTCACGCCGCCGTCCCGCACGAGGAACGGGGGCAGGCCCGACAGCGTCGCGTCGATCAGCAGCGCGATGCGGCGCTCGGCCAGCGCGCCGATTTCCGCTGCGGCCAGCGCGAGGTTGTCGGCCGCGAACGCGACGGGTTCCGCGTGGAAGTTGCCGCCCGACAGCACTTCGCCGGTATCCGGGAAGATCAGCGGGTTGTCCGACACCGCGTTCGCCTCGATCAGCAGCACGTTGGCCGCATGGCGCATCTGGTCCAGGCACGCGCCCATCACCTGCGGCTGGCAGCGCAGGCTGTACGGATCCTGCACCTTGTCGCAGTCGCGGTGCGACTGGTTGATCGGCGAGCCTTCGAGCAGGTCGCGGTAGGCCGCTGCCGCATCGATCTGGCCTTGATGGCCGCGCAGTTCGTGGATGCGCGCATCGAACGGCTTCACCGAGCCGGCCGCCGCGTCGACCGACAGCGCGCCGGCGACAAGCCCGGTGCGGTACAGGTCTTCGATCGAGAACATGTTGTCGAGCGCCAGCGCGGTCGATGCCTGCGTGCCGTTCAGCAGCGCGAGGCCTTCCTTCGCCTGCAGCGTCAGCGGCGCGAGGCCCGCGACGCGCAGACCGTCGAGCGCGCTCGCGCGCTCGCCGCGGATGAACACTTCGCCGACGCCGAGCAGCACGGCCGACATGTGCGCGAGCGGCGCGAGGTCGCCCGATGCGCCGACCGAGCCCTTCACCGGGATCAGCGGCAGCACGTCCGCGTTGAACAGCGTGATCAGCGCATCCATCACTTCGCGACGGATGCCCGAGTGGCCGCGGCCGAGGCTCGACAGCTTCAGCGCCATCAGCAGGCGCACCGACGAACGCTCCATCGGCGCGCCGACGCCGACCGCGTGCGACAGCACGAGGTTCTTCTGCAGCAGCTCGAGCTGGTCGTGCGGGATGTGCGTGCTGGCCAGGCGGCCGAAGCCCGTGTTGATGCCGTAGGCCGGCTCGCCCTTCGCGGCGATGTCGGCGACGGCCTTCGCGCCGGCGTCGATCTTCGCGAAGCTGGCCGGGTCGAGCGTCAGTTGCACGGATTCGCGTGCGATCTGGCGCAGTTGCGGGAGGGTCAGGTGGCCGGGGGTCAACGTAATCATGTGAGCAATCCTGTCTAGACAAGTTCGGAATGGATTGAAGTGTAGCCACCCGAACTTGTCTAGACAACCCGTTTTTCACCGATTTCGACTCAGGAGTTTCCCTGATGCCCGGCCCGGCCCACCGGATCGGCCAGCGGGGCCCGAGCATTAACATATGTTGCAATTATTTTGTATTTGGCAACATACGGATCACCACTCGACAAGGAGATCCCCGTCATGAACATCCCGCCCCGGTTCGCCGCCCTGTTCCGCCGCAGCCTGCTCGTCGCCACGTGCGCGCTCGCGTGCGGCGCGTCGCTCGCCGCCGAGCCGCTGTCGGGCACGCTCGAGAAGATCCGGCAGGGCAACCTGATCTCGATCGGCCATCGCGAGACGTCGGTGCCGTTCTCCTACGTCGACGCGAGCGGCAAGGTGATCGGCTTCTCGCAGGACCTGTGCGATCGCGTGATCGCCGCGGTGAAGGCGCGCACCGGCAAGCCCGACCTGCAGGTGCGCTTCATCCCCGTCACGTCGCAGAACCGCATCCCGCTGGTGCAGAACGGCACCGTCGATCTCGAATGCGGCGTGACGACCAACCTCGCCGCGCGTCACGCGCAGGTGGCGTTCTCGACCACGTTCTTCGTCGCGACGACGCGCCTGCTCACGCGCACGACGTCGGGCATCCGCGACTTCCCCGATCTCGCCGGCAAGACGGTCGTGACGAACCAGGGCACGACGTCCGAACGCCTGCTGCGCAAGATGAACGAGGAAAAGAAGATGAACATGCAGATCATCAGCGCGAAGGACTACGGCGAAGGACGCCTCACGCTCGAATCGGGCCGCGCGGTCGCGTACATGATGGACGACGTACTGCTCGCGGGTGCGCGCCAGCTCGCCGCGAAACCGGGCGACTGGCAGATCGTCGGCACGCCGCAATCGTCGGAAGCCTACGGGTTCATGCTGCGCAAGGACGATCCGCAGTTCAAGGCGCTCGTCGACGGCGTGCTCGTGCAACTGATGAAAAGCGGCGAGATCAACGCGCTGTACGACAAGTGGTTCATGAAGCCGGTGCCGCCGAAGGGGCTGGCGTTCGACTTCCCGATGAGCGACGTGATCAGGACGCGCTATGCGGCGCCGAACGACACGCCGCTCGAATAAGCGCCGCTCGTTGACACCGGCTCACGCGCGCGTCCACGCGACGCACGCCGCGTAGCCGGGCGCCGCGTCGACCCACGCCGCGTCGAACGCCGCGACGCCGGCGGCGGGCGCGGCCGGCTCGACGATCGTCGTCGCGGGGGTCGCCGGATCGCGCGGCGGCACGACCGCGAACGCGCGCAGCCCGCCGACGATGCCGGTGCCGAGCGCCTTGAGCAGCGCCTCCTTCGCGGACCAGACCCGCATGAATGCGTCCGCGCGCGCGTCGGGCGGCAGGCCGTCGAGATACGCGGCCTCGGCCGGTGCGCAGACTTCGCGTGTCAGCGCATGCCAGTCGGCCGTGCGATGGCAGGATTCGATGTCGACGCCGACGCGGCCCGCAGGCGCCCACGCGAGCAGCGCGTGATCGCCCGCGTGCGACACGTTGAAATCGAGCGTCGTGCCATGTGCGGGGGCCGGCGACGGCCGCCCCGATTCGTCGACGACGATCGCGACCGCGTGCGGCGCGACACCGAGAGCCTCGCCGAGCACGTCGCGCAGCGCGGCGCGTGTCGCGGCGCTGCGCACCGCATCCTCGTGCCGCAAGAAGCGTGCGGCCCGCGCCCGCTCGTCATCGCTGAGCGCCGCATAGGCGGGCGACGCCAGCGGCACGCGCCAGTCGAAATCGATGCGCGCGATCCGCACGCCGGCGCGGGACGCGGCGGCCGGCACGTCGAGCGCATGCACGCGCCACGCACGGGGTGTTTCGACCGGGGCAGCGGAATCGGATGGAATGGACATCGGCACGCGGCAGCCTGTGCTGTGGAATGAAACGTCCGATGTTAATCGATCGCGCCGGCGCACGAACCGGTGCGTGCGCGTATCGACGCGCTCGCGCCGAACGCGGGATTCTTCGCGAGCGACATTCGAAGGCCGCGCACGGCAGCGCACCGCGCGCGCCGCATTGCGCTGCCGCCCCGCTTCACCCGTTCGCGGCCACGCCCGGCACGCCGCTACCCGCCACCCGGGCGCGCGACGCCGGATGAAGTGCGTGCACGACGCCCGGCGCATCGGCCGGCAGCACGCCGTGTTGCAGCCAGTACAGCGCGACGGGCCACAGCGTGTCGGTGAAGCGGCTGTGGAAAAACGCGAAATGCCCGATCGCATCGACGCCGACGTCGGCCGGCGCGATCCGCAGGTGCGAGACGTCGCTGCCCGTGTAGTAGCCGACCAGCCGCTCGATCGCGTCGACCGTGCCGAACGCGTCGTCGTCGACGCCGATCGCGAGCATCGGCGCCGACAGCCCCGCGAAGCGGGCCGGCAACGCCGCGCGGCTCACGGCGCCTTCGTCGAGCACGCCGCCGATGTAGCCGTCCTCGAAACGCGGCTGCGAACGCGCCCACGACAGCGCGACACCGCGCGGCGTGTCCTCCATCCAGCCGAGCCGCTTCGCGGGCACATAGCCGAACACGGCCGCGAGCGCCGGCATCGCGACATGCCACTTCCACCACATGCCGCGCCGCTCGGCCGGCAGGTAATCGCGCCAGTACGCATACTGCGCGCCGACAGTCACCGCATGCCGCACGTGCACGTTCGACGCCGCGAGCCCGAGCAGGCAGCCGCCGATACTGTGCGCGACGACGTCGAGCGGCTGGCCCGGAAACGCATCGCGCGCGTATTGCAGCGCGGCTTCGCAATCGAGCCGCCCCCAGTCGAGCCAGTTCGCGCGCAGCTTCGCGAGTTGCGCCGGGCGCGACCCGCCGATGCCGCGATAGTCGTAGACGAGCACGTCGCGCCCCTGCGCGAACAGCCAGGCCGCGAAACGGAAGTAATAGTCGCAGCGCACCGACGTCGCGCAATTGACGACCGTCACGGGCCGCGCCGCGCCGCCGCCGCGATGGCGCCACACGTGGCCGCGCAACGCATAACCGTCGGCCGCGCGCAGCGTCACGGGCTCGGGCGGCAATGCGCCCGCCGCACGACTGCCCTGCGCCGCCCCGCTTCCTTCGTTCGAAATCGTCATCCTGTCCCCTGTCTCCTGTCGGCCGGAGTTGGCGCTTCAGCGCTTACTCCGGCCCCATGCTTCGCGATCCGGGCCGCCGCGAGCCGCCGCCCGCGCCCATCGGCCAGCCTCCATTGAACTTGACGCGTGCCGCGTTCTCAACCAATCTTGCTGCTCCGTTCGCATGAGTCACGCGCATGTCAACGCCTCTCGTCCGTCTCCCGTCGCTCGACCTGGTCCGCGGTTTCGTCGCGGTCGGCCGCCGCATGAGCATCACGCTCGCCGCGCAGGACCTGTGCGTCACGCAGTCGGCGGTCAGCCGCCAGGTGCACGCGCTCGAAGCGCATCTCGGCGTCGCGCTGCTGCAGCGCGGCTACCGGAAGATCGCGTTCACGCCGGAAGGCGAGCGGCTGTTCCGCGTCGCGGATGCAGCGCTGCACAGCCTGCAGGACACCGTCGCGTCGCTCGCCGCCGCGCGCGAGCGCCAGCCCGTCACGATCACCGCGAGCATCGGCGTCACCGCGCTGTGGCTGCTGCCGCGGCTCGGGCGGCTGCAGGCACGCCTGCCGGAGATCGACCTGCGCGTCGCCGCGAACGACAAGGTACTCGATTTGCGCACCGAAGGCATCGACCTCGGCATCCGCTATTGCCCGCGCGATCGCGCGCCGGCCGGCGCGTTGCACCTGTTCGACGAGATCGTCGTGCCGGTCGCGCATCCCGCGCTGGCCGCGCGGCCGGTCACGACCGTGGCCGCGATCGCCGACCATGTGCTGCTCGAATTCGACGGGCCGCCGCAGCCGCAATTGCAGTGGCGCACGCACCTGCAGGCGGCCGGGCTCGGCGACGCGCGCCCGAAAGGCGTGCTGCGCTTCAACCAGTACGACCAGGTGATCCAGGCCGCGATCGCGGGCCAGGGTGTCGCGCTCGGGCGGCTTGCACTCGTCGCGCCGATGCTCGCGGACGGGCGGCTCGCGGTGCTCGGGCCGCACACGCAGGCGCTGTCCGATGCGTACGGCTACTGGCTGTTCCAGCACGATCCGGCCCCGCGCCGCGAAGTGGCCGACGTGCGCGACTGGATGCTCGTCGAAGCTGCCGAATGCGATGCCGCGATGCATGCGCACGACATGGCGTCTGCGTAAGCCGGCTTTCCGGATGACCGTGACCACGACCTGCCGCGTCGCCCGGCCGCACGCCGTCGCATTCCTCTCACGCATGCCAACCTGACCGAATGATCGCTTGAGCGACGCCGGGCCCGATCGTCTAATCGGATCGAGCGCGGCCGTTTCGCCGCGCGCCTTCATCCGGAGACACGCATGACCCCGATCGAGCAGGAAGTCCGACGCCGCTGGCTGCCCGTGCTGGCGGGCGGCCTGATCATGGGCGCCGCGCTCGGCATCCGCCACGTGCAGGGCCTGTTCCTCGCGCCCGTATCGCTCGACCACGGCTGGTCGCGCGAAGCGTTCGGGCTCGCACTGGCGCTGCAGAACCTGATCTGGGGTGTCGCGCAGCCGTTCACGGGGATGGTCGCCGATCGCTTCGGCTCGGTGCGCGTGATCGTCGCCGGGATGCTGTTGTACGCGGCCGGGCTCGTCACGATGGCGCACGCGGCGTCGACCGGCATATTCACCGTCGGCGCCGGGCTCGTGATCGGCATCGCGCTGTCGGGCTCGGCGTTCGCATCGATCTACGGCGCGCTGAGCCGCCTGTTTCCGCCCGACCGGCGCGGCTGGGCGCTCGGCGTTGCCGGCGCGATCGGCGGGCTCGGCCAGTTCTGCATGGTGCCCGTCGCGCAGGAACTGATCGGCGGGATCGGCTGGCGGCACGCGTTCGTCGCGCTGGCGCTCGTCGCGGCGCTGCTCGCGCCGCTCGCCGTGCTGCTGCGCGACCGGCCCGCGCAGGCGGCCGGCGCCGCCGCCGGCCCCGACCAGTCGATCGGCGAAGCGGTGCGCGAGGCATTCGCGCACCGCGGCTTCTGGCTGCTGAACGCCGGCTTCTTCGCGTGCGGCTTCCAGCTCGCGTTCATCGCAACGCACCTGCCCGCCTACTTGCTCGACCACGGGCTGCCGGCGCGCCACGCGAGCGTCGCGCTCGCGCTGATCGCATTGACCAACGTGGCCGGCACCTATGCGTGCGGCCACCTCGGCGGGCTGCTGCGGCGCAAGTACGTGCTGTCGGTGCTGTACCTCGTGCGCGCGCTCGCGATGGCCGCGTTCGTCGCCGCGCCGCTGTCGCCCGCGAGCGTCTACGTGTTCGCGGCCGTGATGGGGTTCACGTGGCTCGGCACGGTGCCGCTGACGAACGGCGTGATCTCGCAGGTGTTCGGCGTGCGCTACATCGCGACGCTGTTCGGCTTCGTGTTCTTCGGGCACCAGCTCGGCAGCTTCTTCGGCGTCTGGCTCGGTGCGATCGTGTACGACGCGACGCATTCGTACCTGCCGCTGTGGATCGGCTCGATCGCGCTCGGCGTGCTCGCGGCGCTCCTGCACCTGCCGATCGACGACGCGCGCATCGCGCGTCCGGCGTCGGGCAACGCGGCATGGGCATGATCCGCGCGGCGCTGGCGGCCGGCACGCTCGCGTTCGTCGCGTGGTGCGGTGCGGCCTACTTCGATTCGGGCATCGCGTACGCGCTGCTCGAACACGTCGCGTTCTGCAACTGACGCGGCAAGCCGCACCGCGCAGGCAGACCGTCAGCGACGTTTCGGCAACGTGGCCAGCGCATCGAGCGCGCGAGCGCGCGCGGCGGCGTGATCGACGAGCGGTGCCGGATAGTCGACGCCGAGTCGCACGCCGGCCGCGTCGAGCTGCAGCGGCGACGCTTCCCACGGCGCGTGGATCGACGCGGTGTCGAGGCCCGCGAGTTCGGGCACCCAGCGCCGCACGTACGTGCCGTCCGGGTCGAACTTCCGGCCCTGCGCGACCGGGTTGAAGATGCGGAAATACGGCGCCGCAGCCGGCCACCCACTGCCAGCTCGCCGCGTTGTTCGCGGGGTCGGCGTCGACCAGCGTGTCCCAGAACCACGCTTCGCCCGCGCGCCAGTCGATCAGCAGGTGCTTGACGAGGAACGACGCGACGACCATCCGCACACGGTTGTGCATCCAGCCCGTCGTCCACAGCTCGCGCAGGCCCGCATCGACGAGCGGATAGCCGGTCCGGCCGCGCTGCCACGCACGCAGCGCCGCGGCATCGTCACGCCACGGCATCGCGTCGAATTGCGCGCGGAAGTTGTCGGTCGCGAGCGCCGGGAAGTGATACAGCAGCGCGTAGCTGAATTCGCGCCAGCCGAGCTCGCTCAGGAACTTGTCGGCATCCGCCGCATACGCCGCGCCGCCTGCATTCGCGGCACCCTGCACCGCGTGCCACACCTGTCGCGGCGATACATTGCCGAAGCGCAGGAACGGCGACAGCCGGCTCGTCGCGGGACGGTCGGGACGATCGCGCGCCTCCGCATAACCGGCGAGCGACGCCGTCAGGAACGCGTCGAGCCGTTCGTGCGCACCGGCCTCGTCGGGCGCAAGCCACGCGTCGCGCAGGCCGCCGGCCCAGTCCGGCACGGGCGAGCGCAACGCGAGCGCGTCGAGCGCCAGCGCGCGGTCGCGCACGGCTTCCGGCCACGGTTGAAACACGATCCGTTCCGGTTCCGGCAGCGGCGCGGCGACCGTGCGGTCGCGGCGCGCCGCGCGCCAGTACGCAGTGAACACCTGGTACGGCGCACCGCTGCCCGTCAACACCTCCCATGGCTCGTTCAGCAGGCTGCCGTTGCTGCTCTCGACCGCGACGCCGCGCGCCTTGAGCGACGCCTTCAGCGTCGCATCGGCATCGCGCTGCGGCTGTGCATAGCGGCGGTTCCAGTACACGGCCGCCGCGCCCGTGTCGTGCACGGCGCGCTCGATCTCGCGCTGCGCGTCGCCGCGCAACAGCAGCAACCGCCCGCCATGACGCGCGAGCGCGGCGTCGAGCCCTGCCAGCGACCCGTGCAGCCACCAGCGCGCCGCGCCGCCCGGCGGACGCCCCGCGCCGGCGCCCGTGTCGTCGACGAACGCGCAGACGAGCGGCCGGCCCGATTCGACCGCGCGTGTCAGCGCAGGCTGGTCGGTCACGCGCAGATCGTCGCGGAACCAGACGATAGCGGGAGCAACGGACGACTTGGCGGGCACTGGCACCTCGATGCGGGAAGCGTAATGGGATGCGTATTGTCGCGGCTGCGCCGCGCGGTGTCGACGCTCGACGCTCGACGTGTCGACGTGTCGACGTGCCGACCTGCTGACGTGCGGACGCGCGACCTGCCGACCTGCCAACGTGCGGACGTGCGACCTGCCGACGTGCTGACTCTCGACGTGCCGACACCGATGACGGTCGTGGCAATCACGCTGCGTCGCACGCCCGGTGAAACGCCTTAGTCCATTCCGACGATTCTTCGCCGCATCCGCCGGCCTACGCTCGATGTCGGGTGCCCCGCGATGCGCGGCACGTGCCGGCTGCTACCGGCACCGCGCGCACCGATCCGCACCCGCCACGCGCGCCGGCCGACGCCGGCGCGAATCCTTCCGACCGCCGCGGCGCCCAGCCACCCGGGCGCGCGCAGCCTCACCCGACAGACCTCCATGACCAAACCCTCGAATCTCGTCACCTCGATCGCCGTCGACATCGACGCGCCGGCTTCCGTCGTGTGGGAAGTGCTGACCGACTTCCCGCGCTACGGCGAATGGAACACGTTTTGCGTCGGCTTCGAAACGACCGGCAAGCTCGGCGATTTCGTGCACATGCAGATTCGCATCCCGGGCACGGAGACCGTGATTCCCGTCAGCGAGATCCTCGTCGCCTATGAGCCCGAGCGCCTGCTGTCGTGGGAGCAGCGCCCGACCGACGCCAACAAGGACGCCGCGCGCCGCGACCAGTACATCGACGCCGACGGCCCGGAGCGCTGCCGCTACTTCACGACCGACCAGTTCCTCGGCGTCAACGCGGACACGATCATGCAGAACCACGGCGCGTGGGTGAAACAGGGCTTCGACCAGTGTGCGCGCGACGTGAAGCAGCGCGCGGAAGCGCTGCATGCGGCACGCCGGCACAACAGCGCGTGACCGGGAGCGGCCGATGCCCGATCTGCAAACGCTGTCCGACCATCACGACATCCACGAGCTGGTCGTCGCGTATTCGAGCGCGATCGACACGCGCGACTTCGACGCGCTCGATACCGTCTTCACGCCCGACGCGGCGATCGACTATCGCGCGATGGGCGGCATCGCCGGCCGTTATCCGGACGTGAAGGCGTGGCTGCGCTCCGTGTTGCCGCAGTTTCCGCAGTACCAGCACATGGTCGGCAACCTGTCGATCCGGCTCGACGGCGACACCGCGCGCGGCCGCACGATCTGCTTCAATCCGATGGAAGTCGCGCTGCCGGACGGCGGCACGCAGGTGATGTTTCTCGGGCTGTGGTACGTCGACCGGTTCGTGCGCACCGCGCAGGGCTGGCGCATCGCCGAGCGTGTCGAGGAGCGCTGCTACGGCCACAACGTGCCGGCCGCGCTCGCGGGCGCGACCGGCTGATCCGGTCGACCTGGCCACGACGCGCGCCGTGCGATGGCTGCACGGCGCGCGTCGTGGAGGCGCAGCTTCAATCGAGCCGGAACGCCGCTTCGAAACGCGCGGCGAATGCGTCGAACTCGGTTTCCGGCAGATGGTTGATGCCGCCCGCGCGCTTGCGCCCGCCGCCGGTCGCAAAGCCGCGGCAGAACTCGTCGGCACCGAGCGGCCGACCATCGGGCACGCGCACGCTGACGACGAGCCCGCCATCGGCGCGCGGCGACAGCACCGCGAGCGCCACATGCGGCGCGTTGCGCATCCGTTCGTTCGCGAGCATCCCCGTCGCGCGCCGCGCCCACGGTTGATCAGGCATCCGCACCAGCGTCGCACCCGGCACCTCGCGCAGCGGCGCGAGCGCGCACGCGCGCGCCATGTCGTCGCGGTAGCCGTCGCGCAGCGCGGCGAACACGGCGGTCCCGCGCACGAAATCGAGCGGATCGACGCACGGCAGCATCGCGTCGGCGAGCGCCGCCGGATCGAAGTGCAGGTCGCCGACGCAATCGCCGTACGCGTTGTAGTTCAGGTAGAGCCCGAGTTCGGCGAGCGTGCAGCGCTCGGCTTCGTCGATCCCGTGCTCGCGTGCGAGCGCGTCGCCGAGCGCCGGCAGTTCGTCGCCGAAGGCCGCGACGATCGCCCAGCGCACATGCCGGCCGCCGAGATAGCGGTTCACGAGCGCGCTCGTGCAGACGTCGGCCGCCGTGTCGATATGCGCGCCGAAACGCGGATCGTCGGGCAGCTCGCCCGCGAAGTGGTGGTCGAAATAGCGGACCGTCGCGCCGTCGCGCAGCAGCCGCGCGCACGCGTCGCGGTTCTGGTCGTGCGACACGTCGAGCACGGTGACGATGTCGCCCGCGCGTGCATCGATCCGCTCGAGCAGCTTGATGTCGCGCTTCACGCCGGTCACGAGCGTGCCGATCACACCTTCCGCGAGCCGCAGTTGTTGAAGCGCGCACAGGCCGTCCGCGTCGCCGTTGAACGCGAAAAAATGCCGCGCGTCGTGGTTGTCCTGCATGATCCTTTGCTCCATCGTCAGGGCATGAAATCGCCGCCGTTCGCGTCGAGCGTCGCGCCCGTCACCGCGTTCGCGTAGTCGGACGCGAGAAACAGCGCCGCGCGCGCGCAATCGTCGTCGGTCGGCAGCTTCGCGAGCGCGATGTTCGACGCGATCGGCGCGATGATCTGTTCTTCCGTCATCCCGTATTCGGCCGCTGCCTGCCGGAAATACGTCTGCGTCGGCACGCCCCACATCCAGCCCATGTGGATGCTGTTTGCGCGGATGCCGTGCACGCCGAGTTCGCGCGCCAGGTATTTTGCCGCAACGGCGAGCGCCCCCTTCGATACAGCGTAGCCGCCTTCCCCTGCAAAAGGCTTGCGGGTCGCCTGCGTGTTGATCATCACGATCGCGCCGCGCTGCTCGCGCTTCATGTGCGGCACGACTTCCTGCGTGAGCGCCATCGTGCCGAACACGTTGGTGTCGAACACCGCGCGCCAGCCATCGAGATCGGCTTGCTCGACCGGCTCCGGAAACGTGCCGTGCACGAATGCGCTGTTCACGAGCGCGTCGATCCGGCCGAAGCGCTCGACCGCCTGTGTCGCGAGTTGCCGGCATTGCGCGCGATCCGTGATGTCGGTCTTCACCTTCAGCACGTCGCAATCGACGCCGAGTGCGCGGATCCGCGCTTCGGCATCGTCGAGCTTCTCCTTCGTGCGCGCCGCGACGACCACGCCACGCGCGCCCTCGCGCGCGGCCTCGACGGCGAGCTTCACACCGAGGCCCGGGCCGATCCCGGAAATCACGACGATCTTGTCCTTCAGCAACATGGGGTGTCTCCTGGTTGTCGTTCGTCTCGCGGGTGCGGCCGTCAGCCGGCCGCCCGCAGGTGCCGCGCGCGATATGCGGCGAAGTCGCGCGCGAGCTGCGCATCGGTGAAGCCAAAGCGCGCGATCGAATAGTCGTGCGCGGCGCGCTTGTCGCGGCCGTTGCGCGCCATCCAGTCCGTCATCGCCGCGCGCTGCCGCGCATCGAGCGACATGCCGGCGAACGCGTACACGGCTTCCGCGACGCCGAGCGGATTCGCTACGGTGTCCTCGAAACGCACGTCGAGGAACCGGTCGGCCGGCAACGCGTCGCGCGCCGCCATCGCCGCGCCGATCGCGCGCGCCATCCCGGTGTTCCATTGCGCGCCGACGGCGAGCGGATCCGGATCGTCCGCATACATCTGCCACAGCGTGTGCGCCATGCTCGCCATCGACGGAATCGTCTGCGCCGGATCGCGGTGCGTGAGCACGACCCGCGCGCGCGGGAACACGCGGCACAGCACGTCGAGCGCATGCAGGTGCTGCGGCGTCTTCAGCAGCCAGCGCTCGGCCGGCGCGACACCGCGCCGCGCCTTCTGCCACTGCAGGAACTGCAGCATCCGCTTCAGGTACGTGTAGACCGGCGTGAGATCCTGCCGCGCGAGCCATGCCGTATAGCGCGGCACGTTCGCGTACGAATCCATCGCACACACGAACGAGTGCTCCATCAGCATGAACTCCTCGTCGGCGAGCATCGCGTCGAGCGGATGGATCGTCAGGATCTGCGGGATGCAGTCGATCATCGTCGCGACCTCGGCCTGCGCGCGTGCGATACGCACGGCCGGCGCGTCGAGCGTCTCGCCGGCGAGCGGCGCCGGGTAACGCGTTTCCCACCATGCAGCCGAATGAAAGCGCGGGTCGACCGCCAGCAGCCGCTGCAACAGCGTCGTGCCCGTGCGAGGCAGGCCGACGATCACGAGCGGATCGTCGATCGCGATGTCCGCGATCTCCGGAAAACGCCGGAAGTAATCCTCGACGACGAGCCGGTTCACGAGCTGGCCGACGAGCTTCTCGCGCATCATCTCCGCGCCGCGCGCGGACAGCTTCGCTTCGTCGATCAGCGACGCGCACATCACGTCGAGCGCGTCGCGATACGGCCCGTCGCCAAACGCGGTGAGCCCGCCCGTGCGCGATACGGCCTCGGCGATCAGCCCGTCGGCGGCGAGCAGCGTGCGGATCCGGTCGAGCGGCGCGTTCATGCGGCCTCCTTCAGCGTCGCAAGCTTGACGACGCGCGTGCGCGGATGCACGGGTTGCGCGGCGCCGACCCAGCGCCAGCAGATCGTGCCCGTGCGATGCCCGGCCGTATCGAGCCAGTTCGCGTCGCCCGGCCGCGCTGCCGCGACGACCACCGTCACGCCGCCGTCGGCATTCAGCCGCGCGCTGTGCTTGTTCACGCAGATGTCGAAGTGCCGGTAGTCGAGCGACTCCATCCAGTAGTTGTTGAGCTGCACGTTCCAGAAATCGCAGTCGGGCACCGTGTCGACGTCGATCACGAGCGCTTCGTCGTCGGCCAGCGACCAGCACGAGTGGTAGTAGTAGATGTTCGGGTCGCCGCCGACCGACTGGCACAGCGCCTGGTCGGCGGGCGGCAGCGCATTGACGTGCGACCGGTAGCTCGCGGCCCAGTCGGCGAACAGCTTCGACGTTTGCTCGACGAACTGCGCGGCGCGCGTGAGGCCCCCCTGCAGCACGAGCGGGTCGAGCGGCGCCGGGCGATCCTGCGCGCCGATGCGCTCGATCTTCAGTTGCGCGGGCGTCTCCGCACGCCGGTCGAGGAAGGTCTGGCGCACCAGCAACGCGTTGGTGCCGGACTCCATGCGCACCCAGTTGCCCGCGCGCGGCGTTTCGCTCAGCACGATCTCGAAGCTGCCGTCCGGCGCGATCTCGAGCTGCTTCGCATCGAGAAAGCCAGTCTGCAGCATCTTGCCGTCGGTCTCGTAGCCGCCCTTCTGCGTGCCGAAGCTCAGGTACGCGACCGTGCCGCGCCGCCCCGTCACGCGATATTCGCAGCGTCCGTCGACGCGCGCGTACTGGTACAGGTTGTCGGGATTGTCGGCGCCGATCTTCGCGGTCTCGTGCGACGGCGAGAAGAAGCCGGGCCATGCGCCGTCCGCGAACTCGACGTGCATTTCCAGCGCGATGCGCATCAGCCTGCTCAGGTAGCGGAACCCTTCCGCGCGCGTCAGCGGATCGTCCGGCGCCTCGGCGCGCAGGATCTGCTGTCCGCTGCGTTTCAGGGTGTCGCAGAAATCGGCCCAGGTCTGGCCCGAAAGCAATTGCGTGGCACGTGTGTCGTCCGTCATGTGTCGTCTCCGCCGATGGTCGAGCGCTCACCTTAAGCGCCTGCGTCGCGCGCCACTTCGTCCGGGTGGACTAAGGAAAGATCCGCTGCGCCGCCGCACGGCCGTTTAGTCCACCCGGACGAAGAGCGGCATGCCCCTCGCTCGATACCGTTGGCGTCATGCACGAAACGCCGCACATGTCGCGCGGCGCCGGCATGAAACAAGGAGACGAACGATGTTGACCCACTTGGAGCGGCTGGAGGCCGAAAGCATCCACATCATGCGCGAGGTGGTCGCGGAGAGCGAGAACCCGGTGATGCTGTATTCGATCGGCAAGGACAGCTCGGTCATGCTGCATCTCGCGATGAAGGCGTTCTACCCGGCGAAGCCGCCCTTTCCGCTGCTGCACGTCGATACGACCTGGAAGTTCCGCGAGATGATCGCGTTTCGCGACGAGACGGCTGCACGGCTCGGCCTCGACCTGCGCGTGCACATCAACCCCGACGGCGTCGCGAACGACATCAATCCGTTCACGCATGGCTCGGCCGTGCACACCGACGTGTGGAAGACGCAGGGGCTCAAGCAGGCGCTCGATCACTACGGCTTCGACGCCGCGTTCGGCGGTGCGCGCCGCGACGAGGAGAAATCGCGCGCGAAGGAGCGCATCGTGTCGCTGCGCTCCGAACAGCACCGCTGGGACCCGAAGCGCCAGCGTCCCGAACTCTGGTCGCTGTACAACGCGCGCAAGCGCAAGGGCGAAAGCCTGCGCGTGTTCCCGATCTCGAACTGGACCGAACTCGACATCTGGCAGTACATCCAGCTTCACGACATCCCGATCGTGCCGCTTTACTTCGCGAAGGAACGCCCTGTCGTCGAACGGGACGGCGCGCTGATCATGGTCGACGACGAACGTTTGCCATTGCGCGAAGGCGAAGTGCCGCAGATGCGCAAGGTGCGCTTTCGCACGCTCGGCTGCTATCCGCTGACGGGCGCGATCGACAGCGATGCGACGACGCTCGACGACATCCTGCAGGAGATGCGCGAGACACGCACGTCCGAGCGCCAGGGGCGCCTGATCGACAGCGATTCGGCCGGTTCGATGGAAAAGAAGAAACAGGAGGGATATTTCTGATGGCACACGTACTCACCGCGCCCGACGCGCTCGCGCGCCGCAACTCAGCCGCGTCCGCCGCCGCCGACGACGCGCAAACCAAGGACCTGCTGCGCTTCATCACGTGCGGCAGCGTCGACGACGGCAAGAGCACGCTGATCGGCCGCCTGCTCTACGAATCGAACATGCTGTTCGACGACCAGCTCACGCAGCTCGAGGCCGATTCGAAGAAGGTCGGCACGCAGGGCGGCGAACTCGATTTCGCACTGCTCGTCGATGGCCTGTCGGCCGAGCGCGAGCAAGGGATCACGATCGACGTCGCGTACCGCTTCTTCGCGACCGCGCGACGCAAGTTCATCGTCGCCGACACGCCCGGCCACGAGCAGTACACGCGCAACATGATCACCGGCGCATCGACCGCCGATCTCGCAGTGATCCTGATCGATGCGCGCAAGGGCGTGCTCACGCAGACGCGCCGCCACAGCCATCTCGTCGCGCTGATCGGCATCAAGCGTGTCGTGCTCGCGATCAACAAGATGGATCTCGTCGACTACGACCAGGCCGTGTTCGACCGCATCGACGCCGACTATCGCGCGTTCGCGGCCGAGCTCGGGCTGGCGGAGATCGTCAGCATCCCGATGTCGGCGCTGCGCGGCGACAACGTGATCGTGCCGAGCGCGCGGATGCCGTGGTATGCGGGCCCGACGCTGATGCAGCATCTCGACAATCTGCCGCTCGCCGCGCGCGTGACGCGCGACGAGCCGTTCCGGCTGCCGGTTCAGTGGGTCAACCGCCCTCACCTGAACTTCCGCGGCTACGCGGGCAGCATTGCATCGGGCGAGATCCGCGTCGGCGAGCGCGTGCGCGTGCTGCCGTCCGGCAAGGAGAGCCGGGTCGCGACGGTGATCACACAGAGCGGCGAAAGCGGCCTCGCGCGCGCCGGCGACGCGGTGACGCTCACGCTCGCCGACGAGATCGACATCAGCCGCGGCGACGTGATCGCGTGCGCGGACGCGCCGCCCGAAGTGGCCGACCAGTTCGAGGCGACGCTCGTGTGGATGCACGACGAGCCGCTGCTGCCCGGCCGCCCGTATCTCGTGAAGCTCGGCACGCAGACGGTCGGCGCGACCTGCGCGACGCCGAAGTACAAGATCGACGTGAATACGCGCGAGCATCTCGCCGCGCGTACGCTCGCGCTCAACGAGATCGGCGTGTGCAACCTGAGCTTCGACCGGCCCGTCGCGTTCGATCCGTACGACGTGAACCGTCATACGGGCGGCTTCATCGTGATCGACCGCTTCACCAACGACACGGTCGGCGCCGGGATGCTGCACTTCGCGCTGCGCCGCGCGCACAACGTGCACTGGCAGGCCGTCGACGTCGATCGCGACGCGCGTGCGGTACAGAAGGCGCAGACGCCGCGCATCGTGTGGCTGACTGGGCTGTCGGGCGCCGGCAAGTCGACGATCGCGAACCTCGTCGAGAAGCGGCTGCACGCGCTCGGCCGGCACACGTACCTGCTCGACGGCGACAACGTGCGGCATGGGCTCAATCGCGATCTCGGCTTCACCGAGGCCGATCGCGTGGAGAACATCCGGCGCGTCGCCGAAGTCGCGCGGCTGATGCTCGACGCGGGGCTCATCACGCTCGTGTCGTTCATCTCGCCGTTCCGCGCGGAACGCGACATGGCGCGTGCGCTGGTCGGCCCCGACGAGTTCGTCGAAGTGTTCGTCGACACGCCGCTCGCGATCGCCGAGGAACGCGATCCGAAGGGCCTGTACAAGAAGGCGCGACGCGGCGAGCTGAAGCACTTCACGGGCATCGACTCGCCGTACGAGCCGCCCGCGCAGCCCGAGTTGCGCGTCGACACGGTGGCCGAGTCGCCGGAAGCGGCGGCGGACCGCATCGTCGCGTACCTGCTGCGCGAACGCGCGGCGTAAGCGCCGCATGCGGGCAGCCCGGCGGTTGCCCGCATGCCCGCGTCACCCTACTCCGTTCGGATGACGCGGGCCGCCGGCCGGCCGGTATGCTGGTCCGGGAACACTTCATCCGGACCAAGGAGAACACGAGCATGCGGATCGCGCTGGCGCCCGGCGATACGGCCACGCACGACGGTTTCGACGACGCGGCGTGGACCGCGCGCGAACTCAGCGCGTGGCTCGGGCTCGTCTACCAGGGCCCGTCGGAAGCAACCCCGTGGGCCGGCTTTCTCGAAGCGGTCCGCGAGCGGCTCGACGCGAGCTTCACGACGCTCGTGCTGCGCAATCCGGGCGGCTCGCGGCACGGGCTCATCATCAACGCATCGACGCACGGCCCGCTGCTGCCCGGCGAGCCGTCGTACAGCGAGCAGTTCTATGCGCTGTGCCCGTTTCTCGACCACCCGCCCGGCCAGGTCTTCACGGCCGACCGGCTGTTCGGCGAAACCGCGTGGCGCGCGCACGACTTCTACCGGCAGTACCTGCAGCCGCTCGACCTGCGCTACATCCTCGGCGCGAACCTGCGCGGCGAACGCGGCGTCGAGTGCGCGTTCTTCGTGAGCCGCGCGCACGGCGGCCGCGATTTCGACGCGGCCGAGCGCGCGCAGGTCGCGACGCTGCTGCCGCACCTGCAGCGCGCGGTCGAGCTGCACGCGGCGCTCGACGTGCTCGACGCCGAACGCGCGCTGTATGCAGGCACCGTCGACCGGCTCGACGTCGGCACCGCGATCGTCGACGAGGACGGCCGCGTGATCAAGCGCAACCGCATCGCCGAGCGGCTGATCGACCAGCAGGACGGGCTGTGCATGCGCCAGGAGCGACTCCACGCATCGTGCCCGCTCGACGAGCGCCGGCTGCAAAAGGCGCTGCAGGCCGCGCTCGAGCATTTCCGCGCAGGCGCGCTCGCGCGCATCGAAGCCACCACGCTGTCGCGCCCCGGCGGCGCGATGCCGTTGAGCGTGCTGCTGCGCCCGCTCGCGCCCTACCGCGGCGCCGAGGACCGCCAGCACCGTCCCGCCGTCGCGGTGTTCGTCCGCGATCCGGCGGCGTCGCCGCAGACGTCGCGCGACATGCTGCACCGGCTGTTCCGGCTCACGCCGATGGAAACCGAAATCGCGCTGCTGCTCGTCGACGGGCTGACGCTCGACGAGGCGGCCACCGCGACGGGCATCACGAAGAACACCGCGCGCGCGCACCTGCGCGGCATCTTCGCGAAAACGGGCGCGACGCGGCAGGCCGTGCTCGTGAAGACGCTGCTCAACAGCGTCGTGTCGATGGCGTAACGGGCCGCAACGGCCGCCGCCGGACGGCCTGCGCGGCCGACGCGCGGCGCGGATCGCGGCCGGGCACCCGGTGATCGATGCGATCTCATTTGACGTCATACGTCATCAGACATGATCGACTCGCTGATCGATCTTGTGAAATTCGCCAATATTTAGGAAATTTCCGGGTAAACCCGCGACGTCTTCACACGTGCTCAGGCGTAACATGTCATACGACGACATACTACATAAACCGCCACCCAGACGCCGACGCGGGCTGCCGCCCCGTCCGCCGCCCGACCGGAGACACCGTTGAACCCGCCCTCGCCCGCCCTGCCCGGCCGCGACCCGCTCGCGTCCGCCGTCTCGAAAGTGAAGTGGCACGTGCTGCCGCTCGTGCTGATCATGTTCATCGCGAACTACATCGACCGCGTGAACGTCGGTTTCGTCGATCGGCATCTCGAAGCGTCGATCGGCATCGGCGCGGCCGCGTACGGGCTCGGCGCCGGGCTGTTCTTCGTCGGATATGCGCTGTTCGAGGTACCGTCGAACCTGCTGATGCAGCGCTACGGCGCACGCGTGTGGCTAGCGCGGATCATGGCGACGTGGGGCATCGTCGCGGCCGCGATGGCGTTCGTGTGGAACGACACGTCGTTCTACGTGCTGCGCTTCCTGCTCGGCGCGGCCGAGGCCGGCTTCTTCCCCGGCGTCGTGCTGTACCTGTCGCAATGGCTGCCGCCGCAGGAGCGCGGCAAGGCGATGGCGATCTTCCTCGGCGGCTCCGCGTTCGCGTCGGTACTGTCCGGGCCCGTCACCGGCGCACTGCTGTCGATCCACGGCTTCGGCCTCGAAGGCTGGCAATGGATGTTCCTGATCGAAGGGCTGTTCTCGGTCGTGCTGTGCGGCGCGAGCTGGCTGCTGCTGAAATCGCACATCCGCGACGCGACGTGGCTCACGGCCGACGAACGCGCGGCGCTCGAAACGGCGCTCGATGCGGAACGCGCGGCGCGCGACGTGCGCTCGAACGTACCCGTGCGCGCCACCGCGCTGCTGCGCGATCCGCAGATCATGCTGTTCTGCTTCCTGTACTTCTCGATCCAGCTGACGATCTACGCGGCCACGTTCTGGCTGCCGACGATCATCCGCAAGATGGGCGGCCTCACCGATTTCCAGGTCGGCCTGTACAACACGATTCCGTGGATGATCGCGATCGGCGCGATGTACGGCTTCGCGGTACTGTCGTCGAAGTGGAAGCATCCGCAACGCTGGCTCGCAGTCGCGTTCGTGCTCGCCGCATGCGGGCTGTTCGCGTCGACGTCGCACGATCCCGTGTGGTCGTTCGCGTCGATCTGCTTCGCCGCGTTGGGCTTCAAGGCCGCGTCGTCGCTGTTCTGGCCGATCCCGCAAGGTTATCTCGACACGCGCGTGGTCGCGGCCGTGATCGCGCTGATCAACTCCGTCGGCAACCTCGGCGGCTTCGTCGCGCCGACGGCCTTCGGCTATCTGAAGCAACATACGGGTTCGATCACGGGCGGGCTGTATGCGCTCGCGATCGCGTCCCTCGTCGCCGCGGTCGCCGCGCTGTTCGCGCGCACGCACCGGCGCAGCGATCCGCCGCGCGGCCTGCCGGCCGACGAGTCCTTCACGAACGCTACGATGCTCCGCCATGCCGAACACTGACCGCCTGACCGTCGTCGTCTCGAATGCCGCCGACGGCGACCTCGCCACGTTCTCCCTCGCGGTCGACGGCACGCTCGCACCGCTCGCCCGCTACCCGGCCGCCGACGTCGCGATGCCGATCGCCGTGCAGGCCGACCGCGCACGGCTCTACGTCGCGACGCGCGGCGAGCAGCCGACGATCGTCGCGTTCCGCGTCGCCACGGCCACCGGCGCGCTCGCGCGCATCGGCACGACCGCCATCGACGCGAGCCACGCGTACCTGTCGCTCGACCGCAGCGGCCGCTGGCTGCTCGGCGCGTCGTACGGCGGGAATTCGCTGAGCCTCTACGACGCCGCGCGCGTGCGCGACGGCGACGGTACGCCGCTGCAGGTGGCCGGCGGCATCGCGAACGCGCATGCGGTGATCGTGTCGCCGGACAATCGTTTCGCGTACGTCAGTTCGCTCGGCTCGGACCGCGTGTTCAGCTTCGCGCTCGTCGAGGATGCGGCCGGCCTGCGTTTGGTCGAACACGGCGAGTCGCGCGTGCCGGCCGGCTTCGGCCCGCGTCACCTGCGATTCGCGTGCGACGGCCGCGCGCTCATTGTCGTCAGCGAATTCCAGGGCACGCTCGCCACCTTCACGCGCGATCCCGACAGCGGCCGCCTCGGCGACGCGCACGCGAGCGCGCGTCACCCGGCCGTCGCCGGGCTTGCGCAAGGCCATGCGCGTCCGCCCGCGCCCGCCGAACCTTCGGTGTGGGCCGCCGACCTGCATCTGACGCCCGACGAGCGTTTCGCGTATGTCAGCGAACGCACGTCGAGCCAACTGCTCTGCTATCGCCGCACCGCCGACGGCACGTTCGAGCCCGCGCACGCGACGGCCACCGAGACACAGCCGCGCGGGTTCGCGATCGATCCGTCGGGGCGCTGGCTCGTCGCGTGCGGCGAGCAGTCCGAACATGTGTCGGTCTATGCGATCGCACCGGATGACGGCGCGCTGTTGCCGCACGCGCGCGTGCCGGGCGGGCGCGGCGCGAACTGGGTCGCGATCGTCTGACGAAGCAACGCCGGGCGTGCTGCAACAGCCGGTTCGAACCGAGGCTCAGCGCCGCTCGCTCGGCGCAACACCCGTCCAGCGCTTGAACGCGCGCGTGAAGTTGGCGCGGTCCGTATAACCGACACGCGCCGCGATCTCGTCGACCGGCAAGCGCGTGCCCTCGAGCAGCCGCAGCGCGTCGCGCAGCCGGATCTCGTCGAGCAGTGCCGAATAGGTCGCGCCGTATTCGGCGAGCTTGCGCTTGAGCGTGCGCGCCGATACATGCAGTTCGCGCGCGACGTCGTCGACCGACGGATATCCGCCATCGCCGCAGATCAGCAGGTTGCGCACGCGTTCGACGACGCTCTCCGCATAACCGAGCCGCGCAAGTTCTGCCTCGCATTGCTGGACGATCATCTGCGCGGTCTGCGCGTTCGCGGTGCCGATCGGCTCGTCGAGCAGCGCGGCGTCGCAGCGGATGCGGTTCGCGCTTGCATCGAAATGGCAGCGCGGCAGCCGCGCGCGATAACGCTCGAACCACGGCGGCTCGGGCCATGCGAAGTGGAGTTCGGCGCGCGACTGCAGCGTGCGCCCCGGCGTCGGATACAGCAGCGAATTGAACAGGATCGCGGTCTCGACCAGGAAGTTCTCGACTGCGAACTGACGAAGTCGGCCAAGCGGAAACGCTTCGAGCACGTCGATGTCGACGATCCCGTCGAGTTGTGCGAGCCGCACCGAGAAGAACGGCACGCGCGTCGGCAGGTAACGGATGCCGAGCCCTATCGCCTCGCCGAGCGTCGCGCAACTCATCAGCCCGAAGCCGATCAGCCCCGCTTTCGTCAGACTGCTGCGCAGGCCGATCTCGATCGCGATCGACGGGTCGTCCGTCGCGTCGAGCAGGTTGAACACGATCGCCGCCTGTTGCAGCGGCGTGATGCGCGCATCGGGCTGCGCGAGCCGCTCGCGCTCGACGCCCGAGCCCGCGAGAATACGGCCGCCATCGATGCCGCGCTCCTCGGCCAGCATCAGCATGAACAGCGCATACGCGGACGACACCGTCGCCTTGTTCAACTGGCGCGCGGCATCCGGGACGGACAGGGCCATGCGGCGGACTCCGGAGCGGTTTCGGCGGATTGTAGCGTCGCTGGCCCGCAATGACACCGCAGCGGCACTCTAGCCGCGCGGCGCAACATCGAGCGCCCGTGCGTCCGCCATCATGGCCCGAAATGACACCACCATTGGCATCGGCGGCCCTCGCGTGCGCTGCGGCGCACGCCTATGCTTGTGACATCGGCATAACGCCCCACTCTTTCCGCACGGATTCCGGTCGATGAGCCAACCTGCACGAACCGCCTTTCGCCACGACGCAGACAAGGTCGCGTACGTACGCCGCGAGGTCAACGCCGCGAGCGATGCGATCCGCGCGCGCTTTCCGCTGCTCGACAACCAGAACCTCGTCGGCGCGACCGTGATGGCCGTGTCGGTCGCCGCGATGCTCGCGATCGCGTGGCTGTATGCGCGCGGCACGATCGCGTGGTACGTCGCGCTGCCGCTCGCCGCGTTCGTCACGTCGCTGATTCACGAGCTCGAGCACGACCTGATCCACCTGATGTACTTCAAGAAAACGCCGTGGGCCTATCACCTGATGATGGCACTGTGCTGGCTCACGCGGCCCGGCACGATCAACCCGTGGACGCGGCGGCGCATGCATCTGCATCACCACAAGGTGTCGGGCGGCGAATCGGATCTGGAGGAATTCGGCATCACCAACGGCGAGCGCTGGGGCGTGAAGCGCCTGCTGATGATCGCGGACGGGATGCTCTCCGTCGTGCTGCGGCCGGCCGCGATGCGCCGCAAGGTGAAGCAGTATGTGGCCGCGCAGCCGGTGCAGGATCCGGCCGAGCGCATGCAGTTGCGCGTCGAGCAGGTGTCGTCGTACATGCCGGTCGGTCACGTGTATTACGCGCTGTGGCACGCGTTCATCGTCTATCACGTCGGCCTGTTCGCGCTGCATGCGTTCGGCCATACAGTGACGGTGCCGGCCCTCGTCGAGCGTGCGATGAGTGTCGTCGATTTTCTCGCGGTGGTATGGCTCGGGCCGAACTTCGTGCGCAGCTTCTGCATCAACTTCGTCAGCTCGAACATGCATTACTTCGGTGACATCGATTCGCGCAACGTGATCCAGCAGACGCAGGTGCTCAACCCGTGGTGGATGCTGCCGTTCCAGTTGTTCTGCTTCAATTTCGGCAGCACGCACGCGATCCATCACTTCGTGGTGCGCGATCCGTTCTATATCCGGCAACTGACCGCGCGAACCGCGCATGCGGCGCTGCGCGAAGTGGGCGTGCGCTTCAACGACGTCGGCACGTTTGCGCGTGCGAATCGCTGGGGTGCTTATCGCTCGTCTCACGGCACGCGCAACGCGCAGGCCGACGCGTAATACCGGCGTCGGCAGCGCGCCGCATCAATCGCCGATCGGCGGCATCGCCCCCTGCCCGCGGATCCACGACCAGTTCGCGAGTTCGGCCATTTCCTTGTCGCCGCGGCTGTCGCCATACGCGAACAACTGCTTCGGCGGCCGGTTGCCCCACCACCCGCGCAGCCGCACGACCTTCTGCGGCCCCCAGCAGTTCTCGCCGTCGAGCCGCCCGGCGAACGTGCCGCGCTCGAACGCAAGCCGCGTTGCGAGCACCGCATCGAAGCCGGCCGTCTTCGCCCACTTCTCCAGATACAGCGACGGCGACGCGCTGACCAGCACGACTTCATGCCCGCGCGCCTGATGCTCGCGAATGCGCTCAAGCATTTCCGGACGCACGAAGCGCGGCAGGTACGTGTCGACGAACATGCGCGCCTGCGCGTCGAGCGCGTCCTCGCGCACCGGCCCGAACGCGAACGACGCGAACTTCGCCTTCGCGTCGCCACGCGACAGCAGCCCGGCCTTCATCGCGACGATCCACGGCAGCGCGCGCAGCCCGGCCCACGCGAAGCGCGGCGTGCCGACCGCATAGCGGACGAAATGGCGGAAGCTGTCGGTGGTCGTGATGGTGCCGTCGAAATCGAATGCGGCGACGATGCGGTCAGTCATGGAGAATCGGCGGGAAAGCGATGAGATGCCCGGGAAGATAGCAGACTCGCGGCAGTACGCGCGAAATGGTGCGACGTCGCATGGTCCGGGCAACGACCACGAGCGCCGAAGCGCGCGTGGTCGTCGTGACGTTCGCTCAGCGCTGCGGCCGCGCCGCCAGCGCCGCCGGCAGCACGACGTTCATCAGGTGGTCGGCGCGCGACAGCAGGTCGGTCACGCGCTCGTCGAGCCCGCGCAGTTGCGCGGGCTGCATCCTGATCTGCTGGACGGCCTGCCCGACGATGTTGCGGCGGTCGAACAGCGTGCGCTCGACGCCCGCATCGTCCGGCACGCGCACGACGTCCGCCACCGCACTCAGCGCAGCGAGCACGACCACGAGGTTTTCTTCCGCATGGCGGACCTTCGCGGCAAGCTCCTCGGTCCGGCGCGGGAAGAAGCTGAGCGACTGCTTGAGCGCGCCGAGCGCCGCACGGTAGTCGACGTGGCCAGCCGCCGCGCCGAACCAGCGTTCGAACATGCCGGCCTTGCGCGTCGCCTGCGCGAGCATGCCGGCCATCATGTCGGCCGCGCCGAGTTCGTTGAATTCGCGCGTCGTCGCCGCGACGGCTTCGACGAGGTTGCCCGCCGTCTCCAGCGCGCCATCGCCGATCGTTGCGACCGTCGCGAGCTTGAGCGGCACCAGTTGCCGGATGTGCCGCTCGATGCGCGGCGCATAGTCGGGATAGAGATTCGGGAAGCTGCCCTGCGCGGCGCGGAAGCACGATTCGAGCAGCGGGTGGTTCGATTCGCCGAACACCGCGCGTCCGACCGCATCGGCGGGCGCCGTGTGCGCGGATTTTTCGGGCGCCGGCCCGAGGTCGAGCGCCTGCGGCGCCGGTCGCTCCGGCGCACGCGCGACAGGCACACCAGCAGCAGCCGGCGCGTCGAACGCAAGACGCCCGGGCGTGCGCTCGGGCGTCGTATCGAACTCGAGCCGCTTCGGCTCGTCGGACGGATTCGTCATCGCTGCATCCTGCCCGGCGCGGCGGTTATCCGCACGCCGGGCTGTCGCCAGTCAGACCGCGCCGCCGTACGCGCGCACGAAGTCGCCGAGGCCACGGTTGTAGCCGGCGCCGACCGCCTTGAACATGAAGTGGCCGTCGCGGCGATAGAAGCTGCCGACCTGCACCGACGTCTCCATCGAGAAGTCTTCCTCGAGCGCGTACTTCGCGATCACCGCGCCCGACACCTCGTCGGCGATCTGGATATAGCTGTTGCGGACCTGCCCGAAATTCTGGCGGCGCGCTTCGGCCTGGTCGATCGTCACGACCACCGAGATTTCCTCGACGTCGGCCGCAAGCTTCGTCATGTCGATGAAGATCACTTCGTCGTCGCCGCCGCCGCTGCCCGTGCGGTTGTCGCCGCTATGCACGACGCCCATGCACTTCGACGCCGGCATCCCGCGCTTCGGGAAATCGTCGCCCGGCTGGATGAAGGTTTCCTGGCGGTCCATCGTGCGCACTTCGCTGTTGTAGAACACGAAGTGCTGATCGGAGATCAGCTTCGGGTTGGTCTGCGCATCGTACTTGCACAGGAACACCGACACGTCGAGATCGAAATCCGTGCCCGTGTCCGTCGCGTTCGCGTCCCAACCGAGACCGATGCGGAATTTCTGCGTGCCGGGCGCTTCCTTCGACAGGTTGACGCGACCGCCTTTCGACAAATTGATCATCTGAACCTCTTCTGCTGGAACCGCCTTTGCGCCGGCGGCAATGCCGGGCCGCCCTGCGCGGCCCCTCGTTGATGGTTTCCGTGCCGCGTGTATTACTTGCCCGCCATCGCGGTCCGCTCTTCCTTGCGTTGCACGACGATCGACGACCACACGGCCGCCGCGATCATCGCCGCGCCGATCAGGCCCGTGACGACTTCGGGGACCTCGAACTTCACGCCGAGGAACATGATCGTTGCGAGCGCACCGATCGCCCAGAACGCACCGTGTTCGAGAAAGCGATATTGCGCGAGCGTGCCCTTCTTCAGCAGCACGAGCGTCATCTCCCGGATGTAGGCCGCGCCGACGCCAAGGCCGAGCGCGATCAGGAAGATGTTGTTCGACAGCGCGAACGCACCGATCACGCCGTCGAAGCTGAACGACGAATCGAGCACTTCGAGATACATGAAGCCCGCGACGCCTTCGCGCACCACGCGCGTGCCGGTGTCCTCGCCGCCGACCAGGTCGCCGACGCCGTGCGCGATCACGAAGCCGATCACGCCGAACGCGCCCGCGAGCAGGAAGCTGACCTGCTCGGCCGCCGGCACGTAGAACGACGCGACGATCACGATCGCGAGCGTCAGCGCCACTTCCAGCGCCGTGATGCGGCCGAGATGGCGCATCGGGCCTTCGAGGAAACCGATCCAGTGCTCGTCCTTCTCGGTGTCGAGCATGAACTTGAAGAACACCATCAGCAGGAAAGCGCCGCCGAACGCCGACACCTCGTGATGCGCGGACGTCAGCACCGCCGCGTACTTCTCCGGCGATTCGATCGCGAGCGTCAGCGCGTCCCACAGGCCGATGTGGCCGATCACCGCGACGATCAGCAGCGGGAACACGAGCCGCATGCCGAACACGGCAACCGGCAGGCCGAACACCATGAAGCGGTTGCGCCACTTCTCCGACCAGTTCTTGAGCACCGATGCGTTGACGACCGCGTTGTCGAGCGACAGCGAAATTTCGAGCACACACAGGACCGCGACGATCAGCATGTCCTTCACGCCGCCGAGGAGATAGGCCGCGATCAGCGCGAGCACCGTGAGCGACAGCGGGATCTTGAAGTCTTTCAACATGATGGGAGTAATCGAGTTCTGAAAAATGAGCGTGCGGGCTGCGCTTACTTCGCGCGCACCCAGTCGCAGAATTCCTGCGTGATCAACTGTTCGTAGATCTGTTCGTCGCTGACGTCGAGCGATTCGAGATGCAGGAAGCCGACGTTCGGCATCTCGTCCGCGACTTCCGCGAGGAAGCCGAATTCGTCCGGATCGCCGACGCCGACGAGCGACCAGTACACCGGGAAGTGCTGCGACTCGGCCAGCAACTGGCGCACGCGTTTGCGGTCGTTCTTCGGGTTCTGGCCGTCGGTGACGAACAGCACCCATGCGGGCAGATGGCCGTTCGCCGGTGCGGATGCGGCCGGCGCGGGTGTTTCGTCCGCGCCGCCGAACAGCCGGCTCAGGAAGCCGCGCTTTGCTTCGCGCTTCGGCTCCGGCGCGCGGAAGAAGAAGTCGACGATGTCGTTCATCACCGGCGCGTACTGCGTGCCGCCCCACTTGTCGATCCGCGCTTCGAGCACGTGATCGGAGATGTACGAGCCGTAGTTGTCCGGCGTCGCGGTCGGCAGGCGGTCGTAGCCTTCGGTGAAGGTCCACGTATCGACTTCGCCGTTGTCGTCGAACTTCAGCGCGATGCCGAGGATCCGGTCGTGCGTGTCCTGGATCACGCCCGACTGGTAAAGCGGCTTCGCGGAACCCGAGATGTCGAGCGCCGCGCCGACGCGCACGACGGGCGGCTTCAGGATCTGGCGTTTTTCGAGGACGATCGCGACCTTCGCCGCGCGTTTCTCAAGCGTAATCATGCGGTGTTCCTTAATTGTGCTTCGGAGCGAATCGGGTGATCAGGTCCTGTTCGAGCTGGCGCAGGCGCGGCGCATCCTGCTCGCGCTGGCGCTTGCCGTCGGCGATGATCTGCGTGATGTCGTCGAACGCGCCGAACAGCTGCTGCTGCGCGTATTCGAACGTGTCGGTCGAGATCACCGGGCGCTGGCCGAGCTTCGCGACTTCCTGCGCGTTCTGGCGATTCAGGTCGGCCTGCGCGCGAATCGCCTCGTCGGCCGCGTCGTACGTCGCGTTCGCGAGCGCCGCCGCGCGCTTCGTGCTGAGCTGCTCGAGGTAGAGCGCGAACGCGTTGGTCCACGCGGGGATCAGCACGGTCTTGATCGTCATGAACTTCGACGTCAGCGTGCGTTTCTGGTCCTGCTCCATCCGGATCTGCGGCGCGAGCTGCTTCGACATCAGCATCGCGCGGTCGAGGTCGTCGAGCTTGCTTTCGAGCGCGTCGACCTTGCGCTTCACGTCGAGCAGGCGCTGCGCGCCGAACGCGTCGTCCGCCTGCTGCTGGCCGGCCGCGAGATGCGCGCGCAGCGTCGCGAGCGCCGTTTCGCCGTGCGCCTTCGACTGCGCGAGCTCCTGGTGCAGCGCGTAGTTGTCGTTGTACATCCGCTCGAGCTCGTCGATGCCGGCCTTCTGGCGCTGTGCATGGTTCTCGAGTTCGACGACGAGCGTGTCCATCCGTTTGCTCACCGACTCGTACTGCGACAGCAGCTTCTCCTTGGTCGAGCGGAACAGCCGCGTGACCTGCGTGAGCAGCCCGCCCTTGTCGGCGCCGCGCGGGTCGAGCCCCTTCGCGGTCGCGATCAGTTCGTTGAGCTTGTCGCCGAACCGGTCGGCATCCGACGCGCGGACGCTCGCGAGAATCTGCTGGGAGAAGGCGGCGATCCGCGTGCCCTGCGTCGCGCCGAGCTGGTCGATCTCGTCGACGGTAATCAGGCGCGCGTGCTCCGTCGGCTGTACTGCCGGCACGACGGCTGCGGCAGGCACTGCGACGGGTGTCAAAGACGGGGTGGAAGGACGATCGCTGACCGCATCGGATTTCTTGTCATCGAATAGCGGCTTCATGTGGCTACCACGTTTCCTTTTCTGCTTTTTGCTACGTGTTGTCGTCGCGCGCGCGAGGCACGCATCCGCGATAACCGCCGTGCTCTCTCACGGGCGGCAGACGGACAATAAATGGCTCGGGCGCATTGCGTCAAGGGAATGAATTCTTTCAATTTCCATTCATTTTGTAATGTTTCGCGCGGACGCGATGTCCGAACGTTGCCGCTCCTGCCGCCATGTGCATGGGCCACGCAAGTTCAGGGCGCGTCGAAACTTACAGGTCTGATCAATGCGAAAGAAAAATGAAACCGCCGGCTTGGGCGGATTTCAGACGGCCCGCACGCACGCATGAGGCGCTCGCGGCAGCCGATCGCGCACTACCGATCCCGTACGCGATGCATGCCGAGCCGAGGCAGGATGAACGGCACGGATCGGTTACGAATCGTGAAATCCCAGCGCCCGTCGATATCAACGAACGTCGCGCTGAAATGCCGGTCGTCGGACCATGTAATGTCGTCCAGATGGCACGACGCGTACATCGCGCCGACCGTGCGCTGCGCGCGCAGCTTCAGCGGATCCTTCGACACGAGCGTGAACGTAACGGCTTCCTCGAACGGGCAGTCGTAGTCAGTGACGAGCAGATACGCGGCCGGCGTCTCGAACTGGCGCAGCAACACGTAGCCGGAAACGGCGAGACCGGCGCGCACGCCGCCTACGAGCACGTGCGTGCGTGACGGCCAGGATTCGTACGGACCGTCGTGCGTTTCGAGCGTAAAGCGATCGACCGGTTTCATCGCCGCGCCGGCGTCAGCCTGCCGCTTTCCCCGTGCATCGCCGCGTCAGTTCGCGGTCTTGCGATACAGCGCGACATACCCCGCGAGCATCAGCAGCAGCGACCCGCTGACCCGGTTCAGCCACTTCTCCCCGGCCGCTTTCCATACGCGCACCGAATGCACGCCGAGCAGCGCGTAGCCGGTCATCCCGACGACGTCGATCGCGACGATCGTCGCCGCGAGGATCGCGTATTGCGGCGCGATCGCGTGCGACCGGTCGACGAACTGCGGCAGCAGCGCGGACATGAACAGGTAGTACTTCGGGTTGCTCATCGCGACGAAAAAGCTCTTCAGGAACGCGGTCCGGCGATCGGGCGTGGGGTGCTCGAGTTCCTGCGTCGCGGTGGAACGGCCGCTCGACATCAGCATCCGGATGCCGACATACGCGAGCCACGCCGCGCCGAGCAGCTTCAGCGTCACGAACGCCGTTTCCGACGCGTCGAGCAGCACGCCAAGACCGAGCCCGACCAGCGCGACGAGCACGACATCGGCCGTGACGGCGCCGAGCATGCCGATCATCGCGTGACGCAATCCGTACCGCGAGCCGTTGCTCATAGCAAGCAACACCGTCGGGCCGGGCGTCGCGACGCCGACGGACAGGATCAGGGCAAAGGCAAGCAAGGCGGAGAGCGACATGGCGTAACGTTCATTCTGAAGGGAGCGGTGTGGATGGATTGCATGGTCTTGGTCGGCCACGCGGGTCGAATCCGGCAAGCTCGATTTGTTACGACGAATGCGGACGGGCAATGATCGCACGTTCATTCCGATGCCCGCTCGGTGGCTGCGCAACGTCGGTCCAGGCGCGGGACCGCGCGTAATGTCGCAAACAAGTCGTACTGGTTGTCGACGATCGGCAGGTAGCCGACGCAGGACAATCCGCGGTCGGTGTGGTTGTCGATGACGATGGATTTCTGACCGGCGTGCAAGGGAGTGGCGGGCTGCAGCCAGAGTTTGCTATACTCTCGGTCTTCCGGAGAGATGGATGAGTGGTTTAAGTCGCACGCCTGGAAAGCGTGTATAGGTTAATCGCCTATCGGGGGTTCGAATCCCCCTCTCTCCGCCAGGACACCAGCAAAGACGGGCCTCTCGGCCCGTTTTTCGTTTCTATCCACGCCGGTATCTACACGTCATCTAGTGGCCGTGAGACTGCCCGGGGAAACCAGCTTTGGGTGCGTTGTCTACGAACAACACTCGAGAATCGCCGGCGCTTGAACAGAGAATAAGCCCGAGCGCATACACAACCTCCGCTGGTGGGAAAACGAAGTCGAAAGCGAAATGTCCAAAGGCACGCGTATAGATGTCATGGGCGAGCACATACAGGTAGAGCACGACCATGCATACGGCAAACGCGTAGCCGACCATCCCCAAGGATTTGGTCGTCATCGTTTCCCCGCAACACATTGTTGTTCGGCGTACTGATCCCACCAAGCGACCTGGTTAGCCTCCCTGATGTACTACGAATCGGTGGTACCTGTACCGTGCGCGTTCCGACTGTCGAGTCTATCCAAAATCTCGCTCAATGAGAGTTCCGGGCACTGCTCGTCTGGCTCCAACTCCGGAACTACGAATGGAAAACCGTCGGATGTTACCCAGAATCCGTGCTCGTCCGCGGCATCGAACAAGCGTCGACATCCCCGCACGGTGGACAGTTCGTGAAACACCTCCTCACGCGAACGAAGGCGGTTCGGGTTCATGCTGTGGCGTAGTGAACGATGAATTTATCGACCGGGCGATCGCTAGCCGTGGCGCCCCCCTCCAAGACCGGGTCAACTCGGACGTCGACACCTGACGTAAAGGAGGCCAACTTCGCAATAGCTTGCATAAGTCGTTTCGATAGCTGTTCGTTTGTCGCAGCGCAAACAAACAGCCCCTCTAGGTCTGCACTCTTTGCAAAGAGCATTCCGTCTTCTCGTTTGATCGTTACTTTCACTAACGACGCTCGATCGTGTCCCATGCGCTTCTCCACAGCCCGCCAGCGGCAGGCAAGACGCACTTCCGAATTCACCTAGACTAAGTTAGACAATTCCGGCCGTCTAGGGGGCGTGCTTTATTCTGACTTCGTGATCCATATCAATTTGCAATTTCCCGAAAGACAGGCAAACTTCAGGCCAGACTCCATCGAACATGGCCCTCCGCCATTCGCTCGACTCTGAGTCGATTTGCGAGACCACCTAGTCGTGCTGAGTTGTTGCGATTCTGTAACGTCCCGTGGTGACATGTGGCGATAAATCACAATATAGTAAGCAATATGACAGTCGACAAGTCGCTCAACCTTAAGAGCGGTATCCGGCCAGCGGTTACGGAATGGATATGGCGCGTCGCCAATGGAATAGCCATTACTGCGGCATTCTGTACATGCATCGCGACTTTTGCGCAGGCAAGTGCGATGGTCGCCGGACTACTCAGCCTAGTAACAGCTCTCGCGATGTGTGTCACCTTTGCCGTCGGCCGGATTCGCGAACGAGCGTCGCAAGCTGAACTGGAGAGCGCCCGGCACGAAACGGCACAGCTGCGTGAGCGTACTGCCCCACGCAATCTCACCGACGATCAGCGCGCAGCGCTCATAATGGCTGCCAAAGTCGAGGGGCCACAAAAAATTTGGGTGCCACACGTCGCTAGCGACAACGAAGCCTCCGAGTATGCGAAACAGCTCAGAGATGCCTTCACTGAAGCCGGATGGCATACCGGGTACGCCTCATTTCACGTTGGAACCCCTATGCATGGACTTGTGGTCGGCATGGGACCGCCGTTCACCGACTCACCCGAGTCTAGTGAAATTGAACGAGTACGCAGAGTCCTTGCGACTGCGGGCATTAAATTAACTGTGACGGAGACGTTTCCGCCTCAGTCGCCAGCTTTCGGTTGGAGTCCACACCCGCATCCGGGACCGAACGCAGCGGTTTTGCTTGCCGGATCGAAGCCACCGGCAAGCGAGTTTGCTGAATAGTCGAGGCGGCTGGGCACCATGCAGTCAGCCCAACTGCGGGTCATACTCGAAACGAATCAGCATGCCCGGCGTTTGCGATGCTCTTACGTCCAAATACTTGCGCTGCAAGTCTTCACTGCCCCGTGCGCTCCACGTCGCAGAACCGGCGATGCGCCTCCAGGATGGCCGCGGCTATGGCGCAGCCGGGCTCGCTTCCAGGGCGCATTCAACCGGTCGTCGCAACACCTTTGATCGAGGAGGTGTTGCATGAGACGCAGTGCGAAGCAGGTGTATCGGTTGACAGGACGTGAGGCGATGTATTCACCGGGCGCACCATCACTTGGACATGAGATCGAGCGTCGGTTCTGGCAACAGATCGCGACTGGCATTACAAGTGAGAAAGCAGCGGAGGCGGTCAGCGTGTCTCAAGCGGTAGGTTCGCGCTGGTTCCGCTATCGTGGCGGTATGCCACTATTCATGTCGAAACCTATTGCGGGTCGATACTTGTCGTTCGCTGAGCGAGAAGAGATAGCATTGCTTTCTGTCCAAGGCCTCGGGGTGCGCGAAATCGCTCGCCGTATCGGACGCAGTCCATCAACCGTTTCGCGAGAACTCACGCGCAATGCTGCGACCCGTGGCGGGTACCTCGAGTATCGTGCTTCAGTCGCGCAGTGGAAGGCGGAACGATTCGCTAAACGACCAAAGCCATCGAAGCTGGCGACTAATGCACGGCTGCGTCAATATGTACAGGAACGCTTGGAGGGCAAAGTATATGACGCTGATGGTCGTGAAATTGCCGGACCGAGGCAGGCGCCGTTCAAGGGACGAAATAAACCGCATCGCGGTGACCGAACGTGGGTCAACGGCTGGTCACCCGAGCAAATTGCCAATCGACTGCAGGTAGATTTCCCTGACGATGAATCTATGCGCATCTCTCACGAAGCGATTTACCAAGCGCTCTATATTCAAGGGCGCGGTGCGCTCAAGCGTGAGTTGGTGGGCTGTCTGCGCACCGGGCGCGCGTTGCGCGTTCCTCGAGCGAGAGCGCGTGCGAAGGCTTGGGCGCATGTCAGCGAGGATGTGATGATTTCCAGCCGGCCTGCAGAGGCGGAGGATCGTGCTGTGCCGGGCCATTGGGAAGGCGACCTGCTCATCGGCCTGAACCGATCCGCCATTGGGACACTGGTGGAAAGATCAAGCCGTTTCACAATGCTCGTGCACCTACCTCGGGAAAAAGGCCATGGGCAGATTCCGCGCACGAAAAATGGGCCCCCACTGGCCGGCTACGGAGCTGTCACGATGGCCAACGCGCTCAAGAAGACCGTGGCGGACCTGCCTGCCCAGCTGTGGCGATCATTGACCTGGGATCGCGGTAAGGAGCTGTCCGATCACGCCCGCTTCACGATTGAGTCCGGCGTGAAAGTCTTCTTCGCCGACCCGCATAGTCCATGGCAGCGCGGTACGAACGAAAACACGAATGGCCTTCTACGACAATACTTCCCGAAGGGCACTGACCTATCCCGATGGAGTGCTCAAGAGATCCAGGCAGTTGCCAATACACTGAACACCAGGCCGCGGAAAACTCTCGGCTGGAAGACGCCTGCGGAAGCACTGGACGAGTACCTAAAATCCGTTCAAAAATGCAGTGTTGCGACGACCGGTTGAATGCGCCCAGTCTCCCACGATTGGACTGTCGAGCGGCTGATGAGCATGACGTTCATCATGTCGGTAGCCCGACACTCCGTTTGCGCGCAGGTCGGCGAACATGTCCCGCCACTCGATGCGGCACAGCAGGACGAGGATTTGGGGTCGTGTCATTGTCTTCCCTCAAATCACCAGCGGTCCGGAGAAATTCTGATTGGCTAGGCTTTGCGGGTCACCCCGGCTTCCTCGTGAGATGGGATGGTCACCTGCGGTGCCGGCATTGCTGCCAGCGTTACATAATCGAGTGACTCAAGTTCCGCAGTGATCGCGTCAGCCAGCGAATCGAACTCTGCGACGACCCACTCCAAGGCCTTGGTTACCAGAAGGCGCAGATTGGTAAACGAATCCTGATGAAGGGTTGCGCTTCGGATCGCCACGCAGACGATCTTTTCGACCTTGTAGCGCTTTGACCCGTCATTAAGGACAGCCGTCGGGCGACACTGCAGGTAGCTGTTTTCGTCGTGCACGAAATGCTTGTTCCGCAGATCCTTCATGTGATCGAAAACAATCTTCGCCTCGGGCGGCTCGGTCTTATACACGGCGTCCCGAGCAAGGCGAAAACGAGCGCCATCGCCGAAGCACTTGAAGAAGTGAATGACTGCGGTACGCCACAGTGCCTCTTTCAGGAAATCGTCGAGATCCGGGCGCTCCGGCTTAGTCGCGATACGCTCCAGGCATTCGGCGGCGAACTCGAGATCGTCCTTGTGCAGAAACAAATCGGCCAGTCGACGGGCGCGCTTGTCCTTCAGCCCAACGACAACAGCGGCATCGGGCACACCGTTGATATCAAACCACCCTTCCGCAGCTGTAATCGGAAAGTTTTCCACGCGAACTCCCAGGGGCGAAAATCGTCACTGGAGATTGTATCGTCGGCGAACGCGCACCCGTTGCGCGGCGCCGCCGACTACCGAGCCGATACCGGTAACCCTGTAGCTACCCGGGTTGAGAAGCGTGACGTTACCGGTCGCGTCTGCGTAATAGACGACTAACTCGGAGGCGAGCGGCACAGGAAACGTGAATGAAAAACTCGTGGCGAGCCCGTTCCCCTGCGCGACGACAGTGTTCGAAGTAGTCGAGATTGTCAAGGCATACCCCTTGTGGGCTTTGCCTTGCGGCCGCACGAGCTACAGCGTGGAGGGGGTCCCCCGGCGTGCGCAAGTTGTGAGTCTAGATGGATTCTGTCATCTGCTCGATGGATAGAGTTTCTTCGCTGGCGACACGCCCTTCATCGGTGCTTCGGTAGCATCGAGCAAACCGTCAAGAATCGTCACCGCGCCTTTATTGTACCGAACTGACTTTGGTATGATCATTCGAGCGATATTCCGCGACCTCCCTCTTTGGTCGGCTCCGGCATTCGGCTGAAGGCTTAATTTAATATATAAGTTATTTATTTGTAATTTTTAATTGTGACACATACGCAGTTCCGGCTTTTAGTTGTCTTAGTTGCGGTCGGACGCGTTCAGCACGAAACGGGGTGAACGCATGAGCGGGGAAGTCTTGCTGAAGGTGCTGCGCGGCGGCTATGCGCAGTTCGATCGCATCGTCAAACTCGATACGCCGCTCGGGGACGACTGGCTCGTACCGTTGTACGTCAAGATCAACGCGCGGCTCGGGCGCAATTTCGAGGTGATCGTCGATGCATCGTCGGTTGTCGGTGACAAGATCAAGCTCAGCGCCCTGATGCTGCAATCCGTCACGCTCTGGATTCGGCAGACGGACAGTGGCTATCTGCCAATTCACGGTTACGTGCAGCAGGTTCGCCGCTTGGGAAGTGACGGGGCGCTGTCGTATTTTCAGCTCCGCTTCGCCTCCTGGTTAAGCTTCCTCAAGCTCAGCAGCGACCGGCGCGACTGGCAGGAAGCCAGCGGCTGGCAGATTCTCACCGACGTATTCGACAAGCATCCGCAGGCTTCCGGCAACTATGGGCTGGAATTGCGCGCGGCGATGCGCTCGTATTCTCACCGTGTGCAGTGGGAAACCGACTGGAATTTCGTGCAACGGAGTCTCGAGGAAGTCGGCGTGTTTCCGCGCTTCGATTTCGCGAAGGATGGCAAGTCGCACAAGGTCGTCATGATGGACGACCTGTATTTCGGGCCGTCACTGCCGAAATCGGAGATGAAGTTCAGCCATGCAGGATCGAACGAGGAATTCGACGGGCTGACGCAATTGAGCGAACAGCAGGACGCGCAAAGCGCGACGCTGACGCTCGGCACGGCCGACTACAAGCGACCGGACCTCGACAAGCAGGTCAGTACACCCGCGGCAAATCTGGACGAGCTACCCGGACAGGGCGAGGATTACCTTTATACCGGTTCGCAGACGTGGGCGGCATCGGACATTGGACAGCAACAGGCCAACATCCGCACCGAGGAATGGGCCTCGCGGGCGAAGCGCTATTTCGCGGTCGGAAGTCCGCGCTACGCATTGCCCGGCTACTGGTTCAAGGTGACGGGACACCCGGTCTTCGACACGCTGCCGGACGAAGACCGCGAGATCTCGATCATCGCGAGCGACTGGCTGATTCAGAATAACCTGCCCGGCCTCGACACACTCGCGCGGTTTCCGCGTAGCCTGCGTGGCGAGATCGAGCAGGCACAGGCGGCCGGAGCCGGCGCGGCGGTCAGTCACCGTGACGGCGGCGTCGGATTCCTCCAGGTCGAGATCGAGGCGCAGCGTCGCCGCACGCCGTTCCGGAGCCCGTTCGAGCATGAGAAGCCGGAGATGCACCTGCAGACGGCGATTGTCGTGACGGACAGCGACGAGGAAATCCACACGGATGAAGGCAACCGCGTGCGGGTCCGGACAACGAACAGCCGGAATGCTCCCAATACGAAGTCGACGCCGTGGATTCGCGCGGCGATGCCCGACGCCGGCTCAAAACGCGGCGGCTACTTCCCGCTGCGCAAGGACGATCAGGTCCTTTTGGGTTTCGTAAATGGGGACTGTGATCGCCCCGTCATCATCTCGAGGCTGCATGGGGGCGCGACGATGCCGGTATGGCACACGCATGGCCTGCTGTCCGGCTTACGGTCCCGCGAATACGGCGGCGACGGCTTCAACCAGCTCGTGATGGACGACTCGAGCGCTCAGAACCGGGTCCACCTTTACTCATCGAGCTACAGCTCTCACTTACATTTGGGTTACCTGGTCGAGCAGTCCGACAACACGCGCGGCGCATTCCTCGGCAGCGGTTTCGACCTGAAGTCCGGCGCACACGGCGCCGTGCGCGCCGAACAGGGGCTGTATGTGTCGACACAGCCGGCTACCGCGCAGCCGCTGAACGTGACGGCTGCAACCGAGCCACTCGCAGGCGCGGAAGCCGTATTCGAAACCGTGTCGAAAGCCAGCGAAACGAATCGCGCCGAAAGCCTCCAAGACGGCCAGAACGCGCTGAAGTCGTTCACCGACTCGACGCAACGCACCGTCGCAGGTTCGACCAGCGGCGGCCGCACGGCCGGTGGCGGCACCGGCAATGCGAACGGCTTTTCGAAGCCGGTGATGCTGCTGTCGAGCCCCGAAGGCATCGCTGCGTCGACGCAGCAATCGGTGCACGTCACGGCGAATCAGCATACGAACATGGTGGCCGGCAAGAACGTCAATCTGGCGGCCGGCAAGTCGTTGTTGGTAAGTGTGCTCGACAAGATCAGCCTGTTTGCCCAGAACCTCGGGATCAAGATTTTTGCGGCGAAGGGTCCGGTGGACATTCAGGCTCAAAGTGGCCCGGCCTCTCTGGTGGGTCTGCAGGATGTGAAGATCGAAAGCGCAGACGGGAGGTTGATTCTCACCGCCGCGAAGGAAGTGTGGATCGGCGCCGGCGGCTCGTACATCAGCATCAAGGGCGGTTTGATCGAGAACGTGACGACCGGACAGATTCTGGAAAAATGCGGGAATTGGGACAAGCCGAGCGGTGCGAGTGGGACGATTCGCGATCCTTTGCAAGCAACGCCGGTCTCGACCGACGGCGGGCGCGGCTCGCTGTTCTCTGGCTAATGTAGCGCCGGGCATTGTCCGAGCAGCAAGAAAAACGAGAAACGAGAGATTCCGAGAAACATGAGCAAAAGCCACCCTTCCCCGAAGCCTGCCGCGCCGGCCAAGCCCGCAGCCGCACCAAGCACACCCGCGACGCCACCTTACACGCCGCTGAACTGGGCCTTTCCGTTCACGCCTGCCGGCAAGGACGACCCGGCTAACCCCATGACCTACATGAAGGCGCTGGCCGCCGCCGAAGACGGGTTCTATCCGCTTGGCGCGAACGGCATGTGGCACGGCGGCATCCACTTCGACCAGAACACCAGCGCTCAGCTGAAGCAAGGCGACGGTATCCGTGCGATCGCCGACGGCGAAGTCGTCGCGTACCGACTCGATAGCAAGTATCCGGAACAGGACTACCAGGACGGACGGCACGCGCTGTATTCGACGGGTTTCGTGCTGGTCCGCCACCGGCTGCAATTGCCGCCGCCACCTCCACCGAAGCCGGACCCGGCCAAGGATTCCGCTAAGCAACCGGCGACCTCGTCCACGGCCGCAGCGACGCCGATACCCGCGCCAAGTACAAGCAAACCGGCGCAGAACGAGACGCTGACGCTCTTCAGCCTGTACATGCACACGATGGACTGGAACAGCTACCAGTCGGCAGCAGAACAGGCGAAAGTCGCTCAGGTCGACCGCTTCAAGCTGAACATGGGGCCAATGCCGTATTGGGAGGGCGACCGTTACTATCGGGTCGGCGACAAGGCGAAAGACAAGCAAGAGGTCCCGCTGCCAAAGGTGCCCGTGCCATCATTGCGTGACACGATCAATCGCGATGTACTCGGAGAGTTCATCCAGAGCGATTTCAAGAAGGTGCCCGAACCGGAAGAAGACACGAAAGACACAACATCGCTCCCTCCCCCGGTCACGGGCCTCCGCATCCGTGAGCTGCCGAACGGCAAGAGCAAGATTCTCGGCATCTTGCCGCAAGGTGCGGAGTTGACCGTCTCAGACACGGACGAACAGGCAAAGGCGAACCCGGGCTGGGCGAAGATCAAGGCGATCAAGTCTGGTACGCCGGCTGCGGCAGTCGTCGGCCAGCCGGTGTCGCCGCACGCGCCGTACGGGTATGTCTTCGTGAAAGAACTGGACCCGATTGTCGCCCCGAAGCCACTGGATACTGTCGTTGTGCTGAAACAACCGTATGGGGTGAAAGCCGGAGACGTAATCGGCCAGCTCGGCCACTATCTGCGCTATCCGGACGCGAAACTGTTGCCAGCGAAGCCAACCCGGCCACTGCTGCATCTGGAAGTCTTCGCCGGCCCCGAACTCGAAGCATTCATCGCGAAGAGCCGCGAGCGGGCAAAGCAGTTACCGGCATCCAAAGCATTTCTGGAAATCTCGCCGGGCGCGCGGCTCGTAAACGATCTGCCGGAACCGGACCAGAAACTGCAGCCCGGCACCAAACTTGTACCTTTCGCCGCCGACGCAAAGGGCAAGTGGGTCAAGGTACAACCCAAAACAGCCGCGCCCGTACATGGCGGCCGCCACACGAAGCCGGTATTCAACGACGCCGGTGCGCCCGTTTGGGTCGATAGCAGCCTCGCCAATACAACGGCAACCGCAATCGTGCCGGGCTGGAAGGATTTTCCGTTGAGCTTCTCAAACGCGAAGGGGCCCGGCGCAGATTTCCGCGACGTATTCCGGAGCGTCGACCTGGAGAAGAACGGTGCGGGAAGCATCGCGAAAGATGATAAGGGGCGCCGCTGGTACTACGTGACGATCGGCACCAAGGATGGAAGTACTCGCAACGGATGGGTGTGCGAGCAGGACCACCCGCTCGTGCAAATGTGCGGTCCGTGGGATTGGCCGGGCTTCGAACTGATCGACAACAGCAGCATCATGCCGATCGACATGCTCAAGCGCTACATCCATGTCGCCGAGCAATTTCTGGCCGATGAAAGCAAAACCGAATTCGAGGCGAGCGCCGCAACGGTCAATGCGAGCCCGCTCATCACAAGGCTCGAGAAGGCGATTGACGCGAATCACGACGGAAAGGTGACAGCGCAGGAGTTGAAGCACGCGCAGGAAACGCCGTGGATGGCAGAAGCCCTCTCCCACCTCGTCGTGCGGTGTGAAAGCGAATGGGGCGGTGGGCTGGGTAAGTGGGAAGCGTTGTCGCCGTTGATGAAGAAGCTGCTGTGGCTGTGGAAGACTGAGATCGAGCGGATCGGAAAATTGCAGTGGTGGGAGCAAGTCACCAGCGTAGAAGGTTTCCCCAAGGAACCGAGCCCATGGCATTTCCATCCGATTGGAATCGTCGGAAATTTCAAAGTAAGTAGCAGCACCGCATTGGACGAACTTATAAAGAAGATCGGCGATATTATTGCGAGTGGCGAGGGAGGATATGACGCCTATAACACCGGAACGAAAGATGTTCCGGGCGGTCATGTCGGTCATTCTTACATACACGGGGGACCCGGCGGCCCCGTTACGGGAAAGACTATCAACGAAATTCTTGCAACCGAACCCCTACCGGGAACCAATCCAAATCGATTGTTTGCCACCGGAAAATACCAAACCATTTTCCCTACACTTAGCGCCGGAAAATCTAGCTTATCTCTGAGTGGAGATGAAAAGTACGATGCCGACATGCAGGAGCGGATGTTTCGCGATTACCTATTTAACAAGGCTGGCGGCGGCCGACTGTCTGCATTTGTAAAAAATGGAAAAGGAACTATCGACGATGCCGTGTTCTCCGCATCCCAAGAGTGGGCGTCAATCGCTGTACCCAATGGATATCCTACGAACAAGGTTAAAAAACATCCAGATGGAACGAAAGAGAAAGTCCTGTCAGATGGAACGCTGACCTACTTTCAAAACGAAGGCGCGGCCAATAAAGCCAGCATGACCTCTACTGGAAAACTACGAGAAATTCTTGAAGAAATCCAAAATTCAAGATAGGCAATCGACATGAAAAAAATATTTATTTCGACTTTTTTGGCCACCCTCGCAATTTCGTCGTTTGGAATTTTTGCCAAGCAACCGAAGACAGATAGCGTAAAAAATCATCCATACACAGACGTGAAAATTTCTTACGCAACATCAGATTTAACAAAATGTTCCTTCCAGTACAGCCCTGTTGATTTTTGCGACGACAAGCACGTCGCCACGTACAACGATACACTCAAAACGCAAGCACCGAACTTTAACGAGCACTATATTCTTTTGGCCTACCCTGAATTCAAAAATTATCACCAAAGGTCAGTTGTCGCAATCGACACTCAAACTGGGATAGTGTATCCACTTCCGATCGATGCATTTTCTGGATTTATGCATGGCCGACCGGCTGCCAAAGATGAAGGAAAGATCAGCTATTCCATAAAGAGCAACAAAGTATGCATTAGTGGTGCGATGCTGGTCTACAGATCGTTTGAGGAAGGAAATTTCTGTTTCGAATTTGTTGGCGACAAATTCGTCGGACATCATACCGAATATATGTACCCTTAAACGGGACTTCCTATGATGAATTTAATCCGCGTTGGTGACGACACCGATCACGGCGGCAAGGTCGAAACGGGTTCCACGACGATGCGCTTTGACGGCCGCTACGTCGCTCGCAAGGGCGATCGCGTGTCGTGCCCGCAGCATCCCGACGTGTCGCCCAACATCATCGTCGAAGGCGATCCGTCGATGACGGACGACGGCATTCCGATCGCACGGCACGGCCATCGCGCCACGTGCGGCTGCCACCTGATCTCAAGTCTCGTTTGATCCTGAGATCGAACAGGCCGCACCGTGTCGACAACCATCTTCGGTTACGTGTCGAAATCAGCGCTCACAATTATGTAGCACTGCGTACCCGGCCCGGCACCCGTGCCGGGTTGTTGGACGGCACGCGATTTTTAATTGGTAACGGGCGCAGTCTTTATGACATCCGGTGATAGTCGTCTCGCAAAGATTCGTGACTAGCTCGCGAGTGGCGCGACGTATTGAGTCAATATCGGTCTCGGTGCGCGAACGGTCACGTTTCTTCCCGTCGGGAGCAAGCCTCAGGCGCCTGCCCCCCCCACCCGCTTCCCACCTCACGGATGCCTGATGTAATCCACCAACGCCCGCGTATATTCATCCGGCCGCCGATCGCACAAACTCACCGCAATCGCCACCACAAACCCCGCCGGCACGCCGAACACGCCCGAACTGATCGGCTCGATCCCGAACCACGTGTGCCCCGCGAACCCCGTCAGCTGCGTGAAGAACGGATAGGTCGACACGATGTAGTACACGCACACCGCGAGCCCCGTCACCATCCCGGCGATCGCGCCGCGTGTCGTCGTGCGCTTCCAGAACACGCCGAGCACGAGCACCGGAAAGAAGCTCGATGCCGCCAGCGAGAACGCCGCGCCGACGAGAAACAGAATCTTCCCCGTATTGAGCGACGCGACATACGACGCGAACAGCGCGACGCCGAGCAGCAGCACCTTCGAGATCGTCACGCGCCGCTGGCTCGACGCGTCCGGCGCGACCATGCAGTAATAGACGTCGTGCGACAGTGCGTTCGCGATCGTCAGCAGCAAGCCATCCGCGGTCGACAGCGCCGCGGCCAGCGCCCCCGCCGCGATCAGCCCCGACACGACATACGGCAGCCCCGCGATCTCCGGCGCGGCCAGCACGACCATGTCCGGCTGCATCTGGATTTCCGACCAGTGCACGATGCCGTCGCGAATCACCTCGACGACGCTGATCAGGTCCGGCTCGAAGTGATGCCACTGCGTGACCCACGCCGGCAATTCGGCGAACGGCCGCCCGACGAGATTCGCGAGGATCTCGTACTTGATCAGCACCGCGAGCACCGGCACGCTCAGGTAGAACAGCGCGATGAAGAACAGCGTCCAGCCGACCGAGCGCCGCGCCGACGCAACCGACGTGGTCGTGTTGTAGCGCGTCAGGATGTGCGGCAGGCTCGCGGTGCCGAGCGACAGGCACAGCAGCAGCGCGAGGAAATTCCGCTCGCGCGGCTTGCGCTCGTCGTCGCTCGCGGCGGGAAACGGCTCGTGCATCGGCACCGGCGGCTCGGCGCGCGCGAGCAGGTCGTCTCGCACCTGCGTCCAAGCGACGCGCGCCGCCGCCGGATCGCGCGGAAAGTCGGCCAGCTCGCGCTCGCGCTGGCTGATCTCGCGCAGCGGCCCGTTGTGGCGCCGCAGGTCGGCAAGCTGGTCGGCGAGATGCCGACGCGCGTCCGCATAGGATGCCGGCAACCGGTCGAGCCGCGTCTGGACGTCCGCCGCTTGCCGACGATACGCATCGCGCACCTTCTGCTCGTTGGACGCGTCGCGCACCTGCGCCTCGCGCGCCGCGACGCGCTCCATCAGCTTGCCGTAATTGAACTGCGGCACGGGGCCGAGCCCGTTCTTCATCGCGATCAGCGACACCGGAATCAGGATCGCGCTGATCAGGATGATGTACTGCGCGACCTGCGTCCACGTGACCGCGCGCATCCCGCCGAGAAACGAACACACGAGAATGCCCGCAAGCCCGCAGAAGATGCCGATCGCGAAATCGACGCCGATGAAGCGCGTCGCGATCAAGCCGATCCCCTGGATCTGCGCGACCAGATACACGAACGAACACAGGATCGCCGCGCCGGCCGCCAGCGCGCGCACGGCCGTGCTCGAGAAACGCGTGCCGAGAAAGTCGGGAATCGTGTAGCGCGCGAGCTTGCGCACATAAGGCGCGAGCAGGAAAGCGACGAGGCAGAACCCGCCGGTCCAGCCCATCATGTACGCCAGCGCGTCGTAGCCGGTGGAGTACAGCGATCCGGCCAGGCCGATGAACGACGCGGCCGACAGCCAGTCGGCCGCCGTCGCCATCCCGTTGAACGCCGACGGCACGCGCCGCCCGGCCACGTAGTACTCGACGAGATCGGACGTGCGCGACAGCAGCCCGATCACCGCATACACGGCGATCGGCACGAACAGGAACACATAGCCGATCCAGACGCCGGAGCCGGTCGCGCGTTCGATCCGCCACATCAGCAGCACGAACCCGAGAAAACCCAGCGTGTAGAGCGCGTATGCGCGTATCAGTCGATGCGTCAGCATGAATCAGCGCTCGCCATGCGCATGATCGCTGCGCGCCGCATGGTCGTCGTACGCGCGGCGTAGCGTACGGTCCGCGCGTTGCATCAAGCCGATGTAGACGGCGATCAGCACGAGATACACGAGAATCGCGCCCTGCGCGCCGACATAGAACGGCAGGCTGAAGCCGGCGAACCGGACCCCGGCGAGCGCGGGCCCGAAGAACGGCACGATGAACGACACCGAGAATCCGATCGCCATCAGCACCGCGATCAACGCGACATTGAAACGCCAGTAGCGCGCGTGGGCGCGCGCAAGCAGTTCGGGAACGGGCGGCGGTGCGACAGGCGCCGGACGGGTCGGAACGGTCATGCCGTTATTTAGCAAAAAGCCCCTGCGCGGACAATCGGGATTGCCGCGCAGGGGCTCATGCGCGCGTGGCGCACGACAGGTGAGATCAGCGCACTTCGGTGAGCTGATCGAGGATGGCCGGGTTCTCGAGCGTGGACGTGTCCTGCGTGATCGCCTCGCCCTTCGCGAGCGAGCGCAGCAGGCGGCGCATGATCTTGCCCGAGCGCGTCTTCGGCAGGTTGTCGCCGAAGCGGATGTCCTTCGGCTTCGCGATCGGCCCGATCTGCTTGCCGACCCAGTCGCGCAGCGTCTTCGCGAGTGCCGCCGCTTCCTCGCCCTCCGGACGCGAACGCTTCAGCACGACGAACGCGACGACCGCCTCGCCCGTCGTGTCGTCCGGACGGCCGACCACCGCCGCCTCGGCCACGAGCTCGTGCGACACCAGCGCCGACTCGATCTCCATCGTGCCGAGCCGGTGGCCCGACACGTTCAGCACGTCGTCGATGCGGCCCATGATCGTGAAGTAGCCGGTGTCCTTGTCGCGCACGGTGCCGTCGCCGGCGAGATAGAGCGTGCCGCCGAGTTCTTCCGGGTAATAACTCTTCTTGAAGCGCTCCGGGTCGCCCCAGATCGTGCGGATCATCGCCGGCCACGGGCGCTTGACGACGAGGATGCCGCCTTGCCCGTTCGGCACGTCCTGGCCGGTCTCGTCGACCACCGCGGCCATGATGCCCGGCAGCGGCAGCGTGCACGAACCGGGCACAGTCGGCGTCGCGCCCGGCAGCGGCGTGATCATGTGGCCGCCCGTCTCGGTCTGCCACCACGTATCGACGATCGGGCAGCGTTCCTGGCCGACGTGCTTGTGGTACCACATCCACGCTTCCGGATTGATCGGCTCGCCGACCGTGCCGATGATGCGCAGGCTCGACAGGTCATGGCTCTTCGGGTGGACCTTGTCGTCGGCTTCGGCGGCCTTGATCAGCGAACGAATCGCGGTCGGCGCGGTGTAGAACACGGTGACCTTGTGGTCGCCGATCATCTTCCAGAAGCGTCCGGCGTCAGGATAGGTCGGCACGCCCTCGAACACGACCTGCGTGCCGCCGCACGCGAGCGGGCCGTACGTGATGTACGTGTGACCGGTGACCCAGCCGATGTCGGCCGTGCACCAGAACACGTCGGTCGGCTTCCAGTCGAAGGTCCACTTCATCGTCTGCGCGGCCCACAGCAGGTAGCCGCCGGTGCTGTGCTGCACGCCCTTCGGCTTGCCGGTCGAGCCCGACGTATACAGGATGAACAGCGGATGCTCGGCGCCGACCCATTCCGGCTCGCAGCGATCCGACTCGCCGTCCGCGATCTCGTGCATCCACAGGTCGCGGCCCGCATGCCAGTCGATCTTGCCGCCGGTGCGGCGATAGACGATCACGCTCTTCACCGCCTCGCAGCCGCCCATCGCGATCGCCTCGTCGGCGATGCTCTTGAGCGGCAGCGTCTTGCCGCCGCGCGCCTGCTCGTCGGCCGTGATGAGCGCGACCGCGCCGACGTCGACGAGCCGCTCGTTCAGCGATTTCGCGGAGAAGCCGCCGAACACGACCGAATGCGTCGCGCCGATGCGTGCGCAGGCCTGCATCGCGACGATGCCTTCGATCGACATCGGGATATAGATGACGACACGATCGCCCTTGCCGATCCCGCGCTTCTTCAGCGCGTTCGCGAAGCGCGACACGCGTGCCAGCAGATCGGCATAGGTGACGCGCGTGACGGTGCCGTCGTCGGCTTCGAAGATCACCGCGACGCGCTCGCCGTTGCCGGCTTCGACGTGACGGTCGAGGCAGTTGTACGACGCGTTCAGCTCGCCGTCGTCGAACCACTTGTAGAACGGCGCGTTGCTCTCGTCGAGCACGTTCGTGAACGGCTTGTGCCACGCGAGGCCCTCGCGCGCGAGACGCGCCCAGAAGCCTTCGTAATCGCGCTCGGCCTCGGCGGCGAGCGCGCGATAGGCCGGCATGCCGGAAATGGTCGCCGCCTGCTCGAGCGCCGCGGGCGGCGCAAACTGGCGGGTTTCGTGAAGAACCGATTCAATCGCAGACATCGACTACCCCTTGGTGAACATGAATCCTCTGCATGGCGGCGCGATCGTGCGCGCCGCGCATCTTGGCCGGCGCACATGCGCCGCTGTCTCCCACCACCCGCACGCAGCCGCGAAGGCTGCGCGCGATGTTGCACCGCACCACGCCGCGCGACGATGAGCGCGCGGCGCGGCAGTTTCCACGATAAGCGCTCCAACTTACCCGTCACTTACGCGGCATGGCCGTTTCGCACGCCGGGCGGCGCTTTACGCTGAAACGACCGCGACCCTACAATCCTAACTGAACTCGCCCCCCGGATTCCAGCTTGAACCGCTACGCCCTCTTTCTCATCCTGTCGATGCTGTTCGTCGGCAGCAACGTCGGTATCGGTAAATCCATCGTTGCATTCGTTCCCGTCGCCATCCTCGCCACGCTGCGCTTCGTGATCGCGATCGCCGTGCTGTGGCCGCTGTTCAGCCCCGTGAAGATGCGCAAGGTCAAGCGCGGCGAATGGCTGAACCTGTTCCTGCAGGCGTTCTTCGGCACCTTCATGTTCACGCTGCTGATGCTCAACGGCGTGCAGCGCACGAGCGCGGTGGCGGCCGGCGTCATCACGAGCACGATCCCGGCGATCGTCGCGCTGTTCGCATGGCTGATCCTGCGCGAAAAACCGAACGGCCGTGCGCTCGTGTCGATCGCGCTGGCGATCGCCGGCGTCGTGACGATCAACCTCGCCAACGGCAGCGCGGCAGCGCACGGCGCCCACGGCGACGCATCCGGCTCGCTGACCGGCAACCTGCTGATCCTCGGCGCGGTGTGCTGCGAATCGATCTACGTGATCCTGTCGCGCCGGCTCACGCAGACGCTCGCGCCGATCGACATCTGCGCGTACACGCACCTGTTCGGCCTGCTCCTGATGCTGCCGCTCGGTGCGACCGCGCTGTGGCACTTCGATTACGCGAGCGTGCCGGCCGGCACGTGGGCGCTCGTCGTCTGGTACGGGCTGTCGGCCAGCATCTTCTCGTTCTGGCTGTGGATGAAGGGCATCCGGCACGTGCCGGGCAGCCTCGCCGGCGTGTTCAGCGCGGTGCTGCCGATCGCCGCGGCCGCTTACGGGATCGTGTTCCTCGGCGAGCGCCCGACGCTGGCGCACGGCATCGCACTCGCGTGCGTCGTCGCCGGCATCGTGCTCGCGAGCCTGCGCGTGAAACGCGTGCCGGCGGCCGCATCCTGATCGGTCCCCGGCCGTGCCGGCGCGTCGCTGCAGTCGCGCCGGCCGACGCGTTACAATAGCGCGCCTTTTCAAGATTACCCCCGATACCTGCGCACCGCGCCCGCACCGCCATCATGTCCGCCCCGCATTCGCCCGGCCGCCCCGCCCGTCGCCCGCTTCGCCCGCTTCCCGCCCTGATTTTCATGAGCCGCTGGCTCCAGGTTCCGCTGTACCTCGGCCTGATCGTCGCGCAGGCCGTCTACGTGTTCCTGTTCCTGAAGGAAGTCTGGCATCTGCTGTCGCATGCGGCCGGCCTCGACGAAATCAGCGTGATGCTCGCGGTGCTCGGCCTGATCGACGTGGTGATGATCTCGAACCTGCTGATCATGGTGATCGTCGGCGGTTACGAAACGTTCGTGTCGCGCCTCGGCATCGAGGGCCACCCCGACGAGCCCGAATGGCTCGACCACGTGAACGCGGGCGTGCTGAAGGTCAAGCTGTCGATGGCGCTGATCAGCATTTCGTCGATCCACCTGCTGAAGACCTTCATCAACCCCGACCAGCACACGACGCACGCGATCATGTGGCAGGTGATCATCCACGTGTCGTTCCTCGTATCGGCGCTCGTGATGGCGTGGGTCGACCGCCTGACGACCCACACGCATCCCGCCCATTTCCACGAGACGCATGCGCCCGCCGTGGCCGCGTCCCGCAAGCCGGCCGAAGTAGCCGTCAACGCATAAAACGCATTCCCCACAGTCCTCACAGAGTCTCAGCCATGACCGTCATCAAACAGGAAGACCTGATCCAGAGCATCGCGGATTCGCTGCAGTACATCAGCTACTACCATCCGCTCGACTACATCCAGGCCCTCGGCCGCGCGTACGAGCTGGAAGAGAGCCCGGCCGCGAAGGACGCGATCGCGCAGATCCTCACGAACAGCCGCATGTGCGCGGAAGGCAAGCGCCCGATCTGCCAGGACACCGGCATCGTCACGATCTTCGTGAAGGTCGGCATGGACGTGCGCTGGGACGGCGCGACGATGGGCCTCACCGACATGATCAATGAAGGCGTGCGCCGCGGTTACACGCACCCGGACAACGTGCTGCGCGCGTCGATCGTCAACCCGCCGGAAGGCGCCCGCAAGAACACGAAGGACAACACGCCGGCCGTGATCCACTACGAGATCGTGCCGGGCGACAAGGTCGACGTGCAGGTCGCGGCGAAGGGCGGCGGCTCGGAGAACAAGTCGAAGTTCGTGATGCTGAACCCGTCCGACTCGATCGTCGACTGGGTGCTGAAGACCGTCCCGACGATGGGCGCGGGCTGGTGCCCGCCCGGCATGCTCGGGATCGGCATCGGCGGCACCGCCGAGAAGGCGATGCTGATGGCGAAGGAATCGCTGATGGAGCCGATCGACATCCAGGAAATCATCGCGCGCGGCCCGCAGGACTGGGTCGAGGAACTGCGCGTCGAGCTGCACGAGAAGGTCAACGCGCTCGGCATCGGCGCGCAGGGCCTCGGCGGCCTGGCGACCGTGCTCGACGTGAAGATCATGGCAGCGCCGACGCACGCGGCATCGAAGCCGGTCGCGCTGATCCCGAACTGCGCGGCCACGCGCCACGCGCACTTCGTGCTCGACGGCTCGGGCCCGGCCAAGCTTGAAGCGCCGTCGCTCGACGCCTGGCCGAAGGTCCAGTGGGAACCGAACACGGAAACCAGCAAGCGCGTCGACCTGAACACGCTGACGCCGGAAGAAGTCGCGAGCTGGGCGCCGGGCCAGACGCTGCTGCTGTCGGGCAAGATGCTCACCGGCCGCGACGCCGCGCACAAGCGCATCGCCGACATGCTCGCGAAGGGCGAGAAGCTGCCGGTCGACTTCACGAACCGCGTGATCTACTACGTCGGCCCGGTCGACCCGGTGCGCGACGAAGTAGTCGGCCCGGCCGGCCCGACGACGGCCACCCGCATGGACAAGTTCACCGAGACGATGCTCGCGCAAACGGGCCTGATCTCGATGGTCGGCAAGGCCGAGCGCGGCCCGGTCGCGATCGACGCGATCAAGAAGCACAAGGCGGCCTACCTGATGGCGGTCGGCGGCGCGGCCTACCTCGTGTCGAAGGCGATCCGCGGCGCGAAGGTGCTCGCGTTCGAAGACCTCGGCATGGAAGCGATCTACGAGTTCGACGTGCAGGACATGCCGGTGACGGTTGCCGTCGATTCGTCGGGCACGTCGGTGCACCAGACCGGTCCGAAAGAGTGGCAGGCGAAGATCGGCAAGATCCCGGTCGCAGCCGCTTAAACGCGATCGCACGAAAGGCCGGACGGGAGTCCGGCCTTTTTGCTTCTCGTTCTCGTTATCGCGTTCAGCCGGTTATTCGAGGCTGATTCTCATTACACGCAAAAGGCAGGCCCGGCAAGGCTTCTAGGCTTGGCTTTTCTCGTTCGAGCGATTATCGTTCGGTTTCTGAAGCCCCACTGAACAAGGAACAGCCATGCAAGGCGACAAGAAAGTCATCGAATATCTGAACGCCCAACTGAAGAATGAACTCACGGCGATCAACCAGTACTTCCTGCATGCGCGCATGTACAAGCATTGGGGCCTCGAAAAGCTCGGCAAGCACGAGTACGACGAGTCGATCGGCGAAATGAAGCACGCCGACTGGCTGATCGAGCGCGTGTTCATGCTCGACGGCCTGCCGAACCTGCAGGACCTGCACAAGCTGCTCGTCGGCGAAGAGACCGAAGAAATCCTGAAGTGCGACCTGAAGCTCGAGCAGATCTCGCAGGCCACGTGCAAGGAAGCGATCGCCTACTGCGAATCGGTTCGCGACTACGTGTCGCGCGAGATCTTCGAAAAGATCCTCGACGACACCGAAGAGCACATCGACTGGCTGGAAACGCAGATCGACCTGATCGGCAAGGTCGGCCTGCAGAACTACCAGCAAACGATGATGGGTTCGGCCGAGTAATCGCCCCGCCCGCCGCGCCGTCCGCATGACGATGACGAACCAGCCAGCCGCTACCGCGATGCGCGCCGCCGCCCCTGTCGGAATCTTCGATTCGGGGCTCGGCGGCCTGTCGGTGCTGCGTGCCGTGCGCGCGCACCTGCCCGGCGAGTCGTTCGTCTATACGGCCGATACGCGCTACATCCCGTACGGCGAACGCGACGACGCATTCATCACCGAACGCACGCTCGCGATCGGCGAGTGGTTTGTCCGGCAGGGTGCGAAGGCGCTCGTCGTCGCCTGCAATACGGCGACCGCCCAGTCGATCGCGGCGGTACGCGAGCATCTCGCGATCCCGCTCGTCGGCGTCGAGCCGGGCATCAAGCCGGCCGTCCAGCAATCCGCGAGCGGCGTCGCCGGCGTGCTCGCCACCCAGGCAACGCTGCGCAGCGCGCGCTTCCAGGCGCTGCTCGAACGTCATGGCGCCGGCTGCCGCTTCATCTGCCAGCCGGGCCACGGGCTCGTGCAGGCAATCGAGAGCGGCGACACGGGCTCGCCCGCGCTGCGCGCTCTGCTCGACAGCTATCTGCAGCCGATGCTCGACGACGGAGCCGATACGGTCGTCCTCGGCTGCACGCACTACCCGTTCCTCACCGCAACGATTCGTGACATTGTCGGCGACCGCATGGCGATCATCGACACGAGCGACGCGATCGCACGCCAGCTCGTGCGCGTGCTCGACCAGCACGGCCTGCGCGCGCCCGCCGGCACGCCTGTCGCACCGCCCCGCTTCTGCTCGACCGGCGACGGCCGGCAGTTGCAGGCACTCGCGTCGACGCTGCTCGGCCTCGATGCGCCGGTCGAATCCGTCACCATTTCCTCGCCGAACGCGCGCGCCTGCGCGACCGCCTGACGCGGGCCGGCACACCCTCTCCCGACGCGGCTCCGCCGCCCCCGCCGTTTCAAGGGTCCGATGACCTTAAAAAAAGCCCGACCCAGGCTTGTCAACGTCCGCAAAATTAATGATAATAATTCGCATTAACGTTAGCTATCGCAACTCATCATGATCGTCTGCGTGTGCAAGTCTGTTTCCGATCGCAAGATTCGCGCGTCCCTCGCAGAGGGCGTCAATTCTTTCGATGAACTCCAGTTCGAGCTCGGCGTGGCCACGTGCTGCGGCAAGTGCGAGGAGTCCGTACGCGACCTCATGGCCGAGCAAGGGGTCTGCGCGAGCCGGTGCGGTGTCGAGCATCACGCTCACCCGATCCCGGTCACGTTCTACGAACGCAAGGCCGCCTGACCGGCGCCGAGCGTGCGCATGCGGCCCCGGCCGCATTTTTTGTTTTGACCGTCAGCAAGCCACCGTCTGCGCGAGCCAGCGGCTTACCTGCCAAGGAGCCTGTGATGGAATTGCTGATCGGATTCGTGACCACCGTTTGCATCTCGCTGCTGATCTTCCGCAAGTGATGCCGATTCACCCGCCGCGCCCCGGGTGCGACATCGTTCTTTCAAACTAACATGCAGGCTTCGCATTCCGCTCCTGCCGGCGTCTTGCCGGCTGCACCACGTATGAATCCCAGAGTGATCGTCGTCGCGGCCGGTGTGCTTGCCGCACACGCGATCATGCTGACGGCCGCCTGGCTCCATCGCAACGCGCTGCCGCCGAAGGAGATCGAGGTCCAGTCGATCACCGCGCAGCTCATCCCGCCTGCGCCCGCTGCGCAGCCGGTCGCGGTCCAATCGGCGGCGCAGCCCGCGCCGCCGAAGCCCGCGCCGCGCGTGAAACCGAAGGTCGAGCCGAAGCCGGTGCAGCAGGCGGTCAAGCCGACGCCCCAGCCGGTCGCGCAATCGCCTTCGCCGACACCTGCACCGGCAGCCGCCGATCCGACACCTGCTCCCGCCGCGCCGGCTCCTGCCGCACCGGCCACCGCACCCGGCCCGGCGCGCGAGACGATGCAGGTCAGCGCGCCGAAGAACGTAACGGCGCTCAGCTGCAACTTCGTGAAGCCCACCTATCCGTCGATGTCGCGCCGCCGAGGCGAAACGGGCACGGCCTATGTTCACTTCATCATCGGCGTGACGGGCAAGATCGAGAGTGTCCAGTTGCAGAAGAGCAGCGGCTACCCGCGTCTCGACGAAGCCGCACTCGATGCGACGCGCGCCAGCACCTGTCCGCCGTATATCGAGAACGGCCAGGCGATCCGAGCCGCCCATACGCTGCCCTTCAACTTCACGCTCGACGATTAACCCGTCTCATTCGGTAGATTCAAAGGAAACAAAAAAATGCAAAGCTACGGTATCGCGCACGTCTGGGCGCAAGGTGATTTCGTCACGCGCGCCATTGCGATCACGCTGCTCGTGATGTCGGTCCTGTCGTGGATCGTGATCGTCGTCAAGGGCTGGAACGTGATTCGCCTGAACCGCCTCACGAAGAATGCCGAACAGGCGTTCTGGCATTCGGACAATTTCGACGACGGCATCAAGAAGCTCGGCCTCGCCGCATCGACGCCGAACGACAACCCGTTCCTCGCGCTCGCGCTGTCGGGCAAGGAAGCCGCCGATCACCACCACCAGACGCAACCGCACCTGCACGACCGCATGGATGTGTCGGACTGGGTCACACGCTGCCTGAAGGACACGATGGACGAGGGCATCTCGCGCATGCAGAGCGGTCTTGCGATCCTCGCGTCGATCGGCAGCACGGCACCGTTCGTCGGCCTGTTCGGCACGGTCTGGGGGATCTACCACGCACTGCTCGTGATCGGTGCAACCGGCCAGACGTCGATCGACCAGGTCGCGGGCCCGGTCGGCGAATCGCTGATCATGACGGCCTTCGGCCTGTTCGTCGCGATCCCGGCCGTGCTCGGCTACAACGCACTGACCCGCGCGAACAAGGGTGTCGTCAGCAAGCTGCGCCGCTTCGCGCACGGCCTGCACGCATACTTCGTGACGGGCGCGAGCCTCGCATCGTCGTCGACGCGCGACGGCCTGCGTCTCGCGACGCGCGCCAGCTGAGACGGGGTGAACCATGGCAATGAACACCGGATTCAGCGACGATGACGACGATGCCGTGATGAGCGAGATCAACATGACGCCGCTCGTCGACGTCATGCTCGTACTCCTGATCATTTTCCTCGTGACGATCCCGGCGATGCAGCATGCGGTGAAGATCGACCTGCCGCACGCCAGCAGCCAGCCCGTCGAAGAAAAGCCGCAGACGGTCGACGTCGCGATCCAGGGCGACGGCACGATCCTGTGGGACGACCACACGGTCACGCGCGAACAGTTGCAGGCGCGCATCGCGGAAGCGGCGAAACGCACGCCGCAGCCGGAGTTGCACCTGCGTGCGGACCGCAAGGTTGCATACGAGCATGTGGCCGAAGTGATGTCGGATGCGCAGGCCGGCGGCCTGACGAAGCTCGGCTTCGTGACGGAGCCGGGCGCGAAAGCGAAGTAACGCACGCGCGTTTCGCGCGTTGCCGGCCACACAAAGTAAAAGGCCTTCATCGCCAGATGAAGGCCTTTTTTCATGCGCACGCGGGCGCCTTCGGGCGGCGGGCTCTTTGGCGGTATCGGTTGCGCCTCGAGCAACGCAAATGCGACTCTGCCGTGGTCTGCACGGACTGCGCGTTCTGCCCTATCTGGCTCGCAATATATGCGGCCACCTGATTTCGCTCAGAACTTCCTTCACGAAATGGGATTTCAATATAGGCCCGCCCGCCCGCGCATTCAAGGTTTCGGCGATTGAAACTTGCGATTGCCGGCGACGCTTCAATGACAAAACAAATTTGCGTCATCGTGCGCGACGTGTTCAGGTCGCCGAAGCATCGGCCGCCGCCTCCTTCTTCACACGCTCGGGGCACCCCTGCTCCTTGTATGCGCCGTGATCGAGCTTCTCGACCAGGTAGTCGACGAACGCACGCACCGCGGGCGGCATCCCCTGCCGCGACACGAACACCGCATACAGTTGCGGCACCGGCAGCGTCCAGCCGGGCATCACGGGCGACAGTTGGCCCGCGCGCAGCGCGTTGCCGTACATCATCTCCGGCAGCGCCGCGATGCCGAGGCCATCGAGCACGGCCTCGCGGATCGTCATCAGGTCGGCCGTCACGAGCCGCGGGTCGTGCTCGTGCACGTGACGCGTACCGTCCGGCGCGATCAGGTTGAATACGTGCCGCCCGTCGACGCTCGGCGTATCGAGCGTCTCGAAATAAGTCAGGTCGTCCGGCACCAGCGGCGGCGCATTCTGGCTCAGCAGGCTCGGTGCGCCGACCAGCATCTGTTCGGTACGCCACAGCGGCCGCACGACGATGTTGGCGTTCTGCGGCGGCTCCGAGCGCACGCGCAGCGCGACGTCGATCGAATCCTCGAACAGGTCGATCACGCGGTTCGTCACACGAACGTGCACCTTCACCTCGGGATAACGACGCAGGAATTCGGGCAGGATGCGCGACAGCATCGTCTGCGACAGCGTGACGGGCACGCTGACACGCACCGAGCCGCGCGGCGACGCGCGCAACTGCTGCACCGCATTCATCGCGGCCTGCGCTTCGGCCAGCATCGCCTGGCAATGCTGGTAAAACAGCTCCCCCGCCTCGGTCAGCGCGAGCTTGCGCGTCGAGCGCTGCAGCAGACGCACGCCGAGCGCCGCCTCGAGCTCGGTCAGGCGCCGCGACAGGCGCGATTTCGAGATGCCCAGCACGCGCTCCGCTGCCGAGAAACCGCCATGTTCGACGACCTGCGAAAAGTACATCAGGTCGTTCAGGTTGTGTGCATCGATACTCATGTCATCGTTCCAATTTCAGAACAATCCATTGCGAACCGCCGCAAATCGAACGGTTAAACGCCCAATATAATAGCGCTATGTTTCAAAAATAACGCTATTCCGATGATTTCGAGGGCTTCCCGATGACGACCGCTCGCTCGCTTGACCGCACGTACCCCGCGCTTCGCACGACCGAAGGCGGCGGCTTCGTGGTTCACCGCCCGTTCCCGACCCGGCTGCTGATGGATTTCGATCCGTTCCTGCTGCTCGACGAAATGGGGCCCGTCGACTACGCCCCCGGCGAGGCCGTGGGCGCGCCCGATCATCCGCATCGCGGCTTCGAGACCGTGACCTACGCACTCGACGGGCGCTTCTGCCATCGCGACTCGTCCGGCCATGCCGGCACGCTCGGCCCCGGCGACGTGCAGTGGATGACGGCCGGCTCCGGCGTCGTGCACAGCGAGATGCCCGATCCGGCGTTCGCGCAGGCGGGCGGCCGCTCCCATGGCTTCCAGCTATGGGTCAACCTGCCGCGCCGCGACAAGCTGATTGCGCCGCGCTACCAGGAGATCCCGGCCGACCGTATTCCGAGCGCGACGTCGCCGGACGGCCGCGCGCGCGTGCGCGTCATCGCCGGCGAAGCGTTCGGTGTCCGGGCCGCGATCGAGACACGCACACCGATCCTCTACCAGCATTTCACGCTGGAGCCCGGCGCGACGGTCACGCAGCCCGTTCCGGCCGGCTATCGCGTGTTTGCCTATCCGATCGACGGAACGGGCCTCTACGGGCCCGACAGGCAGGCTGTCGACGCACGGCACATGATCGTCTACGCGGACGACGGCGACACGGTCACGTTCGCCGCCGGCGATACGCCGCTCGACCTGCTGCTGATCGGCGGCGTGCCGCTCAACGAGCCGATCGTCCGCTACGGCCCGTTCGTGATGAATACCGAGGAAGAGATCCGGCAGGCGGTCGTCGACTACCAGACCGGCCGCATGGGCCGCATCGAGGCCTGACGCCCGATCGGGGGCGGCAGGTACCGCGAAACGGATGGTTTTGCGTCACAATAACTTCTTGAACCATGTGGCCGCCCACCACCAGAAGGAATCCGCCCCCTTGAACTTCGAACACCTGATCCAGATCAACTCCGACGATCCGGCCGTGCCGACCCTCACCCGCGACCAGCTCTGGGAAGGCCTCGTGCTGCGTGCCGAACAGCCGCAACTGTTCGTGCTCGGCCTCGATAGCTGCGTCGTCCACGAACGGACGGAAACGACGCTCGAACGTGAGCTGCACTACGGCCACGCGACCGTACGCGACCACGTCACGTTCACGCCGAACCAGCAGGTCCGCTACGACATCCGTGCGGCCGATGGCGAGATCGGCGGGTCGCTGACGATGACGATCGAGGAGCGCGACGACCACGAACTGTTCCTGCGTTTCGAATACCGCACGACGCTGACCGTCTCGGACGACAGCGAAGAAGCTCGGCAGACGCACGGGATCGTCAAGGAAGCGTACCGCACGTCGGATATCGACACGGTCCGCCTGATCCGCGAATACGCGCAGGGCCGCAAGGACCCCGATCCGCTGCACTGAATCCGGCGGCGGCCTGCGGGCCGCCCTTTGACTCAAACTATCAAGTCCGCCATTTCGATCGATAAAGAGTTTTTGTAAATGGGAATAGTTATCATTTAGAATTCATTCCATCGTATCGACAGTCACCGATCAACCGAATGACCGACACCATGCGCCCGACCACGCTGACCTTGCACCGCACGACCGGCACCGCAGGCAACAGCCGTCAAAAGACGGCAGCGGTCACGACGCCGGCGAAGCCCACCGGCAACCGCGATGCAGGCACGCGGGTCGTCAACAGCGATTCGCTGCTGCAAGGCCACAGCCACATCAGCATCGCGCATAACGGAGAGACTTATCAGTTGCGCGCCACACGGCTCGGCAAGCTGATCCTGACGAAGTAACGACAGAGTATTGTGGGGACCACCTCCCTGAGAGGTGTTGGGCATTAGCCAGCGGAACGGCTTGCACGCGAGATCTAGACCCCTTCGTGCAAACACACTCAAGCAGCCGTTGCAGCAAGCCAAGCCACTTTTTTGGTTCTCGCACAAGGAAGAAAAAAAGCGACACGTCGAAGGACGTGTCGCTTTTTTGTTTGGGCGGCCAATGCGTGACGCATGCCGCCCGTGTTCGTTGTCGCTCAATGCATGCCGAACGCTGAACCGTGCTTGTTGCTCAGTGGCTTCGCACGGCAGCCGAAGCTGCACACAACCGCGTCAGAAACCCCAGAACATCAACCACCATGCGCTGTCGACGACCGCAAGCCCGACGGCGAACCACGCAAATGCCGCGAGCCGGCGCGGCCAGGCCGCATAGCGCCCGGTCACTTTCCACGCGAGCCACGCACTCCAGGCGTTGGCGCCGACCAGGATCGCGATGCGTACGTCGGTCGCCCAGCCGAGCGGCACATGCTCGGCCCGCAGCAACGACAGCGTCGTCGCCGACAGCCCGAGGAACACGCCCGCACCCGCGATCGGGATCAGCGCCTGCGCGAGATGATGCAGCCGCACGCGATCGAAGCGGCCGAGCATCAGCGTGGCGCCGGCCAGCAGCACCAGCAGCGCCGTGCCGTACACGAGCCCCGTGCCGACGATGTAGCTGACGATCAGCCCGCCGTCGAGCCAGGAGAACACGTCGTTGCGGTCCGGATAATGCGTCAGCAGGAACCACGGCGCGTTGGTTTCGAGCGGCCACGTGATGTCGCGATCGATCAGCCAGCCCGCGAGCCACTGCTTGATCTGCACGAACCACGGGCTGACGGTCCAGTGGAACGCGCCGATCGCGACGCCGAGCAGACCGTACAGGATCAGCGCGGTATCCCACGGGCTCGCCTGCTGCGCGCCGAGGTTCACGACCTCGTCGGACGGCGAGCGCAACGACAGCGAGATCGCGTCGCGATGCCCGCTGCAGCGGCCGCACATATGGCACGATGCCGCGCCCTTCATGCTGCGCAACGGCACGAGCGGCGCGCAGTTGATCGGAATCACGCGATGGCCGTGCTCGCCGTTCTTGTACGAACGGCGCCACGCATCCTCGTCGACCTTGTAGCGCATCGGCGCGAGCCGCGCGAGCAGCCCGAACACGCCGTTGACCGGGCACAGGTACTTGCACCACACGCGCTTCTCGCGGCCGTACAGCACGCCGATCACGATCGCGCCGACGGTCGAGCCGCCGAGCACGAACAGCACCGCGAGCGGGTACTGGTACACGCTCACCATCTGCCCGTAGATCGTCGTGATCCCGAACGCGACGAACGGCCAGCCGCCCCACCGGATCCAGCGCGGAATCGGGCCACCGCGGCCGAACTTGCTCGCGTATTCGGTGAGTGCGCCTTCCGGGCACAGCACGCCGCACCAGACGCGGCCGAGCATCACCATCGACAGCAGCACGAACGGCCACCAGATGCCCCAGAACGCGAATTGCGCGATCAGCGTGAGGTTGCTCCACAGATGCGCGGAATCGTCCGGCAGCGGCAACACCGCCGGCACGATGATCAGGAACGCGTAGACGGCGACGACGATCCACTGGATGCCGCGGATCAGCGCACCGTGGCGCTGCATCCACTGGCCGGCCTGCGCGAGCCAGCCCGGCTTGGCTGCGGCGACAACGCTCATGCCGCGCGGCCTGCGGCAACGGCCGGACGACGGCTCGCGCGCTTCATCAGCAGCCAGATGACCGCCCAGTACGCCGCATAGGCAACCAGGTTGGTCAGTGCCGGGTGTGCGCGATAGCCGGTCAGCGTCGCGACGAGCGAGCCGAACGTGCCCGAATCATCGAGGATCGCGGACGTGTCCCACACCTGCGAAATGCCGAGCGGCAGGATTTCCTTGTCGATCAGCTTGTCGACGCCGGTCTGGAACAGGCCTGCGCCGAGGAACAGCAGCATCACTTCGGTGACGCGGAAGAAATGCCGCCACGAGAAGACCTTGCCGCCGAGCTGCAGCAGGTAGAACGTGAGGAACGCGAGACCGAGGCCGATCACGACCGCGAGCATCTGGTTGCCGTCGACGTGGCCCGACTGGCCGAAACCGAGGCCGTAAAGGAAGATCACCGTCTCGCTGCCTTCGCGCGCGATCGCGAGCGCGACCAGCACGGCGACGCCCCACCAGTTCGAATCGCGCGTGCTCTGCTGCAGCGATTGCTCCATGTCGCGCTTCAGCGTGCGGCCGTGCCGGCGCATCCACAGCACCATCTGCACGATCAGCACGCATGCGATCAGTACCATGGCGGTCTGGAAATAGTCCTGCGCGTCGCCGGACAGCACTTCGGTGAAACCGACCAGCGCGGCACCGAGGCCGACCGCCATCAGCAAGCCGACACCGACGCCGGCCCAGAGAAACGGCAGGCCGCGGCGCGCGTCGTCGTCGCCGTTTTTCAGCCATGCATAGAGAATGCCGACGACGAGCAGCGCTTCGACGCTCTCCCGCCAGACGATGAACAAGATCTGACCCATCGATACCTCCTGACGCGCGGAGCAACGGACAGGTGTGCCCGCGCGCAGATAAAACGCGTTACTTCGCGACGATCACGCCCTGCGCCTGCTGGTGGAAATCGTCGAAAAACTTGTATTCGCCCGGCGACAGCGGAGCGACGACCACGAACGAATCGGCGCCCGGCGCGAGCACCTTCTCCTTGCGCAGTTGCACGCTCTCGAACTCGGCGGCGCCCTTGCCGGTGTTCTTGATCTCGATCTTGAAACGCTGGCCGGCCGGCACTTCGATGCGGGCGGGATTCAGCTTGCCGTCCGCCATCTCGAGCTTGAACGTCGGCAGATCGGCAGCGTATGCCGCGCCCGCAAGCCACAACGCAGCGGCTGCGGCAACGATTTTCTGGGGAATTTTCATTCTGGGTTCTCTACGCCGACGGCGCGCCGAAGCGCGCCGTTCGTGATGCCACCGATCAGTAACCGCCCTTCTTGCCGATGCCGGCGAACGGGAAGTCGTATTCGAGCGTAACGGGCTTGAACCATGCGCCCACGCCCGTTTCCTTGTCGACGTGACGGCCGAATGCCATGTGGCCCGACTGCATCGGCGGCTTGACGACCATCGTCAGGTGATATTTGCCCGGGCCGTTCAGCTTCACGTTGTCGCCGTAGTGCGGACCGTCGCTTGCCACCATGCCCATCAGGTCGCCCTCGGCCTTCCACTTCGTGTCGCCCTGCTTCGTCAGCTTGTACGTGACCTGCAGGTACGGCATCCAGTCGCCTTCCGCGAAACCCGTCGGGTTGTTCTTGACCGCATGGATGTCGGCTTCGAGGTGGATGTCGGAATCCGACGCCTTGCGCATCATCCCTTCCGGGTCCATCGTGATCGGCTGCAGGTACACCGCGCCGATTTCCATGCCGCCCTGGATCTGCTGCTTGCCGATCGGATATTCGGCAGCCGAGGCCGACATCGCGGCAAGCGCCGCAGCTACCGCAACCGTCGTGCGGATGAACGAAGAACCCAACATGGACACTCCTTGTTATTTGTCTGACTATCTTGACGACATGCGGGCCGCCGCCGGGCGGCTCGCTGGAAACACTAACGCAATGAAGAACGTTAATGCGAACAATTCTCAATAATTGCGGAGTTTAGCACCGAACCTGTTCCGGAACAAACCGGATACCGTGTAAACCCCTGATCCGACAAGGCTTACAGACCCGTTACTGACAGGTTTTGGTGACGTTTGGAAAGAATTACCGGCCGCCGTTGATGTGGTCGCCGACGTTTGCACCGAACACGCGCTCGCGCAGTAGCGCTAGCTGGTCACGCGTCGCGGCGGCCTTCTCGAACTCGAGGTTCTTCGCGTAGTCGGCCATCTGCTTCTCGAGACGCTTGATTTCCTTCGCGAGCTGCTTTTCCGACATGTCCTCGAATTTCGCGCGCTGCTGCGCCTCCTTCAGTTCCGCACGCGCTTCGTCGGCGTTGTAGACGCCGTCGATGATGTCCTTGATGCGCTTCACGACGCCGCGCGGCGTAATGCCCATTTTCTCGTTGTGCGCGATCTGCTTCGCGCGGCGCCGCTCGGTTTCGCCGATCGCGCGCTTCATCGACTCGGTCATCGTGTCGGCATACAGGATCGCCTTGCCGTTCACGTTCCGCGCGGCGCGGCCGATCGTCTGGATCAGCGAGCGCTCGGCACGCAGGAAGCCTTCCTTGTCCGCATCGAGGATCGCGACGAGCGACACTTCGGGAATGTCGAGGCCCTCGCGCAGCAGGTTGATCCCGACCAGCACGTCGAACGTGCCGAGCCGCAGGTCGCGGATGATCTCGACCCGCTCGACCGTGTCGATGTCGCTGTGCAGGTAGCGCACCTTGACGCCATGGTCGGCCAGAAACTCGGTGAGTTGCTCGGCCATGCGCTTCGTCAGCACGGTGATCAGCACGCGCTCGCCGGCGTTCACGCGCGCGTTGATCTCGGTCAGCACGTCGTCGACCTGCGAACTCGCCGGCCGCACTTCGATTTCCGGATCGACGAGCCCCGTCGGCCGCACGACCTGTTCCGCGATCTGCCCCGTCACGCGCTTCTCGTAGTCGGCCGGCGTGGCCGACACGAACACGACCTGGCGCATCTTGCGTTCGAACTCGGGGAACTTGAGCGGCCGGTTGTCGAGCGCCGACGGCAGGCGAAACCCGTAATTGACGAGGTTTTCCTTGCGCGCGCGGTCGCCGTTGTACATGCCGTTCAGCTGGCCGATCAGCACGTGCGATTCGTCGAGCAGCATCAGCGCATCGGGCGGCAGGTAGTCGACAAGCGTCGGCGGCGGGTCGCCGGGCGCCGCGCCCGAGAAATGCCGCGAGTAGTTCTCGATGCCCTTGCAGAAGCCGAGCTCCTGCAGCATCTCGAGATCGAAGCGCGTGCGCTGCTCGAGGCGCTGCGCCTCGACGAGCTTGCCGTCGCGGTGAAAGAACTCGAGGCGTTCGCGCAATTCGTCCTTGATCGTCTCGACCGCGCGCATCACGGTGTCGCGCGGCGTCACGTAGTGCGACGACGGATACACGGTGAAGCGCGGAATCTTCTGCCGCACGCGTCCGGTCAGCGGGTCGAACAGGTGCAGCGTCTCGACCTCGTCGTCGAACAGCTCGACGCGCACGGCCATTTCCGCGTGTTCGGCCGGGAAGATGTCGATCGTGTCGCCACGCACGCGGAACGTGCCGCGCTGAAAGTCCTGCTCGTTGCGCGTGTACTGCATCGCGATCAGCCGCGCGATCACGTCGCGCTGGCCGAGCTTGTCGCCGGTGCGCAGCGTCAGGATCATCTGATGGTATTCGGACGGGTTGCCGATACCGTAGATCGCCGACACCGTCGCGACGATCACCACGTCGCGACGCTCCATCAGGCTCTTCGTCGCCGACAGCCGCATCTGCTCGATGTGCTCGTTGATCGACGAATCCTTCTCGATGAACAGGTCGCGCTGCGGCACGTACGCCTCAGGCTGGTAGTAGTCGTAGTACGAGACGAAGTACTCGACCGCGTTGCGCGGAAAGAACTCGCGGAACTCGGCATAGAGCTGTGCCGCGAGCGTCTTGTTCGGCGCGAACACGATCGCCGGGCGGCCGAGCCGCGCGATCGTGTTCGCCATCGTGAAGGTCTTGCCCGAACCCGTCACGCCGAGCAGCGTCTGGAAGGCAAGGCCGTCGCCGATGCCTTCGACGAGCGTCTCGATCGCGGTCGGCTGGTCGCCTGCGGGCGGATACGGTTGATACAGCTGGAACGGCGACCCTTCGAAGGTAACGAATTTGGATTCGTCGAGCGCGTCGCCGGCTTCGGCATGATGTTCGGACATGGAATGCGGCTGGAGCGAGGGCAAAGGAACCATTCTAGCGCTTCGCGGCCGCGCGATCTGCTGTCGGCTCCTGCCGCGCGACGGCCGCCCGAAATCGCGATTCGCCGCCGAATCGCCCGCCCCCGCCAGCGCGAATTCGCTACAATATCAGGCTGCTGCGCTTTCCGGCGTCGCGCCGTTGGCGCGCGGTTCGCTGCGCCCGCCCCGCCGGCTGAAAGCCTGACCCTCTTTTCACTACTGCCGAATCATCATGTCGCTCTTCTCCGCTGTCCAGCTTGCTCCCCGCGACCCGATCCTGGGCCTGAACGAAGCCTTCAACGCCGATACGCGTCCGACCAAGGTCAACCTCGGCGTCGGCGTGTACACGAACGAAGAAGGCAAGATTCCGCTGCTGCGCGCGGTTCGCGAAGCGGAGAAGGTGCGTGTCGAGGCCGGCCTGCCGCGCGGCTACCTGCCGATCGACGGGATCGCCGCCTACGATGCGGCCGTGCAGAAGCTGCTGCTCGGCAACGATTCGCCGCTGATCGCAGCGGGCCGCGTGGTCACGGCCCAGGCACTGGGCGGCACGGGTGCACTGAAGATCGGCGCCGATTTCCTGCGCACCGTGAACCCGAACGTGAAGGTCGCGATCAGCGATCCGAGCTGGGAAAACCACCGCGCGCTGTTCGAAGCGGCCGGCTTCGAAGTCGTCGCGTACCCGTATTACGACGCCGCCACCAACGGCGTGAACTTCGAAGGCATGCTGTCGGCGCTGAACGGCTATGCTGCGGGCACGGTCGTCGTGCTGCACGCGTGCTGCCACAACCCGACCGGCGTGGACCTGACCGAAGCGCAATGGCAACAAGTCGTCGACGTCGTGAAGGCGCGCAACCTGGTGCCGTTCCTCGACATGGCGTACCAGGGCTTCGGCGAGAACATCGAAGCCGATGCGGCCGCCGTGCGTCTGTTTGCCGCGGCCGACCTGAACGCGTTCGTATCGTCGTCGTTCTCGAAGTCGTTCTCGCTGTACGGCGAGCGCGTCGGCGCGCTGTCGATCATCACGTCGAGCAAGGAAGAAGCCACGCGCGTGCTGTCGCAACTGAAGCGCGTGATCCGCACGAACTACTCGAACCCGCCGACCCATGGCGGCGCGGTGGTCGCAGCGGTGCTCGCCTCGCCGGAACTGCACGCTTCGTGGGTGCAGGAACTCGGCGAAATGCGCGATCGCATTCGCGCGATGCGCAACGGTCTCGTCGAGCGCCTGAAGGCAAGCGGCGTCGATCGCGACTTCAGCTTCATCAACGCGCAGCGCGGGATGTTCTCGTATTCGGGCCTGACCTCGGCGCAAGTCGACCGCCTGCGCGACGAGTTCGGCATCTATGCGGTCGGCACGGGCCGGATCTGCGTCGCAGCGCTGAACACGCGCAACCTCGACGTGGTCGCCAATGCCGTCGCAGCCGTGCTGAAGTAACTCGGCGCCAGCGGGCGGCAGCCGTCACCGGCCCCGCCCTGCCGACATGAAAAACGCGCTCCCCGGAGCGCGTTTTTTTATGCCGTCCTGCGCAGCGGGCGGCTACACCGCCCGCGCCCGCGTTACTGCATGAACCAGCCGTGGCTGACGACGACCGACTGGCCCGTCAGCGCGGCGCTCGGGAACGCCGACAGGAACAGCACCGTCTGCGCGACGTCCTGCACCGTCGTGAACACGCCGTCGACCGTGTTGCCGAGCATCACCTTCTTCACCACTTCCTCTTCGCTGATCCCGAGCTCCTTCGCCTGCTCGGGAATCTGCTTGTCCACCAGCGGCGTGCGCACGAAGCCCGGACACACGACGTGCGAACGCACGTTGTGCTTCGCGCCTTCCTTCGCGAGCACGCGTGCGAGGCCGAGCAGGCCGTGCTTGGCCGTCACGTACGCCGACTTCAGCGGCGACGCTTCGTGCGAATGCACCGAACCCATGTAGATCACGACGCCGCCGCGATCGTCCTTGTACATGTGCTTGAGCGCGGCCTTCGTCGTCAGGAACGCGCCGTCGACGTGGATCGCCTGCATCTTCTTCCAGTCGGAGAACGCGTAGTTCTCGATCGGGTTGACGATCTGGATGCCCGCGTTCGACACGAGGATGTCGACCGAGCCGAACGCTTCGGCGACCTTGTCGATGCCGCTGTTCACGGCTTCCTCGTTCGTCACGTCCATCGCGACGCCGATCGCCTTGCCGCCTGCCTTGTTGATCTCGTCGGCGACCGCATTTGCGCCGTCCTGGTTCAGGTCGGCGATCGCGACGGCCGCGCCCGCTTTCGCGAGCTCCAGCGCGATTTCCTTGCCGATGCCGCTCGCGGCGCCCGTGACGACTGCGGTCTTGCCGCTCAGATCTGCTGCCATGTCCGTCTCCTCCCGTTATCGGATCGATAAAACACGCGCCCGCCGCATCCGCTTGCATCGCGCGACTGTACCGGCGGGCCAGCCGTCATTGTGCACGATCGGCCCCGCCGTTCGCGCGCAAAACGTCTAAGCTTAAGGTCGGTTCCGTCACGCAGGAGATTCGCATGGACTATCGACGGCTAGGCCGTTCCGGCCTGCAGATCAGCGCGCTCTCGCTCGGCTCGTGGGTCACCTACGGCAACCAGGTCGACCAGCGAGTGGCGCGCGAATGCCTCGCCGCGGCCCGCGACGCGGGTGTCAATTTCTTCGACAACGCCGAGGTGTACGCCGGCGGCAAATCCGAGGAAATCATGGGCCAGGCGCTCAAGTCGCTCGACTGGCCGCGCATCAGCTATATCGTGTCCACGAAGTTCTTCTGGGGGCTCGCGGAAGCACCGAACCAGTATCACACGCTGAACCGGAAATACCTGCTGAACGCGATCGACGGCTCGCTGCGCCGCCTGCAGCTCGACTATGTCGACCTCGTCTATTGCCATCGCCCCGATCCGAACACGCCGATCGAGGAAACCGTCTGGGCGATGAGCGACATGATCGTGCGCGGCAAGGCGCTGTACTGGGGCACGTCGGAATGGAGCGCCGACGAGATCCGCGCCGCGTTCGAGATCGCCGATCGGCATCACCTGCACAAGCCGGTCGTCGAGCAACCCCAGTACAACCTGTTCCACCGCACGCGGGTCGAACGGGAATATGCGCGGCTCTACGACGACTACGGTCTTGGTCTCACGACCTGGAGCCCGCTGGCCTCGGGCCTGCTCACCGGCAAATACCGCAACGGCGTGCCGCCCGGCAGCCGCGCGCAGTTGCAGGGCTACGACTGGATGCGCGACCGGTTGACCGATCAGGCCAGCAACGAAATCGTCGAACGGCTCGGCGGGATCGCGGCCGACCTCGGTTGCAGCACCGGCCAGCTCGCGATCGCATGGGTGCTCGCGAATCCGCGCGTGAGTTCGGTAATCACCGGTGCATCGCGGATCGAGCAGATCGGCGATAACATGCGCGCGCTCGACGTCGCCGCGAAGCTGACGCCGGATGTGAAGCAACGCATCGAGGAGGTGGTCGGCAACGCATACGAATAAGGCGACTCACGGCCACTCGCGTACAATACGCGGCCGCATCGGCGCCCTGCCTGACGGCAGCGCCCGATCGACCGCTTTTATCGATTCACCTTCTGTTTCAGGCAGCCCGCCATGCTCAGTTATCGTCACGGTTTTCACGCAGGCAACCACGCGGACGTGCTCAAGCACGCCGTCGTCGTCCAACTGCTGCGCTACCTGAACAAGAAAGACAAGTCGTACTGGTACATCGATACGCATGCCGGTGCCGGCGTGTATTCGCTGCGCGACGGCTACGCGGCAAAGACGGCAGAATTCGACACCGGCATCGGCCGGCTGTGGAACGACAAGAACCTGCCGGAAGCGCTGGGCGATTATGTGGACGAAGTCCGCGCGCTGAATGACGACGGCGAGCTGCGCTTCTACCCGGGTTCCCCGTATATCGCATGGCGATCGATGCGCGAGCAGGACCGGATGCGCCTGTTCGAAATGCACACGACGGAAATCGACGTGCTGCGCCACAACTTCCGCGACGCGGGGCGACGCGCGATGATCTTCGCCGGTGACGGCTTCGAAGGCATCAAGGCGCTGCTGCCGCCGCCGCCGCGACGCGCACTCGTGCTGATCGACCCGTCCTACGAGGACAAGAAGGATTACGCGCGTACGGTTAGCTGCGTGACGGAATGCCTGAAGCGTTTCGCGACGGGCTGTTATGCGATCTGGTATCCGCAGGTCACGCGGACGGAATCGCAGCGCTTTCCCGAGCAGTTGAAGCGCCTGCAACCGAACAACTGGCTGCACCTGACGCTGACGGTATCGAATCCGCCTGACGATGGACTGGGCCTCTACGGCAGCGGGATGTTCATCCTGAATCCGCCGTACACGCTCGCCCAGAGCATGAACGAGGCACTGCCCTATCTGGTCGAGATGCTCGGACAGGACAGCGGCGCCCGCTGTCAGATCGAGCAGCGCGGCAACTGATCCGGCGACCGGCCGTTACGGCTGCGGCCTCGGCGCAAGTCTCGGCTGGTTGGCCGGCGGCGCGCCCCAGCCGGGCACATTGATATACGGCGCGACGAACAGCGGCACCGACGTGTTCGGCGCTTGCCCGGCCGGCGCCCGCATGCCCGCCGGTTCGACGATCGGCTCGGACGACAACGGTGCTGTCTGCAGCACCAACCCGCCCTTGCCGTCCTGGATGCCGCGTTGCGTATCGAGGACCAGCGGTTTGGACGAAGTCGCGGCACCGGCCGCGAGGCCATGGACAAGCACGGCCGCGCCCAGAACGAGACGCGCGCGGGCACGGCGACGCACATCGAGACGCAAACGCATGATCGTGTCCTTCACGAGAAAAGCAGGCCCATACCATAGCGCCGCGTCGGCGATTTCGCCAGATCCGGCGCACAAAAAAACAAAGCCCCGTCAATACGGGGCTTGCTTTTCGTTCGGTGCCACACGGCACCTGACGGTGACTCGATTACAGCGAGTAGCCGTTGGTTTCGAGCGAGCGGATGCGGCTTTCGAGCTGGACGATGTCCGACGACGTGGCGAGGTAAGCCTCACGGCGCTCACGTTCTGCGGATTCGAACCAGTTGCTCAGCTTTTCGACGATGTAGGCGATCATGATGTTCTCCAAGGAAGGGGGACCCCTGGCGAATCGAGATTCAGGGATTTCCCGTATAGGGTATTCCCGAATTATAACGGCGCCGCACCAAGATGCTAGTGAAATACTTGCATGGAAGCCATTCCAATCCGGAATGACTGGCCGTCGATTTCACGTAACCCATTGATTTTTATAGATGTTGGATCGGGCGCCCATTTCCAGCTTTGAGTGTACGCACTAATCTGGTTCACTGACGGGGTCGCCCAGGCGCGCCAAAATCGGGCATTCGGGCCGTCCGTCACCGTGACAGTGCGCCGCCAGGTCCGCCAGCGTATCGCGCATGTCACTCAGCTCCGCGATGCGCTTGTCGAGTTCGGCCACGTGCTCGAGGGCGATCGACTTCACCTCGGCGCTGGCGCGGGAGCGGTCTTGCCAGAGCATCAGCAGCTTACGGATGTCCTCGACGAGAAAGCCAAGTCGCCGGGCCTGGCGGATAAAGCGCAGGGTGTGGATTTCGTCCGTGCCATAGATCCGGTAGCCCGCGTCAGTACGCTTGCTCGGTGCAAGCAGGCCAACCTCTTCGTAGTACCGGATCATTTTTGCGCTGACTCCGGATTCGCGCGACGCGTCGCCGATATTCATTCCCCGCCCTCTCCATCAAGTTCCGGTTTCGAACATGAACGTCGACGAACGCAATCGCCGACGACATTTCGATCGTATCAAATCGCGCGGTTTCGTTCCGCGGTGGGCGCTGGTAGAGGGATGGAAGACGGCTGATCCGGCCTGTGCCAGTGGGAAGCGATGATAGAGCACGCTGGACTGTTACTTTGCCCCGCGGACATTTCGGCCGCCGAAATGCAAAAACCCCCGCCTTTCGGGCGGGGGTTTCTGGCTTAGGGAGCCTGACGATTACCTACTTTCACACGGGAATCCGCACTATCATCGGCGTAGAGTCGTTTCACGGTCCTGTTCGGGATGGGAAGGGGTGGGACCGACTCGCTATGGTCATCAGGCAAAGAGGGTTGTCGCGCTGCTTCGCAGCACGACCAATCGGGAAGAAGCAGTAATTTTGAGTTGTGAGCTGTATCTCACACGTACGCGGTTGCTCAACCGTCGTACGTCGAGTGCGCTGCACTCGACGCTCGATGTCCGTAAGCGCTGAAGCGCTAACGGGCATCGAGACAGACTTGTTATAGGATCAAGCCTTACGGGCAATTAGTATCAGTTAGCTGAACGCATTACTGCGCTTACACACCTGACCTATCAACGTCCTGGTCTCGAACGACCCTTCAAGGGGATCTAGTCCCCAGGGATATCTCATCTTAAGGCGAGTTTCCCGCTTAGATGCTTTCAGCGGTTATCTCTTCCGAACATAGCTACCCGGCGATGCCACTGGCGTGACAACCGGTACACCAGAGGTTCGTCCCACTCCGGTCCTCTCGTACTAGGAGCAGCCCCCTTCAAATATCCAACGCCCACGGCAGATAGGGACCAAAACTGTCTCACGACGTTTTAAACCCAGCTCACGTACCTCTTTAAATGGCGAACAGCCATACCCTTGGGACCGGCTACAGCCCCAGGATGAGATGAGCCGACATCGAGGTGCCAAACACCGCCGTCGATATGAACTCTTGGGCGGTATCAGCCTGTTATCCCAGAGTACCTTTTATCCGTTGAGCGATGGCCCTTCCATACAGAACCACCGGATCACTATGACCTGCTTTCGCACCTGCTCGACTTGTCGGTCTCGCAGTTAAGCACGCTTATGCCATTGCACTATCAGCACGATTTCCGACCGTACCTAGCGTACCTTCGTACTCCTCCGTTACGCTTTGGGAGGAGACCGCCCCAGTCAAACTGCCTACCATGCACTGTCCCCGACCCGGATCACGGGCCAAGGTTAGAACCTCAAACAAACCAGGGTGGTATTTCAAGGACGGCTCCACCGAAACTAGCGTTCCGGTTTCATAGCCTCCCACCTATCCTACACAGATCGGTTCAAAGTCCAATGCAAAGCTACAGTAAAGGTTCATGGGGTCTTTCCGTCTAGCCGCGGGTAGATTGCATCATCACAAACACTTCAACTTCGCTGAGTCTCGGGAGGAGACAGTGTGGCCATCGTTACGCCATTCGTGCAGGTCGGAACTTACCCGACAAGGAATTTCGCTACCTTAGGACCGTTATAGTTACGGCCGCCGTTTACCGGGACTTCAATCAAGAGCTTGCACCCCATCATTTAATCTTCCGGCACCGGGCAGGCGTCACACCCTATACGTCCACTTTCGTGTTTGCAGAGTGCTGTGTTTTTATTAAACAGTCGCAGCCACCAGTTTATTGCAACCCCTTCACCCTCCTGGCGCAGGCCAGTCAAGCTACAAGGGCGTACCTTATCCCGAAGTTACGGTACCAATTTGCCGAGTTCCTTCTCCCGAGTTCTCTCAAGCGCCTTAGAATACTCATCTCGCCCACCTGTGTCGGTTTGCGGTACGGTCATCGTTAGACTGAAGCTTAGAGGCTTTTCTTGGAACCACTTCCAATTGCTTCGCTCCCTAAGGAGCTCGCGCCACACCCTTGAATTGCGCACCCGGATTTGCCTAAGTGCCTTCTCCAATGCAGCGACCGGGACTTCCAACACCCGGACAACCTTCCGCGATCCGTCCCCCCATCGCATCTAACAATGGTGCAGGAATATTGACCTGCTTCCCATCAGCTACGCATTTCTGCCTCGCCTTAGGGGCCGACTCACCCTACGCCGATGAACGTTGCGTAGGAAACCTTGGGCTTACGGCGAGGGGGCCTTTCACCCCCTTTATCGCTACTCATGTCAGCATTCGCACTTCCGATACCTCCAGCACGCTTTTCAACGCACCTTCGCAGGCTTACGGAACGCTCTCCTACCATGCGAGCATAGCTCGCATCCGCAGCTTCGGTATATAGCTTAGCCCCGTTACATCTTCCGCGCAGGACGACTCGATCAGTGAGCTATTACGCTTTCTTTAAAGGGTGGCTGCTTCTAAGCCAACCTCCTGACTGTTTTAGCCTTCCCACTTCGTTTCCCACTTAGCTATATTTGGGGACCTTAGCTGGCGGTCTGGGTTGTTTCCCTCTTGACACCGGACGTTAGCACCCGATGTCTGTCTCCCGTGATTGCACTCTTCGGTATTCGGAGTTTGCTATGGCGGGGTAATCTGCAATAGACCCCCCAACCATGACAGTGCTCTACCCCCGAAGGTGAGACACGAGGCACTACCTAAATAGTTTTCGGAGAGAACCAGCTATTTCCAAGTTTGTTTAGCCTTTCACCCCTATCCACAGCTCATCCCCTAACTTTTCAACGTTAGTGGGTTCGGACCTCCAGTACGTGTTACCGCACCTTCATCCTGGCCATGGATAGATCACTTGGTTTCGGGTCTACGCCCAGCAACTGAACGCCCTATTCGGACTCGCTTTCGCTACGCCTGCCCTATACGGTTAAGCTTGCTACTGAACGTAAGTCGCTGACCCATTATACAAAAGGTACGCCGTCACCCCTTACGAGGCTCCGACTGTTTGTATGCATGCGGTTTCAGGATCTATTTCACTCCCCTCCCGGGGTTCTTTTCGCCTTTCCCTCACGGTACTGGTTCACTATCGGTCGATCACGAGTATTTAGCCTTGGAGGATGGTCCCCCCATCTTCAGACAGGATTTCACGTGTCCCGCCCTACTTGTCGCACACCTAGTTCTTTCATACTGTTTTCGCCTACAGGGCTATCACCTGCTATGGCCGCACTTTCCAGAGCGTTCGGCTAACAATAAATAAAGAGTGCAAGGCTCATCCCATTTCGCTCGCCACTACTTTGGGAATCTCGGTTGATTTCTTTTCCTGCGGTTACTTAGATGTTTCAGTTCACCGCGTTCGCTTCACTAGACCTATGTATTCAGTCTAGGATGACCCAAAAGGGCCGGGTTTCCCCATTCGGACATCTACGGATCAAAGCTCGTTTGCCAGCTCCCCGTAGCTTTTCGCAGGCTACCGCGTCCTTCATCGCCTGTGATCGCCAAGGCATCCACCACATGCACTTGTTCGCTTGACCCTATAACGAGTCTGTCTCTCCGACAGTCGTTACAGGTTGAGTTTTCGCGTTGTGCCGTATTCCAATTGATGTCGGTCCGGCGTTAGCGCTTTAGCGCTTACGCTGGCCCCACTCCCGAAGGGAGTAGACCCGAATCATCTTGAGATACATCGATACAATCACAACCCGGATAGTTTCCACGTCCATCTCAAGACGCTTCCGCTATCCAAATTACTTACTTCTTCCAGATTGTTAAAGAACGACAGCCGATACGTACTACGTATCACTCTGACTGGCTCAATCGCCAATGGCAAATGCTCGTCTCACACGTCACTTTCGTGTGATCCAAACGCTTCCCATTGAAGATTGGTGGAGGCAGACGGGATCGAACCGACGACCCCCTGCTTGCAAAGCAGGTGCTCTCCCAGCTGAGCTATGCCCCCATGTACAGAATATTCTCAGGTATGAGCCTGTCGGCTTGAGGTACTCGTAAGCGCTAAAGCGCCAACGATCATCGACACGCCAGACAAGACAATGGTGGGTCTGGTTGGATTCGAACCAACGACCCCCGCCTTATCAAGACGGTGCTCTAACCGACTGAGCTACAGACCCCTGAGTCTGTCTTTAATTTACAGCCGATAAGCGTGAGCGCTCAACTTCGCGAGATAGCTCTGGAAAGGAGGTGATCCAGCCGCACCTTCCGATACGGCTACCTTGTTACGACTTCACCCCAGTCATGAATCCTACCGTGGTGACCGTCCTCCTTGCGGTTAGACTAGCCACTTCTGGTAAAACCCACTCCCATGGTGTGACGGGCGGTGTGTACAAGACCCGGGAACGTATTCACCGCGGCATGCTGATCCGCGATTACTAGCGATTCCAGCTTCATGCACTCGAGTTGCAGAGTGCAATCCGGACTACGATCGGTTTTCTGGGATTAGCTCCCCCTCGCGGGTTGGCAACCCTCTGTTCCGACCATTGTATGACGTGTGAAGCCCTACCCATAAGGGCCATGAGGACTTGACGTCATCCCCACCTTCCTCCGGTTTGTCACCGGCAGTCTCCTTAGAGTGCTCTTGCGTAGCAACTAAGGACAAGGGTTGCGCTCGTTGCGGGACTTAACCCAACATCTCACGACACGAGCTGACGACAGCCATGCAGCACCTGTGTATCGGTTCTCTTTCGAGCACTCCCCTCTCAGCAGGATTCCGACCATGTCAAGGGTAGGTAAGGTTTTTCGCGTTGCATCGAATTAATCCACATCATCCACCGCTTGTGCGGGTCCCCGTCAATTCCTTTGAGTTTTAATCTTGCGACCGTACTCCCCAGGCGGTCAACTTCACGCGTTAGCTACGTTACTAAGGAAATGAATCCCCAACAACTAGTTGACATCGTTTAGGGCGTGGACTACCAGGGTATCTAATCCTGTTTGCTCCCCACGCTTTCGTGCATGAGCGTCAGTATTGGCCCAGGGGGCTGCCTTCGCCATCGGTATTCCTCCACATCTCTACGCATTTCACTGCTACACGTGGAATTCTACCCCCCTCTGCCATACTCTAGCCTGCCAGTCACCAATGCAGTTCCCAGGTTGAGCCCGGGTATTTCACATCGGTCTTAGCAAACCGCCTGCGCACGCTTTACGCCCAGTAATTCCGATTAACGCTCGCACCCTACGTATTACCGCGGCTGCTGGCACGTAGTTAGCCGGTGCTTATTCTTCCGGTACCGTCATCCCCCGGCTATATTAGAACCAAGGATTTCTTTCCGGACAAAAGTGCTTTACAACCCGAAGGCCTTCTTCACACACGCGGCATTGCTGGATCAGGCTTTCGCCCATTGTCCAAAATTCCCCACTGCTGCCTCCCGTAGGAGTCTGGGCCGTGTCTCAGTCCCAGTGTGGCTGGTCGTCCTCTCAGACCAGCTACTGATCGTCGCCTTGGTAGGCCTTTACCCCACCAACTAGCTAATCAGCCATCGGCCAACCCTATAGCGCGAGGCCCGAAGGTCCCCCGCTTTCATCCGTAGATCGTATGCGGTATTAATCCGGCTTTCGCCGGGCTATCCCCCACTACAGGACATGTTCCGATGTATTACTCACCCGTTCGCCACTCGCCACCAGGTGCAAGCACCCGTGCTGCCGTTCGACTTGCATGTGTAAGGCATGCCGCCAGCGTTCAATCTGAGCCAGGATCAAACTCTTCAGTTTAAACCTGTTACTGTTTTCGGTTCTTTCGAACCGGTCGCTCACTCAAAGCTGACAGGAATATGAATTGCTTCATAAACCTGACTTACTTTAGTGTGAGACTCTTGATACTTTCGCTATCTGATCCGAAGATCAGCTCGCTTCCATCAAGCGCCCACACTTATCGGCTGTTAATTTTTAAAGAGCATTTCTGCGAGGAACATCGTGCTTCTCAGCAGCGCTGCGTTTTCAGCAGCAGAGAAGCGAGATTATGAACCGTGTTTCGCAGATCGTCAACAACTTTTTAACTACTTCGTTGCGACTGCGGGGTCCATCTTCCTGCGCCAGCCGTGCGCGGCAACTGCTGCACACCACCGACTTCGCTTCCCCTCTTCCGCGCCGCGTTTCCGTTAGCGCGAAAGAGGCGTGATTCTATGCACCCCGCGGCAATCGCGCAAGGGGTTCGAAGAAACTTTTTTGCAAGAGCCGCAATTCAGCCGTCCGGCCATGCCAGGGCACGAGACCGCTTATGGTGCAAAGAACGGACTAGAATATGAGGTTCTTCGCCTCTTTCTACATACGTCTTTAATATGCGCCAGCGAATCGCCAAACGCCTCCCCCCCGATGCCGACAAACTGGTTGGTCTGTCGCTTGCGCTCTTCGCCTCGGGTAGCCGCATCGAGGATCGCTTCTGGGAAGCGAAGCTCGACGCGCTGCTCGCCAAGATAGTCCGCAACGGCAACCAGACCACGCTCGACGCAGCGCTCGACCATCTGCAACAGAATCATCCCGACGCCTACGGCGCGCTCGCCGACATGGCCGAGACCCACAGCGAGTCGATGGTGATCGAGCACGACGGCCAGCCATACGATGCGCTGCTGGTTGCCGTCCCGGTTCTCGCATGGACGCGCTACATGATTCCGTCAGGCCCGCTCAAGGGCGACGTTGCCGACGCACTGCGAACGCACCTGCAGGCTCATGTCCTTGCGAACGGCACGCTCGTCGGGCTCGCACCGTTCCTCTACAGCATCGACCAGTTGCCGCGGCATCACGTCGAGACCTACCGCCTTGCCCAGCAGCTCGCACATGCGGCGATCGGCCAGCACACGCCCAAGCTCAGCTTCGGCGACCTGCCCGAAACCTCGCCGATCCTGGCCGACCCGCGCTTCCTGCTCGCCGTCGTCGCCGCGCCCGCCGGTGCGCCGCTGTTCCGCTGGCAGGAAGAAGAAAGCGGCAGCCGGATCGAGCGCGGTCAGTGCCTCGAACAGTGGACGGCCCAGGGCGGCCCGAATCTGTCGATCGCGCTGCCCGGATGCGAGTTCGAGTGCCTGCTTCCGGACGCGTACTACTCCGCCTGCCGCGATGCGGACGAACGCATTCGTCCACACACGGTGCGAACCGCCATTCGTTATCTTTTCGACACACTTGGTACGGCACCGCAGGAGCTGCGCGCGGTGGTCGCCGGCTTCGGTGAACGCCGTATCGACGAGTACCGTGTCGGCTTCACGCGGCGTGCGAGCAACGACGTGATCTATGGCGTCGTATGGCCGCTTTACGGCCGTGAAAACGGCGACGTGTCGATCGACAGCGCGACACTCGAGGGCGAGGCGCCGATCGAAGGACCGCTCGAGGAAATCGTGAGCCTGCTGAAGGAATGCGGCGTAACCGACGTCCGCCGGCACGCGGGCCGCTTCGAACCCGAATACTGCGATGACTGCGGCGTACCGCTCTACGCAGATCCGCTCGGCGAAATCGTCCATGCGGAAATGCCGGAAGACGCATCGCCTGCCCAGCCGCACTTCCACTGACCTCTCGCAGCAGGCCCGAACGGCCTGCCCGCCCGAAGCCGCTCCCGGTTCCCGCCGGAGCGGCTTTTTTCTTGCCCGATATTCCGTCGCCGAAAATTTCGGACTTTTCCTAAGCCTTTCAGCCAAGCAGACATCGTGTAAGGTCTTTGTCATTATCTGGACCAACGCATACCCGACAGCAGATCAATGACTCACCCTTATGGAGGTTGAATATGCGGTTCCTGGTGCTCAATTCAGACGCCGAGCGGCGTGACGGACTGAAGGCCCTGTTGCGGCAGATCGACCGTCACGCCAGCATCAACGATGCGCCCGATGGATTCCAGGCGCGCCGGCTGCTGCGCACCCAGCGTTTCGACCTCGTCGCGATCGACTGGCTGGACGTCGGCCGGCTGAGCGAACTGCAGGCACTCTGCAGCGCCTGCTCGCCAACGCCCGCAGCCGTGCTGATCGACGAAGCCTCGCCGGAAGCCATCCAGCGCTTCTTCAACTATGGTGTCGCAGGCGTAATCCCGCATTCCACGCGGCCGCACCTGATCGTACGCGCGCTCGAGATGGTGCTGCTGGGCGGGCACTACATCCCGCCGATCGCCCTCCGCCTGCTGCCCTCCGTCGCTGCGGCGCGCCACGAGGCTCATTTCCAGACGCTCGCCGGAGCGCTGCCCCGCCGCCCCCCGAGCGGCCTGTTGTCGCCGAGGCAAGCGCAGATCATGCGCTTCGTCCACATGGGCAGCACGAACAAGATGATTGCCCGTACGCTCGGCATCAGCGAGGGCACCGTGAAAATTCACCTCGCCAGCATCTTCCAGCAGCTTGGCGCCGTCAACCGCGCCGCCGCGGTCGCGATCTACAACGGCTGGCTGTCGCCGCACCTCGAAGTGCTGCTGGCGAACCGCAACCGCGCCCGCAAGCCGCCCATCGGCGAACGCAGCCCGGTTCCACTGCGCACGAAACGGAACGATCATCCGTACCCGTTGCCTGCCGCGCATGCCGGCACGCAGGACCTGCCGCTCGCCGCCGAACCGCGGGCACGGTTCCGGCGCGAGCGCTAGCAGACAGTCTCGATATTGCGACGGTCGACATGTGCGGATTCCCACCTTTGATGCTCAACGAGTAATATGAACGCATGGGTTTTCTTTTCACACCGCTTCCGCTCTGGGTTGGCATCGGTGGCTGGATCGCCGCCGTGGCCCTGCTCGCGCTCGCGCTCTGGAATCGTCCCTTCGTGCGCCTCCAGGACGCCACACTCCAGCACGTGTGGCTCGCGCTCGTCACCGCAATTGCGGTCCTCTGGGCCTCGAATGCGTGGCTCGATGATGGCATCGTCATGCATCTGCTTGGCGCAACGCTGCTCGTCACGCTGTTCGACTGGACGCTCGCGCTGATTGCGATGGGCGCCGTCACGGCGGTTGCCGCGATCATCTTCGACGCGCCGTGGCAGGGCATCGGCCTGACCTATCTGATCTACGGTGCGCTGCCTGTCGCCGTGTCGGCGTTGCTGCAGCGCGCCGCGCTCGCACGGCTGCCGCACAACCTCGCGTCGTTCATCATCGGCCAGGGATTCCTGTCACCGGCCATTGCGATCATCGCGGTCGCCGCTGCGGCAGCCGGCGTCCAGCTCGCCCTCGCGGATGGCGTGCCTGTCGTGATTCCTGCCGGCTATCTGTTGAACACTGCGCTGCTAGCGCTCGGCGAAGCGTGGTTCACCGGCATGGCGACGGCACTCATCGCCGTCTATCGCCCTGCGTGGGTCACGACCTTCGACGTCCGGCGCTATCGCCTCGGCGGCCCACGCGCCTGAAATTCATTCGGATCGGGGCATCGTCAGTACGTGCCAGCGGCATCTTCCGCAGCGCGGGAGAATAGGCCATCTACTGTCGCACAACTTTTTTACGCTAAGATTGAACTCCTGTTCTTCATCGGGCATCTATACGTGCCCGATGTCTCTTTCGCTCCTCACCAATAACCAGATGGACAGCTCACCTGCCTCGCTCCGGATTCTCCGGGCGCTCGGCAAGCTGGCAGCCTGTGTCGCGGGCCTGTCGCTTGCGCTTCCGACACCGGTATTCGCCGACCTGCTCGACCAGCGCTCCGAACTGATCAACAAATTCGTCAACGAAATGCATGCCGATCCGCTCGCGGCCGATTGTGCGGCGCACGGCAGCTTCATCGCCAGCACGTCGTCGGCCTTCGACCGCGTCGACTTCGCGCCGAACACATTCGACAGCGGCAACGCAACGATCACGCCGTGGAACGACTCGTTCGACCAGGGCAAGCAGCGCGTGAAGGTCGACAATATCGTCACGGTCGACGGACTCGGCGTCCACAGCGACGGCAGCGACCCGACACCGCTGAAATTCCGTTGCGGCTATGTCGGCCAGCAAATGCTCGCGTTCAGCTGGAACGACCCCGTTCCGCCGCTGAAGCCGCGCGTCGAGCGCTCCACGTCCTCGACGAAGAAGTTCAAGGGCAAATCGCACCGAGGCAAGGCAAAGGCGAAGGCATCGGGCCGCACCGGCAAGAAGGCCGTCGCAACGAAGAAATCCGGCAGCCAGACGAAAGCCGTGAAGAAGAAAACCGCGAAGAAGTCCTGATCCGACGCAGCGGCAACGACAGAAGCAAAAAAGCCGGGGCATCCAGAGATGCCCCGGCTTTTTTCATGCGACGACGATACGCTTACGCGAACGTGTCGGCGTGTACCAGGATCGCGGCCAGCATCGCTGCGCCGAGCGCTGCACTGCGCTCTCCGTTCCAGCCGACACGCTCGTCGGGCAGGTTCGCGTTGTCCTTGAACGGCATCTCGAGCGTCAGCGACAGGCAGCCGAACTGGTGGCCGATGTACTTCGACGCGAGCTTGAGCGCGTCCTCCTTGTACTTGCTCGCTGCATAGCCATGCTCGGTCTGGAAGTCCGGGCTCGCGACCTTGAACGCGTCGATGAATGCGGTCTGCTCCTTGCCCTGCTGCTCGGTAAAGCTCGGCAGCATTTCCGAACCGGCAACGAACACGTACGGCAGATCCTCGTCACCGTGAATGTCGAAGAACATGTCGCAACCGATCGCGTGGATCGCATCGCGCACGGCCAGCACCTCGGGACTGCGCTCCGCATCGGGCGTCATCCATTCGCGGTTCAGGTTCGCCCCTGCCGCATTGGTGCGCAGGTTGCCGTGCACGCTGCCGTCCGGATTCATGTTCGGGACGATGTAGAACGTCGCGCGATCGTAGAGCTTGCGCGCGACCGGATCACCGGCCCAGTCGCCCCATCCGGCCAGCCGCTTGACGAGGCCTTCGACGAACCACTCGGCCATCGTCTCGCCCGGATGCTGGCGCGCGATGATCCACACCTTCTTCTTCGGCACGCCGTCGGTTTCCGGCGTGCCGAGCGTCAGCAGCGACATCGGGCGGCCTTCGACCGTGCGGCCGAGCTCGACGACGCTCGCCTGCGGCAACTGCTGGACCGCGCCGAGAAATGCGGCGTGACGCTCTTCCGAGTACGGTTCGAAATACGCGTAGTAGATGCTGTCGAACTCCGGCGTATGGTCGATGGTCATCGTCTTGCCGTCGAACGTCGTCGGCACGCGGAACCAGTCGACCCGGTCGTAGCTCGCCACCGCGCTGTAATTGCGCCAGCCGGACGGATATGCACATTCGGCCGCGTTCTCGAACGTCATCACGCACCGCTCGCCGCGCGCGCCCGTCAAGCGGTAGTAATACCACTGCGCGAATTCCGAGCGGCTGTCGCCGCGCACGCGCAGCCGAATCGCATCGGGGCTGTCGCACGACACGACGTCGATTGCGCCTGCGTCGAAATTGCTGGTGATCGAAAGGGTCATCTGTCTCTCCTGTGTCGACCGGAGTTAGTGCTTCAGCACTTACTCCGGTCCCATGCAAAGCTGTCGACCGGAGTTAGTGCTTCAGCACTTACTCCGGTCCCATGCAAAGCTGTCGACCGGAACGGGCGGTGTGTCGCCTGCCCGGCCTCATGCATGCGCCGGCCATCTCGTGAACGGCCGGCATGGTCACTCGCCGACTCGCCGGCGATATACGTAAGTCGAATCGTTCGACGCAGCCGCGTCGAACGCATAGCCTTCCGTCGCGAATTCCTTCAACGCCTTCGGCTCGGTAATACGGTTCTCGACGATAAAGCGCGCCATCAGGCCACGCGCACGCTTCGCATGGAAGCTGATGATCTTGTAGCGGCCGCCCTTCCAGTCTTCGAACACCGGCGTGATGACGGGTGCGGCCAGCAGCTTCGGCTTGACCGACTTGAAGTACTCGGTCGACGCGCAGTTGACCAGCACGCGCGCCGCGCCGCTGCGCGTCTCGAGCTGCTCGTTCAGCGCCCGCGTGATGCGATCGCCCCAGAACGCGTACAGATCCTTGCCGCGCGCGTTCGCGAAGCGTGTGCCCATCTCGAGCCGGTACGGCTGCAGCAGGTCGAGCGGGCGCAGCAGCCCGTACAGGCCCGACAGTACGCGCACATGCTGCTGCGCATAGTCGAGATCGGCGGACGACAGGGATTTCGCGTCGAATCCTTCGTAGACGTCGCCGTTGAACGCGAGCACGGCCTGTTTCGCATTGGCCGGCGTAAAGGTCGGCGACCAGTCCGCGTAGCGCTGGAAGTTCAGGCGCGCGAGCGGATCGGAGATATCCATCAGCGTCGCAATATCCTGCGGCGACAGCTTGCGCAGGCCGTCGATCAGCTCGGACGCGTCGTCGACGAATGCAGGCTTCGTGTAAGACTGGACGTGCGCGGGCGTATCGTAGTCGAGGGATTTGGCGGGAGAGAGAACGATTATCATAGAGGCTCGCTGGCACGCCGTGCCTTGCGGTCAGACGAAAACCACCGATTGTAACGAATGACCAGCTCCCTCGCCCCGCTCGCCGCGCACCGCGTCGTGCTCGACTCGAACGTCTGGATCGACATCCTCGTATTCGACGACCCCGCTACGCGCCCGATTCGGGCGGCTCTGGAACGCGGCGCGCTTGCCGCCGTGATCGACAGCCGCTGCCTGACCGAACTCGAGTACGTGCTCGATTATCCGCAGTTCCAGACGCGCGCGATCGACAAGGCCGCCGCGCTCGCGACCGTCGCACGCCTCGCGAGCCTCGTCGAGCCGCCGCCCGTCGACGCCGACGCGCCGCCGCTGCCGAAGTGCAAGGACCGCGACGACCAGAAGTTTCTCGAACTCGCCCGCGCCGCGCAGGCCGAGTGGCTCGTCTCGAAAGACCGCGCGCTGCTGAAGCTCGCGAAGCGCACCGCACGCGACTTCGGCTTCCGGATCGCGCAACCCGCGCCGTTTGCCGAGGCCTGTGCGCTCGACGCCGCACCGACCACCACTGCCACGCCGGCCTGACGCACGCGGCGGCACCCGATTTCGACCGTATCGATGAACGCTCCTTCAGACATGCCCACGACTCCCGTTTTCCCCTCGCGCCTGCCGAACGTCGGCACGACGATCTTCACGATCATGAGCGCGCTTGCCGCCGAAAAAGGCGCCGTGAACCTCGGCCAGGGCTTCCCGGATTTCGATTGCGATCCGCGCATCGTCGACGCGGTCGCGACCGCGATGCGCAACGGGCACAACCAGTATCCGCCGATGGCCGGTGTCGCACCGCTGCGCGAAGCGATCGCCGACAAGATCGCGCACGTCTACGGCCGGCGCTACGATCCGGCCACCGAGATCACGGTGACTGCCGGCGCGACGCAGGCGCTACTGACGGCAATCCTGTGCGCGGTGCATCCGGGCGACGAAGTGATCGTCGTCGAACCGACCTATGACAGCTATCTGCCGTCGATCGAACTCGCAGGCGGCAAGCCGGTATTCGTCACGCTGGAGGCGCCCGACTACGCGATCCCGTTCGACCGTCTCGCAGCCGCGATCACGCCGAAAACGCGCATGATCCTGATCAACACGCCGCATAACCCGACGGGTACCGTGTGGCGCGAGGCGGACATGCGCAAGCTCGAAGAGATCGTGCGCGGCACCAACGTGCTGATCCTGTCGGATGAGGTCTACGAGCACATGGTCTACGACGGCGCGCGCCACGAGAGCGTCGCGCGCTATCCGGAACTCGCCGCACGCAGCTTCATCGTGTCGAGCTTCGGCAAGACCTATCACGTGACGGGCTGGAAGGTCGGCTATGTCGCGGCGCCTGCCGCGCTGACCGCGGAATTCCGCAAGGTCCACCAGTTCAACGTATTCACGGTGAATACGCCGATGCAGATCGGGCTCGCCGATTACCTGAGCGACCCGGCACCGTACCTGTCGCTCGCCGGCTTCTACCAGAAGAAGCGCGACTTCTTCCGCGCCGGCCTCGAGCGCACGCGCTTCAAGCTGCTGCCGTGCACCGGCACGTACTTCCAGTGTGTCGATTACTCGGCGATCAGCGACCTGCCCGAAGCGGAATTCTCGCAGTGGCTCACGTCGGAGATCGGCGTGGCCGCCATTCCCGTGTCGGCGTTCTATCACGAGCCGCACGAATCGGGAGTCGTACGTTTCTGCTTCGCGAAGCAGGAAAGCACGCTCGCATCCGCACTCGAACGGCTCGCTCGCCTGTAACTCCCGCGCGGGCGGCCACGCGCCGCCCGGCCGGAGAATCGCGCTCAGGAACGCGCGGCGCTCGTCGCCTCGACATACGCCTTGCGTTCGGCCGCGACGCGCTGCGCGGCAGCACGCTCACCGACCTTCTTCGCGTGAGCCTTCCAGTCGATGCCCGCATCGAGCAGGAAATCGCGTCCGAACACGGCCTTCGTCGCCATCCCGATGACCGGCAGATGGATCGATGCAGCGATGTCCGCGAGGCTGAACGACGCGCCGAGCACATACGGCGAAAACTGCGTCATCTGCTTGAACGCATCGATCGCACGCGGCAGGCGCTTCTCGACGTGCGCCTTCATCCCGTCGCTGACCTTGCCGCCGAAAAACGCTTCCGTATAGACCTCGCGCGCCATCCATTCGAGATACAACTCGAGCGTTTCGACCAGTTCGCGCACCTTCGCCGCCGCGAACGGCTCCGCCGGAAAAATGGCTTTCTCGGGATAGCGCGCCGCCAGGTACTCGATGATTACCTGCGACTCGAACAGCGCGCCCTCTTCGGTCCTCAGGAACGGAATCTTGCCGAGCGGAGAATCGGCGAGCTGGGCCGGATCGCTGATCGGCAAACCGCACACCGACTCTTCGAACGGGATGTCGTGCTCGAGCAGGACGAACTTCACCTTGTTGTAATAGTTGGACAACGGAATACCGCACAGCTGTAGCATCGGAGTCTCCTTCCTTGCGGGAGCGCGGCCGCAACGACGCCGGCCGCATCGGGATTCGTCGCGCTGAAAAGCACGTTCGTGCTAGTCTAAAGCAAGTTTTGCGTTCGTCACGACAACATTACATCCGCTGTGGCAGCAGTGCTGCCTGTCCACACGACACGCGCGGCGCCGCAGCGTCGCCATCCGATGGAGACACGCTCGCATGAGTGCTGAACTGCTGGCCTCGCGTCCGCCCGAGAGCGATTCGACGCTCGTCCTCACGCTATCCAATCCCGGCGCGCGCAACGCGCTGCATCCCGACATGTACGCGGCCGGTGTCGAAGCGCTCGCGACTGCCGAGCGCGATCCCGGGATTCGCGCGGTCGTGCTGACGGGCGCAGATCGCTTCTTCTGCGCAGGCGGCAACCTGAACCGGCTGCTCGACAACCGCTCGAAGGATCCGTCCTGTCAGGCCGACAGCATCGATCAGCTCGGCGCATGGGTGACGGCGATTCGCGAATCGACCAAGCCGGTGATCGCGGCGGTCGAAGGCGCCGCGGCCGGCGCGGGCTTCTCGCTCGCGCTGGCGTGCGACCTGATCGTCGCCGCGCACGACGCGAAGTTCGTGATGTCGTACGCGCGCGTGGGCCTGACGCCCGATGGCGGCGGTTCGTGGTTCCTCGCGCGCGCGCTGCCGCGTGCGATCGCGGCCGAGATCCTGTTCGAAGGCAAGCCGGTCGCGGCCGAACGCCTGCATGCGCTCGGCGTGGTCAACCGGCTCGCCGTGCCCGGCGCAGCGTTGACCGACGCGCTGGAATGGGCCGACGCACTCGCCGGCATCTCGCCGAACGCACTCACGCGCATCAAGTCGCTGCTCGACGACGCGACAACGCAGCCGCTCGAACCGCATCTCGGCACCGAGCGCGACCATTTCGTCGCGTCGCTGCATCATGCGGACGGGCTCGAAGGCATCACCGCCTTTCTCGAGAAACGCCAGCCCCGCTACAAGCGCTGATCCGCCTCGGCCGACGAGGGTCGTCCGGCGACGATCGCACCGGCGCCGGACGCCGGACGTCGCGCACACGTGTTGGCGGAACTTGCGTGGCAGTACGCACGAAAAGTACGTCGGCGTAACGCGCGCGCAACATCGGCGACGATCTCCCGCTCGGCCGTGCGTACACCTCCGCACGCACGTTTCCGTCGCCAGCAGCCCGCGTTGATCCATGCTCTAATGGCCGCCTGTCGCGGCGCGCTGCCTGCGCCGTTTTCGCGCATGCAACCAAGGAGTTGACGATGATCGACGTCTATAGCTGGGCGACCCCGAACGGCCACAAGGTGCACATCATGCTCGAGGAAACGGGCCTCGCCTATCGTGCCCTTCCGGTCGATATCGGCGCGGGCGACCAGTTCAAGCCCGAATTCCTGAAGATCAGCCCGAACAACAAGATCCCGGCGATCGTCGATCCGGAAGGTCCCGGCGCCAAGCCGATCTCGCTGTTCGAATCGGGCGCGATCCTGATCTACCTCGCGGAGAAGACCGGCAAGTTCCTGCCGACCGATCCGGCCGCGCGCTATGCGACGCTCGAGTGGCTGATGTTCCAGATGGGCGGTGTCGGCCCGATGCTCGGGCAGGCGCACCACTTCCGGCTGTACGCGCCGGAGAAGATCGAGTACGCGGTCAACCGCTACACGAACGAAGCGAAGCGCCTGTACAACGTGATGGACAAACGCCTCGGCGAATCCGAATATCTCGCGGGCGACGCGTACACGATTGCAGACATAGCGACGTTCCCGTGGACGCGCTCGTGGCAAAACCAGGGCATCGTGCTCGACGAACTGCCGAACGTGAAGCGCTGGCACGAGGCGATCGCCGCACGACCAGCCGTGCAGCGCGGCGTCGAAGTGCTCGCGTCGATGCGCAAGGCGCTGCAGGACGACAAGGCACGCGAGGTGCTGTTCGGCGCGACGCAATACGCGAAGCACTGACACGCACGTGACGGGCGGTGCGGCATCCGTGCATGCCGCACCGCGCTTCAGAAGTAATGCAGCGTGATGAATTCCGCCGCACAGACCAGCAGCGGCGCGTCGGTACGTTCAGCCTGCATCGACACCGACCACGTCACCTGCACGCCGCCCTGCGCGGCCTCGGCGGTTTCCTTCACCGCGAACAGTGCGCGCACGCGCGCACCGACCGGCACCGGCTTCAGGAACCGCACGCGGTTCAGTCCGTAGTTCACGCCCATCTTCTGCTCGAAGCGCATCGCGTCGGTCATCAACGCAGGAATCAGCGACAGCGTCAGGAACCCGTGCGCGATCGGCCCGCCGAACGGCGAATCGCGCCGCGCGCGTTCGGGATCGATGTGAATCCATTGATGATCGCCGGTCGCGTCGGCGAAGCCGTCGACACGTTGCTGGTCGATCGCGACCCAGCCGCTCGCGAGCGACTCCTCGCCGACCCGCGCGTGCAGCGCCTGCGCCGATGCGATCAGCGGCAATGTCACGTCGGTCATGCGTTCGGGCCTCCCGGATGGCGCAGCCCGAAGATCACCTTGGTGTGCACGGTGATCACCGTCTCGCCGCCGCCGTTCACGCCGATCCACTCCGTCGACACGATGCCGCGATCGGGCTTGCTCTCCGAAACACGCTTGTCGTGGACCTTCTGGTACATCGTGATCGTGTCGCCGGAACGCACCGGCTTCAGCCAGCGGATCGAGTCGATGCCGGGCGAGCCCATGCTGGTCGAGTCCGACCCGAGCTTCTTGATGAGCAGGCTCATGAACACCGAACACGTATGCCAGCCGCTCGCGACGAGCCCGCCGAAATGCGATGCTTTCCCGGCTTCCTCGTCGAGGTGAAACGGCTGCGGGTCATAGCGTTGCGCGAACGCCTTGATGTCGTCGGACTCGAACGTGTAGCGGCCCACTTCGGTGGTACTGCCGACCACCAGGTCTTCGTAACTGATGCCCACTCTGTGTCTCCTTGTTGGCGTACTCGCGCGTCGCATTCACGCCGCGTCGGCCTGCGCGAAATCGGGCAGCGCCGCGATGCGGGCAAGATGATGATCGGTGTCGCCGAGCGTCGTCTCGATGATCGACAGCCGCTTGAACAGGTGTGCGGCGGCGACCTCGTTGGTCACACCCATGCCGCCGTGCAACTGGACGGCCTGCTGGCCGACGAAGCGTGCTGCCGCGCCGACGCGCGCTTTGGCGGCCGATACGGCCTTGCGTCGCGCATCGGCATCGCCGCTCGCGTAGCGCACCGCGGCCAGATAGGTCAGCGAACGCGCCTGCTCGGCATGGATCAGCATGTCGACCATCCGGTGCTGCAGCGCCTGGAAACGCGCAATCGGCACGCCGAACTGTTCGCGCGTCTTCGTGTATTCGACCGTCGCGCGATTCAGTTCGTCGAGCGCGCCGACCGCTTCCGCGCACAGCAGGAACGTTGCGTAATCGGCAATCTGCTCGAGCGCCGCCGCGTCGCGCGCGCCGCCCGTCAGCAGTCGGGCCGGCGTTTCGTTGAACTCGATCGTCGCCGCGCGCTGGCCGTCGATCGTCCGGTAGTCGACCACCTTCGCGGTCGCCGCATCGTGTTCGACGACAAAGAGGCCGATGCCGCCACCGTCGACGCGCGCAGGCACGATCCACGCGTGCGCCTGTGCGCCGTACTGGACGACCGACTTGGTGCCGGTCAGCCGGTAGATGCCGCCCTGCTCGCGTGCAAGCGTATCGAGTTCGAACAGGTCGTAGCACGCATGCGGTTCGTGGAACGCGACCGCCAGCCGCTTCTGCCCCTGCGCAACCGCCTCCAGCAGCGCGGCATCGTCGCCTGCGCCGGAGCCGGCGATGCGCAATGCCTCGACGCCGACCGCCGTGGCCCCGTACGGCTCGATCACGAGCGCGCGGCCGAGCTCCTGCATCACAACCAGCATGTCGACCGGGCCGCCGCCGAAACCGCCCTGTGCGTCCGGCACGGGCAACGCGGTCAACCCCAGTTCGACGAACGCGCTCCATTGCGTGTCCGACACGCCCGTATCGCTGTGCACGATGGACTGGCGCGCATCGAAACCGTATTGCTCGTCGAGATAACGGCGCAGCGCGTCGGCGAACTGCCGCTGCTCATCGGTAAAGCTGAAATCCATGGTCGTCTCCGCTCCCGTTCCCTGATCACAGACCCAGAATCATCTGCGCGATGATGTTCTTCTGGATCTCGTTCGAACCGCCGTAGATCGACGTCTTCCGGTAATTGAAGTAGTACGCGGCAAGCGGCGCCGCATCGTCGTCGCCGGCGATGCTGTGCTCGCGCTGGCCGTTGAGGAACGGTACGTCGAACGGCGCGGCGAGCGGGCCGATCGCGTCGAACATCAGCTCGGTGAGCGCCTGCTGCACTTCGGTGCCCTTGATCTTCAGCATCGACGCCTCGGGGCCCGGCCCCTTGCCGCTCGTCTCGCGGCTGACGACGCGCAGCACCGTCACCTCGAGCGCCATCAGCTCGACTTCGAGCGCCGCGACCTTCGCGGCGAACACCGGGTCGGCGAGCAGCGGCTTGCCGTTCTTGCGCTGGTTCGACGCCACGCGCTTCAGGAACGCGAGTTCGCGCTTCGACGCGCCGACACGTGCGATGCCGGTGCGCTCATGACCAAGCAGGTATTTGGCGTAGGTCCAGCCGCGGTTCTCGTCGCCGACGAGATTCTCGACCGGCACCTTCACGTCCTCGAAGAACACCTCGTTGACCTCGTGGTCTTCGTCGAGCGTGATGATCGGACGCACCGTGATGCCGGGCGTCTTCATGTCGATCAGCAGGAACGAGATGCCCTCCTGCTTCTTCGCGGCCGGATCGGTGCGCACGAGGCAGAACATCATGTCCGCGTACTGGCCGAGCGTCGTCCAGGTCTTCTGGCCGTTGACGACGTAGTGGTCGCCGTGGCGCTCGGCGCGCGTGCGCAACGACGCGAGGTCGGACCCGGAACCCGGCTCCGAGTAACCCTGGCACCACCAGTCTGAGCCGTCGAGAATGCGCGGCAGATAGTGGCGTTTCTGCGCTTCGCTGCCGTATTTCATCAGCACCGGCGCGACCATCGACACGCCGAACGGCAGCACGGTCGGCGCACCGATCCGCGCGCACTCCTCATCCCAGATGTGCCGCTGCGTCGCGTTCCAGCCGGGGCCGCCGTATTCTGCCGGCCACGCAGGCGCGGACCAGCCGCGCTGGCCGAGAATCCGGTGCCAGCTCGCGAAATCCTCGCGGTCGAGTCGCTTGTGATCGAGTACTTTGGCGCGCAGTGCGTGAGGCAGGTTGGCCTCGAGCCAGGCGCGGACGTCGACGCGGAACGCGTCGTCGGCGGGGGAATAATCCAGATCCATGCGCAGTGTCTCCTGTCGAACGGAGTTAGCGCTTTAGCGGTTACTCCGGTCCCATGCAAACGCAGTCCGCGGCCGTCCGGCCCGGCAAGGACCCACTGCGTACGTCATTGCAGCGGTTCTTTCAGCGCGGCGGGAATCGGCAGCGGCATCACGTCGATGCCTTCTTCGACCAAGGATTGCGCATCTTCCGGCGTCGTGACGCCACGGATGCTGCGTGCGGGCGCCTCGTTGTAATGGATGCGCCGCGCTTCCTCGGCGAAGCGCTCGCCCACGTTCTCGGTCTTCTCCAGCACCTCGCGCAGCGCGCGCATCACCTGCGCCTGCAGCGCACGCGGATCGGCCGGCTGCGCCTGCGTCGCGCCCGACAGGTTCAGGCGCGGCGCCGACGGCAGACGGTTGACCTCGGTCGTCCCGCACACCGGACATTCGACCAGCTTGCGGGACAACTGCGCTTCGAATTCATCGGCGGAAGCGAACCAGCCTTCGAACCGATGACCGTGCGGGCACTGTAAATCGAGGACCTTCATGCTGAATCAGGGCGTGTGACGAGTGTAGCGCAAAAAGCGCTTTTGTGAACGATCGTGCTAAATCCCGATCGAGCGACGCGAAGGCGCCGCGTCATTGGATTGTAACGCGGCGCCCCACCCGCCGCTGACGCCACGCTCAGGGCGTCAGGACCGGCCCGAGCGGCCAGGTGCCGGACAGCACCTTGTCGAGCCACATCGTGCCGATGATCGTCTTGACGTCGGAGATCTGGCCCGTGCGCACCCATTCCTGCAGGTCGGCTTGCGTGGCGATGAAGGTTTCGAGGAATTCGCCTTCGTCGAGCTTGCGCTCGCCGGCCGTCAGCCCGCGCGCGAGGTACAGGTCGATGAATTCGGTCGAATAGGAAATGATCGGATGAATGCGGGCCAGGAACACGTATTCGCGCGCCGTGTAACCCGTTTCTTCGCGCAGTTCGCGTATCGCGCACGCAAGCGCGCCTTCGTTCGGATCGAGCTTGCCGGCCGGGAATTCGGCCATCACCTTGCCGATCGGGTAGCGGTACTGGCTTTCCATCAGCACGCGGCCGTCGTCGAACAGCGGGATCACCATCACCGCGCCCGGGTGCTGGACGTATTCGCGCGTGGCCTTTTTGCCGTCCGGCAAGCGAACGGTATCGCGCTTGAGCTTGAGGAACGAGCCTTCGAAAATCGCCTCGCTTTCGAGGCAGGTTTCGGTCAGTGCGGCGTCGTGATTGGGTAGTTCGGCCATCGGCGGCTCCAAGATTGAGCGCGACGGACGGCCGAAGCCGTCAGCGTCGTTTGACGAGATACTGGAATGTGAAGCCGGGAAACGCGAACACGATGAAAAGACTGAACGTGATCGCGTAAAACTGCCAGCCCTGTTCGAAGCGGTTGCCGGCGCGCGACTCGAGCCAGAAGCCGAGCGCGCCGACGATGAAGTACAGCACGATCAGCTCGCCGATCCGCACCCACGCACTCTTCTTCGCCGTGCCGAACGGCACGACGGCGAAGAGGCGTTGGTTCAGGAACGGCAGGTTGGCGCACACGAGCGCCAACAGCACGATAAACCAGCCGGCTGCCGACATTACAGCGGCAGCGTGTGACGGATCGCCTGCAGGCAGGCCGTCAGCAGCGGGCTCGGGATCAGGCCGAGCACGACGACCGCGAGGCCGTTCAGCACGAGGATCGTGCGCTTGCAGATATCGCCCGAGATCGGCGTCGAATCCTGCGGTGCATCGAAGTACATCAGCTTCACGATACGCAGGTAATAGAACGCGCCGAACAGCGACGTGATCACGGCCAGCACGGCCAGCCACGTGAGGCCCGCGTTGACGGTTGCCTCGAGCACGGCGAGCTTCGCGTAGAAGCCGACGGTCGGCGGGATGCCTGCCAGCGAGAACATCATGACCATCATCACGAACGCGAACACCGGGCTGCGCTTGTTGAGGCCCTTGAAGTCGTCGATCGTTTCCGCTTCGAAGTCGCGGCGCGCGAGCAGCATCACCACGCCGAACGAGCCGAGCGTCGTGATCAGGTAGACGATCGCGTAGAACATCGCCGAGCTGTATGCGTTCGCCGGTGCCGCCGCGTCGCCCTTCACGATGCCCGCCAGCAGGCCGAGCAGCACGAAGCCCATGTTCGAGATCGCCGAGTACGCGAGCATCCGCTTGATGTTGCGCTGGACGATACCGGTGATGTTACCGACGATCAGCGACAGCGCGGCGAGGATCACCAGCGCGGTCTGCCAGTTCTGTGCGAGCGGCAGCAGGCCCATCACCAGGAAACGCAGGCCCCACGCGAACGCGGCAACCTTCGGGCCGCCGCCGACGAACAGCGTCATCGCGGTCGGTGCGCCCTGGTAGACGTCCGGCACCCACATATGGAACGGCACGGCGCCGAGCTTGAACGCGATACCGGCGACGATGAAGATCACGCCGAACATCAGCACGGCTGCGTCGGTGTTGCCGCCGACCGCCTTGTACACCTCGCCCAGCTCGAGCGAGCCGGTCGCACCGTAGAGCATCGAGATGCCGTACAGCACGAAGCCCGACGCGAGCGCGCCCAGCACGTAGTACTTCATCGCGGCTTCGCTCGACTGCGGGGCGTCGCGGCGCAGCGCGATGACCGCATACAGCGACAGCGACATCAGTTCGAGGCCGAGGTACAGCGTCAGGAAGTTGTTGCCCGACACCATGACCAGCTGCCCGAGCAGCGAGAACATGCCGAGCAGGAACACGTCGCCGCGGAACATGTCGCGATCTTCGAGGTACTTGCGCGAATAAACGAGCGAGACCGCGAAACCGAACGACACGACAGCCTTCATCATGCTCGCGAACGAGTCGACGACGACCATCTTCGAGAAGAAGTAGTACTGCTGCGGGTCGAGTGCCTGCACCGCGAACCACACGCCGGCGACGACCGACGATACGACCGCGATCAGATAGGTCAGGCGGCGGCCGGAAGCACCTGTAAAGGTGTCGTTCAGCCATGCGACGACGATGGCGGCCATCACCAGCGCGTCAGGCAACAGGACATTCATAGGGGCGTTTTGCATGATCTTGAGTTCCTCCGCTCGCGATTACTGGGCCAGCGGCAGCTTGGACTGCGCGACGTGGGAGAGGAGGTTTTCCACGGAAACGTGCATCACGTCCGTGAAAGGCTTCGGATACAGGCCCATCAGCATCGTGAACGCGGCAAGCACGGCCAGCATCAGGAATTCGCGACGGCCGATGTCCTTCAGCTTGGCGACGTGATCGTTCGCGACCGCGCCGAAGTACACGCGCTTGTACATCCACAGCGTGTATGCAGCGCCGAGGATCAGCGTGAATGCCGCGCCGAATGCGATCCAGAAGTTGTACTGGACAGCCGCGAGAATCACCATGAACTCGCCGACGAAACCCGACGTACCCGGCAGGCCGCAGTTGGCCATCGAGAACAGCATCGCGAATGCCGCGAACTTCGGCATCACGTTGACGACGCCGCCGTAATCGGCGATCTCGCGCGAGTGCACGCGGTCGTACAGCACGCCGATGCACAGGAACATCGCGCCCGACACGAAGCCGTGCGAGATCATCTGGATGATCGCGCCTTCGACGCCGAGCTGGTTGAAGATGAAGAAGCCGAGCGTGACGAAACCCATGTGCGCGATCGACGAATACGCGACCAGCTTCTTCATGTCGGCCTGCACCATCGCGACGAGGCCGATGTAGATCACTGCGATCAGCGACAGCGTGATCACGACCGGCGCCAGGAAGTGGCTCGCGTCAGGCGTGATCGGCAGCGAGAAGCGCAGGAAACCGTACGCGCCGAGCTTCAGCATGATCGCGGCCAGCACGACCGAACCGCCCGTCGGCGCTTCCACGTGCGCGTCCGGCAGCCAGGTGTGCACCGGCCACATCGGCACCTTCACCGCGAACGCAAGGAAGAACGCGATGAACAGCAGGATCTGTGGCGTCATCGCGATCTTCGCGTTCTGCCACGTCGCGAGGTCGAACGAGTGCGTCTCCGTGTACAGGTAGATCAGCGCGACCAGCATCAGCAGCGAGCCGGCCAGCGTGTACAGGAAGAACTTGAACGCCGCATACACGCGGTTCGGGCCGCCCCACACGCCGATGATGATGTACATCGGGATCAGGGTCGCCTCGAAGAACACGTAGAACAGCAGGCCGTCGGCCGCCGAGAACACGCCGATCATGATCCCGGACAGGATCAGGAATGCCGCGAGGTACTGCGACACGTGCTCGGTGATCACTTCCCAGCCCGCGATCACGACGATCACGGTGATGAGCGCGGTCAGCACGACGAACCACATCGAGATGCCGTCGACGCCGAGGTGATACGAGATGTTGAAGCGCTCGATCCACGTCGACTGCTCGACGAACTGCAGCGCGGCCGTGCTCGCGTCGAAGCCGGTGACGAGCGGAATCGTCACGGCGAGGCCGAGCAGCGAGCCGATCAGCGCGAGCCAGCGCGCCGGCCCCGGATTTTTGTCGTTACCCACCGCGAGCACGAGGAGGCCGAAAACGATCGGCAGCCAGATCGCGGTACTGAGAATCGGAAAAGCGTGCATTGTTCTTGTCCCCTCGCCTTATTTGCCGCCGAGCGTTACAAACAGGGTCAGGAGCCCCAGCATGCCGATGATCATGGCGAACGCGTAGTGATAGATGTAACCAGATTGGAGGAAGCGGATCACGCTGGCGAACCAGCCGATGAACCGGGCGCTGCCGTTGACGAGGCCGTCGATCACCACGACATCGCCCTCTTTCCACAGGCCGCGGCCGATCGCGACCGAGCCCTTGGCAAACACCACCTCGTTGATCTTGTCCATGTAGTACTTGTTGTCGAGCAGCGTGTAGATCGGGCCGAACGCGCGGCGGATCACGGCAGGCAGCTCAGGACGCTTCAGGTACAGGAACCACGCGACCACGACGCCGGCGATTGCGAGCCACAACGGCAGCGTCGTCAGCGAGTGCAGGCCCATCGCGGCCCAGCCGTGGAATTCCTTGCCCAGCTCTTCGAGGCCCGGGTGGTTTTCGCCGATGAAGATCACCTTGTCGAATGCCACGCCATGTTCGAAGAAGCTGCCGTACAGCATCGGGCCGATCGCGATCGCACCGACGATGACCGACGGAATCGCGAGCAGCACGAGCGGCAGCCACACGACCCACGGGGTCTCGTGCGGTTCGTGCGCGTGGTCGTCGTGACCATGGCCGTGGCCGTGATCGTCGTGACCGTGCGCGGCCGCCATGCCCATCGGCGATTCAGGATGCTTCGGGTTGCGGAAGCGTTCTTCGCCGTGGAACACGAGGAAGTACATGCGGAACGAGTACAGCGCCGTGACGAACACGCTCGCGACCACTGCGAAGTACGCGAAGCCCGAACCCGCGAGATGCGATTCCTTCACGGCCTCGATGATCGAATCCTTCGAGTAGAAGCCCGAGAAGAACGGCGTGCCGATCAGTGCGAGCGAGCCGATCAGCGACGTGATCCACGTGATCGGCATGTACTTGCGCAGGCCGCCCATGTTGCGGATGTCCTGGTCGTGGTGCATGCCGATGATCACCGAGCCCGCGGCGAGGAACAGCAGCGCCTTGAAGAACGCGTGCGTCATCAGGTGGAACAGCGCGACCGGGTACGCGGACACGCCGAGCGCGACCGTCATGTAGCCGAGCTGCGACAGCGTCGAATACGCGACCACGCGCTTGATGTCGTTCTGGATGATGCCGAGGAAGCCCATGAACAGCGCCGTGATCGCGCCGATCACCGTGACGAACGACAGCGCGGTGTCCGACAGCTCGAACAGCGGCGACATGCGCGACACCATGAAGATGCCGGCCGTCACCATCGTCGCCGCGTGAATCAGCGCCGAGATCGGGGTCGGGCCTTCCATCGAGTCCGGCAGCCACACGTGCAGCGGGAACTGTGCCGATTTACCCATCGCGCCGATGAACAGGCAGATACAGGCGACGGTCAGCAGGCCCCAGTCGGTGCCCGGGAAGTGCAGGCTCGCGAGCTCCGCGCGCTTCGCGAACACTTCGCCGTAGTTCATCGAGCCGGCGAATGCGAGCAGCAGGCCGATGCCGAGCAGGAAGCCGAAGTCGCCCACGCGGTTCACGAGGAACGCCTTCATGTTCGCGTAGATCGCGCTCTCACGCGTGAAGTAGAAGCCGATCAGCAGGTACGACACCAGACCCACCGCTTCCCAGCCGAAGAACAGCTGCAGGAAGTTGTTGCTCATCACGAGCATCAGCATCGAGAACGTGAACAGCGAGATGTACGAGAAGAAGCGCTGGTAGCCGTCTTCTTCCGACATGTAGCCGATCGTGTAGATGTGCACCATCAGCGACACGAAGGTCACGACGACCATCATCATCGCGGTCATCGAATCGACGAGGAAGCCGACTTCGAGCTTCAGCGAGCCGACCCGCATCCATTCGTAGATGGTCGCGTTGAAGCTCGCGCCGCCCATCACGTCGACGAAGACTTTCGCCGACAGGAGGAACGCGATCATTACGCCGAGGATCGTGATCCGGTGTGCGCCCTTGCGCCCGACTGCGTTCCCGAACAGCCCCGCAATCAGCGAGCCGGCCAGCGGAGCGAGCGGAATCGCCAGCAGCAGGTTTTCATTGAGTGTCGTTGACATAACAGCGTTGCCTGAAATTAACCTTTGAGCTGATCGAGATCCTCGACATTGATCGTGTCGAGCTTACGGAACAGGGTCACCAGAATCGCGAGGCCGATCGCGGCTTCCGCTGCGGCGACCGTCAGCACGAAGAACACGAAGATCTGGCCGTGCACATCGCCGAGGTAGTGCGAGAACGCGACGAAGTTGGTATTCACCGCCAGCAGCATCAGTTCGATCGCCATCAGGATGATGATGATGTTGCGGCGGTTCAGGAAGATCCCGACGATCGCGATCGCAAAGAGGATCGCGCCGAGCACGAGGTAGTGAGCAAGAGTCAACATGGTTTTCTTTCCTCCGCTTAGCCGTTGTTGCTCGTACCGGCTTCGCTCTGCGCCGTTTCCGGCTGCGGCTTTTCCGCTTCCATCTTCACGAGGCGCACGCGATCGTTGCGGCGCACCTTGACCTGATCCGACACGCGCTGGCGCTTGCTGTCCTTGCCCTTGCGCTCGGTCAGCCCGATCGCGGCAATGATCGCGACCAGCAGCACGAGGCCGGCGATTTCAAACGCGAAGATGTAGTCGGTGTAGATCACCTTGCCGATCAGTCGCGTGTTCGACCAGTTGGCCATCTCGCCCGTCGCCATCGCATGCACCGTCTGCGTGTCGCCGTAGCCGCGCCACAGGATCAGCGCAGTCTCGATCACGATGATCGCGCCGACCACGGTCGCCATCGGTACGAAACGCTTGAAGTCGCGGCGCAGGTAATCGATGTTGATGTCCAGCATCATCACGACGAACAGGAACAGCACCATCACGGCGCCCACGTACACCAGCACCAGCAGGATCGCGAGGAACTCGGCTTCCAGCAGCATCCAGATCGCGGCGGCATTGAAGAACGCCAGCACAAGGAAAAGCGCAGACGCCACCGGGTTGCGCGAAGTGATCACCTTCAGCCCTGATACCACCAGGAGCAGCGCGAAGATGTAGAACAGTACGGTCGTGAATTCCATGATTACCGGTTCATCGTTAGGCCATAGTCAGGCGCGGCTTGCGGGACGCCCGCACCCGTCGCGGCGGCTCGGCCCGTGCTTCGGGCCGGCACTGCAAACACAATCAACGATACGGCGCGTCGGCAGCCTTCGCCGCGGCGATGTCCTTCTCGTAGCGATCGCCCACCGCGAGCAGCATTTCCTTCGTGAAATACAGGTCGCCGCGCTTTTCGCCGTGGTACTCGAGAATCTGCGTCTCGACGATCGAATCGACCGGGCAGCTCTCTTCGCAGAAACCGCAGAAGATGCACTTCGTCAGGTCGATGTCGTAGCGCGTCGTGCGGCGCGTGTTGTCCGCGCGCGTTTCCGATTCGATCGTGATCGCCATTGCGGGGCACACGGCCTCGCACAGCTTGCACGCGATGCAGCGCTCTTCGCCGTTCTCGTAGCGGCGCAGCGCATGCAGCCCGCGGAAACGCGGCGAGATCGGGGTCTTCTCTTCCGGGAACTGCACGGTGAACTTGCGCTTGAACGTGTAACGACCGGTCAGCGCGAGCCCCTTCAGCAGCTCGGTCAGGAAGAAGGTCTTAAAGAAGTGTTGGATTGCCGTCATGATTTCGTCCGATTACTTCACCCAGATGTTGAGCGGCGACATCATCCAGAAGCCGACCACGACCACCCAGATCACCGTGACGGGCAGGAACACCTTCCAGCCCAGACGCATGATCTGGTCGTAACGGTAGCGCGGGAACGTCGCGCGGACCCAGATGAACACCGACAGCAGTGCGAAGACCTTCAGCACCAGCCAGAAGATGCCCGGAATGAACGACAGGAACTCGAACGGTGCATCCCAGCCACCGAGGAACAGCGTCGCAGCCAGCGCCGAGATCACGATCATGTTGATGTACTCGGCGAGGAAGAACAGCGCGAACGCCATGCCCGAGTAATCGATCATGTGACCCGCGACGATCTCCGACTCCCCTTCCACCACGTCGAACGGGTGACGGTTCGTTTCGGCGATGCCCGAGATGAAGTAGACGACGAACGCCGGCAGAAGCGGCAGCCAGTTCCACGACAGGAAGTTCACGCCGTGGCCCGCGAAGAAGCCGTGCTGCTGCGAGTTGACGATCTCCGACATGTTCAGGCTGCCGGCCGTCATCAGCACGAGCACCAGCGCGAAGCCCATCGAGATTTCGTACGAGACCATCTGCGCCGCGGCGCGCATCGCACCGAGGAACGCGTACTTCGAGTTCGACGCCCAGCCCGCGAGAATCACCGCGTACACGCCGATCGACGAGATCGCCATCGCGTACAACAGGCCCGCGTTGATGTTCGCGAGCACGGCCTTGGCCTGGAACGGGATCACGGCCCACACCGCGAACGCCGGCACGACGGTCATGACCGGCGCGATCAGGTACAGCCAGCGGCTGGCGGCGCTCGGCTGAATGACTTCCTTCAGCAGCAGCTTCAGCACGTCGGCGATCGGCTGCAGCAAGCCGCCGGGGCCGACGCGGTTCGGACCGAGACGCACGTGCATCCAGCCGATCAGCTTGCGTTCCCACAGAATCAGGTACGCGACGCACAGCAGGATGACGACGGAGACGACGAGGATGCGCACGATTGCCCACACCGTCGGCCACGCAAAGCCGAGAAGCTGGGCTCCGCCCGCGTTGATCGTATCGAACAAGCTCATTTACGCCTTCTCCACCACCAGTTCACCGGACAGGCTGCCGAGCGCTGCGCCGGCAAGCGTCGCCGCCGACACGCGAACGACCGTCTCCGCAAGATTCGCGTCGCGCACGGCCGGCAACTGCACCGCACGCTCGCCCTGGCGCACGCGCACGGCGTCGCCTTCCTTCAAGCCCAGCTTGTCGAACAGCGCGGCCGGCAGGGCTGCGGCATTCGCCGCCTTCGCGGCGGCCGTCAGGTGCAGCGCACCTGCGCGGCGCACGAGCGCGTCGGCGTGATAGATCGGTACATCGGCCAGGCGCTCGAAGCCGCCGTTCGCGGCATTCGCCGCGACTCGTGCCGGCGCGACCGACGTCTGGTTCGACAGTCGGCTCGCGACGCCTGCGTCGCCGAGCGCGGCGACACGCACTTCTTCCGCCGTCTCGTATTCGAAATTCGGCAGGCCGAGCAGGCTGCCGAGCACGCGCAGCACCTTCCACGCCGGACGCGTGTCGCCGAGCGGGCGCACGACGCCGTTGAAGCTCTGCACGGTGCCTTCCGCGTTGACGAACGTGCCGGCCGTTTCCGTGAACGGCGCAACCGGCAGCAGCACATCGGCGTAGTCGAGGCCGTGCTTGAACGGCGACATCACGACGACCATCTCCGCCTGGTTCAGCGCGGCAAGCGCCTGCGCCGGATCGGCGGTGTCGAATTCCGGTTCGACGTTCAGCAGCACGTAGCCCTTGCGCGGTTGCGCGAACGCTTCGCGCGCATTCAGGCCGCCTTCGCCCGGCAGCGCGCCGACGACGTGCGCGCCGACCGTGTTCGCCGCTTCCGTCAGGAAGCCGAACGTGGCGCCGGTGTTGTCGGCGATCCATTGGGCGACCGCGTGCAGCTTCGCGAATTCCGGATGGCGGACCGCGACGTTGCCGAGCAGCACCGCGCGGCGTTCGCCGTTCGCGAGCGACTGCGCGACCGCCTGTGCGGCCGGCGATGCCGCGACGCCTGCGAGCGTATCGGGCAGCGCGACGCCGCGCAGTTGCGCGACGGCCGCGGCGATGCCGGCCAGCTCGTCGAGCCATGCCGACGGCGCGGCGACGATGCGCTGTGCGGTCGGGATCAGTGCGTCGTCACCGGTTGCGTGCAGGAAGTGCAGCTTCGCGCCGTTCTTCGCGGCCTGGCGCAGGCGGGCGGCGAACAGCGGGTGGTCGCGGCGCAGGAACGAACCGACGACGAACGCGGCGTCCACGTTCGACAGGTCGGCGATCGGCAGGCCGAGCCACGGCGCGCCCTGGACCGGTGCCGAGAAATCCTGCTGGCGCAGACGGAAATCGACGTTCGGCGTCTTCAGTTCGTTGGCGAGCTGCTTCACGAGGAACAGCTCTTCAGCGGTGCTGTGCGCGCTCGCGAGCATCGCCAGCGCGTTCGCGCCATGATCCGCGGCGATGCCCTTCAGGCCCTTCGCGACGTATTCGAGCGCGGTCTGCCAGTCGGTTTCGATCCACTGGCCGCCCTGCTTCAGCATCGGCTTCGTCAGGCGCTCTTCGCTGTTGAGGCCTTCGTACGAGAAGCGGTCCTTGTCCGAGATCCAGCATTCGTTGATCGCTTCGTTCTCGAACGGCAGCACGCGCATCACGCGGTTGTTCTTCACCTGCACGACGAGGTTCGCGCCGACGGAATCGTGCGGGCTCACCGACTTGCGGCGCGACAGTTCCCACGTACGGGCGCTGTAGCGGAACGGCTTGCTGGTCAGCGCGCCGACCGGGCACAGGTCGATCATGTTGCCCGACATCTCGGAGTCGACCGTCTTGCCGACGAACGTCGTGATTTCCGAGTGCTCGCCGCGGCCCAGCATGCCGAACTCCATCACGCCGGCGATTTCCTGGCCGAAGCGGACGCAGCGCGTGCAGTGGATGCAGCGCGACATTTCTTCCATCGAGATCAGCGGGCCCACGTTCTTGTGGAACACCACGCGCTTTTCTTCCGAGTAGCGCGACGACGACTTGCCGTAGCCGACCGCCAGATCCTGCAGCTGGCATTCGCCGCCCTGATCGCAGATCGGGCAATCGAGCGGGTGATTGATGAGGAGGAATTCCATCACCGACTGCTGCGCCTTCACAGCCTTGTCGGACTGCGTGTGGACGATCATGCCGGCCGACACGGGCGTCGCGCAGGCAGGCACGGCCTTCGGCATCTTCTCGACTTCGACGAGACACATCCGGCAGTTGGCCGCAACCGACAGTTTCTTGTGATAGCAGAAGTGAGGAATGTACGTATCCGCCTTGTGCGCAGCCTGGATCACCATGCTGCCTTCGGGCACCTCGACCTTCTTGCCGTCTATTTCAAGTTCAACCATGATGGTGAATGGTCCTTAACCTATTTCCGCCCGTTCGCGCCTTCGCCCGACCGTGCGCTCAAATTCCGCAACCGGGTTCGCTTCAGGCCGCAGCCGCGTGCGCGTGGCCGCCGACCATGCAGTGCTTGTGCTCGACGTGGTACGCGAATTCGTCCCAGTAGTGCTTGAGCATCCCGCGTACCGGCATCGCCGCCGCATCGCCGAGCGCACAGATCGTGCGGCCCATGATGTTCTCGGCAACCGAGTTCAGCAGGTCCAGATCTTCCTGGCGACCTTCGCCGTGCTCGATACGGTTCACGACGCGATACAGCCAGCCGGTGCCTTCACGGCACGGCGTGCACTGGCCGCACGATTCCTCGTAGTAGAAGTACGACAGGCGCAGCAGCGAGCGCACCATGCAGCGCGTCTCGTCCATCACGATCACCGCGCCGGAACCGAGCATCGAGCCCGCCTTCGCGATCGAATCGTAGTCGAGATCGGTCTGCATCATGATGTCGCCCGGGATCACCGGTGCCGACGAACCGCCCGGAATCACGGCCTTGATCTTCTTGCCGCCGCGCATCCCGCCGGCGAGCTCCATCAGCGTCGCGAACGGCGTGCCGAGCGGCACTTCGTAGTTGCCCGGACGCTCGACGTCGCCCGACACCGAGAAAATCTTCGTGCCGCCGTTGTTCGGCTTGCCGATCTCGAGGTAATTCTGCGGCCCGATGGACAGCAGGAACGGCACCGCGGCGAACGTCTCGGTGTTGTTGATCGTGGTCGGCTTGCCGTACACGCCGAAGCTCGCCGGGAACGGCGGCTTGAAGCGCGGCTGGCCCTTCTTGCCTTCGAGCGACTCGAGCAGCGCCGTTTCCTCGCCGCAGATGTACGCGCCGTAACCGTGGTGCGCGTGCAGCTGGAACGAGAATTCGGAGCCCATGATGTGGTCGCCGAGGAAGCCTGCGGCGCGCGCTTCATCGAGCGCGGCCTCGAAGCGTCGATACACTTCGAAGATTTCGCCGTGGATGTAGTTGTAGCCGACGGTGATGCCCATCGCGTACGCGCCGATGGCCATGCCTTCGATCAGCGCGTGCGGGTTCCAGCGCAGGATGTCGCGATCCTTGAACGTGCCCGGCTCGCCTTCGTCCGAGTTGCAGACGAGGTACTTCTGCCCCGGGAACTGGCGCGGCATGAAGCTCCACTTCAGGCCGGTCGGGAAGCCCGCACCGCCACGGCCGCGCAGGCCAGACGCCTTGACGTCGGCGATCACCTGCTCGGGCGGAATCTTTTCTTCGAGAATCCGGCGCAGCTGCTTGTAGCCGCCGCGCGCAACGTAGTCTTCGAGATGCCAGTTCTCGCCGTTCAGACCAGCGAGGATCAGCGGTTTGATGTGACGGTCGTGGAGGGACGTCATTTCGAGAGCTCCTCAAGCAGCTGGTCGATCTTCTCGCGGCTCATGAAGCTGCACATTCTGTGATTGTTCACCAGCAGCACCGGCGCATCGCCGCACGAGCCCATGCATTCGCCTTCCTTCAGCGTAAACTTGCCGTCGGGCGTGGTCTCGCCGAAGCCGATGCCCAGCTTCTGTTTCAGGTAGTCGGCAGTCGCTTCCGCGCCGCCATGCGGGCCAAGCTGGCACGGCAGGTTCGTGCAGAGCGTGATCTTGTGCTTGCCGACCGGGTTGAGCTCGTACATCGTGTAGAACGTCGCGACTTCCTGCACGGCGACGGCCGGCATGCCGAGATAGTCCGCAACGAACTGCATCAGTTCGGGCGACAGCCAGCCGTGCTCTTCCTGAGCAACGGCCAACGCCGACATCACGGCGGACTGTTTCTGATCGGCGGGATACTTCGTCAACGCTCGATCGATTTCCTTCAGGCCTTCAGCTGAGATCATTTTCAGACACGACTCTTTCAATTCCTACCGAACGAACAACCTGCCGCACACTGGGGGTGCATGGACGGCAGACCTGGCGCTCACTCTGTTGACAGCTTGCGAAGCTGCGCCGGTTCAGCGCGCATCGCGTGTGACTTACTGCTCGCCGCCCGCTCTCGCGGGCGGCGCAACCATTAACGATCGATCTCGCCGAACACGATGTCCTGCGTACCGATGATCGTGACGGCGTCGGCGATCATGTGACCGCGCGCCATTTCGTCGAGCGACGCCAGGTGCGCGAAACCCGGTGCGCGAATCTTGAGGCGATACGGCTTGTTGGCGCCGTCCGACACGAGGTAGATGCCGAATTCACCCTTCGGATGCTCGACCGCCGCGTACGCTTCGCCTTCCGGCACATGGAAACCTTCGGTGAAGAGCTTGAAGTGGTGAATCAAGTCTTCCATGTTGGTCTTCATGCCGACGCGCGACGGCGGTGCAACCTTGTGATTGTCCGTCATCACCGGGCCCTGATTCTTGCGGAGCCACTCAATACACTGTTTCGCGATGCGGATCGACTGGCGCATTTCTTCGACGCGCACCAGATAGCGGTCGTAGCAATCGCCGTTCACGCCGACCGGCACGTCGAAATCCATGCGATCGTACACTTCGTACGGCTGCTTCTTGCGCAGATCCCATGCGATGCCCGAGCCGCGCAGCATCGGGCCCGTCAGGCCCATCTGCAGCGCACGTTCGGGGCTGACCACGCCGATCCCGACCAGACGCTGCTTCCAGATCCGGTTGTCGGTGAGCAGCGTTTCGTACTCGTCGACGCACTTCGGGAAACGCGTGAAGAAATCGTCGATGAAGTCGAGCACCGAGCCGCTGCGCGCTTCGTTCATCCTCGCGAGCGCCTTCTCGTTGCGAATCTTCGACGCCTTGTATTGCGGCATTGCGTCAGGCAGATCGCGGTAGACGCCGCCCGGACGGTAGTACGCCGCGTGCATCCGGGCGCCGGACACCGCTTCGTACACGTCCATCAGGTCTTCGCGTTCGCGGAATGCGTACAGGAACACCGCCATCGCGCCGACGTCGAGTGCGTGTGCGCCGATCCACATCAGGTGGTTCAGCACGCGCGTGATCTCGTCGAACAGCACGCGGATGTACTGTGCGCGCTCCGGCACGTCGATGCCGAGCAGTTTTTCGATCGCGAGCACATAGCCGTGCTCGTTGACCATCATCGACACGTAGTCGAGACGGTCCATGTACGGCACGGACTGGATGAAGGTCTTGGATTCCGCGAGCTTTTCGGTCGCGCGGTGCAGCAGACCGATGTGCGGATCGGCACGCTGGATGACTTCGCCGTCGAGCTCGAGCACGAGGCGCAGCACGCCGTGCGCTGCCGGGTGCTGCGGGCCGAAGTTGAGCGTGTAGTTCTTGATTTCTGCCATGACGCCCCCTTAATGTTTCAGACCGCCATAGCGATCCTCGCGGATCACGCGCGGCGTGATTTCGCGCGGCTCGATCGTCACCGGCTGGTACACGACCCGCTTCTCTTCCGGGTCGTAACGCATTTCGACATAACCGGACACCGGGAAGTCCTTGCGGAACGGGTGGCCGATGAAGCCGTAGTCGGTGAGGATGCGGCGCAGGTCGGGGTGGCCTTCGAACACGATGCCGTACAGGTCGAACGCTTCGCGCTCGTACCAGTTCGCCGAGGTCCAGATGTCGACCAGCGATGCCACGATCGGCAGGTCGTCGTCCGGCGCGAACGCACGCAGGCGCAGGCGCCAGTTGTTCGTGACCGACAGCAGGTGCGACACGGCCGCGAAACGCGGGCCGTCGTATGCGCCGTCGCCGAAGGTCTGGTAGTCGACGCCGCACAGGTCGATCAGCTGCTCGAAACGGAGCTTCGGATCGTCGCGCAGCGTCTTTGCGACTTCGAGGTAATCGCTCGCCTTCACGACGAGCGTCAGTTCACCGACTGCTTCGGTGAGGCTCACCACGCGCGCGCCGAGCGCGGCTTCGAGGTTTGCCTTGAGGGTCTCGATTTTGCTTGCCATATTGAGGGGACGCTCGGGGCTTTATTGACGGGCGATGGTATTGGTGCGGCGGATCTTCGCCTGAAGCTGGATCACGCCGTAGACCAGCGCCTCGGCCGTGGGCGGACAGCCCGGCACGTAGACGTCGACCGGCACGATCCGGTCGCAGCCGCGGACCACCGAGTACGAGTAGTGGTAGTAACCACCGCCGTTCGCGCACGACCCCATCGAGATCACCCAGCGCGGCTCGGCCATCTGGTCGTACACGCGGCGCAGTGCGGGCGCCATCTTGTTGCAGAGCGTGCCGGCGACGATCATCACGTCCGATTGACGCGGGCTCGGACGAAACACGACGCCGAACCGATCCAGATCGTAACGGGCCGCGCCCGCATGCATCATCTCGACGGCGCAACACGCGAGCCCGAACGTCATCGGCCACAGCGAGCCGGTACGCGTCCAGTTGATCAGCTTGTCAGCCGTCGTGGTGACAAACCCTTCCTTCAAGACCCCTTCGATACTCATTTGCTTTCCACTCCAGACGAGCGACCGAGCGTGGCCGCCCATGCAAACCGGCGATTAACCCATCACTCCCAGTCGAGCCCGCCTTTCTTCCAGATATAGGCAAAGCCCAGCAGGAATTCGAGCAGAAAAATCATCATTGCGATGAAACCCGGCCAGCCGATGTCCCGGAGCGCGACGCCCCACGGAAACAGGAATGCGGTTTCGAGATCGAAGATGATGAACAGGATGGCGACGAGGTAATACCGGACGTCGAATTTCATCCGGGCGTCTTCAAAGGCTTCGAAGCCGCACTCGTACGGTGCGTTCTTCTCGACGTCCGGCTTGTTGGGACCAAGGAGCTTGCCGATGCTGACCAGCGCTATACCTAAACCAGTGCCCACGAGGAGGAACAACAAGACGGGGTAATAGGCTGCGAGGTTCAAGGCAATCCTCTATCGGTTGGTTCTGAGCGTCCGGAGAATACCACTTCCGGCGGAAGGAATCATTTCGGAGTGCAGGCGATCGCAAGTCAACCGCAAGCACGCCCCAGAAATGAAAAATGCCAGCCACTAGAAGCGGCTGGCATTGAGTAACTTTGGTGCCGACGGCGAGACTCGAACTCGCACAGCTTTCGCCACTACCCCCTCAAGATAGCGTGTCTACCAATTTCACCACGTCGGCACTGCATGCAACTCGGGTTGTGCTGCTTGTATCCCGCGAATCGCTTCAAGAATTAAATTCTAACCCGGCTTCGGGAATTGTTCAACGCACAAACGCAAAAAATTTAACTTTTTATTTCGGGACATCCTGGCCCGGCGCGCTTGCAGCCGAACCCGCTGCAGCGGATGCCGCAACAGCCGGTGCCGACGCTGCAGGCGCCGATGCCGGTGCGGTCGCTGCCGCGCCGAGCACGCCTGCCGACGGCGTCGACTTGTATGAACCGAGGTACGTCAGCGCGAGCGTCGCGACGAAGAAGATCGTCGCGAGAATGCCCGTCGTGCGCGACAGGAAGTTCGCCGAGCCCGTCGCACCGAACAGGCTGCCCGACGCGCCGCTGCCGAATGCAGCGCCCATGTCGGCACCCTTGCCGTGCTGCAGCAGCACGAGACCAATCACACCGAGTGCAGACAGCACCTGCACCACAATAATCAGCGTCTTGAATAACAGCATCACACCCACCCGATTGGATCGGGCGACCGGATCGACCGGCCGCCGTCATGGTTCAATTCGATCGCGGACCGCTCAACGCGCGGCCCGGCAGATCGCCAGGAAATCTTCCGCCTTCAGCGACGCGCCGCCGATCAGGCCCCCGTCGATGTCCGGCTGCGAGAACAGCTCTTCCGCGTTGTCCGGCTTCACGCTGCCGCCGTACAGCACGGACACGTCTGCCGCACCCTTCGCCGCGAGACGCGCACGCAGGAACGCATGCACGTCCTGCGCCTGCGCCGACGTCGCGCTCTTGCCCGTTCCGATCGCCCAGACCGGCTCGTACGCGACGACGATGCGTGCAGCCTCGTCGGCCGTCAGCACGGCGAGCACAGCGTCGAGCTGCGCACCGACGACCTGCTCGGTCGCGCCCGACTCGCGCTCGTCGAGCGTCTCGCCGACGCACACGACGGGCGTGAGGCCGGCCGCGAGCGCACGCTGCGCCTTCGCCGCGACCGTCTCGTTACGCTCGCCGTGATACGCGCGACGCTCCGAGTGGCCGACGATCGCATAGCGCGCGCCGAACTCCGCAACCATCGCGGCCGCCACTTCACCGGTGAACGCGCCCTGTTCGTGCGCGGACACGTCCTGCGCGCCCCAGGCGACACGGCCGCCGTCGAGCTGTGCCTGAACCTGCGCGAGATACGGGAACGGCACGCACACGCCGACCGACGTTTCGGCCGCCACCGCGCCCGCGCCCTGCACCACTTCGTTCAGCAACGCCTGGTTGCCGGCCAGCCGGCCGTGCATCTTCCAGTTGCCGATCACCCGCTTAGTTCTCTGTTTCGACATCGTGTCTGTCTCGTCACCGCTGTGTCATTAACGCGCCGGAAACCGGCCGTCAGGTTTGATCTGGCGAAGCAAACCGGCGATTTTACTGCGCGCGGCTTGAACCGGTCAAACCGCGCATGTCAAGCCCGGCCGCACGGGCCTTCACGCGTTCGTACCCCAATCGAGCATGATCTTGCCGGTGTGCTCGCTGCTTTCCATCAGCGCATGCGCCTGGGCGGCATCCGCGGCCGGCAGCACGCGATAGATCACCGGCTTGATGCGGCCGTCGGCAATCAGCGGCCACACGCGCGCCTTCAGTTGCGCGGCGATGCGTGCCTTGAACTCGACCGGACGCGGCCGCAGCGTCGAACCCGTCACCGTCAGCCGGCGCCGCAGGATCTCGCTCAGGTTGACGTCGGCCTTCGCGCCGCCGAGCAGCGCGATCAGCACGAGACGACCACCGTCCGCGAGCGCGGACAGCTCGCGCGGCACGTACGAGCCCGCCACCATGTCGAGGATCACGTCGACGCCGCGATCGTGCGTCAGCGACTTCACGACCTCGACGAAGTCTTCGGTCTTGTAGTTGATTGCGCGCTCCGCGCCGAGCGCCTCGCACGCACGGCACTTGTCGGCGGTGCCGGCCGTCGCGAACACGCGAAAACCGAGCGCGTGCGCGACCTGGATCGCCGTCACGCCGATACCGCTCGAGCCGCCCTGCACGAGCAGCGTTTCCTGCTCTCCGCCCTCGCCCGCGCCGAGCTGCGCACGGTCGAACACGTTGCTCCACACGGTGAAGAACGTTTCGGGCAGCGACGCGGCCTCGATATCGGTGAGCCCGTCGGGCACCGGCAGGCATTGCGGCAGCGGCGCGACCGCATACTCGGCATAGCCGCCGCCCGCGAGCAGCGCGCACACGCGATCGCCGAGCTTCAGGCCGAACGGGTTCAGCGCGGCATCCGACAGGTCGCCGCCGACGATCTCGCCCGCGACCTCGAGGCCCGGCAGATCCGACGCGCCCGGCGGCGGCGCGTAGGCGCCCTTGCGCTGGAATACGTCGGGCCGGTTCACGCCGGAAGCCACCACCTTGATCAGCACCTCGCCGCGCTTCGGTTCGGGGCGCGGACGCTCCGCAAGCTTCAGCACGTCGGGTGCGCCGAATTCGGTGATTTCGATGGCTTTCATGGTGATGGTGGCTCCAGGATCGGAATCGGATGGCGCGCCCTACGCGCGCTACGCGCGACACGGGCGCCTCGCCGGCGCTGCTGCGCCGCACAACGATGTTACAGAAAAAACGGCCGGCGCGCTTTCGCACTGCCGGCCGTTGGTCCGCCTGTCCGCTTACTGCTGCGGCGGCGTGTCCGACTGCGACGCCGCCGCTGCTTCATTCAGCAGCGCCTTTGCCGACAGACGCACGCGACCCTTCTCGTCCGTCTGGATCACCTTGACCTTGACCTGCTGACCTTCCTTCAGGTAGTCGTTGATGTCCTTCACACGCTCGTTGACGATTTCCGAGATGTGCAGCAGGCCATCCTTGCCCGGCAGCAGGTTCACGATCGCGCCGAAATCGAGCAGCTTCAGCACCGTGCCTTCGTACACCTGGCCGACTTCGATCTCGGCCGTGATGTTCTCGATGCGCTTCTTCGCTTCGGCCATGCCGTCGCTGTTCGTGCTCGCGATCGTCACGACGCCGTCGTCGGAGATGTCGATGGTCGTGCCCGTTTCTTCCGTCAGCGCGCGGATCACCGAACCGCCCTTGCCGATCACGTCGCGGATCTTTTCCGGGTTGATCTTGATCGTGATCATGCGCGGCGCGAATTCCGACAGTTGCGTGTTCGCACCCGAGACTGCCGACGTCATCTTGCCGAGGATGTGCATGCGGCCTTCCTTCGCCTGTGCGAGCGCGACCTGCATGATTTCCTTCGTGATGCCCTGGATCTTGATGTCCATCTGCAGTGCCGTCACGCCTTGCTCCGTGCCGGCCACCTTGAAGTCCATGTCGCCGAGGTGATCTTCGTCGCCGAGGATGTCGGTCAGCACCGCGAACTTGTTGCCTTCGAGGATCAGGCCCATCGCGATGCCCGCGACGTGCGCCCTCATCGGCACGCCGGCGTCCATCAGCGCGAGGCAGCCGCCGCACACCGATGCCATCGACGACGAACCGTTCGACTCGGTGATTTCCGACACGACGCGGATCGAGTAGCCGAATTCGTCGGCGCTCGGCAGGCACTTGACCAGTGCGCGCTTCGCGAGGCGGCCGTGGCCGATTTCGCGGCGCTTCGGCGAGCCGACGCGGCCCGTTTCGCCGGTCGCGAACGGGGGCATGTTGTAGTGGAGCATGAAGCGCTCGCGGTACTCGCCTTCGAGCGCGTCGATGATCTGCTCGTCACCCTTCGTGCCGAGCGTCGCGACGACCAGCGCCTGCGTTTCGCCACGCGTGAACAGCGCCGAGCCGTGGGTGCGCGGCAGCACGCCGGTGCGGATCTCGATCGGGCGCACGGTGCGCGTGTCGCGGCCGTCGATGCGCGGCTCGCCGTTCAGGATCTGCGAACGGACGATCTTTGCCTCGATGTCGAACAGGACGTTGCCGACGGTAGCCTTGTCGGCCGCGGCCGTGCCGGCCGCCTGCGCGTCTTCCTCGAGCTTCGCCGAAGTCGCCGAGTAGACTTCCTTCAGCTTCGTCGAGCGAGCCTGCTTGTCGCGGAGCTGGTAAGCGGCGAGCAGGTCGTTCTGCGCCAGTTCCGTCACGCGTGCGATCAGCGCCTCGTTCTTCGGCGCCGGCTGCCAGTCCCACTCGGGCTTGCCGCCTTCGCGCACCAGTTCGTGGATCGCGTCGATCGCCACTTGCATCTGCTCGTGGCCGAACACCACGGCGCCCAGCATCACGTCTTCCGACAGCTGGTCGGCTTCCGACTCGACCATCAGCACCGCGCGTTCCGTACCCGCAACGACGAGGTCGAGGCTCGATGCCTTGATCTGGTCACGCGTCGGGTTCAGCACGTAGGCGTTGTCGATGTACGCGACGCGTGCGGCACCGACCGGGCCGTTGAACGGCAGGCCCGACACGGCGAGCGCAGCCGATGCGCCGATCAGCGCGGGGATGTCCGCCGGGATTTCCGGGTTCACGGACAGCACGTGGATCACGACCTGGACTTCGTTGTAGAAGCCTTCCGGGAACAGCGGGCGCAGCGGACGGTCGATCAGGCGCGACGTCAGCGTCTCGTGCTCCGACGGACGGCCTTCGCGGCGGAAGAAGCCGCCCGGGATCTTGCCGGCCGAGTAGGTCTTTTCGAGGTAGTCGACGGTCAGCGGGAAGAAGTCCTGACCCGGCTTCGCCGACTTCGCGCCGACGACGGTTGCCAGCACGACGGTGTCTTCGACGTCGACGATCACGGCGCCGCTTGCCTGGCGGGCGACTTCACCGGTTTCGAGGCGCACCTTGTGCTGGCCCCACTGGAATTCCTTCACGACCTTGTTGAACATGGACATGGTTGCTCCTTTGAATTCATGCATTTCATTCGCCGCGCCGGCCATCCCGCGCGGCGGCGTCGCGACCGAATCACCCGGAGCAAGGTGTGTTTTTTATGCCATTCCAGCGCGGCGCTCGTGCAGCGACGCGCTGGAATGACACAAATCCCGACTCCGGCATCAGCCGTTCCGGCAATCCGGCGCCAAGTGCCGGACAGCCTGCGGTGCGTGTGACGCTACGCACCGCGCAAAAACAAAATGCCTGTATCAGCGGACTGACACAGGCATCTTGCTGGCGGCAATCGCCTCGATTACTTACGCAGACCCAGCTTCTCGATCAGCGCGCGGTAACGGTCGGCATCCTTGCCCTTGAGGTAGTCGAGCAGCTTGCGGCGGCGGCTAACCATGCGCAGCAGGCCGCGGCGGCTGTGGTGATCCTTCGCGTGGGTCTTGAAGTGACCCGTCAGTTCGACGATACGTGCGGTCAGCAGTGCGACCTGGACTTCGGGCGACCCCGTGTCGTTGGTACCGCGGGCGAACTGAGCAACGACTTCCGACTTCTTGATATCTGCAACAGACATGTGATTTCCTTTCTAACTGAACAGGCGGACACGGAAGAATGGCCGTGCCGTGACTTACAACCGGCGGGCATTGTAACACAACTCCGCACCGTTCCTACCGCCCCTGTCACGGGCGCGTCATCGAACAGGTCGACGGCATTTCCGTGCGCTGCGCCGGCACCGCGAGCACCGTCCGGAAACCGTAGCCAGAACCCTCGTTGTCGAAGCGCACGCCCGGCGTGCCGGCCTTGTCCATCTCCATCACATAAAGGGGCTGGATCAACTGATGATCCTGTGCGCGCATCCGCGACGCATGGAAACCGTCGTCGAACGACAGGCCCTCGAGCGCACGCGCGACCGCGACAGGGTCGGCCGACCCCGCGCGGTTCATCGCGGCGGCCAGCATCTCGATCATCAGGCTCATCCGCCGTACCGGATAGTCGTCCTGCGCGGCCGGAAAACGGGTTCGGAACGCCCGGTAGAACGCGTCGGATTTCGCGCCGCCCGCGTTCGGGTGCCAGTCCGCCACGGCCACGACCCGCCCGACCCCGGCATCGCCGAGCGCGGCCGGCGCGCCGAGGCTGTTGCCGTAGAACGTATAGAACTTCGCATTCAGCCCCTGCTCGCGAGCCGCCTTCACGAGCAGCGTGAGGTCGTTGCCCCAGTTGCCGGTCACGACGGCGTCCGCGCCGCTCGCGCGGATCTTCGCGATATACGGCGAGAAATCCTTGATCCGGCCGATCGGGTGGAATTCGTCGCCGGCGATCGTCACGTCCGGGCGCCGCGCGGCCAGCGCCTGCCGCGCGAGCGTGCTGACGTCATGGCCGAAGCTGTAGTCCTGGTTCAGCAGATAGACCTTGCGCAGCGCGCGGTCGCGCGCCATCACGTCCGCGAGCGCGGCCATCCGCATCCCCGCGTGCGCGTCGAAGCGGAAATGCCAGAAACTGCAGCGTGCGCCGGTCAGCGCCGGATCGTCGGCCGAATAGTTGAGGAACAGCATCCGGTTGTCCGGATCGCGTGCGTTCAGCTTGTCGAGCGCCGCGACGAGCGCGGCCGCGACGGCCGAACTGTTGCCCTGCGCGACGAAACCGATATGCCGGTCCGCGGCCGCGCGCAACTGCACGAGCGCCTCTTCCGGGCTGCCCTTGCTGTCGAGCACGACGAGCTCGAGCGGATGCGCGCCGTCGCGCAGCTTCACGCCGCCTGCCGCGTTGACCTGCTCGACGCCGAAGCGCAGGTTGCGCTCGACTGCCGCGCCCGCATTCGCGAACGGGCCCGACATCCCCTCGATCAGCGCGATCCGCACCGGCTCGCCGCCGGCAAACGCGGACGACACCAGCATCCACCCCGCGCTCAACGCGAGCGCGCACCGCTTCCACCCCTGCATCGGCCACCTGCCCTTCAATCTGCCCGAGAAGCGCGGATCATAGGCCGGCGCCCCTGCCGGCCGCAAGCGCGGCAGCGCCGGCGATCCGGACCGATTTTTTCTGCACGATGTGCCGTCGCTCGCCGTCCGTGATACAACGGGACTTGTTTCCGTATTCTGGAGAATCCCCATGCGCATTCGCATTCCCGCGCGCCTGCCGGTGCTGTTCGCCTGTGCCGCCGCGCTGCTGGCCGGTTGTGCGCAACCGTGGCAGCAATACCAGGCCGGCCAGGACGAGTCGGCGATCGTCGCGCGCATGGGCCCGCCGCGCGAGATCTACGACCTGCCCGGCGGCGGCAAGCGCCTGATGTGGCCGACCCAGCCGATGGGCGAGGTCACGGTCGCGGCCGACGTCGACGCGGCCCACAAGATCGTCAACGTGCGCCAGGTGCTGCAGCCGAACGAGTTCTATCGTGCGGAGATCGGCAAGTGGACGAAGACCGATGTCCTCGTCAATTTCGGACGCCCCGTCGAGACGTCCTACTTCCCGCTGATGAAGCGCGAGGTGTGGACGTACCGGTATCTCGAGGACAACGTCTGGTACATGATGTACAGCTTCTACTTCGATCCGCAGGGCATCCTGCGCATCACGCAGAAAACGCCGGACCCGCTGCACGATCCCGATCGCCGCAACCTGTTCTGACCAATTACGCATTTACGCGCAACTTTCACAATGGCCATTCACGAATTATTGCGTGAATGGCCATTTCCTTTTTTCCGCCACCCGATTAATTCAGAAAATATGACGGAAATCTTTTCCGATCGATGACATTCCGGTGGCAGCACGCTGAAATCCCCGTCATGCGGGCCTTTGCGTGAAAACAGGCAGGCGCAGTGCATGTCATGCGTTGGGTTGGTGCACGCAATGCACTACGCCAACCCAATTTGAAACAATTTGTTTCAACCCACCCGGAATGCTAGGGCATACCCCTAATATCAGTCCAAATTCAACCTTTCAGTTTAGAAAGATTCCTATTGCGCTATTTCGGCCGAAATTTATTTGCCATTGTCATAAAGGAGTCCTCATGAATCGCCCCAAGAGCATGCTGGTTGCCAACATCGCGTGGGCCCGCGAGACGCGCGAACACATGCCCGGCTTTTTCGACGCGCTCGCGCGCGGCCAGAATCCGCGCGTGCTGTGGATCGGCTGCTCGGACAGCCGCGTGCCGGCCGAAACCATCACGCATTGCGCACCCGGCGAGCTGTTCGTTCATCGCAACATCGCGAACCTGTTCCATCCCGACGACGACAATTCCGCCAGCGTGCTCGAGTACGCGGTGCGCGTACTGCAGGTCGACCACGTGATCGTGTGCGGGCACTACGGGTGCGGCGGCGTGCGCGCGTCGCTGCTGCCGCCGCCGTCCGAGCTGCCGCACGTCGCGCGCCGCATCGCACCGCTCTGCGCGCTCGCGCGGCGCCATCGCGACACGCTCGACGGGCTCGACGACACGGCCGCCGCCGACCGCCTCGCCGAGCTGAACGTGCTCGAACAGGTGCGGCTGCTGCGCGCGTCGCCGATCGTGCGCGGCCGGGAACGGCCGCCGCTCGTGCACGGCTGGATCTTTTCGCTCGCCGACGGCCGCCTGCTGGAACTCGATTCCGGCTACACGACACTGCCCGCCGACGTCGAACCCGTGCGGGCCGCAACGGCCGCCGCGCTCGGCTGATTCACCCCCGCCCCTTACGCCAATGAAATCGCCCCAACCATGAAACTGAACGAGCGCCTGTCCACCCTGCCGCGCGACATCGTCGCCGGCATCGTCGTTTTCCTCGTCGCACTGCCGCTCTGTCTCGGCATCGCCAATGCGTCCGGCGTCGAGCCGTTCGCCGGGCTCGTGTCCGGCATCGTCGGGGGCATCGTCGTCGCGCTGCTGAGCGGCTCGTCGTTGTCCGTCAGCGGGCCGGCCGCCGGGCTCGTCGTGATCGTCGTCGAAGGGATCGCGCAACTCGGCAGCTTCTCCGCGTTCCTGCTCGCGGTGCTGCTGTCCGGCGTGCTGCAGTTCGGGTTCGGCATGCTGCGCGCCGGCCGCTTCGCCGCGTACGTGCCGTCGCCCGTCATCAAGGGCATGCTCGCCGCGATCGGCCTGCTGCTGATCGTGAAGCAGATTCCGTTCGCGTTCGGCATCGGCGGCTCGGCAGCGCAATCGTTTGCGAACTGGCCGGGCCTGCCGGTCGCATGGGCCGCGACGGCCATCGCGCTCGCGTCGCTCGCGCTGCTGGTCGCGTGGGACACGCCGGCGCTGCGCCGCTTCACGCTGGTGCGCTCGGTGCCCGCGCCGCTTGCGGTCGTCGTGCTGGGCATCGGCGCCACACTCGTGCTGGGCTTCGTCTCACCGTCGGTCGCGCCGGGCGCTGCCCATCGCGTAACGTTGCCCGAACTCGGATCGTTCGCGGCCTTCGCGGCATCGCTCAAGCACGCGGAGCTCGGGCCGAACTTCGCGCAGCTCGTCAATCCGGACGTGTGGCGCGTCGCGATCACGCTCGCGGTCGTCGCGAGCCTCGAGACGCTGCTGAGCCTCGAAGCGGTCGAGCAGATCGATCCGAAGCGCCGGCCGACCCAGCCCGACCGGGAGCTGAAGGCCCAGGGCGTCGGCAATCTCGTCGCGGGCGCGTTCGGCGGCCTGCCGATCACGTCGGTGATCGTGCGCAGCTCGGTCAACGTCAATGCGGGCGCGCAGAGCCGGATGTCGGCGATCGTCCACGGGATGCTGCTGCTCGCGAGCGTGTTCGCGCTCACCGGCCTGATCAACCTGATCCCGCTCGCGAGCCTCGCCGCGATCCTGATCCACACCGGTTTCAAGCTCGCGAAACCGGCGCTGTTCCGCTCCGTGATGAAGCAAGGGCCGGCCGCGTTCGTGCCGTTCGCCGCGACGATCGGCGGCGTGCTGGCGGTCGACCTGCTGTTCGGCATCGCGCTCGGCCTCGCATGCAGCGTGCTGGCGGTCGCCGTCGCGAACCTGAAGAGCCCCGTCACGCTCGCGCAGCACGACGACCACTTCCTGCTGTCGTTCCGCAAGGACGTGTCGTTTCTCGGCAAGGTGCAGGTCAAGCACCACCTGCGGCACATTCCGGACCGGGCAGCGGTCATCATCGACGCGACGCGCGCCGACTACATCGATCACGACGTGCTCGAACTGCTCGACGCGTTCGTCGCCGATGCGCCGCGGCGCGGGATCGCGGTCGAGTTCCGCCGACGCAGCCCGGTGCCCCGCGCGGCTACGCGCCGCTGGCTGTTCCGCGCGCCGGCCGCCGAATGAGCGGCAGATGAAACAACGCCCCGGCGGCGCAGGGCCGCACGGGGCGTTTCGATCAAGCGCAGCGCGCGGCGCTTACGAGCGCTGCGGGTTGAGCTTGTCGTCCTTCGAATGCAGCTTGTTCAGCGCGGAGATGTACGCCTTGGCGGACGCGGCGACGATGTCCGGATCGGTACCGACGCCGTTGACGATCCGCCCGCTCTTCGACAGCCGGACGGTCACTTCGCCCTGCGCCTGCGTGCCGGTCGTGATTGCGTTCACCGAGTACAGCAGCAATTCGGAACCGCTGCCGACTTCGCCTTCGATCGCGTTGAACGTCGCGTCGACCGGACCGTTGCCGCGCGCCTCGCCGGTCACTTCCTTGCCTTCGACCGCGAACACGATTTTCGCCTGCGGCTGCTCGCCCGTCTCCGAACGCTGCGACAGCGACACGAACTTGAAGTGTTCCTGCTCGTGCGCGAATGCCGATTCCTCGGACACGATCGCGATGATGTCCTCGTCGAAGATCTCGGCCTTGCGGTCGGCCAGATCCTTGAAGCGCATGAACGCGGCGTTCAGTTCCGCTTCGCTGTCGAGCGACACGCCGAGTTCCTGCAGGCGCTGCTTGAACGCATTGCGGCCCGACAGCTTGCCGAGCACGATCTTGTTCGCGGACCAGCCCACATCTTCCGCGCGCATGATCTCGTAGGTGTCGCGCGCCTTCAGCACGCCGTCCTGGTGGATGCCCGACGCGTGCGCGAACGCGTTCGCGCCGACCACGGCCTTGTTCGGCTGCACGACGAAACCGGTGATCTGCGACACGAGCTTCGACGTCGGCACGATCTGCGTCGTGTCGATGCCGACGTCGAGGCCGAAGTAGTCCTTGCGGGTCTTCACGGCCATCACGATTTCCTCGAGCGACGTGTTGCCCGCACGCTCGCCGAGACCGTTGATCGTGCATTCGACCTGACGCGCACCGCCGATCTTCACGCCGGCGAGCGAGTTCGCGACGGCCATCCCGAGATCGTTGTGGCAGTGCACGGAGAAGATCGCCTTGTCCGAGTTCGGAATGCGCTCGCGCAGCGTCTTCACGAGGTTGCCGTACAGTTCCGGCACGCCGTAGCCGACCGTGTCGGCGATGTTGATCGTGGTCGCGCCTTCGGCGATCACGGCTTCCAGCACGCGGCACAGGAAGTCCAGGTCGGAGCGGCTGCCGTCTTCCGGCGAAAATTCGACGTTGTCGGTGAACTTGCGCGCGAAACGCACCGCGAGGCGCGCCTGCTCGAACACCTGGTCGGGCGTCATCCGCAGCTTCTTTTCCATGTGCAGCGGCGACGTCGCGATGAACGTGTGGATCCGGAAGCTGTTGGCCGGCTTCAGTGCATCGGCCGCGCGCTGGATGTCCTTGTCGTTGGCCCGGGCCAGCGAGCAGATCGTGCTGTCCTTCACGAGACCGGCGATCGTGTGGATCGCGTCGAAATCGCCGTTCGAGCTGGCCGCGAAACCGGCCTCGATCACGTCGACCTTCATCCGCTCGAGATGCTTCGCGATGCGGATTTTCTCTTCCTTCGTCATCGACGCGCCGGGCGATTGCTCGCCGTCACGCAACGTCGTATCGAAAATGATCAGCTTGTCTGTCATGGGGGGCTCCAGGGCTCTTTATACGGAAGTCAAACGTAATGAGATCGCGCCACCGCTGGCGACGCTCAACAACAGACGAGGCTTGACGGAGGGCGGGAACGATCAGCGCGGCAGGCGCGCCGACGCTAGCGCGCGTAGCGGCGCACCGGCTAGAAGGAGGGAGAGGCGGGAAAATGCAGTCATGCCGAAGACTATAGCGGCATTCCGTTGGGCGCGCAATCGGACGGCACCCCGGGTTCCAGCGGCACCGTTCTAAAAAGGGGCAAATGAAAACGGCGGCCGCAAGGCCGCCGTTTCGGGGCAAATCGCGCGTCGGGTCAGTGATCGCGCTGCGACGAGCGCGCCGGATTCGCGCGCCCGCGGATCGCCATGTAAGCCCAGAACACGTAGCCGGACAACCCGTACAGCACGAACAGGCAGAACAGCATCAGCGGCGGGTCGGACGACACGAGCACGAACGCGACGACGACGAGCAGGATCGCCGCGAACGGCACGCGGTGCCGCACGTCAAGCGCCTTGCCACTGTAGAACGGCGCGTTCGACACCATCGTCACGCCCGCGTAGATCGTCAGCACGAACGCGACCCACGGCAGCCAGCCGAGCTTCATCGGCACGCGGTTGTCGGTCGCGAGCCACACGAAGCCGGCGATCAGCGCGGCGGCGGCCGGGCTCGGCAACCCCTGGAAGAAGCGTTTGTCGACGACGCCGATGTTCGTATTGAAGCGCGCGAGGCGCAGCGCGGCGCCCGAGCAGTAGACGAATGCGGCGAGCCAGCCCCAGCGGCCGAGATCCTTCAGCACCCACTCGTACATCACGAGCGCGGGTGCGACGCCGAACGACACCATGTCCGACAGGCTGTCGAACTGCTCGCCGAACGCGCTCTGCGTATGCGTCATGCGCGCGACGCGCCCGTCCATCCCGTCGAGCACCATCGCGACGAAAATCGCGATCGCGGCGATCTCGAAACGCACGTTCATCGCCTGCACGACCGCGAAGAAACCGCAAAACAGCGCGGCGGTCGTGAACGCGTTCGGCAGCAGGTAGATGCCGCGCGTCTTCAGGAACCGCTGGCGCGCGGCGCGGCGGCTCTCGATGGGTACCGGATCGGCGGCCATCCCCTTGTTGCGGCGGAACGGGCGTGGCGTCTGGCCGGAGCCGTTGCGCGGCCGACGTGGTTTGAATGCGGCCATCGTGCGCCCCGCCGCTTACTGTTCGAGCTCGGCGAGGATCGTCGACGACGCGTAGACCTTCTCGCCGATCGACACCTTCGCGCGGCTGCCGATCGGCAGGTACACGTCGACGCGCGAACCGAAGCGGATGAAACCGTAGCGCTGGCCGCGCGACAGCGGCTCGCCGGCGCGTACGTAGCAGAGAATCCGGCGGGCGACGAGGCCTGCGATCTGCACGGCGGTGACGGTCTTGCCGCTCGCCGTCTGGATCACGACCGCATTGCGCTCGTTCTCGGTCGACGCCTTGTCGATCGCCGCGTTCAGGAACGCACCCGGGAAGTACTCGACCTTCGAGATCGCGCCATCGACCGGCGAACGCTGCGAATGGACGTTGAAGACATTCATGAACACGCTGATCTTCAACGCTTCGCGGTTCGCGTACGGATCCTGCGCGGTCTCGACCGCGACGATGCGGCCGTCCGCCGGGCACAGCACCGCGTTCGGCTGCGCCGGGATCGGGCGCTGCGGATCGCGGAAGAACTGGACGACGAAGGCGAGCAGCAGCCAGAACGGCCACGCGAAGCCGAAGCCCCCGACGGCGTGGATCAACAGCGCGATGACGGCAGCAATCGCGATGAACGGCCAGCCTTCGCGCGCGATGATCGGATGAGGATAGTTCATGGATTCGTTCTGTGTTCGGTGAATTGCAAAGCCCGTAGCATAACAAAAGCCGCCCGGGGCACTGCTGCCTTCGGACGGCTTTTTGATGCCGACCCTCCACTCGAAGGGCCGGAACAGCACGCGGTGCTTAGTTCTTCGACTGGTCGACGAGCTTGTTCTTCGCGATCCACGGCATCATCGCACGCAGCTTCGCACCGACCTGCTCGATCTGGTGCTCGGCCGTCAGGCGACGGCGCGACTGCAGCGTCGGTGCGCCTGCCTTGTTCTCGAGAATGAAGCTCTTCGCGTACTCGCCCGTCTGGATGTCGGTCAGGCACTGCTTCATCGCCTTCTTCGTCTCTTCCGTGACGACGCGCGGGCCCGTCACGTACTCGCCGTACTCGGCGTTGTTCGAGATCGAGTAGTTCATGTTCGCGATGCCGCCTTCGTAGATCAGGTCGACGATCAGCTTCAGTTCGTGCAGGCACTCGAAGTACGCCATTTCCGGCGCGTAGCCTGCTTCGACCAGCGTCTCGAAGCCGGCCTTGATCAGCTCGACGGTACCGCCGCACAGCACGGCCTGCTCGCCGAACAGGTCGGTTTCGGTCTCTTCGCGGAAGTTCGTCTCGATGATGCCCGCACGGCCGCCGCCGTTCGCTGCCGCGTACGACAGCGCGATGTCGCGTGCCGCGCCCGACTTGTTCTGCGCAACCGCGATCAGGTGCGGCACGCCGCCACCTTGCGAGTACGTGCCGCGCACGGTGTGGCCCGGTGCCTTCGGCGCGATCATGATCACGTCGAGGTCGGCGCGCGGGATCACCTGGCCGTAGTGGACGTTGAAGCCGTGCGCGAATGCCAGCGCCGCGCCCTGCTTGATGTTCGCGTGCACTTCCTTCGCGTAAACGTCGGCGATCTGCTCGTCCGGCAGCAGCATCATCACGACGTCTGCGCCCTTCACCGCTTCCGCGACTTCCTTGACCGACAGGCCGGCGTTTTCGGCCTTGCTCCACGACGCGCCGCCCTTGCGCAGGCCGACCGTCACGTTCACGCCGCTTTCCTTCAGGTTCAGCGCGTGTGCATGGCCTTGCGAGCCGTAGCCGATGATCGTGACTTGCTTGCCCTTGATGAGGGAGAGGTCAGCGTCTTTGTCGTAGAAAACGTTCATGATGGGTTCCTTCGCTAATTCAAAAATTCAACAATTCGTTCGGATGGAGTACTGCGGGCCGGGACATGACGGCGCACCCGGCGTGCCTCTTTGGCATTTCGGCATCAAACCTTCAGGATGCGCTCGCCGCGTCCGATGCCGGAGCTGCCGGTACGCACGGTCTCGAGGATCGCGCTCGCGTCCAGCCCCTGGATGAATGCGTCGAGCTTGTCGCTCGCGCCCGTCAATTCGATCGTGTAGGTCTTTTCGGTCACGTCGATGATGCGGCCGCGGAAAATGTCCGACATCCGCTTCATTTCTTCGCGCTCCTTGCCCACTGCACGTACCTTGATCAGCATCAGCTCGCGTTCGATGTGTGCACCGTCGGTCAGGTCCACCACTTTCACCACCTCGATCAGGCGGTTCAGATGCTTCGTGATCTGTTCGATCACGTCGTCGGAGCCAATGGAAACGATGGTGAGCCGCGACAGCGATTGGTCTTCGGTCGGCGCCACCGTCAAGGTTTCGATGTTGTAGCCGCGTGCGGAAAACAGACCGACCACGCGCGACAGCGCGCCCGGTTCGTTCTCCAGCAGGACGGAAATGATGTGTCTCATGTTCGCTTCTTCCAGAATGTGTCCGTGTCGATTCACTCGCGCCGCGCGCCGCCGCGTGCCGCACCGCCCTTCGTGAAGGCGGCCGCATCCGGCCTGAGCGCGCGTCGCGCCGTTACAGATCTTCCGATCCGAGCAGCATCTCGGTGATGCCCTTGCCGGCCTGTACCATCGGCCAGACGTTTTCGGTCGGATCGGTCTGGAAGTCGAGAAACACGGTGCGATCCTTCAGGCGCAGCGCTTCCTTCAGCGCCGGCTCCACATCCGAGGTCTTTTCGATCCGCATGCCGACATGGCCGTACGCTTCGGCGAGCTTCACGAAATCGGGCAGCGCATCCATGTACGAATGCGAATAGCGCTTGCTGTATTCGATCTGCTGCCACTGGCGAACCATGCCGAGGTAGCGGTTGTTCAGCGAAATGATCTTCACGGGCGTGTCGTACTGCAGGCAGGTCGACAGTTCCTGGATGCACATCTGGATCGAGCCTTCGCCCGTGATGCACAGCACGTCGTCGTCCGGGTGCGCCATCTTGACGCCCATCGCTGCCGGCAGGCCGAAGCCCATCGTGCCGAGGCCGCCGGAGTTGATCCAGCGACGCGGCTTGTTGAATCGGTAGAACTGCGCGGCCCACATCTGGTGCTGGCCGACGTCCGAGCACACGAACGCATTGCCGTCCGTCAGCTCCCACGCCTTCTCGACCACGTACTGCGGCTTGATGATCTCGCTTTCGCGGTCGAACTTCAGGCAGTCCTTCGAGCGCCAGCCCTCGATGTCCTTCCACCATTGCGCGAGCGCGTCGGTGTCGGGGCCGTGCTCGGCCGTCTGCAGCTGCTCGATCAGTTCCTTCAGCACTTCCTTCACGTCGCCGACGATCGGGATGTCGACCTTCACGCGCTTCGAGATCGACGACGGGTCGATGTCGATGTGGATGATCTTGCGCGGACGCGACGCGAAGTGCGCCGGATCGCCGATCACGCGGTCGTCGAAGCGGGCACCGATCGCGATCAGCACGTCGCAGTGCTGCATCGCCATGTTCGCTTCGTAGGTGCCGTGCATGCCGAGCATGCCGAGGAATTTCTTGTCCGACGCGCGATAGCCGCCGAGGCCCATCAGCGTGTTCGTGACCGGGTAGCCGAGCAGGTCCGCGAACTGGTTCAGTTCGCGCGACGCGTCGGCGAGGATGATGCCGCCACCCGTATAGATGTAGGGACGCTTCGCCGTCAGCAGCAGCGACACGGCCTTGCGGATCTGGCCCGAATGGCCTTTCGTGACGGGGTTGTACGAACGCAGCGACACGCTCTTGACGGGCTCGTACTCGCACGGCGTCTTCGAGATGTCCTTCGGGATGTCGATCAGCACCGGGCCCGGACGGCCGGTGCGGGCGATATAGAACGCCTTCTTGACGGTTTCAGCGAGGTCGCGCACATCCTTCACGAGGAAGTTGTGCTTCACGCACGGGCGCGTGATGCCGACGGTGTCGCATTCCTGGAATGCGTCCTGGCCGATCGCGGCAGTCGGCACCTGGCCGCTGATCACGACCATCGGGATCGAATCCATGTACGCCGTCGCGATGCCGGTCACCGCATTGGTGACGCCGGGGCCCGACGTCACGAGGCAGACGCCGACATTGCCGGTGGAACGCGCATACGCATCGGCTGCGTGCACGGCCGCCTGTTCGTGGCGCACCAGCACGTGCTGAATCTTGTCCTGCTTGTAAAGCTCGTCGTAGATATAGAGAACCGAGCCGCCGGGGTAGCCCCAGATGAATTCGACGTTCTCGTCGGCCAGTGCCTTCATGAGCACGGTGGCGCCGATGGAGTCGCTATCGGGAGGGGAAAGGGGTTCCGACGTGGAGAATTCCGCGCTGGGCATGTTCATTTTGACCTTTCGAATTTTCGGCAAAAAATTGATCGGGTGCTCTCTGCCGGGCTTGTGGCTCGGGTTCAAGCGGCGCGTCCAGTTTGAAGGGCGGGCTTCTTGGGCCAGCCTCAAATGAGACCATCACTTCATGTTGCGAATCGTTGACGATAGCGGGTCGCGATTGGGTCGTCAAGCAAAATATCCCGCAGCGCATCATGCGCGTCGCCCGGCACCCCGCCGCCGCGGCTCGCGCGCAACGCGCGACGCCCAATCCGGTGCCAAGCAGCGCGAAAATTTGTTAGCATCCGCGGGTTTTACGAAATTTTTCGACCTTTTACACCACGCAGCGGTCCGCAGCGCATACCTTCACGGAATGGCATCAGACAAGGAACTCGCCGACTTTCTGGCGGGCGTCGAAAGGCGCGCGTTCAAGCAGGCTGCGTACGCGGTGCGTGACGACGACGCGTCGCTCGACATCGTGCAGGACGCGATGATCAAGCTGGCCGAGAAATACGGCGACCGGCCGGCGGCCGAACTGCCGCTGCTTTTTCAGCGGATCCTGCAGAACACGATCCACGACTGGTTTCGCCGGCAGAAGGTCCGCAACACGTGGGTCACGCTCTTCTCGTCGCTGAACAACACCGACGACGAAGACTTCGACCCCCTCGAAACGCTCGAATCCGCGGACGACAACGCGGGCGTCGAGAGCAGCGAGCACCGCCTCGAGAGAGAGCAGGTTCTGGCCCTGATCGACGAAGAAATCCAGAAACTTCCGACGCGTCAACGGGAAGCGTTCCTGATGCGTTATTGGGAAGATATGGATGTCGCCGAGACTGCCGCCGCAATGGGGTGCTCCGAAGGCAGCGTCAAGACGCACTGCTCACGAGCCACTCATACCCTGGCGCAAGCGCTCAAGGCCAAAGGAATCACGCTATGAGCTCCACTCCCGCAAATCGAGAACACGAATTCGCGCTGAAGGTGCGCCGCGCGCTGGACGAGCGCGCGGCCGAACTGCCTGCCGCGACCACCGATCGGCTGGCCGTCGCCCGCCAGGCTGCGCTCGCGCGCAAGAAGCCCGAGCCCGCGACCGCGCCGGTGTTCGTGCCGGCCTTCGCCGGCGCGGCCGGCGCCTACGGCCCGGCGCCCACGAGCCGCCCGCAGGCATCGTTTGCGCGCCGCCTGCTGCGCGCGTGGCCGCTGGCGCTGCTGCTCGCGGGGCTCATCGGCATCGCCTACTGGGAAGACATGCAGCGCACCGCCGAGCTCGCCGATATCGACGCGGCGATGCTCAGCGACGACCTGCCGCTCAACGCGTATCTCGATCACGGGTTCAACGCGTATCTTTCGCGCGCTCACTAACAGACAATAACGAGGGGATCGCACGGGTGAGTCAGAAGCGCGGCCTGGCCGTATTTTTCGGATGCGTGATCGCGATCGCCGTTTCCTACGTCGCCACCTATTCGCGATTCCACCCGTCACCCGCGACGACGTCCGTCACGGCCAGCAGCCCTGCCGCGCCCGCATCGGCCGCGACCGGGCTGACCACCGACCTCCCGCCGCTGCCCTTGCCGGCCGCCAACGGCCCGCTGTCGTGGGCACGCCTCACGCCGGCGCAGCACGCGGCACTGGCGCCGTTCGCCGACCAGTGGGACGGCTTCAGCGACGCCCGCAAGCGTAAATGGCTGAAGATCGCATCACGTTTCGCGAAGTTGACGCCGGATGACCAAAAGCGCCTGCAGGACCGGATGTCCGAATGGGCGCGGATGACGCCCGAGCAGCGCCGCGTCGCACGCGAGAACTACCAGAGCGCGAAGGAGCTTTCCGCACAGGCGCGCGAGCGCGCGTGGAAGGCCTACCAGCAACTCCCCGAGGAGCAGAAGGAGCGTCTTGCCGCGGCCGAGCGCCGCCGTCGGCCGAGCGTCGTCAGCGCGCCGCCGACCGTCGCCGACCGTGACGTCCGCCGCCTCGTCAATTCGCACGATCACCCGGCAAGCGGTGCGGCCACCGCACCGGCGCCCGCCTCGATCGGCGTCGCCGTGTCGCCGGTGCCCGCGTCGTCGACGGCCGGCGCCGCGTCCGTGCCCGCTGCGGTGGCACCGGTGTCGCCCGCCGACGCGCCTTCGCTGTTCAAGGGCTCCTGAGCGGCCGTGGCGAACGCCCGCGCACCCGAGACTCCGGCCGCCGCGCCTTCCGTGCGGCGACGCCTCGCCGCGCTGCTGTACGAAGGCGTGCTGCTGTTCGGCGTCGTGTTCTTCGCGGGGCTCGCGTTCAGCCTCGCAACGCAGCAGCGCAACGGCCTCGTCCATCACAACCTGCTCGCCGCGTGGATCGCGCTCGTCGTCGGCGCGTACTTCGTCTGGTTCTGGACCCATGGCGGCCAGACGCTGCCGATGAAGACCTGGCGGCTGCGGCTCGAATCGTCGAGCGGCCGGCCGCTGCGCGCCGGCCACGCGCTCGTCCGCTATGCGCTCGGCTGGCTGTGGTTCCTGCCGCCGCTCGCACTGCATCCGCTCCTCGGCCTGTCGGTGCCGGTCACGCTGGCGCTCACCGCCGCGTGGATCGTCGCATGGGCCGGCGCCGCGCGGCTGCATGCCGGCCGCCAGTTTCCGCACGACCGGATCGCGCGCACGCGCGTCGTCGCCATGCCGCGCTGATGCGCTGCATTCACCAGACGAAATCAGCCCGCCCAAGCCTCCGCCACTTCGCCCGACGGCCTGCCGGACAAGCGCCGACCGTTCGGTGCGGCAGATTACGCAACGCCCGTTGATTCACTGCTAAACACCCTGCATAGGTCGTAATAAGAACGTCTCGTGACTGTCACGGCACAGTCACGCCCGCATGGCGGAATGCCGGTAATGTCAACCGGCGAGTCATGCATGGGCCAGAAAACGTCTGCGACCTCCCTCTTCCGTCACCCGCTCGGCGCTCGCACCGCCACCGCCTTCCTGTCCGGCGCGGCCGCAACCGATGGCCTGGCGTCGCAAGCGCCGCCTGCCGCACACACTACGCAGCACGACGACCCCGACCCGTCCGCGCATCGCTACCGCACCATCTGGCTGTCCGACATCCACCTCGGTTCGAGCGGATGCCAGGCGCCGTACCTGCTCGACTTCCTGCGTCACAACGATTCGGAATACCTGTACCTCGTCGGCGACATCATCGACGGCTGGCAGTTGAAGAAAGGCTGGTACTGGCCGCAGGCACACAATGACGTCGTGCAGAAGATCCTGCGCAAGGCGCGCAAGGGCACGCAGGTCGTCTACATCCCCGGCAACCACGACGAAGGCGCGCGGCAGTTCTGCGACCTCGCGTTCGGCGACATCCAGGTGCGCGGCGAGGCGTTCCACACGACGCTCGCGGGCAAACGTTTGTGGATCGTGCACGGCGACCTGTTCGACGGCGTGATCCAGCACGCGAAATGGCTCGCGTACCTCGGCGACACGCTGTACACGCTGATCCTCGTGCTGAACCGCTGGTTCAACCGGATCCGCAGCCGGCTCGGCTTCCAGTACTGGTCGCTGTCGCAGTACCTGAAGCACCAGGTCAAGAACGCAGTCAACTTCATCTCGCAGTTCGAGACCGTGATGACCGACGAGGCGCGCCGCCGCGGCTGCGACGGCGTCGTGTGCGGCCACATCCACAAGGCCGAGATTCGCGATATCGATGGCGTGCTGTACTGCAATGACGGCGACTGGGTCGAAAGCCTGTCCGCGCTCGTCGAAACGATGGAAGGCGAACTGAAGATCGTCTACTGGACGGTGATGCGCACCGCGCCGTCGGAGACCACGTCGCGCAAGGCCAAGGCCACTGCCTGACACAACCCTACTTACAGGACATTGCCGCGATGAAGATCATGATCGTCACCGACGCGTGGGAACCGCAGGTCAACGGCGTCGTGCGCACGCTGAAGAGCACGTCGCGTGAACTCACGGCGCTCGGCCATCGCGTCGAACTGCTGACGCCGCTGGAATTCCGCACGGTGCCCTGCCCGACCTACCCCGAGATCCGCCTGTCGATCCTGCCGTACCGCAAGCTGCGCGCACGGATCGACGCGTTCGGGCCCGACGCGCTGCACATTGCGACCGAAGGCCCGCTCGGCCTCGCCGCGCGACGCTATGCGCGCTCGCGCAAGCTGCCGTACACGACCGCTTACCACACGCGCTTTCCGGAATACGTGCAGGCGCGCTTCGGCATCCCGCTGGCCGCGACCTACCGCTTCCTGCACTGGTTCCACGGCCCGTCGCTCGCGGTGATGGCGCCGACGCCGGTCGTCAAGGAAGACCTCGAGAAGTTCGGCTTCACGAACGTCGTGCTGTGGACGCGCGGCGTCGATCTCGACATCTTCCGCCCGATGGAGTCGAAGGTGCTCAACACCGCGCGGCCGATCTTCCTGTACGTGGGCCGTGTCGCGATCGAAAAGAACGTCGAGGCGTTCCTGCGCCTCGACCTGCCCGGCTCGAAGTGGGTCGCGGGCGAAGGCCCCGCGCTCGCGGAACTGAAGTCGCGCTACCCGGAGGCGAACTATCTCGGCGTGCTGTCACAGGCCGAGCTCGCGAAGGTGTATGCTGCGGCCGACGTGTTCGTGTTCCCGAGTCGCACCGACACGTTCGGCCTCGTGCTGCTCGAGGCGCTCGCCTGCGGCACGCCGGTCGCCGCGTATCCCGTCACGGGCCCGATCGACGTGCTCAGCGGCGGCGACGCGGGTGCGATGCACGAGGACCTGCAGGAAGCCTGCCTCGAAGCGCTGAAGATCGAACGCACGACCGCGCGCGAGTGGGCTGAACGCTTCTCGTGGCGCGCGGCATCCGAGCAGTTCGCATCGCATCTGAAGCCGCTGCCGAAGACCGCGTACTCGCCAGCCGAAGGTGCCGCCGTTTGAAACGAGACCTGAACGACAAGACCCCGCCCCCCGCCGCGACGCCGCAACGGCACCGCCCGTTCGACGAGGAAGAGCCGCATGGCGACACGGACGCGCACGCGTCCGAACCGCTCGGCCCCGACGATCAACTGACGCCGCTGCCGCCGAACCCGTACAAGCGCCACCGCGGCATCACGCGCGCATGGTACGCACTCAAGCATTCGTTGAACGGCTTTCGTGTCGCGATCCGCGAAGAGAGCGCGTTTCGCCAGGAGCTCACGCTCGCCGCGCTGATGCTCCCGATCGGCGCATTCGCGCCGGTGCCGGCTGCGTCGCGCGCGCTGCTGATCGGCTCGGTGCTGCTGGTGCTGATCGTCGAACTGCTGAACTCGAGCGTCGAAGCCGCGATCGACCGCATCTCGCTCGAGCGCCACGAACTCTCCAAGCGCGCGAAGGACCTCGGCAGCGCGGCCGTGACGGTCGCGCTGTTCGCGTGCGTGACGACCTGGGGCTTCGTGCTCGGCCCGGTCGTCGCGCACTGGCTCGGCTTCTAGGCTTCCAGGCGGCTGCCTGCGGGCGCGTTGCACACCGCCCGCGTGCGGCGCTGCACCATCCGTCGCGCGGGGCCGCGATCACGAAATGCGCCCGATGTGGCGAAACCCCGGTTTATAATCGTCCGCTAGACATAGAACAGCAACCCGCGCCGGACGAATCACGCAGCATCGATTGCAGCGCCCGCCAGTCCGGCACACACAGGGCCGGACGACATGGAAGCGAAACCTCCCCGCCGCACCCGCGAACGGATTCTCGAGTTGTCGTTGAAACTCTTCAACGAGATCGGCGAGCCGAACGTCACGACCACGACGATCGCCGAGGAAATGGAAATCAGTCCAGGCAACCTGTACTACCATTTCCGCAACAAGGACGACATCATCAACAGCATCTTCGCGCAGTTCGAGCAGCAGATCGAACGGCGGCTGCGCTTTCCCGAAGATCATCGTCCGACGATCGACGAAACCTGGTCGTACCTGCAGTACATGGCCGATTTCATGTGGACCTACCGGTTCCTGTATCGCGACCTCAACGACCTGCTCGCCCGCAACCGCACGCTCGAGACGCACTTCAAGCAGATCATCAGCCACAAGGTGCGCTTCGCGCACGACATGTGCGAGCTGCTCGTGTCCGACGCCGAGATGGTCGCGACGCCCGCCGAGATCGAGGTCATCGCGACCAACATGGCCGTTATTTCGACGTACTGGCTGTCGTATCAGTACGTGATGCATCCGCGCAAGTACAACGACCAGGACGCGATCCGCGAGGAACTGCACCAGGTCAGCATGCACGTGATCTCCGTGATGGCGCCGTACCTGCGCGGCCGTTCGCGCCAGTTGTTCGACGACCTGGTCTCCGGCAAGCTGCCGAAGCGCCAGTTCACCGACTACCTGCCGCCGCGCGACGGCTCGCCGCGCCCCGCCGACAGCCCGGTCACCGTTGGGCAGGCTCCCGCCAAGGATTCCAAGCAATGAAGGCAGTCTGCGTTTACTGCGGCTCGTCGCCCGGCGTGCGGCCCGTCTATGCCGACGCCGCGCGCGCATTCGGCCGCGCGCTCGTCGATGCGGGCATCACGCTCGTGTACGGCGGCGGCCGGGTCGGCCTGATGGGCGTGATCGCCGACGAAGTGATGGCGGCCGGCGGCCGTGCGGTCGGCGTGATCCCCGAACTGCTCGTCGACAAGGAAGTCGGCCATACGGGGCTGTCGGAACTGCACGTCGTGCCCGACATGCACCACCGCAAGAAAATGATGGCCGACCTCGCCGACGCGTTCGTCGCGATGCCCGGCGGTGCCGGCACGCTCGAGGAGCTGTTCGAGGTCTACACGTGGGCGCAGCTCGGTTATCACCGCAAGCCCGTCGCGCTCTACAACATCGATTCGTTCTACGATCCGTTGATCGCGCTGCTGCGCCATACGGTCGACGAGGGCTTCATGCAGCCGGCCTATTTCGATGCGCTGTGCGTCGATTCGGAACCCGTCGAACTGATCGAGCGGCTGCGCCGCTACCAGCCGCCCGGCCGCGACAAGTGGGCGCCCGACGCAGCGAAGTAACTCTCCCCGGGAACCGCACGCGATGACCGCACCGTCCGGCCGCAAAGCCGTCCTCATCACCGGCGCGAGCCGCGGCATCGGCCGCGCGACCGCCGTGCTCGCGGCCGAACGCGGCTGGGACGTCGGCATCAACTACGCGCGCGATGCAGCGGCAGCCGAACTCACCGCACAAGCCGTCCGCGACGCGGGCGGCCGTGCCTGCGTCGTCGCGGGCGACGTCGCGAACGAAGCCGACGTCGTCGCGATGTTCGACACCGTCGCGGCCGCATTCGGACGCCTCGACGCGCTCGTCAACAACGCAGGCATCGTCGCCCCGTCGATGCCGCTCGCCGACATGCCGGCCGACCGGCTGCGGCGGATGTTCGACACCAACGTGCTCGGCGCGTACCTGTGCGCGCGCGAAGCCGCGCGCCGGCTGTCCACCGACCGCGGCGGCCAGGGCGGCGCGATCGTCAACGTCTCGTCGATCGCATCCCGGCTCGGCTCGCCGAACGAATACGTCGACTACGCGGGCTCGAAAGGCGCGGTCGACTCGCTGACGATCGGCCTTGCGAAGGAACTCGGCCCGCACGGCGTGCGCGTCAACGCGGTACGCCCGGGCCTGATCGAGACCGAAATACATGCGAGCGGCGGCCAGCCGGGCCGTGCGGCCCGCCTCGGCGCGCAAACGCCGCTCGGCCGCGCGGGCGAAGCGCAGGAGATCGCCGAAGCGATCGTCTGGCTGCTCGGCGACGCGGCGTCCTACACGACGGGCGCCCTGCTCGACGTCGGCGGCGGCCGGTAACCGCGCGCGGCACATCAAAACCGCCGCGACAAGCAATCTGTCGTCACAGCGCCACAAATCTCTACAATTTCGTGACGGTTTCAGTAAACATCCGTAATAGATCCGTGATCTACTAGCGGGCATTCAGACAGGCGTCATAAATGCCTGTTCTTTGCCGCCCTGATGTGGCCCTTATCGGTCCGGCCCATGTCGCCGAACCGGCTCGACTCGACCCGAGATCCTTTCCATGCCTGGAACCGCAGCGCCGAGCCGGCGACGCACGTCCGTGCCCGCTCCGGCCCCGCACGCACACCCGACCGCCGACGCCAACCTCACCACGACGCTTGACGCCGCCGGCACGCCCGTCGTCGCCGCGACCACCGCAACCAGCACCACGCGCGACCGTTCGCTCCTGCTCGGCTGGCGCGCGTGGCTGCTCGTCGCCGCCCTGGTCTGCGCGTATGTGCTGCCCGGCGTGCTCGGCCACGACCCGTGGAAACAGGACGAAACCTACACGTTCGGCATCATCCAGCACATGCTCGAGACGGGCGACTTCGTCGTGCCGACCAATGCCGGCCTGCCATTCATGGAAAAGCCGCCGCTTTACGCATGGGTCGCGACCAGCATCGCGTGGCTGCTGCAGCGGGTGATGCCGCTGCACGACGCGGCACGGCTCGCGAGCGCGCTGTTCGCGGCACTCGCGTTCGGCTTCATCGCACGCTCGGCGCGCGTCGCCAGCCGCGCGGACAGCTGGTTCGACCTGCGCGTGATCGGTCCCGTCGTGCTGAGCGCGAGCACACTCGTCGTCATCAAGCACATGCACGACATGATGACGGACGTCGCGCTGTTCGCCGGTACGGCAATGGGCTTCTGCGGGCTGCTCGAACTCGTGATGCAGCACGTCGCGCGCGCGCAGCAGATGCGGCACGGGCTACCGGTCCGGCCGTCGGGCCGCTGGGCTGCGCCGATCTTCGGCGCGGGCGTCGGCATCGCGCTGATGACGAAGGGGCTGTTCGTGCCGCTCGTATTCGCGGCCACGCTCGCCGGCGCGCTGGCGCTCTACCCGGCCTGCCGCACCCGCGCGTTCGCGCGCGCGCTCGGCGTCGCCGCGCTCGTGTTCGCGCCGTTCGCGCTGATCTGGCCGACCGCGCTGTTCCTGCGCTCCGAGACGCTGTTCATGACGTGGTTCTGGGACAACAACGTCGGCCGTTTCTTCGGTTTCTCCGTCCCCGAACTCGGTGCGGAAAACGACAAGCCGTTCTTCATCCTGCGTGCGTTCCTGCTCGTCGGCTTCCCGGTCACGCCGCTCGCGATCGTCGCGCTCGCGCGCGGTGCGTGGCGCGACTGGCGCACGCCGCGCATCGCGCTGCCGGTGCTGTTCACCGGCATCGGGCTCGCGGTGCTGCAAGTGTCCGCAACGTCGCGCCAGCTCTACATCCTGCCGTTTTTCGCACCGCTCGCGCTGGTCGCCGCGCAGGCGATCGACCGCATTCCGCGCACGCTGCATCTCGCGTGGGATTACTTCAGCCGCGTGCTGTTCGGTACCACCGCCGCGCTCGCCTGGGCAATCTGGGCAGTGATGGCCGACCCGGCCGCGTCGCGCGCGGATCTCGCGCCGCTCGGCCGCTGGCTGCCGCTCGACTGGACGATGCCGATCGAGCCCGCGCTCGTGGTCGGTGCGCTCGCACTGACGGTCGGCTGGCTGACGCTGCTGCCGAAGCTGCGCACGACGGGCCTCTGGCGCGGCGCGCTGTCGTGGGGCGCCGGCGCGCTCGTCGCGTGGGGGCTCGTCTACACGCTGCTGCTGCCGTGGCTCGACGTCGCGAAAAGCTACCGCTCGGTGTTCGACGACCTGAACGCGCATCTCGCGCTCGAATGGAACGACGGCGACTGCATGGCGAGCCTGCACGGGCTCGGCGAATCGGAAGCGCCGATGCTGTACTACTTCTCCGGCATCCAGCACACGCCGATCGACGACGCGAAGACGACACGCTGCACGTGGATGATCGTCCAGGGTGTGCGGGCCGTCGATCCGGCGCCCGGCAGCGAATGGAAACTGTTCTGGACGGGCGCGCGCCCGGGCGACAACGAGGAACTGCTGCGCGTCTACGTGCGCACGCCCGAGCAGCACCTGCAATGACGCAGGGCGGCGCGGCGCGGCGCGCCGTCCTGCCTGCATTCATCTCCGGCAAAGGTCGAGACCGGCCGCCTGAGCAGTGCGCAACCGCTGGGCGATGCGCACCGCCAGCCGGTTTCCCCGCCCGCCAGCGCACCCGCGCGAATCTGCGGGCTCGCGCCTCCCCTCTTCAGTCACGCAACCGCCCGGATCGTCAGAACGACGAACCGGGTTCGCGAAGAAACGCTGTCTCCTCATCGGTCGACGTCCGGCCGAGAATCGCGTTCCGGTGCGGAAAGCGGCCGAAGCGCTCGACCACGGCCGCATGCCGCAACGCGAAGCGGTGATAGCTCTCGCATCCTGCCTCGTTGCGAATGCCCGTGCACAGGCGCACGGCTTCGCGCTGGCTGTCGGCCGATTCGTCGTGTTCGAACGGCAGGTACGCGAACGCACGGTGATGGCCGCTCGGCAGTTGCGCATCCCAGCCGGCCGCGACGACGCGGCGTGCGAGCGCGAGGGCCTTCGGATCGGCGGCAAACGCGCGCGGCGTGCCGCGGTGGATGTTGCGCGAGAACTGGTCGAGCACGACGATCAATGCAAGCGCACCCGACGGCGAGCTGGCCCAGTGATCGCATGCGCCGTCGCACGCGGCGTCGAGCAGCGCGCCGTAGCGCGTGCGCAGCACGTCGTCGAACGCCGCGCCGCCGTTGAACCAGACCTTGCGTTCCCGCCCGAATTCGGTCGAACCCGGCTCGCCGAACCAGAAATCCAGAATCTCCCGCGCTTGCGGATCCAGCGCCGCCGCGCCCGCCACCCCGGTGTCGATCGTCATGCAAACTCCAGTACGAGGCGCCGCGTGCGCGCGCTCTTCTTTTCAAGTTTCGCGACGCGCAGGTCGCCGATCTCCGACGTGTTGCGCACATGCGTGCCGCCGCACGGCTGCAGATCGACCTGCTCGATGCGCAGCAGCCGCACGCGGCCGAGACCCATCGGCGGCTTTACGCTCATCGTGCGCACGAGTTCGGGGCGCTCGGCCATCTCGTCGTCGGTGATCCATTCGGTCGTGACCGGATGCGCGCCGACGACCAGGCCGGCGAGGCGCCGCTCGACGTCGTCGCGGTCGATCGCTTCGGACGTCGCGAAATCGAGCCGCACGTAGTCGGCCGTCACGCTGCAGCCGTCGACCGCGTACGGCAGCACCGCGCACATCAGGTGCGCGGCCGTATGCAGGCGCATGTGCCGGTAACGGCGCAGCCAGTCGATCGCCGCCACCACGCGCGTGCCGGGTACGAGCGCCGCGACGCGCGCCTCCTGCCCCGGTGCCGGCACGTGCACGGCGTCGTCGGGCGTCGCGCCGTCGAACTTTGCCTTGCGCGTATCGGCAATTTCGATCGTGCTGCCGTCGGGCAGGGTCAGCGTGCCGGTGTCGCCGGCCTGGCCGCCGCCGAGCGGATAGAACACGGTGCGGTCGAGCCGGATGCCGTCGTCGCCGACAGCCTCGACGACCGCATCGCATTGCGTGAGGTAAGCGTCTTCGCGAAACAGCGCTTGTGTCGTCATCGGGCGAGCCTCGTATCGATGAGGGGAAACGGCCAGTGTCGCGCCGCGCGCCGTGCGCGCCCAGACGCAGATCGTCCCGCGCACGGGCAGCAGCGTACCGGTCGATCAACCGGGCCGGTTGCGCATCCAGTCGGCCGTTTCGTAAAACGAATGCATGAGCCGCTCACGCAGCGGCTCGGGCAGCCCGACATCCTCCATCGCCCACGCCATGCAGCGCAGCCACTGGTCGCGCTCGACCGACGCGATCGGGAACGGCAGGTGCCGCGCGCGCAGGCGCGGATGGCCGAACCGGCTGATGTAGTGGTCGGGACCGCCAAGCCAGCCGCACAGGAACCAGAACAGCTTGTCGCGCGAACCGTCGAGCGACGCCGGGTGCACCGCGCGAATCTGCGCGAACTCGGGTTCGAGGTCCATCAGGTCGTAGAAGCGGTCCACCATCTCGCGCACGCGGGCTTCGCCGCCCACGAGCTCGAACGCCGTCGGCTGCGACGGCGCATCATCATTCACATCGGTCATACGGATAGTCGGAAAACGGGATCTTCGGGACCGCCGGCGACGCTCATGCGTCGCGCAGCGACTGCAGCGCGGGGCGCCGCAACACATTATGCAGGCTCAGCCAGCCGGCCGCACCGGCGCACGCGATGCCGGCCGCGATGCCGGCCGGCACGAGCCACGGATCGACGGCAAGCTGGAAGTCGAACACGCGCGACGCAAGCACCCAGCCGACCGCGATCGCGCCCGCCGACGCCAGCGCGCCGGCCAGCACGCCGACCACGACGAACTCCGCGCGCTGCACCGCGTTGACCTGCGCGCGCGACGCACCGAGCGCGCGCAGCAGCGCGGCCTCGCGCACCCGCTCGTCACGCGAGCCAGCAAGCGCCGTGTACAGCACGAGCACGCCGGCCGCGAGCGTGAACGCAAACAGGAACTGCACCGCGCCGACCACCTGCAGCATCATCCGCTGCAACTGCGCGAGGATCGGCGCGACGTCGATCGCGGTCAGGTTCGGGTAGCGCGCGATCAGCGGATCGAGCAGCGCGGCGTCCGATGCGGGCAGATGGAAGCTCGTGAGGTAGACGGCCGGGAAATCCTTCAGCACCGGCGGCGGCATCAGTACGAAGAAGTTGACGCGGAATGTGCCCCAGTCGAGCTTGCGCACGCTCGTGATCGGCGCGTCGACCGTCAGCCCCGTCACGTCGAAGCGCAGCGTGTCGCCCGGCTTCACGTTCAGTATCTTCGCGAGTCCGGCCTCGATCGAGATCTGCGGCGTGGCCGCGGTGCCGAACCAGTCGCCCGCGACGACACGGTTGTCGGACGGCAGCTCGGTCGTGTACGACAGGTTGAACTCGCGGTCGACGAGCCGGCGCGCCTCGTCGGACGGATACGTGTCCGGGTTCACCGGCTTGCCGTTGATCGCGACGAGGCGGCCGCGCACCATCGGCGCGGGCACCGCATCGCGCACGCCATGCGCGACCAGATAGGCCGCGACGTCGTCGCGCTGGTCGGGCTGGATGTCGATCAGGAACTGGTTCGGCGCATCGGGCGGCGTCGACTGCCGCCAGCCCGCGACGAGGTCGTTGCGCGTGATCGCGATCAGCAGCAGGCACATCAGGCCGAGCGCGAGCGCGGTGATCTGCAGCGCGCTCGCGGTGCCGCGCCGGTGCAGCGACGCGAGCGCATAGCGCCAGCCGACACCCGCGGCCACGCGCGCGTTGCGCACCGCCCGCGCGGCCGCGAACAGCACGAGCCGCGCGACCAGCGCGAAACCGACCAGCGCGCCGGCGAAGCCGCCCGCGACGATCAGGCCGAGCTTCAGGTTGCCGGCGGCCGCGATCAGCAGCCCCGCGAACAATACGACTCCAACCGCATACGCGGCCCACGCGGTGCGGGACGCATCGCCCCACTCGCGGCGCAGCACGCGCACCGGCGGCACGCGCGTGAGCGGCACGAGCGGCGGCAGCGCGAAGCCGAGCAGCAGCACCAGCGCGGCGCCCACGCCGATCAGCGCCGGCCACGGCGTCGGCGGCGGCAGCACGACCTCGATCAGTCCGCCGAGCGCGGCCAGCAATGCCCAGTGGCCGCCGTAGCCGAGCACCGCGCCTGCAGCACCCGACACGATCCCGATGCCGACGAATTCGAGCGCGAACAGCGCGCCGAGCGTGCGGCGGCTCACGCCGAGGCAGCGCATCGTCGCGCAGCCGTCGAGATGGCGCCGCATATAGCGCTGCGCGGCCATCGCGATCGCGACCGCCGCGAGCAGCGCGGTCAGCAGTGCGACGAGCGTCAGGAACTGGCGCGCGCGATCCAGCGTCTGCCGCACCTGCGGCTGGCCCTCCTGCAGCGACTCGAGACCGACGCCGCGCAGTTTCCCGCCGTCGACGCGCTCGTGCGCATAGGTTTCGAAGCGCGTGACGGCTTGCTGGTCGCCGGCGACCAGCAGCCGGTACGTGACGCGGCTGCCGTAGCCGGTGAGCCCCGTCGCGGCGAGCTCGTCCGCGCGCATCATCAGCCGCGGCGAAAAATTGACGAACGAAAAACCGCGATCGAGTTCGCGGGAGATCGACGCGGCGACCGTGAACGTACGCAGGCCGACGCGGACGGTATCGCCCGCCTTCAGGTGCAGCGCGTCGAGCAGCGCGGGATCGGCCCACACGGTGCCGGGCGCCGGAATCGCGTCCGCCTTGTGCGCGGCAGCGGCGCCGGCCGGCAGGATCTCGACCGCGCCGCGCAGCGGATACCCTGCCGACACGGCCTTCACGGCCGCGAGGCGCGCAGGCGCAGCGTCGGTCGCCGGCCCGCCCGCGGCGGACGCGATCATGCTCGGGAAGATCGCGGTCGTCGCGGTACGCAGGCCGAGTGCACGAGCCTGACGGTCGAACGACGGATCGACGGGACGGTCGGCGCGCACGACGAAATCGGCGCCGAGCATCTGGCGCGCGTCGCGCTCGAGCCCCTGGCGCAGCCGGTCGGCAAGAAAGCCGACGCTCGTCAGTGCCGCGACCGCGAGCACCAGCGCGAGTACGAGCAGCGTCAGCTCGCCCGCGCGCCAGTCGCGCGCGGTCATCCGTGCGGCCTGGCGGATCAGGTCGCGCAAGCCGAAACGGCCGGCATGCGCGGGCATGTCATGGCCGGGTTGCCCGGCCGGCGGCTGCGCCGCGTGTTGCCGCCCCTTCAATCGCGCTTCCCTCCGATCGAGTTGAGCCGCGACACCATGTGGTTGGCCATCCCGCGAAAGCCGCCCGACACACCGCGCCACAGGCGCGGCAGCGCCCAGGCCGAAGCGGCGATGAAGGCCGCGAGCAGCACGAGGAACGCGAGCGGGACGAAGAACGCGAGCACGAGCCCGCCGACCACGAGGCCGTCCTCGGTCGACGACGCGACCCAGTTCGAAATCGGTTCGGGAGACAGGTTGATCAGCGCACGCGTACCGGCCTTCGCCACGTGTGCGGCACCGGCGAGCGAACCGCCGGCGAGCCCGGCGACCGCCAGCACGGTCGGATCGGCATGGCCAAGGGCGCCGGCCGCGAGCACGGCGCCGGCCGGGATGCGGATGAAGGTGTGCACGGCATCCCACAGCGAGTCGAATGCGGGGATCTTGTCGGCAAGGAATTCGGTGAGGGCGAGCACGGCCGCGGCGCCGATGACCCACGGCGACATCAGGACGGCCAGCGTGTCGGGCAGATGGAGCCAGCCGACCCGCGCCAGCACGCCGGCGATCAGCACCGTCAGGTACAGGCGCAGCCCGCTCGCCCACGCGAGCCCCGCGCCGAGCGAAATGGCTTCGATCATGGCCCTCTCCTTGCACTTTCCGTGCGCTTTGCCGATCGATCGGATCGGGTCGGTCAGACCGGCCGCGCGGCGCGTGGCGACCGGCGCCGCATGCCGCGAACGGCACAACGGCATTCAGGCCCGAATGCGTTCCATTATAGACAGGTTAGAACCTGTTCCCGCTAATAACGGGCTTGCGCCGGCCACCAGACGGGCCGAGCGCAAGGAATGCGACGCGGCGAATACTCGACGTATTCGCGAGGAGCATGACGCCGCGACCGGCCCTTCTGGCGGTCAGCCCCACAAATGATTTTTTCCAAAACAAGGGAACGTGCGTTGCCGGGCAGCCGGCGCAATTCCGCAGTGTGGTGCCCGGGCGCAGTGCGTCCGGGATCCCGTCGTCCGGGCACCCGGCGTCAGGCGGCCGACGACAGCTTGAGGCCGACCAGTCCGGCGACGATCAGCGCAGCGCTCGCGACGCGCGCGACGGTCAACGCCTCGCCCATCATCACGATGCCGAACACGAACGCGCCGACCGCGCCGATGCCCGTCCACACCGCGTATGCGGTGCCGAGCGGCAACTGGCGCATCGCGACCGCGAGCAGCCCGAAGCTGGCCAGCGCCGTCACGATCGTAAACACCGACGGACCGAGCTTCGTGAAGCCGTCCGACGATTTCAGGCCGGCGGCCCAGGCCACTTCCAGCAAACCGGCAATCAACAACCATACCCACGCCATCTCGACGTACTCCGTATCGGATGGGGCCGTCCCCGTTGAAGCGAATGACCCGGGGTCGTCCCCGGGCGGCGCCGAGTATAACAAGAGGCTTACGGACACGCAGGACGCGACACATGGGCGGCGGCCGATCCGGGGCAGGATCGGCCGGGCCCGATCAGTTCGGCATCAGTTCGACACGCGCTTCGGCACGACGCCGCCGACGCAGCGGTCGTCGCGGTACAGCGTCCACTCCTCGCACGCGCGGCCATCCTTGAACATGCACATCCCGACCTGCCCACGCGGCAGGCTGCGGATCACGTGGCGACCGCCGAGCTTCTCGCAGTTGACCGACGCGGGATTGGCGAGCGCGGCCTGGGCGGGCGGCTGTTGCCCCGGCGGCAGCGGTTGGGCGAACGCGCCGGGCGCAGTCAGCGCCAGCGCACAGATGACGGCCAGACGGACGGACATTGCACGCTCCTCGATTTTGTTCGCGGAACGGCCAGCATAACGGGGAATCCGCGGCCGGTGTGCAAGGCCGGCGCAGGCCCGCGCAACTGTCGCACCGACGCAACCCTGCCGGCGCGCGGCGTCACGCCAGCCGGGGCTGCCGCTGCCGCGCGACGCCCGTCACGCGGCGCCGACCAGCCGGTAGCCGACGCCCGTTTCGGTGACGATGTACTCGGGCTGCGCCGGGTCGCGCTCGAGCTTCTGGCGCAGGTGCGCCATGTAGATGCGCAGGTAGTGATGGCTCTCGACGTGCGACGGCCCCCACACGTCGCGCAGCAACTGGCGGTGCGTGAGCACACGCCCCGCGTGCCGCACGAGCGTCGCGAGCAGCCGGTATTCGAGCGGCGTCAGGTGCACGATCTCGCCGTCTCGCCACACCTGGCGCAGCGCGAGATCGACGGTCACGGTGCCGAAGCTCACCTTCGGCGACTCGTTCGCGCCGCCCTGGTTGCGGCGGCGCAGTTGCGCGCGGATCCGCGCGCGCAGCTCGGACACGCCGAACGGCTTGGTCAGGTAGTCGTCGGCGCCCGCGTCGAGCGCCGCGACCTTCTCCTCTTCCTGCGTGCGCGCCGACAGCACGATCACCGGCACCTCGGACCAGCCGCGCAGTTCGCGGATCACGTCGAGGCCGTCGGTGTCGGGCAGCCCGAGGTCGACGATCACGAGATCGGGCTTGCGCGTCGCCGCGTCGATCAGCCCCTGCTTGCCCGTCTCGGCCTCGAACACGGCGATGTCCTCCTCTTCGAGCGCGGCGCGCACGAAGCGGCGGATCTGCTTTTCGTCCTCGATCAGGACGACGGTCAGGCTGGGTTCACTCATGGTCTGGCAATGACTCGGATGGGGACGATGCGCCCGGCACGTCGGATTCGTCGTCGGGCACGGCGGGCGCGGCCGGCGGCGTCTCGACCGGCAGCGTGAACCAGAAGCGCGCGCCCGTCACGTGGCCGTCGGGCGCGGTGCGGTTGAGCGCGCCGATTTTACCGCCGTGCGCCTCGACGATCGCGCGGCAGATCGCGAGGCCGAGCCCGATGCCCGGCGTCGCCGATTCCTTCTCGCCACGCGTGAACTTGTCGAAGATCCGCGTTTCCATGCCGGCCGGCAGGCCCGGGCCGTGATCGTCGACGTGCACGCGCACGAACGGCAGGCCGTCGTCGGTCACGCGCTCCGCGCCGATGTCGATCGGCGTATCGGGCGGCGTGTATTTCGCCGCGTTCTCGAACAGGTTGGTGAACAGGCGCTCCATCAGCACCGCGTCCATCTGCAGCAGCGGCAGGTCGGCCGGCAGCGACACCCGTGCGGGATGGCGCGCGAGCACGCGCTTGCATGCGGCAAGCGCGGCGCCGACGGCTTCCTCGAGCAGCGACCACTGGCGCTTGAGCTGCAGGCTGCCGGCCTGCAGCCGCGCCATGTCGAGCAGGTTCGTGACGATGCCCGTCATCCGCAGCGCCTCGTCGTGGATCGCGTCGACGAGCTCGCCCTCGCGCTGCGCAAAGCGTTCGGCCGCCGCGGCATCACCGCCCTGCGCGGCCGCACGCCCGTTCGCGAGCATCGACGAGAAGCCGACGATCGTCGTGAGCGGCGTGCGCAGGTCGTGCGAGATCGCCGACAGCAGCGAGTTGCGCAGCCGTTCGGACTCCATGTTGACGAGCGCGTCGCGCGCGATCTCGACGTAGTGCACGCGTTCGAGCGCGAGCGCGATCTGCGCGGCGAACGCGTCGAGCATCCGCTGCTGCTCCGGCACCTCGAGTTCGCGCGGCTCGCGCGACGCGACCGCGAGCACGCCGCGCGTGCGCATCGGCGCCTTCAGCGGCAGGTACAGCGCGGCCGTCGCGGGCAGCGTGTCGGTGCCGCGGCCGGCCGGCTTCTGCTGGTCGTACACCCACTGGCCGACGTCACAGTCGAGATCGGCGCCCGTCAGCGTGACGGCCGCGTCGGGCTCCTCGATCTTCTGGCGCACCTTGTCCGCGCTGTCGGGCAGCAGGAACGCGACGCGCGCGCGGAATACCTCGCCCACGTGGCGGCTGCCGATTTCGACGATCTGCTCGGTCGTCAGCGCCGCGCCCAGCTCGCGCGCCATCGCGTAGATCGCGCCGGTGCGGCGCTCGCGGCGCTGCGCGACGCTCGCCTGGCGCGTCAGCGTCGACGTCAGGTGGCTGATCACGAGCGACGTCAGCAGCATCCCGAAGAAGGTCAGCAGGTATTGCGTGTCGCTGACCGAAAACGACATGCGCGGCGGCACGAAGAAGAAGTCGAATGCGGCCACCGACAGGAACGACTGCAGCACGCCCGGGCCGCGCCCGAGCCGCACCGCGGAGAACACGACGCCGAGCAGGTACAGCATCACGAGGTTCGTGAGGTCGAGCCGCTCGGACACGACGTTTGCGACGACGGTGATCGCCGCGCAGATCGCGGCCGCGTACACGTAGTGCCGCGGCGGCGAACGGTGCGTGCCGAACTGCGCGAACGCATCGCGCCAGTCGCGCGCGCGCGGATCGAGCGGCGCCGCGCGCGCCTCGTCGCTCGCGGACGCACGGATCAGCATCAGGTCGACGTCGCCCGCGCGTTCGGCAAGCTGCTCGCCGAACGGCCGCGCGACGCGGCGCATGAGCCCGACCTTCGGCGAGCCGCCCGCGACGATCTTCGACACGTTGCGCACCTTCGCATAGCCGATCAGCGCGGCGACCGCGTCGGCGCCGGCGAGTGTGGCGGTTTCCGCGCCGAGCTCGGCCGCGAGCTTCAGCGCGTCGAGCGTGCGCTGCCGCTGCGCGTCGGGCAGCCGCTGCAGGCGCGGCGTCTCGACATACACGGCGATCCAGTCGGCCTTCAGGCTCGCGGCGAGCCGTGCGGCAGCACGCACGAGCGTCGGTGCCTCGGCGCCCGGACCGACACACACGAGCAACCGCTCGCGCGCCTGCCAGATACGCTGGATCGAACGGTCGGCACGGTATTCGCGCATCTGCGCGTCGACGCGGTCGGCCGTGCGCCGCAGCGCCAGTTCGCGCAGCGCGATCAGGTTGCCCTTGCGGAAGAAGTTGCGCACCGCGCGCTCGGCCTGCTGCGCGAGATAGACCTTGCCGTCGCGCATCCGCTCGAGCAGCTCCTCGGCCGGCAGGTCGACGAGCGTGACTTCGTCGGCCGCGTCGAACACGCGGTCGGGCACGGTCTCCCACACGCGGATGCCGGTGATCGCACCGACCACGTCGTTCAGGCTTTCGAGGTGCTGGACGTTGACGGTCGTATATACGTCGATGCCCGCGTCGAGCAGTTCGTAGACGTCCTGCCAGCGCTTCAGGTGCCGTGCACCCTGCACGTTCGAGTGCGCGAGTTCGTCGACGAGGATCAGTTGCGGCTGGCGCGCCAGCGCGCCATCGAGATCGAATTCGGCGAGCGTGCGGCCGCGATAGTCGATGCGCGCAAGCGGCAGCACGTCGAGGCCGTCGAGCAGCGCGGCGGTTTCGCTGCGGCCGTGGGTCTCGACGATGCCGACGACGACGTCGACGCCGTCCTGCAGGCGCTGGCGCGCGGCCTGCAGCATCGCATAGGTCTTGCCGACGCCGGCCGATGCGCCGAAGAAGATCTTGAGCTGGCCGCGACGCTGCTTTTCTTCGTCTCGCTGCAGCTTGTCGAGGAGTTGGTCTGGATCGGGACGGTTCATGCGTCAGGAAAGCGAAGCGCACGGATGCGCGCGAGTACGAGCATTGTTGTTCCAAATCGCCGCAAAAGGCAAAGACGGCGCATGCGCCGTCGAGAAATACGCGTCCGGCGCGGATCGGACCGCGCCGGACGCCGGTTGTCGGGAGCCCGGACGCCGCGCGATCAGTGCGCGGCCTGCGCCGCGTCGAGCGCGAGGTTCAGCTTCAGCACGTTCACGCGCGATTCGCCGAGCACGCCGAACTGGCGGCCCGTCGTGTTCGCGGCGACGATCTGCGCGACCGCGTCGGGCGCCAGGTTGCGCGCCTTCGCGACACGCTCGACCTGGTACGCGGCGGCGGCCGGCGTGATCTCCGGATCGAGGCCGCTCGCCGACGCCGTCACGAGGTCGACCGGCACCGGCTTCGACATGTCGGTGCCGGCATCGTGCAGCGCGGCGATGCGCCCCTTCACCTGGTCGGCGAGCGACGGGTTCAGCGGGCCGAGGTTCGAGCCGCCGGAACCGGTCGCGTTGTACGGCATCGGCGCCGTGGCCGACAGCCGGCCCCAGAAGTACTTCGGCGCATCGAACTGCTGGCCGATCAGCGCGGAGCCGACCGCCTTGCCGTCCTTCTCGATCAGGCTGCCGTTCGCCTGCGACGGGAACACGGCCTGGCCGAACACGGTCATCACGGCCGGGTAAGCAAGCCCCGTCACGGCGGCAAGCACGACAAAGATCACGACGAGCGGACGAATCAACGTTTTCATGATGTTTCCTTCAAGGCCTCAGGCCCAGCCGAGTGCGGCGAGCGTCATGTCGATCAGCTTGATGAACGGGAACGGCAGCAGCACGCCGCCGAGGCCGTAGACCAGCAGGTTGCGGCGCAGCAGCGACGCGGCGCCGAGCGGCCGGTACGTGACGCCCTTCAGCGCGAGCGGGATCAGCGCGACGATGATCAGCGCGTTGAAGATCACCGCCGACAGGATCGCGGACGCCGGCGACGTCAGGTGCATGATGTCGAGCACGCGCAGCTGCGGGTACGTCGTCACGAACGCGGCCGGGATGATCGCGAAGTACTTCGCGATGTCGTTCGCGATCGAGAACGTCGTCAGCGAGCCGCGCGTCATCAGCATCTGCTTGCCGATCTCGACGATCTCGATCAGCTTCGTCGGGTTCGAGTCGAGGTCGACCATGTTGCCCGCTTCCTTCGCGGCCTGCGTGCCCGTGTTCATCGCGACCGCGACGTCGGCCTGCGCGAGCGCCGGCGCGTCGTTGGTGCCGTCGCCCGTCATCGCGACGAGGCGCCCCGCCGCCTGGTGCTCGCGGATCGTCGCGAGCTTGGTTTCCGGCGTCGCTTCCGCGAGGAAGTCGTCGACACCCGCTTCCGCCGCGATCGCCGCGGCCGTCAGCCGGTTGTCGCCCGTCACCATCACGGTCTTGATGCCCATCTTGCGCAGTTCCGCGAAGCGCTCCTTGATGCCGCCCTTCACGATGTCCTTCAACTCGATCACGCCGAGCACGCGCGCCGCACCCTCGTGCAGGTCGGCCACGACGAGCGGCGTGCTGCCGCGGCGCGCGACCTCGTCGACCGCGCGGCGCACTTCTTCCGGGAAGCGGCTGCCGTGCGTCTCGACATAGCGGCGGATCGCATCGGCCGCACCCTTGCGGATTTCGCGGCCCGGAAGGTCGACGCCGCTCATCCGCGTCTGCGCGGAGAAGCCGAGGAACGTCGCATGGAGCTGCGCCATGTCGCGCTGGCGAATGTTGAAGCGCTCCTTCGCGAGCACGACGATGCTGCGGCCTTCCGGCGTTTCGTCGGCGAGCGACGACAGTTGCGCGGCATCGGCCAGCGCTTCCTCGGTCACGCCCGGCGCGGGCACGAACATCGACGCCTGGCGGTTGCCGAGCGTGATCGTGCCGGTCTTGTCGAGCAGCAGCACGTCGACGTCGCCGGCCGCTTCCACCGCGCGGCCCGACGTCGCGATCACGTTCGCCTGCATCATCCGGCTCATCCCCGCCACGCCGATCGCGGACAGCAGGCCGCCGATCGTCGTCGGGATCAGGCACACGAGCAGCGCAACGAGCGCGGTGATCGTCACCACGTGGCCGGCTTTCATCGCTTCGACCGAGAACATCGAGAACGGCAGCAGCGTCGCGGTCGCGAGCAACATCACGATCGTCAAGGCCACCAGCAGGATCGTCAGCGCGATCTCGTTCGGCGTCTTCTTGCGCTTCGCGCCTTCGACCATCGCGATCATCCGGTCGAGGAACGCCTCGCCGGGGTTCGCGGTGACCTTCACGACGATCCAGTCGGACAGCACGCGCGTGCCGCCCGTCACCGACGAGAAGTCGCCGCCCGATTCGCGGATCACCGGCGCGGATTCGCCGGTGATCGCCGATTCGTCGACGGACGCGACGCCGTCGACGACCTCGCCGTCGGCCGGGATCACGTCGCCGGCCTCGACGAGCACGACGTCGCCCTTGCGCAGCTCGGTTGCGGTCGTGATACGGATCGGCGACTTCGGATGCGGCTCGTTGAGCTTCTTCGCCATCACGTCTTTCTTCGCGCTGCGCAGCGATGCGGCCTGCGCCTTCGAGCGCCCTTCGGCGAGCGCTTCGGCGAAGTTTGCGAACAGCACCGTGAACCACAGCCACAGCGCGATCGCGAGGATGAAGCCCGACGGCGCCTCGGCCTGGCCGGAGAGCGCCGCGATCCACAGAATTGTGGTCAGGATGCTGCCGACGTACACGCAGAACATCACCGGGTTGCGGAACTGCGTGCGCGGCGTGAGTTTCTTGAACGAGTCCACGATCGCCGGGCGCAGCAGCGCCGGATCGAACATGGACCGTGTTGCGGAATGTTGAGTCATTGCGATCTCTTCAATCTCTTCAGTCTTTTCAATGTGTCGCCATGCGGGCGCGCATCACGCGCCCAGCCACATCATCAGGTGCTCGACGCCAGGGCCGAGCGCAAGCGCCGGCACGTAGGTCAGCGCGCCCACCAGCAGCACGGTGCCGAGCAGCAGCACGACGAACAGCGGACCGTGCGTCGGCAGCGTGCCGCTCGTCGCCGCGATGCGCTTCTTCGCGGCGAGCGAGCCGGCGATCGCCAGCACCGGCACGATCGTGCCGAAGCGGCCGAACCACATCGCGATCGCGGTCATCCAGTTGTAGAACGGCGTGCCGACCGTCAGGCCCGCGAACGCGCTGCCGTTGTTGTTCGCGGCCGAGCTGAACGCGTACAGGATTTCCGAGAAGCCGTGCGGCCCCGGGTTCGCGATGCCGGCCTTGCCCGCATCGGCGAGCACGGCGATCGACGTGCCGACCAGCACCAGCAGCGGCGTGAGCAGCACGACGATCGACACCATCTTCATCTCGTACGACTCGATCTTCTTGCCGACGTATTCCGGCGTGCGGCCGATCATCAGGCCGGCGACGAACACCGCGAGCAGCGCGAACACGAGCATCCCGTAGAGGCCCGAGCCGACCCCGCCGTAGATCACCTCGCCGAGCTGCATCAGCAGCATCGGCACGAGGCCGCCGAGCGGCGTCAGCGAATCGTGCATCGTGTCGACCGCGCCGCACGACGCGGCCGTCGTCGCGACCGTGAAGATGCCGGTCTGCGCGATCCCGAAGCGGGTTTCCTTGCCTTCCATGTTGCCGCCCGGCTGCAGCGCGCTCGTCGACTGGTCGACGTGCAGCGCGACGAGCGTCGGGTTGCCGCCCTGCTCGGCGTTTACCTCGACGCCGACCGCGACCACGAACGCGACCGTCATCGCCGCGAGCACCGCGATACCCTGCCGGCGGTCGCCGATCATGCGGCCGAACACGAGACACAGCGCGGCCGGGATGATCAGGATCGAGAAGATCTGCAGAAAGTTCGCGAACGGCGTCGGGTTCTCGTACGGATGCGCGGAGTTCGCGTTGAAGAAGCCGCCACCGTTGGTGCCGAGCATCTTGATCGCTTCCTGCGACGCGACCGGGCCCATCGCGAGCGTCTGCTTCGTGAGCGGGGTCGGCACCGTCACCGGGTTGCCCTTGTCGTCCTTCACCGGGTTGCCCTGCGCGTCGAGCTTCGGCGCCGCATAGGTGCTCGCCTGCAGCACCGGCACGTCCTGGTACGACTTCATGTTCTGGATCACGCCCTGGCTCATCAGCAGCGCGGCGATGATCATCGACATCGGCACGAGCACGTACATCGTCACGCGCGTGAGGTCGACCCAGAAGTTGCCGATCGTCTGCGCGGTATGACGCGCGAAGCCGCGGATCAGCGCGATCACGACGACGATGCCGGTCGCCGCCGACAGGAAGTTCTGCACGGTGAAGCCGAGCATCTGCGCCAGGTAGCTGACGGTCTGTTCCGGTGTGTAGTCCTGCCAGTTCGTGTTGGTGACGAAGCTGACGGCCGTGTTGAACGCGCCGTCGACCGTCATCGCGCCGAACTGCTGCGGGTTGCCGGGCAGGAAGCCCTGCAGGCGCAGCAGGCCGTAGAGGAACAGCGCGCCGAGCGCGTTGAATGCGATCGTCGCGACCGCGTACTGCTTCCAGTTCATCTCGGTGCCGGCGTCGACGCCGGCGATGCGGTACAGCGCGCGTTCGAGCGGCCCGAACACGCGCACGACGCGCGAGCTGCCGTCCATCACCGCCGTCAGGTAGCGCGCGACCGGAACGGCCGCCGCCAGCAGCACGACGATGAACAACAGCGATTGCAACAGGTTGTTCGCGTTCATTCGATGTCCTCCGCGCGCAGCAGCGCAAAGACGAGATACGCGAACAGCAGCGCGGTGGACGCGCCTGCCAGCCAAAGCATCCAGGTCATGCTCGCCCCCCGCGACCGTATTGCACGAGCTTCTCGCAACCGGCAATCAAACCGAGGATCAGCGCGGTGAAAAGCACCAGGGCGCCGATAAATACCCCATCCATTTTTGTGTTCTCCGTCGTCGAAGTCAGACGACTAGAACCTTATGGGAACGCACGTAAAGGACGGGTCAAAGGTATCGGGGCGGATATAAAAAACGTGTAAACGCGAGGCGGGAGAAACCGGAGACAGGACGGGCGGCGGCGCAGCGCCGCCCGCGAAGGCGCGTGCCGGCATGGCGCCGGCACGAAGTGAATGGTCAGGGAACGAGGATCGTCGAGCCGGTGGTCTTGCGTGCTTCGAGATCCTCATGCGCGCGGCCGACTTCCGCGAGCGGATAGCGCTGGTTGATGCTCGTCTTCACCTTGCCCGACAGCAGCACGTCGAACAGCTCGGCGGCCGCGGCTTCGAGATCGGCGCGCTTCGCGATGTACGAGAACAGCGTCGGGCGCGTGAAGAACAGCGAGCCGCGCGACGAGAACTCCTTCGAGTCGATCGGCGGCAGCGGGCCCGACGCGTTGCCGAAGCTCACGAACAGCCCGAGCGGCGCGAGGCTGTCGAGCGAGCCGACGTAGGTATCCTTGCCGATCGAATCGTAGACGACCGGCACGAGCGCATCGTTCGTGATTGCCCTCACACGCTGCGTGAAGTTCTCGCGCGTGTAGACGATCGGGTGGTCGCAGCCGTGCGCTTTCGCGAGTTCGGCCTTCTCGTCGGAGCCGACCGTGCCGATCACGGTCGCACCGAGCGCCTTCGCCCACTGGCAGACCAGCAGGCCGACGCCGCCCGCCGCGGCATGGATCAGGATCGTGTCGCCGGCCTTGACCGGATACGTGCGGCGCAGCAGGTAGTGCGCGGTCAGGCCCTGCAGCATCACCGACGCCGCTTCGTCGTAGCTGATGCAGTCCGGCAGCTTGACGAGGCGATCGGCGGGCAGCACGCGCTCCTGCGCGTACGCGCCGGGCGACGACCACACATAGGCGACGCGGTCGCCGGGCTTGAACGCGGTCACGTCGTCGCCGACCGCCGTCACCTCGCCGGCCGCCTCCATCCCGAGCCCGGCGGGCAGCGGCTGCGGATAGAGGCCGGTGCGGAAATACACGTCGATATAGTTGAGCCCGACCGCATGCTGCTTGACGCGGACCTGGCCCGCCTGCGGCTCGCTGACCTCGACATCGACCCACTTCATCACATCCGGGCCGCCTGCCTGGTCGTATCGGATTGCTTTCGGCATCGTTTCGCTCCTCGTCTGTCAATCGGTCAGGGAAAAATCCGGGTCGCCGATGCGCAGGCCGGCCGATTCATGCGGAAACCGGGCGGCAGGTGCGCGTCGCGACGCACGATTCTCGCGCGTCGCCGCCGTCCATGCATGGCCCTGCCGCCAGCAGGGGCAATCGAGCGCGGCCCCGCCTAGCAAACGTCCTGCATGTTCCGCGCCAGATCGTCGAGCAGCATCCGCGCGGTCGCCACATTGGTCGCGACCGGCACGTCGTGCACGTCGCACGCGCGCACGAGCGCGGTGATGTCGGGGTCGTGCGGCTGCGCGGTCATCGGATCGCGCAGGAACACGACGATGTCGATGCGGCCCTCGGCCAGTTCCGCGCCGATCTGCAGGTCGCCGCCGAGCGGCCCCGACAGCTTGCGCTCGACCTCCAGCCCGTGCGCGGCCGCGATGCGGCCGCCCGTCGTGCCCGTCGCGACCAGCCGGCATTGCGCGAGCGTCGCGCGGAATTGACCCGCGAGTGCGACGATCTCGTCCTTCTTCGCGTCGTGCGCAATCAGTGCGATGCGGGGTTTGCTCATCTCCAGTTCCTTCGTCGTTCGGTTGTTGTCGTGATCGTGAATCGAGGGGCGCGTCAGAACGTGCCCGGATACGCGCCGCCATCGAGCAGCCAGTTCTGCCCGGTGATATAGCCGGCATGCACGCTGCACAGGAACGCGCACGCCGCGCCGAATTCCTCGCGCGTGCCGAGGCGGCCGGCCGGAATGTCCTTGGTGCGCCGCGCGCGCATTTCGTCGACCGTCACGCCCTGCGCCTGTGCCGACGCGGCGAGCGTCGTCGCGATCCGGTCGGTGTCGAACAGCCCCGGCAGCAGGCTGTTGATCGTCACGCCCTGGCCGGCGACCTTGCGCGACAGCCCCGCGACGAAGCCGGTCAGCCCCGAGCGCGCGCCGTTCGACAGCGCGAGCACGTCGATCGGCGCCTTCACGGCCGAACTCGTGATGTTGACGATCCGGCCGAAGCCGCGCGCGATCATCCCGTCGATGGTCGCGCGAATCAGCTCGATCGGCGTCAGCATGTTCGACTCGAGCGCACGGATCCAGTCTTCGTGCGAGAAGTCGCGGAAGTCGCCCGGCGGCGGGCCGCCCGCGTTGTTCACGAGAATGTCCGGCTGCGGGCACGCGGCGAGCGCGGCCGCGCGCCCGTCCGGCGTCGTGATGTCGCACGCGACCGCCGTGACCGACACGCCGGACGCCGCGCGGATCGCGTCGGCGGTGGCTTCGAGCGTGTCACGCGTACGCGCGACGATCACGAGGTTCACGCCCTCGGCGGCCAGCGCTTCCGCGCAGCCGCGCCCGAGGCCCTTGCTTGCCGCGCACACGAGCGCGGTCTTTCCTGCAATGCCGAGATCCATCGTCGATTCCTTGGTGGCGACGCACGCCGATGCGGCCCCCGGTGCGGCCCCGTTTCGCGCCGGCGGGCAGGCGAACGGGCGGGCGCGGCGTGCGGATTGTCGTGAGGCGTCGATAATATCCGGATCATGCGACGCGCCTTGGTAAAATTGCGGCCATAAGCGACGGCCGCGTTGCGCCCGCCGTCGCCCCGTTCCCCTTTTGCCGCCAAGGCGCCCCCGTCATGAAACAGGACAGCCGTTTCCCGAATCTCTTCATCCTCGATCACCCGCTGATCCAGCACAAGCTCACCCACATGCGCGACAAGGACACGTCGACGCGCACGTTCCGCGAGCTGCTGCGCGAGATCACGCTGCTGATGGGCTACGAGATCACCCGCAACCTGCCGATCACGACCCGACGGGTCGAAACCCCGCTCGTCGAGGTCGACGCGCCCGTGATCGCGGGCAAGAAGCTCGCGATCGTGCCCGTGCTGCGCGCGGGCATCGGGATGTCGGACGGCCTGCTCGACCTGGTCCCGTCCGCCCGCGTCGGCCACATCGGCGTGTACCGCGCCGAAGACCACCGCCCGGTCGAGTACCTCGTGCGCCTGCCGGATCTCGAGGACCGCATCTTCATCCTGTGCGACCCGATGGTCGCGACCGGCTATTCGGCCGTGCATGCGGTCGACGTGCTCAAGCGCCGCAACGTGCCGGCCGCGAACATCATGTTCGTCGCGCTCGTCGCCGCGCCCGAGGGCGTGCAGGTGTTCCAGGACGCGCATCCGGACGTGAAGCTGTATGTGGCTTCGCTCGACTCGCACCTGAACGAGCACGCGTACATCGTGCCGGGCCTCGGCGACGCGGGCGACCGCCTGTTCGGCACCAAGAACTGACTTGCCTGCGCGGCTGCGCGGCGCGCCGTCGGGTATCCCGCGGCGGCCTGCCCGGCTGTTCGGCCATGCGCGGCGGCCCCGATCCGACGGTCGCCGCGTGATAAAATCCCGATCCACTCGACACGCGCGGCCCCGCGGCTTCATGCCCGCCGAAACGGCCGCCGATTCAACGACACATTGGCACAATCGCCCGCGCAGCGCGCCCGGGCACGGAGAAAGGTATGGCTGGTCATTCGAAATGGGCCAACATCAAGCATAAGAAGGCAGCGGCCGACGCGAAGCGCGGCAAGATCTGGACCCGCCTGATCAAGGAAATCCAGGTTGCGGCCCGCCTCGGCGGCGGCGACGTCAGTTCGAACCCGCGCCTGCGTCTCGCGGTCGACAAGGCGGCCGACGCGAACATGCCGAAGGACAACGTCAAGCGCGCGATCGATCGCGGCGTCGGCGGCGCGGACGGCGCGAACTACGAGGAAATCCGTTACGAAGGCTACGGCATCAGCGGCGCGGCGATCATCGTCGACACGCTGACCGACAACCGCACCCGCACGGTCGCGGAAGTCCGCCACGCGTTCTCGAAGTTCGGCGGCAACATGGGCACCGACGGCTCGGTCGCGTTCATGTTCGATCACGTCGGCCAGTTCCTGTTCGCGCCCGGCACGTCGGAAGACGCGCTGATGGAAGCCGCGCTCGAAGCCGGCGCGAACGACGTGAACACGAACGACGACGGCTCGATCGAAGTGCTGTGCGACTGGCAGGCATTCTCGGCGGTGAAGGACGCGCTCGAAGCCGCCGGCTTCAAGGCCGAACTCGCCGAAGTGACGATGAAGCCGCAGAACGAAGTCGAATTCACCGGCGACGACGCGGCGAAGATGCAGAAGCTCCTGGACGCGCTCGAGAACCTCGACGACGTGCAGGACGTGTATACGAACGCCGTCATCGTCGAGGAATGAGATGCCGGCCGCCGTGCTCCTGTCGCGGCGGCGGCCCGACCGAATCCGCGGCCGGCGCGCCTGAGCGTGCCGGCCGCCCTGTTTTCTAGTCTGCGGGGAATCCCATGAAACTACTCGTCGTCGGCTCCGGCGGCCGCGAACATGCGCTGGCGTGGAAGCTCGCGCAGTCGCCGCGCGTCCAGATGGTCTACGTCGCACCCGGCAATGGCGGCACGGCGCAGGACGAGCGCCTGAAGAACGTCGACATCACGTCGCTCGACGAACTCGCCGATTTCGCGGAGCGCGAAGGCGTCGCGTTCACGCTCGTCGGGCCGGAAGCACCGCTCGCGGCCGGCATCGTCAACCTGTTCCGCGCGCGCGGCCTGAAGGTGTTCGGCCCGACCCGCGAAGCCGCGCAGCTCGAAAGCTCGAAGGATTTCGCGAAGGCGTTCATGAAGCGTCACGGCATCCCGACGGCCGACTACGAAACCTTCTCCGATGCAGCCGCGGCCCACGCGTACATCGACGCGAAGGGTGCGCCGATCGTCGTGAAGGCCGACGGCCTCGCGGCCGGCAAGGGTGTCGTCGTCGCGATGACGCTCGAAGAGGCGCACGCCGCCGTCGACATGATGCTGTCGGGCAACAAGCTCGGCGATGCCGGCGCGCGCGTCGTGATCGAGGAATTCCTCGACGGCGAGGAAGCGAGCTTCATCGTGATGGTCGACGGCAAGCATGCGCTGGCGCTGGCTTCCAGCCAGGACCACAAGCGCCTGCTCGACGAGGACCGCGGCCCGAACACCGGCGGCATGGGCGCGTATTCGCCCGCCCCGATCGTCACGCCGCAGATGCACGCACGCGTGATGCGCGAGATCATCATGCCGACCGTGCGCGGGATGGAGAAGGACGGCATCCGCTTCACGGGCTTCCTGTATGCGGGCCTGATGATCGACAAGGAAGGCAATCCGCGCACGCTCGAGTTCAACTGCCGGATGGGCGACCCGGAAACGCAGCCGATCATGGCGCGCCTGAAGAGCGATTTCTCGAAGGTCGTCGAGCAGGCGATCGCGGGCACGCTCGACACGGTCGAGCTCGACTGGGACCGCCGCACCGCGCTCGGCGTCGTGCTGGCCGCGCACGGTTATCCGGACGCGCCGCGCAAGGGCGACCGCATCAACGGGATTCCGGCCGAGACCGAACAGGCCGTCACGTTCCATGCGGGCACGACGCTCGGCGACGGCGACAAGCTCGTGACGTCCGGCGGCCGCGTGCTGTGCGTGGTCGGCCTCGCCGATTCGGTGCGCGAAGCGCAGCAGCATGCGTACGACACGATCAACCAGATCAATTTCGAAGGCATGCAGTACCGCCGCGACATCGGTTTCCGCGCACTCAACCGCAAGAGCGTGTGACGATCGCTTCGGGCGCGCCGCAAGGCTGCGCGTCCGCTCCTCTGCCGGGGTTCGATAGAATGCCCGGCAGAAGCCTTTTTTACGGCCCCCGCTTCGGGCGGGGGCACCCAGTCCAGACATGACCGATTCGACCTACGACGTGGCGCGGGTGCGCACGTACCTCCAGGGCCTGCAGGCACGCATCGCCGACGCGCTCGGCGCGCTCGACGGCACGCCGCTCGCGACCGACGCATGGCAGCGCGGGCCGGCCGAACGCCTGCGCGGCGGCGGCTGCACGCGGATCCTGGAAGGCGGCCGCGTGTTCGAACGCGCGGGAATCGGCTTTTCGGACGTCTCGGGCGACGCGCTGCCGCCGTCGGCGAGCGCGGCGCGCCCGCAGCTCGCGGGCCGCGGCTTCGAGGCGCTCGGCGTGTCGCTCGTGCTGCACCCGCGCAATCCGTACTGCCCGACCGTGCACATGAACGTGCGGATGCTGATCGCGACGAAACCGGGCGAGGAGCCCGTGTTCTGGTTCGGCGGCGGCATGGATCTGACACCGGTTTACGGTTTCGAGGACGACGCGCGGCATTTCCACCAGACCTGCAAGGATGCGCTCGACCCGTTCGGCGCCGAGCTCTACCCGCGCTTCAAGAAATGGTGCGACGAGTATTTCTTCCTGAAGCACCGCAACGAGATGCGCGGCATCGGCGGGATCTTCTTCGACGATTTCTCCGAGCCCGGTTTCGAACGCTCGTTTGACCTGATGCAAAGCGTCGGCGACGCGTTCCTGCAGGCCTACCTGCCGATCGTCGAGCGCCGCGCCGACCTGCCGTACGGCGAGCGCGAGCGCGACTTCCAGGCCTACCGTCGCGGCCGCTACGTCGAATTCAACCTCGTGTTCGACCGTGGCACGCTGTTCGGCCTGCAAAGCGGCGGCCGGACCGAGTCGATCCTGATGTCGATGCCGCCGGTCGCGAACTGGCGCTACAACTGGCAGCCCGAACCGGGAACGCCTGAAGCGCGCCTGTACAGCGACTTCATCGTGCCGCGCGACTGGGTCTGAGCCCGCACGCCCTGCTGCCCCAAGAAAAGGACGCGTTTCTGGACACCACCGCCCGCCCCGCCCCGCTGCCGCGTCGTATCGGCTTGCTGGGCGGCACTTTCGACCCGATCCACGACGGCCACCTCGCGCTCGCGCGCCGGTTCGCCGAGCGGCTCGCCCTGACCGAGCTCGTGCTGCTGCCCGCCGGGCAGCCGTACCAGAAACGCGACGTGTCGGCCGCCGAGCATCGGCTCGCGATGACGCGCGCGGCCGCGGATTCGCTCGTGCTGCCGGGCGTGACCGTGACCGTCGCGACCGACGAGATCGAGCACGCCGGCCCGACCTATACGGTCGACACGCTGGCGCGCTGGCGCGAGCGGATCGGCCCCGACGCGTCGCTGTCGCTGCTGATCGGCGCCGACCAGCTCGTGCGCCTCGATACGTGGCGCGACTGGCGCAAGCTGTTCAACTACGCGCACATCTGCGCGTCGACGCGCCCGGGCTTCGAGCTCGGCGCGGCGCCGCCGGACGTCGCGCAGGAAATCACCGCGCGGCAGGCGGGCGCCGACGTGCTGAAGGCCACGCCGGCCGGCCGCCTGCTGATCGACACGACCCTCGCGTTCGACATTGCCGCGACCGACATCCGCGCGCACCTGCGCGAATGCATCGCGCGCCATGCGCAAATGCCCGACGCGTCGGCCGAGCATGTGCCGGCCGCCGTATGGGCCTATATTCTTCAACATCGCCTCTACCACACCTGATTCCATGGATATTCGCAAACTGCAGCGCGTGATCGTCGACGCCCTCGAAGACGTCAAGGCGCAAGACATCAAGGTGTTCAACACCAGCCACCTGACCGAACTGTTCGACCGCGTGGTCGTCGCATCGGGCACCTCCAACCGCCAGACCAAGGCCCTCGCATCGAGCGTGCGCGACAAGGTCAAGGAAGCCGGCGGCGACATCGTCAGCTCCGAGGGCGAGGAAACCGGCGAATGGGTGCTCGTCGACTGCGGCGACGCGATCGTGCACATCCTGCAGCCGGCCCTGCGCCAGTACTACAACCTCGAGGAAATCTGGGGCGACAAGCCCGTGCGGATGAAGCTCGGCGGCGGCAAGGGCCAGAACGGGTTCGCCACCGCAAGCGAAGACGAGGACGACGAGGAAGAAGCACCGGCCCGCCCGGCGCGCAAGACGGCCGCCCGCCGCCGCTAAGTCGTTACGAATCGTCCCGATGAAGCTTTTCATCCTCGCGGTCGGCCACAAGATGCCGGGCTGGATCGCATCCGGCTTCGACGAATACACGAAGCGGATGCCGCCCGAACTGCGCATCGAGCTGCGCGAGATCAAGCCCGAACTGCGCTCGGGCGGCCGCAGCGCCGAAAGCGTGATGGCGGCCGAGCGGCAGAAGATCGAGGCCGCACTGCCGAAGGGCGCGCGCCTCGTCGCGCTCGACGAGCGCGGCCGCGACTGGACCACGATGCAGCTCGCGCAGGCGCTGCCCGGCTGGCAGCAGGACGGCCGCGACGTCGCATTCGTGATCGGCGGCGCCGACGGGCTCGATCCGGAACTGAAAGCGCGCGCCGACGTGCTGCTGCGCATCTCGAGCATGACGCTGCCGCACGGGATGGTACGCGTGCTGCTTGCCGAACAGCTTTACCGTGCGTGGAGCATCACGCAGAATCACCCCTACCACCGCGCATGACGCGTCGTCCTCGAGACGCGCGCCGCGCGCGCTCACCGAGATAACGACACCATGCCGTCCAGCACGTCCCCCGCGCTTTTCCCGACTCTTTACCTCGCTTCGCAAAGTCCGCGCCGCCAGGAGCTGCTGCAGCAGATCGGCGTGCGCTTCGAGCTGCTGCTGCCGCGCCCCGACGAGGACGCCGAGGCGCTCGAGGCCGAACTGCCCGGCGAAGCCGCCGATGCATACGTGCGACGCGTGACCGTCGCGAAGGCCGAAGCCGCGCGTGCGCGCCTCGTCGCGAGCGGCAAGCCGGCCGCGCCGGTGCTGGTTGCCGATACAACCGTCACGATCGACGGCGCGATCCTCGGCAAGCCGGCGGACGCCGATGACGCACTCACGATGCTGACGCGCCTCGCGGGCCGCGAACACGCGGTGCTGACCGCCGTCGCCGTGATCGATGCCGGCGGTGAACTGCTGCCGCCCGCGCTGTCGCGCTCGTCGGTGCGCTTCGCGGCGGCATCGCGCGACGCATACGCACGCTACGTCGAAACGGGCGAGCCGTTCGGCAAGGCCGGCGCGTACGCGATCCAGGGCCGCGCGGCCGAATTCATCGAGCGGATCGACGGTTCCCATTCGGGTATCATGGGTCTGCCCCTTTTTGAGACCGCGGCGCTGTTGCGCGCCGCGCGTGTCGCCTTCTGAAGCCCACCATGAACGAAGAAATCCTGATCAACCTCACGCCGCAGGAAACGCGGGTCGCACTCGTCCAGCAAGGCGCGGTGCAGGAGCTTCACGTCGAGCGCACGCTGTCGCGCGGGCGGGTCGGCAACATCTATCTCGGCAAGGTCGTGCGCGTGCTGCCCGGCATGCAGTCGGCGTTCATCGACATCGGCCTCGAGCGCGCGGCATTCCTGCACGTCGCCGACATCTGGCATCCACGGCTCGCCGGCGAGCCGCAATCGAACACGCCGCACCAGCCGATCGAGAAGACCGTGTTCGAAGGCCAGACGCTGATGGTCCAGGTGATCAAGGATCCGATCGGCACGAAGGGCGCGCGGCTGTCGACGCAGGTCAGCATCGCGGGCCGCACGCTCGTCTACCTGCCGCAGGAGCCGCATATCGGCATCTCGCAGAAGATCGAGAGCGAAGCCGAACGCGAGGCCGTGCGCGCGCGCCTGACGGCCGTGATCCCGCCGGACGAGAAAGGCGGCTACATCGTGCGCACGATCGCCGAGGACGCGACCTCCGACGAACTGGCCGGCGACGTCACGTACCTGCGCAAGACGTGGGCGACGATCGTGGGGCTTGCGCAGCGGCTGCCGGCGACGAGCCTGCTGTACCAGGATCTCGATCTCGCGCAGCGCGTGCTGCGCGATTTCGCGAACGACGACACGACGCGCATCCAGGTCGATTCGCGCGAGACGTACCAGCGCCTGTCCGAATTCGCGTCCGAGTTCACGCCGGCCGTGAGCCCGAAGCTGCACCACTACACGGGCGAGCGGCCGCTGTTCGACCTGTACAACATCGAGACGGAGATCCAGCGCGCGCTGTCGCGCCGCGTCGACCTGAAGTCGGGCGGTTACCTGATGATCGACCAGACGGAGGCGATGACGACGATCGACGTGAACACCGGCGGCTACGTCGGCGCACGCAACTTCGACGACACGATCTTCAAGACCAACCTCGAGGCCGCGCACACGATTGCGCGGCAGCTGCGGCTGCGCAACCTCGGCGGGATCATCATCATCGACTTCATCGACATGGAGAACGCCGAGCATCGCGACGCGGTGCTGTCCGAGCTGAAGAAGGCGCTGTCGCGCGACCGCACGCGCGTGACGGTCAATACCTTCTCGCAGCTCGGGCTCGTCGAGATGACGCGCAAGCGCACGCGCGAATCGCTCGCGCACGTGCTGTGCGAGCCGTGCCCGACCTGCCAGGGCAAGGGCCAGGTGAAGACGTCGCGCACCGTGTGCTACGACATCCTGCGCGAGATCCTGCGCGAATCGCGGCAGTTCAACCCGCGCGAATTCCGCGTGATCGCCGCGCAGCAGGTGATCGACCTGTTCCTCGACGAGGAGTCGCAGCATCTCGCGATGCTGATCGACTTCATCGGCAAGCCGGTGTCGCTGCAGGTCGAGTCGAACCTGAGCCAGGAGCAGTACGACATCGTGCTGATGTAAGGTTCCGCCCATCCGCCGCCGGCACCGCCGCGCGGCGCTTCGACGCGGCGCCCGGGCCGCTCGCGCATCCCGCGCCAGCGCCCGCCGCCGCCCTTTCACTTACCCTTTTCGTATTCACCACACACCATGAGCCAAGGCCACAACCGCCGCCAGCGCAAGAAACTCCACATCGGCGAATTCCAGGAACTCGCGTTCAACGCGACCGCGCACTACCGCAACGAGATGACCGACCTCGAACGCGGCGAACTGATCGACGCATTCATCGACTTCGTCGAAGCGAACGGGCTGCTGACGGTCGCATCCGCGGACGAAGGCATCGGCGCCTACGTGATTTCGGGCGCGCCGCGCGGCACGACGACCGACGCCGATCGCGAGATCGTGCGCGGCTGGCTGGCCGCACGGCCGGAACTGACCGACGTCAAGGTCAGCGAATTCACCGATGCGTGGTATCCGGACGCCTGACTTCCCGGTATCTCCCTGCGTCGGGCAGCGCCCGCGCCGGCCCGCCACGACGGCGGGCCGGGCCGGCGCCTGCGTGCACCGCACACTCTTCCGCTCCCCCTTCCCCGTCGCCCGACACCGGCGCGACCGGCACCGACTCACACGATTCGCGCCGCGTCGACCGTGATTACCCCGATTCCCGCAGTGAATCGGACGCTTACTTCAATTTAACGATCGTTAAAGGACGTCTCACGCTGGCGGACCTACTCTGATCGCCAGGAATCCGGTGTTTTCCGGCGCGATCGGCAAGCAATACGAAAGAATGCAAACCGCCCGCCCGACAGGTGTTCCGGCTTCCGGTACAGGCAAAAACGCGACACGGCGACAGGTCAATCAGGGAGACAACCAACGATGCGCCAGCCGCTTCCCCATCGTAGCGACGACACGTCGGCGCACGCGAAGGCCGCCTGACCCAACCCTTCTATCGATACGAGGACGACATGAATACGCCGAACACCCATCAAGCAGGACTCCGAATGATCATGATCGCGGCGGGCGTTGCGGCGCTGATGTCGCTGTCCGCGTGCGGCGGCTCCGGCTCGCTGAGCCAGGGCACCGGCGGCGGATCGGGTTCGGGCAATACCGCGGCCACGACCGGCGGCTCCGGCAACGGCTCCGGCAGCGGGTCGGGGACCGGCTCGACCGTCGGCAGCACGGGCAGCGGCTCCGGTGGCACCACGGGCACCACGGGCACCGGCGGCACCTCAGGCACCGGCACCTCGGCCAATGCGCTCGGCCAGACGATCGACTCGTCGAGCAATATCGTGACGGCCGCGGGCGGCGCCGTGTCGGGCGTCGGCACGGTGATCGCCGGCCAGTCGCTGCCGGGCACGAACGCGGCGACCACGCAAGGGCTCGGCACCGTCGTGCAGGACGCCGGCGCGGCCGTCACGACGCTCGGCAACGGCGTCGGGTCCGGGCTCGGCCAGCTCGGCGCGTCGTCGAATCCGGTCGGCACGACGGTCGCGAGCACGGGCGGCGTGGTCACGAACCTCGGCAACGCGGTCGCCGCGACGGGCGGCGTCGTGTCGAGTCTCGGCGCAAGCGGGTCGGCGCTGGCACCACTCGCGCCCGTCACGTCGCCCGTCGGCGGCGCGATCACGATGCTCGGCAATACGATCGCGGGCGGCGGCGCGACGCTCGGCACGCAGCTGTCGAGCGGCCCCGTCGCGCAGGTCACGGGCGCAGCCAGCTCGGCGATCACGCCGATCACGTCGACGGTCGGGTCGGTCACGCAGACCGTCGCGTCGAGCACGCCGCTCGGCGCGCCGCTCACGAACCTCGTGACGACGATCGGCAACGGCGTCGCGAACGCCGGCACGACGATCGCGAAAACCGGCGGCAATCCGGTGACGACCGGCGTCGGCAACGTCGTGACGGCGACCGGCAACACGGTAGCGACCGCGGGCACGACGCTGCTCGGCGGTGGCGGCGCCGCGACGAATCCGCTCGCGCCGGTCACGGGGCTCCTGTCGACGGGCGCGCTCGGTGCCGCGGCGGGCGGCAGCAACCCGGCAGGCGCGCTCACGTCGGCGGTCGGCACCGTGACGGGAGCGGTGTCGGGCGCGGCCGGCGGCGCGCCCGTCGCGGGACTGACGGGCAGCACCGGCACCGGCGCGATCTCGAAGACGGGCGGCGGCGTGCTCGCGCCCGTGACGACGACGCTCGGCGCGCTGGTCAAATAAGCAGTCGGCACGCGCGGCGCCCGCATCGTCGTCGACGGTCGGGCGCCGAAGCCAAAGCCGAAGCCGAAGCCGATGCCGATGCCGATGCCGATGCCGATGCCGATGCCGATGCCGAAGTCGAAGTCGAAGTCGAAGTCGAAGTCGAAGTCGAAGTCGAAGTCGAAGTCGAAGTCGAAGTCGAAGTCGAAGCCGCAGCCGCAGCCCCTGCCTCGGCCCCGGCCGCATCGTCAACCGTCTTTCGGCATCCCCCGCCCCGCCTCCGATCCCTTCCTTTTCCCGACAGTCCGCCTCCAATCGGCCATCGAAATCGGTCCTGAAAGCAAGACACGTTAAACTCTCACCTCGCGTGGTGCGCCGCCCGCACCCGCCATCCATCGCCAGCCGCGTGCCCTCGGGCCGCCCCCGACCCATGGAGTGAGTGTCAATGAGCGGCGGACTCCCGTTTCCCGCATCCCGCAAGTCGTTTCCGTCGTCGACGGTCTTCCCGATTCTCGCCGCCGCCGTGCTGCTGTCCGGCTGCGGGCTGCTGCCGGTCCAGAATCCGCCCGCGCCGATCAGCGAAGCGCTCGTCGAGCCCGTCGAGGAAACCGCCGGCGAGCCGCTGACGATGCCGCCCGTGCCGGCGCCGACACAGCCGGAAGAACCGGAAGCGCCGAAGAAGCCGCATCGCGAGGTGACGCGCCCGAAGCCCGTGCAGCGCCCGGAAACGCCTACGCCGCCGCCCCCGCCGCCTGCGCCGCTCGTCGCGACGCGTGCGCTCGACCGCACCCAGATCCATGCGCTGCTCGACAGCGAAGTCGCGCGCCGCAACGGCAAGGTGATCGGCCGCGCGGTCGACATGGTCACCGACGCGAGCGGCAAGCCGCGCGAGATGATCGTCAACCTGCAGGGCTTCATGGGCGTTGGCGACCGCAAGGTCGTCTTCCCGTGGAACGTATTCCGCTTTACGCCGGGCGGCAAACAGGAGCCGATCGTGCTCGACGTGCCGTCGGGCGACCTGCCGCCCGCCGCGCGCCCGAAGGCCGTGCCGCTGTCGGGCTCCGCGGCGGCATCGCCCGCGACGCGGCTGCCGATGCTCGACAGCGATGTCGAGCGCCCGAACGGCACGAAGATCGGCCGCATCGTCGACGTGCTGATCGACCGCGCCGCGCAACCGCAGGCCGTCGTGCTCGACCTCGGCGGGCTCGTCAATACCGATCGCCGCTCGATCGCCGCGAACTGGGCCGCGCTGCGCTTCGTCACGCGCGACAAGGCGCTGCATCCGCAACTCGACCTGAACGACGCGCAAATCAAGGCGTCGCCGCCCTACGCGGCCGACAAGCCGATCGTCGCGGTCTCGCCGCCCCCTGCCGCCCCGATGCCGGCTTCGTCTGCGAGTGCCACCCGATGACGATCAAGCATTCCGTCAGCGTACGCAGTCTCCGGTCCCTCGACTGGCTCAACTTCTTCGTTGCAAACGTTCAAACAGGGTTCGGTCCGTTCATCGCGTCCTACCTCGCGTCGCACAAGTGGACGCAGGGCGAGATCGGCATGGTGCTGTCGATCGGCACGATCAGCGCGATGGTCAGCCAGGTGCCGGGCGGCGCGGCCGTCGATGCGCTGAAGAACAAGAAGGGCGCGGCCGCGTGGGCGATCGCGGCCATCATCCTGTCCGCGGTGCTGCTCGCGTCGAGCCCGACGATCGTGCCGGTGATCGCCGCCGAGGTGTTCCACGGTTTCGCGAGCTGCATGCTCGTGCCGGCGATGGCCGCGATCTCGTTCTCGCTCGTCGGCCGCGCCGACCTCGGCGACCGGCTCGGCCGCAACGCGCGCTGGGCATCGATCGGCAGCGCGGTCGCAGCGGGCCTGATGGGGCTCACCGGCGAATACTTCTCCGCGCGCGCGGTGTTCTGGCTGACCGCGGTGCTGGCGCTGCCCGCGCTGTTCGCGCTCGCGATGATCCAGCCGACGCACGAGGTGATCCCGCAGTCGTCGAAGCCCGACGACCACGGCGCTCACGACGAAGCCGGCGAACGCGAAACGCTGCTCGAACTGCTGCGCGACCGCCGGATGCTGATCTTCGCGGCGTGCGTCGTGCTGTTCCACCTGTCGAACGCGGCGATGCTCAACCTCGCGGCCGGCGAAGTCACGGCCGGGATGGGCGAGAACGTGCAGCTCGTGATCGCCGCGTGCATCATCGTGCCGCAGGCGATCGTCGCGATGCTGTCGCCGTGGGTCGGCCGCTCCGCGCAACGCTGGGGGCGCCGGCCGATCCTGCTGCTCGGCTTCTCCGCGCTGCCGGTGCGCGCGCTGCTGTTCGCCGGCGTGAGCAGCCCGTACCTGCTCGTGCCCGTACAGATGCTCGACGGCATCAGCGCGGCCGTATTCGGCGTGATGCTGCCGCTGATCGCGGCCGACGTCGCGGGCGGCAAGGGCCGCTATAACCTGTGCATCGGGCTGTTCGGGCTCGCGGCCGGGATCGGCGCGACGCTCAGCACGGCCGCGGCCGGCTACGTCGCCGACCACTTCGGCAACGCGGTCAGCTTCTTCGGACTCGCGGGCGCGGGTGCGCTCGCGGTGCTGCTGGTCTGGCTCGTGATGCCCGAAACGCGCGTCGATAACGGCGACGCAGCGGCCGACGAGCCGGCCGCCGCATCGCCCAAACAGGCGCACTGACAGCAGCGCGCCGCCGTTACCCGCTTCTTGGCCGACTCACGATGGATACGATCAGGACACTCAACGAAGCCCGCCAGCAGATCCAGCAGTCGATCTTCGATCTGTTCAAGGGGCTGACCTTCGGCGAGCGTTTCGTGCAAGGCGTGCTGATGGCCATCCAGGCCGTCTGCGGCGCGTGCCTCGCTTACACGATCGGGCGGGCGCTGCATACCGAGCAGGCCGTGTGGGCGGCGGTCACCGCGATCGCCGTCACGCAGCACAACTACTCGGACACGATGTCGCTGTCCCGCGACCAGTTCATCGGCGCGATGATCGGCGGCGTGCTCGGCTTCGCGGGCGCCGCGCTCGGCGGCGATCGTCTCGTCGCCTATGCGCTCGCGGTCGCGTTGACGATCGTCTGCTGCTGGTGCCTGAACGTCGGCAGCGCGGCACGGCTCGGCGGCGTGACCGCGACGATCGTGCTGCTGTTCCCGGGCAACGGCCCGCTGTGGGACATTCCGCTGATGCGGCTCGGCGAGGTGACGCTCGGCACCGTGTGCGCGCTGGGCGTGTGCTGGGGGATGTCGAGAATCGAGCGGCGCTGGTTCCGCCGCGCGGCGGCAAAATGACGCGGTTGCCGGGTGTACGCCCGGCAACCGGATAAAAGGCGGGAAACGTTACGGGCCGATCTGCAGCACGATGCCCGAGCCGATCTGCACGAGCAGGTGATCGCCGCCCACGCCGACCCACTGATAGCCACGCGGCGGCGGGCTCAGGCGGTAGCCGCGCCAGTCGTCGATCACGTACTGGCGGTCGCGGAATTCGTCGGGCAACCGGTCGCCCTTGTGCCAGTCGCGGCGCGGCTGGTCGGCCCAGCGCGGCGGCACGTCGTCCTCGCGGTGCATCGCCTGGCCGGGCGGCATGTGTTTCGGGCCGTGGCCGCGATGCATGCCGGGACCATCGTCGTTATCGTGCTTGTCGTAGTTGCCGTGATCCTGCGCGATCGCCGCCGTCGCGGCGCAACCTGCCGCGATCAGCGCGGACAGCACCATGCCGTGCATCGTCTTCATCGTGCCTTCCCTCCATATCGTCACGTCGTACGAAATGACCGTGCCTGCCCGATGAAGACTAGCACACCGGTTTGACGCGAACGGAACGCGCGTCAAGCCGCCTGCTGCTGGTACTGGATCCGGTGCAGGTGCGCGTAGAGGCCGCCGTGGCGCAGCAGTTCGTCGTGGCTGCCCTCTTCGACGATCTTGCCGGCCTCGAGCACGAGGATGCGGTCCGCGCGCTCGATCGTCGACAACCGGTGTGCGATCACGAGCGTCGTACGCCCTTCCATCAGCCGTTCGAGCGCGGCCTGCACGTGGCGCTCCGATTCCGAATCGAGCGCCGACGTCGCTTCGTCGAGGATCAGGATCGGCGCGTCCTTGTAGATCGCGCGCGCGATCGCGAGCCGCTGACGCTGGCCGCCGGACAGCCGCATCCCGTTGCCGCCGACGAGCGTGTCGAGCCCGTCGGGCATCGCGGCGACCGCATCGGCGAGGTTCGCGGCCTCGAGCGCGGCCTGCACGCGTGCGCGATCGGGCGTCTGCCCGTACGCGACGTTCGCGGCGATCGTGTCGTTGAACAGCACGACGTCCTGGCTGACCATCGCCATCTGCCCGCGCAGCGCGTGGAGGTCGTAGTCGGAAACCGGCACGCCGTCGACCAGGATCGCGCCGTCCGTCGGGTCGAAGAAGCGCGGCAGCAGGTTCACGAGCGTCGTCTTGCCGCTGCCGGACGGGCCCGCGAGCGCGATCATCTCGCCCGGCGCGACCTTGAACGAGATGCGGTCGAGCGTCGGCCGCTCGGCCGCGCCATAGTCGAACGACACGTTGCGGAACTCGATTTCGCCGCGCGCCTGCGACAGCGGCCGCCCGCCGCCCTGCGGCTCTGCCGGCTCGTCGATCAGCCCGAAGATCAGCTCGGCGGCCGTCATCCCGCGCTGCAGCGGCTGGTTGACGTCGATCAGGTGCTTGAGCGGCGAGATCACCAGCAGCATCGACGTGACGAACGCGACGAAACCGCCGACCGTCGTCTGGTCGTTGGTCGACTGCACGACCGCGATCGTGATCACGACCGCGAGCGCGATCGACGCCAGGAACTGCGTGAGCGGCTGGGCGAGACCGCCCGAGATCGTCATCCGCATCGCATAGCCGCGCAGGCGCTTGCTCATCGCGGTGAAGCGGTCCATCTCGTACGCTTCGCCGTTGTGCACCTTGACGACCTTGTAGCCGCCGACCGTCTCCTCGACGATGTACGACAGCTCGTTGGTCAGCGTCTGGTGCTCGCGGTTCAGGCGGCGCAGGCGGCGGTTGATCTTGCTGACGAGCCAGCCGATGCCGGGCAGGATCACCGCGACGATCAGCGTGAGCCGCCAGTTCAGGTAGAACAGGTAGCCGAGCAGGAAGATCACCGTCAGCGAATCGCGCACGAGCGTGACCATCACGCTCGTCAGCACCGCCAGGATCTGGTTGACCTCGAACACGATCGCGTTGATCACCGTGCTCGCGGTTTCGCGCTGGAAGAACGACGCGCTCGTGTGGAGCATCCGCTGGAACATCTCGAGCCGCAGTTGCAGCAGGATGCGGTTCGATACGTAGTTGAGCAGGTAACTCGATGCGTACTGCGATACGCCGCGCACGAGCGCGAGGCCGATCACCGCGATCGGCACGTACCATTTCGCGCTGTCGCTGCCGTGCACGCCGAAACCGTGGTCGAGCAGCGGCTTGAGCAGCGCCGGAATGCCGGCTTCGGTGGCCGCGACGACGCCCATCGTCATCACGGCGAGCACCACGATGCCGACGTGCGGCCGGATGTACGGCCACAGGCGCTTGAGGACCGTGACCGGCGAGGTGCCGCTGCCGTCCATCGGTTTGCGAAGAGTGTTCTGGGTTTCCAAGGCAATCCTTCTTGAGCCGCGATGCGGCGCCCGGCGCGTGGCCGCCCGGGATTTCGCCCCTGTCGGGCGGGTGCCGAAAAGGGCTCAACATTATAGCCGCACCGCCCCCGCCGGCACGGTCATGGCCGATAGGGCCGGCGGCCGGGCCGCGGGTATACTGCCGCTCACCGTTTTCACCGCCTTTCCGACGATTTCATGGCTGAACCCTCCCTCGGCGTCGCCCTCATCGCCCTCAACGCGTCCGCGCGGCTCGCCCAGTGCCTCGCGGCGCTGTCGTTCGCCGACGATGTCGTCGTCATCGACGGCGGCAGCACCGACGATACGGTCGCGATCGCGCAGGCGCACGGCGCGCGTGTGATCGTCGAGCGCGACTGGCCGGGCTTCGGCCCGCAGAAGAACCGCGCGCTCGACGCGCTCGGCACCGACTGGATCCTGTCGCTCGACACCGACGAGATCGTCAGCCCGGAACTCGCGCAGTCGATCCGCGACGCGATCCGCGCGCCGGCCGCGCAGGTCTATGCGCTCGACCGGCTGTCGAGCTTCTGCGGCCAGTGGATCCATCACAGCGGCTGGTATCCGGACTGGGTGCCGCGCCTGTTCCGGCGCGGCACCGCGCGCTTCTCGGACGATCTCGTGCACGAGCGTCTCGTGTTCGATAGCGCCGCGCAGCGCCTGCCCGGCAAGCTGATGCACTACTCGTACGAAGACTTCGAAACCGTCGTGCGCAAGCTCGACGCGTATTCGACGGCCGGCGCGCGCCAGCGCCGCGCGGCCGGCCAGCGCGGCGGCTTCGGCAAGGCGCTCGCGCGCGGCGCCTGGGCGTTCGTGCGCACCTACGTGCTGCGGCGCGGGTTCCTCGACGGCCGCGCGGGCTTCATGATCGCCGTGTTCAACGCGGAAACCGTGTACTACCGCTTCCTGAAGCTCGGCCACGAACCGGCGCGCTGAGCGCCCGCCCCCCACGCCGCCGGCACGCGGCCGGCCCGGCGTTACAATGCCGGGCTGCCCGCGCCGCGCGTGCCCGCCCCAGCGGCTGCACTTCGCACCGCCCGCCACGACGACCACCGAATCCGACCGCCATGTTCTCCATCATCATCCCGACCTGGAACAACCTGCCGTACCTCAAGCTCGTCGTCGACAGCTTGCGCCGCCACTCCGCGTACGACCACCAGATCATCGTGCACGTGAACGACGGTTCGGACGGCACGCTCGACTGGGTGCGCAGCGAAGGGATCGAGCACACCGCGTCGCCGACCAACATCGGCATCTGCCATGCGGTGAACCTGGCCGCCGCGCGTGCGACGCGCGACTACGTCGTCTACATGAACGACGACATGTTCTGCTGCCCCGGCTGGGACACGGCGCTCGTGCGCCGCATCGAACAGATGCCGACCGACCTCTTCATGCTGTCGGGCACGATGGTCGAGCCGGTCGACACGCGCAACCCGTGTGTCGTCGTCAGCAATTTCGGCCGCGACGCCGAGCATTTCGACGCGGCGGGTCTCGTCGAAGCGAGCCCGCGTCTCGCGCGCGCGGACTGGCTCGGCTCGACCTGGCCGCCGACGCTCGTGCACCGCGACTGGTGGAACCGCATCGGCGGCTACAGCAGCGAGCTGTCGCCCGGCATGAGCAGCGACAACGACTTCTCGATGAAATTCTGGGACGCCGGCTGCCGGATCTTCCTCGGCGTCGGCGACAGCCTCGTCTACCACTTCCAGCAGAAGAGCACGGGCAAGATCGTCAAGAACGACGGCCGCCGCCAGTTCCTCAACAAATGGGGCATGACCCAGGCCACGTTCGACCGCTACTACCTGCATCGCGGCGAGCCGGCCGGCACGCGCATCGCGCTCGACACGCCGGCAGTCGCCGGGCGCCTGAAGCGCGCGCTGCTGCGTTCGCGGATCAAGCGCGCGTTCAGCTGATCGAGCCCCTAAAACGGCACGGAAACCTGCCCTGCTTCGCGTATACTGCGCCGTTCGTCCCGAAGCTCCCGCCGGGACGCGCGGCGCGAGCATGATGTCCGCAAGCCGCATTCGTCCATTCGACAGGTTCCGATGCTTTCGTTTTCCGCTCCCGCCACGCGGCGCCTGACCGCCGCCCGCGCATTCGCCGTCGCCGCGCTCTGCATGGTGCCGGTCTCGACCGCGCTGACCAACGTCTTCTGCGGGCTGTTCGCCGTCGCGCTCGTGATCTCCCCCGAATTCTGGCGCGACCTTCGCTCGTTCGTTACCGACCCGGCTTCGCTCGCGGCGCTGCTGGTCCTCGCCGCGCTGGCCGCCAGCGTCACGTATACGGTCGCACCGCACAACAAGGCGTGGAACTGGGTTGGCAAGTACGACAAGCTGCTGCTGCTGCCCTTCGCCGTGCTCGCGTTCCGTCATTCGAACTGGGCGCCGATCGTGCGGCGCTGCTGGTTCGGCACGCTGTGCGTGATCCTGCTGCTGTCGACGACCAACTATCTCGGGCTGACCGCGATCGGGCCCGCGCACGCCACCCAACTGCCGCTGTCGCGCGCGTGGGTGTTCAAGAACCACATCGCCGCCGGCATGTTCGGCGCGCTGCTGTTCTACCAGGCGGCCGATCTGGCCCTGGCGGCTCGCACGACGCTGTGGCGCGCCGCCTATGCGGGTGTTGCCGCGTGGTCGCTCGTCAACGTGTTCGTGATGCTGCAGGGACGCACGGGGCAGGTCATCGCGCTGCTGCTGATCCTCGTCGTCGCCGTGCGTTTCGTGCTGCTGCTGCGCCGGCAATCGGCACTGCGCGCGGGGCTCGCCGCCGGCGTGCTCGTGCTGGCCGGTGTCGCGCTCGTCGTCGCCGCGTGCACGGTTCACAACGGCCGGCTCGTGAAGGTCGTGTCGGAAGTGCAGGAATACCGGCAGAGCGATGCGGCCACGTCGACCGGGCTGCGCCTCGAGTGGTACAAGAAGGGGCTCGAGCTGTATCGCCAGCGCCCGGTGATCGGCTACGGCGCGGGCGGCCTCGAATCCGAATTCGAGAAGCTCACGGCCGGCAAGACGGCCGCCGAGGGCCAGCTCACGTCGAACCCGCACAATGAATACCTGCTGATGGCCGTGCAGCTCGGCTCGCTCGGCGTGCTGCTGTTCATCAACCTGATCGTGCAGATCGCGCGCGGCAGCCGCACGCTCGATCCGCGCTCGCGGCACTTGCTGCTCGCATGGCTCGCGATCTTCACGATCGGCAGCCTCGCGAATTCGCTGCTGCTCGACTTCGCGGAAGGGCACCTGATCGTGCTGCTGGCCGGCATCCTGCTCGGTTGCGGCGCGCGCAGCGAGGCGCTGCCGCGCGAGACGTCGGCGATCCGGCGCAGCGCGTAACGCACGACGGCGCAGGCCCCGCTGCCGGCCGGCTCAGGCGACAGCGGCGGCCCGCCGTCAAAGCGAGCGGGCTGCGCGCCGTCAGCGCGGCTCGTCGAGAAACAAGCCCCCCGAAAAGCGAAGAAAAAACGCGCGTCTTCCGCGCGTCGGTCGTCAGTCCGATCCGGCGCGATGCAGTCGCGACGTGTCGACGATGGCCTCCGCCGGGCCCGGCGGATTCAGCCCGAGCATCTCGGCCGCCGCGGCTTTCACGCGCTGCGCGCCGAGATTGGCCAGGCAATCGCTGCGGCTGTCGACCTTGCGCTCGCAGCCCTCGTGCCGGCACGGCACGCAATCGCCCTCCCCCTGCAGCAGCCACACGTTCCCGTGCCGCCCCGAGCCGCGCAGCGGCCACGGATTCTCGGTCGCGGGCCAGTGCTGCGGCCACGGCCCCCAGCGCACGGGGTCGGACGGGCCGAACAGCGCGATCGTGTCGGTGCCCGTCGCGGCCGCGACGTGCGTCGCGCCGGTGTCCGGCCCGATGAAGAGCCGCGCACGCCGCACCAGCTCCGCGCTTTCGCCGAACGTGAGGCGGCCGACCAGGTTCAGCACGTCGCCGCCTGCCTCGGCCGCGACCTGCTCCGCATACTCGCGCTCGCGATCGGCCGGACCGCCCGACAACGCGACCGCGAAGCCGTGCTCGCGCAGCCAGCCGATCATCTCGACCCAGCCGTCGAGCCGCCATTGCTTGTAACGGAACATCGGATACGGATGCAGGACGACCAGCGGCTTGCCGTCGCGGATCGCCGGCGACTCCGCGAGCCATGCGTCGAAGCGTGCGCGCCGCGCGGGATCGTCGCCGATGCCGGGCGCGACGACCTCGGACACCGGCTCGATGCCGATCACGGGGGCGAGCGCGAGCGTGCTGACGACCGTATGCGCGGATTCGTGGTGATTGATCGCGATCCCGTTCAGCATCATCCGCGTAAGCCACGTGACACGGTTCGGATCGACGAGGCCGACCCGCTTGCGGCCGGCGAACCAGCTATAGAAGCGCGGCCGGTCGGAGCTCAGCGCCGCGCACGCGAGATCGTAGCGACGCCACATCGACAGCGCGTCGCGCAGCCGCTCACGCAATCCCGCGCGCTGCGCGACGACGATCACGCGCCGTACGTCCGGATTGTGCTCGAGCACGCCCTCGGTGCCGCGAAACACCAGCATGTCGATCTGCGCATCGGGCCAGCGGGCCTTCAGCGAACGCACGAGCGGCGTCGTCAGCAGCACGTCGCCGATACGGCGCGGCGCGGCAACGAGGATGGTTCTGGGCGGACGGGCGGAGGAAAACAGGGCCACGGCGATCGGTCTGTCTAGCTGGCTGAACAAGGCTGGCAATGTACAGGATTTTGCAACAGCCGGCGCGGCATGGCGAACCGGCCGTGCATGACGCGCCGACGGGGCCCTGATGTGGCCCTGCCCGCGGGACGCAGTGCGGCAGGCGCCGGCGCGCCGGCGCTTGCACCGTGCGCGGTGCGTCCCGCGCTACGAAGTGATGGTCGGGATCGCAGGTGTCGCAGCGGAAGCCGGCCGCGCGCGTCCCGCATCGGCCACCGGCGCGTCGCCATGGCCGGCCTGCGGCAGCAGATGGCGTACGGCGCGCTCGACCGCGTCGACGTCAATCGCATCGACGGTCGCGCCGGCGCGCAGGATCACGTGCGGCACGCCGAGCGGATGCCAGCGCAGGTATTTCTCGGGACGATCCTCGAACAGCGCGGCGACCGGCACGCCGAGCGCCGACGCGAGATGCACGGGGGCGCTGTCTGCCGACACGATTGCGTCGAGCAGGCTCGCGGCGGCCACCAGATCGGCAACCGACGACGGCGCGACATGGCGCGCGCTCACGTCGCGCCACGCATCGTCCTCGGCGTTGTTGCGGATGGCCGGATCGCGGAACACGATCACGTCGGCGAACGGCGCGAGCCGCTCGCCGAGGTCGCGCCAGCGGTCCGCGGGCCAGCGGCGCTCGGCCGCCTTGTTCGACACGAACAGTCCGACGCGCGGCTTCGTGCGCTCCCCGAGCAGGCGATACCACGCATCCTGCAGCGCGCGGTCCGGATGAACCGACAGCTCGAGGCGGTCGAGATCGGCGCGACCGAGTTCCGGCACGAGCCGGAACCCCGACAGCGCCTCGTGGCACATCGGCCGCTGCGCGACATGTTCTGGCTTGCGATCGTCGAACTCGGTCTCGGCATCGTGCCAGCGGCAATCCTTCGCGCGGAGCTGGCGCGCGAACTGCATGCTGCTGCGATGCATGCCGCCGTTCGGCACGACCACGAGGTCGAACCGCAGCCGACGCAGGCGGCGCACGAGCCGCAGCCGGTCGACGATTGCGCGCATCCGCCCGGGACGGTCGTTGCGTTCGCATTGACGGCTGTACACGTACGTATGGATCGCGTGCACATCCGGGTTGCCGGCCAGCGCGGCCGCGTTGTAGCGGTTCGCGACCACATGCAGCTCCGCGCCGGGCCAGCGCTCCTTCAGCGCACCGAGGAACGCCGTCGTGCACAGCATGTCGCCCAGAAAATCAATCCGGATCACGAGGATCCGCCCGGTCGGGTTCCTGTTGGCCATGGTCATGTGGTGACTGTCAGTTTTTTTCGTCGCGACGGGCCGATGCCCCGGCATCCTGTTCCAGGGCGGCCTGCTCGCGCGCTGCCGCTCGCCGCATGGATCCGCCCCCGTTTGCGCACGCGCGTGCGAGCGCGGCTTGCGCCGGATTGTATAGCGTCCGGATGGCCGGCCCAAGACCCGGCTCCCCGAAGATGCAAAAACGGCCCGCCGCACCGCACGATGGCGATGCGACGGGCCGCATATCGCGACAGCCGTCCGGTCGGGACCCGGTCAGTAGGTAATTTCGACAACACTGCCGTCGAACGCCGCACGCAGTTCCGCGAGCAGCATGTCGCTCGGCTTCACGCGCCATGCATCGCCGAGCCGCATTTCGCCTTGCGCCCGCGCGTTGCTGTAGTGGATCTGGACCGCGAGCCCGTTCGGCAGCGGCGCCTGCGGGCGACGGCCGCCGTCACGCCCGCCGCCGCGCGGCGCGGGCGCTTCGACCGCGGGCGCGGCAGCCGGATCGTCCTTCGACACGTGCGGCTCGAGCACGCGGCGCAGCGCGGCTGCATCGGCGTTGCCGTTCATCGTCAGCCGCACGGCCTGCGCGTAACGACTGCGTGCGCGTTCGAGATCCATCACGGTATCGGTCGTGAAGCGGATACCGCCCGTGAATGCGTCGTTGCGCGCCTGCCCCTGCACGATCAGCAGTTCGTCTTCCTTGAACAGCGCCTTGTTCGCCTCGAACTGCTCGTTGAAGATCGTGATCTCGCACTGGCCCGAACCGTCGTCGAGCAGCGCGATCAGCATCTTGCCGCGCTGGGTCATCTGCGTACGCAGCGACGCGATGATGCCCGCGACCAGCTTGTCGCGCCCTTCCTTCAGGTCGCCGACCTTCTGCCGTACGAAACGGCGCACCTCGTCGCGATACGCGTCGAACAGGTGGCCGGACAGGTAGAAGCCGAGCGCGCCCTTTTCTTCCTGCAGGCGACGCTTGTCGTCCCACGCCGGTTCATCGACGAGCGCATGCGCGTGCGGCGACTCGGCGCCCATGTCGAACAGGCCGGCCTGCATCGCGTTCGCCTCGGCCTGGTCGGCCGCTTCCATCGCGAGCGGCACCGACGCGAGCATCTGCGCGCGGTTCGCATTCAGCGAATCGAACGCGCCGGCGCGGATCAGCGCCTCGACCGTGCGGCGGTTGACGACGCGCCGGTCGATCCGCTCGCAGAAGTCGAACAGGTCGGTGAACGCCTTTTCCTCGCGGGCGCGCAGGATTTCCTCGATCGCGTTCTGGCCGCTGCCCTTCACTGCGCCGAGGCCGTAGCGGATCGTGCGCGAACGCTTGCCGTCGGCTTCGGCGACGGGCTCGAACCGGTAATGCGACTGGTTGATGTCGGGCGGCAACACGGCGAGGTTGTTCACGACGCAGTCGTCGAACAGGATCTTCACCTTGTCGGTGTCGTCCATCGCGAGCGTCATGTTGGCCGCCATGAATTCGGCCGGATGATGCGCCTTCAGCCACGCGGTGTAATACGCGAGCAGTGCATAGGCAGCCGCGTGCGACTTGTTGAAGCCGTAGCCCGCGAACTTCTCCATCAGGTCGAAGATCTCGTCGGACTTCTCGCGCGCGAGACCGTTCTTCGCCGCACCCTCGGCGAAGATCTCGCGGTGCTTGGCCATCTCCTCGGGCTTCTTCTTGCCCATCGCGCGACGCAGCAAGTCCGCGCCGCCGAGCGAGTAGCCGCCGATGATCTGCGCCATCTGCATCACCTGCTCCTGATAGACCATGATGCCGTAGGTCTCTTTCAGGACGGGTTCGACGCGCGGATCCGGATAGTCGACCTTCTCGCGGCCGTGCTTCCGTGCGCAGAAGCTCGGGATCAGGTCCATCGGGCCCGGACGGTACAACGACACGAGCGCGATGATGTCCTCGAAGCGGTCGGGCTGCGCATCCTTCAGCATGCCCTGCATCCCGCGGCTTTCCAGCTGGAACACCGCGACCGTGTTGGCCTTCTTCAGGATCTGGAACGAAGCCGGATCGTCGAGCGGCACCTGCGCGAGCGACCAGTCGGCCTTCGACGGATCGAGGCGGCGAATGTAGCGCTCGGCCCAGTCGAGGATCGTCAGCGTCGTGAGGCCCAGAAAGTCGAACTTCACGAGGCCGACGGCTTCGACGTCGTCCTTGTCGTACTGGCTGACGACGCCGCCGTCGTCGCCCTGCGTGTACAGCGGGCAGAAATCGGTCAGCTTGCCGGGCGCGATCAGCACGCCGCCCGCGTGCATCCCGACGTTACGCGTGAGGCCTTCGACGCGCTGCGCGAGATCGAGCAACTGGTGGACTTCGTCCTCGTGGTCGTAGCGCTCCTGCAGTTGCGGCTCTTCCTTCATCGCGTCGGCGATCGTCACGTGCTTGCCCGGCTTGAACGGGATCAGCTTCGCGATGCCATCGGTGAACATGTAGCCGAGGTCGAGCACGCGGCCGATGTCGCGCACGGCCGCCTTCGCGGCCATCGTGCCGAACGTGGCGATCTGCGACACCGCGTCCGCGCCGTACTTCTCCTTCACGTACTGGATCACGCGGTCGCGGCCGTGCTGGCAGAAGTCGATGTCGAAGTCGGGCATCGACACGCGTTCCGGGTTCAGGAAGCGCTCGAACAGCAGGTTGTAGCGCAGCGGGTCGAGGTCGGTAATGCCGAGCGCGTACGCGACCAGCGAACCGGCGCCCGAGCCGCGGCCCGGGCCGACCGGCACGCCGTTGTTCTTCGCCCAGTTGATGAAGTCCGCGACGATCAGGAAGTAGCCCGGGAAGCCCATCTTCGTGATGGTCCCGCACTCGAATTCAAGTCGCTTGTAGTACGTGTCGCGCTGCGCGTCGCGTTCGGCTTCGGCCGGATACAACTGCAGGAGCCGCGTCTCGAGCCCTTCCTTCGACAGCTGGACCAGGTAGTCGTCGAGCGACATGCCGTCCGGCGTCGGGAACAGCGGCAGTTTCGGCTTGCCGAGCTCGAGCTTCAGGTTGCAGCGTTTTGCGATCTCGACCGTGTTCGCAATCGCGGACGGCAGGTCGGCGAACAGCGCGGCCATGTCGTCCTGCGTGCGGAAATACTGGTCGGTCGTGAAGCGTTTCTGGCGCCGCGGGTTCGCGAGGATGTCGCCTTCCGAAATGCACACGCGCGCCTCGTGCGCGGTGAAATCGTCGTCGGTCATGAACTGCGTCGGGTGCGTCGCGACGACCGGCAGCTTCAGCGACGCCGCGAGCGTCGCAACCTGCTGGATGTACGCCTCGGCGCCCGGCTGGCCGTATCGCTGCAGCTCGATGTAGAAGCCGCCCGGAAACACCTTCGCCCAGCGCTCGGCGTGACGGCGCGCCGCTTCTTCGTTGCCGGCCGCGAGCGCGAGCCCGATATCGCCCTGCTGCGCGCCCGACAGCGCGAGCAGCCCCTGCGAAAGTTCGCCATCGAGCCAGCTCGCATCGAGTTCCGCGCGGCCACGATACTGGTTCGTGAGCCATGCCTTCGACAGCAGCTCGCAGAGATTCAGGTAGCCGACCTTGTCCTTCACCAGCAGCAGCAGCCGCGACGGCTTGTCGCGATCGTCCGGATTGGTGATCCAGACGTCGCAGCCGGCGATCGGCTTGATGCCCTTGCCGCGGGCTTCCTGGTAGAAACGAACGAGGCCGAATGCATTGCCGAGATCGGTGAGCGCGAGCGCGCCCTGACCGTCCGCGGCCGCCGCCTTGACGATGTCGTCGAGACGCACGATGCCGTCGGCAATCGAGAATTCGGAGTGAACGCGAAGATGGACGAAGCGAGGATCTGACATGGGCGCTATTGTAGCCGCGTCGCCGCGCAGGCTGCCCAAAAAATCCCCGCGCTGGCCGTTCGGCCGATGCGCGCGACGCCACGTCGCGCGGCATGCCAAACGGCTGGATGCCGGCACGTGCGCGGTTTGCGGGATAATACGGGTTTTCGAATCATCGCCACGGCTTCGCACCCTTTTTTGCGGGCCGCCGTGCGGCCGTTTTCCCGTCGGACCATCATGACCATCGTCAACCTCGCCGCCTACCACTTCGTGTCGCTCGACGCGACCGAACAATGGCGCCCGCTCGTCACCGCCCGCTGCAACGAACTCGGCCTGCGCGGCACGATCCTGCTCGCGCCGGAAGGCATCAACCTGTTCATCGCCGGCACGCGCGAAGCAGCCGACGCGTTCATCGCGTACATCCGCCACGATCCGCTGTTCGAAGGCAAGTTCGCGACGCTGCAGTTCAAGGAAAGCCTGTCCGACTCGCAGCCGTTCCGCCGCATGCTCGTGCGCCTGAAGCGCGAGATCATCACGATGAAGAAGCCCGCGATCAAGCCGGAGCTCGGCCGCGCGCCGTTCGTCGACGCGCGCACGCTGAAGGCATGGCTCGACCGCGGCCACGACGACGCGGGCCGCCCGATCGTGATGCTCGACACGCGCAATGCGTTCGAGGTCGACGTCGGCACGTTCGACGACGCGCTCGACTACCGGATCGACAAGTTCAGCGAATTCCCGGAAGTGATCGATGCGAACCGCGCCGATCTCGACGGCAAGACGGTCGTGTCGTTCTGCACGGGCGGCATCCGCTGCGAGAAGGCCGCGATCCACATGAAGGAAATCGGCATCGAGAACGTGTACCAGCTCGAAGGCGGGATCCTGAAGTATTTCGAGGAAGTCGGCGGCGCGCACTATCACGGCGACTGCTTCGTGTTCGACTACCGCACCGCGCTGAACCCGCAACTCCAGCCTACCGAGAACGTCACGTGCTTCGCGTGCCGCGCGGTCGTCACGCCGGAAGCGCAACAGTCGCCGAGCTACGTGGCCGGCAAGTCGTGCCCGGCCTGCGCGCAGGCAGCCAGCGCCGCGTAAGCGCGCGGCCCGCGCCCCGATGAACGGCTATCGCGGCCGCTTCGCACCGTCGCCCACCGGGCCGCTGCACTTCGGCTCGCTGGTCGGCGCGCTCGCGAGCTGGCTCGACGCGCGCGCGCACGGCGGCACATGGCTCGTGCGCATCGAGGACCTCGACGGCCCGCGCACGGTACCCGGCGCGGCCGACGACATCCTCGCGACGCTCGCGCATTTCGGCATGACGCCCGACGAGCCGCCCGTCTGGCAAAGCACGCGCGATGCGGCGTACACGGCCGCGCTCGAGCAGCTCGTCGCAGCGGGGCGCGTCTATCCGTGCGGCTGCACGCGCAAGGAAATCGCCGACTCGCTGCGCGCCGCGCACGAGCGCCATACGACGCTCGCGTATCCGGGCACCTGCCGCACGGGCCTGCACGGCAAGCCCGCGCGCGCATGGCGGCTGCGCGTACCGGACGGCGACGACGCGATCGTCACGTTCGACGACCGCTGGCAGCACACGCAATCGCAGAACCTCGCGACCGAAGTCGGCGATTTCGTGTTGAAGCGCGCCGACGGGCAATGGGCCTATCAGCTCGCGGTCGTCGTCGATGACGCCGATGCGCGCATCACGCACGTCGTGCGCGGCGCCGACCTGCTCGATTCGACCGCGCGCCAGATCCATCTGCAACACTGCCTCGGCGTACCGACGCCGCGATATCTGCACGTGCCCGTCGTCGTCGATGCGAACGGCGAGAAGCTCAGCAAGCAGACGGGCGCGACCGCGCTCGAGCGCGACGATCCGCTGCCGGCACTGCAGGCCGCGGCCGCACATCTGGGCCTCGCGCCCGATGGCATGCTCGCGGGCACCACGCTCGATGCGTTCTACGCGGCCGCGACGGCTGCATGGGCGCGGCGCTTCGGGCCGCTGGCCGGCTAAAGCACCCGGCGAGCCGGATTCGCGCCGATCGAGCGCCGAGATTGAATGGCTCGCCGGCGCCCCGCGCCACCCCCGCCCCCTAACTACGGCCCCAATAAAAAACGGGCACATGCTCATCGCATGCACCCGCTTGTCCGGCAGCGCTCACGCGCCGCCCCGCCACGTTCGCCCGGCTTAAGCCGACGGCTTGCGCGGCATGCCGAACCCGCCGAGCAGCGCGGCGACCTGGCGCTTCGGCCCTTTCTTCTCGGGCTGCTGCGCAGGCTGCGCGTCGTCCGACTGCTTCGCCGCCGCCGACGGCTCATACGGCTTCAGGAAGAAATCGTCGACCGGCGCTTCGTGGCGACGGTGATGGCCGCTGCGCTCGGAACCGGCCGAGCGGCGCCCCGACGCACCGCGATGCTCGTCGCGTTCGCGCCGGCCACCGCGCTCACCACCGCGTTCGCTGTTGCGGTCGCCACCACGGTCACCGCCGCGCTCGCTGCCACGCTCGTCGTGACGAGGGCGCGCCGGCTTGTCGAGCGCGAGCGTCTGCACTTCGAGCGGACGCTTGATCAGCTTCTCGATATCGGCAAGCTGCTTGCGCTCGTTCGGGCTGCACAGCGACAGCGCGTCGCCGGTCGCGCCCGCACGGCCCGTCCGGCCGATCCGGTGCACATAGTCTTCCGCGCTGAACGGCAGGTCGAAGTTGATCACGGCCGGCAGCTCGACGATGTCGAGGCCGCGCGCGGCCACGTCGGTCGCGACCAGCGCCTCGATCTCGCCGCGCTTGAATGCGTCGAGCGCCTGCATCCGCTCGATCTGCGTCTTGTCGCCGTGGATCGCCGACGCGACCACGCCGTCGCGCTCGAGATTGCGCGCGAGCCGGCTCGCGCCGATCTTGCTGTTGCAGAACACGATCACCTGCTTGAGCCCGCGATCGCGCAGCAACTGCACGACGGCCGCCTGCTTGTCGCCTTCGGCGACGTCGTAGACGATCTGCGTGACGTTCGCGTTCGTCGAGTTGCTGCGCGCGACCTCGATCGTCTGCGGGTTGCGCAGGTAGGTCGATGCGAGCTTCTTGATTTCCGCCGAGAAGGTGGCCGAGAACAGCAGCGTCTGGCGTTCCTTCGGCAGCAGGTTCAGGATGCGCTGCAGATCGGGCAGGAAGCCCATGTCGAGCATCCGGTCGGCTTCGTCGAGCACGAGGATCTGCACCTGGCCGAGATTCGCGGTCTTCTGCTGCACGTGATCGAGCAGGCGCCCCGGCGTCGCGATCAGGATCTCGACGCCGCGGCGCAGTTCGGCCATCTGCGGGTTCATGTCGACACCGCCGAACACGACCGCGCTGCGCAGCGGCGTGTGCTTCGCATACGCATGCACGTTCGCGGCGACCTGGTCGGCGAGTTCGCGGGTCGGCGTGAGGATCAGCGCACGCACGGGGTGGCGCGCCGGTGACGCGCTCGTGTTCGCCTGCGGCAGCAGGCGCTGGATGATCGGCAGCGAGAAACTCGCGGTCTTGCCGGTGCCCGTTTGCGCGGCGCCCATGACGTCGCGGCCGGCGAGCACGACCGGAATGGCCTGCGCCTGGATCGGCGTCGGCGTCGTATACCCCTGCTCCGCAATGGCTTTCAGGATATCGGCGGCAAGGCCGAATTGGTCGAAGGTTGCGTCGACGGGCTTGGCGACAGAATCGGACATGGTGGCGTTTCGCTCAAAAGGCGCGGCGGGGACATCGTGCGTCAGGCCAGCCGGGCCTGCGCTCATCACAATTCGGAAATAGACGGAGCCGCGGCGCGCCGCGCGGCGCCGCTCTGGCGCTTGGGACCGGTTCAATGCGAACGCTGGACACCAGGCCGTGCGGACTCCGTTCGGCGCGAATGCCGGCGGAAAGGGCCGTATTGTAGCACTGCGCGGCCATCTGTCCGTGACAACGCCGCGAACGGCCGCAACGGCGGTTCGCGCGGCGGGCCCGTACGGCCCCGCGCGGTCGGCGAACCGGCCGATCGGGCTACCCCGACCGGCCGGCAAGGGATATAAGGGCCAGATTCAGGATTGCGTTGCCCAGGCGCCCGCGACCCGCCCGAGCGCCGAACCGTCAGGTCCGGCGGCCGGCAAGCACGGGCGCGCACGATCCGCGATCGCGCCCGGCGCTCAGCCCTTCTTTTTCTTCTCGACCTGTACGCAATCGCCAAGCAGCGGCGGCGACTTCTGGTCGGCGATCTCGTCGCGCAGCGTCGCTTCCTTGCCCTTCGTCCACCACGTATAGCGGCCGGCCTGATAGCGCGCGCCCGAAGCCGACACGGTATCGACGAACAGCAGTTGCCGGCCGTTGACCGGCACGAGCGCGAAGCTCTGGCCGTTGCCCGCGAGCCAGTACGACACGCGCACGGGCTGCTTCTGGTTCGCGCACTGGTAGACGGTCTGCTGGCGCGCATCGGCGTCGATCTCTTCGACGGTCAGTTGCGCGGCATGCGCGACCGAAACGGCGGTGCCGGCGAGCGCGAGTGCGGCGACGGTTTGGCGAATCATGCAGGTCCTCTCACGAGACGGGTGGAAGCGCGCCCTCGCGGGGCGCGCGGTTATTGCTGGTTTCGCGTTGGGTCGCGCTGTCAGGGATCGATGACGTCGGCGCACGCGTCGGTCGGCGCGGCCGCGAGATGGCCGACGAGCGGCACGATCTTGAGCCCGGCCGATGCGACCCGGCACGGTGCGGCCGCGACGCCGCAACCCGCGAGACTCGCGACCAGCGCCAGCGCGACGCCCAGCTTTCCGATACGCAGCCAGATCGGCGCCATCGTCCTCTCCTCGTTCCGTCAGCGGGCCGACACAGGCCGCACGGCCGCGGCGGCGCGCTTCGCGCGTTCGCGGGCTTCGTCGACGGTCGCGCCGGTCGCCAGCGCGACGCCCATGCGCCGCTTCGCAAAACTTTCCGGTTTGCCGAACAGGCGCAGGTCGGCGCCCGGCACCGCGAGCGCGTCGCGCACGCCTTCGAACGCGATCCCGCGCTCGTCGAGGCCACCGTAGATCACGGCCGACGCGGCCGGCGTACCGAGCGCCGGATCGACCGGCAGCCCGAGAATCGCGCGCGCGTGCAGCTCGAATTCGGACTGGCGCTGCGACGCGAGCGTGACGAGGCCCGTATCGTGCGGCCGCGGGCTCACCTCGGAGAACCACACGTCGTCGCCGCGCACGAACAGCTCGACGCCGAACATCCCGCGCCCGCCGAGCGCCTCGGTGACCTTGTGCGCGATCTCGCGCGACTTCTCGAGCGCCACCGCGCTCATCGGCTGCGGCTGCCACGACTCGACGTAGTCGCCCGCGACCTGCACGTGGCCGACCGGCTCGCAGAAGTAGGTGCGCGTGCCGAGCGTCGCCGGGTCGATCGCGCGCACGGTCAGTTGCGTGATCTCGTATTCGAAATCGATGAAGCCTTCGACGATCACGCGGCCGTGGTTCACGCGCCCGCCCGCCATCGCGTAGTCCCACGCGGACTTCACGTCGGCTTCGGTCTTCACGACCGACTGCCCCTTGCCCGACGACGACATCACGGGCTTCACGACGCACGGCATGCCGATCTTCGCGACCGCCGCGCTGAACGCTTCGAACGAATCCGCGAACGCATACGGCGACGTCGGCAGGCCGAGCTCCTCGGCCGCGAGCCGGCGGATTCCTTCGCGGTTCATCGTGAGCTGCGTCGCGCGTGCGGTCGGGATCACCTCGGCGAGGCCGGCCGCCTCGATCGCCGCGAGCGCGTCGGTCGCAATCGCTTCGATCTCGGGCACGATCAGGTGCGGGCGCTCGGCCTCGACGATCGCCCGCAGTGCGGCGGCGTCCGTCATGTCGATCACGTGCGCGCGATGCGCGACCTGATGGCCCGGTGCATCCGGATAGCGGTCGACTGCGATGACTTCTACGCCGAGCCGCTGCAACGCGATGATGACTTCCTTGCCGAGTTCGCCGGCGCCGAGCAGCATGACGCGCGTGGCCGAGGGTGAAAGCGGCGTACCGAGCCGCTGACCGATCTGCATGTGATTTCCCGCTTCTGGTGGAGGACGAAAACGGCTCCGATGTTAACACGCGCCACGACGCCGGTTTGGCGCGTTTCGCCGCGCCGCTGCCCGGCCGCGCGCCGCTCGCGGGCAGGCTGCGAACGTTTTCACGCGCGAAGTGTCGGCTCGCCTGTCGCGGCGCGGGTGCGTTACTCTTACGCCTTGATCAGAATCCGATGAGGAACGAGGCTCATGTCCCACCTGTCCGCGGCCGCACGCGCACGCACCGGCCTGCTTCGCCCGTTGCGCGCGCCCCTCTGCGCGCTGACGCTTGCCACGCTTCTCGCCGCCTGCGCGATGCCGACCCACCCCGATTCCGCCGCCCACGCGCCCGATCCGTACAATCCGGCCGCCGTCCAGTTGCTCGACGACACCAACTGGGAACTCACCAACTGGCTGAACGCCGACGGCACGCAGCGCACGATCCCGCACGGCGACAACGGCGAGCCGATCAAGCTCGCGCTGTCCACCGATTCGGGCATCCGGCGCGCCAGCGGGTTCTCGGGCTGCAACCGCTACATGGGCACCTACGCGATCAAGAACGGCCTGCTGAGCTTCGGGCCACTCGCCGGCACGCGGATGGCCTGCCCGAATACGCTCGGCGGCCAGCTCGAACACGCGTACCTCGACGCGCTCGCCCACATCGAGAAGACCGGCGTGCAGATGCGCGAGCCGCAGCAATTGCAGATCGTAACCAATGCCGGCGCTACGCTGACCTTCACGCACCGGAGCCCCTGATGCACCGCGCGCGCGAAGGCCGGCCGACCGCCTTCGCGTTGCGCGTCGCGCGCATGTGCCGGACACACGCGCCGCGCGGCGTGAAACGAATTCATGCCGCCTTAGAATCTTGTTCGCCGGCCGGTTAAACTCGGCGGGTCGCGCCCCGCGCGCCCCTCCCCACTCCTGTTTCAAAGCATGCACACGGTTGTCTTCGGCTGGTTCGGCATCTCCGCCGTCTGGTTCCTCCTTCTCTTCTGGCGTCTCGTGCAGGCGATGCTGCCCGGCGGCGGCGGGCTCGCAGGCCGCGGCTCGATCCGCCTGTGGCTCGGTTTCGCCGCGGTGTTCGTTGCGAGCTGCACGCTGACGAGCCCGCTGTCGGGCCCCGACACGAACGCGCTCGGCCATGCGTTTTCCGCCGGCTTCGCCCATGTGCTCGGCCCGATCGGCACGCCGGTCGCGATGGTCGTGCTGTTCTTCGCCGGGCTGCCCTGGCTGAGCGGCATCGGCTGGCGCCAGTTCGCCGCATGGGTCGACACGTCGTTCGGCGTCAAGCTGTCGCGCGACGGCGGCGACGACGATGCACGCGGCATCGCCGACCTGCCGCGCAGCGCGCTGCATCGCGACGACGACATCGTGCAGCCGACTACCGCGCATACCGTCAACTCGATGGCGCCGCGCCAGAACGGCCGGTATTCGCGCCCGACGCTGTGGAAACCCGACCCGCAGGCGCGGCCGAAGCCGCGCAGCAAGACGCCCCCGCGTCCGCACGCGGAACCCGTCGCGCCGTCGGGCTGGCTGAAGCCGACCGCGACCGGTCGCAGCAGCATGCCGGCACCGCCCGCGCCGCTCCCGACCAGCGCGATGCCGCCGCCGACAACCGGCAGCACCGCGAGCCTCGCGCGCGCGGCGGCGAACGCGCAAGTGCCGCGCCCCGATCCCGCCCCGCTTCCGGTCGGATTCGAACCGGTCCGGCCGCGGCCGACGGCCGCGCGACCGGCCACCGCGGCGTTGAAGCAGACCGCTCCGCGCACCGCGGTCGCGCCGCGGCCGGCCAGCGCGCCGCCGCGCCCGCCGGTGCGACCGGTCGCGGGAACCGGCGCGGCCGGCCTGCCGCCGGACACCGCGCGACGCCGCCCGGCGCCGCAAACGCCAACGCGCGCGCCGCTGTATGCATGGACGGAAAAGCCCGCCGCACCGATCACGCCGGCGCCGAGCGTTCACGACACGCTGCGATCGATCGAGGCCAGCACCGCGCAATGGGCCACGCTCGGCGGTTCGCAGTCGGCCGATGCCACGCACGCGGCGGCGGCAGGCGCAACCGTGGCCGGTATGGCAGCGGCAGCCGGCAGCGTTGCCGCGCCGGTGTCGGCGGCCGTGTCGAACGGGTTCGTCTCCGCGACGCACGGCGTCGCGCCCCATGACGCCAGCGCCCCGGTCGAGCGCGATGCGGCACCCGCCTACGACGACAACGCGCCGATCGCGCTGGAGGCGTTCATGCCGGCAGAGTCCGGCATGACGCATGCTCCGGTTGCCGATACAGGCGTCACGGCGTTCGACGATTTCGTCCCGCAGACGCTGCCGGATACCGGCATCGACAATCCGGTGTTTTCGCATCACGGCGCCCTCGGGATCCGGCGCGCCGACGATGCGCCCGCCGCGCCGTCGTTCGACGCGCCAATCGACCTCGCTCCCTGGGAAGACCTCGCCAGCCAGCCGGTTTCCGCGTTCGACGTATCGCTGACGGACGCGATGGGATCGGAGCCGGCCGATGCGTCCTCCGCGCCGCCGCAAGACGCGACGGTTCACGACATCGCTGCGAGCAAACCGGTTGCGTCCGTCGATACCGACGACAAATACGAAGCGCAACCGTCGCCTGCGATCGATCGCCATGCACCGGCCCGTGCGCCGCAGAGCCTCGCCGATGCTCACGCCGACGTCGAATCCGCCGGGGGGATCGCTCCGTTTGCGGCCCTCCCCTCTTCGTCGCTCGCCGAAACATCGACGCGCGCCATTTCCGACACCGTGCCGCTGGCGGCAGCGTCGACACTGACTGCATCGCGTATCTCACCGGAAGGCGCAGAGCCGAAAGCCGCAGAACGTGTAGCGCCGGTGTCGGCAATCGCGCCGGGCGCCACGCCCGCGACAGAGTGGACGCGGACACCGTCGATTCCGCCGACGGGGCAACCTGCAACGACATATACGGCCGTCTCCGCGGAACTGCCGAAATCGCCGGCAACTCAACCGTTTGCCGCAGCACCGACGGCTTCGGCCGCCACTACTTCGCCGTTCGGCGGCGGCGCTCACGGTTCGACCGTGCAGGTACCTGCGTCTGCGTCGAACATTGCGCCCGACAGCGCTTCGCCGGCTGGTGTGACCGGCACGGCATCCGCTGCGCTTTCGCAGCCGGCCGTGTCGGCATCGACCGTTGCATCGGTCGCATCGACGGCGCCGGTCGGCGTAACCGGCACTGCGTCCGCTTCGCTTTCGCAGCCGGCCGTGTCGGCATCAACCATTGCACCGATCGCATCGACTTCCCCGGTCGGCATAACCGGCACGGCATCCGCTGCGCTTTCGCAACTGGCCGCCACCGCCTCGGCGCCGACCGTTGCATCGATCGCGGCGACTTCCCCGGTCAGCGCAAACGGCACCGCATCCGCTTCGCCTTGGCAGCCGGCCGCATCGGCATCGACAGTCGCATCGGTCGCATCGTCGACGCCGGTCGGCGTTACAGGCGAGACTTACGGTTCACTCCACCGCGCATCGACCGTCACGCACGCCGCGACGCCGTCGACGACCGGCATGTCGGGTTCGGTATCCGGTTCGACGACGCAACCCGCATCGGCGGCGACGCCTACGCCCGCTCCCGCGACGCCTGTGAATGTCGCGTCCGGCTCGCAGCCTTTCGTGCCCGCGCCGACTCTTTCGGCCAACACCGCAACCTCGTCGACCGGCTCGACATTCGGCGGATCCGGCACAACCGCACCGCAACCGGCGGCCAGCCTGCCTGTTCCGCCAGCCGCGTCCGTCGTAACGACACCGTCCTCAAGCGCAGTCACCCCGATGACCACGGCTGCGACGGCTCCGGCCCAACCGATCGCAGGCTCGCCTGTCGCCGCGACCGGATCGCTGACGTCCATCTCGGCAACGACCGCGACGCAGCCCGTGCCGATCGCATCGGCGCCTGCGGCAACCACGACGTTCGCAACGCCGCCCGCCCCTGCCGCATCGTCGGCGAGCTGGTCGGCGCCGAATGTGTCCGCACCACCAGTGGTCGCATCGGCCGCCGCACCGGTGCCGGCAACAACCGTTCCCGGCACCGGCCTGCCCGCGCCGGCGACCGTCGCCGCCGTGCCGACGATCCCGGTTGCCGCACCCATCGATGCAATCGCCACCAGCGCGACCGAACCGGCCGCGCCCGCCGCAACCGACATCCCCGCGCGCCAGCCGCGCCCGAACGCGTTCGAATTCCACGCGCCCGCGTCGTTCAACGTCGAACTGCCGACGCTCGACCTGCTCGAGCCCGCGTCCGACGACGTCGAAATGATCACCGAGGAACACCTCGCGCAAACGGCCCAGGTGATCGAACAGCGGCTGCAGGAATTCAAGGTGCCGGTAACGGTCGTCGGCGCATCGGCCGGCCCCGTGATCACGCGCTTCGAGATCGAACCCGCGCTCGGCGTGCGCGGCAGCCAGATCGTCGGCCTGATGAAGGACCTGTCGCGCGGCCTCGGCCTCACGTCGGTCCGCGTCGTCGAGACGATTCCCGGCAAGACTTGCATGGGCCTCGAATTGCCCAACGCGAAGCGCCAGATGATCCGCCTGTCGGAAATTCTTGCCTCGCGCGAGTATCAGCATTCGCCGTCGCAACTGACGATCGCGATGGGCAAGGACATCACGGGCCACCCGGTCGTCACCGATCTCGCGAAGGCGCCGCACATGCTCGTCGCGGGCACGACGGGCTCGGGCAAATCGGTCGCGATCAACGCGATGATCCTGTCGCTGCTGTACAAGGCGACGCCCGAGGACGTGCGGCTCATCATGATCGACCCGAAGATGCTGGAGCTGTCGGTCTACGAAGGCATCCCGCACCTGCTCGCGCCGGTCGTCACCGACATGAAGCTCGCGGCGAACGCGCTGAACTGGTGCGTCGGCGAAATGGAAAAGCGCTACCGGCTGATGTCGGCCGTCGGCGTGCGCAACCTCGCGGGCTTCAACCAGAAGATCCGCGACGCGGAAGCGAAGGAAAAGAAGATCGGCAACCCGTTCTCGCTGACGCCCGAGGATCCCGAGCCGCTGTCGAAGCTGCCGCTGATCGTCGTCGTGATCGACGAACTGGCCGACCTGATGATGGTCGCCGGCAAGAAGATCGAGGAGCTGATCGCGCGCCTCGCGCAGAAGGCGCGTGCGGCCGGCATCCACCTGATCCTCGCGACGCAGCGTCCGTCCGTCGACGTGATCACGGGCCTGATCAAGGCGAACATCCCGACGCGCGTCGCGTTCCAGGTGTCGTCGAAGATCGACTCGCGCACGATCCTCGACCAGATGGGCGCCGAATCGCTGCTCGGGATGGGCGACATGCTGTTCCTGCCGCCGGGCACCGGTTATCCGCAGCGCGTGCACGGCGCGTTCGTCGCCGACGAGGAAGTGCACCGGATCGTCGAGTACCTGAAGCAGTTCGGCGAGCCGCAGTACGAGGAAGGGATTCTCGACGGCCCGGCCGCCGACGGCGCGACGCAGGACCTGTTCGGCGAAGCGCCGGACGCGGAAGCCGATCCGCTGTACGACGAAGCCGTCGCGTTCGTCGTGCGCACGCGGCGCGCGTCGATCTCGTCGGTGCAGCGGCAGTTGCGCATCGGCTACAACCGCGCCGCGCGTCTCGTCGAGCAGATGGAAGCGGCCGGGCTCGTGTCGGCGATGGGCATCAACGGCAGCCGCGAGGTGCTCGTGCCGGCCGCGGCCGACTGAGCCAGGCGGCCGGCCTGCCGCCATCAACCAGGGCGGACGCACCGGACAACCGGCCGCCCCGGAACACAAAGGGCGCTGCATCGGCAGCGCCCTTTGTCGTTTACAGCGCCGGCACCAGCTTGAAGTCGACCGGCTTGCCGACCGCGACCTTCTGCGGATTCGCGCCGAGCTGCCCCGTTTCGACATCGCGACTGAACACGTAGAACGTATCGCTGTCCTGGTTGCCGACGATCAGCCACTTGCCGGTCGGATCGATCAGGAACTCGCGCGGCGTCTTGCCGAGGCTCGACTGGCGGCCGACGTGCTTCAGCCGGCCGTCGGCCTGGTTCACCGCGTAGATCACGATGTCGTTCGCGTCGCCGCGGTTGCTCGCGTACAGGAAGCGGCCGTCCGGCGACAGGTGGATCGCGCCGCCGCCGATCTTGCCCTTGAAGCCCGGCGCCGTCATCGGCAGCGTCTCGACCGGCGTCAGCTTGCCGTCGTGGTAGCCGAGCACCTCGACCGACGCGTTGAGCTCGCTCGTCACGTAGGCGAACCGGCCGTCGGCGCTGAACACCATGTGTCGCGGGCCCGAACCGGCCTTCACCGGCGTGTAGCGCGTGTCGGTCGGGCCGATCAGCCCGCGGCTGCCGTCCACCGTATAGCGGTAGCCGTAGATCTTGTCCGCGCCGAGATCCTGCACGAACAGGTAACGGCCGTCCGGCGAAAACACCGTCGAGTGCACGTGCGCGCCGTCCTGGCGGCCCTTCACGGGCCCCGTGCCTTCATGGTGCACGGTCAGCACGGCCTGGCCGACCGCGCCGTCGTCGCGCAGCGGAAACACCGCGAAGCTGCCGCCCGGATCCGCCGCGACCGAATAGTTGGCCGTCACGAGGTACTTGCCGTCCGGCGACAGCGCGAGGTAGCAAGGATCGTTCCCTTCCGACGACACGCGGTCGATGAAGGTCAGCGCGCCCGTCTTCGCGTCGAAGCGGAATGCGCTGACGCCGCCGCGCTGCGTCGCCGGCCCGTCGTCGCCGGGCAGTTCGTTGACCGCGTAGACGGTGCGACCGTCGCGGCTCGGCAACAGATAGGACGGATTCACGGTCTTCGCCGACGACACCGGTGCGACGCTGCCGGTTTTCGTATCGAAGCGGTAAACATAGATCCCGTCGCTGCCGCCGCCCGTATAGGTGCCGACGAGCAGGTTGTAGACGCCGTCGGCCGGGACGGGCGATTGCTGCGCAAATGCGTGGGTCGCGGAAAGGGAGAGCACGATCGCGAAACCTTTCATCCAGTGAGCGAGCCTAAGCGGGAACCCTCGTGTCGAAGCGCGTGCGTCACGCTCGCGTAAACGGCTGGGCATTGAATCCTCCTTGCATCGAGTCGCTTCAAGTGTTGAGATAGGACGAAACGCCGGCCGTTCATGCGCTCCGCCGCCCGGCCGAGTATACGGGGCGCGGCGCAGGCACGTGAAGTCCGGCCGCCGCCGTCCGCATTGTGAACTCGAATACCCAAGGATCGCCTGCCCATGCCCGCCCTGATCGAAGACTACGCCCTCGTCGGCGACGGCCACACCGCCGCGCTGATCGCGAAAGACGGCTCCGTCGACTGGCTGTGCTGGCCCCGCTTCGATTCGGGCGCCTGCTTCGCGGCGCTCGTCGGCACGCCCGAGCACGGCCGCTGGCTGCTCGCGCCGGCCGCCGACGCCGCGATCACGCACACGACCCGCCGCTATCGCGGCGACACGCTGATTCTCGAAACCGATTACGAAAGCGCCGACGGCGCCGTCACCGTGATCGACTTCATGCCGCCCGGCAACGGCTGGTCCGAACTCGTGCGGATCGTCGTCGGCCGCCACGGCACGATGAAGATGCGCATGGAACTCGTGTTGCGCTTCGACTACGGCTTCTCGATCCCGTGGGTCACGCAACTGACCCGCGAGGACGGCATGAAGGCGATCGCCGGCCCCGACACCGTCGTGCTGCGCACGCCGGTGCCGCTGACCGGCAAGAATCTTCATACGCTTGCGGAATTCACGGTGAGCGCCGACGAACGCGTGCCGTTCTCGCTCAGCTATGCGGCCTCGCACCTGCGGCTGCCGCCCGCGCGCGATCCGCTGTCGATGCTCGCGCGCACCGAGAACTACTGGCTCGAATGGTCGGGCCGCTGCCAGGTGCAGGGCCGCTACGCGGCCGCCGTGCGCCGTTCGCTGATCACGCTGAAGGCGCTCGCCTACGAGCCGACCGGCGGCATCGTCGCGGCGCCGACCACGTCGCTGCCCGAGAAGATCGGCGGCAACCGCAACTGGGACTACCGCTACTGCTGGCTGCGCGACGCGACGATCACGCTGCTCGCGCTGATGCGCGGCGGCCATTTCGACGAGGCGCGCGCGTGGCGCTCGTGGCTCGGCCGCGTGATGGCCGGTTCGCCCGAGCAGATCCAGATCATGTACGGGATCGCCGGCGAACGCCGGCTGCCGGAAATGGAGCTCGACTGGCTGCCCGGCTATCAGGATTCGAAGCCGGTACGCATCGGCAACGGCGCCGCGAACCAGCTCCAGCTCGACGTGTTCGGCGAGGTGATGGCCGCGCTGCACCTCGCACGCGTGGGCGGCCTGCAGGCCGACGACACGGTCTGGTCCGTGCAGTGCGCGCTGCTCGACCATCTCGAGAAGATCTGGCGGGAACCCGACGAGGGAATCTGGGAAACGCGCGGCGGCCGCCGCCATTTCACGTTCTCGAAGGTGATGGCGTGGGTCGCGTTCGACCGCGCGATCAAGTCGGCGGAGATGTTCCGGCTGCCCGGCTCGCTTGACCGCTGGCGCGCGCTGCGCGAGCAGATCCATGCCGACGTTTGCGACAACGCGTGGCACGAAGGCAAGCAGGCGTTCGCGCAGAGCTACGGCAGCGACGAACTCGACGCGAGCGTGCTGCTGATGCCGCTGCTCGGCTTCCTGCCGCCGGAAGACCCGCGCATCGTCGGCACCGTCGACGCGATCGAGCGGGAATTGCTGCACGACGGCCTCGTGATGCGCTACCGCACGACCGACTACGACGACGGCCTGCCGCCCGGCGAAGGCACGTTTCTCGCATGCAGCTTCTGGCTGGTCGACAATTACGCGCTGCTCGGCCGGATCGACGACGCGCACCGCCTGTTCAGCCGGCTGCTGTCGCTGTCGAACGATCTCGGGCTGCTCGCGGAGGAGTACGACCCGGTCGCCGGGCGGCTCGTCGGCAACTTCCCGCAGGCGTTCTCGCACGTGGCGCTCGTGCATACCGCGATGAACCTGATGCACCACGAAGACGCGATGGCGCGCGCGGCCGGCCAGCCCGCGCCGGCGATGGCCACCGGGCGCTGAACGGGGCACGGGCGGCTTGTTCAGAGCGCCCCCGGACCTGTCGCTTCGCGCCAGGCCCCCCGAGGGGGTCAAGAAAACTTGGGGCGGCCCAGCGCTTTCTTGAGAGAACGTCAAATCGCAAAATTATGATGAAAAATCGGGGAAATGTTGCATTGCACCACCCATCGTTGTCCGATATGATCGACGCGATTGTCCGGCCGCAGTGCAACATGGCCGGCCGCTGACCCCCACGGCACGCCGCGACGCCCCACGCCGCCCTTGCGCACCGTCCCCCACGCGGGAGTAGTCTGCATGCTTTACCAACTGCACGAATTCCAGCGGGCCATGCTGAGCCCGCTCACGGCCTGGGCCCAGGCCGCCTCCAAATCGTTCGCCAATCCGTCCAGCCCGTTCTCGCTGATGCCGGGCGCGACGCGGATGGCCGCCGCCTACGAACTGATGTACCGGCTCGGCAAGGATTACGAGAAGCCCGAATTCAACCTTCATCAGATCGTCAAGGACGGCCACAACATCCCGATCGTCGAGCAGACGATCGTCGAGAAGCCGTTCTGCCGGCTGCTGCGTTTCAAGCGCTATTCGGACGACGCCGACGCCGTCACGCAACTGAAGGACGAGCCGGTCGTGCTGGTCTGCGCGCCGCTGTCGGGCCACCACTCGACGCTGCTGCGCGACACGGTGCGCACGCTGCTGCAGGATCACAAGGTCTACATCACCGACTGGATCGACGCGCGGATGGTGCCGGTCGAGACCGGCCCGTTCCACCTGCACGACTACATCGCGTACATCCAGGAATTCATCCGTCACATCGGCGCGCGCAACCTGCACGTGATCTCGGTGTGCCAGCCGACGGTGCCGGTGCTCGCGGCGATCTCGCTGATGGCGAGCCGCGGCGAGGATACGCCGCTCACGATGACGATGATGGGCGGCCCGATCGACGCGCGCCGCAGCCCGACGTCGGTGAACTCGCTCGCGACGCAGCACTCGACCGCGTGGTTCGAGAACAACGTGATCCACACGGTGCCCGCGAACTATCCGGGCGAAGGCCGCCAGGTCTATCCGGGCTTCCTGCAGCACACGGGCTTCGTCGCGATGAACCCGGAACGGCACGCGCAATCGCACTGGGATTTCTACCAGAGCCTGCTGCGCGGCGACGAGGACGACGCCGAAGCGCACCGCCGCTTCTACGACGAGTACAACGCGGTGCTCGACATGGCCGCCGAGTATTACCTCGAGACGATCCGCGTCGTGTTCCAGGAATTCCGGCTGGCCGAAGGCACGTGGGATGTCGCCGGCGAGCGCGTGCGCCCGCAGGACATCAGGCACACCGCGCTGATGACGATCGAGGGCGAACTCGACGACATCTCGGGCAGCGGCCAGACGCACGTCGCGCACGAGCTGTGCACGGGCATCCCGCAAGATCATCGCCGCAGCCTGACCGCCGAGAAATGCGGTCACTACGGGATCTTCTCGGGCCGCCGCTGGCGCACGATCATCTACCCGCAGTTGCGCGACTTCATCCGCGAGCATGCGCCGGAGCCGAAGAACGGCGCGACGAAGGATCGCCCCGAGGCGGCCGCGACGCTGACGGCAGTGCCGGTCATCGACACGCCGGCTGAAACGACGCGTGCCACCGCGGCGAAGCGCACGCGCGCGAAGGCAACGGCCACGGCCGCCGCGCCCGCGAAGGCCGCACCGGCCGCGAAGCGCGCAAGCAGCAGCCCGCGCGCAAAAGCCGTGCGCACGCGCAAGGCCGCCTGACGCACCGCGTTCCGACGAAAAAACGCCGCCGTTGCCTGCGCACGGCGGCGTTTTTACATCCGGCGGCGAATGATCGCCGCGTCAGCGCCGCAGCAGATACGCGAGCAGCACCTCGGTGTTCATCCGGACCATCTCCGCGCGCTCGTCGGTGTCGGTGAAGTCGCGGCCGAGCGTCGCGGCGAGCGTGAAGCGGTTCGACACGATGTAGTAGCCGAGCCCCGACAGCGTCACATAGAAGCGCAGCGGATCGACGTCGCTACGGAACAGCCCGGCCTTCTGGCCGCGCATCAGCACGTTGCCGAGCTTCGCGACGATCGGCGACATCATCTCGCGGATTCGCGTCGACTTGTGCAGGTAGCGCGCTTCGTGCAGGTTCTCGTTGTTGATGAGCCTGAGCAACTCGGGGTGGTCGCGGTAGTAGTCCCAAACGAAATGCGCGAGCCGCGTGACGGCTTCGACCGGCGCGACGCCGTCGAGATCGAGCACGCGCTCGGCCTCGGTCAGCGCGGAGAACGCGTGTTCGAGCACGGCCGTAAACAACTGCTCCTTGCTGCCGAAGTAGTAATAGAGCATGCGCTCGTTGGTTTCGGCCCGGCGCGCAATCTGGTCGACACGTGCGCCGAACAGCCCTCCACTCGCGAACTCTTCGGCTGCCGCCATCAGGATGCGACGGCGCGTACCTTCAGGATCTCTTTTGATTTTTGGCTGATTCATGGTGGCGTTTTGCTATGTGAGCCGCTTGATCCGGACCGGCACCCCCACCGCCTCGGCGCCGGCCGCCCTGGAACGGGCGCGCCGCGTACGGCCGCCCTCCTGCTGAGCCCCTGCAAAAAAGCGGTTCGATTATGCGCACAGACGGCTTCCAGCGCAATGCGGGAAATCGGCGATAATCGAGCTTTGGCAAACCTTTCCGGCCGCGCCGCGCGCGGCCGAGAGCCATTCGGCGCCGCTGCGCCCGTTGTCACCGTGACCGACTCCAAAACACTCGCGGATCGCATCGAAGATCTGCTTCCCCAGACGCAATGCACGAAGTGCGGCTATAACGGCTGCCGTCCGTATGCCGAGGCCATCGCCGCCGGCGACGCGAACTACAACCAGTGTCCGCCCGGCGGCGCTGAAGGCATTGCGCGCCTCGCCGGCCTGCTCGGCAAGCCGGTGATTCCGCTGAACCCCGTCAACGGCAGCGAGCACCCGCGCGCGGTCGCATTCATCGACGAAAACCTGTGCATCGGCTGCACGCTGTGCATGCAGGCGTGCCCGGTCGACGCGATCGTCGGCGCGCCGAAGCAGATGCACACGATCATCGAGTCGCTTTGCACCGGCTGCGACCTGTGCGTGCCGCCGTGCCCTGTCGACTGCATCGCGATGCTGCCCGTGACCGGCGATCGCACGGGCTGGGACGCATGGTCGCAAGAGCAGGCCGACGCCGCGCGCGAACGCCATGACCTCCGGCTCGCCCGCCAGCGCCGCGAGCGCGAGGCCGCCGAAGCGCGCGCCGCCGCCCGCCGCGCGGCCAGTGCCAGTGCTGCGAAGCCGGCCGCGGAACAACCCGGAGCACCGCCCGACGCGCCGGCCGCCGCACCGGCCGCCGACGATGCCGACGCGAAGAAGCGCGCGATCATCGCCGCCGCGCTCGAACGCGCGCGCAAGAAGAAGGAAGAACTCTCCGGGCAAGGCGCCGGGCCGAAGAACACCGAAGGCGTAAGCGCAGCCGTCCAGGCGCAGATCGACGCGGCCGAGGCCCGCCGCAAACGGCTCGCCGAACAGCAGGCGCAGCGCGACGCCGACGCCGCGGCGGATGGCAACGACCACGACGCAGGCAACGACGACCAAGGCGGCCCGTCCGCGCCGCCCGACCAGAACGCTCCATGAACGCCAGCAAACGACGCGCGATCTACGAAACGCTGCAGAGCCTCAATCCGCATCCGACCACCGAGCTCGAATACTCGACGCCGTTCGAGTTGCTGATCGCCGTGATGCTGTCCGCGCAGGCGACCGACGTGTCGGTCAACAAGGCGATGCGGAAGATGTTTCCGGTCGCGAATACCCCGCGACAAATCGTCGCGCTTGGCGAGGAAGGCGTCACCGAGTACATCAAGACGATCGGTCTCTACCGGACCAAGGCGAAGAACGTGGTCGCCACGTGCCGGATCCTGCTCGATAGCTACGACGGCGAGGTGCCGGCCGATCGCGAAGCGCTCGAAAGCCTGCCCGGCGTCGGCCGCAAGACCGCGAACGTCGTGCTGAACACCGCATTCGGCCAGCCGACGATCGCGGTCGACACGCATATCTTCCGTGTTGCGAATCGCACGGGGCTCGCGCCGGGCAAGGACGTGCGGGCCGTCGAGGCCGCGCTCGAGAAGTTCACGCCGAAGGAATACCTGCAGGACGCCCATCACTGGCTGATCCTGCACGGGCGCTATGTGTGCAAGGCCCGCAAGCCCGAATGCTGGCACTGCGCGATCGAGCCGCTGTGCGAATTCAGGCCGAAGACGCCGCCGCCCAACGAGTAAACGTCAGGCGCGACAGAGATGCACCGGGCCGGCCGACCGAACCGGTCCGGCACTACCCACCCCGTAGCCGACGTCGCAACGCCAGCGCCCTTCCCCTCCCCGACTACGCGTTGGACGTCGCGGTCGCATCGTCGGCCGCCGCGCCGCCCGCGCGCACGAGCGCCAGCACGGCCGCAAGGATCGCGACGCCGCCCGCCCACTGCAGCGGCGACAATGCTTCACCGAACAGCAGCGCCGCGAGCGCGACCGTCACGACCGTCACGACCGGCTCGAGCGTCGACAGCATCGACGTGCGCGCGGCCCCGAGCCGCTCGAGCCCGGCGAAGAACGCAAGCATGGCCGCAACCGTCGAGACGAGCGCGATCGCGAGCATCGATGCCCAGCCGCCGGCCGTCGCGGGCCAGCGCGGCGGCGCGCCGAACGCCGCGGTCCGCACGACGGCGATCGCCACGAGCGTCGCGGTCGCCGACAGGCAGATGATCGCGGTGGTCGCGAGCGGATCGACGCCGCGCGTCGCCTTCGTGCCGCCGACGATGTACAGCGAATAGATCACCGCGGCCGCCAGCGCGAGCGCGATCCCGAGCGGCTCGCCGTGCCCGCCGCCGACCATCAGCGCCGAGCCCGCGACGCACAGCACGAGCGCGACGGCCTTCGCGCGTGTGAGGCGCTCGCCGAGCCACCACGCGGCCAGCAGCGTGACGAACGCCGGATACAGGTACAGCAGCAGCGCGACGAGGCTCGCCTGCGCGTGCTGCAGCGCGCTGAAATAGCAGAACGACTGGCCGACGTAGCCGAGCGCGCCCATCGCCACGAGCGGCGCGAGCGCGCGCCCGCGCGGCCACGCGACGCGGCGGTGGCGCGCGATCGCGGCGAGCACCGCACCGCCGATCGCGAAGCGCACGATCAGCAGCCCGAGCACGTCGACGCCGGCCGCGTATGCGTAGCGGCCGAAGATCGCCATCGCACCGAACGCGGCGGCGGACAACGCGACGTAGAGCGTGCCCTGGAGAGCAGCGGACGATGAGCGAGCGGTGGCGGTCATGACGGAACGGATGAGAACGGTGCGGTGACTGGAAACGTCGGAGTTTAGCGGCGCGGCGGCCACGAGCCTAGCCCGCGCTTACCCGTTCCGCTGCCCCGGTACGGAACAGCCGCAACCGGCGGCAACCGACCATCACCGCGCCCCCGCGCATCCGCACCGCCAGGCCGACCGCCCCGCCACCGCTGCCGCACCAACCGCACCAACCGCTCCAGCCCGCCGCCAGCGCCGTCCGCCGACCCGGCGTACAATGCGCGACGCGGCATGACGCCGCCCGAATCACGACGTTTCCCCACCATGTTCAATCCAAGCCGCGACGAAGTCCGTCGCTTTTTCACCGAGACCTGGCGCAAGCAGCGCGCGGGCGAGATCCTGACGCCGCTGGAAGCGATCGCGGCCGACTGGATCGTCGAGCATCCCGAATACCACGCCGAACTCGACGATGCCGACGGCGCGGCCGCGCGCAACTACACGCCCGAGGAAGGTCGCACGAACCCGTTCCTGCACCTGTCGATGCATCTCGCGATCAGCGAGCAACTGTCGATCGACCAGCCGCCCGGCATCCGCGCCGCGCACGACAAGCTGGCCGCGAAGCTCGACTCGACCCACGACGCGCAGCACGCGATCATGGAATGCCTCGGCGAGACGATCTGGGAAGCGCAACGCACCAACACGCCGCCCGATACCGACGCGTACCTGCAGCGCATCCTGCGCCGCGCGTCGCGCGACTGAGCGCGGCGCCGGGCCGCGGACAAAAAAATACCCCGCCTCGGCGGGGTATTCTTGCTGCGCGGGCCTGTCCGGCCCGTCGCGCTTACTTCTTGAACACGAGATCGGTCTCTTTCAGCGATTCGATGTAGGACGCGATGTCCTTCATGTCGCTGACCGACAGGCTCTGCACCTGCGCCTGCATGATCGCGTTGTTGCGGCCGAGCAGCGGGTTCGTCAGCCCCATCTGGTACTGGCGCATCGCCCACACGAGGTAGTCGGCATGCTGGCCGGCAAGGCGCGGATATTCGGCGTTGATCGGCTTGTTCATCTGCGCGCCGTGGCAGGCCGCGCAGTTGTGCGATTCGACCAGTTCCTTGCCCTTCGTGATGTCCGCTGCGTGCGCGGTACCGATCGCGAGGCCGGCCGCCAGTGCAACCGCCGCCGTCTTGAATGCGTTGTTCATGAATGCTCCTGTCCCGCCGGAGAGATCGGCGGCGCGCGCTTTACTTGTAGGGATTGTCCTTCGTGTCGGCCTTCTGGACGGCATAGTAGGCCGCCAGATCCGCGATGTCCTGGTCCGTCAGCGAACCGGCGATCGCGTTCATCGACGGGAAGTGACGATCCTTCTTGCGATAGGCCTTCAGCGCGTTCTCGAGATATTGCTGGTTCTGGCCGCCGAGGACAGGCACCCGGTAGACCTCCGGGTACGCCGCGCGGTAGTCCTGGATGCCGTGGCAACCGATGCACATGGCGGCCTTGCTCGCCCCGTCCTTCGGGTTGCCGACCACACCGGCCGCCTGCGCGCTGCCCGCGAGCGCCACGAGCGCTGCGACAACGACGTGTTTGCCGACGAATTTGTTCATAGCTCTTGTAACCTAGCTTGAGGGGAAACTGGCGCCAAAGCGGCAACGGCCCGCGCCGTTTTGCTTATCGGATCGCCACGCAGGCCAAAAAAAACGGCCAGATTGTACCGCGTCGGCGGGGAAGGCGTCCACAAGGCGCCCCGGTGCGCCCCGCCACAGCCCCGCTACGATACGCGGGCGCGGCCCAACCGCACAGCCCTTCTGACTTATACTGGGTTTTTTTCCCGATGAAGAAGAGCGCCGCCATGCGTTTCGAAGGGTCCTCGCACTACGTCGCCACCGACGATCTGAAGCTCGCGGTCAATGCCGCACTGACGCTGCAACGCCCGCTGCTGATCAAGGGCGAGCCCGGCACCGGCAAGACCATGCTCGCCGAGGAAGTGGCGGCCGCGCTCGACATGCCGCTGTTGCAGTGGCACATCAAGTCCACGACGAAAGCGCAGCAGGGCCTGTACGAATACGACGCCGTGTCGCGGCTGCGCGACTCGCAGCTCGGCGACGAGCGCGTGAAGGACATCTCGAACTACATCGTCAAGGGCGTGCTGTGGCAGGCGTTCGACGCCGAGCACCCGAGCGTGCTGCTGATCGACGAGATCGACAAGGCCGACATCGAATTCCCGAACGACCTGCTGCGCGAGCTCGACCGGATGGAATTCCACGTGTACGAGACGCGCGAGACGGTCCGCGCGAAGCACCGCCCGCTCGTCATCATCACGTCGAACAACGAGAAGGAGCTGCCCGACGCGTTCCTGCGCCGCTGCTTCTTCCACTACATCCAGTTTCCCGACCCGTCGACGATGCAGAAGATCGTCGCGGTCCACTTCCCCGACATCCGCGAGGCGCTGCTGCGCGCGGCGCTCGAGAGTTTCTTCGAATTGCGCGGCGTGTCGGGCCTGAAGAAGAAGCCGTCGACGTCCGAACTGCTCGACTGGCTGAAGCTGCTGCTCGCCGAGAACATCCCGGCCGACGCGCTGCGCGGCGTGGATGCGAAGCAGATCGTGCCGCCGCTCGCGGGCGCGCTGCTGAAGAACGAGCAGGACCTGAGCCTGCTCGAACGCCTCGTCTACATGAACCGGCACAACCGGTAATCCTCCCCCACCCGCGAAGGCCCGGCCATGCTGCTCAATTTCTTCTACGCGCTGCGCGCAGCCAAGCTGCCCGTCTCGGTGAAGGAATACCTGACGCTGCTCGAAGCGCTGAAGGCCGGGCTGATCTCGCCGTCGATCGACGCGTTCTACTTCCTCGCGCGGATGACGCTCGTCAAGGACGAGCAGTACTTCGACAAGTTCGACCAGGCGTTCGGCGCGTATTTCCACGGCGTGTCCGCGCTGCCGACCGACGCGTTCGACATCCCGCTCGAGTGGCTCGAGAAGCGTCTCGAACGCGAGCTGTCGCCGGAGGAAAAGGCGCAGATCGAAGCGATGGGCGGGCTCGACAAGCTGATGGAGCGTCTGAAGGAACTGCTCGACGAGCAGAAGGAACGCCACGAAGGCGGCAACAAGTGGATCGGCACGGGCGGCACGTCGCCGTTCGGGCACGGCGGCTACAACCCGGAAGGCGTGCGCATCGGCGGCCCGTCGAACGGCAACCGCACCGCGGTGAAGGTATGGGAAGCGCGCGCGTACCGCGACTACGACGATTCCGTCGAGATCGGCACGCGCAACATCAAGGTCGCGCTGCGGCGGCTGCGTCGCTTCGCGCGCGAAGGCGCGGCCGAGGAGCTCGACCTGCCCGGCACGATCCGCAGCACGGCCGCGAACGCCGGCTGGCTCGACCTGCGGATGGTGCCCGAGCGCCACAACAACGTGAAGGTGCTGATGCTGCTCGACGTCGGCGGCTCGATGGACGACCACATCAAGCGCACCGAAGAGCTGTTCTCCGCCGCGAAGGCCGAATTCAAGCACCTGGAATTCTTCTACTTCCACAACTGCGTGTACGACCACCTGTGGAAGAACAACCGCCGCCGCCACTCGGAGCGCACCGCGACGTGGGACGTGCTGCACAAGTTCACGCCCGACTACAAGCTGATCTTCGTCGGCGACGCGACGATGAGCCCGTACGAAGTGCTGCAGCCCGGCGGCTCGGTCGAATACAACAACCCCGAAGCCGGCGCCGTGTGGCTGCGGCGCCTCGCCGACCAGTTCCCCCATCATGCATGGCTGAACCCCGAGCCCGAGCGGCTATGGGAATACCGGCAGTCGGTCGCGGTCATCCGCGACCTGCTCGGCCATCGCATGTATCCGCTCACGCTCGCCGGCCTCGAAACCGCGATGCGCGCACTCAGCAAGTAACGACACCACCCAGCAGACACGAAGGCCGCGTCCGGGCGGCCTCCCCCCGGAGATAGCATGAACCCCTTGCCCACCGCGAGCGCTGGCCGCGCCGGCGGCCGCCGCTTTTTCGCCGATACATCCGTCTCGGCGCTCGTCGCCGGTTTCGTCGCGATGATGACGGGCTACACGAGTTCGCTCGTGCTGATGTTCCAGGCCGGCCGCGCCGCCCACCTCACCGATGCGCAGATCTCGTCGTGGATCTGGGCGCTGTCGATCGGCATGGCGCTGACGACGATCGGCCTGTCGCTGCGCTTTCGCGCGCCCGTCGTCGTCGCATGGTCGACGCCCGGCGCCGCGCTGTTGATCGCGTCGCTGCCCGGCGTGCCCTACGCCGAGGCGATCGGCGCGTTCGTCGTGTGTGCGCTGCTGCTGACGGCCATCGGCGTGAGCGGCCTGTTCGACACGCTGATGCGCCGGATTCCGGCCGGCATCGCCGCCGCGCTGCTCGCGGGCATCCTGTTCGAGATCGGCATCGAGATCTTCCGCGCCGCGCAGTTCCAGACCGCGCTCGTGCTCGCGATGTTCTTCACGTACCTGATCGTCAAGCGGCTCGCGCCGCGCTATGCGATTCCGACGACGCTGATCGTCGGCACGGCGGTGGCCGGCGGCCTCGGCCTGCTCGACTTCAGCCGCTTCCACATCGCGCTCGCGCAGCCCGTGTTCACGATGCCCGCGTTCTCGATCGCGTCGATCGTCAGCATCGGCATTCCGCTGTTCGTCGTCGCGATGGCGTCGCAGAACGTGCCGGGCATCGCGGTGCTGCGCGCGGACGGCTACCAGACGCCGTCGTCGCCGCTGATCGCGACGACCGGCCTCGCGTCGCTGCTGCTCGCGCCGTTCGGCTCGCACGGCGTGAACCTCGCGGCGATCACGGCCGCGATCTGCACCGGGCCGGAAGCGCACGAGGATCATGCGAAGCGCTACACGGCCGCCGTGTGGTGCGGCACGTTCTACCTGGTCGCCGGGATCTTCGGCGCGACGATCGCCGCGCTGTTCGCAGCGCTGCCGAAGGCGCTCGTCGTGTCGGTCGCCGCACTCGCGCTGTTCGGCTCGATCATGAGCGGGCTCGCGAACGCGATGCAGGACGTGAAGCAGCGCGAAGCCGCGCTCGTCACGTTCATGGTCACCGCGTCGGGCCTCACGCTGCTGTCGATCGGCTCGGCGTTCTGGGGGCTCGTCGCGGGGATCGTCACGCAGGTGATCCTGAACGCGCGACGCCCCGCGTGACGCGGCTCGCCGCCCGCTGCGGCGGTTGCCGTGCACGCCCCGGGACGTCCCAAAACGTGCCCGACACGAATCGGGCCTAAAATGATGGATCGAAAGCGGCGCCCGGCGCCGCTTCGCTTCGCCGCCGCGCTCGCGCGGCCCGTGAGAACCCGGCGCCCCGCGCCCTTCTTCCGAATCGCCATGACTACCGCACTCGACCAGCTGAAGCAGTACACGACCGTCGTCGCCGACACGGGCGACTTCCAGCAGCTTGCGCAATACAAGCCGCAGGACGCGACCACGAACCCGTCGCTGATCCTGAAGGCCGTCCAGAAGGATGCGTACAAGCCGATCCTCGAGAAAACCGTCCGCGATCATCGCAACGAAAGCACCGACTTCATCATCGACCGCCTGCTGATCGCGTTCGGCACCGAAATCCTGAAGCTGATCCCGGGCCGCGTGTCGACCGAGGTCGACGCGCGCCTGTCGTTCGACACGCAGCGCTCGATCGACAAGGGCCGCGAGCTCATCAAGCTGTACGAAGCAGCCGGCATCGGCCGCGAGCGCATCCTGATCAAGCTCGCGTCGACGTGGGAAGGCATCCGCGCGGCCGAGGTGCTGCAGAAGGAAGGGATCAAGTGCAACATGACCCTGCTTTTCTCGCTCGTGCAGGCCGCCGCGTGTGCGGAAGCCGGCGCGCAACTGATCTCGCCGTTCGTCGGCCGCATCTACGACTGGTACAAGAAGCAGGCCGGCGCGGAATGGGATGAAGCGAAGGACGGCGGCGCGAACGATCCGGGCGTGCAGTCGGTGCGCCGCATCTACACGTATTACAAGACCTTCGGCTACCACACCGAAGTGATGGGCGCGAGCTTCCGCACGACCAGCCAGATCACCGAACTCGCCGGCTGCGACCTGCTGACGATCAGTCCCGACTTGCTGCAGAAACTGCAGGACAGCAACGAGACGGTCTCGCGCAAGCTGTCGCCGGAAGCGCTGCAGGACAAGCCGTCCGACCGGGTCGCGATCGACGAGGCATCGTTCCGCTTCCAGTTGAACGACGAAGCGATGGCGACCGAAAAGCTCGCCGAAGGCATCCGCGTGTTCGCCGCCGATGCGGTGAAGCTCGAGAAGCTGATCGACGGGCTGCGCTGAATCGTGCCGCGCGTCAGCGGCTGTCAGCAACACTGACAACAGCCGTCAGCATGCGCGCCGCAAACGGCCGCGAACGTGATGTTCGCGGCCGTTTTTATTTTTCACGCCATCGTCAAGCACGCGCACTACAATCCACGTCACGGGTGCGCCGGCCGCCTCTCGACGTGCCCCTTCCCAGTCAATCTTGCACGACGCCGAACCCGTGCCGGTGCGCGGGCCCGGTCCATTACAGGAGACAACGATGCAAGTTCAACCGTATCTGACGTTCTACGGTCGCGCCGACGAAGCCCTTCAGTTCTACGAAAAGGCGCTGGGCGCGAAGACCATGTTCAAGATGCACTTCAAGGATGCGCCGCCGAATCCCGAACACGCGATCACGCCCGAGATGGCCGACAAGGTGATGCATGCGAGCTTCACGATCGGCGACTCGATGATCATGTGCTCGGACGGCGACTGCAGCCAGCCGGGCGGCACGCACGCCGGCTATTCGCTGTCGCTGAACCCGGCGACGGTCGAGGAAGGCCAGAAGCTGTTCAATGCGCTCGCCGACGGCGGCGAAGTGACGATGCCGTTCGGCAAGACGTTCTGGGCGCTCGGCTTCGGGATGGCGAAGGACCGTTTCGGCGTGCACTGGATGGTCAACGTCGAGGACCTGTCGCAGCGCGCGCAGGGCTGACGCAAAAAAACGCCCGCCACCGGGAGGTGGCGGGCGTTTTCATTTCCGCGCGTCGTCCGTCTCAGCTTTCGACGACGTCGAGATAGTCCTCCGGCCGCGTGCGATCCTCCGCATGCGCCATGCCCATCACGCGCACCAGCACGCTCACCGCCACCGACACCACCAGGTTCACGATCAGCGACCACACGGCCGCGTAGCCGGGAATCGCGAGGCCGAACAGGTGGATCGTGAAGATCGAGCTCGCGAGCTTCAGCGACACCGCCATCCACGTGCCGCACACGATGCCGGCCGCCCAGCCGACCAGCAGGCCGCGATGGTCGAGCAGCCGCGTGTACAGGCCGAGCACGATCGCGGGCAGCGTCTGGATGATCCAGATCCCGCCGAGCAGCTGCAGCTGGATCGCGTAGGTCAGCGGCAGCCCGAGGATGAACGCGACCGCGCCGACCTTCACGATCAGCGAAGTGAGCTTCGCGACGTGCGTCTCCTGGTCGTGCGTCATGTTGCGGTTCACGAACTCGCGGTGGATGTTGCGCGTATAGAGGTTCGCGGCCGCGATCGACATGATCGCCGCCGGCACCAGCGCGCCGATGCCGATCGCCGCGAACGCGACGCCGGTGAACCATGACGGGAAATACTCGAGGAACAGCGCGGGCACCGCGAAGTTCGGGCCGAACGCCTTGAAGTACGGCGCGTACTGCGGCATGTCCTTCACGCCCGCCGCGAGCGCCATGTAGCCGAGCAGCGCGAGCAGGCCGAGCACGAACGAGTAAGCGGGCAGCATCGCCATGTTGCGGCGGATCGAGTTGCCCGACGACGACGACAGGATCGCCGTGACCGAGTGCGGATACAGGAACAGCGCGAGCGCCGAGCCGATCGCGAGCGTCACGTACGCGCTGTAGCCGTTCAGGCTCGCCGCGTCCGGCGCCTTCAGCAACAGCTTCGCCGGCGGCACGCTCGCGAAGATGTGCCCGAAGCCGCCGAGCTTCGCGGGAATCACGATGACCGCCGCGGCGATCGTGATGTAGATCAGGATGTCCTTCACGATCGCGATCATCGCGGGCGCGCGCAGCCCCGACGTGTACGTGTACGCGGCGAGGATCGCGAACGCGATGATCAGCGGCAGATCGCCGACGAAGCCGGTCGTGTCGAAACCGAGCGCGCCGATCACGACCTCGATGCCGACGAGCTGCAGCGCGATGTACGGCATCGTCGCGAGGATGCCCGTCACCGCGATCGCGAGTGCGAGCATCCGGCTGCCGTAGCGCGCGTTGACGAAGTCGGCGGCCGTCACGTAGCCGTGCCGCTTCGCGATGCTCCACAGCTTCGGGAACACGACGAACGCGAACGGATAGATCAGGATCGTGTACGGCAGCGCGAAGAAGCCCATCGCGCCGGCGCCGAACACGAGCGCGGGCACCGCGACGAACGTATATGCGGTGTAGAGGTCGCCGCCGAGCAGGAACCACGTGACGATCGTGCCGAAGCGGCGTCCGCCGAGGCCCCATTCGTCGAGATGGGCGAGATCGCCGCGCCGCCAGTTCGCGGCCAGGAAGCCGATGATCGTGACACCGATGAAGAGCAGGACGAAGACGAAGGTTGCGCCGAGATTCATCGCGCACCTCCTTGCGGGCCGCTCGCCTTCCACGCGTTCTTGGTCTTGAAGTACACGAACGCGGTGATCACCGCGCTAATGAAGACCCAAAGCAGCTGGTACCAGTAGAAGAACGGAAAGCCGAACCATTGCGGATCGACCTTGTTGTACGACGGCACCCAGACCATCGCGATCAGCGGCAGCACCAGCAGCCAGAGCCAGCGCTTCGCGGCCCGGTTGGCGTCGGCATCGTGAGCCATGACGTCTCCTCATCTTTCCCGGTTATCGATCTTGTTGAGCGGGTACGGCGGCGAGAGGAGCGGCAAAACGGGTAGGCTGCGGCTCCGCTGGCTTCGCGCCAGTATAGGAGCCGCGAGCACGCGGTCAAGCGGGGGCGAACCCGAGGTGATCCGCCCCTTGTCCCGCGGTTGCACCGGCATGCCGCCGGTGCATGAAGCGTCAGATCGCGAACGAGGTATCGCGTGCGCCGGTTGTTTCTTTCAAAGCTTTCACCCACTTGCGCGCGGGCAGCTTCAGCGTGTCCTCGATCAGCTTCGCACGCGCGTCGAGCTGCGCGAACGGCACGTCGAGCGCGGGGCCCGAGAACGCGATCGCGATCCGGTTGCCGTCGTGCACTTCGGGCAGCGCGATCACGCGGTGATCGAACGCCGCGTTCAAATGCTTCATGTTGCGCACGAAGCTCGGATGATCGCCGAACAGGTTGATCGTCGCGATGCCCGCGTCGGCGAGGCAGCCGCGCACCGCGCGGTAGAACGCGACGCTGTCGAGCACCGGGCCGCGCGCGGTCGCGTCGTACAGGTCGATCTGGATCGCGCCCGTCGTGCCGCGGTTGGCCGGATCGTTGACGAAATCCCATGCGTCGGCTTCGTGCACGGCGAGGCGCGCGTCGTCGGGCGGCATCGCGAACATCGTGCGCGCGGCGACGATCACGGCCGGGTTCAGTTCGACGGCCTCGACCTTCGCGTGCGGCAGGAAGCGGTGCGAGAACTTGGTCAGCGCGCCGGTGCCGAGCCCGAGCTGGACGATCCGCTCGGGCGTTTCGAGGAACAGCAGCCACGCCATCATCTGCTGTGCGTATTCGAGTTCGATATGCAGCGGCTTCGAAATCCGCATCGCACCCTGCACCCATTCGGTGCCGAAGTGCAGGAAGCGCACGCCACCCTCTTCGGAGAACGTAACGGGCGCGAAGCGCGGCTTGCGCGGTGCTTCGAGCACGGGCACGTCGTCGTGTTCGTCGATGTCCGGGCGGCGCTTCACGCGCGGCGGCTGGAGTTTGTCGGAGCCGTTGTAGGAGGACGGCTTGCCTTGCTTGAACGCACGCGCCTCGGCGGACGCGCGCTTGATCAGTCGGGTCATGATTGAATCTCGCTGGGTGATGCTGGATGAGCGGACGAGAGGATAGCATTGGTGCCGGGTGGCGCCAGCGGAGACAGATTCACCGCTACGCGCCGTTGATCGGTCGGCGTGCACCCTTGGTCGGCGTGAACGATAATGCATCGCAACCGTGTTGGAGGAAGTTATCCGATGAAGACCGCCACCTTTCCATCCGTCCACGTCGAGCCGGAACTGCTTGCCGCTGCCGAACGCGTCCTGGGTGACGGCGAAACGCTATCGAGCTTCGTCGAGCAATCGATCCGTGAAGGCATCGAGCGTCGCCGGCTTCGAAGCGAGTTCATTGCACGCGGCATTGCATCCCGCGACCACGCGATGCACGCGGACCAGTATGTTTCGTCATCCGTCGTGCTCGAACGGCTGCAACGCCGGCTCGATGCGATGCGCGATCGTCAGCAGCGAGTTCGCTGACGGAACGATTCGCGCCACAACCGTCGGACGACGAGGAACCACATGGCCTCGAACGACAAGAAGATCTGGTTTCCGGCCAAGCGCTACGGATGGGGATGGGGGTTGCCGGTCGCGTGGCAAGGCTGGATCGTGCTGCTGCTGTTCGGGATCGGGGTCGTCGCCAGCGCGTGGCTGCTGCCACCGCACGAATCGCCGTTCGCGTACGGCGCATGCATTGTGGTGTTGTCCGCGATGCTGATCGCCGTATGCTGGATCAAGGGCGAAAAGCCCGGGTGGAGATGGGGCAAGGACGATTGAGCGTCGGGAGCGAGCCCGCCCTCCGTGGCGCTCATACCGGCGTCAGCCGCGAATCCCCCGCCACTGCACCAGCTTCTGCTCGAACGACAGCATCGCATTCGCCGGGCTCGACGAAGGCAGCACCAGCGTCTCGTACCCGGCCCTGCCGATCACGTCGGCAAACCGCCCTGCCGTCTTGCCGTTGAAGCACACGCGCTTCAGCAGCGGCGCATGCTCCCGCAGCGAATCGAAATCGTTCGGCTCCGCGTTGCGGATCGCCGAATCGAGGCTGCCCTCGCGATGGCACGCGGCAAGCACGTCCCAGATACCGATCCCGTGCGTCAGCACGCGTTCGAGCCGTTCCTCGTACGCAAGCTCGTGCAGCCCGTGCTCGCCGAGCACCGTGCCGAGCAGCCGCCAGAACTGGTTGCGCGGATGCGCGTAATACTGCGCGGCATCGAGCGATGCCTCGCCCGGAAAGCTGCCGAGGATCATCGTATGCGTATTCGGCCCGACCACCGGCCCGAAGCCCTGCAGCATCACGCGTCTCCGCCCGAGCACGTCCCGTCGCCGTACGCGTCGAGATGACGCCACAACGCCGGCAGCATGCACTCGGTGACCATCAGCGGTTTGCCGTGACGCTGGAACACCGAGCGCCGCGCGGCGAACGCATGCGGCGGGCGCGCGCCCGCGCCAAGCGCATGGCTCGCGAGCGCGTACAGCGGATGGCCGGCGATCACGCGCCGGCTGACGAGCGCCGAGCGCTCGACCTGCGGATCGCTGTACAGCAGCTCCGCGAGCGGCCGCGTGCGCAGCCGCCGCATTGCCTGCCACACGCCCTTGCTGGCGGCGAGCGGCACGATGCTGTGCGCGGCGACGTACGGCGTACCGTCGACCGACAGGATCACCTCGCGCACCCACATCGGCGCGCGCGGCGAACTGGCGAGCGCGTCGGGCTCGTCGAACCACGCGCAGTCGACGGCCTCGCGCGTCACGCGCACGTTCACGCGACCGAGCCGCGCGAGATGCGCGGTCAGCGATCCGCCGCGCGTCAGCCAGTCGCGCTGGTCGAGCGTGCAGCCAGGCCGCGGCGTCTCGCGCCAGCCGGCCTGTCCGCCGTCGAATCGCATGCGCACGTTCACGCGGCGCGCGACAGCAGCAGCGCGTTGGTCCGCTTCACGAAGCTCGCCGGATCGTCGAGCATGCCGCCTTCGGCCAGCAGTGCCTGGTCGAACAGCAGATGGCACCAGTCGCCGAAATCGGCGCTGTCGGAGTTCAACTGCTTCACGAGCGCATGGTCGGGGTTGATCTCGAGGATCGGCTGCATCGCCGGCGCGTTCTGGCCGGCCGCCTTCAGCATCCGCTGCAGGTAACCGCTCATGTCGTTGTCGTCCGCGACGAGGCACGACGGCGAATCGGTCAGGCGGAACGTGACGCGCACTTCCTTCACCTTGTCGCCGAGCGCTTCCTTCATCTTCTCGACGACAGGCTTGATCGCCTCGCCCGCCTGTTCCTGCGCCTTCTTCTCTTCGTCGTTCAGCTCGCCGAGATCGAGGTCGCCGCGTGCGACGCTCGCGAGCGGCTTGCCGTCGAATTCATTGAGGAACGACAGCATCCATTCGTCGACGCGATCGGTCAGCAGCAGCACCTCGACGCCCTTCTTGCGGAACACCTCGAGATGCGGGCTGTTCTTCGCGGCCTGCCATGCGTCGGCCGTCACGTAGTAGATCTTGCTCTGCTCGGGCTTCATGCGCGACACGTAGTCGGCGAGCGACACGTCCTGCGCGTCGGTATCGCCGTGCGTCGACGCGAAGCGCAGCAGCTTCGCGATGCGCTCGCGGTTCGCGTGATCCTCGCCGAGGCCTTCCTTCAGCACCTGGCCGAATGCGCCCCAGAACGTCTTGTACTTCTCCTTGCCGGCATCCTCTTCCGCGTTCGCGAGCTCTTCGAGCATCGACAGCGCGCGCTTCGTCACGCCTTCGCGAATCGCCTTCACGTCGCGGCTTTCCTGCAGGATCTCGCGCGACACGTTCAGCGGCAGGTCGGCCGAATCGACGACGCCCTTCACGAAGCGCAGGTATTGCGGCAGCAGCTGCTCGGCGTCGTCCATGATGAACACGCGCTTCACGTACAGCTTCAGGCCGCCGCGATAATCGCGGTTCCACAGGTCGAACGGCGCGTGCGACGGCACGAACAGCAGTTGCGTGTATTCGCTGCGGCCCTCGACGCGGTTATGCGTCCACGTGAGCGGATCCTGGTGGTCGTGCGCGACGTGCTGGTAGAACTGCGTGTACTGCTCGTCGGTGATGTCGCTCTTCGAACGCGTCCACAGCGCGCTCGCCTGGTTGACCGTCTCGTCCTCGTCCTTCAGGACCATCTCGCCCTTCTCCTGATCCCATTCTTCCTTCTGCATCAGGATCGGCAGCGCGATGTGGTCGGAGTACTTCTGGATGATCGACTTCAGGCGATGCGACGACAGCAGCTCGTCCTCGCCTTCGCGCAGGTGCAGCGTGATCGTCGTGCCGCGCTGCGCGCGCTCGATCGCGTCGATCGTGAAATCGCCCTCGCCCGCGCTTTCCCAGCGCACGGCTTCGTTCGCCGGCAGGCCCGCGCGGCGCGTCTCGACGGTGATCTTGTCGGCGACGATGAAACCCGAGTAGAAGCCGACGCCGAACTGGCCGATCAGCGCCGCATCCTTCTGCTGGTCGCCGGACAGCTTCGTGAAGAATTCCTTGGTGCCCGAACGCGCGATCGTGCCGAGGTTCGCGATCGCCTCGTCGCGGCTCATGCCGATGCCGTTGTCGTCGATCGTGATCGTGCGCGCGGCCTTGTCGTAGCCGATGCGGATGCGCAGGTTCGGATCGTTCTCGTACAGCGCGTTGTCCGCGAGCCCCTCGAAACGCAGCTTGTCGGCCGCGTCGGACGCGTTCGACACCAGTTCGCGCAGGAAGATTTCCTTGTTGCTGTAGAGCGAATGGATCATCAGGTGGAGGAGTTGCTTGACCTCTGCCTGAAAGCTCATCGTTTCGTGTGCCATGGATGCTGTTTCCTCTTACTTGAACTTGAATGATGTGGCGCAGGCGCCCGGCGTGCGATGCCGGCAAGCCCGTGAAGCCCGACCGCCCGGCGCGAGCGGTTTGCGCGCGTATCTGGGGACGGCGCGCGCGATTTCAAGGGTCGGCATGCCGCGCCGCGTCACGACGCGCGCCGCACGGCCGAGTCGATATAGCCTGCCAGCAGCCCCGGCAGCGCCGGATCGCCGCAGTTCGCGACGTTGAAGCGCATCCACGTCGACGGCGATTGCTGCGGCGAGAACAGGCTGCCCGGCGTCAGCAGAAAGCCGGCCTCGTGCGCGACCGCCGCGAGCGCGTCCGAATCGACGCCCGTATCGGCCCACAGGAACATCCCGGCCGCCGGCATCGTGAAGAGCCCGAGCCCCGTGCGCTCGAGCATCCGCGCGGTCTTGTCGCGCACGCCGTCGAGCCGCGCGCGCAAGCGCTCGACATGGCGCCGGTAATGCCCTTCGGTCAGGATCTTGTAAAGCACGCGCTCGTTGAGCTCGGGCGTCGTCATCCCGACCAGCATCTTCTGGTCGGTGACCGCCTTCGCGATCTCCGGCGCGCACGCGACATAACCGACCCGCAGGTTCGCCGCGAGCGTCTTCGAATAGCTGCCGAGGTAGATCACGCGCTTCAACTGGTCGAGGCTCGCGAGGCGCGTGGCCGGATAGCTCGGCGGGCACAGGTCGCCGTACACGTCGTCCTCGACGACGAGGAAGTCGTACGCCTCCGCGAGCTTCAGGATCCGGAACGCCTGCGCGGCCGACAGCGACGTGCCGGTCGGATTCTGCAGCACCGAGTTGATCACGAGCATCTTCGGCCGCCACATCTGCACGAGCGTCTCGAGCGCATCGAGATCGGGGCCGTCCGGTGTGTACGGCATCCCGACGAGCTGCGCGCCCTGCGACGCGAAGCGGCCGAACATCTGGAACCACGCGGGATCGCCGACGATCACCGCGTCGCCGGGCCGCACGTAGATCCGCGAAATCAGGTCGATCGCCTGCGTGATCCCCGATACGAGCACGAGCTGGTCGGGCGTCGCGCCGATCTCGACTTCGGCGAGCCGCGTCTGCAGTTGCTGGCGCAGCGGCAGGAAACCCTGCGCGGTGCCGAAGCCGAGCATCTGCGCGCCGGACTGGCGCCCGAGCGCGCGCAGCGCGCCGGTGATCAGCTCGCCGTCGAGCCAGCGGCCCGGCAGGTAGCCGAGACCGGGCCCCTTTTCCGGGCTGACGGTGTGCAGCATGTTGCGCAGCAGCCAGACGACGTCGATCGTGTTGTGCACGGGCGCGGCCTCGGACCCGCGCGCCGCGTTGTCGGCCGGCTGCGGGCCGGCCGTGCGTTCGCGCACGTAGAAGCCGGAGCCGCGCCGCGAGTCGAGGTAACCCTGCGCGACGAGGCGCTCGTACGCCTCGACGACGGTAAAGCGCGACACGCTCTTGTCGAGCGCGAGCTTGCGGATCGACGGCATCCGCATGCCGGGACGGAACACGCGTTCGTCGATGCGCCGCCGGGCCCACTGGACAAGCTGGTCGACGAGCGTGAGCGTGGCCGTATCGTGCGGCGCGGGAATCTGGGCGAGTGGAACGGTGGACATGGGCGGCAGCTCCAACTGTACCGAAGGCTATCGCGCCGATTGTACCGTTACTGTGCCGGTCCCGACGATTACAGTTGACCGCAACGGCGACCGTGCGGCCGCCGTTCCGGCCCCGCCGCACCCGGCGCCGCGTCGGCCGGCCTCGTCCGCGGCCCGTGCGCCGGCCGGTCCGGCCACCGCCCGGCGCATCGCCCGCCTACCATGACACTTTCGCTTCCCGACCGACGTTCATGCCAGCCCGCTCCCTGACACTCGACCATCTCGTGATCGCCGCGCGCACGCTCGACGACGGCGTACGCCATGTCGCCGACGCGCTCGGCATCGAACCGGCCGGAGGCGGCCGCCACCCGCTGATGCGGACCCACAATGCGCTGTTCGGCGCATGGGGCGGGCTCTACCTCGAAGTGATCGCGATCGACCCCGACGCACCCGTCCTGGACGACAGCGCAGCGCCGCCGCGCGCGCGGCTGTTCGCGCTCGACGATCCGGCGATGCACGCACGGCTCGCGCAGGGCCCGTTTCTCTCGCACTGGGTCGCGCGCGTCGACCGCCCGCGCCAGCTCGCGCTGTGGCAGAGCCAGTACCCGGCCCGCATCCCGCCCGTCGTCGCGATGCGGCGCGGCGACCTGAGCTGGGGCCTGACGGTGCCCGACGACGGCGCGTTCCCCGCGTGGCAGGGTTCCGGCGACGGCCTCGTGCCGTCGCTGATCCAGTGGGACAGCCCGCACCACCCGGCCGAATCGCTGCCGCACGACGGCGTCGCGCTGAAGGCGCTCAAGGGCACTCACCCGCGTGCGGACGCGATCCGCGAGCAGCTCGACTGGCTCGGCGCCGCGCATCTGCTCGACCTCGAAACCGGCGACGGCCCGCCCGCGCTGGTCGCCGAGTTCGACACGCCGCAAGGTGCGCGCACGCTGCGCTGAACACCCCGCCCCTCGATTACAACGACCCTGCAACACGGAGACACCCACGACATGAATTCGCGCGAAACCCGGGGCATGCTGCTCGGCCTGATCGGCGTGATGATCTTCAGCCTGACGCTGCCGATGACGCGTATCGTCGTGTCCGAGCTCAATCCGCTGCTCAACGGGCTCGGCCGCGCGCTCGCCGCCGCGGTGCCGGCCGGCCTGCTGCTGTGGTGGCGCCGCGAGGCGCTGCCGACCCGCGCGCAACTGAAAAGCCTCGCGATCACGTCGGCCGGCGTGATCATCGCGTATCCGGTGTTCTCCGCATGGGCGATGAAATCCGTGCCGGCGTCCCACGGCGCGGTCGTCAACGGGCTGCAGCCGCTGTTCGTCGCGCTGTACGCCGCATGGCTGTCGCACGAGCGGCCGTCGAAGGCTTTCTGGGCCAGCGCGGTGGCCGGCAGCGCGCTCGTGATCGCGTTCGCGCTGCGCGACGGCGGCGGCACCGTGCAGGCCGGCGACGCGCTGATGCTCGTCGCGGTCGGCATCGGCGCGCTCGGTTATGCGGAGGGCGCGCGCCTCGCGCGCCAGATCGGCGGCTGGCAGGTGATCTGCTGGGCGCTCGTCGTGTCCGCGCCGTTTCTCGTGCTGCCGGTCGGCTGGCTCGCGTGGATGCAGCATGTCGCGCATCCGGGCCCGCTCGCGCTGCGCACGTGGCTCGCGTTCGGCTACGTGACCCTTTTTTCGCAGTTCATCGGTTTTTTTGCATGGTATGCGGGGCTCGCGATGGGCGGCATCGCGCGCGTCGGCCAGGTGCAACTGCTGCAGATTTTCTTCACGATTGCTTTTTCCGCACTCCTGTTCGGCGAGACGGTCACGCCGTCGACCTGGCTGTTCGCCGCCGCCGTGATCGCCACCGTGGTGCTCGGGCGCCGCTCGGCGGTCGCCACCACCGCGCAACCGGCTCGCGCCGGCTGAACAGGTGCGCCATAATGGCTGTTTTGCCTGATCGGTTTTGCCCACCCGGCCGCGAAGGCTCGACCGCGCTCGCGCCTGCCCACCCGGCAGCGTCGAAGCGATCCGCCCGAACGACCTTTCTTGACTGACCACGATATCCGAACGAGGAGACTATGAATCCGAGCGACCTGCATCCGCCGCACTGGCAGCTTTCCGAACGCGCCCGCAAGCTGACGAGCTCTGCGATCCGCGAGATCCTGAAGGTCACGGAACGCCCCGAGGTCATCTCGTTCGCCGGCGGCCTGCCCGCTCCCGCGACGTTCCCGGCCGAGCGCATGCGCGCCGCCGCCGATCGCGTGCTGCGCGACGCGCCGGCCGCCGCACTCCAGTACAGCGCGACCGAAGGCTACCTGCCGCTGCGCGAGTGGATCGCCGAGCGCTACAGCGTGCGCGTGTCGCAGGTGCTGATCACGACGGGCTCGCAGCAGGCGCTCGACCTGCTCGGCAAGGCGCTCGTCGATCCGGGCAGCCCGATCCTCGTCGAAACGCCGACCTACCTCGGCGCGCTGCAGTCGTTCTCGCTGTACGAGCCGCGCTACGTGCAGGTGCCGACCGACGAGCAGGGCCTGCTGCCGGAAGGCCTCACGCCCGAACTCACGCAAGGCGCGCGCCTCCTGTACGCGCAGCCGAACTTCCAGAACCCGACCGGCCGCCGCCTGCCCGTCGAGCGCCGCCGCGCGCTCGCCGCGTTCGCGCAGACGAGCCCGTTCCCGGTGCTGGAAGACGATCCGTACGGCGCGCTGAACTACCGCGGCGAGCCGCTGCCGACGATGCTGTCGATGGCGCCCGACCACGTCGTGCACCTCGGCACGTTCTCGAAGGTGCTCGCACCGGGCCTGCGGATCGGCTACATCATTGCCCCCGAGGAACTCCACTTCAAGCTCGTGCAGGCCAAGCAGGCCACCGACCTGCACACGCCGACGCTGACGCAGCGCATCGCGCACGAAGTGATCAAGGACGGCTTCCTCGACGAACACATCCCGACGATCCGCGAGCTGTACAGTGCGCAATGCGACGCGATGCTCGCCTCGCTCGAACGCCACATGCCGGAAGGCGTCACGTGGAACCGCCCGGAAGGCGGGATGTTCATCTGGGTGAACCTGCCCGCGCAAATCGACAGCATGAAGCTGCTCGCCGCGGCCGTCGACAACCACGTCGCCTTCGTGCCGGGCGCGCCGTTCTTCGCGGACAACGCGCAGCAGAACACGCTGCGCCTGTCGTTCGTCACGGTGCCGCCCGAGAAGATCGAGGAAGGCGTGGCTCGCCTCGGCAAGCTGCTGCGCGAACGCCTCTGATCCCCCTTTTCCTGTCACGACTCTCTACGAGGAATCGAACACATGGCTAACGTCTACGACAAACTGAAGTCGCTCGGCATCGAGCTCCCGACCGCCGGCGCACCGGCCGCCGCCTACGTGATGAGCGCGCAAAGCGGCAACACGGTCTACCTGTCGGGCCACATCGCGAAGAAGGACGGCAAGGTCTGGGCCGGCAAGCTCGGCGCGGATCTTCAGACGGAAGACGGCAAGGCGGCCGCGCGCTCGATCGCGATCGACCTGCTCGCGACGCTGCACGCGCACACCGGCGACCTGAACAAGGTCACGCGCATCGTCAAGCTGATGAGCCTCGTCAACTCGACGCTCGACTTCACCGAACAGCACCTCGTGACGAACGGCGCGTCGGAACTGATCGCGGAAGTGTTCGGCGACGCGGGCAAGCACGCGCGTTCGGCCTTCGGCGTCGCGCAGATCCCGCTCGGCGCATGCGTCGAGATCGAGCTGATCGCCGAAGTCGCGTAACAGGCGCAGCGCGATGCCCGGTCGTCTCGTCCGCTTCAAGCAGGTCGACGTGTTCACGTCGGTGCCGTTCAAGGGCAACCCGCTCGCCGTGATCTTCGACGCCGATACGCTCGGCGACGACGCCATGCTCGCGATCGCCCGCTGGACGAACCTGTCGGAAACGACGTTCGTCTGCACGCCGACCGACCCGGAAGCCGACTACCGCGTGCGGATCTTCACGCCGGGCGGCGAACTGCCGTTCGCCGGCCACCCGACGCTCGGCACCGCGCATGCGTTCCTGGAAAGCGGCGCGCAGCCGCGCACGCCGGGCCGGCTGATCCAGCAGTGCGGGGTCGGCCGGGTCGCGCTGCGCGAGCAGGTCGACGGCTGGGCGTTCGCCGCGCCGCCGGCACGCGTCACGCCGCTCGACCGTTCGGACTACGCGGCGCTGGCGGCCGCGTTGCGCAGCGACGCGATCGACCTGGATGCCGAGCCGTGCGCGGTCGACAACGGCGCGCCGTGGCTCGTCGTGCGGCTGACGTCGGCCGACGCCTGCATCGGCCTGACGCCCGATCCGGCCGCGCTGGAGGCGATCACGCACCGCTACGGCACGGACGGCCTCGCGGTCTACGCGCCGCATGCCGAAGGCGGCCCCGCGACGTTCGAAATCCGCTGCCTGATGACGGGCGGCAACTTCGGCGTCGGCGAAGATCCCGTCACGGGCAGCGCGAATGCCGCGCTGGCCGGGCTGCTGACGCGGCAGGAACGCCGCCCCGGCATGTCCTACACGGCCCGCCAGGGCACGGCGATCGGCCGCGACGGCCGCATCTTCGTCAGCTACGACGAAGACGGCACGACCTGGATCGGCGGCCACGCCGTCACGGTCGTCGACGGCACGTTCCGGTCACCTGTCTGACATTTCGCGATGTGCGATGGCGCCGGCCCGCCCGGCGCCCCTACGGTTCGCCCAACTATCGCAAAAACGTTCCAGCCAGTAATATCGGGCCTAATCCGTTGTTTCGGAGGTCTGTCCATGATTGCGCATCCCGCGAACGAACAGACGCCGGGGCGACCCCAACCATAGCCGGCCATCCCGACGGATGGCGCACGCGAGCAGGACGCCACCCTCTTCGATGAGCTCCGCCCGGTCCAACCCTACGCCGCCGACCCGGCCGCTACGCGCGCCGCGCAAATCGCGCCGGCGTGCGCTGTTCGCGATCCCGCTGCTCGGGATGCTGGCGCTTGCGCTGCTGTGGGCTGTGATCATCGCGCGGCTGTCGGTCGAGAAGGACAGTGCATACAAGGAAGCGGCGGCATCCGCCGCGATCCTGTCCTCCGCGCTCGAGCAGCATACGGTCAAGGCGATCCACCAGGTCGACCAGATCACCCGCTTCGTCAAGTTCGAGTTCGAGAAGTCGCCCGGACGCTTCAATCTCGCGAGCGCCGTCGAGAAAGGCGTCGTGCCGAGCGATACGCTGATCCAGGTATCGCTCGTCAACGCGAAGGGCATCCTGTTCGCGAACACGGCCGAGCTCCATCCGCAGCCGATCAACCTGGCCGATCGCGAGCACTTCAAGGTCCACCTGTCGCACAACGACGACCGCCTCTATATCAGCAAGCCCGTGCTCGGCCGCGTGTCGAGCCACTGGACGCTGCAGATGACGCGGCGCCTGAACAACCCGGACGGCAGCTTCGCGGGCATCGTCGTCGTGTCGGAAGACCCGAGCTACTTCACGAACGACTTCTACAACAACGCGGCGATCGGCAAGGAAGGCGTGATCGCGGTCGTGTCCGACACGGGCGCGGTGCTCGCACGGCGCACGGGCTCGCTCAGCAACGCACCGGGCGCGTTTTCGGCATCGGGCGTGTACCCGATCGCCGAGCGCGTGACGGGCACGATCATCGACCCGCTCGACGGCGTGACGCGCATCGTGTCGTACCGCCACCTCGACGGTTATCCGCTCGCGGTGATGGTCGGCCTGTCGCAAACCGAGGAATTCGCGGACTACTACCACACGCGCAACGTCTACCTCCTGATGACGAGTTTCATCACGCTCGCGATGCTCGCATTCTTCGGCGTCGCGACGGGCCTGATCGGCAAGCTGCTCGGCCGCGAGCGCGAGATGACGCAGCTCGCGGAATTCGACCTGCTCACCGGCCTCGCGAACCGCTATGCGACGCTGCGCGGGCTGCGCAACGACGTGGCGATGCCGACGAGCCTGTCGCGGCTCGGCCTGCTGTTCATCGATCTCGACAACTTCAAGACGGTCAACGACACGCTCGGCCACAACGCCGGCGACATCGTGCTGCAGATGACCGCGTCACGCCTGTCCGATGCGGTCGGCGACGAAGGCTCGCTCGCACGCATCGGCGGCGACGAGTTCGTCGTCGTGATGAAGGGCGACGACGTCGAACGGCGCGCGGTGCGGCTCGCGGAAGCGATCATCCGGATGTTCGGCGAACCGTTCGACGTGCGCGGCAGTTCGTTCGTGCTGCATGCGAGCATCGGCATCGCGCTGCACACCGTCGCGAACGAAAGCGAGATCGACCTGCTGAAGAAGGCCGACCTCGCGATGTACAGCGCGAAGGACGCCGGCAAGAACTGCTACCAGTTCTATGCGCCGCACCTGTCGCACCGCGCCGACCACCTGATGCGCTGGGAACAGCAATTGCGCGTCGCGCTCGCCGAGGGGCAGCTGTTCCTCGCGTACCAGCCGAAGATCGACCTCACGCACCGCACCATCACCGGCTTCGAGGCGCTCGCGCGCTGGGATCACCCCGAACACGGGATCATCTCCGCGAACGAATTCATTTCGATCGCCGAATCGACGGGCCTGATCGTGCCGATCGGCGACTTCGTGATCCGCACCGCGTGCGAGCAGATCGCGCGCTGGCGCGACGAGGGCCACGACACGCTGACGCTCGCGGTCAATATCTCGCCCGTGCAGTTCTGGCGCGGCGACCTGATCGAGACGATCTCGCGCACGCTGCAGGACACCGGCATCGACGCGAACCGGCTCGAGATCGAGATCACCGAAACCGCGATGATGGAGTATCCGGAACTCGTGTCCGAGAAGATCGTCGCGCTGAAGAAGCTCGGCATCCGGATCGCCCTCGACGATTTCGGCACCGGCTATTCGTCGCTGTCGTACCTGCACCGCTTCTCCGTCGACACGCTGAAGGTCGACCGTTCGTTCGTGCAGGCGATCCCGAACGATCGCAGCGTCTGCGTGATGGTATCGTCGATCGTGCATCTCGCGCGCTCGCTCGGCCTGACCGTCGTCGTCGAAGGCACGGAAACCGAGGAACAGATCACGTGGCTGTCCGCGCTCGGCGAGATCGAGGCGCAGGGCTTCCTGTTCTCGCGTCCGGTGCCGGCCGACGCAATTCCCGCGCTGATCGCGCGCTTCGGCGTGCGCGGCGACCATCCGAACGTCATCGCTCACCGCGCGACCGGCAGCACCGGCGCCTGAGCGCACCGCGGCTGCGGCCGTGGCACGCGTTGCGCGCTGCCACAATTATTTCGTGTTCCGATCTTATTCTTCAGTTTATTAATTAGCGTTTCCGCGCATGGCTGTGTCGCTGTGCGCGGCGGACAATCGGGAGGGCCAACGTATCGGCGGGCCGCCGGTCACGTCTACACGCGCAAGATCCGGCCCTGCTCCAACACCACAACCATGACAACCGTCGAAGTCGAAGCAAGCGCTCGTGTCGAAGAGGCACAGGCATCCCTATGGACCTTGTTCAAGGTCATCGCCGGCATTTCGGCAATCTCGTGGGGCGGGCTTTCGATGATGGCGCAACTCGAACGCCACTACGTAGAACGGCTGCAGCGCATCGAACCGCACATATTCGGCGATCTCGTCGCGCTCGCGTGGCTCGTGCCGGGCCCCGTCGGCTGCAACGTTGCGGTGCAGGTCGGCCAGACGCTGCACGGCCGCGCCGGCGCATGGGTCGCCGGCATCGCGAGCGTGCTGCCGTTCTCCATCCTGATGACGCTGTTCGCGATCTTCTATCGCACGCCGCTCGTGCGTTCGCTTGCGTCGCCGGTGCTGATCAATCACTTCGGGATGGTGCTCGCCGCGCTGATCGGCATCACGTGGGTCAAGCAGGTGCGCTCGCTCGCGCGCACGCGGCTCGAACAGGTGATCGCCGCACTGTCGACGATTCTGCTCGCTTTCGCGCATAGTCCGGCCGCCTTCGTCGGGATTCTTTTCGCTGCGTTTGCAGCGGGCTGGCTGACCGGGCCGCCGCAACGCGACACGGTCGATTTCACGCTGTCGAGACGCGACCGCAACCTGCTCGTGCTGCTTGGCGTGCTCGTCGCGTTGTTCGCGCTGCCGCTGCCCGGCGATTACCAGGAGCAACTGCTGTGGCCGCGCCTCGCGGGCGCCGGCATGACGCTGTTCGGCGGCGGCTTTTCCGCGCTGCCGGTGCTCAAGACGCTGTTCGTCTCGCCGGCAACGGGCATCTCCGATCACGACTTCACGCTGGCGTTCGCGCTGTCGCCGGTGGCGCCGGGGCCGCTGCTGAACGTCGTGCCGTTTCTCGGCTACCTGACCGACGGCTGGGTCGGCGCGCTGCTCGCAACGGCCGCGCTGTTCATTCCGTCGGGTTTTCTCGTCGTGTTTGCGCAGAACCACCTGTCCCGGCTCAAGCGCCATTCGCGCTTCGAGCACGGGATGCGCCTGCTGCGCGCGGCAACGACGGGCTTTCTCGTCGTCGCCGTCGTGAAGATCCTGCATCGCGAGCCGGCCGACCCGATCTACTGGCTGACGGGCGCGTTCGCGACGCTGTGCTTCACGCGCCTCAGGGTGCCCGTCTATGCCGTCTACGGCGCGGTCGCGATTGCCTGCGGCGTGTGGCTGTGGGTCGTCGCGCGCTGACGGGCGACGGCCGCCGGCTCAACCGGCTCTCACCGGTACCAAGCGACTTCAACCCGCCTGCACCGCGACCCGGCGTGCCATCCAGCGAGCACGCAGTGCGTCGTATGCGAGGTTGAAGCAGAACGTGTACGGCAGGAAGAACAGCACGATGCCGAGGTCGAGCAGCAACGCCTCGACGAGGCTCACGTTCAGCCACCACGCGGCAACCGGCACCACCATCGCGACGAGGCCGAGCTCGAAGATGACCGCGTGCGCGATCCGCATGCCGAGCGTGCGCGTCAGCCCCGCACGGCGTTCGAAGCGGTCGAACAGCGTGTTGAAGGTCATGTTCCAGGCCATCGCGATCAGCGACACCATCACCGTCAGCACGCCGACGTGCGATACCGGCATGTCGAGCAGCCACGCGCCGATCGGCGCGCACAGCGCGATCGCGACCAGCTCGAACGTCAGCGCATGCAGCAGCCGTTCCGTCACCGTCTTGTTCATCTGTTTCATGGTTCCCTCCGATTCGTTGCTTCATTCATGTCGGCCATTTTTATCGGCTAAACCGTATGAATCCAGTTTGATATCATCGGTTTTACCGATACAACAAAGTCCGGAGCACCGCATGCGCCACGCCCCCGAAGCCCTGCTCGCATTCGCCGAAGCCGCGCTGCTCGGCTCGTTCACGGCCGCCGCGCGCAAGCTCGGCAAGCGCCAGTCGACCGTGTCGGAGGCGATCGCGAACCTCGAGATCGATCTCGGCGTGCAGTTGTTCGACCGCTCGACGCGCGCGCCGACGCTGACCGACGCCGGGCGCGCACTGCTGCCGCAGGTGCAGCGCGCGCTCGAGGCCGGGGCGGCGATCAACCGCACGGCCGCGCGGCTCGCGCAGGGCGAAGAAGCGCGGCTGACGCTCGTCGTGTCCGATACGTACCAGTCGAAGCGCTACGAGGAAACGTTGATGGCGCTCGAACGGCGCTTTCCGGCGCTCGAACTCGAATGCCAGATCGCCGAGCACGAGGACGTGCTCGACCTGATCCAGCAAGGTCGCGCGCAGCTCGGGCTGATGGCCGCGCGCGCGGCCTACCCGGCCGATATCGGCGCGGCGACGGTGGCGGAGGAATCGGAGATCGGGCTGTTCGTCGGACGCACGCACGCGCTCGCCGAATACGGCGACGCGGAAGTGCCGCACGCGGCGCTGCGCGACGTGCGCGAACTGCGCCTCAATACCTATGTGAAAACGGAAGGCCGCAGCGCCGACGGCCGGATCGTCGTCGGCACACAGCACTGGCTGGCGCCGAGCTACCTGATGCTGCTGGAGATGGCCGTGCTGGGGTTCGGCTGGGCCGAGCTGCCGCGCTGGATGGTCGACCACTTCGCGCGCGATCGCCTGTGCGAACTGCGTGCACGCGGCTGGCCGCGGCGTGTGCGGGTGGATGCGGTATGGTCGCGCAACCGGCCGCTCGGCCCGGCCGGCTCCTGGCTGCTCGACGCGATGCTCGCCGCGTAGCGGCGCACACCGGCGTGCCTGCGGTTGACGCCGACCGGCGCCGGACGATCAGAAGCCGCGCGACAGCACGGCCGCGCCGACCGTGACGACACCGAGCACGAGGTTCACGACGACGAGCAGGCGCACCCCGTTCACCGCGCGCGCGCCGTCCGGCCAGTTCTGCGCCTGCACCGCGCGGCGGATGCGCGGGAACAGCGCGAAGCGGATGTGCCCGAAGATCAGCATCATCACGACGCCGAGCCCGGCCATTGCGTGCAGCGACCACGTCGCGTGCGCGCCGCCGAATTTCACGAGCAGGAAGCCGCCGGACAGCAGGATCACGATCACGGAACCCGCCACCCAGTTGAAGAAGCGGCCGTACACGCCTTCGATCAGCGGCAACCGGAGCTGCGGCGACAGGTCCGACAGTGCCGGACGCAGGCAGAAGTTCGCGAAGACCATCCCGCCCACCCACACGGCAACGGCCAGCAGATGAAGAAACAGCGCGACGGCAACGGCGTGGGACATGGCGACAATCCTGTGATGGGTTGGGTGCGGCGAACGGCCGCGTCGCACGCGGCATCGAACGTCGTTCGACCGGCCCGTCGCCGCGCGGTTCAGGCCCCACGCGCGATTTCACAATATTTTGCAAGTTCCGCGTGACAGCGCCACGCTTGCTTACCCGAATCCGCGGCCCAAAAGAACAGGCCGCACGTCCGCCGAAGCGGAAGTGCGGCCTTCGATCACGGCCGAACCGGACGACCCGCGCGCGGTATCAGCCGAGCAACGGACGCAACTCGTTGACGACCTTGAGCTTCGACTCCGGCGCGCGGCCCTTGCGTGCGCGCTTGCCGATATGCGGCGCGAGCCCCGCATACGACAGCGTGTCGTCCTGCGCCTTGCCGCCACGGCCGGTGCCGATCAGCACGACGCCCGCCGGATCGATCGCGAGCGCCTGCACGAGCGTTTCCTTGTCGTCGAGCGCCATCAGGATCACGCCACGGCCGCCGCCGGACAGCGTCTTCATCTCGTCCATCCCGAACACGAGCAGCCGGCCGCCGCTCGACAGGCACGCGACCTGCGTCGCGTTCGGCAGCACCGGCATCGGCGCGAGCGGCACCGCGCCCGCATCGATCGTCATGAACGACTTGCCGGCCTTCACGCGGCTCACCATGTCGCCGACCTTCGCGAGGAAGCCGAAGCCGTTGCTCGATGCGAGCAGCAGTTGCTGGTCGGCGGGCGCCGCGTAGTAGTGCATCAGGTGCGAGCCCGATTCGAGCTCGATCAGCGACGTGACCGGCACGCCGTCACCGCGCCCGCCCGGCAGCACCGACACGTCGACCGAGTACACGCGGCCGCTGCTGCCCCACGCAATCAGGCGATCCGGCGTGCGGCACTGGAACGCCGCGTACAGATGGTCGCCGGCCTTGAACGTGAAGCCCGCCGGGTCGAGCCCGTGGCCCTTCAACGCACGCACCCAGCCCTTCTGCGACACGACGACCGTCACCGGCTCGTCGACCACCTTCGCTTCGAACGTCGCGCGCTTTTCCTGCTGGATCAGCGTGCGGCGCTCGTCGCCGTACTGCTTCGCGTCGGCCTCGATCTCCTTGATCATCAGCCGCTTCATCGCGCTTTCGTTCGCGAGCAGTTCCTCGAGCTTCGCCTTCTCGTCGCGCAGCGCTTCGAGTTCCTTCTCGATCTTGATCTTCTCGAGCCGCGCGAGCTGGCGCAGCCGGATTTCGAGAATGTCCTCGGCCTGCCGTTCGCTGAGGCCGAACGCGCTCATCAGCGCAGACTTCGGCTCGTCCGACTCGCGGATGATGCGGATCACCTCGTCGATGTTCAGGAAGACGATCATCCGCCCTTCGAGGATATGGATGCGGTCGTCGACCTTGCCGAGGCGGTGGCGCGTGCGCCGCGTCATCGTCAGCTGGCGGAACTTCACCCATTCGTCGAGGATCGTCAGCAGGCCCTTCTGGCCCGGCCGGCCGTCGGCGCCGATCATCACGAGGTTCAGTGTCGCGTTCGATTCGAGGCTCGTGTACGCGAGCAGCGTGTTCACGAATTCCGTCTGGTCGATCGTGCGCGACTTCGGCTCGAACACGAGCCGCACCGCCGCTTCCTTGCCCGACTCGTCGCGCACCGCGTCGAGCAGGTCGAGCATCGCCTTCTTCGTGTTGAGCTGCTCGGGCGTCAGCGTCTTCTTGCCGAGCTTGAGCTTCGGGTTGGTCAGCTCCTCGATTTCCTCGAGCACCTTCTGGCCCGACGTGCTCGGCGGCAGCTCGGTGACGACGAGTTGCCACTGGCCGCGCGCGAGATCCTCGATCTTCCAGCGCGCGCGCACCTTCAGGCTGCCGCGGCCCGTTTCGTAGGCCGCCGCGATTTCGGTGTCGCTCGAGATGATCTGGCCGCCGCCCGGGAAATCCGGGCCCGGAATCAGGTTCATCAGCTCCGCGTGCGACAGCTTCGGATTGCGGATCAGTGCGACCGCCGCGGCCGCGACTTCGCGCAGGTTGTGCGACGGGATTTCCGTCGCAAGGCCGACCGCGATGCCCGACGCGCCGTTCAGCAGCACGAACGGCATGCGGCTCGGCAGCGTCTTCGGTTCGTCGAACGAGCCGTCGTAGTTCGGCATGAAGTCGACCGTGCCCTGGTCGATCTCGTCGAGCAGCAGCTTCGCGATCGGCGTGAGCCGCGCTTCGGTGTACCGCATCGCCGCCGCGCCGTCGCCATCGCGTGAGCCGAAGTTGCCCTGCCCGTCGATCAGCGGGTAGCGCAGCGAGAAATCCTGCGCGAGACGCACGAGCGCGTCGTACGCCGACTGGTCGCCGTGCGGGTGGTATTTACCGAGCACGTCGCCGACCACGCGCGCCGACTTCACCGGCTTCGCGTCCGGGCCGAGGCCCATTTCGTTCATCGCGAACAGGATCCGGCGCTGCACCGGCTTCTGGCCGTCGCACACGTCGGGCAGCGCGCGGCTCTTCACGACGCTGACCGCGTAGCTGAGATACGCCTGCTCCGCGTAGTTGCCGAGCGTCAGCGCGTCGCTCTCCGGCGCGTCGGGGCTGGCAAAGAGATCGGAAGTGTTGTCGTCCATCTGAATTCCGTATTCGTAAGTGGCGTGAGGCCGGGCCGGGCGTCATGCCCGGCCGCGCACAGGGGCTGGTTGCGTCCGCCTAGATATCCGCTTCGACGTCGTTGCCCTTTTCCTCGAGCCAGCCGCGCCGCGCGGCTGCCTCGCCCTTGCCCATCAGCATCGTCATCCGCGCGACGGTCGCCTCGTAGTCGAGCTCGCCGAGCTTCACCGGCATCAGGCGACGCGTGTCCGGGTTCATCGTCGTGTCCCACAGCTGCTCGGCGCTCATTTCGCCGAGACCCTTGAAGCGGCTGATGCTCCATTGCGTCTCGCGCACGCCGTCCTTGCGCAGCTTGTCGAGGATCGCTTCCAGCTCGCCGTCGTCGAGCGCATAGAGCTTCTGCGCGGCTTTCTTGCCGCGCGCCGGCGCGTCGACGCGGAACAACGGCGGCCGCGCGACGCACACGTGGCCGCGCTCGATCAGTTGCGGGAAATGCTTGAAGAACAGCGTGAGCAGCAGCACCTGGATGTGCGAGCCGTCGACGTCCGCGTCCGACAGGATGCAGATCTTGCCGTAGCGCAGGTTCGACAGGTCGACGGTGTCGTCCGGGCTGTGCGGATCGACGCCGATCGCGACCGAGATGTCGTGCACTTCGTTGTTCGCGAACAGGCGGTCGCGCTCGGTTTCCCACGTGTTCAGCACCTTGCCGCGCAGCGGCAGGATCGCCTGGTACTCCTTGTCGCGGCCCATCTTCGCGGAGCCGCCCGCCGAGTCGCCCTCGACGAGGAACAGCTCGTTGCGCGCGATGTCCTCGGTCTCGCAGTCGGTCAGCTTGCCGGGCAGCACCGCGACGCCCGAGCTCTTGCGCTTCTCGACCTTCTGGCCCGCGCGCGTGCGCGCCTGCGCCTGCTTGATCACGAGTTCGGCCAGCTTCTTGCCGTGCTCGACGTGCTGGTTCAGCCACAGTTCGAGCGCGGGACGCGAGAACGACGACACGAGCTTCACCGCGTCGCGGCTGTTCAGGCGTTCCTTGATCTGCCCCTGGAACTGCGGATCGAGCACCTTCGCGGACAGCACGAACGACACGCGCGCGAACACGTCTTCCGCGAGCAGCTTCACGCCCTTCGGCTGCAGGTTGTGCAGCTCGACGAAGCTCTTCACGGCCTGGTACAGGCCGTCGCGCAGGCCCGATTCATGCGTGCCGCCGGCCGGCGTCGGGATCAGGTTCACGTACGATTCGCGCACGAGCGAGCCTTCCTCGCTCCAGGCGACGACCCACGATGCGCCCTCGCCCTCGGCGAACGTATCGTCGCCCGAACGCGAATCGGCGAAACGCTCGCCTTCGAACAGCGGGATCAGCAGCTCGCTGCCGTTCATTTCGTCGAGCAGGTAGCCGCGCAGGCCGTCCTCGTACTTCCACGTCTGGCGCTCGCCGGTTTTCTCGTTGACGAGCACGACCTCGACGCCCGGCAGCAGCACGGCCTTCGAGCGCAGCAGGCGCTGCAGTTCGCCGAGCGGCAGGTTCGGCGAATCGAAGTACTTCGGATTCGGCCACACCTGCACGCGCGTGCCGGATTTCTTCTCGCCCCGGCCCGCGCCTTGCGTCGTGAGCGCCTTCACGACATCGCCTTCGGCGAAGCCGAGCTCGGCGATCTTGCCGTCGCGCCAGACCGTTACGTCGAGGCGCGTCGCGAGCGCGTTCGTCACCGACACGCCGACGCCGTGCAGGCCACCCGAGAACGTATAAGCGCCGCCCGCGGCCTTGTCGAACTTGCCGCCCGCGTGCAGGCGCGTGAACACGATCTCGACGACCGGCACGCCTTCTTCGGGGTGCATGCCGAACGGGATGCCGCGGCCGTCGTCCTCGACCGATACCGACTGATCGGTGTGCAGCGTGACCGTGATCTGCTTGCCGTAGCCGCCGAGCGCCTCGTCGGACGCGTTGTCGATGACTTCCTGGATGATGTGCAGCGGATTCTCGGTACGGGTGTACATGCCGGGCCGCTGCTTGACCGGCTCGAGACCCTTGAGCACCTTGATCGATGCTTCGCTATAGGCCGCGCTGGGTTTCTTCGTTGACATAGGCGCTGTATTTCGTCATTCATCGGGACGTTGTCCACACCTGGTGTGGATAACGTCGTGGACAAAACGTTGAGTTCCGTAAAAAAGCGAATCGAAACAACGGTGTGCTTGGACTGCTCCGAAAGCGGGCGCGCGGCGTGCGCTGCGCTGCCCGGGACGCGCGGTATTCTACTGGTTCCGCGTGGCACGCCAATCGCGAGATTGGCGCGCGGCCGCCACCGGCCGCGCGGCGCGTCATGCCGGCTTGCGCTTCGCCTCGAGCGTTTCCCACCGTTCGAGCGCGGCGAGCAATTCGTCGTCGATCGCCGCGAACCGCTCGGTCAGGCGCGTGCCTTCCTGCGGATCCTTCGCGAAAATCGAGCCGTCCTCGAGCTGCGCGTTGATCGTCTTCTGTTCCTCTTCGAGCGATGCAATCTTCTCCGGCAGCGAATCGAGTTCGCGCTGCTCGTTGAACGACAGCTTCACCGTGCGCTGCGCATTACGGCCCGCGGCGCTCTTCGCCGGTTCTTCCTTGACCGGCACCGCTTCCTTCACCGCGCGCTTCGCGGCTTCCTGCTGCGCGAGCTGCTCCGAGCGCTCGCTCTGGATCTGCCAGTCGGTGAAACCGCCGACGTATTCGCGCCACTTGCCGTCGCCCTCCGCCGCGATCACCGACGTCACGACGTTGTCGAGGAACGCGCGATCATGGCTGACGAGCAGCACCGTGCCGTCGTAGTCGGCCAGCAGCTCCTCGAGCAGTTCGAGCGTCGGGATGTCGAGGTCGTTGGTCGGTTCGTCGAGCACCAGCACGTTCGCCGGACGCGCGAACAGGCGCGCGAGCAGCAGCCGGTTGCGCTCGCCGCCCGACAGCGACTTCACCGGCGAACGCGCGCGCTCCGGCGCGAACAGGAAGTCGCCGAGATAGCTCATCACATGCTTGCGCACGCCACCGATCTCGACCCATTCGCTGCCGGGGCTGATGGTATCCGCGAGGCTCTTCTCCTGGTCGAGCTGCGCGCGCATCTGGTCGAAATACGCGACCTGCAGGTTCGTGCCGGTGCGCACCGTGCCTTCGTCGGGTTTCAGCTCGCCGAGGATCAGCTTGAGCAGCGTGGTCTTGCCCGCGCCGTTCGGGCCGACGAAGCCGATCTTGTCGCCGCGCATGACCGTCGTCGTGATGCGGTCGACAACCGTGCGGCCGCCGTAGCGCTTCGTCACGTCGGTCAGCTCCGCGACGATCTTGCCGGACTTCTCGCCCTGCGCGACGTCGAGCTTCACGTTGCCCTGCGAATTGCGGCGCTCCGCGCGCTCGTGACGCATCTGCTCGAGCCGCGCGATACGGCCGACGCTGCGCGTGCGGCGCGCCTCGACGCCCTTGCGGATCCACACTTCTTCCTGCGCGAGCAGCTTGTCGAACTTGTCGTTTTCCACGCGCTCGACTTCGAGCTGCTGCGCCTTGCGCGTCTGGTACGCGGAGAAATTGCCCGGGTAGGACAGCAGCCGGCCGCGATCGAGCTCGACGATGCGCGTCGCGACGCGGTCGAGGAACGCGCGATCGTGGGTGATGAACAGCAGGCCCGCGCGCTGCGCGACGAGCAGATCTTCGAGCCAGCGGATGCCGTCGAAGTCGAGGTGGTTGGTCGGTTCGTCGAGCAACAGCACGTCGGGCTGCAGCACCAGCGCGCGCGCCAGCGCGACGCGCTTCTGCATCCCGCCCGACAGCGCGTCGACCCTCGCGTCGACATCCGACAGGCCGATCTGCGCGAGCGTCATCGACACGCGCGTGCGCCAGTTCCACGCGTCGTGCGCGTCGAGCGACGACTGCAGCGCGTTCATCCGCGCGAGCAGCGCATCGTGCTCGGCGCCTTCCGGTATATCCGCGAGGCGGTGCACGATCGAATCGTATTCTTCGAGCAGTACGCGCGTGTGCGTGAGCCCCGACGCGACCGCGTCGAACACTGTCGCGCCCGGCTCGAATTCGGGCTCCTGCGGCACGTAGACGGTCACCAGTTCCTGCTGGCGCGTGACCAGCCCGTCGTCGGGCTTCGCGAGGTCGGCGACGATCTTCAGCAGCGACGACTTGCCCGCGCCGTTGCGGCCGATCAGGCCGACGCGCTCGCCGGCTTCCAGCGAGAAATCCGCGTGATCGAGCAACGCGACGTGACCGAACGCGAGCTGCGCGCCGGTAATGGAATAGAGCGACATGGGGAGACGGCGGAGAGAGGAATCGGAAGCGCCCATTGTACCGGTCGCGGACGCCGTCACCGGTATGGCCGGATGGACTAGGCCTGCGGGCAACGTCCGAACCGCGTCGGCGCGGTGCGATGGAGCGGTGTCATGTACGGCTTGCGGCCGGTTTCCTGCGCCGGATACCGGCTGTGGATTGCGGGTTGCGCACGACCGGATGAACGGGCGAATGCCGGCCGGATGCCCGCGACCGGTCAATCGGCCATTCCGCGCCTGGCGCATCGGGCGCCGGCGCGGGATGCGCGATTACTTCACGTTGACCGTGATCGTCGAACTCATTTCGGGACCGTACGAACGGTGCGCACCTTCGCCGAGCTGCAGCGTCAGCGTGTGCTGGCCGGGCGGCAGCTTCAGATCGGTTTCGGTCTGGCCCTTGCCGAAATGCAGCGAATGGTCGGTCGCCGGGATCACGTCGCCCTTCGACACCGGCTTGCCGTCGATCAGCAGGTGATGGTGGCCCGTATCCGGCGTCATGTCGCCGGCCGGCTTGAGCTCCATGCCTTCGAGACCGAACTTCACGCGCACGGGGCTCGACACCGTCGCGCCGTCCTTCGGTTCGACAAAGAACACGCGCGCTTCGGCGCGCGCGAGCGTCGACACGGCCAGCGTCGCGACACAAACCGCACCCGCGATCCACTTTCTGTTGAGCATCGCTTTCTCCTTATGATTGGACAGCCCGGGAAGCATACACCGCTCACACTACGTGCGCGTTTCGGCTCCATTGTTCGCGATGCGTACGTTTAAAACGACGTTGCGCAGGCGTTCGGCGAAATTCCGGTAACATTGCGCCTTTCGTCCGCCGGCCAGGCCGCGGACGGCATCACCGAGTTTTCATTATCCCGAGCACCACATGAGCGAAGTAACCGAATACCAGAGCTGGGTCTGCCTGATTTGCGGGTGGGTCTACAACGAAGCGGAAGGGCTGCCCGACGAGGGCATCGCAGCCGGCACCCGTTTTGCCGACATTCCCGCCGACTGGCGGTGCCCGCTGTGCGACGTGGGCAAGGAAGATTTCGTCGTCGTCGATTTCTGATCGCGGCCGATCGCGCGATACGCGCGTCGCGCGTGCAATCCGCCCGCCGATGCGCCGCGCGTTTGCTATACTCTGCGCGCTGTCCACACCGCCGTCCGGTTCGCGTGTTTCGCGCGATCGCCCGGACATGGCTCTCCCCGTAGTTCAGGGGATGGAATGATAAGCGCAGGGCTTATCTAGCAAGGCTCACACCCCTTGCTGTAGCAAATTTGTAGCACGTGAAAAAGCCCGCTCGCAGCGGGCTTTTGTGCTTCTGTATTCAGATCCAGCCACTGGGTTGCAAAGCCACTTGCAGTACCCGATGATGTAGCAGTACCTGCGCATTATCTGACAAGGCCTGACGCACAAAGCCGCGCCGAGACCTACGCCGATAGTTTTGGCGACGGGCCGCTACCGACCCACATCTGTCACTCAAGACTCAATCGCAAATGTCCGTTGTATAGCTAAGTCAACATTCGGCGCCTGCACGGACTCACGGCCCCATTGCTAGTAATCACCTTCTTCGATTCCATCCAGCGCAAGTTGTTCTTGTCGCGGCCAGTCTCCTTCGGAAGTTGAAAATCTTGTATTTGGCTTATAGCTAGGATCAAGAATTGACTGCAAGATTTCGCCTCGCCTGTAGCGATTAGCCCTATCGATTGCAGCCCGCACGGTGCTTCGATAGTACACGAGCGCGAGCATGTTCTCTGCCGTGCCCGTTGCAGCCACACCGTCGATCTGCGCAAAGAACGTTTCCAGCCGCCCCGCCGTCGCACCAGCGTCGAGCTGGACATGCCGTTTGTACTTTGCACGATAAACCTCGACGAGTAGGGAAAACAGGTCAGTCTTGCGGAATGCGCGCGATTTGTCGGGCAACCCAAGGCCGTCAACGAAAGCTAGACATGCCGATAACTCAGTTCGGAGATCCTCTTTCTCGGGAAAGATGTCGTTGTACTTGCTTAGATACTCCTCGATATCCTCATCACGATTGAAGTAGGTAGACAAAAGAGTGGCGAGAAGCACCAAGCAGTATCGAACATCCTGCATCCGACGCACGTCACCAGCATTGAAAATTTTCCATTTCTTGAACTCGGGCCATTTTGAAACTTCTTCGGCAAATTTCTTGAATTCACCCGCATACCGTGCGTTCTTAATCTCTATCGAATTCAGTGCGTAGTTTGCGGAATTGATCAATTCGAATATTTCATGTATCTCATCCAATGGCTGCTTTCCGAGATCACGTACGACTACCTCATACTCCAGAAATGCCTCTTTTTCTGCAGTGGTTAATTCAGCGTACTGCCGAAGATCGCCTAGACGCAGACCGGGGATCGCCTTGAAATATTGATACAGGGTGGTTATGCGCTGTTGCCCGTCGACCAGGAATTCCGTGGCTTGTCCCGTGTCAGGGTCCAACGATCCCGCACATACGTATATTTCAGGAAATGGGAGCCCGCGGAGCACTGTCTTAATGAAGGAAATTTTGTCGTCGTTTGTCCAAACCAAGCGACGCTGAAAATCCGGGCGCGGATTGAGTTTCTTATCGGATATCGCCGTTAGGAGCTGATGAACGCGCCGATTTGTTGCGGATGTTTTCATGCCGATCCACTCAATAATTGTTCGCGCAAGACAGTGAGTCCGCCAAGTTGATACTGACGCAAAAAATTAGTATCGTAGTACAGTCCGCCATTAATTTTAATCCGAAGAAAATCCTCTTTTGCGGAAAGCTGTTTGAAAAATTTCCACCAGTCATGGCAGCGAGTGTACTCAGTTCGCGAAGGAAGCACGTCCGGACGAATCCATCCCATCAAATGATAGTGCGCAAACTTCTCTCGACTATAAAACTCGCCAGCGCGATCCATCTGGTGCACCTCATGCCAGATCGCCGTATACAGGTCGGAACTGACGACAGCCACATCGATATCTGACTGATCCGAGAAGTGCTTGAAGTATTGGCCCGGCTTCGGACTAAACCCTAGTTTGGCTGATCCGACCATGTAGACGTGGTCAACAGCGGCTCCGAACTCTACGGCTATGCTCTCGCGCACGCCTTGCTCGATTTCTATGCCAACAAGAGAACAGTTGTGGCGAAGCACATGCTGGTCTAACGCGACGTCGGCCCCGTGTCGCAGCGACGCCTTGAAAGCTTCGATGCGTTGTCCAATCACTGCGGCGAGGTTTTCTTCTGGCATACAGGTGATGTTAAGAGCGGTCACAACGGAGTCTAGCAAGGAAATCTGTCACTAGCCCGATCACTCTCAAGTATTCGACGTTGAAGTGACCATTGAGACTGATGTCAGTTGAGAGGCCGGACCCAGCGCGACGACTAGCAATCGAATCTGTATGAAGCGATTCGCGATACCGCGTTGATCGAGCGACGGTTGTGCGCCGATGACCAGTCGTTCGGATATGCATCTGGACCGTCGCTTCATGGCCGGCAGCGGACTTTCGTGTATCTGAGCGCAGCCAAGCTACTTTGGTCCGGCGACCATGTCGTCAGCCGGATAGAGCTGCAGCAGCGTGCGTGCAGCTTCGACATTCTTCGTGTTCAGCCATTCGTCATAGTCGGCCGGGCGCAATATGACCACCGATCGCTTCTCGTCGCCGGGCTTGTGCATTCGCCCCATCACGGCATGGCCGTCAGCGTTGACGGTCATCATGGTCATGCCGACCAGCGAGCGGCCGTCTGCATCTTCGTAACGCCGCCAGATGCCGGCGACACAATACGGCTGCCAATCCGTTAGCCCGATCCGCTGCCAGACGTTCCGGCCCGTTTCGTAACACGGCTCGTATATCCATCGGACCGGAATCAAGCAGCGCTGACCAGCTCGCCACGCCTTACCGTAAAGCCGGGACTCACCGACCGTTTCTGAACGGGCATTGACCGTGTCGAGCTTTCTCCGCTTCTTCCCGTTGTCGTCGACGCGCTCAGGCTGCATAAACTTCGGCCAGAAGCCAAACACGGCCTTGACGACGCCAGGGCCATCACCGTCCGACCATGCGATCGGCGCTGCATAGTCCGGATACACATCCGGCTCCCACGGATCGCGTCGATACAGATCGCCGATCCCGATTCTCAGCTCGTTGATGCCCGGATCTTCGTCTGGCGCTTTGTAGTTTGTGCACACTGCCCGCCCCCATTTTTGAGACTTGACGGCTCCATCTTACCGCGCGATAAACTGTATATCCATACAGTGCCTCGCGCGCATCATGATATTGCCCCCATTTGACCCGCCCCGGTTCGACGCTATGTCGGAATGGTGGAACACGTGCACATACGCCGAGGTTCATCGGCTGATTCTAGAGGTGCTGCACCTGCGGATTACGTTGACCGAGATGAGCTCCCTTACCGGCGACGCTACTCGCATGATCGCGTACCTCGACCGGGCCGACGAGTTGAAGTACGCAGCGCCGCTGCGCCGCCTGTCGAACAAGATCGACAGGGAGATCACGCGTGCCGGCCGAATGGGCAACCCACGTGCGCCCATCGCACCTTTCTCCGACGAGTGGCGCGCACGTGAAGCCATGAAATGCAGGCTCCACGACGTCCCCGGAGAACCAGATCCCGGCTCCGACAAGGCGACCAAGTTGCCTGAATTCCAGCGCCTGACTTGGGCGGAATTGCGCGACGCGTGGAGCGCGGCCAATTTCAAGAAAAATCGATCGCTGACGCTAGAGCAGCGCTTCGTGTTGGAAATCGTGCATGTGCGCCGAACACTGCGACTTATGGAAAAAATGGTCTGCGCCGCCGAATTGGAACTGAAGAAGAACGGCTCCCCTGACTTGTTCGCGCTCGACCAGCTCCGTCGCATGATCGACAGCGCTCGCTTCGATTGACAATAGTTGACTGACTACGACATGGCCAACGGCCGGCCGGTCTCCGGGAAATGGTAAATTCATACGAAAACCACACCTACGAGAGAACATATGGCCCGAGCCATGATCTGCGTCGGCGACACGACGACGCACGGCGGCCGCGTGCTGGAGGGCAGCGCGGCCGCAACGATTGACGGAAAACCCATTGCCGGCGTCGGGCACAAGGTACTTTGCCCGCAGTGCAAGGGGGTCTTTCCGATCCTGCCCGCCACCGGGCGACGCTACCCGCACCAAATCGCAGGCCGGGAAACGGCCATCGAGGGCATGAAAACCGCATGCGGCGCAACGCTGATTGCCTCGCAGTCGTCTGCGACGCTAGACGACGTCGGAGTCGGCGAGGCATCGACCGGCGGCGCAGTCGCAGCTACCGCTGCCGCGTTGGCCCCTTCGCCGACGCTCTGCCTCGAATGCCTGAAGTCGGCAGCCGAGAATGCGGCAACGATGATCGCTCGCGGGTAGAACCATGACCGGCAATTCGATCGAAGCGTTCTACTTAATGCGGCAACAACAGTTGACCATGCAGGCGCACTTGTACGCCCTCGTCGACGGCCTCCTGTTCGAGGACGCTGCCGGCGGATCGCCCCCCCAGCGATCGCAGGCAGCCGTACCGCTATTCGACGGCACACCGGACGCATCACTGGCCGATGCGGGTCCGTGGCTGCTCGACTATGAGCGTGCGACCGGCAACGTGCGACGCTCGCTATCCGTGATGGCGGGCGGCTCGGCGGGTGTGTCCTGGCTGATCAGCGCATATCCAATTGAATCGCTCGCCGACGAGCTGCGTGGCCGGCTCGACGCGCGCTTGCCTGATGGCCGAACAGCCCTCCTCCGGTTCTACGATGCCCGTGTCATGGCCGACGTGGCATCGCTGATGGAATTCACTCAGCGCATGCAGTTCTTTGTTCCGACATTTAACTGGCTCATCGAAGTGAATGGAAAACTGAAGGGAGTGCACCCGCATGCTTGAGCTGACAAGCGAACAGGTTGCCGGCCTTGCCGAGATCGATGCACGCGGATATGTCGAACGCACCCGACTAGATCTCATCAAAGCGGACCCAAAGCTGGCCGACGACGACACCCTGCCGACGCGCCTCTGGAACGCATACGTCGCGGCCCGGCGACTCGGCATCCAGTCCGACGAAAATGTCGCTGCGTTTCTTCGAATCGAGGCATACGCTCCGAACTTCTACGAGAAGCCCGCAACACGCACGTGGCTTACTCGGCCCGGCCGCTCGGCCGACGAACGTTTTCACGATTACGTACGCGTCATCAAATGGCGCATCGAACATCCGCAATACAACGGGGGATCTCGAGATGGCGGGATTGGTGGTACCGATAATCGAAGCGGCGGCAGTGGAGCTTGGGCCGCTATTGGCGCGCGCTGGCGTAGCCTTGTTGGGCGGGGCGGCAGTGGCGGGAACGGGGAGTCTGTCGGGTGATACTTCAAAAGACCAGAGCAAGGCAAAACCGGACGTCCGAGCGATTCCACGCACAGGCGAGAGCTGCAAGAAGTGCCCTCCTGAACTTGGCGCGAAGATCCGTCGCAATCACGGGGTAAATTGGAACGCGTACCGCTATCAGGCGCGAATCACTGGCTTCGCGTTCGACACCGAAGAGTGCCGGTGGAGCGATGAATGGGACTGGCTCGGCACACACTTCGACGGGTTCCAGCCGGGTGAATGCATGCTGCAAGAGGCAAAGGGGAACTACGATCAGTTCCTCGACGGATCGATTCCCAAAGCTGAAAAGTGGTTCGATGGGTTTCGCACGATGGAAGAGCAGATCATCGAGCAAGGTGGTCTTACACGCGCCAATCCTCCAGCACGTCTCACTTGGTATTTCCAGACGCCATTGACGTATCGGAAAATGGCCCCACTACTCTCTCGCGTAGGCGCCTTGTCCGTCTACCAACCGTGATCGATTATGGAAATCAATGCAATGTTCCGCGACGCTTCGATGGCGTCCAGCGATTACTCGGAAATGCTTTCCCGACAATCACGTCTCGTCACTGCGCTGGCTGCGAAAGAGGGCGTGATGGCGCACACAAACTGGCGTCTGACGGGCGATTCTCTCGAAGAAGCAAGCCTGTATCCTGCGTTCGATGATGATGGCGCTCCGTCTACTGCAGCGCTCGCCGTTCTTAACGAGCGCGGCGGTCGCAAGAAACGCAACGTATCTCACGCCGCTATATGGAACGTCGAAGCTAGCGCAGACGACGGAGCGGCTATTTCCTGTTTCGTTTCGGATGCAAAGATACTCCCGGATCGCGTCTCACTCGATATTGACTCTCCCCGCTGCTGCGCATCCTTCAGCGACATGGCAGACATTGTCCGTGCCATTGTCGACGCCTTTCGCCCGCTTATCGTAGAAGTATCGCCAAAAGGCTACTTTGAGAAGCAGGTCTTCGACGACAAGCCCGGCGTCGGTTGGATGGTGTATCTACCGAAGGTCATCACGCAACAGCAGGTACCGGAGGCACGCGCCCTTATCCCGGTCCCGACTTCCGGAAAGCAAACCGGCACGATCATCGTCAGCGTTACAGACGCGACGTTCTCAGTCGACAATCCCGAGCATGTCGAGGCGGCGAATAGGATCGAGATCCGTCTCGTCGACCAAGATCTGCTGCCGCAATACGCAGATATCTGATAAAGCCGGCGCGGTCGACCGCGCCGGCGACATCCTGTTAGAACAACCCTGCCGGCTGCGCAGCGTCATCCCAACTGAAGATGATCAGTTCGTTGCGCTCGACACCTTTCCCCCCACCTACCGTATATTGAATCGGCACGGTCTCGATGTGGAACCCGTCGAATGCACGCCGAATATCAGGATGATCATTCAGGCTGACGATCGCCCGGCCCTTCAACGATCGAAGGCGCTGCGCCATCTTTTCGTATTCCCCAAACGGAAATGCCACGCCATAGCCCTCCGTCTCGTAGTACGGCGGGTCCAGATAAAACAGCGTGTGCGCCCGATCGTATCGATCAATGCACGCAGCCCAATCCAGCCGCTCTACGAATGTATTCGCAAGCCGCAGGTGCGCCGCTGACAGTTCCTCCTCGATCCGCAGCAGGTTCAGGCCCGGTGGCGTCGTCGTCGCCGTTCCGAACGTCTGTCCTTCGAGCTTCGCCCCAAAGCAACTTTTCTGCAGGTAGTAGAAACGGGCCGCCCGCTGGATATCGGTGAGGGTTTCCGGGAGCGTCTGCTTCAGCCATTCGAACACCTGCCGGCTCGTCAGTGCCCATTTGAACTGACGCACGAACTCCTCCAGGTGATGCTGCACGACGCGGTATAGGTTGATCAACTCGCCGTTGACGTCGTTGACCACCTCGACCTTTGCCGGCGGACGAAGGAAATACAGCGCTGCCCCGCCAGCGAACACCTCGACATAGCAGTCGTGTGCCGGAAAGCGCGGGATGATGTGATCTGCAAGACGGCGCTTGCCGCCGATCCAAGGAATGATGGGATTTGCCATTGTGAAAGCCGTTTTTAAACTTGGTGTAGAATCCGGCCCGCCTACCGGTAGGTAGCAGGGCCTTGGCCGATTCACTGGCACGCACAGTGGAAAGGCGACCGGGGAGCGTGTTCCCGCACGCCCCTCGGTCGCCCTGTTTCTCTCGAAGCCGCTCGGCTTCGATGCCGCATTAATGCGGCCGATTGAATTGCACGTCGCCGATCAACGCGTCGTAACTGCGCTCGCACTGTCGGCCGGCGATGCCGCGTTCGTCAGCGATTCGCGCCAACTCTCCCGCAGCTTCGTCAGTCCGGCCGAGCAGGTCGGCGAGCAGATCGAGGGCGTCGCCGGTTGCCGAGCTTCCGGCCGAAGTGCCGGCACGCCGGACGTCGGCAACAAGCGCGACGACCTGCTTGCGCAGCCCATCAGCAGCACCATCGGCAACAGCAGCATCAGCGCGTGCCTGATCACGTTCTTTCGCAGCATCGGTTGCGATCTCCAGTTGTGCCGCCAACCGGCGGCGAATTTCGTTACGCTCGGTCTTCAGGTCATCGATCTGCCGTGCCTGATCCGCGACTTTCGCGGACTGGTCAGCGTCATGGTGCCCCTTGAAATACCCGCAGGCCGAGCCGGCAATTACCCCGGCAACGACGAGCAGCCAGATACGCGGATCGATCCATGTCATGCGACCGTCTCCCCGCCGGCCGCGCGATACGCGGCCAGCAAATGCTCGATGTCGTTCTCATGCTGGCCATACCCGGCCCCCGGCAGACTGGCCCACACGTTCGACACCTTCGCGATGGCTTCGCGAAACCGCCCGGCATCGATCAACAGCAATGCGCCGTGCTCGCGCAGCTGCTGCAACGCGTACCGATCCTGCGACACCGGCCCGAAATCCGGCAGCTTCATCTGCGCCTGATAGATCCGCCACCAGCGCGTGAGGATCTGGTAGCGGCCGGCTGCCGTCGACGGAACGCGGATCTGTCGGTTGAGCACGTTCGGATGCGCGGCATAGCTTGCGAACAGCAGCGGCCGCAATGCCGTCGCCCCGACCAGCACGTTGTAACCGTCGTCCGACTTAGCCAGCAGCGCCGAGCCGATCTCACTTACCGCGATGGTGTCGAGAAACGCGACCCGGTTCTTTCCGCCTGCGGCGGCAACACTGATACGCGCCATCTTCACTTCTCCCCGAACAAGCGCTTTGCATTCCGGCGCAGCAGCACTTCGAGGTACTGCGACCCCACAATGCCGAGCGCGCTCCCAAGGCCGAGCAGCGCGAGCGGCGGCAGATCCGGAATCTGCAGCAGCGCGAGCCCGGCCACCATCGACGTAGCCGACCCCAACACGGCACGGCCGGCGACGAGCCGAAGCGTCAATTGCTCCCCGCCGACCAACACCTTCGCGATGCCGATCAATCCGCCCATGACGATCAGCTCCAAAATGGTTTTCTCGTGGTCCTGCATTCCACCCCCATACAAAAATAAAAAGCCGCCCGAGTTGCCTCGAGGCGGCTGCCAGAAATTGATGTACGCGTGTTACTTTGGCGGCGACGGTACGATCAGGTCGACTTTCTTCGTCGGCTTCTTGCGATGGCCAACCTTCGCCTTGCCCTTGTTGCCGGCGTTCAGCTCAACCGACGTCTCCCACCCGTTACCGGCATATGTGTGCCGTACGGAATCGACCAGAAAATCGCCGTCCGCCTCCTGTTTGAAGCCGGAAAGCTTCACGGTCTTCTCGGCCGATATGTCCGTGCGTCCCTTCATGCGCAACACGCTGCGCGCGGTGTGCCGGTTCAGCTTCTCGAGACGCGACTTCGCACCGGCCTTCGCGGCCTCCGGACTGGCGAACGCATGGCGCTCGGTATGTACAGCGGCCGCGCCCGGCGGTGCGTCCGGATTCGGGATCGTCAGGTCGATCTTCTTCCCCGTTTTCTTGTCGTGCACCTTCGTCCGTACGGCAACGAAGCTGGCACGGTCAGGAAACGAGATCTCGTAGTCCGTCAGATCGTTCGGCGTCAACGTGATGGCCGGCAGCGGCTTGCCGCTTGCGCTCCTGCCGCCGCCTATCGGCCCGACGATCAGCTTGCCCGCCTTCACCGTCGCAGTTGCGCCGTACTGCCGCGCGATTCGCGTGATGAAGTGCAGGTCACTCTCGCCGAACTGATCCGCGCGCGGAATCGCCGCGTCGACCGAGCACGCGGCAACCCATTTGTTGCGCCGCGCGACGTCGCCGACGATGTCGGCCAGCTTCACGTTCGTCCAACTACCGTTGCGCTGCGTCTTCGATGTCGCCCGCATGTTGGCCGGCCGGCCGCGGATGATGATCGTCGCCGGCGGACCGCGCAGCACGATCTCGTCGACGGCATACTCGCCGAGCATCGACAGCCCCTGCCCTTCCCATCCGAGCGAGATCTTCAACGTCGCGCCCTTCGGCGGAAATCGGACCTTGCCATCCCGGTCGTCCAGCTCGATCTCGCATTCGTCGGCCTCAAGGCCCGGTTTGTCGGTTGTCTGGATCCGCAGCACGCGGTCCTGAATCACACGCGTGATGTCGTCGCCGTTCGCGACGACCTGAAAAATTGCTTGCATCGCCCCTCCCTCACGACCACAGCTGAATCGGTTCGTCGCGCGGCATGTCGAGATCCGGCATCGTGATCAAGACGCCCGACCTGAACGGCTGCGGCTCGCGCGCGAGGCCGGGATTCGCTTCGTACACGGCCTCGACGGTGCCCTTCAACATCCCGTAATGGGCGTAGCAGAGCGTGTCGAGGATGTCCCCGTCAGAGGTTCGCAAAATCTTCGCCATAGCGGCCAAACTCCAGGCTGTAGGTTTGCTTGCGGGGCGCACCGTCCGACATCAGCGCCTCCTGCTCTTCGTCGACGCTGTGCAGATACCAGCGCCCGAGCACATCGCCCGTGCCGGCCGTCAGCTGCACCGGCTTCAACTTCGCGCCAATCACGCGCAGCGTCTCCAACTGGCGGAAACCGGCACCGAGCGACGGGAACACAACGCCCGACAGCGTGATCGTGTCGCCGCCTTGACTCACTGGCTGCTGCGCCTCTTCGCGATTCAAGCGTTCCTGCGACGCGATCTTGAAGCGCGTCGAACGCCGCAGCTTGTCGTACGCCGCCGTCGACAGTCCGAAGTGGAACGCGTCCCCGTCATCCGTTGATAGCGTCAGCAGATGAGGGGTAGACGACGTCGCGCTATCGAACAGGCCGGAGAAAACCGAACTGAGGCCCGTCGTCTGCGCGAACGACTTCATCGCACCCATCGTCTGTTCGCCGACCAGCGCCGTGAACTGCGTCTTCGCGTCACCCAACGCGCCCATGACCGACTGCGCCGCCGACTGGATCACCGCATGATTGACGCCACCGACCATCTTCAGCACACCACTCACGGCCGCACCGGTTGCCGAGAAGCTGCGCATCACCGTGCCAATCTGCGGACTCAGATCGCCCGCCACCGACAGCAGGCTCGTCGCCCCGCGCAGTAGGTCGGCGGCCGACGTGAGATTCCCCGTCGCCAGCTTCGTCAACGTGTCGACCGTGTTCTGACTCGCGCTCCGGTTCCGATCGAACACGCGCACCACGTGCCGAACGCGTTCGGACGCGATGCTCGCGTGCATTGCCGCCTGCGTCACACTCGAAATGAAGTCCATCCACTACCCCTTACAGATGCGGTGCGTCGAACATCGCCGACCGGTTGCTCTTGTCCATCGACTCGGTCATCGTTCGCTGAATCAGCGGATTGATGCGCGCGAGCAGCTTGTCCGCGATCTCCGCGTCCGTGCCGCCCTCGACCTTGATGTGGAACACCGGGGCGAACGAGTTTTGCTGCTCGACCTTGAACGGTCGCGACTGCGGAGAGTCCGGGCCAGCCGCTACCTTCGCGGCCGCCTTCGCCGCGTCGCTGTCGCCGTCCTTCGAACCCGTCGCCCACCGCGCCATCGCCCCAAGTAACTTTCCACCGGCGAACGTACCGATCGCACCGCCGAGAACACCACCAACCGCCACGCCAATCGGCCCGCCGAGCGCCCCAATACCTGCCCCGAGCTTCGCCCCGACGATCCCCCCTGCGAGCGAGCCACCGATGCTTGCGTACCCTTCCGCCTTGCGCGCGGACGGCTGATCGCTGCGTGCGACCGCGTACGCATCCTTGGCTGCGAATGCGATTTTCAGGACACTGCCGGCGACGGCCAGTTTCCCCGCGTAAGGCGCGAAACGGCCGGCGACCGCCCGAAATGCACCGATGACACGACCGAGACGACCGCGCGGAACCCGGCCGCCGCCAGAGCCGCCCCCGGCCAGATCACCGAGCACGTCGCCAGCCGCCCCGCCGATTCCACCGCCAAGGCCACCGCCGGGCAGGTTCACAACAAACACACGCTGCACGCCCCCGGCAGCACCGCTCAACGCATCGAGCGCCTTGCCGAGCCGGCCGCCACCTGCGCCACCACCCGCTGCGGCCCCGCCTCCGCGTCGTGCCATCCAGCCACCGCGCAAGATGTCGAACACCCCGCGCCCAATGTTCCAAGCAGCGCGTGCGCCGCGAACGGCAATGGCCGTGCCAATGACACCGACGACCGCCGCCGTCGCGCCGGGCGCAGCGTCCGACGCGCGCTGCACCGTTTCGCCCGTCCGTTTCGCGACCTTGCCGGCCAGATCCGTCACGGGCCGCAGCGCGTCGCCGATGCTGCGCATCGCGTCGTCCCACTGCTGGACGACCTCGCTCCAGATCTGCTTCGACGTTGCACGCCGATCAGCGAGATCCTTGTCGATCTCCCCATTCGCACCCGCCGCGTTGCGCTTCAGCTTCTGGTACAGATCGGCGTTCTGCATGTAGGCCGTCAACGCGGCTTTGACCTGCATGTCGTTGAACAGGTCGCCGGTCTTCATCGTGTCCTCGAAGGCCCGCATCTGCGCCTGACGCTTGGCCGGGTCCAGTTCGCTGTTGAGTTGCTTCGCCACTGCTGCAAGCTGTGCAGCCTTCTTCGGATCGACACGTTCGATGTAGGCCCGCGCGAGAACGAACGACGCCTCAAGCGTCGACCAGCCCTTGCCGATCGCCTCCTTCATCTTGCCTTCGTAGTCGACGCCGGCTTTCTTGTAGTTGCGCTCGGTTTCGCCCGAACCGATCTTCGAAAACCAGTTCTTCAGGTTGTTCGCCGCCTCGTCGGCATTGCCGGCTGTCTTCATCTGGACCTGGAGCATCGCGCCGAGCTGCGTCACCGAGTCCTGCCCCGTGATGCCGATCTTCTTCATCTCCGCCAACAGCACCGGGAACCAACGTGCCATGTCGACAGACTCGAACGAGCCCTCCTTGCCGAGATACGCGATCGCTTCGAGCGCCTTCATCATCGCCTTGGGATCCGCGATGTTCGCGTTCTGCTGCAGCGCCTGAATCATCTGCGCGGTCTCGACGCTCGACGCACCCTGACCCACCGAGAATTTCGCGACGGCCGGGCCGAAGTTCATCGCACGATCGACGTCCATCCCGGCCGCAACCATCTGGTTGACGGCATCGGCCAGCTCGTTGCGCCCCATGCCGTTCGACAGCGCGTCGCGGCGGATGCGCTCGGACATCGCGCGCTCCTGCTCGGTGCGCGCGATGCCGGCCTTGATCGCGATATCCCGGATGATTGCCTGATACTGCGCAGACACTGCGGTCGGCACCGCAACGGCCGCGCCAAGCTTCACTGCGTCACCGGCGGCACTGCGCATACCCTCGCGGCCGGCGGCCAGACGCTCATGGCCGGCGGCCTTCAGCTCAAGCCCCCGCACGGTGCGGCCGAGCCGCGCATACGCGCGGTCGAGCCGATCCACCTCGAAACCGGCATCACGCAGCGCACGCACGTTGTTGTCCAGCTTGCGCCGGATCCCGTCCGCCGCGCTGTCACCCGCAAGATGCAGCCGGCGAAACTCCTCCTGCAGCTTGATCGTTTCGCCGATCTGCCGCTGCCACATCCCGCGTTCACTCGCCGCTTTGCGCAATCCGGTGATCTTCGAATTCGTATCTGCAAACGCCTTACCGAGCGTTGCCGACACCGCACCGCCGATGACGATGCCAAGTGCAATATCGCGCGCCATGTCAGTCCTCGCTCAATCCGTCAGCCACCACAACAATTCGTCGATCGTCATGTCGTCAACCGACTGCGGCTGCGTTCCGTACTCCTTCATCATCCGCCGAGCCAGTGCCTTCACCGTCCCGATTGGAAGCCGGACGAACGGATCGAAAGGATTCGTACGCACGCTGCATGGCGTCGTAATCGACCATGTCCATTGCTTCGATATCGTCGGGAGCGACTTCGGCCAGCGTCGCGAACAGCACGATTTCGCGCAGCTCGTCGTCGCCCTGCGCCTGCTTGCTCGCGGTGCGCATGTCGCGGACCTTCGGGCGGCGCATCACCAGCTCGTTGCGCACAACGCCGTCGAACGAGACGGGATACTTCAGCGTGATCTTCACGGTTTCCATTCAGCACCTCAGAAATGACAAAGGGGCGGTCAACGGACCGCCCCTCGGGTTATCGAAAAGTTACTTTGCCGGCGTTGCCGCCGGCCGACGCTCCTACATGCCAAGCGCCTTACGCACGTCGGCGAGTTGGTCGACGCCGTCGATGATGCGGATCATGTTGAGCACGTCGATCTCGCAGATCACCGCACCGTCGATCTCGGCCTTGTAGTACGTCAGCTCGACCGTGTACTTCAGCTCCGACGTCGAACCCGGCTTCCAACTGCCCGGGTCGTATTCGGACAGCATGCCGCGCATGATGAGCGCGACCGACTTCACCTTGCCGCGCGTGTCGCGGAACGCACCGCGAAACGTCGCGTTGAACGCGTTGTTGTCGGCCAGCCCGAAGAACTTCAGCACGTCACGCTCGACGCTGCCCATGGAGAACGCCGCCTGCAGCCCCTCCATGCCTTGGTCGACCTTGACCGGCGCGTCCATGCCGCCCGCGCGATAATCCTCCGTCTTGATCTTCAGCTTCGGCGGACTGAGTTCGGGCGAGCGGCCGGCAAAGCCGCGCCCGTCGACGTACAGCGCCATGTTGTTGAGAGTTTCCGGGACCATGCGTCACCTCTTACGATTGCGTGTCGAGAACTTCCGTCAGCCACTCGTTCGTGACTTCAAAGCGGAAGATCGGGTTTTCTGCCGGCGGAACGTCCGTGAAGCGGATGTTCCAGTACACCTTGCCCTGTTCGAGCTGCGACGCCGAATTGAGCTTCGGATCCGGGTACACCTCGAAGTTGATAATCGCCCCCTGCGCACGCAGATCGCGCATGAAAGCCTGCAGCCCTTCGGTGACGTCCTTTACGTATGTCGCAGTAATGCCTCGATCGACTGCCCACTTGTGGCCTGCCTGCACCGCATCCATCACGATGTCGAGCGTGCGTACGCGCGTCACGAACGACCACTTCTGATCAGCCGACAGCGTCCGGTTCCCCCACAGGCGATAGCCGCCGTCGCGGATGATCGTCGTGATGAATGAGTTGTTCAGCAAGTTCGCGCGGCAGGTCTCGTCGCCGTCGAGGAATTCGATCGGCCGCTTCGTGCCGCTGATCCCGACGATCTCCTTGTTCGACGGCGACGCCCAGAAGCCGATGGCCGCGTCGGTCTGACAGAACAGACCCGCAGCGTACGCAGATGCCGGCGCGTCGACGTCCGCGTTCTTCGCCGTGTCCCAATACCGCACGCCTGGATCGACGAGATACAGCCGCTTGCTGCCGAAGTTCTTCGCGTACGCGATCGCGTCCTCATCGGTCTTGTTCGGCCCGTCGAGGATTGCGATTGCGCGCAGCTTCGCGGCCAGCTCGTCGGCCGCCGTCGCGACCGGTTGCTTGGCCGTGTGTCCGGGCGCGATCAGCAGCCGCGGCTTCAGGTCGAACAGCGATTTGCCGTCGAGCAGTGCCTGCATGCCAGTGCGTGCACCGCCTGCTGACACGCCACCGATGATCGCGGACGTCAGCTCGGCGTCGGTCTGATCGGCCGGCACGCCGACCGCCACCATGACCGTCTTGCTCTGCTTGTAGATGCCCTGAATTGCGCGCGTGATCGCGCTCGTCTCGCCGAACGCAGCGGCGGCGTCGTATTCGCTGGTAATGCGCACGGGCACGTGCGGCGCAACGAGGTCCGGGCCCGGCGTGTAGGTATCGGCAATGCCGACGACCGACGTCGACGGCACTGCGATCGTGCGCGGGCCGGTATCGACCAGTACGGTCGTTACGCCGTGGTAGAAAGAAGTAGCAGGCATTCAGATCTCCGAGAACGCTACAAATAGAAAGGCCGCTCACCGAGCGGCCTGACATAGGGGTGAATCAACAGCCGCACTACACCGTTGCAGCCGGCTGCGCACTTGCAAACGGTGGTGGCAACGGCAGATCCGCAATCGGCCACCCCGGCAGATCACTGGCTTCCCGCAATGACTGCCGATACCGCAGCAGCATCGCAAACTGATCCGCCGTCAGCGTCGTGCCATCACCAAGTAACTGTTCGTCCTGATGCCGGGAAACGAGCCAGTCCGTCCCTTTCAGCGCGAAGTCGCGCTGCGCACGTTTTGCACTGGCAAGTTCCGCTCGCGTTGGCGGCGGTGGGTCGACAGCGATGGGCGCTCCGTCCTTGACCGCGAGGCGCTTTCCGATCCCCTGTGCACGCATGAGATCGTGCCATTGGTCGGCTGTAATCTCGATCACAGCGACTCCATCGGGAGCGGGACTATCGACCGTGTCGTAAATGGCCGTGATGTGGCCTTCCGCGTTGTACGCGGCGAGTTTTTTTCCCATGTCACTTTCCCCAGCAAAAGATTCGGCCAGCAATGCCACTGGAGACGCCCGGCCCGTTTGTTCCGTCGATGCTGCGTACCCGAGCAAATGCGGTCGATAGTGTCGATCCCGCAATATCGAAGGCCCAGATGGTCGTGGTGTTAACACCCCATCCACCCGGAAAACCCTCGTTCGCGATTCCTCCGAGCACTGCGTTTGGAAACGCGATCGGAAGCGTCACGTTCATGATTCCGTTCCCATCGCTCCCACCCGTGACCCACTGAAAAATCATCCCGCTCGGCAGCTTTTGGTAGCCGCTGCCCCCCAGCGAGGCGGCAAACGGACCGCCCGGATCGCGGAGTAGTAGTGATCCCCCAATCACCTGCCAAACATAGGGCGCAACACCAACTTTGTTCGCGACGAAACGACCAGACCAACCCGACCCAATACCCGTGTATGAGCCGAACGTACCGTTGCCCGATTGAAGGAGGTCTGTTCCGGATGGGACAATCGAGCAACCGGACGGCTGAATGTTCTGAACTTCAATGACGGTTCCTGATGGCACGCTCGAGATCGGAGGAAGTGTGAGGGGGAATCCCGTCGTTCCTCCGAGCAAGATCAGCTTCCCGGCCGCAGAAGCAGTGAGCGCTTGAGCTGCATTGACAAGCAGCAGACCCGCGTTATTCCCAAGCGCACGCTGCACGAATGCGGCTGTCGCAAGCGCTTCGGTACCGTCGAACTGCGGCGGGGTCGGCCCCTTCGGCGTACCGGTGAAAACCGGCGAGTCAAGCGCCGCTTTTAGCCCGAGCTGATTCGTGATCGTCGTCGCGAAATTCGGATCATTACCGAGCGCCTTCGCGAGTTCACTGAGCGTATCGAGCGTCTCGGGGGACTGCGCCACGAGCGCAGCCAACTTCTCAGCGAGATCAGCATGTGTCGCATACTGCGGGTGCGGATCGGCCGCTGCAACGTGCGCATCAAAGTCACTTTGCCCCGCTTCAACCACCTTTTTCAGGAAGCGCGTGCGGTTCGCGAGCTGCTTCGCTTGCAGGTTGTCGATACCGTCGGGGCCGCCCACCACCGGGTCCGACGTTTCGAGCTGATAGACCCCATCCTCCCATCGCTCGATCTCAATCAGGTTCGTCATGTTGTAATACTCCCTCTCGTGTATTGCCCGTCCCGCCGCGCAACGCCGTTGTGTCGGATCGGAACGGCCGCATAGTCGAGCGCAGCAAGCTGGCTGCGCGCAGGCGCGTAACGCTCAATTGCCCGCCACAGCTTGTCGCCTTGATCGCGTGTAATCGGCACTCCCAGCTTCACGATGTACTCGGCCCATGCACTTGCCTTCCCGTGCAGTTGCTCGCCATTACGGACAAACGAGCCGTCGCGCCGTCGACCGCTGCGCCCCTCGATGATCGTTACTTCGCCGAAACCGAGCCGTCGAATCACCTCCCGCACCGCCCACGGCGTCCCCTTCTTCCGGTGCAGCGCCATCGAGCCCTTCACCAGCGCTCGCCTCGCGTCTTCGGATTCGGCCAGTTCCCAGCCATCGACGGCGAGCGCCCATGCGAGCCACGGCAACCATGCGGTCGGACAACGATCCGCGTCCCACAACGTGCGCAAGATCTCGGGATCGACGCTCGGGCGCAGCACGCGCGCGAGCGCCGCCTCCAGCGGCGTCTGATTGGACGGCAGCAGTGGCTCACGCGTCATCGGCCTTGACCTCCAGATTGATGCTCGTACAGTGCGCGAATTCGCGCGAGCCACACACGACGTCGGCAACCGGCGAGCGCAATTCGATGCGCGTGACGCCACTGTCCGGCGCGTGCAGCGCCCCCTCAATCGCAGATCGCGGCATGCCGGCACGAAGCCGGCGCGATTTAGCCACCACGCCATCAAGCACCTTGCGTCGTGCGTCGAGCACAATGTTCGGATCCGGCCCGCTGCCGACGTAGATCAGCCCATCGATCGCATACTCGATCTTGATCGCCGGCTCGACCAGAACCGTGTCGTTGAGCGGGCGAGTCGTTTCGGGCGAAACCTTCGCGCGGACTAGATCGAGCAACGCCCGATCCGGTACACCGTCGCCACGTGCAGACATGATCGTGAGCCGCACCGTGCCCGCCACCGGCCGGTCGACAGCGACATCGAGGACATCGGCCGACGCATCCATTGCGAACGCGCGGTATGCCGCGAATGGCCCGGCGACCGTCGCTCGCTCCATCGACATCTGAGTGCGCAACTTCAGCCGGTCGTCGGATTCCATGCGCCGCTCGACTGGCGGATTCGCCTCGGGATCGCCAGGCTCAACGACTGCGCGCTCCGTATCCAGCAGCACGGCTAGATGCTCCAGGTCAGCGCCCGTCGAGAAAGCGAGCATGCCCGCGCGGGCAGCGTCGTTGAGGCGCGCTGCTGCGCGGATCTCGTCATACGCTGCCAACTCAATCAGCTTGACGACCGGATCCGACTTCAGCGCCGCGGTCCAGTCGGGATAGATCGATTTGAAGTACTCCAGCTTCATCTGGAACGCCGCCTCGAAGTCGAGTACCTCGACAAGATCAGGCGGGTCCAGCGAAGCGAGATCGATAATCGTCATGTTGGTACCTCGATTTCGACGGCCGTACCGTCGTATTCGCCGCGAATCGCGAACATTGGCCTGCCGTCGATGACCGACAGCACCTTGACCTGAGCAAGCTTGATGCGCGGCTCCCATCGGCCGATCGCACGTGCGGCCTCGGCCTGTGCCGCCGAGATCCATCCGCGCGTGACCGGAAGGTCGACCATCAACGGAATGTCCGAACCGTATTCAGGTAGTTCGCGGCGAGCGCCCTTGCGCGTGCTGAGGATGTCGCCGAGACTTTGCTTCAGGTGCGCGACGCCACTGATCGGCGCACCTGTCCATCGGTCCATGCCGACGAGCACACCCGGCCGGCTCATCCGCGCTCCTCCAGCCGCTTGAAGTCCGGATGCGCGTCGAGGTATTCGATCTGCTCGGCCGTTCTTGCGATCGCTTCGCCGGAGAGGACGTGCACGACATCGCCGCTCGGAAACACGATCACGCGGCTGCGGAACCGCGTATCGAGGAACCGCGCGACAGACGGAACAGCCTGAGTAACCGCCTGCGGAGTGTCTTTTGCCATGATGACTCCCTCAAAAACAAAGCCCCGCCGAAGCGGGGCAAAGCAACTTTGCGAATGTGCGTGTTACAGCGGGGGCGACACGGGCGCACCGTCACCCTCTTCCATGTGCGAATGTTTGAGGAACGACTTGCCGCCAATTTCGACGTCGTCCGTGTAACGCGCCCCGCCCTCCACCTTGACGGCAGGGCCACCGTCACCGCCGCCCTTGCCCTGCATCCCGCCGTTGAACGTCAACAGCTTCTCCGTCGTCGTGCTGCCCGTGAACGTCGAATCAGGAACGTCGCCGAGCAATTTCTCCGTGCGCAACGTCACGCCGTCCGCACGTAGCTCCAGCTCCGTTGCGCCGATGCGAAACACGATGCGCCCACCTGCCGGGACATCGACGCGGTATTCATGCCTCTCGTGGTCATAGACCTCCGACGCCCCGTCCGGGTAATCCCACGCGGTCTCGTTCGGATTGGACCGCGCCGAGCCGCCATGCTGATCGGAGTAATATCCCGGAGCCGCGTACGCACCAGCCAAATCACCGGACGGCGCGAACATCGACGCCTGCTCGCCAACGGACGGCGGACGCCAAAAGCGAACCACGCCCGCTGCTGCCGTCTTCCACGGCATCCAGTCGCTAACCCAATCCCCGATTCGAACGCGGCACTGTGGCGGCTGATACGAGACATGCTCGACAGTGCCGTGCTGCACCATGCAGGCCATGCGGCGATCGATCTCGCCCAGCTCGTAGTCGCTCATGATTCGCTGCCTTCCGCACCGGGATCCCAGTACTGACCTTGGCTATCGGGGCCAGTGTCGGGATCTACGCCCCATAAGATCGCCCGCCCGTCCGGGATATCGTCCAGCTCGATGCCGAGGCCGAATTCATGCGTCCATTCGACGAGCCAAACACAGTAGGTATCGAGTTGCGGCCGGAACGGATCCTCCGCAACCTGCACGACCTTTCCCGGCGTGATGGGCAATTCCCACGTGTTCCCGTGCACGACCATCGCGACGCGGGCCGCGACCTCGCGCACGGCCAGCTCCGCACCGTCCTCGATCGGATCGAACACGACACGGGCCTGCATGCGTGCAATCAGCGCCACGTCGCCGGTCCCGTCGTCGTGACCGGGTTCGAACTCGTTCAGCTCGATCGCGATCAACGGCGTGTCGATCTTCTGGCCGAGCCGCGGATATGCCTCGATTCGCTTCATCGTGGGCAGCTTCGCGCGCATGCCACGCTCGATTGCCTCATGTAGCGCTTTCAGATTCTCAAGCACGGCGCATCACCTTCTGCAGTTCGTAGTTCACTTCCTGACGGAGAATCACCATCAGCCGAGCCTCGCAGGCTTTCGCGGCACGTCGAAACGCCGGATCGCCCGATTGCTGCCACGCAACCGTGACCATCCGATACGGCATCCGCTCCTTGCCGACACGCTCGTAGATCGGTCCATTGGGCTTTCGCGTCGTTTGCCGCCACGCGCCTTCGAACGACTGGCGGCCGACCCGCATCCCCTTGCGTGTTCTCGTCGCATTCCCAAGGCGATGCGCCTCAATCGGATTCAAGCCGAGCCATACCTTGCCGGTGTCAGCCGAGCGCAGGAAGAAGTAGAGGCGACGCCGGATCGCCTTCTGAGGGATCTTCGTCGCCGCCCCGACCTCTTTCGCGGTCTGGCTCTTGATCCAGCCCGCAGTCTTGCGCAACGTCCGCCGCCACGCGGCCTGCATCGCGGACGGTGACAACCCTTGCAGAACGGTCGTCACCTCCTTGATGTCGATTTCGATCTTCAGATCGTCCATATGACCTACTGGAGAATGAGGACCGTCCAGCCGGTGCCATCCGGATGCGCCTCGAGTACGCGGTACCGCTCGCCGTTCGTAATCAGGATGCTGCCCTGCCGAACCGCGACCGCATCGCGATCGCGCAGGTGAAACACCGGCGCAACCAGCTGTGTACGCTGACCACCGAGATCCGGCCCGAGCCACGGTGACGCGAACATCCCGTCGACGGGTTTGCCGTCGATCGTGATATCCGCGTCGCCCAGGTCGCGCAGCACCGCAGTGTCGACGTCGGAGATCAGATCCCGGAACGCCACGTCACGCCTTCAGCTTGATCAGCGCCTTCGGGCGTGTACACAGGTGGATGGGATTCGACTGCGCCTCGATCTCGACGCCCTTGCCGAAGTCCATCAGCTCCTGCTTCGCGTAGTACGGCAGGCCGGTTGTGTTGACCGCCTCGACGTAGTCGGCCGGCGCGAAGCGCGTGATGAACAGGTCCGGCACGCCCTCGGGAATCGCATGCGCCTCGTCGTCGGCCACATAGCCGATGTCGCCGACGCGCCCACGATAGCGCTCGAAGGTGCAGCCGCCGAAGTCGAACGCATCACGCGCATCGCCGCGCAGGGACGCCGCCATCGCGGTCGCGAGATACGTTTCCTTCACGGTCTTCGCGACGATCAGCTTGTTCCAGAACGCCCGACCGCAGAGCACGCGCACACCCGTGTACGTCGTCGCACCGAGCGCATCTTCGATGGCGTCCTGGACGTCGACACACTTCACCCGGATCTCCGTGTCGGCCTTGCTCAACTCGAACGGGATCACCGTCTGCTCGATTCCGAAGTACTGCAGCAAGTCGATCAGCACCGTCTTGCCGTCCGCGTCCAGCACCGCGCCCTTGATCGCGCCGATGCGATGGAATTCGTGCGTCGCATCGAGCTGGCGACGCATCTTTGCGAGCCGGCGATTCACGACAGTCTGCAGTGCCTCCAGCTCGGTCTCCGAACCGAACGCGCGCAGATTCTGGATCTCGTCCGCCTTGATCACCGCACGCTGCGGCAGGTGCACCGTATTGAACGGGATCATCTTGCGCTTGCTGCCACCGACGACGGCGGCCGGCGAACCGCGTTCACCTGCTGCAACGAGCGACAGCGTGTCGCCGTCGCGCTCGATCTGGATCGTCGTCGTCGTGATGCCGTCCTCTTCGAACAGCCCGAGCGTGCCGATCCGGCCGGGAATATACGGCTGCTCGTTGATCGCAGCACTCAGGGACGACAGCGAGAACGCATCGTCTTGAAACAGGGCGATATCCGCCATACAGCCTCCAACAGGGAAATGGATACAAAAAAGGCCACGCGCGATTGCGTGGCCTTCGGAATCAGTTGTACTGCGATCAGCGGACGATCACGTGCCGCTCGGCGAGATCCCCGCGACCGGCGGCATCCAGCCCGGCCAGCAGCCCGGCAGCGACCTCGGCGAGACGGACGATTCCCGTAGCCGGCCGGGGAGATTCCGACGCGGCCAGCTGGGCGTAGAGAATTGCCGCAGCGACTTCGGAACCGTCGTTCGCCGCGTTGTCGTACGGCGCATACTCGCCGGTACTCGTCACGCCGAGCACCTGCCCGGCCGGCAGCGCCGGGCCGGCCTTGACGATGATGTGCTCGCGCGAGATCTGCCCGTTGCCCTCCGACACGAGAAATTCGGCCGTCAGATTGGCCTGTACCTTCCAGTTCGACATGAGTTTGCCCCTCCTCGGGTTACGTCAAAGTTACTTGCCGCCCTTGCGAGCCGCGTAGATCGACGCCGCACGCGGCGCATTTGCGACCACGGGCGCGTCTTGCGACGCAACCGGGGCAGCACGATGATTGATCGGCTTCTGCGACGCCGTCACGCGCTCGAACAGCCGCGCGCGAACCTGATCCGGCGTCAGGCCGTTCGCGACGAAGCCGGCCGTCAGCTCGGTCAGGCTCGCCGCGAGACAGATACCCGCGATGTCCTGCGCGCTGCGGATCGCCGCATCGACAGTCGCGCGATCGCGCAGACCAGTCGCCAGCACGATGCCCTCTGCGCAGTGTTCGATCCGTGCGTCACGACACGACGCGTACACATGCGACGCCAGCGCCGTGACGTCCGGCGATTCCGGCGGCTGCGGCTGCGGAGTAGGATCGGCCGGCGGATTGGGTTGCGGATCAGACTGCGGCACCTCGCCGTCGTCTTCCAGCACCGCCCGGATCTCGGCCGGGACCGCCGAGAAACGCGCAGCGAGCCGCGCTGCGCCCGCGTACGCTGCAATGCGAATCGGATCGACTATCGCGTCGCAAAACCCTTGCTCCTTCGCCTGCGCTGCCGTCAGCCAGGTCTCGGCATCCATGATCGCGCGGACCTCCTCCTCGGTCCGACCGCTGCGCTCGACATAAGCCGACAGCATGTTGTCGGACGTGCTGTCGAGCAGATCAGCGAGCTTGCGCAGATCGCCCGCCTCGCCGGCCGCGACCGTGTGCGGGTTGTGAATCATCAGCATCGCGTTCGACGGCATCTCGATCGTGTCGCATGCCATCAGAAGCAGCGATGCGGCGGACGCGGCAACGCCGTCGACACGACCTGTCACCTTGCCCGCATGCCGACGCAACGCGTTGTAGATCGTGAACGCGTCGAACACGTCACCACCCATCGAGTTGATCGCGACGACGATCGATGTCGCCGTTGTTGCTGCCTCATCGAGCTTCGACGCGAACAGCTCCGCGTCGGTGCCCCAGAATCCGATCTCGCCATAGATCCGGATCTCGACCACATTCCCACCGTCCGCGTTCGCTTGCGCGCGGATGTCCCACCAGCGCTTCTTCCCTTTCATTCGCCATCCCCATTTGAAAGATCGCCCGCCCCGTCGACCGGATCGAGCGTGTCGTATCGAATCCCGAGCCGGCGCTCGCGCGCGAGATCGTCCGCGTTCTCCCGGTCGACCTGCTCGGGATCGTCACCACGCGATAGCACTGCCCCCGACCGGCTCGCCAGCCCGGATCGGATCTCCATCCGCTTCGCCGTGACGTCCTGCACCGGGTGGATGTACGGCCAGCCCTGCGGCACCCACCGCACGCGCAGATAGTCGCGCCGGTTACGGTAGTAGTCCGGCATCGGCATCGCGCCCGACAACGCGCACGCATCGACCCACCAGCGCCAGACCTTCCGGCAAAACTGGTGAATGAACACGTTCCACTGGATCTGCTCGATCGATCGCCTGAACTCGTTCAGGATCACGCGCAGCACGCGATCGCTCACATCGCGCAGATCGCCCGTCATGACTTCGTACGGCATGCCGACCGAAGCAGCAGCGGCCATCAGTTGCTGACGCATGAACGGCCCGTAGTCGGTCCCTGCGCCCGGCGGCTCCGCGAACGTGACGCTTTCACCCGGTGCCAGCTCCTGCATGCTCCCCGGTTCGAGCGACACGACCGGAGAGAAGCCGTCGACGTCGTATTCCATTGCGCCGCCCGCGATCGGATCTCCCATCATTCCCGGCTCGGCGGGCGGCTTCGTGATGAACCCTGCGAAGAGGTTGCTAACCTCTTGCCGGAACAGCACAGCGTCGTCGAAGTTGTCCAACGAATTGAGCCGCAGCAGCACGGTCGACAGCACGGGCACGCCGCGCACCTGGCCGGGGCGAAGCGCGTGAAATACATGCACGATTTCGTCGGCCGGTACGCGCACGGTCTGCATGTTGGTCATCGACGCACGCCCATACTCGCCGGGATGGCGCTGCAGCAGGTGATACGCAACGCGTCGACCGTCCGTGTCGAATTCGACGCCGTTGATGATCTCCCCGCCCGGAACGATCTCGTTCTTCTCCACCGGCAGCAGGTCGCCTTCGAGAAGTTGAATCTGCATGGGGACCGCCAAACCATCGCGCGGACTACGCAGCCGGCGGCGCACCAGCACCTCGCCGTCGCTGAAAAACGCACGCCCGGCGAGGGTCTGCACCCCGGCGATGTCGTACAGCTCGTCCGCGTCGATCTCCTCCCCGCTGTCCTCCCAAAGTTGCTTTTGCATCTTGCGTACCGCGTCGTTCGAATGTTGCGGATGCGCTTGAATCCCGGTGCCGATCGTGTTCGATACAAGTCGCTCGATGACTGCTTTCGCCCACCCCTCATTCCGAATCGCGTCGCGTGCGCGAGACCGCAGCAGCGGTAGGTTTTGCACCGCCGCCGCATTCGGTCCAGCGCCCGACACCCGCCACGACTTCGCCCGTGCGCCCGCAGTGCTCGCCGACTCGTAGGCCGCCGCCTTAAGCCGCGTCGGCACCACGAACCCGCGCTGCGCGAGTGACGGATAACCGCGCTTCATCGCACCCCCTTGCCCGCGTGACGAATTCGGACGATCGACGAACGTCCGGCAGCGCCATTCAGGTCGCGAATGATCTCGGTGCGTGCTTCGCGCAGCTCGCCAATCGAGCGATATTTCACTCGCCGGTCGGCATACTGGACTTCCAGCTCGCCCTTCGCGATTGCCGACTGGATACGCTCCAGATCCTGCTTTGTGTATGCCATGCGATTCCCTCGTTTAGCGGCGCTTCAGGTACGTCGAACGACCAACACGGCGGCCCTGAATGCGCGAAACCCCGCTCGGTGGCGGGGTTTCGGCGGGTTTTGCTACCTGCGGCGACGGCCGCGGAGCCTCTGTAACGACCTCTTCGGCCGGCGGATCGGGTAGCGCCTCGACAGGCATAACCGTAGGCAGCGCCTCCAGCACCGGAACCGCATCGAACAGCGAGACCTGCGACGCGCGATGCTGCTCGACCTGCCAGTGCGCCTCGGTCATCAGGTGCACCTTCACGCTGCGGGCCGCGTGCAACGCGTACCCTTCGCAGTCCAGCGCCTCGTTTCTCGGGCTGATCTTCTTCCACACGCGCTTACCGCCACGTGGCCCCGGCACCTTTACCTCGGCCGTGAGCTGCGACAGGTAATCGCTGCGCACGCCGCTATACCAGTGCATGCGGCCCGGCCCGTCGCCTTCGAGCTTCAGCCGGTTTTCGAGGATCAGATCCTTCGCACGGCTCACGCCGACCATATACGGTCGCAGCCCGTACTTCGCTGCCTTGCTGTTGTTGCGCGTCGAGTCGATCGACGCCTTCGGCACGCTGAAGATCTCCGCGTCGACGTTGCTACTGCCCTTGACGGCCATCACGTTGTAACCGGCCTGCTGCGCCGCGCGCACATACTTGTATACCGCGTCCGACGTCGCTCCGTCCGAGGAGTCGATCGACATTGCACGTACACGCAGCAGCCAGCCATTCTCGTGCCGGTACGCATGCGACAGCAGCATCGTCAACGCGCCCCATACACCGCCCGTCAGCGGGTCTTGCTGCTGCTCCGTCACATTGCCGTAGATCTCGCCCCACACGACGAGCCAGCTTTCCTCGCCGCGCCCCCATGCACGCAGTACGATCGCGAGGCGGTCGTGCTGCACGTCGACGCCCAGCGTCAACAGCAGACCGCCGGTCGGTATCGTCAGCTCCGCGTACGGCAGCGCTCGTTGCGCGAGCACGTCCAGCTCGGGCAGGTCGGTCTTGTATTTGTACGCTCGCCCCTGCGAGTTGTTCACGAACGAACGCATCTTCGTATCGTCGCCCTCGCGCAGCGCCTTGTCGGCCGTCAGCCACTTCTTCACCAGCTCGGCCATGTTCGAGCCGGGGAACGGCGACACCAGCTCGTTGATGCGGAAGCCCGCAACTCCGTGAAACGGTGCCGTCGCGACCCATCGACCGCGACGGACGGCGCGAATGCGCGTCGCGTCATCCCACAACGAGCCGCAATGCGGGCAGGTGTAACGGGCCGTCTCCGGTTGTGCGCGGCCGTAGACCTCGTGCACAACTTCGGCGCCATCGCTCCAGGTGACGTTTTCCCACGCCAGCTCATGCTCCTCATCGCAATCAGGACACGGCACCAGATACACGCGCTGATCCGATGCCGCATAGCCCTGCTGGATGCGCGATAGGCCGTCGACGGTCGGCGTGCCGCCCAAGATCATCTTGCGTCGCCGATCTGAATAACTCTTGTTGCGCTCCTCCAGCAGCGTGATCGAGTCGCCCTGCTCGCGCACGTTCGTGTTCGCGTCGTCCGGCTCCTCGACCGCGACGACCGGAGCCGGCGTCGACTTCACATCGTCCGGCGCGTTCGACGTGATGAACTTCAGGAAGCCGCGCGCGAACGTCTTGTGGTCCCACAAGTTGTTCTTGTCGCGGGCCGCGTGAACCGGCAACTTCGCCGACAGGCGAGGCGTCACCTCGACCATCGGCTCGAACTTCTCCAGGTTGAACTTCTTCGCCGTCTTCTCTTTCGGGAACATGACGATCATCGGGCACGGGTCAACGTCGATCCGCTTGCCGATGTAGTTCAGCAGCACGCCATCCGTCCACGCAACCTGCGCCGACTTCATGCACACGACCTTCTGCACGGTCGGATCGTCCAGCGCTTCGTGCATGCCGAACACCCACGGCGTGATGTTCGGGTTATACCGGCCGGGGCTGGCCGATCCCTTCGCGCTCAACCTACGATGTTTGCGCGCCCACTCCGTCGTCCCAATCCGCTCCGGCGGACGCAGCATCTTCGCGATCCGGCGAATCACCGCGTTGACTGTCTGGGTCGTATTCAGAAAGCTGCTCAAGGCATCCATATATATGCTCGTTCAACCATTCGACGTCCACCCCGACGCCGTATAGCGTGTGCAGCTCCTGCACCAGCTTGTCGGAGAGCGACAGCAGCTCCGTTTGAAATGCGCCGACCATCAGGCCGTACGCCTGTTCGAGCTGCGCCGCGTTGACGAGTTGCCCCTTCTTCTCGGCCAGCGTCAGCAGCTTGATCTCGCGATCGACGCGCTCCGTCATCGCCCGCTCGGCGACGAGATCGATCCCGGTCTCGCTGGAGCGGCCGGCCGCGACTTCGCGCAGGTGCCGAATGTAGGCGATGCGGATCTCGTCGATCGACACCGCGCGGTAATCGAGCCGGACCTTGTCGACGAACCGTGAAACGGCCGACTGATCAAGGTCGAGATGGTCAGCGATCTGCTGCTGAGTCGGCATGAATATGACCCCCTATGGAGACTCGCCAGTAGAGAAAAAACGCGGGTGCGAGCCCCCGCGTATGGCGATGCCCAGAGGGTCCCCGCCTGCTCAAAAAGTAGGCAGACCCGCACCGACCGCGACATCGGCAGTCGCGCCGTCGCCCGCTCGGTCCATCGCCCACACGACACGGTCCATCGCGTCGTCAAACACGAAGCACCGCGCGGTAACGCGCCCCATGCTTCGATCTTCATCCCACGTCGACCAGACCTCGCTCGGCCCGGCGCTCGCCGATTCGATTCGCATTTCAGCGCCCCAATGCAAAAAGCCCTGAGAGCTTTCGCACTCAGGGCTTCGATATTCATTTCGTAAGGGCGAACGCCCTCCCAACAGATCCCGACTGACAGTTATCGTTGTTGGTCGCGGCGCTCCCGCGATTCAGTACGCCTGTCGGGCGATTGTTGCGACACGAGTGTGCGGTCGCTCACGTATCCAGTGACGCGGTAAAGGATGTGCAGAGTGTAAGCGATCCGCTCTTGAAATGGAATACGTTTCATCGTCGCAATTGCCGACGCAATGTGTCGTACACCGATCCATCTACTGTATCCAACAGCGCGAGCATGTCGTGAAAGCGCCACGACCAGTTCCGCCGATACTCATCGAGCGAAACGCCGAGCGCGTGCGCACGTCCCGCGTCGTCAACCTGCCGCTTGCCGGACCCGGAACAGTCGGGGCAAATGTGCCGGCCCTTCGCGTCCGAAACCGGCGAGGCGGCGATCCGCCCCATCCCGCCGCAGTCGTCGCATGGTTCGTATTCCCGAAAGACCAGCGGCCCGTTACGCCCTTCGAAGAACGGGATACGCTCCTCCGATACACACACCTTCCCGCTGCCCCCGCATACATCACACGCATGCGTTGACGTCGTGACGGGACGCGCACGACGCACAACGCCGCGCCCCTCGCACTCGACACACTTGTCGTTCACCCACTCGTCCAGCAATCGCAGCGCGAACCGCTCGACGATGTCGACCTTCGATCGCTCGACAGCATGCCCCGCACGTTGATCGCGACGCTCGTCGCGCGAGAGGCCCGTGAACCGCGCACGCTTGAATCGGCCCGACGTCCGGATCATCTGCGCCAACAGCAACGTTGCACGTCGAACCATCGCAGGCGTCGGCAGCGGCCCTGCCTTGATTCGGGCCAGCGAGCTACCGAGATCGTTCGCAAAGGCGAGCGCGCCCAAAGTAACTTTAGGATCGGCAATCGGGTCGGTGAACTGACCACGAACGCTCATAGCAACGCCCACCCGCTCCTTCAAATCGATCACGACTCTCTCCTATTCGTCCTAATGTCCTAATGTCCCAAGGGATAAAGCTTGCAGGGGTGCGCGCCTGCGACATGCGCGACATGCGCCGCTCACGTCGCGCATGTCGCGCCCCTGCACCCGCGCCCGAGACCGCGCCTTGGGACATTGGGACATGGGACGTCCGCAGCGCGCCAAGACGGGGCAAGTGGCGCGCTTACCGTGCAGGCACAGCGCGCCACGCGATCACAGCGGACTGTCGTCATCACCCGCCGCGACCAGTTCACGTTCGACCTCCGGCTCTTGCTGCTCGCTCACGTAGTACCAACCACGCGAACCAGTCGACTCGCGCTTGCGCACCCAACCAAGCGACTTCAGCGCCTTGCCGATGCGGCGCTGTTCCGCCAGCGTCCACTTCGACGTATCCAGCTTCAGGATGTCCGCGAGGATCTCTTCCATCGTCGTGCGCGACACGAATTCCAGGGCCTTGGCGATCTTGTCCTCGTACACGTCGCCTTCGTAGCGCTCCGCCTGCTCGATCTCGAACAGCGGGCGTTCATGCTCTTCTACGTGCCACACGACGCCCGAGCGATACAGGTGCACGGCTTCCGCCCAGAGCTGTTCGCGAACGGCCACAATGCCGTCGATGTCGACCAGACCGCCGACACGCAGCGGCCAGTAACGCCGGTTGCCCGATTCGTCCTTCAGGTACGTGTCGAAGTTGACCGAGCCAGCGAACACACACTGACGCGGGACGTCGGTCGCACGCTTACCGTAGAAATTGCGGAACCGATCAACGGCCGTCGCGAAGAAGCTCTTCACCGCCGACGAGTCGGCCTTGTTCAACGAGTCCAGTTCAGCCAGCTCGATCACCCATTTCCCGGCAAGCACCGCGTACGTGTCTTTGTTGCCGATCTGGATCGGCGTATCGGTGAACCACGGAGCGCCGGCCAGTACCTTCAGCGCCGTCGACTTTCGATGCCCCTGCTTGCCTTCGAGGATCAGGACGTTGTCGACCTTGCAGCCCGGCTCCATCACGCGCGCAACGGCCGCGATCATCCACTTCATGAACGCGAGCCGCACATACTCGCTGTCGGCCACACGCAGGTACGTCGACGGCATGGATCGCACGCGCGACACGCCGTCCCATTTCAGCCCTTCAAGGTATTCGCGCACGTCATGGAAGTGGGTCGCATCCGCCACCAACAGGACCGCGTTCATCACGACATCAGTGCGTGTATCAAGGCCGTACCGTTGGGACAACCAGAGAACGGTGCGCTGGTCGTCCATGTCGGTCCATTCGCCCGTCACACCCTGCGGGAACGGCGGCGCTTTGCGCTTCATCACGCGACCACCGAAGTCATCCTGTTCGATCACGCCCTGCCACGCCTTGTGGTTCGACAGGATCAGGTGCACGTTCCCGAGTGTCGGCAGCAGTCGGCCCTTGTCCGACCGCGCGAGATCCTGCTCCCACGTGTGCGCTCCGTTCTCTGCCTCGTAGCCGTCCCATTCCGGCTGTTTCGCGGCAGCGGCCGTCGCGGTAGGTTTCGACTGCGTGACGTCCGCGGTCGACACGTTGACCGTCGCCGGCCGGATCTCTTCGTTGGCTGGCGCGATGACGCGCAAAATTGCCGACTGGATCTGTCGCTCGACGGCTTCATCTCCCTCCTCGACAAGCAGGTCGTTAAAGTCCGTCAGCTTGCGCTCGCCGCGATTGGCGAATGCCGGATAAACGACGCTGACGTCGTCGACCGTTGCTGCCGCCTCGTACGCGCGCTTCAGGCCCGTGTTCTCGAAGCGCTTACGGCGCTGCGGCATCACATCGTTACCGTAGCTCACCTCGACGTACGGCACGCCGTTGTCGTCACGTCGACGTGACACCGCAACCATGTACCACGTGTTCTTCGCCTCGATCCGCACCGGATCGGCACCAAACACCAGTTCGCCCCGGAAAGCGAATTCGTCGGCGAGCCAGTCGCGCATGCGCTGCTCGATCTTCCAGTCGTCATCGGCGCAGACCAGCACGTGCACATCCGGATACGTTGTGCGCAGGTAGCGCACGGCCGGCAGGATGCCGCCCGCGTCAAAGCAGATATCGACTGCGAACGCGTCGTCGATCGCCATGCGGATCGCCCGCGCGGTTGCATAGCCTTCGGCCACCAGCACGATCTGGTCGTCTGCACCAACCTCGCCAAGCAGATACGACGCGCCCTTCTTTTCCATGCCCTTGTTGAAGCGCTTCGCGCCGTCCGGCGTGATCTTCTGCAGGCCGACGAGACGAACGTCGTCGCCGTACTGATACATCGGCACGAAGATCGTGCCGTCCACGTCGAAACGTACGCCTTCGGCCGTGATGCGCTTGCGTTCAAGATATGCGGACTCGCCATGCTCTGCCGCGCGGTTCCACTGATCTCGCGCGCGGTTCGCGGCGAGCTTCGCCTGACGCGCGTCACGCTCCGCCTGCTCACGGTCGGCGGCTTCCTGCCGGCGACGCGTCTCGGCGAGCATTTCCTCGCTCAACGGTGCACCGCTCCATTCGAAGCGCTCGGTGCCCGGATCGTCGCCCGAGAAATGGCCGAACGTGCCGCCGTAGCCGATTACTGCGCCCTTGCTGACAACCTCTCGAAGCTGATACCAGTATTTCTTGCGCGGCCCGTACCGATGATGTTTGCCGTCCGCGACGGGATGGCCGGCGGGCAGGTCAGGATGCCCCGCCGCACGCAATTGCTGAATGATCTGGTCCAGTGTCGCCATTTGAAAATTTCCTCTGTCAAAGTCACTTTGGCCGCATGTCGCGGCCAGATCACAAATCGTTAAGTAGCGCCCCGTTAGCTCGCACGCCGGGCCGCATCCAGCTCGACGAGGCGGCGGTCGCGTGCGACCTTGTGAGAGAAGCTGCGCCACGCTCCACGCCCCGCCGCATACGACTGCCGCCCACTCGGCGAGCGGCTGTAGTGCGATGTGCCGCGTCGCAACGCGCTACTGATTCCGTTCACGTTCACAGGGATCTCCGTTTATTTGCCGCGCAGTCGACGCCACTCGGCCGACATGGAATCGTCGAATGCGGCAAGGTCCAGCGCGCAGAGACGATCGGTAAGCTGGTCGCGGAACGCGTGACGTTCCGCCTTGGTTGCGAGCGCGGCGCATGGGCGAGCAGCTCGCTCGATGAACAAACGCACGCGCCCCGCTGCGTTCGCTTCCGCAAGAATCGGAGCGAGGCGATCGGGGAACGTGGCGATCAGTTCGGATAGCAAGCGCCCCGCGTCGGCGGGAGCACACTCGAATCGGGATGCGAGCGTCGTGACACCGCACGTCACTTGCTGTTCAGGCGAGCAGCAAAGGCCGACCCGTTCACGGTCGGGACGGCAGCACCCCATGCCGTGCTTAAACCGTTCCATGACGACGACGGCGACGTGCGGCAAGGTTGCGAGCGGCGTGAATCAGACGCTGAAACAGGCGTTGGCCCTTTCGGCCCGTCGCGATGATCTTCTCGGCGTGTTGATCGTCAATCGGCTGATCCGCCAGTGCGCGCGTCACGTCGTCAGCAACGAGACCCACATGCGCCTGCAGGTGCAGTGCGGTCGAGACGAGACGCAGCGTGCCGGGTTCGCCGGCATCTTCAGCGGCGTGGTCGTCGACGTGTTCGGCAACCAGTCCGAATCGCGCATTGAGCGCGTGCAGTGCGTCGAGCGCATACACCTCGCCTTCGGCCTTTTCCTGCATCCATTCGATCAGCAGCTCGAACATCTCCATCGACAAACGACTGTCGCCAACACCACGCAGGCGGAGGCGAAGCGATTCTGGCGTGATGTTCTTACCGCGCCGGATCGTGAGATGGTTCGCCGCGTCGGCGACGCCGCCCGGCGTGTTGCGAACGGACGTATAGAGCACGTCCAGCCATTCGGTACTGTCGTATCGGCAGGTCATATCGGAGCTTTGGGAATGTGCCGCTTTCATGCTGTCGCGGCGGAGACGCATTGACTAAGATTGATCAAGCGGATGTTGTGACGGGGATCGGCTCCTCGCGCCGGACGCTCTGGAGCGATGCTTCGGCCCCGACGAAGTAGTCGTGAAGTGCCTGCACGTTCGATACGCGCGGGTCGGTAACTCTGGAAAGAGCGATCTTGGTCAGCGTGTCGTACGGCACACCCGCGTCACGCGCGATGCGCCGCCATTTGCCCTTGTTCTTATGCAGTTGCTCGATGACGAACTCCAACCAAGAACTAACACGCTGACTCATATCATTCCCCCAATAGGTGCGGGATCGATTTTAAGTCTTATTTGGCTATTTTTCAATCCGCTGACAGCCGGGGAAAAGTAACGAATGTCTAGCCATATTTGGCAACATCAGGGGATGAACAAGACACCCGCCCGCGAAATCCTCGCGCTCAAGCTGAGGCAATTGATGGATGCTCACCCGACGCTCAACACGCAGGGGAGACTCGCTGCGCGCGCAGGACTGGCGCAGCGAACGGTCGGTCGCATGCGGAACAATGAAGCCGATCCGCAGCTCGGCCACGTCGAGGCCGTTGCCGACGCACTCGGCGTGTCTCTCGTCAGCTTGATTTCCGATGAATCAGCGAGCGGGAGTGAACTTCAGTACGACACGACGGCCGTCGCGCAACTGTCCGGCGAGGACCGGAAAAAGATCGAGTCGTACATTGAGTTCGTCCTGAGCGCGAGCGGCACGGCCCGCACAGCGGGCCAGGAGACACTGAATATTTCTGAAACAATGCCGGCGTCGAAAGCACAAACCGCATCGGTTCGACGGGCAGCTCAACGACCATTATCAGACAAAACGTTGAGCATCAATGAAGACCAAAGTCACGCCACCGAGGGAAAGCGCGGGCATCGCTAACCTGTCCGCCTTTCGCGTACTCAAGTTCAAGTCGACATCCAGCACGCCTCCAGAACCCCGCCGTGATCGGGAGGCCGTCACGCGCAACGCCCTACTGGGCGAACTCAATTCGCGCAGCTCCCCTGTCATCGCATACGCCGCGGTTTTCATGTCGGAAAACGGCGACATCACTTTGTCAGCCGCAGGAATTGAACCGGAGTTCGCCCCGGCGATCCAGTCCGGCCTGACTCGTATCCATGACCGGATCGACGAGCGCACCAGTCGACGTCGCCGACGCAATCAGGCGGGGTTCGCACAAATTATCCCGCTCGTCTCGGCCGCTATTCTTGCGGCAACGTACATCAACGTCGTGCCATGGATGGACGTTGCGCTTTCCGTTGCCGGCCAACTGTTGGCCGGCGTCGCCGTTATGCGACGCAATCGGACACACGCACCAATCCGAGACAAATAAGACGAGCTGGAAACGTCACCCGGACTAACAACCCGTCACAATAAGTCATATTAGGCTTGACCATATAAGCCATTAAAGACTAATCTCCGGGTTGCGCAATGTCGCGCAGACCCGGAGATCCACCATGAAAACAACCGATCAGCACGCGGAAGCCCGCCACGACTGGCTCCGCGACGAACAAACGCCCCGCATCACGCCGTCCGAACCCGCTCGCCAAAGCAACTTTGAAAAATCGCCGATCTTCCGCTGGACGATCGTCGCTGCCCTCTTGTTCGTTGCCGTGAACGTGTTCCAAGACGATCCGGTCGTCGTACCGACGACCGCTTACCACGTCACCGTCTAATCCGCCCCGACCCTGCCGGGGCGTGCGCCCCCGGCGTCATGGAGACCGCCATGCCGCGAATCAAAGTCCGAACCCTTCCCCTCGTCGACGTCGAGCGTCGCGACACCCTCTCACTTCGCACCATCACGCGATACGATCGAAACCAACGCCGTCCGTCGACACCGATCCTGATCGGCAAGTACGTTGTCGGACGCCGTCCGTTGGCGGACAGCGTGCATACGGAGTATTTGATCCTCGACGGCACGGAGATCGCCCACAAGCAGATCTCGATCCCGAGCGAAGGCGACTGCGCCAGCGCGATCAAGCGCTTGCGAGACGAAAAGCGTTCGGCGGGCATGACGGCATCGAACGCGATCGACAAAGCAAAAAAGGCCGGCAAGGCGCGCACCGCCGCAGCACCGGAGGTTGCGTAATGGACGACCGCACGCGACAGCTCGACCTGACCGCGCCGATCCCGACCGGAAACATCAAGGCCGCAGCCGCAGCGGCCGGCGCAACGTCAGCGGACCTGTGGATGGTCCCCTACGAACAGCTTCACTACGACCCTGCTGACAACATCCGTGCGGTTGATACCGAATGGGTGGCACACCTCGCTGCGTTGATGCGGGAGAACGGATACGACAAGGGTTCCCCCCTCCATTGCTACGCCCGGAAGGTTGACGGCAAGGATCTTCTCTACGTCTACAAGGGGCAGCACCGCTATCTCGCAGCCGGACACGTGATCGCGACCGGGAAGAATCTGGGCAAGATCCCGGTCGTCGTCCGCGACGCCAAAAACGTCAACCGCGCCGAAATGGTGATCGACGGCTATCTCAGCAACAACGGCAAACAGTCGTCGCCGCTTGATCTGGCCGCCGCCGTTGCAGAGCTGCGCGACATTCATGGCATGACGCTTGCAGCCATCTGCAAGCGCCTGAATGTCACCGACCAAACGATCCGCGACGTCGGCCTGCTCGAACGGGCACCGGCAGAACTTCATCAACTCGTACGGGACGGACAATGTACCGGCACACTGGCGATCGAACAGATCCGCCTGCACGGCGGCGAAAAGGCGCTCGAACGTATCGTCGTCGGCATCTCCAAAGCTGCGGAAGCCGGTAAATCGAAGGTGACGAAGAAGTATCTCGAAGCGGTGCCCCTGCTCGATGCGCTCCCGGACCCGGCACAATCGCACGAGCAGGCAGCACCCGCAGCCGCCACCACCAACGCTGCACCGCTCGCCGTGTCGACGACCGCGGACGTCGCCGTAGCAACGCACGCGCCGTTACAGACAGCTCCGCGCCAAAGCGCCCCGGCGAAGGTCAACGAGGCCCGTGCAAAGCAACTTTTGCAGGCCCTGCAATCGGTCCTGCACGACCCCGCCTTCGACCAGCTCTCACCGGGCACGATGCACGCCGTGCACGCGGGTCTGAATGGTATGGCCGACCTACTCGACTGGGTTGGACCGACACGCACCGATCATCCGATCCACGTTCCGAACAAGCACGGCGTTTTCGACGCCTGCGAGACGATCAAGTCCCCCGCCAGCAAGCGCACCCGGAAAAGTCCTGCTGCGATTCACCTCGCTCACGTAGAACAGGGCGCGTGGATCCACTCGTTCACGCTGGAGATCGGTTCCGGCGGCATGACCGGCCTGCCGTCACTGCGCAGTTTCACGAGTACGTATCCGACACGCGGGCAAGCAATCCGTGGCGCAGTGTCAGACATGACGCGGGTCATGCAATCGCCCAGTTATGCGAAGGCAAAGGAAGCACCGATCGTCAATGCGTGGCTCGACAAGTTGTACGCAATGCCCGATCCCGAATGGACGCCCGAGCTGGCAGCCAAGCATGCCGCCGCGCAGGAGGCCTCGTGATGCCGCGCCCGGCCCTTTCTACCCCACGTCCGCTGCCGCGAAAGCGGGAAAACGCAAAGAGCCGCGCGGCTATCAAACTGGCAAGCGTCAACGGCACCTCGATGCAGTCGGAATGCGGCGGGCTGACGCCCGCAAAAGCGATCCAGAAAGACGAAGCGCCGCTCGCGCGGCGCAAACCAATCCAGACGAATGAAGCCTTGGCGGATGCCCGCCAAGGCAGGTTCGCGCGACTCGACGCCCTTCGCATCGAGATCCGCACGCTGATCACCGAGATCTCGCATGCGGCCGACGTCGAGCTGCTGGATCTGATGGCCGACGAGATCGGATCGTTCGCCCGCCACAAAACCGCGCAGGACGCGCGCACCTGGGCAGCAACCGCCGGCATCACGCTGGAAACCGGCTTGATGCAGCTCGCTCGAGCAATCCCTTTCAACTCGAAGCATGGAGACCAATGATGGGTTCCCTAATCAATCTTCCGGGCGTCGCTACCGGCCGCATCGACAACGTACCATTCTTCCAGTCTCCCGCTCACGCAATGCGCCTGCTTCGGCAGCATCGGGCCTGTACCGACGCAGGCGATCATGGTGCGGTATCGATCTGGCGCGCAGATGACGGGAAGTGGAACTGCCTGTTCAGCCGACGTCACGTCGACATCGAGCATTCAGCCTTCGATTGCAAGAAGGACGTACGCGTATGGCTCGACGCTTGGCATCCCAAAATCGACGGCACGGCCGCCCGAGCAGGGGAATGTGAATGAGCCTGCTGACCCGCGCATACATTCTGGAGAAGTACGGCCCTCGCATGACGCTGGCGCACCTCGCGCAGCTGCTGCTCATGTCGGAGGGAACAATCCGCAACCAAGTCAGTGCAGAGACGTTTCCTATTCCGACTTACAAAGAAGGAGGCGCGCGTTTCGCGGCGTACGATGCCGTGGCGGACTACTTGGACGAAATGTCCGCCAAAGCTCGCCAACAGGCCGCATAGTCTGCGGCAGTTGGCAATTAAGGAGCTGCAGGGGCAGGGGGCACAACAGGGGAAACAACGAAGCGATTAAAGACCGCTCTGGTTTGCGTTGTAAGGCGAGCCAGCGCGGTCTGACCGTGGATCGCGATAGCAACGATCATTTGCGCGTATACACCACCCGACGACACGACGTGCTCCACGAGGTCGTGCTGGCCAATGCCAGTCGCATCAAACAGTATGTCCAACTGCACATCGTTGCCCGTCCGAGCGATAACCCGCCAAAGGAATCTTGGCAAGCTCGCGGTTAGCGACGGTAAGAGATTGAACCCGAATTGAGGGTAGTCCGCACGCACCGATGCCTTATAGTCGTTGCACGTGGTGAGGAAAATATCCCATTCCGCGCGTGGCGTAGCTGCGAAGAATTGCTGACGGAGCGGCTCCAATACCGCGTCCAGTTCCAACGCAGCGTCGTGAATGAGGCTGAACGGTATGCGAATCTTATGATACAGGGGTAGCAGAACGAAATTCGGATCCGCGTGGATCACCCCCTCCCAAGCCGTGCGAAGAACATCCGCCTGCTTCGTCGGCACGGCGCCGGTCGCGTTTACTGGACCAGCCGGAACAGAGACTACATCCCAAACCATACGAGCAAATGGCCCGACCTGATCGTCGTGACCGTACAGTCGATCGATACGAGAGGCACGCAAAAGGAAGCCGGTAGGTCCATAAGGAATAGGCGCGACACCGCTTAACGAGAAACCCGTTAGCGCAACGGCGTGCCCTCCCATGTGTATTGCGTTCGGCGTCCCATAGTTACTGTGCAATTGAAACGCGAGCAACGACGGAATTCGGCCTCGAAGGTAGGCATATGTGATGCCATTGAGGCCGTATCGACTTTCCGTACCTACAGCAAACGCTTCAAGCCCGACGCGCCGAATTGCGTGCGCCATCTGTGTAGCAGTGAGACCACTGTTAGGGAACGCACGAGAACTCGCGGCGACCAAATCTTCCGGAAGATGGTCACCCGCCCAATCGGTAATCTCAACTGGCGGAGGAATAACATGCTGGAAGAGTTTCCCCGTCCCCTGGAAGCAAGACCAGAGCGCACTTGTTGCACATGCCGCGACAACGGTGTCCTGCTCCTGATAGGCGAGAGTCTCAATTTCAAGCTCTAGCCCAAACAAGCCGACAGGGTATTTGCGTAAACTCGGATACCACCGACGACCACCATCGTCGGAGTAAGTAGCAAGACACGTGCGCCCAACGATCGTCAGGGGCAGAGGTTTGACAACAACAAAGCCGAGATACGATTGTCGTAGCTCGGCTTCCGACATCTGTCTTGCGCCTGACTTCGCAATTGTTTCGGCGAATTGTTCCGCATCGAATGCAAGTCTGAAAAAGTGCAGCCGATGGGTTCGCCGCGGGTACTCGCGAAAGCAGCGGTCGTAGTACGCCGCGTAATCCTCAAGATAGTCGCGATCTATGTAGTCATGTTCCGCGACAATTGTCGCAGCGCCAAGTGCGTTGAAGTACTCTTCAAAATAAATGCGGTGCCGCTTCGCGCGCACCGCATCCACTGAAGTCAACTTGGAACCATCGACGAAACACTGGACCAGATTGTCGACGGTGTACGGCAACACCTTATACGCTGTCAAACGCGCCTCATCGTCACAGAGTAATCGGTTGATGCAAATCCTCGCGGCGAATCTCGCGCTCCGAATTCAGCGCCGCAATGGACTTGTCAGCCGTTTCCGCCGCAGCGTTCAGAGCCTGCTGACCGGCAGCCGAGTCGAGCCACTCGACTAGGTCGTTAGGTAGGACTTGAACAAACGGCACAGGTGATCCTTGACGAAATGGTGAATTCATGATAACCCCCAAAAAAACAGAGGCGCGCGGAAATCGCGCGCGATCATAACATGGAGATCAATCGAACACAAGACTTGTAACCCTCGATGCGCCCCGCACAGCACGTGCAAGCTGTGTTAGGAGGATCTTAGCGAAAAATTGTCACCACTTCATCCACGGTAACCAGTGCTTTCACTATATTTTTCGATCTTTCGGCGACTATTCACGTCAGCACAAAGTTTGCACTCGCAAAGTGACTTTGATTCTGTCAATGTCGGCGGAATTCTCTCAATCAGGTGAAAAAATAAGGATATTTTTTCGACGCCTGCGACACTTTGACCTCGGCCATCGCGCTGTTGCGGCGCAACAACGTCGTCAACCGACTTTCATTTGCCCCTTTCTTGAGACTTGCGCCGGATCAAGATTTGTGTACCGCCGCAAATTTCGCCAGTCTTTGTGACCGGTCACCGCCGCGACTTCCGGAATATCCCACCCGCCCTCGAAGAGCGCACTCGTCGCCTCATGTCGCATATCGTGCAGACGTAAATCGACAATGCCCTTGTCGTCGCACGCCAACTTGAAGTACTTGCTCGCCGTGCTCTTGCTGAATCGAAAGATGTACTCGTTTGGATGCGGCTCGATCGTCGGGTCCACCTTTCGCTTCGCCTCGTATGTCGGCGGCACCGGATATCGTGCCTGACGCAGCAACACCTCGAGCGAATCGCCGATCAGCGGCACCCATTCATCGTTACCCTTCTTCTGTCGCGGATGTTTGCGATCACGGACGAGCGCGAGCCGCCGCTCGACGTCGAGATCCGACCACGTCAACCGAAACAACTCGCCCCGCCGGAATGCGCTTTTCATAGCAACGCGAATCACATCCGGCACCGCCTGCTCGCGCTCCGGGTGCTCTGCAAACCACTGGAAGATTTTTACGATCTCGTCGCGAGTCGGTCGACGATCCCTATGCTTGCCGGGGCCGATGAGCTGCAGGTGATCAAGTGTCGGACGCGCGATGCTCGGAGCATGCGGCAATCGCAGATCGAGTAGCGACGCCATGTGCTTGTACACGGTCCCGAGCTTGGATATGTCCATGTCAATCGTGTACTGCCCAGCCCCCTCTTTCTTTCGCTCCTGGGCGAACTTCACCAGCCGCTTGGTCGACAGCTTCGCCGCCACTTCATCGTCAAAGTGACTTTCCAGCCGCTTGAGCATGTAGTCTTCGTTCGACTTGTCGGCCACTGCCCGGCCGGAATCGTTCCGAGCATTTCGGTACAGGCGCACCAACTCGCCGACCGTGATCGTCTCCTCGTCGACGGCACCCTGCCCCTTGTCGATACCACCCTCGATCTCGCGCGCCCACGCTTCGGCCGCGCCCTTCGTTCGAAACGTCTTTGATATACTCTGTCCCCGCCTGCGGACTTGAGCCCGCCAGCGGTCGCCGATCTTGAGGATCGAAGCCATGAAACACCCCGTTTGTGGACTGTAGCAATGCGTCATCCACATACGCTGCTACAGGGTCGATTTGTAGCAGAATTGTAGCAGGCGGGGCGTTAAACTATGCTTCACAACTCGTCATTTCGCGTCATGCGCGGAACGACGAAAATCCCGGAGACGCACACAGGACAAGGCTAAGAGCCTGATTTGCAAGGGGTCAGTCCTCCCCGCTCAAGCTATCCGCTCCCCGTAGTTCAATGGATAGAACAAGCGCCTCCTAAGCGCTAGATACAGGTTCGATTCCTGTCGGGGGGACCAGGAAATCCCTCGCAAAGCCTTGGCTGGCTTGCCTGACAGGGATTCCAGGGTCGTGTGTAGGTACTACACTGGTTACTACAGGTGGTACTACATGGCCTTGTTGCGCCTCTCCTCCATCGTGTCCGTGAAGCTCGGTTACAGCCGGTCAAAGCCCGGTAGCTCGCTGCTCTACTTCTACCGCCGCATCCCCGACGATGTGAAACCGTTGCTCCCTGCTGGCTCAAAGTACGCGGGGAAAACCCACTACGTGGTCTCGCTGCAAACGTCGGACCCGAGGGTTGCCGCGCCCCATGTCAAGAAGCTGCTCCAGCAGAGCGACGAAGAATGCGAACGGCTGCGCAATCCCACGCGTGCGGATGTCCAGCAAGAAGCCCGCGCATTGCTTGCGGAGTACGGCGTCGACCCGGCCAACCTTGAGGAAAACTGCAGACCGGCACCATCATCGTCAGCACTACAGACGCTCCTTTCTCGATGAAGAACCCCGAGCACATCGAGACGTCAAACCGGATCGAGATCCGACTCGTCGAGCAAGATCTCCTCCCCGCCTGCAAGGATCTGCAAGCGCGATGCCGGCGCGATAGTCCGCGTCGGCATCGTCGGTTAGAACAGCCCCATCGGCTGCGCCGCATCGGCCCAACTGAAGATGGTCAGTTCGTTCCGGTCGACGCCTTTCCCACCGCTGGCCGTGTACTGAAGCCGGCGAGCATGGAAGTTCCATCGATGATTGCCGTCGACACACGCAGCCGCGAGTCGGCGACGAAGGACGGACTCTTCAGCTTGACGGCATGGGATCATATGCGGGTGTGGCAGAGCACCGCTCGATGCAACACACGACCAGAGGGGTAAATGATGATCGATGGTTTGGTGAGTGGGCGCCTCTACGGCGAAGCCCAGATCGGGACAGGACAGAATGGAAAGCGGTTCGTGACATGCAAGGTCCGCGCGACTGCTGGTGACGGCGAAACACTATTCGTGAATGTGATCGCATTCAACGACGACGTCCAGACCGCGTTGCTCGCTCTCGGAGACGCGGATAGCGTATCGCTCTCAGGCGCGCTTACGCCGAAGGTCTGGACTGACAAGAATGGCCTCGTGAAGCCGGCGCTCGATATGGTTGCTCACGGGCTCCTGACGGCGTATCACGTTCGCCGCAAGCGGCAGGTGGTCAGCGGCGAATCGGCGCCTCAAGACTCCCACGCCGACGGCCACCCAGATGATCCCCTGTGAGTCGAGGAGCTTGTATGCGACTACGTCTCTGGTATGACCGATGCGTATGCTGTCGAAGTCTACGACCGCCTCTTCGGCAAGGGAACATCGATGTTTAAGCCGTTTTAATCGATCTGCGCGGCTATCGATGGCCACGCCGGCGACTGACCATGGATATATTTTTGGTGGATCGATTGGTGGGTTCGAGCGCCGCCCGAGCTTGAACACCTTTCCGCACACAGAAGTGCGGCGGACCGCTGGAACCAGCGAAGCTGCCCCCGTGGCATCGATCGTCAGGAGGTTGTTTTGGGGGTCTTTTTACACCCCATGGTCACCAGTCCTTTCTCCCTCATGTAGACATGAATTCTGTCGGGGGACCAGAAATTTCCCGCACTTTCCCTTGTTCACGACTTGCCGTCGGACACGATCTGCCGGAACCGCGCACGCAGAACGCCGTCAGGCGACCGCACCCGCCCCCGCTCCTTACATCAACCCCGTCCGCACCTGCGGCATCAGGCTCGCATCCGCGCCCGTCACGGTAAACGCACCGGTCGCCGACGCACCTGCCGGCCGCGCCAGCAAGCTGCCATCGCCCAACTGGTTCGCATCGACGACGATCTGGCCCACCGCACAACCGCTCGACAGCAGCGACACCGGCGAACCAGCTATCGACGAGAACGTATTCCCCGTCACGCTGAACGAACACACGTTCCCGTACGCCCGGAAACCCGCATAACCGGAGCCCGACACGCGGTTGTCCGCCACCGTGACATCCGACACCGCTCCCGACCACGTATCCAGCTCGATCGCGCCCTGCTGGGTCGGCTGCAGCCCATTGTTCACGTTCGAGTTCTGGATGTTGGTCACGGTATTGCCCGTGATGACGACGTTCGAAGACCCGTAGGTTTTCCAGCTGTCCTCCTGCGCGACCAGGATGCCCGCCGCCTTCTCGACGCCGTCGACCGTATTGTTCGAGATCGTCACGGCCTGGCCGCCGACCACCGAAATGCCGCGCCCCCACGCGTTGCCGGACACCGCGTTATGGTCGATCAGCACATTGCTGCTGAGGCGGCCATCGCCGACATAGCTGACGACGGCGATCAGGTCGTCGCCGGTGCCCGTCACCGTATTGTTCTGCACGAGCACGTTGGTCGAACCGTAGGTCGCATGGATGCCGTCGGCCAGCGTCGCCCGGACGGTATTGCCGACGATCGCGACGCCGCTGCCGCCGAACACGAAGATCCCGCCACTGGCGCCGCCATCGATCGTCACGCGAAGCACCTGGACGCCCGCGCCCGTCACCTCGACCTTGGTCGAAGCCGGCGTCGTGAGCCGCGTCGTGCCGGTGCCGGCCAGCGTCACGCCCACGAGCGTCGATCCGGCGCCGCTCATCACGATCGTCTGGTCCGCCGGATTCGTGGCGGCCAGCGTCGCGCCGTATCCGGAAATCACCACCTGCGGCACGGTCACCGACAGCGAACGCCCGACGACGTAGCGGCCCGGCGAGATGACGAGCCGCTGGCCGGCCTTCAGGCTGTCGAATGCCTTCTGCAATGCGTCGGCCTGGTCGCTGCCGTCGGCGGCCGGAAAAACCGTGACGTCCGCGACGAGGGTCGACCCGGCGCCGTTGGCGGGCGAAAGTGTCGCACCGGCCGGCGACGTCGAGCTACCCGAGTTCGCAGACGACGTTGACGATGTCGATGAAGTCGATGTGCCGGATGCCGCGCTGGCGGGCACGGCCGGCGATGTCGATGTGCCCGCAACGGTCTGCGGCAACGACGCCGCCCCGCCGTCGCCACCGCCGCCACATGCAGCCAGACCAAGACAGAGCGCGGCGAGTGTCGCCCGTTCCACTGTGTACATACGATGTCCGCGATCCCAAGATGGCGCCATCGTAAGTATGCCAGACCACTTTGCAAATAAACTCTGTGCCCGAGCTTCCGCGCCGTACATCAAACGGGTCGCTGCCCCCCCTTCATTCATCACGGCGTCATCACGATGACATGCGACACGTGATCGCACTCTGCCTGATCGCGGCCCGCATGCGGCGGACATTGCATAGAATCCCGAACTTTTCGCCGCATACGGAACCCGACCATGATTCGCACGCTCGCGGCACTCGCCGCACTTTCGGCCCTGACCTGCACGGCGAACGCCGCCGATACCGGCACCGCGTCCGGCACGGCGCACGCGAAACAGCGCTACGTCAGCCCGGGCATCGCCAACGTCACGGGCGCGACAGCACCGCGCCCGGGAAACGCGTCCTCCGACGCACGCTGCAGGGAACTGGCCGCCGGCATCGACGCTGTAACGCATGCACCCGACCGCGGCCAAAAGGTCGTGCGCGGAATCGGCCCGGACGGCAAGCCGCGCAACGAACTGCAGGCTTACGACAAGCGGGTCAACCTGGAAACCGAGCATCTACGGCTCGGCTGCCGATAACGAACGCAACGCCACCCGGCGAAATCACGCCGGGCATCGGCGTTTACGCGTTCGCACCGCCATCGATCGTCAACCCGGTCCCATTGATCGACCGCCCTTCCGGCCCGACGACGAACGCAACGAGCGCCGCCACGTCATCGGCCTTGCCGTACTTCGGAATCGCCATCCGCGAACGCTGCGCACCGGCATGTTCGCCGTCGGCCGGATTCATGTCGGTATCCGTCGACCCCGGATGCACGATATTGACCGTGATGCCGCGCGGCCCGAGATCGCGCGCGAGCCCCTGCGTCCAGCCGATCAGCGCGGCCTTGCTCGCCGCATAGAGGCTCATCCCCGCATCGGGCACGCGCGTCGCGAGGCAACTGCCGGTCGACACGATGCGCCCACCCTCCCCGAGATGCCGCGCCGCCGCCTGCGACGCGACGATCACCGCGCGCACGTTCACGTTCAGCGTCGCGTCGATATCGTCGAGCGTGAGGTCGTCCAGCGTGCCGGCCCGGAAAATCCCCGCGTTGTTCACGAGGATGTCGAGACCGCCGAACGCCTCCGCGGCACGATCGACCGCGTTGCGCACCGCCGCCGGATCGGCGCTGTCGGCCTGGATCGCGACGGCTCGACGGCCCAGCGCCTCGATGCCGGCGACGACGGCCTGCGCCCGCTCGGCCGATTTTTCGTAGGTAATCGCGACGTCCGCGCCATCGGCCGCCAGCCGTTTCGCGATGGCCGCGCCGATGCCGCGGCTGCCGCCCGTGACAAGTGCACGCTTGCCCTGAAGTCGATCCATGTTCGTTCCTTTCCTTATTTATGTAACGGCCGACACAGAATGTGGCAAGTTGCGCGACACTGTCAATTGAATTATTTTATCGATCGATACAGATATCGACGAAGGGAGGGAAGCAATGGCTGAACGTGGCCGACCGAGAAGCTTCGACAAGGAAGCGGCGCTGGATCGCGCGATGGAGGTGTTCTGGCGTCTCGGCTACGAGGGTGCGTCGATGGCGGACCTGACGGCCGCGATGGGCATTGCGTCACCGAGCCTGTATGCGGCGTTCGGCAGCAAGGAAGCGTTGTTCCGGCAGGCACTCGAGCACTACCGCGCAACGGAGGGGCGGGAAATCTGGGATGGCGTCGAGCAGGCCGGCAGCGCGTACGACGCGATGCGGAACTACCTGATGGATACCGCGCGCGTGTTCACGCGGCGGTCGAAGCCGGCCGGCTGCCTGATCGTGCTGTCGGCACTGCACCCGGCCGAGCGTTCCGACACCGTCCGGCAAACGCTGATCGCGATGCGCGAACGCACGGTCGAAGCGCTGCGCGAGCGCCTCAGGCAAGGTGTCGCGACCGGCGAGATTGCGACGCACGCGAACCTCGATGCGATCGCGCGGTACTACGTGACGGTTCAGCAGGGAATGTCGATCCAGGCGCGCGACGGCGCGAGCCGTCGCGACCTGGAGGCGGTCGCGCAAGCCGCGCTGGCCGCGTGGCCGGCGCTCGTCGGCGCGAGCGGCGGCTAGCGGCAGGACGCCGCAGCCGCGCGCGGCCGCACCGGCACGTTACTGCTTCGCCGCGCGCTGCACGTCCTTCGACGCGTGCCACACGCGATAGCGCACCTCGAAGCCGTCGGGTACATAGACGACGAGCGGCAGGCGGCTGTTGTAGCGCAGCAGCTGACCGTCGCCGCGCACCTGCACGAACCGTTGCTGCGGCGCCTGGCCCGGACACGCCATCAGCGTCGACGCCGGCCCCTTCACGTCGGTGAGCCGGTAGTACGTATAACCCCAGCCCTTCACGTCCTCGGCGGTCAGCTCGCCGCCGAACCACTGCTGGTTGCAGTCGGTCTGCAGCGTCTTGCCGATCATCAGCTCGACGCGCGCATCGCCCTCGTTCTCGAGCGCGGGCAGCGCGATCACGGCGCGCTGCTGGCCGACCGCTGCCTGCGGAAACATCTTGATCGACTCGGCCGGCACGGCGGGCGCCGATGCGGGGCCTGCCGCGCACGCGGCGGCAGTCGTGACGCAGAAAGCGGCCAATGCGGCCCGGATCGCGAATTTCATCGATGTGCTCCTGAAAAACAAATGAGCCCTGGATGCTAACACTTTCGCCGCGCGACCTTACGGCGCTGTAATTTCACGACACAATTCCGAACAGCCGGCAGTCCCCGCGCGCGGTACTTATACGGGAACCAACGGAGAACATCATGCTGAAGCTCATTGCTGCCGCCGGCGTCGCGACCCTGCTGGCCGGCTGCGTCGTCGCACCCGACGCCGGATACGGGTACGGCTACGGACAGCCCTACTATTCCGATCCCGGCTACGCGTACGCCGCCCCGGTGTACGGCACGGTCAACATCTGGGGCGGCGGCGGCGGGCGCGACTGGGATCGCGGCCGGCGCGACTACCACCGCTGGGACGGCGATCGCGGCAACCGCGGCAGCGGCTGGGGACGCGGCGACGGACGCCGCGGCGACTGGAACGATGGCGGCGGGCGCGGCGACGACGGCGGCGGCCATCGCCACTGACGTTCAATTGCAACCGTTTGTATCCGCACACGGCCAGCCGATGGCCGGCGCATCACGCGGACGAACGAACGGCCGCGGAAAAAACCAAGGCCCTCGCATGAAGCGAGGGCCTTTTGTCGTCCGGTCCGGCGCGGCGAACTCCGGGAGGTGCCGGCCAGCCGGCACCGAAGCCGGTCACGCGTCGCGCACCTGCCTGCTTACCAGCCGGCCGGTTGCGCGTAGCCGCGCGACACCGGCGCACCGCACACATACGCGCGCTGATAGCGGTCGTAGCAATAGTTCGGGCCGTCGTCCTGGTACTGCGCCTGCTGGTAAGTCGGATAGTCAGGCTGCTGGTACGCAGGCGCCTGGTAGTACGTCGGCGGCTGATAGGCCGGTGCCTGGTACGCGGGCGCCTGATACACGACGGGCGGATTCATCGCGGACGTCACGATTGCGCCCAGCACCGCGCCGCCGATCAACGCGCCGATGATGGCGCCGCCGTCGCGGCCATGCGCGGACGCCGGACCCGCCACGGCGAGCGAACCGGCGAGGACACACACTGCGGCAATCTTTTTCATGATGGACTCCCACGCGAAGTGGTACTGGATGCGATGCATTGTGGCGGCGCGCGGCCGTAATAGATGCAGCAAGTGGTAACGCGCCATTACGCGTATCGCACACGCCGAAACGCAGCGCCGCCGTGCTACGATTTTCGGCACTCAGGAGACGCCTTCATGCAGCCCGAAACCGCCCGCCGTTTCGATACCGAATTCGCGCCGCGCATCGCGCAGGCAATCGCCGCCTTCTTCGCCGATCACGTGCTGACCGACGTCATCCCGTACGGCGGGCACGGGCACCCGACGCGCGTGCAGATCCGCAGCGCGCCGCACGAGCATGTGAGCGGCTTCGTGCATCCGCTGAATCTCGAGCTGACCTGGGACACCGACGAAATCGAGCGGCTGATGGAGCCGGACGGCCCGCATCGCTTCGAGCACTACCTGGCCGCGCTGCCGAAAAAACTCGGTGCGTGGCAGGGCGCACGCGACATCGATCTCGCGTCGCGCACGCAGGCCGACCCGCTCGTGCGGCTCGGCGGCCTCGACTTCGAAGGCTGAGTGCGCGCGCCGGCGTCGCGCAATACGACCCGGTGATACACTCGACCGGCCCCGGTCCGGTGCAGCCGCGCCGGCCGGGCCGTTCATCGCCGCCTCCACCCTTTTCGCATGGTTGCGCACGCAACCGGCAACCGGGCGCGCGGACAACCACGCTTTCGCTCCCGCCATGAACGCCGATACCGGTCTGCCGCTTCCGCAACGCTACTGGGCGATCGTCTGCGTCGCATTGGGCATCACGCTCGCCGTGCTCGACGGCGCCATCGCGAACGTCGCGCTGCCGACCATCGCGCGCGACCTGCATGCGTCAGACGCCGCGTCGATCTGGATCGTCAACGCCTACCAGCTCGCGGTCACGATCACGCTGCTGCCGCTCGCGTCGCTCGGCGAGCGCATCGGCTATCGCCGCATCTACATCGCCGGGCTCGCGCTGTTCACCGCGGCGTCGCTCGGCTGCGCGCTTGCCGGCTCGCTGCCGATGCTCGCCGTGATGCGCGTGATCCAGGGCTTCGGCGCGGCCGGCATCATGAGCGTCAACGCGGCGCTCGTGCGGATGATCTACCCGTCGTCGATGCTCGGGCGCGGGCTGTCGATCAATGCGATGGTGGTCGCGCTGTCGTCCGCGATCGGGCCGACGGTCGCATCCGCGATCCTGTCGGTCGCGTCGTGGCCGTGGCTGTTCGCGGTCAACGTGCCGATCGGCATCGCCGCGGTACTCGGCAGCGTGCGTGCGCTGCCAGCCAACCCGCTGCACGACGCGCCGTACGATTTCCCGAGCGCGCTGATGAACGCGTGCGTGTTCGGCCTGCTGATCACGGCCGTCGACGGGCTCGGCCACGGCGAAGGCCATGCGTACGTCGCGGCCGAGCTGGCCGTCGCGTTCGTCGTCGGCTACTTCTTCGTGAAACGTCAGTTGTCGCAGCCGGCGCCGCTCCTGCCCGTCGACCTGATGCGCATCCCGATGTTCGCGCTGTCGGTCTATACGTCGACGGCGTCGTTCACGTCGCAGATGCTCGCGTTCGTCGCGCTGCCGTTCTGGCTGCAGAATTCACTCGGCTTCTCGCAGGTCGAGACCGGCCTCTACATGACGCCGTGGCCGCTCGTGATCGTGTTCGCCGCGCCGCTCGCGGGCGTGCTGTCGGACCGCTATTCGGCCGGCATCCTCGGCGGGATCGGGCTCGCGCTGTTCGCAGCCGGGCTGCTGTCGCTCGCGACGATCGGCGCGCATCCGGGCACCGTCGACATCGTGTGGCGGATGGCACTGTGCGGCGCGGGCTTCGGGCTGTTCCAGTCGCCGAACAACCGCGCGATGCTGTCGTCTGCGCCGCGCGAGCGCAGCGGCGGCGCCGGCGGCATGCTGAGCACTGCGCGACTGACGGGCCAGACGCTCGGCGCCGCGCTGGTCGCGCTGATTTTCGGGCTCGTGCCCGATCGCGGGCCGACGATCGCGCTCTATGTCGCCGCGGCCTTCGCGGCGGTGGCCGCGATCGTGAGCATGTTGCGCATCGCGTCGCCGCGGCCGGACACGGTGGCCTGACACCACGGCGCGCCGCACCGGCGCGTCATGCGGCGTCGAGCGCGTCCATCACGAAGCGCACCCGTGTCTTCACGCTCACGCGCGGCAACTCGATCAGCCGGTACCCGTACGACGTGTAGCAATCGACCATCGCGTCGTAGGTGCGCACGGCTTCCGCGAAATCCTGCCGGCGCTCGGTGTCCTGCGCATAGATGTCGGGCCACGGCGGCGCGATGAACACGCGCCGGTGATAGCGGAAGCGGCGCGCCGCGGCTTCCGCATGCGCGGGCACGGCCAGCCCCGTCAGCCGCAGGTAGCCGACCACGTCCGGCACGCCGCGGTCGAAGAACACGGGCCCGCGCGCGTGCCGCGCAAGATGGTACGAGCGCATCTCCCAGCTCAGCATCAGTTCGGCGAACGCGGCCGGGTCGCGCCACGGCAGCGCTTGGCCGTCGACGGCCACCTGGTCGCGGATCACGCCTCGCCCGGCCTCCTGCGAGCGCGCGAAACCGGCGCGCTCGAGCGCGTCGAGCAACGTGCTCTTGCCCGAACCCGGGCCGCCCGTCACGACGAAGAAACGGCCGGTGGCGTCGTCGGTCGCGTCGTCGTCCTCGGCGCGCTGCGCGAACTCACGCATGCGCAACCCGCCGGCCCGCGCGCTGCGTGACCGATGCGGCCGCCGCGACACTGCGCAAGTCGGCGACGAACGTATCGCGCCAGACCGACAGGTCGTTCTCGCGCAGGCGCGCGAGGTTCTCCTCGTGACGCGCCTGCCGCTCCGCGAGCGGCATCGACAGCGCGCGCTCGAGCGCCTCGGCCATCTGCGACAGGTCGTACGGATTCACGAGGAGCGCACCGGTCAGCTCGGCCGCCGCGCCGGCGAACTCCGACAGCACGAGCACGCCCGGATCGGCCGGGTCCTGCGACGCGACGTATTCCTTCGCGACGAGGTTCATCCCGTCACGCAGCGGCGTCACGTAGCCGACCTGCGACATCCGGAAGAACGCCATCAGCAGGTTGCGCTCGTACTTGCGGTTCAGGTACTGGATCGGCGTCCAGTCGAGCTGCGAAAAACGGCCGTTGATGCGGCCGGCCTCGCCTTCGAGGGTTTCGCGGATGTCCTGGTAGGTCTGCACGTCGGAACGCGTCGGCGGCGCGATCTGCACGAGCGACACGCGCCCCTGCCAGCCCGGTGCATTCGTGAGCATCCGCTCGAACGACTGGAAGCGCTCGACGAGCCCCTTCGAGTAATCGAGGCGGTCGACGCTCATCACCAGCTTGCGGCCGTCGAGCGCCTCGCGCAGCATCTTCACCGGCTTGCGCGCACTGTACTGGACGGCCGCCTGCGCGATCGCGTCCGGATGCACGCCGATCGGATAGGCGGCGACCTTCACGACGCGGCCGTGCGCGTGCAGCATCCCGTCGTCGCTCGCCGCGCCGATCCCGCGCCGCTCGATATAGTCGGTGAACGCCTGCTTGTCGGCATCGGTCTGGAAGCCCGCGACGTCGTACGCGCACATGAACTTCACGAGTTCCTCGTGCGGCGGCACGAGGCGCAGCATGTCGGGCGACGGAAACGGGATGTGCAGGAAAAAGCCGATCGGGTTCTTCACGCCGAGTTCGCGCAAGAAGTGCGCGAACGGCAGCAGATGGTAGTCGTGCACCCAGATCAGGTCGTCGGGCCGCAGCAGCGCGGCGAGCTGCTTCGCGAGCATCGCGTTCACGCGCAGGTAGCCCGCGTACTCCTGCCGGTCGAAGCGCGCGAGATCGCCGCGGTAATGGAACACCGGCCACAGCGTCGCGTTCGAGAAGCCGCGGTAGTACTGGTCGTAGTCGCGCCGGGTCAGCCCGACCGTCGCATACGTGACGTTGCCGTCCCGCTGGATCGCGGGTTCGGCATCCGGCGCACCGACGATCTCGCCGTTCCAGCCGAACCAGACGCCGCCGGTTTCCTTCAGCGCGTCCATCACGCCGACGGCCAGGCCGCCCGCGCTCGGGCGCGTGTCCTCGCCGGCGGCGACACGGTTCGATACCACGATCAATCTGCTCATGCGGCTTCCCCTCCTCGATTCGATTGGCTGGCGCGCGGCGCGCGCCAAGGCTCACGCGGCTGCCCGAAAGCGGCCGTGCGGCGATTCAGTTCCGAGAAATGCAATGAAATGCGGCTGCGGAATGCGACGACGACGGGATCAAGCGTCCTGCTCCTGGCCGAGGTCGCGTTGATAGTCGAGCCCTTCCGGGCGGGCGCCGCCCTGGTTGTGATCGCCGTCGGACGGCGTTTCGCCGGGTGCACCGGATGGCGGTGCGGATGGCGCGTCGGTCTGTGGACGCGGTTGGTCCGCCCCCGCGTCGGGTGGCCGATGCGAAAACCGTTTCGGACGACGCATGGCTGGGTGTCTCATATGAGGCGCGGCTCGAAGCCGTCGTAGAAACATTCCATAACAAAACAGTCTAGGTCGGTTCCTTGCACGCCAAAGTAACAATTACCTTCAATTTGTAACGTTTCGACCCCGCGTCAGCCATCTGTCCGAGAATAGCGCCGCGCGCCCGCGCGGCATGCCATTCGGCGATTTGTCAAAGCTTTGCATTTTTCCTATGACAATTGCGAAACAATGACGCGGCATGGAGGCGCGCAAGCGTCGCCGCTCACCCAGACAGGACTTGCATTCAGGGATGAACATTCGTTTCGAATCGTCGCGCCGGGCCATGCCGGCGCGCGTCGTGCTGGCCGCACTCGCCACGGCCGCACTGCTGTCCGGCTGCAACTCGCTGTACAGCGAAGGCGCAACAGCCGGCGCCGGTATCGCGGGCGCCGCGATCGCTTCCAAGGTCACCAACAACGCCGCCGTCGCGACAGGCATCGGCCTTGGCGCCGTCGCCGGTGCGCGTGCGGGTGTCCAGTACACGCAGCGCGTCGCGCACCGCTACACGCAGGAACAGATCGCGAAGGCAGCCGGCCCACTCGACGTGGGCGGCGTCGCGCCGTGGTCGACGAACCACTCGTTCCCGATCGAGGACGACGAGCAGGGCCGCGTGACGGTCAGCCGGATGATCAGCATCGGTCCGCTCGACTGCAAGGAAATCGTGTTCGCGGTCGACACGCCCGCGAAGCCCGACAAGGCAGCGCAATCGGCGTTCTACGTCGCCACCATCTGCCGCGACGGCCCCGTGTGGAAATGGGCGTCGGCCGAACCGGCAACCGAACGCTGGGGCGCGCTGCAATGAGCGTCGCGATCCGTATCGCGGCGATCGGCGCGCTTTGCGCGGCGGCGGCCACGCTGTCGGGCTGCGGGTCGGTCGGCGCGGCGAGCGGCGCGCTCGCCGGTGCGGCGACGGGCCTCGTCACCGCGAACCCGGCGGTCGGCCTCGGCGTCGGGATCGCCGTGCAGGCCGCGACCGACGAGGCCGTCAACCGCACGATGAAGCAACTCCATCAGAACCAGCAGGACGCGATCGCGAAGGCGGCCGGCAGCCTGGCCGTCGGCGAAATCAAACCGTGGAAGGTGAAGAACACGCTGCCGCTGGAAAACGGCGAAGGCGAAGTGCGCGTCACGCGCGCGTACTCGTCGGCGCTCGCGCTGTGCAAGGAATTCGCGTTCTCGGTGAAGGACGGCGACAAGGCCGACTGGTATTTCGCGAGTGCGTGCCAGCAAGGCACGCACTGGAAATGGGCGTCGGCCGAACCGGCTGTCGACCGCTGGGGCAATTTGCAGTAACGGGGCGATGCGCTGCGTGACGCGCGGCGCATGCGGCTGCCGGGCTGAACGGCCCGGCACGATCGATCAGGACTCGACGTCCTCGAGGCTGAAGATCTCGGTCTGGTCGTTGTACGAAAAGATCTCGCCATAACGGCCCCAGTCGATCACCGCGTCGAGCGTTTCCTCGGCCGCACCGTCCGACAGGGAATCCTCGAGCTCCTGCTCGAAGCGCACACGCGGCGCACGATGGCCCGGACGCTCGTTCAGTACCTTCTTGATCCGCGCAGCCAGCGGCACGTGCTTCAGCAGGTGATCCGCGAACATCAGCTTGCGCTCCTGCGTGCCGAATTCCGCGAACACGCGCCCCGGCGGCGTCAGGAACACGTCGCCTTCCCGCACGTCCGCGAAACCGAGGTACTGCAGCACTTCGGCGATCGGGAACAGATCGTCCACTTCCAGATGCAGCGTGCGCGCGATTTCCGGCATGTCCGCGCGGCCATGGTACGGCGCCATCGCGAGCGTTTCGATCAGGCCGGCCATCAGGTTGGTCGACACCTGCGGCAGCCAGCTGCCGAGCTCGAGCCCCTTCTTCGTCGCCTCGCCGGTCTGGCGGGCCGTCATCTTCGCGTAGATATCGTCGACGAGCTTGCGGAACGCCGGGTCGAGCCGGTTGCGCGGATGCTTGAACGGCACCTTGATCTCGGCGATCACGCGGCCCGGGTTCGACGACAGCACGAGGATCCGGTCGCACATGAACACGGCTTCCTCGATGTTGTGCGTGACGATCAGCACCGACTTGATCGGCATCCGCCCTTGCGTCCACAGGTCGAGCAGGTCGGTACGCAGCGTCTCGGCCGTCAGCACGTCGAGCGCCGAGAACGGCTCGTCCATCAGCAGGATCGTCGGATCGACGACGAGCGCGCGCGCAAAGCCCACGCGCTGGCGCATGCCGCCCGACAGTTCACGCGGGTACGCGTTCTCGAAACCGTCGAGACCGATCAGGTCGATCGCGGCGAGCGCACGCTCGCGCCGCTCGCGCGCGCCGACGCCGAGCGCTTCGAGGCCGGCCTCCACGTTCTGCAGCACGGTGAGCCACGGGAACAGCGCAAACGTCTGGAACACCATCGCGACGCCTTCGGCCGGGCCGCGCAGCGGCTGGCCGAGATAGGTCACTTCACCGCCGGTCGGCTCGATCAGGCCGGCGATGATGCGCAGCAGCGTCGACTTGCCCGAGCCGGAACGGCCGAGCAGCCCGACGATCTCGCCTTCGCGCAGCGACAGGTTCGCGTCGTCGAGCACGAGTAGTTCACCCTGCGTCTTGTTGAAGCCGCGGCAGACGTGATCGACGCGCAGGATTTCCTCGCCGAGGCGCGGCGGCTGGGACGTCTGGACGGGGGCGTTTACAGCATTCGGATTGTGCATCGCGTTTCGCTCTCAATCGGTCTCAGTCGAGCCGCAGCTTCGCTTCGGCAAAGGCATACAGCGGGCGCCACAGCAGGCGGTTGAACAGGGTGACGAACAGGGACATCACGGCGATGCCCAGGATGATCTTCGGGAAGTCGCCGGCGGCGGTGGTCTGCGCGATGTACGCGCCGAGGCCGTGCGCCTCGATCTTGGTGGTGCCCCACTGCACGGCTTCCGACACGATGCTCGCGTTCCACGCGCCGCCCGACGCGGTGATCGCGCCGGTCACGTAGTACGGGAAGATGCCGGGCAGGATCGCCTGCCGCCACCACTGCCAGCCACGGATGCGGAAGTTCGTCGCCGCTTCGCGATAGTCGTTCGGGTAGGACGTTGCGCCGGCGATCACGTTGAACAGGATATACCACTGCGTGCCGAGCACGATCAGCGGCGACAGCCAGATGTCGGGGTTCAGGTGGAAGCGCGCGATCACGATCACGAACACCGGGAACAGCAGGTTGGCCGGGAACGCGGCGAGGAACTGCGCGAGCGGCTGCAGCTTCTCGGCCAGCCTCGGGCGCAGCCCGACCCACACACCGATCGGCACCCAGATCACCGATGCGATCGCGATCAGCACGACCACGCGCAGCAGCGTGATGAGCCCGAGCACCAGCACGTGGCCGACCTCGGCCATCGTCACGCCGGTCGACACGAAGCTGACGACGCGCCACACGATATAGGCCGTGCCGATCAGCACGAGGGCCGCCCAGGCGATGTCGACCGTGCGCGACGCCTTCTTTTCGACGCGCGGCAGCGCGAAGCGCATCGCACCCGACAGCGGCAGGCGCAGCGGAATCCGCGCAGCCTTGGCGAAGAACCAGCCGGCCGGCACGAGCAACTGATGGATCAGGCGCGTGCGGCGCACGAGGTCGAGCAGCCACGACTCCGGCGCGTTGCCCGAGCTCGTGTTCTCCATCCGGAACTTGTCGGCCCACGCGACGAGCGGGCGGAACAGGAACTGGTCATAGGCCAGGATCACGACCGTCATCGTGAGGATCACCCAGCCGATCGCGCCGAGGTTCTTGTCCGAGATCGCCTGCGCGAGATACGCGCCGATCCCCGGCAGCGTGATCGTCTGGTTGCCGACGGTGATCGCTTCCGACGCGACGACGAAGAACCAGCCGCCCGACATCGACATCATCATGTTCCAGATCAGCCCCGGCATCGAGAACGGCACCTCGAGCTTCCAGAAGCGCTGCCAGGACGTCAGGTGGAAGCTCCGCGACACTTCGTCGAGATCGCGCGGCACCGTGCGCAGCGACTGGTAGAAGCTGAACGTCATGTTCCACGCCTGGCTCGTGAAGATCGCGAAGATCGCCGCGAGCTCGGCACCGAGCACGCGGCTCGGGAACAGCGCGAGGAAGAACGTGACCGTAAACGAGATGAAGCCGAGCACCGGCACCGACTGCAGGATGTCGAGGATCGGGATCAGCACCATGCCCGCACGACGGCTCTTGGCCGCGAGTGTGCCGTAGACGAGCGTGAACACGAGCGACGCGACCATCGCCGCGAGCATCCGCAGCGTGGTGCGCAACGCGTATTCGGGCAGGTTCGACGGGTCGAGCGAGATCTTCTGCGTCTGCAGGGTCCCGATCGGTGCCATCGTTTCGTGGAAGCCGACGATCGCCATCGCCAGCAGGCAGATGATCAGCGGAAACGCGATGAAGTCCCACCGGTTCGGCAGAACGCGCCACGCGGACGCGTTGGCGGTCCGGTTCGGATTGAAGAATCCGACGTCCATCAGGCGCCCTCCCCGGTAAGGCCGAACGAAGCCGGCAGTCGATGTTGATTCATGGCAAAGCGCACGGGCGCGGTAATTCGATTGACTGACGATCTCGCGCAGACGCGATGCGCCGTGCGTGCAAGCTGCGCCCCCGCGCGGCCCGGTCGAGCCGGCTCGCGACGGCACGACACTACACCAACCTGTATTTCAGGTACAACCGTCCCGGGGCGGCGCGACGGCGCCCGCCACGGGCGGCGCACGGATCGTGCCCGGCGCGCGGGTGGACGGCGGGTGCACGGTACGGGGCAGCCCGGCCGCAGTCGTTCGGCCGGCATGCAGGCCCGAATTATGCCGTGATCCGGGCCGGCCGTGAACCCGCCAGCCGCACGCAGGCGCAAACCGTGTCGGGCGTCAGGAGCCGGATACGGCGAAGCGGGTATGATCGGGGCTAGCCCTTGGGGTCTGTTGCGGCCGTTCTCGTGGCAACGCATGGCCGTTCCACATGTAAACAGACCTCGAGGATCGACCGACGAGCGGGAGGAAGGGAATGGCAGGAAACTTGGTGATCGTCTGCCGCGATCAGGATGCCGACGCGTTCTACGAACTGATGCAGGAATACGGGTCGTTCCAGACGCGGCTGTCGTCGACGGCATGGTACCTGAACATGAACGTCGTGCCGGAATCGCTGCAGGAGGAAATCCTGGAGCGCCTCGGCCGCTATACGACCGTCTACATCTTCGAGGCCACTACCGTGACCTACAACACGATCGACAGCAACGCGGCGGAGACGCTCGGCACGCTGTTCGAATGATGCCGCGCGGTGCTTGCCTGCCCGGGCAGGCGCCGCAATCGCTTACGCGGCCTGAGCGTGGGGCTCGTCCTTCGGCACGACCTCGAACGGAAACGTCATCGCGACGCGCAGGCCGCCTTCGGGGCGGTTGCCGATGTCGCACGCCCCGCCCAGCCTGAGCACGAGCCGCTCGACGATCGCGAGCCCGAGCCCGCTGTGGCCGTTCCCGCCGCGCGCGGGGTCGAGCCGCACGAACGGCCGCGTCGCGGCCGCGAGGTCGCGCGGCGCGATCCCGCCGCCGTTGTCGCTGACCGACAGCACGTAGCCGGTCGACGTGCGCGCCGTCTCGACGAGCACGGGCGGCGCGCCGTACGCATGCGCGTTGTCCAGCAGGTTCGACAGGATCCGGTCGAGCGTCGCCGTCGGCAGCCGGAAGCCCGGATCGGCGTCGAGCCGCGTCTGGACCGCCGGCGCATTCGGTGCGACCGCGCGATAGCTGCGTGCGATCCGCTCGCAGGCCTGATCGACCGGCACCGGCTCGCTGCGGTCGGACCCGCCGTGCGCAAACACCAGAAACTGGTCGACGATGTGCGACATCGAGTCGACGTCGCGCACGACGCCGTCGCGCAAGCGCGCATCGTCCATCATTTCCGCGCGCAGGCGCATCCGCGCAAGCGGCGTGCGCAGGTCGTGCGCAACGCCCGCCAGCATCACCGCGCGGTCGCTCTCGGCCTGCGACACCTGTTCCACCATCTGGTTGAAGCCATGCGTGAGCTGGCGCAGCTCGCGCGGGCCGCGCTCGCGCAGCGGCGGCACCGGCTGCCCGCGGCCGAAGCGCGCGACCGCGCGCGCCAGCGAGCGAAGCGGCTGCTGCAACTGCCAGGCCGCGAACAACGCGGCGATCACGCCGGCTGAGAAGATCGTGCCGAGCCACAACAGCATCCGGTCAAGCGAACGCGGCGGACGCAGCGGCTGCACGGGCACCACGATCCAGTTGCGGTCAGACGGCTCCTTCACCCACAGCACCGGCGGATGGCCCGGCGCGCCGATCTCGACGCGCGTGCCGGGCGGCATCCGCTCGCTCACGTCGTCGCGGAACCGCTTGAGCGCCGCCGGCAGGCTCGACGGATCGGCGTTCGGCACGTCGGCGCTGCCCGGCGTCACGAGCCGCACGCGCGACGGCAACGGCTGGTCGGGCGTGCGCTCGACGTGCTGGCGCACCGCGTCGACCAGGAACGCGGCCTCCTCGACCGCGTAACGGGTCTGCATCTGGTTGCGCTCGAGCCGCATCGCGAAGAACCACGCAAAGTGCGACAGGAGCAGGACGCCAACGACGAGCAGCGCGAGCCGCCCGAACAGCGAATCAATGGGTTTGCGCATGGGCCTCGCCGTCGGGCACGAACACGTAGCCGCGCCCGCGCACCGTCTGGATGAAGCGCGGCGTCGACGGATCCGTTTCAAGGATGCGGCGCAGGCGCCACACCTGGACGTCGATGCCGCGGTCGGTACCGTCGTATTCGGGCCCGTGCAGCAGCTCGAGCAGCCGCTCGCGCGTCAGCGTGCGCAGCGCATGGTTCACGAAGATCTTCAGCAGCGCGAATTCACTGCTCGACAGCGTGGCCGGCTTGCCGTCGACCGACAGCGTGCGCCCCTGGAAGTCGAGCACGAAGCGGCCGAATGCGAACGGCTCGCGCTGTTCGGGCGCGGCTGCCGACGGCGTCGCGCGGCGGCGGCGCAGCACGGCCTGCACGCGCGCGAGCAGTTCGCGCGGGTTGAACGGCTTGCCGAGGTAGTCGTCCGCGCCGAGTTCGAGGCCGACGATACGGTCGACGTCGTCCGCACGCGCGGTCAGCATGATCACGGGGATGTCGTCGCCGGCCGCGCGCAACTGGCGCAGCGCGGTCAGGCCGTCCACGCCCGGCATCATCAGGTCCAGCACGATCAGGTCGGGCCGCTCGCGCTCGAGACGCTTCTCGAGCGTCGCCGCGTCGTGCAGCACGGACACTTCCATCCCCTGGCGCACGAGATAGTCGCGCAGCAGGTCTCGGAGTTCTTGGTCGTCGTCGACGATGAGGATCTGGGTAGTCATGGCTTGAAGTTTACCGCGCGAGGGCGGAGTCGAAGAACGAAACAAAGGGACGAAAGGGTTACTGCGGGTTACCGCGCAAGGGAACTGTAATGCGCGGTAACCGGGCCACCGCCCCGCGTAACACCGGCCGGGGCCCGCATCGCTAACCTGCGTCTTACCGGATGCGGTACCTGGCTTTCCCCGGACTGCATCGCCGGACCCTTTGGATACAAGGAGTTTCTGAAATGTATAAGAAGACTTCCCGCGTGGCCATCGCGGCCGCCACTGTGCTCGCTCTCGCCTTCGGCACCGCGCATGCCGCGCAGCCCAACGACATGCCGCCGCCGGGCGGCCCCGGCATGCACCAGATGCACGAGCACGACGGCGGCCCGTTCGGCGCGATCATGAAACTGCACGACCAGCTGAAGCTCAACGCGTCGCAGGAACAACAATGGCAGGCGGCCGTCAGCACGATGAAGCAGAACCGTGACGCGATGCGCAAGAGCCACGAGCAGATGCGCGAGCAGTTCAAGGCGCAGCAGAACCAGCCGATCCTCGACCTGAACGCGATGCACACCGCGCGCCAGCAGGCCGAACAGCAGAATGCGCAACTGCGCGAGCAGACGTCCGCCGCATGGCTCGCGTTCTACAACGGGCTGAACGACCAGCAGAAGACCACGGTCAGCACGGCGCTCAAGCAGCAGTTCGCGCAGATGCAGCAGCGCCACGAGAAGATGAAGGAACGCTGGGAACAGCACCGCGCGGCCAAGGGCGCGTCGGCGCCGGCGCAGTAAGCCGGCAAGCCGCTCCCCGGAGCGGCGCCGAAGGGGACGCGGGCACCGGCACGCGTCCCCTTTTTTCGTTCAGGCGACGTCGAACAGCAGCACCTCGGCCGCCCGGCCACGCGCGAACGCCACCGCGTCCACGCCGCCGATGCCCGCGCCATCGCCCGCCGCCAGCACGCGGCCATTGATCTCCACCTCGCCGCGCGCCACATGCGTGTAGACGCGGCGGCCGGCCGGCACGTCGAACGCCACCCGCTCGTCCCCGTCGATCCATCCCGCGAAGATTCGTGCATCCGCGTACACCGGCAGCGAGCCGTCGTCGCCGTCCGGCGACGCGACGAGCCGCAGCCGGCCGCGCCGGTCGTCGTCGGCGAAGCGCGTGTGCACATAGCCGGGCCGGCCGCCCGGCCCGGCCGGCGCGAGCCAGATCCGCAGCAGGCGCAGCGGCTGGTCGCGCGACGCGTTGGTTTCGCTCAGCATGATGCCCGTGCCGGCGCTCGTGCGCTGCACGCCGCCCGCGCGGACGATCGCACCGCTGCCGAGGCTGTCGCGGTACGCCAGCGCGCCGTCGAGCACGTAGGTGACGATTTCCGCGTCGCGGTACGGACGCATGCCGAAGCCGCGGGTCGGCGCGATGCACTCCTCGTTCAGTTCGCGCAGCGCGCCGAACGCCGGCGCGCCGCCACGACCGGCGGCGCGGGGAAAGCTGTGATGGGATTCGTGCCAGCCGTGGCTGCGCTGGTCGCGATCGGCGGCGCGACGGATCTGGAACATGGGGCAGCACTCCGTGAGACGCACTGTTTCTGGTATGCCCCAACTGTAAGGTTGCACCGACCACGCGACAATCCGTCGACCGTGCACCGGATCGTTGCGCCCACGACTGCAATTGATGCAATACCCATTGCGAATACGGTCATTACCGCAACAGCCGAATCGAAGAATCGATCGATCGCGCCGGATTGCCGTTTTCCGGGTATCGCGTTCGGGTAAAATACCGCCCTTTTGGCGTTCGCCCGTCCGGCGGCCGCCATCGCCAGAACGCCGATCGGCGAATTTTGGCCGTCTAGAATACGCCGCGGCGCCCGGTCCGACCGGCCGCGAGCGCCCCCGGAAAGTCAGCAACAGAAGGATGGAAATGAAGAAGGCCGCCCTGTGCGCCGCCCTCGCCCTCGTGGCGGGCAGCGCCTTCGCGAAGGAGTGGAAGACCGTGCGGATCGGCGTCGATGCCAGCTACCCGCCGTTCGAGTCGACCGCGCCGAGCGGCGAGATCGTCGGTTTCGACGTCGATCTCACCAAGGAGATCTGCAAGCGGATCAACGTGAAATGCGTGTGGGTGGCGCAGGACCTCGACGGGATCATTCCGGCGCTGAAGGCGAAGAAGTACGACGTCATCGTGTCGTCGCTGACCGTCACGGACAAGCGCCGCGAGCAGATCGACTTCTCCGACAAGGTGTACGACGCACCGGCGCGGATGATCGCGAAGACCGGCTCGCCGCTGCTGCCGACGGTAGCGTCGCTGAAGGGCAAGCGCGTCGGCGTCGAGCAGGGCTCGACGCAGGAAACCTACGCGAAGGCGTACTGGGAACCGCAGGGCGTGACGATCATTCCGTACCAGAACCAGGACCAGGTCTATGCCGATCTCGGCTCGGGCCGCCTCGACGCGACGCTGCAGGACGAACTGCAGGCCGACTACGGCTTCCTGCGCACGCCGCGCGGCAAGGGCTTCGCGTTCGCCGGGCCGGAAGTGAAGGATCCGAAGACGATCGGCGACGGCACCGCGATCGGCCTGCGCAAGGAAGATTCGGACCTGAAGCTCAAGATCAACAACGCGCTGGCCGACATGCACAAGGACGGCACGTACGACCGGCTGTCGCACAAGTACTTCTCGTTCAGCGTCTATTCGGCTGCGGCCCGCTGAGCGCCGACAAGAAGAAGCAACGGATGCGGGGGCGGCCCCGCGTCCGGGCAGTACAGGCAGTCAACCACGCGCCGCCCGCCCCCTTGCCCGCCGCTCGCGCGACGGGCTGGCCCGGCACCCTTGCCGGGGCGGACGGTCATGATACGCACGGGGCGTTCCGCGCAGCTTGGCGGACGCGTCTTTCGCGGTGCACTGCGTGCGCCGTCAAGGACCACATATGTTTCTACAAGGTTACGGCCCGCTGATCCTCGCAGGCACCTGGCAAACCGTCAAACTGGCGGTGCTTTCGCTTGCGCTGTCGTTCCTGCTGGGTCTGCTCGGCGCCGGTGCGAAGCTGTCGCGCAACCGCGTGACGAACGGCGTCGGCACCGTCTACACGACGCTGATCCGCGGCGTGCCCGACCTCGTGCTGATGCTGCTGCTGTTCTACAGCCTGCAGATCTGGCTGAACATCGCGACCGACGCGCTCGGCTGGGACCAGATCGACATCGACCCGTTCCTCGCCGGCGTGCTCGTGCTCGGCTTCATCTACGGCGCGTACTTCACCGAGACGTTCCGCGGCGCGTTCCTGTCGGTGCCGCGCGGCCAGCTCGAGGCCGGCAGCGCGTACGGGATGACGAACTGGCAGGTGTTCACGCGGATCATGTTCCCGCAGATGATGCGCTTCGCGCTGCCGGGCATCGGTAACAACTGGCAGGTGCTCGTGAAGTCGACCGCGCTCGTGTCGATCATCGGCCTGGCCGACGTCGTGAAGGCGTCGCAGGACGCCGGCAAGGGCACGCTGCGGTTCTTCTTCTTCACGCTGATCGCGGGAGCGGTCTACCTCGCCATCACGACGATCTCGAACTTCGTGCTGATGTGGCTCGAAAAGCGCTACTCGACCGGTGTCCGCAAGGCTGACCTATGATCGAACTCATCCAAGAATACTGGCGCAACTATCTCTACACCGACGGCTATCGCATCACCGGTGTCGCGATCACGCTGTGGCTGCTCGTCGTGTCGATCGGCCTCGGCTTCTGCCTGTCGATACCGCTCGCGGTCGCGCGCGTGTCGAAGAAGAAGTGGCTGTCGAGCGCCGTGTGGCTCTACACGTACGTGTTCCGCGGCACGCCGCTCTACGTGCAGCTGCTGCTCTGCTACACGGGCCTCTACAGCCTGCAGGCCGTGCGCGGCACGCCGATGCTCGATGCGTTCTTCCGCGACGGGATGCACTGCACGCTGCTCGCGTTCACGCTGAATACCTGCGCATATACCACCGAGATCTTCGCGGGCGCGATCAAGGCGACGTCGTACGGCGAGATCGAAGCCGCGCGCGCGTACGGGATGACGCCGTTCACGATGTATCGCCGCGTGATCCTGCCGTCGGCGCTGCGCCGCGCGCTGCCGCTGTACAGCAACGAAGTGATCCTGATGCTGCACGCGACGACGGTCGCATTCACCGCGACCGTGCCGGACATCCTGAAGATCGCCCGCGACGTGAACTCGGCGACCTACATGTCGTTCCATGCGTTCGGCATCGCCGCCCTGCTCTATCTCGTGATCTCGTTCGCGCTCGTGTGGCTGTTCCGCCAGGCCGAGCGCCGCTGGCTCGCGTATCTGCGCCCGCAAGGCAAGTAAGTTTTCGCAGGACTATTGATGAATTCCCAGACTCAGAAGCTTTTCGTCGACGATCTGCACAAGCGGTACGGCGACAACGAGGTGCTCAAGGGCGTGTCGCTGAAGGCGAACTCGGGCGACGTGATCAGCGTGATCGGCTCGTCCGGCTCCGGCAAGAGCACGATGCTCCGCTGCATCAACTTCCTCGAACAGCCGAACGCCGGCCGCATCTTCGTCGACGGCGAGGAAGTCCGCACCGCCCTCGACAAGGCCGGCGCGCTGCGCGCGGCCGATCCGAAGCAGTTGCAGCGCGTGCGCACCAAGCTGTCGATGGTGTTCCAGCACTTCAATCTCTGGTCGCACATGAACGTGATCGAGAACGTGATGGAAGCGCCCGTGAACGTGCTCGGCATCCCGAAGAAGGAAGCCGAGGACCGCGCGCGCACGTATCTCGAGAAGGTCGGCCTCGCGCCGCGCGTCGAGAAGCAGTATCCGTCGCACCTGTCGGGCGGCCAGCAGCAGCGCGTCGCGATCGCGCGCGCGCTCGCGATGCATCCGGACGTGATGCTGTTCGACGAACCGACGTCGGCGCTCGACCCGGAACTCGTGGGCGAAGTGCTGAAGGTGATGCAGAAGCTCGCCGAGGAAGGCCGCACGATGATCGTCGTCACGCACGAGATGGGTTTCGCGCGCAACGTGTCGAACCACGTGATGTTCCTGCACCAGGGCCGCGTCGAGGAAGAAGGCGTGCCGGCCGAGGTGTTTGCCAACCCGAAGAGCGAACGCCTGCGCGGCTTCCTGTCGGGCAGCCTCAAGTAACGCACGGCCCCCGAACGGGCGCCCGCGGTTCGCCGCGCGGCGCCCGTTTTGCGTTTACGCGGCGCTCACCGGCGCGCTGTCGGCGAACGCGCGCAATTCGTCGCCCGCGAGCCGGTAGCGCACCCACTCGCTCTGCGGCGCGGCGCCGACGCTTTCGTAGAAGCGGATCGCCGGCTCGTTCCAGTCGAGCACGCTCCATTCGAAACGCCCGCAGCCCGATTCGACCGCGATCCGCGCGAGCGCCTTCAGCAGCCGCAGCCCGGCGCCCGCGCCGCGAAAGCGCGGCGACACGTACAGATCCTCGAGATAGAGCCCCTGCCGGGCAAGCCACGTCGAATACGAGAAGAAATACACGGCGAAGCCGGCCGGTTCGCCGTCGACCTCGCACATCAGCGCGCGCGCCGGCGACCCTTCGCCGAACAGGCTGCGCTCGAGCGACGCGGGCGTCGCGATCACTTCGTGCTCCGCCTTCTCGTAGACGGCCAGCTCGGTAATAAAACGCAGGATCAGCGGCACGTCGGCGACGGTGGCGGTACGGATGTCGATTTGCACGGGTTGAGCCCTCCTCCGGCCCGGACTTGAAACGGAAAGCGGCGCCGCACAACCGCGCTGGCGCCGATCAGACCGTCATGCTACGTTCGCGCGGTGCCTGCAGGAAGTGCAGTTTCTTCATCTCGACCTGAACATGATGCATCCCGACCTGCGCCGTCTCGACCTGAACCTGCTGCTCGCGTTCGACGCGCTGTACCGCCACCGGTCGGTCGCCGCAGCCGCTCATGAGCTTGCGATGAGCCCGTCCGCGCTGAGCCACGCGCTCGCGCGGCTGCGCGACGCGATCGGCGACGCGCTGTTCGTGCGCCTCGGCAACGAGATGCAGCCGACCGTGCGCGCCGACGACATCGCCACGTGGGCCGGCGACGCGCTCGACGCGATGTCGAAGGGGCTCGCCCGCGCGCGCCGCTTCGATCCCGCGCAAAGCGACCGCACGTTCGTGTTCGCCGCGACCGACTACACGGCGTTCGCGGTACTGCCGGCGTTCCTCGCGCGCATCCAGCACGTCGCGCCACGGTTGCGGATCCGCGTCGTGCATTCCGACCGGAAGATTTCCGTCGACGAGCTGGCGGCCGGCCGCATCGATTTCGCGCTCGGCTACCACGAGGAATCGACGGCCGACACGCCGGGCATCGAGGATTTCGACTGGTTCTCCGACGACTACGTCGTGATCGCGAGCGCCGCGCATCCGGACATCCGCCGGCGGCTGACGCTCGACCAGTACCTGGCGGCACGCCACGTGGTCGTCACGCCGTGGAACGAATCGCGCGGCGTCGTCGACTACGTGCTCGACCGGCTCGGCCTCGCGCGGCAGGTCGCCGTGCAGTTGCCGACCGTGCTCGCTGCGCCGTTCGTGATCGCGGAATCCGCACTCCTGATGACCGTGCCGAACCGCGCCGCGCAGGCGCTGCGGCACGCAGCGCCGATCCGCATCTTCCCCGCGCCGTTCGAAATCCCGCGCTACACGGTGAAGGTCTACTCGCACGCGAAGCACGCACGCACCGACGCGCACCGCTGGATTCGCGCGCAACTGCTCGACGCACGGCCGGGCCCCGGCTGAACTCGGCGCGCAGCGGCCGTGCGCCTTGCGCGACGGGCGTTGCAGGCACTGGACAGCGGCATCCGGCGGCCGCCAATTCATTACGAAATACTTACCGATTTAGCCTCTCTCGCGCCTACGCCCACGCCCCGGCAACGTCAATAGTGGCAATCCTTGACCCATGCTCGCGGAATTCGTGTCTCCCTTGCGCGACAAGGGTTTTCCGGTAGTTGCGAACCCTTATGGCACCTGTTGCGCACTGTGTTGCATGGCAAATTGACGACAGGTGTTAGTCAAACAACGATTTCCATCGCCACAAAATTGTATTTTTGCTAAATTAGTAACCAAAGTAGCAAAACGAAGTTCGTGAAATGTAGTTTAGCTTCACGACACTACAAGGAGACCCCGCAGGCCGACCCGGCTGCGCGGGACCGCTCAACGGTTTTCCGTCCGCTTGCCCGCGTGCTGCGCTTACCGGCCCTGCACGAGGTCTCCCTGGTTATCCCGCTTTTGCCCGGCGCTCGCGCTCCGGGCATCTCATGCAGTCTGGGTTGACTTTTTGACAGGGTATGGAGGAGATGATGAAGAAAGCTTTGGTCGCGGCCGCGCTGATGGCTGCTGGGGTGGTAACGGCGCACGCGCAGAGCAGCGTCACGCTGTATGGCCGCCTGGATGCAGGCATCGAGTACATGAACGGCCTGCAAGACGGCCACCGAGTGCGCGCGGAAAGCGGCGACTGGGGCACCAGCCTGTGGGGCTTGAAGGGCAGCGAGGACATCGGCGGCGGCAACAAGGTCCTGTTCCACCTCGAAGGCGCGTTCAACACGATGACCGGCGGTCTCGGCACGTCCGGCTCGATCTGGGATCGTTTCGCGACGGTCGGCATCTCGAACGACCGCTACGGTACGCTGCTGTTCGGTCGCGAACTCGCGATCGCGAACGGCGTGTGGGACTTCGACCCGCTGGGTCAGTCGAGCTGGTCGTCGGCATCGCTCGTGCGCGGCCGCAACTGGAACAAGACCAGCAACAACGTGTCGTACCAGTCGCCGCAGTTCTACGGCCTCGACTTCTACGGCCAGTTCGCGTTCTCGAACTCCACCAGCTTCAACGGCAACACGACGTCCGGCCAGCCGGGCCGTGCAGCCGGCGCGCAGATCACCTACACGAACTCGCTGTTCCAGTTGCGCGGCATCTACGACGAAACGCGCGACAGCAACGGCCGCTTCTCGGACGTGTTCAACTACTCGCGTGAATACTTCGCGGGCGCGAACGTGTTCCTCGGCCAGTTCAAGCTGCAGGCTGCCTACCAGTCGTCGCACGCGGACGGCAGCGGCGGCCCGGCCGTCAACAACGGTATCACCGGCACCCAGCAGGTCTGGGGCGGCGTGACGTGGCAAGCGACGCCGGCGGCAGCGCTGATCGCGGCCGTGTATCACGTGAACGCGAACCACGGCGGCGGCAACGCGAACATCTACACGGTCGGCGGCTCGTACAACATCTCGAAGCGCACGCTGTTCGACATGCAGGTCGCGACGGTGCGCAACAGCTCGACGGCCAACTTCAGCCTGAACGCGAACGGCGCCGGCACGGCCGTGTCGACGGGCAACCCGCATCCGGGCGGCAGCCAGACCGGCGTCTACGCCGGCATCCAGCACCTGTTCTGATCAGGCGCCGTCCAAAGAACGATTCGGCAACACTTTCCACGCTGCTGCGAGAGGCGCGTATCGGTGCGGTACCCTACCGGGTATCGCACCGTTTTTTATTGGCGGGCCGGTTTCGTGCGGCCCGCGTACGCATGCGTTACTCAGACGGCCGCTTCGTTCTCTTCGCCGGTGCGGATGCGGATCACGCGCTCGACGTCCGACACGAAGATCTTGCCGTCGCCGATCTTGCCGGTGCGCGCCGCGCCGATCACTGCATCGATGACCTGGTCGACCTGCGCTTCCGCGACGACCACCTCGATCTTCATCTTCGGCAGGAAGTCGACGACGTATTCGGCGCCGCGATACAGCTCGGTATGCCCCTTCTGGCGGCCGAAGCCCTTCACTTCCGTCACGGTCAGGCCCGTGAGACCCACTTCAGCGAGCGCTTCGCGGACTTCGTCCAGCTTGAACGGCTTGATGATGGCGGTGATGCGTTTCATGATGGTTGTCCCTCAATGCTCGTTTGGATGAAAAATCGCGACCCCGATTGTAAGCCGTGCGCGGGTCAGTCGAGACGCTCGGTAAAACGCGACGTGATCGGGTAGCGCCAGTCGCGCCCGAATGCGCGATGCGTGACGCGGATGCCGATCGGCGCCTGGCGGCGCTTGTATTCGTTGATCTTGATGAGCCGCGTCACGCGTTCGACGTCGGCCTGTGCATAGCCGGCCGCGACGATCTCGGCGAGCGGCCGGTCTTCTTCCATGTACATCCGCATGATCGCGTCGAGCACGTCGTACGGCGGCAGGCTGTCCTGGTCGGTCTGGTTCTCGCGCAGCTCGGCCGACGGCGCGCGCGTCAGGATCCGCTCGGGAATCACGTCGCGCAGCACGTAGTCGGCCGTCTCGTTGCGATAGCGGCACAGCCGGTACACGAGCGTCTTCGCGATGTCCTTGATCACCGCGAAGCCGCCGGCCATGTCGCCGTACAGCGTGCAGTAGCCGACCGCCATCTCGCTCTTGTTGCCGGTCGTCAGCACGATCGAGCCGAACTTGTTCGACAGCGCCATCAGCAGCGTGCCGCGGATGCGCGCCTGGATGTTCTCCTCCGTCGCGTCTTCCGCGCGGCCCGCGAACTCGCCCGCGAGCGACGCGCGGAACGCGTCGAACATCGGTGCGATCGCGATCTCGTCGTAGCGCACGCCGACGCGTCGCGCCATCTCCGCCGCATCGGTGGTCGAGATGTCGGCCGTGAAGCGCGACGGCATCATCACAGCGCGCACGCGCTCGGGCCCGAGCGCATCGCACGCGACGGCCAGCACCAGCGCCGAATCGACGCCGCCCGACAGCCCGATCAGCACGCCGGGAAAACCGTTCTTGCCGATGTAGTCGCGCACGCCGGTCACGAGCGCGCGGTACACCTGCGCGTCGGTCGACAGCGCGGGCGCGATCGCGCCGGGCAGCGGCCGCGCGCCGTCGAATTCGACGATCGCGTGCCCTTCGTCGAACTGCGGCATCTTCGCGACGAGCGCGCCCTGCGCGTCGAGCACGAACGAGCCGCCGTCGAACACGAGTTCGTCCTGGCCGCCGACGAGGTTCACGTACACCATCGGCAGCCCGGTCTCGCGGATCCGCGCGCGCAGGATGTCGATGCGCACCGCTTCCTTGTTCATGTGGTACGGCGAACCGTTCGGGATCAGCAGCACCTGTGCGCCGGCCGCCTTCGCGATCTGCGCGGCCGATGCGTGCCACGCGTCCTCGCAGATGATCACGCCGTATTTCACGCCGTTCAGCTCGAACACGAGCGGCTCGGCGTCCGTCGCAAAATAGCGCTTCTCGTCGAACACTTCGGCGTTGGGCAGATCCTGCTTGCGGTAGGTGCCGGCGACCTCGCCGCCGACGATCAGCGACACCGCGTTGAAGGTGTCGGTGGGCGGCACGCCGCGCTCGATCGGGCGGTTTGCATTACCATCGACGGCTGACGCGAGCGGATCGCCGCCCGACGGATCGCCGCCCGACGGAGCGCCGCCCGGCAGATCATCACCCACGCCGCGCAACGGATGGCCGACCAGCACCGCGAGCCCGTCGAACGCCTTCAGCGCGTCGGCGAGCGCATCGAGCGCGGCGGCCGCCGCCGCGTAGAACGCGGGCCGCAGCAGCAGGTCTTCGGGCGGATAGCCGGACAGCGCGAGTTCGGGCGCGACCATCAGGTGCGCACCATCGTTGTGCGCGGCGCGCGCGGCCGCGACGATCCGCGCGACGTTGCCGGCGAAATCGCCGACGGTGACGTTGATCTGGGCGAGAGCGAGTCGGGTCTTCATGACGGGATCGGCGCAGCCCGGCGGCGCGCCCTGAACGGCTGACGAAATCGACCCGGGCGCGGGCCACGGCGGCACGCATCCGGCAACATCCAACGGTACGGAATCACGCTTGAAACACGAACGCATCGATTATCGCACGGGCATCCTGTCGTCCCCCGCGGAGGTGCCGGCCGACGAATGGAACGCGCTGCTCGCGCGCGACGCGCAGCCGACGCCGTTCCTGCGCCACGAATTCCTCGACGCGCTGCACGTCGCGCGCTGCGCGGTCGACGATACCGGCTGGTCGCCGCACTTCGTCACGCTGACCGACGAGCGCACGGGTCGCCTCGCCGCTGCCGCGCCCGTCTATGCGAAGCAGCATTCGTACGGCGAATACGTGTTCGACTGGGCGTGGGCCGACGCGTACCAGCGCAACGACCTGCCCTACTACCCGAAGCTGCTGTGCGCGGTGCCGTTCACGCCGGTGCAGGGCACGCGCCTGCTCGCGGCCGACGACGACGCGCGCCGCCGGCTCGCGGCCACGCTGCTCGCATTCGCCGAGCAGAGCGACGTGTCGTCGCTGCACGTGCTGTTCCCGACCGGCGACGAAGCGCGGCTGCTCGAATCGATGGGGATGATGCTGCGCGAAGGCGTGCAGTTTCACTGGCTCAACGACGGCTACCGCCACTTCGACGATTTCCTCGCCACGCTCGAGCAAAAGAAGCGCAAGAACATCCGCGCGGAGCGGCGCAAGGTGCACGATGCGGGCGTGACGTTCCGGCGGCTGACCGGCGACAGGATCACCGACGCCGACTGGCGCTTCTTCTCGCGCTGCTACCGGCAGACCTATCGCGAACACTTTTCGAGCCCGTACCTGAACCTCGACTTCTTCCGCACGATCGGCGCGACGATGCCCGAGAACCTGCTGCTCGTGATCGCGGAAGCCGACGGCAAACCGATCGCGAGTGCGCTCGCCGTCTACCGGCGCGGCGAGCGCGGCGGCGGCACGCTGTACGGCCGCTACTGGGGCGCGCTCGAGCACGTGCCCTGCCTGCATTTCGAAACGGCCTACTACCAGTTGCTCGAATTCTGCATCGAGGCCGGGCTCGACACGTTCGAAGGCGGCGCGCAAGGCGAGCACAAGCTCGCGCGCGGTTTCCTGCCGACCGTCACGCACTCCGCGCACTGGCTTGCACACCCGGCGTTCTCGGATGCAGTCGCGCGCTTTCTCGAACGCGAGACCGAGCATATCCACGCGTACGTCGACGAACTGCGCGAACACGATCCGTTCCGGCGCGGCACCGAGTAGCGCGAGGCGGCTCGTGTGCCGGCCCGCATCGGGCAACTTCGGCACCGGGCCGGCCCGGGCGCAGCCCCGCGCCGACCCGGCGCATCACGCGGCCGGTCAGCGCGCCGCGAGCGACACCGCCTGAGACAGCGCCTGCGGATCGCGCGACGACGCGGCGGCCGTGAGCGTATAGCTGCCCGCATTCACCCGCCATGCATGCGTGCTCACGTCCCAGGTCGAGAAACGCTGCGACGGAATCGCCACGCTGACCGTGCGCGCCTCGCCCGGCTGCAGTGCGACCTTGGTCCAGCCGACCAGCCGCTTCGGCGGTTCGCCGAGCGACGCGGGCAACGCCGCGTAGACCTGCACCGTCTGCACGCCGGCGCGCGCGCCTGTATTCGTCACCGTCACCCCGACCGTCACGTTGCCCGATGCGTCGGCCCGCGTGGTCATCGCGGAAAGCGCATACGTCGTGTACGACAACCCGTAGCCGAACGGGAACAGCGGCTCGATCGCCTTCGCGTCGAACCAGCGATAGCCGTACGCGAGGCCTTCCGCATAGACCGATTGCTGGCTCGCCGGGTCGATCGCCTGTTGCGGCAGGTCGGCCTCCTGTTTCGGGAACGTCAGCGGCAGCCGGCCCGACGGGTTCGCGTCGCCGAACAGCAGGTCCGCGATCGCCTGGCCGCCCTGCACGCCCGGATACCACACGTCGAGCACGCCGTGCACGTTCGCGAGCCACGGCATCAGCACGGGGCTGCCGTTCTCGAGCACGACGATCACGCGCTTCGCCTTCGCCGCGACCGCCGCGATCAGCGCGTTCTGGTCGTACTGCTGGTTGTACGGATCGGCCTTCGCATCGGGCAGCGACAGGCTCGCCAGGTCGAGCCCTTCCGTCTGCCACTGCGTCGCGAACACGATCGCGACATCGGCCTGCGCGGCCGCGGTCGCGGCGGCGTTTGCGTCCGTCCCGTCGAGATAGCTGACCGATGCGTTCGGCGCCTTCGCGCGGATCGCCGCGAGCGGCGCGGACTTGTACCAGGTCGCGCAGCCGCCGAACAGCGTATCGGCCGGCTGCTGGCAGGTCGTCACCGCATTGCCGTCGATCGCCGGCACCGCGCCCGAGCCGCCGCCCGACAGCACCCCCACGTCCGCATGCCCGCCGATCACGACGACCGACTTGAGCGTGCCGGCCGCCAGCGGCAACACGGCCTGCGCATCGCCGGGCGCGACCGCATTCTTCAGCAGCACCGCGGATTGCCGCGCGATCGCGAGCGCATCGGCGTTGCCTGCAGCTTCGTCGATCGCACCGCCCGCCTTCGGCGGCGCGTCCATCACGCCGATGCGGATCAGCGTGCGCAGCTTGCGCTGCACCATGTCGTTCAGCCGCGCGACCGACACGCTGCCGGCCTGCAGCGCCGCGCGCAGCTTCGTATTGAAGTACGAGCCGAGCGGCGCGTTGCCGTCGTCGGCCGCGCCCGGCTGTTCCTCGTCGAGCCCCACCTGCACGGCCGCGACCGTCGAGTGCGTCGCACCCCAGTCCGACTGCACGACGCCCTTGAAGCCCCACTCGTTCTTCAGCACCGTCGTCAGCAGATACGGGTTCTCGCACGCATAGACGCCGTTCAGCTTGTTGTACGAGCACATCACGTTGCCCGGCTGGCCGTCCTTCACGCCGATCTCGAACGCGAGCAGCTCGGCCTCGCGCATGGTCCGTTCGTCGACGACCGAATCGATCGTCATCCGGTTGGTTTCCTGGTCGTTGAACGCGAAATGCTTGATCGTCGCGATCACCTTCTGCGCCTGTGTCGCCTGCGTGCGCGCGCCGCTCAGCGTGCCCGCGAGCACCGGATCCTCGCCCATGTATTCGAACGTGCGGCCGTTGCGCGGCTCGCGCGCGAGGTTCACGCCGCCGCCGAGCCCTTCCGCGAAACCGAGCGCGCGCAATTCGAGCGCGATGCGCGTGCCGTAGGTGCCCGCGAGCGCCGGGTCCCACGTCGCCGCGAGCGCGACCGGCGCGGGCAGTGCCGTCACGCGCGCATTCTTCACGTTCACGCCGCCCGCCGAATCGGCGCTGCTGACGCCCGGAATGCCGAGCCGCGGCACGCCCGGAATGTAGCTCGCGCCGTTCAGCGCGTCGGCCGGAAACGGCCCGCCCAGGTCGAGCGCGGGCAGGCCCGTGCCGTGCACGAGCTGCAGCTTTTCGTCGGTCGTCAGTTGCGCGACCAGCGCGGCCGCGCGCTGGTCGGCCACGGCATCCGCGTCGACCGACGTGGATGCCCCCGGCTGGATGTCGTCGCCGCCGCACGACGCGAGCACCATCGTGAGCGCGCACGCGGACGCAATTGTCGAACACCGGAACAGCGAAGTTTTCATTGATCCTCCTGAATCGATCTGTTGTACTGGTCGCCACACTCCAGCGTCCGAGTCTAAAAATCGACCGGTCACCACGCTTGACCGGCAGGAGCATGCGTTGACCTCTCGCAGCGGGGACAAACCCGAACGGCATGACGACAGGGAGACAGACATGGAGTTGCGACAGAAATCGGTATCCGTCCGGATCTACCGCTGGCTGTGCGAAGACGCGCGCGCGAACGGCATCGACATCGCGCCGCTATACGAGACGCTTGGCATCGGGCCGGCCGAACTCGCCGACGACACGCGCCGCATCGCGGGCGACCGGCACGTCGCCGCGATGCGGCTGACGAGCGCGTGGCCGCTGTCCTGGTACCGCTCGCCGCCGCAGGCCGTGCCGTGGCTCGTGCCGTTCCCGGAGCTCGCGGGCGTCACGTGCAACGCGGCAACGCTGCGCGACGCGCTGCACGGCTACCTGCACTATCGCGAGCTGATCGGCAACGTCGACTGGATCTTCGCGCACGAGAACGGCGATGCGATCGCGCTCGAATACGTGAACGAAGGAGATGGCCGGCACGCGGGCAGCGCGCTCGCGAACCTCGCAATCCTCGCGGCGCTCGCTCGCCTGTACGATCCGCACGTGCGCGTGGACGACGCGGAATTTGCCGGCCGAGCGTTCGCGCCCGCGGCCGCGCTGCGCGACATGCTCGGCGCGCCGGTGTCGTTCGACGCCGCGCACAACCGCATCGTGCTGCGCTCCGCGCACTTCGACACGCCGTTCGAGCGCTACAACGCGCCGCTCGCCGGCATCCAGCGCCACGCGGCGGACGCCGCGCGCGACCGGGTTCGCGTGCGCTCGACGTTCGGCTCGTCCGTCGAGCAATGCGTGCGCGACTGGCTGCGTACCTCCGACGATGCCGACGTGCCGACCGACACGCTGATGCAGCATGTGTGCACACGTTTCGCGATGTCGCGCTGGACGCTGCGCCGACGGCTGCATCGCGAAGCGGTCGGCTTCCACGCGCTCGTCGCGCAGGCGCGGCTCGGCGAGGCGCGCGACCTGCTGCTGAATACGCAATTGCCGATCGGCGAGATCGGCGTGCGCGTCGGCTTCCGTTCGACGAGCGCGTTCACGCGCTTCTTCACGCGCGAACTCGGCGCGGCGCCGAGCCGCTTCCGCGACGGGCACGGCGACGGACTGCGATGACGCGCGACTTTTCTGAGACACTGGCGGCTTCTCATCCCGCCGCCCTGCCATGTCCTGGTTTCTGTATCTGATCGAATGCGCCGACGACAGCGTCTACACGGGCATCACGACCGACGTCGTCGCGCGCTTCGACGAACACGCGGCCGGCAAAGGCGCGCGCTACACGCGCTCGCGCAAGCCGCGCGCGGTGCTCGCGTCGTTTCCGCTGCCCGACCGGTCGAGCGCGTCGCGCGCCGAATACTGGGTGAAGCGGCTCACGCCCGCGCAGAAGCGTGAGCTGGCTGCAGGGTTGCGGACACTGGAATCGGTGCTGCCGGCGGGGGTGATCGTCGACGGGAGCAGTGAGGTTGCCGGGTTGAAGGCGGGCGCGCGCGGGCGGAAGAAGGTGAAGGCAAAGACGGAGAACGTCGATAGCGCGACGAAGATGGCTGAAACGGAAAAGGCCGCCAAGAAGGCTGAGAAAACCGGGAAAGCCGAGAAAGCCGAGAAAGCCGAGAAAGCCGAGAAAGCCGAGAAAGCCATCAAGTCTGAGAAAACCGCGAAGCCCCGACAAGCTGCCAAGGCTCCGAAGGCGGAACAAGCCGCGCCGATCGCGAAGCGCGCGAAAAGCGGCGGCGATGCGGTCGTAAAAAAGACCTCGTCACGCGGCACGCCGGCAAAAATAGACCAGCAGGCCGCGTCGCCGTCGTCGAAAAGAAAAGCGTCCGCAGCCCGCAGCAAACCCGTCACGGACGGACACGACGCCCTCGCTCCCGCACCGGCTCGCCGTCGTCCGTCGGCCACGAAAGCCGCCGAAGCCACCGAAGTCTCCGTTGCCCGTCGCCGCGCCAAACGCGCGAAGGACGCACCGAATACCACCACGCCGCCCGTGCCCGCCTCCCCTTCCGCAAGCAAGAAAAGCGCGCGCGCAAAACAAAACCGCGCGGCCTCCTGACGAGACACGCGCGGTTTGCGTTTCGCACGAACCGGCCGTCGGGCCGGCGCGCCGCTTACTTCTTGTAGTTCGCAGCGCCGTCGGTGATTTCCTTGTGCGCGGCTTCGATGCCGGCCCAGCCTTCGACCTTCACCCACTTGCCCTTCTCGAGCGCCTTGTATTGCTCGAAGAAGTGCTTGATCTGGTCCTTCAGGTACTCGGGCACGTCGTCGATCGACTTCAGGTTCGCCGTCATCGGGCAGATCTTGTCGTGCGGCACCGCGACCAGCTTCGCGTCGACGCCCGACTCGTCGGTCATCTGCAGCATGCCGAGCACGCGCGAACGCACGATCGAGCCGGCCAGCAGCGGGAACGGCGTGATCACCAGCACGTCGACCGGATCGCCGTCGCCCGACAGCGTCTGCGGGATGTAGCCGTAGTTCACCGGATAGCGCATGCCCGTGCCGATGAAGCGGTCGACGACGAGGAGGCCCAGCTCCTTGTCCGCCTCGTACTTCACCGGATCGCTTTGCGCGGGAATCTCGATGATCACGTTGAAATCTTGCGGCAGGTCCTTGCCGGCCGGAACATGATTGAAGCTCATGAGCGCTCTCTGTAGGTCGATGGGAATTCGGGACAGGGCGCCGCGGCCGATGCACCGCCGCAGGCGTCCCTCAACGGAATGCGCCATTATAGCCAATCGACCGGTGGCGTCCGGATGACGATCGGCGCGATAATCGTTCCGGATGTCCGGCCGTCGATCCACCGGCGGCGTTGGATGGGACCGCGAAGCATGGGACCCGAGTAAGCGCTGAAGCGCCAACAGCTTTGCATGGGACCGGACTAAGCGCTGAAGCGCCAAGTCCGGTCGACATCGAGTCGACGGGAGCAGGCATGGAAGAGGCGAAGCACTTCATCGCGGGCGAATGGACGTTGCCCGCGCAACTGGAAACGATCGCGGTCGTCGATCCGTCCGACGGCCAGCCATTCGCGACGATCGCACGCGGCACCGCGCCCGACATCGAGCGCGCGGTCGCCGCGGCCCGCGACGCATTCGCGGGCGCATGGGGCGCCGCGAGCGCCGCCGCGCGCGGCCGCGTGCTGATGCGGCTGTCGGCGCGCGTGGCCGATTCCATCGAGGAACTCGCGGCGATCGAGGCGCGCGACACCGGCAAGCCGCTGAAGCAGGCGCGCGCCGACGCGGCGGCGCTCGCGCGCTACTTCGAGTTCTACGCGGGCGCCGCCGACAAGCTGCACGGCGAAACCCTCCCCTATCAGGCCGGCTATACGGTGCTGACGGTGCGCGAGCCGCACGGCGTCACGGGCCACATCGTGCCGTGGAACTACCCGATGCAGATCTTCGGGCGCAGCGTCGGCGCGGCGCTCGCGGCCGGCAACGCGTGCGTCGTCAAGCCGGCCGAGGATGCGTGCCTGTCCGTGCTGCGCGTCGCCGAGCTGGCCGCCGAGGCCGGGCTGCCGGCCGGCGCGCTCAACATCGTCACCGGCTACGGCCATGAAGCCGGCGCAGCGCTCGCGCGCCATCCGGGCATCAACCACATCTCGTTTACGGGTTCGCCGGCCACCGGCAAGCTGGTCACGCAGATGGCAGCCGAGAACCACGTGCCCGTCACGCTCGAACTCGGCGGCAAGTCGCCGCAGATCGTGTTCGCCGATGCCGATCTCGAAGCGGCGCTGCCCGTGCTCGTATCGGCGATCGTGCAGAACGGCGGCCAGACCTGCTCGGCCGGCAGCCGCGTGCTGATCGAGCGCGCGGTCTACGAGCCGCTCGTCGAGCGCCTCGCCACCGCGTTCAACGGGCTGCGCGTCGGCCCGAGCCGCGCCGACCTCGACTGCGGCCCGCTGATCAACGCGAAGCAGCAGCAGCGCGTGTGGGATTTCCTGTCCGACGCGCAGCACGACGGCATTCCGATGGCCGCGCATGGGCAGGTCGTCGCCGACGCGCCCGAAAGCGGCTTCTACCAGGCGCCCGCGCTGTTGCGCGACGTGCCGCCGTCGCACCGGCTCGCGCAGGAGGAAGTGTTCGGCCCCGTGCTCGCCGCGATGCGCTTTGTCGACGAAGACGAAGCCGTCGCACTCGCGAACGGCACGCCGTACGGCCTCGTCGCGGGCATCTGGACGCGCGACGGCGCGCGCCAGATGCGTCTCGCGCGGCGCCTGCGCGCGGGCCAGGTGTTCATCAACAACTATGGCGCGGGCGGCGGCGTCGAATTGCCGTTCGGCGGCGTCGGTCACTCGGGCCATGGCCGAGAAAAAGGTTTCGAGGCGCTGTACGGCTTCACCGCGCTGAAGACGATCGCGATCCGGCACGGCTGAACGCGCGACACGCGACACGCGGCCGGCAGCAGCCGGCCGAATCGCGAAACGAAACACGACGACTCTCATAACCAGCACAGGAGACACACCATGCGGTTGAGCGGCAAGACGGCCATCGTCACGGGCGGCGGCTCGGGTTTCGGCGAAGGCATCGCGAAGACCTACGCGCGCGAAGGCGCGAACGTCGTCGTCAACGACCTGAACGGCGCGGCGGCCGAACGCGTCGCGAGCGAGATCGCGCTCGCGGGCGGCAAGGCGATCGCGGTCGCGGGCGACGTGTCGCAGCAGGACGACTGGAACACGCTGCTGCAGGCCGCGCTCGACGATTTCCATGCAGTGCAGATCGTCGTGAACAACGCGGGCACCACGCACCGCAACAAGCCGGTGCTCGACGTGACGGAAGCCGAGTTCAACCGTGTGTACGCAGTCAACATGAAGAGCCTGTTCTGGTGCGTGCAGACCTTCGTTCCTTACTTCCGCAAACAGGGCGGCGGCGTGTTCGTGAACGTCGCGTCGACGGCCGGCGTGCGGCCGCGCCCGGGCCTCGTCTGGTACAACAGCACGAAGGGTGCGATGATCACCGCGAGCAAGTCGCTCGCGGCCGAGCTCGGCGCCGACCGCATCCGCGTGAACTGCATCAATCCCGTGCTCGGCGAGACGGGCCTGATGACCGAGTTCATGGGCTGCGAGGACACGCCCGAGAACCGCCGCCGCTTCCTCGCGACGATCCCGCTCGGCCGGTTCTCGACACCGCAGGACATCGCGAACGCGGCGCTTTACCTCGCGTCCGACGAGGCCGAATTCATCACGGGCGTCTGCCTCGAAGTCGACGGCGGGCGCTGCATCTAGCTGCATCCAGCCGCACCTGGCTGTTCGCGTGCCGCGTCGGGATTCACCGGCCGGCACGGCATTCACGCATTGCTTCGCACGAAACCGGGTCGGGCGCCGCTGTACCGGCTCCGGTCAACCATAAAAACCGCAAAGCATGGGATCCAAGTAAGCGCTAAAGCGCCAACTTGGATCGACCGCAAAGCATGGGATCCAAGTAAGCGCTAAAGCGCCAACTTGGATCGACAGGAGACAACATGGCAACATCGACGCAATCGCTGCCGGGTTCGTCCGGCGCATTCGAGGAAGCAACCTACCGCAAGGTGTCGTGGCGGCTCACGCCGCTCCTGCTGCTGTGCTACGTGGTCGCGTATCTCGACCGCGTGAACGTCGGGTTCGCGAAGCTGCAGATGGCGAGCGACCTGAACCTGAGCGACACCGTCTACGGGCTCGGCGCCGGGATCTTCTTCTTCGGCTATTTCCTCTTCGAGGTGCCGAGCAACATCATCCTGCACAAGGTCGGCGCGCGCGTGTGGATCGCACGCATCATGGCGACCTGGGGCGTGATCTCGATCCTGACGATGTTCGTCACGACGCCCACGATGTTCTACGTGATGCGCTTCCTGCTCGGGCTCGCCGAAGCCGGCTTCTTCCCCGGCGTGATCCTGTACCTCACCTACTGGTATCCCGCGCACCGGCGCGGCCGGATGACGACCTTCTTCATGACGGCAGTCGCCTTGTCCGGCGTGATCGGCGGGCCGCTGTCGGGCTTCATCCTGAAGGCGTTCAACGGCGTGAGCGGGTGGCACGGCTGGCAATGGCTGTTCCTGCTCGAAGGCATCCCGTCGGTGCTGGTCGGCGTGGTCGTGTTTCTCAAGCTCGACGACCGGATCGCGAAGGCGAACTGGCTGACCGACGACGAAAAGGCGCTGCTCGCGCGCAACGTCGACGCGGAGGAAGCGACCAAGGAAGACCTGCCGCTCGGCGCCGTGATGTCGAGCCCGCGCGTGTGGCTGATGGCGCTGATCTACTTCTCGTTCGTGATGGGGCTCTACGGCGTCGGCTTCTGGCTGCCGACGATCATCAAGGCGACGGGCGTCACCGACACGTTCGCGATCGGCCTGCTGTCGGCGATTCCGTATGCGGCTGCAGTGGTCGCGATGATCCTGATCGCGCGCAGCGCGGACAAGCGCCGCGAGCGCCGCTGGCACCTCGCGATTCCGGCCGCAATCGGCGCGCTGGGGCTCGTGCTGTCGGTGATCTGGGCGCACCAGACCGCGCTCGCGATGCTCGGCCTCACGCTCGCGACGATCGGCATCCTGACGACGCTGCCGCTGTTCTGGAGCCTGCCGACCGCGTTCCTCGGCGGTGCGGCCGCCGCGGCCGGCATCGCGATGATCAACTCGATCGGCAACCTCGCGGGCTTCCTGAGCCCCTACCTCATGGGCTGGCTCAAGCAGGCGACGGGCGCCAACGATTCGGGCATGTACATGCTCGCGGGGTTCCTCGTGCTCGGCGGGCTGCTCGCGCTGTCGGTGCCGAAGCAGCTCGTCGACAAATGATGCACGGCGCGAAACGACCATGACGACGGAACCCGCCCGCATGCCCCACCGAATCGTTCAGGCAGCCGACCGCCGCGTGCTGATCCGCGATCCTTCCGCCGGCCTCGTGCAGCGGGAAAGCGATGCGCTCGACCTCGTCGCGCTCGCGCACGAGCATGAAGCCGACTGGGTCGCGGTCCCCGCCGACGCGCTGCACGACGACTTCTACCGGCTCGACAGCGGGCTGGCCGGCGCGGTGCTGCAGAAACTCGTCAACTATGGCGTCCGGCTCGGCGTAATCGGCGACATCGACCGCTGGCTCGCGCGCAGCGAAGCGCTGCGCGCGCTCGTTCGCGAGTCCAATCGCGGGACATCGGTATGGTTCGTCGCGAACGAGGACGACCTGCTGCGCAGGCTCGGCGCGTAGTGCACGGCGCGTCCAGCGCCGGCTCGCAGCGGACGAAAAAATGCCCCGAAGGCCATCCGGCGTTCGGGGCATGTTGCGCATGCGTAGCGTGCCGCCCGCAACAGGCGGCCGCGGCCGGCGTCAGACCACGGTAATCGCGAGCGCGCTTTCGCGGTAGTGCTTCGCAGCCTTGTCGGTTTCGCCGAGATGCTCGAACAGGCGCGCAAGCGCGCGATGCGTACGCACCTTCAGCGCCTCGTTGTCGGCCAGCTTCAGCGCCGCTTCGAGGAACGACTGCGCCTTGCCCCACAGCTGCTGCTGCTGGCAGAGACGGCCGAGCGCGAACAGCAGGTCGGCATCCTCCGGGTGATCCTTCTTCCACCCTTCCGCCTTCTGGATCAGCGGCAGCGCGTCGGCGCCGGCCGTGTCCGGGTAGCGGCGCAGCAAGCGTGCGTCCCAGTTGTGCGCGAGCGCTTCCTCGACGATGCGGCGCGCTTCGTTGCGACGCTCGAGCGACACGAGCAGGTCCGCCGCGAGATCGGCGAGACGCGGCGACTGGCGCTCGACCGGCGACAGCGACTGCCACACCTCGAGCAATGCGTCCGGGTCGTGCCGGCGTTCGCGCAGCAGGTTTTCCGCGGCCTGCTGGCGCAGCCGCACGGCCGCGGCTGGATGCAGCGCCTCGCGCTTCTCGAGCGCCTTCGCGAGCTTCAGTACCTCGGCCCAGTTCTTCAGTTGCTGCTGCGCGCGCAGCGCAACCTGCTGCGCATGGATGCGCTTGCCGCCCGCCTGCATGTCGGCCAGCGCGGCGAGCGCGCCGTCGGCATCGCGCGCGTCCGCGCGCATGTCGGCCGCGGCGAGCAGCCGTGCGTCCTGCCATTCGGGCGCGTCGACCTTCGACAGCCAGTCGTCGCGGCGCGTGTACTCGTGCATCCGGTGCGCGGCGGTGGCCGCGACGAGACTCGCGGCGCCCAGGTTCGCGTCGACCGACAGCGCGTCGCGCGCGGCCTTCTCCGCGCGCGAGAAGCGGCCCGCGTACAGGTTCGAGATTGCATCGCGCAGCGACGCCTGCGCCTTCTCGTTGCGCGAACGCGCACGATACGCGGCGACCCGCTTCGGCATGCGCCAGATGTTGCGCACGATGCGCAGCAGCGCATACACGACGATGAACAGCACGACGATGGCGATCACGAACAGGTTCAGCGACACGTCGATCCGGTACGGCGGATAGACGAGCAGCACCTGCCCCGCGTCGAAACGGCCGACGGTGGCGAGCGCAGCGGCGATCGCGAACAGGACCGCGAGCCAGACGATTCCTCGAAGCGTCATCGTTACCCCCGGCTCTTGAACTGCTGAACGGCGTTCAGGCTCGTGTTCAGGTTCGGCACCGCGACCGTCAGCGATGCGCCGTCAACCTGCTTGAGCAGATCCTCGACGGTCTGCGTGTCCTTCGACGCCTGATCGAAATACTTCCCGAGCGACGCCTGCGCGGCGTGCAGGTCGGCCTTCATCGCGCTGTCGTTGCGCGCGAGCAGAGACAGGCGCGCAGTGAGCAGGCGCAGCTTCACGTTCTCGCGCACGAAGTAGCCCTGGTCGGGCGACGCGAGCATCGCGTCCGCGTTGTCGATCCGGCGCACCTGTACGAGGCCCTTCAACTGCTGGCCGAGACCGGCCGAGAAGTCGTGCCACCAGACCTTCCAGCGCGGCTCGCCGGCCACGGCCGTCGATGCGGCGTCGGCCGGCGCGGCCTTCGGCGCCGCGTGCGGCACGATCGCCTCGCCGGAAAGCGGCAGCGCGTCGATCTTGCCGATCGCGTCGTCGAGCTTGATCGCGAGGCCCGTGAGGTCGGCCGCGGGCGCGGCCTTCAGTTTTTCGATGTCCTGCGCGAGCGCCTTGCGCACCGTGACGGCCTGCGCGCTCTGCGACGTCGCGAGACGTGCATCGGCGTTCTGCAGGGCGATCAGCGCGAGCTGCGTGTTGCCCGTCAGTTGAAGCTGCTGGCTCGCGCTCGACAGCATCTGGTCGACTTCCTCGAGCATCCACGCATCGCGGTTGCGCGACAGGTCCTGGTATTGCTGCTGCAGCGCCTGCTGCGCACTCTGCGCGTCGGCGAGCTTGCCGTCGAGCTGCGCGAGCTGCGTGTCGACCTGGTGCGTGCTCGCGAGCGCCTGCTCGGTCTTCATGCGCGTCTCGGCCGTCTGCGCGTCGAGCGCCTTCTGGCGCGCGACGAACGTGCCGTCGAGCCGGTCGATCTTGCGGTTCAGCGCATAGCCGCCGACACCCGCCGCGCAGCCGAGCACGACGACCACGAACCACAGCACCGCGCTGCCGCCGCGGCGCATGGGCGGTTCGGACGCCATATAAGGGGGGCGGGACGGCGGTGCGGATGCAGCGGCCGGCTGGGAAGCGACGCTTTTGGAATCGTTGGTATCTGTCATGCGTTTAGTCACCGGTGCGGCTGTCGCCGGTTGGACGGCCTCGTCGGCCATCGTTCGAAACGCGCGGACGATGCGCTCATCGCCCGCGCCGGTCAGCGTAATCCTATCAAAACCCAATGCGCGCGCGGTCTGCTCGATCCGCGGGTGCGGCGTCACGAGCGGCGCATGCTTCAGCGCGTCGATCTCGGCGTCGTTCAGGTGCGCCCGCGCGAGTTCGTGCAGGTTGCGCACGCCTTCCGAGCTCGTGACGAGCCACGCATGCGGTGCGCCATCGAGCAGCGTGTGCACGCGCTCCCATGCGCCGACGCGCGGCTCGGGCACGACGCGCCGGTACGCGGCGACCAGCGTGACGTCCGCGCCGGCCTCGCGCAGCCGGTCGGCAAGCCATTCGCGCCCGCCGTCGCCGCGCACGATCAGCACGCGCTTGCCCGCCAGCGCCTGCGCGCCGCCGAACGCGGCCTCGATGCACGCGAACAGGCTTTCCGAATCATAATGGGGCACGCCGCCGTCGGCCGGCGCCTGCGGCGCGATCACGCGATGCGCGGGCGCCGCGATGCCGTGCCGCTCGAGCGCCGCGACGCTGCCGGGCCCGACCACGCCGACCGGCAGCGCATTCGGCCAGATCGCGCCGTACTGCGCAAGCGCGCGGTCGATCGCGTTCGGCGACACGAAAATCACGAGCGTGAAGTCGGCAAGCGCCGCGAACGCAGCGTCGAGCGGCGCCGGATCGTCGACCGGCGCGATATCGATCAGCGGGAATTCGAGCACGTCGCAGCCGGCATCCGCCAGTTGCGACGCAAGCGCGTCCGACTGGCCGTCCGGGCGCGTCAGGACAGCGGTGAACGCGCGCGCGCCGCCCGCCATCAGGCGTCGCCCTTGCCGGCCTGCGAGCCGGCGAGCAGCGCCTTGACGATGTCGAGCGCGCCTTGCGCCTCGAGCTCGTCGGACACCGCGCGGCCGAGCGCGAGCGCATCGGCGACGGTCATGACGGCCCCGCACTCCTCGGCCGTCAGCACGCGCTTGCCGTCGGTCGTCGACACGCGGCCCGTCAGGTACAGTTCGCCCGCGCGCCACACCGCGTGCGCGGCGAGCGGCACCTCGCAGCTGCCGCCGAGCGCGCGCGACACCATCCGCTCGGCCTCGACCGCGAGCGCGGTCTGCGGGTCGTGCAGCGGCGCGAGCCACGCGGCGACGTCGTTGCGGTGCGCGGCGATCTCGATGCCGAGCGCGCCCTGGCCGGCCGCGGGCGGGCTGGCTTCGACGTCGATCAGCGCGCGGATCCGCGCGTCGAGGCCGAGGCGTTTCAGGCCGGCGGCCGCGAGAATGATCGCCGCGTAGTCGCCGCGGTCGAGCTTCGCGAGGCGCGTGTCGAGGTTGCCGCGCAGCGGCAGCACGTCGAGATGCGGATAGCGTGCGCGCAGCATCGCCTCGCGGCGCAGGCTCGACGTGCCGACGACCGCGCCGGCCGGCAGCGCGTCGAGCGACGCGTAGTCGTTCGACACGAACGCGTCGCGCGGATCCTCGCGCTCCATGATCGCGGCGAGCGAGAAGCCGTCGGGCAGCGCCATCGGCACGTCCTTCAGCGAATGCACGGCGAGATCGGCGCGGCCGTCGGCCAGCGCATTCTCCAGTTCCTTCACGAACAGGCCCTTGCCGCCGACCTTCGACAGCGTGCGATCGAGAATCTGGTCGCCGCGGGTCGTCATCCCGAGGATTTTCACGTCACAAGCTGGATATAATTTGCGCAGCGCATCACGCACATGTTCGGCTTGCCACATCGCCAGGCGGCTCTCGCGCGAAGCAATCGTCAACGTCGCGGGCGGCTGTGCCTGTTGCGGCCCGGCCGCAAGGGTCTCGGAATTCATTGCTGGAACATCGAAGGACGGGATTGAAGATCGAACAATGGTAGCACGCACGCCCCGGCCCGCCCGGGCCCGGAGCCTGCGCCCGACCGGCCCCTGCGCGGGTCGCGGCGCCGATGTGCGGATGTGCCGCACGTAGCTGGTTGCTTGACCGCAGTTCCCGCAGTTTCCGCAGTTCCTTTTGACTCGAGCTTTCCCAAGGAAACCCATCGTGAAGTCTTCCGGATCGGCGCGTACGGCGCGCCGCAATGCTGCCCTGTCCTCCTCCGACGCCCCGACGGACACCGTCGCCACCGCCGCGAACGGCCGTGCGAAAACGGCAACGAAACCGAAAGACCCGATACGTCAGACAAAACGCGCGACGAAAGCCGCCGGCCCCGCTGCCCGCACGGCCGGCGCGCCGAAGTCCGGCACGCGCACGCGCGAGGACAAGGACGGCCCGCTGTTCGAGGACATCCGCTTCCTCGGCCGCCTGCTCGGCGACGTCGTGCGCGAGCAGGAAGGCGACACCGTGTTCGACGTCGTCGAGACGATCCGCCAGACCGCGGTCAAGTTCCGCCGCGAGGACGACAGCGAAGCCGCGCAGACGCTCGAGAAGAAACTGCGCAAGCTGACACCCGAGCAGACGGTGAGCGTCGTGCGCGCGTTCAGCTATTTCTCGCATCTCGCGAACATCGCGGAAGACCGCCACCACAACCGCCGCCGCCGCATCCACGCGCTGGCCGGCTCCGCGCCGCAGCCCGGCACGGTCGCGTACGCGCTCGAACAGTTGAAGACCACCGGCAACGCGTCGAAACGCCTGCTGCAGCGCTTCTTCGACGATGCGCTGATCGTGCCGGTGCTGACCGCACACCCGACCGAAGTGCAGCGCAAGAGCATCCTCGACGCGCAGCACGACATCGCGCGCCTGCTCGCCGAACGCGACCAGGAGCTGACCGCGCGCGAGCGCCAGTACAACGAATCGATGCTGCGCGCGCGCGTGACCGCGCTGTGGCAGACGCGGATGCTGCGCGACGCGCGCCTGACGGTCGGCGACGAGATCGAGAACGCGCTGTCGTACTACCGCGCGACCTTCCTCGACGAACTGCCCGCGCTGTACGGCGACATCGAGGCCGCGCTCGCCGAGCACGGCCTGTCCGCGCGCGTGCCCGCGTTCTTCCAGATGGGCAGCTGGATCGGCGGCGATCGCGACGGCAACCCGAACGTGACGGCGCCGACGCTCGACGAGGCGATCAACCGCCAGTCCGCGGTGATCCTCGAGCACTATCTGGAACAGGTGCACAAGCTCGGCGCCGAACTGTCAGTGTCGAACCTGCTCGTCGGCGCGAACGACGCCGTGAAGGCGCTCGCGGCCGCGTCGCCCGACCAGTCGCCGCACCGCGTCGACGAACCGTATCGCCGCGCGCTGATCGGCATCTACACGCGGCTCGCCGCGAGCGCACGCGTGCGCCTGGGCGAAGGCACGGTGCCCGTGCGCAGCGCGGGCCGCGGCGCGCCGCCCGTGCGCGCGATTCCGTATGCGGATTCCGAAGCGTTCGTCGCCGACCTGAAGGTGCTCACCGCGTCGCTCGACGAACACCACGGCACGTCGCTCGCCGCGCCGCGCCTCGCGCCGCTCGTGCGTGCCGCCGAAGTGTTCGGCTTCCATCTCGCGAGCATCGACCTGCGCCAGAGCTCCGACATCCATGAAGCGGTGGTCGCCGAGCTGTTCGCGCGCGCGGGCGTCGAGGCCGACTATGCAGGGCTCGCCGAGGAAGACAAGCTGCGCGTGCTGCTCGCCGCACTCGCCGACCCGCGCCCGCTGCGCTCGCCGTACTTCGAATATTCGGCGCTCGCGCAAAGCGAGCTCGGCGTGTTCGAGAAGGCGCGCGAAGTGCGCGCGCAATTCGGCGCGCGCGCGGTGCGCAATTACATCATTTCGCATACGGAAACCGTCAGCGACCTCGTCGAGGTGCTGCTGCTGCAGAAGGAGACGGGGCTGCTCGAAGGTGCGCTCGGCGTGCCGGGCGGCCATGCGAGGAACAGCCTGATGGTGATCCCGCTGTTCGAGACGATCCCCGACCTGCGCGACGCGTCGCGCATCATGCGCGAATACTTCGCACTGCCGGGCGTCGATGCGCTGATCGCGCACCAGGGTGCCGAGCAGGAAGTGATGCTCGGCTACTCGGACAGCAACAAGGACGGCGGCTTCCTCACGTCGAACTGGGAGCTGTATCGCGCGGAACTCGCGCTCGTCGACCTGTTCCGCGACCGCAAGATCACGCTGCGGCTGTTCCACGGCCGCGGCGGCACGGTCGGCCGCGGGGGCGGCCCGACCTACCAGGCGATCCTGTCGCAGCCGCCGGGCACCGTGAACGGCCAGATCCGCCTGACCGAGCAGGGCGAGGTGATCGCGAGCAAGTTCGCGAACCCCGAGATCGGTCGGCGCAACCTCGAGACGGTCGTCGCCGCGACGCTCGAGGCGTCGCTGCTGCCGCAATCGAACGCCCCTGCGCAACTGCCCGCGTTCGAGGTCGCGATGCAGACGCTGTCCGACTCGGCGATGGCCGCGTACCGCGCGCTCGTCTATGAAACGCCCGGCTTCACCGACTACTTCTTCTCGTCGACGCCGATCACCGAGATCGCCGAGCTGAACATCGGCAGCCGCCCCGCTTCGCGCAAGCTGCAGGATCCGAAGCAGCGCAAGATCGAGGATCTGCGCGCGATTCCGTGGGGCTTCTCGTGGGGCCAGTGCCGGCTGCTGCTGACGGGCTGGTACGGCTTCGGCAGTGCGGTGAGCGCGTATCTCGACGGCGCGCAGGATGAAGCCGAGCGCACGAAGCGCGTCGCGCTGCTGAAGAAGATGAACAAGACCTGGCCGTTCTTCTCGAACCTGATGTCGAACATGGACATGGTGCTGGCGAAGACCGACCTCGCGGTCGCATCGCGCTATGCGCAGCTCGTGTCCGACCGCAAGCTGCGCAAGCATGTGTTCGAGCGGATCGTCGCGGAATGGGAGCGTACGTCGCAGGCGCTGGCGGAAATCACCGGGCACGAAGGCCGCCTCGCGACCAACCCGCTGCTCGCGCGCTCGATCAAGAACCGCTTCCCGTATCTCGATCCGCTGAATCACCTGCAGGTCGAACTGATCAAGCGTCACCGCGCGGGCGACACGAACGCGCGGCTGCGCCGCGGGATTCACCTGACGATCAACGGGATCGCGGCCGGCCTGCGCAACACCGGCTGATCCGCATGCGGCGCGGGCCCGTTCCGCGCCGCATGGCATCGCAGAAGCCGCGATACGTCACCGTACCCACGGTGCGTATCGCGGCTTTTTTCATCGGGAGGCCGCACCGCATCGGCATGCCGTGCCGGCTGGCCCGGTCAATGCGCGTCGATCAGCAGCGCGTCATGCTCGAACGAACCATCGGGCCGCACCGCGTAGTAGCCGCGCACCTCGTCGGGCGCATGTGCCCACAGCGCGCGAATGCCGGCGACGCTGTCGGCCGGCGTGCGGATGCGCGCGACCCACGTGTCGAAATCGATCGGCAGCCGCCAGCGGCTGTGCACGTGCGCGTCGAAACCGGCGTCGCGGAACATCGCGAGCCATTCGTCCGCGCGGTAGTCGCGCACGTGCGACGCGTCGCGCAGCACTTCGGCCGCCTGCAGGTACGTGTCGAGCAGCGGATGATCGTTGCCCGCGATGTCGATCATCAGCACGCGCCCGCCCGGTTTCAGCACGCGGCGCACCTCGGCCAGCGCCGCGCGCATGTCGTGCCAGTGGTGCGCGCTCATCCGGCTCACGACCCAGTCGAACGTCGCCGTGTCGAACGGCAACCGTTCCGCCGGGCCCTGCTGCGTGCGGATGTTCGCGAGCCCGCGCTCGCGCGCGGCCGCGTCGACGGTCGCGAGCATCGGCGCGGCGAGATCGTAGGCGACCACGTCGCGCACGTGCGGCGCGACCGCGAAGCTCGCGTGGCCGGCACCGCAGCCGAGATCGAGCACGGCCGCATCGGGCGTCGCGCGCACCGCGTCGGCGAGCGTCTGCAGATCGGCGCCCGTCGCGTGGACCGTGCTCGTCAGATAGGCGGCGGCCGTCGTGCCGAATGCGTCGGCGACCTGGTCGTGGTGTTTCATCGTTCGCTCCTTTGTACGGTCGACCGGAGTGGGCGCTTCGGCGCCGGTTCCAGCCCCCTGCAACGCGTTTTGTGGGACGCCCGCTGCCTGCCAGCGCGCGAACCGCTACAATAGGCCTGCGTTTGTACCAGTACAAGTTAAGCAGTTATACTGGTATTCGATACACCTGTCTGATCGTTGCCCGTTGCCGTATCCCCGTTTCCACTTCGCCGTTTCCGCATGAACCAGCCGTCCTCCGCCCCCACCCCGCCGCTCGACGCCACGCCCGCCCGCGCGCTCGGCGAATTCATCCGCGCCCACCGCGAGCGGCTGTCGCCGCAGGCCGTCGGCCTGCCGCCCGGCCCGCGCCGCCGTACACCGGGGCTGCGGCGCGAGGAAGTCGCGCAGCTGTGCGGCGTCAGCCCGACCTGGTACACGTGGATCGAACAGGGCCGTCCGGTGTCGGCGTCGGCCGACGCGCTCGCGCGGATCGCCGTCGCGCTGCAGTTGTCGAAGGCCGAGCGCGCGTACCTGTTCGAACTGGCCGCGCAGCGCGATCCAGCCGAGCCCGACGTCGCGGGCGGCGACCTGCCGCCGACGCTCGCCGCGACCGTCGCGGCGATCGCGACGCCCGCGTACGTGCTCGACCGGCAATGGAATGCGCTCGCGTGGAACGCGCCGGCCGCCGCGCTGTTTTCCGGCTGGCTCGACGGCGAACACGACCGCAACCTGCTGCGCTTCACGTTCATGGCGCCGGCCGCGCGCACGCTGATCGTCGACTGGGAAACCCGCGCGCGGCGGCTCGCGGCCGAATTCCGCGCCGATTCGATCCGCCACCTGGCCGACGCGCCGACGCGCGCGCTGATCGATGCGCTGACCGCCGGCAGCGACGCATTCGCGCAGTACTGGGCGTCGCAGGACGTGTTCGAGCGCGAAGGCGGCCTGCGCGAATTCGACCATCCGGCCGACGGCCGTCTCGTGTACCAGCAGATCACGCTGAAGCCCGCGCACCGCGAGGACCTGAAGCTGGTCGTGCTGGTGCGCGACTGAGCCCGCTCAAAAACTGATCGTCGCGGTGATCGTGTCGCTGTAGTCGCCCGGCGCGGGCGTCGCCTGCGCGGGCACGCGGCCGTAGACGGTGATGGCCTGCGCGAGCCCGCTGCCGGTGCCGGTCGCCATCGACGTGCCGCCGGTGCCGTCGCCCCATGGCTTCGTCAAGCCGCTGTCCTGGTAGAGCTGGTAGCCGACCGAACCGCCGCCGCCCACGCGCTGCATCGTGCGCGCGGCGACATTGCTGCTGCTGCCGCCGTTCAGCGCGATCTGGAACGCGTCGCCGTTCGTGCACTGGGCGCTGATCGAGCCGGTTGCCGTCTGCGCCGCCGCCAGCACGCCCGTTGCGGGAAACGCAACATTCGTCGCACTGATGAAGCAATTGTTCACGATGGTCGCGTTCGTCGAATACGCGAACGTGCCCGCCGACGCCTGCGACGTGCATGGCACCAACTGAATGGCGAGCAGCGCGAAGTTGTAGCTGTACGACGCCAGGTTCCCGGCGAACGTCTGCGAGTAGAGCGTGCTGCTGTTGTTCACGCTCGGGACGGTCGGCTGGTTCGGCGCGATGCGGCCGTAAACGGTCAGGGTCGCGTTCGCGCTCGTGCCGATCCCCGGCTTCGCCAGCGTGACCGACATCGGCGTCGTGCCGCTGGCGACCGCGCCCCAGACCTGCGTATAGCCGTTGTCCTGGTACAGGTCGTACTGCATCTGGTTGGCCCCGTTCGTCATCGCGCGCGGGCTCGTCGCGCCGAGATTCAGGCAGACCAGCGCGGTCGTGTTGAGACTCAACGTATCCCACGTGCACGTCACGCCCACCGTGCTGGTCGTCGTGTACGCGGCCTGCGTGATCGGGCTGACCGAACCGAAGCTCGTCGTCTGCGCGCTCACCGTGCAGCTGTCCGCCTGCGCGGACAGCCACGGCCCGCACAGCAGCGCGGCCAGCAGCCAGCACGCCACCCGATGCAGATACCGGTACGCCCGCACGACCCGCTGCTCCGCCATGGTTTCCCCCGATAGAAAAGCATTCGTACCGGCGGCGGCCCGGCTGCCGCCCCGACCGTTGATCCAGATCAAGCCGCCCGCCCGCAAAATATTCAGACAATGCGAACTAGTCCGCATTTCTACCATTGCATGCAACCAAATGCGTAGAGTAATCTAGTCAGACAAATGTGCGGTTCCGTCGACACGGCGAATCACGCGGTTCGGGCACCGCAGGCCGGGCGACACTCCCAGAACGGCTGGAGACCATCACAATGAACGCCATCACGCGTCACGGGCTGTCCACCGCCATCGCGGCGGCCATCGCACTCACCCCGGCCTGGCGCCCTGTCGCCGCCGCCATCTATTCCAACGGCACCGCCACCGCGCAATTCAACGTCACGCTGACCATCCAGGCGAACTGCTCGGTCAGCGCGAACCCGCTCGCATTCGGCGCCTCTGGCGTACTGTCGGCCGCGATCAACCAGCAGACCACGCTCTCCGTCACCTGCAGCAACACGACGCCCTACAACGTCGGGCTCGACTCGGGCGGCGTCTCCGGCTCGACGGTCAGCGCGCGGCTGATGGCCGGCACGACCAGCGGCAACACGGGCACGACGGTCGGTTTCCAGCTGTTCCAGGACAGCGGCCACACGACGATCTGGGGGAACACGCAGGGCACCGACACCGTCGGCGGCACCGGCAACGGCTCCGCCCAGACGATCAACGTATACGGCCAGGTGCAGACGCAAGGCACCCCGAAACCGGACACCTACCAGGCCACCGTCACCGCGACCGTCTACTTCTGACCCGCCGTGGCGATCGGCCCCTGTTTTGTCGCCGCGCTGTGCGCCGCGTCGGCTGCAGCCGCGCCGGCCGCGACGCTGCAGATTTCGCCGGTCACGCTCGAGCTGCCGCCGTCGGTCGCGGCGGCGGGCGTCACGCTCAGCAATTCGGGCGTGCAGCCGATCTACGGCCAGGTGCGCACGTTCCGCTGGACGCAGGAGAACGGCGAGGACGTGCTGACGCCGACCGATTCGCTCGCCGCGTCGCCGCCGTTGCTGCAGATCGGCGCGAACGCCGAGCAGCTGATCCGCCTCGTGCGCACCGCGCGCGCGAGCCCGGTCACGGAGGAAAGCTATCGCGTGCTGATCGACGAACTGCCCGCGCCCGGCACACCGGCGCAGAACGGCATCACGATCCGCGTGCGCTACTCGGTGCCGGTGTTCGTCGAACCCGCCGCACCGCCCACCCCGCCGCAGCTCGACTGGCGCATCGAGGCCGATTCGCAGGGCCTGCGGCTGTCGGTCGCGAATCTCGGCGGCCGGCGCGCGCAGCTCTCCGCGGTGCAGCTCGTCGATGCGCACGGCAACGCGCACGACGTCGCGCGCGGGCTGCTCGGCTACGCGCTGGCCGGCAGCGTGCGGCACTGGCCGCTCAAGCTCGACGCGCGCCCGTCGCCGTTCGTGAAAGTCCGCGCGACAGTCAATACGCAACCCGTCGAGGCCCGGCTGGCGCCGCGCTGAGTCCGGCGCCGGCGCCCTCCCGCCCCGTTGCGCGTGCCGACGACGCGACATGCCAATCGAACGACGCCGGCCAGGCGATACGCGTGGCTCGCCGCCGTCGCGCTGGCGCTGCGCGCGGGCACCGCAGGCGCGCAGCCGGCCTCCGAGCTGCCCCCTTCCGCCGCCCCGGAGCCCGGCGTGCTGTACCTCGACGTGTCGATCAACGGCGAGCCGACCCACCGGATCGCGCGCTTCCGGCTGGCCGACGGGCACCTGTTCGCGGCGTCGGCCGACCTGAACGACCTCGGCATCGCAAGCGGCGACCGCGCGCAGCCGCTGTCGAACACGCCGGTCGAGCTCGACGCGCTCGCGGGCCTGCGCTACGACTACGATCCGGGCCGCCAGACGATCGACCTGACCGTGCCCGACGCGCTGCGCATTCCGCACACGTTCGACGCGCGCGGGCTCGCCGCCACGCCGCCCGCGACGTCCGGCCGGGGCATCGTGCTGAACTACGACGCATACGCGCAGACCGCCGCGCATTCGCCGCTCGCGGTGTGGACCGAGGCGCGCTACTTCGATCCGGCCGGCGTGTTCAGCAACACCGGCATCGGCTACTTCCGTCGCGACGGGCAGCGCTACATGCGCTACGACACGTCGTGGACGGTGTCCGACCCGCGCACGCTCACGACGACCCAATTCGGCGACACCATCTCGTCGTCGCTGTCGTGGACGCGCTCGTTGCGCATCGGCGGCGTGCAGTGGCGCAGCAACTTCGGCCTGCGCCCCGATCTCGTGACCTTCCCGGTGCCGGCGCTGTCGGGCAGCGCGGTCGTGCCGTCGGCGGTCGACCTGTACGTCAATAACGTGCGCCAGTTCAGCGGCGACGTGCCGGGCGGCCCGTTCGTGATCAACAGCGTGCCGGGCATCACCGGCGCCGGCAACGCGACGGTGATCACGCGCGACGCGCTCGGCCGCACGATCGCCACGTCGATCCCGCTCTACGTCGACACGCGCCTGCTCGCGCCCGGCCTCGCCAGCTATTCGGTGGAGGCCGGCTTCCTGCGCCGCGCATACGGCCAGGACGCGTTCGACTATGCGCGCACGCCGGCCGCGAGCGGATCGGTGCGCTACGGCGTCACCGAGCGGCTGACGGCCGAGGCGCACGCCGAGGCGACGAGCGGCGTCTACGACGCCGGCGCGGGCGTGCTCGCACGTATCGGCGGCGGGGGCGTCGCGAACGCGTCGCTGGCCGTCAGCGCCGGGCGCTTCTCCGGCGCGCAGGCCGGCCTCGGCTACCAGTACGTGACGCCGCGCTTCTCGGTCGACGCGCAGACGCTGCGCGCGTTCGGCGGCTACGGCGACCTCGGCGCGCGCGAAGGCACGCCGGTCGCGACCATCAGCGACCGCGTGACGGTGTCGTTCCCGCTCCTGCGCGCGCAGACGCTGTCGTTCAGCTATCTCGGCCTCAAATACCCGGGCGCGCCCGCGTCGCGGATCGGCACGGCGGCGTGGTCGGTCAACTTCGGGATGCTCGCGTCGATGACCGTCAGCGCGTTCCAGGATTTCCGGCAGCACAACGCGCGCGGCTTCTTCGTCAGCCTGAGCGTCGGCCTCGGCGACAATACGTCGGTCGCGGCGAGCGTCGGCCGGCAGAACGGCGAGTCGACCCGCGCGGTCAGCGCGTCGCGCGCGCCCGACTACGACGGAGGCTTCGGCTGGAACGTGCAGGCCGGCGAGAACGGTCCGCTGCGCTACGGCCAGGGACAGCTGCAATACCTGGGCCGCGCGGGCCAGGTCACGCTGCTCGGACAGTCGTTCGGCGGACAACGCGACGCGGCGGTCGACGTGACCGGCGCGCTCGTGCTGATGAACGGCCAGTTGCTGACGTCGCGCCGCATCGACGACGGCTTCGCGCTCGTGTCGACCGATGCCGGGCGCGTGCCGGTGCTGCACCAGAACCGGCCGATCGGCGAGACCGACCGCACCGGCTACCTGCTGGTGCCCGACCTGAGCGCATACCAGCACAATCGCGTCGCGATCGACGGCACGACGCTGCCGGCCGATGCGCGCCTCGCGGACACGACGCTCGACGTCGTGCCGCAGGCCCGCTCGGGCGTGCTCGCGCGCTTCCCGGTCACGCGCTACCGCGCGGCGTCGATCGCGCTGCGCACGCCGGACGGCGCGCCGCTGCCGCCCGGCCTCGACGTCGTGCACGTCGAAAGCGGCCAGCGCACGATCGTCGGCTACGACGGCCTCACGTTCGTCGACGGCCTCGCCGCCGACAATCATCTGGAGATTTCCGGCGGCGGACGCCGCTGCGGCGTCGAATTCGCGTACCGGCGCCCGGACGACGGCACGCTGCCGCGCATCGGCCCGCTGACCTGCGCGCTGCGCTAGCCCGTGCCGGCCGCCGGGCCCGCGAATGTTAGAATCGCGGGATTCCCTCGGCGGCGCACGCCGCCCAACTCCCCTTCGAAGAATCGCCATGACGTCCCAACTGCACAAAAAGGGCGAGGCCTGGTCGGCCCGCTTCTCGGAACCGATGTCGGAGCTGGTCAAGCGCTACACGTCGTCGGTGTTTTTCGACAAGCGCCTCGCGCTCGTCGACATCGCCGGCTCGCTCGCGCACGCGAACATGCTCGCCGCGCAGAAGATCATCAGCGCCGACGACCTGGCCGCGATCGAACGCGGGATGGCGCAGATCAAGGGCGAGATCGAGCGCGGCGAATTCGAATGGCAGCTCGATCTCGAGGACGTCCACCTGAACATCGAGGCGCGCCTGACCGCGCTGATCGGCGATGCCGGCAAGCGCCTGCACACCGGCCGCTCGCGCAACGACCAGGTCGCGACCGACATCCGCCTGTGGCTGCGCGGCGAAATCGACCGCATCGGCGGCCTGCTGAACGACCTGCGCGGCGCGCTGCTCGACCTCGCGGAACAGAATGCCGACACGATCATGCCGGGCTTCACGCACCTGCAGGTCGCGCAGCCCGTCACGTTCGGCCACCACCTGCTCGCGTACGTCGAGATGTTCTCGCGGGACGCGGAGCGCATGCGCGACTGCCGCACCCGCGTGAACCGCCTGCCGCTCGGCGCGGCCGCGCTCGCGGGCACGAGCTACCCGATCGACCGCCACGCGGTCGCGAAGACGCTCGGCTTCGACGGCATCTGCGCGAACTCGCTCGATGCGGTGTCCGATCGCGACTTCGCGATCGAATTCACGGCGGCCTCCGCGCTCGTGATGACGCATGTGTCGCGTTTCTCCGAAGAACTCGTGCTGTGGATGAGCCCGCGCGTCGGCTTCATCGACATCGCCGACCGCTTCTGCACCGGCAGCTCGATCATGCCGCAGAAGAAGAACCCGGACGTGCCGGAACTCGCGCGCGGCAAGACGGGCCGCGTGAACGGCCACCTGATGGCGCTGCTGACGCTGATGAAGGGCCAGCCGCTCGCGTACAACAAGGACAACCAGGAAGACAAGGAACCGCTGTTCGACACGGTCGACACCGTCGCCGACACGCTGCGGATCTTCGCCGAAATGGTCGCCGGCATCACCGTGAAGCCGGACGCGATGCGCGCTGCCGCGCTGCAGGGCTTCTCGACCGCCACCGATCTCGCCGATTACCTCGTGAAGCGCGGCCTGCCGTTCCGCGATGCGCACGAAGCCGTCGCGCACGCAGTGAAGATCTGCGACGACCGCGGCATCGATCTCGCCGACCTGACGCTCGACGAGATGAAGCAGGAGCTGCCGAACGTCGCGCACCTGATCGGCGACGACGTGTTCGGCTACCTGACGCTCGAGGGTTCGGTCGCCAGCCGCAACCATCCGGGCGGCACCGCACCCGACCAGGTGCGCGCGGCGGTCAAGGCTGCCCGCGCCGCGCTCGGCCAGTAAGCCCGCTGTTCCGGACGGACGCCCTCGGCGTCCGTTTTTCATTCGGGCGGCCGTTGCGCCGCCCATTGCCTGCCCCGCTTCCCGGATGCCGCCGATGACCTTTTCCGCCGCGCTCTTCGACATGGACGGCCTGCTCGTCGATTCCGAGCGGACCATCATGAACACGTGGCTCGACGTGTCGAATGCGCACGGTGTCGCGCTGACGGCCACCGACTATCTGCAGATCGTCGGCCGCTCGTTCGCCGAAGGCCAGGTGATCCTGGCACGGCTGATCGGCAACCCCGATACGTTCGACGCGGTGCGCATCCGCGTACGCGAACAGCTCGCGGCGCCCGAGCCCCATCCGAAATTCCCGTTGAAGCCCGGCGCGTTCGCGCTGCTCGACGCGCTCGCGCAAGCCGGCATTCCGTGCGCGGTCGCATCGTCGTCCGCGTGCGACGTGATCCGCGCGCGGCTCGACGCGGTCGGCGTGCTGCCGTTCTTCCGCGCGATCGCGGGCGGCGACGAAGTCACGCGCGGCAAGCCCGATCCGGCCGTCTACCGGCTCGCGGCCGAACGCCTCGGCGTGCCGGCGCACGCGTGCGTTGCGTTCGAAGACAGCGACTTCGGCGCGCAATCGGCCGCCGGCGCCGGCGCGTCGGTCATCACCGTGCCCGACCTGAAGGCGCCGACGCCCGAAATCGTCGCGCTGAGCCTGCACGTGCTCGCATCGCTCGACGATGCGGTCGCGCTCGTGCCGTCGTGGTTCGGCCGGCACGACCCGCAGCAGCCCGCGTAGGCACGCGCGCGAACACGGCGCACGGCGCAGCGCCAAATGCAAACGGGCACCCGAGGGTGCCCGTTTTGTCGTTGGCGCCGAACGACCGGCGTCGCGACGGCGCTTACTTGTTGCCGGCCGTCTCCGACAGCCGCTTCATCGTCGCGATCCGCGCGCCGATCAGGTCCACGCGCCCGTCCTCGCCGACGAGCGGCGCCGTCGTGTCGCGGAACGCGACCCACGCGCGCTGCGCGCGCACCAGCGTCGCGGCCGAATGCGCAGGCATCTTGCGGCGCAGCTTCTGGTAATAGCGGTTCAGGTCGAACAGCGCGTGCTCGCACGCGGCATCCTGTTCGCACGGCCGCACGCGGCGCACGGCCGGATCGCGCGGCGCGTTCGCCGCCGGCTTGCCGTTCGACGCGGCCGCGCCCTGGGCCGCGCTCGCGCCGTCCTGCGCGTCGCTCGTGGCCGCTACCGGTACGGCGGCAGGCGGCGGCGCATAACGATCGGCCGCGCCGCGCAGCGCCAGCGCGCGATCGCGCACGGGCTGCAACTGCATGTCGGCGCTCGACATCGCGTACGCGGTGCCGCGCGTCGTGTCGTACACGGCCTTCAGCAGTTGTACTTCATCCTTGCGCCATGTGACCCAGCGGCGCTGGCTATCCTGCCAGCCGCGCTTCGCGTCGGCCGGCGCATCCTTCAACAGGCGCTGGTACGCGCCGTCCATCACCGTCTGCCACTGCTGCTGCGCTTCGCCCATGCACTGGATCTGGCCGGCCGGCGACGACCGGTCGCGCCGCGCGAGGCATTGCCGCATCGCGACGTCGAGCGGGTCGGCCGCCGCGACTTCCGCGTGTGCGACGCCGAACCCCGCCAGCCCCGCCGACCCTGCCGCCCAGACGACGAGCGCGGCCACTGCCGCGCGCATCGCCTGGATTCGTCCGTGCGTCGCCATCAGTCGCGCACGCAGTCGACGAAGTACTCGACGCGGCCGTTCACCTCTTCCGCGACGAGGCCGTGGATGTCGGTGTGGAAGCCCGGGAAACGCTCGTTGAAGTCGCGCGCGAACCGCAGGTAGTTCACGATCGTCTTGTTGAAGCGCTCGCCCGGGATCAGCAGCGGAATGCCCGGCGGGTACGGCGTGAGCAGGATGCTCGTCACGCGGCCTTCGAGCTCGTCGAGCGGCACGCGGTCGATCTTGCGGTGCGCGAGCTTCGCGAACGCGTCCGACGGCTTCATGGCCGGCTCCATGTCCGACAGGTACATCTCGGTCGTCAGGCGTGCGATGTCGTTCGCGCGGTACACGTCGTGAATCTGCGCGCACAGGTCGCGCAGGCCGACGCGCTCGTAGCGCGGATGCTGCGCGACGAATTCCGGCAGCACGCGCCACAGCGGCTGGTTGTTGTCGTAGTCGTCCTTGAACTGCTGCAGCTCGGTCACCATCGAGTTCCAGCGGCCCTTCGTGATGCCGATCGTGAACATGATGAAGAACGAGTACAGGCCGGTCTTCTCGACGATGATCCCGTGCTCGGCCAGGTACTTCGTGACGATCGCGGCCGGAATGCCCGTCTCGCCGAACTCGCCGTCGACGTCGAGCCCCGGCGTGATGATCGTCGCCTTGATCGGGTCGAGCATGTTGAAGCCTTCCGCGAGCGGACCGAAGCCGTGCCAGTGGTCGTTCGGCTTCAGCATCCAGTCTTCGCGCGAACCGATGCCCTCTTCCGACAGGTTGTCCGGGCCCCACACGCTGAAGAACCAGTCGTCGCCGTATTCGGCGTCGACCTTGCGCATCGCGCGACGGAAGTCGATCGCTTCCGCGATCGATTCCTCGACCAGCGCGGTGCCGCCCGGCGGCTCCATCATCGCGGCCGCGACGTCGCACGACGCGATGATCGCGTACTGCGGGCTCGTCGACGTGTGCATCAGGTACGCCTCGTTGAAGCGGTGCTTGTCGAACGTGCGGTTCTCCGAATCCTGCACGACGATCTGCGACGCCTGCGAGATGCCCGCGAGCAGCTTGTGCGTCGAGTGCGTCGCGAACACCAGCGCGCCCGTGCGCGGGCGGCCGTCGCCGATCGCGTGCATGTCGCGGTAGAAGTCGTGGAACGTCGCGTGCGGCAGCCACGCTTCGTCGAAGTGCAGCGTGTCGAGCAGGTCGCCGAGCAGGTCCTTGATCATCTCGACGTTGTAGACAACGCCGTCGTACGTGCTCTGCGTGATCGTCAGGATCCGCGGCTTCATGTCAGGGTTCTCGCGCAGCGCCTCGCGCGCGAACGGGTTCGCCTCGATCTTCTTGCGGATGTTCTCCGGCTTGAATTCGTCGCGCGGGATCGGCCCGATGATGCCGAAATGGTTACGCGTCGGCGTCAGGAACACCGGGATCGCGCCCGTCATCGTGATCGCGTGCAGGATCGACTTGTGGCAGTTGCGGTCGACCAGCACGATGTCGCCCGGCGCGACCGTCGCGTGCCAGACGATCTTGTTCGACGTCGACGTGCCGTTGGTCACGAAGAACAGGTGATCGGCGCTGAAGATGCGCGCCGCATTGCGCTCGGACGCCGCGACCGGGCCCGTGTGATCGAGCAGCTGGCCGAGTTCGTCCACCGCGTTGCAGACGTCCGCGCGCAGCATGTTCTCGCCGAAGAACTGGTGGAACATCTGGCCGAGCGGGTTCTTCAGGAACGCGACGCCGCCCGAGTGGCCCGGGCAGTGCCACGAGTACGAGCCTTCGTCCGCGTACTTGACGAGTTCCTTGAAGAACGGCGGCGCGAGCGAGTCGAGATAGACCTTCGCCTCGCGGATGATGTGGCGCGCGACGAACTCCGGCGTGTCCTCGAACATGTGGATGAAGCCGTGCAGTTCGCGCAGGATGTCGTTCGGCAGGTGCCGCGACGTGCGCGTCTCGCCGTACAGGAAGATCGGGATGTCCGCGTTGCGGCGGCGCACTTCGGTCACGAACGCGCGCAGCTCGATGATCGCGGTCGCGAGCTCGGGCAGTTCGCCGTCCTGGCCGGTTTCGCCGAGCATGAGTTCGTCGTCGTCGATCGACAGGATGAAGCATGACGCGCGGCTCGATTGCTGCGCGAACGACGTCAGATCGCCGTAGCTCGTGAGGCCGAGGACTTCGACGCCCTCCTTCTCGATCGCTTCGGCCAACGCCCGGATGCCGGAGCCCGAGATGTTCTCGGAGCGGAAATCTTCGTCGATGATCACGACGGGGAAACGAAACTTCATGGGCGATTCTCCAAAAAGAACGACCGCGGCGCGTCACGCGCAGCGGTCACCCGGAAACTGGTGAGACGTTATGCAACCAGATCAGGTTTTCGGCAGCGTGACACCGCGCTGCCCCTGATACTTGCCGCCGCGATCGGCGTACGACACGTCGCACACTTCGTCGCTCTCGAAGAAGAGCACCTGCGCGACGCCTTCGTTCGCGTAGATCTTCGCGGGCAGCGGCGTGGTATTCGAGAATTCCAGCGTGACGTAGCCTTCCCACTCGGGCTCGAACGGCGTCACGTTGACGATGATCCCGCAGCGCGCATAGGTCGACTTGCCGAGGCAGACCGTCAGCACGGTGCGCGGGATGCGGAAATATTCGACGGTGCGGGCCAGCGCGAACGAGTTCGGCGGGATGATGCACACGTCGCCCTTGAAATCGACAAACGAACCCTCGTCGAAGTTCTTCGGATCGACGATCGTCGAGTTGATGTTCGTGAAGATCTTGAATTCGTCCGCGCAGCGGATGTCGTAGCCGTAGCTCGACGTGCCGTAGCTGACGATCCGGCGGCCGTCCGCGGACTCGCGAACCTGATCGGGCATGAATGGCTCGATCATCTTGTGCTCTTCGGCCATGCGCCGAATCCATTTGTCGGACTTGATACTCATATCGGGGCGCCAGGAAACGCTGCGTGACAGAAAACGAAGGCCGCCGGTTCAGGACGGCGGCCGGGAAAGGCGCACATTTTACGCGATCATCGGCCCGCGCACGCGGCGACCGTCAACGGATCGCGCCGCAGGCCAGCGCGGGGCCCGCGCCATGCTGCGGGAACGCGGGATCGCTCGGATCTCGGTGCACCAGCGCCGCGCGGTTCATCGCCGAGCGCACGCCATCGAGGGCCAGATCCGGAGCGACGATGAAGCCGGCCGCGACGCCGTTCGCATCCGCATGGATGTTGCCGAGATCGCCGGCGACGCGGGCGCCCGCGCGCAGGCGGTCGGCGGCCGGCGCGAACACCGGGCCGGCGCTCGAGCCGTCGCCCGCGTTGCAGTCGCCGCGCTCGTGCACCTGCAGCGCGTGATCGCTGTTCGGCGGCAGGCCGACCAGGTTGTAGGTGACCTGGACGCCGTCCGGACGCTCGACGAACGTCACCGCGCCGCGCGCCTGCGAGCCGACCGTCGGCTGCAGTTGTGCGTCGGCCCGTTTTTCGTGCGACGAGGAAAAGGAGGTACAGCCGGCCAGCAGGCCCAGCGCGGCGGCGGCCAGCAGCGCGCGCCGCGCGCGGCCGGCGCGTACCCCGTGATGTCGTTGTTTCATTCGATCCTCATGCCGGCTGACGGCCGTTTGACACGACGGCCGCGCCGGGCGGGTAAAGGGACCCGGGAAAAGTCGCCATGATACCGCGCCTCGCGGCGCCGTAAACAGCGTGAGGCCCCGCCCCGCAAGGGTTTTACGTATTTTGAACAACGATCGTCGGGAACTTCGACGTCATGTCGCGCGCGCGCTCGGCAATCGCCAGCGCGACCCCGCGCGCGATGTCGCGGTAGCGACGCGCCAGCGCGCCGTCCGGCTCGGCCGCGACCGTCGGCGTGCCGCTGTCGGCCCGCTCGCGAATCGCGATGTCGAGCGGCAGGCTGCCAAGCACGTTCACATCGTAGTCCTTTGCCATCCGCTCCGCCCCGCCGGCGCCGAAGATGTGCTCCTCGTGGCCGCAGTTCGAGCAGATGTGGATGCTCATGTTCTCGACGATGCCGAGGATCGGAATCCCGACCTTCTCGAACATCTTCAGGCCCTTCTTCGCGTCGAGCAGCGCGATGTCCTGCGGCGTCGTGACGATCACCGCGCCAGTGACGGGCACGCGCTGCGCGAGCGTCAGCTGGATGTCGCCGGTGCCGGGCGGCATGTCGACGATCAGGTAGTCGAGCTCGCGCCAGTTGGTCTGGCGCAGCAGCTGCTCGAGCGCGGACGTCGCCATCGGGCCGCGCCACACCATCGGATTGTCTTCCTCGATCAGGAAACCGATCGAGTTCGCCTGCAGCCCGTGGCCGACGAGCGGGTTCATCGACTGGTTGTCGGGCGACTCGGGACGCTGGCCGTGGATGCCGAGCATCGTCGGCAGCGACGGGCCGTAGATGTCGGCGTCGAGAATGCCGACCGATGCGCCTTCCGCGGCGAGCGCGAGCGCGAGGTTCACGGCCGTCGTGCTCTTGCCGACGCCGCCCTTGCCCGATGCGACCGCGACGATGTTCTTCACGTTCGGCAGCAGCTTCACGCCGCGCTGCACCGTGTGCGCGACGATCTCCTGCGACACGGCGACGCGCGCGTCGCGCACGCCCGGCACGGCCTGGAGCGCCGCCGCGACGCGTGCGCGCACGTCGTCGTGCTGGCTGCGCGCGGGATAACCGAGCACCACGTCGAGCGTCACGACATCGCCGTCGATCGCGACGTTGCGCACGCCCTTGCTCGCCGCATACGGACGGCCGGTATTGGGGTCGACGACAGCCGCCAGCGCGGTGTCGACTTGTGCCCGGTCAATGCTCATCGAAACTCCGTGAAAACGTTTTTCTCGCGCGCAAACGTCAAAAAATATCAAATTACGCTGCGAAAATCGGGAAAAGTGAAAGAATCTGTTGCATGCCATTGCGCGAACGCGCGACCCGGCGCACTCTTCGCGTGCGGCATGCTATGGGGCCAAATCGACCCGTAACCGCCTATATTGTAGAGGCTGACGCGTCGCACTGTCCGAACAGCCACGCTGACGGACTGGGCATGCGGCCACCTCGGCGGCTGCCGCGAGCGCGGGCCGGCCTTGCCTGTTTCGGGCGGCCTGCGCTGGGAGCCGTAAAACTGTTGTCGTCGTTGTCGACTCGTTCAACCAAGAGAGGAATCCAAGATGAACATGAAAATCGCGACTCGCCTGTCCGTCTTCGCCCTGGCCGGTGCAGTGCTGGCCGGCTGCGCATCGCCGCAAGGCACCAACACGGCCGTCGGTACCGGCACGGGTGCGGCGCTGGGCGCAGGCATCGGCGCACTGGCGGGCGGCGGCAAGGGCGCGGCGATCGGCGCGGGCGTCGGCGCACTGGTCGGCGGCGTGACGGGTTACAACTGGCAGGCGATCAAGAACAAGCTCGCCCCGTCGGCAGCGCAGACGGGCACGCAAGTGACCGAGCAGCCGGACGGCTCGCTGAAGCTGAACGTGCCGAGCTCGGTGACGTTCGCGACGAACCAGTACGCGATCACGCCGGCCTTCACGCCGCTGCTGAACGACCTGGCAACGACGCTGAACCAGAACCCGCAAGTGACGGCATCGATCGTCGGCTACACGGACAGCACCGGCTCGGCGCAGCTGAACCAGACGCTGTCGCAGAACCGCGCGCAAAGCGTCGTGAACGCGCTCTCGCAGCGCGGCGTCAACAGCGGCCGCCTGTCGGCGCAAGGCATGGGCCCGTCGAACCCGATCGCGGACAACGCGACCGAAGCCGGCCGCGCACAGAACCGCCGCGTCGAAATCTACCTGCGCGCAGCGCAGGCGCAGTAAGCGCGCGACGAGGAGAAGGCGCGGGCACGCCGCCCGCGCAACCCCGCCGGACAAGGCTTCCGTCGGGGCCGGTAACAAATCGAAAAAAATTTCGAACTTCCGTCGCGGGCCGTGGTCAGTATTTACGGTACGCGGCTGGTGTTGCCGGCGCGTCACCATTCTCCTCTTGTCGTTGTTGCTCCGGGGCCGTATCCGCCCCGGTTTTTTTTGCCCGCAGAATTCGTGCTGCAGCGCAGCAGCACCACCGGGCACGCCGTTTGCGCGGCCCCGCCCGTTCCGGCGCCCGCTCCGCGGCGCCGGCCCGCCTCCCCGCCCCGCGCCCCTGCTAGAATCGCAGTTTCCCGTCGTATTTCCGCCGTTCCTCTACAGACCCTATGTCCGCATCCGACCTCACTTCCGTGCAGGCTGCGGCGCCGCAAGGCGACCGCCAGATCCTCGTTACGTCCGCACTGCCCTATGCCAACGGGCAGATCCACATCGGCCACCTGGTCGAGTACATCCAGACCGACATCTGGGTGCGGACGCTGCGAATGCACGGCCATGAGGTCTACTACATCGGCGCCGACGACACGCACGGCACGCCGATCATGCTGCGCGCGGAAAAGGAAGGCCTGAGCCCGAAGCAGTTGATCGACCGCGTCTGGACCGAGCACAAGCGCGACTTCGACAGCTTCGGCGTGTCGTTCGACAACTTCTACACGACCGACTCGGACGAGAACCGCGTGCTGAGCGAGCAGATCTACCTCGCGCTGCGGGAAGCGGGCCTGATCGCCGAGCGCGAGATCGAGCAGGCGTACGACCCCGTCAAGGAAATGTTCCTGCCGGACCGCTTCATCAAGGGCGAGTGCCCGAAGTGCCACGCGAAGGACCAGTACGGCGACAACTGCGAGGTGTGCGGCTCGACCTACCTGCCGACCGAGCTGCTGAACCCGTATTCGGTGGTGTCGGGCGCGACGCCGGTGCGCAAGACGTCGAAGCACTACTTCTTCCGCCTGTCCGACCCGCGCTGCGAGACGTTCCTGCGCGAATGGGTGAGCGGCCTCGCGCAGCCCGAAGCGACCAACAAGATGCGCGAATGGCTCGGCGACGCCGGCGAGGCCAAGCTCGCCGACTGGGACATCTCGCGTGACGCGCCGTACTTCGGCTTCGAGATCCCGGGTGCGCCCGGCAAGTATTTCTACGTGTGGCTCGACGCGCCGGTCGGCTACTACGCGAGCTTCAAGAACCTGTGCGACCGCAACGGCATCGACTTCGACGCGTGGATCCGCCCGGGCGCGAAAGCCGAGCAGTACCACTTCATCGGCAAGGACATCCTGTACTTCCACACGCTGTTCTGGCCCGCGATGCTCGAGTTCTCGGGCCACCGCACGCCGACCAACGTGTTCGCGCACGGCTTCCTGACGGTCGACGGCGCGAAGATGTCGAAGTCGCGCGGCACGTTCATCACCGCGCAGAGCTACATCGACACGGGCCTGAACCCCGAATGGCTGCGCTACTACTTCGCAGCAAAGCTGAACGCGACGATGGAAGACATCGACCTGAACCTCGACGACTTCCAGGCGCGCGTGAACAGCGACCTGGTCGGCAAGTACGTGAACATCGCGAGCCGCGCGGCCGGCTTCCTGCTCAAGCGCTTCGACGGCCGCGTGCAGGACAGCGCGATGAACCATCCGCTCGTCGCGAAGCTGCGCGATGCGATTCCCGCGATCGCCGCGAACTACGAAGCACGCGAATACAGCCGCGCGCTGCGCCACACGATGGAGCTCGCCGACGACGTGAACGCGTACGTCGACGGCGCGAAGCCGTGGGAACTCGCGAAGGATCCGGCCAACGCGGTCGCGCTGCACGAAACCTGCAGCGTGAGCCTCGAGGCCTTCCGCCTGCTGTCGCTCGCGCTGAAGCCGGTGATGCCGCGCGTCGCCGAATCCGTCGAGGCGTTCTTCGGGATCGCGCCGCTCACGTGGGCCGATGCCGCGAAGCCGCTGTCGTCGGAACAGCCGATCAAGGCGTACCAGCACCTGATGACGCGCGTCGACCCGAAGCAGATCGACGCGCTGCTCGCCGCGAACCGCGATTCGCTGCAGGCCGAGGCGACCGGCGCGGCCGCTGCAGGCGCGAATGCTGCGAATGCCGTGAAGGACGCGAAGAACGCGAAGAACGCCAAGGCGAACGCGAAGCCGGCCGTCGTGAACGGCGCCGACGATGCGCCCATCTCGATCGACGATTTCGCGAAGATCGACCTGCGCATCGCGAAGATCGTCGCGTGCCAGGCCGTCGAAGGGTCGGACAAGCTGCTGCAGCTCACGCTCGACGTCGGCGAGGAAAAGACCCGCAACGTGTTCTCGGGCATCAAGTCCGCGTACCAGCCCGAGCAGCTCGTCGGCAAGCTGACGGTGATGGTCGCGAACCTCGCGCCGCGCAAGATGAAGTTCGGCCTGTCCGAAGGGATGGTGCTCGCGGCGTCGGCAACCGACGAGAAGGCCGAGCCGGGCCTCTACATCCTCGAGCCGCACAGCGGCGCGAAGCCCGGCATGCGCGTGAAGTAAGCCGAGCCGAGCGCGCCGCCGCTTGCAAAAAAAAAGGCCCCGCACGATGCGTGCGGGGTTTTTTATGCCCGCGCTGACGGGATCGCGACGCGGCGCGTTCGACGCACGGATTCCGCTACCATATCGGCTTGCGCGGCAGCCGCTCGCACAGGCCGATGCTTTCGCAGCACCGGAACCCGCCGGATTCCGAAGGCCGCCACGCGTGGCCAGCCATGGGTTGTGGCGGTAGGTGCCGTACACGGAACAACGCCATGAGAACGCACCCCACGCCTGTTCGGCCGCACGGACGCGCAGGTCGCGCCGCATGAGCCGCGCCCGCTCCCCGCTGACGATCCCCCTCGTGCCGATCGCCGACGCGAATGGCGTCGCGCCGCTCGTCGCGCGCAGCCGCGCGATCGGCGCGCTCGCCGATCGCTTCGCCTGGCTCGCGCTGCGCGAGCCGCCGGCCAGCGACCATGCGCGCTGGCACGAGCATGTGCTCCGCGCACGCACGATCCGCTTCGCGCAACCGCTGACCTTAACGCCGTACGCTGCCGCCCGGCCGTGCTCCGCGCGCTGCAGGTTCTGCTCGGAAACGCTCGTCGACGAGACCGCAACCGGCCCAATGGCGGCCAGCCTGCGCCCGCCCGTCGCTCATTTCGACCGGCTCGCCCGCGCGCTGCGAGCGCTGCGCGGCGTGCCGCTATCGTATTCGCTATCCGGACTCGAAAACACCGACGATCCCGGCTGGCTGCTGTCGCTCCTCGCAACGCTCGACGCGGCTGGCGACGACGGCCCGGACGTCGGCGGCAGCGTGCTGTACACGAACGGTGCAGGCCTCGTCGAGCATGGCGACGCGCTGCTGCCCGCGCTCGCCGCGTTCGGGCTGTCATGGCTCGAATGGTCGCGCCATCACGACCGCGACGACGTGAACCAGTCGATCATGCGCTTTCGCCCAGGCCGGCCAGTGATGCGCGACGCCGCATTCGAGACCGCGTTCGCCGCCGCGCGTGCCCGCTTCCCGGTCAAGCTCGTCTGCATCGTGCAGCGCGGCGGCATCGAGACGCCGGCGGACGTGCTCCGCTACCTCGATCGTGCCCGCGCGCTCGGCGCGAGCACGGTGATCTTCCGAGAATTCTCGGTGCTGCCCGACACGTACCGGCACAACGCGACGCGCCGCTACATCGACCGCGCACGCATCGCGATCGACGCGCTGCTGCTCGCGTGTGTCGCGGACCCGGTGTTTTCCGCGCGCTGCGAGCCGATCGCGCTGACGGGCGGTTACTACTTCTGGAATGCGCGCTGGGCGCATCGCGACGGGTTCGAAGTCGTGTTCGAGACGTCCGACTACGGCGAGATGCGCGAGCACGAACTGCGCGACGCCGTGTACAAGCTCGTCTTCCATCCGAACGGCAACCTGTGCGCGGGCTGGCAACCGACGCGCGACATCCTGTGGAGCGACGATGACCGCCGTGACTAGCTGGCTGCGCCTGACCGACGAAGCCGCCGACACGACGCTGCCCGCCGACCTGCGCGCACGAGATTCATTCACCGCGCGCGATTGCGGCTGGGTCGAACAGATGACGCCGTTCATCGGCAGCCACGCGACGCCGGACGGCTGGATCGTCGATCCGTTCTGCGGCTTCGGCACAACGCTCGTCGCGGCTGCGCGCTGCGGTGTGCCAGCGCTCGGCGTCGAGATCGATCCGGAGCGCGCAGCGTTCGCACGCGAGCGGCTCGCGCGGGCCGGCACGACAGCCAACCGCCATCCGGTGCTCGCGGGCGACCTGTCGCGCGCCGCGACACAGGCCGCCGCGCGCGACGCAGGCGGCCCGTTCACGCTGTGCCTGACGAACGTGCCGTACTTCGGCTGCGACGCGTTGCCCGGCAAGACGGCCGACGGGCAGTTGTACGGCGTCGCACACTACGCGCCGTATCTGGAGCGGATGCGCAACGTGTTCGCGGGCGTCGATGCACTGCTCGAACCGGACGGCTGGTGTATCGTGATGGCGCAGAACCTGCGGCTCGGCGGCCGGTTCGTGCCGCTCGCGTGGGATGTCGCGCGGCTGCTCGGCGAACGCTTCGTGCTGCACGAAGAGCGCGTGCTGATCTACGAACGCGCGGACGGCCCCGCACGGCACGGCAACGGGCCGACCGACCGCACGCATGAATACGCGCTCGTGTGCCACAAGGCACCGCTCGCAAGCGATGCCGACGCGGCCCGCGTACTCGTTGCCGCACTGGCGCGCGACGGCTTCGCGTTCGCCGTGTTCGGCGGTTTCGCACGCCGGCTCGCCGCCGGCGCGAGCGACAACGATGCCGAAGCGCCGCTGAACGACGTCGACCTCGTCGTGCCGCCCGACGATGCGGGCGTGTCGCGACTGCTGCAATGGCTGGACGCCGGCGGCTTCTCGATCGAATCGTGGAATTCCCGGATCACGCCGCCGGTCGCGGCTGCCGCGCTGCGATACCGCCACTACTTCCGAGCGCGGCGGATCGATGCTTGCGGCCGGCTGCTGCAGGTCGACGTCACGGTCGCCGAAACGCACGAAGGATTCGCCGCGTGCGCGGCAGCGAACCCGGGTTGACGACTGCGGCGAGCGGCCGCTGAATCGCCGGCCCTGTCGCCGTCGCCACACGCAACGACGGGCTCGCATGTACGCCACACCGACCCATCTGCCGCGAGCGACACGCGACGCCCGCCGTCACCGTTGACTGAACCAGCGATCGAAGCGCCGCGTGTAGTTCAGGTCGACGCCCTGGAACGTCCCGCCGTACGCGGACACCGACCAGAAGCGCGTCAGGTTGATCGTCGCCTTGAACGCGTTGCTCGCCGACTGCAGGCCCTGCTCGAAGCCGAGCACGAAACGCTCGTTGATCGCCTTCGACACCTGCACGACCTGCGGATCGGTCAGGCCGACATCGCTGCGGCCGATCGATACTTCGTCGAGACCGAAGGTCTGCGCGACGCGCTTGCCGGTCACGCTGCCGAGCAGCCCGAGCGCCGCCGTCATCGCACCCTGCTGGCCGACGTTGTTGCCCTGGTCGGTGCCGTGCCCGAACAGCAGCCACGACAGCTTTTCGTTGTCCGTGACGTTCGGCTCCGACACGAGCTTGACCGTCAGCGACTGGATCGTGCCCGTCACCTGCACGCCGGCCTCGACCTCCTGGTTGCGCCGCATCGCAAGGATGTTGACGCCCGGGTTCGACACCGGGCCGTTGAACGTGAAGAAGCCGTTCTCGATCGCGAGCTTGCGGCCGAACGACGTGTACGTCGACCCTTCGGTCACGCGCACGTTGCCGACCGCGCGCAGCGGCACGCCCGGCGCGCTCATCACGGTGATCGTGCCGCGCAGCCCGAGATCCGCGCCATGGCCCTTGAAGCGGAAGTCGTTGCCGAGGCCGATGTCGATGTTCGCGCGCGGCGCGAGCGACGGCGCCGGCTTGTCCGCGGCCGCCTGCGGTTTCGCCACCGCGGTGCCCGTCGGCGTGTCGCCGCGCACCGTGCCGTCCGGCTGCACGATCACGACATCGTCGGACAGCCGCGGCGCCGAGTCCTCGGGCAGGTCGAACAGCGCGCGGTCGACCACGAACTTGCCGTCGATCGACAGCGCGCCGCGCGGCCCGTCGTTCGCGACCGTCGCCTTGCCCGACAGCGACAGCTTGCGATCGGGCGCCGCGAACAGTTCGAGCTTGTCCGCGACGATGCTCGCGGTCAGGTCGGGCGCCTCGCCGTCGAGGCGCACGCGGCCGAGCGCGCGCAGCGTGCCGTCGCCGCCATGGAACTCGACCTGCTGGAATTCGACGAGGTTTTCCGCGAGCTTCACGCGCACGATGCCGTCCTTCAGCTGCACGCCCTGGTCGATCAGCGTCGCGGACAGGTCGTCGCCCGTCAGCATCCCCGACAGGTTCGGCTTCACCGGCGTACCGGCGACCGTGAGCTTCAGCGCCGCGCGCCCGCCGAGCAGGTAACTCGGCCCGAACAGGTTGCCGGTCGCCTTCAGCGACGGAACGTCGGCGTCGATGCGGCCCGTCAGCGCGCCGTCGTTGACGACCCCGAACATACCGTCGTGCAGCGCGAACGGCACCACGACGTTCGCATCGAACGTGCCGATCCGGTTCGCCTTCGCAAGCGCCGTCAAGTTGAGCCGGTTGCCCGGCGCAAAGCTCGCACGCGCGGACAGGTCGGTCAGCCCGAGCGACGCGATGCCGCGCCCGCTCTCGATCGTCACGTCGCCGCCGCGGCGCTTCACCTGCACATAGCCCGTCGAGTTCGCCCCGAGCGAGAAATCCCAGTCGGCGTCGAGCACGACGTCGGTCCGCAGCGGCGGCCGCTGGCCCGTCAGTTCCTGACGGACCGCGAGGAAACGCGCGACCGACGCGCCGCTCACGGAGCCCGCCGAGCGCATCTGGCCGTGATCGAACACGAACGACTTCAGGTCGATCGCCGCGCCTTCGAGCGTGAGCCGCGTTGCGCCGAGCGTCACACGGCCGGCGCCGGCCGACACGGTGAGCGGCGCCTGCAGCGCGACGGCCGGCGTGCCGCGATTCGCGAGACGCGTGACGGTGCCGTCCCAGCGCATCCCGTCGCGGTTCTCGACCACGCCGCCGTTCGCCGCGAGCGTCACGTCGATCACGCGGCCGTCGGCCATCCCGAGCGCCGATGCGTCGAGCGTGTGCTTCGCGCGCGTGCCGTCGAGATTCGCGCGCAGCGATTTCAGCTTCAGCGAGCCGAGCGCGATGTCGGTCGCGTCGGCCGTGAACACGAGTGCGCCGTGCGCGCCGTCGCGGATGTCCGCGTGGCCCTGCGCGGCGCCGATCCGGTTCGATCCGACGACGACGTGCTCGGCCTTGTAGGTGGCCGTCACGTTCGGGTGCGCGAAGCTGCCCGTCAAGTCACCCTGTGCCTGCACGAGCCCTTCCACGCCGAAGCCGAGCCGGTCGAGCTGCGGCGCGTCCACGACGAAGCGCAGCCGGTCGCCGGGCGCGCCGAAGCTGCCGCGCAAATCGACGTGGTTGCCCGCGATCGACAGGTTCGCGTTGCTCGGCAGGATCCGCGAGCCGGCGAGCTGCACGACGCCTGCACCGGTCAGCGGCACGCCGTCGTACAGGCTGTCGCCGAGCTTGAAGGTCGCCTTCGTCGACACCTGCGGCGCAAACGCGCCCGACGCGGTCAGCGTGCCGGACACGCGCGTCTCGCCGCGCCGGGCCGGCGCCGCTGCCTTGGCGGCCGGCTTGCCGCCGGCCTTCGGCGCAGTCATCGCGGCGAGCAGCAGCGGATCGAACGCCGTCAGCGTCGCCTTCGCGTCGTAGCTCGAATGCGCGTCGTGGCGGAACACGCCCGTCAGGTCGATACGGCCGTTGGCCGCGGTCACGCGCGCGTCGGTCAGCACCGTCTGCTGCGGCGTCAGCGCGACCTTCGCGCGCGCGCCGAGCGCGAGCTTCGGGTCGTTCAGGTTGAAGTCGACCGTCGTCACGTCGCCCGCGAGCGTCACGCCGAGCGGGCCGCCCAGCCGCATCGGGCGCAGCTCGGCGACGAATGCGTTCAGGTCGAGGTTCGCGACCTTCAGGTCGAAGCGGCCCTTGCCGCCCGTCAGCGTGCCGTTGCCCGTCACGCTGCCGTCGCGGATCAGTTTCAGCGCGAGATCGTCGATCCGCTGCGCGTGCGCGTCGAGATGAACGTTCGCGTGCGCGTCGATCACCGGCAGCAGGTGGTCGCCGAGCGTACCGGGCTTCGCGTTGACGATCGACACGGGGCCAGTCACCGCGAAACCCTTCGCCGGTGCGGCACCGGCCGGCGCGGTCACGGGCGCGAGTTGCGCGCGCACCGCGAGATCGGCGGCCGGCGCGCCGGGCGCAAGCGCCTGCGGGTTCACGTGATCGAACGCGAGCGACGCACGCGTGAGCGGCACCGCGCCGAACGGCGCGGCCTCGACGTGCGCGCGCCCGCTCAGCTTCATCCCGCTCGCGTCGACGTCCGCAACCAGCGCCTCGAGCGAGCCCGACACGCGGGCCCGCGCGTCGACCGGCTCGTCGGACAGCTTGCCCGCGTAGGTGGCTTCGCCCGTCAGCGCGAACGGCTTCACGCCGTCGAGCTTCGCGCGTGCGGTCAGCGCGCCGTACGGCGTATCGATGCTGTCGAGCGCGAGTTCATGGTGACGGCCGTCGCTGCGGCCGTTCAGCGCGATATGGTCGAACTGCGTCGTCGAACCGCCGTCGTGAATCGCGAGGCGATCGACGCGCAGGTCGTCGATCCGCAGCTGCAGCGGCAGGCTCAGGTCCTGCGGCGTCGTGCTCGGCGTCGACGGTCCCGGCGCGATCCGCACGTCGATCGTGCCCGCGCGAAGATAGGCGATGGACAGCCGCCACGGCGCGCGGGTCAGCGCCCAGCGGCCCGCGATCCGGTCGATGCGCACTTCCGTGCCCGCACCGCCGGGGCTCGTCCACGCGAAGTCGCGCAGCCGCACGCCGGTCGCCAGCGTTCCGCCCTCGAGCGTGCCGGCAAGCTGCCCGCCGAGCACGCGCACGGCCGCGTGCCACGCGAGCCGCGTGCCGCGCTCGGTCGTCGCCGCGGCCAGCACGAGCCCCACCGCCAGCACGACGAGCAGCACGACCGTCGCGAGCGTCCACGCGACGACGCGCATCGCGCGTCCGCGGCGCGGCGCGCGCGGCGGTGCGTCGGGTGCGCCGTCGGGCGAATCCGGGTCGTGAGGCGGCGGCGTGTCGTTCGGGTCCTTCGTCATGCGGTTCGTCGTGGATGAAGCGGTACGTTCAGAAAGCGATGCCGAGCGTCAGGTACGGGCGCACGCTGTGGTTGCGCAGCCCGTACGCGACGTCGACGTTGATCGGGCCGACCGGGCTGCGCCAGCGCGCACCGATGCCGACGCCCGGATAAAACACCTTCTCGCCCCACGCATCGGTCGCGGTGCCGATGTCGAAGAACGTCGCGGCGCCCCAGTCGCGGTTGAACCAGTGCTGGTATTCGGCGGTGCCCGTCATCAGGTACTTGGTCGGCAAAACGGAGCCGTCGACGCTGTTGCCGATGCTCTGGTAACCGTAACCGCGCACCGAGTTCGAGCCGCCCGCGCGGAACAGCAGCGACGCCGGCACGCCGGCCGAGCTGCCGCTCGTGAACACGCCGCCGAGCTCCGCGCGGAACACGAACAGGTCGCGCTTGCCGACCGGCAGGTATTGCTGGCCGCGCGCGTAGCCGCGAACGAACGTCTGGTCGGTCGCCACGCCCTTGACCGCGAAGCCGGCCTCCGCGTGGATCAGGTTGCCCGAACGCGGAAACAGCGGATCGTCGACATTGCGGCGCGTCCAGGCCCATTGCGGCACGAGCGCACGGCTCGTGGTCGGCTCCGCGCCGTTCTGGTCGAGCCGGTCCTGGTAGTACATCAGCGAATACGAATAGTCGATGAACTGGCCGCTGCGCGTGCGCTGCACGCCGACCCTCGCGCTGTAGATGCGCGTGTCCGACACGTTGGTATTCGTATAGGACGCGAGCACGCTGTTGGTCCATCCTTTCTCACCCGGCGGCATCGACAACTGAACCTGCCCGTACTGCTGGATCTGGTCGAGCCGGCCCGACACGGTCAGCGGCCACGCGGCGCCGAACGTGTCGAGATACGTATAGGAGCCCTGCACATGCGGCCCGGTATCGGTTGCGAAACCGACACCGCCGCGGATGTTGTTGTACGGGAACTCGCTGACCTTCACGTGCACGGGCGTGCGCTCGGGCTTCGTCGTATCGTCGCCGACGTCGATCGCGACGCTCGCGTAGTACGGCGTGTTCTGCAACTGCCGCTGCAGTTCGGCGATTCGCTGCACGTCGTAGATCTCGCCTTCCGACAGCGGATTGACGTTCGTGACGATCTTCTCCGGATAACGACGCACGCCGTCGACATCGACCTTGCCGATCGTGAACGTCGGGCCGCTGTCGAACGTGACCGCGAGCGTCGCGCGCTGCGTGCGCGGGTCGACGCGCGCCTCGGACGACGCGATCTTCGCGCCGAGATAGCGGCGCGACTGCAGTTGCTTGAGCGCCGCGCCCTTCGCGCCGTCCCAGTCGGACTGCGTGAACGGGTCGCCCGGTTTCAGCGTGAACGCGAAACGGGTCGCGGCCTCCTGCTTCGGATCTTCGGTGTCGACGGGGCCCTTGAATGTCAGGTCGACCGTCGACACGACGGTCTGCGGCCCCGGATCGACCGCGATGCGTACGTCGCGCTTGCCGTTGCGCGTGCGCACGTCGGTGCGCACGACCGGCGAGAAATAACCGGCCGTCGCGGTGAGGTCGCGCACCTGCTGCGGCGTGGCGGTCACGAGGAAGTCGAACTGGTCTTCGCTGATGTCGTCGCGCTTCGCGAAGCGCGCAATATCGAGATGCGACTTGAGCAGCTTGCGGACCGAGCGCGGCGCATCGATGTCGACGTCGTACTTCGCGTGGGCCGGCAGCGCGAAGCACGCGGCGACGCAACCCGCGAGGGCCGCCCGTGCGGCGCGGGCCGCGGTGCCGGCGAGATTGCGTGCCGCGCGCGGGCCTGCGTCATGCGCCGTGTGTGCTTGCTGGTTCGACTGCCCCGCCAAATATAACCTCGCCCTCGGTTGTCACGGTTTCGTGGAAACCCTGTATTTGACCACAGGGCAGCGGCCATGCCCGCACGCGCGAGGCTTTGACGCTTGCGCGCAACGGCGCGCGCACGGGCCGGGGCCGCCGCGCCGCAGGCGTGCGCCCGCGGATTCGACGCGCGATTGGCGCCGGCCGTTCCCCCGATGCGGTAAAATCCCGCCATCGCGAATCCGGCGCATCGTGCGCCGCCCGAAACGGAAAATCCAGCCATGCCGTACCAGTCCGACGTCACGCAGTTCCTGAACCAGCTCAAGCAACAGAAGCCGACGCTCGAGGAAGAGCAGCGCAAAGGCCGTTCGCTGCTGTGGGACAAGCAGCCGATCGACCTCGAAGAGCGCGACGAGCAGCAGGAATCGCGCGTGAAGCAAACGTCGTACGTCTACTACCAGAACTTCTGACGACGTGAGCGCCGCCGACGAGGCCAGCGCCGCCCGGCAGGACGACGCGATCGCCGCGCCCGCGGGCGCCGATTCGACGCCCGACACGGTCGACGGTGTCGCGGCGTTCGCTCGCCTGTACGGCGAGCCGCTCTTCAAGCTGCCGCAGGATCTGTACATCCCGCCCGATGCGCTCGAGATTTTCCTCGAGACGTTCGAAGGCCCGCTCGACCTGCTGCTCTACCTGATCCGCAAGCAGAACTTCAACGTGCTCGACATCCCGATGGCGCAGGTCACCGCGCAATATCTGGGCTATGTCGACCAGATCCGCACGTCGAACCTCGAACTGGCCGCCGAATACCTGCTGATGGCCGCGATGCTGATCGAGATCAAGTCGCGGATGCTGCTGCCGGTCAAGAAGGCCGACACCGGCGAGGAAGCGGAAGATCCGCGTGCCGAACTCGTGCGCCGCCTGCTCGAATACGAGCAGATGAAGCTCGCCGCACAGCGCCTCGACCAGTTGCCGCAGCTCGGCCGCGACTTCCTGCGCGCCGACGTCTACATCGAGCAAAGCATCACGCCGCGCTTTCCCGACGTGAACTCGGACGACCTGCGCGCCGCGTGGGCCGACGTGCTCAAGCGCGCGAAGCTGGTGCAGCACCACAAGATCTCCCGCGAGGAACTGTCGGTGCGTGAACACATGAGCCTGATCCTGCGCCGGCTGCAGAACGCGCGCTTCATGGAGTTCGCCGACCTGTTCGACACGTCGCGCGGCGTACCGGTCGTCGTCGTGAATTTCATCGCGATGCTCGAGCTCGCGCGCGAATCGCTCGTCGAGATCACGCAGCCCGAGCCGTTCGCGCCGATCTACGTGCGCCTCGCATACCTGCCCGCGTAAGGCCCGCGCCCGCCATTCCCGTGCTCCCGATTCATCCCGACGCTCGCCGCTTCGCCGCGGCGGGCGGCCGCGCCCCCAGGTCGCGGCTCGTTTCCGGCACGCCCGATTAAAAAGTGAACGATCGTTCTCTTTTCGATGCGTTTGGCGGCCAAATCCTCTACAATCCGCCGACGCCCGATGCGCCGCCCGCGCGCCGGCGTTCTCCGCTTCGACCCCGACGCCGCCGCTGCGGCGCCAACGCGCGCATGCGCGAGGAACCCGCTACCCGATCATGAAAGTCATCAGCTCGATCCATGAACTGCGCGACCAGTTGCGCGGACAGAACCGCACGGCGTTCGTGCCGACGATGGGCAACCTGCACGAAGGGCACCTGTCGCTGATGCGCCTCGCGCGCCAGCACGGCGACCCGGTCGTGGCGAGCATCTTCGTCAACCGGCTGCAGTTCGGCCCGAACGAGGATTTCGACAAGTATCCGCGCACGCTGCAGGACGATATCGAGAAGCTGCAGAAGGAAAACGTCTACGTGCTGTTCGCGCCGACCGAGCGCGACATGTACCCGGAACCGCAGGAATACCGCGTGCTGCCGCCGGACGATCTCGGCGGGATCCTCGAAGGTGAATTCCGGCCCGGTTTCTTCACCGGCGTGTGCACGGTCGTGTCGAAGCTGATGGCCTGCGTGCAGCCGCGCGTCGCCGTGTTCGGCAAGAAGGACTACCAGCAGCTGATGATCGTGCGCCGCATGTGCCATCAGCTCGCGCTGCCGGTCGACATCATCGCGGCCGAAACCGTGCGCGACGAGGACGGCCTCGCGCTGTCGTCGCGCAACCGCTACCTGTCGGCCGACGAGCGCCGGGAAGCCCCCGAACTCGCAAGGACGCTGCAGCGCATGCGCGAAAGCGTACTCGGCGGCGAGCGCGACCTCGGCAAGCTCGAGCAACTGGCGCGCACGCACCTGGCCGAGCGCGGCTGGGCGCCCGACTACCTGTCGATCCGCCGCCAGGCGAACCTGATCGCGCCGAGCGCCGCCGAACTCGAAGCCGGCGAGCCGCTCGTCGTGCTCGCGGCCGCGAAGCTCGGCGCGACGCGCCTCATCGACAACCTGGAAATCTGACGGGCCGCCCGCCCGCGCCTCTCACGACGCATCACGGAGACACCATGCAGCGCCACATGCTCAAATCGAAGATCCACCGCGCGGCAGTCACGCACTGCGAGCTGCACTACGAAGGCTCGTGCGCGATCGACGAAGACCTGCTCGAAGCGTCGAACATCGTCGAAAACGAACGGATCGACATCTGGAACATCAACAACGGCGAGCGCTTCTCGACGTACGCGATCAAGGGCGAGCGCGGCAGCGGGATGATCTCGCTGAACGGCTCCGCCGCGCGCCGTGCGCAGCTTGGGGACCTGGTGATCATCGCGGCATTCGCGATGGTCGACGAAGCCGAACTGCAGGCCGGCTGGAAGCCGAAGCTCGTGTTCATCGACGACGGCAACAAGATCAAGGGCCACCGCGATCACGTGCCGACGCAGAACTGGACGTAACTTGAGCGGCCGCCCGCGTGCCGTGGCGCGCGGGCGCGGCTGCGCCGCTTGCGATCGAAGGGCCGGATCCCGTGTCGCACGGGATCCGGCCCTTTCTCATTTTGTCGCGCACCGGCGTCACGGCCGCGCGACCGGATCAGGACGCCTTGGCGGCCTTTTCCGCCTTCTCCGCCTTCTTCGCGCGGCGCTCGGCCCACTCGACGATCGGCCGCCACTGTTCGAGGTCCTTGTCGACGCGGCTCTTCGCGACGTCCCACAGCGTGAGGCCGTGCGCGGCGATCTGCACGTAGTTCTGCGTGTCGCGCACGTAGCCGAGCACCGGCAGGCCGAGCCCTTCGACGAAGCGGTGCAGTTGGTCGGACGAGCGCGTGCGCGCATCGACCCGCATCCCGACGATCCCGACCTCGACGCTGCCCTTGCGCATGGCCTTCTCGCCTGCGAGGCGCTCCAGAAACTGCTGGGTCGCAAGAATATCGAACATCGACGGCTGCAGCGGCACGATCACCTTGTCGGCCAGTTGCAGCGCGACGCCGAGCCGGTTGCCGTGCAGGCCGGCCGGCGTATCGATCACTGCATATTCGAGGCCGCGCGGCGGCTTCGACGGCGCGTCCGGATCGAGATCCCACGCCTCGATTGCCGGCAAGCCGGCCGGCCGGAGGTCGAGCCACGCGTGCGCGGACTGCTGCCGGTCCAGATCGGCGAGCGCGACCCACGCACCCTGCGCCGCGAAATAGCCGGCAAGATTGGTGGACAGCGTGCTCTTCCCCACGCCGCCCTTCGGATTCGCCACCACGATCACCGTCATGAATTCCCCCGAAAAAGCCACGCGGCGCCGGCCGCATGGCTGGCGCCGCTCGATTGCTGATACAGGGAGCGATGATATCGGCAAACGGGGTGTCACCGGAACGGGTTGCGCCGAACGGCGCACGGCTCACGCGCCCGTCAGGCGCGCTGAACCGCGGCCTCCCGTGCGCCGATCGCGAACGCGCCGCCGCCCAGCAGCGCCTGCACGGCAAGCGTGACGGCCCAGAACGCCGGGTATTCCCAGCCGCCGTGCGGCGACGAGAAGCCCCAGCCGTTCGGCAGATGCGCGGCGGTCGCGCCGAGCATGAACGGCAGCAGCACGAGCGCGGCGACGCGCACGCGGAAGCCCGCGAGCAGCGCAAGGCCGCCCGCCAGTTCGACGAATGTGGTCAGGTACGCGAGCCAGCCCGGCAGGCCAATCGACGCGAAGAACTGCGCGGTGCCGGGCAGCGTGAAGACGAACACCTTCTGCGCGACGTGCGCGAGGTACAGCACGCCGAGCGCGACGCGCAGCAGCGTCGCGGCGAAATCGTTCAGGCGATTGGGGTTCATGGCGGATTCCTTCGTGAGTGGATGAGAATGGCCCCCACTCTATTCGAACCGATTCGGCCGATAAACACGCCAATCCGCTTTAACTGATTCCCACTAAGAATGAATCCGGTCGTAAAAAGGGGCATGACCGATCATGCCCCGATACCGGCGTCAGTAACCGCTCTTGCCTTGTGTCGCGTCGCCGGAACCGGACTGGCTGCCGCCCGGTGTGTATGAATCGCACGCGTGCGCAACCGCCGATGCACCCAGCAGCGCCGCGAGCAGCACGCTCCACCACCATCGAGCCTTCATCGTCGCACTCCTCCAGGCGGACATCCGCCCTCCTCCTGTGTTGTACGCGATCCGGCGGAAAAAGCGAGGGCGGCGCGGCGCCGCTTCAACGAAACTCGGCGTACAGCGCGTCGAGGTCGAGATGGTCGGCGAACGTGTCGGCCAGCCGCTCCAGCGATGCCTCGCGCAGCGCCGGATAGTCGATGCGCTCCGCGCCGTCGAGCCCGGCCCACGCGAGCAGCGCCGCGCACGCGTCGGGCGCGTCGAACAGCCCGTGCACGTAGGTCGCGAGGATCTGGCCGTCGGCGGAAACCGCACCGTCCGGGCGCGTGCCGCCCTGTGCGGCGTCGGTTGCCAGCGTCAGCGCGGACGCCGCGAGCGCGGGCCCGTGCGTGTCGCCCATGTGGATCTCGTAGCCGCGCACGGCAGCCCCGCCCGGCAGCGCGAGATGCCCGGTCACATTCTTCAGCGTCTTGTCGGGCTGCAGCGTCGTGTCGAACTCGAGCAGCCCGAGCCCCGGCACGCTGCCGGGCGCGCCTTCGAGGCCGAGCGGATCGTCGAGCGTGCGGCCGAGCATCTGCATCCCGCCACAGATGCCGATCACCTTGCCGCCGTAGCGCAGGTGGCGATGGATCAGCGCGTCCCAGCCCGCGTCGCGCAGCCATGCGAGGTCGCGCTGCACGCTCTTCGAGCCGGGCAGGATCAGCAGGTCGGCATCCGGCACCGGGCCGCTCTTCCAGTACGTGAACTCGACCTGCGGATGCGCGCGCAGCGGATCGAAATCGGTGTGGTTGCTGATGCGCGGCAGCGCGGGCACGACGACGCGCAGCACGCCGGCGTCGCCGCGTGCGGCGGCGCTGCGCGCCTGGGCGGGCAGCATGTCCTCCGCATCGAGCATCAGCCCGTGCAGGTACGGCAGCACGCCGAATACCGGCTTGCCGGTCTGCGCGCGCAGCCAGTCGAGCCCCGGTTCGAGCAGCTTGAAGTCGCCGCGGAAGCGGTTGATCACGAAGCCGCGCACGCGTGCGCGCTCGCTGTCCGACAGGCACGCGAGCGTGCCGACCAGGTGCGCGAACACGCCGCCGCGGTCGATGTCGGCGACGAGCACGACCGGGCAGTCGACGCGCTCGGCAAAACCCATGTTCGCGATGTCGCCGTCGCGCAGGTTGATCTCGGCCGGGCTGCCGGCGCCCTCGACGATCACCGTGTCGTAACCGGCGCGCAGGCGCGCATACGACTCGAGCACCGCGTCGAACGCAACCGGCTTGTAGTCGTGATACGCCCGCGCATTGAGGTTCAAACGCGCCTTGCCGTGAATGATCACCTGCGCGCCGCGGTCGCTCGTCGGCTTCAGCAGCACGGGGTTGAAATCCGTATGCGGCGCGACACCCGCGGCCAGCGCCTGCAGCGCCTGCGCGCGGCCGATCTCGCCGCCGTCGGCCGTCACCGCGCTGTTGAGCGCCATGTTCTGCGGCTTGAACGGCGCAACGCGCGCGCCGGCACGGCGCGCCAGGCGGCACAGGCCTGCGACGAGCGTGCTCTTGCCCGCATCGGACGTCGTGCCCTGGATCATCAGCGTGCCGCGCGGCCGCAACTCGGGTGCATTCATCGTGTAAAGGTCGTCGCGAAGCAAAGGCCGCATTATCGCCCGCGCCGGTACGCCCGCGCCGTTACAATCACGCGATGATTCCGCACGACCTCACCTTCGTCCTCGGCGGCGCGCGCTCGGGCAAGAGCGCGCATGCCGAGCAGCTCGCGGCCGACAGCGGCCGTCCCGTCACCTACATCGCGACCGCGACCGCCGCCGATGCCGAATTCGCGCAGCGCATCGCGCATCATCGCGCGCGCCGGCCGGCCGAATGGGGGTTCGCCGACGCGCCCGTCGACCTCGCCGGCACGCTCGCGCGGCTCGACGATCCGCACGCATGCCTGCTGGTCGACTGCCTGACGCTGTGGCTCACGAACCTGCTGTGCCCGGCCGACGGCGAACCGCTCGACGATGCGCAGTACGCGGCGCAGGTCGAGCGGCTCGAGCACGCATTGCGCGGCGCGCGCGCGAAGGTGATCGTCGTCAGCAACGAGATCGGGCTCGGCGTCGTGCCGCTCGGGTCGGTCACGCGCCGCTACGTCGACGAACTCGGGCGCCTGAACCAGCGCGTCGCCGCGCTCGCGACGCGCGTGACGCTGCTCGTCGCCGGGCTGCCGCTCGACCTCAAGACGGGAGCGCCGTCATGCTGATGCTGTCGCTGCCCGTCGTCGCGATGCTCGCAGTCGCGGCCGCGATCGTCGACCGCGCGATCGGCGAGCCCGCCGGCTGGCATCCGCTCGTCGCGTTCGGCCGCCTCGCCGCGCGCATCGAAGGCGCATCGAATACAGGCCGGCACGGCCGCGTGGTTGGCGTCGCCGCGTGGATCGCAGCCGTCGTCCCGCCGGTGGCCGTCGCCGCATGGCTCGTGGCCGTGCTGCCGTGGCCGCTCGCGGCCGCGCTGCACGTCGCGCTGCTGTGGTTCGCGCTCGGCGCGAAAAGTCTCGCCGACCATGTCGCACCGATCGCCGCGGCGCTGCTGCGGCGCGACCTCGGCGCCGCGCGCACGCTGACCGCGCGGATCGTGTCGCGCGACACGAGCGACGCCGACGAAGGCGCGTTGTCGCGCGCGGCCGTCGAATCGGCGCTCGAGAACGGCAACGACGCGATCTTCGGCGCACTCTTCTGGTTCGTCGTCGCGGGCGGCCCCGGCGCGCTGCTGTTCCGGCTCGCGAACACGCTCGACGCGATGTGGGGCTACCGCACGCCGCGCTTCCTGACCTTCGGCTGGGCCGCCGCGCGCCTCGACGACGCATTGAACTGGATTCCCGCGCGCCTCACGGCCGCGAGCTACGCACTGCTCGGCGACACGGCCGCCGCATGGCGCTGCTGGCGCACGCAGGCGCGCCACTGGGACAGCCCGAACGCGGGCCCGGTGATGGCCGCGGGCGCCGGCAGCCTGAACGTGCAGCTCGGCGGCCCGGCCGTCTATCACGGCGAGATCGAGGATCGTCCGGCGCTCGGCACCGGCGCACCGGCGACCGCCGTCCACATCGTCGCCGCGCTGTCGCTCGTCACACGCACGCTCGCGCTGTGGCTCGCGCTGCTGGTCGCGAGCGGCGCACTCGTCATGGCCACCCATCATGTCTGACACCCGCATCGCGCACGGCGGCAACCTGCATGAAGCCGCACGTCGCCACGGCATTCCGTACGACGCGTGGCTCGACCTGTCGACCGGCATCAATCCGGTCGGCTATCCGGTGCCGCCCGTCCCGGCCGACGCGTGGCGCCGGCTGCCCGACGACGGCGACGGCCTCGCGGCCTGCGCCGCGCAGTACTACCACGCGCCCGATCCCGCGCACGTGCTGCCGGTCGCCGGCAGCCAGGCCGCGATCCGCGCATTGCCTGCGTTGCTGCCGACCGGCGACGCCGGCGTCGCGTCGCTCGCGTACGGCGAATACGCACCCGCGTTCGCACGTCACGGCCACCGCGTCACTCCGCTCGACATCGGCACGGATACGTTGCCGATGACGCTGCGTCACGTCATCGTCGGGAATCCGAACAATCCGACCGCCGAATTCGTGCCGGCCGAGCGCCTGCTCGGCTGGCATGCGCAGTTGTCGGCGCGCGGCGGCACGCTGATCGTCGACGAGGCATTCGCCGACACGGGCGCGACGCAATCGCTCGCGCCGCAGGTCGATCGCCCGGGGCTCGTCGTGCTGCGCTCGGTCGGCAAGTTCTTCGGTCTCGCCGGCATCCGCGCGGGCTTCGTGCTCGCCTGCCCCGAACGGATCGTCGCGCTGCGCGACATGCTCGGCGCATGGACGGTCGGCGGCCCCGCGCGCCACGCGGTCGACGCGGCGTTCGCCGATCGTGCATGGCAGGCCGCCACGCGTGAACGACTCGCAGCCGACGGCGAGCGGCTGGCCGCACTGCTGCGCACGCACGGCTTCGCGGTTCGCGCGACACCGCTCTTCAGCTGGACCGACGATCCGCGCGCCGCGGCGCTGCATGCGGCGCTCGCGGCACGCGGCATCTGGACGCGACACTTCGCGAAGCCGTCCAGCGTGCGCATCGGCCTGCCGGGCAGCGAAGCCGAATGGCAGCGCCTCGGTGACGCGCTCGCGCACTGCGTGCCGATGCTGCAACAGGAATCCGCATGAGCCCGCGCAAGTTCCGCCGGCTGGCGCCGGCCGCGACACTGGCCGCGCTCGTTCACGCGCCGCTCGTCCACGCCGATGTCACGACGCGCGACGACGCCGGCAATACGGTTACGCTGCCGGCGCCCGCGCAACGCGTGATCAGCCTCGCGCCGCACGCGACCGAGCTGGTCTATGCGGCCGGCGGCGGCGGGAAGCTCGTCGGCACCGTCACGTACAGCGACTATCCGCCCGCTGCGCAAGCGGTGCCGCGCGTCGGCGACAACAAGGCGCTCGATCTCGAGCGGATCGCCGCGCTGAAGCCCGACCTGATCGTCGTCTGGCGGCACGGCAACGCCGAGCGGCAGACCGATGCGCTACGCGCGCTGCACATCCCGCTGTTCTTCAGTGAGCCGAAACATCTCGACGACGTATCGTCGTCGCTGCGCCGGCTCGGCACGCTGCTCGGCACGCAGCCGGCAGCCGATGCGGCCGCGGCGTCCTTTGCGCGCGACATTTCGACGCTGCGTGCACGTTACGCCGCGCGTCCGCCCGTCACGATGTTCTTCCAGGTCTGGGACCGCCCGCTGACGACGCTCAACGGCGCGCACCTGATCAACGACGTGATCGCGCTGTGCGGCGGCCGTAACGTGTTCGCGTCGCTCAAGCCGCTCGCGCCGAGTGTCACCGACGAGGCCGTGCTCGCGGCGAATCCGGAAGCGATCGTGACGACGAGCGCCGGCGCGACGCGTTCGGACGAACCGCTGCCGAGCCTTGCGCGCTGGCACGCGTGGCCCGCGCTGACGGCCGTTGCGCGCAACAACCTGTTCGCGATCGACGGCGACCTGCTGACGCGGCCGTCGCCGCGGATCGCGCAGGGCGCCGCCGCGCTGTGCGAGGATCTCGATGCCGCGCGTGCGCGGCGGCCGGCGCGCTGATTTCCGACGACTTGCGCGTTCGTCGCGCACATCTCGATGCGCCCGGTGCTTGAGGTGGTTTGACCGCGCGTTGTGCCGTGCACATGCAGGCTCGGGCGAACCTATTCATCCCAGTGCACGACTTCCCATGTTCGCGCCGCATCGTCCGCACGCAGCCAGACGACACCGCCCGTCGGCACCGGCCGCGACAGCAGCGTATCGAGCGGCACACGCAACACATGCGATGCGAACGCGCGGATCACCCCCGCATGCGTGACCGCCCATTGCGGCCGATCGGCCCGCATGGCCGCGTCGGCCCGCCGTGCAACCCGCGCGGCGAACCGCTCGACGCTTTCGCCGCCATGCGCACACGCATGCATCAGGTCGGCCGCCCACGCATCGAGCGCCGCACGGTCGATATCGTCCCAGCGCCGCATTTCCCACGCGCCGAAATCCATTTCCTGCCAGCCGGCATCGCGCAGCAGCGGCACATCGATTGCCTGCGCCAGCCGTTCGGCGATCGATGCGCAGCGCTGCAACGGGCTCGTCCAGATCTGCTCGGGCCGCGGCGCACCGAGAGCCGACAGATGCGCGCACACCGCATGCGCGCCGGCATCGGCCGTTGCAGCGAGCGGCACGTCGCTGCGTCCGTAGCAGATGCCCGGCCCGACGGCGACGGCCGGATGGCGGATCAGGACGACGTCCATCCGAGCACCACGAGATAGATCGCCAGTTCGCTCAGTTGCTGCGCGAAGCCGAGACAGTCGCCCGTATAACCGCCGATCCGCTTCAGGAAATAGCGGGCCGCCCACGCGCGCACGAGCACGAGCGCGACGCCTGCGGCGAGGCCCACGCGCCAGTCCGGCCAGAACAGCCACGGCAATCCGAATACCGCCGCGACGCATGCCGTGCGTGCGCCCATCCGTTGCGCGACCGGCTTCGCCTTGCCTTCGGCGCGCACATAGTCGAGCGACATCAGCAGGCTGACGGCCGCCGTGCGGCTCGCCGCATGCGCGGCGATCATCGTCCATGCGGCACGCAGCGGCGGCATGGCCGCGAGCGCCTGCCATTTCAGGCCGAGCGCGATCACGAGCGCGACCGCACCGAACGTGCCGATCCGCGAGTCGTGCATGATGCGCAGCACGTCGTCGCGCGTATAGCCGCCGCCGAACGCGTCGCAACTGTCGGCGAGGCCGTCCTCGTGGAACGCGCCGGTCGCGAGCAGCGTCGCGGCCATCGACAGCCCGACCGCGATCGACGCGGGCAGCACGCGCAGCGCGGCGAGATAGACGAGCGCGCCCCACGCGCCGACGCATGCGCCGACGAGCGGGAAATAACGCGCGGCCTGGTCGAGATCGCCGGCCGCGTAGCCGATCGCGCGCGGCACGGGCATGCGCGTGAAGTAGCCGAGCGCGACGAAGAAGTAGCGCAGTTCGGCACGCACGCCGCGCGCGCGATCAGGCGTCACGATTGTCGACGCCGGCGGACTCGAAGCTCGCCATCTCGCTGAGGAACGCAGCAGCCGCTCGCACGAGCGGCAGCGCGAGCGCCGCGCCCGTGCCTTCGCCGAGCCGCAGGTCGAGCGCGAGCAGCGGCTTCGCGCCGAAATGCTCGAGCATGCGCCGGTGCCCGGCCTCGTGCGACGTATGCGAGAACACGCAGTAGTCGCGCACGCCGGGCGCGATGCGCTCGGCGACGAGCAGCGCGGCCGTCGCGATGAAGCCGTCGACGAGGATCGTCATCCGCTCGCTCGCGGCCGCGAGATATGCGCCCGTCATCATCGCGATCTCGAAGCCGCCGAACGTCGCGAGCACGTCGAGCGGCGCGATCGCGTGCGAGTGCTTGACCATCGCACGGCCGAGCACCGCGCGCTTGTGCGCGAGCCCCTGGTCGTCGAGGCCCGTGCCGCGCCCGACGCATGCGTCGATCGGCACGCTCAGCAGGCGGCTCATCAGGCACGCGGCCGACGACGTGTTCGCGATCCCCATCTCGCCGAAGCCGATCACGTTCGTGCCGAGCGATGCATGCAGGCGCACACGCGCCGCACCGGCCGCAAGCGCCGTCATCGCGTCGTCGCGTGTCATCGCCGGCTCCGCCGCGAAGTTGCGCGTGCCGCGCGCGACCGGCAGCGACACCAGCCGGTCGGACAGCGGCAGCGGCGACGCGACGCCCGCATCGACGATCTCGAGCGTGCACTGCGCGACGCCCGAGAACGCGTTGATCGCCGCGCCGCCGGCGAGGAAGTTCGCGACCATCTGCGCGGTCACCGCTTGCGGATAAGGACTTACGCCCTCGGCTGCGATCCCGTGATCGCCTGCGAACACGATCATCACGGGGCGCTGCACGACCGGCCGCTCGGTGTGCTGGATCAGGCCAATCTGCAGCGCGACCGCCTCGAGCTGGCCAAGGCTGCCGGGCGGCTTGGTCTTGTGGTCGATCACATGCTGCAGGCGCTTGCGCAGCGCATCGTCGAGCGGCGCGATCGCGGGCGGGAACTGGGTCGGAGTCGTCATCGAGGAACCGTGTCGTTGGCGCGGCCTGCGCCGCGCATCGTAAAGGAAAAGGTCATTGTCGCCCGGGCCACGCAGGCAGCAGCGCGTCGCGGCCATGCTCGCGGATCAGCACGAGCGGATAGCCGAACGCGTCGCTTGCGCGCTCGGGCGTCAGCACGTCGTGCACGGGGCCGGCCCATGCATGGCCGCGGCCGTCGAGCAACAGCGCATGCGTCGCAAAACACCGCGCGAGGTTCAGGTCGTGGCACGAGAACAGCACCGTGCGCGGGCCCGCATCGAGCCACGCGGTCAGCGCGGTCAGGCAGTCGATCTGGTGATGCAGGTCGAGATGCGCGAGCGGCTCGTCGAGCAGCATCAGCGGCGCATCCTGACACAGCGTCGCGGCCAGCGCGACCCGCTGCCGTTCGCCGCCCGACAGCGACAGCACGTCGCGCGACGCGAGCGCGGCCAGGTCGAACGTCGCAAGCGCGTCGTGCGCGGCCGCGCGGTCACCGTCACGCTCCCAGCCCCAGCCGCCGAGATACGGAAAGCGATTGAGCAGCACCGTGTCGAACACGGTCGCGCTGAATGCATCGTGCAGTTGCTGCGGCATCAGCGCACGGCGCTGCGCGAGTTGCGCAGGCTGCCACGCGGCGAGCGGCCGGCCGTCGATCTCGACCCGGCCGCCGGCCGGCGACTGCAGCCCCGCGAGCGTCGCGAGCAGCGTCGTCTTGCCCGCACCGTTCGGCCCCGCGACGCACCAGATTTCGCCGGGACGGAAGGCCTGCGTGAAGCCGTCGAGCAGCATGCGCGCACCGGCCTTCAGCGTCAGGTCGACAGTCGCGTAGGTCATGTCGTCGCGTAAGGCAGCGGCGGAGTGCTGCGCCATGTTCGTCATCGCATCGGCCTCCTCAGCAACATCCACAGGAACACCGGCACGCCGATCAACGCGGTCATCACGCCGACCGGCAATTGCGCGGGCGCGATCGCGGTGCGCGCGAGCAGGTCGGCCGCCATCACGCCGCCGCCGCCCGCAAGCATCGCGGCCGGCAGCAGCATCCGCTGGTCGTTGCCGAACGCGAGCCGCAGCGCATGCGGCACGACGAGGCCGACGAAGCCGATCGTGCCGGCCGTCGTCACCGCCGCCGCCGCGGCCAGCGACGCGACGAGATAGATCCTCACACGCAGGCGCGCGACGGGCACGCCGAGCGCGAGCGCGGTCGCGTCGCCGCGCAGCAGCACGTTCAATTGCGGCGCAGCCGGCAGCGCGACACATGCGGCCAATAGCAGCGCACCCCACGCGAACCACGGTGCGGTCACGCCGTTCAAGTCGCCCGTCAGCCAGAAGATGATCCCGCGCAACCGCGCATCGGGCGCGAGCGACAGCAGCAGCGTGACGAGCGCGCCCCACCCTGCCGCGATCACGACACCGGTGAGCAGCAGCCGCGGCGACGCGTCGCGCGAATCGCCGCGCCACAGCTCGCGGCGCGCGAGACCGAGCACGAGCGCAACCGACACGAGCGCGCCGGCAAACGCCGACGCATCGACGAGCCACCACGCACCGCCCGCGATCATCGCGACCAGCGCGAACCCGGCCGCGCCGCCGGACACGCCGAGCACGTACGGTTCCGCGAGCGGGTTGCGCAGCAGCACCTGCAGCAGCGCACCGGCAAGCGCGAGCAGCGCACCGCACGCGAAGCCCGCGAGCGCGCGCGGCAGGCGCAGCGTGCGGACGATGTCGGCGAACAGCGCATCGCCGCCATGCGGCACGAGCGACGCGAGCGCCTGCCACGGCGACATCGGCACGCTGCCGATCGACAGCGACGCGACGAACAGCAACGCGACCGCGGCGGCCAGCGCGGCCCAGATCGCGGCGGCGCGCGCGGCGCTCATGCCGCGCACGGCCCCGCGCACGACGTGCGGCGCATCCGCTTACTGCTGCTGCCAGCCGAGCGTGACATAGGCGCCGCGCTTCGGCGTGTTGTAGGCATATGCAAGCTCGTAGTCCTTGTCGAGCAGGTTATCGATACGCGCGCTGACGTACCACGACTTCGTGATGTTGTAGCGCGCGGACAGGTTGACGATCCCGTAGCCGCCGAGCCGCCCGCCGCCCGAATCGTCGCGCGCGCCGCTCACGAGCCATTCGCCGCCGACGCGCCACGCGCCGAATGCGCGGTTCACGGCCATCGACGCGAAACGTCGCGCGCGGCGGTCGAGATCCTGATTCTGCGTTTCGTTGACCGGGTTCTGCAACGTGGCGGCAACCCGTACGTCGGTCGCGCCGACATGCCCCTGCCACGATCCTTCGAGCCCCTGCACCTTCGCGCTGCCGACGTTCTGCGCAATATAGTAGAAACCGCTCGCGTCGGGCCGATAGTTGATCAGGTTCGCGTAGCGCGTCTGGAACGCGGTGAGCCGCATCACGCCCACTGCGTCGGACGCGTACTGCAGCGCGGCTTCGATCGAATGGCTGCGCTCCGGCTGGATCGACGGGTTGCCGGCCATCGGGAAATAGAGGTCGTTGAAGCTCGGCGCGCGAAACGCGTCCGAATAGCTCGCGGTCACCTTCCAGCGATCGGTCAGCTCGAGGCCGTAGCCGAGATAGTAGGAATTGGCGCCGCCGAAGTCCGAGTACTGGTCGCGGCGCAGGTTCGCCTGGAACTGCTGGTGGCCGACGCGCCCCGAATAACCGATCCAGCCGGAATTCACGTGACGCTGCGGCGCGGCATACGCATTCGACATGAACTGCTGGTCGAGTCGCTCGTAGCCGGCCTGGATCAGGTGATCCGGCGCGATCCGGAAATCGTTCTGCCACGTGTACTGGCGGTTGTCGGTATTGAAGTGATCGGTATAGGCGCCGTTCAGCGCCGACTGGCTGCGATCGTTTCCGGTCGACACGCTCAGGTGAGCGGTCCACCAGTCGGTCAGCTTGCCGTTCGCGAACGCACGCACCTGCTGCACGCGCGAATAGAGGTTGTTCAGGTCGGTCGGCGCGCCCCACGCGTTGTCGTAGCTGTTGTTGCCGTTCGACTGGAAATAGCTGACGCCCGCATCCCAGCGATCGTTGAAGCGGTGGCGCAGCGCCGCGGTGATGCTCTCGTTCAGGTAGCCGTTCGCATTCGGGTTCGCGTTCGGCTTCTTCGCCGGATCGAGCGCGGAAAAGCCGTTGTCCTTGTCGCGCGCGATCGACACGCTGAACGTCGTCTTCCCGTCGCTGTCGAGCCGGCCCGATACGCCGGCCTGCTGGGTCTGCGTGCCGTAGCTGCCGACGCCGACCGCGAAGTTGAAGCGCGGCGGACGATTGCCGCCGTCCTTCGTGAACACCTGCACGACGCCGCCGATCGCGCCCGAGCCATACAGCGACGACACGTTGCCGTTGACGATCTCGACGCGCTCGATCTGGTCGAGCGGCAACTGGCTCAGTTGCGCGGCACCGAGACTCGCGGAGTCGACCCGCACGCCGTCGATCAGCACGAGCGACTGCGTCGACTCCGCGCCGCGCAGGAACATCGTCGCGCTCGCGCCGGGGCCGCCGTTGCGCACGATCTGCGCGCCGGGCGCAAACGCGAGCAGCGTCGGCAGGTCGGCGCCCGGGTGCGCGGCGATATCCTGCGCGTCGAATACGGTGGTTTGCGGAATCGCGTCGGCCAGCGCCTGCGGCGCGCGCTGCGCGGTGACGACGACCGGTTCGAGCATGGTCGCAGCGGCAGGCTGGGCCGCGGGCCCTGTGGACGTTGCCGCGGGTACGGCGGACGCCGCGGAATCGGCATTCGCCGCGGCCTGCGCGGCGGCGGCAAGCGGCAATCCGCAGAGCGCGCCGAGCGCCGTGCGGACGATTGGGGTCAGCATGAAGATAAATCCCGTGAAGCACTGCGCGCCCCGCCTCCCCGCAGGTCGCGCGTCACGAAGCCCGTGCGGGCTCCCCGCCTCGGCCGGTATCCGGGCTGGCGGCATACCGGCTCGCCTTCCCGCGCGAAGACGCGCAGTGGCCCGCGTCCGCGTGCGAAACCTGCACGCGGAACGCGCCCGAGCCGGCCTGCGTCACTGGACGCGGCCGCTTACCGTTGCGGGGGCAGCGCAGGTTGGCGGTCTCCTGGCGGAGCCCGCGCCCTGCTTCCCGTTTAACCGCGCGTTCCACGCGCGAGCACCGAGGCGGCGCCAGTTTAGGAGCCGCTCGCGCGAGCGTCAAGGAAGCGTCCGGACACGCACGGGACGCGCCCATTCGCGGCAAGAAGCGGGGGTGTTACGACTGGAAACGTTACAGATGTCGGATTGCGCGTTATTCCGCGCTAAAATGCTGGGTCTTTAGAGGACGCAGCAAATGCTCAACGAACTCGAAACCTTATCTCAAAATATTGGCCGTCTGATTTCGCTGAACAAGCGCTATCACTCGGAACGGCTCGCGCTCGAGGAGCAGGTCGCGCAATTGCGCGCGGAAGCGGACACGGTCCGCGCGGAACTCGCGCAACTGCGCGACGAACGCAATGCGCTCGCGGCCGAGCGCGACACGCTGTCGGCGAAAATCGACGACGCGCAGGTGAAACTGAACGCGATTCTCGAAAAGCTGCCGCGCTCGAAAAGCGCGGAGCAAGCCGACAACCAGCTCGACCTGCTGGATGCGCAGGCGCGTACGGATGGCGATGACGCGGCCAGCCACGGAGAACATGCATGAGCACCAAGCAGATCGAAGTCTCGATTCTCGGTCAGGCCTATCGTCTCGCCTGTTCGGCCGAGACCGAAGCGGCACTGCTCGAGGCGGTCGCGCGCGTCGACGCCGAAATGTCGAAAATCCGCTCGAACAGCTCGGTACGCGGCACCGATCGCATCGCGGTGATGGCGGCACTGTCGCTCGCATCGGAATTGCTGCGGCTGCAAACGAGCGTGCGGCACGGTGAAGCATTTCCGGCGGAGGAAATCCGTCGTACAATGCACCAGATGAACGAACAGCTCGGCGCGGTGCTCGCACAGCACGAGACGCAGTAACGTTTTAATCGATGCGTCGATTCTCCTTGATCTCGGCGATCAACGGTGGTCAAATTGGCGCATCGAAACACAGTTCAGTCAGCTTCCCTGCCTGGTTCGCCAAGGTCATATATTCCTTGAACCAATGCCATGTGCACGGTTGCGGAAATTTGTAGCACGGGCGCGCGCGTCACTCTGTCTGATGTACCCGAAGTGCTGCTAACTGCGACCAATTCTGAACCTCAGGTTCAGGATGCCGGCCTAGCGGCCAAGGCGGGGGCCTATCCAACGGCATCGGGCGAGTCCCGGTGCCGTTTCCTTTTTCAGGGTCTGTTTGCATGCGAAACGCGCATGCATATAGGCGATCATGCCTCCTGCTGCGTCGATCACGATCCATGCAATACTGGCTGATGAAGTCCGAACCGGACGAAGCAAGCATCGACGATCTCGCCAACGCACCGCAGCGCTCGCTGCCGTGGACCGGTGTGCGTAACTATCAGGCGCGCAATTTCATGCGCGACACGATGAAGATCGGCGACGGCGTGCTGTTCTATCACTCGAGCTGCCCCGAGCCGGGCATCGCAGGCCTCGCCGAAGTGTCGTCGACGCCCTACCCCGATCCCACGCAGTTCGATCCGAAAAGCCCCTATTACGACCCGAAGTCGACACAGGAAGCACCGCGCTGGCTGCTCGTCGACGTGCGCTATGTGAAAAAGTCGCCGCTCGTGCCGCTCAACGCACTGCGCGAACACGACGAACTCGCCGACATGCGCGTGCTCGCGCGCGGCAACCGGCTGTCGATCACGCCCGTCACGCGTGCCGAATGGCGGTTCATCACCGAAAAGCTGATGAAGTAGGCGCACGCAGCGCACGCAGTAGGCACACACCAAAGGTCAAATCTGGTCAGCACGCGCGGCCGCCGCGGAACTCGCGGGCCTTTCGCGCAGCCTAAGCAACCGCTGTCGGCCTATCGGGCCGGCCGTTTTTTTTCGTTGCGCGGTACGCCCGCGTCGTGCACGCGTGATCCGCGTGCGCGCCCTCGCACCAGGAGTCCAACAATGACCAAGAAATCCGCACTCGCGCTGTCGCTCGCCCTCGCCGCCGCCGTTCCCGTCGCGCTGACGCTCGCGTCGCCCGCCGCGCACGCGCAGACCGCGAACCCGCACTTTCCGGAACCGGCGGGCGTGCTGTCGCTTTCGTCGCAGGCCAGCGCCGACGTGCCGCAGGACATCATCCACATCACGCTGTTCTACGAACAGCAGGCCAAGGATCCGGGCAGCCTCACGTCCGCGCTGAACCAGCGTGCCGATGCCGCGCTGTCGCAGGCGAAGGGCGTCTCGGGCGTCACCGCGCACACGGGCGCATTCTCCGTGTATCCGAGCACCGATCGCGACGGGAAGATCTCCGCATGGCGCGGCCGTACCGAGGTCGCACTCGAATCGCGCGATTTCGCCGCGGCGTCGAAGCTTGCAGGCCAGTTGTCGAACCTGATGCAGGTTGCGAACGTCGAGTTCTCGCTGTCGCCCGAAGCGCAGCGCACGGCCGAGCAGAAGCTCACGACCGAAGCGATCAAGTCGTTCCGCGCCCGCGCGGACGAAGCCGCGAAGGCGTTCGGCTACAGCAGCTACACGATCCGCGATGTCAACGTCGGCAGCGGCCGCAACGTGCAGCCGTATCCGCGCATGATGGCGATGGCTGCAGCGCCGATGGACAGCGCGAAGATGAGCGCCCCGATCGCGGTCGAAGGCGGCAAGGCCACCGTGTCGGTCACCGTCAACGGTTCGGTGCAGATGAAGTAACGCGCAACGCGCGGCTGTCAGAAACGCAAAACGCCGGCCCGAGGGCCGGCGTTTCTTATTTGCAAGCGGGTTGACGATGCACGCACCGGTTGCGCGCGCATCGGTATCGCATCACGCAGCCGCATTCGCCGCGCGACGGCGATACGCCCAGACCATCAGCGCGACGCCCGCGAGGATCATCGGCAGCGACAGCCACTGCCCCATCGACAGGCCGAGCGCAAGCAGGCCGAGGAAGTCGTCGGGCTCGCGCGCGAACTCGACCGTGAAGCGCGCGAGGCCGTAGCCGATCAGGAACAGCGCGGACACGGCGCCCATCGGCCGCGACTTGCGCGAGAAGAAGAACAGCGCGAAGAACAGCGCGATGCCTTCGAGCGCGATTTCATAGAGCTGCGAAGGATGGCGCGGCAGCATCTGGTATTGCATGAACACGTCGGCGAGATGCCACTTCTCGACGAGCGCCGGATGTTTCGGCAGCCAGGCCGCATCGTCGCGCATCGCGCCCGGGAACAGCATCGCCCACGGCGCCGTCGGATCGGTCACGCGGCCCCACAGCTCGCCGTTGATGAAGTTGCCGAGCCGCCCGGCCGCGAGCCCCGTCGGCACCATCGGCGCGACGAAATCGGTGACCTGCAGCCAGTGGCGCTTGCGCTGCCACGCGAACAGCACCATCGCGAGCGTCACGCCGAGGAAGCCGCCGTGAAACGACATGCCGCCTTCCCACACCTTGAACACGTCGAGCGGATGCGAGAAGTAGAAATCGGCCTTGTAGAACAGCACATAGCCGAGCCGGCCGCCGAGCACGGTGCCGAGCACGCCGTAGAACATCATGTCGTCGATGTCCTTCGCGGTCCAGCCCTGCGCCGCAACGTGCGGCAGCTTCAGGCGGATCCGGCCGACGACGATCGCCGCGATGAAGCCGACGAGATACATGAGGCCGTACCAGCGCACGGCCAGCGGCCCGAGATGGATCGCAACGGGGTCGAAATTCGGGTGAATGATCATGGGTTAGCGAAGAAGTTTTCGAATGCGGTACGGCGATCGCGAACGCGCAGCACCGCGCATTGGACGGCACCGGTGCACCATCGTTCACGTCACGCGGCAACGCCCTGCGCACGCACGACGTCGATGAAGCCGGCGAGCACGGGACTCACGTCGCCCGTGCGCCACACGAGGCCTGTCTCGACGACCGGCGCATGACCGGCGAGCGGCCGGTAGACCACGCCGGTGCGCCGCAGGTTACGCAGCGATTGCGGCACCAGTGCGACGCCCATGCCGGCCGACACGAGGCTGACGATCGTCTGCATCTGGACCGCCTCCTGGCCGATGCGCGGAGTTTCCCCCGCCGCGCCGTAGCAGCCCGTAATGATGTCATAAAAGCCGGGCGCCAAACGACGCGGAAAGATCACGAGCGGCAATGCGGCGACATCGGCGAGATGCACGGGCTCGTCCTCGGGCGCATCGGACGTTGCTGCCGGCATCGCGACCACCAGCGGCTCGCGCACGACGGGCAGGTACGACAGCCCGGCCGCGTGACGCGGCGGCACCGGCGGAATGACGAGCCCGGCATCGATGCGGCCGGCGACGAGTTCGTCGATCTGCACGTCGCTCGTCGCCTCCGCAAGCTGCAGGCGCACCTGTGGATAACGCGCACCGAACGCGCGCAACAGCGACGGCAGCAGTCCGTAATCGGCGGTCGACACGAACGCGAGCGACAGCGAGCCGGCCTCGCCGCGCGCAAGCCGCCGCGCGAGCGGCGGCAGCGCGTCGGCCGACGCAAGCAGCCGACGCACGTCGGGCAACAGCGCCGCACCCACCGCCGTCAACGCGACCGAGCGCTTGGTCCGCACGAACAGCGCGACGCCGAGCGCATCCTCGAGCGCCCGGATCGCCTGCGACAGCGGCGGCTGCGTCATCGACAGGCGCTCGGCCGCGCGGCCGAAATGACGCTCGTCGGCAACGGTCATGAAATAGCGCCACTGGCGCAGGTCGGGTGTCGGATCGGCCATGCGTCACTCATTCGCAAAACGACTTAATAAGCGACAAATAATATATTGGACATCCCAATCCGGAAACTCCATTCTTGTTTCATCCGAACCGGCACGCCGCACACGGGCGTCGCCCAGACAACGATGGAGTCCCCCATGTCGTACAACCGTCGCTCGAAGCACATCACGCAAGGCGTGGCCCGTTCGCCGAATCGCTCGATGTATTACGCACTCGGCTACCAGAAGGACGATTTCGACAAGCCGATGGTCGGCATCGCGAACGGCCATTCGACAATCACGCCGTGCAATTCCGGCCTGCAGCGCCTGTCGGACGCGGCCGTCGAGGCCGTGAAGGCGTCCGGCGCGAACCCGCAGATCTTCGGCACGCCGACGATTTCGGACGGCATGTCGATGGGCACCGAGGGCATGAAGTACTCGCTCGTGTCGCGCGAGGTGATCGCCGACTGCATCGAGACCTGCGTGCAGGGGCAATGGATGGACGGCGTGGTCGTCGTCGGCGGCTGCGACAAGAACATGCCGGGCGGCATGATCGCGCTCGCGCGCCTGAACGTGCCGGGCATCTACGTGTACGGCGGCACGATCCGCCCCGGCCACTGGAAAGGCAAGGATCTGACGATCGTGTCGTCGTTCGAGGCCGTCGGCGAATTCACCGCGGGCCGGATGTCGCAGGAGGATTTCGAAGGCGTCGAGCAGAACGCGTGCCCGACGTCGGGTTCGTGCGGCGGCATGTACACCGCGAACACGATGAGTTCGTCGTTCGAGGCGCTGGGGATGTCGCTGCTGTACTCGTCGACGATGGCGAACCCCGACCAGGAGAAGGTCGATTCGGCCGCCGAATCGGCACGCGTGCTCGTCGCCGCCGTGAAGCGCGACCTGAAGCCGCGCGACATCATCACGAAGGCGTCGATCGAAAACGCGGTGTCGGTAATCATGGCGACCGGCGGCTCGACCAATGCGGTGCTGCACTATCTCGCGATCGCGCATGCGGCCGAGGTCGACTGGACGATCGACGACTTCGAGCGCATTCGCAAGCGCGTGCCCGTGATCTGCGACCTGAAGCCGTCGGGCCAGTACGTCGCGACCGACCTGCACCGGGCCGGCGGGATTCCGCAGGTGCTGAAGATCCTGCTCGATGCGGGGCTGCTGCACGGCGACTGCATGACGATCACCGGCCGCACGATCGCGGACGAACTGAAGGACGTGCCGAGCGTGCCGCGCGCGGACCAGGACGTGATCTTCCCGATCGACCGCGCGCTGTACAAGGAAGGCCACCTGGCGATCCTGAAAGGCAATCTCGCGGAAGACGGCGCGGTCGCGAAGATCACCGGCCTGAAGAACCCGGTGATCACGGGCCCGGCCCGCGTGTTCGACGACGAGCAGAGTGCGATGGATGCGATCCTCGGCGACCGGATCCGCGCAGGCGACATCCTCGTGCTGCGCTACCTCGGCCCGCAGGGCGGCCCCGGCATGCCGGAAATGCTCGCGCCGACGTCCGCGATCATCGGCAAGGGGCTCGGCGAATCGGTCGGCTTCATCACGGACGGGCGCTTCTCGGGCGGCACGTGGGGCATGGTGGTCGGCCACGTCGCGCCCGAGGCGTTCGTCGGCGGCACGATCGCGCTCGTGCAGGAGGGCGACTCGATCACGATCGATGCGCACCGGCTGCTGCTGCAGTTGAACGTCGACGATGCCGAGCTCGCGCGCCGTCGCGCCGCGTGGAAACAGCCGGCGCCGCGCTATACGCGCGGCGTGCTCGCGAAATTCGCGGCCCTCGCCCGGCCGGCGAACAAGGGCGCCGTCACGGGTTGACGCGATATCGCCGCACCATGCGACCCCAATGGAAAGGGCCGCCGGGGGAACGCGCAAAACGTGCGTTCCCTTTGCTTTTATAATGCGCGGACGATGAAGCCGGCCGTCCCCGCCGGCGGAGAACCGCATGAAACAGACGATATTGCGCGCCCTGCTCGTGACGCTGCTGACCGGCGGCTCAGTGGCGGCGCGCGCCGAACAGGCCGACGGGCTCGCGCTTGCGCAGCGCAAGAACTGCATGGCCTGCCACGCGATCGGCAAGCCGCTGATGGGCCCGTCGTTCCGCGACATCGCCGGCAAGTATGCGGCGCGCGGCGACGCGGTCGATTACCTTGCCCAATCGATCGTGAAAGGCAGCGTCGGCGTATGGGGCGGTGTGCCGATGCCCGCCAATACGCAACTGACAAGCGCCGAAGCCCACGCGCTCGCGCAATGGGTGCTGTCGCTGCATTGAAGCGGATGCCCGGGGCGGGGCTAACCGTTAAGCCGGGCGCTGCCGAAAGGCGGGCTTGCCCCTCGCCGGCAACTTTGCCGGTATTTGCTGAAACCGCACCCTGTTTTCTGTCGCCGAACGGCCGGACGGTCAGCCCGAATGACCGGCCCGGCGGCGTGCGATCTCTTCGTCGACCGCGTCACGGACCCAGTCCATGACCTCGGTTTCCAGCGTCAGCGCCACCTCGCGCGTGACCTGGCCGACCAGCCAGGCCGAATGCTCATGCAGCGCATCGCGGCAACGGGCCTCGATGGCCTCGCGCCCTGCCCCGGTCAGATAGCTCGTCAGCCGGTTGCGCAGCCGCTCGGCGATATGCTGCGCATCTTCAGGCGTCAGCCCGACGGCTGCCTGCACATCCGGCTGCGGCACCATGGCCGGTACGACCGCCTCCGGCATGACCGTTTCAGATGCGTGCCCGACCGCATCGCGCGCAACCGCAGCGAACGCATGCGGCGCATCGTCGTCGCCCAGCGATGACCGGAGCGGTGCATTCATTGGCGCTGCGTCCTCGGCGACCACATGCACCGCAGCGCCGGGTACGGCCGGCGCATCGGTCTCGCCCATCGCCGCCGCGGCAGCCGTCGCCACGTCGCCCGGCAGCTCGACCGCCGGCACGTGAAGCGTCGGCACGGGTTCGATCACGACGAAATCGGGGTCGGCGTATGTTTTCGTGGAATCGGTTGAAGCGATCACGTCGGTCAACAACGGAATCGCCGCGCCGGCGTGCGGCTGCGGCGCGTCGGGCGCGGGCGAGCGCGCCGGAACCGGCTTGCCCGGCACCAGCACGTCGGTCAGCGTCGGGATCGTGGATGAATCGGCTTGTGTCACGGGAACACTCCGTCGACGGTTGCGGCTAGCTGCCCTGCTTGTAGTTGTTCAGCGCGTATCCGCGATCGCGGTAGAAGCGGTAGCGGTCGCGGCCCGCGGCCAGCTCGTCCGGCGCATTGCCGACCACTTCGAGCAGGCGCTCGAAGCGGGCGAACTGCGCAGGCACCGCCGCGCCGAGGTTCAGCAGCACGTGATGATGCGGCGCCTTGTCGAGATCGGCAGCCAGCACGATCGGCGTGCCGGCCGCGTGCTCGCTGTCGACGCCGCAATGCGGAATGAAATCGAGCGGCGAGAACGTCCAGAGCTGCTCGTCGAGCGCGCGCAGCCGCGCGGGCTCGGCGAGCACGACGACCGGCTGCCCGGCCTGATAGGCCTTGCGCAGCAGCCGGCATGCGTACGCGAGCGAATCGCCGACGTTCGAATGGAAGTCGATTCGCGTCATTGCCCGCGCACCCGCATCGTCGTCAGCACCGCCATCACTGGCCGGCGCGGTCGATCAGGAACTGCGCGAGCAGCGGCACCGGACGGCCCGTCGCGCCCTTCGCGGCACCGCCCTTCCATGCGGTACCCGCGATGTCGAGGTGAGCCCACGGATAGCTGTCGGTGAAGCGCGACAGGAAGCACGCGGCCGTCACGGCACCGGCCGGACGCCCGCCGATGTTCGCGATGTCCGCGAAGTTCGACTTCAGCTGATCCTGGTACTCGTCGTCGAGCGGCATGCGCCACGCCGGGTCGTTCGCCTCGCGCGATGCGTCGAGCAGTTCGCCCGCGAGCGCGTCGTCCTTCGAGAACAGGCCGCTGTTGTGGCCGCCGAGCGCGATCACGCACGCGCCCGTCAGCGTCGCGACGTCGATCACCGCCGCCGGCTTGAAGCGCTCCGCATACGTGAGCGCGTCGCACAGGATCAGGCGGCCTTCGGCGTCGGTGTTCAGCACCTCGATCGTCAGGCCCTTCATGCTCGTGACGATGTCGCCCGGCTTCGTCGCGTTGCCGCCCGGCATGTTCTCGCAGGTCGGCACGATCGCGACGACGTTGATCTTCAGGCCCATTTCGGCGACCGCACGCATCGTGCCGAGCACGGAACCGGCGCCGCACATGTCGTACTTCATCTCGTCCATGCCCTCGCCCGGCTTCAGCGAGATGCCGCCCGTATCGAACGTGATGCCCTTGCCGACCAGCACGACCGGCGCGGCCTTCGCGGCGGCGCCCTGGTAGTGCAGCACGATGAACTGCGGCGGCTCGACCGACGCGCGCGCGACCGACAGGAACGAGCCCATCTTAAGCGCCTGGATCTGCTTGAGCCCGAGCACTTCGGCCTTCAGGCCCCAATCCTTCGCGATCTGCTTCGCGGTGTTGCCCAGATAAGTCGGCGTGCAGACGTTGCCGGGCAGGTTGCCGAGGTCACGGGTGAGATCCATCCCGTTCGCGAGCGCGACGGCCTGCTTGACCGCGACCTTCGCCGCCTTTTCGTCCGACGGATCGACGCTGAACACGACGCGCTTGAGCGTGTGCGACGCCGGTTCCGGCTTGCTCTTCATCTGCGTGAAGCGGTAGGTCTCGTTGCGCAGCGCGAGGATTGCCGCGCGCACGCCCCAGTCGGAGCTGCGCTCGTCGACCGGCAGTTGCGCGAGCGTGAACGTGACCTGGACCACCTTGGTGGCCAGCAGCGCGCGCCAGGCGGCCGTGACCGCGTCGTTATAGGCTTTCTGGTTGAAAGCATCCTGCTTGCCGAGGCCGACGAGCAGCACGCGCGACGCGCCGATGCCCGATACTTCGTGCAGGAACAGCGTCTTGCCGCGCTTGCCGTCCATGTCGCCGGCCTTCACCACGCGCGAAATCAGTCCCTTGGTGGCCGTGTCGATGTCGAGCGCCGCGCCCGAAAGCGTCTGCGCCTCGAAGATGCCGAGCACGATGCAGTCGGACTTCCCGGTCAGGAACCCCTTGGCCTCGCCTTTGCTCCAATCACAGCCTTTTATGCTAAAGTCCATCGCGCTTGTCCTCGGATAAAATCTGGGCTAAGGATGAAAGCCGCAATTATCCGCTATTTTTCCCGTGGCGGCGCGAGCGCTCCACCACGCGTGCGCAGCCTCCCGCCCTCTTCTCATCAAGAATGATCTTCGAACGCTCCCTCCAGCGCGAGCTTGCGTATACGGCTGGCGCCGTGTTCATGGTGCTGCTCACGATCATGCTCACGACGATGATGATCCGCATCGTCGGCTACGCCGCGTCCGGCGAAATCGATCCGCGCGACGTGCTCGTGCTGATCGGCCTGACCGTGATCGGCTATCTCGCCGTGATGCTCGTCGTCACGCTGTTCGTGTCGATCCTGTTCGTGCTGACCCGGTGGTACCGGGACTCCGAAATGGTGGTGTGGCTCGCGTCGGGCGTGAGCCTCACGCGCCTCATCAAGCCGATCGGCATGTTCGCCGCGCCGATCATCCTGCTGATCGCGTTCTTCGCGTTCGTGGGCTGGCCGTGGTCGAACCAGCAGAGCAAGATGATCAAGGCACGCTTCCAGCAGCGCGACGAGATCTCGCTGCTCGCGCCGGGCCAGTTCCGCGAGTCGGCCACGAACCATCGCGTGTTCTTCATCGAGAAGATGACGCCCGACCAGAGCAAGGTGCAGAACGTGTTCGTGACGTCGACCGAGAACGGCAAGGTCAACGTCGTCGTGTCCCAGACGGGTCACACGGAAACGCGGGACGGCAGCCGTTTCGTCGTCCTGGAAAACGGCCGCCGCTACGACGGCACGCCCGGCCAGCCGAACTTCAAGATCATGGAGTTCGAGCGCTACGGCGTGAAGATCACCAGCACGCCCGTCGTCAACGTGCCGACAACCAACAGCACGCCGACGCTCGACCTGCTGAGCAAGCCGACGCGCGACAACCTCGCGGAATTCGCGTGGCGCGCGGGGCTGCCGTTGATCGCGCTCAACCTGATGGTGCTCGGCATCCCGCTCGCATACCAGAACCCGCGCCGCAGCCGCACCATCAACCTCGTGATGGCCGTGCTGATCTACCTGACGTACTCGAACCTGCTTAACGTCGTGCAGGCGCAGATCGAGCAGGGCAAGATGTCGTTCGGCGTCGGCCTCGTCGGCCTGCACGCGCTCGTCGCGGCGATCGTCGCCGTCATCTTCTGGTTGCGCGTGCGCAATCGTCCGCTGTTCACACGCGCGCTGTTCGGCCGCTCGGGAGCATGATCGATGCGGCTCTATGAAAAGTACTTCGCGCGACAGATCTACGTCACGTTCGTCTTCATCCTGTTCGCGTTCTCGGGCCTGTTCTTCTTCTTCGACCTGATCAGCGAACTGAACTCGGTCGGGCACGGCAACTACAAGTTCGGCTACGCGGTGCTGCGCGTCGCGCTGCAGACGCCGTCGCGCTTCTACGAGATCATCCCGGTCGCCGCGCTGATCAGCGCGATCTACGTGTTCGCGCAGATGGCCGCGAATTCGGAATTCACGATCTTCCGCGTGTCGGGCCTCGCGACCAACCAGGCGCTGCGCTCGCTGCTGAAGATCGGCGTGCCGCTCGTGATCGTCACCTACCTGATCGGCGAATTCGTCGGCCCGTACGCCGACCAGTTGTCCGAACGCGTGCGGCTGCAGGCGCTCGGCGCGTCGGTGTCGTCGAACTTCCAGTCGGGCGTGTGGGTGAAGGACACGCTCGCGGCCCGCGAAAACGGCGAACAGGTCACGCGCTTCGTCAACGTCGGCAGCCTGTCGCCCGACTCGACAATCAGCAACGTACGCATCTACGAATTCGACTCGAAATTCCAGCTGCAGAACCTGCGGATCGCGCAGACGGGCCGCTACGAGCCGCCCGGTCACTGGCTGCTGACGGGCGTCACCGAAACGGAACTCACGCCGATCAAGCCGATCAGCGGCCAGCCGGCCGACGCGCTGAACCCCGTCTACCGGTCGCAGCAGGTCTCGCTGCCCGAATACCGGCTGCGTTCGGACCTGACGCCGCAGATCCTGTCGGTGCTGCTCGTGTCGCCGGAGCGCATGTCGATCATCAACCTGTTCCGCTACATCCAGCACTTGCGCGAAAACCAGCAGGACACGCAGCGCTACGACATCGCGCTGTGGCGCAAGCTGCTGTATCCGTTCGCGGTGTTCGTGATGCTCGTGCTGTCGCTGCCGTTCGCGTACCTGCACACGCGTGCGGGCGTGGTCGGCGTGAAGGTGTTCGGCGGCATCATGCTCGGCATGAGCTTCCAGTTGCTCAATACGCTGTTCTCGCACATCGGCACGCTGAACACGTGGCCCGCACCGCTCACCGCAGCGACGCCGGGCCTGATCTATCTCGCGCTCGGCCTGTTCGCACTCAAGTGGGTCGACCGGCACTGAGCGCCGCGTCACGACGGAGATTTCGACATGAGCTCGCTCGGCATCGTCCTGTTCGGCCACGGCGCCCGCGATCCACGCTGGGCCGAGCCGTTCGAGCGGCTCGCCGCGCGGCTGCGCGGCGCCGGCTCCCCTGCGTCGCACGTGTCGCTCGCGTTCCTCGAACTGATGACGCCGTCGCTCGGTGAAGCCGTCGCCGCGCAAGTCGCAGCCGGCTGCGCGCGCATCACCGTGATACCGGTGTTCTTCGGCCAGGGCGGCCATGTCCGCCGCGATCTGCCACAACTCATCGACGAATGCCGCGCCGCGCATCCGGGTGTCGAGATCCGCTGCGCGACGGCCGTCGGCGAAGACGACGGCGTGCTCGACGCGGTCGCACGCTATTGCGTCGACCAGATCGGCGACGACGCGTAAGCGAAACGGCGGCCCCAAGTAAAAAAGCGCTGGCAGATGAAGCCAGCGCTTTTTTCGTTTCGGACTCCAGCCGGAATCCGCTCAGGCCGCGTCCCGCAGCGAATCGCCCGCTTTCGCGTGCCGGGCGCGCTCGGCGAACGCGTCGCCGATCATCAGCAGGCTCGGTTCCGCGGGATCGAGCCACGCCTGCGCATCGCCCGCCGCCATCTGCGCGAGCGTCAGCGTCAGCGAGCGTTCGCGTGCGGTGCTGCACGCCTCGACGATCGCCACCGGCGTCGCCGGTGCACGGCCGGCGTCGATCAGTTCCTGCGCAATGCCGGGCGCGCTGTCGCGGCCCATGTAGTAGACGATCGAATCGGCGCGCGCGGCTTCGCGGATCTCGTCGCTGCCCGGCGCCCGGCTGTGCGTCGCGAACGCGACGCTGCGCGACACGCCGCGCAGCGTCAGCGAACGCTTCAGCGTCGCCGCGCCGGCCAGTGCCGCGGTAATGCCCGGCACGACCTCGTAGTCGATGCCGGCCTCATCGAGCGCGCGCATTTCCTCTTCCGCGCGACCGAACAGCATCGGGTCGCCGCCCTTCAGCCGCACGACGCACGCATGCTCGCGCGCCGCATCGACGATCTGCTTGTTGATGAAGTGCTGCGCGGTCGAGCGCTGCCCGCAGCGCTTGCCGACCGCAATCTTGCGCGCGTTCGGCGCGTAGTCGAGCATCGCGGGCTCGACGAGCGCGTCGTGCAGCACGACGTCGGCCTGCGCCAGCAGCCGCGCGCCGCGCACCGTGATGAGGTCCGCCGCGCCCGGTCCCGCTCCGATCAGATACACCTTGCCCATGTTTGTCGCTTCGCTTGTCCTGCGGCCCGCGCCGCCGCGTGGCGGCGCGGCTTGCCGCGAGGTTTGCCGATTACGCCGAGAATGCCCGGATCATGCCGGCGGCGACCGTGTGGTGCGTCGCCTCGTCGATCAGCACGAACGCGCCCGTGCCCGGATGCGCATCGTACGTGTCGCAGACGATCGGCTTCTGCAGCGTCAGTGCGACGCGGCCGATGTCGTTCATCTTCAGCTCGTGACGGTCGGTCGCGTGCGACAGCGTATGCACGTCGAGCACCTGCTTGACCGCGCCGATCTTGGCGAACACCGTGCTCGTGGTCTGCTTCAGCAGATACTTGCGCTGCGGCGACAGCGGCGTTTCGTCGAACCAGCACAGGTCGGCCTCGAGCTTCTTGGCCGGCTCGACCGGCTCGGCGGTCGTGACGAACATGTCGCCGCGCGACACGTCGATATCCTGTTCGAGACGAATCGTCACCGTCTGGCCCGCGAACGCGTGCGGGACCGACGCGGTGCCGCCCGGCACCGGCGCGACGATCTCGGCGACCGTCGCGGTGCGGTTCGACGGCAGCACGACGATCTCGTCGCCGACCTTCACTTCACCCGACTCGATACGGCCCATGTAGCCGCGGAAATCGTCGGCCGAGCTGCCGTCCTGGCGCGCGACCCATTGCACCGGGAAGCGCAGCGCGTCATGCGCCTGCGTCTCGACCGGCAGCGACTCGAGCACGTCGAGCAGCGGCTCGCCCGCGTACCACGGCATGCGCTCGCTCGCACCGACGATGTTGTCGCCCTTCAGCGCCGACACCGGCACGAAGCGCACGTCGGTCAGGCCGAGCTGCTTCGCGAGCGTGACGTACGCGTCGCGGATCTCGTTGAAACGCGCCTCGCTGTAGTCGACGAGGTCCATCTTGTTGATCGCGACGATCACGTGCTGCAGCGCGAGCAGCTTGACGATCGCGCTGTGGCGCTTGGTCTGCGGCAGCAGGTCCGCGACGCCGTTCTCGACCGTCACGCGCGTCGCGTCGATCAGGATGATCGCCGCGTGCGCCGTCGACGCACCCGTCACCATGTTGCGCGTGTACTGCTCGTGGCCCGGCGTATCGGCGATGATGAACTTGCGCTTCGCGGTCGCGAAGTAGCGGTATGCGACGTCGATCGTGATGCCCTGCTCGCGCTCGGCTTCCAGGCCGTCGGTCAGCAGCGCGAGGTCGAGCTCGTCGCCGACCGTGCGCTTGTTCTTCGCGCGCGACAGCGCGGACAGCTGGTCGGACAGCACGGCCTTGCTGTCGTACAACAGGCGGCCGATCAGCGTGCTCTTGCCGTCGTCGACGCTGCCTGCGGTAATGAAGCGCAGCACGCCGAGGTCTTCGTGATTTTCGATGATGCTCATGATGTGAATGTCCTCGTGTGCGTCAGAAATAACCTTGCTTCTTGCGCTGTTCCATCGCGGCTTCGGAGGCCTGGTCGTCCATCCGGGTGGCGCCGCGCTCGGTGATCTCGGTCACCGCCGTCTCGGCGATGATCTTCTCGACGTCGTCCGCGTCGCTCTCGACCGGGCACGTGCAGCTGATGTCGCCGACCGTGCGGAAGCGCACCTGGGCGACCTCGCTCGTCTCGCCGTCACGCATCGGCGTGAGCGGCGTGACCGGCACGAGCAGCCCGTTGCGGCGCACGATCTCGCGCTCGTGCGCGTAATAGATCGACGGCAGCTCGAGGTTCTCGCGCGCGATGTACTGCCACACGTCGAGCTCGGTCCAGTTCGAGATCGGGAATACACGCAGGTGCTCGCCTTTATGCAGTCGCGCGTTGAACAGGCTCCACAGCTCGGGGCGCTGCGCCTTCGGGTCCCACTGGCCGAATTCGTCGCGGAACGAGAAGATGCGCTCCTTCGCACGTGCCTTCTCTTCGTCGCGGCGCGCGCCGCCGATCAGCGCGGTGTAGCCGTGCTGCTCGATCGTCTCGAGCAGCGTGACGGCCTGCGCGGCGTTGCGCGAATCGGTTTCGCGGCGCAGCACGACCGTGCCGCGCTTGATCGAATCCTCGACGTGGCCGACGACCAGCTCGGCGCCGAGCTCCTGCGCGCGGCGGTCGCGGAAGTCGATCACTTCGTCGTAGTTGTGGCCCGTGTCGATGTGCACGAGCGGGAACGGCAGCGACGTCTTGCGGTTCGCGCCGAGGCCGAACGCCTTCAGCGCCAGATGCAGCACGACGACCGAATCCTTGCCGCCCGAGAACAACAGCGCCGGCTTGCTGCATTCGGCGACCAGTTCGCGCAGGATGTGGATCGACTCTGCTTCGAGCCAGTCGAGGTGGCCCATGCGGCTGTCGCCGCCGGTGGCCGGGGCAAAGGCGGATTGCTCGAGCGTCGTGCTCATGATTTCAGTCCTTCTTCTGGGTTCGTGCCGCCCGCTGTCGCAGGCGGCGCAATATTCAGTGTCTTGTGAGGCGTTCAGTGCGCGGCGCCTGCTTCGGCGGTCGCGGGAATCGGCGTGATCGTGATGTGCAGCCCGCATTCCTTCGTATCGCGCGACTCCCACCACCAGCGGCCCGCACGGCTGTCCTCGCCGGGGCGGATCGCGCGCGTACAGGGCTCGCAGCCGATGCTCGGGTAACCGCGCGCATGCAGCGGGTTGACCGGCACGTCGAACGCGTCAAGGTACGTCCACACGTCGGCTTCCGTCCAGTCGGCGAGCGGGTTGTACTTCGCGATCCCGCGCGCTTCGTCCTGTTCTTCCTCGTGCAGCTCGGCACGCGTGACCGACTGCTCGCGGCGCTGGCCCGTGACCCAGGCGCCGACGTCGGCCAGCGCACGGTTCAGCGGCTCGACCTTGCGGATGTGACAGCACGACTTGCGCAGCTCGACGCTCTCGTAGAACGCGTTCAGGCCGTGCTCCGCGACGTACTGGTCGACCGCATCCTGCTGCGGGTGGAATTGCTCGATCTCGTAGCCGTAGCGCTCGCGCACGCGGTCGATCATGCCGAGCGTCTCCGCGTGCAGGCGGCCCGTGTTCAGCGAGAAGATGCCGATCGACACGCCCTTCGACAGGATCGCATGCGTGAGCAGCATGTCTTCCGCGGCGAGGCTGCTCGCAAACTTCACCTTCTCGTGACGTGCGCCGATCTGCGCGAGCAGCGTGTCGAGGCGCTCGACCTTCGCGGCGAGTTCCGGCGTCAGCGCGGTGGCGGTCGCGGTGCTCATGCGCCCACCTTCGCGTCGGCCGCGGCGGCGCGGCGGCGGAACAGCGGCGCCGGCTCGTCGAACGCACCCTGGTAGCGCTGCGTGAATTCCGTGAACGCATTCAGCGCGTCGTTGATGTCCTTGTCGGCGCGCACCGCGAACGCGTCGAAGCCGCAACGCGACATGTACAGCAGCTGGTCGCGCAGCACATCGCCGATCGAACGCAACTCGCCCTTCCAGCCGTGGCGCTCGCGCAGCAGGCGGCCGATGCTGTAGCCGCGGCCGTCCGCGAAGCGCGGGAAATCGACGGCGATCAGCGAAATCGCACCGAAATCGGCCACGAGATCGGCCGGCTCGCTGTCCGGCGCGAGCCACACGCCAAGTTCGTCCTTCGTCTTCGCGGCGACGAGCGCCGCGCGCTTGGCCTGCCACAATGCGAACGGCACCAGCACCTTGCCGGCCGGCAATGCGTCGACCGCGGGCAGTGCACCGTCTTCCGCCGCGCGCACGACCTGCCATGCATCGTCGATCACTGCGCGGTTCTTGATAATCGAAGCCATCTGCTAGTTCCTTCTACCCGGTTGGTTACGCGTTCACCGTCTGGCGCGCCGCATACACGCGCTCCTTGAACGGCGCGATGCCGATGCGGTCGTACGTGTCGACGAAGCGCTCGCCGTCGATGCGTGCATCGACGAACGTGTCGATCAGCTTCGCGATCACGTCCGGCACTTCTTCCGCCGAGAACGACGGCCCGATCACACGGCCGAGGCGCGCGCCGTTACGGCCCGTGCCCTGCTCGCCGCCGAGCGACACCTGGTACCACTCGGCACCGTCCTTGTCGACGCCGAGGATGCCGATGTTGCCGACGTGGTGATGGCCGCACGAGTTCATGCAACCGGAAATGTTCAGCGACAGGTCGCCGAGGTCGTACACGTAGTCGAGATCGTCGAAACGCTGCTGGATCGCCAGCGCGATCGGGATCGACTTCGCGTTCGCGAGCGAGCAGAAATCGCCGCCCGGGCACGCGATGATGTCGGTCAGCAGGCCGATGTTCGGCGTCGCGAAACCGGCCGCCTTCGCCTTTTCCCACACCGCGAACAGGTCGCGCTTCTTCACGTTCGCGAGGATCAGGTTCTGCTCGTGCGACACGCGCAGCTCGCCGAACGAGTAAGCGTCGGCCCAGTCGGCAACCAGTTCCATCTGCCGGTCGGTCGCGTCGCCCGGGGCCACGCGATGATCCTTCAGCGACAGCGTGACGGCCGCGTAGCCCGGCACCTTGTGCGGCGCGACGTTACGCTCGACCCAGCGCGCGAACGCCTTGTTCTCGAGCAGGTGCTGTTCGAACGATGCGTCGGTGTCGGCCAGCTTCTCGTAGACGGGCGGCTGGAAATACTGCGATACGCGGTCGAGTTCGGCCTGCGTGAGCGTCGACGGGCCGTCCTTCAGGTGCTGCCACTCTTCCTCGACCTGCTGCGCGAACTTCGCGGGCGACAGCGCCTTCACGAGGATCTTGATGCGGGCCTTGTACAGGTTGTCGCGGCGGCCGTAGCGGTTGTACACGCGCAGCACGGCTTCGCAGTACGTGAGCAGGTGCTGCCACGGCAGGTCTTCCTTGATCACCGCGCCGACGATCGGCGTCCGGCCGAGGCCGCCGCCCGCGAGGATGCTCGCGACCACCTCGCCCTGCGCGTTCTTCTTCAGGTACACGCCGAGGTCGTGGATCTGCACGGCCGCGCGGTCGTGCTTCGAGCCCGACACGGCGATCTTGAACTTGCGCGGCAGCCACGCGAATTCGGGATGGAACGTCGACCACTGGCGCAGGATCTCCGACCACGGACGCGGATCGATCTCCTCGTCCTGGGCGACGCCCGCGAACTGGTCGGCCGTGATGTTGCGGATGCAGTTGCCGGACGTCTGGATCGCGTGCATCTGCACCGACGCGAGCTTCGCGAGGATCTCGGGCGTTTCTTCCAGCTCGATCCAGTTGAACTGGATGTTCGAGCGGGTCGAGAAGTGGCCATAGCCGCGGTCGTGCTCGCGGGCGATGCGCGCCAGCATCCGGAGCTGGTCGCTGCGCAGGTTGCCGTACGGAATCGCGATGCGGTGCATGTATGCGTGGCGCTGCATGTACAGGCCGTTCTGCAGACGCAGCGGACGGAACTCGTCTTCGCTCAGCTCGCCCGACAGGCGGCGGCGCACCTGATCGCGGTACTGCGCGACACGCTCGTCGACGATCGTCTGGTCGTATTGGTCGTACTGATACATTCGGGGACCCCAGGGGTTTTCGTGGTGACCGCGCGACGTCCTAGCCACGTCGCGCCCGAATCTCCGTTCCACCGTCACTGCCGCCGGCCATCCGCTGCCGGGTGGATTGCTAATGACGAAAACAGATATCCATATTTGAAAAACTCCGGTGAATCGTAATAAACTCGCCTTATATTTCAAACGACTAAAAAATTCTGTTGATATGCGGAAGGGTTATAAATGAACCTGCACCAATTTCGCTTCGTGCGCGAGGCAGTCCGGCAGAATTTCAACCTCACCGAGGCCGCCAAGGCGCTCTACACGTCGCAACCGGGGGTGTCGAAGGCGATCATCGAGCTCGAGGACGAGCTCGGCGTGGAGATCTTCACGCGGCACGGCAAGCGCGTGCGCTCGCTCACCGAGCCGGGCAGGATCATCCTCGCGTCGGTCGAGCGGATCCTGCAGGAGGTTGAAAGCCTTAAAAGGGTCGGGAAAGATTATGCCGCGCAGGACCAGGGCAACCTGACCATCGCGGCCACCCACACGCAGGCCCGCTACTCGCTGCCGGCCGCGATCGCCGAATTCAAGAAGCGCTTCCCGAAGGTGCACCTGTCGATCCTGCAGGGCAGCCCGACGCAGGTGGCCGAGATGGTGATCCACGACCAGGCCGATCTCGCGATCGCGACCGAGGCGATCGCCGACTACAAGGAACTCGTGTCGCTGCCCTGCTTCCAGTGGCATCACGCGGCCGTCGTGCCGGCCGATCATCCGCTGCTCGAACGCAAGCCGCCGTCGCTCGACGATCTCGCGCAATACCCGCTGATCACGTACGACGACGCGTTCGCGGGCCGCAAGAAGATCAACCAGGCGTTCGCGCTGCGCGGGCTGTCGCCGGACATCGTGCTCGAGGCGATCGACGCCGACGTGATCAAGACCTATGTGGAGCTCGGCCTCGGCGTCGGGATCATGGCCGACATCGCGTTCAATCCCGAGCGCGACCGCAACCTGCGGCTGATCCCGGTCGGCCACCTGTTCGGCAGCAACGTGACGCGCGTCGCGCTCAAGCAGGGCGCCTATCTGCGCAGCTATGTGTATACGCTCGTCGAACTGCTGTCGCCGACGCTGAACCGCAAGCTGATCGAGCAGGCGCTCAAGGGCGAAGCCGAATCGTACGAGCTGTAAGCGCCCCCGGCCTGTCGCTTCGCGCCAGGCCCCGCGAAGCGGTCAAGAAAACCTGGGGCGGCCCGGTGTTTTCTTGAGCCCGGCGTGTATAAACACAGGGGGCGCATATCGCGCCCCTTTTTGCTGCCCGACGGAGATTCCCGCATGATGCTTCCCGCCCTGTTGCGCCGCGCCGCCGGCGCCGCCCTCGTGCTGGCCTGCACGGCCGCGCATGCCGACCTGAAGGTCGGCGTCGACCTGTCGTCAACCGGCCCGGCCGCCGCGATCGGCATCACGAGCAAGAACGCGATCCTGATGTGGCCGAAGACGATTGCCGGGCAGCCCGTGCAGGTGACCGTGCTCGACGATGCGTCCGACCCGGGCACCGCCGTGCGCAACATCCGCAAGCTGGTCGACGAGGATCACGTCGACGTCGTGGTCGGGCCGAACATCACGCCGGCCGCGCTCGCGGCGCTCGACGCGGTGGCCGCCGGGCAAACACCGATGATCACGCTGGTCGGCTCCGGCGCGATCGTCGAGCCGCAGGAAGGCGCGCGGACCTGGGCGTTCAAGATGGCGCAGAGCGACCGCGCGATGGCCGACGTGATGACACGCTACATGGCGAACCATGGCGTGAAGACGGTCGGCTTCATCGGCTTCGCGGACAGCTACGGCGACAGCTGGCTGAACGAGTTCACGCGCTTCGCCGACCTGCGCAAGATCCGCGTCGTCGCAACCGAGCGCTTCAACCGCACCGACGCGAGCGTCACGGGCCAGGCGCTGAAGCTGATCGCGGCGAAGCCCGACGCGATCCTGATCGCGGGCTCGGGCACGCCGGCCGTGCTGCCACAGCGCACGCTGGTCGAGCGCGGCTACAAGGGCGCCATCTACCAGACGCACGGGATCGCAACGCCGGAATTCATCAAGCTCGGCGGCAAGGACGTCGACGGAACGCTGTTCCCGACCCAGCCGGTCGTCGTCGCGCGCACGCTGCCGGCCGACCATCCGGCTCGCAAGGCCGCGCTCGCGTTCGTCGACGCGTACGAGGCGAAGTACGGCGCCGGCACCGTCACGCAGTTCGCGGGCGACGCGGCGGGCGTCTACCCGCGCCTCGCCGACGCGGTCGGCCGCGCGCTGAAGACCGCGCAGCCCGGCACGCCGGCGTTTCGCGCGGCGCTGCGGCGCGAGCTCGAACGCGCGCACGAACTCGTGGTGCCGAACGGCGTCGTCAATTCCAGCGACAAGGATCATGTGGGGCTCGACCAGCGCGCGAGCGTGATGGGGATCGTGAAGCAGGACCGGTTCGTCTACCTGAGCCAGTAACTCGACCGCCGGCAACGGGGTGGCTTGCCCGGCATCCGGATTTCCGCCATAATCTGCGTTTCGCCGCGCACGATTGCATGCGCGGCCAGGAACAAGCCCAGGTGGTGAAATTGGTAGACGCAGGGGACTCAAAATCCCCCGCCGCAAGGCGTGCCGGTTCGATTCCGGCCCTGGGCACCAGAATTTCGCAGCGTGATGCGCTGCACCTGTCGAAACCCGCGCAAGCTCACCGCTTCGCGGGTTTTTTGTTTTTGCCGCACGCAACGTGCCCCGCAACGCATGCCCTCGCGCGGCGGTCCAAGCATCAGGGAACGCAGCACGGAGGCAGGCCATGTCCACGCGCGACATTTCAAGCCCGATCTGCCGCGGCGTGCTCGCCGCGGTTCTGTCGCTCATGCTGGGCGGATGCGACGTGCTGACCGCGCCACCCGTGCCCGACTGGCCGGGGCCGCATGCGCCCTATCCGTTCCCGGACAACATTCCGCATCGCACCGAATGACCCGACGGCCGCCCGGCCGCCTTTTTGCCGTGCAGGCTCAGGCCATCAGCTCGCGGACGAAGTCGAGAAACACCCGCACCTTCGCGGAAACGAGATTCGACGCGTGGTGATACGCATAAAGCGGGAACGTCTCGTCCGCCCACTCCGGCAGCAGCAGGACCAGCCGCCCGTCGGCGACGATGTCCCGCGCGTAGAGTTCCAGCAGCTGCGCGACACCCGCGCCGCCCAGGCAGGCGCCGAGCAGCGCGCCCGTGTCGTTGACCATCAGCCGGCCGCCGGCGTCGAACGGCACCACCTCGTTGCCGCGATGGAAGACCCATTCGAACGGCCGCCCCGTTACCGGATCGCGGATCAGCACGCAACGATGCCCGTCCGCGAGATCGTGCGGATGCCGCGGTTCGCCGTGACGCGCGACATAGGCCGCCGACGCGCAGGTGAGCACGCGCGTCTCGAGCAGCAGCCGCGCGCGGTATGACGACGGCTCCGGAATGCCGAAGCGCACCGCCACGTCGAAGCCGTCGGCGACGAGATCGCCCATCCGGTCGCGCACGCTGATCTCGACGGACAGTTCGGGGAAGCGGTCGAGGAATTCCGCCATCCGCGGCGCGAGCACGTAGTGGCCGAAGGTGCCGTCCACGTTGACCCGCAGCCGCCCCCTGACGCGCGCCCTGGAACGGCCTGCGTCGACCGCCGCCTCCTCGATGCCGGCCAGCAGCGGCGCGACCGCCTCGTAAAAACGCCGCCCTTCGTCGGTCAACGTGATCGCGCGCGCCGTCCGGTTGAAGATCCGGATGCCGACGCGCTCCTCCAGCCGCGCGACGGCGCGGCTCACGGCCGGCTGCGTCAACCCCATCGCCTCGCCCGCGCGCGCGAAGGTGCCGGCCTCGATCACCGCCGAGAGCACGCCGATACCGCTGAGAAGCCTGCTGTCGAACGCCATGAGACATACTTTCAGTCATTCTTGATCTGATCATTATTCATTATTTTTATTGATCGAGGAAGCCTACATTGGTCCTGTCGCCGGCTCGCACGGCACTCACGAACCAAGGAGCAGGACATGAGCACAACGGAAAAGGTCGCCGTCGTCACGGGTTCATCACGCGGCATCGGCGCGGAAATCGCCCGCCGTCTCGCCCGGGACGGTTTCAGGGTCGTCGTGAACTATGCCGGCAGCGCCGGCCCCGCGCAGGAAGTGGTCGACGCGATCGTCGCCGCCGGCGGCGAAGCCGTCGCGGTGCAGGCGGACGTCGCGGACCCGGCGGCGATCGCCGCGTTGTTCGACGCGGCCGAGCTCGCGTTCGGCCGCGTCGACGTGGTCGTCAACAGCGCGGGCGTCATGATGCTCTCCGCCATCGCCGACGTCGAAGACACGGCCTTCGACCAGACCGTCGCGATCAACCTGAAGGGCACGTTCAACGTCAGCCGCGAGGCGGCGAAGCGCGTGCGCGACGGCGGCCGCATCGTCAACCTGTCGTCGAGCGTGATCGGCATGCGCCTGCCGACCTACGGCGTCTATATCGCGACCAAGGCGGCCGTCGAGGGCCTGACGCAGGTCCTCGCGCAGGAGATGCGCGGCCGCGGCATCAGCGTGAACGCGGTCGCGCCGGGACCGGTCGCGACCGAGCTGTTCCTGCAGGGCAAGAGCCCCGAACTCGTCGACCGGATGGCGAAGATGAATCCGCTGGAGCGGCTCGGCCAGCCCGCGGACATCGCCGGCGTCGTCGCGTTCCTCGCCGGCCCGGACGGCGCGTGGGTCAACGGCCAGATCCTGCGCGCCAACGGCGGCATGTGCTGACGGACCGCATGCCGCGCCCGCTCCCCCACACTTGCAGGAGATCGATCATGAAGGAAATCATTCTCGTCACGGGCGCGTCCAGCGGCTTCGGCCTGCTGACGGCCCAGGCACTCTCCCGCACCGGCCATACGGTCTACGCGTCGATGCGCGAAAGCGCCGGCCGCAACGCGCCGCGCGCCGCCGCGATCGCCGCCTACGCGCAGGAACACGGCGTCGACCTGCGCACCGTCGAGCTCGACGTCGGCAACGACGCATCCGTCGACGCCGCGATCGACCGCGTGATCGCGGACCACGGCCGCCTCGACATCATCGTCCACAACGCCGGCCACATGGTGTTCGGTCCGGCCGAGGCGTTCACACCCGAACAGCTGGCGCAGCTGTACGACATCAACGTCGTGTCGACCCAGCGCGTGAACCGGGCGGCGCTGCCGCACCTGCGCCGCCAGGGCCGTGGCCTGCTCGTCTGGGTATCGTCCTCGTCGGCGCGCGGCGGTACCCCGCCGTTCCTCGCACCCTATTTCGCCGCGAAGGCCGCGATGGATTCGCTCGCAGTGTCCTATGCGGCCGAACTCGCGCGCTGGGGCATCGAAACGTCGATCGTCGTGCCGGGCGCGTTCACCCGTGGCACGAATCACTTCGTCCACGCGGGCAAGCCGGCCGATGCCGTCGTGCAGGCGGCCTACGACAGCGGGCCGTACGCGGGCGTCGCCGAGCACGCGCTGCGGGGCCTCGCCGCGCTCGAACCCGCGGACGCCGATGCCGGCGCCGTCGCGACGGCGATCGCCGACCTCGTCGCCGCGCCGGCCGGCAAGCGCCCGTACCGCGTGTTCGTCGACCCGTCGCAGGACGGCGCGGAGGAAGTGTTCCGCGCCGGCGATCGCATCCGCCGCGAGATGTTCCGGAACATCGGCCTCGACGACCTGCTCGCACCCCGCGTCCACGCTTGATCCCCTGCGCGCCGGGCCGGCCGGCGCGCGTCAGTCGCGCTCGCAGAACCCGAGGATCGCGTCCGCGACCGCCTCCGGCGCCTCGCGCTGCGGAAAATGCCCGACGCCGTCCAGCACCTGCCGCGCGTAGCGCCCCGCAAAGTACCGTTCGCGCGCGGCCGAGCTGTCCGGGTGGTTGACGGCATCCGCGCCGCCGTGCAGCACGAGCGTCGGCACCGACAGCACGGGCGATGGATTCAGCCGCGCGTCGTCGTCGGCATAGGCCGGCGCACCCGGCGCGAAACCCCAGCGATGCCGGTACGAATGCAGCACGACGTCGATCCAGTCGGGCCCGTCGAACGCGGCAGCAGCGGCATCGAAATCGCTGTCGCGATACCAGCCGGGCGGCGACCACGTGTCCCACATCACGCGGGCAAACGCGCGGCGATCGTCGCGCAGCGCCTGCTCGCCGCGCGGCGTCGCCATGAACCAGTGATACCAGTAGTTGCGCGCCTGCTGCAGCGGCAGCGGCTGACCGGGATCGTTGGTGCCGTACCCGACCGACAGCATCACGAGATGCGATGCGACGCCATCGCGCAACCCACAGGCGTTCGCGACCGCGCGGGCGCCCCAGTCGTGCCCGACCAGCACGGGCCGCTCGACGCCGAGCACATCGACGAATTCGAGCAGGTCGCGCCCGAGCGCCGCGAGCTGGCCGCTGCGGGGCACGGATGCGTCGCGAAAGCGCGTCGGCGCAAAGCCGCGCAGTGCAGGCGCGAGTACGCGGTAGCCGCGCGCGGCCAGCGCCGCAGCAACGGCCTCCCAGCCGACCGGGCTATCCGGCCAGCCATGCAGCAGCATGGCCACGCGTTCGCCGCGCGGATTCCATTCGAGATAGGCGATATCGAGCGACGCGGTCGTCGCATGCGCATAGGCAGTCATCGTGTTCTCCGTCGGGTCAACTTGAGCTGACGATCGTAGGCCAACCTTTCATCACGATTCACGGAGTATCATGATTCACTCTTCGAGTATTGTGTTGAATTGACCGATGAAACCGCTGACCGATCCTGCGTCGACCTCGCTCGACATCGCGCTGCTGCGCACCTTCCTCGAAGTCGTCGACAGCCGCGGGTTCGCGCCGGCAGCGGAACGTCTCGCGCTGACGCCGTCCGCCGTCAGCGGTCATATCAAGCGGCTCGAACAGGCGGCCGGCACCGTGCTGCTTGCGCGCACGACGCGCCGTATCGCGCTCACGCCGGCCGGCGACACGCTGTACGCATACGCGCGCAACATCGTCGACATGGAGCGCGAAGTGCGCGCGAGGCTGCGCGGCGCGCCGGCGCACGGGCGGCTGCGCGTCGGCGCCTCGGAGGATTTCGCGAGTGCGTGGCTGCCGCAGGTGCTGCGCACGTTCCGCGACCACCACCCGCGGACTGCGATCGAGCTGAAGGTCGGGATCACCGCGTCGCTGCTGCGCGAGCAGACGCTCGGCCGGCTCGATGTCGTGTTCGGCAAGCAGTGCCGGCAGGTCGACGCGCCGGGCGAACTGCTGTGGGAAGAACCGCTCGTGTGGGCATTCGCGTCGGACCGCACGCTCGACGCTAACGGCGAAGTACCGCTCGCGCTGTTTCCGGAACCGTGCGTCTATCGGGAGGCCGCCGTATCGGCGCTCGCCGCCGCGCTGCGGCCGTTCCGCGTGCTGTTCGAGAGCAGCAGCATGGCCGGCTGCGTGTCGGCCGCACTCGCGGGTTTCGCGGTCACGGCGCTGGCGCGCAGCCAGTTGCGCGACGGGCTGCGCGCATGCGGGCCCCAGGACGGCCTGCCCGCGCTGCCGGCCGCACGTTTCTACGCGTTCGCATCGAAGCCGGACGGCACCGGCGCGGCGCTGATCGAAGCGGTGCGGGAAGTCGGGCGCAACCGGCAGTTCGCAGCGCTGGCCGACTGAAACAAGCGCGTCGGCGCGCGACACACACCCGCCGACCGATCAGTCGCCTTCCGCGCCCTTCCCGGCCGCTGGTCCCGTCAACGCGTCCGCCATCAGTTCCCCGAACCAATCGACGAATGCATTGAGCCGGCGCGACCGGTGCCGCCGGTGCGGATACACGGCCGACACGTCCATCGGCTCGGCGCGGTGGCCGGGCATCACATCGACGAGCGCGCCACTGTCCAGCAGATGCGCGACGTCGAACCGCGGAATCTGGATCAGCCCCATCCCGGCGATGCAGCCGGCGATATAGGTTTCGGCGTTGTTGACGATCACGCGGCTCGGCAGCGTCAGCGTGTGCCGCTCGCCGTCCACGCAGTATTCCCACTCGAGCTCGCGCCCGGTCGTCGGCGACGCATAGCCGATCGCCCAGTGCCCGTGCGCGAGCGCATCCGGATGCTCGGGCACGCCGCATTCGCGCAGGTAGTCGGGGCTCGCGCAGTTGATCAGCGCGAACTGCCCGAGCGGCCGTACGACGAGGCTGCTGTCCGCGAGCCGCCCGACGCGGATCGCGCAGTCGACGCCCTCCTGCACGAGGTCGATCGAGCGGTCCGTCGAGCCGAGCGACAGTTGCAGCTTCGGGTAGCGGCGAAACAGCGACGGCAGCGCGGGCGCGACCACACGGCGCGCGATCCGGCTCGGCACGTCGACGTTCAGCCGCCCGACCACGTCGCGGTCGCGGCGGCGGAACAGGCGATCGAGCTCGTCGGCCTCCGCGAGCAGGCGCCGGCCGCGTTCGAGCAGCAGCACGCCGTCGGCGGTCAACTGCACCTGGCGCGTCGTGCGGTGCAAGAGGCGGGTGCCGAGCCCCGCCTCGAGCTGCTGGACGGCCGCCGACACGGTCGCGCGCGGCACGTCGAGCGCATGCGCGGCCTTGATGAAGCTGCCCATCTCGGCAACCTGCAGGAAGATTCTGACCTGATCCAGCTTGTCCATCGGCGGGGAACGTGGGTTCGGACGACCGTCGCCGCCGACCGTCGCGCATCGCGGCGGTATCCGGCGGCACCGAGAAAACGGGCGCGCGGCTGCGCGCCCGTCCATTGTCCACGCAATCTGCCCATTGCGGTGCGCCGCGCGCCCGCGGCGGCGGCCGGCGCGGCGCGGTATGCGACCGGTTGTCCGGTCGGTTACTTGGTCGTATAGCCGCCGTTGATCAGGATCGTCTGGCCCGTGATCCACCAGCCGTCGGTCACGAGATGACGGATGAACGGCACGACGTCTTCGATGTCGGTCAGGCCCGTCTTGCTGAACGGCGACAGCGCGGCCGCCGTCTTGTGATACGCGACCGCATCGGCGCCTTCAGCCGGATAGAAGAACGGCGTGTCCATCGGGCCCGGCCCGACGGCCGTCACCGAGATCCCGCGCGCGCCGTACTCCTTCGACGCCGCGCGCGTGAAGTGCTCGACCGGCGCCTTCGATCCTTCGTATGCCGCATAGAACGGCGCGAACGCGCCGAGCAGCGACGTCACGAGCGTGACGAGCTTGCCGTGATCCTCGAGGTGCCGCCCCGCCTCCTTGATGAAGAAGAACGCCGACTTGCTGTTGACCGCGAACATCTCGTCGTACTCGGCTTCGCTGATCTCGGTGAACGGCTTCTTCAGCACCTTGCCGACCGTGTTGATCGCGATATCGATCTTGCCGAAGCGCTGCTTCGCGTCGTCGAACAGCTTCTCGACCGCGGCGGCCGTCGTCAGGTCGGCCTGGAACGTTGCGGCCTCGGCACCGGCCGCGCGCACCGCGGCGGCCGTCTCCTCGGCCTGCGCCTGCGACGCCGCGCTGTTGTAGTGAATCGCCACCGCCTTCGCGCCGTGGCCCGCCAGGTCCCGTGCGATCAGGCCGCCGAGATTCTTTGCGCCGCCTGCGATCAGGACGACCTTGTCTGCGAGCGTGTGAGTTGCCACAGGTGACTCCTTTTTTCGTTGAACGAAGTTTGGAGTGTAGGCACGCGCGACACGCAGGTCAGCCGGTCGCGGCTGGATGGATTATCCAGAATATCGATCCAATCGGAACGTCGCCACGTGATCTTCCGCACTGACAACGAAGCCGGAATCCGCTGATCAGGGCGGCGCGTCCGCCGGCCTGATCAGCGCGCGTACAGCGCCGCGTCGATCTTGCCGAGCAGCCACTGCATGCCGGCCAGATGCTGCTGATCGTGGCTGCACAGGTAATGGACAAGCCCGCGCACGGTCAGCGAACCGTAGCCGTCGAACTCGCCGACGCGCTCGAACTGTTCGGGCGTGAGGCGCGACACGAGATCCAGCGTCTCGCGTCGCGCTTCGCGGATCGCCGCGAGCACGTCGGACGCATACGCATCGTTGTAGCGGCGCTCGACCGCGAGCGCGTCGCCGTCGATCGACACGAGCAGCGGCCGATCTTCGTCGAGCATCCGCCGCAGCCGCACGTGATAGCCGTCGATCTCGATGTCGCGCACATGGCAGAGCTGCCCGAGCGGCGAGTAGTGCTCGCTCGGGATCCCGGCCCAGTCGTCGGGCGTCCAGCGTGCATAGCCGTCGGGCACGGCCGCGAAATGGGCTTCGAGCAGACGGGGGAAATCGGCGAGTGCATCGAGCGTCGTCGGATTCATGCGGGAAACTCCCTGTCGGATAAGGGCGGCGGCAACCCTGGCACGGGCCTGTCGCCGCCGTTGCATCACTTCACGCTGAAGCCGTACGCTCCCTGCGTGCGGTGCCCGTCGGTCGCGACGGCCACCCATTTCACCGTATAGGCGCCCGCGCCGACCGCCGCGAGCGGCACCGTCATCCGCTTGCGGTTCGACGCGTCGATGCGCGTCTTGCCGTCAGACACCGTCTTGCCGTCGCCGTCGGCAACGACGATCGAGCTGAACGCCGGCTCCAGCGGCTCGGTGAAGTCGATCGTGACGGCGGCCGGTGCGGCGGTCAGCACCGCGCCCGCCGCCGGATCGCTCTTCGCGAGATGCGCATGCGCGAACGCGGCCGACGAAACGGTCGCCGCAAGGATGACGGCGGCAGCGTTGCGGCCGAACGGGAGCGAATCGAAATGCATGGACTTTCCGTGAAGAATGAACGGGCGCCACGCGCTGCGCGGCGTTCCGGCAGCTTACCAGCGCATGCGGGTTCATGCCGGTCGCGCGCAGCTTGATAGAATGCGCGCGCTATGGATCTCGAAAGCATTCTCTACACCCAGGGCTTCGGCTCGCGCCGCCAGTGCCGCGGCCTGATCGAAGCGGGCCGCGTCGCCATCGCTGGCGCCAGCGCGACCGCCCCCGACGCGACGTTCGACACCGATGGCCTCGTGTTCTCGGTCGACGATACGGCCTGGCCGTTCCACGCGCGTGCGTATCTCGCGCTCAACAAGCCGGCCGGCTACGAGTGTTCGCGCGATCCGCAACACCATTCAAGCGTGTTCAGCCTGCTGCCCGCGCCGCTCGTCGCGCGCGGCGTGCAGTGCGTCGGCCGGCTCGACCAGGACACGACGGGCCTGCTGCTGCTGTCCGACGACGGCCAGTTCGTGCACGCGTACACGTCGCCGAAGCGCAAGGTGCCGAAGACCTACGTGGCGACCGTGCGCCATCCGCTCGACGACGCGCAACTGCACGCGCTGCGCACCGGCGTGCAGCTCCACGGCGAGCCGAAGCCGATCGCGGCGGTCGCCGCCGACGCGCGCGACACGCATGCGCTCGCGCTGACCGTCCTCGAAGGCAAGTATCACCAGGTGAAACGCATGGTCGCGGCGGCGAGCAACCGCGTCGAGCTGCTGCACCGCGAAAGCATCGGCGGCTTCGCGCTGCCGGACGACCTCGAACCCGGCGCGTGGCGCTGGCTCGATGACGCCGACCTTTCAGCGCTGCGCAATCCCTTGACATCCTCGCCCCCTTAAAGTCGGGCGATTCCTACGGCGTCTGACTGCCTATGCAGACAGCTCGCTTCAGTGGGTTCCTGCTGCTGGCGATCTTGTTGCATCGCTCACTTCACAGGCGCAACGAGCGTGTCCCGCCCTGAGCACATTGATCGCGCCGACCAAATCGGCGTTTTCGTCGAAACCACAATCCATGCACTCGAATCGGGCTTGGCTCCGACGGTTGTCCGCCGACACGTGTCCGCACCGCGGGCAGGTGCGGCTCGTGTTCTGCGGAGGCACGGCAACGAGATGTCCGCCGTTCCACGCCAGCTTGTAATCGAGTTGACGTCGGAACTCGAACCAGCCCTGATCGAGAATGGACTTGTTCAGGCCGGACTTGGCTCGAACGCTCTTTCCCGGTTGCATGGCACTACCCGCCGCCGATTTGGACATGTTCCGAACCTGCAAATCCTCGATGCACACCATCGCGTGGTTTTGGCTGATCGTGGTCGTGGCTTTGTGCAAGTAGTCACGGCGGGCGTTGCCGATCCGGGCATGGATACGCTGGACGCGAGTTTTCGCCTTCTTCCAGTTGTTGCTGAATGTCACTTTGCGGCTCACGGCCTGCTGTGCGCGGCGCAATGCCGTCTCATGCCGCCTGAAGCTGTTCAGCGGCGCGTAGAACTTGCCATCCGAGAGGGTGGCAAAGCGAACGATGCCCAAGTCGATGCCGATCGCGCCGCCTTTTGGAACAGATCGTTCGACCACGCGTTCGGTCTGGATGCTCGCATACCACTTGCCGCCGCTGGCCGACACCGTGACCAGCTTCACCTCGCCCAATACGTTTCGGCTATTGCGGTAGCGTAGCCAGCCGAGCTTGGGTAGGAAGAGTCGGCTGGTTCGCTGATCGAGCTTGATCTGTTTCGGGTCGGGATAGCGGAAACTGTCTGACTGCCCCTTCCTTTTGAAGCGCGGGAAGCCCGCACGTTTGGCGAAGAAATTGGCGTACGCGCGCTCCAGGTCCTTGAGCGTTTGCTGCAGGGGATGTGTCGGCGCATCCTTGAGCCACGGTGTCTGCTGGCTGTTGCGCCAATCGGTGATCAGCCTGCACAGCCCGGCATAGCCGAGCTTCTTCTCGCCGCGTTCGTAGCGCTCCTTCTGCAACGCCAGCGCCTTGTTGAAGACGAACCGGCACGACCCGGCGAAGCGGCGCATCTGGCGCTGCTGTTCGCCGGTCGGCATCAGTTCATATTTGAAGGCTTGGTGGCGTTGCATGATTCGAGCATATCAGCCAGCGAAAACACGCTGTCAAGTACGCCTACGGTGCTGCGCTATCCGCCCTTCCCCAGCCCTGAAGATCGAGGCTTGCCACGCACCGGGTCAAAACCCTGTAAGGGAAAATCCGCACGACCGTTCGGTGCCCGGCCGCGTCTCGGCCGCACGATCCCCCGCTATACTCGAATCACAAGCTGTACGAGCAGCGATGCAGGGGAGACATCATGAACATCAACCATTCTTTCGAACTGTCGTACGTGATGATCGCGTTCGCGATCGTCGGTGTCATCGTGATCGGCGGGCTGCTGGCTGCGATGCACCTGAAGCACAAATACCATCCGAACCTGATTGGCGCGCTGATCGGCGCGCTGCTGTGCTTCCTGCTGATCGAGGCGCTACCGGCGCTGACCTGACGCGCTGCCCGGCGCGAGCGTTTGAAGGAAATCGTCTACGGTCGGATAACGCAACGTCACGCACAATTCGGCCTTGAGCCGTGCGTTGGACAGTCGCCGCGACTCGCGCATGAACGACAGCAGCGTCGGTTCGAGCTGACGCTCGGCGTCCGCGCGGCTGATGCGCGGCGGCTGCGGCAGGCCAAGCGCCTGCGCGACCCGGTCGAAATACTCCCCCATCCGCAGTTCGCTGTCGTCCGACGCGTGCACGGCGCGCGCCGGCCTGCCGCGCTCGGCCGCGCGGCGCAGGATCGCCGCGAGATCGTCCGCATGGATGTGGTTCGTATAGACATCGTCGGCCGGCTCGAGCGCCGGTGTGCCGCGCTCGAGTCGCGCGACCGGCAGGCGGTTCGCCGCGTAAATGCCGGGAATGCGCACGATGCGCGCGGACAGCACGCCGCGCACCGTCGCCGCGCGCAGTTGCCGCTCGGCCGATACGCGCCGGAACGCGCGCGGATTCGCGGGACGCAGCGGGTGTGTTTCGTCGATCCGCGCCCCGCCGCAATCGCCGTATACGCCCGTCGTGCTCGCGTAGACGAGCCTCGGCGCGCGAACACCGTCGGGTACAATACGCGCTGCCCGAACGGGCGCGCCGGCCTGTCGGGCAGCGGCGCGCAGCGTTCGGAGCCGGCCGACCGCCGGTGCCGGCGGCCCTGCTGGCCGTCGCACGGGCACGGTCGTTGCGGCGATCAGCGCACGCGTGCGCCGATCGTCGCGGCCGTCGGACTGCGGCGGCGCGAGATGCAGGATCGTGCGGGCCAGACCCGCGAGGCGGCCGAGCGTCGCCCGGCGATCGAGGTCGCCGACGATCGGCGTCGCGCCCGCGGCACGCAGTTCGTCGCGGCGGGCCGGGTGGCTCGTCAGCGCGAAGATCCGCAGGTTGCGGCGCGTGTCGCGCCATTGCGCGACGCAGCGCATGCCGACGTCGCCGCAGCCGACGATCAGTGCGCGCGGCCGGCGCAGGATTCGTGTCGCGATCATGTTGGTTGCGAAATCAGTAGCCACCGTTGCGCGACGCGCAACGGGTTTGCATTGTAGCTGCCGTGCGCGACATGCACGGTCCCCACATTTTGTTCTAGTTTGGTTCTATGGCATTCAACGTCACTCTCAAGCAAAGCGGCCGGCAATTCCAGGTCGAGTCGGACGAAACCGTGCTGGCGGCCGCGCTGCGCCAGAACGTCCATCTGCCGTACGGCTGCAAGAACGGCGCGTGCGGCTCCTGCAAGGGCCAGATCGTGTCGGGCCAGATCGAACAGGGCCCGCATGCCGCGTCGGCGCTGTCCAATGACGAGCGCACGCGCGGCCTCGCGCTGCTGTGCTGCTCGAAGGCGCAGTGCGATCTCGAGATCGACGTGCGCGAAATTGCCGGCGTCGACGGCGTGCAGGTCAAGAAGCTGCCGTGCCGGATCGCCGCGCTCGAACGCAAGGCCGACGACGTGATGGTCGTGAAGCTGCAGTTGCCCGCCAACGAACGCCTGCAGTACCTCGCGGGCCAGTATGTCGAGTTCATCCTGAAGGACGGCTCGCGCCGCAGCTACTCGATGGCGAACGCGCCGCACGAGGAAGGCCCGATCGAGCTGCACATCCGCCACATGCCGGGCGGCAAGTTCACCGACCACGTGTTCGGCGCGATGAAGGAGCGCGACATCCTGCGCTTCGAAGGCCCGCTGGGCACGTTCTTCCTGCGCGAGGATTCCGACAAGCCGATCGTGCTGCTTGCATCGGGCACGGGCTTCGCGCCGATCAAGGCGATCATCGAGCACGTGAAGCACCGCGGCATCACACGCCCGATGACGCTCTACTGGGGCGCACGCCGCAAGAAGGACATCTACCTCGGCGAGCTCGCCGAACAGTGGGCGCGCGAGATCCCGAACTTCAAGTACGTGCCGGTACTTTCCGAGCCCGACGGCGCCGACCAGTGGACGGGCCGCACGGGCTTCGTCCATCGCGCGGTGATCGAGGACCTGCCCGATCTGTCGGGCCATCAGGTGTACGCGTGCGGTGCGCCGGTGATGGTCGAATCCGCGCAGCGCGACTTCACGCAGCACCACGCACTGCCGGCCGACGAGTTCTACGCGGACTCGTTCACGAGCGCCGCCGATCTCGCGCATCCGGTCTGAGACTCGCCGCCCGCGTCCCGCGCTATGCGCCGCGATGTCACATCCGTGGCATGGCGGCGGTTTACAGTGGGGCGCGGGATGCCTTATGCTTGCGCACATGAACCGCTTCCTGTCCGCTCTCCGACGTCGCCGCTCGCCGCTCCGCCCGGATGCCGCAGGCTCGTCACGGACTCGCGCGTAACCCCTCACTGCTTCGCCGGTTACGCACAAGCTGTTCGAACCCACCAGCCACGGCCTCCCGTGGCTTTTTTATTGCCCGTTTCCCTTTCAACGTCCGCTGGAGTCTGCTGCCATGCCCTTGAACGATTACCCGATCGACTCGCTGATGTACATCACGAACCGCCCCGACATCGTGTTTACGCACGGCAAGGGTTCGTGGCTCTACGATCACACGGGCAGGCGTTATCTGGACTTCATTCAGGGCTGGGCCGTCAACAGCCTCGGCCACTGCAACGACGGTGTCGTCGAAGCGCTGAAGACGCAAGCCGAAAAGCTGCTGAACCCTTCTCCGGCGTTCTACAACGAGCCGATGGCGAAGCTCGCGGGCCTGCTCACGCAGCACAGCGTGTTCGACAAGGTGTTCTTCACGAACAGCGGCGCCGAGGCGAACGAAGGCGCGATCAAGCTCGCGCGCAAGTGGGGCCGCAAGTTCCGCAACGGCGCGTACGAGATCATCACGTTCGACCACAGCTTCCACGGCCGCACGCTCGCGACGATGTCGGCCAGCGGCAAGCCGGGCTGGGACACGATCTACGCGCCGCAGGTGCCGGGCTTCCCGAAGGCCGAGCTGAACAACATCAACTCGGTCGAGAAGCTGATCACCGACAAGACCGTCGCCGTGATGCTCGAACCGATTCAGGGCGAAGGCGGCGTGATCCCGGCAACGCGCGAGTTCATGCGGGAACTGCGTGCGCTGACGAAGCAGCACAACCTGCTGCTGATCGTCGACGAAGTGCAGAGCGGCTGCGGCCGCGCGGGTACGTTGTTCGCGTACGAGCTCGCCGACATCGAGCCGGACATCATGACGCTCGGCAAGGGCATCGGCAGCGGCGTGCCGCTCGCGGCGCTGCTGTCGAAGGCCGACGTCGCGGTGTTCGAGGCCGGCGACCAGGGCGGCACGTACAACGGCAACCCGCTGATGACGGCGGCCGGCTATTCGGTGATCTCGCAGCTCGTCGCGCCCGGCTTCCTCGAAGGCGTGCGTGCACGCGGCGAATACCTGAAGCGCAAGCTGCTCGAGCTGTCGGAGGAACGCGGCTTCGAAGGCGAACGCGGCGAAGGCCTGCTGCGCGCGCTGCTGCTCGGCAAGGACATCGGCCCGCAGATCGTCGAGAAGGCGCGCGACATGCAGCCCGACGGCCTGCTGCTGAACGCCGCGCGGCCGAACCTGCTGCGCTTCATGCCCGCGCTGAACGTGACGACCGACGAGATCGACCAGATGATGGCGATGCTGCGGTCGATCCTCGACACGCTCTAAGGAGACCGCCGAGATGGATGCCGCCGCCGATGCTGTCGCGATCCGCCCGTTCGAACGCGCCGACACCGATGCCGTGCTCGCGGTATGGCGCGACGCGTTCCCGCAATACGAAGAGGCCGATGCGCCGCCGCACCGCGATCCGCTGCGATCGATCGAGCTGAAGCTCGCGACGCAGCCGGAACTGTTCTTCGTCGCGACCAGCGGCGCGCGCGTCGTCGGCACGCTGATGGCGGGTTTCGACGGACATCGCGGCTGGCTCTACTCGTTCGGCGTCGCGAACGACGCGCGGCGGCTCGGCGTCGGCCGCGCGCTGATCGCACACGCGGAAAGCGCGCTCGCCGCGCGCGGCTGCCTGAAGATCAACCTGCAGGTGCTGCCCGGCAACGACGACGCGTGCCGCTTCTATGCGGCGCTCGGCTATCGCGTCGAGGAGCGCATCTCGTTCGGCAAGACGCTGCCGGCAGCGTGATGCAGCCGGCGGCGGCAGCCCGTATCAGCGCGTGATCGGCCCCGCGCCCGGCAGCGGATTGCCGAGCGCGTCGGTCGGTACGGCCTGCTGTTCGAACGCCGCGAAATACGCGGCCCACTGCGTATCGCTCACGCGCACGATCAGCGCACCGTCCTGCCAGACGTCGTTGTGGTCGTTGTGGTCGTCGCCTGTGCGATGGAGGTAGTTCGGGCCCGTCGAGCCCTGGTTCATGTGCGTGTCGTGAATGCCGTTGCCTTCCGCATACGTGCGGCCGAACACGACGACGTCGAGGCCCTGCGACTGTGCGGCACTGACGAGCCGCAGCAGCGACGGGATCGGCTCCGGGTTCTCGGTACCGTCCATCACCGCGCTCGCGCGCCACGCGCCGGTCTCGTTCAGGATGTCGCTGCGCAGGTAGTCGAGCGCGGGCAGTGCGGCCTGCCCCGTGAGGTCGGTGTAGCCTTCCGCCGCGGCCGCGAGCGTCTGCGTGACGGGATGGTGGAAATCGTAGACGAGCTTGTAGTTCAGCAAGTCGTCCGCATCGCTGGTGCCGACGTTGATCGCGACATCCCAGTCGCCTCCCGGCAGCGCCAGCGTCAGGTGGATGTGATACTGGATCTCGCTGCCGTGCGGCGAGCCCTTCAGCTTCGCCACCGATGTCACCTTCGCCTTCACGAAACCGTAGTCCAGACTCATGCGTGTTCTCCGTGTCCGATGGTCGTCGATGCTACGCGGCCCGTGTGTCGGTTTGCGGGCGACCGGCTGCGGGCGACCGGCATCGGGCGACCGTCGGCGGGTGGGCAGCCCTGTCGTTTCCCGCGCCCCATGCGCAGCGCAACAGTCGAATGGAGTCGCCTCCGCACGCACAGTTCGACCCGAATCGCACGACACGAAAAAAAAGCTGTCACGGCATCCCGTGACAGCCTTTCGAAAGCCCTTGCACGACGCACGCGGCATCTGCCGCCGCGCGTCACCGGGCCCGCTCATTCATCCACTTACTCACCCAGGTACGCGGCACGCACCTTCGGATCGTCGAGCATCTGCTTCGCATCGCCTTCCATCGTGACCATGCCCGAATCCATCACGTAGCCACGGTCGGCCGCCTGCAGCGCGAGGCGCGCGTTCTGCTCGACGAGCAGCACCGTGATGCCCTCCTTCGAGATCTCGCGCACCACTTCGAAGATCTTCTCGACCATGATCGGCGACAGCCCCATCGACGGCTCGTCGAGCAGCAGCAGCTTCGGCTTCGAGAGGATCGCGCGCGACATCGCCAGCATCTGCTGCTCGCCGCCCGACAGCGTGCCCGCGAGCTGCGTCGCCCGCTCCTTCAGGCGCGGGAAGAAGCCGAACATCCGCTCGACGTCCTTCTTGATCTGCTCGTTGTCGTTGCGCAGGTACGCGCCCATCTGCATGTTCTCGACGATCGACATCCGCGCGAAGATCCCGCGGCCTTCCGGCACCATCGCGAGGCCGCGCTTGAGCAGCTCGTGCGACGGCACGCCCTTGATCGACTTGCCGTCGTACTCGATGTCGCCCGCCGAATACGGCTTCAGACCCGTGATCGCCTTCATCGTCGTGGTCTTGCCTGCGCCGTTCGCGCCGATCAGCGTCACGAGCTCGCCCTGACGGACTTCCATGTCAACGCCCTTGACGGCCTGGATGCCGCCGTAGTTGACCTGCAAGCCCTTGATTTTCAACATTGCCGCTGCCATCAGTGCACCCCTGCGCCGAGATATGCCTCAATCACCTTCGGGTTCTTCTGCACGTCCTGCGGCAGACCCTCGGCGATCACCTTGCCGTAATCGAGCACCGTCATCCGGTTGCACAAGTGCATCACGAGCTTCACGTCGTGCTCGATCAGCAGAATCGTGCGGCCGTCCGAACGGATCTTGTCGAGCAGGCGCGTGAGTTCGACCTTCTCGGTCGCGTTCATCCCGGCCGCCGGCTCGTCGAGCGCGAGCAGCTTCGGGTCGGTCGCCAGCGCGCGCGCGATCTCGAGACGGCGCTGGTGGCCGTACGACAGGTTGCGCGACGTGTAGTCCGCGTATTGCAGCACGCCGACGTATTCGAGCAGCTCGATCGCGCGTTCCTTGATCTCGCGCTCTTCCTGGCGTTCGGCCGGCGTCTGGAACACTGCGCCGAGCAGACCGTGCTTGGTGCGCACGTGGCGGCCCACCATCACGTTCTCGAGCGCGGTCATCCCGCCGAACAGCCGGATGTTCTGGAACGTGCGCGCAATGCCCGTCTTCGCGACCTGGTGCACCGCAGTCGGCTTGTATTCCGCGCCGTCCAGCTTGAACTCGCCGGAGTCCGGCGTGTAGAGGCCCGTGATCACGTTGAAGAACGTCGTCTTGCCGGCGCCGTTCGGGCCGATCAAGCCGTAGATCTCGCCTTCCTTGATCTCGAGGCCGACGTCGGACAGTGCCTGCAGGCCGCCGAAGCGTTTGTTCACGCCCTGTACGGACAGTCGGATTTGCTTGTCGCTCATGTGGATATCCCCTTGTCCGTTCGTTACGCGCGCACCGGCTTCTTGCTGGCGCGCTTCGCCAGTTTCGCGATCTTGTCCTCATGCTTCGGCGCGGGCCACAGGCCTTCCGAGCGGTACAGCATGATGATCACCATCGCGAGGCCGTACAGCGCCTGGCGGATCACTTCCGTATCGACGATGTCATGACCGAACAGCGCATGCTGCAGCGGGCTCATCGTCGAACGCAGGAATTCCGGGAAGATCGCGAGCAGCACCGCACCGAGGATCACGCCCGGGATGTGGCCCATGCCGCCGAGCACCACGCACGCCAGCACCACGATCGATTCCCAGAACGTGAACGATTCCGGCGACACGAAGCCCTGGAACGAACCGAACATCGCGCCCGACAGGCCGCCGAACGATGCGCCCATCGCAAACGCGAGCAGCTTCACGTTGCGGGTATTGATGCCCATCGCCTTCGCCGCGATCTCGTCCTCGCGGATTGCCGCCCACGCGCGGCCGATGCGCGAGTGCTGCAGACGCGTACAGGTCCAGATCACCAGCAGCGAGCACAGCACGAACAGGTAGTAGTACATGTAGACCGACGGCAGCTGGAGGCCGAACAGCGAGTGCGTCTGCGACAGGTTGAAACCGCCGACATGCACCGGATCGATGCCCGTGATCCCCTTCGGGCCGTTGGTGATGTTCACCGGACGGTCGAGGTTGTTCATGAAGATCCGGACGATTTCGCCGAAGCCCAGCGTGACGATCGCCAGGTAGTCGCCGCGCAGGCGCAGCGTCGGCGCGCCGAGCAGGATCCCGAAGGTCGCCGCCAGCGCCATCGCGATCGGCACGATGATCAGGAACGGGATGTGCAGCCCGCCGGGAGCGAGGGCCGCGATCCACTCGAACTGGGACGTGAGGTGCGGCGAAGACAGCAGCGCCGCCGTGTACGCGCCCACCGCGTAGAACGCGATGTAGCCGAGGTCGAGCAGGCCGGCGAAGCCGACCACCACGTTCAGGCCGAGCGCGAGCATCACGTACAGCATCGCGAAGTCGAGCACGCGGACCCAGTAGTTGCCGCCGGCCGCGCCGATGATGATCGGCGCGGCGATCACGAACGCAGCGGTCAGGATGCCGATGACGACGGTCTTGGCGGTGTTGCGCTCTTCGACGAGCGACGTCGAGGATTCGATCGGTTGAATGGATGTCATGTTGTTTGCTCCCTTCCGTTACGCGCGATCCGCGACACGTTCGCCCAGCAGGCCCGACGGACGGAATACCAGCACGATGATCAGCACGATGAAGGCGAACACGTCCTGGTAGTTACTGCCGAATACGCCGCCCGTGAGGTTGCCGATGTAGCCGGCACCGAGCTGCTCGATCAGGCCGAGCAGCACGCCGCCGACCATCGCACCGCCGAGGTTGCCGATACCGCCGAGCACCGCCGCCGTGAACGCCTTCATGCCGGGGATGAAGCCCATGTAGAAGTGCACGTTGCCGTATTCGGACGCGATCATCACGCCGGCCAGCGCGGCGAGCGCGGAGCCGATCATGAAGGTCGCCGAGATCACGAAGTTCGGGTTCACGCCCATCAGGCTCGCGGTGTTCGGGCTTTCGGCGATCGCGCGCATCGCACGGCCGAGCTTGGTCTTGTGCACGAGCAGCAGCAGGCCGCCCATCACGATGAACGCCACCGCGATGATCACGATTTCAGTCACCGAGATCACGGCGCCGGGCGTCGTGTCGGTGGCCTTGATCACGTTGATCGGATCGGTCGGCAGCAATTGCGGGAACGGCAGCGGGTTGCGCGACCAGATGATCATCGCGGCAGTTTGCAGCAGGATCGACACGCCGATCGCGGTGATCAGCGGCGCGAGGCGCGGCGCGCGGCGCAGCGGCCGGTATGCGACCCGCTCGATCGTGAAGCCGACGACGGCACAGACGACCGCGGCAATGCCAAGGCCGATCGCCAGCGTCGCGACGTTGCCGAGTCCGGGAAAGTGGTTCTGCAGGACGGTAATGGCCGACAGCGCGACCATCGCGCCGATCATCAGCACGTCGCCGTGCGCGAAGTTGATGATGCCGAGAATGCCGTACACCATCGTGTAACCCAACGCGATGATGGCGTACACACTGCCGAGCACCAGCCCGTTGAGAACCTGCTGGACGAAAATATCCATTTAAAGCTCCTTGGCCCGTGCTGCCGGAGGACGTTGCGCCCCGCGGGTAAGCGAGGAATCGCGCCTTCTCGGCGACACTGCGGGTACTAGTCGATACCGGTAAGGGTGTGGATCGTCCCGGCGCGCGCCGCCCGGCCTGTACGGCCGGACCTGCCGCCGGAGCGGATACAAAAACGGCACCGCACTGTTCCGGTGCCGTCATGAGTCCCGTCGCTAAATCGTCACGACGTCGAGGACGGTGTTCGTGGCCTCCTTGAAGTCGTAGGGCAGCATGCCGAGACGGCCATCGTCCGGTTGCCCGGCATCCGTGCCTTTTCCCGTCCGGTGCGAGGCAAGCCCCGCATCCGGGCAGATCGGATTCCGTGCCGCGTCGCCTGGCAAGGCATCGCGAAAGCCGCGCCCGACCATCGTCAGGACTGCGTCGGAATCCATCGTACGAACCAGGCCGCGCGCCACGACTTCACCGCTCGCGGCGACACGCTGATTCGTCGAATCGAAATGAAAGGGGGCCGGCGAGATCCGCACTCGGCTCGCAGCGCCGCATGCATGCGGCGCCGTCGCCAGCATCCGTCGGTCGGCGCGCACGGTCGTTGTCACACCGCGACCGGCGGCTTGTTGCGATGCAGCCTGCATGCCCGCTGCCCGATCGTTCGTCAGGCCTAGCGCGTTGATTTCCTCGATCGCCAAACGTGCCCCGTTTTCCTTGTCCTTGCCCAATTGCGCGATGCGGCACGCCGATGACGCCGCACGACCGGTTCCGGCGGCGCGCACGCCGCTGGCCGGCGGTGCCGCGAACACCGCAGCCTCCCTGCCCGCCCCGTCGTCGCTCTTTTTGCTGCAACCGGCAAGCATTGCAACCGGTGCGGCGACGGACACGGCGTAAGCCAACTTCACATGCATTGAATGGTCTCCCGCGCCTTGCCAAAACCCGATTTCAAAGCCATTCCGGCCTGAAAACGGGCGCATTGTAACTCCATTTATAGGACGCCAATAATCCTGATTCGATGGGGTTTTCCTGCATTGCAACCAATTTTGAGAGACGATCAGGAACGCGCAGAGCAACCGGGTTGCACCGATACCACGAATAATGGTTGCGATTGCAGTTTCGACGGACAAAAAAAAGCGCGCCGGGAGGCGCGCTTCGGTGTTCCGCGGGTGCGATGCGGCAATCAGGCGGCGGGCGGCAGGTTCAACCCGCGCGGCAGCGGAAACGACACGTTTTCCTCGATGCCGTCGAGCGCGCGGACGTTGCGCACGCCGAGCTCGCGCAGCCGCGCGATCACGGCCTGGGCGAGCACCTCGGGGGCCGACGCGCCGGCCGTCACGCCGATGCGGCGCTTGCCTGCGACCCATGCCGGATCGATCTGGTCGGGCGCATCGACCATGTATGCGTCCACGCCGCGCTTCTCGGCCACTTCGCGCAGGCGGCTCGAATTCGAGCTGTTCGGGCTGCCGACCACGATCACGACATCGCACTGCGGCGCCATGAACTTCACTGCATCCTGGCGGTTCTGCGTCGCGTAGCAGATGTCCTGCTTCTTCGGCTCGCGAATCTTGGGATACTTCGCCTTCAGCGCCGCGATGATCTCGGCCGCGTCGTCGACGGACAGTGTCGTCTGCGTGACGAGCGCAATGCGCTCGGGATCGGCGAGCTCGAGCTTCTGCACGTCCTCGACGCTCTCGACGAGATGCATGCCGCGCTCGACCTGCCCCATCGTGCCTTCGACTTCCGGGTGACCCTTGTGCCCGATCATCACGATATCGACGCCGTCCTGGCGCATCTTCGCCACCTCGACGTGCACCTTCGTGACGAGCGGGCAGGTTGCGTCGTAAATGCGCAACCCGCGCACGTCGGCCTCGTCGCGCACGGCCTTCGACACGCCGTGCGCGCTGAAGATCACGGTGTTGCCGGCCGGCACTTCCTCGAGTTCCTCGACGAAGATCGCGCCTTTCTTTTTCAGATCCTCGACCACGTACTTGTTGTGGACGATTTCGTGACGGACATAGATCGGCGCACCGTGCATCGCGATCGCGCGCTCGACGATCTCGATCGCACGGTCGACGCCCGCGCAGAAGCCGCGCGGCTGGGCCAGCAGGATTTCGGCATCGGCGGCGACAGTCTGCCCGGACAGCGTATCGGTGGTGCTCATGATTACAGGATTCCGATGATTTTCACTTCGAACGTGAGCGCTTGGCCCGCGAGCGGATGATTGAAGTCGAACAGCGCCGAGGTTTCGCTGACTTCCTTCAGCACCCCTGCATACCGGCCGCCGTCCGGCGCGTTGAACTCGATCAACTCGCCCGGCGTGAAATCGTCACCGACCATCCCGTTCTCGCGCAGCGTCGACAGCGTCACGCGCTGGAGCATGTCGGGATTACGGGGACCGAACGCCTGTTCGGGGGTTAGCTGAAAAGTCGAGTGGTCTCCAACCCTGAGCCCGAGCAGAATCTGTTCCAGCGACGGCGCCAGTTGCCCCGCGCCGAGCAGCAGCGTGGCGGGCTTGTCGGTGAAGGTGTTGACGATGTCGGCGCCGTCGGCCAGTGCCAGCCGGTAATGCAACGTGACGTGGGAACCGGGCTTCACTTCGGATAGATCGATGAGGCTCATGAATTACTCGTTCAGTCGGCGCCCGATACGGCCGCAAGGCCCGGCGCAAAGCCAATATTGTAAGTCACCTGAGCGCGCAAGGCGGAAAGTGCGACGACGTCGCGCAGACAGCCTGCCGCCAATGGAGTTTCAAGCATGCTGTCACCCTGCCTCGCCCCGCCGCCGGCCGAATGCCGCGACACCGCCGATGCGCCGGCCGATCCGCCCGGCCGCGTCGTTCCGCTCCGCCGGCGCAAGCGCCGCCCGGGCGACTGGCGGCCCGAGCGGCCGCGCGAGCGATTGCTGGAGCGCGGGCCAGCCGCGCTGACCGACGACGAACTGATCGCGCTGCTGCTCGGCACCGGCAAGCCCGGGCACGACGTATTCGTCAGCGCCCGCGCGTTGGTCAAGCAGTTCGGAACGTTGCGCGGGCTGCTCGAGGCGACGACCGACGATTTCGAGGCATACCCCGGCATCGGCCCCGCGCGCTCCACGCGGCTGGCCGCGGTCACCGAGATCGCGCGGCGCATGCTGAGGGAGAAAGCACGCGAGCGGACGCAAATCGATTCGCCCGGTGCGGTCGAGGATTATTTGCGGCTGAAGATCGGCACGTCCCCGTGCGAAGTGTTCGTCGCGGTGTACCTCGACGCCCGCAATTGCCTGATCGACACCGAGGAAATCACGCGCGGCTCGCTGACGCGCATGGCCGTCTACCCGCGCGAGATCGTGCGCCGCGCGATGATGCAGAACGCCGCGGCGCTGATCGTCGCGCACAACCATCCGTCGGGCGCGGTACAGCCGAGCGCGGAGGACCGCCGCCTGACCCGCGTGCTGCGCGACGCGCTCGAACTCGTCGACGTGCGGCTGCTCGATCACGTCGTCGTCGGCACCAGCGACACTTTCTCGTTCGCACGTGCCGGTTGGCTGTAGACTGTGGCGCGGCGGCCCGACCCAGGGCGCCGCAACGACGAAGCGAAATTAGGTTTGATTTTCCTGAACTTTTTCTGCTAGAATCGCCGTCTGTATTTTTTCCAACCAGTTCTAGCCATCGAAGGGCCTTGTCTGCAAGGGCTACGGCGTTCTGAGTGCAGCCATGGATCACGTGGCGGTGCGATGGAACCTTCACCGGCGATCGAACCCCGAATTTAGCGTATTAGGAGTGCTCTCATGGCACGCGTATGCCAAGTAACTGGGAAAGCGCCGATGAGCGGCAACAACGTTTCCCACGCCAACAACAAGACCAAGCGTCGCTTCCTGCCGAACCTGCAAAACCGCCGGTTCTGGGTAGAGAGCGAAAACCGCTGGGTGCGCCTGCGCGTTTCGAACGCCGGCCTGCGCCTGATCGACAAGAACGGCATCGATTCCGTGCTCGCTGACCTGCGCGCACGCGGCGAAGCCTAAGCCCAAGGAGCACAATCATGGCAAAAGGCGCCCGCGACAAGATCAAGCTTGAGTCGACCGCTGGTACGGGTCATTTCTACACGACCACGAAGAACAAGCGCAACATGCCGGAAAAGATGGCGATCAAGAAGTTCGATCCCGTCGTCCGCAAGCATGTGGAATACAAAGAAACCAAGATCAAGTAATCTCCGGTTTCTGCCAGCCTGACGGCGACCGAAAAGCCCCGCACATGCGGGGCTTTTTGTTTTGCGCGCACGCTCGGGCCCGACGCGGTATGCTCTCCCCTTTCCGCGGCCATGCCGCCGGAACGCACAAGATCAAAAGCGTAACGATGGAGATGCAGCATGAAATTCGACGTGGCGATCGTCGGCAGTGGCCTGGCAGGGCTGTCGGTCGCGCTCAATCTGGCCAGCACGCGACGTGTCGCGCTGATCGCGAAACGTTCGATGATGGAGGGCGCAAGCGATAACGCGCAGGGCGGCATCGCGGCAGTCCTCGATTCGGCAGACAGTATCGAGAACCACGTCGACGACACGCTGGTCGCCGGTGGCGGCCTGTGCGACGAAGGCGCGACGCGCTATATCGTCGAGCACGGCCGCGAAGCGATCGAATGGCTGATCTCGCAAGGCGTGCCGTTCACGAAGGACGACGCGGCCGAACTCGGCTTCCACCTGACGCGCGAAGGCGGCCACAGCCACCGCCGGATCATCCATGCGGCCGACGCAACCGGCCATGCGGTGCTCGCGACGCTGTCGGAACGCGCGCGCCAGCATCCGAACATCACGTTCTTCGAAAACCACCATGCGATCGACCTGATCACGTCGGACCGGCTCGGCCTGCCCGGCCGCCGCTGTCACGGCCTGTATGCGCTCGACGTCGACAACGACCGCACGATCACGATCGAGGCGCCGCATACGGTGCTCGCAACGGGCGGCGCCGGCAAGGTCTACCTGTACACGACGAACCCCGACACGGCGACCGGCGACGGCATCGCGATGGCGTGGCGCGCGGGCTGTCGCGTGTCGAACATGGAATTCATCCAGTTCCACCCGACCTGCCTGTTCCATCCGTATGCGAAATCATTCCTGATTTCGGAGGCCGTGCGCGGCGAAGGCGGCCTGCTGAAACTGCCCGACGGCACGCGCTTCATGCCCGCGCACGATCCGCGCGCCGAACTCGCGCCGCGCGACATCGTCGCACGCGCGATCGACTTCGAGATCAAGAAGCGCGGGATCGACTGCGTGTATCTCGACATCAGCCATCAGCCGGAAGCGTTCCTGCGCGAACACTTCCCGACGATCCATGCGCGCTGCCTCGAATTCGGCATCGACATCGCGAAACAGCCGATCCCCGTCGTGCCGGCCGCGCACTACACGTGCGGCGGCGTCGTGACCGATCTCGCCGGGCGCACCGATCTCGCGGGCCTGTACGCGGTCGGCGAAACGTCGTACACGGGGCTGCACGGCGCGAACCGGCTCGCCAGCAACTCGCTGCTCGAATGCCTCGTGATCGGCCGCGCAGCGGCCGAGGCGATCGAGGCAGCCGGCTTCGACGCCGAAACGCCGGCCACGCTGCCCGCATGGGACGAAAGCCGCGTGTCGGATGCGGACGAGGAAGTCGTCGTCGCGCACAACTGGGACGAACTGCGCCGCCTGATGTGGAACTACGTCGGCATCGTGCGCACCGACAAGCGCCTCGAACGCGCGAAGCACCGGCTGTCGCTGCTGCGTGACGAGATCCACGAGTACTACGCAAATTTCCGCGTGACGCGCGACCTGCTCGAACTGCGCAACCTCGTCGACGTGGCGACGCTGATCGTGAAGAGCGCGCACTCGCGCCGCGAAAGCCGCGGGCTGCACTACAGCCGCGACTGGCCGCACACGCTGCCGAAGGCGCTGCCGAGCGTGCTCACGCCGCGTGCGCGTCGCTGAGCGACGCACCTCACCGGCTGCGACCACGCAAGAAAAAAGCCGTTGGCGTTTGCGCGCCAACGGCTTTTTTGTCTGATCGCATGACGCGCGGTCAGTCGACGATCCGCATCGAATAGTCCGTCGCGCGCACGTCCTTCGTCAGCGCACCGATCGAGATGCGATCGACGCCCGTCTCCGCGAATGCGCGCACCGTGTCGAAATTGACGCCGCCCGACACTTCGAGCACGGCCTTGCCGGCCGCCACGCGCACCGCTTCACGCATCATGTCGAGCGTGAAGTTGTCGAGCAGCACCGACTGCGCGCGATGAGCGAGCGCCGTGTCGAGCTGCGCGAGCGTCTCGACTTCAACCTGCACGGGCACACCCGAATCCAGCGCGAACGCCGCGTCGAGCGCCTCGCCGACGCCGCCCGCCGCAGCGATGTGGTTCTCCTTGATCAGGATGCCGTCATACAGCGCGAGACGCTGGTTCTCGCCGCCGCCGACGCGCACCGCGTACTTCTGCGCGAGCCGCAGGCCCGGCAGCGTCTTGCGCGTATCGAGGATCTTCGCGCGCGTGCCTTCGACACGATCGACATATCGGCGCGTCGCGGTCGCGACACCCGACAGCAACTGCAGGAAGTTCAGCCCGTTGCGCTCGGCCGTCAACAGCGCGCGCGCCGGCCCTTCGAGCTCGCAGACAGTCGAATCGGGCATCATCCGGTCGCCTTCGCGGTAGCGCCAATGCACGGTGATCGCCGGATCGATCCGGTCGATCACGGCCTCGAACCACGGCACGCCGCACAGCACGGCTTCCTCGCGCACTATGATGCGCGCGCGGCGACGCCCGCCGGCCGGCACGAGCCGCCCAGTCTGATCGCCGGCGCCGACGTCTTCCGCGATCGCATCGGCAACGTTGCGCGCGATCGCGTCGTCGAATGCCGCGCCGTATTGGTCGCGAACGATGTCGAACAGCGGGGAGACAGCAACGGTCATGCGGCCCCCACGTTCGCGAACAGTTGCTGGTCGCGCTGCAGATCGCCGCTCGCCTGCACGCGCTTCTTGTGCGCGGCCGCGAAATCGAGCATCCGGTCGATCGGCAGGCGTGCACGCTCGCCGATCGCGGGATCGACGAAGATCTCGTTGTGACCGCGTTCGAGCACGTCGGCGAGGTTCGCAAGGCCGTTCATCGCCATCCACGGGCAGTGCGCGCAGCTCTTGCAGGTCGCGCTGTTGCCGGCCGTCGGCGCTGCGATGAAGGTCTTGCCGGGTGCCGCGAGCTGCATCTTGTGCAGGATGCCGAGATCGGTCGCGACGATGAAGCGCGTCGCGTCGAGCTTGACGGCCGCGTCGATCAGCTGCGTGGTCGAGCCGACGACATCGGCCTGCGCAACGACGTTTTCCGGCGATTCGGGATGGACGAGCACCTTCGCGTCCGGGTATTCGGCGCGCAGCAGGTCGAGCTCGATTCCCTTGAATTCGTCGTGGACAAGGCACGAACCCTGCCACAGCAGCATGTCTGCGCCGGTCTTCTTCTGGATATAACTGCCGAGATGGCGATCGGGCGCCCAGATGATCTTCTCGCCGCGCGCGTGCAGGTCGGCCACGATCTCGAGGCCGATCGACGACGTGACCATCCAGTCCGCGCGGGCCTTCACGGCCGCGCTGGTGTTCGCGTAGACGACGACGGTGCGGTCGGGATGCGCATCGCAGAACGCCGAGAATTCATCGACCGGACAGCCGAGGTCGAGCGAACAGGTCGCATCGAGATCGGGCATCAGGATTCGCTTGTTCGGGCTCAGGATCTTCGCGGTTTCGCCCATGAAGCGCACGCCGGCGACGACCAGCGTCTGCGCGTCGTGATCGCGGCCGAAGCGGGCCATTTCGAGCGAGTCGGCAACGCAGCCGCCGGTTTCGTCGGCGAGTTCCTGCAGTTCCGCATCCACGTAGTAGTGCGCGACCAGCACGGCCTTTTCACGCACGAGCAGCGCCTTGATGCGCGCCTTCAGCGCAGCGCGCTCGTCGGGGGACGGCGCATCGGGCACCTTGGCCCATGCCTGTCCCACGCCGCACACGGTCCCTGCTGCGACGGGCCGGTCGTACTCGACGGGTTTGATCGTCGATTGCATCTCCATATCTCCTGTCGACCAGAGTTAGCGCTTTAGCGCTTACTCTGGTCCCATGCTTCGCGGTCGGCCGGAGTTAGTGCTTTAGCACTTACTCCGGCCCCATGCTTCGCGGTCGACCAGTGCCGGCGCTTTAGCGCTTGCTCCGGTGCCATGCCTCACGGTCAACCAGAATCGGCGCTTCAACACTACTCCGATCCCATCCTCTACGCTCGCCCCGGGGCGCCATTGCGCCGCTGCCCCAAGCCTCATACGAATTCGAGACCTGCCGATCGCTTCTGTCAAAAACCGGCGGCCCAAATGAAAAAACCCCGCCAACGCGGGGTTTTTGACGTCCTGAGATTCTAATCGATTTCGAATCAGGCGTAGCGACGCAGGCGCGTCGCGAATTCCTGCAGCGCCTTGATGCCGCTTTGTTCTGCGCGATGGCACCAATCCTGCAATTGCGCGAGCAGCTGTTCGCGCGACGCGGTCGAACGATCCCAGATCGCGGCGAGGTCCTGGCGCAACTGGAAGTACGTATGCAGCTTCTGGCTGTTCGCGAAGATTTCCGGCAGCAGCTTCTTCTGCGGCTCGTCGAGGCCGTCGGCGTCCTTGTGGAACCACTTGCGCGCGCCGCGCATCAACTGGTACTTCTCGCTCGAACCGAGTTCCTTCAGATGCGCGAGCTCCTGGCGGTATGCACGCTTCACGGCCTTGCCGTAGCGCGCCATCACTTCGTAGCGGTTCGACAAGACGGCCTGCAGCGTTTCCTGGTCGAGCACCATCTTCGGCTTGTTCAGGCGCGGCGTCGGCGCGACCTTCTTCACCTTCGCGAGACCGAAGGCCGACATGATGCGGATGTACATCCAGCCGATGTCGAACTCGTACCACTTGTTCGACAGCTTCGCCGACGTCGCGAACGTGTGGTGGTTGTTGTGCAGTTCTTCGCCGCCGATCACGATGCCCCACGGGAACAGGTTCGTGCTCGCGTCGGCCGAGTTGAAGTTGCGGTAGCCCCAGAAGTGGCCGAAGCCGTTGACGACGCCTGCCGCCCAGAACGGAATCCAGACCATCTGCACGGCCCACACGGTCAGACCGAGCACGCCGAACAGCGCGACGTCGATCACCATCATGATGCTGATGCCGAGGATCGGGTACTTCGAATAGAGATTGCGTTCGATCCAGTCGCTCGGCGTGCCGTGGCCGAACTTGCGCATCGTCTCTTCATTCTTCGCTTCCGCGCGATACAGCTCGGCGCCCTCGAGGAACACCTTCCAAATGCCGCGCGTTTGCGGGCTGTGCGGATCTTCCTCGGTCTCGCACTTCGCATGGTGCTTGCGGTGAATCGCCGCCCACTGGCCGGTCAGCATGCCGGTCGTCATCCACAGCCAGAGGCGGAAGAAGTGGCTCGCGATCGGGTGCAGTTCCAGTGCGCGGTGTGCCTGGCAGCGATGCAGGTAGACCGTCACGCCGATGATCGTGACGTGCGTGACGGCGAGCGCGAACAGCGCGACCTGCCACCACGAAAAATGCAGGAGCCCGTGGGAAAGAAAATCGAGCAGGGAATTCAACAAGGCAGTTACCTGTGATGAGATGAGAGCGACACCGGCTCGCGCAGGCGTCAGAAAAATGAAAGCATACCGCGAATAGACTTGGATTTTACTTCAACCGTTCCAAGTCTTTGTAAAAAATGAATATTTTCTTGCCCTGACGCAACCGGAACAGTCCACGGGCGGACCTGGAAAGGCCCGCGATCCGGTTCCGACCGCGGGGTCGATACGATTGACGCCCGACGCGCGCTACGCAGCCGACGCGCGCCCATCCACCGCGCCGCCACCGGCCGCCGGATCGCCGGCCGCAACGCCCGCGCCGGCAAAACCGTCCGGCAACCCGACGACGCGCACTTCGCGCTGCGGAAACGGAATCGAAATCCCGTGTTCGCTGAACAGCCGCCAGATGTTGCGGTTCACCGTCGAACGCACGCCCGACGTGCCTTTCGCCGAATCCTCGATCCAGAAGCCGAGTTCCAGGTCGATCCCGTCCGCGCCGAAGCTCACCAGATACGGGGTCGGCGCGGGCTCCGCCAGCACGCGCGGCACGTCCTTCGCAGCGTCCGCGAGCAACGCGAGCGCGTGCTCGACATCGCTCGTATACGCGACCTGCACGGCGACCTTCGCATAACCGCGCGTCAGGTACGACGACTGGTTCTGCACGACGTCGGTGATCAGCTTCTCGTTCGGGATCAGCGTCTCGTTGCCGTCGAGGCCGCGCACGACCGTGTAGCGCGTGCGGATCTGCGTGACGACGCCCTGCAGCCCGCCGACGCTGATTGCGTCGCCGAGCCGCAGCGACCGGTCGAGCAGGATGATGAAGCCCGACACGTAGTTGCTCGCGATCTTCTGCAGCCCGAAGCCCAGGCCGACGCCGACCGCGCCACCGAACACGCCGAGCACCGTCACGTCGATGCCGACCAGCGACAGCCCGATCAGGATCGCCGCGAACACGAGCAGCGCGCGGCCGACCCGCGACAGCACGACCTTCAGGTTCGCGTCGAGCGTGCTCGCGCGCGTGAGGCGATCCTCGAGCACCGAGCCGAGCCACATCGCGACCATCAGCGTCACGCAGACCCACAGCGCGCCGGAGATCAGCGACAGCAGCGTGAGGTGCGCATTGGCGACGCGGAACTGCACGCTGTCGAGCCAGCCGAGCACATCGCGCTGGATGCCGAGCACGGTCAGCACCATTGCGGCCCACACGACGGTCGACACGATCTTCTCGACGATCGACAGCCACGCATGCGTGTGGCCGTCGCGCGCGAACACGCGCCGCGCGAAGAAGAACAGCACGTAGATCAGCCCGATGCCGAACAACGGCACGAGCGCGAGCGACAGCAGCGACGTCGACATGAACGGGTCGAACGCGAGCTGCGCGACGCCCGCGAAGACGCCGCCGAACAACGGGAACAATGCGCGCTTCAGGCTTTGCGCGCCCGCGCCGGGCGCGCGTCCGGCCGCCCGGCGGCGCGCATCGATGCGGCCGTGCACGAAGCGCGCGGCCACCCACGCGAAACACAGCGCGCCGACGAGGATCGCCGCCTGCCAGATCATCACCGGCTGGTGGAAATCGCGAATCACCGACGCCAGCCGGTGCGACAGCAGGCGGCTCTGCAGATTCTCCATCGTCCGTCCGGGCCGCCGTTACTGCGCGCGCCGCTCAAGCACCGCGGCGAAGAAGCCGTCGGTCGCGTGACGGTGCGGCCACAGCGACAGGTAGTCGCCCGTCTCGAGTTCGATGCGCTGGTCGGCCAGCACCTTCTGCGCCGGCACCAGCACGAACTCGGGATGGTCGGCCAGGAACTGCTCGACGATGCGCTCGTTCTCGGCGTCGAGCACGCTGCAGGTCGCATAGACGAGCCGGCCGCCCTTCTTCACGAGGCGCGCGGCGCTCGCGAGGATCGACGCCTGCTTCGGCGTCAGCTCGTCGATCGCGGTGCGCGACTGGCGCCACTTCAGGTCCGGATTGCGACGCAGCGTGCCAAGGCCGCTGCACGGCGCGTCGACCAGCACGCGGTCGATCTTGCCGGCGAGCCGCTTGATCTTCGCGTCGTGCTCGCTGTCGATCAGCACCGGGTTCACGTTCGACAGCCCGCTGCGCGCAAGGCGCGGCTTCAGCTTAGCGAGACGCTTTTCCGACACGTCGAACGCATAGAGGCGCCCGGTCGAGCGCATCATCGCACCCAGCGCGAGCGTCTTGCCGCCCGCGCCCGCGCAGAAATCGACGATCATCTCGCCGCGGCGCGGCGCGACCAGCGAACACAGCAGCTGGCTGCCTTCGTCCTGCACCTCGATCTCGCCTTCCTCGAACAGCTTCAGGCGCGTCAGCGCCGGCTTGCCGACCACACGCACGCCGAACGGCGCGAACGGCGTCGCACCCGCATCGATGCCGTTCGCGCGCAGCGCGTCGATCACCTGGTCGCGGGTCGCCTTCTGCGCGTTGGCGCGCAGGTCGAGCGGCGCCGGGTAGTTCAGCGCGGCGGCGAGCTGCGCGAGTTCCTCGGCGTCGAATCGGGCCGACAGCGCCTGGTGGATCCAGTCGGGCAGGTTCGTGCGCACGCGCACGGGCAGGCTCGCCGGATCGATCTTCGACACGTGCTCGAGCCACGCGGACTCGGTGTCGGACAAAAACGGCTTCAGCGCGTTACGGCCGGCCGTCTGCATCAGGCCGAGCAGCGTGAGACGCCGCGCGGGCGTGCCCGTGCCGCTCTCGGCCAGGTGCGAAAACTCCATCTTGCGGCGCAGCACCGCGAAGACCGCCTCGGCGATCACGCCGCGCTCGGCATGCCCGAGCTTCGGGTGCGCGCGGAAGAACCGGCTCGTCGTCGCGTCGGCGGGGCCGGCGAATTTCAGCACCTCGGCCAGCAAAGTCTCGGTCTGGCCGATCAGGAATCCGTGCAGCTTCATACGCCCTCACTCGTTTCGGTATGCGGTTGATCCGCGAAAATCCAGCGTGCCTCTTCCGGCGCCACGACGGCACGGCCGTTCTCGAGGCGCAAACGCCCCTCGACGAACCAGCGCACCGCACGCGGGTACAGCACATGCTCGACCGTCAGCACGCGCTGCGCGAGCGCGGCTGCGTCGTCGCCCGCGCGCACCGGCACCGCGCCCTGCGCGACGATCGCGCCGCTGTCGAGCTCGGGAATCACGAAATGCACGCTCGCGCCGTGCAGCGCGACACCCGCATCGAGCGCCTGCTGGTGCGTGTGGATGCCCTTGAAGCTCGGCAGCAGCGACGGGTGAATGTTCAGCAGACGGCCTTCGTATCGTCTGACGAATGTCGGCGTGAGGATGCGCATGAAGCCCGCGAGGACCACGAGATCGGGGGCAAAGCGGTCGATTTCGGCGGCGAGCGCTGCGTCGAAGCTGTCGCGGCCGTCGAACGACCGGTGGTCGACCACCGCGGTCGCCACCCCGTGCGACGCGGCAAAAGCCAGGCCGGCCGCATCGGGCCGGTTGGCGATCACGGCAGCGACCTCGGCCGGCCAGCGTTCCTGCGCGCACGCGCGGACGATGGCCTCCATGTTGCTGCCGCGACCGGAAATCAGGATCACGAGTTTTTTCATCCGCGAATTTTACCATTCGCCCCCGCGTTTCCCGCCTTCTCGGCCGCCGGCCCGCCCGAACGTTTATAATCTTCTGCTTTGCGGCATCCCACCGCCCATTCCCCCGACGCTGCATCCGCTATCGTGAAAGTCTTCCGCGGCCTGCCCAACGCCGAGAGCCGCGCCCCGTGCGCGCTGACGATCGGCAACTTCGACGGTGTCCATCGCGGCCACCAGGCCCTGCTCGCGCGCGTGCGCGCGGCAGCGGACGCGCGCGGCCTGCCCGTGTGCGTGATGACTTTCGAGCCGCACCCGCGCGAATTCTTCAACCCGGCCGGCGCGCCGCCGCGCATCGCGATGCTGCGCGACAAGCTCGAGGCGCTGCGCGAGCACGGCGTCGACCGCGTCGTCGTCGAGCACTTCAACCACACGTTCGCCAGCCAGTCGCCGCAGGCGTTCGTCGAGCGTACGCTGGTGAACGGGCTGCACACGCGCTGGATGATGGTCGGCGACGATTTCTGCTACGGCGCGAAGCGCGCGGGCACCTTCGACACGCTGAAGGCGGCCGGCGAGCAATACGGCTTCGAAGTCGAGCAGATGGGCACGGTGGCCGGCAGCGACGGCACGCGCATCTCCAGTTCGGGCGTGCGCACCGCGCTCGCGGCCGGCGATCTCGACGCGGCCGCGCAGGCGCTCGGCCACGGTTACGCGATCAGCGGCCACGTCGCGCACGGGCTGAAGCTCGGCCGCGACCTCGGCTTCCCGACGCTGAACCTGCCGATCGCGCACAAGCGGCCGGCGCTCGCGGGCATCTTCGTCGTGCAGGTACACGGCCTCGGCCCCGCCCCGCTGCCCGGCGTCGCGAGCCTCGGCCTGCGCCCGACCGTCGACGATTCGGGCCGCGTGCTGCTCGAAGTCCACTTGCTCGACTGGCATGGCGATGCGTACGGCAAGCTCATCCGCGTCGAATTCCTGAAGAAGCTGCGCGACGAAGCGAAATTCGACGATCTCGAGGCGCTGTCGCGCGCGATCGCACTGGACGTCGCGAATGCACGCGCGTACTTCATCGAGCGCGACCGTGCGCCGGGCAGCCGCGCAACGGGCTTCTCGACGTCGGCAACCGACCGAATTAGCTGATCCGGACGGCGGCGCCCCGCGCGCCGCACCCTCGCGCCGCTCACTCGCGCGCATACCCGATTCACGACGCACGAGCGTCCACCCGATTTGATAGCGATCCCATCATGAGCAACAAGAAAGCCGATTCGAAACCGCAGGCCAAGTATCCGGTCAACCTGCTCGACACGCCGTTCCCGATGCGCGGCGACCTGCCCAAGCGCGAGCCGCAGTGGGTCAAGGAATGGGAAGAGCGCGGCATCTACGACAAGATCCGCGCGGCCAGCCAGGGCCGGCCGAAGTTCATCCTGCACGACGGCCCGCCGTATGCGAACGGCGACATCCACCTCGGCCACGCCGTCAACAAGATCCTGAAGGACATCGTCGTCAAGTCGCGCAACATGGCCGGCTTCGATGCGCCGTACGTGCCGGGCTGGGATTGCCACGGGATGCCGATCGAGATCCAGATCGAGAAGCAGTTCGGCAAGTCGCTGCCGGCGGCCGAAGTGATGAGCAAGGCGCGCGCGTACGCGACCGAGCAGATCGAGAAGCAGAAGGTCGGCTTCAAGCGCCTCGGCGTGCTCGGCGACTGGGCCAACCCGTACAAGACGATGAACTTCGTCAACGAGGCGGAAGAGCTCCGCGCGCTCGGCAAGATCATCGAGAAGGGTTATGTGTATCGCGGGCTGAAGCCGGTGAACTGGTGCTTCGACTGCGGCTCGGCGCTCGCCGAAGCGGAAGTCGAGTACAAGGACCGCACCGATCCGACGATCGACGTGATGTTCGCATTCGCGGAGCCGGAAAAGACCGCTCAGGCGTTCGGCCTGCCGGCACTGCCGCGCGCCGAAGGCGGCATCGTGATCTGGACCACCACGCCGTGGACGATTCCCGCGAACCAGGCGCTGAACCTTCATCCGGAAATCGTCTACGCGCTGGTCGACACCGAGCGCGGGCTGCTGATCATCGCCGAAGAGCGCGTCGCCGCGTGCATGGAAGAGTTCAAGCTGACGGGCCGCGTCGTCGCGACCACGCCCGGCGTGAAGCTCGCGAACCTGCGCTTCCACCACCCGCTCGCATCGGCCCACCCCGGCTACAAGCGCACCGCACCCGTCTACCTCGGCGACTACGTGACGACCGACACCGGTACCGGCGTCGTGCACTCGTCGCCCGCGTACGGCATCGAGGACTTCATGTCCTGCAAGGCGCACGGGATGACCGATTCGGACTTCATCAACCCGGTGATGGGCGACGGTCGTTATATCGAATCGCTGCCGCTGTTCGGCGGCCTGTCGATCTGGGATGCGAACCCGAAGATCGTCGACGCACTGAACGCCGCCGGCTCGCTGCTGCGCAGCGAGAAGTACACGCACAGCTACATGCACTGCTGGCGCCACAAGACGCCGATCATCTACCGCGCGACGTCGCAGTGGTTCGCCGGCATGGACGTGACGCCGCGCGACGGCAGCAAGACGCTGCGCGAAACGGCGCTCGAAGGCGTCGACGCGACCGCGTTCTACCCGTCGTGGGGCAAGCAGCGCCTGTTCAGCATGATCGCGAACCGCCCCGACTGGACGCTGTCGCGCCAGCGCCAATGGGGCGTGCCGATGGCGTTCTTCGTGCACAAGGAAACCGGCGAGCTGCATCCGCGCACGCTCGAACTGCTCGAGGAAGTCGCGAAGCGCGTCGAGCAGTCGGGCATCGAGGCATGGCAGACGCTCGATCCGCGCGAGCTGATCGGCGACGACGCGAACCTGTACGAAAAGAACCGCGACACGCTCGACGTGTGGTTCGACTCGGGCACGACGCACTGGCACGTGCTGCGCGGCTCGCACAAGGATCAGCTGCAGTTCCCGGCCGACCTGTATCTCGAAGGCTCGGACCAGCATCGCGGCTGGTTCCACTCGTCGCTGCTGACCGCGTCGATGATCGACGGCCGCGCACCGTACAAGGGCCTGCTCACGCACGGCTTCACGGTCGACGGCGAAGGCCGCAAGATGAGCAAGTCGCTCGGCAACGGCGTCGACCCGCATGAAGTCGCGAACCGCCTCGGCGCGGAAATCATCCGCCTGTGGATCGCGTCGACCGACTATTCGGGCGAGCTCGCGATCTCCGAGGAAATCCTGAAGCGCGTGACCGAAGGTTATCGCCGTATCCGCAACACGCTGCGCTTCCTGCTCGCGAACCTGTCGGACTTCGACTACACGCAGCACGCGGTGCCGGTCGGCGAATGGCTCGAGATCGACCGTTATGCGGTCGCGTTCTCGGAGCAACTGCAGACGGAACTGCTCGGCCACTACGAGAAGTACGAATTCCACCCGGTCGTCGCGAAGCTGCAGACGTACTGCTCGGAAGATCTCGGCGGCTTCTACCTCGACGTGCTGAAGGATCGCCTGTACACGAGCGCGGCCGATTCGCGCGCGCGCCGCTCCGCGCAGACGGCGCTGTACCACCTGACGCACGGCCTGCTGCGCGTGCTCGCGCCGTTCCTGTCGTTCACGGCCGAAGAAGCGTGGAAGGTGTTCCAGCCGGCCAGCGACACGATCTTCACGGAAACCTACTACGCGTATCCGGAAGTCGCCGGCTCGGCCGCGCTGATCGAGAAGTGGGCGCTGCTGCGCGACGTCCGCGGCAACGTGACGAAGGCGCTCGAGGAAGCGCGCACCGCGAACCGCATCGGCTCGTCGCTGCAGGCCGAAGTGACCGTGCACGCGAGCGGCGCGCGCTACGACGCGCTCACGAGCCTCGGCGAAGACCTGAAGTTCGTGCTGATCACGTCGGCCGCGACGGTCGTCAAGGTCGACGACGAAGCGCAGGAAAGCGTCGACGTGGCCGCGTCGAAGTACCAGAAGTGCGAACGCTGCTGGCACTACCGCGAAGATGTCGGCGCACACGCCGATCATCCGACGCTGTGCGGCCGCTGCTTCTCGAACCTCTTTGAAAACGGCGAAATCCGGAGCGCTGCTTAAATATGGCGAAAACCCTGTCGAAACCGGCCAGCGGCGCGCTTGCGCCCTGGCTTGGCATTTCGCTGATCGTGATCCTGTTCGATCAACTGTCGAAGATCGCGATCCTGAAAACGTTCGCGTATGGCGCGCAGCATGCGCTGACGTCGTTCTTCAACCTCGTGCTGGTGTACAACCGCGGCGCCGCGTTCGGCTTCCTGTCGACCGCGAGCGGCTGGCAGCGCTGGGCGTTCACCGCGCTCGGCATCGGCGCGACGCTCGTGATCTGCTTCCTGCTGAAGCGCCACGGCCACCAGCGGCTGTTCAGCGTGTCGCTCGCGCTGATCCTCGGCGGTGCGCTCGGCAACGTGATCGACCGGCTCGTGTACGGTCACGTGATCGACTTCCTCGATTTCCACCTCGGCGCCTGGCACTTCCCGGCGTTCAACCTCGCCGATTCTGCGATCACGGTCGGCGCGGTGCTGCTGATCTACGACGAACTCCGTCGCGTGCGCGGCTCGCGCTAAGCGCGCATACTCGGCGTCGACGGCCGGCCTCGCGCCGGCCGTCCCGTTTGAACCTTGGAGGCCTGAGTTGGCACACGCAGAACTCGCAGGAAAACACCTCGTTCTCGGCCTGACGGGCGGCATCGCCTGCTACAAGATCGCCGAGCTCACGCGGCTGCTCACGAAGGCCGGCGCGACCGTGCAGGTCGCGATGACCGAAGCCGCCACGCAATTCATCACGCCCGTCACGATGCAGGCGCTGTCGGGCCGGCCCGTCTTCACGAGCCAGTGGGACGCGCGCGTCGACAACAACATGGCGCACATCGACCTGTCGCGCGAAGCCGACGCGATCGTGATCGCACCCGCGTCGACGGATTTCCTCGCGAAACTCGCGCACGGGTTCGCGGACGATCTGCTGTCGACGCTGTGCGTCGCGCGCGATTGTCCGTTGCTCGTCGTTCCTGCGATGAACCGCCAGATGTGGCAAAACCCGGCCACGCAGCGCAACGTTGCGCAACTGCGCGCGGACGGCGTGTCGGTGCTCGGCCCGGATTCGGGCGCGCAGGCGTGCGGCGAAGTCGGCGACGGCCGGATGCTCGAGCCCGACGCGATCTATGAAGCGATCGTCGCGCATTTCGCGCCGAAGGTGCTCGCGCACCGGCGCGTGCTGATCACGGCCGGCCCGACGTTCGAACCGCTCGACCCCGTGCGCGGCCTCACGAACCGCTCGAGCGGCAAGATGGGCTTCGCGCTCGCGCGCGCCGCGCAGCAGGCCGGCGCCGACGTGCATCTCGTCGCAGGGCCGGTCGCGCTCGACACGCCGTGGGGCGTGTACCGCCAGGACGTGCAGACCGCGCAGCAGATGTACGACGCAGTGATGCACGCGGTCGCCGATGCCGACATCTTCATCGCGGTGGCCGCGGTCGCCGACTGGCGCGTCGACCAGCCTGCCGAACACAAGATGAAGAAGGCAGCCGATCGCAAGATGCCGGCGCTCGCGTTCGTCGAGAACCCCGACATCCTCGCGTCGGTCGCCGCGCTGCCCGCTCCGCCGTTCTGCGTCGGGTTCGCGGCCGAAAGCGGCGACCTCGACGTGCACGGCGACGAAAAGCGCAAGCGCAAGAACGTGCCGCTGCTCATCGGTAACCTCGGCCCGCAGACGTTCGGCCGCGACGACAACGAAGTCGTGCTGTTCGAGGCCGCCGGCCTCACGCGCCTGCCGCGCGCGCCGAAGGACGAACTCGCGCATGCGCTCGTCGCGGAGATCGCGAAGCGCCTGCCCGACAACCGCCTGATCTGATCCCCGCGCGGCGGCCCGCGCCGCCGCGCCCTTCCCGACCGATTCGACGACCGCATGAAACTCGACCTGAAGATTCTCGACGCGCGCATGCGCGACTACCTGCCCGCCTACGCGACCACCGGCAGCGCGGGCCTCGACCTGCGCGCGTGCCTCGACGCGCCGGTCACGCTGCAGCCGGGCGAAACGACGCTCGTGCCGACCGGCCTCGCGATCCACCTCGCCGATCCCGGTTATGCGGCGCTGATCCTGCCGCGCTCGGGCCTCGGCCACAAGCACGGGATCGTGCTCGGCAACCTCGTCGGCCTGATCGACTCCGACTACCAGGGCCAGTTGATGGTCTCGACGTGGAATCGCGGTCAGACCGAGTTCGTGCTGAACCCGTTCGAGCGGCTCGCGCAACTCGTGATCGTGCCGGTCGTGCAGGCGCAGTTCAACATCGTCGACGACTTCGCCGAGAGCGACCGCGGCGCAGGCGGCTTCGGCAGCACCGGCCGCCACTGAGCGACTCAACGTAAAAAAGGGGCCTCGCGGCCCCTTTCCTTCTTCCGTTCGCCGTCATTCGCTGACCGGCTGCGCGATCCGCGCGGGTACCGGTTCGCGGCGCCGCGCCTGCGCGACGCTCGCATAGATCACCAACGCGACCAGCGCGCCGAGCAGCACGGCCGACGAGCCGACCGTACCGAGCGCGAGCCCGCCCTTCGCGACCGGCTTCGTCAGCAGATCGCCGACCGTCGCGCCGAACGGACGCGTGAGCACGAACGCGGCCCAGAACAGCAACACGCCGGAGATCCGCGTGAAATAGTGCGCGAGCACGATCACCGCCAGCAGCCCGCCGATCAGCAGCGCGCCGCCGCCGAAGCCGAGCCCCGAGCTGTCCGCGAGGAAGTCGCCGAGCGCGGTGCCGAGCGTGTTCGAGAACAGGATCGCGATCCAGTACAGCAGCTCGACCTTGCGCGTGCGGATCAGGTTGACCGACAGCGATTCGCCGCTGAATCGCCAGACCGCGAAGATTGCCAGCAGGATCGCGACGAGGATCGACGAGCCGGCCGCATAGCCGAGGCCGAGCGTACGGTCCATGAAGTCGGACATCGTCGTGCCGGCCGTGCTCGTCGCGACGATCACGGCCCAGTAGATCGCCGGGTGATAGCGCGTCGTCTTGAGCTGCGCGCCGAGCGTCACGAGGAAGAAGCCGAACAGCAGGATCGAGCTCACCGCGTAGCCGACGTTCAGCGTCATCGACAGCAGGTCGCCGCCGGTTTCGCCAAGCGTCGTCGCGCAGATCTTCATGATCCAGAACGCAAGCGTGATTTCGGGAAGTTTGTTCATTCGAACCCCTTTTTACAGGAAAGCGGCGAGGCGGCGCGTGCCGGCCCGCATTGCGGACAGGATCGAATGTTAGTCGCCGACGGCTTAACGGAACCTTAGCGAACGCGAAGGTCGGGATGGCCGGCTAGTGCGGCCGTGGGTGGCCGCGCCGGCACCGTCAGCGTGCGTGCTGGTGCCGGTAGTGCAGCGCATACGCGAGCGTCAGCAGCACGACGAACACGACTCCGACCACCATCGTCATCCGGAATTCGCGCGTGAACGCGGTCGTGAACAGGATCGCCGCGACGAGCCCCGCGCCGAACAGGCTGCCGAACGGGTGACCCCACATCCGGAATGCGAGCGCGGGGCCTCGATACTGCGAACGGAAGCGCAGGTGCGTGACGAAGATCATCAGCCAGGTGAGCAGTGCGCCGAACATCGCGATCGCCATCATCACGGTAAACGCCGTGTCGGGCGCCAGCGCGACCAGCACGGCCGCCACCGCGACGCCGCTCGTCGAGATCCACAGCGCCGCACGCGGCACGCCGTTCGTGCCGAGCCGGCCGAACACCGCCGGCGCGAGCCGTGCGCGCGACAGGCTGAACATCATCCGTGTCGTCACGTAGAGCTGGCTGTTCATCGCCGACAGCGCCGCGATCAGCAGCACGAAGTTGATCACGCCCGCCGCGTACCGCACGTGCGTCGCGGCCATCACCTTCACGAACGGGCTTTCGTCGGTGCCCGCCTGCGTCCACGGCACGATTGCGAGCATCAGCGACAGCGTCAGCAGGTAGAACAGCACGAGCCGGAACACCGTCGAGCGGAACGCGCGCGTGACCGCGTGCTGCGGATCGCGCGCTTCTCCCGCCGCGATCGCGACGGCCTCGATGCTCATGTAGCTGAAGATCGCGACGATCACCGCGACCCAGGTGCCCCACGGCCCCTTCGGCATGAAGCCGCCATGCGCGGTGTAGTTCGCGAAGCCGATGCCCGATGCGGCCGGCGCCGACCACACGAAATACGCGCCGAGCACGATGAACAGGACGATCGCCGCAATCTTCAGCAGCGAGAACGCATATTCGACCGAGCCGTACAGCGTGACGCTCGCGAGGTTCACGGCGATCAGCAGCGCGGAGAAGCCGATCACCCAGTACCAGCCGGGCACGGCCGGAAACCAGTACTTCATGAACACGGCGATCGCGCTGATCTCGGTGCCGATCGCGAACACGACCGCGAACCAGTACGCATAGCGCACGAGAAAGCCCGCGAGCGGGCCGACGTAGTGCTCGGCATACGCGCCGAACGAGCCGGCCGTCGGATGCGCGACGGTCATTTCCGCGAGCGCGCCCATCAGCAGCAGCGCGATCAGCGCGCCGATCGCATACGAGACCAGCACGCTCGGGCCGGCGAGCCCGATCGCGAACCCGCTGCCGAGGAACAACCCCGTGCCGATCGCGCCGCCGATCGCGATCATCGCCATCTGCCCCGACGTCAGCGCGTGGCGCAACCCTTGTTCGCGCGCGACGATGTTGTCGAACGACCGTTGTTGTTGTGTCACTGCGTTACCACTCCCCTGCACCACCATTGCGCCGCCGGCGCCGGATAAAACGAAACGGCGCGGAGAACTTCCCGCGCCGTTCGCATGAACAACGAATTATCGCTTACTCGACTTCGACCGTCTCTTCGTTCGGCTTGTGCGGCGGATTCGCCAGCTTGTCGAACGACAGCTGCACCTTGTCGCTTTCGTCGACGTCGACCGTCACGTGGCCGCCGTTGACGAGCTTGCCGAACAGCAGCTCGTCGGCCAGTGCACGACGTATCGTGTCCTGGATCAGCCGCTGCATCGGCCGCGCGCCCATCAGCGGGTCGAAACCGTGCTTCGCGAGATGCTTGCGCAACGCGTCGGTGAAGAGCGCGTCGACCTTCTTCTCGTGCAGCTGTTCCTCGAGCTGGATCAGGAACTTGTCGACCACGCGCATGATGATTTCCTCATCGAGCGAGCGGAAGCTGATGATCGAATCCAGGCGGTTGCGGAACTCCGGCGTGAACAGGCGCTTGATGTCGGTCATCTCGTCGCCCGTTTCGCGGCGCGTCGTGAAGCCGATCGTCGCCTTCTGCATCGACTCGGCGCCCGCGTTCGTCGTCATGATGATGATGACGTTGCGGAAATCCGCCTTGCGGCCGTTGTTGTCCGTCAGCGTGCCGTGGTCCATCACCTGCAGCAGCACGTTGTAGATGTCCGGATGCGCCTTCTCGATTTCGTCGAGCAGCAGCACGCAATGCGGCTTCTTCGTGACGGCTTCGGTCAGCAGCCCGCCCTGGTCGAACCCGACGTAGCCCGGCGGCGCGCCGATCAGGCGGCTCACCGCGTGACGCTCCATGTATTCCGACATGTCGAAGCGGATCAGCTCGATGCCGAGCGTGAACGCGAGCTGGCGCGCCACTTCGGTCTTGCCGACGCCCGTCGGGCCGGAGAACAGGAACGCGCCAATCGGCTTGTCCATCTTGCCGAGGCCCGCGCGCGCCATCTTGATCGATGCCGCCAGCGCGTCGATCGCCGGATCCTGGCCGAACACGACGCTCTTCAGGTCGCGGTCGAGCGTCTGCAGCTTGCTGCGGTCGTCCTGCGACACGCTCTGCGGCGGCACACGCGCGATCTTCGAGATGATTTCCTCGATCTCGCTCTTGCCGATCGTCTTCTTCTGCTTCGACTTCGGCAGGATGCGCTGTGCGGCGCCCGCTTCGTCGATCACGTCGATCGCCTTGTCCGGCAGGTGACGATCGGTGATGAAGCGCGCCGACAGTTCGGCCGCGGCCGACAGCGCGCCCGACGAATACTTGACGCCGTGATGCTCCTCGAAGCGTGACTTCAGGCCGCGCAGGATCGCGACCGTCTGCTCGACGGTCGGCTCGCTCACGTCCACCTTCTGGAAGCGCCGCGACAGCGCCGCATCCTTCTCGAAGATGCCGCGATACTCGGTGAACGTGGTCGCGCCGATGCACTTGAGCGTGCCCGACGACAGCGCCGGCTTCAGCAGGTTCGACGCATCGAGCGTGCCGCCCGACGCAGCGCCCGCGCCGATCAGCGTATGGATTTCGTCGATGAAAAGGATCGCGTGCGGACGCTCCTTGAGCTCCTTCAGCACCGTCTTCAGGCGCTGCTCGAAATCGCCGCGATACTTGGTGCCGGCGAGCAGCGCGCCCATGTCGAGCGAGTAGACCTGCGCATTCGCGAGGATATCGGGCACCTCGCCGCGCGTGATGCGATACGCGAGCCCTTCCGCGATCGCGGTCTTGCCGACGCCGGCCTCGCCGACGAGCAGCGGATTGTTCTTGCGGCGGCGGCACAGTACCTGCACGACGCGCTCGACTTCGGGCTCGCGACCGATCAGCGGATCGATGCGGCCGTCCTTCGCCATCTGGTTCAGGTTCTGCGTGAACTGCGCGAGCGGCGTTTCCTTCTGCGCATTCGCGTCTTCGCTTTCCGCGTTCGCGTCGGTCGACTTGGCGGCTTCGCCACCGTTCGTCTTCGCGATGCCGTGCGAAATGAAGTTCACGACGTCGAGGCGCGTGACGCCCTGCTGCTGCAGGTAATACACCGCGTGCGAATCCTTCTCGCCGAAGATCGCGACCAGCACGTTCGCGCCGGTCACTTCCTTCTTGCCGTTCGACGTCGACTGGACGTGCATGATCGCGCGCTGGATCACGCGCTGGAAACCGAGCGTCGGCTGGGTATCGACATCGTCGGTGCCCGGGACGGTAGGTGTGTTGTCGTGGATGAAATTGCGCAGGTTCTGACGCAGGTCCTCGATGTTTGCCGCGCACGCGCGCAACACCTCGGCTGCCGTCGGATTATCCAGCAGAGCCAGCAGCAGATGCTCGACCGTAATGAACTCATGGCGCGCCTGGCGTGCTTCCATGAACGCCATGTGCAGGCTGACTTCCAATTCCTGGGCAATCATGCTTCCTCCATCACGCACTGCAGCGGATGCCCGGCCTGCCGCGCATGGGTAACGACTTGCTCAACCTTGGTCGACGCGATGTCCCGCGTATAGACCCCACATACCCCTCGCCCTTCGCGATGGACCTTCAGCATGATCTGCGTGGCCGTCTCGCGATCCTTCTTGAAATACTCCTGGACCACCATCACGACGAACTCCATCGGCGTGAAGTCGTCGTTCAGCAGCACCACCTTGTACATCGAAGGCGGCTTGAGCTTCTGCTGCTTGCGTTCCAGGACGGTACTGTCCTGCTTGTCCGGGATAATCGCCATACACCCATTCTAAACAACTCGGACAGGCCCGCAATCCTGCCATTACCCGACCGACCGGCCGGCGCCCTCCCCGGTATCCCGGAACACGCGATCGTCTTCGCGCCATACGAAAGCCGGCTGCGGTGCCGGCTTTCACGCGTGGCGCGGAACACGAACCGTCAGGGGGAACCGCACCGGAACGTCGTATCCGCATCCAGTATCCCACAAGCCGGGACGACTCGAACGCGTGTCACTCGAGCCTGGTATATGAGCCGATTATGCGGCTTTTCAAGTCCCCGCGCTTGGCCGCATGCTGCAAAGCAAAGCCGGAAAAACCCTGAAAATGGGTTCTTTACAACGGCCCTCCATACGTCTAAAAATTCCACTTGACACTCCAATAAAGAGCGCCAACAATCAAGCTGGCACTTTTTTCAAATTGCCGGTTGGCGAAATGAAAGAGGCCGAGGTGAGCTTGTGAGGGGGGAACGGCTGCATTTTCCGGTCGTTTAGCTTTTCGAGCGTGCTCGTGGTAAGTAGCAGCGACTGTGTGACAGGGGAAGTAGGTATGGCAACTGGTATCGTTAAGTGGTTCAACGACGCGAAGGGCTTCGGTTTCATCACTCCCGACGAGGGCGGTGAGGATCTGTTTGCGCACTTCTCGGCTATCACCATGAATGGCTTCAAGACGCTGAAGGAAGGCCAGAAGGTGAGCTTTGACGTCGTTCAAGGACCGAAGGGCAAGCAAGCGTCGAACATCCAGGCCGCATAAAGGCATCGGATATCGGACGAAGAAACCCGGCGCAATGCGCCGGGTTTCTTTTTTTGAGGCCGGCCAATCGATAATCGATTGGCCGGCCTTTTCGTTCAATCCCGATTATTGAACACGTATTGTCTTGTCACGCATGCAGATCGGAAACTGATCCGGCATGTGAAACACATTAGCGCCTTCGTTACACGACCTTCAGCGTGCCCATCATGCCGAGATCCTCGTGTTCGAGAATGTGGCAATGAAACATGCGTTCGCCGGGCATGTCTTGCGTGACGAGAATCGTCACGGTTTCGCCGCTGCGGACGTTCACGGTATCGCGCCACGCGCGGAACGGTTCGGCCGTGCGCGAGCCGCCCGACGCGCGCTCGATCACCTGGAACTGCGTGCCGTGCAGGTGGAACGGATGGTCCATGTCGGTGGCATTGCGGATCTCCCAACGCTCGACGTCGCCGCGGCGGCTCGTCAGCGTCGCGCGGTGCGGCGCGTAGGTCGCTCCGTTGATCGTGAAGCGCATGCCCGCCGGGCGGCCGTGTGCCGCGCCTTTCATCATCGCGTCCATGTCCATTTCTTCGCCAAACGCGACCGTCTTGTGCGCAACCGGTTCGCCCAGCGGCGGCACCGCGCGCAGCGTCGCGGGCAGCGCGCGCGCCTCGGCAGGCGCGAACGCGACATCGGCAAGCGCCAGCGCCGGGTCGGGCGGCAGGCTGCCGTGGCCGTCGTCGTGCGACATCGCCATCTTGCGGCGGTCGTATTCGGCCGCCTGCAGCACCGCGCGCGACGCGCGATCACCGGCGCGCACCAGTAGCTCCGCGCGCTCGCCCGGCGCAATCAGCAACGACGTCACGCGGCGCGGCGCGTCGAACAGCCCGCCGTCGGTGCCCGCGTGCTCGAAGGCGCGGCCGTCGTCGAACGCGACGCGCAGGTAGCGCGCGCTGCACGCATTCCATACGCGCCAGCGTTCGTCGCCGGCGACGTCGATCCGCGGCCGGCGTGCGCCGTTGACCAGCACGAACTGACCTTCACGGCCGTTCATCCAGTCCATCATGTCGTTCGGTGCAATCGTGCCGTCGCGTGCAAGCTTCAGGTCCGACACGAACAGGTTGCGCTCGGGCCAGCCGGCGAGCGGATCGTCCGCGGCGCGCACGACGAACGGGCCGGCCAGCCCGCGAAACACCTGCTCGGCCGTCATCATGTGCGGATGCGGGTGGTACCAGTAGGTGCCGGCGCTGCCCTTCGGCAACGTGAAGCGGTACACGTGCGACGCGCCGGGTGCGATCGGATCGGACGGATTGCCGTCCTGGTCGGGCGGCACCGGCAGCCCGTGCCAGTGGATCGTCGACGGCTGCGGCAGCTTGTTCACGAATTTGATCTCGACCGTATCGCCCTCGCGCACGTCGATCAGCGGGCCGACGACGGGGCCTTGCGTGCCCGCACCGAACTGCCAGAACGTGGTCGGCCGCACACCGTGCAGCATCGGCCGCGCCACCGGCTGCGCGACCAGCGTGGCCCGGAACGTGCCGGGTTCGCGGCTTTCGTTCGCAAGCGTGCGCAACGAGGCAAGCGGCGCGCCGGCCGGCAGCGCGTCGGCGGCCGCGAGCGCGGCCGGCGCGGGCTTGCCGTGCTGCGCGTGAGCCGACATCCCTGACATGCCCGACATGCCGGGCATGTCGTCCATCGAATCCATGCCGGCCATGCCGGCATGACCCGCATGCTGCGCCCACGCGGTGCGCGCGAACAGCGACGCGGCCGCGACACCGATGGCGCGCGACAGGAAGGTTCTCCGTATCATCAATCGTTCCTCGTTATCCTTGCTGCGTCGCGCGGAAGCCGCGACGCCCGCGCCGGCCGGCATCGAACGCCGATGCGCGACGCGAAACCTGATGCCCGCGTCATGATAACCGCAGGCCCCTGTCCAGACGCGCCGCCGCCGGTCGGGCGGCGATACGCCGCAGTGCGCGGCGCTGTTGCGCCGGTTTCAACACGCGTCGACGGAAGCGCCAATCTGCGACGCGCTGCCCTTCGCCGGCGACTGCCGCCGCCACTTATCCGCTCCCATGACGCCCTCCGGGCGACCGCTTGACGCCTGCCGTCCGTCCCTGCATTGGCGCTCGTCGCGCTATCCCATCGCGAAACCGTGAATATTTCACGATGCGGAACAAGTCTCTGCCTTATAAAAATTCGTGGTGCAGGGCACAAATTTCCTGTTTCGCGATGCCAAAAATCGTTCCACAATACAAAATGGCAAAAATAATGCGTTGTTTTTAAATGAGAATTTTCGTTTCGAGAAGCCGCTCTACGCGCACCATCCGATCGGGTCGCGGACGTAGACTTTGTTCCATGCACTGACGCTTCGCCACGACGTTCGATACGGAACCCGGCGCAAGCAGCCAGTCGGGCCACAGCCGGCCGAGCCGGCGGGCGGCACAACAGAATCGCTTGTGATCAGAAAGGGAGAACGGAAATGAAGGGATTTCGCTTTGGTTCAGCGCTCGGGTCGTTCTACATCCTGCCGGGTAACGGCGGCTGGGAAGCGACGTTCGGCAACGCCCTGCTCGGCGCGTTCTCGTGCCCCGAAGTGGCGGCCGACCACATCTCCCGCGGCGACTGCGAGCAACTGTCCGAACTGGACACGGCGACGCTCGAAGTGCCGCACGAAATCGCCGAGTGGGAAATCGTCCACGTCTGAATGGCAAGCCTGCAACGAAAAACGCCCCGGGCGTCCGGGGCGTTTTTCTTTTGTGTCGGACGGCGGACGGCAAAACCCGCCGCGCCGACACACGCATTGGCCCGCGCGCTTGCGCGGCCTGCGTCAGGCGACCGCGTCGACGATGCCGTTCAGCGTCGCGCTCGGGCGCATCGCCTGGCTCGTCAGGTCGACGTTCGGACGGTAGTAGCCGCCGATGGCCTGCGGCTTGCCCTGCGCGGCCGCCAGTTCTTCCAGGATGCGCGCTTCGCCGTCGGACAGCGCCTTCGCCACGCCTTCGAACTGCGCCTTCAGCGCGGCGTCCTCGGTCTGCTCGGCGAGCGCCTGCGCCCAGTACAGGCACAGGTAGAAGTGGCTGCCGCGGTTGTCGAGGCCGCCGACCTTGCGCGCCGGCGACTTGTTCTCGTCCAGGAACTTGCCGGTCGCCTGGTCGAGCGTCTTCGCGAGCACGACCGCCTTCGGGTTCTGGTATGCGTGGCCGAGGTGTTCGAGCGACGCTGCCAGCGCGAGGAATTCGCCGAGCGAATCCCAGCGCAGGAAACCTTCCTCGACGAACTGCTGCACGTGCTTCGGCGCGGAACCGCCCGCACCCGTTTCGAACATCCCGCCGCCGGCCATCAGCGGCACGATCGACAGCATCTTTGCGCTGGTGCCGAGTTCCATGATCGGGAACAGGTCGGTCAGGTAGTCGCGCAGCACGTTGCCGGTGACCGAGATCGTGTCCTTGCCCGCGCGGATGCGCTCGAGCGAGAAGCGCGTCGCTTCGACCGGCGTCAGCACGCGGATGTCGAGGCCGTTCGTGTCGTGATCCTTCAGGTAGCGTTCGACCTTCGCGATGATCTGCGCATCGTGCGCGCGCGCCGGATCGAGCCAGAACACGGCCGGTGCGCCGGTCGCGCGAGCGCGGTTTACCGCGAGCTTGACCCAGTCCTGCACCGGTGCGTCCTTCGTCTGGCACATGCGCCAGATGTCGCCCGACTCGACCGCGTGCTCGAGCAGCACGTTGCCGGCTTCATCGGTGACGCGCACGACGCCGTCCGCCGGGATCTGGAACGTCTTGTCGTGCGAACCGTATTCCTCGGCCGCCTGCGCCATCAGGCCGACGTTCGGCACGCTGCCCATCGTGACCGGATCGAATGCGCCGTGCTGCTTGCAGTCTTCGATCACGGCCTGGTACACGCCCGCGTAGCAGCGGTCCGGAATCACGGCCTTCGCGTCGTACAGCGCGCCGTCCGGGCCCCACATGCCGCCCGAATCGCGGATCATCGCCGGCATCGACGCGTCGACGATCACGTCGCTCGGCACGTGCAGGTTCGTGATGCCCTTGTCGGAGTTGACCATCGCGAGGCGCGGGCGCACTGCGTATTCGGCCTTGATGTCGGCTTCGATCGCTTCGCGCGTGTCGGCCGGCAGGTCCTTCAGGCGCGCGTACAGATCGCCGATCCCGTTGTTCGGGTTGAAGCCGGCCTGCGCCAGCACGTCCGCGTGCTTCGCGAGCGCGTCGCGGTAGAACACCGACACGAAATGGCCGAACAGGATCGGATCGGAGACCTTCATCATGGTCGCCTTCAGGTGCACCGAGAACAGCACGTCCTGCGCCTTCGCGTCGGCGATCTGCGCCTCGATGAAGCTGCGCAGCGCGTTGCGGCTCATCACCGATGCATCGATGATTTCACCGGCCTTCACGGCCGTCTTTTCCTTCAGGACCTTCTTCGCGCCGTCGGCCGTCGTGAGTTCGATCTTCACGCTGCCGGCATCGGCGATCAGCGCCGACTTCTCGCTGCCGTAGAAGTCGCCTTCGCTCATGTGGGCGACGTGCGCCTTCGAGGTCGCCTTCCAGGCGCCCATCTTGTGCGGATGCTTGCGTGCGTAGTTCTTGACCGACAGCGGCGCGCGGCGGTCGGAGTTACCTTCGCGCAGCACCGGGTTCACCGCGCTGCCCTTGATCTTGTCGTAGCGGGCCTTGACGGCCTTCTCTTCGTCCGTCGACGGATCTTCCGGATAGGCCGGCAGCTTGTAGCCCTGCGCCTGCAGTTCGGCGATCGCGGCCTTGAGCTGCGGCACCGACGCGCTGATGTTCGGCAGCTTGATGATGTTCGCTTCCGGCTTCAGCGTGAGCTGGCCCAGCTCGGCCAGATCGTCGGAACCCTTCTGCTCCGGCGGCAGGATGTCTGCGAATGCCGCGACGATGCGGCCGGCGAGCGAGATGTCGCGCGTTTCGACGGCGACGCCGGACGAGCGCGTGAAGGCCTTGACGATCGGCAGCAGCGAATAGGTCGCGAGCGCGGGCGCCTCGTCGGTGAGGGTATAGATGATCTTGGGCGAAGTGGACATGGTCAATGCGTTGCTACGTGAAAGTGGGACTGAGGAGCGCCGGCGGGTAACCGGCGGGGAGCGACCGGGTCGATCGCGAAAGGGGCGCCGGATTCAGCCGGGCGATGGTGTTGCGAGGGCCGTCATGTTCTACCTTGCAGGGCCTCCGGGCCGCTTCGCGGCGCCGCGGCCCGCACGCCGGACCGCCCTGTCAAACCAAACCTGCCATCCACGAAACGCCCCGGCGCCGGCAGGTGGCGCCGGGGCGGCCGGAAACGCTCCGGCCCACCCCGCAAGGGGTCTTACATGTTCTCGATCAGCACTTCGCCGAAGCCCGAGCACGACACCTGCGTCGCGCCTTCCATCAGGCGCGCGAAGTCGTACGTGACGCGCTTCTGCAGGATCGACTTCTCCATCGACGCGATGATCGTGTCGGCCGCTTCCGTCCAGCCGAGGTGGCGCAGCATCATTTCCGCCGACAGGATCTCGGAACCGGGGTTCACGTAATCCTTGCCCGCGTACTTCGGCGCGGTGCCGTGCGTCGCCTCGAACATCGCGACCGAATCCGACAGGTTCGCGCCCGGCGCGATCCCGATGCCGCCGACCTGCGCGGCCAGCGCGTCGGAGATGTAGTCGCCGTTCAGGTTCAGCGTCGCGATCACGTCGTATTCGGCCGGGCGCAGCAGGATCTGCTGCAGGAACGCGTCGGCGATCGAATCCTTGATCACGATCTCGTTGCCCGTCTTCGGGTTCTTCACGCGCATCCACGGGCCGCCGTCGATCAGCTCGCCGCCGAATTCCTTCTGGGCCAGCGCGTAGCCTGCGTCACGGAACAGGCCTTCCGTGAACTTCATGATGTTGCCCTTGTGCACCAGCGTGACCGACTTGCGATCGTTGTCGATCGCATACTGGATCGCCTTGCGCACGAGACGCTCGGTGCCTTCGGTCGACACGGGCTTGACGCCGATCCCCGAGGTTTCCGGGAAGCGGATCTTCTTCACGCCCATCTCGTCCTGCAGGAACTTGATCACCTTCTTCGCCTGCTCGGAGCCCGCGGCCCATTCGATGCCCGCGTAGATGTCTTCCGAGTTCTCGCGGAAGATCACCATGTCGATCTTTTGCGGCTCGCGCACCGGCGACGGCACGCCCTTGAAGTACTGGACCGGGCGCAGGCACACGTAGAGATCGAGTTCCTGGCGCAGCGCGACGTTCAGCGAACGGATGCCGCCGCCGACCGGGGTCGTGAGCGGCCCCTTGATCGACACCACGTATTCCTTCAGCACCTGCAGCGTTTCGTCCGGGAGCCACACGTCCGGACCGTACACCTTCGTCGCCTTCTCGCCCGCGAAAATCTCCATCCAGTGGATCTTGCGCTTGCCCTTGTAGGCATGCGCGACCGCCGCGTCGACGACCTTGATCATGACCGGCGTGATATCGAAGCCCGTACCGTCGCCTTCGATATAGGGAATGATCGGCTGATCGGAAACGTTGAGCGAGAAGTCCTTGTTGACGGTGATCTTGTCACCGCCTTCCGGAACCTTGATGTGCTGATACGGCATGATCGACTCCAGTGACGTGGCTGAGCAGGTGATGCTGGTCGAAGCTGCGCGCGCGGCGGGGGCGCGGCATGGCCACCCCGTGACGGCAACAGCGAGCCGCTATTCTAGCGCCCCAACCGGGCACTTCGGCACGAAGCGCGGCACTGCGTATCAAGACCTCACTTATGTCTTATATAAGACAGAGGACTTGCCGTTCCGTATTATGCATTAAGATTCCGCCATTTGCCATAGACCGCCCGCCCCGCTTCCTGCGGCACGCCGGGCGGGCGCCCTGCCATGAACCTGATCGCCCTCAACAAGCCGTTCGGCACGATTTGCCAGTTTTCCGCGCACGAGACGCGGCCGTCGCTCGGCGACTGGGTAAAAACGCCCGGCGTCTATGCGGCCGGCCGGCTCGACGCGGACAGCGAGGGCCTGCTGCTGCTCACCGACGACGGCGCGCTGCAGGCGCGCATCGCGGAGCCGCGCCACAAGCTCGTCAAGCGCTACTGGGCGCAAGTCGAGGGCGCGCCGGGCCCGGCCGACCTGAAGGCGCTCGCGCGCGGCGTCGATCTGGGCGACTACGTGACGCGCCCGTGCCGCGCCGAGTTCATCGAGCCGCCCGACGCGCTGTGGCCGCGCAACCCGCCGATCCGCTACCGCGCCGCGATCCCGACCACGTGGATCGAACTGGCGATCACCGAAGGCAAGAATCGGCAGGTGCGCCGGATGACGGCGGCCGTCGGCTTCCCGACGTTGCGTCTGGTGCGCGTCGGCATCGGTGCGCTGGACATATTCGCGCTCGGCATTGCGCCAGGCGAAACAATTGCGCTGCCGCCGCGCGCGCCGTGGGACGGTTTCGCGCCCGCCGGATGACGGATTCCGGACACGCGAATTTTTCGTCATCTTTTTCGTCAACCGCCTGCGAAGATCGCGCGTTAAATCACGCAGATGCCACCCTGAGCTATCCGGCATTGGCAGCCGAACCCGTGTTTGCGTCACGAAAGCGACGTTTTCTTCGAATACGATTCGGCGCCCGCAGCGCAATGAGAAATTTCTCGAAGCGTCTGTCAACCGAAAGGTGGATGGCACCGTTAGACGTCATGACTCCTATGCCGGGTCATTTGGTTAATTAACTAAAGCTGAGGAACACAACATGAACAAACTGATCGCCGCTCTGGTCGCTGGCCTCTTCGCAACGGCTGCTTTCGCACAAGCTTCGGCTCCGGCCGCTCCGGCTGCTGCTGCTCCGGCAGAAGCTGCTTCGGCACCGGCTAAGAAGGCAACGCACAAGAAGCACCACGCAGCTAAGAAGCACCACGCTGCTAAGAAGGCTGCAAGCGAAGCCGAAGCCCCGGCAGCTGCTTCGAACTAAGCAAGCTGGTTGTAATAACGCAGTCAAGAACACGCAGTCTTGCCGTTCTTACGGCGTTGAAAGGCAGATCACCGCAAGGCGATCTGCCTTTTTCTTTTTGTGCCCGCCGGCGCGCATCGCGTACCATGCGGGTCTCGTTTTCCAGATAGGAGCCTTGCTGTGCAATTCTCCCTGCGCTCGTCGCTCGGCCGCCTTGCGCGTGCCGCCGTGTTTCCCGCCGCGCTCGCCGTCCTCGCCGTCGGCATGCAGGCCGCCAGCGCGCAGATGCCGCCCGGCGCCAAGCAGCCGAGCGAGTTCCCGCACGTGAAGCTGCGCGCCGGCATGTACGTGATCGACGCGGCCGTCGCCGCGAACGACGCCGACCGCGAACAGGGGCTGATGTACCGTTCGCAGCTCGCGCCGAACGAAGGCATGCTGTTCGTCTTCAACGAGAATGCCGTGCACTGCTTCTGGATGAAGAACACGCTGATCCCGCTGTCGATCGCATTCATCCGTGCGGACGGCACGATCACCGACATCGACGAGATGAAGGCGGAGACGACCGACAACCACTGCCCGCGCAACAACGGCGTCTATGCGCTCGAAATGAGCAAGGGCTGGTTCGCCGCGAAGGGCATCAAGCCGGGCATGAAGCTCGACGGCCTGCCGAAGGCCCAGTAACGGCGATCCGCGGCCTCGCGCCGCGCCCCGACCGAAGCCGGCCGCCCGCGCGCGCCGGCTTTTTTTTCGCCAGCCGGCGCCGCCGCCCGGCTTGATTCCGCCGGTGCTGGCCGCATCTGCAAAAGCCACGCGCAAGCGCTATGCTTTAAGTCTCGCTTGTTCCAAACCCGGGCCGGCCCAGCCTGCCCGCTTACGATCCGAACCACCAGGAGGTTCACGTGCCCCGCAAAACCCCCATCGAGCGCTATCGCAATATCGGGATCAGCGCTCACATCGATGCCGGCAAGACCACGACGACCGAGCGCATCCTGTTTTACACCGGCGTGAGCCACAAGATCGGTGAAGTGCACGACGGCGCGGCCACGATGGACTGGATGGAGCAGGAGCAGGAACGCGGCATCACGATCACGTCGGCGGCGACCACGGCTTTCTGGAAAGGCATGGCCGGCAACTACCCGGAGCACCGGATCAACATCATCGATACCCCGGGCCACGTCGACTTCACGATCGAGGTCGAACGCTCGATGCGCGTGCTCGACGGCGCATGCATGGTCTATGACTCGGTCGGCGGCGTACAGCCGCAGTCCGAAACCGTGTGGCGCCAGGCGAACAAGTACAAGGTGCCGCGCATCGCGTTCGTCAACAAGATGGACCGCGTCGGCGCCGACTTCTTCCGCGTGCAGCGGCAGATCGGCGAGCGCCTGAAGGGCGTCGCCGTGCCGATCCAGATTCCGGTCGGCGCGGAAGATCATTTCCAGGGCGTCGTCGATCTCGTCAAGATGAAGGCGATCGTCTGGGACGACGAAAGCCAGGGCGTGAAGTTCTCGTACGAGGAGATTCCCGCGAATCTCGTCGAGCTTGCGCACGAATGGCGCGAGAAGATGATCGAGGCCGCGGCGGAAGCGAGCGAGGAACTGCTCGAGAAGTATCTGCACGACCATGAATCGCTGACCGAGGACGAGATCAAGGGCGCGCTGCGCAAGCGCACGATCGCGAACGAGATCGTGCCGATGCTGTGCGGCAGCGCGTTCAAGAACAAGGGCGTGCAGGCGATGCTCGACGCGGTGATCGACTACCTGCCGTCGCCGGTCGACGTGCCGGCGATCCTCGGCCACGACTTCGCCGATCCGGAAAAGCCGGCGGAACGTCATCCGAGCGACGACGAGCCGTTCTCGTCGCTCGCGTTCAAGATCATGACCGACCCATTCGTCGGCCAGCTGATCTTCTTCCGCGTGTATTCGGGTGTCGTCGAATCGGGCGACACGGTGCTCAACGCGACGAAGGACAAGAAGGAACGGCTCGGCCGGATCCTGCAGATGCATGCGAACGAGCGCAAGGAGATCAAGGAAGTGCGCGCGGGCGACATCGCGGCGGCCGTCGGCCTGAAGGAAGCGACCACCGGCGACACGCTGTGCGATCCGACCAAGCCGATCATCCTCGAGAAGATGGAATTCCCGGAGCCGGTGATCTCGCAGGCCGTCGAGCCGAAGACGAAGGCCGACCAGGAAAAGATGGGCCTCGCGCTGAACCGCCTCGCGCAGGAAGACCCGTCGTTCCGCGTGCAGACCGACGAGGAGTCCGGCCAGACGATCATTTCGGGGATGGGCGAGCTGCACCTCGAAATCCTGGTCGACCGGATGAAGCGCGAGTTCGGCGTCGAAGCGACCGTCGGCAAGCCGCAGGTCGCGTATCGCGAGACGGTGCGCACGACGGCGTCCGATGTCGAGGGCAAGTTCGTCAAGCAGTCGGGCGGCCGCGGCCAGTACGGCCATGCGGTGATCACGCTCGAACCGAACCCGGGCAAGGGCTACGAGTTCCTCGACGAGATCAAGGGCGGCGTGATTCCGCGCGAATTCATCCCGGCCGTCGACAAGGGCATCACCGAAACGCTGAAGAGCGGCGTGCTCGCGGGCTACCCGGTCGTCGACGTGAAGGTGCACCTGACGTTCGGTTCGTACCACGACGTCGACTCGAACGAAAACGCGTTCCGGATGGCCGGCTCGATGGCGTTCAAGGAAGCGATGCGCCGCGCGAAGCCGGTGCTGCTCGAGCCGATGATGGCGGTCGAGGTCGAGACGCCCGAGGACTTCATGGGCAACGTGATGGGCGACCTGTCGAGCCGGCGCGGCATCGTGCAGGGGATGGAGGACATCGCGGGCGGCGGCGGCAAGCTCGTGCGCGCCGAAGTGCCGCTCGCGGAGATGTTCGGCTATTCGACGTCGCTGCGTTCGGCCACGCAGGGCCGCGCGACGTACTCGATGGAGTTCAAGCACTACGCGGAAACGCCGGCCAACGTATCGGAAGGCGTGATCAGCGCGAAGGCGAAGTAAGCGCCGGGCGCTCGCGCCCTGCCGCATGCCAGGCCCGTCCGGTTCCGGACGGGCTTTTTTTCGTCCGGTGCGCACCGCTCGCGGCTTTTTGATCGGCACGCCAGTCATTTTTTTCGCATGCCACAATGCATCGCGATTCGTCAGATGAAACCGCCCGATGCCGCCCACCCCTGCCCTGCGCCGCCTGCTGACCCTCTACGCCGGCCTGATCGCCGCGAACGTCGCCGTCTGGCTCTGGGCGCTCGCGGTGCTGCGCGACCATCCGCTGCTGCTCGGCACCGCGGCGATCGCGTACGGGCTCGGACTGCGTCATGCGGTCGACGCCGATCACATCGCGGCGATCGACGTCGCGACGCGCAAGCTGATGCAGGACGGCCAGCGTCCGGTAAGCGTCGGGCTGTTCTTCTCGCTCGGTCATTCGACGATCGTGATCGCCGCGACGCTCGCCATCGCGCTGACCGCGTTCGCACTGCGCGACCGGTTCGATGCGTTCCGCGAGATCGGCGGCACGATCGGCACGGCCGTGTCGGCTACTTTCCTGCTTGTGCTCGCGTGCGTGAACCTGATGATCCTGCGCGACGTGTGGCGGCGCTATCGCGGCATGCCGGAGCACGCGCACGGCGCCGCGCATGTGCACGGCCCGGCCGGACTCGTGTCGCGGCTGCTGCGCCCGCTGTTCCGGTTCGTGTCGAAGAGCTGGCACATGTATCCGGTCGGCGTGCTGTTCGGGCTAGGTTTCGATACTGCAACCGAAATCGGCCTGCTCGCGATTGCCGCCGCGCAAGCAAGCCAGGGGTTGCCGGTCTATACGGTCATGCTGTTTCCCGCCTTGTTCACCGCCGGCATGACGCTGATCGACTCGACCGACAACGTGCTGATGATTCATGCATACGGCTGGGCGATGGACGATCCGCAGCGCAAGCTGCTCTACAACGCGAGCATCACGTTCGTGTCGGCGGCCGTCGCGCTGGCGATCGGCGGGATCGAGGCGGCCGGCCTGCTCGCCGACAAGCTGGCGCTGACGGGCCCCGTGCGCGACGCGCTCGATGCGCTCGGCGAACGCTTCGGCTCGATCGGCTACGGCATCGTCGCGCTGTTCCTCGTCTGCTGGATCGCATCGATCCTGTTCCACCGCTGGCAGCGCGCGGCCGACGCGCCGACGCGCTGAGCATCGCTCAGATGTTTCATTTCGGAAACAAAACTCCCCCGACGACGCGTCATGCGCCGTCGCATGCATGCGCGCGCCTTGCGCCACGGGTGTAAGCGGCCGGTGGCACGAATCTCGCTGATAGGGCTTCGCACGGCGGGCCCGCGTGCCGATCCGCGTTCGCGGCTGGCTTCAAGCGCCGGCCCGAAGGTAATCGGCCGCCGTTAGGACAACGAATCTTTTATGGCCCCCCTGCTCCACACGTAGATCGTCGCGCGACGACGAGGCATCGCGCGCATCGGGAGGCCATGATGCTTAAGAAAAAACAGCCGTTCCGCGCGGCGGGACGGTGCTATCGCGCGACCTTGATGGCCGCGGCCGCGTTTGCGTGCTGCTGCTCGTATGCAGTCGCGCAGAACGCAACACCTGACTCCGTGCCCGACGCAGTTGCCAGCGCGGACGCCGTCATGACACTGGTCGAGGACGCTTCGTCGTGCGCAGCCAATCCGGCTGCATGCGCGGTGCATGTCTATGCCGGCGGTGGAATTGGCGGTAAAGGTGCCGGCTCGAGCGGCAGTGGCGGCAACCCCGGTAGCGGTAGCGGCGGAAATAACGGAAACGGCGCTGTGGGACCTGCCGGTGCCGGCGGAGCGACAGGCTCAACGTCCGGCGGTACGAGCGGCACCGGCCGAGGAGGCAATTCGTCCGGCAACGGTGGCTCCGGTGATGGCACTTCGGGTGGCGGCACTTCGGGTGGCGGCACTTCGGGTGGCGGTACTTCGGGTGGCGGTACTTCGGGTGGCGGTACTTCGGGTGGCGGTACTTCGGGTGGCGGTACCTCGGGTGGCGGTACCTCGGGTGGCGGTACCTCGGGTGGCGGCACCTCGGGTGGCGGCACCTCGGGTGGCGGTACCTCGGGTGGCGGTACCTCGGGTGGCGGCACCTCGGGTGGCGGTACCTCGGGTGGCGGCACCTCGGGTGGCGGTACCTCGGGTGGCGGCACCTCGGGTGGCGGCACCTCGGGTGGCGGTACTTCGGGTGGCGGTACTTCGGGTGGCGGTACTTCGGGTGGCGGTACTTCGGGTGGCGGTACTTCGGGTGGCGGTACTTCAGGTGGCGGTACTTCAGGTGGCGGTACTTCGGGTGGCGGCACCTCGGGTGGCGGAGGCCATGGCGGACATGGTGGCGGCGATGACGGCGGCGGCCACGGCAACGGTGGTGGTGGCCATGGCGGCGATGACGGCGGCGGCCACGGCAACGGTGGTGGTGGCCATGGCGGCGATGACGGCGGCGGCCACGGCAACGGTGGTCACGGCAATGGCGGCGATGACGGCGGCGGCCACGGCAACGGTGGTAGTGGCCATGGCGGCGATGACGGCGGCGGCCACGGCAATGGTGGTCACGGCAATGGCGGCGATGACGGCGGCGGCCACGGCAACGGTGGTCACGGCAATGGCGGCGGCGACGGCACTGGAGGCGCGGGTAACGGCGGCGGGAACGGCAGTGGTGCCGGCGGCAGCGGCGGCCACGGCAATGGCGGCGGCAGCGGCAACGGTGGCTCGGGCAACGGCGGCGGGAACGGCAGTGGTGCCGGCGGCAACGGTGGCCACGGCAATGGCGGTGGCAGCGGCACTGGCGGCTCGGGCAACGGCGGCGGGAACGGCAGTGGTGCCGGCGGCAACGGTGGCCACGGCAATGGCGGCGGCAACGGCGGCGCGGGCAACGGCGGCGGGAACGGCAGTGGCGCCGGCGGCAACGGTGGTCACGGCAATGGCGGTGGCAGCGGCAACGGCAACGGAGGCGCGGGCAACGGCGGCGGTAACGGTAGTGGCGCCGGCGGCAACGGCGGCAACGGTGGCCACGGCAATGGAGGTGGCAGCGGCACTGGCGGCTCGGGCAACGGCGGCGGTAACGGCAGTGGCGCCGGCGGCAACGGTGGCCACGGCAATGGCGGCGGCAGCGGCGGCGCGGGCAACGGCGGCGGGAACGGCAGTGGCGCCGGCGGCAACGGTGGTCACGGCAATGGCGGTGGCAGCGGCAACGGCAACGGAGGCGCGGGCAACGGCGGCGGTAACGGTAGTGGCGCCGGCGGCAACGGCGGCAACGGTGGCCACGGCAATGGCGGCGGCGACGGCAATGGCAACGGCAGTGGTGGCGCCAGCAATGGTGGTGCCAACGGCGTCGGCAATGGCAACGGCACCGGCCACGGCAATGGCGGCGGTCACGGCAACGGCGGATCGTCCGGAGGCAACCACTGACCGGACGCGTTGCCCGGCCGGGTGCCGTCAGAGCATCTCGAGCGCGCGCTTGCTGCGCGGCGCACGGAAGTACGCGTCAAGCTGCGCGCGCTCGTCTTCGCTCAACACGAAATCGAGCGCGGCACGATTGTCGCGCACATGTTCGATCCGCGACGCCTTCGGGATCGCGAATACACCCGGCTGCGCGAGCACCCATGCCAGCGCGACGCGCATCACCGACACGCCGCGCTGCCGTGCAATCTCGTCGAGCGGCGAGCGCTTCGGCAGCCTCCCATGATCGACCGGGCTGTACGCCATCGCCGGCATCCGGTGTTCGGCGAGCCACGGCAGCAGGTCGAATTCCGGGCCGCGCCGCGCGATGTTGTAGAGGATCTGGTTGGTCGCGCACGCGCCGCCGCCCGCCTCGTCGACGAGTTCGTCCATGTCGGCCGTATCGAAGTTGCTCACGCCCCAGTGACGGATCTTGCCCGCGCGTCGCAACGCGTCGAAGCCCTCGACCGTCTCTTCGAGCGGCACCGAGCCGCGCCAGTGCAGCAGGTACAGGTCGAGGCGATCGGTACGCAGGCGCTTGAGGCTCGCATCGCACGCGGCGACGACGCCGCGCCGGCTCGCATGGTGCGGATAGACCTTGCTGACGAGGAACACGTCGTCGCGCAGGCCGGCAAGCGCCTCGCCGACGAGCGACTCGGTCGCGCCTTCGCCATACATCTCGGCCGTGTCGACCAGCGTCATCCCGAGTTCGACGCCTTCGCGCAGCGCGGCGATCTCGTCCGCGCGGCGGGCCGGCCGCTCGCCCATTTCCCAGGTGCCCTGGCCGAGCTTCGGAATCGTCTCGCCGTCCGGCAGGACGACCGTGGCGATCGTGTCTGTCATGCGCTCCTCGCTGCGGATTCGTGGCCGCACACCGCGGCCGAAGCATGGAATACGACGCATCAGTGTAGTCAATCGGCGCGACACCGGCCTATTGCGGGGCAAAAACCGGCTATAACGGCGCCGCATGATGACTTAGAATGGCCGCAACCTGATCGATACCCACTCCATGAAGTCACCCACGGACGACCGCTGGCAGGACCTGCGCCCCGACCCCGACAACGACACGCCGCTCTACCTGCAGCTCGCCCGCAAGCTCGGCGACGCAATCCACGACAATCGCTGGACGGCCGGCGAGGCGCTGCCGTCAGAGCGCGTGCTGTCCGATGCGCTCGGCGTGTCGCGCATCACCGCGCGCAAGGCGATCGCGCTGCTCGTCGAGCAGGGTTTGATCCGCCGCACGCAGGGCGCGGGCAACTTCATCCAGCCGCGCTACGAGGATCCGCTGTCGCGGCTGTCGAGCTTCAGCGAAATGCTCGAGCGCCGCGGCTTCAAGCCGAGCTCGCAATGGCTTGCACGCGAGATCCAGCCCGCGAACCGCGACGAGGTGATCCAGCTCGGGCTGTCGCCGGCCGCGTCGGTTACGCGCCTGAAGCGCCTGCGCCTCGCCGACGGCATCGTGATGGCCGTCGAGAACTCGACGTTCCCCGCGACGCTGATTCCCGATCCGCAGGCAATCGGCGGTTCGCTGTACAGCTATCTCGAAGCGCGCGGCACGCCGATCGTGCGCGCGCTGCAGCATTTCCGCGCGGTCAACGCGACCGACGAGATCGCCGAACAGATGGGCATCGCGCCGCACGACGCGCTGCTGCTGATCACGCGGATCGGCTATACGTCGGACCAGCGCGCGATCGAGCTGACCGATACCTACTGCCGCAACGACTACTACGACTTCGTCGTCGAACTGCGCAAGTAACGCAAGCCGCGCCGCCGGCACTCACAGCCAGCGAGCATCGTCGGTGCCGAGCGGCACGGGCGGCCGCGCGAACGACGGCGGCGTCGCCGACAACCGTTCGGCCGGCCGCACGGCGTCGATCGTGCCGAACGGCGACGCGATGCGGTCGATCCGGTCGCGCACGTCGGCAGCCGCGAGATCGGGCGCCTGCAGGCCGTCCGGCACGGCGCCGAACGACTGCAGCCAGCGCCCCGTCTGCGCGAGCGACAGCCGCACGTGCCAGCTCCCCCCTTCGCGCGCCCGCCGCGCGAGCGCGATCATCGCGCCGAACGCCGCGAGATAACCCGTCGCATGATCGAGCGCCTGGCATGGCAAATGGCGCGGCTTGTCCGCGTGCGCGGCCTGCTGCTCCTGCCATGCGATCCCGCTCGCCGACTGCACCAGACTGTCGAAGCCGCGCCGTTTCGCCCACGGCCCCGAGTGCCCGTATGCGGACACCGACACGCAGACGATGCCGGGCCGCAGTTCCGCCAGCGCCTGCGGCGCGAAACCGCGTGCCGCAAGCGCGCCGGGCCGGTACGACTGCAGGAACACATCCGCGTCGCGTGCGAGCGCGTGCAGCGTATCGACGCCTGCGTCTTCGCGCAGGTCGATCCATGTCGAACGCTTGCCGCGCCCGTTGTCGATCACGAGCGGCGCGATGTTCGGCAGGTGCGGGCCGTTGACGAGCAGTGCCTGCGCACCGTGCGACGCCAGCGTGCGGCCCGCGACCGGCCCCGCGATGATGCGCGTGAGATCGAGCACGCGCACGCCCGCGAGCGGCTGGCCGGCCTCGCCGCGGCCGATCGGCTCGACCGGCGCGTCGCCGATCCGCTCGATCTCGAACAGCGGCAGCGACGCAATCGCATGCGCCTGCTCGTGCGCCGCCCATTCATCAGGTGTTCTGATCAATGCCGCGCACAGGCCGGCCTCGGCCAGCGCGGTATCGAGTGCCGCACCGTCCCACGTGCGGATCGCCGCGGCGACCTCGGCCGGCTGCGCGCCGCAACCGAGCACGTCGAGGATCCCGTGCAGGTGATGCGGGAAGTTCGCGTGCAACTGGATCCAGCGCCCGTCGCGCGTCTCGAAGAAGCCCGTCACCGGATGACGCAACTCCGGCGGCGGACCGTCGTCCACGCGCAGGTAGCGTTCGCTGCGGAACGCGACGAGCGCGTCGCGCACCGACACGTCGACGGATTGCACGACGCCCGTGCGAAGCCGGTGGCATTCGGCCGCCGCGAGCCCAGCGGCCGCGATCGTTGCCGCGGCGAGCGTGCCGATATGGAACGTCGACGGCAGCGTCGGGTCCTGCCCCGTCACGGTCGTACGGGCCAGCGCGCCGCGGTCGCCGTGCGCGAGTTGCCACAGATGCGTCAATGCGAGTTCGGGTGTCATGGTGAAGTGAGCGCCTCAGCGTCGTAGGGGGAGACGGAATCGAGTCTAGAATTCGCGACAGGTGCGATCAATCTTGATTGCACGAATCGATACATAACGAATAGTTGTAGCGGGGCCGCGCTTCATGCGCCCCGCCAGGAGCGACCGGCATGACATCCCTCAGCGCGCAGGAAGCCGCCGGCACCCTCGGTGTCAGTGTGAGCACGCTCTATGCGTATGTGAGCCGCGGGCTGCTGCGCTCGCTGCCCGATGGCGCGACCAAGCGCCGCCGCTACGACGCGGACGAGGTGCGTCTGCTCGCGCGCCGCCGCGCCGATGCGAAACGCGCGGGCGGCGTCGCCGAGCGGTCGCTCGACTGGGGCGTGCCGGTGCTGGAATCGCGGATCACGCAGATCGCCGACGGCCGCCTGCGCTACCGTGGCGCCGATGCGATCGCGCTTGCCGACGAGGCGACGCTGGAGCAGACGGCCGCGAGGCTGTGGGACTGTCCGCCCGCGCGGCTTGCCGCCGCGTCGCTCGCGTCGACCGGTTTCGACACCGCGCAGTGGGACGACTGGGCACGCCGCTGGGCGCATCTCGCGCCGCTCGAACGCACGCTGGTGCTGCTGCCGGCCGCGGCCGCGTCGCTGCCGCGCCTGTGGGCGCAGGGGCGCGACGCGCAGCTCGATTCGGCCGCGCTGCTGCTGCGTGTCGCGACGGCCGCGCTCGCCGGCATCGCGCCGGGCGACGCGCCCGTGCACCGGCAGCTCGCTGCCGCGTGGCGCGTGCGACGGCGCGACGAAGCCGACCTGCTGCGTCGCGCGCTCGTGCTGTGCGCCGATCACGAACTGAATCCGTCGACCTTTGCGGTGCGCTGCATCGCGTCGACCGGCACCCACCTGTTCGGCGCGATCGCAGGCGGGCTGGCGGCGCTGTCCGGGCCGCGCCACGGCGGCGAGACGTTCCGCGCGGGCACGCTGCTCGACGAAGCGGCCCGCGCCGTCGACCTCGACCGCTACCTCGCGCTGCGGCTGGCGCACGACGAACGTGCGAACGGCGGCCGCACCGCCCTGTCCGGCTTCGCGCACCCGCTCTACCCCGACGGCGACCCGCGCGCGCTGGCGCTGCTCGACGCGCTGCACGCCGCGACGCCCGACCGACCGGCGTTGCAAGCGGCACGTGCGCTCGCCGCGCGCGTCGAAGCGGCGACGGGCCTACGGCCGGCGATCGATTTCGCGCTCGCGGTGCTGGAGCGTACGCTCGCGCTGCCGGACGGCGCGGCGTTCACGCTGTTCGCAGCCGGCCGCACGGCCGGCTGGATCGCGCATGCGCTTGAGCAATACGCGGACGGCAAGCTGATCCGGCCCCGGGCGCGCTACGTCGGCAGCGACGCAGCCGCGTGACGCCGGCCGTCGCGCCACGCGACGAGCGGACGCCACCACGCGTGCACGGCGCGCGCGGCCGGCACCACGAGCGGACCGAACGCGAAGGTCGCGCCGTGCGGCCCCGCGCTGACCCACACGCGCGTGCCGGGCATCAACGTCAGCGAATCGCCGGCGCCGAGCCAGTGGTCGTCGGGCAGGCCCTCGACGGTCACCCAGGCGTCGCCTTCGGCCACCTCGAGCACGGTGCGATCGACGATCCGCCACCGTCCGGCCGGCTCGTCACCGTCCATCACGTAGAGTCGCAGTTCGCGCATGGCAGCCTCCTGGTCGCACGGGTTCGATGGCTCCAGTATTTCGGACAGTGGCAGCACACGGACAGATACGGCTGCAGACACTTTTGGCTGAACTGTACTGGTCAACCGACGGGGACGGGCATCCGCCGGCCGGGCTTCGCATTGCGCCTGCACCGAACCTGCACTGCGCGGCGGCTTTCCCTACAATGTCGGCTGTCCCGCGCCACCGCCCCGCCTTCATGTTCCAACGCCCGCCCGCCGCCGCTCCCGGCGAAAAGAACCTCACCGTGATGCTCTGGCTCGTTGCGACGGGCTTCTTCATGCAGACGCTCGATGCGACGATCGTCAACACGGCGCTGCCGTCGATGGCCGCGAGCCTCGGCGAATCGCCGCTGCGGATGCAGTCCGTCGTGATCGCGTACTCGCTGACGATGGCGGTGATGATCCCCGTGTCGGGCTGGCTCGCCGATACGTTCGGCACGCGGCGCGTGTTCTTCAGCGCGATCCTGGTCTTCTCGCTCGGTTCGCTGCTGTGCGCGAACGCGCATACGCTGACGCAGCTCGTCGCGTTCCGCGTCGTGCAGGGGGTCGGCGGCGCAATGCTGCTGCCGGTCGGACGGCTCGCGGTGCTGCGCACCTTTCCGGCCGAGCGCTACCTGTCCGCGCTGTCGTTCGTCGCGATCCCCGGCCTGATCGGCCCGCTGATCGGGCCGACGCTCGGCGGCTGGCTCGTGAAGATCGCGTCGTGGCACTGGATCTTCCTGATCAACGTGCCGGTCGGCGTCGCGGGCTGCATCGCCACCTTCTATTCGATGCCCGATTCGCGCAACCCGGCCGTCGGCCGCTTCGACCTGAAGGGCTATCTGCTGCTGACGATCGGCATGGTCGCAATCTCGCTGTCGCTCGACGGGCTCGCCGATCTCGGCATGCAGCACGCGGCCGTGCTCGTGCTGCTGATCCTGAGCCTCGCGTGCTTCGTCGCGTACGGGTTGTACGCGGTGCGCGCGCCGCAGCCGATCTTCTCGCTGGAACTGTTCAGGATCCACACGTTCAGCGTCGGGCTGCTCGGCAACCTGTTCGCGCGGATCGGCAGCGGCGCGATGCCGTACCTGATCCCGCTGTTGCTGCAGGTGAGCCTCGGCTACTCGGCGTTCGAGGCCGGGCTGATGATGCTGCCGGTCGCGGCGGCCGGGATGTTCTCGAAGCGGATCATCACGCGCCTGATCACGCAGCACGGCTATCGCAAGGTGCTGCTCGCGAACACGATCATGGTCGGCGTGATGATGGCGAGCTTCGCGCTGATGCGCGACACGGTGCCCGTCTGGGTGAAGGTCGTGCACCTCGCGCTGTTCGGCGGCTTCAACTCGATGCAGTTCACCGCGATGAACACGCTGACGCTGAAGGATCTCGGCACCGGCGGCGCGAGCAGCGGCAACAGCCTGTTCTCGCTCGTGCAGATGCTGTCGATGAGCCTCGGCGTCACGGTCGCCGGCGCGTTGCTCGCGACGTTCACCGGCATGCTGCGCACCGTCACGCCGAGCAACACGCTGCCCGCGTTCCATGCGACGTTCGTCTGCGTCGGGATCATCACGGCCGCGTCCGCTTGGATCTTCGCGCAGCTCGCACCGGAGATCCGCAGCACCGCGCGCAAGACGGACCCGTCCGAGCGCGCGTGACGCGCGGCGCGCGCCGTTTCGGGCGCCGCACCGCCTCCGCGCGCACCATTGCGGTGCAGCCCGCCCCTGCGATGCCCCATTCTCCGGCCGCGACGGGCCGCCGCACGGGGCGCGATGCCGTGCATGCTTCTTGCTCGCCTATTCTCTAGGTAAACTGGCAGTCTTCCTTCGGCCGACATCATGAGCATGATCGAAATCGATCCCCCCGGCTTTCAGCCGCCCCGCCCCGTCGCCGGCGACGACGGGAACCGGCGCACCGTGCTGTACGGCGGCTACACCGTGTTCAGCGTGTTCCAGCCCGTTTTCTCGGTGTCGCACCGCCGCGCGATCGGCTATCACGCATCGCTGCGCGCGCACGACGAGGAAAGCCGCCAGGTGGCGTCGCACGAGGTGTTCACGCAGGCGGCACGGCGCGGCGACCTGCTCGAACTCGGCCGGCTCGCCGAATCGCTGCATCTGGGCAACTTCCACGCGTTCGACAGTCACGACGAATGGCTTTTCCTGAGCCTGCACCCGGCCGCGCTGATGGACACCATCTACGGCGACGCGCTGCTCGCGAACCTGAAGGCGCTCGGGCTGCCGCCGCACCGCGTGGTGCTCGAGGTGCCCGAGCAGGCGGGCGGCGAGACGCCGCGCTACGCGGCGATCGTCGACGGGCTGCGCAAGGCCGGCTTCCTGATCGCGCTCGGCGGGTTCGGCGCGAAGCACTCGAACATCGACCGCGTGTGGCACCTGCATCCGGACATCGTCACGCTCGACCGCGGCATCCTCGCGCAGGCGAGCGAGCACTCGCATCTCGAACGCGTGCTGCCGGGGCTCGTGTCGCTGCTGCACGAATCCGGCCAGCTCGTGCTGATGGGCGGGCTGTCGACCGAGCGCGACGCAATGATCGCGCTCGAGTGCAACGTCGATTTCGTGCAGGGCCAGTATTTCGCGGGGCCGAGCGTCGACCCGGTGCAGCCGCAGGCTGCCGCGGGCTGCATGGATACGCTGTCGGCCGCGCTGCGGCTGCGCGTCGCGCAACGCGAGCGCAAGCAGGCGGAACGGCTCGCGCCGTATGTCGCCGCGCTCGAGGAAGCGAGCCAGAAGCTCGGCGCCGGCGCATCGCTCACCGACTCGGCCGCCGCCGTGCTCGGGCTGCCCGAGACCGCGCGCTGCTTCCTGCTCGACGCATCGGGACGCCAGATCGGCGACAACGTGCTCGCGCGCGGCAGCGTGTCGCAGCGCGCCAAGCGCTTCCGGCCACTGCTGCATTCCGAGGGTGCGAGCTGGGAGCGCCGCCCGTACTTCATCGACGCGATGCGCGCGCCGGGCCGCGTGCATCTGACGCCGCCCTACCTGTCGATCAACGAGGCACACCTGTGCGTGACCGCGTCGGTCGCCGCGCCCGCCGCGGCGGGCATGCAGGTGCTCTGCGTCGACATCAACTGGGAAGCGGCGCTCAGCCGCGAATGACCGCGACGGCGCGCCGCCTTCACGCGGCGGCGGCCTTGCGCACGATCAGCCGGTGCACGCGCTTGCCGGACGACGCGCTGACAACTTCATGTTCGTCGATCACGTGCATGCCGGCGCCGAGTGCCGCATGCATCCGCGCGGAGTCGAGCGGCGTATAGAGGCGGCCGCGCTCGTCGCGCAGCGCGCCGTTTCCGGCCACCCGCCAGCTCAGGTACAACGTGCCGCCCGGCATCAGGAGATCGGCCAGTCGCGCGGCGGCGGCGGCCGCGTCCGCCTGTTCGAGATGCATGACGACCGTCTCGCACAGCACGTTGCGAAACGCGCCGGACGGCACGCCGGCCAGCGCCGGCAGGGCGGCCAGTTCAAAGCTCAGATCGGGATGGCGCCGCCGCGCTTCGTCGAGCAGCGCGGTGCTCGCGTCGTAGCCGCGCACGTCGAAGCCGCGCGAAGCGAGCCAGGCCGTGTCGCGCCCTGCTCCGCAGCCGACGTCGGCGGTCGGCCCCGGCGAGAAATGCTGCTCGAGCAGCGCGTACATGTCGTCGGGCGCGGCCTGGTCGAGCCAGTCCTGCGCATATTGCGCGGCATGCGCGTCGTAGGCGTCGAGAGTCGGGCGATCGACCATGGTGATGGCTCCGCATAGGCGTCGTATGACGCACCTCGCATCTTAGCCGTTGCGCCCCGCCTGTGGCATCGCGTACGACCCGCGCAACGATGGCGCAAAGCCGGCCTACGCGGCCCGCGCGGCGTCCGTGCGCGGCGCCTGCGCGGCCAGCTCGGCCCACAGCGCGTCGCCGCGCCACGCCGGACGGGCCGCCGCGTTTTCCGCGTCATGGACGAGCGCGCACAGTCGCGCGTTGACCGGCGCCGGCGCACCGAAGCGCGCGGCGAGCCGAACGATCTCGCCGTTGATCCACTCGACTTCCGTCGCACGGTGTGCCGCCAAATCGTCGGACATCGACGAACGCGCGAGCGGATCGATCGCGAGCATCCGGCCGCCGAGCACGCGGAAAGCCGCATCGGGCAGATCGAGCACGGCCGGGATCCACGCGGCCGGCAATGGCGTCAGCCGCGCGGGCCGGATCGCGGCACGCGCGAGCCAGTGAAGCGCTTCGCGCTGGGCCAGTGCGACGCAGCGGCGATACGCGCGTTGCGCGAGTTCGTCGCGCAGCGGCAGGTTCGCGAGCGCATTGACCGCGTTGTTCAGGTTGAGCAGCAGCTTCGCCCATTGCACGGCCGGCATGTCGCGATGCAGCGCGAGCGGCAGCCCGGCACGCGCGAATGCGCCGGTAAAAGGCTGCAGCGCGGGCGACGCATCGGCCGCGAGCGCGCCGGCCGAACCCTGGTGAAACGCGCCGGGCCCGCGCTCGATCACGTTGAACGGCACCATGCCGGCCAGCACGGTCGCTTGCGGCAGCGCGTCGCGCAGCACGTCGGCATTGTGCAGGCCGTTCTGGAAGCTGATCACGACCGTACCGGGCCGCAACACGCCGGCGAACTGCGCGGCGGCGTCGCGCGTCGCGGCCGACTTCACCGCGACCAGCACGAGCCGCGCGGCGGCCGCGGCGGCCGGATCGGTCGCGAACGCGACATCGGCCGGCGCGAGCGTCGCGCGATAACCGCGCTGATCGGTCAGCGTGAGCCCGTGCCGATGAATCGCGTCGCCGATCCGCGCGCGGCCGACGAGCGTCACTTGCGCGCCGGCTGCCGCGAGCCGGCCGCCGAGATAGCAGCCGACGGCGCCCGCGCCGACCACGCAGACCGGCCCGTCAGACATGCGAGTGCGCGCCGCCGTGCACGGGCCCGGCCCGCCGCTCGACTTCGCGGCGCACGTCGCCGCGCAGCCCCGCGAAGAACGCGACTTCGGCGACGACGAACAGCGGCCCGACCATCAGGCCGACCAGATCGTCGACGAATGCGGGCTTGCGCCCTTCGAACCAGTGCCCGACGAACTGCACGATCCAGCCGGCGACGAACGCGCCGATGCCGATCGCGAGCCATTGCGCGGTCGGCAGCAGCGCGAGCGCCTGCGCGGCCCACAGGCCGAGCGCGAACAGCGCGGTCATCACGATCCCGAACCGCAGGTCGAGACTCAGGTAGAACACCGCGAACGCGACGGCGAGCAGCAGTGCCGGCGACAGCGCAATGCCGGCCAGCATCCCGATCGCCGGCCGCGACAGCAGCACTTCGACCGCGAACACGATCATCGGGATGCCGACCAGATGCGTCGCGATGTTGCGCGCGTCGCGATGGTAGGCCGCATACTGGGAAAGATGGTCTTCGAGCGTCTTCATCGCGTCTCCTGGTCGGTCGTTGAGCGCTATGATGCGCGTCACGCCCGAGAACCTCTGTCAGCTACCCGACATCGCGTGACCATGCCCTCGTCGCTCGCCCCCTACCTGCCGCAGATTGAAACGAACCCGTGGTTCGCCGCGCTGCCGCCCGCGTTGCGCGCGGACCTGCTCGGCCGTGCGGCGCTGCGCCGCCTGCCGGCCGGTCACGCGCTGTTCCGGCGCGGCGACCCGCCGTGCGGGCTGTACGCGGTACTGGCCGGTTCACTCACGATAGGTGCGGTCGACCCGCAGGGCAAGGAAGCGCTGCTGACGGTCGCCGAGCCCGTCACGTGGTTCGGCGAAATCGCGCTGTTCGACGGCCAGCCGCGCACGCACGACGCGATCGCGCTCGACGACGCGCTGCTGCTGCACGTGCCGCAGGCCGCGCTGCTCGCGATTCTCGCCGCGACGCCGCAATACTGGCGGCAGTTCGCGCTGCTGATGGCGCAAAAGCTGCGCCTGAGCTTCCTCACCGTCGAATCGATGAGCGTGATGCCGGCCGCGCAGCGGCTCGCCGCGCGCCTGCTGATGATCGCCGAAGGCTACGGCGGCATCAGCGCCGGACGCACAAGCGTACGGCTGTCGCAGGAAACGCTCGCGTCGATGCTGTCGCTGACGCGTCAGACCACCAACCAGCTGCTGAAGGCGCTGCAGGCCGACGGCGTCGTACGGCTGCATGTCGGCGAGATCGAACTCGTCGACATCGACGCGTTGCGCCGCGCGAGCGGGCTGGGCGACGGTACGCACTGAACGCCGCGCAACGGCTGACACGCGGCGCGGCGCCATCGTGTTCGCGAGCTCGGCACGAGCCTGCCGGACAAAAACAAAAAAGCCCTCGTTTCGAGGGCTTTTTCGTGGGTGCCGCGCGCCGTAGAAGCGCGCAGGCGCCGGACTTACGCGAAGTTCTTCGCTGCGAAGTCCCAGTTCACGATGTTCCAGAACGCTTCGACGAACTTCGGACGTGCGTTGCGGTAGTCGATGTAGTACGCGTGTTCCCACACGTCGATCGTCAGCAGTGCCTTGTCGGCGGTCGTCAGCGGCGTCGCTGCGTTGCTCGTCGACACGATGTCGAGCGAACCGTCAGCCTTCTTCACCAGCCATGCCCAGCCCGAACCGAACGTGCCGACTGCAGCCTTCGTGAACGCTTCCTTGAATGCGTCGTACGAACCCCACTTCGCATTGATCGCGTCGCCCAGCGCGCCCGTCGGTGCGCCGCCGCCGTTCGGCGACAGGCTGTTCCAGAAGAACGTGTGGTTCCAGATTTGCGCGGCGTTGTTGAAGATGCCGCCCGACGACTTCTTCACGATCTCTTCCAGCGACAGGTTTTCGAATTCCGTGCCCGGGATCAGATTGTTCAGGTTCGTCACATAAGCCTGATGGTGCTTGCCGTAGTGGTACTGGATCGTCTCGAGCGAGATGGTCGGCGCGAGTGCGTCTTCAGCGTACGGGAGCGGCGGGAGCGTATGAGCCATGGCGATTCCTTCGTTGAGTATGTAGGGGGGCTTGTGTTGAATGCTGCCGAGCGTCCGATTGTAGGCGAGGACGAATAACCCCGCAAACTCACGGGCCATTTATCCGCGGTATGCGGAAAAGCGATGTTCGCGCATCGTCCGGCAGGACGAACCGGCGATGCGCAGCATCCGTTCCCGTCCGCGGGACGCCCGTTTCGACCCGTCGCTTCGCGTGCGCCGGTTAACGTCAGATCGTATCGGTCAGGCGCGGCTGCACGTCGGCGAGCGTGACGTCGGCCGCCCCTTCGGCGAGATGCACGGTCAGGCGACGCTGCGGCTTCAGCGCGCTCGGCGCGCGCACCGCGCGGCCCGTCTGCGCATCGATGAGCGCCGCATAGCCGCGCTCGAGCGTACGCTGCGGGCTCAGCACCTCGAGCCGCGCCGCACAGGCTGACACACGTGCCGTGTCGCGTTCGTGACGGCGCTGCAATGCAACCGCGAGACGCTGCGACAGCCCCGCGAGCGCCTGGCGCGCCTGTGACGGATCGGGCCGCGCGCGCTGCCAGCGCAACTGCGCGAGCGCGAAGCGCGCGCGTGCGTCGCGCACCGGCCGCGACGCCGCCGACGCGAGCCGCACCGCGAGCTGCTCGACGTGCGTGCGCTGCCGCTGCAGCCGCTCGGCCGGGCTCACGAGCCGGCGCGCAAGCCAGTCGAGCTGCTGCGCGCGCTGTTCGAGCCGGCGCTCCATGCCGCGCGCGAGCGCACGCTGGCGGTCGCCGACCTCGCGCAGCAGCAGCGCGCGCTGCGGGCTCGCGAGTTCGGCCGCGCCGGTCGGCGTCGGCGCGCGCACGTCGGCCGCGAAGTCCGCGATCGTGAAATCGGTTTCGTGCCCGACGCCGCTGACGACCGGCAGTTCGCTCGCCGCGATCGCGCGCGCCAGCGCTTCGTCGTTGAACGACCACAGATCCTCGATCGAGCCGCCGCCGCGGCAGACCAGCAGCACGTCGACCTCGCGCCGCGCATTCGCGGCCTCGACGGCCGCAACGAGCTTTTCGGCGGAGCCGGCACCCTGCACGGGCGCCGGATAGACGATCACCGGAATGTGCGGCGCGCGGCGCGCAAGCGTGGTCAGCACGTCGCGCAGCGCGGCGGCCTGCAGCGACGTGACGATGCCGATCGCGCGCGGGTGGGCCGGCAGCGGCCGCTTGCGCTCGGGTGCGAACAGGCCCTCGCCTTCGAGCTGCGCCTTCAGCCGCAGGAACGCCTCGTACAGGCGCCCCTGCCCGGTGCGCCGCACGGCCTCGACGTTGAGCTGCACTTCGCCGCGCGGCTCGTACATCGTGACGACCGCACGCACCTCGATCCGGTCGCCTTCGCGCGGCGTGAATTCCGCGTATTGGGCACGGCCGCGGAACATCACGCAGCGCATCTGCGCCTGCTGGTCCTTGATCGAGAAATACCAGTGGCCGCTCGCGGCGCGCGTGAAATTCGATACTTCGCCCGAAATCCACAGCAGCGGAAACGAGCGCTCGAGCATCGTCGAAATCGCGCGATTGAGCGCCGAAACGGGAATCACTTCGTCGCCGCTGCGGGTCGCGCCCGGTGCGGCAAAAGGGGAGTCGGAAGGCATGGACGGTCGGATGAATGCTGGCGGCGACACGATAGTCCGACACGCGCGCGGCGTCCAGCACCGACCGCATGCGCCGCGACGCGCGGAAGGTGTCCACACTTTGGCAATCGTCCAAGTAAAACGCTCGAAAACCGCGGAAAAACCCAGACGATTCGCGATAACACATTGTTTTTTATCGTTTTTTAAACCTTTCCAAATGATTCCCATCCGATTCGAGGTCCACCCGACGGGCGTTTGAGGCCATCGACCGGGGAGTTCTTCACAGAGTTATCCACAGCCCGTCGCGATTCGGCCCCGCAGGCTGCGTCGGCCGGTGGCGCTTGCCGCGTCCGCATGTGGCACGCTAGAGTGCCGCCTTCCGCAGACCCCGCGGCATGCGCCGCCCAACGGAGAATCCGCCTTGACGAATCCGTCCCACGCCGCGGCGCACGACGCGCCGCGCCCGGCCCGATGAGCGCGCCCGGCGGCCCGCTCGGCCGGCTCGAAGCGCGCCTGACACGCGAATGGCAGCGGCGCGGCGCACTCGCGTGGGCGCTCACGCCGTTCGCATGCGTGTTCGGCCTGTGCGCGGCGCTGCGGCGCACCGCGTACACACAGGGCTGGAAGAAGCCGGTCGACGTCGGCGTGCCCGTCGTCGTGGTCGGCAACGTGACCGTCGGCGGCACCGGCAAGACACCGACCGTGATCGCGCTCGTCGACGCGTTGCGCGCGGCCGGCTTCACGCCCGGCGTCGTGTCGCGCGGCTACGGCGCGACCGTGAAAGCGCCGACCGCCGTCACCCCCGCATCGCGCGCAAGCGTGGGCGGCGACGAGCCGCTGCTGATCGCGCGCCGCACCGGCGCGCCCGTCTGGGTGTGCCCCGACCGCGTCGCGGCCGCGCAGGCGCTGCGCGCCGCGCATCCGGACGTCGACGTGATCGTCAGCGACGACGGCCTGCAGCACTACCGCCTCGCGCGCACGGTCGAGCTCGTCGTGTTCGACCACCGGCTCGGCGGCAACGGCTTCCTGCTGCCGGCCGGCCCGCTGCGCGAGCCGCTGTCGCGGCACCGCGACGCCACGCTCGTCAACGACCCGTACAGCGGCGCGCTGCCGCCGTGGCCCGACACCTACGCGCTCGCGCTCACGCCGGGCGCCGCGTGGCACCTCGACCAGCCCGCGCTGCGCCGCCCGCTGTCGCAGTTCGCGCACGAGCGCGTGCTCGCGGCCGCCGGCATCGGCGCGCCGGAGCGCTTCTTCGCGACGCTGCGCGCGGCCGGTCTCGCGCCGGCGACGCGGGCACTGCCGGACCACTACGCGTTCGCCGACAATCCGTTCGTCGACGACGCCGTCGATGCGATCCTGATCACCGAGAAGGATGCAGTAAAATTGGGCGCTTCCTGGCGCGACGCTCGACTGTGGGTCGTCCCCGTCGAAGCCGCGCTCGACCCTCGCCTCATTGCCCTCGTTGTGGAGAAACTCCGTGGACGCTCGCCTGCTTGAAATCATTGTGTGCCCTATCTGCAAAGGCCCGCTCCACTATGACCGTGCCGCGCAGGAGCTGATCTGCAACGCGGACAAGCTCGCGTACCCGATCCGCGACGGCATCCCCGTGATGCTCGTCGACGAAGCACGCCAGACCGTCGAAGGCACGCCGGTCGACCCAGCCGGCCGCTAAGCCGCGCAATCGCTTGAAGGCGACCCGGCCGCGCCCGGTCGCCGAACCCCGCCGGGCGACCGGCTCCGGACGCGCCACCCGCCCCGTCCCTCTCACCGCTCACCCCCGATGACTCACCCGCAACCCTTCATCGCCGTCATTCCCGCCCGGCTCGCGTCGACGCGCCTCCCGAACAAGCCGCTCGCCGATCTCGGCGGCAAGCCGATGGTCGTGCGCGTCGCCGAGCGCGCGCGCGAAGCGGGCGCGCAGCAGGTGCTCGTCGCATCCGACGCGCAGAGCGTGCTCGATGCGGCGCGCGATCACGGCTTCGAAGCGGTGCTGACGCGTGCCGACCATCCGTCCGGCACCGACCGGCTCGCGGAAGTCGCGGCGACGTTCGGGTGGAGCGACGACACCGTCGTCGTCAACGTGCAGGGCGACGAGCCGCTGATCGACCCCGTGCTCGTGCGCGACGTAGCGTCGCACCTGGCCTCACATCCGGCCTGCGCGATCGCGACCGCGGCACACCCGATCCACGACGCGGCCGACGTGTTCAACCCGAACGTCGTGAAGGTCGCGCTCGACGCGCACAGCGTCGCGCTGTACTTCTCGCGCGCGCCGATTCCGTGGAGCCGCGACGCATACCAGCCGCACTGGCCCGACGTCTCGGCCATGCCGGCCCCGGCATTTCCGGTCTACCGGCACATCGGCCTCTATGCATATCGCGCGCGTTTCCTGCGCACGTATCCGTCGCTCGCGCAGGCGCCGATCGAACAGGCCGAGCAGCTCGAACAGCTGCGCGCGCTCTGGCACGGCGAGCGCATCGCAGTGCTGATCACCGAGTCCGCGCCCGAAGCCGGCATCGACACGCCGGCCGATCTCGCGCGCGTGCAGGCCCTTTTTCAGCCGGGTTCAAAATAACCCGTGGCATAATCAGGCGATTGTGCGAGCCGTCCGCGACCAGCGCGTCCTCGCTTGACCCCGCCCGCGGCCTTGCCGGCAGCCGCGCGTCGCCGAAGCCGACGCGCCGCATCAGACCGGTCCGTCGCGCGCCAGGCAAGCCCCGCGCACGCAGTCGCCGGCGCCTTTGAAGCTCGCCACACGAATCTACATACTTGGAGATATCACCATGCGTTTGATCCTGTTGGGCGCGCCCGGCGCGGGAAAGGGCACCCAGGCAAACTTCATCAAGGAAAAGTTCGGCATCCCGCAAATCTCGACGGGCGACATGCTGCGCGCGGCCGTGAAGGCCGGCACGCCGCTCGGCATCGAAGCGAAGCGCTTCATGGATGAAGGCAAGCTCGTGACCGACGACCTGATCATCGGCCTCGTCAAGGAGCGCCTGAAGGAATCCGATTGCGCGAACGGCTATCTGTTCGACGGCTTCCCGCGCACGATCGCGCAGGCCGATGCGATGAAGGACGCCGGCGTCGCGATCGACTACGTGCTCGAAATCGACGTGCCGTTCTCGGAAATCATCGAGCGCATGAGCGGCCGCCGCACGCACCCGGCATCGGGCCGCACGTACCACGTCAAGTTCAACCCGCCGAAGGTCGAGGGCCAGGACGACGTGACGGGCGAACCGCTGATCCAGCGCGACGACGACAAGGAAGAAACCGTCAAGAAGCGTCTCGAAGTGTACGAAGCGCAGACCAAGCCGCTGATCAAGTACTACGGCGACTGGGCGCAGCGCGGCGAGGAAAACGGCCTGAAGGCACCGCAGTATCGCAAGATCTCGGGCCTCGGCACCGTCGAGGAAATCCGCGAGCGTGCGTTCGACGCACTGAAGTAAGCACTGCGTCGCGCACCGCGAGCCGCCCTGTCCGGGCGGCTTTTTTTTCGCCCGGCCGAGACAAGCACGATCGTGCTTGTCTCGCCGCCGCGCGATGGCGCCTCGTACAATCGGTCGGATGCATGCGCGCCGCCAACCGGCGCACGGCTTTTCAACCGATCGCTTCGCATCGGACGGCACAACCGCTTTGCATGGGACCTCCCCAAGCGCTAAAGCGCCAAGGGTGGTCGACCGCTTTGCATGGGACCTCCCTAAGCGCTAAAGCGCCAAGGGTGGTCGACGCTTTGCATGGGACCTCCCTAAGCGCTAAAGCGCCAAGGGTGGTCGACAAAGGAGACAGTCATGGAGATTCGCGGCAACGTCTTTCTGATCACGGGCGGCGCATCGGGCCTCGGCGCCGGAACGGCGCGGATGCTCGCGCAGGCAGGCGGCAAGGTCGTACTTGCCGACTTGAACGAGGCGGCGGGCATCGCGCTCGCAACCGAGCTGGGCGGCGTATTCGTACGATGCGACGTGTCGAGCGAAGCCGACGCGCAGGCGGCCGTCGACGCGGCGACGCGCGCGGGCACGCTGCGCGGCCTCGTCAACTGCGCGGGCATCGCGCCCGCGGCGAAAACCGTCGGCAAGGACGGCGCGCATCCGCTCGACGTGTTCGCGAAGACGATCAACGTGAACCTGGTCGGCACGTTCAACATGATCCGGCTCGCGGCGGCCGCGATGGCCGCAACCGCGCCGACCGCCGACGGCGAGCGCGGCGTGATCGTCAGCACCGCATCGGTCGCCGCATTCGACGGACAAATCGGCCAGGCCGCGTACGCGGCCTCGAAGGCCGGCGTCGCGGGGATGACGCTGCCGATCGCGCGCGACCTGTCGCGCAGCGGCATTCGTGTGATGACGATCGCGCCCGGCCTGTTCGAGACGCCGATGCTGCTCGGCATGCCGCAGGACGTGCAGCACGCGCTCGGCGCGATGGTGCCGTTCCCGCCGCGGCTCGGCAAACCGGCCGAATACGCGATGCTGGTGCGCCAGATCGTCGAGAATCCGATGCTCAACGGCGAAGTGATCCGCCTCGACGGCGCGATCCGGATGCAGCCGAAGTAAGCGCGCATGAAAAAAACGCCCGCGTTGCGGGCGTTGTTCATTCCGGGTTCCGGTAGTCGCGCGGCGGCTCAGTCCTCGCCGTCGCGCTGCATCCGCTGCCGCAATTCGGTCACCTGCGACTCGACGACGGTCGCATCGTCCGCCTCCGGCCGCTCGCCGAGATACTGCTCGAGATCCTCGAGTGCGGGGCGCAGGTAGTCGAGCCGTGCATACGCGAAACCGCGATCGCGCACCTCGTCGAGCTGTTCGGGCAACAGGATCACGAGCCGCTGCTGCACCGCGAGCAGCCGCTGCCAGCGCTCCGTCTGCAGATAGATCGTCTTCAGGTTGCGCAGCATCCGCGCGATGATCTCGCGGCTCGTCGCGGGCTGCAGCAGCGCGCGCAATGCGCTGTCGACCGCGCCGGCCGCACGCGCGACGTACGGCTCGAGCATCTCGACCATCTCGGCTTCGGACAGCGAATGCCCATTGGTCGGATCGATGATCAGGTCGCCGTCCGGCAGCGTGACGCGCAGCAGGAAATGGCCGGGGAACGATACGCCGCGCGCCGGCACGCCGATCTGCTCGGCAAGCTCCAGGTACAGCACCGACAGCGAGATCGGGATCCCGCGCCGCCGCTTCAGCACGGCGTTCAGGTGGCTGTTATCCGGGTCGTAGTAGTCGTTGTGATTGCACGCGAAGCCGAGCTCGCGGAAGAAGAAGTCGTTCAGCGCGGCGACGCGGCCTTTCAGGTCCGCATCGTCGGCGAGCCGCCGGCGCAGCCGCGCCGCCAGCATGTCGAGTTCGGCCAGCGTGCCCTGCAGGTCGAGGTCGGGATACGCGTCCTGCGCCAGCGACAGCGCGGTCTCCGTGACGGGCAGGCTGTCGTCGTCCGCCACGAGCGTGCTGAAGTAGTCGAGGACGCGGGTCATTGCGGTCGTCACTTGGCGCGCCTTCTGAAGTAAGCGTATTTGAAGCCCATCACCCACAACATACCGAAATATAGTGCAGCGAACAGCACGAGGCACGCGGCCATCAACGCGATGCGATCGAGCGGCTGCGTGCGCATCCCGGTCCAGTCGAAACTGATCGAGAACCAGTGCATCACGCCCGCGAGCACCAGCGTCGCGCCGACGAGCTGCATGAAGAAGCGCGGCCAGCCCGGCGACGGCTGGTAGATGCCGCGCTTGCGCAGCCCGAGGAACAGCAGCAGCGAGTTCAGGCACGCACCGACGCCGATGCTCAGCGTGAGGCCCGCATGGCCGATCAGCGGCACGAACACGTAGTTCGAGATCTGCGTGACGATCAGCACGCCGATCGCGATCTTCACGGGCGTCTTGATGTCCTGCTTCGCATAGAAGCCCGGCGCGAGGATCTTGATCAGGATGATGCCGACCAGGCCGATCCCGTAGGTCGCCAGCGCGCGCGCGACCATCGTGACGGTATGCGCGTCGAACTTGCCGTAGTTGAAGAGCGTCGCGGTAAGCGGCGTCGCGAAGAAGAACAGCGCGAGCGCGCTCGGCGCCGCGAGCAGGAACGTGACGCGCAGCCCCCAGTCGAGCAGCGCCGAATATTCAGTCGAATCCGCGTCGACGTGCGCCTTCGACAGGCTCGGCAGCAGGATCGTGCCGAGCGCGACGCCGAGCAGCGCCGTCGGGAATTCCATCAGGCGGTCGGCGTAGTTGATCCACGACACGGCGCCCTGCCCGAGCCGCGACGCGATGTTGGTGTTGATGATCAGCGAAAGCTGCGCGACCGACACCGCGAACGTCGCGGGCACCATCTTCGCGAGCACGCGCTTCACGCCGGGATGGCGCAGCGCGCGCAGCGGATTGAGGCCGATCAGCGGCACCATGTCGATCTTCCTCAGGCCCGGCAGTTGCACGAGGAACTGCAGCACGCCGCCGACGATGACGGCCCACGCGAGCGCGAACACCGGCACCTTCAGGTGCGGCGCGACGAACACGGCCGCGGCGATGAACGCGACGTTGAGCAGCACCGGCGCGAACGCGGGCAACGAGAAGCTCTTGTACGTGTTCAGCACGCCGGACGCGAGCGTCGTCAGCGAAATGAACACGATGTACGGGAACATGATCTGCGTCATCGTGACCGCGAGCGGGAACGCCTGGCCGTCGGTGTGCAGGCCGGACGCGACCGCGAACACGACCCACGACGCACCGGCGATCCCGGCGACCGACAGCACGGCAAGCGCCCACGCAAGCACGGTCGACATCGCGTCGACGAGCGCCTTCGTCGCATCGTGCCCCTGCTGGTTCTTGAACTCGGCGAGGATCGGCACGAACGCCTGCGAGAACGCGCCTTCAGCAGAAAGGCGGCGCAACAGGTTCGGGATGCGGAAGGCGACGTAGAACGCGTCGGTGTATTGACTGGCGCCGAACGCACGGGCGATCAGCGTCTCGCGGGCCAGTCCGGTCACGCGCGACAGCAGCGTGAAGCCGCTGACCGTCAGCAGGGCTCGGAATAGATTCATGGGGCGCTTATTATACGGACGTTGCGTGGCCCGGCCACCGGCCGATGCCGAAAAGCACGCCCGCCGCGGGCACCCCGCCCGACGGGTATCACGACGAACTTGCCACTCGCTTGATTTTGTTGCTATAATCGCCCGTTTCTGGGCTCGTACATGCACGGCAACTGCCGTTTTCATGTCCCGGCCTCGGTTAAAATCACCGTTTTTTTATGCGCCCCTGGGCAATCGTTCTCAGGGGACGGATCGAAAAGCAGCGCTTGGCCGTCAGGCTCCAAGCTCTGGAAACAGGACAGGATAAGGAACCGTCATGGCTAACTCCGCACAAGCACGCAAGCGCGCCCGCCAGGCCGCGAAGGCAAACTCGCACAACTCGGCGCTGCGCTCGAAATTCCGTACCGCGATCAAGTCGGTTCGCAAGGCTGTTGAAGCCGGCGACCACGCAAAGGCTGCCGATCTGTTCAAGGCTGCCGTGAAGACGATCGACACGATCGCCGACAAGAAGATCGTTCACAAGAACAAGGCCGCTCGCAGCAAGAGCCGCCTGGCCGCAGCCGTCAAGGGCCTGCAGGCAGCAGCGTAACTCCGGTGCGCCCGCCCACGCGGGCGCTCCTGTTTCCTGCGATCGCAAAAAAGCCCGCCTAGGCGGGCTTTTTTGTCGTCTGTCGTCCGGACATCATGCCGGCCGACGACAGCCGGGGCGGGCGCACCAGGCGCCCTCGCCCGTCGGCATCACTTCTTCGCGCTGTAGTCCGGCAGTTCGCACGCCTCGGTGACGACGAGGTGGTTGTCCTTCGCGAAATTCAGCACGAAATCGAAAGCCATCGGCTCGATGTCGCGCAACCGCGAATCGAGGATCACGCATTTCAGGTCGCCGAGCATCGTCGGGCGCACGTACAGCGAATACTTGAGACGCGCATTCGGCCCGCTCGCCCCCGGCCCGAAGCAGGCCATCACACCGGCCAGACGTTCCGACCAGTCGCTCGGGCGAAACTTTTTCCCGTCTTTCGTGATGCCCTGGATAAAGAATTCGGTCGGAGGGGTTTCAGCCATGTGGTTACCCAAGTGACGGCCCGGCGATGCCCAGGCGACGGCGCCTGGATACGCGAACACAAAGCTGGAATGGACGGCGGCACAAGCATTCGGATATCCCGAAAACAGGACGTCGATGCGCGCCGCCGGTGTGCTGCACCGGATTTGTGCAGCGCACGGCTTGTGTCCGGCAGAGCGCGAAGAGGCTTGCCTGCCGGGCTGGAGAAAACTTTTCGATTATACCGCAGCGCGCCATCGCGCGTCGTCCCGACGCCCCCTTCCCGCGCCGCCGGCCGCGCGCGGCGATCGTGCCCCGCCTCTCTCCGCGGCTCGTCAAAGCACAGAAAATCCTTTATGCTGCTTTGAGTTATCCACACCCGACGGCGGCGCCGTCCGGCCTCGCTGCCGGGTGAAACCCGCCGTATCTTGCTTCATGACCGCCAAAACCATTCGTCACTACCTGCAGTTCAAGGATTTCTCGCTGGAAGACTACGAGTACGTGCTCGAACGCACGGGTATCCTGAAGCGCAAGTTCAAGAACTACGAGACCTATCACCCGCTGCACGACCGCACGCTCGCGATGATCTTCGAGAAGAGCTCGACGCGCACGCGCCTGTCGTTCGAGGCCGGGATCTTCCAGCTCGGCGGCCACGCCGTCTTCATGAGTACGCGCGACACGCAGCTCGGCCGCGGCGAGCCCGTCGAGGATTCCGCGCAGGTCATCTCGCGGATGGTCGACATCATCATGATCCGCACGTTCGAGCAGGACGTCATCAAGCGCTTCGCGGAGAACTCCCGCGTGCCGGTGATCAACGGCCTGACCAACGATTACCACCCGTGCCAGGTGCTCGCCGACATCTTCACGTACTACGAGCATCGCGGCCCGATCGCCGGCAAGACCGTCGCGTGGGTCGGCGATGCGAACAACATGCTCTACACGTGGATCGAAGCCGCGCAGATCCTCGGCTTCAAGCTGCGCCTGTCGACGCCGCCGGGCTATGCGCTCGACATGAAGCTCGTGTCGCCCGACAGCGCACCGTTCTACGAGGTGTTCGACGATCCGAACGAAGCGTGCAAGGACGCCGATCTCGTGACGACCGACGTGTGGACGAGCATGGGTTTCGAAGCCGAGAACGAAGCGCGGATGAAGGCGTTCGCCGACTGGTGCGTCGACGAGGAAATGATGGGCCACGCGAACCCGGACGCGCTGTTCATGCACTGCCTGCCCGCGCACCGCGGCGAGGAAGTGACGGCCGGCGTGATCGACGGCCCGCAAAGCGTCGTATGGGACGAGGCGGAAAACCGCCTGCACGTGCAGAAAGCGCTGATGGAGTTCCTGCTGCTCGGCCGGCTGAAACACTGACGCGCGCGGCCTCGTCGCAAGCGATAAGCGCCGGCCCAGCCGGCGCTTTTTATTTTCCCGCCACCCGCGCGGGATGCGTGCTCATGCCGATGCCCCGTCAGCCCGGCGCCGGCTGCGTCGCGGCGAAGCTTGGCCGCTCGCGCATCACCGCCTGCGCACGCGTGACGTTCGGGCATTTCCGCAGCAATTCGGCGCCTTCGGGGAACATGCCCACGTAAGCCAGGATCGGCGCCAGGAACAGATCCGCCATCGACAACGCGCTGCCGACCAGGTAATCGCGCCCGCCGTACGCCGCATCGAACACCTGCAGATGCTGGCCGATTTCAGGCAGCGCCGCGTCGATCACCGCGCGATCGGGCTGGCCGTTCTCGCCTTTCGGGAAGACGTACTGCAGCACGTAGCGGCGCACCATCGCGTCGTACGCGTGGCAGTTGATCAGGCTGATCCACTGCTCGCCGCGCGCATGCGCGGTGACGCCCCACTGGGCCAGCAGGCTCGGGCCGTCGAACCCTTCGTCGATATAGCCGAGGATCGCACGCGTTTCGTAGAACTCGATCGGACCGTCGCAGAATGCCGGGATGCGTCCGAACGGGTTGTGCGCGAGCACTTCCGGCGAATGCGGCGGCAGCGGCTGCAACGTGTACGCGACGCCCTTTTCGACGAGCGCCATGCGCACGGTCCGGCAATAGGTGCTGCGCGGATCGCCGATCACGACGACGGTACCCGCGCTGCCTTCCGGGTCCAGCAGATCGTTGAGCCGGTTGAACACCGATTGCCACCCGCCCATGTGCGAATCGCGCTCGGCCTCGCCCGGAAAGCCGCTGTGACGCATGTGCAGATGCGTGCCACCGTCCTGGTCGGTGAACGTGACCTCGATCAGCGTCTTCAGGTCGGCCGGCATCGACCCGGCCTCCCACGCCCACGTGTACGCCAGAAAGTCGACCCGATCGACCTTCTGGTATTCGCCGCCCGCGATGTGGCGCGAACCGTCGCGCCCGCCCATCACCATGCGGTACTTGCCGCCGACCCGCGCGTCGGCGCTTGCTTCGATCACGCTCATCCCGCGCGGACAATGCCAGGTCGCCAGCGCGGCTTCGTTCGTGAACGCGTCGAAAACACGTTCGCGCGGCGCGCGGATGAACCGGTTCAATTCGAGATGAAACGTCGCTGCCTGACTCATGACTTCTCCCGCCGTGGTGGGGCGTCGCCGCCGGCCGTGCCGCCCGCGCACGATTCGACAAACGCCGTCAGTCGATCGAGGCTCTCTTCCCAATATTGCCGATAGGCTTCGAGCCATCCGTGCGCATCGCGCATCCCGTCCGCGCGCAACCGGCAGATTCGCCAGCGCGCATTGACTTCCCTCTCGATCAGCCCCGCCTCCGCCAGCACGCGAAGGTGCTTCGAAATCGCCGGTGCGGACATGTCGAACGGCCGGGCCAGCTCGCCGACGGGCGCCGCGCCCTCGGCGAGCCGCACCAGGATCGCGCGCCGGGTAGGGTCGGCCAGCGCGGAGAACACCGCAGACAGGGAATCGGATGTGGAACGCATGATTTCATTTAACCTCAAGGTTAAATGAGAGTCAAGGGAATGACGGGTGTGGCGGTCGGGGGGGACGCGACGGCGTGGATGGACGGGCGGCAGAACGGCACGACGCGTGCATCGCCGCCGAGCGGTGCGGCGCGAGGTGGGACACGCCGGTGCGCTTCGAGAAAAAAGGACGGTTTGCCGTGTGGAATCGGCAGAAGCCGGCGCGACTCCGTTACGCGGGCGTCGTGGCCCGGCTTACAGGCAGACCGGCTCCGGCTCCAGCTCGACGCCAAATTTCGCGAACACGTCGTGCTGGATTGCCTGTGCCAGCGCGAGCACGTCGGCACCCGTCGCGCCGCCGCGATTGACGAGCACGAGTGCCTGGCGGTCGTGCACGGCTGCCGCCCCCATCGCACGCCCCTTCCAGCCGCAGCGGTCGATCAGCCAGCCGGCCGCGAGCTTCACCTGCCCGTCCGGCTGCGGATACGACACGACCTCGGGCGCGCGGGTGCGCAATGCATCGAACTGCGCGGCATCGATCACCGGATTCTTGAAGAAACTGCCTGCGTTGCCGAGCACGAGCGGATCGGGCAGCTTCGCGCGGCGGATCGCGACGACCGCATCGAACACGTCGCGCGGCGTCGCCGCATCGGGCGCGATGCCGCGCGCGTCGAGCTCGCGCGTGACGTCCGCGTAGCCGAGCCGCGGCGTCCATTGCCTGGGCAGCCGGAACGTCACCGACACGATCGCGAACCGGCCGCGCCCTTCCCGCTTGAAGAAGCTGTCGCGATAGCCAAACGCGCAGCGCGCGGCGTCGAAGCGCTCGCTGCGCCCCGTCGCGAGCTCGACGGCGACCAGCGAGTCGAAATACCCCTTCATCTCGAGGCCGTACGCGCCGATGTTCTGGATCGGCGCGGCACCGACGGTACCCGGGATCAGCGCGAGATTCTCGAGGCCCGGCATCCCGTGCTCGAGCGTCCACGCGACGAACGCGTGCCAGTTCTCGCCGCCGCCGGCCTCGACGTACCACGCGTCGTCGTCCTCGCGCACGATGCGGCGGCCCGCGATCTCGTCGAGCAGCACGACGCCGTCGAAATCGCGCGTGAACACGACATTGCTGCCGCCGCCGAGCACGAGCTGCGGCAGGTTCGCGACGCGCGGGTCGCGATGGAGCGCCTCGAACTGCGCCGCGTGCGTGATGCGCGCGGCAAAGCGTGCGTTCGCGTCGATACCGAACGTGTTGTGCGCGGCAAGCGGATGGTCGGGAAGCAGCGACAGGGCGGAATCGTCAGGAGGCATCGGCATTCGCGGTCACGTCGGCCCGGGCCGGCAAATGGCCGGTGTTGGGCAAACGGAGGGGCATCGGTAAAATGGCAAACAGTCCGCAATTATAGCGAGTGCCCGCGCGCGAGCCGGGTGCCCGCATCTCAAGGGAGAAAACCATGCCATCGTTCGACGTCGTTTCCGAAGCGAACATGATCGAAGTGAAGAACGCCATCGAGCAGTCGAACAAGGAAATTTCGACGCGCTTCGACTTCAAGGGCTCCGACGCGCGCGTCGAGCAGAAGGAACGCGAGCTGACGCTGTTCGCCGACGACGATTTCAAGCTCGGCCAGGTCAAGGACGTGCTGATCGGCAAGCTGGCCAAGCGCAACGTCGACGTGCGCTTCCTCGACTACGGCAAGGTCGAGAAGATCGGCGGCGACAAGGTCAAGCAGATCGTCACCGTGAAGAAAGGCGTGACCGGCGATCTCGCGAAGAAGATCGTGCGGCTCGTGAAGGACAGCAAGATCAAGGTGCAGGCGAGCATCCAGGGCGACGCGGTGCGCGTGTCGGGCACGAAGCGCGACGACCTGCAGAACACGATCGCGATGCTGCGCAAGGACGTGACCGATACGCCGCTCGACTTCAACAACTTCCGCGACTGATCGGCCGCCGATCCGTCATCCCGCCGGGCCCCGCACACGCGGCGCGCCCGGCGCGCGGCAAACGCCGCTTCCTCAGGCCTTCCCGCCGTCCTGCGCGCCGCCGTCGGCGGCCGCCTTCTTCTTGTCGCCGATCCGGCTCTCCTGCCCCGCGAGCAGCTTCGAAATATTGCCGCGGTGACGCCAGATGAGCAGCACGCTCATCGCGAGCACGGCCCATGCGACCGGGTTGTGGCCCGTGCCGAACAGGAACACGTCGAACACCGGCGCGAACACGGCCGCCGCCAGCGCCGCGAGCGACGAATAGCGGGAGAAGAACGCGACGATCAGCCAGGTCAGCGCGGTCGCGAGCCCGAGCACCGGGTGCACGGCGAGCAGCACGCCGGCCGCGGTCGCGACGCCCTTGCCGCCCTGGAAGCGGAAGAACACCGGATACAGGTGGCCGAGGAACACGGCGATCGCCACCCAGGCGACCGCGACGTCGGGCAGGCCGAAGCGCCGCGCGAGCCACACGGCGATCCAGCCCTTGAACGCATCGCCGACGAGCGTCAGGATCGCGGCCTTCTTGTTGCCGCTGCGCAGCACGTTGGTCGCGCCGGGATTCTTCGACCCGTACGAACGCGGGTCGGCCAGGCCCATCGCACCGCTGACGACGACGGCGAACGACACCGAACCGATCAGGTAGGCAACGAGGGCGGCGAGCAGGATCTGCATGCGGAGGACTCTTCTTTCAACGTATCGGTAAAGGGAAGGCTGTGCGCGGCAAGCCGAAACGGCGCCCATTCTACCGAACGAGCGCGGGCTGCCACGAAGGTGAAACCCTCAGTCGACGCTCGCGCACTGCACGGGCTGCGCGTCGAGCAGCGACGTGAGCACCGCCGGCGCGAGGCTGACGAGGTAGCCGCGGCGGCCGCCGTTCAGGTAGATCGTCGGCAATTCGAGGATCGTCGCCTCGACGTAGACGGGCATCGTCTTGCGCGTGCCGAACGGCGACGTGCCGCCGACGAGATAACCCGAGTGGCGGTTCGCGACGTCGGGCTTGCACGGCTCGACGCGCTTCGCGCCGATCTGCCGCGCGAGGTTCTTCGTCGACACGGTGCGATCGCCGTGCATCAGCACGATCAGCGGCTTCGCGTGTTCGTCCTCCATCACGAGCGTCTTCACGACGCTGTGCTCGTCGACGCCGAGCTGGCGCGCCGATTCGCCGGTGCCGCCGTGTTCGACGTATTCGTACGGATGCTCGCCGAACGCGACGCCGTGGCGGCGCAACAGCTGGGTCGCGGGGGTTTCGGACACGTGTCTGGATTTGCTCATGGCGGCATTCTAATGGCGAACGACCGGCGGGCGCGCGATGGCATGCCCGCGCCGGCGGTATACTCGCGGCCCGTTTTCCGCCGGGCGGCCCGCGGCATCGCCGCAACGATCCCGCTCATCATCATTGCGGACATCGCGAAGCGCTATTGCCCGATTGGCCGATTGTGGCGCGCGCGCCGTCATGGCACGATCGTTCGCAAACATCGTCACGCCGCCGCCCGCCCCTTTTCTGGAGACGCCATGCCCTCGACCATCCGTTCATCCGAGCCGCTCGACGTCGATGCGCTGCTGGCCGCGCTGCCCGGCCGAATCGCCGACGTGCCCGCGCGCTGGGCCGCGCAGGCGCCCGCGCATCCGGCGCTGATCGAAGACGCGCGCCGCCTGTCGTACGGCGACTTGTCGCAGGCCGTCGATGCGGCCGCCGCGCGGCTCGCGAGCCTCGGCGTGCAAGGCGGCGACCGCGTGATGATCGTCGCGGAAAACTGCGTCGCGCAGATCGTGCTGCTGTTCGCGGTCGCCCGCCTCGACGCGTGGGCGCTCGTGTCGAACGCGCGGCTGTCGGCCGGCGAACTCGATGCGATCGCCGCGCACGCGGGTCCGAAGCTGATCGCGTTCGCGACGGATGCATCGCCCGACGCACGTGCCCACGCGACGCGGCTCGGCGCAACGCCCGCCGGCGCGCTGCCGGTCGACATCGGCGCATGGTCGTATCGCGTCGACGCGAGCGCGCCTGCCGAACCGGTGGCCGCCGACGGTGCCGCGCAATGCGCGGCGCTGATCTACACGACCGGCACGACCGGCGCGCCGAAGGGCGTGATGCTGTCGCACCGCAACCTGCTGTTCATCGCGGCGACGTCGAGCACGCTGCGCCGCGTGTCGCCGGACGACGTCGTCTACACGGTGCTGCCGGTGTCGCACGTGTACGGGCTCGCGTCGGTCTGCCTCGGCAGCCTGTATGCAGGCGCGACGCTACGGCTCGCGCCGCGCTTTGCGCCGGAGGCCGTGCGCGTCGCGCTCGCCGACGAAGGCGTCACGATCTTCCAGGGCGTGCCCGCGATGCACGCGAAGCTGCTCGAACACCTGCACACGCACGGCCACGCATGGCACGCGCCGCGCCTGCGCTTCGCGTATTCGGGCGGCTCGCCGCTCGATGCGAACCTGAAGGCGCGCGTCGAGCGCACGTACGGCGTGCCGCTGCACAACGGCTACGGAATGACCGAAAGCAGTCCGACGATCACGCAGACGCCGCTCGACGCGCCGCGCGCCGACAGTTCGGTCGGCGTGCCGATTCCGGGCGTCGACATGCGGATCGTCGCGCCGGACGGCACCGACGTGCCGCCGGGCGAAGTCGGCGAGATTCGCGTGCGCGGGCCGAACGTGATGCTCGGCTACTACCGCAACGCGGATGCGACGCGCGCGGCCGTATCGCCGGACGGCTGGCTGCGCACCGGCGATCTCGCGCGGCAGGAGGCGGACGGCGCGGTGACGATCGCGGGCCGCAGCAAGGAACTGATCATCCGGTCCGGCTTCAACGTGTATCCGGTCGAAGTCGAGCAGGTGCTGAACGCGCATCCGGACGTCGTGCAGGCCGCCGTCATCGGCCGCGCGGTCGAAGGCAACGAGGAAGTGCTCGCGTTCGTCGAGCTGGTGCCCGGCGCGGCGGCGAACGAAGCGGCGTTGCACGCATGGTGCGCGGAGCGGTTGGCGCCCTACAAACGCCCTGCTCACATCCGCGTGCTCGACGCGCTGCCGGCCGCGTCGACCGGCAAGGTGCTGAAGCACAAGCTCCGCGAGCTGGTCTGACGCCGGCCGGCACGGCGCTGTGCAGCGCCGTGCCTTGCCGGATTCGCGCTAACCGCGCGGGTGGTGTTGCGCGTGCAGCGTCTTCAACCGCTCGCGCGCGACGTGCGTGTAGATCTGCGTGGTCGAGATGTCGCTGTGGCCGAGCAGCAGCTGCACGACGCGCAGATCGGCGCCGTGGTTCAGCAGGTGCGTCGCGAACGCATGCCGCAGCGTATGCGGCGACAGGTGCGCGCGCACGTCGGCGTGCTGTGCGTGGCGCTTGATGATGTTCCAGAACTGCTGGCGCGTCATCCCGTCGCCGCGCGTAGTCACGAACAGCGCATCGGCCGCACGCGCGCCGAGCAGCGCCGGCCGCGCGTCGCGCAGGTAGCGCTCGATCCAGCCGTGCGCGACTTCGCCGAACGGCACGAGCCGCTCCTTCGAGCCCTTGCCCATCACGCGCACGACACCCTCGTTGAGGCCGACCTCGACGGTCTTCAGCGTCACGAGCTCGCTCACGCGCAGCCCGCTCGCATACATCAGCTCGAGCATGGTGCGATCACGCAGGCCGAGCGGCGTGCCGATGTCGGGCGCGCCGAGCAGCGCCTCGACCTGTGCCTCCGACAGCGTCGACGGAAACCGCGCCGCCTGTTTCGCGGACGTGATCCGCAGCGTCGGGTCGGCGCTCGCGCGATGCTCGCGCACGGCCCACCCGTAATAGCGACGGAACACCGACAGCCGCCGGTTCGACGACGTCGCCTTGCCGTCGCTGCGCGCGGCGATGTAGCCCGTCACCATCGCCTCGTCGGCCGAATCGAGCGGCGCGTCGTGCGTCGCGGCCAGCCATTGGGAAAACAGCACCAGATCGCGCCGGTACGCGTCGAGCGTGTTGCGCGCGAGCCCGTGCTCGAGCCACAGCGCATCGCAGAACACGTCGATCGACGCGCGGCTTGCGAGCAGCGCGGGCGATGCCGCGGCGGCATCGCCGTCGGCTTCGGGGGACATCAGCGGTTCGCTCATCGGTACGGCACGCCCTCATGCGCCAGCAGCCAGCGCTTCACCTTCTGGTAATAACCGTTGTCGTCGTGGTTCGCGAAGCCGCCGAGGCCGCCCGCCGCGACGACGCGATGGCACGGGATCACGAGCGGGAAGTAGTTCGCGCCGCACGCCTGGCCGACCGCGCGCGGCGCGCTGCCGATCCGCTTTGCAACCTGGCCGTAGGTCAGCACCGTGCCGGGCGGGATATCGCTGATCACGTCCCACACGCGGTGCTGGAACGCGCTGCCGACTTCGGCGAGCGGCAGGTCGAAACGCGCCGACGCGCGCTCGAAATAACGTTCGATCTGCTTGACTGCGCGCTCCGCGAGCGGCGAATCCGGATCGACCGACTTCACCGATTCGGGCAGATAGACGATCTCGCGCACCACCGCGGCATCCGTGCGGATGCCGACCTTGCCGAACGGCGCGTCGATGACTGCATTGAACATTGCCCTCTCCTGAGCGATGGATGCGCGCGGCACCGCCGCGCGCCGACGACACTTTACGCCGCCTTCACGCGGCACGCAGCGCCCATTCGACATGCTCGCGCACGACCGGCGACGGATCGTCGGCCCGCGCGCGCAACGCGGCGACGATCGCGTCGCGCGCCTGTGGCGCAAGCCGGTCCGCGCTCGCGCGCAGCGCATTGCCGAGCCCGACCGCGAGATTGCGCAGCCAGCTTTCGTAGCCGATGCGCCGGATTGCGCTGCCCTGCATCCGCGTATCGAACGTTTCCGCGTCCCACCCGAACAGTTCGACGAGCGTCGCGCGGTCGAGGCCGTGCCGCACGTCGAAATCGGCCACCGGCGCAGCCTGCGCGAACTTGTTCCACGGGCACACGAGCTGGCAGTCGTCGCAGCCGTACACGCGATTGCCGATCATCGGCCGCAGCGGCTCCGGAATGCTGCCTTTCAGTTCGATCGTCAGGTACGAGATGCAGCGGCGCGCGTCGACGCGGTACGGCTCGACGATCGCGCCGGTCGGACACGCGTCGATGCAGCGCGTGCAACTGCCGCAGTGTGCGCCCGGCGTCTCGGGCGCGATGTCGGGCGACGTGTGCGCGTCGGTCGGCAGCGGCAGGTCGACGTAGATCTCGCCGAGGAAGAACAGCGAGCCCGCATCGCGCTGCAGCAGCAGCGTGTGCTTGCCGCGCCAGCCGACGCCCGCCTTCTGCGCGAGCTCGACTTCGAGCACGGGCGCCGAGTCGGTGAACACGCGGTAGCCGAACGCGCCGATCTCGCGCTCGATGCGCTCCGCGAGCGTCTGCAGCCGGTTGCGCAGCACCTTGTGATAATCGCGGCCGCGCGCATAGATCGACACGACGGCCGCCTGCGGATCGTCGAGCCGGGCCCGTTCGCGTGCGCGCCAGTCGTGCGGCGCGAGCGCGCCGGGCCCGCCGTCGGGCGCGCCGGCGGCGAGCGTTTCGGCCGGCAGGTAGGCGAGCCGCACGGAAATCACGCGTCGCGTACCGGCCACAAGTTCGGCCGGCCGCGCGCGTTTCGTCCCATGTTTCGCCATATAATCCATTTCGCCGTGGTATCCGGCTTCCAGCCAGGCGGCGAGGCCTGCTTCGGCATCCGAGAGATCGGTATCGCTGATGCCGATCGCCCCGAAACCCAATTCGCGCCCCCACGCCCTGATGCGCGCGGCGAGCGCAGTCAAGGCCGCATCGTCGAGCGCGCACGGCGCCGCGCCTTCGGCACGAGTCGAAGGCCTGTCGGATGCGGCGAGTTCCGGTAATCGGTTCATCGCACTATTTTACGAGAATGCCAGCCACGTCCCATACGCCTCATGCCGTCATGCTGCCTGCCCCGTTCGCGGAGCGCGTGATCGCGCTCGCCGACGAGGCGGCGACCGAGGCCTTCGGCACGCGCTTCGCGCACGCGCTCGATGCGGCGCGCCTCGATCTCGCCCGCGCGCACGCGTTCGACGGGCTGCAGATCCAGCTGGTCGGCGATCTCGGCGCGGGCAAGACGAGCCTCGTGCGCGCGATCCTGCGCGGCCTCGGCCACACAGGACGCGTGCGCAGCCCGACCTACACGCTCGTCGAGCCGTACGCGCTCGAACGCGACGATGGGGAACTCGAGGTCTATCACTTCGATCTGTATCGATTCAACGATCCGGCCGAATGGTCCGACGCAGGCTTTCGCGAGTATTTCAATTCCAGCGCGATCTGCCTCGTCGAATGGCCGCAACAGGCGGGTGCACTGCTCGGCGTGCCCGATCTGGTTTTCTCGCTCGACGTGGATGGCGATGGCCGTGCCCTCACCGTCCGGGCGTACAGCGCTTCAGGAAAGGCATGTCTCGAAAGATGTTGATCAAACCGTTCCGCTCGATCGAATCGGCGGCCACCGCGACGCATAACTGGCGGCGCCGCCAGATCCTGTGCGCGGGCGCGTCGACGTTGGTGCTCGGTCTCGTCGCACCGCGGCTCGCGCATGCATCGTCGGTGCTCGGCGTGCGCGTGTGGCCCGCGCGCGATTACACGCGCGTCACGATCGAATCCGACCAGCCGCTGCAGAATAGCCAACAGCTGCTGCAGGGTCCCGACCGTCTCGTCGTCGACCTGAACGGCCTCGATCTCGACCAGGCGCTGCGCGACCTCGTGTCGAAGATCGCGCCGAACGATCCGCAGATCCAGTCGGTGCGCGTCGGCCAGTATCAGCCGCACGTCGTGCGGATGGTGTTCGACCTGAAAGGCTCGGTGAAGCCGCAGGTGTTCACGCTGCCGCCGGTCGGCACCTACAAGTACCGGCTCGTGTTCGACCTGTATCCGGCCGTCGCGCCCGATCCGCTGACCGACCTGATCGCGCAGACGGAACGCAAGGAACAGGCGCTCAACGACACGGCACGTGCGCAGCAGATGCAGCCGCCGAGCGCGCTGAACGGGCCGGCCACGCCGCCCGTCGCGGGCAACGACAACAGCGACGCATTCTTCCAGCGCTTCGCGCAGAACACGCCGGCCACGCCGCACGCGCCGCCCGCCGCGGCCACGCCTTCGACGCCCGCGAAGCCGGCCGTCAAGCCGCCGCCCGTCATCGCACGCCGCGACGACAGCGACGACGACGGCGACACCTACAAGTTCACCGCGCCGAAATCCGGCAAGGGCGGCACCGTGCGCCTGCTGACGGTCGCGATCGATCCGGGCCACGGCGGCGAGGATCCGGGCGCGATCGGCGGCGGCGGCACGTACGAGAAGCACATCGCGCTCGACATCGCGAAGAAGCTGCGCGCGAAGATCGACGGTGCGCCGAACATGCGCGCGATGATGACGCGCGACGCCGACTTCTTCGTGCCGCTGAACGTGCGCGTGCAGAAGGCGCGCCGCGTCGGCGCCGATCTCTTCGTGTCGATCCACGCGGATGCGTTCACGACGCCGTCCGCGCGCGGCTCATCGGTGTTCGCGCTGTCCGACCACGGCGCGACGAGCGCCGCGGCGCGCTGGATGGCCAACAAGGAAAATTCGTCCGACCTGATCGGCGGCATCAACATCAAGACGGCCGACGCGGCCGTGAACCGCGCGCTGTTCGACATGTCGACGACCGCGCAGATCCGCGATTCGCTGCGCTACGGCAACTACGTGCTGAAGGAAGTGGGCGGCATCAACAAGCTGCACAAGGGCTCGGTCGAGCAGGCCGGGTTCGCGGTGCTGAAGGCGCCCGACATCCCGTCGATCCTCGTCGAAACCGCGTTCATCAGCAACCCGGAAGAAGAGAGCCGGCTCAACGACGACAGCTATCGCGACCAGATGGCCGACGCGATCTTCCGCGGCATCAAGCGTTATTTCGCCGCGAATCCGCCGCTCGCGAAGAACCGGATGGCCTGACGGCCGTACCCGGCCACCCCGCCCCGCCGCCGGCACGCAGCGCGTGCCGGCGCGTCACGACACCGCGACGCGGCGCATCAGTTTCCCGCCGAACACGTTCACCGCGAGCCCTCCCATCACGAGCGCCGTGCCGATCAGTTGCGCGCGCGTCAGGTGCTCGTCGAGCAGCAGCGCCGACGACGCGAGGCCGACGATCGGCACCAGCAGCGAGAACTGCGCGACCTGCGCGGCCGGGTAGCGCGACAGCAGGCGGCTCCACAGCCCGTAGCCGAGCAGCGTCGCGACGAACGCGAGATAGACGACCGCGAAGATCGACGCACCGTTCAGCCCGGCGAGCGCGGTCGCGATCCGCTGCGGCCCTTCGAACCACAGCGACAGCAGGAAAAACGGCACGGGCGGCACGAGGCTCGCCCACACGACGAGCGACACGAGGTTCGCTTTCCCGACCTTCTTCGTGACGATGTTGCCGACCGCCCACATCGCGGCCGAGCAGATCGTCAGCAGGAAACCCGCGATCGTCATCGCGCGGCCGCCCTGCGCCGCGATCACGACGAGCCCGCCCGCGGCGATCGCGAGCCCGACCAGGTTCTGCACGCGCAGCCGCTCGCCGAGGAACAGCATCGCGAACACGAGCGTGAAGAACGCCTGCGACTGCAGCACGAGCGATGCGAGGCCGGCCGGCATGCCGACGTACATGCCGGTGAACAGGAACACGAACTGGCCGAGCTGGATCGTCGCGCCGTACAGCACCAGCAGGCGCCACGAAATCTGCGGCCGGCGCACGAAGAACACCGCGGGCACGGCCGCGAGCGTGAAGCGCAGCGCGCCGAGCAGCATCGGCGGCATCCCGTGCAGGCCAACCTTGATCACGACGAAGTTCACGCCCCACGCCAGGATCACGACCAGCGCGAGCAGCAAGTCCTTCGGGGCCATCATCGGCGTCTCCTCGATTGTCGAATCGATGTACAAGGCACCCCCACCCTGTCGCTTCGCGCCAGGGCCCCCGAGGGGGTCAAGAAAACCTGGGGCGGCCCGGCGTTTTCTTCAGAAGCGCGTCAGTCTACCGGGTTTCGCCGCAGGGCCCGATACCCGCGCAGCGCGCATGGAATCGTCGGCGGGCGGCCAGTACAATGACCGGGATCCCCCGCCGCCCCACAGGACCCGCCATGACCGCCTCGATCAAAGCCCTGCTGAAGCCGCACGTGCGCGACATCGGCAACCAGCAGGTGCGCCGCACGCTGCCCGCGCTCGCCGCGCGCCTCGTCGGCCCGTTCATCTTCTTCGATCACATGGGGCCCGCCACGCTGCCGGCCGGCACGGGGCTCGACGTGCGCCCGCATCCGCATATCGGGCTTGCGACCGTCACCTACCTGTTCGACGGCGCGATCCTGCACCGCGACAGCCTCGGCTCGCAGCAGGAAATCGTGCCGGGCGACGTGAACTGGATGACGGCCGGCCGCGGGATCGTCCATTCCGAACGCACGCCCGACGCGCAGCGCGCAAACGGCCACACCGTGCACGGGATCCAGACCTGGGTCGCGCTGCCGCGCGCGCACGAAACCACCGAGCCGTCGTTCGAGCACCATGCGGCCGACACGCTGCCGCAGCGCGACGAAGACGGCGTGTCGCTGACGGTGATCGCCGGCGACGCATTCGGGCTGCGCTCGCCGGTCACGACGTTCTCGCGCACGCTGTATGTCGCGGCCGCATTCGCGGCCGGCAGCCGCATCGAACTCGATGCGTCGCACGAGGAGCGCGCGGTCTACGTGGTCGACGGCGATCTCGCGATCGACGGCACGCCGGTTCCGGCCGAGCAGATGGCCGTGCTCGCGCCGGGCGCAACGGTCACGCTGACGAGCGCCGGCGGCGCGCGCGCGATGCTGCTCGGCGGCGACAAGATCGACGGCGAGCGCTTCATCGAATGGAATTTCGTCGCCAGCAGCCGCGACGCGATCGCGCGCGCAAAGGAAGCCTGGACGCGCCAGGAAATGGGCAAGGTGCCGGGCGAGACCGAGTGGATTCCGCTGCCCGAGTCGAAGCCGCGTTGAAAAAGGGGCGCGCTGCCCCCATCCTGACGATATTCGAACCGAAGAGAACGACATGGACACCACGCTTGCCACATTCGAGAAAGACGTCATCGAGGCGTCGCTGGACACGCCCGTGCTGGTGGACTTCTGGGCGCCGTGGTGCGGCCCCTGCAAGACGCTGGGCCCGCTGCTCGAAAAACTCGAAGCCGATTACGACGGCCGCTGGAAGCTCGTGAAGGTCAACGTCGACGAGAACCAGGAACTCGCCGCGCACTTCCAGACGCGCAGCATCCCGCACGTGATCGCGTTCGCCGACGGGCGCCCGGTCGACCAGTTCGTCGGCGTGCTGCCGGAAGGCCAGTTGCGCGCGTTCCTCGACCGGCTGCTGCCGGCACCCGAGGAAGCCGAACGCCGCGCCGCGCAGTACGCGATGGCCGAATCGCGCTACGACGACGCGCTCACGCACCTCGAAGCGGCGCTCGCGCTGAACCCCGGCTTCGACGACGCGCGGCTCGACCTGATCGACCTGCTGCTCGCGCACAACCAGGTCGAAGTCGCGCGCGCCGAGGCCGAGCGGCTGTCGCCGCAGATCGTGGAAGGCGGCGATCCGCGCTACCAGGCGATCAAGACCCGTTTCGACGCGCTCGACGCAACCGCCGACCTGCCGCCGACCGACGCGCTCGAAGCACGCATCGCGGAGAACCCGGGCGATCTCGACGCGCGCTTCGACCTCGCGCAGAGCCTGATCGCGCGGCGTGCGTATGAAAGTGCGCTGGAGCAGTTGCTGGAAATCGTGCTGCGCGACCGCGCGTACGGCGACGACCTCGGCCGCAGGACGATGATCTCGGTGTTCGAACTGGCCGGCGACCGCCCCGATATCGTCGCTGCGTGGCGGCGCAAGCTGAGCATGGCGCTCAACTGACGAACGGCGGGCCCGGGCCGCGACGGCGCGGCCGGGTCGCCGTATCGCCGGCAGCGCGTGTGCCGCGCCGCAGCATGAAGCAACGCCCGCGCTTCGCCGCTCAGCCGGCGGCTTGCGCCGCAATCGCGCGCAGCGCATGCGCGGCGGCCGCAAAACCGAAGCTCGCGGTCACGCACACGCTCGAACCGAATCCCGCACAGTTGAGCCCCGCGACATGCGCGGCCGCGGACGGCTCCGCGCCGTCCTCGATGTCGCACGCGGCCGCTTCCGGATAGATCAGCGGCTCGTCCGAATACACGGCGCTGACCTTGAAACGCGCCTTCGGCCCGCGCGGAAAGCCGTGCTGCTTGCGCAACTGCGCGCGCACCTTCGACAGCAATGGATCCTGGATCGTCAGCGCGAGATCGTCGATGCGGATGCGCGTCGGGTCGAGCTGCCCGCCCGCGCCGCCGACCGTGACGAGCGGCTGCCGCTTCGCGACGCACCACGCGATCAGCGCAACCTTCGTGCGCACGCTGTCGATCGCGTCGATCACGTAGTCGAAACCGCCGCCGAGCAGCGCGTCGAAGTTGTCGGGCTCGGCGAAATCCTCGATCCGGTTCACGCGGCACGCGGGATCGATCAGCGCGATCCGCTCGGCCATCGCGTCGACCTTCGGCTTGCCGTAATTGCCGTCCAGCGCATGGATCTGCCGGTTCGTATTGCTTTCCGCGACGTTGTCGAGATCGATCAGCGTCAGCGTGCCGATCGCGCTGCGCGCGAGCGCCTCGGCCGTCCACGACCCGACGCCGCCGATCCCGATCACCGCGACATGCGCACGCTCGAAAGCGGCCGCCGCCGGCGCGCCGTACAGCCGCGCGACGCCGCCGAAACGCCGCTCCCGATCCACGTCAAGCTGGATTGTCGGGCTCGGGGTAAGATCAGAAGAACTGGGCGGGGCAGTATCGGCGGCAGACATGGCAGCAAGGAAAACGTAAGTCGAGCAGCCCTCTATTTTGCCTGAACTCCCCGCTCGCACGCGCCACTGTGCACGCACGATTCTCGCGCGTTCGCTATACTGGCCCCAGATTGAAGCGTTTGCATAACATGACGACTCTCGCCGATCTCCGCATCAACTATTCACGTGCTTCGCTCGACGAAGCCGATGCCGCCCACGACCCCTTCGTCCAGTTCGACCGCTGGTTCAAGGAGGCGCTCGCCGCCCAGCTGCCCGAGCCGAACACGATGACGCTCGCAACCGTCGGCGCCGACGGCCGGCCTTCGGCCCGGATCGTGCTCATCAAGGGCGTCGACGAACGCGGGTTCGTCTTCTTTACCAATTACGAAAGCCGCAAGGGACGCGACCTCGCCGCGCATCCGCAAGCGGCGCTGCTGTTCTACTGGATCGAGCTCGAGCGCCAGGTGCGCATCGAAGGCCGGATCGAGAAAACCAGCGCCGAAGAAAGCGACCGCTATTTCGCGTCGCGCCCGCTGGGCTCGCGCATCGGTGCATGGGCGTCCGAGCAGAGCGCCGTGATCGACAGCCGCGCGACGCTCGAAGCGCGCGAAAAGGCAGTCGGCGAACGCTACGGCGACAATCCGCCGCGCCCGCCGCACTGGGGCGGCTACCGCCTCGTACCCGACTCGATCGAGTTCTGGCAGGGCCGCCCGTCGCGGCTGCACGACCGCCTGCTCTATACGCGCGACGCCGACACGTCGCCGGACTGGACGATCTCGCGCCTGTCGCCCTAAGCGCGGCGCCGGCGCACGCCGGTCGTGTCTCGTGTTGCATCCGGGCGCCCGCGTCGCAAGCGGCGGGCGCCGTCAAGATACTTGGCTGTATTCGATTCAACGAACAAACGGAGATTCCAAATGTTCTGGGAAAAGAAGCTGGCACAGTGGGCGGACGAAGTACGGGCGAAAGCGAACATACCGGCACGCCTCGTGCTGTGGAACGGCGACCAACTCGATTTCGGCACTTTCAGCGCGCCGCAGGTCACGCTGAAGGTGAACAGCGCGTCGGCGTTGCCGCTGCTGCTCGAACCGAGCCTCGACAATCTCGGCGAGGCGTACGTGAAAGGCAAGATCGACATCGAGGGCAAGGTGTCGGACATCATCAACATCAGCTACTCGCTCGCGCGCAGCACGGTGACGAGCGCGAGCAAGCTCGCGCGCGTGAAGCGCTACTTCAGCCACACGAAGAACACCGACAAGAAGGCGATCCAGTATCACTACGACGTCTCGAACGAGTTCTACAGGCTGTGGCTCGACGAGAACATGGTGTACTCGTGCGCGTACTTCGAGAACGGCGACGAAGATCTTGCCACCGCGCAGGTCAAGAAGATCGACCACATCCTGACGAAGATCCAGTTGCAGCCGGGCCAGCGCCTGCTCGACATCGGCTGCGGCTGGGGTGCACTCGTGCTGCGCGCCGCGCAGAAGTTCGGCGCGACGTGTCTTGGCGTGACGCTGTCGCAGAACCAGTACGACCTCGCGACCGCGCGCGTGAGGGCTGCGGGATTGGAAGACAAGATCGAGATCCGCCTGCAGGACTACCGCGAGATCGACGGCCAGTTCGACCGCATCACGAGCGTCGGGATGTTCGAACACGTCGGCCGCAAGAACCTGCCGCTGTACTTCTCGCGGGTGCGCGAACTGCTCGCCGACGACGGCATCGCGATGAACCACGGGATCACGTCGACCGACGCGGAAAGCGGCGAAACGGCGCTCGGCGGCGGCGAGTTCATCGATCGCTACGTGTTCCCGGACGGCGAGCTGCCGCACATCAGCCTCGCGCTCGAAGCCGCGCAGCGCGGCGGGCTGGAAGCGGTTGACGTCGAAAGCCTGCGGCGGCACTATGCGCGCACGCTCGAAATCTGGACGGAAAACTTCGAGGCGAAGGCCGAGGAAGCGCGAAAACTCGTCGACGACGAAAAATTCCGCATCTGGCGCGTGTATCTCGCCGGCTGCGCGTATGCGTTCGAGCACGACGACGTGTCGATCTTCCAGATCGTGTGCCGCAAGGCCGGACGCAGCGCGAAAACGCTGCCCTGGTCGCGGCGCTATATGTACGAACGCGCGCTGCCGCGCTAGGCGGCGCTTCACGCTGGGCATGCATGGGTGACGGCAGGACGCGGCGCAAGGCGCCACCGGAACGACGGCAGCACGACGACACGGACGGGTCGCACGCCGACGGACAATTCGACCTGTTCGGCGTGCCGGTGGACGCCGCACGCGCGTCGCCGCCCGCAGACGACACGCCTCCCGCAAACGCCGGTGAACGCGTGACTTCGAACCCGCATGACGATGCACGACAGGCACCGCCCGCCCGTGCGACCTCCAGTCCTCCCGACTCCGACGAAGCACCACCGCCCGCCTCCGGCCTGCTGTGGGACGAACCGTCGCCGCCAGCCGCGCCGCCGAAGCAAGGCCGGCGCCGGCGCGGCGTGCTGCCCGCGCCGATCGCGGCGGACGTCGCCGACGCAGCGGCCGGCCTGCCGCCGAATGTCCGGCTCGGCACGTCGTCGTGGTACTTCCCCGGCTGGAACGGCATCGTCTACGACGGCGATTTCGCGCAGACGAAACTGTCGCGCGAAGGGCTCGAAGCGTACGGCGCACATCCGCTATTGAAGAGCGTGAGTCTCGACCGGTCGTTCTACGGCCCGCTGTCCGTCGCCGACTACCTGCGCTACGCGCAGCAGGTGCCCGACGATTTCCGCTTCGTCGTGAAGGCGCCGGCCTCGGTGACCGACGCGGTCGTACGCGGCCGGCGCGGCGAGCCGGCCGGGCCGAACCCGACCTTCCTCGACGCGCAGCTCGCCACCCGGGAATTCGTGCAGCCGTGCCTCGAAGGGCTCGGCCGGAAGGCCGGCGTGCTCGTGTTCCAGTTCTCGCCGCTGCCCGATCATCTGCTCGCCGAACCGGCCGCGCTGATCGACCGGCTCGCCGCGTTCTTCGCGGCGCTGCCGCCGCTGCCGCCGGAAGCCGACGGCCCGCGCTACGCGATCGAGATCCGCGACGCGAGCCTGCTCACGCCGCGCTTCATCCGTGCGCTCGCCGCGCTCGGCGTGCGCTACTGCGTCGGCCTGCACGCGCGGATGCCCGACCCGCTGCGCCAGGCCGCCGCGCTCGCGCTGCTCGACGGCGACGCGCCGGGCCCGCTGATCGTGCGCTGGAGCCTGCACGGCGGCTTCAAGTACGAACAGGCGAAAGCGAAGTACGAACCGTTCGACAAGCTCGTCGACGAGGATCCGGCGACGCGCTCGGCGCTCGCCGAACTGGCCGCGCGCTACGCGCTGGCCGGGCAGCCGGTGATCATCACGATCAACAACAAGGCGGAAGGCTCCGCGCCGCTGTCGTGCATCGCACTCGCGCGCGAGATCGCCGCCGCGTGCGCGCAGTGGCGCAACGAGGCGGCTTAGGGCCGGTTCCCGCTAATAACGGGCTTGCGCTGGCCCCACGAATACATTTTTCCAAACAGGGGAACGAGCCCTAACGTCGGTTTCGCCGGTTTGCGCCGGTCAAGCGCTTACCCGCCGCGCAGCGATTTCAGCCGGTGCGAGAATTTCTGCCGGAATTTCGCGAGCTTCGGCCCGATCACGACCGAGCAGTAGCCCTGCCCCGGGTTACGCGCGTAATAGTTCTGGTGATAGTCCTCGGCCGGCCAGTAGTTGCCGTCGAGCGGCACGACCTGCGTGACGATCGGCTGCCCGAACACCTGCTCGCGCTCCAGCTCGCTGATCACGTCCAGCGCGGTGTCGCGCTGCGCATCCGAATGCGTGAACACGACCGACCGGTACTGCGTGCCGACGTCGTTGCCCTGCCGGTTCAACTGGGTCGGATCGTGCGTCGCGAAGAATATCTCGAGGATCTCGCGATAACCGATGCGCGCCGGATCGAACGTCACGTTGACGACTTCCGCGTGCCCCGTGTCGCCTTCGCAGATGTCGCGATAGCCGGGATTGCGCGTGTGGCCGCCCGCGTAGCCCGACTGGACGGCCGTCACGCCGTCGACGTCGAGAAACACGGCCTCCGTGCACCAGAAACACCCGCCTCCCAACGTCGCGGTTTCAAGCATTTCGTTCACCATGAAATCAAGCCCTCGTTGATGACAGCGGCCGGCACGCATGTGCCGGCGCCACCGTTCCGTCTCGCCGCTGCGCGTCCGTGGTGCGGGACGCAGCGGCACTTCGGCAAGTATCTCACTCGCGCGCGAACCTGGCAGATCGTACAGGTGCCGCGCGCGGCCCGGCCGCACGTTTCTCGACTACACTTAGGCACGCGTGAGCGCGGCGGCAAAACCGGCCGGCGACGCAAAGCGCCCGATGCACACCCGCCCCTGATGTACCCATCATCTGCCGGAACATCGATATGCACGTCTTGACAGACATCGCCCGCGTCGCGGGCCCGGTCGCCGCCACGTCGCGAGCCGACGCTTCAACTTCACCTTCGCGATATCGTGCGCTCGTGTCACACAGGGCGCCGCGATCCGGTTCATCGTCTTCACCCGCTTTCACGATCTGATGCACGGCGCCGCACGTGTCGCCGACGCGTGCATCCGCCTGCCGATCGCGCCCGCCGGCGTGATTCGCGCCGCGCGGCAACCCCGACCCGCACGCCCGCATCGTACGGCCGTGCGTCCGCGATCCGATACCACTGAGAGGGCAATACCATGAGCATGCGGCCTGACCCGACGTTTCACGCTTCGCCGGAGCTTGCGATGCAGGCGCCGGCGGAAGAATTTGCCTATACGTTGTTGCTGAGCCCCGATTTTTCCAGACCCGACGCACTCGCCGTGATCGACGTGAAGCCCGGCTCGTCGACCTACGGAAAGATCGTGCATACGGTGACGATGCCGAACACGGGCGACGAGTTTCACCACTTCGGCTGGAATGCGTGTTCGTCTTCGCTGTCGCCGCTGACCGGCCATGCGTTTCTCGAACGCCGCTTCCTGATCATCCCCGGCCTGCGCTCGTCGCGCATCTACGTGATCGACACCAAGCCGCATCCGACGCAGGCGCGCATCCACAAGATCATCGAACCCGACGAGATCTTCGCGAAGACCGGTTATTCGCGGCCGCACACCGTTCACTGCGGCCCCGAGGGCATCTACGTAAGCACGCTCGGCGGCGCGGGCAAGGACGGCACCGACGGCGCGCCCGGCATCTTCATCATGGATTGCGAAAGCTTCGACGTGCTCGGCCGCTGGGAGATCGATCGCGGCCCGCAGGACAAGCACTACGACTTCTGGTGGAACCTGCCGCGCGACTACATGGTGTCGAGCGAATGGGCGCTGCCGCCGCAATTCGAGAACGGCATCGTGCCCGAGGACCTGCTCGCGAACAAATACGGGCACCGGCTGCATTTCTGGGACCTGCGCGCACGACGCAACGTGCAGACGATCGATCTCGGCGCGCAGCACCAGATGGCGCTCGAGGTGCGGCCCGCGCACGATCCGGTGCGCGAATACGGATTCGTCGGCGTCGTGGTCGACACGACGAATCTCGAAGGCTCGATCTGGACCTGGTGGCGCGAGGACGGCAAGTTCCATGTGAAGAAGACCGCGACGATCCCGCCCGAGCCTGCCGCGGCCGACGAACTGCCGCCGCTGCTGAAAGCGTTCGGCGCGGTGCCGCCGCTCGTGACCGACATCGACCTGTCGCTCGACGATCGCTTCCTCTACGTGTCGTGCTGGGGCACCGGCGAGATGCGCCAGTACGACGTGTCGGACCCGCACAACCCGGTGCTCGCGGGGTCGGTGCGCATCGGCGGGATCGTGCGCCGCGCGCCGCACACGAACGGCCGCGCGTTCGCGGGCGGTCCGCAGATGGTCGAGATCAGCCGCGACGGCCGGCGCGTGTACTGGACCAACTCGCTCTATTCGACGTGGGACGACCAGTTCTATCCGGACGGCGTGCCGGCCGCGCAAGTGCTCGCGCACGCGGGGCCGGACGGCGGGCTGACGCTCGCCGAAGATTACTGGGTCGAGTTCCCCGACGGCTATCGCGCGCACCAGATCCGGCTCGAAGGCGGCGACTGCTCGACCGACTCGTTCTGCTATCCGTCGGTCAAGCGTTGAGCACCGGACTTCACGCGCAGTTCGCGCTGTGGGCAGCGGTGCTCGCGAGCGGCGTGTATCACGGGCTCAATCCCGCGATGGGCTGGCCGCTCGCGGTGTCGAACGCGCTGATGACGCGCCGCGGCGGCGCGCTCGTCGCGGCACTCGGCTATCTCGCGCTCGGCCATGCGCTCGCGGTATTCGCGGTGATGCTGCCGTTCGGGCTGCTCGCCGCGCTGCTCGCGTGGCAGTCGGCGATCCGGATCGGCGCGAGCGCGCTCGTGATCGGCTTCGGCGCCGTGCTGCTGATCCGGCGCCGGCATCCGCGCGCGCTCGCCCGGATCCCGCCGGCGCGGCTCGGCCTGTGGTCGTTCGCGGTCGCGATCGCGCACGGCGCGGGGCTGATGCTGGTGCCGATCTACCTCGGGCTTTGCGGACTCGACAGGGACGCCGGCCACCGCGCGGCGGCCACGCTCGTCGATGCGCATCTCGGGATGGCGCTCGTCGTCGCGGCCGTGCATGCGGCCGCGATGATCGCCGGCGGCGGCGGGCTCGCGTGGCTCGTGTACCGCTATCTCGGGCTGAGGTTCGTGTCGCGGAGCTGGTTCAATCTCGACGCGGTGTGGGCATCGAGCCTGATCGTGACGGGTGCGCTGTCGCTCGGACTGGCGGCGACGCGATAGCGCGGACATCGATGGCACGCGTGGCGGATCGGCGGATCGGCAGGTGGACGGGCCGACCGCACCGCACAATAACGCGACAGAGCGGCCATGCCGGCCGCGCGGCATCGTGAACCCGGCATCGCGCCGCTGTGTTCGCTACGTCACGCTATCCCCGCAATGCGCCGTCCGGCCGGGCCCGGCGGCCCCGATTCCGCTAAAATCGGGCCATGCGCACCACTTCCCAACCGACCGCCTTGTCGCCTTTCGTCCGCCGCGCCCGTCACACCCGCGTCGCGCCGCGCCCGCCCGTTTCGTTCCGGAAGGCCGCCCGATGAGCCGCGCCAACCCGCCGGATTTCGACGCGGCCGCCTTCCGCCAGGCGCTCGGCCAGTTCGCGACGGGCGTGACGGTGATCACGACGCGCGCGCCGTCCGGGCAACTGATCGGCATCACCGCCAGCTCGTTCAACTCGGTATCGCTCGATCCGCCGCTCGTGCTGTGGAGCCTCGCGCACAAATCGGCGTCGACGCCCGTGTTTCGCGGCAACAGTCATTACGTGGTGAACGTGCTTGCGGCGTCGCAGCTCGACCTGTGCAAGCGCTTCTCGACCTACAAGGGCGACCGCTTCGAAGGAATCGCGCACGTGGCCGGCAACTCGGGGATGCCCGTGCTCGACGGCGCGCTCGCGTGGTTCGAATGCCACAACCGCAGCCGCTATGACGAAGGCGACCACGTGATCTTCGTCGGCGAAGTGGAACGCTGCGGCGTGCGCGCCGCTTCGGACGAAACGCCGCCACTGGTGTTCCACGGCGGCGGCTTCCACGGCCTTACACCGCTTTGATCGCGCCCGTGCGCGCCAGCCCGACCGGCGCGCCGGCTTCGTCCTTCAACGTCTGCAGCACGATGTTCGAACGGATGTCCATCACGCCCGGCGCCTTGTAGAGCCGGTGCAGCACGAAATCCGAATAGTGCTTGAGGTTGTGCGCGAGCACGCGCAGCAGATAGTGGCTCTCGCCCGTCACGACGAATGCGCCGACCACCTCCGGCCATTCGCGCAGCGCTTCCGCGAAGCGCTCGTGCCATTGATTCTCTTCGTTGCGCATCGACACCTGCACGAACGCCTCGAGCTCGAAGCCGAGCTTCTCGCGGCTCAGGCACGCCCGGTAGTGCTCGATCACGCCCTGCTCTTCGAGCAGGCGCATGCGGCGCAGGCAAGCGGATGGCGAAAGCGAAATCCGTTCCGCCAGATCGAGATTGCTGATTCTGCCCTCTTCCTGCAGTACCGCCAGAATCCGGCAGTCGGTGGCATCGAGCGTGATCGCGTGCATTTTTGGTCCCCGTTTTCCCTCTGAGTCGAATTATCTGCCAATCCGGCGGTTTGTCCATGTTTATTTCGCAAGCACTTTCTGCGAGCGTCCACCTATCATTCGAAGCATCGACTCACCGCTTCGTCATGCCATGGACACACTCTGGGACATCTCGCCGCCTGTCAGCCCCGCCACCCCCGTGTGGCCGGGCGATACACCGGTTTCCGTCGAACGCGTGTGGCGCATCGAGGCCGGCTCGCCGGTCAACGTCGCGCGCCTGACGCTGTCGCCGCACACGGGCGCGCACTGCGACGCGCCGCTGCACTACGACGCCGACGGCGCGCCGATCGGCGCCGTGCCGCTCGACACCTATCTCGGCCCGTGCCGCGTGATCCATTGCATCGGCGCATCGCCGGTCGTGCAGCCGGCCGACGTTGCGGCCATGCTCGACGGCGTGCCGCCGCGCGTGCTGCTGCGCACCTGTGCGCAAGCGCCGATCGCGCAATGGGACCCCGGCTTCTGCGCGGTCGCGCCTGAAACGATCGACCTGCTCGCCGCGCATGGCGTGAAGCTGATCGGCATCGACACGCCGTCGCTCGACCCGCAGGAATCGAAGACGATGGATGCGCATCACCGCGTGCGTGCGCACCGGATGGCGATCCTCGAAGGCATCGTGCTCGACGACGTGCCGCCCGGCGACTATGAACTGATCGCACTGCCGCTGAAGTTCGCGACGCTCGACGCGAGCCCCGTGCGCGCGGTGCTGCGCGCGCTGCCCGCGCGTGCCTCCTGATTACCCCGACCAACGACCCACATCATGATCAAGACCCGTGAAGACGCGCTCGCCCTCGACCGCGACGACCCGCTCGCCCCGCTGCGCGACCAGTTCGCACTGCCAGACCGCGTGATCTACCTCGACGGCAACTCGCTCGGCGCGCAGCCGCGCGCATCGGCCGCCCGCGCGCAGCAGGTGATCGGCGCCGAATGGGGCGAAGGGCTGATCCGCAGCTGGAACACGGCCGGCTGGTTCGCGCTGCCGCGCCGCCTCGGCGACAAGCTCGCGACGCTGATCGGCGGCGCGCCCGGCGAAACGGTCGTGACCGACACCATCTCGATCAACCTGTTCAAGCTGCTGTCGGCAATGCTGCGCCACCAGGCCGAGCGTGCGCCCGAACGCCGCGTGATCGTGTCGGAACGCTCGAATTTCCCGACCGACCTGTATATCGCGCAGGGGCTGATCGAGCAGCTCGGCGGCGGCTACGAACTGCGCCTGATCGACGATCCGGCCGACCTGCCCGATGCGCTCGGCGCGGACACGGCCGTCGCGATGATCACGCACGTGAACTACCGCACCGGCTACATGCACGACATGCCGGCCGTCACGCAACTCGTGCACGACGCGGGCGCGCTGATGCTGTGGGATCTCGCGCACTCGGCCGGCGCGGTGCCGGTCGACCTGAACGGCGCGCGCGCTGACGGCGCGGTCGGCTGCACGTACAAGTACCTGAACGGCGGCCCCGGTTCGCCCGCGTTCGTGTGGGTGCCGCAGCGCCATCACGCGCATTTCTCGCAGCCGCTGTCCGGCTGGTGGGGCCACCGCGCACCGTTCGCGATGCAGCCGGGCTTCGCGCCCGATCCGGGCATCGCGCGCTTCCTGTGCGGCACGCAGCCGATGGTGTCGATGTCGATGGTCGAATGCGGGCTCGACGTGTTCCTGCAGACCGACATGCACGCGATCCGCCGCAAGTCGCTCGCGCTGACCGACGCGTTCATCGCGCTGGTCGAAACGCGCTGCGCGGGCCTGTCGCTGAAGCTCGTCACGCCGCGCGCGCATCACCAGCGCGGCTCGCAGGCGAGCTTCGAGCATCCGCACGGCTACGAGGTGATGCAGGCGCTGATCGCGCGCGGCGTGATCGGCGACTACCGCGAGCCGTACGTGCTGCGCTTCGGCTTCACGCCGCTCTATGTGCGCTTCGTCGACGTGTGGGATGCCGTCGAGACGCTGCGCGACATCCTGGCCACCGACGCGTGGAAGGCGCCCGAGTTCGCCGAGCGCGGCGCGGTGACCTGACCGGTTTTGCCCGGCGCGCGCCGCAGTGACGTGCGGATAACGCGCCGCGCCCCCGTCATTCAATCCTGGAGAAAGTCGTGAATTCTGGTCATATGCAGCCACCCGGCAACGACGCGCCGGCGGGCTGCCCGTTCTCGGGCGCACGCGCCGCGCAATCGGCACATTCGACGCAAGCGGCACACGAAGCGCCGCACGTGCCGGGCGATGCCGCCGGTGAAGCCGGCTGGCACAACGCGCAGCTCGATTTCTCGAAGTCGATGAGCTACGGCGACTACCTGTCGCTGAATTCGATCCTCGACGCGCAGCATCCGCTGTCGCCCGATCACAACGAGATGCTGTTCATCATCCAGCATCAGACGAGCGAGCTGTGGATGAAGCTCGCGCTGTTCGAGCTGCGCGGCGCGCTCGATGCGGTGCGCACCGACGCGTTGCCGCCCGCGTTCAAGATGCTCGCGCGCGTGTCGCGCATCCTCGAGCAGCTCGTGCAGGCGTGGAGCGTGCTGTCGACGATGACGCCGTCCGAGTATTCGGCGATGCGGCCGTATCTCGGGCAGTCGTCGGGCTTCCAGTCGTACCAGTATCGCCAGCTCGAATTCCTGCTCGGCAACAAGAACGTGCAGATGCTGCAGCCGCATGCGCACCGGCCCGACATCCTCGAACAGGTGCGCGCGACGCTCGAAGCGCCGTCGTTCTACGACGAGGTCGTGCGCCTGCTCGCGCGGCGCGGTTTCCCGATCGCACCGGAGCGGCTCGAGCGCGACTGGACGCAGCCGACGCGGCACGACGAGACGGTCGAGGCCGCGTGGCTCGAGGTGTACCGTCACCCGCAGCAGCACTGGGAACTGTACGAGATGGCCGAGGAACTGGTCGATCTCGAGGACGCGTTCCGTCAGTGGCGCTTCCGTCACGTGACGACCGTCGAGCGCATCATCGGCTTCAAGCAGGGCACGGGCGGCACCAGCGGCGCGCCGTATCTGCGCAAGATGCTCGACGTCGTGCTGTTCCCCGAGCTCTGGCACGTGCGCACCACGCTGTAACGCGCGGCCGGCTCCCTTCGCCCGCCGTCACGACGACGTGCGGGCCAGCTCCTCTCCTTCGCGCGGCCGCGACTGCGCGCGCGACAGCCGCGGAATATGCCGCCGCACCGCGAGCAGCGCGATGCACACGACGCCCATCGCCGCGGCCAGCATCGTCAGGTACGCGCTTGCGCCGCCCGCCGTGATCACGATCGCGCCCGCGAACGCGCTGAGGATCGCGCCGAGCCGGCCGAACGCGAGCGCGCTCGCGGTACCCGTCGCGCGCACCGCCGTCGGGTAGATGTACGCACAAAGCGCATACATCGTCGACTGCACCGCGTTGACGAACAACCCGTGCAGGCCGAGCCCGACGATCAGCCAGTTCGTGTGGCGGCTCGCATCGACGCCCATCAGCCACACCGCGCTCGCCGCGCCGCCGATGCTGCACAGCGCGAGCGGCCAGCGCGACCCGGCATGCGCGATCGCCCATGCGCACAGCAGCGCGCCGATCACGCCGCCGAGGTTGTACGCGGTGAGCCCCGTGCCCGCGACCGACACGCTCAGCCCGCTCGCGGACAGCATCGTCGGCAACCAGCTGAATGCCGCGTAGACAGCGAGCAGACACATGAAGAACGCGCACCACAGTGCGATCGTGTCGCGCGCCTGGCCGCTCGCGAACAGCGCGCCAAAGCCGCCGCGGCCGCCGGGTGCGCGTGCGTCTTTCGTATCGGTGAACACGGTACCCGGCGCGACCGGCCGCTGCATCCGCGCGAGCAGCGCGCCGAGCTCCGGCCAGCGCGCGGGGCGTCGCGCGAGATAGCGCGGCGATTCAGGCAGCGCGCGCACGAGCACGAAACCGAGCACGAGCGGCAGCGCGCCGCCGGCAAAGAACAACCCGCGCCAACCGTAGCGCGGCAGCACCTCGTGTGCGAACAGGCCGGCCAGCATCCCGCCGAGCGGCACGCAGACGATCGTCGCGGTCACCATCATCGTGCGGCGCCGCGCGGGCGTGTATTCGGCCGTCATCGTCGTGGCGGTCGGCAGCGCGCCGCCGATCCCGAGCCCCGCGAAGAAACGCAGCATCGCGATCGCCGCGACGTCGGGCGCGAAGCCGATCGCGCAGGTCGCGATGCCGAACAGGAACACGCTGCCGATCACGGCCTGGCGGCGGCCGAAGCGGTCCGCGACGATCCCCGCGCACGCGCTGCCGATGCCCATCCCGATCAGCCCGGCCGCGACGGCCGGCGCGAACGCGCCGCGCGTGATGCCCCATTCGCGGATCAGCACGGGAATCGCGAAACCGATCAACTGGCCGTCGAAGCCGTCGAGCACGATCGCGAGCGCGGCAAGCAGCACCACGCCGCGTTGCATCGCCGTGAACGGCCCGTCGTCGAGCGTCGAGCCGATGTCGATCGACGGCGGCGGCACTCCGTCGCGCGTGCTCATGCGACCTCCCGTGCGCCGCGCGTCGGTGGCAACGTGCGCGAACGGTGCGCGGCAAGACAACGGCATTCGATGGCGTTCATAACGTCTCCAGTTGCCCGGGCTGGCGCATTGGCGCGTGCCCGGATCTCGTGCTGCGCGGTCGCGTCGGCGTCAGTGCAGCGGCGCCGGCATCCTGTCCAACCCGTCTCGATCCGGCGCCACCGCCTGCGCGCGGCGCGCTCGTATCGTCATGCGGCGCAAGCCGCGTCGCCGGCCTGTTGCTCAGTGCATCCGCGCGTCGATCAGCCGGACGAGCGCGAGCAGCGTCTCGGTGTGCGGCACCGCGACGCCCGTTTCGCGCGCGGCCGCGACGACCTTGCCGCTGATCGCGTCGATTTCCGTGCGGCGGCCCGCAAGTACGTCCTGCAGCATCGACGGGCGATGGCCGCGATGCGCGCTGATCGCATGTGCGACGTTGCGTGCGATGCGTTCGCCGTCGACGGCGATCCCGTTCGCGCGGGCGACGGCGGCCGTCTCGGCCGCGATCGCAAGCGCGAGCCGCGGCCCGTCGTGATGGTTGCCGAGCTGGTCGACCGTGCAGCCGGTCGCCGCGCACACCGTATTGAGCGCCGCGTTGAACGCGACCTTCTCCCAGATCGCGGCCCACACGTCGGCGTCGAGCGTGCACGCGAGCCCCGCACGCGACAGCGCGTCGGCCACGGCCGTCGCGAACGGGCGTGCCGCGCCGTCGGCCGTCATCATGCGGATCGTGCCCGCGCCGTGCGAGCGAACGTGCGCGGGCCCCGCGGCATCGGCCGGCCACGTCGTCACGCCGACCAGGATGCGTTCGAGCGGCACGAACGCGTTCAGCGTCTCGACGTTGCCGAGCCCGTTCTGCAGCGTCAGCACGTGCGTGCGCGGCGTCAGCAGCGCACGCACGCCGTCGAGCGCCGTACGCGTATGCAGCGATTTCGTGAAAACGATCAGCAGGTCGAACGGCGTGTCGGGCGATGCGGCCGCGTCCGCATTTGCGGCTTCCGGCCGCACGGCCTGCAAAACGCGGATGCGCCGTTCGCCGCGATCGTCGTCGATGCGCAGCCCGTCGCGGCGGATCGCATCGAGATGCGCGTCGTTCACGTCGATCAGCGTGACGGCCTCGCCGCTTTCGGCCAGCAGCCCGCCGAACAGCGAGCCCATCGCGCCCGCACCCAGAATGGCGATCCTCATCGTCGGTGGCCTCTTCAGAACGGATAGTGGCGCGGCACGGTCTGCACGGTGATCCAGCGCAGGTCCGTGAACGCCGCGATACCGGCCTTGCCGCCGAAGTGGCCGAAGCCGCTGTCCTTCACGCCGCCGAACGGCATCTGCGCCTCGTCATGCACGGTCGGGCCGTTCACGTGACAGATGCCCGATTCGATGCGTGCCGCGACGCGCAGCGCGCGCGCGACATCGCGGCTGAACACGGCCGACGACAGCCCGAATGCGTTGTCGTTCGCGCAGCGGATCGCCGCCTCCTCGCCGTCGACGCGCACGATGCCCTTCACCGGGCCGAACGATTCTTCCGCGTAGATGCGCATCGCCGGGCTCACGCGATCGAGCAGCGTCGCCGGGAACAGCGTGCTGTCGGCCTTGCCGCCGCACAGCAGCGTCGCGCCATGCGCGAGCGCATCGTCGATCAGCGCGTTGCAGCGCTCGACGGCCTTCATGTCGATCAGCGAGCCGAGCACGACGGGGCCCTTGCGCGGATCGCCGAGCGGCAGCGACGCGGCCTTGTCGGCGAGCTTCGCGACGAATGCATCGGCAATCGAGGCGTCGACGATGATGCGTTCGGTCGACATGCAGATCTGCCCGGAATTCGCGAACGCGCCGAACGCGGCCGCGGCGACCGCTGCGTCGAGATCCGCATCGTCGAGCACGATGAACGGCGCCTTGCCGCCCAGCTCCAGCACCGACGGCTTCAGGTGGCGCGCGCATGCTTCGGCGACGATCCTGCCGACACGCGTCGAGCCGGTGAAATTCACGCGGCGCACGGCCGGATGAGCAATCAACGCGTCGACAACCGCACCCGCATCCTCGGGCGCATTCGTCACGAAGTTGACGACGCCCGGCGGCAAGCCAGCCTCCTGCAGCGCCTCGACGATCAGCCCGTGCGTGACGGGACACAGCTCCGAGCCCTTCAGCACGATCGTGTTGCCGCATGCGAGCGGCAGCGCGAGCGCGCGCGTCGCTAGAATCACCGGCGCGTTCCACGGCGCGATGCCGAGCACGACGCCGGCCGGCTGCCGCACGCCCATCGCGAGCGAACCGGGCACGTCGGACGGAATCAGTTCGCCGCCGACCTGCGTGGTCAGCGACGCAGCCTCGACGAGCCCGCTCGCGGCGAGGTGCACGTTGAAGCCGGCCCACAGCGCGGACGCGCCCGTCTCGGCCGCCATCGCGGCGACGAACTGCTCGTGCTTCGCCTCGAGCGCGGCGGCCGCCTTCAACAACAGCGCGCGGCGTGCGCCGGGGCCGAGCGCGGCCCATTCGGGAAATGCGCGCGCGGCCGCGTCGGCCGCCGCACGCGCATCGTCGACGGTACACGCGGGCGCTGCGGACGCGATTTCGCCGTCGAGCGGGTTGCGGCGCACGAAGGTCGCGCCGCTGGACGAATGGCGGCGTTCGCCACCGATCAGCATCGATACGGTTTGCATGGAGTCTCCGGAAAGACGCGCGGTGCGCGTCAGGCAATCTCTACTTCGACGACGACCGGCGTCGCCGCATGCAGCGCGTCGGTCAGCGTGTCGCGCAGTCGCGCCGCGTCGGCGACACGCACGCCGCGGCAGCCCATCCCTTCGGCGAGCGCGACGAAATCCAGGTCGGGCAGATCGGTGCCCTGCACGGGGTCGCCGGGGCCGAAGCCGAACACGGGCGCGAAATCCTGCAGTGCCGCGTAACGCCGGTTGTTCAGGATCACGAACGTGATCGGCAGCTTCAACTGCGCGGCGCTCCACAGTGCCTGGATCGAATACAGGCTCGACCCGTCGCCGATCAGCCCGATCACGCGCCGGCCCGGCTGCGCGAGCGAGACGCCGACGGCGGCCGGCATCCCGTAGCCGAGCCCGCCGCTGTCCATCGTGTAGAACGTGCCGCTGCGCGTGAACGGCAGGTGCTCCTGCATCACGGGCCGCGCGCTCGGCGCTTCCTCGACGACGATGTCCAGCGCGTCGCGCACGTCGGCGAGCGTCTGCAGCGCGAACGCGACCGACATGCGCTCGCCGCCGGCCGGTGCGTCGACGCGCGCGCGCGGCGGACGCGGCGCGGGCATCGGCCGCTCGGGCGGCGCCGGCCGCGCCAGCAGGTCACGCGCCGCGAGCCGCAGGTTGCCGACGACCGCATCGCCGGACGGCGTCCACGCGGCGACGCCCGGATCGTCGACGAGCTGCACGAGCGTCGCACCCGGCGGCACGTGCGGGCCGAAGCCTTCGATGTGATAGGTGAACGCAGGCGCACCGAACGCGAACACGAGGTCGTGCCCGTCGAGCCGCGCGACGATCTTCTCGCGGATCGCGGGCAGGAAGCCGCCGAACAGCGGATGGTCCTCGGGGAAGCTGCAACGACCCGACATCGGCGCGACGTACACGCGCGCACGGTGCCGCTCGGCGAGCCGCACGACGTCGTCCCATGCACCCGCGCGATCGACGGCCGCGCCGACCACGAACGCGGGGCGCCGTGCGGCGTCGAGCGCGTCGCCGAGCCGTGCGAGCGCGTCGGGATCGGGCCGCACGACGCTGCTGACGTCGCGCCGCGGCAGCAGCTCGGCCGGCTGGTCCCAGTCGTCGACCGGAATCGACACGAACACGGGGCCGCGCGGCTCCTGCATCGCGACGCGGTACGCCCGCGCGATCGCGGCCGGCACGTCCTGCGCACGCGCGGGCTCGATGCTCCACTTCACATACGGTTTCGGCAGTTCGGCGGCCTGGGTCGCGCCGAGGAACGGGTCGAACGGCAAGATCGCGCGCGCCTGCTGGCCTGCGGTGACGATCAGCGGCGTGCGGTTCTTGAACGCGGTAAAGAGATTGCCCATCGCGTTGCCGACGCCCGCCGCCGAATGCAGGTTGACGACCGCCGCATTGCCGGTGGCCTGCGCATGGCCGTCGGCCATCCCGACCACGACGGCCTCGTGCAGGCCGAGCACGTAGCGGAAATCGGCCGGGAAATCGCGGAACATCGGCAGCTCGGTCGAGCCGGGATTGCCGAACACGCGGTCGATGCCGAACTGGCGAAGCAGGTCGATCACCGCATCCCGAACGGTGATCGATGCGGCGGATGGGGGCGGATGGCCGGACATGCTCGGGTGTCTCCTGGGTGGCTTGGCGGTTTCCACAGTATCGAAGTGCAAGCCATTCTCGGATACTGTATTTTCTGCAAAAAGCCATTACGCTCCGGCATGACTTTCGACCTCCGACAATTGCGCGCCTTCACGACGATCGTCGCGTGCGGCAGCCTCGGCCGCGCGGCCGACGCGCTGCACGTGACGCAGCCGGCGCTGAGCCGGATCCTGAAGCGGCTCGAGGATCAGGTCGGCGCGCCGCTGTTCGAGCGCCACTCGAAGGGCGTGCAGCTCACCGCGTTCGGCGACGCGCTGCTGCCGCATGCGACGCTGCTGCAGCACGAGGCCGAGCACGCGCGCGAGGAGCTCGACGCGATGCGCGGGTTCGCGAAGGGCACGATCAAGGTCGGCGCGGTGGGCAGCATCGCGAGCCTCGTGCTGCCGATCGCAGTCGGCCGCGTGCTCGACCGCTGGCCGAACCTGCGCGTCGAAATCCTCGAAGGCGTGTGGGACCGGCTCGCCGAAGGGCTGAACAAGCACGAGATCGATCTCGCGCTGTCCGCGCACGGGCCCGACACCGACGAGATCGTCGCGATTCCCGAGTGCCGCTGGGAAGATCGCAGCCATATCGTTGCGGCGCCGCACCATCCGCTGCGCGCGCTCGGCCGCGCGCCGACGCTCGCCGATACGCTGCACGCGCGCTGGGCGATTCCGCCGCGCGGCACCGCGCCGTTCGACCACATGCGCGCGACCTTCGACGCACACGGGCTCGCGCTGCCCGATATCGCAGTCGAAACGCGCTCGGTCACGACGCTGAAGAGCCTCGTCGCGCATGCCGGTTTCCTGAGCTGGATGGCCGAGCCGATGTACGGCGCCGAACAGGCCGCCGGCACGATCGACACGCTGCCGGTGCGCGAGGTCGTCGCGGTGCGCACGCTCACCGCATTCCGGCGCCGCCACGGGATCCTGCCGGGGCCGGCCGGCAAGCTGCTCGACGAACTCGTCACGCTCACGCGCGAAGGGCGCTGACACCCGTTCCCGACCGGCCGCCCGTTCGCGCCCGTTCGCGCCCTTTCCCGCGCGGTCCGCACGCCGCCGCAGCGCACCATCGAAATGCCGTCTCCCCGCCTTGACTTTCGCTCGGCCGAATACGATCATTCGCTCACATGACGAGCAAATGATCTAGTCAACAGGAAAGACTGGCACGAACAGGAGACACCGGATGAGCGAATCGCCCTCCGCCCGCGCGCCCGTGCTGCTGCACATCGGCGCGGGCTCGTTTCACCGCGCGCACCAGGCGTGGTATCTGCATCGCGTGAACGCGGCCGTGCCGGCCGACGAACGCTGGTCGCTGACCGTCGGCAACATCCGCGACGACATGCGCGCGACGATGGACGCGCTCGCCGCGCAGCACGGCGAATACACGCTCGAAACGGTCACGCCGCAAGGCGAACGCGCGTACGAGACGATCCGCGCGATTACGCGCGTGCTGCCCTGGTCGATCGACCTCGCCGCGCTGATCGACGCCGGCGCCGACCCGGCCTGCCGGATCGTGTCGTTCACCGTCACCGAAGGCGGCTACTACCTCGACGAACACAACCGGCTCGACATCGCGAATGCCGATCTCGCGGCCGACCTGCAGGGCGCGCGCACGACGCTGTACGGCGCGCTCGCGGCGCTGCTCGCCGAACGCATGCAGCGCGACGCGGGCCCGCTCACGCTGCAGAGCTGCGACAACCTGCGCAACAACGGCGCGCGCTTTCGCGCGGGGATGCGCGAATTCCTCGAACGGCGCGGCGCAGCCGCGCTGCTCGCGTGGTTCGACGCGAACGTCGCGACGCCGAGCGCGATGGTCGACCGCATCACGCCGCGCCCGACCGCCGACGTGCGCGAACGCGTGCTGGCGGCCACCGGCATCGACGACGCATGCCCGGTGATGGGCGAATCGTTCATCCAGTGGGTGATCGAGGACCGCTTCGCGGCGGGCCGGCCGCGCTGGGAGCTGGCCGGCGCGGAGCTGGTCGACGACGTGCACCCGTACGAGGAAGCGAAGATTCGCATCCTCAATGCGACGCACAGCTGCATCGCGTGGGCCGGCACGCTCGCGGGCTACACCTATATCCACGAAGGCACGCACGACGCGGCGATCCGCCGCTTCGCGCACGACTACGTGACGCAGGACGTGATCCCGTGCCTGACGCCGAGCCCGCTCGATCTCGCACGCTACCGCGATGTCGTGCTCGAGCGCTTCGGCAACCCGTACGTGCTCGACACGAACCAGCGCGTCGCGGCCGACGGCTTCTCGAAGATCCCCGGCTTCATCGCGCCGACGCTCGTCGAATCGTTCGCGCGCGGCGCGGCGCCGGTCGCCACCGCGGTGCTGCCCGCGCTGTTCCTGCGCTTTCTCGAACGCTGGGCGCGCGGCACGCTGCCGTACGCGTACCAGGACGGCGTGATGGACGAAGCCGCCGCGCGGGCGATCGTCGGGGCCGACGACCCGGGGGCCGGCCATCCGGTCGTCGCGCTGTGCGCGAACCGCCAGCTGTGGGGCTCGCTCGCCGGCAACGCCGCGCTGTTCGAGGCGCTGCGCGCCGCGCTCGCGCGCGTCGACGCATGGCTCGCGCAACGCTGACGCGCGCGAGCCGGCGCCCGGCCGCGCAGCCGGGCAAACCCGCTTGGCACATGCCATGCGGCACGGCTAAAGTAGCGGCTCCTCTCTGACGGAACGGATCGTTCATGTATCTCGGCATCGACCTCGGCACTTCGGAAGTGAAGGTGCTGCTGCTCGCCCCGGACGGTGCGGTCGTCGGCACCGCCGGCTCGCCGTTTACCGTGTCGCGGCCGCATCCGCGCTGGGCCGAACAGCATCCGGACGACTGGTGGCAAGGCACGCTCGCCGCGCTCGCGGCGCTGCGCGAACGGCATCCGCAAGCGTTCGCGGCCGTGCGCGGCATCGGCCTGTCGGGCCAGATGCACGGCGCCGTGATGCTCGGCCGCGACGACCGCGTGCTGCGCCCCGCGATCCTGTGGAACGACATGCGCAGCGCCGACGAATGCGCGCTGCTCACCGAACGCGCGCCCGATCTCCACGCCCTCGCCGGCAATCTCGCGATGCCGGGTTTCACCGCGCCGAAACTGCTGTGGGTCGCGAAGCACGAACCCGACGTGTTCGCGGCGACCGCGTGCGTGCTGATGCCGAAGGACTACCTGCGGTTCCGGCTGACCGGCGCGAAGGTGTCCGACCCGTCGGACGCGGCCGGCACGCTGTGGCTCGACGTCGCGCGCCGCGACTGGTCCGATGCGCTGCTCGCCGCATGCGGGATGACGCGCGACCAGATGCCGCGCATCGTCGAGGGCAACGCGCCGTCGGGCACGCTGCGCGCCGATATCGCACGCGAACTCGGGCTGTCGGAGGCCGTCGTGGTGGCGGGCGGCGGCGGCGACAACGCGACGAGCGCGCTCGGCATCGGCGCGATCCACGCGGGCGACGGCTTCGTGTCTCTGGGTACGTCGGGCGTGCTGAGCGTGGTCGGCGATCGCTTCATGCCGAATCCTTCGTCGGCCGTGCACGCGTTCTGCCATGCGATTCCCGATCGCTGGCAATTGATGAGCGTCGTGCTGTCGGCCGCGAGCTGCCTGCGCTGGGTCTGCAAGCTGACGGGCACCGACGAGCCCGCGCTGCTCGCCGAAGTCGAGGCGCTCGACGCCGACGCGCTCGCGACGGCGCCGCTGTTCCTGCCCTACCTGTCCGGCGAACGCACGCCGCACAACGATCCGTATGCGCAGGGCGTGTTCTTCGGGATGACGCACGCGACCGAACGCGCACATCTCGGCTATGCGGTGCTCGAAGGCGTGACGCTCGGCCTCGCCGACGGCCTCGACGCGCTGCATGCGGCCGGCGTCGAAACCGACCAGCTGTCGCTGATCGGCGGCGGCGCGCGCAGCGCGTTCTGGGCGCAACTGATCGCCGATGCGCTGAACGTGCGCACGCGCCAGATCGGCGGCGGCGAAACGGGCGCGGCGCTCGGCGCGGCCCGGCTCGGCTGGCTGGCCGTCGGCGGCGATCCGCATACGGTGCTGACCAAGCCGCCGGTGCGCGCCGAATACACACCGGACGCCGCCCGCCATGCGCGGCTGTGCGAACGCCTCGACGCGTTCCGCGCGCTGTATCGCCACGTGCGCCCGCTGTACGAACCGTCGCGCGCGCGGCTCGCGTAAGCGCCGCCGCGGCGCGCCGATCGGCCGTCGGCCGCGCGCAAGACATGCGGTACAGTGGATGCCGTCGTGCGGCCCGCCGGCCTGCCCAGATCCGAACCGAATCGCTATCGTGTCCAAGTCCTCAGAAAAACTCGATCTCGCCACGCGTGCCGCGTGGCTCTACTACGTCGCGGGCGACACGCAGAACGAAATCGCCGAAAAGCTGCAGGTGTCGCGCCCGGTCGCGCAGCGCCTCGTCGCGTTCGCGGTCGAGAAGAACCTGATCCGCGTGCGCGTCGACCACCAGCTCGCCGACTGCCTCGATCTCGGCGCGCAACTGTCGAAGCGCTACGGCCTCGCGATGTGCGAAGTCGTGCCCGTCGATGCCGATGCACCCGACGCGATCGACCGCAAGCTCGCGGTTGCCGGCGCGCAGGTGATGGAGCGCTACCTGGGCGAGACGCGGCCGATGGTGATCGCGGTCAGCAGCGGCCGGACGCTGAAGGCCGCCGTCGCGCAGATCGCACAGATCGACCGCCCGCAGCACCGGCTCGTGTCGATGGTCGGCGCGATCGCGGCCGACGGTTCGTCGAACCGCTACGACGTCGCGCAGTACATCTCCGAGAAGACCGGCAGCAAGCACTTCCTGCTGCCCGCGCCGCTGTTCGCCGACAGCGCGACCGAGCGCGCGCAGTGGTGCAACCACCGGCTGTACCGGATCGTCGAGGCGCTGTCGGGCAAGGCCGACGTCGCGTTCGTCGGGATCGGCAACACCGGCCCGCATTGCCCGCTCTACGAAGACGGCTTCATCACCGAGCAGGAGCTCGACGAGATGACCTCGCTCGGCGCGGTGGCCGAACTGCTCGGCATGCCGATCGACGCGCACGGCAAGATGATCGACGTGTCGACCAGCGCGCGCGTGACGAGCGTGTCGCTCGCCGCGCCGCCGAACCGCCCGACGATCGCGTTCGCCGGCGGCCCGAAGAAACGCGACGCGGTGATCGCCGCGCTGCGCGGCGGCTGGCTGTCGGGGCTCGTCACCGACGAAACCTGCGCGCGGGCGGCGCTCGACGCGTAATCGCGCCCATGGCGGAACTACGCGTCGCCCTGCACCCTCCAGCCAAACGATCCGGCCAACGAAGCAGTGCTACTGATGCCGATCCCCCCGGCTTGAGCGTTACCGAGCGGCAATCAAAGAACGCAACCGTTCGCCCGATCATCCACCGCGCTCGGTAGCCTGCCTGCACCTGCACCGGCAAATCCACTGCGATCACTGCGTGTCACTCGCGCCCATGGCTATCCATCACGTCCGCGGCTCGCGCAAAAAATGGATCAAATACTATGTGCACGGAAATCAATACGACACACAATCTGACACACCCGGTTACGGAGTGCGCAGATGACCACCTCGACCTTTAGTTTCTTCTCGGACAGAAATCGATTCATTCAAGACCATTTCGAGAAAAAATACTGCGTCGCCAGGCACGCGATTCGTGACGACATCATTCGGTGGAGCGATCTCGATGTGGCGCTGTTCTCTTGGGATCCGAGCGATGGACTTATTCGACTCTATCAGGACGGCCCGATATCACTCGATCGCTATACTGAAAAATTTATCGATCTCGATCTCACGTGAATCCGGATAATCAAGGACGTATTTTACGACCTCCTCAAGAATGGGGCCACACTCGTTCTCAACCGGCTCGACATGAAATCGCCGGCGATCTATGCACTCACCATGGAGATTGCTCGATTTGTCGGAGAAAAAGCCGTATCAAACGGTTATGTCGCGTTCGGTGGAAATGGCACATTCGCAAAACACTGGGACACTCACGACGTTTTTGCTGTTCAATTGATCGGACGCAAACGCTGGCGGGTCTTCGAGCCGACCGTTCCACTTCCGATGCCCCATCAGACTAGCAAGGAACACAAGGCCGAGTGTCCGACCGAACCAGTCTTCGACGAAATCCTGGAAGCTGGCGACGTGCTCTACCTGCCGCGAGGCTGGTGGCACGAGGCAGTGCCACTGCAAGGCGAAGAGACTTTTCACGCCGCTGTCGGGATCCATACGGTCAAATTTGTAGACTACGCGGCATGGTCCTGCGTTCGAGCCGCCACTGACCACGTCGAATGCAGGAGAAGTATCAAATTGAGCGAGTGCAATTCCGCGCTCATGCAAGAGGCAGAGAACTCGATCATCAAATCCATTGCCGACACTTCAAATTTCGAACTATTCAAAAGATCGATCATTGACCGCGATCGCACAAACTCCGAATTCAATCTCGCGCTCCTTTCCAGCCCGAAACAAAATGCGATGCCTGACGCAGACTACTGCGTAAATTCCCCATACAACACTAATTACTTAGATTCCAATTCGGTCATCAACGGAATATCCATTCAACTACCTAACGACACGAAATTACCAATACCCCAGGCCACCTCATCAACCAACAGGAGAGAATCATACGAATCAACCAAAACATCAAACCCGCCCTTCGATCTCGCGAAACATCTTCTTTTAATGGACATCACAAGAATGATCCGAGACAAATTCATTATCTAATCTAAATTCAAACCACCCTATGAGAATACTGGATATCGAATCAATGAAAGTCATATCCGGCGGAGTCACGGAAGCACAGTGCGTTGCCGGTTTCACTGGCGCCGGCTGGATTCTTGGCGCACTCCTTACCAAGTCCGGATCCGGTGCCAACAACGTTGCGGTTCTCGGTACGATTGTTGGCGGACTAGTTTGTCACGAATTGACCGGAAACTCTGAAGATGGCGACGGCTAGTACGTTGTTCCTGTCAATCGTGGTTGGAATCGTCGTGTTATCGCACCTCGCGCCACGCATGCTTCCATCAAGATTGGCCGCCTGGCTCATCCTGTTCGTCGTGGCGGCAGGACTATGTGGCGTCTTCGATCGCCTTTTGCCACATTGAGAACGTGAGCTGAAGTTGCATCGCCGACAACATCAACCGCCTGTATCGGAAGTTGAATCCGGCCGATGCCGTTCAATTATTAAATATCCCCGCAATACCATCCCGTGCCACAGGTCGGCAAAGGATGACGAATGCAACTCAAAACTTCAATTCGTCTGGCCGTTTCGGATACGGCATACGTCGCGGGACCGCCGTTGTTCGGAACACGCCGAACAGCAAGATGATCCTAAACGTCAGCTGGGGCAGTCCGCACCCGATCCACGCACCGTCAATGCGATGCCGATGAATGCGCGACGCCAAAGCCGCGCGCGTTCATCGATTACATCACGTAGTACCTGCAATCCTGACATACGCTCACGCAGCCTTCGCATGCGCGCTGAGCCGCCGGAACGCCTGCCCCTGCTCGTCGAACAGATGGCAGTGCTCGGCCTGCGCATGCACGTGCAGCGCCTCGCCGGTGCGATACGTATCGAGCGGCGGAATCCGCGCGATCAGCCCGTCCGGCGCGACCGCCGACTCCGCGTACAGATACGCGGCATCGCCGAGCGACTCGACGGCCATCGTCCGCGCGGCAACGCCCGCGGCCGCCGTGCCCACCAGCAGGTGCTCGGGCCGCACGCCGACCGTCACCGCCGCACCGCGCTGCAGCCCGGCCGCTTCGACCGCGACGCGCTGCGTCTCGCCGCTGTCGAAGCGCACCAGCACGCCGCCCGCATCGACCGACTCGACCGTGCCTTTCAGGAAGTTCATCTTCGGCGAACCGATGAAGCCTGCGACGAACAGGTTCGCCGGCGCGTGATACAGCTCGTTCGGCGTGCCGACCTGCTGCACCGCGCCGCCCGACAGCACGACGATCTTGTCGGCGAGCGTCATCGCCTCGACCTGGTCGTGCGTCACGTAGATCATCGTCGTCTTCAGCTCGTCGTGCAGCCGCGCGAACTCCAGCCGCATCTTCACGCGCAGCGCGGCGTCGAGGTTCGACAACGGCTCGTCGAACAGGAACACCTTCGGCTTGCGCGTGATCGCGCGGCCGATCGCGACGCGCTGCCGCTGCCCGCCCGACAGCTGCTTCGGCTTGCGGTCGAGCAGGTGATCGATGTGCAGGATCTTCGCCGCGTTCTTCACCGCCTGGTCGATCTCGGGCTTCTTCGCGCCCGCGAGCTTGAGGCCGAACGCCATGTTGTCGTACAGCGTCATGTGCGGGTACAGCGCATACGACTGGAACACCATCGCGATGCCGCGCTTCGCGCTCGGCACGTCGTTGACCTTCGCGCCGTCGATCAGCAGGTCGCCGCTCGAAATATCCTCGAGGCCCGCGATCATCCGCATCAGCGTGGATTTGCCGCAGCCGCTCGGGCCGACGAACACGACGAATTCGCCGTCGGCGATGTCGAGGTTCACGTTGCGCAGCACTTCGGTTTCGTCGTAGCGCTTCGCGATGTTGCGCAGGAGCACGCTTGCCATGATCTGTCTCCGTTCGTTCGTGATGCGCCGCGTGGCACGCGGCGCGCAATCGTTGCTAGTTCGGCAGCACCGCGCCCGTCGCCTGCCAGCGCGCGACGTAACCGGGCAGCTCGTGCATGTCGTCGAATACGTGACGCGCGCCGATCCCGCGCAGCGCGTCGATCTGTGCGGCCGACGCATGCCCGCCGCCGACGAAGCCGAGCACGGTCATGCCGGCCGCGGCCGCCGCGGTGATGCCGGTCACGCTGTCCTCGACGACGAGGCACTGCGCGGGCGCGACGCCGAGCGTGCGCGCGGCCGCGAGATACACATCCGGCGCCGGCTTCGGCCGCGCGACGGAATCCGCGCAGAACAGCCGGTCGCCGAAGAAGCGCGCGAGGCCCGTGCGCGCGAGCGCCGCCTCGACGTAGGCACGGTAGCTGTTGCTCGCGCAGGCCGTCGTCAGTCGAATCGCGTCGAGCGCCGCGTCGATGCCTTCGACCATCGGCGCATTGACGGCCGCCGCCTCGACCGCGCGGCGGATCGCGTCGACGTCGCCGGCCGACAGCGTGCGGCCGACAGCGTCGCCCGCACCCGCCAGCACGCGTTCGATGCGCAGCCCGAGCAGCGGCATCACGGCCGGCCGCGCATCGACGCCCGGCCAGCGCGCATCGAGTTCGCGCACGATCACGTCGGCGGCAACCGCCTCGCTGTCGATCAGCACGCCGTCGCAATCGCAGATCAGTACATTCGCACCTTGACCGGCCCCGTTCATTTGACCGCTCCGAACGTGAGCCCGCGCACGAGCTGCTTCTGCGACAGCCAGCCGACGATCAGGATCGGCGCGACCGCGAGCAGCGAAGCCGCGGACAGCTTCGCCCAGAACAGCCCCTCGGGGCTCGAGTACGACGCGATGAACACGGTCAGCGGCGCCGCGTTCGAGCTCGACAGGTTGATGCTCCAGAACGCCTCGTTCCACGACAGGATCACGAGCAGCAGCGCGGTGGACGCGAGCCCCGGCAGCGCCATCGGCATCAGCAGGTAGACGATCTCCTGCCACGTCGATGCGCCGTCGATGCGCCCGGCTTCGAGGATGTCCTTCGGGATCTCGTTGAAGTACGTGAAGGTCATCCACACCGCGATCGGCAGGTTGATCAGCGTGTAGACGATCACGAGGCCCGACACCGTATCGAGCAGCCCCGCGTTCTTCCACAGCAGGTAGATCGGCACGAGCACGCCGACCGACGGCATCATCTTCGTCGACAGCATCCACAGCAGCACCTTCTGCGTGCGGTGGTTCGGGAAGAACGCCATCGCATACGCGGCCGGCACCGCGAACAGCAGCGAGATCACCGTGACGCCCGCCGAGATCAGCACCGAATTCCACGCGAACGAGAAGTAGTTGCTGCGCGCGAACACCTCGCGGAAGCTGTCGAGCGTCGGCATGAAGAACAACGTCGATGCATACGCCTGCTGCTCGGTCTTGAACGCGGTGATCGCCATCCAGAAGATCGGGAAGAACAGCAGCAGCGCGATCAGCCACGCGAGCGCGCCGGGCAGCGCGCGCCGCACGAGGTCGAACACGGCCGGCACGCGCCGGCGTTCGAAGGTCAGGTCGCTCATTTCTCGTATTCTCCCTTCAGGTTGCGCGCGAGCATCCGCACGAGGAAGAACGACACGACATTCGCGACCACCACGGCGATGATGCCGCCGGCGGATGCGAGGCCGACGTCGAACTGCTGCAGGCCGAGCGCGTAGATCAGGTACGACAGGTTGGTCGTCGCGTTGCCCGGGCCGCCACCGGTCGTCGTGTAGATCTCCGCGAAGATCGACAGCAGGAAAATCGTCTCCATCATCACGACCACGGCGATCGCCCTCTTCAGGTGCGGCAGCGTGATGTAGAAGAACATCGCGATCGGGCCCGCGCCGTCGATACGCGCGGCTTCCTTCTGCTCCTGGTCGAGCGACTGGATCGCGGTGAACAGGATCAGGAACGCGAACGGCAGCCACTGCCATGCGACGATGATGATCACGGCGGTGAGCGGGTAATCGGCGAACCAGTCGATCGGCGTCATCCCGAGCGCGCGCATCGCGTTCGCGACGAGCCCGTACACCGGGTGCAGGATCATGTTCTTCCAGATCAGCGCGGATACCGTCGGCATCACGAAGAACGGCGCGATCGCGAGCAGCCGTGCGATGCCCTGCCCGTAGAACTTGCGGTCGAACAGCACGGACATCAGCACGCCGCCGATCACCGTGATCGCGAGCACCGCGCCGATCAGCACGAGCGTGTGCCAGATCGCGGGCAGGAACGATGGATCGGTCGCGAGGAAGCGGTAGTTGTCGAGCCCCGCGAAACCCTTCACGTCCGGGTTCAGCAGGTTGTAGCGCGAGAACGAATACCAGATCGTCATCGCGAGCGGGATCGACATCCACAGCAGCAGCACCGCGACGGACGGCGAGACGAGCCAGCTCGCGCCGCCGCGCGCGCGGCGCGGCGCGCCCGGCGGCGACGACGCGTCGCCGACCGACGGCGCGTGACTCAGGGGAAGACGCAGGTGACGCATGATCGGGGTCCCTCCGGTTGATGCGCGGGCGCGAACGGCCAGCCCGCCTTTCAGCATGGGCGACCCGCACCGTGCCCGACGGCACACGGTGCGGGGCCGCGTTACTTCTTGTAGCCGGCCTGCCGTACCGCGCGGTCGGCGGCGGCCTGACCGGCGGCGAGCGCCTGGTCGACCGTCATCTGGCCGGCAACCGCACCCGCGATCGACTGGCCGACCACCGTGCCGAACGACTGGAATTCAGGAATCCCGACGTACTGCACGCCCGTGTACGGCACCTTCTTCAGCGACGGATCGTTCGGGTCGGCCGTCTCGATCGCCTTCAGCACGAAGTCCGAGAACGGCGCGGCGGCCTTGTACTCGGGGCGCTGATAGGTCGACGTGCGCGTGCCCGGCGGCACCGACGCCCAGCCCTCGTCCTTGCCGGCCATCTCGATGTACTGCTTCGACGTCGCCCACGCGATGAACTTGCGCGCGGCGTCCTGCTGCTTCGACGTCTTCGGCACGGCCAGCGCCCACGCCCACAGCCAGTGCGAGCCCTTCGGCGTGACGGCGACCGGCGCGGGCGCAAAGCCGATCTTGTCGGCGACCTGCGACTGCTGCTTGTTGTAGAGCATCCCGGCCGCGACCGTCGCGTCGATCCACATCGCGCACTTGCCCGACGCGGTCAGCGTCAGGTTCTCGTTGAAGCCGTTCGAGCTCGCTCCCGGCGGCCCGTCCTTCTTCAGCAGGTTCACGTAGAACGTGATCGCCTTCTTCCATTCCGGCGACGTGAGCTGCGCGTTCCAGTTCTCGTCGAACCAGCGCCCGCCGAACGTGTTCACGACCGTCGACACGAACGCCATGTTCTCGCCCCAGCCGGCCTTGCCGCGCAGGCAGATCCCGTAGGTGCCCTTCGACTTGTCGGTGAGCTTGTCCGCGAACTCGGCGATCTGGTCGTAGGTCGGCTGGTCGGGCATCTTCAGCCCCTTCGCCGCGAACAGGTCCTTGCGGTAGAACGTCATCGAGCTTTCGACGTAGAACGGCAGCGCATAGAGCTGGCCGTTGTACGACAGGCTGTCGCGCGCGGTCTTCACGATGTCGTTCAGGTCATAGTCGGCGGGCAGGCCCGTCATCGGCGCGAGCCAGCCGCGCTTGCCCCACTGCGGCGTCTCGTAGGTGCCGATCGCCATCACGTCGAACTGGCCGCTGCCGGTCGTGATGTCGGTCGTCGCGCGCTGGCGCAGCACGTTTTCCTCGAGGATCACCCAGTTCAGCTTGATGTCGGGGTTCGCTTTCTCGAACGCCGGCGACAGTTTCTTCAGCTCGATCATGTCGGGGTTGTTCAGCGTCGCGATCGTCAGCGTGCCCGCGGACGCGGCGCAGGCGGCCGTCGCGAGCGCGGCTCCGGCGAAGCAGCGTGCGGCGGCGTCGAGCATCTTTCGTTGCATGGCATGTCTCCTGTGTTGTTCGAAGTGTCTTGCGTCGTTTCCTTCGCGGCCCGTCATGCCGGCCGCTGCATTCCGCACGCGCGCGCATAGTGCGCGATCACGTCGCGTATCCGGTGGCGCACCCACGCGCGCGGCTCCTTCGCGAGCCCGCCCGCGCGGCACGCCGCGTAGACATCCGGCAGCCACTGCGCGACGAGCGTCTCGGGCACCGGCTGCCGCGCGAGGTTGCCGAACAGTTGCTCGACCGCGGCCGCGACGGCCGGCTGCAGCCAGTAGTAGCGGATGCGGTCGCTGTAGCTGAACTGGCGCGCGAGCCGCTGCTCGGTTTCGTCGCCGCGGTAGTACGGCGCCCAGTGCTCGGGCTGCGCGCGCATCGCGGCGTCGACGACGTCGCGCAACCGCGAGCGCTGCGCGACGTCGTCGATCAGCGCATCCTCGATGAACGTCAGCGCGAACAGCGCCTCACGCAGCGCGAACGTCAGCGCGGGGCCGACCTTCAGCACCGCGAAGTGGTCGCGCACGAGCGCCGCGAGCGCACCCTCGGTCTGGTAATCGGTCGAATGCGCCTCGAACACGAGGCGCGGTGTATGCAGGATACTCGCGCCGAGCGAGGCCGCCTTCGTGCTGTCGTAGTCGAGCACGTGGCGATCGTCGAAGTCGACACCCGGCTGCGCGACGATCGCGACGACGCGCGTCCACGCGTCGTCGAGCCCGGCCGCCGCGAATGCGCGGCGGTGCGCGTCGAGCGTCGCGGCGATGCTGTCGCTGCGCGTGACCGCGATCTGCGCGATCGCCGCACCGTTCGCATCGCCCGTATTGCCGCTGACTTCGCCGCCCGGCGTCGGCACCTCGGTGCCGATCACGTAGACGGGCGCGACACCGGCGCGCGACGCCGCGTCTTCCGCCACGCGGCACAGCTCGGCTGCGCGGGCGGCGATCGTGCGGTCGTCGAGCCGCGCCGGATCGTCCGCGCACGCCATGCTCGCATCGAGGTGGATCTTTTCGAAGCCGGCTTCGACATACGCGGCGACCATCGCGCCGGCCTCGCGCATCGCATCGGCCGCGCGGCGATGCCGCCACGGGTTCGGGCCGAGATGATCGCCGCCGAGCACGAGCGCCGATTGCGCGAGCCCGCAGCGCGCGGCGATCGCATCGACGTCGCGGCGGAAATCGGCGGGCGTCATGCCCGTATAGCCGCCGAGATGGTTCACCTGGTTGCAGGTCGCCTCGATCAGGAGCGGCGAGCCGTCCGCGCGCGCGGCTTCGCATGCGGCCTCCAGCACCAGCCGGTGCGCGCTGCAGATCGAATAGATGCCGCGTTGCGCGTCCGCGCGGTTCGCGTCGAAGATCATCCGCAGCACGGCATCCGCGTGCGCGGTGCGCGGGCGTTCCGCGAGGGTCGTCAGGCCGGACATGCAATACCTCGTTCGGTCAGGAAACGGTCGATCTCGGCCGCGCTGCTGTTGCCCTCCATCGGGCCGCGCCGCGTGACCGCGATCGCGCCTGCCGCATTCGCGCGGCGCAGCGCGACATCGATCGGCATGCCCGCGACGAGACTCGCGACCAGCGTGCCGCCGAAGCAGTCGCCGGCGCCGGTCGGGTCGATTTCGTCGACCGCGTAAGCCCCAGCCTCGATGCGGCTCGCGCGGTCGAACGCGACGCTGCCCGCGGCGCCGCGCTTCAGCACGACACGCTCGAGCAGCGGATGCGTCGCGAGCAGGCCCGCAATCGCGCGCTCGGCCGGCTGCGGCCCGCAGAAAAACGGCAGGTCGGCTTCGCTCGGCAGGAACAGGTGGCAGGCGGCGAGCATCTGGTCGAGCGCCGCGCGCATCGGGCGGAAGCTCAGCATCTCGGGGCGCACGTTCGGATCGAACGACACCTTCGCGCCGGCGCGCGCGGCCTCGATCACGCCGCGCTGGACCGCCGCGATCGCCGATTCGCTCGTCAGCGACGAGCCCATCACATGGAAATAACGGCAGCCGTCGAACATCGCCGTATCGACGTCGGACGCATCGACGCATGCGGCCGCGCTGGTGGAAAGATTGAAGACGAAGCTGCGCGAACCGTCGTCGCGATACGCGACGAACGCGGTGCCGGTCGGGCGCGCGACGCGGCGGATGCGCGCGACATCGACGCCGTCGCGTTCGAGCCGCGTGACGATCGCGTCGCCGAACGCGTCGCGACCGACGCAGCCCGCATATGCGACGCGCGCGCCGAGCCGGGCGGCCTGATCGGCAAAGATCGCGGGTGCGCCGCTCGGGAACGGTCCGGCGAACAGGCCCGGCGCGTCGAAACCCTGGCCGCGCTCGGCGGCGACGAATTCGGCGAGCAGTTCGCCGGCAACGACGATCGCGGCCATCAGGCCTGCCCTCCTCGTTCGGCGGCGGCGGCGTGCGGCGAAACCGCGTCGTCGCGGGCCGGCAGGCTGGTTGCGCGTGCGAGCGGCGCCACGTCAGCTCATCCAGTTGCCGCCGTCGACGTTCAGCGTCTGGGCGGTGATGTAGTCGGCGTCGGCCGACGCGAGGAACAGCGCGGCGCCCGTCAGGTCGCCCGGCACGCCCATGCGGCCGAGCGGCACGGCTTCGCCCACGAGCCGCTTCTTCTCGCCGAGCGGCCGGTTCTCGTAGCGCGCGAACAGCGCGTCGACCTGCTCCCACATCGGCGTGTCGACGACGCCCGGCGCAATGCCGTTCACGTTGATCCGGTGCGGCGCGAGCGCAAGCGCGGCCGACTGCGTGTAGCTGATCACCGCGGCCTTGGTCGCGCAGTAGTGCGAAACGAGCGCCTCGCCGCGACGGCCGGCCTGCGACGACATGTTGACGATCTTGCCGCCGCGCCCCTGCTCGACCATCCGCTGCGCGACGGCCTGCATCAGGAAGAACAGCCCTTTCACGTTGACCGCGAACAGCCGGTCGAACACGTCCCACGATTCGTCGAGGATCGGGCGCATGTCGAACAGCGCCGCGTTGTTGAACAGGATGTCGACGCCGCCGAAACGCTCGACGGCGGTCACGACGATCCGCTCGATGTCGTCGCGGCGCGTGACGTCCGCGGTGACGGCCACCGCGCGGCCGGGGTTCGCCTCGATCAGCCGCGCAAGCGAGCCGCCTGCCGGCTTCACGTCGACGAGCACGCAGCGCGCGCCCTCGTCCAGATAGCGTTGCGCGACCGCCTCGCCGATGCCGCTTGCGGCGCCCGTCAGGATCGCGACCTTGTCTTCCAGTCTCACTGGCTGTCTCCGGTTCGTTCTGCCGTACGACGGTCGCGAGGTGAGCGAACGCTCGCCGACCGATCAATTGCTCTGTTGTTGATCGAATGATCGGATACGCGATTCGCGCTGTCAAGGCGACGTGACGGCTTTCTATGACGCGCTGCGGCACAACGGCGCATCGCAACGGTCGGTAGCGCACGCCCGGCAAGGCGCGGCGCGCGCGGTGCGGTGCGGCCGGATCGGCGATGAAGGGGACGGAGCGTGGACGGAGCGGGGAATTCGCGCTGCACGGCACGGCGATACGTTATATCATCGCGATACTCCGTTTTCCTGCCTGCTTCATGCCATGGCTACCTCATCGTCCATTGACGCCCGGCTGTCCCGGGCCGACGCATTCGCCGCCGAGCACGGGCTCGCGTGGACGCCGCTGCGCCGCCAGGTCTACGAGCGCGTGCTGGCCGCGCAGCGCCCGATCGGCGCGTACGACCTGCTTGCCGAACTCGAACCGCAGCGCGGCCGCGTGCCGCCCACGACCGTCTATCGCGCGCTGGATTTCCTCGTCGAACACGGCTTCATCCACCGGATCGAATCGAAGAACGCGTTCTTCGCGTGCTGCGAGATCGGCGTGCCGCATGAAGGCCAGTTCCTGATCTGCGATTCGTGCGGCGACACCGTCGAGATTCCCGGCGGCGACCTCGCGAAGCAGCTGTCCGCGAGCGAGCCGGCGCACGGTTTCGAAGTCCACCACCAGGTCGTCGAGCTGAGCGGCCTGTGCGGGCATTGCAAGCGCAAGCCCGCACAACGCTGACGCCGCATCGCGCGGCGCATGCGCCGCCCCTTTCAACGAGGAGTTTCATGTCCATTGCCTTGAAGCGCGCGCCGCGGCGTGCCCTGTCGCCTGTCCGCTGGCTTGCCGCCGCTGCCGCCGCGCTGTCGCTCGCGGCGCCCGCGTTCGCGCAGGCCGCGACCGTCAACGTCGTCGCCGCCGAGAATTTCTACGGCGACGTCGCGTCGCAGATCGGCGGCCGCCATGTCGCGGTAACCAGCATCCTCAGCAATCCCGACCAGGATCCGCACCTGTTCGAAGCGAGCCCGAAGACCGCCCGCGCGCTCCAGCACGCGCAGGTCGTGATCTACAACGGCGCCGACTACGATCCGTGGATGGGCAAGCTGCTCGGCGCATCGAAGCAGGCGAAGCGCGCGACGATCGTCGTCGCCGATCTCGTCGGCAAGAAGGCCGGCGACAACCCGCACCTGTGGTACGACCCGGCGACGATGCCGGCCGCCGCGCGCGCGATCGCGGCCGAGCTCGGCCGCGCCGACCCGGCGAACAAGGCCGACTACGACGCGAACCTGCAGAAGTTCGTCGCATCGCTGAAGCCCGTCGACGACAAGGTCGCTGCACTGCGCGCGCAGTACAAGGGCGTGCCGGTAACGGCCACCGAGCCCGTGTTCGGCTACATGTCCGACGCGATCGGGCTCGACATGCGCAACCAGCGCTTCCAGCTCGCGACGATGAACGACACCGAGGCGAGCGCGCAGGACGTCGCCGCGTTCGAGAACGACCTGCGCAAGAAGCAGGTGCGCGTGCTGATCTACAACAGCCAGGCCGAAGCGCCGATGACCAAGCGCATGCTGAAGATCGCGCGCGACGGCGGCGTGCCTGCCGTCAGCGTCACCGAGACGCAGCCGGCCGGCAAGACCTTCCAGCAATGGATGGCCGGCCAGCTCGACGCGCTCTCCGCCGCGCTTTCCGCCGGCAAGAAATAAACGACCGTAACGACATGACCGCCACTCCCCACGCACTCGCAGTCGATCGCGTCACGCTCGAACTGGGCGGACGCACGATCCTGCGCGACGTCAGCTTCTCGATCGAACCCGGCGAATTCGTCGGCGTGCTCGGGCCGAACGGCGCGGGCAAGACGACGCTGATGCGCGCGGTGCTCGGCCTCGTGCCCGTCTCGGCCGGCACGCTGTCGGTCGGCGGCGTGCCGGTCGTGCGCGGCAACGCGTCGATCGGCTACATGCCACAGATCAGGAGCGGCCTCGCGAACCGCCGGATGCGCGGCTACGACTTCGTCGCGATGGCCGCCGACGGCCACCGCTGGGGGCTGCCGCACACGAACGCGGCGACGCGCCGCGACGTCGACCGCGTGCTCGACCTGGTCGGCGGCCCGACGCTCGCGCGCCGGCCGCTGTCGGAACTGTCGGGCGGCGAGCGGCAGCGCCTGCTGCTCGCGCAGTGTCTGCTCGGCAGCCCGAAGCTGCTGCTGCTCGACGAACCGCTGATCAGCCTCGATCCGAACCACCAGCGCGGCGTGGTCGAACTCGTGCGCAACGTGCAGCGCGAGCTCGGCATCACGGTGTTGTTCTCCGCGCACGAACTGAACCCGCTGCTGAACGCACTCGACCGCGTGCTGTATCTCGGCAACGGCGTCGCGGCGCTCGGCACCGTCGACGAGGTGATCACGAAGCCCGTGCTGTCGCGGCTCTACGGATCGCCGATCGACGTGATGCGCGTGAACGGCAAGATCTTCGTGATGTCGGGCGACGTCGAGATCGAGAAGCACGACCACGAACACGAGGACGACGACGGCCACTCGCACGGCGGCGGCGGCGGACACGGCCATCACCACCACGGACACGCTCATCCCGGGCATTCGCACGATGTTTGAATACGACTTCATGATCAACGCCTTCGCGGCGTCGGGAATCGTCGCGGTGCTCGCGGGCATCGTCGGCTACTTCCTGGTGCTGCGCGGGCAGACTTTCGCTGGCCATGCGCTGTCGCACGTCGGCTTCACCGGCGCGACGGGCGCGGTGCTGCTCGGCATCTCGCCGATCTGGGGAATGGTCGGCTTCACGCTCGCGGCCGGGATCGGGATGGGCGCGCTCGGCGAACGGCTCGCGGGCCGCGACGTCGCGATCGGCGTGATCCTGTCGGGCGCGCTCGGCTTCGGCCTGCTGTTCCTGCATTTCTACACGTCGTTCGCAACGCAGGTGACCGCGCTGCTGTTCGGCAACGTGCTCGCGGTCAACCACGACACGCTCGCGGTGCTGGCCGGCATCGGTGCCGTGAGCCTCGTCGCGCTCGCGCTGATCGCGCGACCGCTGCTGTTCGCGTCGCTGCAGCCCGAACTGGCCGAAGCCAAGGGCGTGTCGCTGCGCACGGTGTCGATGCTGTTCCTCGCGGTGTGTGCGCTCGCGGTGGCCGCGGCGACGCAGATCGTCGGCGTGCTGCTCGTGTTCACACTGCTGGTCGGGCCGGCCGCGGCCGCGCAGAACGTGTCGACGCGGCTGTCGACGGGCGTGCTGCTCGCCGCGCTGTTCGCGCTGTTCGAAGCGTGGGCCGGCATCACGCTCGCGTATCACACCGACTGGCCGACGAGCTTCTGGATCACCGCGCTGTCGGCGCTCGTGTACGGCGCGAGCCTGTTGCGGCGCCACTGATCGCCAATCGCTGCCAAAAGAAAACGCCGGCGTGCCCGAGGGCAGCGCCGGCGTTTTTTCATGCGCCCGCAATCGCGCGCGGCGATGCGTGCGTTACCTGCTTGGCACCCCGCTCAACGCGTAAGCACACGCGCGTGATGCGCGATGTGATCGGCGATGAACGTCGAAATGAAGTAATACCCGTGGTCGTAGCCCGCATGGCGGCGCAGCGTCAGCGGCTGGCCGGCCTTCGCGCACGCGGCTTCGAACACGTCGGGGTTCAGCTGGTTCGCGAGGAATTGATCGGCGAGGCCCTGGTCGACCAGGATGCCGTCCGCGAACTTCGGCGCATCTGCACGCGCGACGAGCTCGCTCGCGTCGTGTGCCTTCCACGCGTCGCGATCGTCGCCGAGATATCCCGAGAACGCCTTCTCGCCCCACGGGCAGCGCGTCGGCGCGGCGATCGGCGCGAACGCCGACACCGACCGGTACAGGCCGGGATGACGCAGCGCGAGCGTCAGCGCGCCGTGGCCGCCCATCGAGTGCCCGAAGATCCCGAGCCGCGCGCCGTCGATCGGCAGCTCGGCCGCGACGAGCTCGCGCAGCTCGCCCGTCACGTACGATTCCATCCGGTAATGCGCGGACCACGGCGCCTCGGTCGCATCGACATAGAAGCCCGCGCCGACGCCAAAGTCCCACGCATCGGTCTCGCCCGGCACGCCCGCGCCGCGCGGGCTCGTATCGGGCATCACGAGCGCGACGCCGTGCTGCGCCGCGTATTGCTGCGCGCCGGCCTTGATCGCAAACGTCTCGTCGGTGCAGGTGAGGCCCGCGAGGTAGAACAGCGCCGGCACGCGGCCGTGCGCCGCCTGCGGCGGCAGGTACACCGAGAACTTCATCGGCAGCCCGATCACCGCCGAATCGTGACGGTAGAAGCGCTGCTCGCCGCCGTGGCACGCATGCGAGGAAACGAGTTCGAGCATGACGGTGCGCTCCCGGTCAGTACAGCACGACCGAACGGATCGACTCGCCGGCTTTCATCAGGTCGAAGCCTTCGTTGATCCGCTCGAGCGGCAGCGTGTGCGTGATCAGGTCGTCGATGTTGATCTTGCCTTCCATGTACCAGTCGACGATCTTCGGCACGTCGGTGCGGCCGCGCGCGCCGCCGAACGCCGAGCCCTTCCACTCGCGGCCCGTCACCAGCTGGAACGGACGCGTGCTGATTTCCTCGCCGGCTGCCGCCACGCCGATGATGAACGACTGGCCCCAGCCCTTGTGCGTGCACTCGAGCGCCTGGCGCATCAGCTTCACGTTGCCGACGCATTCGAACGAGTAGTCGGCGCCGCCGTCGGTCAGCTGCACGATGTGGTCGACGACGTTCTCGACTTCGTTCGGGTTGATGAAGTGCGTCATCCCGAACTTCTTCGCGAGCTCGACGCGCTTCGGGTTGATGTCGACGCCGATGATCTTGTCCGCGCCGACCATCTTCGCGCCCTGGATCACGTTCAGGCCGATCCCGCCGAGGCCGAACACGACGACGTTCGCACCGGCCTCGACCTTCGCCGAGTAGACGACCGCGCCGACGCCCGTCGTCACGCCGCAGCCGATGTAGCAGATCTTGTCGAACGGCGCGTCCTCGCGCACCTTCGCGACCGCGATCTCCGGCACGACGATGTAGTTCGAGAACGTCGACGTGCCCATGTAGTGGAACAGCGGCTTGCCGTCGAGCGAGAAGCGCGACGTCGCGTCGGGCATCAGGCCCTTGCCCTGCGTCGCGCGGATCTTCTGGCACAGGTTGGTCTTGCGCGACAGGCAGAACTTGCACTCGCGGCATTCGGGCGTGTAGAGCGGAATCACGTGGTCGCCCTTCCTCACGGTGCCGACGCCGGGGCCGACGTCGACCACCACGCCCGCGCCTTCATGGCCGAGGATCGCCGGGAAGATGCCTTCCGGATCGGCACCCGACAGCGTGTAGTAGTCGGTGTGGCAGATGCCCGTCGCCTTCACTTCGATCAGCACTTCGCCTGCGCGCGGCCCTTCGAGATCGACTTCCTCGATCGTCAGCGGCGCACCCGCCTTCCATGCAATCGCGGCTTTCGTTTTCATCGTGTCACTCCTGTCTGTCAATAAGGTCGCCCCGGGGCGGCGCTGCAGCGCCTGTGTCGCCCGGGGTCAGTGCTTCAACACGGGTGTCGGCCGGAGCCGGCGCTTCGGCACCGACTCCGGCCCCACGCGTTGCATCCGGTCCCATGCTTCGCACCGGGCCCCGCTCAAAGCGGTCGAAACCATGCCGCGCGACATCGCGCGCGACACGGCAAAAGCATCTCGTGCTCGCCATGATGGCCGCTCCCGCGTCACCCCGCGTGCGGGAATCGGTCGCCGGCTTGCCACGATGCGTCATCGCTGACGCAAAAGAACAAGTGTCCGAGTTTAAACGCCCGTCGTGAACCATGCATCCGTGCGCGCATACAGATCGACGAAGCGGGCGTGGCGCGCGGCCAGCAGGCGATCGTCGCGCGGCGCGGCGACCGGCGACGCGGCTGGCGCCAGCGCGTGCAGCGCATCTTCGCGCCAGTGTCCGATCGCGACGCCCGCGAGCAGCGCGGCCCCGCGCGTCGCGGCATTCGGGCAATCGATCGCATGCAGCGACGCGCCGAGCGCATCGGCAAGCAACTGGCGCCAGCGCGGATCGACCGAGCCGCCGCCCGCGAGACGCAGCATCGTCACCGGGTCGCGCCGATCCGCATCGCGGATCGCATCGAGCCCCGCGCGCAACGCGAACGCGACGCCTTCGAACGCGGCACGCATCATCGCGCCGCGCGTGTCGCCGAGCCCGAGGCCGAGCCAGCCGCCGCGCGCATCGGGGTTCATCCACGGCGAACGCTCGCCGGTCAGGTACGGCAGGAAGCACAGCCGTTCCGACGCCGGCTGCGCGAACGCATCGTCATACGCGTGAGCCCATTCCGAATAGCCGAGCCAGCCGCGCACGGCTTCGAGCGCGAGCCCGACGTTCTGCATCGCGGCCATCGTGTAATAACCGCCGCCGGCCGCCGCGCGATAGCGATGCAGCCCGCGCCGCGCGGGCGGCAGCGCATCCGCGAGCACGACGATCTGGCCGCCGCTGCCCGTCGTCAGCAGCGCGTCGCCGGCCGCGACGAGCCCGCTGCCGAGCGCCGCGCACGCGGTGTCGGCCGCGCCCGTCGCCAGCGGCACGCCGGCAGGCAGGCCGAGCGCCGCGGCCGCCTGCGCGCCGAGCACGCCGCAGCGCGCTGTCGACGCAAGGACCGGCGCAAACCGGTCGGCCGGCAGGCCGAGCGCGTCGATCGTTGCCGCATCCCATGCGCCGTCGGGCGTCGCGAGCGCGGTCGCGCACGCATCGCTCGGATCGGCCGCGACGTCGCCGCCGAGCGCGATGCGCAACCAGTCCTTCGGCTGCACGGCCCAGCGCGCGGCGCGCAGCGCATCGGGTTCGTGCGCGGCCAGCCAGCGCAACAGCGGGCCCGCCATGCCCGGCGCGACCGGGTTCGGAGCGGCGGGCGCTCCCGCGACGGGCGCTCCCGCGACGGGCATTCCGGCGGCGGGCCAGCCGGCCGCGTCCGCTTCGCGCACCGCGCGCGTGTCGGGCCACAGCAGCGCGGGCCGCACCGGCTGCCCGTCCGCGTCGATCAGCACGACGCCATGCATCTGGCCGGAGAAGCCGATCGCCGCGACCTGCGCGCGCTCGCCGGCCGGCAGCCGCGCGGCCGCGCGCACGAGCGCCTGCCACCACGCGTCGGGCGCGATCTCGGCCCAGCCGGGCTGCGGCGACGACAACGCATAGGGTTCGCTCGCGACCGCGCGCTCGACGCCATCGGCATCGAGCGTGACGAGTTTGACGGAGCCGGTGCCGAGGTCGATTCCGAGCAGGCGCATGACGGGAGGATGAATTCGAATGAACGGATGCCGATGATAACGGGATCGCGATGTGCGCCCCGATTTTCGCGACCGCCGCGACTCGCCGAAAGCGCGGTCGGCGGCCGGGTTTCACCGGGCTGCACCTTGCGTGCAAAAGCGGCCGTTCGCGGGTTAACCCGGCACGATTTTTCACCGGTCCTTTTTGCCACTATGCGCCCTTCCCGATACACACCATAAAGCGGCCGATATTTGGCACGGGGGCCGGCGCTATTTTGAAGGGCTATAAAACCGGGGAACCTCACTCCTGCGGCAGTTTCCCGATGATCGACACCCTGTTGCATGCCGAATCGGCATATCGAACCAGCAAAGAACGGAATAGTACCCAGCGCTCTTGTTGCGCGGATTCATTCCGCATAACTTCGTATCACCCCGAAAACAAGATCATGGAGTGAGACAGATGCAATCGAACACGGTCCATCCGTGCGATGAAGTGCTGCCGACCGGCAAGCTGGTAACGCTTGGCCTGCAACACGTCCTCGTCATGTACGCCGGCGCTGTCGCCGTGCCGCTTATCGTTGGCGGCGCGCTCAAGCTGCCGAAAGACCAGATCGCGTTCCTGATCAGCGCCGATCTGTTTTCGTGCGGCATCGCGACGCTGATCCAGACGCTGGGCCTGTGGATCTTCGGGATCCGCCTGCCCGTCATCATGGGCTGCACGTTCGCGGCAGTCGGCCCGATGATCGCGATCGGCACGAACCCCGGCCTCGGCATTCTCGACATCTTCGGCTCGACCATCGCGGCCGGCATCATCGGCATCGTGCTGGCGCCGATGATCGGCAAGCTGTTGCGGTTCTTCCCGCCGGTCGTGGTCGGCACCGTGATTGCCGTGATCGGGCTGTCGCTGATGGAGGTCGGCATCAACTGGGCCGCCGGCGGCGTCGGCAACCCCGAATACGGCAGCCCCGTCTATCTCGGCCTGTCGCTGCTCGTGCTCACGCTGATCCTGCTGATCAACAAGTTCGGCCGCGGCTTCATCGCGAACATCTCGGTGCTGCTCGGCATCGTCGCCGGCTTCGCGATCGCGTTCTCCATCGGCCGCGTGAACACGGAAGGCGTGTCGCTCGCGCCGTGGGTCGGCTTCGTGATGCCGTTCCACTTCGGCTGGCCGCACTTCGACCCGCTGTCGATCGCGACGATGGTCACCGTGATGTTCGTCACGTTCATCGAATCGACCGGCATGTTCCTCGCAGTCGGCGACATGGTCGATCGCCCGGTCGACCAGGATCGCCTCGTGCGCGGCCTGCGCGTCGACGGCCTCGGCACGCTGATCGGCGGCATCTTCAACTCGTTCCCGCATACGTCGTTCTCGCAGAACGTCGGCCTGATCGGCGTGACGGGCGTGAAGAGCCGGTTCGTGTGCGCGACGGGCGGCGTGATCCTCGTGATGCTCGGCCTGTTCCCGAAGATGGCGCAGGTCGTCGCGTCGGTGCCGCCGTTCGTGCTCGGCGGCGCAGGCATCGTGATGTTCGGGATGGTGGCCGCGAACGGCATCAAGGTGCTGTCGAAGGTCGACTTCGTGAACAACAGCCACAACCTGTTCATCGTCGCCGTGAGCATCGGCATGGGCCTCGTGCCGGTCGTGTCGCCGCACTTCTTCTCGAAGCTGCCGCCCGCGCTCGCACCGATCCTGCACAGCGGCATCCTGCTGGCATCGGTAACGTCCGTGGTCCTGAACATCGTGTTCAACGGCGTGAAAGGCGAAAAGGATGCGCGCTGCGACATCCGCCGCGCCGGACACGACTTCGACGGGCGTCCCGCCGACGTGCACCACTGATCGCCCCGCGCCGGACGACGGCGCAACGCGGTAACGAAAAAACGCCACGGCATGCCGTGGCGTTTTGCTTGGCGGGACCATCGTGGCAAGGGCGCCCTTCACGCCGCGGGCAGGTTTCTCACGGAGAAACGGGCCATCAACTCCCGTGCAGCGCCAGCGCCAGCGCGACCTTTCGCGCGCACGCTTCCGGCGTGGCCTTGCTGGTGTCGACAGTAACGTCATAGGTGATGCCGGCGTGCACCTTGTCGTACTGCCAGCGCGCCAGCCCCGCGATACGATCGCCCCGTTGCCGCTCCCTTTCCTCGAGGACCTCCAGCGGACAGTGGACGCCGACCATGCTGACCGTAAACGGCGCCAGCAAACGGGCGTATTCCGCTTTCTCGTCGCCCAGCAGAACGTCGTCGACGATCAGATGGTTCCCCTGGTTAGCCAGCGCGACGATGGCATGTCGCATCCCCTGCATCGCCCGCCGCGCAACAGGCCCGCTGGATATCGATACGACATCCTTGCCGTCCTCGATGGACGACGAAAAAACGAATCCGTCCGCATCGTTCAGGTAACGCGCGGGCAGCATTCCGAGAAACGCATCCATCTGGACATGCAGGAACGGGAGGTCCAGCATGGCCTGGAGCGCATGCGCGAGAGACGTCTTGCCTGAGCTTCCCACGCCGTTGAGCAGGATGATTCGGGTCGTTTTCATGCAGCGAGTGTACCTGCGTGCGTTGAGCGGCACCGATCGAGGTCGCGGAACGAACTGCGTGACTCGACGCGCCACACCGGGCATGTTTGCCGGGAAGCCGATGCGATGAAACACATCGACCGGCGCGTCGGCTCGGGCACAAAAAACGCCACGGACTTTCGTCCGTGGCGTTGTCGTGTGCGCATACCGCCGGTTCGACGGACAGCAGCGGTCGCCCGCTCCCGCCCCGCTTCGCTTACCCGTTGGTTGCCGCTGCCGACGCGGGCGCCGGGGCGGCCGCCTTGTCGTAGTCGACCGGCGCGTCCGGCGCGCGCGGCGTCTCGCCGGCCCGCTGGACCCAGCCGCCGCCCAGTGCGCGGTACAGCGTGACGAGGTTCGTCCAGCGTGCCAGACGCGCATTGATCAGCGTCAACTGCGCCGTGTACAGGCCCGTCTGCGCGGTCAGCACCGACAGGTAGCTGTCGACGCCGTTCCTGTAACGCAGGTCCGACAGGTCGAAGCGGCGCTGCTGCGCGTGCTCGTTGCGCTCGAGCGCGGCGATCTGCTGGTCGTACGTGCCGCGTGCGGCCAGCCCGTCCGACACTTCGCGGAATGCCGACTGGATCGCCTTCTCGTAGTTGGCGATCTCGATGCGCTTCTGCACGTGCGCGAGGTTCAGGTTCGCGATGTTCTGGCCGCCTTCGAAGATCGGCATCGTGATCTGCGGCGCAAACGACCACGCCGCCGTGCCGGCCTTGAACAGGCCGCCGAGCGTCGGGCTCCCGGTGCCGAACGCGCCCGTCAGCGAGATCTTCGGGAAGAACGCCGCGCGTGCCGCGCCGATGTTCGCGTTCGCGGCCAGCAGCGTCTGCTCGGCCTGCATCACGTCCGGACGACGCGTCAGCAGGTCCGACGGCAACCCGGCCGGTACGTCCGTCAGCAGGTTCTGCGAGTCGAGCGGCATGCCCGGCGGCAGATCGTCCGGCAGCGGCTCGCCGATCAACAGCACCAGCGCGTTCAGCGCCTGCGCACGCGCACGCGCCTGTGCCTGCTGGTCCGCAAGCGCCGTCTCGACGACGGTCTGCGCCTGACGCAGGTCGAGCTCGGAGCCCGTGCCGTTGTCGAACTGCAGCTTCGTCAGGTCGTACGATGCCTGTGCAGTCTTCAGCGTGTTCTCCGTGACCTGCAGCAGGTCGTCGGTCGACAACAGCGTCAGGTACTGGTCAGCCACCTGCGACACCAGCGAGATTTCCTGCGCCTGCCGTGCGTACGAGGTCGACAGGTACTGCGCGAGCGCCTGGTCCTTCAGGCTCTGCACGCGGCCGAACAGGTCGAGCTCCCACGACGCCGAAAGCCCGACGTTGTAGGCGCGCGAGATGTACGGCGCACCGGTCGTCGACAAGCCCCGCGGTACGCGCTGGATGCTGCCGGTGCCCGTGCCGTCGAGCGTCGGGAACAGGCCCGCGCGCGTGATCTGGTACTGCGCGCGCGCCGCCTCGATGTTCAGCACCGACACGCGCAGGTCGCGGTTGTTGTTCAGCGCGATCTCGATCAACCGCTGCAGGCGCGGATCGACGAAGAATTCGCGCCAGCCGATGGCGGTCGCCGCCTGGCCGTTCGCGCTGCGCGCGCCGGCAGCGCCCGGCTGCGTCGCGTAGACGCCGCCGGCCGGGTACGCCTGTGCGACGGGTGCGTCGGGCCGCGTGTAGTGCGGCGCCATCGTGCAGCCCGTGGCAAAGAGCGCAACCGCGATTGCAGTCAAAGCATGTTTTTGCATCATCACTGCCCCTTCTTCTCGTCGTCGCCGTGGCCGCCCTTCTCCGCGTCGTGCATGTGATCCTGCGCAAGACGCAGCGCCTCGTCGACGTCTTCCTTCTCGCCGCTGAAGATCGCGCGGATCTTCACGAAGAACATCGGGATCATGAAGATCGCGAGGAACGTCGCCGTGATCATCCCGCCGATCACGCCGGTACCGATCGCGTGCTGGCTCGCCGAACCCGCGCCGTTGCTGATCGCGAGCGGCATCACGCCGAGAATGAACGCCATCGACGTCATCAGGATCGGGCGCAGCCGCTGGCGCGCCGCTTCCAGCGCGGCCTCGACCGGCCCCATCTTCTCCGTCACCTGCAACTCGCGCGCGAACTCGACGATCAGGATCGCGTTCTTCGCGGACAGGCCCACGGTGGTCAGCAGGCCGACCTGGAAGAACACGTCGTTCTCGAGGCCGCGCATCGTCGCCGCGAGCAGCGCACCGATCACGCCGAGCGGCACCACCATGATCACCGAGAACGGGATCGACCAGCTTTCATACAGTGCCGCGAGACACAGGAACACGACGAGGATCGAGATCGCGTACAGGATCGGTGCCTGCGAACCGGACTGGATTTCCTGGAACGACAGGCCGGTCCACGAATAGCCGATACCGACCGGCAGCTTCTTCGCGAGCCCTTCCATCGCGGTCATCGCCTGCCCCGTCGACTTGCCCGGCGCGGCCTGACCCTGGATTTCCATCGCCGAGACACCGTTGTAGCGCTCGAGCTTCGGCGAACCGTAGGTCCAGTGACCGCTCGCGAACGCGCCGAACGGCACCATCCCGCCCGCCCCGTTGCGCACGTACCAGATGTTCATGTCTTCCGGCGTCATCCGGAACGGCGCGTCGGCCTGCACGTACACCTTCTTGATCCGGCCGTCGGTGTCGAGGAAGTTGTTCACGTACTTCGACGCCCACGCGATCGAGAACGTCTGGTCGATCGCATCCGCCGTCACGCCGAGCGCATTCGCCTTCTCGCGGTCAATGTCGACCTTGTACTGCGGCGTGTCGTTCAGGCCGTTCGGGCGCACGCCCTGCAGCGTCGGATCCTTCGAGGCCATCCCGAGCAACTGGTTACGCGCGGCCATCAGCGCGTCGTGGCCGAGACCGGCGTTGTCCGTCAGCTCGAAGTCGAAGCCGGCGGCCGTACCGAGTTCGGGAATCGACGGCGGGTTGAACGGGATCACCATCGCGTCCTTGTAGCCCGCGTAGCGCCCGAACATCCGGCCGATCAGTGCCTGCACCTTCTGGTTCGCATGCTGACGCTGCGAGTAGTCCTTCAGGCGCACGAACACAAGACCGGAGTTCTGGCCGCGACCCGCGAAGCTGAAGCCGTTCACCGTGAACGCCGATTCGACGATTTCCTTCTCGTCGTTCAGCAGGTAGTCGGAAATGTTCGCGAGCGTCTTCGCGGTCGTTTCCTGCGTCGAACCCGACGGCGTCTGCACGATCACGAACATCAGGCCCTGGTCTTCATCGGGCAGGAACGACTTCGGCAGGCGCACGAACAGCAGCCCGACCCCGACGATCACGGCCAGGTAGATGATGAGCCAGCGGCCCGAACGCTTGATCACGTGGTGCACGCCGACGTGGTACTTGTCGCGGCTGTTGTTGAACGTGCGGTTGAACCAGCCGAAGAAGCCCTTCTTCTCTTCGTGATGCCCTTGCGGGATCGGCTTCAGGATCGTCGCGCACAGCGCCGGCGTCAGAATCAACGCGACGAGCACCGACAGCACCATCGCCGTCACGATCGTCAGCGAGAACTGGCGATAGATCGCGCCGACCGACCCGCCGGAGAACGCGACCGGCACGAACACGGCCGACAGCACGAGCGCAATGCCCACCAGCGCGCCGGTGATCTGGCCCATCGCCTTGCGGGTCGCCTCCTTCGGCGACAAGCCCTCTTCCGCCATCACGCGTTCGACGTTCTCCACCACCACGATCGCGTCGTCGACCAGCAGGCCGATCGCGAGCACGAGGCCGAACATCGACAGCGTGTTGATCGAGAAGCCCACCAGCGACATGACCGCGAACGTGCCGAGCAGCACGACCGGCACCGCGATCGTCGGGATGATCGTCGCCCGCAGGTTCTGCAGGAACAGATACATCACGAGGAACACCAGCACGATGCCTTCGAGCAGCGTCTTGACCACTTCCTCGATCGACAGCTTCACGAACGGCGTCGTGTCGTACGGGTACTTCACGACGAGACCATGCGGGAAGTACGGCGCCAGCTCGTCGATCTTCGCGCGTACGGCCTTCGCGGTCGCCAGCGCGTTCGAGTTGGTCGCGAGCTGGATACCGAGCGCCGCGGTCGGCTGACCGTTGTACTTCGTGTCGAAGCTGTAGTTTTCGCCGCCGAGTTCGATCTTCGAGACGTCCTTCAGGCGCACCCGCGAGCCGTCCTGGTTGACCTTCAGCAGGATGTTGCCGAACTGCTCGGGTGTCTGCAGCAGCGTCGATTCGGTGATCGTCGCCTGCAGCACGGTGCCCGGCTTGGCCGGCGTGCCGCCGAGCTGGCCGCCCGCGACCTGCACGTTCTGCGCGGTGATCGCCGAGGTCACGTCGACCGGCGTGAGGCCGTAGTTCGTCAGGCGGGTCGGGTCGAGCCAGATCCGCATCGCATACTGCGAGCCGAACAGCGTGACGGTACCGACGCCGTTCAACCGGCTGATCGGATCCTTCACGTGCGACGCCACGAAGTTCGCGAGGTCGTACTTGTTCATGCTGCCGTCTTCGGAGTTGAAGGCGAGCACCAGCAGGAAGCTGCTGCTCGACTTCGTCACCGACAGGCCGAGCTGCTGCACGACCTGCGGCAGAACCGGCGTCGCGAGCGACAGCTTGTTCTGCACCTGGACCTGCGCGATGTCGGCGTTGGTGCCCGGCGCGAACGTCAGCGTGATGGTCGCGTTGCCCGACTCGTCACTCGTCGACGACATGTACAGGAAGTTGTCGAGACCGCTCATCTGCTGCTCGATCACCTGCGTCACCGTGTCTTCCACCGTCTTCGCGGAAGCGCCCGGGTAGTTCGCGGTGATCTGGATCGATGGCGGCGCGATCGTCGGATACTGCGAGATCGGCAGCGTGAAGATCGCCGCGACCCCGGCCAGCATCAGGATGATGGCGATCACCCACGCAAAGATCGGGCGATCGATAAAAAACTTTGCCATGAAACAGGCTCCCTGTTATTGCGCGCTCGAAGCAGCGGCAGCGCTCGCCGGCGCGGCGCCCGATGCGGCGGCACCGGAAGCAGCAGCGGCGCCGGAACCGGCGGCAGCCGGTGCGGCGATTGCGGCGGCGGCGCCCGATGCGGCACCGGCCGCCGGTGCGAGCTGCGCCGGCACCGACTTCACGGTCGCACCCGGGCGCACCTTCTCGACGCCATGCACGATCACGTGATCGCCCGCCTGCAGACCGCCTTCGACGATCCAGTTCGGGCCCTGCATGCCCGTCGTCTTCAGCGGACGCGGCTCGACCTTGTTGCTCGCGTTCACCACCATCGCGATCGCCTGGCCCTTCTGGTCATGCGTCACGCCGATCTGCGGCACCAGGAACGCGTTCTCGTTCACGCCTTCCTCGATCCGCGCGCGCACGAACATCCCCGGCAGCAGCACGCGGCCCGAGTTCGGGAAGACCGCACGGATCGTCACCGAGCCGGTGGCCTGGTCGACGGTCACGTCCGAGAACTGCAGCTTGCCCGGCTCCGCATAGGTCTTGCCGTCCTCGAGGATCAGCGACACCTTCGCCGCGCCCGGGCCGGACGTCTTCAAGCGGCCGCTCTGCACGTCCTGGCGCAGCTTCAGGCCTTCGAGGCTCGATTGCGTGAGGTCCACGTACACGGGGTCGAGCTGCTGCACCGTCGACATCAGCGTCGCCTGGCTCGCCTGCACGTACGCGCCCGGCGTCACTTGCGAAATGCCGACGCGGCCCGTGATCGGCGAAACCACGTCGGTGTAGCCGAGGTTGATCTGCGCGGTGTCGACCGCCGCCTTGCCGGCCGCCACGTCCGCCGCGGCCTGCCCTTGCGTGGCCACCGCGTTGTCGTAGTCCTGCTTGCTGACCGCGTTCGCTGCCACCAGCACCTTGTAGCGTGCGACCAGCGCGTTCTGCGTGGCGAGGTTCGCCTGCGCCTTCGCGAGCGTCGCCTTCGCGCTGTTCAACGCGGCGACATACGGGGCCGGATCGATCTTGTAGAGACGCTGCCCAGCCTTGACGTCGGTGCCTTCGGTGAATTCACGACGCAGCACGATGCCGTCGACCCGCGCGCGGACCTGCGCAACGAGGAACGCGCTGGTGCGGCCCGGCAGCTCGCTGAAGACCGGTACGGCTTGCGGCTGGACGGTGACGACGCCGACTTCCGGCGTTTGCGGCGGCGGTGCCGATTCTTTTTTTCCGCATGCAGCCAGGAAAACCGCGGCTGCCGCGACAGTGATCAAGCGGTATGGAACCCGTTCGACGCGCATGGAGCGACCTCTGTGTGTAACCAATGGAATAAGTGCAGCACCCGACGGGAGCGCAACACGGATGCGCCTCGCGGCGCAGATCGAACACCTGAATTACTGGACTGCTGGATACAGCACGTCGGCACGAAACCTCCATGCCGACGGGATGCTGCGAACTGCGGACAGGTACTAGGGCGGGAATCAGCAGAGTGGGATATTAACTGATTGCCACTTGGGTCATTCGATCGTAGGGTGGTATTGTATATACATTCACGAATGTATGTAAAAAGCCCGTTTGTGCCGCGACGACTGTCTAGTCTTACGAATTATTACCAATCGCGAGCATAGCCCGTCCGCATGATGGCGGCGAGGGTTGCAGACCCTATATTCACCTACGATCGATCCAATCAGGCCTGCACATGGTCAGACGTACCAAGGAGGAGGCGCTCGAGACGCGCAATCGCATTCTCGATGCCGCCGAACACGTGTTCTTCGAGAAGGGCGTGTCGCACACGTCGCTCGCGGACATCGCCCAGCACGCGGGCGTCACGCGCGGCGCGATCTACTGGCATTTCGCGAACAAGAGCGAGCTGTTCGACGCGATGTTCGACCGCGTGTTTCTGCCGATCGACGAGCTGAAGCGGATGCCGCTCGACGCGCCGGGCGGCAATCCGCTCGAGAAGATCCGCAAGATCCTGATCTGGTGCCTGCTCGGCGTGCAGCGCGACTCGCAGTTGCGGCGCGTGTTCAGCATCCTGTTCATGAAGTGCGAATACGTCGCGGACATGGAGCCGCTGCTGCAACGCAACCGCGCAGGGATGAGCGAGGCGCTGCACGCGATCGACGCCGATCTCGCGGTGGCCGTCCGGCAGAAGCTGCTGCCCGATCGGCTCGACACCTGGCGCGCGACCCTGATGCTGCACACGCTCGTCAGCGGCTTCGTGCGCGACATGCTGATGCTGCCCGACGAGATCGACGCCGAGAAGCATGCGGAAAAGCTCGTCGACGGCTGCTTCGACATGCTGCGCTACAGCCCGGCGATGCTGAAGGACGGCGACTGACGGCGCGGCGGCCGCCCGCGCGCCGTGTCATTTTCATCGATGGTCGAGCCGGGCCGCACGGCGGCCGCGGCCACGCGCTGCCCGCCACCCCCGCCTCCCCGACCGGCTCAGGCCGCCTTCGCGCGATGCGTGCGGGCCCGCCGATTCGACGCGGCCACCGAATCGCGCTTGGGCATCGGTGCGCCGGCCAGTCCCGCGATCCACGCGTCGGTCGACATCACGGCCGCGAAATTCGACTGGAACACCACCGAGTACGCGCGGTGAATCTCTTCGGCGCTCGCCGCGCCCGCTTCGTTTTCGTACGGCAACGCGCCGGTCGCATCGTCCAGGTACTCGACGTTCAGCCCCGCATGCGCCGCGTGATAGACCGTCGACGCATTGCAGTTGTGCGTCATGTAGCCGGCCACCGCGAGCGTGTCGATCCCGTGCGCGTCGAGCCATGCGGCAAGATCGGTCCCGGCAAACGAACTCGCCTGCGCCTTCTCGATCAGGTGCGCGTACGGCCGGCCGGCGACGACCGCGTGCAGCGCAGCGCCGTCGGTGCCGGGCGCGAAGATCGGCGCGCCGGCCGGCGCGACGTGCCGGACGACGATCACGGGCACGCCGGCCGCATGCGCGGCATCGATCGCACGGCCGATGTTCGCGAGCGACACGTCGATCGGCGGATACTCGATCGGCAGGTTGCCCGTCACGTATTCGTTCTGGACGTCGATCACGATCAGCGCGCGGCGGGAAGCGCGATCGGAAGTGGCATGCGCGGCGGTGTTCGACATGACGGGCTCCTGTCCTGACGCGCGGCCCCGCCCCGGAACGGGACGGCCAGCGGCGCGATGCGATGCATTGTCGGGCCGCATCGCCGCCGCAGATAGTGGCCCGATAGCCATTCTTCGATAGAATCGGGCCATCGCCATTCCGGAGCCCGCCATGACCGCCGCCGCGTCACCCGCGTCGCCCGCCCCGACCGTCGTCGCCGTGATCGCATACGACGGCATCAGCCCGTTCCACCTGTCGGTGCCGTCCGTCGTGTTCGGCAAGGAACGCGACGCGGCCGCATCGCCCGCGTTCGAGTTCCGCGTCTGCTCGGCCGAGCGCGGCCCGCTCGCGACGACGGGCGGCTTCACGATCATTGCGCCGTACGGGCTCGACGCACTCGACGACGCGGACATCGTCATCGTGCCGGCATGGCGCGACCCGGACGAAGCGCCGCCCGACGAACTGCTCGACGCGGTGCGCGCGGTCGCCGCACGCGGCGCGCAGCTCGTCGGGCTGTGCCTCGGCGCATACGTGCTTGCCGCGGCCGGCCTGCTCGACGGCCGCCCGGCCACCACGCACTGGGCGTGGGCCGACGACTTCGCACAACGCTTTCCGCGCGTGAAGCTCGATCCCGACGTGCTGTACGTCGACGACGGCAACCTGATGACGTCGGCCGGCACGGCCGCGGGGCTCGACTGCTGCCTGCACGTCGTGCGGCGGCGCTTCGGCTCGGACGCCGCGAACCAGATCGCGCGCCGCCTCGTGATCCCGCCGCACCGCCAGGGCGGGCAAGCCCAGTACGTGCCGCAGCCCGTCGCCGCGCACCCGCGCGATGCGCGGCTCGCGGGCCTGCTCGACTGGGTGCGCGCGCACCTCGACGCCGCGCACAGCGTCGATTCGCTCGCCGAACGCGTGCTGATGAGCCGGCGCACGTTCACGCGCCACTTCCGCCAGGCGACCGGCACGACCGTTACCGCGTGGCTGCAGGCCGAGCGGCTCGCGCGCGCGCAGCATCTGCTGGAAACCACCGGGCAATCGATCGACGCGATCGCGCAGGCGTCCGGCTATGGGTCGAGCGTGTCGCTGCGCCAGCATTTCGCGGGCGCGCTCGGCACGTCGCCGTCTGCGTATCGAAGGGAATTTCGCGGCGCCGGAGCCGGAGCCGGTGCCGATGCGGCGCAGTAATGCCCGCCGCGTGCGCAGCGGGCGGGCCATGAAGCGAAACCGGCGAGGTTCGGCCGCTCTGCTGCTCAGCCGCCGTTGATCCAGCGCGCCGCATAAAGCAGCAGCGCGACGAACACGATCATCGCCACCCATGCCCAGACGGGTACCGTGCCGGAACCGCGATGATGAAGCGCGCTGGCAGCACGCCCGGTCAGCGCGCCGCCGAGGTGCGGCGGCAGCGGACGCTTCGTCGCGGCCATCAACGACGCCGACCGCAGGAACACGTGCTGGCGCCGCGGCGCGGCCGGGTTCGCGCGATTCGGTGCGAGCCCGTGCTTCGCCTGCACGACCGCGCAGAACTCGCGGAAGAAATCGTCGGTCCACTCGCGCAGCGCATTCTCGATCTGCCGCGCCGGCAATTCGGCGAGCGGCCCGCTCGCCGTCGCCCAGACCACGTATTCGATGCACGTGGCGTTCGCATCGTCGTCGGGCAGCAACACGAGTTCGACCTGGCCGCGCAGCGCGCCGAGGCCGTCGGCCCGTGCCTTGAAATTGATCACGCGGCGCGGCTGCCCTTCCGCGTCGCCCTGCTCGGCGGCCGCATGCGCACGCACGTCGTAGTGCGCACGCAGCGGGCCGAGCGGCACCGTGATCGTCAGCGCGAACTCGCCGTGCGCGAGCTTCACGAACGATTCGCAATGGTCGAAGCTCGCCCGCAGCAATGCGGGATCCTCGAAGGCTTCCCGCACGACAGGCGGCGCGAGCGGGACGCGTAACGTGTCGTTCAGTTCCATGATGCCTCCCCGATGAACGCGCGCCGCATCAGGACGTCTCGACGAGACTGTCGATCCGTGCGACATCGAAGGCGACGTAGTGCGCGAGCGCGGCGGCCGCCTCCTTCGGTTCCTCGTAACTCCATGCGGCGTTCTCGATCACGCCGTCTTCCGTCTGCAAGTCGAAATGCACCGCCTGCCCCCTGAACGGGCAGGCCGTCGTGACGCCCGATTTCACGAGCCTGCGCATGTTGACGTCGCGGCGCGGCAGGTAATGGACGTCCGGCCGCCCCGTTTCGCGCACGGTCAGCACGCCGTGCGAATCGGCATACGTGATGCCGTGATGAATCACGCGCACGCGATGGCGGTTCGGCACGATTTCAAGGTGAGGGTCGGCGGCATCGGACATCGTTTCTCCTTCGGGCGGCCCGGCAGGCAGGCCGGTGGCAGGAAACGAAAAAAGCCACGGCACGCGTGCCGTGGCTTTCATTATGGGCGAAACTTCGTCCGAATGCGCGACCCGGGCCGGGACCGCGCGCGGTGGGCTACTGCGCGCTCCACTGGAACGCGGTTTTCGCGCCGCCCTTCGCGCCGACCGTAACGGCATGGGATTCATCGTTGCCCTGGTACGTCGCATGCACCGTATAGCGACCCGGCGGTACCTGCACGAGCATGTACGGCCCGCGCGCGTCGGTTTTCAGCACTTCGGCACCGTTGCCGTCGACGATCCGCACATGGACGTCGGCCAGGAACTCGCCGCCCTTGCCGGTGAAGCGCAGCGCCAGCGGCCACTTCGCCTCGTTGCGCTGGAACGCCGTCGATTCGTCCTGCCCGACGCCGCCGGACACGAAGGTGACGTCGCCCTGCTGGCGCGCGGCGGGCAAGCCGTCCGACTGCGCATACGCGCCGGTCGCGCCGGCTGCGAAGCCGGCGGCCAACGCCACGGCGACGGCAAATCGGGACACGTTGCGTAGATATTGCATGGCTCTCTCCTTTGGGTCGGAACACATACGGGGCGCCACGCCACGGGGTCGGACGGCGGCGGCGCCCGCCGCGGCCGGCCTGGCCGGCCGTCGGTCGTCGCCGGTCAGCTCAGGTCGACCGGCACGAAGATCTGTGCATTATCGCGCTGGATCAGCAGGGCCAGACTGTTGCCCGCGCCCTTCACCGCGTCGCGCAACTGCTCGGGGCTCGTGACCGGGCGGCCGTTGACCGCGAGGATCACGTCGCCGGGCTGGATGCCCGCGTTGGCGGCCGGCCCGCCGGCCTGCTGCACGATCAGCCCGTGCGACAGGTTGTCGGCACTGCGCTCCTGCGGCGACAGCGGACGCACCGCGACGCCCAGGCGGCCCTGCTCGATCGGCCCGTTGTCGTTCGACGCGAGTTTCGCATCGGCCATCGCGCCGAGCGTCACGCTGATCGACTTCTTCGACTTGTCGCGCCAGATCTGCAGGTCGGCCTTCGAACCCGGCTTCAGGTTCGCGATCTGCGCAGGCAGCGACGTCGAATCGGCGACCGGCGAGCCGTTGACCGACAGGATCACGTCGCCCGGCTGCAGGCCCGCCTTCGCGGCCGGGCCGTTCGGGTCGACCGAGCTGACGAGCGCGCCGTCCGGCTTCTGCAGCCCGAACGAACTCGCGAGCGTCTGGTTCAGCCCCTGCACGGCGACGCCGAGGCGGCCGCGACTCACGTGGCCCGTCTTCACGAGCTCGTCCTTCACCTTGATCGCCTCGTTGATCGGGATCGCGAACGACAGGCCCTGGAAGCCGCCCGTCTGCGAATAGATCATCGAGTTGATGCCGATCACCTCGCCCTGCAGGTTGAACAGCGGGCCGCCCGAGTTGCCGGGGTTCACCGGCACGTCGGTCTGGATGAACGGCGTGTAGTTCTCGTCCGGCAGCGCACGCGACTTCGCGCTGATGATGCCCGACGTGACCGTGTTGTCGAAGCCGTACGGCGAACCGATCGCGACGACCCATTGGCCGACCTTGCTCTGCGCCGGATCGCCGATCTTCACGGTCGGCAGGCCGCTCGCGTCGATCTTCAGCACCGCGACGTCGGACTGCTTGTCCGAGCCGACGACCTTCGCCTTGTATTCGCGCTTGTCGGTCAGCCTGACCGTGACGACGTTCGCGCCGTCGATCACGTGCGCATTGGTGAGGATGTACCCGTCGGAACTGACGACGAACCCGGAACCGAGGCTCGCGCTCGGCTGGTCGTCCGGCTGCGCATCGCCGCCCATGCCCGGCACCTGGCCGTAGAAGTGCTTGAAGAACTGGTAGAACGGATCGCTCGGGTCGATCGGCAGTTGCGGCTGCGGCACGCGCCGCGACACCTGCTTCACGACGTGCTTCGCGCTGATGTTCACGACCGCCGGGCCGTAGGTCTCGACGAGCCCGGAGAAATCGGGAATGCCGGTCTTCGCGGCCGCTTCGGCCGGCATCAGCGCGGCCGCCTGCGCGGGCGTGATGATCTGCGGATCGGCGCGGCGGGTGCCGGCAAAGTAACCGGCCGACAGGGCGGCCGCCACGGCGACCGCGACGGCGCCGCGCGCAAGGAATCGGGTGTTCATCGTAGGACCTCCTCTTTGTTAGGACGCAGCGTAACGACCCTGACTTAAAGGAGGCTTAATCAGCCTTAATTGGGGGCCAGGGCCCATCCGGCGCCGATCCTCACACGGATTCGGACTGCCGCGGCGCCTCGGCCGGCATCTCGGCGTCGCGGAACACGACGCTGACGAGCAGGCCGCCCGCGGCCGCGTCGCCGAGCGACACCGTCGCGCCCTGCTGCGCCGCCACGCGCTTGACGATCGCCAGCCCGAGCCCGCTGCCCGACAAGTCGGCGCGCGCCCGCGCGGAGCTGTCGCGGTAGAAGCGGTCGAACACGCGCTCGCGCTCGTCGGCCGGGATGCCGGGCCCGCTGTCGCCGATCTGGACGCACGCGCGGCCGGCCGCGTCGGAGGTCAGCGACACGTCGATGCGGCCGCCGTCCGGCGTGTACTTCACTGCGTTGTCGAGCAGGTTGCCGAACATCACGCGCAGCGCGCCGACGTCCGCGACGACGCTCGCCGCGCGCGTCTCCTCGAAACCGAGATCGATGTCGCGCCGCTGCGCGAGCGGCGCATGGGCGGCCACGCATTCGGCCAGCAGCGCCTGCAGGTCGACCGGTTCGCGCATCGTCGCGCCGTCCGGCTCGGCGCGTGCGAGCGCAAGCAACTGCTCCGCGAGGCGCGTCGCGCGCGTGACGCCGTCCTGGAGATCCGCGACCGCCTCGCGACGCGACGCATCGTCCTTCGCGCGGGCGACGAGCTGCGCCTGGATCTGCACGGCCGCGAGCGGCGTGCGCAGTTCGTGCGCGGCGTCGGCCACGAACGCCTTCTGCGTGTCGAGCGCGGCCGACAGCCGCGCGAGCAGCCCGTTCAGCGCGCGCACGAGCGGCTGCACTTCGAGCGGCAGGCGCTCGTCGGGCAGCGGATCGAGCGCTTCCGGCCGGCGCGCCTCGACCGCGCGCGTCACGCGGCCGAGCGGCGCCAGCCCGCGCCCGACGATCACCCACACGGCCGCGCCGAGGAACGGCAGCAGCACGATCAGCGGCCACAGCGTGCGCAGCGCGACGTTCGCCGCAAGCCGGTTGCGCACCGACAGCGGCTGCGCGAGCTGCACGACGTTGTCGCCGACGATCGCGCCGTACACGCGCCATTCGCCGCGATCGGTGCGCTCGGTCGAGAAGCCGAGCTCCGCCCGGGGCGCGATCGGCGCGCGCGGATGCGAGAAGTACATCAGCACGCCGTTGCGGTTCCAGATCTGGATCACGATGCCTTCGTCGCCGTTGGTGCGCGAACCGAACACCTGCGAGAACGGCTCGGACGGCAGTGCCGCGGCGATTTCCTGCAACTGGTAGTCGAACAGCTCGTTCGCCTCGGCGAGCGCCTGCCGGTAGATCAGCCACCCGGCGAGGCCCACGCCCGCGACGACGATCGCGAGCAGCCAGATCAGCAATTGATGACGAATCGACCTCACGCGTCAGCTTTCCTTGACGACCATGTAGCCGAGCCCGCGCACGTTGCGGATCAGGTCCGAGCCGAGCTTCTTGCGCAGCGCGTGGATGTAGACCTCGACCGTATTGCTGCCGATCTCCTCGCCCCAGCCGTACATCTTTTCCTCGAGCTGGCTCTTCGACAGCACCGCGCCGGGCCGCGCGAGCAGCGCCTCGAGCAGCGCGAACTCGCGCGCGGACAGCGCGACGGGCGCGCCGTCGAGCGTCACCTGGTGCGAAGCGGGATCGAGCGTCAGCGCGCCATGACGGATCAGCGATTCGCTGCGCCCGGCCTGGCGGCGGATCAGCGCGCGCATCCGTGCGCCCAGCTCGTCGAGGTCGAACGGCTTGACGAGGTAGTCGTCGGCGCCCGCGTCGAGGCCCTTCACGCGATCGGCGATGGCATCACGCGCGGTGACGATCAGCACCGGCAGCGCCAGCCCGCGCGCGCGCAGTGTGCGCAGCACGTCGATGCCGTCGCGCTTCGGCAGGCCGAGGTCGAGCAGCAGCAGGTCGTACGTCTCGCCGCCGAGCGCCGTGAGCGCCGCGTCGCCGTCCTGCACCCAGTCGACCGCAAAGCCGTCCGAGCGCAGCGCCTTGCGCACGCCCTCGGCAATCATTCGGTCGTCTTCGACAAGCAGAATCCGCATCGGGACAGGCATCCATGGGTCGGGTGAAACACGCCGACCATTGTAGCGCCGCGAATCGCATGCGCGGCATGCCCGCGGCAAAGTGATGCCGCCATGCGGCACGACGCGCGATTTCAGCGGGCATTTGCCCACTTGTCTCTACAATGTGCGCTTGCGCGCGACGCACGCGCCGCCCGAGCCCCTGCTTACCCGTATTCGTTCATGCCGATTTCCACCCTTTCCGCCCGGTTCGCCCCCCGCACCCGTGCCTGCCTGCGCGCAGCCGCCGTCATCGCCACCTGCACGGCCCTGGCCTTCGCGCCGCCCGCGCAAGCCCGCAAGAAATCCCACAAGGAAGCGCGCAAGACCGCCGTCGTGTCGCCCGCCGCGCGTGCGGCCGGCCTGCCGGCATCCGTGCTCGTCTCGCTGCAGCGCGCGAAGGTGCCGGCGTCGGCGATGAGCGTCGTCGTCGAGCGCGTCGGCGACCCGGAACCGCTGATCGCGTGGAATGCGAGCCGGCCGATGATGCCGGCGTCGACGATGAAGCTCGTCACGACCTTCTCGGGCCTGTCGATCCTCGGCCCCGACTTCCGCTGGCGCACGACCGCCTACACGGACGGCACGGTCGACCCCGACGGCACGCTGCAGGGCAACCTGTACATCAAGGGCACCGGCGATCCGAAGCTCGTGCCGGAAGAGCTGATCGACCTCGTCGACAAGATCCGCAAGGCCGGCATCAAGCGCGTGGCCGGCGGCCTCGTGCTCGACAAGAGCTATTTCGCGGCATCGACGCGCGACCTGCCGTCGTTCGACGACGACGTCAGCGCGCCGTACAACGTCGGCCCCGATCCGCTGCTGTACGCGTTCAAGGCCGTGTCGTTCACGGTCACGCCGGGCGACGACGGCAAGGTGGCCGTCGACGTGCTGCCGCCGCTCGCGGACCTGTCGATCGACAACCAGCTGGTCGAAGGCACGGGCTCGTGCAGCGCCGCCGCCGCGGCCGCGCGCCCGACGCTGACGGCCGGCGCCGGAATGATGACCGCATCGTTCGCCGGCGACTATCCGCTGCGCTGCGGCGCGCACACCACCAACCTCGCGATCCTCGATCACACGACGTTCTTCGCGCGCGGCTTCCTGGCGCTGTGGCAGCAGGACGGCGGCACGATCGCGGGGCCCGTGACCGAAGGCAAGGTGCCGACCACCGCGCGGCCCGTCGCCGTGCATCACAGCCCGGTGCTCGGCAGCATCGTCTACGACATCAACAAGTTCAGCAACAACGTGATGGCGCGCAACCTGTTCCTGACGATCGGCGCGGTCAGCGGCAAGCCGCCCGCGACGCCCGAGCAGTCGAGCCGCGCGATCCAGGCGTTCCTGCAGAAGAACGGCATCGCGATGCCGGACCTCGTGCTCGAAAACGGCTCGGGGCTGTCGCGCGAAGAACACGTGAGCGCGCTGTCGCTCGCCGCGCTGCTGCAGGCCGCGAACGCGAGCCCCGTCGCACAGGCGTTCGTCGATTCGCTGCCGATCGCCGGCATCGACGGCACGATGAAGAACCGCCTCACCAACGCCGGCGTGCTCGGCAACGCGCACATCAAGACCGGCACGCTGCGCGACGTGCGCGCGATCGCCGGCTACGTCGCCGGCGCCGACGGCCAGAGCTACATCGTCGTCAGCTTCATCAACAACGATCACGCGGAAGGCGCGCGCGCCGCGCACGACTCGCTGCTCGAATGGATCTACGCGGGCGCGCACTGACGCCTCGCGCGCCGCGCCGCGGCGCATCCCCGCCCGTCGGTCGGCGTGCGCCGGCCACGGGACGGCATCGCGCATCCCGCGGCCCCCGGCGGGCGGCCCGCGCGACCTGCCGCCGCCCCGCACACGGAATCCCGCCCTTCGCGATTTGAAACGGCCGCCGTCACCGGCGCGCGATGCGCCGCACGCCAGCCATGCACGTAAAACGGGGCCGCACCGCCCGGCCCCGCGCCGCACGGTTTCCGTAGAAACCCTGTCCTCAGAGGGAACCCTCTACGCTGCCCCCTCGCCTAGCGCGTGGCGATTGCGTAGGCTGTTGGCCTGACCGATATCTACAACGGGCTGCACGCCCGGCCTCACGGCCTGCAGGGGAAAGGAGGAGACACGCCCATGCGATTCGACGTCGAATTGCTTCTGCTCGCGCTGGCGCCCGTCTTCCTGCTCTGCATCGCGTGGGAGGCCTGGCACCTCGCCCGCACACGTGCGCAGGACCACGTCTATGCGTGGCGCGACACGCTGTGCAATGCGGCGCTCGCGCTGATGCACCAGGGCGCGGACAAGATCGCGTGGCTCTTCGTGATCCCCGTCTACGCTTACTGCTACCAACACTATCGCCTGTTCACGTGGCACGACGGCTGGCTGTCGTTCGCGGTGCTGTTCGTCGCGCAGGACTTCCTCTACTACGTGTTCCATCGCGCGAGCCATCGCGTGCGCTGGCTGTGGGCCGCGCACGTCGTGCACCACTCGTCCGAGCGGATGAATTTCTCGACCGCGTTCCGCCAGAGCCTGATGTACCCGGTCGCGGGCATGTGGGTGTTCTGGCTGCCGCTCGCGGTCGCCGGCTTCCCGCCGCAACAGGTCGTCGGCATCGTGCTGATCAACCTCGCGTTCCAGTTCTTCGTGCACACGCAGGCGATCGGCAAGCTCGGCTGGCTCGAGTACGTGCTCAACACGCCGTCGATCCACCGTGCGCACCATGCGCGCAACCCGCGCTACATCGACCGCAATTACGCAGGTGTCCTGGTGATCTGGGATCGCCTGTTCGGCAGCTATGTCGAGGAAACGCCGGACGACCCGCCGCAGTACGGGATCGTCGAGAGCCTCGGCTCGAACAACCCGCTCGTCGCGACGTTCCACGAGTGGGTGTCGATGGCGGCCGACGCGTTGCGCGTCGACGGATGGCGCAACAAGCTGCGCGCGATTTTCGGCCCGCCCGAGTGGGCGAGCGCTTATCATGCGCAGATCGCCGAGGCCGCCAACCAGGATCCGCGCACCGTGCCGCTTGCGACTGCGCGAGACCAATAACCGTTTCAGCCAACGGCCGCCGCGCAGCCCGGTTCCGAGCAGGCACGCGGCAGATGAGAAACACATCAGGCCATATCTACGAGGAGATCGAACGATGCAGTCACAACAACAATTCCCGTCGCAGACCCGGCAACGCCTGCTGCGCACCGCGCAGGTCGCGATCGCGGGCGCCGCGCTCGCGCTGCTCGCCGCGTGCGGCGGCGGCGACGACAACAACAGCAGCGCGTCGAACCCGCCGCCGTCGGGCGTGAAGATGCAGATCGTGTCGTTCGGCGACAGCCTGTCCGACGCAGGCACCTATTCGCAGATCAAGCTCGGCTTCGGCGGCGGCCGCTTCACGACCAACCCGGGGCAGGTGTGGACGCAGCTCGTCGCGACCTACTACGGCGACACGCTGCAGCCCGCGAACCAGGGTGGCTTCGGCATTCCGCTGCAGGCCACCGGCGGCCTCGGCTACGCGCAGGGCGGCTCGCGCGTGACGCTGCAGCCGGGCATCGGCCACGCGGACGCGAGCGTGCCGAATTCCGACTACGCGCAGGCGACGACGATGCCGATCGCCGACCAGGTCAAGCAGTACCTGACGCAGCACGGCAGCTTCAACGCGGGCCAGATCGTGCTGCTCAACGGCGGCGCGAACGACATCTTCTATCAGGCGGCGGTCGCGCAGGCGCAAGGCAACACGCCGGCCGCGCAGCTCGCGGCGGCCCAGGCGATCGGGCTCGCCGCGCAGCAGTACGCAGGCATCGTCCAGCAGATCGTCGCGGCAGGCGGCACGCACGTGTTCGTGTCGAACATGCCGGACATCGGCGGCACGCCGCTGGCAGTGGCAGGCGGCACGCAGGCGGTGTTCACGCAGCTGTCGGGGCTGTTCAATCAGACACTCGTCGGGACGCTGCAGGCGCTCAAGGTCGACACGACCAAGTACGCGCTGCTCGACATTTTCACGTGGCAGGATGGCATCACGGCCAATTTCCAGGCGAACGGCTTCACGGTGTCGAACACCGGCACCGCGTGCAACCTGCAGGCGATGATCAACGCGGCGAAGGCGTTCGGCGCGCCGATGCCGACCGCATTCGGCTCGTCGCTGTTCTGCTCGCCGCAGACCTACACGACCGCGAACGCGGACCAGACCTACATGTTCGCCGACACGGTCCACCCGTCGACGCACATGGGTCAGCTGATCGCGCAGTTCGTCGAGAAGCAGATCGCGGCGACCGGCGTCGGCAAGTAAGCACCGCGTCCGGTCCGCGCAGCTGCCGCGGACCGGACGGCGGATGCTTCGCGCCTGCGAACGCGAACACAAGCGAAAACGCCCGACCGGGTTCACCGGTCGGGCGTTTGTTTTTCCGATCCCGACGCGTCGCACCATGCATGCTCGTCGGCGAGCGACCTACGGCGTCGACACGTGCGTCACTGCCGCGCTCACCCCTGCGCTTCGAACGCGGCCGCGGCGCGGCCGAGCCGGTCGTTGACTGCGATCCATTCGACGGTCTCGGGCAGCTTCTCGACGAGAATGCGCGCGACCTGCGCGCGGTCGAGCGCACGCAGCATCCCGTACAGGTCGCGTGCGTAGGCCTGCGGATCTTCCGGCGCCGCGATGAAATGAACGCCGTCGGCCTGCGCCCAGCGTCCCGCGCGCGACGCGCGTGCGACGAGCGCGACGCGCTCGCCGTCGGTTTGCGCGGCCGCGAGCAGCAGCTCGAGTGCATCGAACGGCAGCAGCGCGAGCGGCGTACGCGGCGCGTAATGCGCCTTCAGCGTGCCCGACGCGCGCGGCGCGGTCGCGTCGCTGCCGTCCGGCAGCCGCGGCGCGCGGCCAAGCACGTCGGCGATCTGCTGCGGCGTCACGTGGCCCGGGCGCAGCAGCGCCGGGAAACCGCGCGACAGGTCGAGAATCGTCGATTCGATGCCGACTTCGGATGCGCCGCCGTCGAGCACGTGCACGGTGTCGCCGAATTCGTCGCGCACGTGCTGTGCGGTCGTCGGGCTCACATGGCCGAACCGGTTCGCGGACGGCGCGGCAACGCCGCCGTGCCCGCCGCGCCGCGTGCTGAACGCGGCCAGCAGCGCCTGCGCGACCGGATGCGACGGGCAGCGCAGCCCGACCGAATCCTGCCCGCCGCTCACGGCGTCCGGAATGCGCGCATGGCGCTTCAGGATCAGCGTCAGCGGGCCCGGCCAGAACGCATCGATCAGCGCCTGCGCATCGGCCGGCAGTGCGTCGGCCCAGTAGCCGGGATCGCCGCCGGGCGGCAGGTGCACGATCACCGGATGGTTCGCGGGCCGCCCCTTCGCCGCGTAGATGCGCGCGACGGCCTCGGGATTCGCCGCGTCGCCGCCGAGCCCGTAGACGGTTTCGGTCGGGAACGCGACGAGTTGCCCCGCGTCGAGCAGCGCGGCGGCCGCGTCGATCTGCGCGGGCGTCACCGAGTTCGGAAGATCGATCGACATCGGCTGGTGCCTCAGTCGAGCGGCACGCGCAGCAACTGCGCGCACGCGGTGGCCGCGGCGACGGCTTCGTCGCGCGTCTGGGCCGTGAAGTTCACGTGGCCCATCTTGCGGCCGACACGCGCGTCTTCCTTGCCGTACAGGTGCAGGTGCGCAGTCGGCATCGCCGCGACCGTGTCCCACGGCGGCGTGACGGCATCGGCCGCCGCGCCGTTCGGGAACCACACGTCGCCGAGGATGTTCAGCATCGCGGCCGGCGAATGCTGGCGCGGGTTGCCGAGCGGCATGCGCGTCATCGCGCGCACCTGCTGCTCGAACTGGCTCGTTACGCACGCATCGACCGTGTAGTGGCCGGAGTTGTGCGGGCGCGGCGCCATCTCGTTCGCGACGAACGAGCCGTCTTCCAGCACGAAGAACTCGACGCACAGCACGCCGACGTAGCCGAGCGTATCGGCGATCCGTACCGCCGCCTGCTGCGCCTCTGCGACGCGCGCGGCATCGGCGGCCGGCGCGGGCACCACCGTCAGCGCGAGGATGCCGTTGTGGTGCGCGTTCTGCGCGAGCGGGAACGCGGCCGAGCGGCCGTCCGCGCCGCGCGCGATCAGCGCCGACACTTCGTATTTCAGCGGCAGGCGCTTCTCGAGCACGCACGGCACGCCGCCGAGCGCCGCATGCGCGTCGCGCGCTTCCTGCGCGGTGCCCACGCGCACCTGGCCCTTGCCATCGTAGCCGAGGCGCGCCGTCTTCAGGATGCCCGGCAGCACCGCGTCGAGCGCGGCATCGTCGAGCGCGGCGAGCGCCGCCGACGATTCGATCACGACGTGCGGCGCGACCGGTACGCCCGACGCCTCGATGAAGCGCTTCTCCGCGATCCGGTCCTGCGCGACCGCGACGCAGCGGCCGGCCGGTGCGACGAACGTCGTGCGCGCGAGAAAATCGAGGCTCGCGGCCGGCACGTTCTCGAACTCCGTCGACACCGCGTCGCACAGATCGGCCAGCTCGGCGAGCGCGGCTTCGTCGTCGTAGGCCGCGCGCAGGTGGCGGTCGGCGACCGCGCCGGCGGGGCTCGTCGGATCGGGATCGAGCACGGCGACGCGATAGCCCATCGCCTGGGCGGCAAAGCAGAACATGCGGCCGAGCTGGCCACCGCCGACCATGCCCAGCCACGCGCCGGGCAGGATCGGGGAAACGGAATCAGGAGTTGCGGTCATGTCAGTGGTCGGTCGCGGCGGGCGCTGCCCGCCGCAGTGGGGAGGTCAGGCAGCCGCGACGCGCGGCCGCCGGTGCGCCGTCATTCCAGCGGCGGCAGCACCATTGCGTGCGCGGCTTCGTTCTGGCGCACGCGGAACGCGGCGAGCCGGTTCGCGTAGTCGACCGACGTGCCGGACAGGATCGACACCGCGAACAGCGCGGCATTCGCGGCACCGGCCTCGCCGATCGCGAACGTCGCGACGGGCACGCCCTTCGGCATCTGCACGATCGAGTGCAGCGAATCGACACCCTTCAGATACTTGCTCGCGACCGGCACGCCGAGCACCGGCACCGTGGTTTTCGCGGCCAGCATGCCGGGCAGGTGCGCGGCGCCGCCGGCGCCCGCGATGATCGCGCGCAGCCCGCGCTCGCGCGCCTTCTCCGCATAGTCGAACATCTCGTCGGGCATCCGGTGCGCGGACACGACCTTCGCTTCGTACGGCACGCCGAATTCCTGCAGGATCGCTACTGCGTGCTTCATCACGTCCCAGTCGGAACTCGAACCCATCAGCACGCCGATGAGCGGCGCGCTGTGCGTGTGGGCGGTCTGGATTTCACTCATTTCGTGGATTTCCTGTCGACCGGAGTTAGTGCTTCAGCACTTACTCCGGTCCCATGCAAAGCGGTCGACCGGAGTTGGCGCTTCAGCGCTTACTCCGGTCCCATGCAAAGCTCGCTCAGGCGAGCGACTGGCCCGTGATGCGCTCGAGCGCTTCCTGGTACTTCGCGGCCGTCTTCTCGACGACGTCGGCCGGCAGCGCCGGCGCCGGCGCCGTCTTGCCCCACGGCTGCGCCTCGAGCCAGTCGCGCACGAACTGTTTGTCGAACGACGGCGGGTTCGTGCCGACTTCGTACTGGTCGGCCGGCCAGAAGCGCGACGAATCGGCCGTCAGCACTTCGTCCATCAGGTACAGCTTGCCGTGGTTGTCGAGGCCGAATTCGAACTTCGTATCGGCGATGATGATGCCGCGCGTCGCCGCGTAGTCGGCCGCTTCCTTGTACAGGCGGATCGAGATGTCGCGGATCGTCGCGGCCAGCTCGGTGCCGATGCGGCGCTCGGTTTCCTCGAACGTGATGTTCTCGTCGTGCTCGCCCATCTCGGCCTTCGCGGCCGGCGTGAAGATCGGCTCGGGCAGCTTCTGCGCGTTCTGCAGGCCTTCCGGCAGCTGCACGCCGCACACGGCGCCCGATGCCTGGTACTCCTTCCAGCCGCTGCCGGCCAGGTAGCCGCGCACGACCGCTTCGATCATGATCGGCTCGAGGCGCTTGACGACCACGCCGCGGCCCTGCACCTGCTCGACTTCATCCGCCGCGACGACCGCTTCCGGCGCGTCGCCCGTCAGGTGGTTCGGCACGATGTGCGCGAGCTTGTCGAACCAGAAGTTCGCCATCTGGTTCAGCACGCGGCCCTTGTTCGGAATCGGCTCGCCCATCACCACGTCGAATGCCGACAGGCGGTCGGTCGTGACGATCAGGAGCTTGTCGTTGCCGACCGCGTAGTTATCGCGGACCTTGCCGCGACCGAGGAGCGGCAGCGAGCGGAGCGTGGATTCGTAAAGGGTAGACATCGTCTTTTCGCAGATAAGGAGCCAAACAAAAAGGGAAACGCCGTTCCCCGCGGCAGGCGGGAACGGCGGTCTTGCAATACGTCGGCGAACCGGCCGGGCGCACGGGCCCGGACGGTTGCCGGCCGGCCCTCGTTCGGCCGGACGGAACGGCTGCCTGGGGCCGGATCAGGTCCGGCCGGGCAGCCTGCCCCTGCCAAGCGACAGAATCGGGCGGGGCAATCGTACTACAGTCTCAGCGCACGACCTGCGCGAGCGCGCCGGACTTGTACTGCTCGGCGATCTTGTCGAGCGACACCGGCTTGATCTTGCCGGCCTGGCCTTCGCAGCCGAACGCGAGGTAGCGGTCGACGCAGACCTGCTTCGCCGCTTCGCGCGCGGGCTTCAGGTAGTCGCGCGGATCGAACTTGCCCGGGTTCTCGAACAGGTAACGACGGATCGCGCCGGTGATCGCGAGACGCAGGTCGGTGTCGATGTTGATCTTGCGCACGCCGTGCTTGATGCCTTCCTGGATTTCCTCGACCGGCACGCCGTAGGTTTCCTTCATGTCGCCGCCGAATTCGCGGATCTCGGCCAGCAGTTCCTGCGGCACCGACGACGAACCGTGCATCACGAGGTGCGTGTTCGGAATGCGCGCGTGGATTTCCTTGATGCGCTGGATCGACAGGATGTCGCCCGTCGGCTTCTTCGAGAACTTGTACGCGCCGTGCGACGTGCCGATCGCGATCGCGAGCGCATCGCACTGCGTGAGCTTCACGAAGTCGGCCGCCTGCTCCGGATCGGTCAGCAGCTGCTCGCGGGTCATCGTGCCTTCCGCGCCGTGGCCGTCTTCCTTGTCGCCCTTCATCGTCTCGAGCGAGCCGAGCACGCCGAGTTCGGCTTCGACCGTCACGCCGATCGAGTGCGCCATCTCGACGACCTTGCGCGACACGTCGACGTTGTACTCGTACGACGCGACCGTCTTGCCGTCGGCTTCGAGCGAACCGTCCATCATCACGCTCGTGAAGCCGCTGCGGATCGCGCCCATGCAGACCGCCGGCGACTGGCCGTGATCCTGGTGCATCACGACCGGGATGTGCGGGTAGGACTCGACTGCCGCTTCGATCAGGTGACGCAGGAACGGCTCGCCCGCGTACTTACGCGCGCCGGCCGATGCCTGCATGATCACGGGCGCGCCGACCTGGTCCGCTGCCGCCATGATCGCCTGGACCTGCTCCAGGTTGTTCACGTTGAAGGCCGGCAGGCCGTAACCGTGCTCTGCCGCGTGGTCCAGCAATTGACGCATTGATACGAGAGGCATTGTGGAACTCCTTGGAATGAAAACCGGTGCGCCCTGACGCCGGCGCGGCACCCGCCCCCGGTCGAACCGGGGTGGCGCGGCGCGGCTGAGCGTCGAATAGCGGCATTTTATCGCGAAGCGCCTCCGATTCCGACCGCCCGGTGGCGCCCACTCGCAATTTGTTACGTTCGCACGGCACAATGCGGGCAAAAAAGAGAAAAAAAGCCGCGCGGGGCTTCGGACCCCGCGCGGCTTTCGCGTGAAAAACGGTGACGGATCAAATTCGATCGATCCGGGCCGCCGGCCCGCAGGCGGGCCAGGTGCCCGGCGAACGCTCGACTCAATAGTGCTCGCCGACCCGCACGATCTTCAGCGTGTTGGTGCCGCCCGCCTGCCCCATCGGTTCGCCGACGGTCAGCACGACCATGTCGCCATGCTGTACGTAGCCCTGCTTGACGACGATCTCCAGCGCCGCCTGCAGCGCCGAGTCGCGGTCGCTGTTGAATTCGACGTGCAGCGGCGTCACGTTGCGGTACAGCGCCATCGTGCGCTCGCTGCCGACGCGCGGCGTCAGCGCGAAGATCGGCACGTGCGTGTAGTGACGCGACATCCACAGCGCGGTCGCGCCCGATTCGGTCAGCGCGATGATCGCCTTCGCGCCCAGGTGATACGCGGTGAACAGCGCGCCCATCGCGATCGACTGGTCGATCCGCGTGAACGTGCGGTCGAGGAAATCCTTGTCCAGCTCGACGTGTTCCGACTTTTCCGCCTCGACGCACACGGCCGCCATCGTCTCGATCGTGACGACCGGGTACTTGCCGGCGGCCGTCTCGGCCGACAGCATCACCGCGTCGGTGCCGTCGAGCACCGCGTTCGCGACGTCCGACACTTCCGCGCGGGTCGGCACCGGCGCATGGATCATCGATTCCATCATCTGCGTCGCGGTGATCACGAGCTTGTTCGACTCGCGCGCCATCCGGATCATCCGCTTCTGCAGCGCCGGCACGGCCGCGTTGCCCACTTCCACCGCGAGGTCGCCGCGCGCGACCATGATGCCGTCGGACGCGTCGAGAATGCTCTGCAGCGCCGGAATCGCTTCCGCGCGCTCGATCTTCGCGATCATCTTCGGCTTGATGCCGTACGGCGCGCCCGCGATGTTCGCGAGCTGGCGCGCCATTTCCATGTCGGTCGCGTTCTTCGGGAACGACACCGCCACCAGGTCCGCGCCGAGCGACATCGCGGTGCGGATGTCTTCCATGTCCTTCGCGGTCAGCGCGGGCGCCGACAGGCCGCCGCCCTGGCGGTTGATCCCCTTGTTGTTCGACAGCTCGCCGCCCACCTTGACGATCGTGTGGATCTCGTCGCCGAGCACGCGCTCGACGGTCAGCACGATCAGGCCGTCGTTCAGCAGCAGCAGGTCGCCCGGCTTCAGGTCACGCGGCAGTTCCTTGTAGTCGAGGCCGACCCGCTCGTCGTTGCCGAGCTCGCAAGCCGCGTCGAGGATGAACGGCTGACCCGGCACGAGCGTCGTCTTGCCGTTCTCGAACTTGCCGACGCGGATCTTCGGGCCCTGGAGGTCGGCCATGATCGCGATCTCGCGGCCAACCTTGCGGGCGGCCTCGCGCACCATCTCGGCGCGCTGGCGGTGATCGTCGGCCGTGCCGTGCGAAAAATTGAGCCGCACGACGTCGAGGCCCGCCTGCATCATCTGCAGCAGAATCTCCGGCGAACTGGAAGCCGGGCCGATCGTGGCGACTATCTTGGTGGCGCGCTGCATGAAACTCCTCATCTGGATCAAGGTGGATGCGCTGGGTGAAACGCTGCGAGAGCCGGAAACGGCGGGCCCAGCGGCGGCCGTTCCGGGGGGCGTGCCGGTGCTTGCGCCCGGCATCGCTTTGTTCTGAATCTCGTGGTGCTGCACGGCCGCGTCGCCGGCGGCCGCCGGTGCGCGCGGGGCGGAGTTCGCCCGCGCGGGCGCGCGTTTGCGCTTGCCCGCGCCGGCCGGCTGCTCCGCTTTCGCGGAGCGCGCGGCCTTCGTCACCCCTGCGCGCGCCGCCACGCTCAGGCCGCCCGCGTTTCGAGCACTTCCACCGCCGGCAGCTTCTTCCCCTCGAGGAACTCGAGGAAGGCGCCGCCGCCCGTCGAGATGTAGCTGACCTGGTCGTGGATGCCGTACTTCGCGATGGCCGCGAGCGTGTCGCCGCCGCCCGCGATCGAGAACGCGGACGATTTGGCGATCGCTTCGGCGAGCGTCTTGGTGCCGTTGCCGAACTGGTCGAACTCGAACACGCCGACCGGGCCGTTCCACACGATCGTGCCGGCCTTCTCGAGCTGGCTCGCGAGCGCCTTGGCGGTATCCGGGCCGATGTCGAGGATCATGTCGTCCGCTTCGATGTCGGCGACCTGCTTCACCGTGGCCGCAGCCGTCGGCGAGAATTCCTTGGCCGTTACGACGTCGGTCGGGATCGGCACCGACGCGCCGCGCTTGCGCGCTTCGTCGATGATCGCCTTCGCGTCGCCGACGAGGTCGGTTTCCGCGAGCGACTTGCCGATCGGCAGACCGGCCGCGAGCATGAACGTGTTCGCGATGCCGCCGCCGACGATCAGCTGGTCGACCTTCTCGGCCAGCGACTTCAGGATCGTCAGCTTGGTCGACACCTTCGAGCCGGCGACGATCGCCACCAGCGGACGCGCCGGGTTGCCGAGCGCCTTGCCGAGCGCGTCGAGTTCGGCGGCCAGCAGCGGGCCCGCGCACGCGACCGGCGCGTACTTCGCGATCCCGTGCGTGGTCGCTTCCGCGCGGTGCGCGGTGCCGAACGCGTCGTTCACGTACACGTCGCAGAGCTTCGCCATCTTTTGCGCGAGCTCGTCCGAATTCTTCTTCTCGCCCTTGTTCACGCGGCAGTTCTCGAGCAGCACGACCTGCCCCGGCGCGACGTTCACGCCGTTCTCGACCCAGTTCGACACGAGCGGCACGTCGCGGCCAAGCAGTTCGGCGAGGCGCTTCGCGACCGGCGCGAGCGAGTCTTCCGGCTTGAATTCGCCTTCGGTCGGACGGCCGAGGTGCGACGTGACCATCACGGCCGCGCCTGCGTCGAGCGCGGCCTGGATGGCCGGCACGGACGCGCGCACGCGCGTGTCCTCGGTGATGTTGCCCTGGTCGTCCTGCGGGACGTTCAGGTCGGCGCGGATGAACACCCGCTTGCCGGCGAGCTGGCCGGCGGCGATCAGGTCGGTAAGACGCTTGACTTGGCTCATGTTGAACAGATTGAAGTAGTGGATGGGGAAAGGGGGTTCACGCTGGACGTGCGCGGGCTGCCGCGAAAGGGCGCCGGATGCGGCCGTGGCTGGCGGTTCGCATGACGCGCACGGGTAAAAAATCTCGAACGGGCATTCTAGCCGATCCACCCGGCAGACTGACCCGTGCGGCGGCGAATTCCGCCTATTTGGGATCGCGAGCGGGAACGGACTCATTGCTGCGGCGCAGCAATACCCGCTCGCACGCGGCCGGCGCCCGGCGGGCCGGAACGGCGGCCCATCAGAAGATCAGGCGCAGCGCGGTGAACACGAGCATCCCGACGACGATCGTGCCGAGCATGCTGCGCCGCCACAAGAACCAGCCGAGGCCGGCGAGCGCCGCGTAGAACGGATGGTTGGACAGCGCGAACGACAGCCCGGCCGGCGTTTCGAGCACGTCGGGCAGCACGACGGCGACGAGCGCGGCCGCCGGCGCATAGCGCAGCGCGCGCTGCACGCGTTCGGGCAGCACGGTGCGCTCGCCGCCGATCAGGAACAGCGCGCGCGTGACGGCCGTGACGATCGTCATCCCGACGATGACGATCCAGATCTCGGTCGCACTCATTCGATTTCCTTTTCGTGCACGGTTTCGGTGCGGATGCGTCGCCAGTCGGCCCGTTCGACGAAGAAATCGGCCATGCTGCCGGCCGCGAGCGCGGCGAGCACCGCGAGCGGCAACGCAAGACGGTACGGCAGGTCGAACGCGACGAGCGACACGATGCCCGCGACCGCGACGGCCGCGAGCGTCGAGCGGTTCGCGACCGCCGACACCATGATCGGGATCAGCGCGAGCGTGCCGGCCAGTTCCAGCCCCCAGCTCGCGGGAAAGAAGCTCGCGAGCAGAATGCCGGCGAGCGACGACACCTGCCACGACACCCAGCTCGCGAGCGCCATCCCCCAGAAATACGCCTCCTTGCCCGGCACGTGGCCGTTGGCGAAGCCCTGTTTCTGGAACAGCAGGTAGATCACGTCGCCGTTGAAATAGCCGATCGCGAGGCGCCGCCACAGCGGCAGGTAGGAAAAATGGGGAGCAAGCCCGGCGCTGAAGATCACGAAACGCGTGTTGACCATCGCGGCCGTGAGCAGCACGGTCCAGATCGGCAGCTTCGCGGCGAGGAGCGGCAGCACCGCGAGCTGCGACGAGCCCGCGTAGACGAGCAGCGACATCGCGCTCGCCTGCCCGAGCGTCATGACCGACTTGCTCATCGCGATGCCGGTGACGAGCCCCCAGGACAGGATCGCCATCAGCGTCGGGGAATAGTCGCGCGCGCCCTGGATCAGCGCGAAGCGGTCGGTGGCGGACAATCGAGCGAGCATGGGAAAGCGGGCCGCAGCGGGCGGTTCGTCGGGACGCCGGCGCCTCCTGCCGGTACGCCCCATCGTTATTGGAATCGGTACCGGGCGATTATAGCGCCGCCCCTGTGCCGGCCGACCGGATCGTCGCCAAATGACGCTAAAATAAGCGTCTTTCCGGCTCAACGCTGCACACAACCGCATCCCAGGAGAATCCTATGTCAATGGCCGACCGCGACGGCAAGATCTGGATGGACGGCAAGCTGATCGACTGGCGCGACGCCAAGATCCACGTCCTGACCCATACGCTGCACTACGGCATGGGCGTCTTCGAGGGCGTGCGCGCGTACCAGACGGCCGACGGCAGCACCGCGATCTTCCGCCTGCGCGAGCACACGAAACGTCTGCTGAATTCCGCGAAGATCTTCCAGATGGACGTGCCGTTCGACCGGGAAACGCTCGAAGCCGCGCAACTCGACGTCGTGCGCGAGAACAAGCTCGAGTCGTGCTACCTGCGCCCGATCATCTGGGTCGGCTCGGAAAAGCTCGGCGTGTCGGCGAAGGGCAACACGATCCACGTCGCGATCGCCGCATGGCCTTGGGGCGCGTACCTCGGCGAGGAAGGCCTCGCGAAGGGCATCCGCGTGAAGACGTCGTCGTTCACGCGTCACCACGTGAACGTGTCGATGGTGCGCGCGAAGGCGTCGGGCTGGTACGTGAACTCGATCCTCGCGAACCAGGAAGCGACGGCCGACGGCTACGACGAGGCGCTGCTGCTCGACGTCGACGGCTACGTGTCGGAAGGCTCCGGCGAGAACTTCTTCCTCGTGAACAACGGCAAGCTGTACACGCCCGACCTGTCGTCGTGCCTCGACGGCATCACGCGCGACACGGTCATCACGCTCGCGAAGGACGCCGGCATCGAGGTGATCGAGAAGCGCATCACGCGCGACGAGGTCTACACGGCCGACGAAGCGTTCTTCACCGGCACGGCCGCCGAAGTCACGCCGATCCGCGAGCTCGACAACCGCACGATCGGCAGCGGCGCGCGCGGCCCCGTCACGGAAAAGCTCCAGTCGGCGTTTTTCGATATCGTGTCCGGCAAGAACGCGAAGTACGCGCACTGGCTGACGAAGGTCTGAGCGCGCCGCGCCCCGACCGCCCCACAAAAGAGTGATAAGAGAAAGTCTCATGAGTGAAATCAAGGAAATGCCGCTGGTCGAACTGACGGCCAAGGATCTTCCCGCCTACTGCCCGAACCCGGCCATGGCGCGCTGGAGCGCGCACCCGCGCGTCTTCATCGACGTCTCGCACGGCGAGGCACGCTGCCCGTACTGCGGCACGCGCTACAAGCTGCGCGACGGCGAGGTCGTCAAGGGCCACTGAGCCCGGGCGGACGGGCCCGCGGGCCCGCCACTCGCGAGGCGGCGCCGCCGGATGCCCGGCGCGCCGCCGTTCCCCATTCTGGCAACCCGAACGCGGCGCCCGCGCGCCGTGCTTCATTACGACATCGGAAGTCCACCTGATGCGTCGAGCGCTGGTTATCGCACCGAACTGGATCGGTGACGCATTGATGGCGCAGCCGCTTTTTGCGCTGCTGAAGAAGCTCCATCCCCGCATCGCGATCGATGCCGTCGCGCCGTCGTGGGTCGCGCCCGTGCTCGAGCGGATGCCCGAGATCCACGATGTCTACGCGACCGATCTCGCGCATGGCAAGCTGCAGTTGCTGCGCCGCTGGCAGCTCGCGAGCGACCTGCGCGACGTCGGCTACGACGCGGCGTACGTGCTGCCGAATTCGCTGAAGTCCGCGGTGACCCCGTGGCTCGCGAACATCCCGCTGCGGATCGGCTACACGGGCGAGCACCGCTACGGGCTGCTGAACGTGCGGCACGCGAATCCGACCAAGTCGGGCGAGCGGCCGCCGATGACGACGCACTACGCGGCGCTCGCGTACGCGCCGGGCGCGAAGCTGCCCGAATCGATGAAGACGCTGCCCGCGCCGCGCCTCGACGCCGACCTGAACGAGACGGCCCGCGTGTCCGCGCGCTTCAATCTCGATACGCGCAAGCCGCTCGTCGTGTTCTGCCCTGGCGCCGAATACGGCCCGGCCAAGCGCTGGCCGCCCGAGCACTTCGCGACGCTCGCGACGATCGTGCACCAGTCGTTCCCGTACACGCAGATCGTCGCGCTCGGCTCGCAGAAGGACGCCGCGGCCGCGCAGGCGATCGCCGACCACGCGCCGAACGTGCGCAACCTGTGCGGGCAGACGTCGCTGTCCGAGGCATGCGCGCTGATCGCGCGCGCGAACGCGGTCGTCACCAACGATTCGGGGCTGATGCACGTCGCCGCCGCGCTGCGCCGGCCGCTCGTCGCGCTGTACGGATCGACCGATCCGCGCCACACCCCTCCGCTGTCGGACCTGGCGAAGGTACAATGGCTGCATCTCGAATGCAGTCCCTGCTTCGAACGCGAGTGCCCGCTCGGCCACCTCAAGTGCCTGCGCGAACTCGGTCCCGAGCAGGTATTCGGCGATTTGCGCGGCATGCTCGTCGGGCAACGCTGACCCTGGCCGGCAGCGTCGCACGGCGCGCCGGGCAATCCGATTCACCGGTGTGCGGCGGCCCCATCCGGGCCGCCGTGCTGAATACGGCGCGCGACGCGCGCGAGAGACAACCCCGATGCCACGTTTTGCCCGCCTCTTCGAAGCCGCTGCCGATACGCTGAACGCCTACTACCAGGCCGTCGCCGATGCCAATCTCGACGCGCTGCTGGCGTTGTGGATCGACGAGGATTTCGCCAGCTGCGTATGGGCGGACGGCGAGCATCTGCACGGCCTCGACCAGATCCGCAGCGGGCTCGCCAACCGGCTCGCGACGCGCCCGGTGACGATCGAACCGCTCGACATCCGCGTCTACGACAGCCTCGGCACGGTCGTCTACACGATCGCCGAAGCGCATCAGCAGGCCGACCTGACGGCCGAACCCGACATGGTTTTCGCGACGTACGTGATGATCCACGAACGCGGCGAGTGGCGCATCGCGCACATCCACGCGAGCCCGATTCCCGAACAAGCGGCCGGGCAGTTCGCCGCGAAGATCCGTCATGGGCAGGGCCCGCTGCACTGACGAAAAGACGAAGCAACGCATACGCGGGGCGATCATGAGTACGGCTTCTCCGCCCACCTCGCCGCTGACCGGGGCCTCGGCCCCAGACGACGACACACTGCGCTATCAAGCGCCACGCTGGCTGCCGAACAGCCATGCGCAAACCATCGTGCCCGCGCTGTTCGCGCGACGACCGGCCGTCGCATACCGGCGCGAGCGATGGGAAACCCCCGATCACGACTTCATCGATCTCGACTGGGTCGCGCATCTCGACAGCGCGGCGCCGCCGCCCGATGCACCGCTGTTCGTGCTGTTCCACGGCCTCGAAGGCAGCTCCGGCTCGCACTACGCGCTCGCGATGATGGCCGCCGCGCGCGCGAAGGGCTGGCACGCCGTCGTGCCGCACTTTCGCAGCTGCAGCGGCGAGATCAACCGCCAGCCGCGCTTCTACCATCTCGCCGACAGCGCCGAGGTCGACTGGATCCTGCGCCGGCTCGCCGCGCAGCATCGCGGGCCGCTGGTCGCGGCCGGCGTGTCGCTCGGCGGCAACGTGCTGCTGCGCTGGCTCGGCGAGCATCGCAGCGACACGTCGATCCTGCGGGCCGCCGCCGCGATCTCGACGCCGATCGACGTGCATGCGGGCGGCCGCGCGCTGTCGCAGGGGTTCGCGATGATCTATACGCGCAGCTTCCTGAAGACGCTCAAGCGCAAGGCGCTCGCGAAGCTCGACCAGTATCCGGGCTTGTTCGACCGCGACGCGATGCTGGAGGCCGTGACGATGCGCGACTTCGACGAGGTCGTGACCGCGCCGCTGCACGGTTTCGCGGACGCCGACGACTACTGGACGAAGGCGACGACGCGGCCGCTGCTGCCCGCGATCGACGTGCCCACGTTGATCCTCAACGCCCGCAACGACCCGTTCCTGCCCGAATCGGCGCTACCGGGCCCGGCCGACGTATCGCCGGCCGTCGAGCTCGACCAGCCCGCGGCCGGCGGGCACGCGGGATTCATGACCGGGCCGTTCCCCGGCCGCCTCGACTGGCTGTCGGCGCGGGTGTTCGGCTATTGCTCGAAATTCGTCGACCATGGATGACATCGTCAGGCAGGCGCTCGCCAAATGGCCGAACGTGCCGCACTGCACCGGCTGGCTGCTGCTCGACCGGCGCGGCGAATGGCGGCTGCGCGACGACGCAGCGCAGGCGGCCGGCGAGCTCGGCTCGCCGATCCGGCATGCGGCGCTGAACGCGTTCATCGGCCGCAACTACGAATGCGACGCGCAGGGCCAGTGGTTCTTCCAGAACGGGCCGCAGCGCGTGTACGTCGAGCTCGCCTATACGCCGTGGGTCGTCCGCCTCGCCGAGCGCGACGGGCAGCTCACGCTCGCCGACCAGACAGGCGCACCGTTCGAACCGGACGAAGTCTGGCTCGACGATGGCGGCGGCGTGCTGTTTCGCGATGCGCGCACCCCGCCGCGCGTCGCGGCGCTGCACGATCACGACCTCGGGCTGTTCGCCGATCACGCGGACTTCGACGCCGCGCCGCCCGTGCTGCGCTGGCGCGACGGCCGCGCGCTGCCGCTCGGCCACATCGTGTGCGCGGACGTGCCCGCGCGATTCGGCTACGTCGCGAGTCCGGCGCGACAGGCACGCGACGCGGCCGACAGCGGCAACTGACCCGCAGCCGCCCCGCCCGCGTTCGCTGCGCGCCGGCCGCTACCCGCGGCCGTTCTTCTCGTCCTCGCGCTCTTCCTTGTAGCGTGCCTCGAATTCCAGCAGCCGCGCGCCGATGATCGACTGCTCGTAAAACGACACGTCCTTCGCATCGCGCGCTTCCTTCAACTGGCGGATCGCCGACGGCCATGCGCCGTCGAGCGCGAATTTCTCGGCGAGCGCGCGGCGCCGCGCGAGCACGTCGCCCTTGCCGTCGCTCGCCTTTGCAAGGTAGTCCCACCAGTCCGGCTGCTCGGGATCGGCCTTCGCCTGCGCGCGTGCAAGCGCCTGCGCGTCGGCGAAGCGGCGCGCGGCGATCAGCGCCTGCAGGTGCGCGACGATCGCCGCGTGCGACGCCGGCCAGCGCCGCTGCGCCAGCGCCGCGAGCCGCACCGCGTCGTCGTTTCGGCCCGCGCGCCGCGCGATGTCGGCGGCCAGCACGTCGAGGCTCGGCGAACTGGTCGCCGGGTCGCCGTCGCGCCGCTCGCGCGCATCGAACGCGCCGCGCGCCGATGCGAGCGCCTTGTCCGCTGCGTCGTACTGGCCGAGCAGCGTGTTCGCGAGCGCGATGCCGTACCAGTTCGCCGCGACGTTCGGTGCCGTGCGATCGTCGATCTCGAGCTGCATCCGGCGCGCCTCGGCTGAAATGTCGGTGGGCGCACGGTTCTGCAGGACGCGCAGCCGCGCGCGCACGAATCCGTATTCGGCCGACTGGCGCGGCTGCCGGTACGGCGCGCGGCGCGCGCGATCCTCCATGTCGGCGATCCGCTCGCCGGTCAGCGGGTGCGTGCGCGCATAGGCCGGCACGCCCGCATCGCCCATCGACGCGCGGTCGAGCCGTTCGAAGAAGCCGGGCATCCCGTACGGGTCGTAGCCCGCGCCGGTGAGCAACTGGAAGCCGACGCGATCGGCCTCGCGCTCGGCCGAACGCGAGAAGCGCAACTGGTTGTCGACCGCGTACGCCTGCCCGCCCACCGCGATCGCGCTGCCGAGGTCGCCGCTTCGCGCGAGCACGCCGGCCAGCACGCCGAGCAGCATCGTCGCGAGCGCCGTGTAGCCGGTCTTCTCGCTCGCGCCGATCATCCGCGCGATGTGCCGCTGCAGCACGTGGCCCATCTCGTGGCCGACCACCGACGCGAGTTCCGATTCCGTCTGCGTCGTCACGACGAGCCCGCTGTTGATCCCGATGAAACCGCCCGGCATCGAGAATGCGTTGATCTGCGAATCGCGCACCGGGAACAGGTCGAAGTCCGGCATGTAGCCGCCGATGTAGCGTGCGGCCGCCGCGGCCGCGAGGCGCGCCGCCATTGCGTTCAGGTAGTCGCGCACGAGCCAGTCGTCGAGATAGTCGGGGTCGCGCCGCACTTCGCGCATCACGCGCTCGCCGAGCCGGCGCTCGGCCCGCGGCGTCAGCGAACCGCCGGAGCCGTCGCCGAGGTCGGGCAGCTCGAGTGCGCGCAACGGCGCGCGCAGGCTCGCGGCTGGCGCCAACGCGCCGCCCGTGTCCGCAAACCGGCTCTCTGCGCCGCCGTACGTACCGAACACGCCGGTCGCGATGCCGGACGGCACGGTGGAAATCGACGGGGAATCGCCGGCCGCCGGCTCGAGCGGCGGCGCGGACGCGCTCTGCGCATGGCCGCTCGGCGGCAACGCGAGCGCGACCGACAGCGACACGGCAAGCATCTGTTTGACACGCATGGCAGGATGAAAACGACGCCGTCCCGCGCGCCGGGCGCGCATCGCGGCGTTTGGTCTGAATATTCGGGTCATTGTACCGGCGGCGCCGCGGCTGTCTCGTGCCGCGCATGCGCCATCTGCGCCCCCGGCGACGCGAACGCCACTGCTATGATAAGCGCCCGTTGAGACGGAGCAAGACATGTCAGGACTCACCCATTTCGATGCCGCCGGCCACGCGCACATGGTCGATGTCGGCGGCAAGCAGGAAACCCGGCGCATCGCGATCGCGCGCGGCACGATCCGGATGCTGCCGGCCACGTTCGCGCTGATCCGCGACGGCAAGGCGAAGAAAGGCGACGTGCTCGGCGTCGCGCGCATCGCGGCCATCCAGGGCGCAAAGCGCACGGCCGACCTCATTCCGCTGTGCCACCCGCTTGCGCTGACGCGCGTGGCCGTCGACTTCGAACTCGACGATGCACTGCCGGGCGTGCACTGCGTCGTGCAGGTCGAGACGTTCGGCCGAACCGGCGTCGAGATGGAAGCGCTGACCGCCGTGCAGGTCGGGCTGCTGACCGTCTACGACATGTGCAAGGCCGTCGATCGCGGGATGGTGATCACCGACGTGAGCGTGCGGGAGAAGCGTGGCGGCAAGTCGGGGGACTGGAAGGCGGAAGACGTCGCGGGTTGAAACGCCCGCCGCTGTGCACGTGCGCGCGGATCACGGAGAATCGTCGGCCGTAACGATTCCCCGTTCGAACGATAGAGAATCAGAACAACAAGTCATCGATGAAGAACAACACGCTGAAGTACGCCGCGCCGCTGCTGTGCGCGCTTTCCCTGCTGCCGGCAATCGCATCGGCCGCCGGCACCTGCCCCGCCGCCGACACCGCCGCGCGTGCGGCCATCGACGCGCAGCACCGCGTCCAGCAGGTCCGCAATCCACAAGGCGACGGTGGCGGCAACGTCGATATCTCGCCGCCGCTGCGCGACGCGCTTCGCGCATACAAACAGGCGCTCGTCGGCGCGATCGATGCGCGGCTCGCGTGCAGCGACGAACACGTCGAACCGGCTGCACTGAAACGCACGCTCGCGGCCGCGCTCGGCGTGCCGGCTCAATCGGGCCAATCGAACCAATCGGCCGCGCCGAAAAACGGCGAATCGGCGTTCGGCCGCAATCCGGACGTCGACGTCGAACGCGGCGGCACGTCCGGCCCGCTCCTCTTCGTGCGCGCCGGCTTCGACATCGCGTGCGGCGACGACAACCTGCTCACGGCGTACGCTTGGGAAAACGGCAGCTGGCGGCGCGTGCTGCGCTGGCAGGCCGACGATTACAAGGACATCGGCGGCGCCTACGGCGGCGGCTTCTGGTTCTCGGCGCTGCCCGGCGGCCAGGTCGCGGTCGTGCACGGCACGCCATGGTGCTCGTCGCGCTGGAGCCGGTTCGGCGCGGACGTTCTTGCACCGGCAAACGGCCCGACCGCGCAACGCACGCTGTTCCATACCGAACACGGCTACGTGATCGACGACGACGCGATCCGGTTCAAGATGCGCCCGGACGGCTTCGAACTGCGCACGACGGTCGGCTCGCTCGACAGCGAAGTCATGACTCGGCCGGGCATCTTCCGCTACCGCGTCGACGGCGACACCGTGCAACGCGTGCAGCCCGCGGCGCTCAACGGCCGCGATTTCGTCGACGAATGGCTGAAGGTGGACGATGCGCTTGCGCGCGAATGGAGCGAACCCGCCGCCGCGGCGGCCGCGCTGAAAGCCCGGCAGGCGTTCAACGCGGAAAGCAAGGCGCCCGATACCGGCTTTGCGTACGGCCCCGTGCGCGGCTGTTCGGACAGCAAGGATCGCTTTCAGGTCGAACTGGATCTGACGGGCAAGAGCGGGGAAACCGTCGCGCGGCGCTATGCGCTGATTCGCCAGGAGCGCAACGGATTCACGATGCTCGGGCTGCGCAATTCGGCCGAGCCGGCCTGCCGCGGCGCGAACCTGATGCCGCAACACTGAACGTCGGGCACGCGCGTCGCGATGACCGCGCGTATCGATTTTCGACGGCCGCGCGAAACGGCGCGGCCGGACAGAGACAACACCGGACGGAAAGCGGCGCGCAGGGCGCGCCATCCGCGCGTCACTCGCCGCGTCGCGGCTCGAACACGAACGGCTGGGTCAGCAGGAACGGATTCGCGGTCGCGCCCGTCTGCGCGCAGGTCGCGTGCGTCATCGCGTCGACGGCCGCGCGATCGGCGGCCGCATTGCGGCTGCTCGTCGTCACGGTAACGTTCTGCGCTTCGCCGGACGTCGTCATCAGCGCGCGCACGAGCACGGTCGCCGGACGCGTGAGCGGCTTAGCGGTGTCCGGATAGACGGCACGCGGAATGTGGCAGGTCAGCTTGCTTTCCTGCGACGACGACAGCATCGCGCAGCCGGAAAACAGCATCGCGACGGCGGGCAGGATCAGGTAGGTCGAGCGAATAGCCATGGTCGAATATCGTTCTTCAGCACTGTTCTGGACGAACGCGCCGCCCACCGGAAGACCTCGCCTCCGCATCACGCGCGTCGCACTGCGCCGCGGCCATCGGACCGGCGCCCCGTTACGGCCGCACGGCCGATCGATGCCCGGCCGCGATCCTGCCTGGCGGGCTTCCCGGCGAGCCGGGGTGCGGCAACTGTTCGCGTCGGCCCCGGGCCCCACGCGGGCCGGCATGCAAGCGCTTGCGCGCATTGTGCACGCGCCGCCCGGCCAGCGGCGCCGATTTGACAATGGTTGACGCGAATCGACGCGCGTCGGGCCGGAATCCGCGCATTTCATGAGGTAATCGATGCCCGGCCGAAGTCACGCGGTTCACGCCGGGCCGATCTGCGCGACGGCTGGCCCGGTCGCGCATCGCTGCGCGGCAAACGCCGGAATTCCCCGTTCCGGCGGCCGCTGCGCGTTTCAATCCGAGTCGTCGTCGTCCGAATCGTCGGCCGCATCGGCCGGCACTTCCCCGTACTTCGCGACGACGGCCGCCTTGAACGCCTTCAGCGCCGGCTGCTGGTCGCACAGCTTGTACAACGAGGCCAGCTGTTGCGGCCAGTCCTTCAGCTCTTTTGCGAACACGTGCAGGCGCGCGACGGTATCGAGCGCGTCGGCTTCGCGGCCATCCAGCGCCTGCAGCGCCGCATAACGGCGCAGTACCGTCTCGCCGGGCAGCAGCGCGATCGCGCGCTCATGCGCGACGAGCTTGGCCGGCAGGTCGTCCGGCGAAATCGTCAGCAGCGTCGCCGCGCCGTAATCGCCCCACGCACCGAACAGCAGCGACGGCGCGTCGCGATACTGCGCGGCCGGGTCGTTGCCGTAATACAGCACTTCCGCGCGCTGGTAGTCGCGCAGCACGGGCACCGCCGCCAGCACACCGCCGAACGACAGCACCACGAACAGCCCGAATGCCGCGCGGCCCGGCAGGATGCGCAGCGGCTTCACGTCGAGCAGCCCGATCACGAACATCGCCGGCAGCAGGAAGAACATGTACTGTTGCGGATACTCGACGAGCGCATGCATCAGCAGGATGCCGATCAGCGCGAAGCCGAACACGCGCGTGCTCGACTGCGGCGCGCGCAGCGCACGCACGAACCACGTCACGAGCGTGACGACGAGCACGCCAAGGCCGGCGAGACCGGATTTCGCGAGCAGGTCGATGAAGATGTCGTGCGAGTTGTTCGCGATCTCGACGCCCCCCATCGTGCGCACGAGGGCAAACTGGTGCGACGGGAATTCGCCCCAGCCGACGCCGAGCAGCGGATGCTCGCGGAACATCGCGAGCCCGTACTTCCACAGTGCGAGGCGCGGCGCGATCTGCCCCGCGTCGCGCATCCGGTCAGCCGCCGACTCCGCGAGATTCAGGTGATAGTGCACGTTGGCCCAGCGCACCGCGACGTTCACCGCGATGAACGCAACCGCGAGCACGACCGGCATCAGCCACGCACGCGCATTGCCCGGCGCGCGGCGCGATTCGAGCCATGCCATCCAGAAGCCCGCGACGACCATCACCGCGACCTGCAGCCACGGCCCGCGTGACACCGTCAGCGCGAGACCGACCGACAGCACGATCGACAGCACGAACCACGCCCACACTGCAAGCCTGCGCGTCTGCACCAGATACAGCGCGCCCGCGAGCGCGAACGCGATATAGCTGGCCAGATGGTTCGCCTGCGCCATGTTGCCGTACGGGCGGCGATCGACCGCGACGTTGTACATCACGACGAACGGCGACACCGCCGACTCGAGGTGGAACAACTGCACGATCTGCGTTCCGACCGCGAACACGCCGCCGACGAGCAGCGCACCGGCCATCATTTGCGAGACGGTTTCGGCCAACCCGTCGCGCGCGAGCGCGTAGCCGGCCTGCATCGCGACCAGCGCAGCGGCGAGATAGCCGAGCGCCAGCCAGTTCATCGACGGCACCTTGAGCGGCATCAGCGCAACCTGCGCGATCAGCACCACGGCGAACCCGAGCGGCACGACGAACGCGGCCGGCGCGGCAAACGGCTCGGCCGCACGGCCCGTCCGCGCGAGCAGGACGACCGACAGCCCCACCAGCAGATACAGCACCAGCGCGGAAAACTCGGAATAGAAGGTCGGGATCGGATACGTGTGATTCGTGATCGCGTACGGCACGATCAGGGCGACAGCCAGCGCAACGAGCGACAACGAACGGGAAAAAGTAGAAGGCATGAGCGAACCGGATGTCAGCAACCGGCGCACTATACAAAACTTTCCCCTCTCTGTGCGGGGCCGTCGCGCGGCCACCCAACGCCGTAGGACCGGCCCGGCCTGCCGAAGCGGCGGCAGGCGTGCCGCCCTTCTCCTCCGCAGGCGCTACGCGCGGCATTCCGCCGGCGCATATTTCGCCGGCAGCGTCGCGGCGACGCCCGGCAGCGGCCCGGCCCCCGGCGCCGGCAGCGACGACGCATCCTTGCCGGCGGCGAAGCACTCCCACGCGATCGAACCGGCTTGCATCGCGCCCTTTTTGAGCGCCACGCGCGCGGTGGGGGTATCGGCCTTGTCCGGCGCGGATGGCACGAGCACCAGCGTATTCGTGCCGGCCGCGGCGACGCGGGTCGTGAACGCGACCGTGATCTGGCCGGTCTCGCCGTCGATGGCAACCGATTCGACGTTGCGGGTCGCGGCCGGCGGGCTGTAGCCGCCATCGAGGCTCGCGCCGCTCGCCGCGTTGTCGGCGACCGCCAGCCGTGCGGACGACGCGAGCGCGAGCCCCTCGCCGACGCGCGAACGCGCGAGGTAATCCTGATACGCGGGAATCGCATAAGCGGCGACGACGCCGACGATCGCCAGCACGATCATCAACTCGATCAGCGTGAAGCCGGCCGGCCGCCAGCGCGGCGACGGCCGGTTCGCGCGCCGCAGATCGGCGGCCACGCGACGGAACAGGGAAACGGAAAAGGCTTCGAACATGGCAGGCTCCGGAAACGAAAAACGCCTGCCGGGAAAGGCAGGCGTCTCGATCGTAGCCAGCGGGCCGCGAACCCGGCAGTCGGCCGGACGGCCAACGTCAGTGCGCGTGCGGTGCGCCGCGGCGCCTCCTGAGCGCGTAGCCGGCCGCCACGACGAACAGTGCGCCGGCCAGGCTCGCACCGTAGATCGCGGGTGCCGTATCGAGCACCGGCCAGCGGTCGCCGACCGGGTCGTTCACGATCAGCCCGCCCGCGATCCAGCCGAGCAGCGCGGCGCCGAGCGTGACGACGATGGGGAAGCGGTCGAGCAGTTTCAGCACCAGCGTACTGCCCCACACGATGATCGGCACGCTGACGACGAGCCCGAAGATCACGAGCGCGATGCGGTGCGACGGGTCGGCCTGCTCGGCCGCGCCGGCGATCGCGATCACGTTGTCGAGGCTCATCACCGCATCGGCGATCACGATCGTCTTCACGGCGTCCCACAGCCGGTCGGCCGGCTTGATGTGATCGTGCGCATCGGCGGCCGGCGCCATCAGCTTGACGCCGATCCACAGCAGCAGCAACCCGCCGCCGATCTTCAGGAACGGCACGTCGAGGAGCGCGACCGCGAACGTGATCAGCGCGACGCGCAGCAGGATCGCCCCCGCGGTGCCCCAGACGACACCGCGCAGTCGCTGGTTCGCCGGCAGGTCGCGGCAGGCGAGCGCGATCACGACCGCGTTGTCGCCGCCGAGCAGGATATCGATGATGACGATCTGGAGAACGGCGCCCCAGTGCAACGATGTCAGGAATTCGAGCATGGGGGTGATGTGCAGGATATGGCCACCCGGCGGGCGGCCCGGTTCATCGCCGGCACATGCGCGACGCATGCCCGGTGCTTACGAATTCATTGCGCGAGCATAACAAAAAACGCCGGCAAAGCCGGCGTTTTCTGCAGGACGAACCCAGGCGGAAATATTACAGCGCGGCCTTCAGCAGGCGGCCCATTTCCGACGGGTTGCGCGTGACGGTGATGCCGCACGCTTCCATGATTTCCAGCTTCGCTTCGGCCGTATCCGCACCGCCCGAGATCAGCGCGCCGGCGTGGCCCATGCGCTTGCCCGGAGGCGCCGTGACACCCGCGATGAAGCCGACGACCGGCTTCTTCATGTTGGCCTTGATCCACTCGGCCGCATTGGCTTCGTCCGGACCGCCGATTTCGCCGATCATCACGACCGCGTCCGTATCCGGATCGTCGTTGAACATCTTCATTACGTCGATGTGCTTCAGACCGTTGATCGGGTCGCCGCCGATACCGACTGCCGACGACTGGCCGAGGCCGAGTGCCGTCAGCTGTGCAACGGCTTCATACGTCAGCGTGCCCGAACGCGACACGACGCCGATGCGGCCCTTGCGGTGGATGTGACCCGGCATGATGCCGATCTTCAGTTCGTCCGGCGTGATCGTGCCCGGGCAGTTCGGCCCGAGCAGCAGCGTCTTGCGGCCTTCGCGGCGCATGCGGTCCTTCACTTCGATCATGTCGCGGACGGGGATGCCTTCCGTGATGCAGATCGCGAGATCCAGATCGGCTTCGACCGCTTCCCAGATCGCAGCGGCAGCGCCTGCCGGCGGAACGTAGATGACCGACACGGTCGCGCCGGTTTCTTCCTTCGCTTCCTTGACGCTTGCGTAGATCGGAATGCCTTCGAAATCTTCGCCGGCCTTCTTCGGGTTCACGCCCGCGACGAATGCTTCGCGGCCGTTTGCATATTCACGGCAGGCGCGCGTATGGAACTGACCGGTTTTGCCGGTAATGCCCTGCGTGATGACCTTCGTGTCCTTGTTGATCAGAATCGACATGTATTTTGACCTCTGTTCGATTGGCGTCGCGTATCTGCCGCGCCGCCATGCGTATTCGATAGCGTTACTTGCCTTCGGCAGCCGTGACGACCTTCTGCGCGGCTTCTTCCATGCTGTCCGCCGAGATGATCGGCAGGCCCGAGTCGGCCAGCATCTTCTTGCCGAGGTCCTCGTTCGTGCCCTTCATGCGCACGACGAGCGGCACCTTCAGGTTCACGGCCTTCGAACCGGCGATCACGCCTTCCGCGATCACGTCGCAGCGCATGATGCCGCCGAAGATGTTCACGAGGATCGCCTTCAGGTCCGGGTTCTTCAGCATCAGCTTGAACGCTTCCGTGACCTTCTCGGTCGTAGCTCCTCCGCCGACGTCCAGGAAGTTCGCCGGCTCGCCGCCGAACAGCTTGATGGTGTCCATCGTCGCCATCGCCAGGCCTGCGCCGTTCACGAGACAGCCGATGTTGCCGTCGAGCGAGATGTACGCGAGGTCGAACTTCGACGCTTCGATTTCAGCCGGATCTTCTTCGTCCAGATCGCGGTACGCGACGATTTCCGGATGACGGAACAGCGCGTTCGAGTCGAAGTTGAACTTCGCGTCGAGTGCGATGACCTTGCCGTCGCCGGAGACGTTCAGCGGGTTGATTTCAGCCAGCGACGCGTCGGTTTCCCAGAATGCCTTGTACAGGCCTTGCAGGATCGCACGTGCTTGCGGAATCGAAGCAGCCGGCACGCCGATCTTCGCGGCGAGGTCGTCGGCCTGGGCGTCGAGCAAGCCGGTCGACGGCTCGACGATGACCTTGTGGATCAGTTCCGGGTGCTTTTCGGCAACTTCCTCGATGTCCATGCCGCCTTCGCTCGAACCCATCAGAACGATCTTTTGCGTCACACGATCAACGACGAGGCTGACATACAGTTCCTGCTTGATGTCGGCGCCTTCTTCGACCATCAGACGGTTGACCTTCTGGCCTTCCGGACCGGTCTGGTGCGTGACGAGCTGCATGCCGAGGATCTGGTTCGCGTATTCGCGAACCTGCTCGATCGACTTCGCCACCTTCACGCCGCCGCCCTTGCCACGGCCACCCGCGTGAATCTGAGCCTTCACGACCCACACCGGGCCGCCGAGCTCTTCCGCCACCTTGACGGCCTCGTCCACCGAGAACGCCGGCTTGCCGCGCGGTACCGCGACTCCGAATTTCCGCAGGATTTCCTTACCCTGGTACTCGTGAATCTTCATGCGTGATTCCCTTCAGTCTGAGAGTTGGATGAAAAGTCGCTTAAGACGCTTCTTCGAATGATTTCCGTTCATTCCTTCGTGCTGCCTTCACCGGGCACGTTCGACCGCTCCGCGCCATACCAGCGCGGGTAGTACTGCCGCACGACCTCGCCGTCGAACCGCAGCGCACGGCAGCGGCCGAGCTGGAAAGGCGGTTCGTCGCGCACGCCGTCGTGATCCGGCCCTTCGCCGCCCTCCTCGCGCACGTTCCACACGTCACCGGCGAACGCCTGGATCGCTGCCGTCGGCAGCACGGCGCACAGTTCGGTGAGATGGGAGCAGCCTGCGACACCGGACAAAAGTCGGTTCGCATCGCGGCGGAAGTGGCGGAAGAGATTGAGCCCGATGAGGGCCCGATAGGCGGGAGGGGCGGATTGACACTGACCGGGATAGGGCACCCATTCCGAAGACGCTTCGGCGTCGACGACATTGAGTTCACGATCGATAGTCACGCGCAGCCAGAGTTCGTGGATCGGCAGGCCTTGGGGCCGGATGCCCGACGCAAGCGCGACATCGCGCGGCTTGTGGTCGGTCAGGCAGGCTTCGATGTCCCACAAGCCGTCGCCGCGCTCGTAAGCTTCCGCTCGGATTGCGCGTCGATGTCGCAACTGACGGGGCACGGGCTCGGATAGCGGCATGCTGGAGGTTGAGGCCGAAGAGGAAAACCCATGGATTTTAGCATATTGGGTATTTGAGACAGTTTGACGCGACGGCGGGTATTCCCGCCTGTCCGGAAGCGGTTGCATTGCAGCAAAATCGCGCGCCACGCGCGCGACTGCGCGATCAATCGTCGATCGGGAAATCGTCGCCGACCTTCAGCAACTTCACGATGGTCGCGCTCGAGAAGCCGCGCGCGGCGAGAAAGCGCGCCTGCTTCGCACGCTCGGCCGGTGTTTGCGGCAGTGCACCGAATTTCTTGCGCCAGACAGCCTGCGCGCGCGCCCATTCGGTCTCGCGCAACTGCGCGTTCACTTCCTCGACGAGGGTGTCGCCAACCGCATGGCGCTTCAGCTCGCTGACGATGCGTGCGGCACCGACGCGCGACGCGCGGCGATGCACGAGACTCTCGGCGAAGCGCGCGTCGGACAGCCAGCCATCCTTTTCCAGCGCATCGAGCACCGGCTCGACGGACTCGTCTTCGCCGACATACGGCGCGAGCTTGCGCGCGAGTTCCGTGCGGCTGTATTCGCGCCTCGACAGATAGCCGAGCGCACGGCCTTTCAACGAACGCGGCGGCTTCGACGACTTGCGCTCGCCGGCGCCCGGATCGCCGCTGGAAGCAGCGCTTGAAGAAGCGCCCGACGCACGGCGCGTGCGGCGCGGATGCTGGCTGCTGCGCGTATAGACATCTTCCTTCGCAGGCGCCGGCGCATCGGCTGCGCGCTCGCCCGGGAAGCTGACGCCGGACACGCGACGGCGCGACCGGTCGTGCGCGTCGAACGATTCATCGTCGTCGAACGGATCGTCCGGCGCGGCAATCTCAAACGAAACGAGGGCATCGTCGGATGCCCTCGTCGCGGTGCGGTTCGCGGCATTGCTGCCGGCGACCCGCCGATCGGCGCCCGAGGATCCGGCTCGCCGGCCGGAGCGACCCGCCGTTTCGGGCACGTCGCTCTCCTCCGGCTCGCCAGCCTGACCTCGGCGCCCGACCATCACTCTTCTTCGTCCACCGCCTCGGCTTCGTTGCCTGCACCATCGGGCATTGCGACGACGCCGAGCGATTCGCGGATGCGGTTCTCGATCTCGCGCGCGATTTCCGGATTCTCGCGCAGGAATTCACGCGCGTTGTCCTTGCCCTGGCCGATCTTCTCGCCGTTGTAGCTGTACCAGGCGCCTGCCTTGTCGACGATCTTCGCCTGCACGCCGAGATCGATGATCTCGCCCTGGCGCGAAATGCCTTCGCCATACAGGATGTCGAAGATCGCTTCGCGGAACGGCGGCGATACCTTGTTCTTGACGACCTTCACGCGGGTTTCGTTGCCGATCACCTCGTCGTTCTTCTTGATCGAGCCGATCCGGCGGATGTCGAGACGCACCGACGCATAGAACTTCAGCGCGTTGCCGCCCGTCGTGGTTTCCGGGTTGCCGAACATCACGCCGATCTTCATACGAATCTGGTTGATGAAGATCACCAGGCAGTTCGTGCGCTTGATCGTGCCGGTCAGCTTGCGCAGCGCCTGCGACATCAGGCGGGCCTGCAGGCCCGGCAGCGAATCGCCCATCTCGCCTTCGATTTCGGCCTTCGGCACGAGCGCCGCGACCGAGTCGATGACGATCATGTCGACCGAACCCGAGCGCACCAGCGCATCGGTGATTTCCAGTGCCTGCTCGCCGGTGTCCGGCTGCGAGATCAGCAGTTCCGGCACGTTCACGCCGAGCTTCGACGCGTATTGAACGTCGAGCGCGTGCTCGGCGTCGATGAACGCGGCCGTGCCGCCGATCTTCTGCAGCTCGGCGATCACCTGCAGCGTGAGCGTGGTTTTACCGGACGATTCCGGACCGTAGATCTCGACCACCCGGCCGCGCGGCAGGCCGCCGACGCCGAGCGCGATGTCGAGACCCAGCGAACCCGTGGAGACGACCTGGATGTCCTCGGCCGCCTCGCCGTCGCCCATCCGCATGATCGACCCTTTGCCGAACTGCTTCTCGATCTGCGCGAGTGCGGCCGCCAGCGCCTTGCTCTTCTCGGCGGTCATCCCGGAGCCCTTCTTGCTTTCTTCCATGAATCGTCCTTTGCTATGATGAGCAGCGTCTGTGAAAGGCGCGCCCGCTTTCAAGCGCCGCCCACGAATGCAGACACTGTATAAAAAAACAGTGTTTTATGCAAGCCCGCAATTCGGGCTGCGTTGTACACGAATAACTTCGGAGACAGCCGCGCCGGCGCGAACGCCCTGCCGGCCATCGGTCAGCAACATGCGAATTCTCATCGCCGAAGACGACAGCATACTCGCGGACGGCCTCACCCGGTCACTCCGCCAATCGGGCTATGCGGTCGACCACGTGAAGAGCGGCGTCGACGCCGATACCGCGCTGTCGATGCAGGCATTCGACCTGCTGATCCTCGATCTCGGGCTGCCGAAAATGTCCGGGCTCGACGTGCTCAAGCGCCTGCGCGCCCGCAACTCCAACCTCCCCGTGCTGATCCTGACCGCCGCCGACAGCGTCGACGAGCGCGTGAAAGGTCTCGACCTCGGCGCGGACGATTACATGGCCAAGCCGTTCGCACTCAACGAACTCGAGGCGCGCGTGCGCGCGCTGACCCGGCGCGGCGCGGGCGGCGGCCCGACCGTCGTGCGACACGGCTCGCTCGCGTTCGACCAGGTCGGCCGCATCGCGTATGCGAACGAGCGCGTGCTCGACTTGTCCGCGCGCGAGCTCGGCCTGCTCGAGGTGCTGCTGCAGCGGATCGGCCGGCTCGTATCGAAGGAGCAGCTCGTCGACCATCTGTGCGAATGGGGCGAGGAAGTCAGCAACAACGCGATCGAAGTCTACGTGCACCGGCTGCGCAAGAAGATCGAGCCGAGCGGCGTCCGGATCTCGACCGTGCGCGGCCTCGGCTATTGCCTCGAAAAGGTCGCGCCCGCCGCGCCGGCCGACACGACAGCGCCCCAGCCCGCGGTGGCCGGCACGCCGCTGCGCTGAAGCCGGGCGTCGCCGCGATGGCCACGCCGGCCCATTCCCGCCACCCGACCGGCGCGCCGTCGTCGGCCGCCGACGAGGCGCGCGACGCGCGTTACGAGAACCCGTTCGCGCCGCCCGACGAAGCCGATGCGCCCGAGGCGCGGCGCCCGCGCTCGCTGTTCGGCGAAATCCTCGACTGGATGCTCGCGCCATTGCTGCTGCTGTGGCCGATGAGCATCGCCGTCACCTATCTCGTCGCGAAGACGATCGCGAACAGCCCGTTCGACCGCACGCTCGAAACCAACGCATACGTGCTCGCGCGGCAGATCCACCCGGTGAACGGCGTCGCCGAGCTGACGCTGCCGGAGCAGACACGCGACTTCCTGCGCGCGGACAATGTCGACAGCGTTTACTTCCAGGTGCTCGGCACGCGCGGCGAGCTGGTCGCGGGCGAAGCCGACATGCCGCTGCCGCGCGACGAGGACCGCCCGCCGCCGGGCGTCGTCGTGTTTCGCGACGACCTGCTGCGCGGCAACGACGTGCGCGTCGCGTATACGACGGTCGAGCTGCCACAAGCGAGCGGCATGCAGCCCGTGCTCGTGCAGGTCGGCGAGACGCTCGACAAGCGCAACGCGCTCGCGAACGACATCATCAAGGGCGTGATCCTGCCGCAATTCGTGATCCTGCCGCTCGCGATCCTGCTCGTCTGGTTCGGGCTGTCGCGCGGGCTCGCGCCGCTCAACGCGCTGCAGGCGCACATTCGCGCGCGGCGGCCCGACGACCTGTCGCCCGTCGAGGCGCAACGCGCGCCGCCCGAGATCGAACCGCTCGTCACGTCGTTCAACGACCTGCTCGCGCGTCTCGAACAGAACATGGCGCTGCAGAAGCGCTTCATCGCCGATGCCGCGCACCAAATGAAGACGCCGCTTGCGGGCCTGCGCACGCAGGCCGAGTTCGCGCTGCGCCACCCCGTCCCGCCCGACGTGCAGCGCTCGCTCGAACAGATCGCGACGAGCTCCGAGCAGGCCGCGCGGCTCGTCACGCAACTGCTTGCGCTCGCGCGTGCCGAGAACCGCGCGAGCGGGCTCACGTTCGAACCGGTCGAGATCGCCGCGCTCGCACGGCGCGCGGTGCGCGACTGGGTGCAGGCCGCGCTCGCGAAGCGGATGGATCTCGGTTACGAAGGCCCGCCGGACGACGCGCCGCTCGACGTCGACGGCAACCCGGTGATGCTGCGCGAGATGCTCGGCAACCTGATCGACAACGCGATCCGCTACACGCCGGAGGGCGGCCGCATCACGGTGCGCGTGCGTGCCGAGCCCGCGGCGCGGCTCGTGCATCTCGAAGTCGAGGACACGGGCCCCGGCATCCCGGCCGCCGAGCGCGAGCGCGTCGTCGAGCGCTTCTACCGGATCCTCGGCCGCGAAGGCGACGGCAGCGGCCTCGGGCTCGCGATCGTGCGCGAGATCGCCACGCAGCACGGCGGCACGCTGACGCTCGACGATCACGTCTACCAGCAGGCGCCCCGCCTCGCCGGCACGCTCGTGCGCATCAGCCTGCCGCTGGCGGAAGCCGCCCCGGATTTACCCTGACACGCACCGCAGCAACGCTGCCGCAATCGCGCCGAAACCGGCGATTTACCGGACGTTCACGCCACAATCCACGCGCGAAGCACCCGATTCGCCACGGGTTAACACGCAGTCGTTTTATCCGCGCAAGTCAGTGCGCCGTAAGTTTCCGTGCCAATAATCGTCGACAGGCCCGCCCACCCAAGGCGGCCGCACATCTATATCAAGGGACTTGGAGACGATTCATGGCAACGTTAGGCGGGCAAATTTCGCACGCGCCGATGACGGGCGAAGAAAAGAAGGTGATCTTCGCATCGTCGCTCGGGACCGTGTTCGAGTGGTACGACTTCTACCTGGCCGGCTCGCTCGCGGCCTACATCAGCAAGAGCTTCTTCTCCGGCGTCAATCCGACCGCCGCATTCATCTTCACGCTGCTCGGCTTCGCGGCCGGCTTCGCGGTGCGGCCGTTCGGCGCGATCGTGTTCGGCCGGCTCGGCGACATGGTCGGACGCAAGCACACGTTCCTCGTGACGATCGTGATCATGGGCCTCTCGACGTTCGTGGTCGGCTTCCTGCCCGGCTACGCGTCGATCGGCATCGCCGCGCCCGTGATCTTCATCGCGATGCGGCTGTTGCAGGGCCTCGCGCTCGGTGGCGAGTACGGCGGTGCGGCGACCTACGTCGCCGAGCATGCGCCGGCGAACCGGCGCGGCTTCTACACCGCGTGGATCCAGACGACCGCGACGCTCGGGCTGTTCCTGTCGCTGCTCGTGATCCTCGGCGTGCGCACGTTCATCGGCGAGGAAGCGTTCGGCAGCTGGGGCTGGCGCATTCCGTTCGTCGCATCGATCGCGCTGCTCGCGGTGTCGGTGTGGATCCGGCTGCAACTGAACGAATCGCCGGTGTTCCTGCGCATCAAGGCGGAAGGCAAGACGTCGAAGGCGCCGCTGACCGAAGCGTTCGGCCAGTGGAAGAACCTGAAGATCGTGATCATCGCGCTCGTCGGCCTGACGGCCGGCCAGGCCGTCGTGTGGTACACGGGCCAGTTCTACGCGCTGTTCTTCCTCACGCAGACGCTGAAGGTCGACGGTGCAAGCGCGAACATCCTGATCGCGATCGCGCTCCTGATCGGCACGCCGTTCTTCCTGTTCTTCGGTTCGCTGTCGGACAAGATCGGCCGCAAGCCGATCATCCTCGCGGGCTGCCTGATCGCGGCGCTGACCTACTTCCCGCTGTTCAAGGCGCTCACGCACTACGCGAACCCGCAGCTCGAGATCGCCACGCAGAAGGCGCCGATCACCGTCGTCGCCGATCCGGCCACCTGCTCGTTCCAGTTCAACCCGGTCGGCACGTCGAAGTTCACCGACTCGTGCGACATCGCGAAGAGCGCGCTCGCGAAGGCCGGCCTGAACTACGAGAACGTCGCGGCACCGGCCGGCACGACCGCGCAGATCAAGGTGGGCGACACCGTGATCGACGCGTACGACGCCAAGGGGACCGACGCGAAGGCGAAGGGGGCGGCGTTCGACAAGACGCTCGCGACCACGCTGAAGTCGGCGGGCTATCCGGCAAAGGCCGACCCCGCGCAGCTCAACTGGCCGATGACGATCGTGATCCTGACGATCCTCGTGATCTACGTGACGATGGTCTACGGGCCGATCGCCGCGATGCTGGTCGAGATGTTCCCGACGCGGATCCGCTATACGTCGATGTCGCTGCCATATCACATCGGCAACGGCTGGTTCGGCGGCTTCCTGCCGGCAACCGCGTTCGCGATCGTCGCGGCGAAGGGCAACATCTACTCGGGGCTCTGGTATCCGATCATTATCGCGCTGGGCACGTTCGTGATCGGCCTGCTGTTCGTCAAGGAGACGAAGGACTCGAACATCTACGCGCAGGATTGATGCCGACGCGCGGGCGGGCGGCGATTGCCGGATGCGTTCCGGCGAACGGCAACCCGCCCCGCGACGAGGCCGACACGGGCCGGAGGCAACTTTTTTCACGCAAGATGAAAAAAGGTGTTGACAGCAAAACGCCTCATCGGCATAATTTATTTCTTCGGCGAATTAGCTCAGTCGGTTAGAGCGACGGAATCATAATCCGCAGGTCCGGGGTTCGAATCCCTGATTCGCCACCAAATGCAAAAAGGGCCCAGCGCAAGCTGGGCCCTTTTTCTTTGCTCCTCACAACGTACTTCTCGCCCCGCAAAAACGCTCCCGGTCACGGGAGGCATCGTACGGCGTCCCTCAGCGATTCTCATGAATCGGAGACCTACGGCGCGTCAAAGACAGCGGAGCCCCGGAAATGCCGGACACGGAACTCACAGCGCTTCTGCCGTAAGGCAAACCAATCGACAGCGTTTGATGATTCCAATGAAACCGGCGCAGCCGACAACCAGGCCTCGCCGCTCTCATCACGCCGCCACCGACCCCCTCTCCAGCTTCGCCGCACGCGCATGCACCCGCCCGCGCCAGTTCTCCCCGCCTTCCAGCGACGGCGTCGACTCGAACAGCTCCGCGATCCAGTCGGCGAACACGCGCACCTTCTGCGACAGATGCCGGTTGTGCGGGTAGACGATCGAGATCGGCTTCGGCTTCGGATTGCAGTCCGGCAGCACCTCGACCAGCGATCCGTCGAGCAGGTTCGGCAGCACCATGAACAGTGTCGGCTGGATCATCCCGAACCCTTCGAGCCCGCACGTCACGTAGGCATCCGAATCGTTGACCGTGACGTCACCGTTCATCCGTACCTCGACCGGCTTGCCGTCGATCATGAACACCCACGGAATCACACGCGCGCCGTGGCTCGCACGAAAATTCACCGCATGATGTTCGGCGAGATCGGCAATCTCGTGCGGCTCGCCGTGACGCGCGAGGTAGTCGGGCGACGCGCAGGTCACACGCTTGAGCATCCCGATCCGCCGCGCGACCATCGACGAATCCTCGAGCGGCCCGACCCGGATCATGCAGTCGATGCCCTCCTCGACCGGATCCACGTAGCGGTCGGAAAGCCCGAGTTCGAGCGTGATGTCCGGATAGCTCTGCCGGAAAATCGACAGCGACGGCAACACGACGCGCCGCCCGAGCGAACTCGGCATGTGGACGCGCAGCACGCCGCTCGGCTTGCGGTTGCCGACCTGGAAACTCGCGTCGGCTTCCGCGATCTCCGAGATGATCTTCGTGCAATGCTCGTAGTACGCGGCGCCTTCCGGCGTCAGCGACAGCCGGCGCGTCGTCCGGTGCATCAGGCGTACGCCGAGCAGCGCCTCGAGATTCTGGATGATGGTCGTCACCGACGCGCGCGGCATCGCGAGCGTGTCGGCCGCGCGCGTGAAGCTGTTCGCGTCGACCACGCGGGTAAAAACTTCCATTGCCTGGATTCGGTCCATGCTGCTCCCCTTCGAATCACCAACGGAACAGAATAGAGCGCGCAGCGGGCACGGCACAAGCCCCCACCTATTGTTCTATCGTCCTGAATAGTTTCGGCATTTCGCACTGGAAAGCGATCGATTTTCGTGCAGTACCGGACGATATCCGCTCCGGCCCCGAGCCGAACCCCGTGTATCACCGCACGAACCGCTCGCGATACCCCTGCGGCGACACGCCCAGCACCCGCACGAAGCTGCGCCGCAACGTCTCCTCCGAACCGAATCCGCATCGCGCGGCGATCCGCTTGACGGGCCAGGTCGTTTCGCCGAGCAGGCGCTGCGCGGCCTCGACGCGGATCTGCTCGACCGCGCGCGCGGGTGTGCGGCCGGTTCCCGCGCGATAGTGGCGCACGAAGCTGCGCTCGCTCATGCGCACGCGTTCGGCCAGCGCCGGCACCGACAGGTCTGCCGCCAGGTGCTCGGCCATCCACGCATGCAGTTCGCCGAAGCGGTCGTCGGTGCGCTGCATCGACAACATCGCGCTGAACTGCGCCTGTCCGCCCGGACGCTTCAGGAACACGACGAGTTCGCGCGCGGCGTCGAGCGCGGTCGCGCGGCCGAGATCCTCCTCGACCAGCGCGAGCGCGAGATCGATGCCGGCCGTCACGCCGGCCGACGTCCACAGCGCGCCTTCGCGGATGAAGATCGGATCGGCTTCGACGCGCACCTTCGGGTAGCGTGCCGCGAATTCGTCGCAGCGCGCCCAGTGCGTGACCGCGCGCCGCCCGTCGAGCAGGCCGGCCTCGGCGAGCATGAACGCGCCGGTGCAGACCGACGCAACGCGCCGCGCGCGCTCCGCCTGCTGCCGCACCCAGCGCACCAGTCGCGGATCCTGCGATGCCGCGTGTACGCCCTTGCCGCCAGCGACGATCACCGTATCGGGACGGCGCGCGGCCGAGCGCAGCGACTCGGCCATCACGACGAGGCCCGACGACGTCTCGATGGGCCCGGCATCGGCCGCGACGACTCGTGGCGCATACGGCGCCGGCTGCCCGCGCTCCAGCGCGAGTTCGTTGACGGACGCGAACACCTGCAGCGGCCCCGATACGTCGAGCAATTGCGCGCGGGGGAACGCGAGGATCAGGATCGAGCGCGGGGCGGCAGGCATGGCGATTGGCTGAAAACGTGGGCGATATGGCAATTTCGCCAAACACTACGCGCCTAGAATCGATCTGTCCATCGTGTGCCGGCAACGGCGCGCTCCTCTTCCACCCGGAGTCCTCGCATGACCCTGCATATCGGCCTTCTCGTGTTTCCCGGCGTCCAGCAACTCGATCTCACCGGCCCGCACGACGTGCTCGCGTCGCTGCCCGACGCAACCGTCCACCTGGTCTGGAAGTCGCGCGACGCCGTCGCGTCGAGCAGTGGCCTCGCGCTCGCGCCAACCTGCACGTTCGACGACTGCCCGCCGCTCGACGTGATCTGCGTTCCCGGCGGCATCGGGATCAACGACCTGCTGCTCGATGCCGAAACGATCGCGTTCGTGCAGCAGCGCGCGGCCACTGCCCGCTACGTGACGTCGGTCTGCACGGGCGCGCTGCTGCTCGGCGTGGCCGGCCTGCTGCGCGGGCGCCGCGCGACGACGCACTGGGCGTTCCACGCGCTGCTCGAACCGCTGGGTGCGGTGCCCGTGCGCGAGCGTGTCGTGCGCGACGGCAACCTGATCACGGGCGGCGGCGTGACGGCCGGCATCGACTTCGCGCTGACGATCGCCGCGGAACTGGCCGGCGATGAAGAAGCGCAGGCGATCCAGCTTCAGCTCGAATATGCGCCGGCGCCGCCGTTCGACGCCGGCTCGCCCGACACCGCGCCGGCATCGGTCGTTAAGCGTGTCACCGAACGTTCGGCGGCCGGCTTCGCGAAGCGCAAGCAGATAATCGAGCAGGCGTTGCGCGCGATGTCGCGCTGAATCCGCACTGAGGTGCGGGCGAGAAAAAATTGACCAGAAGACGACGCGCATTCGCGCCGGAGAACCTATCGATGAACATCATCCGCAGCGCCGCATTCACCGCGGAACGCCCGTGGGGCGCGCTCGACGTCGCGAACCTGAACGGCATCACGGTCCGGCTGCACTGGGCCGACCAGCCGTATCAATGGCATGTGAACGACGGCGAGGAAGTATTCGCGGTGCTCGACGGCCGCGTCGAGATGCGCTACCGCGTAGCAGGCGTCGAGCACGCAATCGTGCTCGAAACCGGTGATGTATTCCACGCGACAGTCGGCACCGAGCACGTCGCGCATCCGCTCGGCGAAGCGCGCATCCTCGTGATCGAGGCGGAAGGCAGCGTCTGACGACGGGCGGCCTTGCGCCAATGCCGTGCGGATGGAAACCGCATCCGCACGGCAGGTTTTACCCCGAGATCGTCCCCGTGCCCTGCGACGGGATCAGTTTCGGCTGCGGCGTGCACAGGCACTGGCACAGGTCGTGTTCGAGCGCGACGATCTTGCCCATCACGGTCATCGTCCGCTCGCCGCCGTCCGACACGATCACGCCCGTCGTCTTGCATGCCGCGCAGAACACGGGCGCGCCGAGATAAGCGAGTTCACGTCCGTCGAACGACGAATTGGCGATCCCTTCGAGCACCACGCCACCGTGGTCGGTCGTGTCGCCCTTCAGAATGAATTTGCGGCTCATGATGTCGGTTCTTCCCTCGGAAACGCCGCGCCACGCGGCAGCCTGGCCGCGCACGGGCAATCGGAATCCGCCCGTCGGTCGCGGGCGTCCCGCGAGCATATCACCGCTCGCGGCGGCCGCCTGCCGGTCGCCGCGACCGCACCCGTCAGAACTTGTGGCGAATTCCGATGCGCGCCATCAGTTGACGGTTGTTCGACGACGAATCGTCGGAGGCGGGATTGTAGGCATTGTCCAACGCCGTCCCCGTCGATCCGCTCACCTTCATGTAGCTGCCCTGGATATACACGTCGGTCCGCTTCGACAGGTTGTAGTCCGCCATCAGTCCGACCGTCTGCCAATGCGGCCGGGATTTTCCGCCGGACGCGTCGAGCGACCCTTGCGTGTAGTAATACATCGCGCCGAGCAGCAGCGCCGGCGTCACCTGGTACGTCGCGTCGACTTCATAGTTGTCGAACTTCAGGCGCGACACGGTCTGTCCCGCGGGCACGATTGAGCCGCTGATGTACTGGAACGACGTCGGCTTCTTCATGTCGCTGTGCGTGTAGACGAAGCCGAGCATCGCGTTGCCGAGCTGATAGTTGATGCCCGCACCGAACACGCGCTGGCGCTCCGCGAGGAAGCCCGCGTCGCCCGGGGTCACCGCGCCGGCCGCGTTGGCGCCGCCGCGGTTGACGTTCAGGTAACCGACGCCGACCGTCAACGGACCGTTCGAATAACCTGCGCCGACGCTCTGCGCATTGTTCAGCGAAAACTGGCCCGCGCTGTTCGAGAACGCGTAGGTCGCGCTCATCTGGAAGCCCGACAGATCGGCGCTGTAGAACTGCACCGCGTTGTCGAGCCGGAAGAAGTTGTCCGTGTTGTCGTTGCCGTACGGGTGATCGAAGATGAAGCCACCCCAACTGCCGTTCGCGGTCAACGGCCCGAGGAATTCGACCAGCGAGTCGTACTGGCGGCCGAACGTCAGCGCCCCCACCCCGTCCTTCGACACACCGACATAAGCCTGGCGGCCGAATTCGCGGCCCCCCTGGTTGAGCCGGCCGGTGTTGACGTCGAAACCGTTCTCGAGCTTGAACACGGCCTTGAACCCACCGCCGAGATCCTCGCCGCCCCTCATCCCCCAGCGGCTGCCCTGCAGGATGCCGCTCGACATTTGCCACGCCGAGTGGCCGTTCACGTTGCTCGTGTAGTTCACGCCTTCGTCGATCAATCCGTACAGCGTGACGCTGCTTTGTGCGTGTGCGGACGCTACCGCGCCGCCGGCCAGCAACAGGCCGATCATCTGCTTCTTCATGTTTCAGTCTCCTCCGATTTGCCGAACAGGCGGGACGCATGACCGCGAGCGCGCGCGACGCGCCCGTTGCAGGCGCGCGCCGTCCCCGGCATGCGTCGGTGGATGTCGCGAATCCGTCGATCCCGCCACGGACGCCCGGGGAACCCGGGCCGTCACGCTTACTCGCCGTAGATATCGAACGTGAAATACTTGCGCGCGAGCTTGTCGTACTCGCCGCTCTTGCGAAGGGATGCGATCGCCTGATTGATCTTCGCCGCGAGCTGCGTGTCATCCTTGCGGATCCCGATCGCGACACCTTCGCCCGCTGCGCGCTTGTCCTTGATCTCGGCGCCGGCAAACGCAAACGCCTTGCCCCGCGGCGTGCGCAGGAAGCCGACGTCGGCCTGGATCGCCGTCTGGAACGACGCGTCGAGGCGGCCGGTCGTGAGGTCCTGATAGATCTGGTCGGTGCCCGGATACGACACGACCTCCACGCCTTTCGATGCCCATTCGGCCCGCGCATAAGTCTCCTGCACCGACCCTTGCTGAACGCCGATCCGGCGCCCCTTCAACGATTCCGCGGTCGGCTGCAACGTGGAGCCCGCCCGGGCGATCAGGCGCGGCGCACCCGAATAGAGACGCTCGGTGAAATCGATCTGCTGCCGGCGCGCCGGCGTGGCCGTCATCGCGGACAGGATCGCGTCGAACTTGCGCGCCTTCAGCGCGGGAATGATCGCGTCGAAGCCCTGCTCCACCCATACGCAGCGCATACGCAGGTTCGCGCAGATCGCATTGCCGAGATCGACGTCGAAGCCGACGAACGAACCGTCGGGCAGCTTCGATTCGAACGGCGGATAGGTCGGATCGATGCCGAAGCGAAGGGTTTGCGGTTCACCCGCGAAGGCGAGCAGCGGAATCGCGCAGAGCGCGAACAGACTAGAGCGGACAACGCGTTTCATGGTGTCTCCAAGCCAGGATGAGAAAGCACGTTCGCAAGCGACGCGAACGCATTGCCGTCGATGTTTGTTCGAACGGCAGGCAGGCGACGGCTCCTGTCTGCTCCGGGTGAAGCGGAGCCGCGTTACGCAAGGAAGCGTTCGACCAGCCGGACCCAGTAACTCGCGCCGGTCAGCAAGACGTCGTCGTTGAAGTCGTAACCGGGGTTGTGGACCATGCATCCGCCCTTGCCCTCACCGTTGCCGATCAGCAGGTAACAGCCGGGGCAACGCTCGAGCACATACGCAAAATCCTCGCTGTTCGTGATCGGCTTCATGTCGCGGACGAGTCCGCCGTCGCCGAGCCAGTCGCGGGCGACGGATTCGGCAAGCCGGGTCTCGTCGGGATGATTGATCAGCACCGGATAACCACGCTCGTACTCGACCTCCGCGTGCGCGCCGAAGCCCTCCGCGTGAGCGTGCGCAAGCGCGGTGATCCGCGCTTGCAGCAGGTCGCGCACGCCGGGATCGAGCGCACGCACCGACAGGCCGATGACGGCGGCATCGGGAACGATGTTGGACGCACTGCCCGCGTGAATCGATCCGACCGTCACGATGGCCGTTTCGAGCGGATCGACGTTGCGTGCCACCACCGTTTGCAGCGCCATGACGAGCGACGCGCTCGCGACGACCGGGTCGACCGTCTTGTGCGGGATCGCGCCGTGCCCGCCGTAACCGACGATGCGAATCGTGACCGAGTCGGCGGATGCCATGAACGCACCGCTCCGGAATCCGAATTGACCGGCCGGCAAGCCCGGCATGTTGTGCATCGCGAATACGGCATCGCACGGGAATCGCTCGAGCAAGCCCTCTTCGAGCATCCGCAGCGCGCCGCCGCCGCTTTCTTCCGCAGGCTGGAAGATCACGCGCACGGTGCCCGAAAAGCACCGGTTCTCCGCCAGATACCGCGCGGCGGCGAGCAGCATCGCCGTATGTCCGTCGTGACCGCAGGCATGCATGACCCCAGGGTTCGTGCTCGCATACGGCAACCCGGTTGCCTCGACGATCGGCAACGCATCCATGTCCGCCCGGAGTCCGATCGTGCGTCCGGCGCCGTTGGCCAGCGTCCCGACGACACCGGTATCGCCGAGCCCGCAATGCACGTCGTAGCCCCACCGCGCAAGACGTTCCGCGACCAGCGCGCTCGTCGCGTATTCCTGGAAGCTCAGCTCCGGATCGGCATGAATCTGCCGACGCAGCGCGATCATCTCGCGTTCGATATCGCGCATGCCTTGCGGCACGAATTCGTTGGACGAGCTGGACATGTAGAGGCTTCCGTGTGGGTCTGACAACCGAGGCGGAGCCGATCATAAGCAGCGCAATTCGTCCCCGGAAGCCGCAATTTGGTTATATTGACAACCAACGGTTATCACGGTGCACGGCACGCCTATCGTATGAAAAACCATCAGATCCATGCATTGGTCGCGGTCGCCGACGCGGGCAGCATCCGGGCGGCGGCAAGGCTGCTCGGCGTATCGCAGGCCGCCGTGACGAAGGCGCTGCGCGAACTCGAGCAGGAGCAGAAACTGACGCTGCTCTCGCGCAGCTCGAGCGGCGTCAGCCTCACCGACGCCGGGCATACGCTACTGGGTCATGCGCGGCTGATCATCGGGCAGTTCGAACGCGCGAACGACGATCTCGCCCGGCTGCGCGGCGATCAGACCGGCAAGCTCACGATTGCAGTCACGCCGCTCGTGATGCTGACGTTCATGACGGAAGCGATCACGCTGTTCCGCAAGCAGATGCCGAAGGTGCAGTTGGAGATCTTCGAGGGCCTGACGGCCGTCGCGTTGCCGCGGCTTCGGGAGGGCACGCTGGACCTGTCGGTCGTGCCGCTGACGTCGGTCGTGTCGAGCCGGGAATTCGATCACGAGCCGCTGTTCTCCTATCAGTCGTGCGTGGTGGCACGGCGCGGGCACCCGCTCGCGAACCGGCATTCGATTCACGACCTGCTCGAGCAGGACTGGGCGGTCAACTACACGGCGACCAGCTACGACGCGACGATGCACAACATCTTCTGGCAGCACGGCGCCGCCATCGATCGCTCCCGCCTGCATTGCGCCCATTCCAGCGCGCTGATGCTGGAACTCGTCCGCCGCAACGACATGCTCAGCCATTGCCCCGAGCCGCTGCTTCTCACCGACGCGATGCGCGATTGGGCACAGCCGCTCAAGCTCGCCGAGCGCTTCGACGTCGGCCGCGTCGCCGTCATCGGCCTGCACAACGCGATGCGCAGCCAGGCGAGCCAGTGCTTCGTCGACAGCCTGTCGCAAACGATCCGCAGGCGCAGCCGCTCCGCCGCACCGGAAAACCGGCGGCTGTTCGATCATTTCGAACTGCTGCTTTGAGCGAACGCGTCGACCACGCGCATGGATTCGATCGCGCGGCAAGCCTGCGGCACGCCGAACCCGGCCTGCTATCGCACCTGCATCAGACGAACAGCGCGATGCACAGTGCGGCGCCGCACAGATACGTGCCGAGCGCGCCGATGAAACGCACGGGATTCGGCCTGGCCATCGTCGGCCACGCGAGCAATCCGATCACGAGCAGGCAGCGGCATGCGGTCGCCGCGACGATCAGCGACAGGATCACGCGCGACGGATCGTGCGCGCCGAAATAGAGAAACAGCACCGCGAGAAACGGCGCGTATTCGGCCGTGTTGCCGTGCGCGCGCACGATCTTGTGCAACCCGTCGGTCGGATCGGGCGCACACCCGGACCCGGTGGTGCACCGAAAGCGCGTGACGGACACGACGAGCCCGAGCCCGAACAGCAGCAGCCCGAGGATGGCCGTGCACACGAGTGCGACGGGATGGATCGGCATGGGACTCCCGGCGAAAGCGGAAATGCACCGCAGATTCGGCGATCGTACCCGCGGCCGGCGCGCGCGGCTAGCGCGGAAAACCGTAGCGTCGTCGCGCGCCGCCCGCGATTTCACGAACAGGATCCGGCCCGAATTGCCGCGATACCGCAGCGCACGAAACCGGTGCATCGACTGCCTGCCCGGCCGCCCGAGCCTGCGCGCCGACACCCTTGTCACGCGGACGCCTCGGCGCGGAACGCGCAAACGTTGGCCCGCGACGGTGCGCGCCGCCGCACCGCAACGCCGCTTGCCGCGCGTCACCGGCACGTGCGTTGCGTCGGCGCATCTCGGTAGTGAACCACCCTTGGCAGCCCGCGGTTGAGGACTACACTAATTCTTAATGGGGTGCGGCCGGAGCCCGCGCCTTCAGGGAGACGCCGCCATGAATCGGCCGCTGAATCGTATCCTGCCGCGTGTGACCGGTCTTGCATCGGTCTGGACGTGGATCAAGTGGTCCTTGCTGGCCGCGCTGGTGATCGCGGTGGCGATCGTTGCGCGACTCGTGCAGACCGAGATCGAAACGTCCCGGCTGCAGGCGCACTATTTGTCCGAGCTCACCCGCGATGTCGGCTACACGGTCGAAACGGGGCCGAGCGACCACATCCGCTTTCCCGCGAACGGCCCGTACGACCAGCGCTTCGGCTACGCGATGATTCCGTCGTTCCAGGAGCGGCTGCTCGCACGCGGCTTCGTCGTCGGCAAGCAGGCGCGCGATTCGCAGCGGATGCTGTCGCTCGGCGATCGCGGATTGTTCCTCCCTTACGAAGAAAAGGACCAGGCGGGCCTGACGCTGTTCGACTCGACCGGCGCGCCGCTGTTTTCGACGGCGTTCCCGCAGCGCGTCTACGCCGACTTCGACACGGTGCCGCGCGTGATCACCGATTCGCTGCTGTTCATCGAGGATCGCTACCTGCTCGACGCGAACGAACCGAACCGCAACCCGGCGATCGACTGGGGGCGCTTCGGCCGCGCGGTCGCCGACCAGGCGCTGCACGTCGTCAACCGTCACCAGGCGCGCCCGGGCGGCAGCACGCTCGCGACGCAGATCGAGAAGTTCCGCCATTCGCCGGAGGGCCGCACCGCGACGCCGCCCGAGAAGCTGCGGCAGATCGCATCGGCGTCGATCCGCGCATACCTGAACGGCCCGCAGACGATGCTCGCGCGCCGCACGATCGTCGTGCACTACCTGAACTCGGTGCCGCTCGCCGCGCGGCCGCATATCGGCGAGATCACCGGCATCGGCGACGGTCTCGCCGCCTGGTACGGCCGCGACTTCAACGACGTGAACCGGATCCTGTCCGCGCCGACGACCGGCGACAACGTCGACGAACAGGGCAGGACGTTCCGCGAGGTGCTGTCGCTGATGATCGCGCAGCGCGCGCCGTCGTACTTCCTGAACCACGGCTATCCGGCACTGCAGCGGCTGACCGACAGCTACCTGCGGCTGCTGTCGAACGGCGGCGTGATCTCGCCCGCGCTGCGCGACGCCGCGCTGTCCGCGCAGATCGAACGCAGCGCGCCGCCGGCCGCCGCGCAGGTGCAGTCGTTCGTGTCGCGCAAGGCCGTGACGTCCGCGCGCGCGTCGCTGCTGTCGGCCCTCGGCATCAGCGACGTGTACCAGCTCGACCAGTTCGACCTGGAGGCGACCAGCACGCTCGACAACGGCGTGCAGCGGGCCGTCGCCGAACGGCTCGCGAAGGCGTCGACGCGCGATGGCGCGCAGGCCGCCGGCCTGTACGGCTACGAGATGCTCGCACCGAAGGACGACCCGTCGCATCTCACGTACAGCTTCACGCTGTACGAACGCCGCAACGGCGCGAACCTGCTGCGCGTGCAGACCGACAGCGTGAACGAGCCGTTCGACGTGAATCGCGGCGGCCGCATCAACCTCGGCTCGACCGCGAAACTGCGCACGCTGATCACGTACCTGCAGATCGTTTCCGACCTGCATGCGCGCTATGCGAACCTGTCGAACGCGGAGCTTGCCCGCGTGAAGCCCGATCCAGTCGACGGGCTGTCGCACTGGGCGCTCGACTATCTGTCGCATACGCGCGACCGCTCGCTGCAGGCGATGCTCGACGCGGCCGTCGAACGCAAGTACTCGGCCAGCCCGGACGTGTTCTACACGGGCGGCGGCGCGCAGGTGTTCTCGAACTTCGAGAAGTCGGACAACGGCCGCATCCTGACGCTGCACGCGGCGTTCGAGCATTCGGTCAACCTCGTGTTCGTGCGGCTGATGCGCGACATCGTCCACTACGAGACGCTGCAGGTGGCCGGCCCGTCGTCGTCGTGGCTCGGCGATCCCGAGCAACGCCGGCATTACCTGCAGCAGTTCGTCGACGGCGAAAGCCAGGTCTACGTGAAGCGCTACTACACGCGCTATGCGGGCAAGGCGCCCGACGACGCGCTCGCGCTGATGCTGAAGGACGTGCGCAAGTCGCCGCCGAAGATCGCGACGGTGCTGCGCAGCGTCGCGCCGAACGAATCGCTCGCGTGGTTCGATGCGCACATGCGCGCGCAACTGAAGGGCACGCCGGCCGCGACGCTGTCCGACGACGATCTCGCCGCGCTCTACGCGAAGTACGCGATCGACCGCTTCAACCTCAACGATCGCGGCTATATCGCGAGCGTGCACCCGCTCGCGCTGTGGACGCTCAACTACCTGCGCGCGCATCCGACCGCGTCGCTCGGCGATGTCCAGCGCGACAGCCGCGATGCGCGTTTCTACACGTACTCGTGGCTGTACAAGACGCGCTACCACGGGACCCAGGACCGACGCATCCGCCGCATGGTCGAGCTGCGCGCGTACGCGGAGATCACGAAGTCGTGGCGCGCGCTCGGCTACCCGTTCGCGGAAGTCACGCCGTCCTATGCGGCGGCGATCGGCGCATCGGGCGACCAGCCCGACGCGCTCGCGAAACTGATCGGGCTGATCGCGAACGGCGGCCAGAAAGCGCCGACCGAGACGATCACGCGGCTCGACTTCGCGAAGGGCACGCCGTACGAGACGCGCTTCGTGCGCGCGGCCGCGCAGCCGCAGCCGATGCTGTCGCCGGAGATCGTCAACGTCGCGCGCACGCTGCTGCGCGACGTCGTGCTCAGCGGCACCGCGCGCCGCCTCGCAGGCGGCTTCACGCTGCCCGACGGCAAGACGCTCGACGTATACGGCAAGACGGGGACGGGCGACCAGCGCTTCAACGTCTACGCGCGCGGCGCGCGGCTGATCGAGTCGCGCAAGGTGAACCGCAGCGGCACGTTCGTGTTCGTGCTCGGCGATCGGTTCTTCGGGGTCCTGACGGCGACCGCGCACGAACCGTATGCGGCGCGCTACGACTTCACGAGCGCAATGGCCGTGCAGTTGCTGAAGTCGATGGCGCCGGCGCTCGCGCCGCTGATCGAACGCCCGGCCGGCACCGGCACGCGCACCGCGGGCCCCGCGCCGCAGGCAGAAGCACCCGCACCGGGCGCCGCCGCGGGACAACCGTCCTGAGCGCGGCGCGTATGTTCAATCGATGCACGCCGCTCAGTGCGAGCGGCCGTCGTAGTGCGTGACCGGCAGCGCGTCGAGGTCGACATCCTCGAGGCAGCGCACGTTGATCGCGGCCATCGCGGTGCCGTTCGGATGAACGCCCTCGGCGAACGGATGCATCCCGCAGCGCTTGCAGAAGCGATGCCTGATCAAGTGCTTGTTGAACAGGTAGGTCGCGAGGTTCTCGTCGGGCGTGAGGAGCGTCATGTGGTCGCGCGGCACGAACCACATCAGCGCGCCCTTGCGCTGGCAGATCGAGCAGTTGCACGCCATCACGCCCTGCAGGTCGCCTTCCGCCTCGAACTTCACGTCTCGGCAGTGACAGCTTCCGCGATAAAGCATGGTCGTCTCCCGGTGCGGCCCGCGCGCATCGGCGGCGCCCGGACGGGACACCGTTGGCCAGGCCGATTCAAGCGGGTACAGTAGCGCGCACATGCGCCGCACGCAATGTCCGGCGGCGCCCGTCCCGACCCTACGCAACCAAGGAAAACCGTCATGCTCGAACTGCGCCCCGGCTGCGAATGCTGCGACAAGGACCTGCCGCCCGATTCGGCGGATGCGCGCATCTGCACGTTCGAATGCACGTTTTGCGCGACCTGCGCCGACGACGTGCTGAAAGGCCGCTGCCCGAACTGCGGCGGCGACCTGGTCGTGCGCCCGCGGCGGCCGGCGAGCCTGCTCGCGAAGTACCCGGCGTCGACGGAACGCATCCACAAGCCGGGCGGCTGCGCGAACGCGTGACGACGCCGCACCGCCCGCCCCTTCCCGTCACGACATCTCGATCCGCGCGCGCGTCACCGCGAGCAACGCCGCCATTGCACGGCGCGCGCCGTCCTCGTCGCGCACGCGGATCGCATCGCTGACGGCCGTGTGCTCGGCAAGCGACGCGTTGTACACGTCCGCGCGGCGCGCATTCAGATGCAGTTGCGCCTCGAGCGTGCGATCGATCAGCGCGCCGAGCGGCACCAGCAGTTCGTTGCCGCCGGCCGCGAGCACGCTCAGGTGAAAGCGCAGGTCGGCGCGCACCCATTCGTCGACGTTGCGCGCGGCGGCCATCGCGCGCGCCGCGTCGTCGATCACGTCGAACGCTTCCGGCGTATGCGCGCGCGCGGCAAGCGCGGCCGCGTACGGCTCGATCATCTCGCGCATCTCCTGCAGCTTCAGCGCGAACGCGAGCGGCGGCGCGACGCGCGCGTACCAGTCGAGCAGGTCGGCGTCGAGCAGGTTCCACGCGTCGCGCGGCCGCACGCGCGTGCCGACCTTCGGCCGCGATTCGACCAGCCCCTTCGACGTCAGCGTGCGCAGCGCCTCGCGCATCACCGTGCGGCTCACGCCGTACATCTCCATCAGGTCGGGTTCCCTCGGCAGCAGCGATTCGGGCGGATAGTCGCCACGCAGGATCGCCGTCGCAAGCCGGAAGGCCGTCTGTCCATGCAGGTCGTGTTGAATGATCGTTCTCCGTTGGGCCGGCGTGCCGGCTGCCCACTATCTGCACAATAGTGCTATTAATACTATTTTTTATCGGGCTACGCTAGGATAACAGTGAAAGCACGCGACCGTGCGCCGCGCCCGAGTGAGCGCGCCGGTCAACCATGGAGACTCGCATCGTGAAAATCACCCGCCTCGAAACTTTCGTCGTCCCGCCGCGCTGGCTGTTCCTCAAGATCGAAACCGACGAGGGCATCGTCGGCTGGGGCGAGCCGATCGTCGAAGGCCGCGCGCACACGGTCGAGGCCGCGGTGCAGGAGCTGGCCGACTACCTCGTCGGCCGCGACCCGCTGCTGATCGAGGATCACTGGCAGGTGATGTACCGCGCGGGCTTCTACCGCGGCGGCCCGATCATGATGAGCGCGATCGCGGGCGTCGACCAGGCGCTGTGGGACATCAAGGGCAAGCATCACGGCGTGCCCGTGCACGCGCTGCTGGGCGGCCAGGTGCGCGATCGCATCAAGGTGTATTCGTGGATCGGCGGCGACCGGCCGAGCGACGTCGCGAACAATGCGCGCGCGGTCGTCGAGCGCGGCTTCAAGGCCGTGAAGATGAACGGCTCCGAGGAGCTGCAGATCGTCGACACCTACGACAAGGTCGAGCAGGTGATCGCGAACGTCGCGGCGGTGCGCGACGCGGTCGGCCCGCATGTCGGGATCGGCGTCGACTTCCACGGCCGCGTGCACAAGCCGATGGCGAAGGTGCTCGCGAAGGAGCTCGACCCGTACAAGCTGATGTTCATCGAGGAGCCCGTGCTGTCGGAGAACGCCGAGGCGCTGCGCGACATCGTCAACCAGACCAACACGCCGATCGCGCTCGGCGAACGGCTGTACTCGCGCTGGGACTTCAAGCACATCCTCGCGGGCGGTTACGTGGACATCATCCAGCCCGATGCATCGCACGCGGGCGGCATCACCGAGTGCCGCAAGATCGCGACGCTCGCGGAAAGCTACGACGTCGCGCTCGCGCTGCACTGCCCGCTCGGCCCGATCGCGCTCGCCGCGTGCCTGCAGCTCGATGCGGTCAGCTACAACGCGTTCATCCAGGAGCAGAGCCTCGGCATCCACTACAACCAGGGCAACGACCTGCTCGACTACCTGCACAACCCCGACGTGTTCCGCTACGAGGACGGCTTCGTCGCGATCCCGCAAGGCCCGGGGCTCGGCATCGACGTCAACGAGGAGAAGGTGCGCGAGATGGCGAAGACGGGCCATCGCTGGCGCAACCCGGTGTGGCGCCACGCGGACGGCAGCGTCGCCGAGTGGTGAGCGCGATGCGCATCGCGCGCGGCTGCGGCCCGCGCGGTACGCATCGACTTCAGCGCGGCCGCCCGACAGGCGGCCGTTTTTGCGTGAGCGGCGCGACGAGGGGCACGTGCCGGGCACGCGCCGGCGACCTTGCGTCGCGCCGCGCGAAACCCGCCGTCAGCCGAGCGCCGCGAATCCCGGCACGCTGGACGACAGCACGGCGGCCGCGACGAACACGCCGATCATCGTCATCGCCTCGAGATGCAGGATGTTGCGGAACGTGTGCGCATCCTCGGTCGACGCGGTGCGGCGCAGGCGCGGCAGCGCCGAGAAGCGGTTCAGGCCGCCGAGCACGAGCGCGAGCGCGACGAGCAGCAGCTTCAGCAGCAACACGCGCCCCCACGTGCTGCCGTCGAGCGGCGCGAGCGAACCGCCGAGCCCGCGCAGCGCATTGAGCACGCCCGCCCCGAGCACGAATACGACCGCGATGATCGACGTACGCGACAGTTGCTGGCCGATGCGGATCAGCGCGCCGCGCGCGACCGACGAACCGAGCACCGGCAGCACCGCGAGCCCGCCCGCGAGCACGAGGCCGCCCCACACGGCCGTCGCGAGCAGGTGCAGCGTCTGCACGCCGACCGCCGCGGACAGCGCGCCCGTATCGGCCGCATGGCCGAGCGATGCCTTGCCGGCCGCGACCACGATCACCGCAAGCCACAGCACTGCGTGCGCGACCGGGCCGTCCGGCTTGCCGAGCGCGACGATCGCGAGCACCAGCGCGCCGGCGAACGCGACGCTCCACGCGAAGCCCGCGTGCGTCTGCATCAGCACGACGGGAATCGCGGCGAACGCGCCGCCGAGCCCCGCGCCGGTCATCGTCGCGGCCTCGTAGACCAGCCAGCCGAGATCCGCGAGCACGAGCGCCAGCGCCGCCGCGACCAGCGAATGTTGCGCGCGCAGCCACGCGGGATGCGAAGGCGAGACGACCGGCCGCGCGCCGTCCTTGCCGAGCCACGCCTTGATCAGCGCCGAGCCGACCGCCATCGCGAACGCGGCGTCCATCAGCGCCGCGAGCGCGACCTGCCCGATCCACAAGCTGTCGAACTTCATTGCGCGCACCCTCCCGGAAACGGCCGGCCGGCAGCGCGGCGGCAACGGGACAGACAGCGGGAACGAGGCAACGGCACGGTAGAAAGCGTCATCGATGAATCCGGAAACGGGAGAAATGACTGGACCTGCGGCGGAGGCGGCGCCGCGCGACCCGCGAGTGTACGGTCTTCGATGGTGAAAGCGCACGCCGGTTCACTTCGCTGCTGTGCAATACGCGTCAAATTGTCGCAAGTCGCAAACAGACAGGAACCGATGTCCTTTTGCCAAATAGCCGTCATTACCCATCGATGATAGAATGCCGCGTCGCAGCAGCCCGGCTGTCCTGCCGTCCATGCGCCGAGCCGATCGTAGCCCGGACAAGGTCCCCGACGAATAATCATGGAGTCTCGTGTGTCTTCAAGACGCCTCTTCCGTCCGCTGCTCGCCGTTCTGTTGATCGGCGGAGCGGGCCTTATGAGCGCTGCCCAAGCGCAGACCAAGCCCACGGAGCAAGCGCACGCCCAGCAGGCGCCGCTCAAGGCACCCGATACGATGGCCGAGCGTGTGCGCGGCTGTACCGCATGCCATGGCGTCCACGGCCAGGGCACGGACAACGACTACTTCCCGCGTCTTGCCGGCAAGCCGGCCGAGTACCTGTACAACCAGCTCGTCAACTTCCGTGACGGTCGGCGCAAGTACCCGCCGATGAACTACCTGCTGACGTACCTGAACGACGACTACCTGCGCGAAATCGCCGAGCACTTCTCGGCCGAACGCCCGCCGTACCCGACGCCGGCGAAGCCGACGCTGCCGGCCGCGACGCTCGCGCGCGGCAAGCAGCTCGTCACGCAAGGCGACCCGTCGCACAAGCTGCCGGCCTGCGTGGCCTGCCACGGCGCGACGCTGACCGGCATGCAGCCGGCGATCCCGGGCCTCGTCGGCCTGCACGCCGATTACCTGAGCGCGCAGCTCGGCGCATGGCGCTCGGGCAACCGCCACGCGAAGGCACCGGATTGCATGCACGACATCGCAGCGAAGCTTTCCGACGAAGACGTGACGGCCGTGACCGCATGGCTGGCCGCGCAACCGGCGCCCGCCAACCCCGTGCCGGCCCCGGCGCGCTCGATGAAGACTCCGCTCGCCTGCGGCAGCGAACCGCAATAAGGCAAGGGAGACAGACACAATGAAACGCAAGTCCCTGTTTGCACTCTCGGCCGTCGCGATCGTCGCGGCCGCCGCCCTCGTGCCGGTCCTGTGGCCGGGCAACGACACGCTGCACGGCGCTGCCGCCGTCGCGGCCACGCCGGCCGACCAGGCCGCGCTGATCAAGAAGGGCGAATACCTCGCGCGCGTCGGCGACTGTATCGCGTGCCACACCGTGCGCGGCGGCAAGTCGTTCGCGGGCGGCCTGCCGATGGCGACGCCGTTCGGCACGATGTACACGCCGAACATCACGCCGGACGACAAGGATGGCATCGGCAAGTGGACGTCGGACGACTTCTACCGCGCGATGCACACGGGTCGCTCGAAGGACGGCAGCCTGCTCTACCCGGGCTTCCCGTTCGCGAGCTACACGAAGGTCACGCGCGCGGATTCGGACGCGATCTTCGCGTACCTGCGCTCGGTCGCGCCGGTGTCGGTGCCGAGCCGTCCGCACGAACTGAAGTTCCCGTTCAACAACCGCAACCTGCTGATCGGCTGGCGCACGCTGTTCTTCAAGGAAGGCGAGTACAAGCCGGATCCGACGAAGTCGGTCGAATGGAACCGCGGCGCCTACCTCGTCGAAGGCCTCGGCCACTGCTCGATGTGCCACACGTCGATCAACATGATGGGCGGCCCGGTGAGCTCGTCGGCGTTCGCAGGCGGCCTGATCCCGCTGCAGAACTGGTATGCGCCGTCGCTGACGAACGACAAGGAACTCGGCCTCGGCGACTGGCACGTGCAGGAGCTGTCCGACCTGCTGCAGGCCGGCGTGTCGCAGAAGGGCGCGGTGTTCGGCCCGATGGCGGACGTGGTCCACAACAGCCTGCAGTACATGACCGACGAAGATACGCGCGCGATGTCGACGTACCTGAAGTCGATCCCGCAGAAGGCTGAAGCGCCGAAGAACATGCAGTACGAGCCGTCGAAGCAGTTCGGCAATGCGCTGTTCGATCAGGGCAAGAAGATCTACGCCGACAACTGCGCGACCTGCCACGCCGAAACCGGCGCGGGCAAGCCGCCGGCATACCCGCCGCTCGCGGGCAACCACTCGATCATGATGGAATCGGCGGTCAACCCGATCCGCATGGTGCTGAATGGTGGCTATCCGCCGAGCACGTTCAAGAATCCGCGTCCGTACGGCATGCCGCCGTTCGCGCAGTCGCTGTCGAACCAGGAAGTCGCAGCCGTTGTAACGTATATCCGGATGTCGTGGGGCAACAACGGTACGCCGATCTCGCCGCAACAGGTGAGCGACCTGCGTTCCGCGCCGCTTGACTAAATAACGCGTGACGCAAACGGGGCGCGGCTGCGGGAAACCGCAGCCGCGCCCCTTTGCTTTTTGCGACGCCAGTCCCCGCGCGGGCCGCGCGAGGTGTCGCCGATCATAAAACTCAAGAGTGGTATCTATGTCTTTCGAATCTCTCGGCCTGGCCGAACCGCTTGTCAAGGCGGTCAACGAGCTCGGCTACACGTCGCCGACTCCGATCCAGCAGCAGGCGATCCCTGCCGTCCTCGGCGGCGGCGACCTGCTCGCCGGCGCACAAACGGGCACCGGCAAGACCGCCGGCTTCACGCTGCCAATCCTGCAGCGCCTGCACACGTACTACGCCGAGCATCGCGGCGCGAAGCGCGCGGTGCGCGCGCTGATCCTCACGCCGACGCGCGAACTCGCCGCACAGGTCGAGGAAAGCGTCCGTGCGTACAGCAAGTACCTGAAGCTGCGCTCGACCGTGATGTTCGGCGGCGTCAGCATCAATCCGCAGATCGATGCGCTCAAGCGCGGCGTCGACATCGTCGTCGCGACGCCGGGGCGCCTGCTCGATCACATGCAGCAGAAGACGATCGACCTGTCGGATCTCGACATCCTCGTGCTCGACGAAGCCGACCGGATGCTCGACATGGGCTTCATCCACGACATCAAGCGCGTGCTCGCGAAGCTGCCGCCGCAGCGCCAGAACCTGCTGTTCTCGGCGACCTTCTCCGACGAGATCAAGGCGCTCGCCGACAGCCTGCTCGACTCGCCCGCGCTGATCGAAGTCGCGCGCCGCAACACGACCGCCGAAAGCGTCGCGCAGAAGATCCACCCGGTCGACCGCGACCGCAAGCGCGAGCTGCTCACGCACCTGATCCGCGAACACAACTGGTTCCAGGTGCTCGTGTTCACGCGCACCAAGCACGGCGCGAACCGGCTCGCCGAACAGTTGACGAAGGACGGCATCAGCGCGATGGCGATCCATGGCAACAAGAGCCAGTCGGCACGAACGCGCGCGCTCGCGGAGTTCAAGAACAGCACGCTGCAGGTGCTCGTCGCGACCGATATCGCCGCGCGCGGGATCGACATCGACCAGTTGCCGCACGTCGTCAACTTCGACCTGCCGAACGTGCCCGAGGATTACGTGCACCGGATCGGCCGCACGGGCCGCGCGGGCGCGACCGGTGAAGCCGTGTCGCTCGTGTGCGTCGACGAGAAGCTGCTGCTGCGCGACATCGAGCGGCTGATCAAGCGCGAGATTCCGCAGGAAGTGATCGCGGGCTTCGAACCCGATCCGAATGCGAAGCCGGAGCCGATCCAGCAGCGCCGCGGGCAGCAACAGCCGCGCAGCGGTGGCGGTGGTGGTGGCGGCGGCAATCGCCAGCCGCGCGCAGGCGGCTCAGGCCAGCCGGCCGCGAAGCGCGACGGCAACGCACAACCGAAAGCGTCGCAGCAGAAGGCCGCGAAGCCGCGCACGCAAGGCGGCGCCGGCGGCACCGGCGGACGCCCGGCGGGCGGCGGCAACAGCGCCCGCCCCGCGAACGGCAACGCCGCGCACCCGAACCGCAACCGTTCGTCGCGCAGCGGCCAGCGCGGTCACTGAAGCCGCGCGGCCGCGCGCCGCAGGTGCTCGACCTGGCGTTGCCAGCGCGCGAGCACCGCGGCGCGCTCCCCTTCCAGCGTGAACGTGACGCCTGTCGCGAGACGCGCATAACCGACCCGCTGCGCATCGCCGTGCGCGATCGTCGCAGCGAATCCGGCCAGTCCGCCGAAGTCGCCTTCGAGCGGCTCGATCCTCAATTGCGCCTGAAAGAACGCGCCGTCCGCGACGAGCGTCAGCGCGGCCGCGCGCCGTTGCGCGAGCGCGCGCGCCGCACGCGATTGCGGCCATAACGCCAGCAGCAGCGTGCGCGCATCGTGCGCATAGATCTCGCCGACGCCGAGCAGTGTCGTGCGCAACTGGCCGTCGTCGGTCGCGACAATCAGCGATGCGGCGATGTCGGCATGACGCTCGAGCGCGGAGCCGTCGAACAGCGATACGACGGCCGGCGGCCACGCGTCGAACGTCCATTGTTCGAGCGCGTGGCGATGGGTATCGGTCATGGTGGCGTGGCCCTGCTGCAGATCGGAGACGATGCGGCAAGCATACGCTCGACCGGCCGGGCCGCGGCGATCAGCGCAAGAATACGTGCCGCGTGATCTTCGTGAGCGGATAGTGGACGCCCGGCTGGATCTTCGCGGGCAGGTCGAGCGGCTTGAGCAGCATCTTCACGCACATGTCGGCCGACAGGTTGCGCCGCACGAGCGTACTGATGCGCGCCGCGCGCTCGCGGTTGTACTGGCTGTCGCCGACGCGATCCGGATAGCGGACCGCGAACACGTGGCGCAGCGCAATCTCGGAATCCTCGTTCTTGATTTCCATCACGCGGCGCATCAGCGCGCCGAGCACCGCGAGCCGGCCATTGCCTTCGAGCTTGTTGTACTTCTTGAAGAACTTGAAGAAGTGCTTGTAGTGACGCACTTCGTCCGTGCGGATGTTGTCGGTGATTTCCTTCAGCACGGGCTCGTCGGAGCATTCGTTGATCGCGCGGTAGAGCGTGGCCGTGCCCGTCTCGACGACGCAGCGCGCGACCATCTCGAGCGCGCGGGTCTTCTCGAACGCCTCGACCTTGCAGGTCTTCGAATACTCGGCGAAGAAATTCGCGAACGCGGTATCCCAGTCGAACTCGGGCCACACGTGCGCGATGTACGCCTTCAGCGCGCGGCCGTGCTGCAATTCTTCGTGCTCCCACGCATTGTTGAGCCACGCGGATACTTCAGGATCGTCGTTGAAGAACTGGCTCAGATTGCTCGTGTAGAGATCCGAGCCGCTTTCGATGAACGACGACGCGCACAGCAGCAGCAGCAGATCCTCGTTCGCGGCGGCACGCTGACGATCGATCCGGTTCAGGTCGATGTCCTCGATTCGCCACGGCATCACATGCGTCGTTTTGGTGTCCATGGTGGTGCGCTCCCAGTCGTCGCACGGGGGCCGGCCCATGCCTTCGGCACAGGCGCCAGCCGTCCCGCAGGCGGCGTTTTACTTGCGTTTATAGTGAGTCGGTCCGGCCGAACCATCCTGGCATCTTAGCCGGACTTTGATGTTCGTGCTCCAGAGCACTGACCATGGCCGGCAAGCGCAGTTCCACGCGGTCTGTTGCCGTTCGTTAGACGAGTCCTTCGAACTGCTTGCAGCCGTTCGATGGTACGGGCCGCACCAAACGAAACGGGCGGCCGTTCGGCCGCCCGTCGAGCGCATGGAATGGCGGCGAACCGTCAAAAACCGGCCGCCAGACCATCGCGCCGGCTGTCGCTCGCCGCCACGTAGCCGCGCTCGCGATCGTCGCGATCGAGACGCCAGATGAACTGCCCCGAACCGAAATCCATGTAAGGATCGTCGATCGACTTGATCGTATGGCCGCGTGCGGCCAGCGCGTCGACGGTCGCGCGATTCATCGTCGCTTCGACATCGAGCGTGAAGTCGCGGTTGACCTTCCAGCGCGGCGCATCGCATGCGGCCTGCGGCTGCTGCCCGTAGCCGAGCATCCGCACGACGGTCTGCAGGTGGCCCTGCGGCTGCATGTCGCCGCCCATCACGCCGAAGCTCATCACGGCCTCGGTGCGGCCGTCGACCTCCTCGGTGACGAACGCCGGGATGATCGTGTGGAACGGCCGCTTGCCGCCCGCGACGACGTTCGGCGAAGCCGGATCCATCGAGAAGCCGTGCCCGCGGTTCTGCAGCGCAATGCCGGTGCCGGGCACCACGAGCCCCGAACCGAAGCCCATGTAGTTCGACTGGATGAAGCTCACCATCATCCCGCGCTCGTCGGCGGCCGACAGGTAGATCGTGCCGCCCGAATGCGGCCGGCCCGCACCGAAGTGCGTCGCGCGCGCGGGATCGATCTGCTTCGCGCGTTCGGCGAGATACGCATCGTCGAGCATCTGCTCGGGCGTGACTTCCATCGCGCGCGGATCGGCGACGTAGCGATAGACGTCCGCGAATGCGAGCTTCATCGCCTCGATCTGCAGATGCTGCGAGTCGACCGAATCGAGCGGCCACTCGGTCACGCCCGCATGCTCGGCGATCCCGAGCGCGATCAGCGCGGCGATGCCCTGCCCGTTCGGCGGAATCTCGTGAATCGTGTGACGGCCGAAGCGCTTGCCGATCGGCTCGACCCATTCCGGCCGGTATGCACGCAGGTCGGCTTCGGTCAGCGCGCCGCCGCCTTCGCGGGCGAACGCGGCGATGCGCTCGGCGAGCGCGCCTTCATAGAACGCACGGGCGCCCTCCTTCGCGAGCGTGCGCAGCGTCTGCGCATGGCCCGGCAGGCACATGCGTTCGCCGACGAGCGGCGCACGACCGCGCGGCATGAACGTCTCCGCGAAACCCGGCAGGCCCTGCAGCGCGGGTACCGCCGCCGCCCACTTGTGCGCGACGATCGGCGGCACCGCATAACCGCGCTCCGCGATCTCGATGGCCGGCTCGAGCAGGTCCGCGAACGGCAGCGAGCCGAACTTCGCGTGCAGCGCTTCCCAGCCCGCTATCACGCCGGGCACGGTGACGGTATCCCAGCCGCGCGTCGGCTTGTTCGCAATGCCGTGCGCATCCTCGCCGTGGCGCTTGCGGAAGTAGTCGACGTTCCACGCGGCCGGCGCGACGCCCGACGCGTTCAGCCCGGACAGCCGCTCGCCGTCCCACACGAGCGCGAACGCGTCGCCGCCGAGCCCGCACGACACGGGCTCGACGACGGTAATCGCAGCGGCGGCGGCCAGCGCCGCGTCGACCGCGTTGCCGCCTTTCCACAGCATCCGCAGCCCGGCCTGCGCGGCAAGCGGGTGCGACGTCGACACGACGTTGCGCGCGAATACCGGGATGCGGGTCGTCGGATACGGGTTGTGCCAGTTGAAGCCAGTCATCGGTGCCACCTCGTCGAAAGCTGAATGAACGCGCCGAACGCGCGCCCGCGTGCGCGGGCAGTCCGCCATTGCAGCGCGATCAGCGCAATCGCACAAATTCATTTGTCACATGAATCCATGCAATTTCCGCATGAATAACCGGCAACCGCGCCCGCCATGCCGGCCGAACGCCGTTGCCGCCCTTACAATACCCGCTCCGTCTCACGACACGACCATCGAGCCATGACCCGAGATCCCCGCCTCACCCTCAACGCGCGCCAGCAGGAACTGCTCGAATGGGTGCAGCGCGACGGCTTCGTGACCGTCGACGATCTCGCCGCGCACTTCGCGGTGACGCCGCAGACGATCCGCCGCGACGTGAACTGGCTCGCCGACCTGAACCTGCTGCGCCGCTACCACGGCGGCGCGAGCCTGCCGACCAGCTCGGAGAACGTGTCGTACACGGCGCGCCAGCGGATGTTCCACGACGAGAAGCGGCGCATCGCGGCGCTCGCGGCATCGCACATCCCCGACCAGGCGTCGCTGTTCATCAACCTCGGCACGACGACCGAGGAAGTGGCTCGCGCGCTGAACCGCCACCACGGGCTGCACGTGATCACGAACAACCTGAACGTCGCGTCGATGATGAGCGGCTACCCCGACTGCGAAGTGCTGATCACGGGCGGCATCGTGCGGCCGTGGGACAAGGGCATCGTCGGCGAGCTCGCGATCGACTTCATCCGACAGTTCAAGGTCGACTACGCGATCATCGGCACGTCGGCGATCGAGGCCGACGGCACGCTGCGCGACTTCGACACGCGCGAGGTGCGCGTCGCCGAGGCGATCATGCAGCACGCACGCACGGTTTACCTCGTGACCGACCATTCGAAAGTCGGCCGCCCCGCGCTGGTGCGCCAGGGCCACCTGAGCCAGGTGCATGCGCTCTTCACCGACAAGCCGCTGCCGCCGGAGATGGCCGACACGGTGGCGGCCGCCGGCACCCAGGTGTACGTCGCGGAATGACGCTCGCGATGCTGCACCGCACCCGAAACTTCAAGTGAAATCAAGAAGTTGGCGCCGCGAGCGGACCGCTTGCGGTGCATTCTTCTGTCAAACGGAAAATTAACGGGGCACGATTTGTCGTTGCCTGCGTGCTCGACTAGACTCCAGTTCCCCGGTCCGTTTGCCCGACCGCCTGTGCCAGGGCGTGAGCGAACTTCAGGGCCGGCGAATACAGCTTTCCCCCCAAGCCATACCCCCCGGGGTATCGTGCGTCGGCGTTTGCGCCGGCCGCGCGGGCAGACCGGATGCCATGGAGAGAACGATGCTGAGTCCGCATGAATTCGCCACGCTATTGCTTGTGAAGGACGCGCCTGATCAGCGCGACATGGATCGGGATGAACTGGACATCCTGCTCGAACAGCAGCTCGTCCGCCTGGAAGGGCTCGGCTCGGGGCGCAAATACTGCGTGACCGAGACCGGCGACGCCGCGCTTCGATCCATCAAGTACCGCTATTCCTGAAACCCCGCTGTTCCCTGACCTGACCACGCGGCCGGATTCCCGGCCCGCGTTGTTCGTGACTTGAGCGCGGCCGGAAATCCGGCCCGTTGTTCCTGACTTGACCGCGCGGCCGGAAGGCCGCGCGGTCGTTTCCGCTTCCCCACCCGTTCGCCGCAGCCGGCTTCAACCGCCGCGCAGCGTCGGATCGACCGCCGCCCGCCAGCTGATCGCCTGCGCGCGCGCGCCGTTGAAATAAGCGATCCAGCCGGCGCGCGTCGCCGCGTCGGGCGCCGCATAGTGCGTCGAAAGTTCGTTTACGAACGTGCAATAGTTCGCTTCGGTCAGCCCGCGATACCGTTTCGCCACGTACGCGTCATACAGCGTCGAGTAGACCGGCTGCGCGTCCGCGCCCCAGTCGCGCGCGGTGCCACCGCACGACGTCTGCAGGTCGGCGAACGACGGCGCCCGCCAGTTGCCGGCGAGCGGCGGCGTGCCGGCGCTGCACCCCGCCAGAAGGGCGGCGCATACGCCGGCCCACATCCCAATACGCATGATTCACCTCGCGAAACGGTCGATTCCGCCAGTATCGTCCGGGATCGTGCCGCGCGCTACTGGCCCCGCTTTATCGAACTTTACTTTTTCGATTTCGTTCGTTAAATTTCGAATTCGAACATTTTGTGTTCAACCATTTCCATCAGACGATAAGGACAGCAGGTGACCCAACCGAATCGCTACGATCTGCTCGTCGTCGGCGGCGGCATCAACGGCGCGGGGATCGCGCGCGATGCGGCCGGCCGCGGCCTGTCGGTCATGCTCTGCGAGCAGGACGATCTCGCGTCGCACACGTCGTCGTCCAGCACGAAGCTGATTCACGGCGGCCTGCGCTATCTCGAGTACAACGAGTTCGGGCTCGTGCGCAAGGCGCTGCAGGAGCGCGAGACGCTACTGCGCGCGGCGCCGCACATCATGTGGCCGCTGCGCTTCGTGATGCCGCACATGCCGAACCTGCGCCCGGCCTGGCTGATCCGCATCGGCCTGTTCCTCTACGATCACCTCGCGAAACGCGAACTGCTGCCCGGCTCGCGCGGCATCGACATGCGCCGCCATGCGGCCGGCGCGCCGCTGATCGACTCGATCAAGCGCGGCTTCGTGTATTCGGACGGCTGGGTCGACGACGCACGCCTCGTCGTGCTGAACGCAATGGATGCGAAGGAGCGCGGCGCCGAAATCCTGACGCGCACGAAGCTGGTATCCGCCGAACGCCGCGGCGACGAATGGGAAGCGCGGCTGCAGCACGCCGACGGTTCGATCCGCGTCGTGCATGCGCGTGCGATCGCGAACGCGGCCGGCCCGTGGGTCGGCGACGTGCTGCACGGTGCGCTCGGCCGCGGCGCGCAGCACAGCGTGCGGCTCGTGAAGGGCAGCCACATCATCACGCGCCGCCTGTTCGATCACGATCACGCGTACATCTTCCAGAACCCGGACAAGCGGATCATCTTCGCGATTCCGTACGAACACGACTTCACGCTGATCGGCACGACCGACGTCGAATACACGAACGATCCCGCGAAGGTCGCGATCGATCGCGACGAAACGCAGTACCTGTGCGATTCGATCAACCGCTACTTCAAGCGCAAGATCTCGCCGGCCGACGTGCACTGGACCTATTCGGGCGTGCGCCCGCTGCTGGAAGACGAGAACGCGGCGAACGCATCGGCCGTCACGCGCGACTACCGCCTCGAGCTGGACGACGGCGCGGGCGCGCCGCTGCTGTCGGTGTTCGGCGGCAAGATCACGACGTTCCGCAAGCTCGCGGAAGAAGCCGGCGACATGCTGTGCCGCGCGCTCGGCAGCGATGCGAAAACCTGGACGGCCGGCGTCGCGCTGCCGGGCGGCGACATCGCGAACGCGAAGTTCGACGCATTCGCCGACACGTTCGCAAAACGTCACCCGTGGCTGCCCGCCGCACTCGCCCGCCGCTACGCACGCGCCTACGGCACGCGCGCGGAGCGCGTGGTCGACGGCGCGAAGTCGCTCGCCGATCTCGGCACCGAAATCGCGCCGGGCATCTACGACGCCGAACTGCGCTACCTGCGCGACGCCGAATGGGCGACCTGCGCGCAGGACGTGCTGTGGCGCCGCTCGAAGCTCGGCCTGCACGTCACGCCGGGCACGCTCGATGCCGTGACGGCCGCGGTCGACGCATGGTTCGCCGCCGCGCACGCGCCGCACGCCTGATCCGAATGCAGTTGCAGTTGTCTTACCGACGTTGACTCACCGACGCGCCGCCCACCATGCGGCGCGCATCACAACTAAGCCAATCCACGGATGGAGATGAGAGACATGCAGGAACAGTACATCCTCGCGCTTGACCAGGGCACCACGAGTTCCCGCGCGATGCTGTTCGATCGCCAGGGCAATATCGTATCGATCGCCCAGAAGGAATTCGAACAGATCTACCCGCAACCCGGCTGGGTCGAGCACGACCCGCAGGAAATCTGGTCGACGCAAGCCGGCGTCGCTGCGGAAGCCGTCACGCGCACGGGCCTGAACGGCACGTCGATCGCGGCGATCGGCATCACCAACCAGCGCGAGACGACGATCGTCTGGGATCGCGAGACGGGCCAGCCCGTCTACAACGCGATCGTCTGGCAGGATCGCCGCACGGCCGACTTCTGCGACTCGCTGAAGCAGCAGGGCCTCGAGGCGAAGGTGCGCGCGAAGACCGGCCTGCCGATCGACTCGTACTTCTCCGCGACGAAGATCCGCTGGATCCTCGACAACGTGCCGGGCGCGCGCGACAAGGCACGCCAGGGCAAGCTCGCGTTCGGCACCGTCGACAGCTGGCTCGTGTGGAACTTCACGAAGCACGAACTGCACGTGACCGACGTGACGAACGCGTCGCGCACGATGCTGTTCAACATCCATACGCGCGAGTGGGACAGCGAGCTGCTCGAACTGCTCGACATCCCGCGCAGCATGCTGCCGGAAGTGAAGGCGTCGTCGGAAATCTACGGCTACACGAAAACGACCGTGTTCGCATCGAAGATCCCGCTCGCGGGCATCGCGGGCGACCAGCAGGCCGCCCTGTTCGGCCAGATGTGCACGACGTCGGGCATGGTGAAGAACACCTACGGCACCGGCTGCTTCCTGATGATGAACACCGGCAACAAGCCGATCGAGTCGAAGAACAACCTCGTCACGACGATCGCATGGCAGATCGGCGACGACGTGCAGTACGCGCTCGAAGGCAGCATCTTCATCGCGGGCGCGGTCGTGCAGTGGCTGCGCGACGGCGTCGGCATCATCAAGACGGCCGCGGAAATCGAAGCGCTCGCCGCGAGCGTGCCGCACACCGACGGCGTCTATCTCGTGCCCGCGTTCGCCGGCCTCGGCGCACCGCACTGGAACGCGCGGGCGCGCGGCTCGGTGTTCGGCGTCACGCGCGGCACGACGTCCGCGCACCTCGCGCGTGCGGCGCTCGATGCGATCGCCTACCAGTCGCTCGACGTGCTGGCCGCGATGGAAGCCGATTCGGGCATCAGCATCGGCGAGCTGCGCGTCGACGGCGGCGCGAGCGCGAACAACCTGCTGATGCAGTTCCAGGCCGACCTGCTCGGCGTCGACGCGGTGCGTCCGCAGATCACCGAGACGACCGCGCTCGGCGCGGCCTACCTCGCGGGCCTCGCGATCGGCTACTGGAAGAACCTCGACGAAGTGCGCGACCAGTGGCAGCTCGACCGCCGCTTCTCGCCGTCGATGCCGAAGGAGCAGGTCGAACGCTGCATGGCGGGCTGGCAGCGTGCGGTGCGCGCTGCGAAGGCGTGGGCCGACGACACCCAGTAATCGTCAGCCATCCATACGAAATACAACAACACCGGCGGACCGCGCAGCGCGCGAGTCCGCCGTGACATACGAGAGACAACCATGTCACCTTATATTGCAGAATTCATCGGCACAGCGATCCTCGTGCTGCTCGGCAACGGCGCGGTCGCAAACGTGCTGCTTGCGAAGACCAAGGGCAAGGGCGCGGACCTGATCGTGATCGTGTGGGGCTGGGCGATGGCCGTATTCGTCGCCGTCTACGTGACCGCGTCGTTCAGCGGCGCGCACCTGAACCCGATCGTCACGATCAGCCTCGCGCTCGCGGGCAAGTTCGCGTGGTCGAAAGTCGGCGGCTACATCCTCGCGCAGATGCTCGGCGGGATGGCGGGCGCACTGCTCGTGTGGCTCACGTATCGCCAGCACTTCGCGAAGGAAGCCGATGCGGACCTCAAGCTCGCGGTGTTCTGCACGGCGCCCGCGATCCGCAGCGTCCGGCACAACGTGCTGACCGAGGCGATCTGCACGTTCGTGCTGATCCTCGGCGTGCTGTATCTCGCGTCGCCGCAGGTCGGCCTCGGCGCGCTCGACGCGCTGCCCGTCGGCCTGCTCGTGCTCGGCATCGGCATCTCCCTCGGCGGCCCGACCGGCTACGCGATGAGCCCGGCGCGCGACCTCGGGCCGCGCCTCATGCATGCGCTGCTGCCGATTCCCGGCAAGCGCGACAGCGACTGGCGCTATGCATGGATTCCGGTGGTCGGCCCGCTGATCGGCGGTTCGCTCGCAGCCGTGCTCTACCTGCAACTGCACGTGCCGCACTGACGCGGCCCGTCGCATCGACAAAGCAACACAGCCCGCGTGCCGGAAGGCCGCGGGCTGTTTTTCATTGCGCGTCGCGCGTTGCCGCGTGCGCGCCGGCAGTCGGCAACAGCGACTTCAGTTTCACGTTCGCGTCGGCGACCGCCGCGGGCGCCACCGCGGCGCCGCGTTCGACCAGCGTCCTCGCCAGCTTCATCTCCTTGACGAATCCGGACGCGCGGCCGAAGCCGCTCGCCGCGACGAGCCGTCCGCCGCCATCGAAATGGAAATGGATCTCGGCGTCGCCGTCGAGCCTGCGCGCGATCGCCTGCTCGCCGAGCGCCGGCTCCCCGGCCACCTGCAACTGCGCGTCGTATTGATCGGACCAGAACCACGGCAGCTCGCGATACGGCTCATCGGCGCCGAGCATGTTGCGCGCGGCGGCGCGCGCCTGGGTTTCCGCGCCGTGCCACGTCTCCTGCCGGACCGGTCGCCCCGACAACCCGCTCGGAAACACCGCGACGTCGCCGGCCGCATAGATGCCGCGCGCCGACGTCTCGAGCCGCGCGTTCACGACGATGCCGCGATCGACCGCGAGGCCCGCGTCTCGCGCCAGTTCGTCGGCCGGTTCGATGCCGATGCCGGCCACGACCGTATCGGCGATCAGCGTGTCGCCGTCGTCGAGCACGACGGCCAGCGCGCCGCTCGGCGTCCGCTCGATCGCAACGGGTTTGCGGTTCACGCGGATCGCCACGCCCTGCTCCTCGTGAAGCGCGTGCACGCGCGCCGCGATCGACTCCGGTACCGCGCGCCCAAGCAAGCGCGGCGCGGCGTCGAGCACGGTGACGCGGCAGCCGCGCAGCCGCGCCGACGCCGCGACTTCGAGACCGATGAAACCGCCGCCGATCAGCACGATCCGTGCATCGGGCACGAGCCGCGTACCGAGCGCCGCCGCGTCGTCGAGCGTGCGCAATGCAAACACGCCGTCGAGCGCCGCGCCCGGAATCGCGAGGCGGCGCGCGCGAGCGCCGGTCGCAAGCAGCAACGCGTCGTAGCCGAACACCCGCGCGCCGGACACGTGCACTTCACGCTCGTGCGGATCGATGTGCTCGACCGTCGCGACGATCGGCTCGATGCCGTCGGCAGCCCATGCGTGCGGCTCGCGCAACCGGCACTGCGCCGCACTGCGCTCGCCCGTCAGCACGCCCTTCGACAGCGGCGGCCGCTCGTACGGCAGGTGCGCCTCCGCACCGATCAGCACGATGCGCCCGCGCCAGCCGGACTCGCGCAGCACCTGCGCCGCGCGGCCGCCCGCATGGCCCGCGCCGACGATCGCCATCACACGCTCGTTGGTCATCGCGTCACACCTCGATCAGGATCCGGCCGCCCTCGATCTTCGCGCGGTACGTGCGCAGCTTCTCGCACGCGGGCGCGGACAACGGCCGGCCGTCGCGCACGTCGAAGCGCCCGTTGTGCTTCGGGCATTCGATCACATGGTCCATCACGAGCCCGTCCGCGAGATGCACGCGCTCGTGCGTGCACAGGCCATCGCTCGCATAGACCTGGCCGTCGATCCGATAGATCGCGTACGTATGGCCTGCGTGGTCGAAACGCGCGACGTCTTCATCGTCGATGTCGTCGAGCGCGCCAGTGTCGATCCATTGCGTCATGATGCGTGTCTCCTTGAATGGTTGTTCGATGCCGGTTACGCACGCGCCGTGTCCGGCACGGGCCGCACGACGTAATGGGACGGGTCGCGCGTCTGCCGGACCAGCGCCGGCACGATCTCCGCATACGCGGCGAGCGTGCTGCGGTACGGCGGCGGCATGTCGGCCTTCACCGCTTCGTGCAGCTTCGGCAGCGCGTGGAACGGCACCATCGGAAACATGTGGTGCTCGACGTGGTAGTTCATGTTCCAGTACAGGAAGCGGAACACCGGATTCATCATCACGGTGCGGCAATTGCGCCGGTGATCGAGCACGTTCTCGGGCATGCCAGCGTGCTGCGTGAGGCCGAAATACAGGTACAGCCACGCGCCGTAGAGGCTCGGCAGCCCGATGTAGAGCAGCGGCAGGATCGTGTGCCAGTACAGCGACGCGCCGGCCGCGAGCGCGTAGACCGCCAGATGGATGCGTGACTCGCGCACCACCTTCGGCCATTCCGATGCGGGCACGTAGGTGCGCTCCTCGTCGTCGAGCCGGCCGGTCAACGCGACGGCGATCATCTTGCGCAGCTCGCCGGCCACATGCTTCAGCGCGACGACGTTCAGCACGAGCGCGAGCCAGTCGGTCGGCTTCGGCGCGGCGATTTCCGGATCGCGCCCGACGACCAGCGTGTCGGTGTGATGGCGCGCATGGCTCCAGCGCCACGCCGTCGCGCGGCGGAACACCTGGAACGACGCGACCTGGTACAGCGCGTCGTTCATCCAGCGCGTGCGAAACGCCGTGCCGTGCCCGCATTCGTGCCAGCGCGAGTCGGCCGGGCTGCAGTAGAGCGTGCCGTACACGAAGAACGCGGGAATGGCCCACGCGGAATGCGCGCGCCAGGCAAGCCACGCGAGCACGCCGCTGGCCGCGATCGCCGCGTACCAGATCAGCGTGTCGCGGATCGCACGCGCGTCGCCGCGCTGCATCAGTTGCTTCATCAGCGGCCGCGGCACCGCGCACCGGTACCACTCGGCATTGACGAGCCCCGCCGCGTGGGCTCGCTCGCCGGCGCCGCCGATCATTCGGTATTCCTGACGGCGCGCCGCCGTGCGATCGCGCGCCTGGTCGTCGGTATGAGCCACTCCTGTCTCCTGGTTTGCTTGTGCGTGGGAAGCGCGGCAAGCGCTTCTGCATGGAACCAAAATTAGGCGACCGGCCGCCCCCGCTCAATCGAAACGTTGACGAAATTTCGCCATCGCTTTAGCGTTCCCGACAGCGCCACGCACCCGATGATGGCGACCACGACGATGGAGACGACCATGGCAGGTGAATCCGGGCCGCGCTGGCGCAAGCGCACCGCGCGTTTCGACGAGATCGCGGCGCTCGCCGGCGTCAGCACGACCACCGTCGACCGCGTGCTGAACGAGCGCGGCAGCGTATCGGCGCAGGCACGCGAACGCGTGGTCGCGGCGGCGCGGCAGCTCGGCGTGCCGCGGCAGCTTCCCGACACGCGGCACGGGCTGATCCACGTCGACGTGCTGCTGCCGGACACCGACGCGCCGTTCTTCCGGCGGCTGCAGCAGGCGCTGCAGCGCTCGCTGCAGATGCTCGACCGGCGCGTGGTCGTGCACCGGACGATCCTGCCCGCCGCGGACGACGAACGCGCCGCCGCGCTGATCGAACGGCCCGCATACCGGCGCGCGGCGCTGATCGTCACCGCACGCGACACCGCCCGCGTGCGCGACGCGCTGGCCGGCGCGATCGCGCGCGGCGAGACCGTCGTCACGATGGTCACCGACATCGGCGGCGTCGACCGCGTGCACTACGCGGGCATCGACAACTACCGCGCCGGGCGCACGGCCGGCTACTACATCGGCCGCCTGGCGACACGCCCCGGCCGCGTGCTGCTGCTCGGCGGGCGCATGGGCTACCGCGCGCACGCCGACCGGATAGCCGGCTGCCGCGACCAGCTCGCCGACGCGTTCGCCGCGCTGCGCTGCGACGACGAGCCGGTCGAGACGCTCGACCAGGACGACCGCTGCTACCGCGCGGTCGCGAAGGCGCTGCAGGCGCGCGACGACGTGGTCGCGATCTACAACAGCGGCGCCGGCTCGGCCGGCATCGAAGCGGCGCTGCGCAAGGCCGGCGCGGCCGGGCGCATCGTCTGGATCGGGCACGAGATGCTCGACGAGCACCGCACCTTCATCGAAGCCGGTGCGATGGATCTCGCGATCGACCAGGATCCGGACGGACAGGCGATTTCCGCGCTGCAGCACGTGCTGCATGCGTGCGGGATCGTCGAACAGCCGCCGCCCGGCGACCCGGTCGAATTCCGCGTGTTCTGCGCGGCGAACGTGAGGACGAGCGCCTACCTGCAGCCCTGAATGGCGCCGCGCATCGCGGCGACGCGAAAAAATCGACCGCCGCATTGGCGATTTTTCGTCAACGTTTGTCATGCAGCCCGCGCGGCGCATCCGTACATTGGACAGCCATCCCCAGCACAACAACGGACAGGAGACGATGGCTGAACCGATCCTCATCGGCGTGAACCTCGACGGCGTGCTCGAACACGACGGCCTGCCGGTGCCCGCGCCCGCCGAACGCTTCCGGATGGTCGCCGGCGCCGGCGTGTTCGACTATGTCGAAAAGAACCCGGCGCGCGGCGAAGATCTGTCGCCGTATTTCGCGCTGGTCGAACGCCACGCGCTGCCGATCCGCGTGATCGGCGGCATCTGGCACGCGGGCCGTGACGAACCGCATGTCGCCGAAATCGTCGACGCCGGCGCGCGGTTCGGCAGCACGGTGCTCAACTGCCAGCTCTACGCGCATCACGCGGACGGCCATCCGCTGTCGGACCGCGAAGTCGCCGATTTCTACCTGCGTACCTACGAACGCGGCGAGCCGGTCGGCTGCCTGCCGAGCCTCGAAGTGCACGTCGACATGTGGAGCGAGGATTTCACGCGCGTCGCACGTGTCGCGCAGCATGTCGAGCAGGCCGGTGCGCCGTTCCGGATCACGCTCGATCATTCGCACCTGCTGTTCAAGATCGGCAATCGCGCCGAACTCGACGCGTCGGGCATTCGCGAATCGGCCGACAGCGGCAGCCTGATGCTCGACCCTGCGTCGCCCGAGACCTTCTACGCCGACTGGATCGCGCGCGGCTGGGTCCGGCATGCCCATGCGCGCAGCGTGATGCCGAACAACCCGGAGAATCGCTGGATGCGCCGCGCGGACGGCCGGCCCGGCCGCGGCATCCAGTACCCGTTCGTCGCGCCGGCGCCGGGTGCTTACCACGGCGATTGGCACGCGACAGCGCTCGACACGTGGAAGACCGCGCTGCACCAGTTGCTGCAGTCGCAGGTTCACGCGCGGCCGGCACGGCTCGAACAGATCAGTTGCGAGTTCATCCCGTTTCCCGACTACGGCGGCGGCGCACGCTATTCGATCTTCGACAACAACGTCGCGTGCGCGCACTGGCTGCGCGACACGTGGCACACACTCGCCGCGCCGCCTGCAAACCTGCCGGCCGGCGGCACCGCTCGCACCAGCACCTGATTCGAACCCACCCCCACTCGACGCGCAAGGACAGAACGATGACGCAAGCATTTCACTTTTCGCTGAACCGGATGAGCGCGCCGCGCCTGCCGCTCGACCGCTATGTCGCACTGTGCCGGCGCCTCGGCATCGACACGATCGAGATCCGCAACGATCTCGACGGCGTCGAGATCGCCGACGGCACGCCGGCCGCCGCCGTGCGCGCAACGGCCGAAGCCGGCGGCGTGACGATCCTGACGATCAACGCGCTGCAGCGCTTCGAGCAATGGAACGCCGAGCGTGCGGACGAAGCGACGGTGCTGGCCGACTACGCGGCGCAATGCGGCGCACGCGCGCTGGTGCTGTGCCCGACCAACAGCCGCGGCGACGCACGCGGCGCGGACGTGCGCCATGCGGATCTCGTGAAGGCGCTGAAGGCGCTCAAACCGATCCTCGAAGCGCGCGGCCTGCTCGGCTTCATCGAGCCGCTCGGCTTCGAGGAATGCGCGCTGCGCCGCAAGTCGGACGCGGTGAAAGGCATCTACGACGCGGCCGGCGAACAGGTCTTCCGGCTCGTGCACGACACGTTCCACCATCACCTGTCGGGCGAGGACATCTTCTTCCCGAACCTGACGGGCCTCGTGCACATCTCGGGCGTCGACGAAGACGACCTGCCGGTCGACCGGATGCGCGACGGTCATCGCGTGCTGGTCGGCGGCGCCGACCGGCTCGGCAACATCCGGCAGTTGCGCGAACTGCTCGCGCGCGGCTACCGCGGCGCATTCTCGTTCGAGCCGTTCGCGAACGAAATCGCCGAGGCCGACGACATCGAAGACCGGCTGCGCGCGAGCATCGACTACGTGCGCGGCGAACTGGCCACGCACTGAGCATCGCGGCGGCGCACGCCGCCGCGGCAACCGCCGCGCGTCGCGCCGCGCACAATGATGCGCACGAGCGCGATGCAGGCAAGCAGGCAATCTACAAGAAAACGACGACTGGTCTGGAGACGACATGAAACGAATCGCGCTAACCGCGCTAGGATGCTCAGGAATCCTCTGTTGTTACGGCGCTTTTGCGCAGACGTCGGTCACGCTGTACGGCGTCGCCGACGCGGGCCTCGACTACGTGAGCCAGGTGCAGACCGGTAACGGCACCACCGCGTCGCGGCTGCGCGCGCAAAGCAGCGACTGGGGCGCGAGCCGGTTCGGGCTGCTCGGCCAGGAAGACATCGGCGGCGGCTATCGCGTGATCTTCAACCTTGAATCGGGCACCAACCTGATGTCGGGCACCGCGGGCGACGGCAACGGCCGCCTGTTCAGCCGCAAGGCGCTCGTCGGCGTGCGCAACGACCGGCTCGGCACGCTGACGTTCGGCCGCAACCTGTTCATCGCGAACGACCAGTGGGACATGGACCCGCTGTTGCAGCAGGCGTATTCGGCGACCGCGCTGGTACGCAGCCGCAACGTGCCGATCACCAGCAACAACATCGAATACCGGTCGCCGTCGTGGAACGGCTTCAGCGTGCATGCGCAATACGCGCTCGGCAATCAGGCCGGTGGCTTCAATCTCGGCGCGGCGAACGAGTTCGGCCGCAGCGACGGGATCCAGCTCACGTACCGCAACGACTTCGTGATGCTGCGCGCCATGTATGACGAATTGCGCGACGCGAACGGCCGGATGAGCAACGTGTTCACGAGCTCGCGCGAAGTCTTTGCCGGCGCGAACCTCTATTGGCGCGCGCTGACCTTGCAGGCCGCGTACACGCACCTGAACGCACCCGATACGCCGGCCGGCCTCGCGCGCAATGCGGACCACTACTGGATCGGTGCGCAGTATCGCGTGACGCCCGCACTCGCCCTCGGTGGCGCCGCGTACTACGTGCACGTCGGATCGGGCGCGGGGGACGCGACGCACGATCCGTCCGGCCATGCGTCGATGTTCGCGCTCGGCACCGCATACAGCCTGTCGAAGCGCACGCTGCTCTACGCGACCGTCGCGCATGTGCGCAACGCAAGCGGCTCGAATTTCTCGGTCGCGAACAACAACCCCGGCACGGACAACGACAATCTCGCGAATCCGCTGCCGGGCCGCTCGCAGACCGGTGTGAACATCGGCATCAACCATTCGTTTTGACGTGCAACGCGGGCCGCGGCCAGTGCGTGCCGCGCCCGATCGGAAGACAACGGACTCAACAGGAGAACAGGATGATCGAATTCGCTTTGTTCGGCGCGGGAAGAATCGGCAAGATCCATGCGGCGAATCTGGCGCGCCACCCGGGCGCGAAGCTGAAGTACGTGATCGACCGGCATGCGCCTTCGGCCGACGCGCTCGCGCACGCGCACTGCGCGCAGGTCGCCGACATCGAGCGAGCGCTCGGCGACTCCGCCGTGCAGGCGGTCGTGATCGCGTCGAGCACCGACACGCATGCGGACCTGATCGTCGCGGCGGCGAACGCGGGCAAGGCCGTGTTCTGCGAGAAGCCGGTCGACCTGACCGTCGAGCGCTCGCGCGAATGCGCGGACGTCGTGCGGCGCACCGGCGTGACCTGCATGATCGGCTTCCAGCGCCGCTTCGACCCGACGTTCGCCGCGCTGAAGGCACGCGTCGAGCGCGGCGAGATCGGCGCGCCGGAGATGCTGGTCGTCACGAGCCGCGACCCGGGTGCGCCGCCCGTCGACTATATCCGCAGCTCCGGCGGCATCTTCAAGGACATGCTGATCCACGACTTCGACGTGTTCCGCTGGATCCTCGGCGACGAAGCGCAGACGCTGCACGCGACCGGCAGCTGCCTGACCGACCCGGCCGTGCTCGATGCCGGCGACATCGATTCGACCGCCGTGACGATCCGCACGCGGCGCGGGCTGCTGTGCCAGATCAACACGTCGCGCCGCGCGGCCTACGGCTACGACCAGCGCTTCGAGCTGCTCGGCAGCAACGGGATGCTGCAGGCCGGCAACGTGCGGCCGACCGAGGTCAGCGCGTGGCTGGCCGGCGGCATCGCGGCGGACGTGCCGGAGCCGTTCTTCCTCGAGCGCTACCGGCATGCGTACGCGGCCGAGATCGCGCACTTCGTCGACGCGCTGCGCGACGGCACGCCGGTCAGGACGACGATCGACGACGGGCTCGCCGCGCTCGAGCTGGCCGAGGCCGCGATGACGTCGTGGAAAACGGGGCGCGTGATCGAGGTATGACGCAAACCATGGCGGCCCGTGCAAGCGGGCCGCCATCGTCGCACGATCGGTGGCGGCACACCGGTACGACAGGCTGCGACGCCGCGACCGCATCGGGCAAATTTGCCGAAACGGCGCGCGGCAAGCGCAGGAAAGCACGTATGATGGCGAATCGATCGGCGTCGCCGATATCCCGCTTTTTCACCATCATGCTCGATCACCTCATCTGCGACTGCGACGGCGTGCTCGTCGACAGCGAAGTCATTGCCGACCGCGTGCTGCTTGAAACGCTGACCGCCACCTTCCCGCACATCGATTTCGAAGCCGCCGCGAAGTCGGCGTTCGGCCAGCAGACGTCGCGTTTCCTGTCGGGGCTCGAATCCCGTTTCGGGGTCGAGATGCCTGCCAACTTCATCGAGACCATCGAGCACAACATCGAGATCGCGCTGGCGCAATCGCTCGCGCCGATCACCGGCGTGCGCGACGCGCTGCTGAAAGTCAGCCTGCCGGCCGCCGTCGTGTCGAACAGCCGGCTCGTGCGCGTGCGCAACTCGCTGAAGCGCGCGTCGCTCACCGAGATCTTCGGCGAGCGCGTGTTCAGTTCCGAGCAGGTGTCGCGACCGAAGCCCTACCCCGACGTCTACCTGCATGCGGCGCAAACGCTCGGCGTGGCGCCGGAGCGCTGCATCGTCGTCGAGGACAGCGTGTCGGGGCTGAATGCCGCACGCGCGGCAGGGATGAAGACGATCGCATTCGTCGGTGCGAGCCACATCCCCGACAACTACGCGGACGCGCTGCGCTCGATGGGCATCACGCGGATCATGCGCAGGATGGACGAACTGCCGGCGCTCGTCGAAGCCGGCGTGCGCGGCGAATTCGGCGACGTGCAGTCCTGAACGAAGCGCGACGGCAGCGCTGGACGATCCGCCGTCGTGAACGGGGTGCGCCGTTCAGCGCAGCAAGGCCAGCGGAATTCCGCAGTAACGGAAGCCGGCCAGCCCGTTGCCCGGCTTGATCTGCAAGGACACGCCGGGCGGTCAGCGCTTAACGCAGCCATTCGCGCGGAATCTCCGGCGGGGTGTAGCCGTCCGGGAACTTGTAGATAAAATAGCGGCCGCGCGAGCCGACAACCGCCGTCCCTGACGAAATGGTACGCATTGCCGTATCGTTGCGGCCCTCCGGCAACTGACTCGTGTGCTGGCCGCCTGCCCCGCCACCGACGCACCCGCGTTCCGTCACGTTGATTGTTCGCATGATTTCCCTACCTCTGTTGATTCGTGATCGACACCCGTGCGCGATCGCCACGGGTTCCCGTGCAAGCACGGCACCACGAACCGGACTGTCGGTTCGCGATGCCGTCGAGCCCGGTCGAGTATAGGTAGCGCTCCGGAAGCCGAATATCGCCGAATCTCCAGATTTCGGAGCCCGCGCGACCATCCGGTCAGGCTTCGCTCAGGCAGCCCTCGCGCGCGGCCGCCAGCGCCTCGCGGAATTCGACGAGTTCCGCGATCGTCAGCATCGGCAGCCCGTGCCGTTGCGCGAAACGCTCGACGTCGTCGCCGCGCGTCATCGTGCCGTCCGGATTCATCAGCTCGCACAGCACGCCGGCCGGCTTCAGGCCCGCGAGGATCGACAGGTCGACCGTGCCTTCGGTGTGACCGCGGCGTGCCAGCACGCCGCCCGGTTGCGCACGCAACGGAAACACGTGGCCGGGGCGCACGATGTCGTGCGGCTTCGCGCCGTCGGCGATCGCCGCGCGGATCGTCGTCACGCGGTCGGCCGCCGACACACCCGTATGCACGCCTTCGCGCGCCTCGATCGACACGGTGAACGCGGTGCCATTGCGGCTCTCGTTGGTCTGCACCATCGGCGGCAGCTCGAGCGCACGCACCGTGTCGTCGGTCAGGCACAAGCAGACGATGCCGCTGCACTCGCGGATCAGCAGCGCCATCGTCTCGGGCGTGATGCGCTCGGCGGCGACGATCAGGTCGGCCTCGTTCTCGCGGTCGTGATCATCCTGCAGCACGACCGCGCGGCCTGCGCGCATTGCTTCGAGCGCAGCGGCGATGCGCGGCGGCACCGGTTCGGAATCCAGCAACGGGAGATCGGCAAAGGCGTCGGCGGGAGCCGACGAAACGGACATCAAGGACATGTGAAACGCTCCTCGCAAATACGATTTGGGCGAAAAACGTTTCAGGGCATTGCAAACAGACAGAACGACAACCCGCTTCGCACGCACGGCGAAGCGGCCCTGACGGACATGACTATCTGCACATCTTCTCTCATCCGGACTGTGACCGTCGGCTCTGGCATTCGACCAGATCTGCTGACCCCGCGCGGTTGCGCGGGCGCTCGCGGGCTCGCCGGCTTACGCCAGCCTACCGCCGGTGGGGAATTTCGCCCCGCCCTGAAGACGCACTGATTGCCGGATGGGGACTGCCCATCGTCGGCGGGCCAAGCATACAACAGCCGCGCGCGCGGCGCAGCGAACCACACCTGAAACCTTACTGACGACTCGGTCTAACGGCATCGTCCAAACGGCCGACGGTCGCACTGCGATCCCGCCCGATATGGGGACGGCAACCGCTCCGAGCGGCCCGCACGATCAGCCGGCCGCGTGCGCCGCGTCGGGCACGAGCCAGCGCGGCGGCACTTCGGGGCTCACCGTCACGCGGAACGCGCGCGCTTCGCTGTCGCCCGGGTTGCGCAGGCTGTACGGCTGGTCGGCGTCGAACACGATCGCGTCGCCGGTCGCGAGCAACTGGCGGCGGTCATGCACGCTGACTTCGAGCGTGCCCTCGCTGACGACGAGGTTGACCGTCGTGCCGGGCGCGCGGCGCGTGCCGGGCTCCGTATGCAGCGGCGCGATCCGCAGCTCGTGGAATTCGGCCGCGGCCGGCTCGCCTTCCGGGTAGAGCGCACGTGCCGAGAAACGGCCGCTCGAGCTGACGACGCGCGACGCGCGCTCGGCCGCCAGGTGCTCGAAGCCGTTCACCGCATGGCGGCGCAGGAATGCGGCGACCGACACCTTCAGCGCCGCGGCGATCTTGCAGAGCACCTTGATCGACGGCACGCTGCGCGCCGACTCGATCTGCGCGAGCATCGCGCGCGACACGCCGGACAGCCGCGCGAGCGCATCGAGCGACAGTTGCCGCTCGGCGCGCAAGCGCGCGAGGTTCACGCCGACGACCTGCTCGAGGAGGTCGAGCGACGCGGACGTCCGCGCGTCGGCGGCATCGCCGGACTCGAAGGAGGACACGTCGCGCACCAGCGCCAGGGGTGAAGACATAGCATTGCCTCCGGGCCGCTGCGCGGCCCTGCGTATGGGGTAAGCCGGGATCGGAATCGGGTTGCGCCAGCAACGGCGCGTATCGAGACGCTATCACCCGGTCTTGCGCGGGCAAACGAAGTTATCTTCACACCGTTATCAGCATCGCGGAGGAATGCGTTTCTCGCGAACCTTTTCCTGCCGCTATGGCGTCGCCATGACGTCGCGAATACGTCGTCGTTGCGCCGCTCATTGCGCCGCGTGCGCCGCGCCGCGTGCCGGCGCCCGCGCGTCGAGCCGCATCGCGAACCACGTCACGACGAGCGCCGCGAACGTCACCGCGACGGCGACCCACGGCAGCGCATCGAGCGTGAAGCCGTGTTCCAGCGCGAGGCCGCCGAGCCACGCGCCGCCCGCATTGCCGACATTGAACGCGCCGATATTGAGCGTCGACGCGAGATGCGGCGCGCTCGCGGCCTTCTCGACCACGCGCGCCTGCAGCGGCGGCACCGTCGCGAACGCGGCGATCCCCCACACGAATACGGTGACGGCAGCCGCGACCGGCAGGTGGCTCGTCTTCGCGAACACGGCCATCACGGCCATCAGCGCGACGAGGATCGCGATCAGCGACGGCATCAGCGCGCGGTCGGCGAGCTTGCCGCCGAGCGTGTTGCCGATCGTCAGCCCCGCGCCGAACAGCACGAGGATCAGCGCGACCGCGCGCGGCGCGTAGCCCGACACGGTTTCGAGAATCGGCGCGATGTACGTGAACACGACGAACACGCCGCCGAAGCCGAGCACCGTCATCAGCAGCGCGAGCCACACCTGCGGCTCCTTCAGCACGCGCACCTCATGGCCGAGGCCGACGGGCCCGCCGTCATGGCGGTTCGGCACGAGCGCGGCGACGCCGCCGAGCGCCAGCACGCCGAGCGCCGCAACGATCCAGAACGACGCGCGCCAGCCGAGCAACTGGCCGACGAAGGTGCCGAACGGCACGCCGAGCACGTTCGACAGCGTGAGCCCCGTGAACATCAGCGCGATCGCGCTCGCCCGCTTGTCGGCCGGCACGAGCGACGCGGCGACCACCGCGCCGATCCCGAAGAACGACCCGTGCGCGAACGACGTGACGACGCGCGCGACCATCAGCATCGCGTAGCCGGACGCGGTCGCGCACAGCACGTTGCCGACGATGAAGATCGCCATCAGCAACTGCAGCGCGGCCTTGCGCGGCATACGGCTCGTCAGCACCGCGAGCAGCGGCGCGCCGACCGCGACGCCGAGCGCGTAACCCGTGACGAGCAGGCCGGCCAACGGCAGCGATACGGCGAGATCGTGCGCGACTTCGGGCAGCAGGCCCATGATGATGAATTCGGTGGTGCCGATGGCGAACGCGCTGATCGCGAGCGCCAGTAACGGAATGGGCATGACGTTCTCCGGAAGGCGGCGGACGCGGCGCCCGGTCGGTGCCGCACCGCACAAGAAGCGGGATGTGCGCGCATTGTCGCGAAGACGCCGATATTTGATAATTGGCGTGGCATTTGAACCATTTTCAAAAAACTCTGGAAAATCGAATGGATCGTCTGGGCGATATCCGGTTGTTCGTCGAGGCGGCGGAACTGGGCAGCCTGTCCGCGGCCGGGCGCAAGCTGAACCTCACGCCGGCCGCCGCGAGCGCGCGCCTCGCGAAGCTCGAGGCGAAGACCGCGACGCGGCTCTTCGAACGCTCGACGCGGCAGTTGCGGCTCACCGACGAGGGCCGGCTGTACCTGAACTGCTGCCGGCAGGCGCTGCAGGCGCTCGACGATGCGGACGCGATGCTGCAGGAAGGCCGCAACGTCGTCGGCGGCAAGGTACGGCTGTCGTCGACGTCCGATTTCGGCCGCAACCAGCTGCTCGACTGGCTCGACGAATTCACGACGCGCCATCCGGACGTTACGTTCTCGCTGACGGCGTCCGATTCGTCGTCGAATCTGTGGCAGGACGAGATCGACCTCGCGATCCGCTTCGCCGCGCCGCCCGACGGCGCGCTGATCGCCCGGCGGCTCGCGACGAACCGGCGCGTGCTGTGCGCGGCGCCGTCGTTCGTCGAGCGCCACGGCATGCCGGCCGACCCGCACGATCTGGCCCGCTTTCCGTGCAACGTGATCACGATCGCGTCCGGGCCGATGAACGTCTGGCACTTCACGCGCGGCGACGAGGTGCAGATCCACCGGGTGCCGGTCGCGACCGCGTTCGAGACCAACGACGGCGGCCTCACGCGCGAATGGACGCTGCGCGGTCACGGCATTGCGCTGAAATCGCTGTGGGACATCGCCGACGACGTCCGCGCGGGCCGGCTGCGCGTGCTGCTGCCCGACTGGCGCCACCAGGACGCGCCGCTTCACGCGATCTATCACAGCAAGCGCTACATGGCGCCGCGCGTGCGCGTGCTGCTCGACTTTCTCGCCGAACGCTTCGCGCGCGAGGAAGCCGCGCTCGACGACCTGCTGAACGCGTGCCGCTGACGGCCGGTGCGCCGCCGTTCAAGGGTCGGAACCTGACGTGCGACGTCGCGCGGCCGCAACCCGCCGCCCGTCCGGGGCAGCGCGAAAAGCTATAATGGAAAGCTTTCCCGACGGCTTTTCATGCTCGATGCGCGCAACCTGCGTGCAGCGCACGGCCGTCCCGATTCACTCTTGACGACGCCCCCAGGTCAACCACTGCGAACGGCGAATCCCCATGACCAAGAAAGTTTACGTAAAGACCTTCGGCTGCCAGATGAACGAGTACGACTCGGACAAGATGGTGGACGTGCTCAATGCCGCCGAAGGCCTCGAAAAGACCGACACGCCCGAAGACGCGGACATCATCCTGTTCAACACGTGCTCGGTGCGTGAAAAGGCGCAGGAGAAGGTGTTCTCCGATCTCGGCCGCGTGCGCGAGCTGAAGGAAGCGAAACCCGGCCTGCTGATCGGCGTCGGCGGCTGCGTCGCGAGCCAGGAAGGCGCGTCGATCGTGTCGCGCGCGCCGTACGTCGACCTCGTGTTCGGCCCGCAGACGCTGCACCGCCTGCCGCAGATGATCGACGCGCGCCGCGCGAGCGGCCGCGCGCAGGTCGACATCACGTTCCCCGAGATCGAGAAGTTCGACCACCTGCCGCCCGCCCGCGTCGAGGGGCCGAGCGCGTTCGTCTCGATCATGGAAGGCTGCTCGAAGTACTGCAGCTACTGCGTGGTGCCGTACACGCGCGGCGACGAAGTATCGCGCCCGCTCGACGACGTGCTGACCGAAGTGGCCGGCCTCGCCGACCAGGGCGTGCGCGAAGTCACGCTGCTCGGCCAGAACGTGAACGCGTATCGCGGCGCGCTGACGGCCGGCGCGGCCGAGATCGCCGATTTCGCGACGCTGATCGAATACGTCGCCGACATCCCCGGCATCGAGCGGATCCGCTACACGACGTCGCACCCGAAGGAATTCACGCAGCGCCTGATCGACACCTACGCGAAGGTGCCGAAGCTCGTGAGCCACCTCCACCTGCCCGTGCAGCACGGTTCCGACCGCATCCTGATGGCGATGAAGCGCGGCTATACGGTGCTCGAATACAAATCGGTGATCCGCAAGCTGCGTGCGATCCGCCCCGACCTGTCGCTGTCGACCGACATGATCGTCGGCTTCCCCGGCGAGACCGAAGAAGATTTCGACAAGATGATGGCGCTCGTGCACGAGATGAGCTACGACACGAGTTTCTCGTTCATCTACAGCCCACGCCCCGGCACGCCGGCCGCGAACCTCCACGACGACACGCCGCGCGAAGTGAAACTCAAACGCCTGCAACATCTGCAGGCGACCATCGAGGAAAACGTCGCGCGCATCAGCCAGTCGATGGTCGGGAAGGTCGAGCGGATCCTCGTCGAGGGCCCGTCGCGCAAGGATCCGAACGAACTCGCGGGCCGCACCGAGAACAACCGGGTCGTGAATTTCCCGGCGCCGCTCGCGTCGCACCCGCGCCTGATCGGCCAGATGATCGACGTGAAGATCAACCATGCGTACCCGCATTCGCTGCGCGGCGAGCTCGTGCTCGTCAGCGACGACGCGAGCGCGGCCACCCACTGACCGACGCATCACCGGAGCCCGACGCCACTTTGAAGCCCGCCCAACCCCTGGAATTCATCGCGCCGCGCGACGACAACGCGCGCCTTGCCAATCTCTGCGGCCCGCTCGACGAAAACCTGCGGCAGATCGAACAGGCGCTCGACGTCACGCTCGCGCGGCGCGGCCACCGGATCACGATCCGCGGGCGCGGCGCCAAGCTCGCGCTCGCCGCGCTCGACAACTTCTACAATCGCGCGCGCGATCCGCTGTCCGTCGACGACATCCAGCTCGCGCTGGTCGAAGTGCGCCACACCGCCGGCAACGGCCGCGAGAACACGCTCGACGTGCGCTTCCGCGGCGACCCCGACCATCCGTTCGACGAGCCTGTCGTGCAGCTCGACGACGAGGCGCTCGAAGAGCAGGGACCGAAGCTCTACACGCGGCGCGCCGACCTGCGCGGCCGCACGCCCGCGCAGCGCGAATACCTGAAGCAGATCCTGTCGCACGACGTCACGCTCGGCATCGGGCCGGCCGGCACCGGCAAGACCTACCTCGCGGTCGCGTGCGCGGTCGACGCGCTCGAGCGCGACCAGGTCAAGCGGATCGTGCTGACGCGCCCGGCCGTCGAGGCCGGCGAGCGGCTCGGCTTCCTGCCGGGCGACCTCGCGCAGAAGGTCGACCCGTACCTGCGTCCGCTATACGACGCGCTGTACGACCTGCTCGGCTTCGACAAGACGGCCAAGATGTTCGAGCGCCAGATGATCGAGATCGCGCCGCTCGCGTACATGCGCGGCCGTACGCTGAACCACGCGTTCATCATCCTCGACGAGGCGCAGAACACGACGCCCGAGCAGATGAAGATGTTCCTCACGCGGATCGGCTTCGGCTCGAAGGCGGTCGTGACCGGCGACACGAGCCAGGTCGACCTGCCGCGCGGCCACAAGAGCGGCCTCGTCGAGGCGCAGCAGGTGCTCGGCGGCGTGCGCGGCATCGCGCTCACGCGTTTCACGAGCGCGGACGTCGTCCGCCATCCGCTCGTCGCGCGCATCGTCGAGGCGTACGACGAGTTCCACGCGCAGCACCAGGACGGCTGACCGGCCGGCCGCGCCCGCGCGCTGCCCCGGCCTGCCGGCCCGGCCCGCCAGACGGCGCGCCGGGCTTTTTTTCGCCCGCGCGAATTCGGGTGCGATCGGCCGTTTGGTGTATCCTCAACGCGTTCCAATCGCCGCACGCGTCATGAAATCCTCCCGTTCTCGCAAGTCCGGGGGCGCCCAGCCGGCCGCCCCCGAATCCCCCCGTCTTTCGCTGTTCGACGCGAAAGGCAAGGCCCGCAGCGTCAACGCGCAGGGGCTACGCATCGACTTCCCGGACGGCCGCAGCCTGATGTTCGACCTGTCGGGCAGCTCGGGGGAAGCGGCCGTCGCGATCGTCGCGCAGCACAACGATCCGGCGATGCGCGCGAAGCTCGCGCTGCAGCCCGAGCACTACGACAGCGTGACGCTGCACGTGGGCGCCGAGCCCGCGCCGCGCGAAGACGAAATCGAAGATGCGCTGCGTGAGCCGGAACTCGACCTGTCCGTGCAGTACGGCGACGAAATCACGAGCGATGTACGCAAGGCGCTGCCCAAGCGCAAGCTGATCGCCGAATGGATCGAGCCGGCGCTGTTCGCCAGCGCGCAGCTCACCGTGCGCTTCGTCGGCGAAAACGAAGGCCGCACGCTGAACGCCGGCTACCGCCACAAGGACTACCCGACCAACGTGCTGACCTTCGCGTACGACGCGGCGCCTGACGGCACCGTGATCGGCGATCTGGTGCTGTGCTGCCCGGTCGTCGAGAAGGAAGCGCACGATCAGGGCAAGCCGCTCACGGCCCATTACGCGCACCTGCTGGTGCACGGCGCGCTGCACGCGCAGGGCTACGACCACGAGACGAGCGACGAGGACGCGGCCGAAATGGAAGCGCTCGAAGTCGACATCCTCGCGAAGCTGGGCTTCCCGAACCCGTACCAGTAAGTCTGCCGCACGATGCGCAACGCCGTGATGCTCCCGCCCGCCTACCCGCCGTCGATCGGCGACGGGCGGTTGCTGACGGAAGACGAGCTCGCGGCGTCGCTCGCGCACACGATGCGCGACTGGGACGGCCGGCAGGACCTCTGGCTGTTCGGCTATGGCTCGCTGATCTGGAACCCGGGGTTGCCGACCGTCGCCGCCGTGCGCGGCAAGGTGCACGGCTACCATCGCGGGCTCTACCTGTGGTCGCGCGTGAATCGCGGCACGCCCGAACGTCCAGGCCTCGTGCTCGCGCTCGATCGCGGCGGCTCGTGCTCGGGCATCGCGTTCCGGCTCGCGGGCCCGACCGCGCAGCCGCACCTCGAGACGCTGTGGAAGCGCGAGATGCCGATGGGGTCGTACCGGCCCGCGTGGCTGCCGTGCTCGCTCGAGAACGGCGAACGCGTGAACGCGCTCGCGTTCGTGATGCGCCGCGACGTGCCGACCTATACGGGCAAGCTGTCCGACCCCGTCGTGAAGGAAGTGTTCAGTTGCGCGGCCGGCCGCTACGGCACGACGCTCGATTACGTAAGCCGCACGGTCGACGCGCTGCGCGCGAGCGGCATTCCCGATCGCGCGCTGGAAGGGCTGCTCGCGCGATGCCGGTGACGCAACGCGACGCCCGGCTTGCCGCCACGCGAAGCCGCGCCGCCCGCTGATTCGAACGAGGACGCTACCGATGAAACCTTCACGCTGGTCGCGCTGCAAGCTCGCCGCACTGCTCGTCGCCGCGAGCGTCGCGCTGTCCGGCTGCGGGATATTCGGCTGCGGCGGCGCCGCGAGCAACGGCGGGGCAGCCGGCGGCTGCTCGGCCGGCATGCGGTTCTGAGCCGCGCGCCGGGCGCGATCACGTGCGGCGGATTGCCGCCGACATCGACCGGCCGGCCGGTCGCCTTTCCGCTTCCCGCCTGCACGCCCTTTCCATACCCGTTTTTTGCCGCTGGTGCGCCGTCGGCCTTTTATGAGATAGGATGGATGCGAGGACGTTGTCGCGCCCGGCGCGGCCGTCCGCGAGCGGGGCTCGCGCGGACGCGCACCCTGGCCGGGCGGCCGGGGTGACACGGTCGCGTCGTGCCCTTGGTGTATCCTTGCCTACTCCGTGACAGCGCGCCCCGGCATGACCCGGGCGCACCACCATGAACGATTCGTATCCCAGTCGTAAGCCAACCGACAAACCGCAAGAAAAGCGCTCGCTCCTCGAGCGCCTGACCGACTTCATCTCGCCCGAGCCCGAATCCCGCGGCGAGCTGCTGGAAATCCTCCAGGACGCCCACGAACGCAACCTGATCGACGCCGATTCGCTGTCGATGATCGAAGGCGTGTTCCAGGTATCCGACCTGTGCGCCCGCGACATCATGGTCCCGCGCGCGCAGATGGACGCGATCAACATCGCCGACAAACCCGAAGATTTCATCCCGTTCGTCCTCGAAAAGGCGCACTCGCGCTACCCCGTGTTCGAGGACAACCGCGACAACGTGATCGGCGTGCTGCTCGCGAAGGATCTGCTGCGCTTCTACGCGGAAGAAGAGTTCGACGTGCGCGGGATGCTGCGCCCGGCCGTGTTCATTCCCGAATCGAAGCGCCTGAACGTGCTGCTGCACGACTTCCGCGTGAACCGCAACCACCTCGCGATCGTCGTCGACGAATACGGCGGCGTCGCGGGCCTGATCACGATCGAGGACGTGCTCGAACAGATCGTCGGCGACATCGAGGACGAATACGACTTCGACGAGGAAGCCGGCAACATCATCGCGGGGCCGGACGGCCGCTACCGCGTGCGCGCGCTCACCGAGATCGAACAGTTCAACGAGGCGTTCGGCACCGATTTCCCCGACGACGAAGTCGACACGATCGGCGGCCTGATCACCCATCATTTCGGGCGCGTGCCGCACCGCGGCGAGAAGCTGCAGCTCGGCAACCTCGTGTTCGAGATCCAGCGCGGCGATGCGCGCCAGGTTCATGTGCTGCTGGTGCGCCGCAATCCGCTCGCCAGCCGTCGCGCCGAAACCTCGCACGAGGACTGAGCGTCCCGCGCCAGCCGCGTCTCCTTCAACCGCTCGCCCACTTCCGCTTCACATGGACGATCCGATCCTGTCCCGCCCGGCTGGCGGCCTTCTCGCGCCAGCCCCCGGCCGCGCGCTGCCGCGCTGGCACTACCCGGCCGCGCTGCTCGCCGGCGCGGCCAATACGCTCAGCTTCGCACCGACCCCGCACGGCGGCTGGCTGCAGCTCGTCGTATTCGTCTGGTTTTTCGCGCAACTGACGCGCACGTCGAGCTGGCGCGGCGCCGCGCTCACGGGCGGCGCGTTCGGCTTCGGCAACTTCATCAGCGGCATCTGGTGGCTCTACATCAGCATGCACGTGTACGGCGAGATGGCCGCGCCGCTCGCGGGCGGCGCGCTCGTGCTGTTCTCGCTGTACCTGTCGCTGTACCCGGCGTTCTCGGCCGGGCTGTGGTCGTTCTGCGCGGGCCATGCGTGGCATCGCCGCGCGCCCGACCCGCGACCGTTCTCGCCGACCTGGCACGGCGCGTTCGCGTTCGCGAGCGCGTGGGCCTGCGGCGAATGGCTGCGCGGCACGCTGTTCACCGGTTTTCCGTGGCTCGCGAGCGGCTACCCGCAGGTCGACGGCCCGTTCGCGGGCTTCGCGCCGGTGGTCGGCGTGTACGGGATCGCGTGGGTGCTCGCGCTGTTCGCCGCGCTGGTCGTGCAGGCGCTCGCCGCCGCACGCCCGTCGCCCGCGCGTGAAGGCAGCGCCGGTGGCAACGCGCGCGTGCGTATCGCCGCGCCAGCCGGCGTCGCCATCGCACTCGTCGCGATCGGCCTCGGGCTGTCGCAGGTCACGTGGACCGTGCCCGCGAACGCGCCGCTCACCGTGCGGCTGCTGCAGGGCAACGTGAAGCAGGACATCAAGTTCGAGCAGGAAGGCATCGACGCGGCGATCAAGATGTACCAGCAGATGATCGTCGAGAAGCCGGCCGACCTTATCGTCACGCCCGAGACCGCGATCGCGGTGATGATCCAGGAATTGCCCGAACCGTTCGCCGCCGCGATCCGCAAGTTCAGCGACACGACCGGCTCGGCCGTGCTGTTCGGCGCGGTCGGCGCGTCGGTGACCGAGGACGGCCGCTACGTCGACTATACGAACAGCCTGTACGGCGTGACGCCGAACTCGCGCGACATCTATCACTACGACAAGCACCACCTCGTGCCCTTCGGCGAATTCATCCCGTGGGGCTTCCGGTGGTTCGTCGACCTGATGAAGATGCCGCTCGGCGACTTCGCGCGCGGCGCGCCCGTGCAGAAACCGTTCCTCGTGCACAACCAGCCGGTGATGGCCGACATCTGCTACGAGGACTTGTTCGGCGAGGAAATCGCCGCGACGATCCGCGACAACCCGCAACCGCCGGGCGTGCTCGTCAACGTGACGAACCTCGCGTGGTTCGGCGACACGATCGCGCTCGACCAGCACTTGCAGATCGCGCGGATGCGCTCGCTCGAAACGGGCCGGCCGATGCTGCGCTCGACCAACACCGGGATGACGGCCGCGATCGACGCGCACGGGCGCGTGCTCGGCCAGCTGAAGCCGTTCACGATCGGCTCGCTCGACGTGCGGATCGAAGGCACGAGCGGCTTCACGCCGTACGTGACGAGCGGCAACAACATCGTGCTCGCGGTGTCGTTCGTGCTGCTCGCGTTCGGCTTCACGTTCGGGCCGGGGCTGCGCCGGCGCAACGGCGCGAAGCCCGACGACGACCGGCACGCATGACGCGCCAGGCGGCCGCCGCGCGCTGCGTGGAGGCCGCCGCTGCGCGACGCGGCCCGTGACCGCAATGCGGTCGGCCGCTCAGGCCTGCCGGGCCGATTGATCCGGATGAGCCGGCCGCGCGGCCAGGCTCCGCAGATCGCTGCTCACCTCCTCCATCACCTGCTCCCACGCGCCGAACGTCCGCTGCCGGTACAGCGTCGCGGTCGGATACCACGGGCTGTCACTGCGTTCGAGCAGCCACGGCCAGTGCGGATTCACGTCGAGCAGCACCCAGGTGCGCGCGCCGAGCGCCCCCGACAGGTGCGCGACCGACGTGCACACGGTGATCACGAGATCCAGCGCGCCGATGAACGCGGCCGTATCGTCGAAGCTCTTCAGTTCCGCCGTGAAGTCCTCGATCGCGAAGCCGGCTGCGCGCGCCGCCGCGACCTCCGCGTTCGCGCCCGGTTGCAGCGAACAAAACGCGGCGTCGATCCCGCGGAACGCGTCCGCATAGCGCTCGAGCCCGACGCGCCGGAACGGATTGCGCTGGTGGCCCGCGCTGCCCGTCCACACGAGCCCGACCTTCAGCCGGCGGTCGCCCGCGAGCCGCGTGCGCCATGCATCGCGCGCATCCGGATCGGCCCGCAGGTACGGCACCGACGACGCGAGCGTCGACGCTCCCAGGTCGAGCATCAGCGGCAGGCCGATCAGCGGCACTTCGTAATCGAATGCAGGCAACGCGTCGACACCGCCGCCCGCGCTGAACACATCGGCCTGCGCGCCCAGGCTGCGCTGCATCAGCGTGCCCACCTGCGGGAACGTATTCCAGGCGAGCCGGCCGCCCTCGCGATGCACGCGCTCGGCGAGCGGCGTGACGTAGCGGCAGAACTGCAGCACGTCGCCGAGCCCCTGCTCGCCCCACACGAGCAGCGTCTTGCCTGCGAGCGGCTCGCCCTGCCAGCGCGGGCCGGGCAGCGCCGGCCGGCGGCCGCGCAGCTCGCCCGCGCCGTCCCAGCGCGCCTCGTGGCCGCGCCAGCCGGCCGCGTAGTTGCCGCGCACGAGCTGGATGATCGCGAGGTTGAAACGGAACGACGCGTCGTCGGGCGCCAGCTCGCACGCGCGCGACGCGTAACGCTCGGCGTCGTCCCAGCGCTGCGCCTCCTTCATCGCCATCGCGATGTTGTTCATCGCGAGCGCGTTGTCGGGTGCGAGGTCGGCGAGCCGTGCGGCACCCGCGAGCGCACCGTCGAGATCCTGCGTCGCAAGCCGCGCGACAACGAGGTTGATCCATGCCTGCACGTCGCGCGGGTCGGCGTTCACGGCCGCGTCGAGCAGCGCGATCTCTTCAGCGCGGTCGCCGCCCGACAGCCGCAGCGCGATCGCGAGGTTGTTGCGCAGCGACGGCCAGCCGGCATCGGCCGCCAGCGCCGCGCGGTACGGCGCGACGGCGTCCGCGTGACGGCCGGCCATCTGCAGCGCGTAGCCGTGATTGAAGTACGCGGCCGCGCCCGGCCGCACGCGCGCCGCGCATTCGGCGAGCGCGAGCGCGTCGGCCGTGCGCTGCCGCGCGACGAGCGTCGCCGTCAGTTGCGCGAGCGCATCGGCGTCGACCGCATGCAGATGGGCGGCTGCGGCGAGCCACAGATCGTACGCGGCGCGCGCGCCGCGCGCCTGCGCGTCGGCGGCCTGCCCGAGCAGCGCGAGGAACGGCGGCAGCAGCGGAATGAGGATATCGGTCGAATCGTCCATGCAATCGGAGTCGGCAAGCGGTGACGCGGCACGCGTCGCGCGCCGCAATACGCGCATCTTAACGCCCGTGCGAAGCGTCGCGGCACACGCGTCGCGACGGGCCGCACGCGGCCGCGCGGAGCGCACGGGCCACGCGTGCGCAGGCCGCAGGAAGCGGGCCGGCGGCGCCCTTGCCCGCGTTCCGGCCGCATCCGGTCGCCGATCCGGTAAAATTACGCGTTTCAGCACACTAACAAGCCGCGCCGCCGCGCGAGCCGACCCTCCGGGCCCCGCCCGGAGCGCCGCCCGCAACGGAGCGCCAGCGCCACGAAGGCTCTTCATGCTTACGTTTCAGCAAATCATCCTGACGCTGCAGTCCTATTGGGACAAGCAGGGTTGCGCCCTGCTCCAGCCGATCGACATGGAAGTCGGCGCGGGTACGTCGCACGTCCACACGTTCCTGCGCGCGGTCGGCCCCGAGCCGTGGCGCGCCGCGTACGTGCAGCCGTCGCGCCGCCCGAAGGACGGCCGCTACGGCGAGAACCCGAACCGCCTGCAGCACTACTACCAGTACCAGGTCGTGCTCAAGCCGGCGCCGGAGAACATCCTCGACCTGTACCTCGGCTCGCTCGAAGCGCTCGGCTTCGACCTGCAGCAGAACGACGTGCGCTTCGTCGAGGACGACTGGGAAAACCCGACGCTCGGCGCATGGGGCCTCGGCTGGGAAGTGTGGCTGAACGGGATGGAAGTCACGCAGTTCACGTATTTCCAGCAGGTCGGCGGCCTCGACTGCAAGCCCGTGCTCGGCGAAATCACGTACGGCCTCGAGCGCCTCGCGATGTACCTGCAGAAGGTCGAGAACGTGTACGACCTCGTGTGGACCGAGTGGGAAGAGCAAGGCCCGAACGGCCCCGAGCTGCGCCGCCTGTCGTATGGCGACGTCTACCACCAGAATGAAGTCGAGCAGTCGACCTACAACTTCGAGCACGCGAACGTCGACCTGCTGTTCACGTTCTTCAACAGCTACGAAGCGGAAGCGAAGCGGATGATCGACGCGCAGCTCGCGCTGCCCGCATACGAACTCGTGCTGAAGGCCGGCCACACGTTCAACCTGCTCGATGCGCGCGGCGCGATCTCGGTGACCGAGCGCGCAGCGTACATCGGCCGCATCCGCGCGCTGTCGCGTCTCGTCGCGCAGGCTTACTACGACTCGCGCGAGAAGCTCGGCTTCCCGATGCTCGGCAACCCGCCGGGCGTGCCGGGCCTCACCACCGACGCCCAGGACGCCGCGCAGCCGGCATGGGCGCCGCCGCTCAAGGTCGAACGCAAGATCGACCAGGTCTGACGAGACGAGATTTCTTCCAAACATGACGCACAATCATCCCGCCCCCCTGCTCGTCGAACTGCTGACCGAAGAGCTGCCGCCGAAGGCCCTCGCGCGCCTCGGCGACGCATTCGCCGAAGGTCTCGCGCAACGCCTCGCGGCGCGCGACCTCGTCGAAGGCGAACTCGTGTTCGAACGCTACGCCACGCCGCGCCGCCTCGCCGTCGTCGTGCAGAACGTGCGCGCCGTCGCGCCTGACAAGCAGGTCCGCGAAAAGGTCCTGCCCGTGTCGGTCGCGCTCGACGCCGACGGCAAGCCGACGGCCCCGCTCGCGAAGAAGCTCGCGGCGCTCGGCCATCCGAACCTGTCGATCGCCGATCTCGAGCGCGCGCAGGACGGCAAGGCCGAAGCGTTCTTCATCAACTATTCGGCAGCCGGCGCGACGCTCGCCGACGGCCTGCAGGCCGCGCTCGACGAGACGCTCGCCAAGCTGCCGATCCCGAAGGTGATGACGTATCAGCGCCCGGACGGCTCCGACGTGCAGTTCGTGCGCCCGGTGCATCGCCTGACGGTGCTGCACGACGATCGCATCGTGCCCGTCACCGCGTTCGGCATCGACGCCGGCGACACCACGCTCGGCCACCGCTTCCTGTCCGACGGCCTCGTCGCGATCCAGCATGCGCGCGCGTACGCCGACACGCTGCGCGACAAGGGCCGCGTGATCGCGCACTTCGCCGATCGCCGCGAAACGATCCGCACGCAACTGAACGAACACGCGAACGGCGACACGGTCGTGATGCCCGAATCGCTGCTCGACGAAGTGACGTCGCTGGTCGAATGGCCGGTCGTCTATCCGTGCCGCTTCGAGGACGAATTCCTGCAGGTGCCGCAGGAATGCCTGATCCTGACGATGCAGACGAACCAGAAGTATTTCGCGCTGACCGACGTCGAAGGCAAGCTGCGCTCGCGCTTCCTGATCGTGTCGAACATCGCGACCAAGACGCCGGGCGAGATCATCGAAGGCAACGAGCGCGTCGTGCGCCCGCGCCTCGCCGACGCGAAGTTCTTCTTCGAGCAGGACAAGAAGAAGCCGCTCGCCGATCGCGTGCCGCAGCTCGCGAACGTCGTCTATCACAACAAGCTCGGTTCGGCGCTCGCGCGCGTCGAGCGCCTCGAGGCGCTGGCCGGCGAGATCGCACCCGCGATCGGCGCCGACGCCGCACATGCGAAGCGCGCCGCGCGTCTCGCGAAGGCCGACCTGCTGACCGACATGGTCGGCGAATTCCCGGAACTGCAGGGCACGATGGGCACGTACTACGCGCGCCACGACGGCGAAGCCGACGACGTCGCGCTCGCGTGCGCCGAGCACTACCAGCCGCGCTTCTCCGGCGACGCGCTGCCGACCACGCCCGTATCGACCGCCGTCGCGCTCGCCGACAAGCTCGAGACGATCGTCGGCATCTGGGGCATCGGCCTCGCGCCGACCGGCGAGAAGGATCCGTTCGCGCTGCGCCGTCACGCGCTCGGCGTGCTGCGCCTGATGCTCGAGAAACAGTTGCCGCTCGATCTCGTCTCGCTGCTGCGCACGGCCCACGCGCGCTTCGAAGGCGTGCCGGGCGTCGCCGAATCGACCGATGCGATCTTCGCGTTCTTCATGGATCGCCTGCGCGGCCTGCTGCGCGAGCGCGGCTATTCGGCCGGCGAAATCGACGCGGTGCTGAGCCTGAACCCGACGCGCGTCGACGATCTCGTCGCACGCCTCGACGCGGTGCGCGAATTCACGCACCTCGCGGAAGCCGAAGCGCTCGCGGCCGCGAACAAGCGGATCTCGAACATCCTGAAGAAGTCGGAAGGCGGCGTGAACGGCGCGGTGCAGCCTGCGCTGCTCGTCGAAGCCGCCGAGAAGGCGCTGCACGAACAGCTCGCGGCCGTGACGCCGCACGTGCAGTCGCAGCTCGAGGCGCGTGCGTACACGGGCGCGCTGTCGGCGCTCGCCGCGCTGCGCGCGCCGGTCGACACGTTCTTCAACGACGTGATGGTCAACGTGGACGATCCCGCGCTGCGCGCGAACCGCCTCGCGCTGCTGTCGGCGCTGCACCTGCAGATGAACTGCGTCGCCGATATCTCGAAGCTCGCCGCATAAGGGCCGCACGATGCCGACCAGCCCCAACCGAAAGCTCGTCGTCCTCGACCGGGACGGCGTGATCAACGTCGATTCGGATGCGTTCATCAAGACGCCCGACGAATGGATCGCGCTGCCCGGCAGCTTCGAGGCGATCGCCCGGCTCAACCACGCGGGCTATCGCGTGGTCGTCGCGACCAACCAGTCCGGCATCGGTCGCGGGCTGTTCGACATGGCCGCGCTCAACGCGATGCACCTGAAGATGCATCGCGCGGCGGCCGCGGTCGGCGCACGCATCGACGCGGTGTTCTTCTGCCCGCACACGGCCGAGGATCACTGCGACTGCCGCAAGCCGAAACCCGGCATGATGCAGATGATCGCCGAGCGCTTCGAAATCGATCCCGCTCACACGCCGGTCGTCGGCGATTCGCTGCGCGACCTGCAGGCCGGTGTCGCGGTCGGCTTCCAGCCGCACCTCGTGCTGACCGGCAAGGGCAAGAAAACGCTCGCCGCGGGCAATTTGCCGCCCGGCACGAAGGTCCACGACGACCTGCGCGCGTTTGCGCTCGATTTCCTTTCACACGAACACGAGTGATGCGGCTGCCGCGCGCATCCTCCCTAACGCCAGACTCACGCCGATGCGCTTCGTCCGCTCCCTGCTGCTGCTGATCTACTTCATCCTGTACACGGTGCCATACGCCACCGCGTGCTTCATCGCCTTCCCGTTCATGCGTCCCGACGCGCGCTACTGGATGGCGGCCGGCTGGTGCAAGTCGACGCTGTGGGTCGTGCGCTGGCTGAATGGCATCCGCTACCGGATCGAAGGGATGGACAACCTGCCCGACGGCCCGGCCGTGCTGCTATCGAAGCACCAGTCCGCGTGGGAGACGCTCGCGTTTCCGGCGCTGATGCCGAAGCCGCTCTGCTACGTGTTCAAGCGCGAGCTGCTGTACGTGCCGTTCTTCGGCTGGGCGCTCGGGCTGCTGCACATGGTCAACATCAACCGGAAGGAAGGCAAGAACGCGTTCAATTCGGTGATCCGCCAGGGCAAGAAGCGGCTGTCGGAAGGCGCATGGATGATCATGTTCCCCGAAGGCACGCGCACGCCGGTCGGCAAGCAGGGCAAGTACAAGACGGGCGGCGCGCGCTTCGCGATCGAAACCGGCACGCCCGTCGTGCCGATCGCGCACAATGCAGGACGGGTGTGGCCGCGCAACTCGTTCATGAAATTCCCGGGCGTGGTGACGGTGTCGATCGGCAAGCCGATCGATTCGACCGGCCTCACACCCGATGCATTGAACTCGCAGGTCGAAGCATGGATCGAAGCGGAAATGCGCCGCATCGATCCCGATTCCTATCGCCAGGCGGGCAATGCCGGCACGCGCGATGCCGCGCGCGTCTGAATCCCCCGGGTTGCAGCCGTTGCGCACGACAAAAAGAAGCGAACTGATGAAACAGCGTCCGCGGCCACGGCCAGCCGTCGTGGCTCTCGATCATCGCCAGATGGATCTGCCGCTCTTCGACGGGCCGGCCGCCGCACCGTCGGCGCCCGCCACGCCGCCGGCGCCGCCTGAAGCGGCGCCCGCCGCACCGCTCGATCCGGGCCCGGCGCCCGACCGCTCGCGCGTGCGCACCTTCGCACTCGACAGCCGCGTGCTCGAATACCGCCTGAAGCGCTCGGCGCGTCGCACGATCGGCTTCACGATCGACGGCAGCGGATTGTCGATCACCGCGCCGCGCTGGGTCACGCTCGCCGACATCGAGGCCGCGATCTCCGAGAAACAACGCTGGATCTTCGCGAAGCTCGCGGAGTGGAAGACGCGCACCGAGCAGCGCGCGCTGCCGCAGATCGACTGGCGCGACGGCGCGCAGCTTCCGTATCTCGGCAAGACAGTGACGATCGCGCTCGGCGCGGGCGCCGTCGGGTTCGACGCCGATGCGCTGCGGCTCTCGTTGCCGCTGCCCGCGCAGGCCGACATGCAGCAGATCAAGGATCGCGTGCAGGGCTGGCTGCAGGGCGAGGCGAAGCGGATCTTCGGCGAACGCCTCGCGGTCTACGCGGAAAAGCTCGGCGTCACGTATTCGATGTACGCGCTGTCGTCGGCCGCGACGCGCTGGGGCAGTTGCTCGAGCGACGGCAAGATCCGGCTGAACTGGCGGCTGATCCATTTCCCGATGTCGATCGTCGACTACGTCGTCGCGCACGAACTGTCGCACCTGCGCGAGATGAACCACAGCCCGGCCTTCTGGCAGACCGTCGAATCGATCTTCCCCGAGTTCCGCGAAGCGCGGCACACGCTCAAGCATCACCCGCCCGAGCTGCTGCCGTCGCTGTAACGCACGCGGCCGTCGTTCGTCAACGCAAACGGGCGATGCGGGTCGCCCCGCACCGCCCGTTCGCTCCGCCGCCGCGCGCATCGCGCGCCGCGGCCCGTTCATCCGGCGCTCAGTGCGCCTTCTTCTGGATGAACTCGATCTTGTAGCCGTCCGGATCCTCGACGAACGCGATCACGGTCGTGCCGTGCTTCATCGGGCCCGCTTCGCGCGTGACCTTGCCGCCTTGCGCCTTGATCTTGTCGCAGGCCGCGTAGGCATCCTCGACCGCCACCGCCAGATGGCCGAAGCCGTTGCCGAGATCGTAGGACGGCGTATCCCAGTTGTGGGTCAGCTCGATCACGGTGCCCGTGCTTTCGTCTTCGTAGCCGACGAACGCGAGCGTGAACTTGCCTTCCGGATAATCGTCGCGACGCAGCAGCTTCATGCCGAGCAATTCGGTGTAGAACTTGATCGAGCGGTCGAGATCGCCGACTCGCAGCATCGTATGCAGCAAACGCATGTCGTGTACTCCTGTGGGGACTTTCCAGAACCGGAAACTCTACCAGAGTCGGGTGAAACTCGTCGGGGACGCCCAGCCGGGGTGGCCGATACGGAGCATCGACCAGATTCGCGCGAGCGCGCGGGTACGCCGGCAGTACCGGCCGCGCTCGACGCGCCCCCTTCGGGCCGGCCGATCGGGTAACATCCTTCCACTTCGCACCAAAAGCGGGCATGCGTCCCGCCACCCGAACGCGACCACCCTCCCAACCAGCCACATTGCCGTGCGAAACCGCCGATTCGAGCGCGCCGGACGCGCCACCCGCCTGATCTCGTTGCCACCGTATCGAATCAGCGAGGCCCGCCGATGACCTCGCTTGCCGCCACACCCGTACGCCGCGCGCTCGACCTGCGCGCCGTCGGCCTGATGCTGCTGCTGTGCGCGATCTGGGGCTTCCAGCAAGTCGCGATCAAGAGCACGAACGCCGCCATCGCGCCGATGTTCCAGGCCGGGCTGCGTTCGGTGATCGCCGCGGTGCTGCTGTGGGGCTGGGCCCGCGCGCGCGGCACGCCGCTGTTCCGCGCGGACGGCACGTTCGGCGCGGGCCTCGCGGCCGGCGCGCTGTTCGCCGGCGAATTCGTCTGCGTGTTCTTCGGGCTGACGCTGACGAGCGCGTCGCATATGGCGATCTTCCTGTACACGGCGCCCTGCTTCACCGCGCTCGGCCTGCACCTGTTCGCGCCGGGCGAACGGTTGCAGCGCACGCAGTGGGCCGGCGTCGGCCTCGCGTTCGCCGGCATCGCGCTCGCGTTCGCGGACGGCTTCCTGAAGCCGCGCGCGCCGGGCGCATCGGTTCTGGCCGGGCTGGCCGGCGACGCGCTCGGCATTCTCGGCGGCGCGATGTGGGCCGCGACGACGGTCGTCGTGCGCTCGACGGCGCTCGCGCGCGCCAGTGCGAGCAAGACGCTGTTCTACCAGCTCGCGGTGTCGGCGGTCATACTGGTCGCGCTCGCCGCGCTGGTCGGGCAGTTGTCGTTCGCGCACGTCACGCCGCTCGCGGTGGCGAGCCTCGCGTACCAGTCGGTGATCGTCGCGTTCGTCAGCTACCTGTCGTGGTTCTGGCTGCTGACGCGCTACAGCGCGTCGCGGCTGTCCGTCTTCACGTTCCTGTCGCCGCTGTTCGGCGTCGCGTTCGGCGTGCTGCTGCTCGGCGAATCGGTCGGCTGGCGCTTCATGTCCGCGGCCGCGCTCGTGCTGACCGGCATCGCGCTCGTCAACGCGCCGCCGCGCAGGCGGGCGTGACGGCGGGCGGCAACCAGACACGCGCAACATGCCCGCGCAATAAAAAAGCTGCCCCGCGGGGCAGCCTCGTCGCGCCATCCGGTCCGGCTCGCGCTACGCGCGTTACCCGGCCTTGCGCACCGCCGCGAGCGCCTGCGCGACGCCGACGTATTCGGCCACGCTCACGTCCTCCGCACGGCGCGCGAGATCGAAGCCGAGCGCATCGAAGTCGATCGTCTCGCGATAGTCGCCGAGCGTATTGCGCAGCATCTTGCGGCGCTGCGAGAACGCAGCGGTGACGATTTCGCCGAGCAGCACCGGATCGACGTCCGGCAGTTCGTGCGGTTCGTACGGAATCATCCGGACGATCGCCGAATCGACCTTCGGCGGCGGCTGGAACGATTCCGGCGGCACGTCGAGCATCTTTTCCATCACGTAGCGGTACTGCAGCATCACCGACAGCCGCGAAAACGCCTTCGTGCCCGGCTCCGCGACCATCCGCTCGACGACTTCGTTCTGCAGCATGAAATGCTGGTCGATGACCACGCCGGCGAACGTCATCAGGTGAAACAGCAGCGGGCTGGAAATGTTGTACGGCAGGTTGCCGACGATCCGCAGCGACGGCTTGTCGCCGGGCGCCGCGAGCGAACCGAAGTCGAACGCGAGCGCGTCGCCCGCGTGCAGTTCGAGCAGCGCGCCGAAGCGCTGTTGCAGGCGCCCGATCAGGTCGCGGTCGAGCTCGACCGCATGCAGCGGCGACTCGGGCGTCGACAGACGCTCGATCAGCGGCCCGGTCAGCGCGCCGAGCCCGGGGCCGATCTCGACCATGCGCTGGCCGCGCGCGGGGCCGATCGTCGACACGATCGAGTCGATCACGCCGTGATCGACGAGGAAGTTCTGCCCGAAGCGCTTGCGCGCGAAGTGGCCTTGGTGCTGTCTGCTGTTCGACATCGACTGAGTAAAACGAAAAATACGACGAATGGGGTGAGGTCGGGCCGCGTCAGGCCGCGCGGCGATGGCGCGCCATCGTGACGGCCGTATCGAGCGCGGCAACCATGCTGCCCGGATCGGCGCGGCCCGTGCCGGCCAGATCGAGCGCGGTGCCGTGATCGACCGACGTGCGGATGATCGGCAGCCCGAGCGTCACGTTGATGCCCTCGCCGAACGTCGCATACTTCAGCACGGGCAACCCCTGGTCATGGAACATCGCGAGCACGCAATCGGCATCGGCCAGATGACGCGGCTGGAACAGCGTGTCGGCGGGATACGGGCCGCGCGCGTCGATGCCCTGCGCGTTCGCGCGAGCCAGCGCCGGCGAGATCACGTCGATCTCTTCGCGGCCGAGATAACCGTTCTCGCCCGCGTGCGGGTTCAGGCCCGTCACGAGGATGCGCGGCGCGGCGAGACCGAAGTCGCGCCGCAGGTCGCGATCGATGATCGCGAGCGTCTCGACGAGCCCGTCGATCGTCAGCGCGGCCGACACGTCCTTCAGCGGCAGGTGCGTGGTCGCGAGTGCCACGCGCAGCGGCTTGTCGCCGGTGCCCGCCAGCATCATCACGACACGCGGCGTATGCGTGCGCTCGGCCAGGTATTCGGTATGGCCGGTGAACGGCACGCCCGCATCGTTGATCGTGCTCTTCTGCAGCGGCGCGGTGACGATCGCGTCGTACCGGCCTGCCAGCGCGCCGTCGATCGCCGCGTCGAGCAAGTCGAGCACGTAGCGGCCGTTCGCGGCGTCCAGCTTGCCCGCCTGCGCGGGAACGGCGAGCGCGCGATGCGCGACCGATACCTGCCCGCCGGCAAGCGTTGCCGGATCGGCGCCGACCGCCGCCGCGCGCGCGTCGAGCAGCGCCGCATCGCCGAGCACGGTGAAATGCGCGTCGGGCCAGCGCTGCGCGGCATCACGCAGCGCCTGCACGGTCAGCTCCGGGCCGACGCCCGCGGGTTCGCCGGTCGTGATCGCGATCTGCAGCGCGGGCGTGGTCATCGGAAGCTCGTTCAGTTCGCCGGGCCGGCGCCGCCGATCTTGTACTGCACGTACGACGAGTCGCGCAGTTCGCGCAGCCAGTCGGCATACGCCTGCTCGGCCTTGCGCTGGCCGATCGCCTGACGCGCGATGTCCATCTGCTGCTGCACCGAGCCTTCCGCCTCGCGGCGGTTCAGCACCTGAATCAGGTGGTAGCCGTACTCGGTACGAATCGGCTGGCTGATCTGGCCGTCCTGCAGGTTGTTCATCGCACGCTCGAATTCCGGCACGGTTTCGCCCGGGCTGATCCAGCCGAGGTCGCCGCCCTGCGACGCCGAACCGTCCTGCGAGTAGGTGCGCGCGAACTTCGCGAAATCGCCGCCGGCCTCGACCTGGTTGCGGATGTCGGCCAGTTGCTGGCGCGCCTGGCCTTCCGACTTGCCTTCGCCCACGCGCAGCAGGATGTGGCGCACGTGCGTCTGGACGATCTTCGGCGCCGCGGCGGTTGCGCCCTGGCTCGGGCGGCGGTCGACGAGACGCACGATCTCGAAGCCGTCCGGCACGCGGATCAGCGTCGGGTTGACCTGGCCCGGGCGCAGCTTCGATGCGGCGTCGACGACTTCGGCCGGCAGCGCGCTCGGTGCCTTGAAGCCGAGGTCGCCGCCCTTCTTCGCGTCGTTCGCTTCGGAGTTGTTCTTCGCGAGCCGCTCGAAATCGGCACCCGACTTCGCTTCCTGCAACAGCGCGTCGGCCTTCTTCTGCGCGACTTCGATGTCGGCCTGCGGCGCGTTGGTCGGCGCCTTGATGAAGATGTGCTGGAACCGCAGGTCCTGCTGCTGCGCCGCGTTCGGCCCGCGCTGGCTCGCGATGTAGTTCGCGACTTCGGCGTCCGACACGGTGATCTTGCCGTCGACCTCGCGCTCGCGCAGCTTCGACAGCATCAGCTCGGTACGCGCATCGCTCGTGAAGATGCTCCAGGGCACGCCTTGCGACTCCAGACGCGCGCGGTACTGTTCGAGCGTCATCCCGTTCGCTTGCGCGAGACGCTGCAGCGTCGCCTGCACGGTCGCGTCGTCGATGCGGATCCCGTCGTCCTTGGCCTTCTGCACCTGGATCCGCTCGAGCACCATCTGGTTCAGCACCTGCGCGCGCAACTGGTCGACCGGCGGCACCGGCGCGTTCTGCTGCTGCAGCCGGCGCGCGATCAGGCCGACGCGCTGGTCGAGTTCGCGGCCCGTGATCACGTCGTTGTTGACGACCGCGACGACTTCGTCGGCGAGTTGCGCACCATGCGAACCGAGCGCCTGCGCCGCGGCCGGCGCGGCGGCGAGCAGCGCGGCGGACGCGGCGAGGCTGGACACGACTGCCGCGAAACGAAGGGTTTTCTTCATTGCCACTGATACTCCATTGAAATCGTGCTGACCGGTGCAGACAAGCCGGCGTTACTCGTAGTTGCTGAAGCGGGACATCGGCGGCGGCGGCGGCGGCAGCGGCGTGTAGCCCGGCACCCCGGCGCGGAATGCGGACACGAGGCCGTTGTCGACGGTCGACAAGCCCTTGAGCGTCAGTTGCATCATGAAGCGCGTCGACGAATTCTGCTGTCCCGACGAATTGATGCCGTTCGCAGCCCGCTGCACACCGACCCCGAGCGCCCAGCAATCCGCGTCGTATTGTAAGCCGAGCAGACCGTCGACCACGCGATCGCCGGCGAGATCGTAGTTGAAGCGGCCGATCGCATACAGGCGGCGCGTGAGCGGCCATTGCGCGGACACCAGGAACTGGTTGATCGGCTGGCCGTCGAGCGTCGTGTTCGCGCGCGTGTAGCGATAACCAACGTTGATCACGCGACGCTCGCCCGGGCTGTAGCCGAAACCGATGCTCGACTTCACGAGCTGGTTGTTGTTCTGGTTGTACTGGAACGCCGTCTCCGACATGAAGCCCGAGCCGAGCTTCAGCGCGGCGCCGACGATCAGGTCCGAGTGGCGCGCCTGCGCAGCGGCCTGCGCGGAATTCAGCGTGACGCGCTGATCGGCGAAGTAGTACTGCTGCGCGATCACGAAGCGCGCACGCTCGTCGCCGGTGCGCGGATCGATGAAACGCGACGTGAGGCCGGCCGTGATCCGGTTCGCATCGGCGATCCGGTCGTTGCCGACGAACGTGTTCGGCTGGTAGATCTCCGCGAGGCCGAAATCCGATTCCGCGGTGTCGAACAGCGGTGCGTTCGACTGGTTGCGATACGGCGTGTACACGTAGTACAGGCGCGGCTCGAGGGTCTGGATGAAGTCCTGCCCGAACAGGCGCACCGAGCGGTCGAAGATCAGGCCCGAGTCGAAGGTCACGGTCGGGATCGACTCGGTGAAGCGCTTCGGATTGTTCGGCGTGCTCGCGGACAGGTGGTTCAGGTCGTACGACGCGAAATGGTACTGGACCTTCGGCACGACGAAATAGCCGGGGCCGTACACGCCGTACGCGATGTACGGGTTGAAGACGATCCGGTCGCCTTCGGTCGCATCGGCGGTCGTGATGCGGAACCGCGAATAGTCGGCTTCCGCGCCGAAGTCGAAGCCGCCGACGTTGTACTTCGTGTACTTCACGTTCAACTGCGGCTCGCGGCTGTACGGCGCGATCGACGGCGGCAGCGTCTGCCAGTGCTGGTAACGCGCAAGCACCGACCACGGGCCGTTGTTGTACGTGAGGCCGGCTTCCTGCTGGTACAGCGTCTGCGTCCCGTTGACGAACTGGTTCGACGAACCGAGATCTTCGGGATACGTGTTGTCCGAGACCTTGTTGTAGTAGACGTAGCCGCCGAAACCGCCGCCGAAGTTCTGCTGGTGCTGCCAGTAGATCGCGTAGCGGTCGCGGTGCGCGAGCCGGTCATTCGGCAGGTAATTGGCCGTAAAAGTGCCCGAATACGACGGCGACAGGTAGCGGAACGTCCCTTCGGCCATCACGCCGCGCCGCGAGATGATGCGCGGCGTGAGCGTCAGGTCGCGGTTCGGCGCGATGTTGAAGTAGTACGGCAGCGTCAGCTCGAAGCCGTTGCTCGAGTTCACCGAGAACGTCGGCGGCAGCAGGCCGCTGCGCCGCTCGCCCGACAGCGGGAACGTCATCCACGGGCTCGCGAAGATCGGCACGCCCTGGAAGAACAGCACGCCGTTGCGCGCGGTGCCTTCGTCGGCGCCCGTATCGAAGTCGAAGCGGCTGCCCTTGATGTACCACGCGGGGTTCGTCGAGCACTGGCACGCCGTGTACGTGCCGTTGACGAACACCGAGCGCTCGTTGTCGACCATGTCGACGCGCTCCGCGCTGCCCGACCCGCCCGTCACGTTGAAGTGGTACTTCGGCGCCGTCATGAAGCCCTGGTTCGCCTCGATCTTCAGATGCGCCTCGGGGCCCGCGAACGACGTGCCGCCATTGACCACCTTGACCTGGCCGTACGCATCGGCCATGTCGGTATCCTGATCGTAGTGGATCGCGTCGGCCTTCACGACGGCGTCGCCGCGCCGCAGTTCGGCCGAACCCTTCGCGGCCAGGTCCTGGTCGGCCGTGCCGCTCGTGTGGTCGGCGATCACGAAGGCGGCGGGCTTCGTGCCGTCCTTCAACGGATGATCCTCGAGCTGGGGTGCGAGACGCAGATCCCACGGCGAGTCGAGCGGCTGCGGCTGCGCAGCCGCGCCCGACAGCTGCGCGTACGACACGGCCGGCACGAGGCCGGGCACGGCCAGGAGCGCGAGCGCGAGCCGCCGTTTGCGCGGCGCCCCGTCACCGGGGAAAACATTCGGGAATAGCGGTTTGGGCGGCATCTATCGTTTGGCGAATCGCCCCTTGTCAACCGCGCCTGCAGGGCACACTCGCGCACGGCGGGCCGCGCCGTCGAACCGCGACTGCGGCTGAGCGCAAACCGGGGAGTCGATCGGGCGGACGGCGCGACAGGCAGCGGGCCTGCACGGCGGAAGCTGACGCGGGGCGCGTCAAAAAAGTCGTGGGGTATTATATGGCAAGACGTTCCCCCCTCCCGCGAGTTTCATGACGCCCCCATCCGCCGCATCCCAGCCCGACGCCCGCCTCGACGCACTCGCCGCGTGGCTGCACCCGCTCGCCGGGCGCTACGCGCTCGACCTGTCGACCCTCGCGCCGGCATCGTCCGACGCCAGTTTCCGCCGCTATTTCCGTGTCACATCGGCCACGAGCGCCGGCGGCGCGCTGATCGCCGTCGACGCGCCGCCGCCCGAGAAGTGCCGCGAGTTCGTCCAGGTCGCGCAGTTGCTCGCCGCGGCCGGCGACCACGTGCCGGACGTGCTGGCCCACGATTTCGACGCGGGCTTCATGCTCGTGACGGACCTCGGCCGCACGTCGTACATCTCGGTGCTCGATCCGGCCGACCCGGCCGCCGCGAAGCCGCTGATGCGCGACGCGCTCGACGCACTGATCCGCTTCCAGCTCACGTCGAAGCCCGACGTGCTGCCGCCGTTCGACGAAGCGTTCCTGCGCCGCGAAATGGAGCTGCTGCCCGAATGGTTCGTCGGCCGCCACCTCGGCAAGCCGGTCACCGACGCGATGCGCGGCACGCTCGACCGTACCTTCGCGCTGCTGGTCGCCAGCGCGCACGCGCAGCCGCAGGGCTTCATGCTGCGCGACTTCATGCCGCGCAACCTGATGGTCTGCGAGCCGAATCCGGGCGTGCTCGACTTCCAGGACGCCGTCTACGGGCCGCTGACGTACGACGTCGTGTCGCTGCTGCGCGACGCCTTCATCAGCTGGGACGAGGAGTTCGAGCTCGACTGCTTCGCGTACTACTGGGAAAAGGCGAAAAAGGCTGGCCTGCCGGTCGATCCGGATTTCGGCGAGTTCTACCGCCAGCTCGAATGGATGGGGCTGCAGCGCCATATCAAGATCCTCGGCCTGTTCGCACGCATCAATTACCGCGACGGCAAGCCGCACTACCTGAACGACCTGCCGCGCTTCCTCGCGTATGCGCGCAAGGTCGCGCTGCGCTACCGCCCGCTCGTGCCGTTCGCGAAGCTGCTCGACGAACTCGAGGGCAACGCGCCGGCCGACGTGGGCTATACGTTCTGACTGTCCTGAAACCCGGCCGAACATGAGCGACACCCTGACCACGGCGATGATCTTCGCCGCCGGGCGCGGCGAACGGATGCGCCCGCTGACCGACACCCGCCCGAAGCCGCTGCTCGAAGCGGGCGGCAAGCCGCTGATCGTATGGCAGATCGAAGCGCTCGCCCGCGCCGGCATCGAGACGATCGTGATCAACCATGCGTGGCTCGGCGAACGGATCGAGACCGCGCTCGGCGACGGTTCGCGCTGGGGCGTACGGCTCGCGTATTCGGCCGAAGGCGACGCGCTGGAAACCGCCGGCGGCATCGCGCAGGCGCTGCCGCTGCTCGAGCGCGACGGGCGGCCGACGGTGTTCGTCGCGGTGGCCGGCGACGTGTTCGCCGAGTTCGATTACCGGACGCTCGCCGCCCCTGCCGCGCGCATGTCGGCGCTCGACGCACCCGCGATGCATCTCGTGATGGTGCCGAATCCGCCATTCCATCCGTCCGGCGACTTCGTACTCGGTGGCGACGGGCGCCTGTCGCTCGACGGTGGCGACCGCGTCACGTTCGGCAGCATCGGCCTGTACGACACGCGGATGTTCCGCGATCTCGCGCCCGGCACGCGACGCGCACTGACGCCGTATTTCCGCGCGACGATCGAAGCCGGCCGCGCGAGCGGCGAACTGTACGAAGGCATCTGGGAGAACGTCGGCACGCCCGCGCAGCTCGGCGAGCTCGACGCGCGGCTGCGCGCCGCGGGCTGACCGGGCGACGGACGAACCAGCGCCGCGTCGTGCCGCTACGCCGCGCACGCACCCTTCCGGCAGACCGCCATCCTGCCCGCTGCGCGCCTCCGCGCGCAGCACCGCCGCTCACGCGGCCTCGGCCTCTTCCCCGCCCGCCGCCGCGCGCTGCTGCTGCAGCGCCCACATCTGCGCATACAGCCCGTCCGCGCGCACGAGTTCGTCGTGCGTGCCGCGCTCGACGATCCGTCCGTGATCCATCACGAGGATCTGTTGCGCATGCACGACCGTCGACAGCCGGTGTGCGATCACGAGCGTCGTGCGATGCCGTGCGATCTGGTCGAGTTCGTGCTGGATCGCGCGCTCCGAGCGCGAATCGAGCGCCGACGTCGCTTCGTCGAACAGCAGCACCGGCGGATCCTTCAGCAGCGTGCGCGCGATCGCGACGCGCTGCTTCTCGCCGCCCGACAGCTTCAGCCCGCGCTCGCCGACCGGCGTGTCATAACCCTTCGGCAAGCTTTCGATGAAATCGTGGATGTGCGCGGCGCGCGCGGCCGCGACCACCTCGTCGCGGGTCGCGGTCGGCCGGCCGTACGCGATGTTGTAGTAGATCGAATCGTTGAACAGCACGGTGTCCTGCGGCACGATCCCGATCGATGCGCGCAGCGAATCCTGCGTGACGTCGCGGATGTCCTGGCCGTCGATCCTGATCGCGCCGCCCGCCTGCCGGTCGAGATCGTAGAAACGGAACAGCAGGCGCGACAGCGTCGACTTCCCGGACCCGCTGTGACCGACCACCGCGGTCGTCGTGCCCGCGTCGATCGTGAACGTCACGTCGTGCAGGATCGACCGCGCCGGCTCGTACGCGAAGTTCACGTGCTCGAAGCGCACCTGCGCGCCGGCCACCGCGAGCGGCCGCGCATCGGGCAAGTCCGCGACTTCCTTCGCGGACGACAGCAGCCCGAACATCCGGTCCATGTCGGTGAGGCTCTGCTTCAGCTCGCGATAGACGACGCCGAGAAAGTTCAGCGGGATATAAAGCTGCAGCATGAACGTGTTGATCAGCACGAGATCGCCGAGCGTCAGCTTGCCCGCGAGCACGCCCTGCGTCGCGCGCCACAGGATGAACACGAGCCCCGTGCCGATGATCGCCTGCTGGCCGAAGTTCAGCACCGACAACGAGTTCTGCGAGCGGATCGCGGCCTTGCGGTAGCGCTTCAGGTTCTCGTCGTAGCGCTGCGCTTCCCACTCCTCGTTGCCGAAGTACTTCACCGTCTCGTAGTTGATCAGCGAATCGATCGCGCGCGAATTCGCGCGCGAATCGAGTTCGTTCATCGTGCGGCGAAAGTGCGTGCGCCAGTTGGTGACCTTCACGGTGAACACGATGTACGTGACCAGCGCCGCGAACGTCACGTACGCGTAATAGGCCTCGTACTTGACCACGAAGAAACCGAGCACGAGCCCGACCTCGACGAGCGTCGGCAGGATGCTGTACAGCGAATACGAAATCAGTTGCTGGATGCCGCGCGTGCCGCGCTCGATGTCGCGCGACATGCCGCCCGTCTGGCGCTCCAGGTGAAACCGCAGCGACAGCCCGTGCAGGTGCCGGAACACCTGCAGCGCGAGCTGGCGCACCGCGCTCTCGGTGACCTTCGAGAACAGGATCTCGCGCAGCTCGGTAAACAGCGACGTCGACAGCCGCACGAACGCATACGCGACGACCAGCAGCCCGACGCCGCCCGCGAGCACGATGCCGGCCGACTGTTCGGCGCGGCCGAGCGCGGTGATCTGCTGCACGTAGGACAGGTGGTCGACGATGCGCTTCATCACGACCGGCACGCCGAGGTTCGCGACCTTCGCGCCGATCAGGCAGGCGAGCGCGAGCGCGACGCGCCATTTGTAGGTGGTCAGGTACGGCAGCAGCGACCGGATGGTCTGCCAGTCGTTGCGGGGCCCGGTCGAAGCCGGCGCGGGCTCGCCGGAAGCAGGAAATCGGCGCATGGGGGGAAGGATCGGCGGCGGTGCCGGACGCTTTCATCGGCGGCCGGCTCGCCCGCTTTCTCGTACAATTTGCGGACGTTGTATTGTCGCAGAAGCCGCTTCGCGCCGCTGCCGGCGGCCTCGCCGGCCAGCCTGCGCGCGGCGGTGAATTTATTACAGGATGAAAGCCCCCGCCATGACCGATTCGACCCTCGAACTCCCGCAAAAACAGCCCGCACTGCGCGTCGTCCCGCAACCGCACGACGCAAACGTCCACGGCGACGTGTTCGGCGGCTGGATCATGTCGCAGGTCGACATCGCCGGCTCGATCCTCGCGAGCCAGCGCGCAAATGGGCGCGTCGCGACGGTCGCGGTCAACTCGTTCGTGTTCAAGCAGCCGGTGTTCGTCGGCGATCTTCTGAGCTTCTACGCGACCATCACGCGCACCGGCAACACGTCGATCACGGTCGACGTCGAGGTGTACGCGCAGCGCATGCGCCTGATGGGCGAAATCGTGAAGGTCACCGAAGCGACGCTCACGTACGTCGCGACCGGCCCGGACCGCAAGCCGCGGCAACTGCCGCCGCTCTGACGGGCAAGCGCCGCGCTGCGGCGCGGCACGCGGCCCGTCAGTGCGTGGCCGTCAGCCCGAACTCCCGCATCGCGGGCAGGAAATCGTGATTCAGCTTCGGCTTGCGCGACAGCTTCACCAGCACATAACGCTGGAACGGCGCGAGCCGCTGCCACTGCGCGAGCGCCGGCGCCGACAGCCCGGCCAGCGCGCTCTGCTGCACGAGCGACTCCGGCACCGTGTCGGTGGCGCGCCAGGTCGGCTGTTCGTCCGGCTGGAACCACGACGGTTCCAGATCGGCGTGCGTGCGCAGCATTTCGAACAGCGCATGATCGAAGTTGGGCTCGATCGCGGTGTCGTCGTCGGCCGGAAAGCGCGCGAGCAGCTTGCGATCCTCGAGTGGCAGCAGTTGCCACTGCTCGAGCGAAATCCGCAGACCGAAGCGGTCGAGGTTGAAACGCACGATCATCGGGATGTACGTGAAGTTTTCCGACGAATCGTGTTCGAAGTTGAATAGCAACGGAGCGTCGCTGAGTCCCATGGTCGTTACCTGACGTGGCGAATGCCGGCGCGGCCGGCCTGCCTGAGGTATTTTAGAACCTCTGCGCGCGGGCGGCGGACACGATTGTCGCCGGCCGTGCCTCGAATCAACGGGAGTGCTCGTGAATCCGACCCAATCCGACGAACTGCGCGACGAACTGCACGCCGAGCCGCGCGGCGCGATCGAACTGTCCGTGAGCCGCACGCGCGGCGGCGCGGTCGAAACCGCGCACGACTACGTGGGCCAGGAATGGCCCGTCGCACTCGTATTCAACGGCATCTCGCACGCGGTGATGATGTGCACGCCGTGCGACCTCGAGGCGTTCGCGGTCGGCTTCGCGATCTCGGAAGGGATTGTCGCGCGCGGCAGCGACATCAAGGACATCGAGGTGATCCTGCATGCCGACGCGCCGCTGCCGTACGCGGAAGTGCACCTGGAAGTCGTCCAGCAGGCGTTCGCCGCGCTGAAGGACCGGCGCCGCGCGCTCGCGGGGCGCACCGGCTGCGGCGTGTGCGGGATCGAAAGCATCGACCTGCTCGACCTCGCGCCCGAACGCGTGCCCGACACGGGCTTTCTCGCGCGCCTCGCGCCCGACGCACTGGCGCGCGCGGCGCACGGGCTGCCGGCCCACCAGGCGCTCACGCAGCTCACGGGCGGCCTGCATGCGGCCGCGTGGTGCGACGCAACAGGCGCGATCCGGATCGCGTTCGAGGACGTCGGCCGCCACAACGCGCTGGACAAGCTGATCGGCTCGCTCGTGCTGTCGCGCGCCGATACGACCGACGGCTTCGTGTTCCTGTCGAGCCGCGCGAGCTACGAGCTCGTGCGCAAGGCCGCACGGGTCGGCATCCCGATGGTCGCGACCATCTCCGCGCCGTCGTCGCTCGCGATCGGGATCGCGAAGGCGGCCGGCCTCCGGCTCGTCAGCTTCTGCCGCGAAACCGGCCACGTGGATTACGGCACCGCGTGAGCACTCGCGGCGGGCGCCTTGCCCGCCGGTTCGCGAACCGCGTCCGGCGGTTCGTCCGCGGCGGCCGGCGGGAGCGCTTCGCATGCCGCGTCGCTCGTCCGGTTTCCGAGGTAGTCCATCCAGAGCCCGCGGTCGGTGTCATAGAGCTTGCAGCGGCGAGCCGTGTCGAAGTACCAGCGCCAGCTGAAGCGCTGCACGACGATCCGCCCGGGCAGCATGTCCTCCAGTTTCGCCTGCGCGGGCTTGAGCCGGTACAGCGGCACGCTCATGTCGACGTGATGTGCGGTGTGCTCCATGATGTGGTGCAGCAGGCCGCCGATACCGAACGAGAACGTCAGGTGCAACGTGGTCGACACGAACGGCGCGGCATTCGACCATTCCGCGCGGTTCGCGTGCCACGCGATGCGCGGATCGGTGTGGTGGACATACACGACGAAGCCGATCATCGAGCACCAGAACAGGAACGGCACGAGCACACCGGTTGCGAGCAGCAGCGCGACGGGCTGCCCTGTCGCGATCGCCACCCACACGACGGCGGCGATCCACACGGCCGCGAAGCCCGTCACCAGCAGGCAGTCGCGCCGGAACACGGGCCTCGACGCGCCGATATAGCTCCTGGTCGGGAAATACATCCGCAGCCACCAGATCTCGACGAGATAGTAAAGCCCCGGCGCCCAGCCGCTTCGGTAGACGCGATCCAGCAAGCGGCGCACCGGCGATAGCGCAGCGTATTCCGCCGGGGTATGGGGCGCCCACACGAAGTCAAAGCCCTTCAGGTTCGTATAGCCGTGGTGCACGACGTTGTGCCCGACTTCCCACAGGCTGTATGGCGTCAGCGACGGCAGGAATGCGATGCGGCCGAGCCAGCGGTTCAGCCGGCGATCGGGCGTCAGGCTCTGGTGACACGCGTCGTGCCCGATGATGAAGAGCCGCCCGGTGATGAAGCCGGCGGCCATCCCGCAGACGATCTTGGCGACGATCGACGGAATCAGCAGCGCGCCGGCGAACGTCGCGAACAGCAGCAGGTAGTCGAGCACGAGCAGCACGATCGGGCGCACGAACTCGCGCGCGGCGAACGGCACGAGCCATGCGCGGATGACCTTGCGATGCGGGATCGGCTCGTCGGCACGAACCGGTGTCTGGGAATCGTTGTTGGCCATGATGCAGAAAGGCGCGCGAACCGCACGCCCGAAAAGGAAACAAGCCGTGCGGCAGGCACGGCGCAGGAGGGCCGGCCAAACCACGGCCCGGGCCGGTTAGCGCGACATCATGTTCATGCTGACGTTGTGCATCACCCACAGCGTCCCGAAGATCAGGATCAGCGCGGTGAGCACCGTGTAGCTGAACGCCATCACGTTCCAGCGCTGGCTGGACGACGCGTTCATCTGCAGGAAGCACACGAGGTGCACGAGAATCTGCACGAACGCGAGCACGGCGAGCGCGATAAGCGCCGCCTTCGGCGCCAGCACGCCGCCCATCACGAGGCCGAACGACGCGGCCGTCAGCAGCACCGACAACACGAAACCGACGATGTAGCCGCCGGCCGTGCCGTGCGCTTCATCGTGGTGGATGAGTTCCGAATGAGCCATTTAGATCACGCTCGCGAGATAAACGAAGGAGAACACGCAGATCCAGACGATGTCGAGGAAGTGCCAGAAGAGGCTCAGGCAGGTGAGGCGCCGGAAGTCGCGTTCCGTCATGCCGGGGCCACGCGCGATCTGCACCACGAGCACGACCATCCACAACAGGCCCACCGCCACGTGCAATCCGTGCGTGCCGACCAGCGCGAAGAACGCCGACAGGAACGCGCTGCGCTGCGGGCCCGCGCCTTGCGCGATCAGGTGCGAGAACTCGCGCAGTTCCATCGCGAGAAACGCCGCGCCGAGCACGAACGTCACCGCGAGCCAGACGAACACGGTGCCGCGCCGGCGGCGTTGCGCGCCGAGCATCGCGAAGCCGTACGTGATGCTGGACAGCAGCAGCGCGGCGGTCTCGAGCGCGACGCCCGGGATATCGAACAGGTCCTTCGCGGTCGGCCCGCCCGCAAACTGGTGGCCGAGCACCGCGTACGTCGCAAACAGCGACGCGAAGATCACGCAGTCGGTCATCAGGTACAGCCAGAAGCCGAACACCGAATGCGACGGCGGATGATGGTGCGCCGCTGGTTGATGGCCGGCGCCCGCGAGAGATTGATACGACATCAGTTCGCCTCCAGTTCGGCTTGCGGCGCCGGTGTGCCGATCCGCACGCCCGCGTGTTGTTCCTCGATCGTGCGGACGGTATCCGCCGGAATGTAATAGCCGTCGTTGTCCTGTGCGCTGTACAGCACCACCGTCGCGACGATGCCGACGAGCGCGGCGATCGCGAGCCACCAGATGTGCCAGACGAGTGCGAAGCCGAGCATCAGGCTGAAGAGGCCGACGAAGAAGCCCGCACTCGTGTTCGACGGCATGTGGATGTCCTGGTACCGGACGTTCTTGCCGAGGCCGAGCCCAAGGCCCTTCGCCTTGCGATACGCGAGTTCGTCGAGTTCATGAACGTTCGGGATCACCGCGAAGTTGTAGGCGGCGGGCGGCGAACTCGTCGCCCATTCGAGCGTGCGGCCGTTCCACGGATCGCCCGTCGCGTCGCGATATCGCGGCTGGTTGCGATTGCGCCAGCCGACCCACACCGACGCGACCTGACACAGCACGCCGATCGCGATCAACGCGACGCCGAACGCGGCGGCGACCAGCCACGGATGCCAGGCCGGGTTGTCGTAGTGGTTCAGGCGACGCGTCATGCCCATGAAGCCGAGCACGTACAGCGGCACGAACGACGCGTAGAAGCCGAGGAACCAGCACCAGAACGCGCGCTTGCCGAACTTCTCGTCGAGCCGGAAACCGAACACCTTCGGGAACCAGTAATGCACGCCCGCGAAGTAGCCGAACACGACGCCGCCGATGATCGCGTTGTGGAAGTGCGCGATCAGGAACAGGCTGTTGTGCAGCACGAAGTCCGCGCCGGGAATCGCCATCATCACGCCGGTCATGCCGCCGAGCGTGAACGTGACCATGAAGCCGATCGTCCACAGCACGGGCGCCGTGAATTCGATGCGTCCGCGGTACATCGTAAACAGCCAGTTGAAGATCTTCACGCCGGTCGGAATCGCGATGACCATCGTCATGATGCCGAAAAACGCGTTGACGTTCGCACCGGAACCCATCGTGAAGAAGTGGTGCAGCCACACGAGGAACGCGAGCACCATGATCACGCACGATGCATAGACCATCGTCCTGTAGCCGAACAGCGGCTTCTTCGCGAACGTGGCGATGACTTCCGAATAGATGCCGAACGCGGGCAGCACGAGGATGTACACCTCCGGATGCCCCCATGCCCAGATCAGGTTCAGGTACAGCATCGCATTGCCGCCGCCATCGTTCGTGAAGAAGTGCATGTCGAGGTAGCGGTCGAGGCCCAGCAGCGCGAGCGCGACCGTCAGGATCGGGAACGTGGCCATGATCAGCACGTTCGAGCACAGCGCCGTCCACGTGAACACCGGCATCCTCATCAGCGTCATGCCCGGCGCGCGCATCTTGACGATCGTCACGAAAAAGTTGATCGCCGTGATCAGCGTGCCGACGCCCGAGATCTGCAGCGCCCACAGGTAGTAGTCGACGCCGACGCCCGGGCTGAACTGCAGCTCCGACAGCGGCGGATACGCGAGCCAGCCCGTCTGCGCGAATTCGCCGATCACGAGCGAGATGTTCATCAGGATCGCGGCCATCGCCGTCATCCAGAAGCTCAGCGAGTTCAGGAACGGGAACGCGACGTCGCGCGCGCCGATCTGCAGCGGCACGATCAGGTTGAAGAACGCGACCAGCAGCGCCATCGCCATGAAGAAGATCATGATCACGCCGTGCGCGGTGAAGATCTGGTCGTAATGATGCGGCGGCAGGTAGCCGGGGCCGTTGTACGCGAGCGCGAGCTGCACGCGCATCATCACGGCGTCCGCGAAGCCGCGCAGCAGCATCAGCACCGCGACGACCAGGTACATCACGCCGATCTTCTTGTGGTCGACCGACGTCAGCCATTCGCTCCACAGCCATTTCCATCGACGGGTGACCGTCAGTGCGGCGACGATGCCCAGCACGACGAGCCCCATGAAGGCGCTCGCCCCCATGATGATGGGCTGATCGAACGGGATCGCCGAAAGTGTCAGTTTGCCGAACATGCGTTACCCCTTCGTCGTGCAGGCGGCGTCCTTCGGGTCGAGGACGTGGCCGTTGTTGTATTTCGCGATGATGTTGTGAAAGAGCTTCGGATCGACCGACGAGAAGTAGCGCACCGGCGCCTTCTCGCTCGGCTGCGCGACCGCGCCGTAGGCGGTCATGTCGAGCCGGTCGGACGACGCCTTCACCTTCTGCACCCATGCGTCGAACTGCTCGCGCGGCTCGGCGAGCGTGCGGAACTTCATGTCGGAGAAGCCGCGGCCGCTGTAGTTGGCGGACACGCCCGCGTAGCTGCCCGCCTCGTCGGCGATCAGGTGCAGGCGCGTCTGCATGCCGGCCATCGCATAGACCTGGCTGCCAAGCTGCGGGATGAAGAACGAATTCATCACCGAGTCCGACGTGATGCGGAAATTCACCGGCGTGCCGACCGGGATCGCGAGCTGGTTGACCGACGCGATGCCAAGCTCGGGATAGATGAACAGCCACTTCCAGTCGAGCGCGACAACGTCGACATTGATCGGCTTGACCGACGATTCGAGCGGCTTGTACGGGTCGAGTTCGTGCGTCGTCCGCCACGTGAGGATGCCGAGGAACAGGATGATCAGCGTCGGCACCGTCCAGATCACGACTTCGATCGCGGTCGAGTGCGACCAGTTCGGCGCGTAGGTTGCGTTGCGGTTCGACGCGCGGTAGCGCCACGCGAAGTAAAGCGTCAGCAGGATCACTGGCACGACGACGATCAGCATCGCCCACGTCGCCGTCGCAATCAGCGACTTCTCGGCGACGCCCACCGCGCCCTTCGGATCGAGCACGTGAAGGTCGCTGCATCCGGCGAGTGCCGCCAGCAGCCCGATGACGGGCGCCGCACGCGCTCCGCCGGTGATTCGTCCGATCATTGTTCGTTCGCCTGATTGTCGTTGAGAAGCACTGCTGGCCATGCGTCGCCATCGCGCGACGCATCCGGCCGCGGCGACCTGTGCGCGAACTGTACGGAAAATTGCCGCAGTGCAACTTGACGGCGGACAAGCTTTGGAAGGGTGAGCCGGAACCGCCCCTAGCGGGGCGAGTCGGGATGCCGGCACCCACGCACGATTGCCGGCGATGGCCTATGGCGCAACGGATAGGGGGCCGTCGCTCGAGCACCGCGGATGGCGGGCGGCAATGACGGAACGGGAAACATGACGGCGCCGCAGCGCGACATGAGAGAAGCCGGGTGCGGCATCACGCCACGCCGTCGTCGACACCGACGCGCGTTGCGAGCGCAGTGCAGCCGCAGAACGGCGCAGGGGAACGCGGAACGCCACGCGAACGCGCAGCGACGCATGCTCGGGCCGACGCGTCGATCGACGCATCGGCCGTGAAGACCGCACGCAAGCCGCGCGGTCGGCGGCTTGCGGGGGCGAGCGTTGCCGCCTCGGACGGCGAAGGACGCCGAGGCGGCAAAGCACGTGTGCCCGGTGTCAGTCGAACTGACGGAAATCCGGCTTGCGCTTCTCGAAGAACGCCGTCATCGCCTCGCGCGCTTCCGGCGCGCGCAGCATCGCGGAGAAGTGGCCCGCCTCTTCGGCCATCCGCGCGGCGGTCGCCACGCCGCCCGTATCCTTCAGCAGCGCCTTCGTCACGCGCAGCGACGACGCCGGCAGCGCGGCGAGCTTCGCCGCCTGCTTCGCCGCGAACGCATCGAGCTCGGCAGCCGGCAGCACGCGGTTGACGATGCCGATCCGGTGCGCTTCCAGCGCATCGAACGCCTCGCCGAGCAGCAGCTTCTCCGCGGCGACCTGATGGCCGGCCAGGCGCGGCAACAGCACGCTCGATGCGGCTTCCGGGCACAGCCCGAGCTGCGCGAACGGCAGCGAGAACGCAGCGGTGTCGGCCGCGTAGACCAGATCGCAGTGCAGCAGCATCGTCACGCCGACGCCGACCGCGATGCCCGGCACCGCGGCAACGATCGGCTTCTGCGCGCTGCTGATCCGCGCGAGAAACTGGAACACGGACGCGTTCTCGTCCTTCGGCGGCGACTTCAGGAAATCCTCGAGATCGTTCCCCGCGCTGAAATTGCCGTCGCTGCCTCGCAGCAGGATCACGCGGACCGCCTTGTCTTCCTGCGCTTCGGCGAGCGCATCGGCCATCGTCTGGTACATCGCCGCCGTCAGCGCGTTCTTCTTCGCCGGGCGCGCGATCGTGATCGTCATTACGCCGTCGGCGCGTTCCACTTGAATTTCGGCCACAACCGTCTCCTTTGACTTTCCTCTATCGGAATGAAAAAACGGTGCGCGAGCTCGTGGCCCGCGCACCGTCGTCGCTTTTCGTCGCGTCCCGCTTACAGGCGTTCGATGATGCCCGCCGCGCCCATGCCGGTGCCGACGCACATCGTGACCATCCCGTATTTCAGGTTGCGGCGGCGCAGGCCGTGCACGACGGTCGCCGCGCGAATCGCGCCGGTCGCGCCGAGCGGGTGGCCGAGTGCGATCGCGCCGCCCAGCGGGTTGACCTTCGACGGGTCGAGGCCGAGATCGCGGATCACCGCCAGCGATTGCGCGGCGAACGCTTCGTTCAGCTCGATCCAGTCGAGATCGTCCTGCTTCAGGCCCGCAGCCTTCAGCGCGGCCGGAATCGCTTCCTTCGGACCGATGCCCATGATTTCCGGCGGCACGCCGCGCACCGCGAAGCTCACGAAGCGCGCGAGCGGCGTCAGGTTGAACTCCTTGAGCACCTTCTCCGACACGACGAGCAGCGCACCGGCGCCGTCCGACGTCTGCGAGCTGTTGCCGGCCGTGACCGAACCCTTGTTCGCGAACACCGCGCGCAGCTTCGCGAGGCCTTCGATCGACGTGTCCGCGCGCGGACCTTCGTCGAGCGCGATCTCGCGCGTCTTCACGTCGACTTCGCCGGTCGCGAGGTTCGGGAAACGCTCGGTGAGCGTGTACGCGGCAATCTCGTCGTTGAACTCGCCGGCCTGCTGCGCGGCGAGCGCCTTCCGGTGCGACTCGACCGAGAACGCGTCCTGGTCTTCGCGGCTCACCTTCCATTGATCGGCGACGCGCTCGGCCGTCAGGCCCATCCCGTACGCGATGCCGAAGTCTTCGTTGCGATCGAAGATGTGCGGCGACATCGACGGCTTGTTGCCCATCATCGGCACCATGCTCATCGATTCGCAGCCGCCCGCGAACAGCGCATCCGACTCGCCGACGCGGATGCGGTCGGCCGCCATCGCGAGCGCCGTGATGCCCGACGCGCAGAAGCGGTTGACCGTCACGCCGCCGACCGTCTGCGGCAGGCCCGCGAGCAGCGCGCCCATCCGCGCGACGTTCAGGCCCTGCTCGGCTTCCGGAATCGCGCAGCCGATGATCGCGTCCTCGATCAGCTTCGTGTCGAAGCCGGGCACTTGCGCGACCGCCGACTTGATCGCGTGGACCAGCAGCTCGTCCGGGCGCGTGTTCTTGAATACACCGCGCGGGGCCTTGCCGATCGGCGTGCGGCTGGCGGCGACGATGTATGCGTCTTGCAATTGTTTGCTCATTTCAGACTCCTTGTCCGCTCTGTCCGCTCGCTCAGTTACGCACCGGCTTGCCGGTCTGCAACATGCCCATGATCCGTTCCTGCGTCTTCTGCGTGCCGAGCAGCTCGACGAACGCGCGGCGCTCGAGCGCGAGCAGCCACTGCTCGTCGACGAGGCTGCCGGCTTCGACGTCGCCGCCGCACACGGCTTCGGCGATGCGGCTCGCGATCAGGTAATCGTGGTCGCTGATGAAGCGGCCGTCACGCATGTTGACGAGCGATGCCTTGATCGTCGCGATCGCCGAGCGACCCGCGACCGGCACGTCCTTCGCCCGCAGCGGTGCGCGGTAGCCGGTGGCGGCCAGCGCGCGCGCTTCCTTCTTCGCGGTGTCGAGCAGTTCGAACACGTTGAAGATGATCGTGTCGGACGGCTTCAGGTAGCCCATCGCACGTGCGTCGTGCGCGGACGCCGACACCTTCGCCATCGCCGCGTTCTCGAACGACTTCGTGACGAACTTCAGGATGTCGGTGGTCGCGTTCGCGGCCGTTGCGGCTTCGGCTGCGCGCAGGGCCGCTTCCTTCAGGCCGCCGCCCGCCGGCACGAGGCCGACGCCCACTTCGACGAGACCGATGTAGCTTTCGACGTGCACGACGCGCTTCGCGCTGTGCAGCATCAGCTCGCACCCGCCGCCGAGCGCGATGCCCGACACGGCTGCAACGACCGGCACGTTCGCGTACTTCACGCGCAGCATGCCTTCCTGGAACTTCTTCACGAACGGCTCGATGCCCTTCGCGCCGCCCATCATGAACGCGGGCATCGCCTCTTCGAGGTTCGCGCCGGCCGAGAACGGGCCGCCCGGCGTGCCGAGCTTCAGCGACGTCGGCTGCCAGATCACCACGCCCTTGTAGTCCTTCTCCGCGAGTTCGATCGCCTGCACGAGGCCGTCGATCACGCTCGGTCCGATCGTGTTCATCTTCGACTTGAACGACACGATCACGACGTCGTCCTCGCCCGCACGGTCGTCGACCCATGCGCGCACCGCGTCGGTTTCGAACAGCGTCTTGCCATAGCTCTTCGGATCGGCGCCCGATTCGCCGAGCAGCGGCGCGCGGAACACCTGCTTGCCGTAGACCGCGAGGTCCGAGCGCGGCACGAAGCGCTGCGCGGCCGGCGCCCACGAGCCTTCGGCCGTGTGCACGCCGCCCTGCTCGGCAACCGTGCCTTCGAGCACCCACGACGGCAGCGGCACGTTCGCGAGCGCCTTGCCGGCCGCGATGTCTTCCTGCACCCACTCGGCGACCTGCTTCCAGCCGGCAGCCTGCCAGCCTTCGAACGGGCCTTCGCTCCAGCCGAAGCCCCAGCGGATCGCGAGGTCGACGTCGCGCGCGTTGTCGGCGATCGACTCGAGATGCACGCCGATGTAGTGGAACACGTCGCGGAAGATCGACCACAGGAACTGCGCATGCGGATGGTCCGTCTCGCGCAGCAGCTTCAGGCGCTCGGCCGGCGGACGCTTCAGGATGCGGCCGACGGTTTCGTCAGCCTTCGCGCCCGAATCGACGTAGGTGCCCGTCTTCGCGTCGAGCACCTTGATCGCCTTGCCTTCCTTCTTGTAGAACCCGCCGCCCGTCTTCTGGCCGAGCGCACCCTGCTTCACCAGTTCGGCGAGCACGGCAGGCGTCTGGTAGACCGGGAAGAACGGATCGTCGGCGAGGTTGTCCTGCATCGTCTTGATCACGTGCGCCATCGTGTCGAGGCCGACCACGTCCGCGGTGCGGAACGTCGCCGACTTCGCGCGGCCGAGGCGGCTGCCGGTCAGGTCGTCGACTTCGTCGAAGCGCAGGCCGAACTTCGCGGCCTCGGTGATCACCGCGAGGATCGAGAAGATGCCGACGCGGTTCGCGATGAAGTTCGGCGTGTCCTTCGCGCGCACGACGCCCTTGCCGACGATGCTCGTCAGGAACGTCTCGAGCTGGTCGAGGATTTCCGGGCGCGTATGCGCGGTCGGGATCAGCTCGACGAGGTGCATGTAGCGCGGCGGGTTGAAGAAGTGCACGCCGCAGAAGCGCGACTTCAGCTCGTCCGAGAACCCTTCGGACAGCTTCGTGATCGACAGGCCCGACGTGTTGGTCGCGAAGATCGCGTTCGGCGCGATGTGCGGCGCGACCTTCTTGTACAGGTCGTGCTTCCAGTCCATCCGCTCGGCGATCGCCTCGATCACGACGTCGCATTCGGCCAGCTTCGCGATGTCGTCTTCGTAGTTCGCCGCTTCGAGGTACTTCGCGTCGTCCTTCACGCCGAACGGCGCGGGCGACAGCTTCTTCAGGTTCTCGATCGCCTTCAGCGCGATCGCGTTTTTCGGGCCTTCCTTGGCCGGCAGGTCGAACAGCAGCACCGGCACGCGTGCGTTGATGAGGTGCGCGGCGATCTGCGCGCCCATCACGCCGGCGCCCAGCACGGCGACCTTGCGAATCAGGAAATTGCTCACGGGATGTCTCCGGATAGTGTCGTGCAGCGCGGGATATGAGGGCTGCACGGCGAAGTGAGTACCAGGAACCGTTGCGTTCGGGCGGCACGCATCGCGCACCGCCCGGACTCGCGTCAGAACAGCGATTCGTCGACTTCCATCAGCGTCTTCGAGCCGGCGCGCGCGGCGCGGATCGTCGACGCCGTCTCGGGCAGCAGGCGCGCGAAGTAGAAGCGGGCCGTCGCGAGCTTCGACTTGTAGAACGGATCGCCCGATGCTTCGTTGTCGAGTGCGAGGCGCGCCATCCGCGCCCAGAAGTACGAGAACACCAGGTGGCCGACGGTGCGCAGGTACGGCACGGCGGCAGCGCCGACTTCGTCGGGGTTCTGCATCGCCTTCATGCCGATTTCCATCGTCAGCTTCTGCACCTTGTCGCCGATGTCGGCGAGCGGGTTGATGAACTCGGCCATTTCCGGCTTCACGCCTTCGGCTTCCGCGAATTCCGTGACGAGCTTGCCGAACTTCTTCAGCTTCGCGCCCATGTCGCCGAGCACCTTGCGGCCCAGCAGGTCGAGCGACTGGATCGAGTTCGTGCCTTCGTAGATCATGTTGATCCGCGCGTCGCGCACGTACTGCTCCATGCCCCACTCGGAGATGAAGCCGTGGCCGCCGTAGATCTGCATCGCGTGGTTCGTGCACTCGAACGCGTTGTCGGTCAGGAACGCCTTGATGATCGGCGTGAGCAGCGCGACGAGGTCGGCCGCTTCCTTGCGCACTGCTTCATCGGCGTGCGACAGCTCCTTGTCGATCTGCAGCGCGGACCAGTACGTGAACGCGCGCGCGCCTTCCGCATACGCCTTCTGCGTGAGCAGCATGCGGCGCACGTCCGGGTGCACGATGATCGGGTCGGCCGGCTTGTCCGGTGCCTTCGGGCCCGTCAGCGAGCGCATCTGCAGGCGCTCCTTCGCATACGTGAGCGAATTCTGATACGCGACTTCCGTGAGGCCGAGGCCTTGCGCGCCAACGCCGAGGCGGGCCGCGTTCATCATCACGAACATCGCGTTCAAGCCCTTGTTCGGCTCGCCGACCATCCAGCCCTTCGCGTTGTCGAGGTTCATCACGCACGTCGAGTTGCCGTGGATGCCCATCTTGTGCTCGATCGAGCCGCACTTGATGCCGTTGCGCTCGCCCGGTGCGCCCGACGCGTCGGGAATGAACTTCGGCACGATGAACAGCGAGATGCCCTTCGTGCCCTGCGGCGCTTCCGGCAGGCGTGCGAGCACGAGGTGGACGATGTTCTCCGCCATGTCGTGTTCGCCGCTCGAGATGAAGATCTTCGTGCCGCTGATCGAGTAGGAGCCGTCGCCGTTCGGTTCGGCCTTGGTGCGCAGGATGCCGAGGTCGGTGCCGCAGTGCGGCTCGGTCAGGCACATCGTGCCGGTCCATTCGCCCGTCACGAGCTTCGGCAGGTAGGCCTTCTGCAGTTCCGGCGCGCCGTGCGCGTGCAGGCATTCGTACGCGCCGTGCGACAGGCCCGGATACATCGTCCATGCCTGGTTCGCCGAGTTCATCATTTCGTACAGCGCGTTGTTCACGAACGCGGGCAGGCCCTGGCCGCCGTAGTCCGGATCGCAGCCGAGTGCCGGCCAGCCGGCCTCGACGTATTGCTGGTACGCCTCCTTGAAGCCGGTCGGGGTCTTCACGACGCCGTCGCCTTCATACGTGCAGCCTTCGCGGTCGCCGACCTGGTTCAGCGGGAACAGCACCTCGGAGCAGAACTTGCCCGCTTCTTCGAGGACCTGGTTGATCGTGTCGGCGTCGAGGTCCGCATGCTTGGGCATTTGCTTGACTTCGGCTTCGACGTTCAGAAGCTCGTGCAACACGAATTGCATGTCGCGCAGCGGCGCGGCGTACTGTCCCATGACTCTCTCCAAAGGTGGGCAAAACGGCTCGAGCTCCTGGCGGGCGGTTGACGCGCCGCTAACGGCTCTCGCTCTGATACGAAACAATCGTCTTTTCCAGCGCGGCCCACGTGAGGCGCACGGCGTCCGGCGAATGCAGGAAGCGTGCGTCGTGATGCAGGCCGAGCGTGAAGCTGTACAACTCGAAGAGCATCAGGTCCGGATCGGTATCCGTGCGCAGATGCCCCTCTTCCATCGCCTGCGAAATGGCGCGCAGCAACGCGGCACGCCAGGCCGTCACGCTCGCGATCAACTGCTCGCGCACGGGGCTGTCCGGCCGGTCGTCGTACTCCACTGCGCCGCTGATGTAGATGCACCCGGTCGTCACCTCCTGGATGCGTTTCTCGATCCAGCGCGCCAGCATCGCCCGCAGACGCGGCAGACCTCGCGCTTCGCGCAGGCTCGGAAAGAACACCTCGTTTTCGAAACGATGGTGATACTCGCGGACGACCTCGACCTGCAGGTCCTCGCGCGATCCGAAGTGCGCGAACACACCGCTCTTGCTCATCTGCATGCGCTCGGCCAGCAGGCCGATCGTCAGCCCCTCCAGCCCGTCTCGGCTGGCGAGGTCCAAAGCAGCTTCAAGTATCGCGGCACGCGTCTGTTCGCCTTTTCGCATAGCTATTTCTGTAACCGTTCGGGGGTTCGAATAAAATCGAACGGCCGTACTATTATTGAGTGCAGCCGCTCGCGAAACAAGGAAATTATTAGAAACCGGTGTCTAACCGAGCCGCTATTTTGCGCGATTCCGGCGGGACCGGAGCGGCTTTTCCGCACGAACGTGCGGACAGATTTTTTGAAGCGGATGCTTAGTCTGCGTCAGTCGTAGCTGCCGACCGTCAGCGCCTTCATCACGACGCGATACGCGCTATAGGCGAGCCAGTTCAGGATACGCTCGATGCGCGGGCGCGCGGCGAAGCGCGCGGGGTCGATCTCCCGGCCATCGGCGAACGCGGCCGCGATCGCATCGCGCAGTTCGTTCGTGACCGCATCGTAGCGCACCAGCACGACGTTCGCCTCATTGTTCAGCATCAGGCTCAGCGCGTCCAGATTCGACGAACCGACCGTCGCCCAGTTGTCGTCGATCACGGCCACCTTGCCGTGCAGCATCGTCTTGTCGTATTCGGCCACGCGCACGCCCGCGCGCAGCAGCGTGTGATAGAGGAACGGCACGGCGGTATCGAGCGCCGCGAACTCCTTGCGGCCGATCAGGATCCGCACGTCGACGCCGCGCCGCGCGGCGCCCGTCAGCGCGCGGCGCAACTTGCGGCCCGGCATGAAGTACGGATTCGCGAGCAGGATCTGCTGGCGCGCCTGGCCGATCGCCGCGAGATAGGCCTTCTCGATCGCGCGGCGGTTCACGACGTTGTCGCGCGCGACGAACGCGACGCTCGGCTCCGTCACGACCCGCAGCGCGCCGGCCTTGATCCACCGGTGGCTGCGCATCCAGCGCCGGAACATGTCGGGGAACGCTTCGCCGCCATTCAGCCCGGCCGCGTACTGCGCATACGGTTTGTGACCGAACTGGATCCGGTGCCACTGCAGCTCGAACGCGGCGCGAACGTCGGACACCGCGGGCCCCGCTATCTCGACTGCGAAATCCCAGCGCGGAAACGGCAGCGTCGTGCCGTTTTGCGCATAGTCGTCGACGATGTTGATGCCGCCGCAGAACGCGGTCGCATGATCGATCACCGCGAGCTTGCGGTGCGTGCGCGAAAAGCCGAAGCGGCCGAACAGGAAGCGGTTGTAGATGCAGTGCTCGACGCCGGATTGCGCCCATGTGTCGAACAGCGGCAGGCGTGCGGTGCCGATGCCGTCGGTGATCACGCGCACGCGCACGCCGCGCTGCGCCGCGCGGATCAGCGCGTCCGACACCGGCCGGCCGGCCGCGTCGTCGCAGAAGATATAGGTTTCGAGCATCACCTGCTCGCGCGCGGCATCGATCCGTTCGATCAGTGCCCGGAAGAATGCGCCGCCGCCCTCGCACAGCCGCACCGTGTTGCCCGCCGTGAACGCGAGCCGCGACGCGGAGCCGCGTTCCTGCAGGAACATCTGCCGCAATTGCGCGAAGCGCTTGCGGGTCTCCGCATTCATGCGGACGAGCCGTGCGGCGTGCGCGCAAGTGCGACGCGCACGGGCAATTGCAGGATCGCCTCGGCGTTCGACGGCGAGAAGCAGCGCGCGGCCGCCTCGCGGAACGGCAGCCATGCGTGATCGACATGCTCGCGCGGCGACAGCGTCACGTCGACGCGATGCGGCACGCACAGGCCGAACCAGTGCTCGGTGTTGCGCGTGACGCCCGGCGCGTAGCGGTGCAGGTATTGCGGATAGATCGAATATTCGATCCGGTGGCGCCAGTCGACCAGCGCGGCGGCCGGCACGTCCGGCGTGCCGACCGAGATGCCGGTTTCCTCGGCCACTTCGCGCGCGGCGGTGACCGCGAGCGGCTCGTCGAGCGTGTCCTTCGATCCGGTCACCGATTGCCAGAAATCGGGCTGGTCGGCACGCTTGATCACCAGCACATCGAGGTCGGGCGTGTAGATCACGACGAGAACGGATTCGGGGATTTTCGGCGGCTTCGTCATTTTTGCTTCATGCGGCACAGGGCCGCGCGCCGGGCATGTGCTCCGAACGTGCGGCAAGTGCTGCGACTGTACCGCAAAAAATGAAAAAGGCGCATCGCTGCGCCTTTTTCAGTTGCGTCGTGTGCGCGTCGCCGCCCACACGACCTGCGAGAAGCGCGTTACGCCTTCGGCTGTTCCGGCTGACGCAGACGGATGTGCAGCTCGCGCAGCTGACGCTCGTCGACCGGGCTCGGCGCCTGCGTGAGCAGGTCCTGCGCACGCTGCGTCTTCGGGAACGCGATCACGTCGCGGATCGAGTCGGCGCCGGCCATCATCGTGACGATGCGGTCGAGGCCGAACGCGATACCGCCGTGCGGCGGCGCGCCGTACTGCAGTGCGTCCAGCAGGAAGCCGAACTTCAGCTGCGCCTCTTCCGCGCCGATCTTCAGCGCGCGGAACACCTTGCTCTGCACTTCCTCGCGGTGGATACGCACCGAGCCGCCGCCGATTTCCCAGCCGTTCAGCACCATGTCGTAGGCCTTCGCGAGGCAGCGGCCCGGGTCGGTCTCGAGGTACTCGAGGTGCTCGTCCTTCGGGCTCGTGAACGGGTGGTGCGCGGCGACGTAGCGCGCATCTTCGTCGTCGTATTCGAACATCGGGAAGTCGACGACCCACAGCGGCTTCCAGCCGGCCTGGACGAGGCCGTTCGCCTTGCCGAATTCCGAATGGCCGATCTTCAGGCGCAGCGCGCCGAGGCTGTCGTTGACGACCTTCGCGCGATCTGCCGCGAAGAAGATGATGTCGCCGTCTTCGGCGCCGGTGCGCTCGAGAATCGCTGCAATCGATGCGTCATGCAGGTTCTTGACGATCGGGCTCTGCAGGCCGTCGCGGCCCTTCGCCTTCTCGTTGACCTTGATCCATGCGAGGCCCTTCGCGCCGTAGATGCGCACGAATTCCGTGTAGCCGTCGATGTCGCCGCGCGACAGCTCGCCGCCCTTCGGCACGCGCAGCGCCGCGACACGGCCGTCCTTCGCGTTGGCCGGCGTGCTGAACACCTTGAAGTCGACGTCCTTCATCGCATCGGTCAGCTCGGTGAATTCGAGCTGCACGCGCAGGTCCGGCTTGTCCGAACCGAAACGCGCCATCGCTTCCGAGTACGGCATCACCGGGAAGGTCGCGTCGAGTTCGACGTCGATCGTCGTCTTGAAGATGTGACGGATCATGTCTTCGAACAGGTCACGGATTTCCTGCTCGCCGAGGAACGACGTCTCGCAGTCGATCTGCGTGAATTCCGGCTGACGGTCGGCACGGAGATCTTCGTCGCGGAAGCACTTGGTGATCTGGTAGTAACGGTCGAAGTTCGCGACCATCAGCAGTTGCTTGAACAGCTGCGGCGACTGCGGCAGCGCGAAGAACTGGCCCGCGTTCACGCGCGACGGCACAAGGTAGTCGCGCGCGCCTTCCGGCGTGCTCTTCGTCAGCATCGGCGTTTCGATGTCGATGAAGCCCTGCTCGTCGAGGTACTTGCGCGCCTCGATCGCGACGCGGTAGCGCAGGCGCAGGTTGTGCTGCATCTGCGGACGGCGCAGGTCGAGCACGCGGTGCGTGAGACGCGTCGTTTCCGACAGGTTGTCGTCGTCGAGCTGGAACGGCGGCGTGACCGACGCGTTCAGCACGTTCAGTTCGTGGCACAGCACTTCGATCTTGCCGCTCTTCAGGCCGGCGTTGACCGTGCCGTCCGGACGGTTGCGCACGAGGCCCTTGATCTGCACGCAGAACTCGTTGCGCACGCCTTCGGCGGTCGCGAACATCTCCGCGCGATCCGGGTCGCACACCACCTGCACGAGGCCTTCACGATCGCGCAGGTCGATGAAGATCACACCGCCGTGATCGCGGCGGCGCTGCACCCAGCCGCACAGCGACACGGTTTGGCCCAGCAGGTGTTCGGTCACGAGACCGCAGTATTCAGTACGCATCGACATGATGTTTGCTTTCGTTCGGTTTGATCAACGGGTGCCGCAACGCGCGGCCCGGGCGATGATTCTTTACTTACAGCGGCGGCTCGACGGGGCGGCGGGCGGGCGCCGGAGCCGGCGCCGGGGGCGCCACGACGCCCATCGAGACGATGTACTTCAGCGCGGCATCGACCGACATGTCGAGTTCGATGACTTCGCTTTTCGGCAGCATCAGGAAGAAGCCCGACGTCGGGTTCGGCGTCGTCGGGATATACACGCTCACGTATTCTTCCGTCAGATGATTCAGCACGTCGCCGCCCGGCGTGCCGGTCAGAAACGCGATCGTATACGAGCCGCGGCGCGGGTATTCGATCAGCAGCGCCTTGCGAAACGCGTTGCCGCTGCTCGACAGCAGCGTGTCCGACACCTGCTTGACGCTCGTGTAGATCGGCCCGACGACCGGGATGTGACGTACGACCGCGTTCCACCACGTGACGAGCTTCTGGCCGACGAAATTCCGCGTGGCCAGACCGACGACGAAGATGAACGCGAGCGTCAGCACCGCGCCGATCCCCGGCAGGTGGAAACCGAGCAGCCGCTCGGGCTGCCACGATTCGGGCAGCAGGAGCAGCGTCTGGTCCATCGTGCCGATGATGAGACCGAGCACCCACAGCGTGATCGCGAGCGGGACGAGAACCAGCAGGCCGGTCAGAAACACCGATTTCAGGGTCGTCTTTTTCATCATCTGCCGTCAATGAACCGCGCCGGCGGCGCGGGGTGGTCGCGACCCGGCCGGGCCGCGACGGTCAACTGCTGGCGGCGGCGGGCGCTGCAGCCGGGGCCGGCGCAGCGCTCGTCGTCGTCGTGCTTTCGGAACTGCTCGATGCAGCCGGCGCGTCCGCTGCAGGCGCGGCCGACGCAGCTGCCGGCGCCGCATCGCCCGACGCGGTCGCCGGTGCGCTTGCGCCGCCCGAGCCGCCGCGGAAATCGGTGACATACCAACCCGAGCCCTTCAGCTGGAAACCCGCGGCAGTCACCTGCTTGCGAAACGCATCCTTCCCGCATTCCGGGCACTGCGACAGCGGCGCGTCGCTCATCTTCTGGAGCACGTCCTTCGCGAAACCACACGCTTCGCATCGATAGGCGTAGATCGGCATGATATTTTTCCCGCGGAAACTGGAAACGGCTTGCAAAACCTTGAATTATAGCTGAAACCCTGGCGCACTCCGGCAACGGCCGCGATACCCGGGCATCAGCGGCGGCGCCACGTGAGCCAGCGCTCGTGCCCTTCGAACACGGCCAGCGAATCGGTGACGGGCAAATCGTCGACCAGTTCGAAGTGCGGCGCGAGCAGCGCGTCGAGTTCGGCACGCTCGATCCCGAACGGTGGCCCCTTCGGTTTCGCCGTCACGAAGAAATAGCCGGCCAGCAATCCGCCCGCCGGCAGCAGCTCGGCCATCCGTGCCGCATAGTCGGCACGCAGGCTCGGCGGCAGCGCGCACAGGAACGCGCGCTCATACACCCACTGCACGCCGAACGGCGGCCGGTAGGCGAAGAAATCGGCCTGCTCGACGACGTCCGCATGCGTGCCGAGCTGCGCCTTCGCGACAACCACCGCCTGCGCGGCGAAATCGATCGCACGCACGGGCCAGCCGGCCTGCGCGAGCCACCCGGCCTCCTGCGCACTGCCGCAGCCGGGGATCAGCACCGCACACGGTTCGAGCCGGCGCGCGAACACGCGAAAGCCGTCCGGCACGCCGCCGAATTCCCACGGCGTCACGCCGCGCTCGAAACGCTCGTCCCAGAACGACGCGTTGCCGGGGTCGCGCGTCGCGAAATCGGCGGCCGTCGGTGCGGCCGGTCGTTTCGGATCGGACATCGCCCTGCTCCTTTCGGTCATGCGCCGTACGCGAGCGCGAGCAGCACGCGCGCGACGAGCGCCCCGACGCCGACGGCAAGGCCGAAGATCAGCAGCGCCTGCATCAGCCGGTTGGTACGTTTCTGCTCGATGAGGATCTGGCGCATCAGGTCCTCGCTCGCGGCGCGCGGCGCGTCATGGCGTGCCGCCATCGCGTGGTGGATCAGGCGCGGCAATTGCGGCAGCGTCTTGCTCCACTGCGGCGCCTCGACCTTGAAGCGCTCGTACCAGCCGCGCAGGCCGATCTGCTCGGTCATCCAGCGCTCGAGGTACGGCTTCGCGGTCTTCCACAGGTCGAGTTCGGGGTCGAGCGAGCGGCCGAGCCCTTCGACGTTCAGCATCGTCTTCTGCAGCAGCACGAGTTGCGGCTGGATCTCGACGTTGAAGCGGCGCGACGTCGAGAACAGGCGCATCAGCACCTGGCCGAGCGAAATGTCCTTCAGTGCGCGGTCGAAATACGGCTCGCACACCGCGCGGATCGCGCTTTCGAGCTCCTCGACGCGCGTCTCGGGCGGCACCCAGCCCGATTCGAGGTGAAGCGTCGCGACGCGGTGGTAGTCGCGCTTGAAGAACGCGAGGAAGTTCTGCGCGAGGTAGTTCTTGTCGAAATCGGACAACGCGCCGACGATCCCGAAATCGAGCGCGATGTAGCGGCCGAATGTGCTCGGGTCGAGGCTCACCTGGATGTTGCCGGGGTGCATGTCCGCATGGAAGAAACCGTCGCGGAACACCTGCGTGAAGAAGATCTCGACGCCTTCGCGCGCGAGCTTCTTGATGTCGACGCCGGCCGAGCGCAGCGTCTCGACCTGGCTGATCGGCACGCCGGTCATGCGCTCCATCACGAGCACCTGCGACGTCGAGAAATCCCAGAACATCTCGGGCACGAGCAGCAGGTCGAGGCCCGCGAAATTGCGGCGCAACTGGCTGCCGTTCGCGGCCTCGCGCATCAGGTCGAGCTCGTCGTGCAGGTACTTGTCGAATTCGGCGACGACCTCGCGCGGCTTCAGGCGCCGGCCGTCGGCCCACATCCGCTCGGTCCAGATCGCGATGTCGCGCATCAGCGCGAGATCCGAATCGATCACGGACAGCATGTTCGGCCGCAGCACCTTGACGGCGACGGCCTTGCCCGCGTGCACGCCCTGCTTGAGCTTCGCGAAATGCACCTGCGCGATCGACGCGCTCGCCACGGGCTCGCGCTCGAATTCGTCGAACAGCTCGTCGACCGGCGCACCGAGCGACTTCTCGATGATCGCGATCGCGACCGCCGAATCGAACGGCGGCACCTGGTCCTGAAGCTTCGCGAGTTCGTTCGCGAAATCGACCGACAGCAGGTCGCGGCGCGTCGACAGCACCTGGCCGAACTTCACGAAGATCGGGCCGAGGCTTTCCAGCGCGTGACGCAGCCGCACGGCGGGCGAATCGGAATAGCGGCGGCCGATCGTCGTGATCCGCAGCAGCAGCTTCACGCGCCGGTCGTCGATCCGGGACAGCATCACTTCGTCGAGACCAAAGCGGATGACGGTGTAGACAATCTTGATGAAACGGAAAATGCGCATGCCCTGCGGCCCTCAGTGCGCGCCGCGCGGGCCGGAACCCGTGCGCGCGCCGATTTTTTGTTCGAGTCGCTCGACCCGCTTCTCGACCCGCGCGAGCGCATCGCGTGCGCGCGCCAGTTCGGAGTCGAAGCCGCCGAGCGACGCGCGCCGGACGACTTGCGGGTTTTCGTCGAGCCAGTACTCGGCGACGGAATCGAGCACGTTGCGGCCGGTACGTCGCGCACGCGCGCCGGCATCGCGCACGACCGTCGCGATCCGGTGTGCCGCAGCGTCGCCGACCAGCTTCGCGAGATCTTCTTCCGGTTCCCAGCGCAGGTGCTCGGCCAGCTTCGCGATCTGCGTCGCGAACTCCGCATCGCCTTCGATCTTCACGTGCTTCATCACGGCCGCCTGGCCGCCCTGCAGGAATGCGGCGACCGTGTCGCCCGCGAGTGCGATCGACACGTCGACCTGTTGCGCATCGTGCGCGTCGACTGCCGACAGATAACCATCGGGCTGCACCAGCAGCGTGAGCGTGACGGGGGGCACGTCGATCCGGGCAGTCTTGCCCGCATACGGAATCAGGCGGTCGCGCGCCCACGATTCGCGCGCGAGCAGGTGATTGACAGCAGCAGCAAAAGGCTTGGCGGCAAAGGTCATCGGGCTGGGAAAGAAAAAACCCGCGCAGGCCGGGCGCCCACGCGGGTTTCTATTGTAACGTCGGATCGTCGGCAGACCGTGCCCGACCGTACACCCGGGCGGCAAGCGGTCGCAGTGCGGCGGCCGTCGCCCGGGCATCCGGCGGCGCGGGCCGCCGGTCACGCTCAGTGCGTGTTGAGCTGCTGGATGCCCGCGAGCAGCCAGCCCTGACTGCCCGACTTCGACAGGTTCCACACTTCGTCGAACGGCGCGGCCGACGCACTCGCCGATTCGCGGATCAGGCCGTGGAAGCGCACGCTCGCCGACTGCTCGATACCGCGATCCTCGATCGCGACCAGTTCCGCGTCGAGCTGCACGACGTCGGTCTGGTTCGACTCGTTGCCGCGCGAATCGAGGTCGATCTTGATCTCGGCGAACATTTCGGGCGTCGTGAACTCGCGGATGTCGGCCAGGTTGCCCTGGTCCCACGCGGCCTGCAGGCGCACGAAATAGACCTTCGCGCTGCGCAGGAACGCTTCGGTGTCGAAGCCGGCCGGCACCTGGAGCGGTGCGGCCGAAGCCATCGCACCCGCTGCCGCGCCGGCAGCCGCGGCACCGCCGCCGAACACGCCTTGCGCTTCGTTCGCGTAGCTGCTGCCGCTGCCCGCATAGTTGCTGCCGGTGTTGCCCTGCTGGAACGTCGGGCTTTGCGAGTAGCCGCCCGACGACGATGCCGAGCCGCCGACCGAATACGACGGCTCCTGCGGGCGACGGCGGTTCATGAACTTGCGCACCAGCCAGATGCCGACCATCGCGAGCAGCGCGATCACGATGATGTTCGACATCATGCCGGCGAACGCCTCGCCGAGACCGAAGTGCGACAGCAGCGCCGCGATGCCGAGACCGGCCGCGAGGCCGGCGATCGGCCCGAGCCAGCGCGAGCGGTTGGGTTGCGCGGCCGGTGCGGGCGCGGCCGGGTTCGCACGCTGCGCCTGCGACGGCGCGGCCTGCTGCATCGGCTGCTGCGCAGGCGGCGTGGCCTGGCGCTGTGTGACGGTGGAGTTCTGGCGGCCGATGCTGCGCCCGCCGCCCATGCGCTTGGCTTCGGCGTCGAGCGATGCGAACGTGCCGGCCGTGAGCAGGCCGACCATCAGCAGCGTGCCGACCCGTCGAGCCCACGGCTTCGACGGCTTGCTACGGTTGAACAACGAACGCGATTCGGACATCACTTTCTCCAGATGTAAGACAAATGTATGGGAAGAACCCCTTAGTACTTGGTTCCCATGTGTAAAGCTACCACGCCACCTGACAAATTGTAATATTTGACGGCATCGAGGCCCGCTTGTTCCATCATCGTCTTCAGCGTGTCCTGATCGGGGTGCATCCGGATAGATTCAGCAAGATACCGGTAACTTTCAGCATCTTTCGCGAACTTGTCGCCAAGCCACGGTAATACTTTGAAAGAATACAGATCGTACGCTTTTTTCAGCGGATCCCAGACTTTCGAGAATTCCAGCACCATCACGCGGCCGCCGGGCTTCGTCACGCGGCGCATTTCGGCCAGCGCGGCGTCCTTGTGCGTCATGTTGCGCAGCCCGAACGCGACCGTGACGACATCGAAGTAGTTGTCCGGAAAGGGAATTTTCTCGGCGTCGCACAGCAGCGACGGCGTCACGATGCCCTTGTCGAGCAGCCGGTCGCGACCGACGCGCAGCATCGATTCGTTGATGTCGGTGTGCCAGACTTGACCCGTCGGCCCGGCCGCCTTCGCGAACGACTTGGTCAGGTCGCCGGTGCCGGCCGCGATATCGAGCACCTTGAAGCCGGGGCGCACGTTCGCCTGCGCGATCGTGAACGCCTTCCACGCGCGGTGCATGCCCGCCGACATCAGGTCGTTCATCAGATCGTAGTTGCTCGCGACCGAATGGAACACACCCGCCACTTTCTTCGCTTTTTCGTTTTCCTCGACGCTTTCGAAGCCGAAGTGGGTTTTGCTCATCGCGTTGATCCTCAGTAAATGGCAAGACGGCGCCGAGCGGGCGCCGTCGATTTCAGTGGCAGTGGCCATGCGGCGCCGCGGCCGCCTGCATCGGGGCGTCGCGATCGGCGCCCGCCGCCTTCAGTTTGTCGAAATAGTCGCGCCACAGCGCGTCCTGCTGCGTCGCCAGTTCGTACAGCAGGTCCCACGAGTAGATGCCGGTCGAATGGCCGTCGGAGAACGTCGGCTGCAGCGCATAGTTGCCGACGCCTTCGAGCGCGGTGATCGTCACCTCGCGCTTGCCAGTCTGCAGCGTCTCCTGGCCGGGCCCGTGGCCGCGCACCTCGGCCGACGGCGAATAGACGCGCATCAGCTCGAACGGAATCCGGTAGCTGTCGCCGTTCGGGTACTGCAATTCGAGCACGCGCGACACCGCGTGCACGACGACGCCGGACGGAATCGGCGTCGTGGAAGTCAAACCGCTCATGGCTGCCTCGAATCGGTCGTTCGTTGAATTTCCTCGCGCACCGCATTGTGCAGCAGCGAGGCCTGCGCGGCGCGCGTGCGCAGCAGCGCCTCGGACACGCCGCGCTGGCGCGGCGCCCACACGGGCTGCGGGAAATGGGCGTCGTTCGAGAAGCGCGGGATCACGTGCCAGTGCACGTGCGGCACCATGTTGCCGAGGCTCGCGAGATTCACCTTGTTCGGCTGCATCACGCGGCGCACCGCCCGCTCGACCGCATAGACCACGCGCATCAGGTGGGCCCGCTCGGGCTCGCCGAGATCGGAGAACTCGGCCACGTGCGCGCCCCAGATCACCCGGCAGAAGCCCGGGTAGTCGTGCTCGCCCGTCGCCAGCACGACGCGCAGCGCGTCGTCCCGCCAGAGCAGCTCGCCGCCGTCTTCACGGCAAAACACGCATTCCATCGTCGCTCCCATGTGGACGGGCGCCCGCGCATCAGCGCCGGCGCCCGCTCATCCCTAGCCCGGTCGGGCGATCGTCATGCCCGCATTAGACCAGCACGCGCTCGATCCCGCCATGGTTCGCACGTGCGACATAATCGGCCATCCAGTTCTCGCCGAGCACCTGGCGCGCGATCTCGACCACGATGTAGTCGGCCTCGATGTTCGCATCCTCGTTGTAGCGCGACAGGCCCTGCAGGCACGACGGGCAGCTCGTCAGGATCTTCACGTCCGGACCGTTCGCGGCCGCTGCGGCCGGCGCCGGTGCGCTCGCATCGCCGGCCACGACCGGGATGCTGCGCAGCTTCGCAGCCCCCTTGCGGATCTCCTCCTCCTTGCGGAAGCGGACCTGCGTCGACACGTCCGGGCGCGTGACCGCGAGCGTGCCCGATTCGCCGCAGCAACGGTCGTTCTTCTCGATCTTGTAGCCGTCCTTCTCCGTGCCCATCAGCTCGTTGACGAGCTTCACCGGGTCCATCGTCTTGATCGGCGTGTGGCACGGGTCGTGATACATGTAGCGCGTGCCCGTCACGCCGTCGAGCTTCATCCCCTTCTCGAGCAGGAACTCGTGGATGTCGATGATCCGGCAGCCAGGGAAGATCTTGTCGAATTCGTAGCCGGCGAGCTGGTCGTAGCAGGTGCCGCACGACACGACCACCGTCTTGATGTCGAGGTAGTTCAGCGTGTTCGCGACGCGGTGGAACAGCACGCGGTTGTCGGTGACGATCTTCTCGGCCTTGTCGTACTGGCCGGAGCCGCGCTGAGGATAACCGCAGCACAGGTAGCCGGGCGGCAGCACGGTCTGCACGCCGGCTTCCCACAGCATCGCCTGCGTCGCCAGACCGACCTGCGAGAACAGGCGCTCGGAGCCGCAGCCCGGGAAGTAGAACACCGCTTCCGAATCGACGGTCGTCGACTTCGGGTTGCGGATGATCGGCACGATCTTGTTGTCCTCGATGTCGAGCAGCGCGCGCGCCGTCTTCTTCGGCAGGTTGCCCGGCATCTTCTTGTTGACGAAGTGGATCACCTGCTCGACGACGGGCGGCTTGCCGGTGGTCGCGGGCGGGTGCTGCGTCTGCTTCGTCACAACCTTCTTCAGCATGTCGTTCGCGAAGCGCTGCACCTTGTAGCCGGCGCCCATCATCACGCTGCGCGCGATGTTGATCGTCTGCGGGTTGGTCGCGTTCAGGAAGAACATGCCCGCCGCATTGCCGGCGTTGAACTTCTTCTTGCCCATCTTGCGCAACAGGTTGCGCATGTTCATCGTGACGTCGCCGAAGTCGATCTTCACCGGGCACGGCGTCGCGCACTTGTGGCACACCGTGCAGTGGTCGGCCACGTCGTTGAACTCGTCCCAGTGCTTGATCGACACGCCGCGGCGCGTCTGTTCCTCGTACAGGAACGCCTCGACCAGCAGCGACGTCGCGAGGATCTTGTTGCGCGGGCTGTACAGCAGGTTCGCACGCGGCACGTGCGTCGCGCACACCGGCTTGCACTTGCCGCAGCGCAGGCAGTCCTTCACCGAATCGGCGATCGCGCCGATGTCGGACTGCTGCATGATCAGCGACTCGTACCCCATCAGCCCGAAGCTCGGCGTGTACGCGTTGCGAAGATCCGCGCCGTCGAGCAGCTTGCCCTTGTTGAAGCGGCCGTTCGGGTCGACGCGCTGCTTGTACGCGCGGAATTCGGCGATCTCGTCGTCGGTCAGGAACTCGAGCTTCGTGATGCCGATCCCGTGCTCGCCGGAGATCACGCCGTCGAGCGAGCGCGCGAGCTTCATGATGCGCGCAACCGCCGCGTGCGCATCCTGCAGCATCTCGTAGTTGTCGGAGTTGACCGGCAGGTTGGTGTGGACGTTGCCGTCGCCCGCGTGCATGTGCAGCGCGACGAACACGCGGCCGCGCAGCACCTGCTTGTGGATCGCCTGCGCCTCGTCGAGGATCTGCTTGAACGCGCCGCCGTTGAAGATCGCGCGCAGTTCCGCGCGGATCTCCTGCTTCCACGAGATGCGCACCGTGCGGTCCTGCGTGATGTGGAACACGGTCGCGCCCGGCTGCTCGTCCGCGCGATCCGCGAACTTCTCGGCCAGCGCCTCGTAGCCGAGTTGCACGAGGTAGTGCTGCGCCTCGCGCAACGGCTGGTCGAGCCGGTCGCGCACGAATTCCCAGCGCGCGCGCACGCGCTTGAGCAGCTCCAGCGCCTGCTGGACACGGTCTTCGAGCAGCTCGGCGCTCGGGATCTCGCTCGCGTCGTCGGTCTTGCCGAGCGGCAGGTTGCCGCCGCGGAAGAACGCTTCGAGCGCGTCGACGAGCTGCAGCTTGTTCTTCAGCGACAGCTCGATGTTGATTCGCTCGATGCCGTCGGTGTACTCGCCCATCCGGTTCAGCGGGATGACGACGTCCTCGTTGATCTTGAACGCGTTCGTGTGCTTCGCGATCGCGGCCGTGCGGCTGCGGTCGAGCCAGAAGCGCTTGCGCGCCTCCGCGCTGACCGCGACGAAGCCTTCGCCGCTCTTGCCGTTCGCCATCCGGATCACTTCGGACGTCGCGTGCGCCACGGCGTCGGCATCGTCGCCGACGATGTCGCCGATCAGCACCATCTTCGGGAATGAATTGCGCTTGCTCTTGGTCGCGTAGCCGACCGCGCGCAGGTAGCGCTCGTCGAGGTGCTCGAGGCCCGCGAGGATCGCGCCGCCCTGCTTCGACGTTTCGAACAGGTAGTCCTTGATCTCGACGATGCTCGGGATCGCCTCGCGCGCCTGGCCGAAGAATTCGAGGCAGACGGTGCGCGTGTGCGCGGGCATCTTGTGCAGCACCCAGCGCGCGGACGTGATGAGCCCGTCGCAGCCTTCCTTCTGCACGCCCGGCAGGCCGGCGAGGAACTTGTCGGTCACGTCCTTGCCGAGCCCTTCCTTGCGGAACCGGCGGCCTTCGATCTCGAGCATCTCGGTGCGCAGCAGCTTCTCGCCCGGCGCGTATGCGCCGTCGAACCACTTCAGCTCGAAACGCGCGACCGCGATGTCGTGGATCTTGCCCTGGTTGTGCTCGTGGCGCGTGACTTCGAGCCAGTTGCCGTCCGGGTCGACCATCCGCCACCAGGCCAGGTTGTCGAGCGCGGTGCCCCACAGCACGGCCTTCTTGCCGCCCGCGTTCATCGCGACGTTGCCGCCGATGCACGATGCGTCGAGCGACGTCGGATCGACCGCGAACACGTAGCCGGCCGCCTCGGCCGCCTCGGTCACGCGGCGCGTGACGACGCCCGCGCCGGAGAAGATCGTCGGCACCTTGTGCGCGACGCCCGGCAACTCGGTCAGTTCGACCGCGCCGAGCTGTTCGAGCTTCTCGGTGTTGATCACCGCGGCGAACGGCGTGAGCGGCACCGCGCCGCCCGTGTAGCCGGTGCCGCCGCCGCGCGGGATCACGGTCAGGCCGAGCTCGAAGCAGGCCTTGATCAGTGCCGCGATCTCGGCTTCGGTGTCGGGCGTCAGCACGACGAACGGGTATTCGACGCGCCAGTCGGTCGCGTCGGTGACGTGCGACACGCGCGACAGCCCGTCGAAGCGGATGTTGTCCTTCTGCGTGCAGCGGCCGAGCGCCTTGGTCGCACGGCGGCGCAGGTCGGCCAATTTCTCGAATTCGTCGGCGAACTCGTTGACCGCGCGCTGCGCGGCGGCTTCGAGCATCTCGACGCGCAGCGCGCGCTCGCGGCCCGCGTCGTCGCGGTGCGCGGTGAGATCCGCGCTGCGGCGCTTGCCGATCTCGGTCAGGCGGTGGTTCAGCGCCTCGATCAGCAGCGCGCGGCGCTTCGGGTTGTCGAGCAGGTCGTCCTGCAGGTACGGATTGCGGCGCACGACCCAGATGTCACCGAGCACTTCGTACAGCATCCGCGCCGAGCGACCCGTACGGCGTTCGGCGCGCAGTTCGTCGAGCACCGACCACGCCTCTTCGCCGAGCAGGCGGATCACGATCTCGCGATCCGAGAAGGACGTGTAGTTGTAGGGAATCTCGCGCAACCGGGGCGCGGGGTCGGCGGCGACGGCGGCGGCCGCGCCATTCGGATCGAAAACTTGTGGTGCGTTCATGTTCGGACGACTCGGAGGGCCGATACCCCGTGCACGGGCGTCGGCAAGCGCGTGGGCGCAATCTTGGGGAAATCTGTTCTGTTACCAGGCGCGCGGCTGTCCTTCATGGGGCCGGAGCGGGCGTTGACTCGCCCCTCCTGGCCGGCGACAGGGCCTGGCGGCACTCGGAACCATCAGCACGATCGCGCGCGGCGCGCATGCCGTTCCGCCGCGGGGCTGGCTGCGCGCGGCGTCGGCTTCAACGGGGCGATCCGAGGGTGCCTCTGCATCTTCCGATCCTTGATTCAAAACGGAATTCTAACCCATGATCGGGCCATGCGTGACACGCCGGACAGGTCGTGGGGCTATCGCCGCAAGCCGCGCCAGGCCTGGTTCCGCGCGGTTTCGTGCGATCATTCGCCGTCCGTCCGGTCGGTAACCATGCGGTTAAACCGGTAAAAGCGGGACGCCCGGCGCCGCGAATGTGCCGCCCGCGCTACCCCGCGACCGCGCGCCCGGCATGCCGCTTGCATGCGGGCGGACCCTTGGCGCTATCATTGATCCTTTACCGTCTGCTTCCGCACTGCACGCGAGCGCCCATGGCACCCCACGATTACCTGAAGAAAATCCTCACCGCGCGCGTCTACGACGTCGCGATCGAGACGGAACTCGAACCCGCCCGCAACCTGTCGGCCCGGCTGCACAACCCCGTGTACCTGAAGCGCGAGGACAACCAGCCGGTGTTCTCGTTCAAGCTGCGCGGCGCGTACAACAAGATGGCGCACATTCCGGCGGACGCGCTCGCGCGCGGCGTGATTACCGCGTCGGCCGGCAACCACGCGCAGGGCGTCGCGTTCTCGGCGGCCCGGATGGGCGTCAAGGCGGTGATCGTCGTGCCCATCACGACGCCGCAGGTGAAAGTGGACGCGGTGCGCGCGCACGGCGGCCCGAGCGTCGAGGTGATCCAGGCCGGCGAGTCGTACAGCGACGCGTACGCGCATGCGGTCAAGGTGCAGGAAGAGCGTGGCCTCACGTTCGTCCACCCGTTCGACGATCCTTACGTGATCGCCGGCCAGGGCACCATCGCGATGGAGATCCTGCGCCAGCACCAGGGCCCGATTCACGCGATCTTCGTGCCGATCGGCGGCGGCGGTCTCGCGTCCGGCGTCGCCGCGTACGTGAAGGCCGTGCGCCCGGAGATCAAGGTGATCGGCGTGCAGGCCGAGGATTCGTGCGCGATGGCGCAGTCGCTGAAGGCCGGTGAACGCGTCGAGCTGACCGAGGTCGGCCTGTTCGCGGACGGCACCGCAGTGAAGCTCGTCGGCGAGGAAACCTTCCGGTTGTGCCGCGAATACCTGGACGGCGTCGTGACCGTCGACACCGATGCACTGTGCGCGGCGATCAAGGACGTGTTCCAGGATACCCGCAGCGTGCTCGAGCCGTCCGGCGCGCTCGCGGTCGCGGGCGCGAAGCTGTACGCGGAACGCGAAGGCATCGAGAACCAGACGCTCGTCGCGGTCACGTCCGGCGCGAACATGAACTTCGACCGGATGCGCTTCGTCGCCGAGCGCGCGGAGGTCGGCGAGGCGCGCGAAGCCGTGTTCGCGGTCACGATCCCCGAGGAGCGCGGCAGCTTCAAGCGCTTCTGCTCGCTCGTCGGCGACCGCAACGTCACCGAGTTCAACTACCGGATCGCCGATGCGCAGTCCGCGCACATCTTCGTCGGCGTGCAGATCCGCCGCCGCGGCGAATCGGCGGAGATCGCCGCGAACTTCGAGTCGCACGGCTTCAAGTCGGTCGACCTGACGCACGACGAACTGTCGAAGGAACATATCCGCTACATGGTCGGCGGCCGCTCGCCGCTCGCGCTCGACGAGCGCCTGTTCCGCTTCGAATTCCCGGAGCGCCCGGGCGCGCTGATGAAGTTCCTGTCGTCGATGGCGCCGGACTGGAACATCAGCCTGTTCCACTACCGCAACCAGGGCGCGGACTACAGCTCGATCCTCGTCGGGCTGCAGGTGCCGCAGGCCGATCGCGCCGAGTTCGAGGGCTTCCTCGCGGCACTCGGCTATCCGTATGTCGAAGAGAGCGCCAACCCGGCTTACCGCCTCTTCCTGTCGTAAAGGCGTCACGCAATGAATCCCGAACATTCCCCGCTCGGCAAGGCCACCGTCTACGCAGCCCGGTACGACGCGTCGCTGCTGTTCCCGATCCCGCGCGCCGGCGCGCGCGAGCAACTCGGCATCACGTCGGCGCTGCCGTTCTTCGGCACCGACATCTGGAACGCGTACGAGCTGTCGTGGCTCAACACGCGCGGCAAGCCGCAGGTCGCGGTCGCGACCTTCTACGTGCCGGCCGAATCGCCGAACATCGTCGAATCGAAGTCGTTCAAGCTGTATCTCGGCTCGTTCGCGCAGTCGAAGTTCGACTCGATCGACGCGGTGCGCGACACGCTGAAGCGCGACGTCTCGGCCGCATGCGGCGCGAACGTCTCCGTGCAGCTCGTGTCGGCGCACGATTTCGGCAAGCTCGAGATGGAAGAGCTCGACGGGCTGTCGCTCGACCGGCTCGATCTCGACACCGACGTGTACGAACCCGATCCGTCGCTGCTGTCGGCCGCCGACGCCGAGGATGAAGCGCCGGTCGAGGAGACGCTCGTGTCCGACCTGCTGCGCTCGAACTGCCCGGTCACCGGCCAGCCCGACTGGGGCAGCGTGCAGATCCACTACGTCGGGCCGCAGATCGATCATGCCGGCCTGCTGCGCTACATCATCTCGTTCCGCAATCACACGGGCTTTCACGAGCAGTGCGTCGAGCGGATCTTCCTCGACATCCTGCATGCGTGCAAACCGGTGAAGCTCGCGGTGTATGCGCGTTACACGCGCCGCGGCGGGCTCGACATCAACCCGTTCCGCACGAACTACAACCAGCCGATGCCGGACAACGCGCGTACTGCACGGCAGTGACCGCGTCAGGCGGTCGCCGCAGGCCGTAGCTCCATCGCCCAAACGAAACAGCCCGTCCGGCTCGCGCCGAACGGGCTGTTTTCCTGTGCGCGGGGAAGCGCGGCCGCGTTACTTCGCCGGCGCCTTGTACGCGATGCAGTCGACCTCGACCTTGCAATCGATGACCATGCTCGACTGCACGCACGCGCGTGCCGGCGGATGCTCGCCGAAGTACGACACGAACACCTTGTTGAACGACGCGAAATCGCGCGCGTCGTCGAGCCACACGCCGCAGCGCACGACGTGCTCGAGGCCGTAGCCGGCTTCCTTCAGGATCGCGATCACGTTCTCGATCGTCTGCTTCGACTGCGTGACGATCCCGCCTTCGACGACCTCGCCGTTCACCATCGGCGTCTGGCCCGACACGTACAGCCAGCCGTCGGCCTCGACCGCGCGTGCAAACGGCATCACCTGGCCGCCGGTACCCTTCGCTTCGCCTACGCCATATCGCTTCATCGTTTCACTCCTTGTTTCGTCGACCCGGGCAGGCGCTTCAGCACCGCCCCGGATCCCATGCAACACACGGTTGCGGATGCGCGCGCCGGCAGCGGCACACGCGGGAAGATCGGAACATCAGCCGCGTCCGGACTCAGAACGCAGCCTCTGCACCCGCCGGCACGCGCTCGCCGCGCGCGACGAAACCGCCGGCGCGCTCGCCGGTCGGCTGGCCGTTCTCGTAGGTCAGCACGCCGTTCACCCACACCGCATCGATCCCGTGTGCGGGCTGCTGCGGCTTCTCGAACGTCGCGGCGTCGATCACGCGCGCCGGATCGAACAGCACGAGATCCGCGTGGTAGCCGACATGCACTTCGCCGCGCCGCGCGATCCCGTAGCGGCGCGCGGACAGCGACGTCATCTTGCGGATCGCCTCCTCGAGCGGCAGCAGGTTCGTGTCGCGCACGTAATGGCCGAGCACGCGCGGGAACGCGCCCCACAGCCGCGGGTGCGGCAGCGGATCGTTCGGCAGGCCGTCCGAGCCGACCATCGTCGCGGGGTGCGACAGGATCCGCCGCACGTCGTCCTCGGACATGTTGTGGTACACGGCGCCCGCCGGACGGATCCGCTGCGCGGCTTCCTGCTCGGTCACGCCCCAGTCGGCCGCGATCGCCTTCAGCAGCTTGCCCGCGACTTCCGGGTGCGGCTCCGACCACGTGATCGTGATGTCGATGTCGCCCGTCACCTGCTTCAGGTCGAGCGTCGACGAGCTGCGGCTGTACGGATAGCAGTCGCAGCCGACCGGCTGGTAGCGGCGCGCGCCTTCGAGCGACGCGAGCACTTCGGTGCTGCGCCCCCAGTTCGACGGCCCCGCGCACTTCAGGTGCGAGATCACGACCGGCACCTGCGCATGGCGGCCGACGCGATACGCCTCGTCCATTGCGTCGAGGATCGCGTCGAACTCGGTGCGCATGTGCGTCGTGTACAGCGCGCCCGCGTTCGCGAGCGGCTCGGCGAGCGCCATCACTTCCTCGGCCGGTGCTGCGAACGCGGAGCCGTACGCGAGGCCCGACGACAAGCCGAGCGCGCCGTTCGCGAGCGCCTCCTCGAGCTGCGCGCGCATCGCGGCGATCTCGCCGTCGGTCGCCGCGCGGTCGAGGCGGTCCATCTGGTTGTTGCGCAGCGCCGTGTGGCCGACGAGCGCCGCGACGTTCACGGCCGGACGCGCATCGTTCACGGCTGCAACGTAGGCGGCGAAGGTCGGGTACTGGAACGCGCCGCGCTCGCCGAGCAGGTTCATCGGGTCGGGCGGATCGCCCGCGAGCGTCACCGGCGACGCGCTGATCCCGCAGTTGCCGACGATCACGGTCGTCACGCCCTGCGAGATCTTCGGCAGCATCTGCGGCGCGCGGATCACGTGCGTGTCGTCGTGCGTGTGCACGTCGACGAAGCCCGGCGCGAGTGCGCGGCCGTCCGCATCGACGACGGTTTCGGCGAGCCAGTTCGACAGGTTGCCGATCGCCGCGATCACGCCGTTGCGGATCGCGACGTCGCGCGTGACGGGCGGTGCGCCGGTGCCGTCGTACAGCTGCGCGCCGACGATCAGCGTATCGGCGGCTTCGGGATGCGAGTGCATGGTCAGTCTCCTACCGGTTGACGGTCTCCGCCGCCGCGATGCGCATCGAGCGCATGCTTGATGCGGCGCAGCGATTCTCGGCCCGCATCGCCGAGCCGCAGCGCGACTCCGGTGACGAGCACGTCGATCGCCATCATCATCGCGTAGCGCGATGTCGACGGCTTGTAAATGAAATCGGTTTCGAACGCGACGACCGGGATCAGGTGGTCGGCGAGCTTCGCGAGCGGCGAAGCCGGCGCGGTGATCGCGATCAGTTTCGCGCCGTAGCGCTTCGCGAGCCGGCAGCTCTCGAGCAGCTCGGGCACGCGCCCGCTCACCGACAGCGCGACGACGACCGCGTCACGCGACAGCGTCGCGGACACCATCCGCTGCAGCAGACTGTCCTGGTAGGTCGCGACCGGCCGGCCGAAGCGCACGAGCCGGAAGCGCAACTCGTCGGCGAGCGCGGTCGAGCCGCCGCCCTGCCCGTACACGTAGATCATCTTCGTGCCGGCGAGCAGGTCGGCCGCCGCGTCGAACGACGTGTTGCGCAGCAGCTGGTGGTTGTGCGCGAGCGCCACGCGGATCTCGTCGTAGACGACCGACGCGGGGCTTGTGTCGTCGGCCGGCGCACCGTCGGACGGCACCAGAAAGCGCTGGCCGACGGCCGCCGCCTGCGCGACGAGCACCTTCAGTTCGCGCACGTCGCGGCAACCGACGGCCTTCGCGAAACGTGTGACCGTCGCAACGCTGACCTCCGCGTCGCGCGCGAGCGCGCCGATGCTCGCATGCGCGGCGCGCGCGAGATCGGCGAGGATGAACGTGGCGACCTTGCGCTCGGCATCGCGAAGTTCGGGCGCGCATTCGGCGATCCGCGCGACGATGTCGAGGACCGGCGGGGCGGCCGGAGCCGGATGGGGCTCGGCCGCGAGCGGAGCGGACGGGGTGACGGGCGTATTCATCTGCGGAAAGGGGTGCGAAGCTTGATGTTACTAAATAACATCACCGCGCCGATGCTACTTTCTGTACCATCGGCATGTCAACTTCAGTGCAATGCATAGTGATGATGGAGCGGGATGACATGAAAGTTACAAACTATCAGGAAGCGACGATCGATCCTTTCGGCAAGGGCCTCGGCAACCTGCCGAGCGCCAGCGTGCCGCTCGGCGACGCGGGCCGGCTCGAGTGGAACCTGCTCGCGGAAGACGTCAGCCTGCCGGCCGCCGTGCTTTACGAGGACCGCATCGAGCACAACCTGAACTGGATGCAGGCGTTCGTCCGGCAGTATGGCGTCAAGTTCGCGCCGCACGGCAAGACGACGATGGCGCCGCAACTGTTCCGCCGCCAGCTCGACGCCGGCGCATGGGGCATCACGCTCGCGACCGCGCACCAGACGCAGGCCGCGTATCACGGCGGCGTGCGGCGCGTGCTGCTCGCGAACCAGCTCGTCGGCCGCCAGAACATGACGATCATCGCCGGGCTGCTATCCGATCCCGACTTCGAATTCTTCTGCCTCGTCGATTCCGCCGAGAGCGTCGACCAGCTCGGCCGCTTCTTCGGCGACGCGAAAAAATCGCTGAACGTGCTGCTCGAGCTCGGCGTGCCGGGCGGCCGCGCGGGCGTGCGCGATGCCGCGCAGCGCGAGGCGGTGCTCGCCGCGCTCGCGCGCTATCCGGACACGCTGAAGCTGGCCGGCATCGAACTCTACGAAGGCGTGCTGAAGGAGGAAGGCGAGATCCGCGCGTTCCTGCAAGGCGCGGTCGCGCTCACGCGCGAGCTGGCCGACGCGGGCCGCTTCGCGCGTACGCCGGCGATCCTGTCCGGCGCCGGTTCGGCGTGGTACGACGTGGTCGCGGAAGAATTCGCGAAGGCGTCCAACGCGGGCTTCGCTGAAGTCGTACTGCGTCCGGGCTGCTACCTGACGCACGATGTCGGCATCTACAAGAAGGCGCAGACCGACGTGTTCGCGCGCAACCCGATCGCACGCACGATGGGCGAAGGGCTGCTGCCCGCGCTGCAGCTGTGGGCGTACGTGCAGTCGGTGCCGGAAGCCGATCGCGCGATCGTCGCGCTCGGCAAGCGCGACGCGGCATTCGACGCGGGCCTGCCCGAGCCGGCGCGCCACTTCCGCCCGGGCCGCGACACCGCGCCGCGCGACGTCGCCGCCACCGAAGGCTGGGCCGTGACCGGGATGATGGACCAGCACGCGTACCTGCAGATCCCGCCGGGCGCCGACGTGAAGGTCGGCGACATGGTCGCGTTCGACATCTCGCACCCGTGCCTGACGTTCGACAAGTGGCGCCAGGTGCTCGTGCTCGATCCGCAGTTCCGCGTGACGGAAGTGGTCGAGACGTTCTTCTGACGCACATTGCGCGCGCCGCCCCGCCGCTCGCGCGGGGCGGCCGTCACGCGCGCTTCAATCTGCCGGAGTACACTGCGCTTTCGTCCTCGGGGCCCCTCGAGGCCGTTGCGCTCGTCTGCCGCGCACGGCGCGAACGGGCCCTCAACGCTGCTTCACTGGAGAAAGCCATGGCCGCGAAGAAGATCCTGTTCCTGACCGGCGATTTCGCCGAAGACTACGAAACGATGGTGCCGTTCCAGGCGCTGCAGGCCGTCGGCCATCACGTCGACGCAGTCTGCCCGGGCAAGCGCGCGGGCGACAAGATCAAGACCGCGATCCACGATTTCGAAGGCGACCAGACCTACACCGAGAAGCCCGGCCACCAGTTCACGCTGAACGCGGCGTTCGACGACGTCGACGCATCGCGCTACGACGCGCTCGCGATCGCGGGCGGCCGCGCGCCCGAATACCTGCGACTCGACCCGAAGGTGATCTCGCTCGTGCGCGAGTTCGCCGAAGCCGGCAAGCCGATCGCCGCGATCTGCCACGCGGCGCAACTGCTCGCGGCCGCCGACGTGATCCGCGGCAAGCGCATCTCGGCCTACCCGGCCTGCGCGCCCGAGGTGAAGCTCGCGGGCGGCGAATACGCGGACATCCCGGTCGACGCGGCCGTGACCGACGCGCCGTTCGTCACCGCGCCCGCATGGCCCGCGCATCCGGCATGGCTCGCGCAGTTCCTCGCGCTGCTGGGAACGCGCATCGAGCTATGAACGTGAAGTGATTTGAGATGAATTGAAGTGCCGGTCGGCAGCGGCGGGATATCGGGCCCGCCTGCCGGCCGCGATCGGCCCCGACCGCGGCGCGCATGCGCGTTCCCGCGCCGCGCTTCAGCGCGCGACCGGCGTCGAACCGACGTCCGCGATCCGCGATTCCAGCATCGCCAGCGCGCCCGACAGCGCATTCAGCACGTCGTCCGGCAACTGCGCCATCGTCTGTTCGAGAAACACCTTGCGGCGCGGCAGGCACGCGTCGAACGCGGCGCGGCCGTCGTCCGTCAGCGTCACGTTGGTCACGCGGTTGTCGCGTGCATCGGATTCGCGCTCGATCCAGCCGAGCGCGTCGAGCGACTTCAACTGGCGCGTGAGCGCGCCCGGATCGATGCGCAGCACTTCGACGAGCTTCTTCTGCGACGAATGCCCGCCCATCGTGTGCAACGCGACCATGATGCGCCAGCGCGGCATCGGCTGCCCGACGTGCGCTTCGAACGCGGTCATGAACGCGCGATACGTGCGTCCGAATTGCTGCAATATCGCGACGCGGTCCTGTTCTTCCATGCGCTGATTTCGTTTCCGGTGAATCGTTGATTCGTTCAATCGGCCGCGACGTGCGGCTCGATCTTGCGCCGCAGCGTGATCGGCGGCACGCGGCGGCACTGCCACACCGACACCACGGCGACGACGGCCGCCATCGCGACGCCCAGGTGAATCGCACTGACGAGCGATTCGCGGGCCGCTTCCAGCAGCAGCGCGCCATTATGCCCGGCACGCGTCAGCTCGGCGACGAGACCGCCCTGCGCTGCGCGGTCGATCAGGATCTGCGGATCGGCGAGCTGCGCATGCCACTGCATCGCATGGTCGGCCGACAGCGCATTGCGCACGCCGCCCGAATACATCTGGTTGACGAGCGTGCCCGTCAGCGCGGTGCCGATCATCCCGCCGACCATCCGCAGCGACTGCAGCAGCGCCGTCGCGATGCCGAGGTGCTCGCGGCCGGCCGCCTGCTGCGCGAACACGGTGAGGTTCGGCAACACGAAGCCGAGGCCGATGCCGCCCGCGACCATCAGCGCCATCAGCATCCATTGCGGCGTCATGTGCGTCGACACGACGATGCCCGCGCACGCGATCGCGAACAGCACGAAGCCGACGTGCAGCATTGCGTTCGGATTGCGGATGCGCGTGACGACGCGGCCGTTCATGATGCTGCCGATCGTGATGAACACGACGAGCGGCGTGATCACGAGCCCGGCCTCCTTCGGCGACATCCCGAAGCCGCCCTGGAACAGCAGCGGCGCGTAGAACAGCAGCGAGAACATCGAGAAGCCGGCGAGGATCGCGAGCACGAACAGCGCCGACAGTGCGCGGTTGCCGAACATGTCGAACGGCAGAATCGGCTGCGCGGCGCGCTTCTCCCAGTGCCACAGCGCAACGCCGGCCCCGACCGCGACGACGAGCAGCAGCGACGCCCAGCTCGCGACGCCGTACTTCGGCAGCCATTCGACGAACAGTTGCAGCGCGCCGAGCGACAGCGCGATCAGCAGCGCGCCCGGCCAGTCGAGCCGCATCTTGCGATCGTGCTCGACGTGGCGCAGGTGCGGCAGGTAGCGCCACACGAACAGCAGCGACAGCAGGCCGACCGGCAGGTTCACGTAGAACACCGAGCGCCAGCCGAACGACTGGGTCAGCACGCCGCCGAGCGACGGGCCGACCGCGTTCGCGATGCCGAACGCGGAGCTCATCAGCACCTGCCAGCGCAGCCGCACGACGGAATCGGGGAACAGGTCGGGAATGCATGCGAACGCGGTGCCGACCAGCATCCCGCCGCCGATCCCCTGCAGCCCGCGCGCGAGGACGAGGGTCAGCATGTCGTTGGCCATCCCGCACAGCACGGACGCGCCGGTAAACACGACGATCGACACGATCACGAACGGCTTGCGCCCGTAATAGTCGCCGAGGCGGCCGAAGATCGGCACCGTGATCACGGAACTGAGCAGATACGAGGTCGCGACCCACGCGTACAGGTCGAAGCCCCTCAACTCGGCGACGATGGTCGGCAGCGCGGTGCCGACGACGGTCTGGTCGAGCGCGACGAGCATCGTGACGAACGAGATCCCGATCATCGCCAGCAGCGATTCGCGGAATGGCAACACTTGCCCGCTCGAATGGTGGGCGGCAGTATGGACGGCCATTTTTTGTTGATGCAACTTTTGACGAGTCAAACAATCTTAAAATTCTAGCACGCCGGAGTAATCTAGGCCGGCGACGGTCAAACCGGCCCCGGCCGCCAAGGAGAATGATGGAACCGATTTCAATCACCCCCGCGACGACGCTGGCGCAGGAGGATCGGGACGCGCTGCGGCGCGCGAAGCAGGTGCTGGAAAGCCCGTCGCTGACGATGAAGCTGACGGGCGTGCTCGGCGCTCCGGTCGAGAAGATGATCGCCCGGCTGCCCGATTTCGCGACCGGCAAGATCAACGATGCGACGCAGCTCGCGCTGCGCAAGTGCCTGAACATTGCGCTGCGCACGCTCGGCAAGCCGCCGGCGCCGGACGCCGAGCCCGACAAGCCGAGCAACCTGCTGCACAAGCTCGCGGTCGCGACGACCGGCGCGGCGGGCGGCGCATTCGGTTTTCTCGCGCTACCGGTCGAGCTGCCGGTGACGACCACGCTGATCTTCCGCTCGGTGTGCGACATCGCGCGCAGCGAAGGCGAGGACCTGACGTCGGTCGATACGCAGTTGCAATGCCTGGCCGTGCTCGGCATGGGCGGCAACCCGGACAAGCAGGAAGAGGACGCCGATCTCGGCTATTTCGTGCTGCGCGGCGCGCTCGCGCAGGCGATCTCGAAGGCGTCGTCGGACATCACGACGAAAGGCATCGCCGCGCACAGCTCGGCCGCCGTGTTCAAGCTGGTGCAGACGGTGGCATCGCGCTTCTCGGTGCAGGTGACCGAGCAGATGGCCGCGAAGTCGATCCCGGCGATCGGCGCCGTGCTCGGCGCGACCGTCAACACGCTGTTCATCGACCACTTCCAGCAGATGGCGCACGGCCACTTCACCGTGCGCCGGCTCGAGCGCAAGTACGGCTCGACGGCCGTCAAGGCCGCCTATCAGGCGATCGACGCCTCGCCGACGCGCTGAACCGCGCGTTCGACCGCGACGCGGCGCAGGAACGCGGCCGCGCGGTCGAGCGCATCGCGCGCTTCCGGCACCATCGGCGTGTAAAGCTGCCACACGTGCGGCATGTCCGGCCACACCTCGATCTCCACCGGCACGCCGGCCGCCTTCGCCTTGTCGGCGACGCGGCGCGAATCGTCGAGCAGCACCTCGGTGCTGCCGACCTGGATGTACAGCGGCGGCAGGCCAGCGAAATCCGCATAGAGCGGCGATGCGTACGGATTCGTCGCCGGCGCGTCGCCGAGGTACAGCTTCGCGGCCTTGGGCAGCGCCGCGCCGGCGAACATCGGATCGGCGCCGTCGTTCGTGCGCAGCGTGTCGCCGGTGGCCGCGAGATCGGTCCACGGCGAGAACAGGATCGCGCCGGCCGGCAGCGGCTCGCCGCGGTCACGCAGCGCGACGAGCGTCGCGAGCGCGAGGCCGCCGCCCGCCGAATCGCCGCCGAGCACGATCGACTCGGGCGGCGTGCCGAGCGCCAGCAGTTGCCGGTACGCGGCCAGCGCATCGTCGAGCGCGGCCGGGAAGCGGTTTTCGGGTGCAAGCCGGTAGTCGAGCGAGAACGAGCGCACGCCTGCGCGCTTCGTCAGGCCGAACACGAGCGGCCGGTGGGTCTTCGTCGAACAGAAGTAATAGCCGCCGCCGTGGAAATACAGCAGCGTGCGGCCGGGCCCGCGACCCGCGCCCGCGTCGGTGCGTTCGAGCCATTCGCCGCGCAACGGCGCGTCGCCCGCGCCGTAGCACTGGTGCAGCCGGTAGCCCGACGGCGCGCGGTGCGGCACGACCATCCGCAGGTCCGTAAAGCGCCGTGCGCGGGCCGGATCGAGCACCTCGCGCGTGGTCTCGGGACGGAACTGCCGGCGCAGCAGCCAGCAGGCGAACTTGCTTTGCCAACTCATCGGACGCACTCCGTAATCGCAGTGTGACGATGGTACGTGCGATCGTTCCCGCGCCGCTCGAACGGAGCCTCTATATCAAACGCCGGCGCTCAGCTCGCCGGCATCACCTGGCCGCGGATCTCGCCGGACGGGTGCTCCTTCGTGTGGACGTTGAAGTACCACTTGCCGCCCATCAGGTCGGTGACCTGCGCGTCGGTGAGTTCCTTCGAACCCTTGATCGGGCTCGCCAGCTCGTCCTTCGGAATCGGCACCTGCACGCTGGCGTTCTGGCCGACCGGCGCGGGCCCGTGGAAATGCGCGGCGGTGGCCGGCCCCGTGAGGTGTTCGTAGGTGACCGTCCACTGCAGCATGTGCGTGGCCGTGTCGTAGGTGGCGTCGACGGCGCCCGAGCCCTTGGTCGCCGTCGGCGGCACTTCGCTCGACGGCTGCAGATTGGCGGACAGGCGCACCGTTTCGGCGGCGGCGCTGCCGGCGGCCAGCACACCCGCGAGTAACGCGACCTGCAGCAAACGCAGCTTACGCATGGACTCTCCTCGTACGACGTTGTACGCCGCCCAAACGGGGACGCTACACGTGATGGTAGTCGATCGCCGCCGATCCGGCAGCCCGCCGAACGGCCATGCAGCGAATCGCCGCACCGCCCGTCTGCGCGCCGCGCATGGCCGGCCATCTCGCGCGGCGTACGCCGCGTCAGTCTGCCTCAGGCTGGAACGGACCTTTGCAGCCTGACGGCTGAATCCGCGCGCGGCCTTTCGCTACACTTCGTCTCACAGTTGCTTGTTTCCTTCGTCCGAAGGAGTCTGCGAGTATTCACGCGGCCACCCGGCCGCGTTTTTTTTGCGTGCGCGGCCGGATCCGGTTCGCGCCGTCTCAAGCATGACGAAGCGATTGTGCTGCCGCTCACGGCACAACAGCACTTCGCGTCACGCGCGATAGCCAGGATCGATGCGATCGACAATGCGCTGCAACGCGTCGAACGCGTCTTGCCCCGCGCCATGCTTCGGATCGAAATTCAGCGAATCGCGCACGCACCCTTCGAGCACGGGCGGCGCGATCGGCAGCACGTCGCCGATCGCGTGCGTGGCAACCTGCACCTCGCATGCGCGGTTGAGCAGCCACATCAGCGAGAACGTCTGCGCGAGCGTCGCGCCGATCGTCACCGGCCCGTGGTTGCGCAGCAGCAGCACGGGCCGCCCGCCGGCACTCTCGACGATGCGCCGCCCCTCTTCCAGATGCACGGTGATGCCCTCGAAGTCGTGATACGCGATCTTTCCGTACAGCTGCGCGGAATAGAAATTCGAGAACGACAGCCCGTCGCGCGAACAGCACACGGCCATCGTGGGCGTCGTGTGCACGTGCATCACGCAGTGTGCATCGGGCAGCGCCGCATGAATCGCGCTGTGGAACGTGAAGCCGGCCGGATTGATCGGCCAGTCGGAATGGCCGATCACATTGCCGTCGATGTCGATCTTCACGAGGTTCGACGCGCATACCTCGCGGTAATGGAGCCCGAACGGATTGATCAGGAAATGCCCGTCCTCGCCCGGCACGCGCAGCGAGATATGGTTGTAGATCAGCTCGGTCCAGCCCAGATGATCGAAGATGCGGTAGGCCGCCGCGAGCTGCACGCGCGCCTGCCATTCGGCTTCGGAGAAGCGGGCGGGACGTGTGAACGGCTGGTTCGGTACACGTTGCATGGGGAACTCCGGTTGCGGGTGTGGGCGGTGCGCGTGGCGCGGGCCGTCCGGCGGCACCGTCACGCTGCCACGATAGTTGCGCGCACAACCATATCACCTTTCCCGGGGCACCGGTAACGCGGGTTTAGCCGGAGCGCTTCCGTCCCTTAGGGACTGTTCCCGCTAATAACGCACGTTCCCCCTGTTCCTGGAAAATTCATTCGTGGGGCTGGCCCCCAGAAGGGCCGATCGCTGCGTCATGCTCCTCGCGACTACGTCGAGTATTCGCTTCGTCGCATTCCTTGCGCTCGGCCCTTCTGGGGGCCAGCGCAAGCCCGCTATTAACAGGAACAGGCCCTTAAAGCTGGTCGTCGACCGGCAGCAGCATGAAGATGCCGGTCATCAGGTTGCGCAGCAACCCCGCGTGCGGATCGACGTGATAGGTGGTCGGCCGGCCGTTGTCCGTGCCCGTCCACTCGAGTTCGGGCGCGCCGCCGCCCGACTGCGTCGCGAGGCTCACGCGATAGCTGTCGTCCGGCTGCGTCACGCGCGCGAAGACCGTCGCGACCTGCTGCGCGAGCGCCGGGCTGTGGATCACGAGCGCGAGTTCGGTATTCAGGTGCGCGGAACGCGGATCGAGGTTCATCGAGCCGATCACCAGGATCTTCCGGTCGATCACGTACGCCTTCGCGTGCAGGCTCGCGCGCGAGCGCGACCCGAACACGCGAGGGCGCTGCCGGCCGGGCTGCGCCTTGAACTCGTACAACTCGACGCCGTGCTGCAGCAGCGGCACGCGGTACGGCCCGTAGCCGGCCTGCACGGCAACCGCGTCGGTCGCGGCGAGCGAATTGGTCAGGATCGCGACGCGCACGCCGCGCGCGGCCGCGTCGCCAAGGATCTTCACGCCCGCATCGTGCGGCACGAAGTACGGCGAGAACCCGAGGAATTCCTGCTGCGCGCCGCGCGTCAGTTCGACGAGGCGCTGCATCGGCGGGCTCACGTACGCGTCGGTCGGCTGCGCGACCTTGTCCGGCACGTCGGCCTTGAATTCGGCCGGCGCCCACACGAGCGCGAGCTCGTCGCGCGCGATCTGCTGCGCGAGCGGCGTCGCGTTCAGCGGTTTCGCGTTGTACGGATCGGCGTTCTGGCGCCAGTGGCCGCGCAGCTCGTCGCGCATCGCGTCGAGATCCTTCGGATCGAACGACTGGTGATTCAGCACGCGCAGCGGATAGCTGCTGGCGCTCGCCCAGTAGGTGTCGAAGCTCGCCGAGATGTCGTTCGTCACGGGGCCCGCGGCGAGCACGTCGAGATCGCGGAACTGCAGCGTCGGGCTCGCGCTGAAGTATTCGTCGCCGAGATTGCGGCCGCCGACGATCGCGATCCGGTTGTCCGCGATCATCGCCTTGTTGTGCATCCGGCGCGTGAAGCTGTCGATACGCGTGAAGAAGTCGGTCGTGCGCTCGACCATGCGCTGCCGCGACGCGCCGAACGGGTTGAACACGCGTATCTCGATGTTCGGGTGCGTGTTCAGCGCCGCCATGATGCGATCGATGTCGCGGAAGTTCAGGTCGTCGACCAGCATCCGCACGCGCACGCCGCGATCGGCCGCATACAGCGCCGCGGCGAGCAGCAGCTTGCCGGTCGTGTCCTCGGTCGCGATGTAGTACTGCATGTCGAGCGTCTTCGTCGCGGCACGCGCGAGCGCGATGCGCATCTGCAGCGCCTCGGCGCCGTCGGCCAGCAGCCGGAAACCCGACTCGCCCGGATGCGCGGCCTCGGACGCGGCCAGCGCGTCGCGCAGCGGCGTCGCGGTATCGGGCGGCAATGCATGGGAAACCGGGCGATCGAGCGTGGTGGCGGGCGGATGCGTCGCGCACGCGGCGACAAGCGACAACAGCACGCAGACGGCCAGCGCACGGGCCGTGCCGCATGCGGCACGCCACGACGGCGCGGCCGGCGCGCGCCGGATGAAAGACCTGTGCACGAAAACTTCCTCGACTGGCGGAGCAACGGTCCGCATTCGCCGCGGCGCGCGGCTGGCGGGCGGTTCCGGCCGATTCTAGTGGGCGCCCGATGAACCGGTCAATCGCGCGGCGGGCGCGTGCGCTGCCACGCCGCAGCATCGGTCGGCGCAGACAGCCGGGATTCGGCCGCCCGCCGCGCGCCGAGGTCCGACCGCCCCGGATCCGCCCGCCGGGCGGCCCGCGCACCGAAGCGGTCCGACCAATCTCATGCCCCGTCGCCGCTGCGCTCGAAATGGCTGCGCACGTAGTCGATATGCGTCTGCATCGCTGTGCGCGCCTCTTCGGGCCGGTGCGCGCAAATCGCGTCGCACACGACGCGGTGCTGCCGCAACAGCAGCTCGGACGCCTGCTCGTCGTGCGTCGTCATGCCCGCGGCGTTGATCGTGATGTGCTCGCGCAGCATTCCGATCACGCTCGCGTGCAAGTGCAGGAACATCGTGTTGTGCGATGCGAGCGCGATCGCCTCGTGCAGCTTCGCGTCGGTCGCGGCTTCGACGGTCGCGTCGTCGTTCGCATGCGCGGTTTCGAGTTCGCGCAGCAGCGTGCGGATCCGGTGCCGGTCGTTCGCGTCGGCCCGCAGCGCGGCGAAATACGCGGTCGCGCCTTCGAGCACGCGGCGGAATTCGAGGATGTCGTCGCGCAGCGCCGGATGATCGGCCACCAGCTGGCCCCACGGCGACGCGATGCCCGCGCGCAACTGGTCCGTCACGTAGACACCCGCGCCGCGCCGGCTCTGCAGCAGCCCGCGCGCGACGAGCCGCTGGGTCGCCTCGCGCACCGTATTGCGCGCGACGCCGTACTGCTGCGCGAGCAGACGCTCGGCCGGCAGGCGCGCACCGGCCGGCCAGGTGCCGTCGAGCAGCGCCGTCTCGATCTTGCGCATCACCACTTCGGTCCGGCCCCGTGCCGTCATCGCTGCCATCGTCGCGTCTCCCTCCGGATTGCCCGCCGTGCCGATTGGCCCAACCAATTTGAGCTGCGGCGCCGTCGCGGGAATTATGCAGCGAAATCGTCGTCCCGCATCCGCATGCCGGGCCGTCGCCACTGGAGCGAGACATGAACGAAAGGCAGTACCCAGCCGCCCCCGCGCACGTCTATCTGTTCGCGACCTGCCTGGTCGACCTGTTCGTCCCCGAAGCGGGGCTCGACGCGGTCCGCCTGCTGGAACGCGAAGGCCTGACCGTCCACTATCCGCGCGGCCAGAGCTGCTGCGGGCAGCCGGCCTACAGCAGCGGCAATCCCGACGAAGCGCGCCGCGTCGCGGCCGCGCAGCTCGACCTGTTCGCCGAACCGTGGCCCGTGATCGTGCCGTCCGGCTCGTGTGCGGGCATGATCCGGCACCACTGGCCGGCGCTGTTCGCCGACGACCCCGTCCACGGCCCGAAGGCGCGCGCGATCGCGGACCGGACCTACGAACTCGCCGAATTCCTCGTCCATGTGCTCGACGTGCAACTCGACGCAGCCGCGGCAAACGCCGGGCCCGACGAGCGCGTCGTGCTTCACACGTCGTGTGCGGCGCGCCGCGAGATGGGCACGCGCGTGCACGGCGTCGCGCTCGTCGATGCGCTGCCGGGCGTGACGCGGATCGAACACGAACGCGAATCCGAATGCTGCGGCTTCGGCGGCACGTTCTCGCTGAAGCATCCCGACATCTCCGGCGCGATGGTGCGCGACAAGGTCGCGTCGGCCTGCGCGACCGGCTGCGACCGGCTCGTGTCCGCGGACTGCGGCTGCCTGCTGAACATCGGCCACGCTGCGACCAAGGCCGGTGCGCCGCTGCCGGTCGAACATCTCGCGAGCTTCCTGTGGCGGCGCACGGCCGGCGCCGCATCGCTGCGCGGAGACAAGCGATGAGCGCGCGCGCCGCGATTCTCGCGCGCCTGCGCGCCGCCGCCCCGGGCGTCGCCGCGACGGCCGCCCCCGCGCTCGATGCACGCATCGACACGCATTACGACACGCGCCGCGCATCGGCCGCGCGCGATCGGCACCCGCTCTTACAGGCGATGCAGTCCGCGCTCGCCGCATCGCACGCGGACGTCTGGTGCGCGACCGACAACGAATGGCCCGCCCAGCTTGCGGCGCGTCTTGCCGACGCCGGCGTGCGCCGCCTGCTGCTCGACCCGGCCCGCGCCGAATCCGCGGCGCTCGCCCGCGCGCTGCCCGACGCGGTCGCGCCCGTGCCGTTCGACCGGCCGATCGATGCGTGGAAGACCGAACTGTTCGACACGATCGACGCGGGCTTCACCGTCGCACGCTCGGGCATCGCGGCAACCGGCACCGTCGTGCTCGCGCCCGATGCCGGCACACCGCGCACGGTGTCGCTGGTGCCGCCGCTGCATGTCGCGCTCGTCCATGCGAGCACGCTGCATGCGGACCTGCACGCAGCCGTGCACGCGGAGCGCTGGCACGCCGGCATGCCGACCAATCTCGTGCTGGTGTCGGGGCCGTCGAAGACGTCCGACATCCAGCAGACGCTCGCCTATGGCGCACATGGCCCGCGCCGCCTGTGGGTCGTGATCGTCACCGATTCGCCCGCGGATACGGCCGCAACCGCTTGCGAGGACCTGCCGCGATGAGCGACCACACGCTGCAATTCGTCGCCCCCGGCGACTTCAAGGCCCGCGCGCGCGCCGCGCTCGACGATCCCGCACTGCGCCAGAGCTTTCGCGGCGCGATGGATTTCCTGCAGGGCAAGCGCGCGACACAATTCCCCGACGACGCCGAGCTGCAGCAGTTGCGCGATCTCGGCGAAGCCGTGCGACAGCACGCGCTCGCGCAACTGCCCGCGCTGCTCGAACGGCTGGAGGCCAAGCTCACCGAAGCCGGCGTGCACGTGCACTGGGCCGAGACGGCCGTCGACGCGAACGCGATCGTGCTCGGCATCGCGCAGGCGAACAAGGCGCGTCGCGTAATCAAGGGCAAGTCGATGGCGAGCGAGGAAATCGAGCTGAACCATTACCTCGCGGATCACGGCGTCGACTGCATCGAGTCCGACATGGGCGAATTCATCGTGCAGCTCGCGGGCGAAAAACCGTCGCACATCGTGATGCCGGCGATCCACAAGACGCGCGCCGACATCGCCGAACTGTTCGCGGAACACATCCCCGGCACGCGCTACACGGAGGACGTCGACGAACTGATCCAGACCGGCCGGCGCGCGCTGCGCCGCGCGTTCGCCGACGCGGACATCGGCCTGTCCGGCGTGAACTTCGCGGCGGCCGACACGGGCACGCTGTGGCTCGTCGAGAACGAAGGCAACGGCCGCCTGTCGACGACGGTGCCCGACACGCACGTCGCGATCATGGGGATCGAGAAGGTCGTCGAGAAGCTCGAGCACATCGTGCCGCTGTCGAGCCTGCTCACGCGCTCGGCCACCGGACAGGCGATCACGACCTACTTCAACCTGATCTCGAGCCCGCGCCGCGATGGCGAGCGCGACGGCCCGCGCGAACTGCATCTCGTGCTGCTCGACAACGGGCGCACGCAGGCGTACGCGGACGAACAACTGCGCGCGACGCTGCAGTGCATCCGCTGCGGCGCGTGCATGAACCACTGCCCCGTCTATACGCGCATCGGCGGCCACGCGTACGGGACAACCTACCCGGGGCCGATCGGCAAGATCATCTCGCCGCACCTGCTCGGCCTCGACGCGACGGCCGACCTGCCGACCGCGTCGACGCTGTGCGGCGCATGCGGCGAGGTGTGCCCGGTCCGGATCCCGATCCCGCAACTGCTCGTGCGGCTGCGCACCGAGGCGAACCGCAAGCCCGACGAACCCGTCGCGCATCCGCTGCGCGGCCAGGGCGCGAACTACAACCGCGCGGAAGACCTCGTGTGGCGCTTCTGGTCGGGCGCGTTCGCGCATCCGCGCGCGTACCGCGCGTTCCGCTGGACCGCAACGCGCCTGCGTGCGCTGACACCCGCGAAACAGCTGGGCTGGACCCAGCACCGCACGCCGCTCGAACCGGCGCCGCGCAGCCTGTCCGACCTGCTGCGCGCACGCGGCCAGCCCGAATAGCACACCGCTTTCCTGACCGTACCCATAGAGATACAGACACAGATGGAGGAGACACCCATGCAGGTTTGGCATCAGATCTACACCCCGCTCGGCAGCCTCGGGCTATCGGCGTTCGTCGCCGCGATCCCGATCATCTTCTTTTTCGTCGCGCTGGCCGCGCTGCGGATGAAGGGCCACGTCGCGGCCGCGATCACGCTGCTGCTGTCGCTCGGCGTCGCGATCCTCGCGTACGGGATGCCCGTGCCGCAGGCGCTCGCGGCGGCCGGCTTCGGCTTCGCATACGGCCTGTGGCCGATCGCATGGATCATCGTCGCGGCCGTGTTCCTGTACAGGATCGTCGTGAAGACCGGCCAGTTCGACATCATCCGCGCGTCCGTGCTGTCGATCACCGACGACCAGCGCCTGCAGATGCTGCTGATCGGCTTCTCGTTCGGCGCGTTCCTCGAAGGGGCGGCCGGCTTCGGCGCGCCCGTCGCGATCACGGCCGCGCTGCTCGTCGGCCTCGGTTTCAGGCCGCTGCACGCGGCCGGGCTGTGCCTGATCGCGAACACGGCACCGGTCGCGTTCGGCGCGATGGGCATCCCGATCATCGTCGCCGGGCAGGTGACGGGCATCGACCCGTTCCATATCGGCGCGATGGCCGGCCGCCAGTTGCCGCTGCTGTCGCTCGCGGTGCCGTTCTGGCTCGTGTTCATGATGGACGGGCTGCGCGGCGTGCGGCAGACCTGGCCGGCCGCGCTCGTCGCGGGCGGCAGCTTCGCAGTCACGCAGTACTTCACGTCGAACCACATCGGGCCCGAACTGCCGGACATCACGTCATCGCTCGTCAGCCTCGTCGCGCTCGCGGCGTTCCTGAAGGTGTGGCAGCCGCGCACCGCGAAGCAGCCGGCCGGCGGCCTCGTCGCGTCCGGCGGCGGCGCGGCGCTGGCCGGGTTCGGTGCGGGCAGGTTCAACGCGGGCGGCACCGGCACGAGCCGGCAGGCGTCACCGTACACGCTCGCGCAGACCGTGCGCGCGTGGTCGCCGTTCCTGATCCTGACGGCCGTCGTCACCGTGTGGAGCATCGCGCCGTTCAAGGCGCTGTTCGCCGCGCACGGCGCGCTCGCGTCGACCGTGCTGAAGTTTCACGTGGCGGGGCTCGACCAGCTCGTCGTGAAGACCGCGCCGATCGCCGCGACGCCGAAGGCGCTCGACGCCGTGCTGAAGATCGATCTCGTGTCGGCGGTGGGCAGCGCGATCCTCGTGACCGCGCTGATCTCGATGGCGCTGTTGCGGATGAAGCCGCGCGACACGCTCGTCACGTTCGGCGAGACGCTGAAGGAGCTGACGCGCCCGATCCTGTCGATCGGCCTCGTGCTTGCATTCGCGTTCGTCGCGAACTACTCGGGGATGTCGTCGACGCTCGCGCTGATGCTGGCCGCGACCGGCGCCGCGTTCCCGTTCTTCTCGCCGTTCCTCGGCTGGCTCGGCGTGTTCCTGACCGGCTCGGACACGTCGTCGAACGCCCTCTTCTGCTCGTTGCAGCAGGCCACGGCGCATCAGCTCGGCTTGCCCGAAACGCTCGCGGTGGCCGCGAACACGACGGGCGGCGTGACCGCGAAGATGATCTCGCCGCAGTCGATCGCGGTCGCGTGCGCGGCGACCGGCCTGGTCGGCAAGGAGTCGGACCTGTTCCGCTTCACGGTGCGGCACAGCCTGCTGTTCGCGGTGATCGTCGGGTTGATCACGCTCGTACAGGCTTACGTGTTGCCGGGAATGGTGCCGTAAGCGGCACGCCGTCCCCAAAAAACAAAACCCCACGCCCGGAAGAGCGTGGGGTTTTTCTGTTCGCCTGCCGATCGCCGGCGCTGGCCGGCGATCGCCTGCGCGATCAGCTGCCCTTCGCGATGCGGTCCTCGATGTGCTGCGCACGGCTCGCCGACGACGGGTGCGAGCTCATCATCGAGCTCTGGCCGCCATCGAGCTTCGCGAGCTTCTGGAACGCGGTGACGAGGCCCTTCTGGGTCATGCCCTTCTGCTTCATCAGGTCGAACGAGTAGTCGTCCGCCGCGCTCTCCTGCGTCTGCGAGAACTGCGCGTTGATGAACTTCTCGGTGATGTCGCCGAGCTGCGAGCTCGTCAGCGCCGCCACGCCCGGCGATGCCGCGCCGGCCGCGCTGCGCGCCGCGCTCACCGCGTACGCCGTCTGCATCGCCTTCTTCGAGTGACCCAGTGCGACGTGGCCCATTTCATGGCCGATCACGCCGCGCAGCTCGTCGTCGTTCATCATGTCCATCAGGCCGCTGTACACGCGCACGCAGCCGTTGCCCATCGCCCACGCGTTGACGTCCTTGGTCATGTAGACCTTGTAGTTGATCTTCTGGCCGTTCAGCGTCATGTCGCCGAAGCCCTTCATCACCTTCGTCAGGCGCTTCGAATACGCGCTGTTCGCCGGCGCGATCTTCGATTCGGCGTCGCTGGACTTGCACGAGTCGTTCGACAGCGCGGCGATGTCTGCATCCGACAGCGTCGCTGCCTTGTACAGGTTCGTCCCCGCCGACGTCAGGCTGTTCGCGTCGAGGCTCTGTACCCCGCCGCATGCGCTCAACAGGAACGCCACGCCACACGCTGCCACCGCTTTCTTGAGTTGCATCCCGGATCCCTCGATAGTTGTATTTGGGAGCGGCGATTTTGCATAATCCGGCAGGAAATTACCAGATGTTTACATCCTATGACACCTTCATTACCCATAGGATTGGTACGAAGCGGCGATTTTCGGCGGAATTGACGAGCAAAAACGAATCAATCGCCCGTGAGCGGGCGACGATCGGGATGGAAAACGGGCGCGCCGCTCAGGCCGCCTGGTCGCGGCGTCGCGTCAGCCGCCGCGCGACCAGCATCGGCAGTCGCACCACGAAACCGATGAAAAGCCGCAGGTGCATCCACGCGAGCAGCGCGTTGTCGCGGCCGTAGTGGAAATGCGACACGCCGCCCTCATGCCGGCCGAAGTAGCGCACCGGCGCGTCGATGCGGATCGGACGCACGCCGGCCCAGCACAGCCGCACGGCCGCTTCCGGATCGAAGTCGAAGCCGCGCATCCACGGCTGGCGCCGCATGATCGCGGCGAGCGGCGCGACCGGATACACGCGAAAGCCGTACAGCGAATCGCCGATCCCGGCCCACAACGTCTCGAGGTCGGCCCATGCGTTCGACAGCCGGCGCCCCTGCACGCGCAACTGTGGCGCGCTCGCGTCGAACTTCGGCACACCGAGCACCATCGCATCGGGCGCGGCCTGCGACGCGGCCATGAAAGCGGGAATCAGGTCGGCCGGATGCTGGCCGTCGGAATCCATCGTCAGCACGTGCGTGAAGCCGCTCGCGGCAGCCGCGTCGAGCCCCGCGAGCACCGCGGCGCCCTTGCCGCGGTTCTCCGGCAGCACGATCACGCGCAACCCGGGATCGTGCTCGGCCATCGCCTGGAGCCGCTCGGCGCTGCCGTCGGTGCTGCCGTCGACGACGACCCACACCGGATTCCACTGCGCGCGGGCATTGCGCACGGTCGTGTCGACCTTGGCGCCCGGGTTGTAGCTCGGGATCAGCACGAGATGGGTGGATGAAGCGTGCAGCTTGGACATGGGAACGGCCGGATGCGAAGACGGGGATCCTGACAAAAGTTTATGACTTGCCGACGAATGGCGGCAGGCTTCGTCGACGCCCGCCGGTTGCCGGATCGTAAGGTTCTCCCGCTTCATGACAGCCACTCCATCACATGACCCGCGCTGGCTTCGATCTCGACCAGCAGGTCGTCGCGGCAGACGTCCGCATGGACGAACAGCGGCCGCACGCCGGGGCCGGCCGCATCGCGCAGCACACGATCGATCGCGGCAAGCGCGGCGGCATCGCCGGCATCGCGCACGTAGACGCGATAGGTCAGGTCGGCGAGCGAGAACGGGCCGTGCCCCTGCCGTGCGGCCTGCTCGAGCACGGCCGCGAGGTTCGCGACCGTCTCGCGCGTTTGCGCGACGACGTCGCCGGGATGCACGGTACGGTGCCCGACGATGCTCGCGGTGCCCGATACGAACAGCACCGGCGCGGCGTCGCGATCCGCCCAGGCGGCTGCGCGCGCGAACGTCGGCGCACGCGGGCCGTACTGCGCCGGATAGTGATACGCGCTCACCTGGCGCGGGTTCTCGACCGGATCGGCCGGCGTGCGGCTCGCAAGAAAATGGATCGCGAGCGGCGCGGCCGGCGATGCGTCGCCCGCGACCGGCACGACCGACCCGAGCGCGCACGCGGCCGGCACGCCGCCCGTCAGTGCGCGGCGGCATGCGTCGAAGGCGTGCTGACGGCCGATATTGAACTGACGATAGCGTTCGATCCCGAACTGCACGGCATTGATGGCCGGCACGGTGTTCCAGATGCGCAGCGGATGCGGCATGCCGAGCGTATCGAGCACGTCGAACAGCGCGCGGTATGCGTCGTGCGTCGCGCGTTCGAGCGGCGTGCCGCGGTCGCGCAGCGCGCCGGGTGTTTCCGGCACGACGACGCTGCCGAACACGAGCCCTGCCGCTTCGCTGTAGCGATAGTGCAGCGCGCCGCGCCGTTCGCTGCGCAGGTCGCGCGCATTGCATTGCCAGATTTCGCAGACGGCGTCGTCCGGTGCGACGCCGGCGCCGAGCAGCGCCATCTGCACCGGTGCGACCGGCAGATCGGAGGCGGCATCGGCCAGCATCCGCGCTGCCGCATCGGCGTGCGTTTCAGTCTGCGATTCTGCGTACGATGCGTGCTGCAACCCGGCCGCGCCGATACACACCGCGCCCAACGCGCCCGGAAACGCGCGGTCGAATCCTTCGCCGCGCATGCGCGCATCGCGCAGCGACGCGGCAAGCCGCGCATGACTCATCTGGACGAGCTGCAGTGCGCGGTCGCCGCCGTGCGCGAGCCGCGCGCCCGATCGCAATGCGTCCGATCCGGCCGCCGACTGCCCGCGCGCAACCGGCGCGGTGGCTGACGAAAGGGAACACGGGCGCCGTTCGGCGTCGACTGGATGCACGGACACTTCGATTTCCTCACTGTGCGGCGCAGGCCGCGCGACATCGCGGCCAGCATCGCGTTGCGCGACGTCAGGCCGACGCCGCGCGTTTCGTCATGCGAGCCCGCCGTTGACGGACATCACCTGCCCCGTCACGTAGGCCGCGGCGTCGGACACCAGATACGCGACCATCGCCGCGACTTCGTCGGGCCGGCCCGCGCGCTGCGCGGGCACGAGCTGCTTGATCCGTTCGGCGGGAAACGCCTGTTCGGCCATCGGCGATTCGATGATGCCGGGCGCGACCGCGTTCACGGTGATGCCGCGCGACGCGAGCTCCAGCGACAGCGACTTGGTCGCGCCGATCAGCCCCGCCTTCGCGGCCGCGTAATTGACCTGCCCGCGGTTGCCGGTCACGGCGGCCACCGATGCGATGTTGACGATCCGCCCGCGCCGCGTGCGGATCATCGGCAGCAGCAGCGGCTGCGTGACGTTGAAAAAACCGTTGAGCGTCACGTCGATCACGCTGTGCCACTGATGGCGCGACATGCCGGCCATCGGCGCGTCGTCGTGAATGCCCGCGTTGTTGACCAGGATCTGCACCGGCGACTCGTCGGCGAGCGGCGCCAGCACGGCGAGCGTCGCGTCGGCGTCGGTCACGTCGAACGCGATCGCGCGCGCGGTGCCGCCGGCCGCGACGATCTGCTGCGCGACGGCCTCCGCCTGCGCGAGATGGCGGTTCGCATGGACCCACACTTCATGGCCGGCCTGCGCGAGCGCCGTGCAGATTGCCTGCCCGAGTGCGCCGCTGCCGCCCGTCACGAGCGCCCGCATCGAATTGCTCCGTTCATCGCGTTCCACCTTGATCGACGCGGCCGCGCATCGTCTGCCGATCGCCGCCGCGTGCCGTCTTCACCTGCGCGCCGCGCCCGTGCGCGACGCCGTCATTTCGTGCGATGCGCGGCGACGTACGCGGCCAGCGCACCGAGCGTCGCAAAGATCTTCTGGTTATCCGGATTGTCCGAGCGCAGTTCGAAGCCGTATTTCTTCGAGATCAGCAGCGCGATTTCCAGGATGTCGATGGAGTCGAGCCCGAAACCTTCGCCATACAGCGGGGTCTCGTCCGTCACTGTTTCGAGCGGGACGTCTTCGAGATTCAGTTCGCCGATGATCAGCGTGGCGAGCTCTTGTTCCAGTGCGTTCATCATGCGTGCGAGCAGGCGGCCAATGGCAGCGGGAGGCGCCCGGAAACGGCAACCGTCGTGCACGCCCGGCGCGTGCAAATCTCCGTCCCTCCGGCGTCTACCGGCGTCCCCGCCTGCGTTATTTGGGGATCGTTTGTAAAAGTTACGCGGATTCTAGACGATGGGTATCGGGCCGTATACGGGGAATGGTTACAGACTGGCGCGCCGGCGCCGCGGCCCGTTTCGGAACGCGAATGCACGAGACGCTTGAGCCGCTTTGGATGGAAATGGACCGACCCCGCGAAACCGTTCGTCCGGTGCCATACAATCGGTTACAAAACCCGCACGCCCCCGCCCCGAACACGCCGTGCCGCGGCCCTAAAATGAGCGTGCCCGACCACCGGCCCGGACCCGCGTCCCGGCCGCCATTCATATGATGTTTGCCGGTCCGACCATTGCGTCCGGCCACGATCCGCCCGATGTCTCCAGTCATGCCGCGTCCGTCCTTCCGCTCCGTTCCGGTCCCCCCGCCCGTCAGCCGCTGCACCGCAGCTGCAGCCGGACGCGGATGCGCACGCCGTACGCCCGGAGGCCGCCGATGAGCCGGCTGCTGCCTGTCGTGCGCGGCGTCGCCGCGGTCGGCGCCGTGGCGGCCTACCAGGCCGGCGCGCACTACGCGGCCGCGACGCCCGGCGCGCACGGCTTCGGCCTCGCGATGGCGCTCGTGCCGCCGCTGCTGCTCGCGCTCGGCGTGGCGCTGCGCTCGCCGCATCGCGCATGGCTGGTGCCGGCGTGGCTGCTGGCCGCCGCCGCGCTGTGGGCCGCGCGCGCGCCGCTCGCGCAGCACTTCGAATGGGGCCTGTATCTGGAACACGCGAGCTTCAACGTCGCGATGGCGCTGCTGTTCGGCCGCACGCTCGCCGCCGGCGAGGTGCCGCTGTGCACGCGCTTCGCGGCGAAGATCCGCGGCAACGTCACGCCGGCCGTCGCCCGCTATACGCGGCAGATCACGCTCGCGTGGACACTGTTCTTCGTCGCGATCGCCGCCGTGTCGACGCTGCTGTTCGCGACCGCGCCGATCGTCACGTGGTCGACGTTCGCGAACTACCTGTCGCTGCCGCTCGTCGCCGTGATGTTTGCCGCCGAGCATGCGTGCCGGCGCTTCGCGCTGCCGCACGAGCCGCGGTCGCGAATGGTCGACGCGGTGCGCGCGTATCGCACGACGACCCACGCGTCGCAGGCGTCACGATGAATCCACGGCCGGCGCGCGACCGCGCCGGCCTTCGCTCCCGTTTTTACCGATTTATGCCGACTTACCCGCTGGTATTCCATTCCTCGCCGGACCAGACGATCGCCTGGCGCGACGGTGCGCCCGTCACCGTGCGCGCGTTCGTCGCCGACGTCGCGCGCGTCGCAGCGGCGCTGCCCGACGGCGGCCACGTGTTCAACGTGTGCCGCGACCGCTACCGCTTCGCGGTCAGCCTGTGCGCGGCGCTCGTCGCCGGCAAGGTCAGCCTGCTGCCGTCGACGCACACGCCGGAAATGGTCCGCCAGCTCGCGTCGTTCGCTCCCGACGCGTTCTGCCTGCACGACGCGCCCGACTGTGCGATCGATCTGCCGCGCTTCGCGTACCCCGATGCTGCGCCCGGCGACCTCGCGAACGATGCGCCGTTCGCGGTGCCCCGGATCGATGCGACGCGGATCATGGCGTATGTGTTCACGTCCGGCTCGACCGGCGCGCCGGTGCCGCACCGCAAGACCTGGGGCTTCCTGGTCGGCTGCGTGCGCGCGGCGGCCGACCGCCTCGGGCTGCTCGACGGCCGTGCGGCCACGCTGATCGGCACGGTGCCCGCGCAGCACATGTACGGCTTCGAGTCGACGGTGCTGCTCGCGCTGATCGGCGGCCTCGCGTTCAGCAACCGCCAGCCGTTCTACCCGGTCGACATTCGCGACGAACTCGACGCGATCCCGCAGCCACGCGTGCTCGTCACGTCGCCGATCCACCTGCGCGCGCTGCTGTCCGCCGGCCATGCGCTGCCGCGTGCGGCGCTCGTGCTGTCGGCCACCGCGCCGCTGTCGGAAAAGCTCGCGTGCGAAGCCGAGGCCGCACTCGACGCGCCGCTCGTCGAGATCTACGGCAGCACCGAGACCGGCCAGATCGCAACCCGTCGCACGTCGCAAGGCGCGGCATGGGCGCTGTTCCCGGGCATCCGGCTCGACGCGCGCGACGCGCCGGCAAGCGACGGCGCGGGCAACGACGGCGGGCCGACCGTGTGGGTATCGGGCGGGCACGTCGAGGCGCCCGTGCCGATGGGCGATGCGCTCGAACTGCTCGGCGACGGCCGCTTCCTGCTGCACGGCCGCAAGGCCGACCTCGTCAACATCGCCGGCAAGCGCACGTCGCTCGCGTACCTGAACCATCAGCTCAACGCGATTCCGGAGGTGGTCGACGGCGTATTCTTCATGCCCGACGAAACCGCGCCGGCGCACGGCGACGCGGGCCTCGAACCGGTCACGCGCATCGTCGCGCTCGTCGTCGCGCCGACGCTCGCGGCCGCCGATCTGCAGCGCGCGCTACGCGAGCGGATCGATCCCGCGTTCATGCCGCGCCCGCTCGTGTTCGTCGATGCGCTGCCGCGCAACGAAACGGGCAAGCTGCCGCGCGACGTGCTGGCCGCACTCGTTGCGCGACACGCGCGAGCCGCGACCGCGCCGACGGCCGCACGCGCCGCGACCGGCACGCCCGCGCTCGCGTTCACGATTCCCGCCGACCATCCGGCGCTGCCCGGCCATTTCCCCGGCCATCCGGTCGTGCCGGGCGTCGTGCTGCTCGATCATGCGATCCACGCGATCGGCGCAGCGCTGAACCGCCCGCTGCATGCGTGGCGGCTCGGTTCCGCGAAATTCCTCAGCCCGGTCGCGCCCGGCGAACCGCTCGATCTCGCGTTCGACGCCGCAGCGAGCGGCGCGATCCGCTTCACGCTGCGCGCCGGGTCGCGCGACGTCGCGACCGGCGTGCTGTCCGCGCCGCCGGCCGCGCTGGACGGTGCACAACCATGAAGCGCACCGCGTGGGCCGAACGCCAGGAGCGCAGCAACGCGGGATTGCTGCGCGCGATGACGTGGATCTCGCTGCGTTTCGGCCGGCAGCGCGCGCGCATCGTGCTGCACCTGATCGCGACATATTTCGTGCTGTTCTCGCCGGTCGCCTGCGCGGCGTCGCGCGACTACCTGCACCGCGTGCTCGGCCGCCCCGCGCGCTGGCGCGACGTGTACCGGCACGTGTTCACGTTCGCGGCGACGATCCACGACCGCGTCTACCTGATGAACGGACGCTTCGACCTGTTCGACATCCGGCTGCACGGCGAAACGCTGGTCGATGCTGCGCTCGCGGGCGGACGCGGCGCGTTCCTGATGGGCGCGCACCTCGGCAGCTTCGAGGTCGTGCGCGCGATCGGCCGCACGCACCCGGACCTGCGCGTCGTCGTCACGATGTACGAGAAGAACGCGCGCAAGATCAACGCGACGCTCGCCGCGGTAAATCCGGCCGCGACGCCGGAAGTCATCCCGCTCGGGCAGGTCGACTCGATGCTGAAGGTGCGCGAGCGCCTCGACGCGAACTGCATGGTCGGCATGCTCGCCGATCGCACGCTGCTCGACGATGCAGCCTCGTCGCTACGCCGGCTGCCGCTGCTCGGCGCGCCGGCCGCGTTCCCGCTCGGCCCGCTGTACATGGCCGCGATGCTGCGACGCCCGGTGATCTTCATGACGGGCCTCTATCGCGACGGCAATCGCTACGATGTGCACTTCGAGACGCTCGCCGATTTCTCCGACGTGCGGCGCGACGCGCGCGCGGCGGCCGTCGACGCGGCACTCGCACGCTACGTCGCGCTGCTCGACAAGTACTGCCGCGCGGCGCCGTACAACTGGTTCAACTATTTCGATTTCTGGCAAGTCGGCGACGCTGCCGCCACCGCGCGCCGCGCCGTTGCGCCCGCCGCTGCCGACTTGCCCGCCACGAGGGATTCCGACGCATGACCGCCGTTCGCCGCTTCCTGCCCCCGCTCCCGTTCGCGTTTCACCGCGTCGCCCGCCTGCTCGCCGCCACCGCCGCCGCGATCGCGCTGGCAGCGCCCGCGCAGGCGGCCGACACGGCCTCGGCCTGGAATCTCGACCGGCTGATGTCGACGCTCGCGCAGCACAAGTCGGGGCGCGCGACGTTCACCGAGACGAAGTACCTGTCGATCGCCACGCAGCCGGTCGAGTCGTCCGGCGAACTCGTGTTCGTCGCGCCCGATCATCTGGAAAAGCACACGCTGAGCCCGAAGCCCGAACACCTCGTCGTCGACGGCGACATGCTCACCGTCGAGCGCAACAACCGCAAGTACACGCTCGCGCTCGCGCGCTATCCGGAGCTCGGTGCGTTCATCGACAGCATTCGCGCGACGCTCGCCGGCAACCGCTTCGCGCTCGAGCAGGTGTACAAGGTCGCGCTGGCCGGGCGCGGCGACGACTGGACGCTGACGCTTACGCCGCTCGACTCGCGGATGCTGAAAGTCGTCAGCACGATCACGCTCGACGGCACGCGCGACGTGTTGCGCAGCGTCGCGATCCGGCAGGCCGACGGCGATCATTCGGTGATGCGCCTGCAACCCGTTCCGGCGACCCCGAACTGATGGACGAACGCATCCGGCCCTCGCCCGTCAGCCACCGCCTGCACGCGTTGCGGCAGCGCGCGGTGCTCGTGTGGCTGCTCGCGCTCGTCGCGTGCGGCGTCGCGATCGGGCGCGCGCACTTCACGGCCGACCTGTCCGCGTTCCTGCCAAGCTCGCCCAGCGCCGGGCAGCGCGTGCTCGTCGACCAGTTGCGCGACGGCATCGTGTCGCGGCTGATCCTCGTCGCGATCGACGGCGGCGACGCCACCACGCGCGCCGCGCTGTCGCGGCGCGTCGCCGGCGCGCTGCGCGCCGATCCGCAGTTCGCGGCGGTTCACAACGGCGAAGCGGCGAACGACGCGCGCGACCGGCAGTTCATCTTCGATCATCGCTACCTGCTGAGCCCGGCCGTCACGCCGCAGCGCTTCAGCGCCGACGGCCTGCACCAGGCGCTCGGCGACAGCCTCGACCTGCTGAGCTCGTCGGCCGGCCTCATGGCCAAGGCGATGCTGCCGCGCGATCCGACCGGCGAAGTCGCCGCGCTCGTCGACCAGCTCGACAGCGCTGCGCAACCGGCGAGCCGCGACGGCGTGTGGGCGTCGCGCGACGGCACGCGCGCGGTGCTCGTCGTGCAAACGGCCGCGGCCGGCTCCGATACCGACGCTCAGGCACGCGCGATCGACACGGTGCGCCGCGCATTCGCCGCCGCGACGCAGGCCGTGCCGAACGCGGCCGCGACCACGCTCGCGATGACGGGCCCCGGCGTGTTCTCGGTCGACATGCGCGACACGATCCGCCGCGACGTCGAGCGGCTGTCGACCGCGAGCGTCGTGCTGATCGTCGCGCTGTTGCTGACGCTGTACCGCTCGCCGCGCACGCTCGCGCTCGGGTTGCTGCCGGTGCTGACGGGCGTCGCGGCCGGGATCGCGGCGGTCAGCGTCGCGTTCGGCACGGTCCACGGGCTGACGCTCGGCTTCGGCACGACGCTGATCGGCGAAGCCGTCGACTATTCGATCTACCTGTTCGTGCAATCGGCGCAGGCCGGCGCGCGCGGCACCGCGCGCCCGGCCGACGCAACGCGCGCATGGCTCGCCGCGTACTGGCCGACGATCCGGCTCGGCGTGCTGACGTCCGTATGCGGTTTCGCGTCGATGCTGTTCTCGGGATTCCCGGGCCTCGTGCAGCTCGGGCTGTATTCGATCGTCGGGCTGACGGCCGCCGCGCTCGTCACGCGCTTCGTGCTGCCGCACCTGCGCGGCGAGCATGTCGCGATCCGCGACGTGTCGCGCGTCGGCGCCGTGCTCGCGCGCGCGGCCGACGCCGCGCCGCGGCTGCGCTGGCCGCTCGCCATGCTCGTGGTCGCCGCGTGCGCAACGCTCCTGCTGCATCGCGACGGCCTGTGGAGCCGCGAGCTCGCCGCGCTCAGCCCCGTGCCGGCGCACGCGCAGGCGCTCGACGCACGGCTGCGCGCCGATGTCGGTGCGCCCGACGTGCGCTACCTCGTCGTGATTTCCGCGCCGACCGAACAGGCGGCGCTCGAAGGGTCCGAAAAGGTTGCCGCACAACTGCAGCCGCTGGTCGACCAACGCATGCTTGCGGGTTTCGAAAGCCCCGCGCGCTACCTGCCGAGCGATGCCGCGCAGCGCACGCGCCAGGCGAGCCTGCCGGATGCGGACGTGCTCGCCGCGCGGATGCGCGACGCCGTCGCGAACCAGCCGATCGCGGTGAAACCCGACCTGTTCGTGCCGTTCGTCGCCGATGTCGAGGCTGCCCGCCGCGCACCGCTGCTGACGCGCGCGGACTTGCGCGGCACGTCGATGGCGCTCGCGGTCGATGCGCTGCTGACCGAACGCGACGGCCGCTGGAATGCGATGCTGTCGCTGCGCGCGCCGGACGCCGCACGCGCAGCGCAAGCGGCGCAAGGGCTCGACGCAACGCCGATACGCGCGGCCGTCGCGCGCGCGGGCGTGCCCGATGCGCTGTTCGTCGACATGAAGGCCGAAGCCGATCGCCTTTACGTGAGCTACGTGCACGAGGACATCCGGCTGTCGCTCGCGGGTTTCGCGGCGATCGCCGTACTGCTGCTGATCGCACTGCGTTCGCCGCGCCGTGCCGTGCGCGCGCTCGCGCCGCTCGTCGCGGCCGTGCTGGTCGTGACGGCCGGCTTCGCGCTCGCCGGCGTGCAGCTGACGATCCTGCACCTCGTCGGCATGTTGCTGATCGTCGCGGTCGGCTCGAACTATGCGCTGTTCTTCTGCAAGCGCGACGATGCGCAGCCCGTCACGCCGTACACGCTCGTGTCGCTGCTGGTCGCGAACCTCGCGACGGTTGCCGGCTTCGGGCTGCTGGCGCTGTCGCGCGTACCGCTGCTCGAAACCTTCGGGCTGACCGTCGGCCCCGGCGCGATGCTCGCGCTCGCGTTCGCGGCGATTCTCGCGCCGCGCGCCGCGGCTACCGGCCATCGTCGTCAACGGAGTACGGCATGAACGCACCGTCGTCCGTTCCGCCGCGCCAGGCCGGCCAATCCGGCGCACGCCGCTGGAAGCCGACGCCGCTGATCGCGGGCACGGCCGTGGTGCACGCGGGCGCGGCCGCCGCCGTCGTTGCGCAACCGGCCGCGTGGCCGTGGGCCGTCGGCGGCGTGGTCGCGTCGCATCTCGCGCTGACGGCCGCCGGCCTGTGGCCGCGCAGCACGCTGCTCGGTCCGAACTGGACGCGCCTGCCGGCCGGCGCCGGCCGCCGGATCGCGCTGACGATCGACGACGGCCCGGACCCGGATGTCACGCCGCGCGTACTCGACCTGCTCGACCGTTACGACGCGCGCGCGACGTTCTTCTGCATCGGCGATCTGGCGCGCCGTCATCCGCGGTGGATCGAGACGATCGTCGCACGCGGTCACGCGGTCGAGAACCACAGCCAGCGGCACCGGCATACGTTCTCGCTGTCGGGGCCCGCCGCGCTGCGGCGCGAGATCGCGGCCGCGCAGCAGACGCTGACCGAGATCGCCGGCACGCGCCCGCTGTTCTTCCGCGCGCCGGCCGGCCTGCGCAATCCGTTTCTCGAACCGGTGCTGTGCGAACTCGGCCTGCAGCTTGCGAGCTGGACGCGGCGCGGCTTCGACACGCGCGCGCACGACGCGGCGACCGTCACGCGCCGCCTGCTGCACGGCCTCGAACCGCGCGACATCCTGCTCGTGCACGATGGTCACGCGGCACGCGACGCGCGCGGCGAACCGGTCGTGCTCGACGTACTGCAAGCGGTGCTGCGCGCGGCCGCCGATGCGCAACTGCACTGGACCACGTTGCGCGCGGCGCTCGCGCCCGAACCGCCCGGCCAGCCGGGCATTCCTGCGCCCCCGTTTGATAAAATCTGACCTCGAACGGCGCGCCTGCCAGCCCTGCTGCGGCGCCCGTTCCGGCCACCGGATGCGACCCTCGTGAAACCTCTCCTGCTCTCGCACTTCACCGCCACCAGCTGCATCGGCCGCGGCCTCGATGCGACCCTCGGCGCGCTGCGCGACGCCCGCGGCGGGCTCGCGCCGTGCGACTTCGAGCGCGCGGATCTCGACACGTGGATCGGCGCGGTCGACGGCGTCGATGCGCAACCGGTGCGCGCCGATCTCGCCGACTTCGAATGCCGCAACAACCGCCTCGCACAGCTCGCCCTCACGCAGGACGGTTTCGACGCGAGCGTCGCGGCGGCCGTGGCGCGCTACGGCGCGGCGCGCGTCGGCGTGTTCGTCGGCACGAGCACGGCCGGCATCCTCGAGACCGAACGCGCGTACCAGCATCGAGATCCGGCGAGCGGCGCACTGCCCGCCGACTTCCACTATGCGCACACGCACAACACGTATTCGCCGGCCGCGTTCGTGCGCGCATATTTCGCGCTGCGCGGGCCGGCGATGGCGATCTCGTCCGCGTGCTCGTCCGGCGCGAAGGTGTTCGGCTCCGCGCGCCGCATGATCGAAGCCGGGTTGATCGACGCGGCCGTCGTCGGCGGTGTCGATTCGCTGTGCCTGACGACGCTGTACGGCTTCAATTCGCTCGAACTGCTGTCGCGCCGGCCGTGCCGGCCGTTCGACGTCGCGCGCGACGGCATCTCGATCGGTGAGGCGGCCGCGTTCGCGCTCGTCGAACGCGTGCCCGAACCGCCCGCCGCACTCGACGGCAACGCGATCCTGCTGCTCGGCATCGGCGAATCGAGCGATGCGCACCATATGTCGTCGCCGCATCCGGACGGGCTCGGCGCACGCGTCGCGATCGAGCAGGCACTTTCGTCCGCCGGCCTCGGTGCGAACGACATCGACTACGTGAACCTGCACGGCACCGCGACGCCGAGCAACGACGCGGCCGAAAGCCGCGCGGTCGGCGCACTGTTTGCGAGCACGCCGTGCAGCTCGACGAAGGGCGCGACCGGCCACACGCTCGGCGCGGCCGGCGCGCTCGAAGCGGTGGTCGCCGCGCTCGCGCTGCGCGAGCAGTTCGTGCCGGCCGGCGTCAACACGACGCAACCGGACCCGGCGCTCGCCGCCGACTACGTGCTCGCGAGCCGCGCGACGCGCGTGCGCGCCGTGCTCTCCAATTCGTTCGGCTTCGGCGGCACGAACTGCAGCCTGATCCTCGGCCGCGCCGACCACGTACGCCGTTGAGGCCCGACATGACGCTCACCGCCTTCATCGAAAGCATCGGCCTCGTCGGGCCCGGATTGAACGACTGGCCGCACGCGGCCGACGTGCTCGCGGGCCGCGCGGCCTATGCGAGCGCACGCACCGTGCTGCCGCCGCCGGCCGGCCTGCCGTCGGCCGAGCGGCGCCGCACGGGCCCCGTCGTGCGCGTCGCGCTCGCGGTCGGGCACGAAGCGGTCGCCGCGAGCGGACGCGATGCGGCCACGCTCGCGACCGTGTTCAGCGCGTCCGGCGGCGACGGCCAGAACTGCCACGCGATCTGCGAAACCCTCGCCGGCGACGATCGGCAGCTGTCGCCGACGCGCTTCCACAACTCCGTGCACAACGCGCCGGCCGGTTACTGGAGCATCGCGACCCGCGCAATGGCGACGTCGAACGTGCTGTGCGCGCACGACGGCAGCTTTGTCGCGGGCCTGCTCGAGAGCCTGTGCCAGGTTGCGGTCGATCGCTTGCCGACCCTGCTGATCGCGTACGACACCGACTATCCGGAACCGCTGCGCACCATGCGGCCGATCGACGACGCATTCGGCGTCGCGCTCGTGCTCGCGCCGGAAGCAAGCGGGCGTGCGCTCGCCCGCATCGACGTGCAGCTCACCGACGCGCCCGCCACGACGCTCGCGAACGCCGAACTCGACGCACTGCGCACCGGCAATCCGGCCGCACGCGTGCTGCCGCTGCTCGATGCGCTCGCCGCGCGGCGCTCGGCGAGCGTCGTGCTCGACTACCTCGCCGATACACGCGTGCAGGTCGACATCGCAATGCCGGATACCTTTGCGGAGCGCGCGTGATGACTGCGACGCCCCCGTTGACGCCACCGCTCGACCACGCGTGGATCGCCGCACACATTCCGCACGGCGGCACGATGTGCGTACTCGATACGGTCGATGCATGGGACGCCGAACGCATCCGCTGCACCGCGACGAGCCACCGCGATCCGCACAACCCGCTGCGCTCGCACGGCAGGCTCGCATCGGTCTGCGGCATCGAATACGCGGCGCAGGCGATGGCCGTGCACGGCGCGCTGCTCGGTGCGCACGAAGAACGTCCGCGCGTCGGCTATCTGGCGAGCGTGCGCAATGTCGACGCGTTCGTCGACCGGCTCGACACGTTCGACGAGCCGCTCACCGTCGATGCGGAACGCGTGAGCGGCGACGGCCGCTCGGTGCTGTACGGCTTCGCGCTGCGCTGCGGCGATCGCGTGCTGCTGTCCGGCCGCGCCGCGGTGATGCTCGACGCGTCGGCAGCCGGCAATTCGAATCCTCGATGAAGAGGCTTACTCAAGGAAACCACGTCGTGAAAGTTCGTCAGTTCATTGGCACCGCGCTCGTTCTCGCGCTGATCAGCCCGATCGCGCATGCGGACATGTCGGAAGTGAAGCAGGACATCAAGCGCGATTCGAAGGAAGCCGCGCACAAGACCGGCGAAGCTGCACGCAGCTTCGGCCACGCGACCGCGAGCGCCGCGAAGGCGGTCGGGCACGGGGTCGCACACGCGTCGCGCGAAGGCTGGGATGCCACCAAACGCACGACAAAGCGGGTCTTCCACAAGAACGACTCGGGCGCGTCGGGTGGAAAGAGCGAAAAGAGCAATTGATCAAGCGCATCGCGCGCATCACCAGCTGAATGCGCGCGATGCGTGACCATTCACCAGTCGTGACGCCGCGCTAGCACGACGTCGCCGGCATCAACGCGCGCCGCGCATGCGGCGTGCCGGCCTCGCCGGCCGGCGCGCGAAGCACTTGCCGTACGCGACGAGCCAGCAATCGCGATGATCGAAGTTCCGCAGCAACCGCGCGCGGCGCCGCTCGAGCCAGTAGAGCACGATCGCCATCGTCAGCGCGACGGCCAGTGCCGAGCCGCCGATCGCGAGTCCCATCCAGATGTCGCCCATGCCTTCTCCGGAATGCGAGGCCGAAGCGGCGTACCTGCCGCCGCGCCGGCACTGGATATAGCGGAGCGCGGCCCGAAACGCGTGCAAACACCGTCCGGGCCGCCGCGCGTCAGTGCATGTGCTGGCCGCCGTTGATCGCGATGTTGGAGCCCGTCACGAAGCCGGCCTCCTCCGAGCACAGATAAGCGACCAGCGCCGCGACCTCCTCGGGCTTGCCGAGCCGGCCCGCCGGAATCTGCGGGAGGATCTTCGTGTCGAGGATGTCCTGCGGGATCGCCGTGACCATCTTCGTCGCGAGGTAACCCGGCGACACCGTGTTCACCGTCACGCCCTTGCGCGCGACTTCCAGCGCGAGCGATTTCGTGAAGCCGTGCATGCCGGCCTTCGCGGCCGCGTAGTTGGTCTGGCCGACCGAACCCTTCGAGCCGTTCACCGACGAGATGTTGACGATGCGACCCCAGCCGCGCTCGACCATGCCTTCGCAGACAGGCTTCGTCATGTTGAACACGGAATCGAGGTTCGTGCGGATCACGGCATCCCAGTTCACCTTGTCGAGCTTGCGCAGCGTCATGTCGCGCGTGATGCCCGCGTTGTTCACGAGAATGTCGACCGGGCCGACGTCCCGCACGATCTTCTCGATGCATTGCTGGCACGAATCGTGATCGGCCACGTCCACCGGATACGCATGAAACTCGCGACCGGCCGCGTGCATCTCGGTCAGCCAGCGATCGGCGCCGGTGTTGTTCGGCGAATACGTGACGACTACCCGGTGGCCCGCGTCGTTCAACCTGATGCTGACCGCTTCGCCAAGACCGCCCATTCCACCTGTCACAACTGCAATTCGCTTAGTCATCCTATAAATTACCGACAAAAAAGTAATCGATGAATGCGGGGCGGCGGCATCGCACATGCTGCCGCCCCACCGCTTCGATGCGCAGCCGCCCGCGTCGCGGGTGCGGCACGCACCGGAACATCGCGCTTGTTGTTGGCTGCTTGTCGTGCGCGAAGACACTTCGCCCACTGGCGACGCTGGCCGGCGCCGCCTGCGGGCCCTGTTTTCAGACCCTGCTCAGACTCGCTCGACCGCGAGCGCGACGCCCATCCCGCCGCCGATACACAGCGACGCCAGCCCGCGCTTCGCATCGCGCTTGGCCATCTCGTGCAGCAGTGTCACCAGGATCCGGCAACCCGACGCACCGATCGGGTGACCGATCGCGATCGCGCCGCCGTTCACGTTCACCTTCGACGTGTCCCAGCCCATCTGCTTGTGCACCGCCAGCGCCTGCGCCGCGAATGCCTCGTTGATTTCCATCAGGTCCAGGTCGCCCGGCGTCCAGCCCGCGCGTTCCAGGCAGCGGCGCGAAGCCGGCACCGGGCCCATCCCCATCACGCTCGGATCCACGCCCGCGTTCGCGTACGCCTTGATCCGCGCGAGCGGCGTCAGGCCGAGCGCCGCCGCCTTCTGCGCGGACATCACCAGCACCGCCGCCGCGCCGTCGTTCAGGCCCGACGCGTTCGCCGCCGTCACCGAACCGTCCTTCGAGAATGCCGGCTTCAGCCCCGCCAGCGATTCCGCCGTCACGCCGTGACGCACGAACTCGTCGGTCGCGAATTGCAGCGGCTCGCCCTTGCGTTGCGGAATCGACACCGGCACGATCTCGTCGCTGAAGCGCCCGGCCTTCTGCGCGGCTTCCGCCTTGTTCTGCGACAGCGCCGCGAACGCGTCCTGCTCTTCGCGCGTGATCCCGTATTCCTTCGCGACGTTCTCCGCCGTGATGCCCATGTGGTACTGGTTGTACACGTCCCACAGGCCGTCGACGATCATCGTGTCGACCAGCTTCGCGTCGCCCATCCGGAACCCGTCGCGCGAGCCCGGCAGCACGTGCGGCGACGCGCTCATGTTCTCCTGGCCGCCCGCGATCACGATCTCCGCGTCGCCCGCGACGATCGCGTTCGCCGCCAGCATCACGGCCTTCAGGCCCGAGCCGCACACCTTGTTGATCGTCATCCCCGGCACTGCCGCCGGCAGCCCGGCCTTGATCAGCGACTGCCGCGCCGGGTTCTGCCCCGAGCCGGCCGTCAGCACCTGGCCCATGATCACTTCGCTGACCTGCTCCGGCTTCACGCCCGCACGCTCCAGCACCGCGCGGATCACCGTCGCGCCCAGCTCGGGCGCCGCAATCTTCGCAAGCGAGCCGCCGAATTTGCCGACCGCGGTCCGCGCGGCCGATACGATCACTACATCCGTCATGTTCAGTTCCTGCATCGAAATCAGTTCGTCGTTCTGACGCCGGCACGCGCCGGCTGCAACTGGCGATGGCGCACGTCGGGCCATCCGGCGCGACAACGGTCGCACGCCGACGCACCGCGAGCAGCATCCGGTCGCACCGGCACGGCCCGCACATGCACCGGCGCCTTGCGGCAAGCCGAACGGTCGCCGTGCACCGCGCGGCACACGCAGTGCACGGCGCCATCCGGCGCCGATCAATCGTGTCGCGCCTGCGCGCGACACGCTCGCATCGTTACGCGGCCGATTCGCGCGCGGCCGCTGCGTCCTTGCGTGCGGCAGCCGTCTGCTTGGCGCCACGCGTGGCCGTTTCGCTGACCGCATCGAAGCCGCTCTGGGCGGCTTCGATCGCCTGCCCCGTCGCTGCGCGCACGGAGTCAGCCGCGGCCGTCGCCGCGGACAGCGCCGAATTCAGCGCGGCCACCACCGGTGCCGAGCCAGCCGGCGCATGCTTCGACAGCTCGCCGAGCACGTCCTTCAGGCGCTTGTCGTTCTGTTCGTATTGCGCCTGCGCGACCTTCGCCCATTCGGATTGCGTCGACACCGCGATGTCGAACAGATGGCGGCCGTACGACACGACCTTGCCGGCCGCTTCCTGCGGTGCGGCCACCTGCTGCGCGAAACCCGCGGCCGGATTGCTGCTGTTGAAGGCGTTCTTCAGCTTGTCTTCGTATTCCTCGAGCGCCGTCCGGGCCGCTTGCAGGTTGAGTTCGACGACAGCCTCGAAACCCTGGATCGCCGGACGGGCGATCGCAAACCACGCAGCGATTCCGGTTTGATAATCGGCGGTAAGTTTTTCGGGGGCAAATACGGACATCGGGCACGCTCCTGTTGGCAATGCGAGAGACGACGTAAAGAAAAATGGAAGCCAGATCGACAGCCGGCCACCTTATTGACAACCCGTCACTTATTTAAGTACGGGAAGTTGAAGGAGGCCATTCTAGATCGATTAATTGTCAATTAAATGGCATTAATGATAGGTGTAAACCCTTACTTCTCTTCGAGCAGCTGCTGGAGCCCGCGACACATCGACATCGCGGAGAAAGACATCGCAGCACTCTGTCCCGCAATGTCTTTTTACCTTTTTACAGCATAGCGCGCCGTGACGTTGCGCAACATTTACCAATTCATTATTCCGTTTATTAGAAAACCGGCGCCGATTGAAAATGGAGCGGCCGCTTATGTAATCGTTTTTTCTGGATTGATTATGAAATCGTTTCCGGGATTATTAATGCCGGAATCAATGATCGGATGAATTGCGGGTCGCAATGAAAATACCGGTGCGGCCGCATGAAGCGGCCACGGTCGGTTCCTGCGTGCGGGCGGTCAGCCGGCCAGTTCGCGATGCAACGCGAGGAATTCCTGCGCGAGCTTGTGCCCGGGTTCGAGATGGATCACGGGCTTGGACTGCTGATGCGACTCGCGGATCTTCACCGACGCCGACAGCTTCGATGCGAGCACCGGCAGCCCTTCGTCGACGAGCTCGTCGACCAGCCGTTGCGGCAGGCTCGCGCGCGGCTGGAACTGGTTGATGACGATCCCTTCGACCTCGAGCGCCGCGTTGTGGTCCTGCTGGATTTCCTTCACGTTCTCGAGCAGCGTGTACAGCGCGCGGCGCGAGAAATCGTCGCAGTCGAACGGGATCAGGCAGCGCTCGACCGCGATCAGCGCCGAGCGCGTATAGAAATTCAGCGCGGGCGGCGTGTCGATGTACACGGCGTCGTAGGTGTCGAGCTCGTTCAGCGCGTCGCGCAGCTTGTAGATCTTGTAGCGCGATTCGAGCTTGCCGTGCAGCGTGTCGAGGTCCGGATGCGCGGGCATCACGTCGAGCCCTTCGAACGGGGTCGGATGGATGAACGACGCGACGTCGACCGGACGGAAGTTGAAGGTCAGCGCGGTTTCGAAGAAACCGGCGACCCCCGGTTGCGCGTCGGCTGCGGCGTCGCCGAGCAGGTAGCGCGTGGAGTTCGCCTGCGCATCGAGGTCGATGACGAGCGTGCGCAGCCCTTCGCTCGCGCTGATCGCCGCCAGGTTGCAGACGATCGTCGATTTGCCCACGCCGCCCTTCTGGTTGAATACGACCCGCCGCATTGTGTCCCCCTCGATCGAACGTCGAAAGGACCAGCTTAGCCGGTCAATAATGGCGGCCGCGTGACGCAGATCGATTTACGCGCGATTGTGCGCGGCACGCATCAGGTGCGCGGCAGCGCCCCCGATACATGGCGATTGCCGGGCACGCTCCACCGCCACGGAAGATCCTTGCCGACGCGAATGCCGATGCGCGGCTCGCCCGCCAGATCCGCGGGCGGCGCCATGCCGTCGTCCACGACCGCAAACCCTTCTCGCGCGCCAACCAGATCGACGCCATCCTGGGCTCCATCGATCCCCATCGCCTGGGTCAGCCGAGCCGGCCCGCGGCACAGGTCGCGATCGCGCGTCAGCGGCGGCCGTGCCGCACGCATCTGTTCGAGCCCATGCAGCGGTTCCAGCGCACGGATCAGCACGCCCGTTCCCGTACCATCCGGACCGCACACGCAATTGCAGCACCAGTGCATGCCGTACGTGAAATAGACGTACAGGTGCCCGGGCGGCCCGAACATCGTCGAGTTACGCAGTGTCTTGCCGCGATAGGTATGCGCCGCCGGGTCGATCGCGCCGGCATAGGCCTCCACTTCGACGATGCGGCCGGCGCGGCCGTCGGCTGCCGCGAGGATCTTGTTGAGCAGTTGCGGTGCGACGTCGGTGGCGATGCGATCGAAGAACGCCCGCGGCAACACGGTGCCCGGCCATGGGGATGCCGTCTTACTGCGCCGCATCCGGCTGCCCCTCCGGTTGACGACCGGCAACGGTCTTCGCCTGCAGATAAAGCTGACGGTACGCGTCGACCAGATCGTCGAGGCCGAACGCAAGATTTCTCCCGCTCGGATTGGGCAGCACCCAGACGCTCGCGCGTTGCATGCGCGCCGGCTGCAATCCCCACGCGACTTCGCGTTGCCCCGCAAGCGCCGAATACGCCGCCTTGCCGAGAAAGGCGACGAAGCGCGGCCCATAACGCGCTACCTTCTGCTCGAACTCCGCCGCCGCGGCGATGAATTCCGCGCGCGAAAGCTGATCGGCACTCGCGGTCGGTCGCTTCACTACCGCCGTCAGGCCGCAGCCGTACCGGAGTATGGCGCGATCGTCGTTCGGAGGAATTTCCGTTGGCGTGAAACCCGCGAGATGAATCACGCGCCAGAAGCGGTTGCTTCTCCCCGCGAAGTGATGCCCGGTCGCGGCGGCGGTCATGCCGGGGTTGATCCCGCAGAACAGCACGTCGAGATGCGCAGCGATGAGGTCGGGGAGTTCGTCAGCCACGGTTCGTCAGCAGTGCGAGGTACAGCGACGTAAACGAAGCAAGGCCCGAAGACCCGCGCCAAGCAACCGGCTTGACTCGGACATTCGGGCCCATCGCGATGCGGGATGCCGACTTGGCCGTCAGAACGGAATATCGTCGTCCATCTCGTCGAAGCCGCCACCTGCCGGTGCACTCGGACGGCTCTGCGCGCCGCCGCCAGCACCGCCACGCGCCGCGCCGCCGGCACGACCGCCGCCGCCACCGCCGCGTTCCGCCTGCTCGCCGCGGCCGCCGCCACCACCACCGTAGCCGCCGCCGTAACCGCCTTCGTCACCGCCACCGCCGCCGCCGCCCGCACCGCCGCGGCCGCCGAGCATCTGCATCTGGTCGGCGACGATTTCGGTCGAGTAACGATCCTGGCCGTCCTGGCCTTGCCACTTGCGCGTGCGGATGCGGCCTTCGATATAGACCGACGAGCCTTTCTTCAGGTATTCGCTGACGATCTCCGCCAGACGGCCGAAGAACGCGACGCGATGCCACTCGGTCATTTCCTTGAAATCGCCGCTTGCCTTGTCCTTGTAGCGGTCGGTCGTCGCGAGACGGATGTTCGCAACCGCGTCGCCGCTCGGCAGGTAACGGACTTCAGGATCGGCGCCGAGATTGCCGACGAGGATGACCTTGTTGACGGATGCCATGTGTTTCTCCAGTAAATTCGATGCCGGGCCGCGTCGGAGCGGCCCGCCGGTCAAGCCGGCGAACGCCGCCGGTGCCTGCCCGAAAATCAGGTTCAGGCCTTGCGCGGCGGCGCTTTCATGCTGGCCGCGATTATAAGCCACGCGGCAACGAGCCCCGAACACGCGTAGAACACGGTGTTTGCACCCCCGTGCTTCAGCAGCCAGCCGCCCGCGATGCCGCCGAGCGCGAGCCCGATCGACTGCGTGGTGTTGTAGACGCCCGTGGCCGCACCCTTGCGCGAACCCGGCGCGAGCTTCGACACGAGCGACGGCTGCGACGCTTCCAGGATGTTGAACCCGAGGAAGTAGACGAACAGGATCGCCGCCACAATCAGGATGGTATGCGGCGCGCTGCCCAGCAGCAATTGGCCGATCAGGATAGCCAGAATGCCGCCCAGCAGCACCGGCTTCATCTTGCCCCGTTTTTCCGCGACGATGATCGCCGGGACCATCATCACGAACGCGAGCCCCATCACCGGCAGGTAGACCTTCCAGTGCGCGGCGACCGGCAGCCCGCCGTCGACGAGCAGGCGCGGCACGACGAGGAACAGCGCCGTCTGCGTCGCATGCAGCACCAGCACCCCGAAATTCAGGCGCAACAGCTCGACGTTATGCAGCACCTCGGCGAACGGCGCGGGCACGTGCACGGGCTTCGCCGCGTCGGGAACGATCCACACCACGACGCCGATCGCGAGGATCGACAGTACGCCGACGATCGTGAACAGCCCGCTCATCCCGACCCAGTGGAACACGATCGGCGCGCCGACGATCGCGACCGCGAACGACACGCCGATCGAGCCGCCGACCATCGCCATCGCCTTCGTGCGGTTCTGCTCGGAAGTCAGGTCGGCGATGAACGCGAGCACCGCGGACGACACGGCGCCCATCCCCTGGATCACGCGGCCGACGATGATCCACGTGATGTCGTGCGCAAACGCGGCGACGAAGCTGCCGAGCGCGAAGATCACGAGGCCCGCGGCGATCACCGGCTTGCGGCCGAACTTGTCGGACGCCCAGCCGTAGAAGATGTAGAACAGCGACTGAGTGACGCCGTAGGCCCCGAGCGCGATGCCGACGAGCAGCACGTTGTCGCCGCCGGGAATGGTTTTCGCGTAGACCGAGAACACCGGCATGATCATGAACAGGCCGAGCATGCGCAGCGCGAAGATCGCCGCGAGCGACGTGGTCGCGCGCAGCTCGGGCGCGGTCATGCGGGAAGACGTGGCGGACGGATTGGACATCGGGAATGAATTTCGAATGATCGGAATGTCCGCCCGGCAGCGGGCGGCGGAAGATCAGGACCGGCGGCCCGGGAGGCCCGGCGGGCAACGCGTCGGGGCAGGATTCGGCAGCCTGCAGGCCGCCCGGAACCGCGCGGCGCGACCGCTTTCCCCGGCGCAGGCGCCGCCTTGCTGCCACCTGCTGTAAAGGCTGGGGACCCCAAACGACGGTCTCGAAAAGCCGTTATAGTAGCAGGTTTGGTTTCCTCCATTTTGGCCAGGTTCATGGAACAGATCCGTATCCGTGGGGCACGCACCCACAACCTGAAAAACGTCAATCTCGACCTGCCGCGCCACAAGCTGATCGTGATTACCGGGTTGTCAGGGTCGGGCAAGTCGTCGCTCGCGTTCGATACCCTTTATGCCGAGGGCCAGCGCCGCTATGTCGAAAGCCTGTCCGCGTATGCCCGCCAGTTCCTGCAGCTGATGGAGAAACCGGACGTCGACCTGATCGAGGGCCTGTCGCCCGCGATCTCGATCGAGCAGAAGGCGACATCCCACAACCCGCGTTCGACCGTCGGCACGGTCACGGAAATCCACGACTACCTGCGACTTTTGTACGCACGTGTCGGCACGCCGTACTGCCCCGACCACGATATCCCGCTCGAGGCGCAGAGCGTGTCGCAGATGGTCGACGCGGCGCTCGCGCTGCCCGAGGAAACCAAGCTGATGATCCTCGCGCCCGTCGTCGCGAACCGCAAGGGCGAGCACGCCGAGCTGTTCGAGGAGATGCAGGCGCAGGGCTTCGTGCGCTTTCGCGTGCGCTCGGGCGGCGGCACCGCGAACGAAGGCGTCGCGAAGATCTACGAGGTCGAGTCGCTGCCGAAGCTCAAGAAAAACGACAAGCACACGATCGACGTCGTCGTCGATCGCCTGAAGGTGCGCCCGGACATGAAGCAGCGCCTCGCCGAATCGTTCGAGACGGCGCTGCGCCTCGCCGACGGCCGCGCGATCGCGCTGGAAATGGACACCGACAAGGAACACCTGTTCAGCTCGAAGTTCGCGTGCCCGATCTGCTCGTACTCGCTGCAGGAGCTCGAGCCGCGCCTGTTCTCGTTCAACAACCCGATGGGCGCGTGCCCGGAATGCGACGGCCTCGGCCAGATCACGTTCTTCGACCCGAAGCGGGTCGTCGCGCACCCGTCGCTGTCGCTCGCTGCGGGCGCCGTGAAGGGCTGGGACCGCCGCAACCAGTTCTACTTCCAGATGCTGCAGAGCCTCGCGGCGTTCTACGAGTTCGACATCGACGCCGCGTTCGAGGATCTGCCGGAAAAGATCCGGAAGGTGCTGCTGTTCGGCTCGGGCAAGCAGACGATCCCGTTCTCGTACATCAACGAGCGCGGCCGCACGACGATCCGCGAGCACGTGTTCGAAGGGATCATCCCGAACCTCGAGCGCCGCTACCGCGAGACCGATTCGGTCGCGGTGCGCGAGGAACTGTCGAAGTACCAGAACAACCAGCCGTGCCCGTCGTGCGAAGGCACGCGCCTGCGTCGCGAGGCGCGCCACGTGCGGATCGGCACCGGCGACTACGCGCGCGGCATCTATGAAATCAGCGGCTGGCCGCTGCGCGACGCGCTCGGCTATTTCGACGGGCTGACGCTCGAAGGCGCGAAGCGCGAGATCGCCGACAAGGTGATCAAGGAAATCGTCGCGCGCCTGACGTTCCTGAACAACGTCGGCCTCGACTACCTGTCGCTCGAGCGCAGCGCCGAAACGCTGTCGGGCGGCGAGGCGCAGCGGATCCGGCTCGCGTCGCAGATCGGCTCGGGCCTCACGGGCGTGATGTACGTGCTCGACGAGCCGTCGATCGGCCTGCACCAGCGCGACAACGACCGCCTGATCGGGACGCTCAAGCACCTGCGCGACCTCGGCAACTCGGTGATCGTCGTCGAGCACGACGAGGACATGATCCGCACGGCCGACTACGTCGTCGACATGGGCCCCGGCGCGGGCGAGCACGGCGGCGTGGTGGTGGCCGAAGGCACGCCGAAGCAGGTGCAGTCGAACCCGCAGTCGCTGACGGGCCAGTACCTGCTCGGCAAGCGCACGATCGAGTATCCGGACGAGCGGCTCGCACCCGACGCGGAGCGGATGCTGCGCATCGTCGACGCGCACGGCAACAACCTGAAGCACGTCGATCTCGAGCTGCCGGTCGGCCTGTTGACCTGCATCACCGGCGTGTCGGGCTCCGGCAAGTCGACGCTGATCAACGACACGCTGTATCACGCGGTCGCGCGCCACCTGTACGGCTCGTCGGCCGAGCCGGCGCCGCACGAGGCGATCGAGGGCCTCGAGCACTTCGACAAGGTGATCAACGTCGACCAGTCGCCGATCGGCCGCACGCCGCGCTCGAACCCGGCCACGTACACGGGCCTGTTCACGCCGATCCGCGAGCTGTTCTCGGGCGTGCCGACCTCGAAGGAGCGCGGCTACGATCCGGGCCGCTTCTCGTTCAACGTGAAGGGCGGCCGCTGCGAATCGTGCCAGGGCGACGGCGTGCTGAAGGTCGAGATGCACTTCCTGCCGGACGTCTACGTGCCGTGCGACGTGTGCCACGGCAAGCGCTACAACCGCGAAACGCTCGAAGTGCAGTACAAGGGCAAGAACATCAGCGAAGTGCTCGACATGACGGTCGAGCATGCGTACGAATTCTTCAGCGCGGTGCCGGTCATCGCGCGCAAGCTGAAGACGCTGCTCGACGTCGGCCTCGGCTACATCCGCCTCGGCCAGTCGGCCACGACGCTGTCGGGCGGCGAGGCGCAGCGCGTGAAGCTGTCGCTGGAGCTGTCGAAGCGCGACACCGGCCGCACGCTGTACATCCTCGACGAGCCGACCACCGGCCTGCACTTCCACGACATCGCGCTGCTGCTCGAGGTGATCCACCGGCTGCGCGACCAGGGCAACACGGTCGTGATCATCGAGCACAACCTCGACGTGATCAAGACGGCCGACTGGGTGATCGATCTCGGCCCCGAAGGCGGCGCCGGCGGCGGCCAGATCATCGCGCAGGGCACGCCCGAGCAGGTCGCGAAGACGAAGGCGAGCTTCACCGGCAAGTACCTCGCGCCGCTGCTCAAGCGTTCGACCCGCAAGGTCGCGGCCGGCTGACGCCCGTCGCGCTTGCGCCACCCTTCCCGCGCGCGGCCGCCCGGCCGCGCGCGACCGTTGGCGGTACGCCGCCCGCCCCCTCGTTTTCCCTTCTGCGTTTACACCATGCGCCAAACGGCCCGATTGCGGACCATAATGGCGGCTATACTTTACGGTCGTAAGGTTCGCCATCGGCACCAATCCGGTGCAGCCCGGGCGGGCACCGCTCTGTCGCTCATTGCGCGGCATGACACACGAACGACAGGAATCCACGATGGAGAAGCAACCAGACTCGTCGCGCGATGCGCAGAACCGCGAGCCGCACTTGCGCAGCGTGCGGCTGACGAGCGACTTCAGCCTGCCGAAGCTGTCGGCACTCGAGATCGGCAGCTATCTCTTCACGATCGTCATGATGTGGCTCGTCCTCGAGCTCAAGCTGCTCGGCGGGCTGCTGGCCGGCCTGCTCGTCTACCAGCTGATCCACACGATCGCGCCCGTGATCGAACGCCACACGACCAGCATGCGCGCGCGCTGGGTCGCCGTCGTGCTGCTGGCGATCGCGATCGTCGGCGCGCTCACGGGCCTGACGATCGGCATCATCGAGCATTTCGAGCGCACGGTGCCGAACCTGCAGAGCCTGCTCGACCAGTTGATGCAGATCGTCGAGCAAACCCGCGCGCGCACGCCGGCGTGGATCGCGAACCTGCTACCCGTCGACGTCGAGCAGATGAAGACGAAGGCAGCCGTGCTGATGCACGCGCACATGGAAGAGCTCCAGCAGAGCGGCAAGAGCGTCGCGCGCGGCTTCGGCCACGTGCTGTTCGGGATGATCATCGGCGCGATGATCGCGATCGGCGTCGAGCACGGCAAGGCACGCCGGCCGCTGTCGACCGCGCTCGTCACGCGCGTGTCGCGCTTCTCCGACGCGTTCCGCCGGATCGTGTTCGCGCAGATCAAGATCTCGGCGATCAACGCGACGTTCACGGGCATCTACCTGCTCGTCGCGCTGCCGATGTTCCACGAGCGGCTGCCGCTGTCGAAAACGCTCGTGCTCGTCACGTTCATCGTCGGCCTGCTGCCCGTCATCGGCAACCTGATCTCGAACACGCTGATCGTCGCCGTGTCGCTGTCGGTCAGCATGGGTACCGCGATCGCGTCGCTCGCGTTCCTCGTGATCATCCACAAGCTCGAATACTTCCTGAACGCGAAGATCATCGGCGGCCAGATCGAGTCGCGCGCGTGGGAGCTGCTGCTCGCGATGCTGGTGATGGAGGCCGCGTTCGGGCTGCCGGGCGTGATCGCCGCGCCGATCTTCTATGCGTACCTGAAACGCGAGCTGTACCTGCTGCGGCTGATCTGACGCCCGCGCATCAGGCGTAAAAAAAACGCCGCACCCCGTGAAGGGCGCGGCGTTTTTGTTTGTACGGGCAGGCCGACGAACGCGGCTGGCCGATCAGCGGAACACGACCGTCTTCGTCCCGTTCAGCACGATCCGGTGCTCGACGTGCCACTTCACCGCGCGCGCGAGCGTCACGCACTCGACGTCGCGGCCGATCGCGGTCAACTGGTCGGGCGTCATGCTGTGGTCGACACGCTCGACTTCCTGCTCGATGATCGGGCCTTCGTCGAGATCGGTCGTCACGTAGTGCGCAGTTGCGCCGATCAGCTTCACGCCACGGTCGAACGCCTGGTAGTACGGCTTCGCACCCTTGAAGCTCGGCAGGAACGAATGGTGGATGTTGATCGCGCGCCCGGCGAGCTGCTCGCACATGTTCGGCGACAGGATCTGCATGTAGCGCGCGAGCACGACGAGGTCGGCCTGGTGCTCGTCGATCACTTCCAGCACGCGCGCTTCCTGCGCGGCCTTCGCGGCATCGGACGAACCGCCGATCAGCGGGAAGTGATGGAACGGGATGTTGTAGCTCGCGGCGAGCTGGTAGAACTCCTTGTGGTTCGACACGATCGCCGGAATCTCGATCGGCAGTTGGCCGGTGCGATAGCGGAACAGCAGGTCGTTCAGGCAGTGGCCGATCTTCGACACCATGATCACGACGCGCGGCTTCACGGCCGCGTCGTGCAGTTCCCAGCGCATCGAGAACTGTTCCGCGAGCGGTGCGAATTCCTTGCGAAGCGTGTCGAGCGCCGACGCGACATCCGCGCCGTTGCCATCCTGCTCGAAGTGCACGCGCATGAAGAATTCGCTGGTACGGCTGTCGCCGAACTGCGCCGAATCGAGGATGTTGTTGTTGCGCTCGAACAGGAAGCCCGAGACCGCGTGGACGATGCCGTGCCGGTCGGGGCACGACAGTTTCAAGATAAAGCTGTGATCGGTCGACATGACCGCGACTCCCTTTGTTTCCGTATTCGTCAAATTGCCCGTTCGCGCCGCCGGACTGCGCGTCGCGGCGCGCGTCACGCGGCCGGTGCGAACAGCGCGTCGATGCCCGCCGCGTCGGTCGCGGAAAGCCAGCGGTGGCGCAGCAGCGTATCGAGCGTCGCGAGGCTCGCATCCATTGTCGCGCGGCCTTCGCGCAGCCAGCCGATCACCTCGGGCACGCCGGCCAGCAGGTGCTCGGCCACTTCCCCGTCCTGGTTGCGCGGCGCGAAGTCGTGCGGCAGCGGCAGGTCGTACACGAAGATCAGTTCGGACTGCGTGCCTTCCGGCAGCGAGCACAGCACCTGCACCGCGCGGCCCGCGATCGCACGCACCGCGAGTTCGGCCGGAATGCCGGCTTCTTCCCAGCACTCCTTCGCGAGCGTCTCGTGAACGCCCAGGCCCCAGCCGATGCCGCCCGCGACGACGTTGTCGAGCATGCCGGGGTCGGTTGCCTTGGTCGCGCTGCGGCGGCCGAGCCACATCTGCGGCACGGCCGCGGCGGGCGCCTCGCCCGGCGTAACTGCATATTCTACGATGCCGTTCAGGTGCACCGCATAAGTCTGCGTCCCGAAGAACCGCGACGCGGCGCGCTCGATGTACGCGAGCGGCGGGTCGTCGAAGCGGTTGCGGATCGCGTAGATCTCGTCGCGCCAGCCAGGAATCGCGCCTTCTGCCGCGAGTGCGCCGATCGCGCTCGCCAGCGCCATGCTGCGCGCGTCGACCGAGTCGTAGCGCGCCGACAGCACGACGCGCTCGCCGGTCAGCTCGAACACGTCGGGCCAGCGCGCGAGCTTCGCGACGTCCTGGCGGCGCACCCAGCCGACCGCCTGGCCGGCGATCTCGAAGCGCAGGTGCGCGGCCGGATCGAAGCGGCGCGCGGCCGCAATGCACGGAAACGTCATCGCCGTCAGTCCTTCAGTGCGACGCGGATGCCGATCGCGATGAACGTCGCGCCGGCGATCCGGTCGAGCCACACGCCGGCCTTCGGGCGGCGCTTCAGCCATGCGCCGATCATCCCGGCGCCGACGCCGAACAGCGAGAAGATCGCGGCCGTCTGCAGCATGAACAGCGCGCCGAGCTCGAACATCTGCAGCGTCACGCTCTGCGCACCGTGCGGATCGACGAACTGCGGCAGGAACACGACGAAGAACAACGTGACCTTCGGGTTCATCAGGTTGCCGATCACGCTCTGCCGGAAGATCGTTCCGAGCGGCTGCGGCGGGCGCGCGTGCGCATTCGCGAGGCCCTGGCTGCGCAGCGCCTTGATGCCGATCCACACGAGGTACGCAGCGCCCGCGAGCTTCAGGATCTCGAACGCGACCGGCGACGAACGCAGCACGGCCGCGACGCCGAGCGCCGCGAGCGTCGTGTGGAACAGGATCCCGGCCGTGAAGCCGAGCGCGGCGACGAAGCCGGCCGCGCGGCCCTGCGAGATCCCGCGCGCGAGCACCTGCAGGTTGTCGGGACCCGGCGCGAACGTAATCGCGATCGACGTGGCGAGAAACAGCATGAAGTTGGGCATCGTGACCTCGCGGTTCAGCCGGGTTTCAGTGGCCGGCGAATTCGGTGACGGTATAGACGGGCAATCCCGCGTTGCGCAGCAGCGCCGAGCCGCCGAGATCGGGCAGGTCGATGATCGCCGCGCCTTCGACGACCACCGCGCCGAGCCGCTGCAGCAGGTTGCGCCCCGCCATCATCGTGCCGCCGGTCGCGATCAGGTCGTCCATGATGATCACGCGGTCGCCGGGGCGGCACGCGTCCTCGTGGATCTCGACCGTCGCGCTGCCGTATTCGAGGTCGTACGATTCCGAGCGCGTCTTGTACGGCAGCTTGCCGACCTTGCGGATCGGCACGAAGCCGACGCTCAGCTCGTACGCGACGATCGGCGCGATGATGAAGCCGCGCGCGTCGAGGCCCGCGACGTAATCGAGCTTCGCATCGACATAGCGTTCGACGAACAGGTCGACGAGGATGCGCAGCGCCTTCGGGCTCTGCAGCAGCGTCGTGATGTCGCGGAACATCACGCCCGGCTGCGGCCAGTCGGGCACCGTGCGGATCTGGCTGTGGATGAAGGCGACCGGATCGAGCGGCGCGCCCGACGACGAATGCGGCATGAAACTCTCCGAAAAAAACGGTGCGCGAAGATCGGGCACCGTTTCGAATAAATACGGGTCAGGTTATTGAGTGCGACTCACGCGGCCGCGGCCGGCGGATCGCGCCGATGGCGCGACAGCCGCTCCTCCGCGAGCGCGAGCGCCTCGGGCAGCCCGCGCAGCACGACGATGTCGCTCGCGCGCAGCTTGGTCTGCGGATCGGGTTCGACGCCGCGGATGCCGTGCCGGCGGATCGCCGTGACTTCCAGCCCGAGCGCATACAGCCCGAGTTCCTCCAGCGAGCGCCCGACCGCGTCCGCGCGCGCATCGACCGGCACCGATTGTAGCCGCACCTGCTCGTGGTCGTCGTCGTCCGCGTCGTCCGCGCCGCGGAAATAGCCGCGCAGCAGGCTGTAGCGCTCGTCGCGCATCTCCTCGACGCGCCGCACGACCTTGCGCATCGGCACGCCGACCAGCACCAGCGTGTGCGACGCGAGCATCAGGCTGCCCTCGACGATCTCCGGAATCACCTCGGTCGCGCCGGCCGCGAGCAGCTTCTCGAGATCGGCATCGTCGACGGTACGCACGATCGCCGGCAGCGTCGGTTCGAGCTCGTGCACGTGATGCAGCACGCGCAGCGCGGACGGCGTGTTCGCATAGGTGATCGCGACGGCCGCCGCGCGGTGGATACCGGCCGCGAGCAGCGACTCGCGGCGCGCCGCGTCGCCGAACACGACCGATTCGCCGGCCGCCCCGGCCGCGCTCACGCGGTCCGGGTCGAGGTCGAGCGCGACATACGAAATGCCTTCCTGTTCGAGCATGCGCGCCAGGTTCTGGCCCGCGCGGCCGTAGCCGCAGATGATCACGTGGCCGCGCTGCTTCAGGCTTTGCGTCGCGATCCGCGTCATCTGCAGCGACTGCTGCATCCATTCGGTCGACGACAGCCGCATCACGATCCGGTCCGCGTTCTGGATCAGGAACGGCGCGGCAAGCATCGACAGCAGCATCGACGCAAGGATCGCCTGCAGCAGCGTCGAATCGACGAGATGGCGGTCGAGGATCAGGTTCAGCAGCACGAAGCCGAATTCGCCGGCCTGCGCGAGGCCGATGCCCGTGCGCATCGCGACGCCCGGCGTCGCGCCGAACAGCCGCGCGAGCCCCGTGATCATCGTGGCCTTGAACAGCACCTGGCCGACGAAGAAGCCGAGCACGAGCAACGGGTGCTCCCAGATCACGCGCGGATCGAGCAGCATCCCGGTCGTCACGAAGAACAGGCCGAGCAGCACGTCGCGGAACGGCTTGATGTCCTCTTCAACCTGATGGCGGAACGGCGTCTCGGAAATCAGCATCCCCGCGATGAACGCGCCGAGCGCAAGCGACAGGCCGAACTTGTCGGTGATGAACGCGGCACCGAGCGTGACGAGCAGCAGGTTCAGCACGAACAGTTCCTGCGAACGGCGCCGCGCGACGACGTTGAGCCAGCGCGTCATGAAGCGCTGCCCGATGACCAGCAGCAGCGTGAGCGCGATCACGATCTTGACCGCCGCGAAACCGAGCGTCAGCGCGAGATCCTTTGACGTTTCGGCGCCGAACGCGGCGATCACGATCAGCAGCGGCACGACCGCAAGATCCTGGAACAGCAGCACGCCGAAGATGTTGCGGCCGTGCTCGGTCTCGATCTCGAGCCGCTCGGCGAGCATCTTCGACACGATCGCCGTCGACGACATCGCGAGCGCGCCGCCGAGCGCGACGGCGCCCTGCCACGTGATGTGCACCCAGCGCTCGAACAGCGCGCCGAGCAAGAGCGCGAGCAAAAGCGTCGCGACGACCTGCAACAGCCCGAGGCCGAACACGAGCCGCTGCATCGACCTCAGTTTCGCGAGCGAGAATTCGAGGCCGATCGAGAACATCAGGAACACCACGCCGAATTCCGCGAGATGCTCGGCGCGCTCGAGATCCGCCGCGATCCCGAGCGCGTGCGGGCCGACCAGGATACCGACGGTCAGGTAGCCGAGCATCGGCGGGAGGTTCAGCGAACGGAACACGACGACGCCCACTACCGAAGCCAGCAGCAGCATGAGCGTCATTTCGAGCGGGGAAATCACGGGCAAAGCGTCCTCGTTCGTCGGGGCCACCGCAAAGCGGGCACGATGGCGTAGCGTGGGATAGGCGACTTCGGACGAGTCCGAAGGCCCGGCGCGGCGAACAAACGCCTTTGCTATACTCCGCGCATGATAGCGAAAATCAATGACAACCGCGCGCTCGCGCTCGCCCGCGACGTGCTCGACATCGAGGCGGACGCCGTGCGTGCGCTGCGCGACCAGCTCGACGGCGACTTCATCCAGGCCGTCGCGCTGCTGCTCGGCTGCCGGGGCCGCGTGGTGGTGTCCGGTATCGGCAAATCCGGGCATATCGCCCGCAAGATCGCAGCAACGCTGGCCAGCACCGGCACGCCGGCCTTCTTCGTCCACCCTGCCGAGGCCAGCCACGGCGACCTCGGGATGGTCACCTCCGACGACGTCTTCATCGGCATCTCCTATTCCGGCGAATCGGAAGAGCTCGTCGCGATCCTGCCGCTCGTCAAGCGGATCGGCGCGAAGCTGATCGCGATCACGGGCCGTGCGGAGTCGAGCCTCGGCACGCTCGCCGACGTGAACCTGAACGCCGCGGTCTCGAAGGAAGCGTGCCCGCTGAACCTTGCGCCCACCGCGAGCACGACCGCCGCGCTCGCGCTCGGCGACGCGCTCGCCGTCGCCGTGCTCGACGCGCGCGGCTTCGGTTCGGAAGATTTCGCGCGCTCGCACCCGGGCGGCGCGCTCGGCCGGCGCCTGCTCACCTACGTGCGCGACGTGATGCGCTCGGGCGACGACGTCCCGTCCGTCGGGCTCGACGCGACGCTGTCGGATGCACTGTTCCAGATCACCGCGAAACGCCTGGGCATGACGGCCGTCGTCGACGCCGACGGCAAGGTCGCGGGCATCTTCACGGACGGCGACCTGCGCCGCGTGCTCGCGCGCGACGGCGACTTCCGCACGCTGCCGATCACCGACGTGATGACGCGCAACCCGCGCACGATCGCACCGGATCACCTGGCGGTCGAGGCTGTGGAACTGATGGAGCGCCACCGGATCAACCAGATGCTCGTAGTCGATGCCGAAGGCGCGCTGATCGGCGCGCTGAACATGCACGACCTGTTTTCGAAGAAGGTGATCTGATGAGCGCAGCGCTGACTGCGGCCGAACGCGCAAGCCGCGTGAAGCTGATGATTTTCGACGTCGACGGCGTACTGACCGACGGCGGCCTGCTGTTTACCGCGGCCGGCGACGCGATGAAGTCGTTCAATTCGCTCGACGGCCACGGCGTGAAGCTGCTTGGCGAAGCCGGCATCGCGACCGCGATCATCACGGGCCGCCGCTCGGAGATCGTCGCGGCACGCGCGAAGGAAATGAAGATCGCGCACCTGTTCCAGGGCGTCGAGAACAAGCTCACGGTGTTCGCCGACCTGATCGCATCGCTCGGCCTCACCGCCGACGCCTGCGGCTACATGGGCGACGACTGGCCCGACCTGCCGGTGATGCTGCGCTGCGGCTTCGCGACCGCGCCCGCGAACGCGCACCCCGAGGTGATCGCCCGCGCGCACTGGGTGGCCGAGGCCCGCGGCGGCCAAGGCGCCGTGCGCGAAGCCTGCGACACGATCCTGCGCGCGCAGCACCGCTACGACGCGCTGCTCGCAGCCGCCTGCGGAGCCTGACGGATGAATACGCATTTCCGCTGGACCCAGTTGCTGCCGCTCGCCGCGGTCGCCGCGCTCGCGGGCATCACCTGGTGGCTGCTGCAGGCAACGCTGCCGCCGCCGGGCGAAGGCACCGTGCAGCCGAAGCGCCATACGCCCGACTATTTCGCGGACAACTTCTCGGTCACCGAACTCGACCAGTCCGGCACGACGCAGTACCGGTTGACGGCCGCGAAGCTGATCCATTACGAAGACACCGAAAGCAGCGACCTGACCGATCCGGCCATGCGCGCATTCCAGCCCGGCAAGCCGGTCGTGACGACCACCGCGAAGCGCGGCACCGTCAACGGCGACGTGTCGATCGTCGATTTGTACGACGACGCTCGCATCCTGCGCGCGGCCGGCGGCGGCGATCCGCAGATGCAGGCCGATTCCCAGCATTTCCGGATCTTCGTCAATGACGATGTGATCCAGACCGAAAAGCCGGTTAAACTTCAGCGCGGCCTGTCGCTCGTCAACGCGACCGACGGCATGAAGTACAACAACGTCACCCGGGTCATCGAGCTTTACGGCAACGTGCGCGGCACGATCGCCGCGGCGGACACGTCCGGCGGCTCGAAAGGTCAACCCAAGTGACGCTTCCCTCACGTGACTGCATGAACGAACCGTTCCCTCGACAGAATTCCGGCGGCGCTGCGCGCGCCGTCCGCGCCGCGCTCGCCGCGACGCTCGTGGCGCTCCCGCTGGTCGGGCTGGCGCCGCTCGCCCATGCCGAGAAGGCCGACCAGAGCAAGCCGATCAACGTCGAAGCCGACAACCTGACCTACGACGACCTGAAGCAGGTCACGGTCGCGACCGGCAACGTCGTGATCACGAAGGGCACGATCATCATCAAGGGTGATCGCGTCGAAGTGCGCCAGGATCCGGAAGGCTATCAGTATGCGACGTCGTTCGGCAGCGGCAAGAAGCACGCGACGTTCCGCCAGAAGCGCGAAGGCCTCGACGAATACATCGACGGCGACGCCGAGCGCATCGACTACGACGGCAAGCAGGACCTGACCACGCTGACGACCGCCGCGACCGTACGCCGCCTGCAGGGCACGTCGACGATCGCCGACACCGTGCACGGCAGCGTGGTCACGTACGACGGCCAGCGCGACTTCTACACCGCGAAGGGCGGCAAGGACGTCGCGGCGCCGGGCAACCCGAACGGCCGCGTGCGCGCGATGCTGTCGCCGAAGAACGGCGGCCCTGCGCCGCTGAACGGCGCGCCGGCGAAGCTGTCGCCGTCGACCACGATCCAGGGAGCGCCGGGCCAATGAACGCGCTACCGAACCGCCAGCCGGCCGGCACCACGAGCTCGCTCGTCGTCCGCAACCTGAAGAAGCGCTACGGCTCGCGCACGGTCGTCAAGGACGTGTCGCTCGACGTGAAGAGCGGCGAAGTCGTCGGGCTGCTCGGCCCGAACGGCGCCGGCAAGACCACGTCGTTCTACATGATCGTCGGCCTCGTGCCGCTCGACGCGGGCGAGATCTCGCTGAACGGCAGCTCGATCAGCCTGCTGCCGATCCACAAGCGCGCTTCGCTCGGCCTGTCGTACCTGCCGCAGGAAGCGTCCGTGTTCCGCAAGCTGACGGTCGAGGAAAACATCCGCGCGGTGCTCGAGCTGCAATACGGCGAAGACGGCAAGCGGCTGTCGAAGGACGCGATCTCGTCGCGCACCGAAGCGCTGCTCGACGAGCTGCAGATCGGCCACCTGCGCGAGAACCCCGCGCTGTCGCTGTCGGGCGGCGAACGACGCCGTGTCGAAATCGCCCGCGCGCTCGCGACCAACCCGAGCTTTATCCTGCTCGACGAACCGTTCGCCGGCGTCGATCCGATCGCGGTGCTCGAGATCCAGAAGATCGTCAAGTTCCTGAAGCAGCGCAACATCGGCGTGCTGATTACCGATCACAACGTCCGCGAAACGCTCGGCATCTGCGACCACGCCTATATCATCAGCGACGGCTCGGTGCTCGCCGCCGGCGCGCCGAGCGACATCATCGAAAACGAAAGCGTGCGCCGCGTGTACCTCGGCGAACACTTCCGCATGTAACTTCCTCCTCGTGGCTGGCTGCACCCCGCCCGGCACCGCCGCGCGGGGCCGCGCCCCGCTTCGCGGCCATGCCCGCGACCGGGCGGCGCGCCGCGCGTAATCGCGGATGGCTCAACGCGCCTGGGTCGTGGCACACTGCCGGTATGACTCCCTCCTCGCCATGAAAGCCAGCCTTCAACTCCGCCTGTCGCAACATCTGGCGCTGACGCCCCAGCTACAGCAGTCGATCCGGCTCCTGCAGTTGTCGACGCTCGAATTGCAACAGGAAGTCGCGATGGCCGTCGCGCAGAACCCGCTGCTCGAGAACGACGACGAATGGATCGTAAGCCCGCTGCGCGTCGCCGCGGACGGATCGCTGATCGCGCAGACACCTCCCGGCCAGAACACCGAGCCGGCCCCGTCAAACAGCAGCGGCAGCACGTCGGGCGATCGCGCGGAGCGCGACGAGCCGGCCGGCGCCGACGAGTACGAAGGTTATGGGTCCGGCGACGGTAACGACGGCCCGCAATGGAATCTCGACGAATTCGGCCGCTCGAGCGGCGCGTCCGACGACGACGACCTCCCGCCGCTGCAGGTGCAGGAAGCCGCGACGTCGCTGCGCGACCACCTGTCCGCGCAGTTGCGTGTCACGCAGGCCGGCCCGCGCGATCGCGCGCTCGTGATGTTCCTGATCGAATCGCTCGACGACGACGGCTACCTGACCGCCACGCTCGACGAAGTGCTCGCCGACCTGCCGTCCGAGCTGGAGATCGACTGCGACGAACTGAACGCGGCGCTCGCGCTGCTGCACAGCTTCGACCCGGCCGGGGTCGGTGCCCGCTCGGCATCCGAATGCCTGAAGCTGCAGTTGCTGCGCCTCGATCCGTCCCCGACGCGCACGCTCGCGCTCGAGATCGTGTCGCAGCATCTCGAACTGCTCGCCGCACGCGACTTCACGCGGTTGCGCAAGCACCTGAAGGCGAGCGACGACGCGCTGCGCGACGCGCACGCGCTGATCCGCTCGCTGGAGCCGTTCCCCGGCGCCGCGTACGGCAAGGCCGAGGCCGACTACGTCGTGCCCGACATCATCGTGAAGAAGGCCGGTCAGGGATGGCTCGCGGAACTCAATCCGGAGGTCGTGCCGCGCCTGCGGATCAACAACCTCTACGCGAACATCCTGCGCAACAGCCGCGGCGATCCGTCGGCCGGTTCGCTGAAGCAGCAGCTCCAGGAAGCACGCTGGCTGATCAAGAACATCCAGCAGCGTTTCGACACGATCCTGCGTGTCGCGCAGGCTATTGTCGAACGTCAGAAGAATTTCTTTGCGCACGGTGAAATTGCCATGCGCCCCTTGGTTTTGCGGGAAATAGCTGATACGCTGGGCCTACACGAGTCGACTGTCAGCCGTGTGACAACAGGCAAGTACATGCTGACCCCGTTCGGGACGCTTGAATTTAAGTACTTCTTCGGATCACACGTTTCAACCGACACCGGTGGCGCCGCCTCGTCGACCGCCATCCGAGCCCTGATCAAGCAACTGATAGGAGCTGAAGACCCAAAATCGCCACTTTCGGACAGCCGCATTGCCGAGCTGCTGGCAGAACAGGGTTTCGTGGTCGCGCGCCGCACGGTTGCCAAATATCGCGAAGCCCTCAAGATCCCGGCAGTGAATCTACGCAAGTCTCTTTAGCCTGCTGCCTGCCCGGCGGCAGGCGTGTTCCGGCCACCGCGCACACGGGGAACAGGCCGGGCGACCTGTCCGCGATACACCGCCTCGCGCGGCACGGGCAAGTCGACCGGAGCGCCGCCTCGATGCGGCCGGGTGGTCACTCGCTTGGAGAAGCACTATGAACCTGAAGATCAGTGGACATCATCTCGAAGTCACGCCTGCAATTCGCGAATACGTGATCACCAAGCTGGACAGGGTGCTACGGCATAGCGATCAGGTGATCGATGGCACTGTGATCCTCTCGGTCGACAATCACAAGGAAAAGGACAAGCAGCAGCGCGCGGAAATCAACCTGCACCTGAAGGGCAAGGACATCTTCGTCGAAAGCGCGAACGGCAACCTGTACGCCGCGATCGATCTGTTGATCGACAAGCTGGATCGCCAGGTCGTCAAGCACATGGAGCGCCTGCAAACGCACGCGCACGATCCGATCAAGCTTCAACCGTCGATCGACCAGATCGAACTGCCGCCGCAGTAACCGTCCCCGCAACACGCACGCCGCCCGGTTCGCCGGGCGTTTTTTTTGCGACTCCTCGCCGTGGTGCGACCGGTCCGTCCATGCTGCGCCACGCACGCGGCTGTGCTCTATAATGTTCCGGTTATCGCCGGGGGGCGTTGGGTGCGGTAGCTGCGTTGCAGGTTGCCGATGCCAAATGCCTTGATATCGCCGAACATGGAAAATCAGTCTGCCGCCGCAAGGAGACCCCAGGCCGCCCAATCGCCTGCCAACATGAATCGCCTAGCCAAAATCCTGCCCATAGAGAACGTCGTCATCGACCTCTCGGTCACCAGCAAGAAACGCGTGTTCGAACAAGCCGGGCTGATGTTCGAGAATCAGAACGGCATCGCCCGCAGCACCGTCACGGACAACCTGTTCGCGCGCGAGCGCCTCGGCTCGACCGGGCTCGGCGAAGGCGTCGCGATTCCGCACGGGCGCATCAAGGGTCTCAAGCACCCGCTCGCCGCGTTTGTCCGGCTCGCCGACGCGATCCCGTTCGAGGCACCCGACGGCCAGCCGGTCGGCCTCCTGATCTTCCTGCTCGTGCCCGAGCAAGCCACCCAGCAGCACCTCGAAATCCTGTCGGAAATCGCGCAACTGCTGTCCGATCGCGACGCGCGCGAGCGTCTGCATAACGAAACGGATATCGCCGAGTTGCATCGCCTGCTCAGTCAGTGGCAACCTTGAGTTGATCCGGGCGGAATATTTTCCCGTACGAGGCGGCATGCGCCGCCGTCCAGGGCCGCCCGGCGCCGGCCCGGCATGGCGACGTCCGTCGCCGCGCGCATGCACCGGCCCATTGGAGTGACGAGAGTCATGGATACGTCCAGCATCAACGCCCAGAGCATCTTCGACGACAACGCGGCCACGCTGAAACTGAGCTGGCTGACGGGGCATGAAGGCTGGGAACGCGGCTTCTCCGCCGACACGGTCGGCAACGCGACGTCGAGCGCCGACCTCGTCGGCCACCTGAACCTGATCCACCCGAACCGGATCCAGGTGCTGGGCGAAGCCGAAATCGACTACTACCAGCGCCAGACCGACGAAGACCGCTCGCGCCACATGGCCGAGCTGATCGCGCTCGAACCGCCGTTCCTCGTCGTCGCCGGCGGCGCCGCGGCGCCGCCCGAACTCGTGCTGCGCTGCACGCGCTCGTCGACCCCGCTGTTCACGACGCCGATGTCGGCCGCCGCGGTAATCGACAGCCTGCGGCTCTACATGTCGCGCATCCTCGCGCCGCGCGCGACGCTGCACGGCGTGTTCCTCGACATCCTCGGGATGGGCGTGCTGCTGACCGGCGATTCGGGCCTCGGCAAAAGCGAACTCGGCCTCGAGCTGATCAGCCGCGGGCACGGCCTCGTCGCCGACGACGCGGTCGATTTCGTCCGTCTTGGCCCCGATTTCGTCGAAGGGCGCTGCCCGCCGCTGCTGCAGAACCTGCTCGAAGTGCGCGGCCTCGGCCTGCTCGACATCAAGACGATTTTCGGTGAAACCGCCGTACGGCGGAAAATGAAGCTGAAGCTGATCGTCCAGCTGGTGCGGCGCCCCGACGGCGAATTCCAGCGCCTGCCGCTCGAAAGCCAGACCGTCGACGTGCTCGGTTTGCCGATCAGCAAGGTCACGATCCAGGTTGCGGCCGGCCGCAACCTCGCGGTGCTCGTCGAGGCTGCCGTCCGGAACACGATCCTGCAGTTGCGCGGAATCGACACGTTGCGCGATTTCATGGATCGGCAACGACTCGCGATGCAAGATCCCGACAGTCAGTTCCCCGGCAAACTGGTGTAACCCGCACGCGCCGGCCGCGCAACGCCGACGCGTCGAGCCGGTGCTATGATGAAACGTCAGGATTCTCTGCTTCCCATGCGCATCGTCCTAATCACCGGCATCTCCGGCTCAGGCAAGTCCGTCGCGCTGAACGCGCTCGAAGACGCAGGCTATTACTGCGTCGACAACCTGCCGCCGCATGTGCTCCCCGAACTCGCCCGCTACCTCGCCCAGGACGGTCAGCGCCGGCTCGCGGTCGCGATCGACGCGCGCTCGAGCGCATCGCTCGATGAAATGCCCGGCCTGATCCGCGAGCTGTCGCGCGAGCACGACGTCCGCGTGCTGTTCCTCAACGCGAGTACCCAGGCGCTGATCCAGCGCTTCTCCGAAACGCGCCGCCGCCATCCGCTGTCCGGCTCGATGTCGCACGATGCGGACGTCGGCCTGCTGTCGTCGCTCGAGGAAGCGATCGAGCGCGAACGCGACCTCGTCGCGCCGCTCGCCGAGTTCGGCCACCAGATCGATACGAGCACGCTGCGCGCGAACGTACTGCGCACGTGGGTCAAGCGCTTCATCGAGCAGAAGAACAACGACCTGATGGTGATGTTCGAATCGTTCGGCTTCAAGCGCGGCGTGCCGCTCGACGCCGACCTGATGTTCGACGTGCGCGCGCTGCCGAATCCGTACTACGACCACGAGTTGCGCCCGCTCACCGGGCTCGACCAGCCGGTCATCGCCTTTCTCGACGCACTGCCGATCGTCCACCAGATGATCGACGACATCCATGCGTTCCTGATGAAATGGCTGCCGCACTTCCGCGATGACAACCGCAGCTACCTGACCGTCGCCATCGGCTGCACGGGCGGCCAGCATCGCTCGGTGTTCATTGCGGAAACGCTCGCCGCGCGCCTCGCGCACGAGGCGAACGTGATCGTGCGGCATCGTGACGCGCCAGTGGATGTCGACGCGTCGTCGCGGCTCGTCTCCGAGGTCGACCGACCCTAGCGACACCCGCCCCTTCGCCAGCGCGCCATGTCCTCTCTATCGACCACCCTGATCGACCTGCCGCTGTTTCCGCTGCACACGGTGCTGTTTCCTGGGGGCCTGCTCCCGCTCAAGGTGTTCGAGGCGCGCTATCTCGACATGTCCCGCGCGTGCCTGCGCGACGACGCGCCATTCGGCGTGTGCCTGCTGAAGAGCGGGCCCGAAGTCGCACAGGACGGCGCCGTGTCGGTGCCCGAGACCATCGGCTGCATGGCGCGCATCACCGAGTGCGATACCGGCGAATTCGGGATGCTGTTCCTGCAGGCGGTCGGCACGCAGCGTTTCGAACTGCTGTCGTATCGCGTCGAAGGCAACGGGCTGCTGGTCGGCATCGCGGAGCCGCTGCCCGACGACATCCCGCTCGAAGGCGAGCAGGCACTCGCGCAGTTCGGCTCGTGCGCCGAGGTGCTCGAGCGCATCATCGACGCGCTGAAGAAATCCGAGCCGGGCAAGCTGCCGTTCGGCGAACCGTTCCGCCTAGACGATCCGAGCTGGGTGTCGAACCGCCTGTCGGAACTGCTGCCGCTCGACCTGCGCGCGCGGCAAAAGCTGATGGAGTTTCCGGACGTCGGCGCACGCATCGACGCCGTGCATCACGTGCTCGGCCGGCACGGCTGGCTGTGAGGCCCCCCAAACCTGTCGCTTCGCGCCAGCCCCCCCGAGGGGGGCAAGAAAACTTGGGGCGGCCCGGCGTTTTCTTGAGCGCCCACGAACCTGTCGCTTCACGCCAGGCCCTCCGCCGAAGGAGTCATGCCCCAACGGGATTTCCTTCCGCGCGGAAAACCTGGGACGGCCCGGCGTTTTCTTGAGCGCGCGGCCCGCGCCCTTCCCTGTTCGTCAAAGCAGCGGCCCGCTCAGTGCATCGAGCAGCTTGCGCACGGGCGCCGGCACGCCGTACGCATCGAGCCGGCTCAGCGGCACCCATGCGGTCTCCGCGTCCCGCGCATGCGACGGCAAGCCGCCGCCGTCCGCCATGTCGCTCAGCCGCGGCTCGATCTCGAGCCGGAAATGCGTGAACGTGTGCGTGAACGGCGCAAGCGGCACCGGACCGCCGCCGCCGAAGCCGTGCGCAAGCTCCGCGAGCGCGGCGTCCCCGTCCGCTTGCGGCAGGCTCCACAGGCCGCCCCAGATGCCGGCCGGCGGCCGCCGCTCGAGCAGCACGGCGTCGCCATCGCGCAGCACGAGCATCCAGGTCTTGCGCGTCGGCACGGCCTTCTTCGGCCGTGCGGCCGGCAGTTCGCGCTGGCGGCCCGTCGATTGCGCGACGCAGTCGCCCGCGAACGGGCAACGCGCGCAATCGGGCTTGCCGCGCACGCACAGCGTCGCGCCGAGATCCATCAGGCCCTGCGTATAGGCGCTCACGTCCGCCGCGTTCGCGGCGTCGGGCAGCAGCGATTCGGCGAGCGCCCACATGTCGTTCTCGACGCGCTTCTCGCCCGGAAAACCCTCGACGCCGAACACCCGCGCGAGCACGCGCTTCACGTTGCCGTCGAGGATCGTCGCGCGCGCGCCGTACGCGAACGACGCGATCGCCGCGGCCGTCGAGCGGCCGATGCCAGGCAGTTCGGCCAGCGCGTCGGGCGTCGCCGGAAACGCGCCGCCGTGCTCGGCGACGACGACCTGCGCGCAGCGGTACAGGTTGCGCGCGCGCGAGTAGTAGCCGAGCCCCGCCCACAGCGCCATCACGTCGTCGATCGGCGCGGCCGCGAGCGCGGCGACGTCCGGGTAGCGTTCGAGAAAGCGCGCGTAATACGGGATGACGGTCGACACCTGCGTCTGCTGCAGCATGATTTCCGACAGCCAGATCCGGTACGGATCGCGGGTGTTCTGCCATGGCAGGTCGTGGCGGCCGTGTTCGCGCTGCCACGCGACCAGGCGCGGGGCGAACGTGAGGTGCAGCGGCGTGACGGGGAACGGAGCGGGGGCGATGCGGGGCGGCTTCAAGTTATCTAATCGCGGAAAAAGGTTTCAACGCTGGCAGGTCGGGCAGAAATAGGTCGACCGCTGGCCCTGCACGATCTGGCGGATCGGCGTGCCGCATACGCGGCAAGGCTGGCCGGCACGGTCGTAGACGAAGCAGTCGAGCTGGAAATAGCCGCTTTCGCCGTTGCTGCCGACAAAGTCGCGCAACGTGCTGCCGCCGCGCTCGATCGCATCGGCGAGCGTCGCGCGCACCGCGTCGGCCAGCCGCTCGTAGCGCGGCAGCGACACCTTGCCCGCGGCCGTCGTCGGCCGGATGCCGGCGCGAAACAGGCTCTCCGACGCATAGATGTTGCCGACGCCGACGACCATGTCGCCCGCGAGCAGCGCCTGCTTGACCGACACCGTGCGGCCGCGCGTGCGCGCGTGCAGCAGCGCGCCGGTGAACGCCGGCGAAAACGGCTCGACGCCGAGGCTCGCGAGAAGCGGATGCGCATGCACGTCGCCCGCCTCGCGCGGGTGCCACAGCACCGCGCCGAAGCGGCGCGGATCGCGGAACCGCAGCACGAATTCGTCGAAGATCCAGTCGATGTGGTCGTGCTTCGCGGCGACCGGCACGCCGGCCGCGGGCAGCACGCGCAGCGTGCCCGTCATGCCGAGATGGACGATGAACCAGCCCGCGTCGACCTCGAACAGCAGGTACTTGCCGCGCCGCTCGACGGCGAGCACCTCGCGCGCGCGCAATTGCTCGGCGAGCCCCGCCGGCACGGGCCAGCGCAGCATCGCGGTACGGACGTCGACACGCTCGACGCGGCGGCCCGCGACAAAGGGCTCGATGCCCCGGCGCGTGACTTCGACTTCTGGCAACTCTGGCATGTTTTACGGGTCTGAGACTCGATTCACGATCGTGCGTGTATTGTAGCGAGCGCGTTACAATCGGTTGAAACATCGAACGGATTTCCATGACTCTGCCCTCGAAGCTGCTTCAGAAGCGCCCCGCCGCCGCGCGCGGCGTGCGCGCCTTCCCGGTCCGTCGTGCACTCGGCGCCGCGCTGTTTGCCGCCTGGACCCTCACCGCCTTCCCGGCTCACGCGCAGGATCCGGCATCGGACGACGCGGAGCCGCAGGGTGCGTTCGAGCATGTGATGCCGGACGAGCAGAAGAATCTTCCCGGCGTCCCGCTGACGAGCCAGATCGTCTACCAGGTGCTCGCGGCCGAGGTCGCGCTCCAGCGCAACCAGCCTGCGCCGGCGTACCAGACCTACCTCGCACTCGCCCGCGACACGCGCGATCCGCGCATGGCGCAGCGTGCGACCGAGATCGCGCTCGGCGCACAGAGCCCGGCCGATGCGCTGTCAGCCGCGAATCTGTGGCGCCAGTACGCGCCGGACTCGAACCGGGCGTCGCAGGTCGACGCCGCGCTGCTGGTGCTCGCCGGCAAGCCGGCCGACGCGCAGCCGATGCTCGCGCGCGAGCTGGCCCGCGCGACCGGCGAAACGCGCGGCCCCGCGATCCTCGCGCTGCAGGCGCTGCTCGTGCGCGGCTCCGACCGCGTCGGCGGCCTCGCGGTGCTGAAGGACATGCTGAAGAACGACATGAGCCGGCCCGAGGCGCAGCTCGCGATCGCGCGGCAACAGCTCGCGGTCGACGACAAGGACGGCGCCGCGCAGTCGCTGAAGCAGGCGCTGCAGCTCCGCCCCGACTACCTGCCGGCAGCCCTGATGCTGTCGCAGATGGGGCCGGCGGAGCGCGCGGCGGGCATCGCGTCGTTCGAGAAATATGTTCAGCAGAATCCGAGGTCGCGCGACGCGCGGCTCGCGCTGTCGCAGCTCTATCTCGCCGACGATCGCCTCGACGACGCGCAGAAGCAGTTCGAGACGATGCGCAAGCTCGACTCGAAGGATCCGACGCCGCTGATGGCGCTCGCGCTGATCAAGATCCAGCTGAAGAAACTCGACGAAGCGACCGCCTACCTGAAACAGTACGTGCAGCTCGGCGACAAGCAGCCGAACCTCGACGTCGGCCAGGGCTACATCTACCTCGCGCAGATCGCGATCGACCAGGACAACGACGCGCAGGCGTCGCAATGGCTCGACAAGGTCGACCAGACGAGCCAGCACTATCTCCCCGCGCAGATCACGCGCGCGCAGTTGCTGCAGAAACAGGGCAAGACCGACGAGGCGCGCAAGGTGCTCGACGACCTGCCGATCACCGATCCGCGCGACGCGGCCGTGGTCGCGCGCACCGACGCGTCGATCCTGTTCACCGCGAAACGCTATCCGGAAGCCGAGGCACGGCTCGGGCAGGCGGTCCAGGACTTCCCCGACGATCCCGACCTGCGCTACGACTACGCGATGGCGGCCGAAAAGACCGGCCACTACACGACGATGGAAAAGCAGTTGCGCGAGCTGATCCGCACGCAGCCCGACAACCCGCAGGCGTACAACGCGCTCGGTTATTCGCTCGCCGACCGCAACCAGCGCCTGCCGGAAGCCAGCAAGCTGATCGACAAGGCGATGACGCTCGCGCCGAACGATGCCTACATCATGGACAGCCTCGGCTGGGTGAAGTACCGGATGGGCGACACGGCCGGCGCGGCGAAGGTCCTGCAGCGCGCGTACGAACTGCAGCCGAACGCCGAAATCGGCGCGCATCTCGGCGAAGTGCTGTGGAAGAGCGGCGCGCAGGACGACGCACGCTCCGCGTGGCGTGCCGCGCAGAAGCTCGAGCCCGACAACGAAACGCTCGTGCAGACGCTGAAACGCCTGCAGATCAACGGCCTCTGATGCAGATGTTCCCGATGCTTTCCCTGTCCTCCCGCGCGCGGCGCACGCTGGCCGCGGCCGGCGCAGCGCTCGCGCTCGCCGGCTGCGCGAGCACGCCGCCATCGGCAAGCGCGCCGACCGGCGCGGTGCAGCAGACCACGGCGACGCACGCTTACCATGGCCGCTTCGCGGTGCAGTACGACGACCGTCTCGGCAGACAACAGAACGTGTACGGCAACTTCGACTGGCAGGAGCACGGCGACGACGTAGCGCTCGAACTGCGTAGCCCGCTCGGCCAGACGCTCGCGGTCGTGAAATCGACGCCGCAGGCAGCGTCGCTCGAGCTGCCGAACCGTCCGACGCAATATGCGGCAGACGTCGGCGACCTGATGCAGCGAACGCTCGGCTTCGCACTGCCGCTCGCGGGCCTGCGCTACTGGCTGCTGCCGACGCCTGCGCCCGCGACGCCCGCGGCGACGCTACGCGATCCGGCCGACGGCACGCGCGTCAAGCAGATCCGCCAGGACGGCTGGACGATCGACTACCTTGCCTACGCGGATGCCCCGGCCACGGGCGTCAAACGCGTCAACCTCGTGCGTGCGACACCGCCGCTCGATATCAAGCTCGTGCTCGATCAGTGAGCACGCGCGCCTAGCCTCGACATACGCATGACCGATTCGACCCGCTCGCTGCGCAACTGCCTTGCGCCCGCGAAACTCAACCTGTTCCTGCACATCACCGGCCGCCGCCCGAACGGCTATCACGATCTGCAGAGCGTGTTCCAATTGCTGAACTGGGGCGACACGCTGCACTTCACGCTGCGTGACGACGGCCGCGTCGCGCGCGTCACCGACGTGCCCGGCGTGCCCGAGGAAAGCGACCTCGTCGTACGCGCGGCCAACCTGCTGAAGGCGCACACGGGCACCGCATTCGGTGTCGACATCGAGATCGACAAGTGCCTGCCGATGGGCGCCGGCCTCGGCGGCGGCAGCTCCGACGCGGCGACGACGCTGCTCGCGCTGAACCGGCTGTGGCAACTCGACCTGCCGCGCACGGAGCTCCAGTCGCTCGCGGTAAAACTCGGCGCAGACGTCCCGTTTTTTATTTTTGGAAAAAATGCGTTCGCAGAGGGTATCGGAGAAGAATTAGCTGAGGTAGAATTGCCGACTCGCTGGTTCTTGGTTGTGACGCCACGCGTTCATGTCCCGACCGCTGAAATATTTTCAGATGAGTTGTTGACAAGAGATTCGAAGCCCGTCACAATTGCTGACTTTCTTGCACAGCAAAACAGCGATGCGGGATGGCCAGACAGCTTCGGCCGGAACGATATGCAGCAAGTTGTGACAAGTAAGTACGCGGAAGTTGCGCAGGTGGTCAAATGGTTGTATGATGTGACCCCCGCGAGGATGACCGGCTCCGGAGCAAGCGTGTTTGCAGCGTTTCACAGCAAGCACGAGGCAGAAGCGGCGAAAGCCAAGCTGCCCGCCAGTTGGAACGGCGCAGTTGCCGAGAGCCTGAACGAGCATCCGCTCTTCGCTTTCGCGTCATGAAGTTTTACTTTGCCGGACGGCCTACACAAGTCCAGTGAAGTTATCAGTTAAGTGTAGGGGAGTCGCCAAGTTGGTCAAGGCACCGGATTTTGATTCCGGCATGCGAGGGTTCGAGTCCTTCCTCCCCTGCCAAAAATTTTCCCGCATTTCCCGCCTAAGCCTGAAGCAGGTGCACGATGAGCAGCCATGACGGCCTGATGGTTTTTACTGGCAACGCGAATCCCGCGCTCGCCCAGGAAGTCGTCAACATTCTTGGAATTCCCCTCGGCAAAGCGATGGTCAGCCGTTTCTCCGACGGCGAGATCCAGGTCGAGATCCAGGAAAACGTGCGTGGCAAGGACGTCTTCGTCCTGCAATCCACGTGCGCTCCGGCGAACGACAACCTGATGGAACTGATGATCATGGTCGATGCGCTCAAGCGCGCATCCGCCGGCCGGATCACTGCAGCCATCCCCTACTTCGGCTACGCCCGTCAGGATCGCCGCCCGCGTTCGGCGCGCGTTGCGATCTCGGCGAAGGTCGTCGCGAACATGCTGGAAATCGCCGGCGTCGAGCGGATCATCACGATGGATCTGCACGCCGACCAGATTCAGGGCTTCTTCGACATCCCGGTCGACAACATCTACGCAACGCCGATCCTGCTGGGTGACCTGCGCAAGCAGAACTACTCGGATCTGCTCGTCGTGTCGCCGGACGTCGGCGGCGTGGTGCGTGCCCGGGCACTCGCGAAGCAGCTCAACTGCGATCTCGCGATCATCGACAAGCGTCGCCCGAAGGCGAACGTCGCCGAAGTGATGAACATCATCGGTGAAGTCGAAGGCCGCACCTGCGTGATCATGGACGACATGGTCGATACGGCCGGCACGCTCTGCAAGGCCGCGCAAGTGCTGAAGGATCGCGGTGCGAAGCAGGTGTTCGCGTACGCGACGCACCCCGTGCTGTCGGGCGGCGCCGCCGACCGCATCGCCGCATCGGCACTCGACGAGCTGGTCGTCACCGATACGATCCCGCTGTCGGCCGAATCGCTGGCGTGCTCGAAGATCCGCTCGCTGACGAGCGCGAGCCTGCTGGCCGAGACGTTCTCGCGGATCCGCCGCGGCGATTCGGTGATGTCGCTGTTCGCGGAATCCTGATCGCGAATCGACGCAACAAAGCATGCGCAGAAAGCGAAGCGGCAACGCTTCGCTTTTTGCACAATCGGACGGGATAGACGAAACCCCGGCCGTTTCATCGGGGGCCGCCGTTTGACGGCCCCGTTTTACTGCCTGGTCGCGGGCAGCCATTGGAGAATCACATGAAAGTCGTCGCTTTCGAGCGCCAACAGCAAGGTACGGGTGCGAGCCGCCGCCTGCGCAACGCCGGTAAGACCACGGGTATCGTTTACGGTGGCGAAGCTGCCCCGCAAAAGATCGAACTCGATCACAACGCCCTGTGGCACGCCCTGAAGAAGGAAGCTTTCCACTCGTCGATCCTCGAGCTCGAAGTGGCCGGCCAGTCGCAACAGGTTCTGCTGCGCGACGTGCAATACCACCCGTTCAAGCAACTGGTGCTGCACGTGGACTTCCAGCGCGTTGACGCATCGAAGAAGCTGCACACGAAGGTGCCGCTGCACTTCCTGAACGCTGAAATCAGCCCGGCCGTGAAGCTGTCGAGCGCGATCGTTTCGCACGTCGCGACGGAAATCGAAATCGAGTGCCTGCCGGCTGCCCTGCCGGAGTTCCTCGAAGTCGACCTGTCGAAGATCGAAGCCGGTCAGTCGCTGCACGCGAAGGACATCACGCTGCCGAACGGCGTCGCGCTGGTCGCGCACATCGATGCGGAAAACCCGGTTGTCGCCTCGGCGACGGTCCCGGCTGGTGCCGTGTCGGACGCAGCAGGCGAAGGCGAAACGCCGGCTGCCTAAGCGGCTGCCTACGCGCCCCATCGATCCGTTTCACGAAACGGTCGACGCAACCCGCCGCGGCTTGCCCGGCGGGTTTTTCTTTTTCTGCGCCCAGGCGGCAGCCGCCGCCTTCGAAACGTCATGATCAAACTGATCGTCGGCCTCGGCAATCCCGGGGCGGAATACACCGCGACGCGCCATAACGCAGGCTTCTGGCTGATCGACCAGCTCGCCCGCGAAGCCGGCACGACGCTGCGCGACGAGCGCCGCTTCCACGGCTTCTACGCGAAAGCGCGCCTGCATGGCGAGGAAGTGCACCTGCTCGAGCCGCAGACCTACATGAACCGCTCCGGCCAGTCGGTCGTCGCGCTCGCGCAATTCTTCAAGATCCTGCCCGACCAGATCCTCGTCGCGCACGACGAGCTCGACCTGCCGCCCGGCACCGTGAAGCTGAAGCTCGGCGGCGGCAGCGGCGGCCACAACGGCCTCAAGGACATCTCCGCGCACCTGTCGACCCAGCACTACTGGCGGCTGCGGATCGGCATCGGCCATCCGCGCGACCTGATTCCGGAAAGCGCACGCGCCGGCGCGAAGCCCGACGTCGCGAACTTCGTGCTGAAGCCGCCGCGCCGCGAGGAACAGGACGTGATCGACGCGTCGATCGAACGTGCGCTCGCCGTGATGCCGATGGTCGTCAAGGGCGAACTCGACCGCGCGACGATGCAGCTGCATCGCAACTGATCGCGTCGCACCGGCCCGGTGCATCGGGCCGTCGGGCGTCGCAGGGCCGTACCGCCCTCCCCACCGCGACGCGCACATGCGGTAATCTCGTCGTTTTGCCCTACAGGAGCCAGCGGTGAGCCGTTACTGGAGCGACGTCGTTCAGCAACTCGTGCCTTACGTGCCGGGCGAGCAGCCCGCGCTCGCGCACCCCGTCAAGCTGAACACCAACGAGAATCCCTATCCGCCGTCGCCGCGCGTCGTCGCGGCGATCGCACGCGAACTCGGCGAGACCGGCGACACGCTGCGTCGTTATCCGGATCCGGTCGCGCGCGCGCTGCGCGAGACGGTCGCGGCCCATCACCGCATCAAGCCGGAACAGGTATTCGTCGGCAACGGCTCCGACGAAGTGCTCGCGCACACGTTCCAGGCGCTGCTGAAGCACGACCGGCCGCTGCGCTTTCCCGACATCACGTACAGCTTCTATCCGACCTATGCGCGCCTGTACGGCGTCGAGACCACGGTCGTGCCGCTGGCGGACGATTTCTCGATCCGCGTCGACGACTATCTCGACGACGCCGGCGGCGTGCTGTTTCCGAACCCGAACGCGCCGACCGGGCGCGCGCTGCCGCTCGCGGACGTCGAGCGGATCGCGGCCGCGAACCCGTCGTCGGTCGTCGTGATCGACGAGGCCTATGTCGATTTCGGCGCGCAGTCGGCGATTACGCTGATCGACCGCCATCCGAACCTGCTCGTCGTGCACACGACGTCGAAGGCGCGCTCGCTCGCGGGCATGCGCGTCGGCTTCGCGTTCGGCGATGCGGCGCTGATCGACGCGCTGAACCGCGTGAAGGACAGCTTCAACTCCTATCCGCTCGACCGGCTCGCGCAGGTTGCCGCGCAGGCCGCGTACGAAGACACCGATTATTTCGGCGCAACCTGCCGGCGCGTGATCGACAGCCGCACGCGGCTCACGCACGCACTCGACGCGCTCGGCTTCGACATCGTGCCGTCGGCCGCGAATTTCGTATTCGCGCGCCATCCCGCGCACGATGCGGGTGCGATCGCGGCAAAGCTGAAGGAACGGGAAATTTTCGTGCGGCACTTCCGGCTGCCGCGGATCGACCAGCATCTGCGCATCACCGTCGGCACCGACGCCGAATGCGACGCGCTCGTCGCGGCGCTGCGCGAGCTGCTTGCCTGAAACGGAAGAACCGGCGCCGGACGGCGCCGCTCGGGTAGCGTGACGCGTGCGCCGATAGCCTGAAACGCGCGCGTCACCGCAGGGTCACGACGCGTCGTCGCCTTTCACGGCGATCAACGCGTGATACTTCTCCATCAATTGCGCGTGCGATTCGTCGTGCTGCGGATCGCGCGGAATGCATTCGACCGGACACACCTGCTGGCACTGCGGTTCGTCGAAATGGCCGACGCACTCGGTGCACTTGTTCGGGTCGATCACGTAGATGTCCGGGCCCATCGAAATCGCGCCGTTCGGGCACTCGGGCTCGCACACGTCGCAATTGATGCACTCGTCGGTAATCATCAAAGCCATACTGATCTCACTTCTTCAGGCCGGCGGCCGGCTTCGCAACGAAACCGGCCGGCGCCGCGTCACGCGGCAGGGCCTCCCATCGCAGTGACTTTCTCGGTCAGCCACTTCTCGACGGACGGAAACACGAACTTGCTGACATCGCCGCCCAACTGCGCGATTTCGCGCACGATCGTCCCCGAGATGAACTGGTACTGATCGGACGGCGTCATGAACATCGTCTCGACGTCGGGCAGCAGATAACGGTTCATCCCTGCCATCTGGAACTCATATTCGAAATCGGACACGGCGCGCAGGCCGCGCACGATCACGCGTGCGTTGTTGGTACGGACAAAGTCCTTCAGGAGACCGGTGAAACTCATCACCTTCACGTTCGGATAATGGCCGAGCACCTCGTTCGCAATCGTCAGACGTTCTTCGAGCGAGAAGAACGGCTTTTTTGCGCGGCTGTCGGCGACACCGACCACCAGCGTATCAAAAATGCTCGACGCACGCCGCACGAGGTCTTCGTGCCCGCGCGTCAGCGGATCGAACGTACCGGGATACACGGCGACTACCATGTCGCTCCTCCTGTCATCACGCAAACGGGATGGCAGCCGTGCGATGCGCACGCAGCTGCCGGGATGGGCATGCGTCGCCTTTGCGGCGCGCCGCCTCGTATCGAACGCGCATTATTCATCATTTTCGCGCCGCAGCAAATGATAGTGAACCGCACCCGCCTTGCCGTGCTTCACGACCTGCCAGCCCGCGAGCGCGTCGTGCGCGGCCGGATCGAGTTCCGCCCCCGTCTCGACGTACAGCGCGCCGTCCGCCGCGACGAGCGGCGCCGACAGCGCGATCGCGCGCTCGAGCGCAGCGGCATCGTCGAACGGCGGATCGAGGAACACGACGTCGAACGCGCCCGGCGTGAGCCCGGCCGCGAGCCGCAGCGCATCGGCTTCGGCGACCTCGACCGAGCGGGCGCCGAGCTTGTCCTTGATCGCACGCAGTTGCTGCGCGGCACGCGGATGGCGCTCGACCATCACGACGCTCGCCGCGCCGCGCGACGCGGCCTCGAAACCGAGCGCGCCGGTGCCCGCGAACAGGTCGAGGCAGCGCCGGCCTTCGAGATCCTGGCCGAGCCAGTTGAACAGCGTCTCGCGCACGCGATCGGGCGTCGGCCGCAGGCCGTCGAGATCGAGCACCGCGAGCGGCGTGCGTTTCCAGTCGCCGCCGATGATGCGGATCGTGTGCGGCTTGCCGCGGCCGGGAGGGGCCGCCGGGCGGCCGGAAGAGGAACGGGACATACGGAATATAGACAACGGAGGGACCGGGCGCGCGCAGGGGCGCACCGCCAAACAGGCGCACGTTACCACAGCGGCGGCGCACACTGACGCGAGCGCCACGCCGCACTGATAAAATGCACGGTTTCGGCCATCGTGCGCCGCGCCCGCGCGAACGCAGAACGGCCCCTCCGGCGCCCCGCCTCTGGCGGCGGCCCGCCCTCTTCCCGACGTCAGACCATGTTCAGCTTCTTCAAACGATTCAAGAAAACGCAGGAGCCCGATCCCGCGGAATCGCAATCGGCCGACGCGTCGCAAACGGACGAGCCGTCCGATGCGCCCGCGGTCGACGCTCCACCCGCGGCCGACGTGCCGCAGGCGCCCGTGCAACCGGCCGCGCCGGCCATCGTGATGACGGTCACGCCGACCAACGACGGCCGCGACGAAGTCGTCGAGACGGTCGAGATCGTCCCGCCGCCGCTGCAGGACGCATCCGCGAAGAAGTCGTGGCTTGAGCGCCTGAAAACGGGGCTCGCGAAAACGGGCTCCAGCATCACCGGCGTATTCGTCAACACGAAGATCGACGAGGATCTGTACGAGGAGCTCGAAACCGCGCTGCTGATGTCCGACGCGGGCGTCGACGCGACCGAGTACCTGCTCGATGCGCTACGCGAAAAGGTGCGCACGGGCCGGCTGACCGACCCGCAGCAGGTGAAGGGTGCGCTGCACGACCTGCTCGTCGAGTTGCTGAAGCCGCTCGAGAAATCGCTGATGCTCGGCCGCGCGCAGCCGCTCGTGATGATGATCACCGGCGTGAACGGCGCGGGCAAGACGACCAGCATCGGCAAGCTCGCGAAGCATCTGCAGAGCTTCGACCAGTCGGTGCTGCTGGCCGCCGGCGACACGTTCCGCGCGGCCGCGCGCGAACAGCTGGCGGTCTGGGGCGAGCGCAACAACGTGACGGTCGTGCAGCAGGAAAGCGGCGATCCGGCCGCGGTGATCTTCGATGCGGTCAGCGCCGCGCGCGCGCGCAAGATCGACGTGATGATGGCCGACACGGCCGGCCGCCTGCCGACGCAGCTCCACCTGATGGAAGAGCTGAAGAAGGTGAAGCGCGTGATCTCGAAGGCGCACGACGGCTCGCCGCACGAGGTGCTGCTGGTGATCGACGCGAATACCGGCCAGAACGCGCTCACGCAGGTGAAGGCATTCGACGACGCGCTCGGCCTCACGGGCCTCATCGTCACGAAGCTCGACGGCACCGCGAAGGGCGGGATTCTCGCCGCGATCGCGCGGCAACGGCCGGTGCCCGTCTACTTCATCGGCGTCGGCGAGAAGGTCGAGGACCTGCAGCCGTTCAGCGCCGTGGAATTCGCGGACGCGCTGCTCGGCTGAACGCCGCCGGCACGCATCGCACGGGGCGCCTTCGGGCGCCCTTTTTCATGCTCATGCGTGCCCGACCACCGGGCACGCCGCGCTCATTCGGCGTCCGGCTGCGCGCCGGGCTCGGCGGCCTTGAACGCGTCGAGCGTCGATGCATGGTCGGCGATCCGCTGGATCGTCGGATAGCGCGTCGTGTCGACCGAGAAGCGGTTCGCGTTGAACACCTGCGGCACGAGGCACACGTCGGCCAGCGTCGGCGTGTCGCCGAAGCACAGCTTGCCGGTGCGCGGATCGTTCGCGAGGCGCGTCTCGAGCGTTTCGAAGCCCGCCTCGATCCAGTGCCGGTACCACGCGTTCTTCGCCTCTTCGGGCACCTGCAGCATGTGCTTCAGGTACTTGAGCACGCGCAGGTTGTTGAGCGGATGGATTTCACACGCGATCTGCAGCGCGATCGCGCGCACATACGCGCGGTCGACCGGCTGCTTCGGCAGCAACGCCGGCTCGGGATGGGTTTCTTCGAGATATTCGATGATCGCGAGCGACTGCTGCAGCGTCGCATCGCCGTCGGTCAGCGTCGGCACGACCGCATCCGGATTCAGCGCGCGGTACTCGTCCTTCAGTTGCTCGCCGCCGTTGCGCAGCATGTGCACGGGGACATAGTCGAACGGCAGCTGCTTCAGGTTCAGGGCGATCCGCACGCGGTACGACGCGGAACTGCGGAAATAGCTGTAGAGCTTCATGGGATGTCTCTCGTAGTCGTATTCGGCCGGCAACGGCACAGGCGCGGCGCAGCCGGCGCGCCCACCGCCGGTAACCGGAGTGTAGCGCGACGCGATGCGCGGCTGCGCTTGCGCCGGCCGCACCCGTGCGATACTCGGGGCATTCCTCACCGCTCACCGCGCGGCCCGATGCCGGCCGCCCGCCCCACGCCCCGATGACCGCTTCCCACGATCCCGCCGCCGTTCCGTTCCCTTGCGCCCGCTTCATCAAGGAGATCGGCCGCGGCCCGCACGGCGCGCGCGCGCTGTCCGCCGAGGACACGTTCGAGCTCTATCGCGCCATGCTCGAAGCACGCGTGTCGGACGTCGAGCTCGGCGCGATCCTGATCGCCTATCGGCTGAAGGGCGAAACCGCCGACGAGCTGGCCGCGATGCTCGCCGCCGCCCAGGCGTCGTTCGAGCCGGTGCACGTGCAGGACGCCGCGTTCCGCCCCGTGTCGATCCCGAGCTACAACGGCGCGCGCAAGCAGCCGAATCTCGTGCCGCTGCTCGCGCTGCTGCTCGCGCGCGAAGGCGTGCCGGTGCTCGTGCACGGTGTCGAGCGCGACCCGGGCCGCGTGACGAGCGCCGAGATCTTCTCTGCGCTGTCGCTCGCGCCGTCGACGTCGCACGATGCGATCGAGGACATGCTCGCCGAGCGCCGCGTCGCGTTCGCGCCGATCGAAGCGCTGGCGCCGCGCATCGCGCACCTGCTGTCGATGCGCCGCGTCCTCGGCGTGCGCAACTCGACGCACACGCTCGTGAAGATCCTGCAGCCGTTCGCGCCGGCCGGCCTGCGGCTCGTCAACTACACGCACCCGCCGTACCGCGACAGCCTCGCTCAACTGTTCCGCGACCACCCGGACGCCGCGCTCGGCGGCGCGCTGCTCGCGCGCGGCACCGAAGGCGAAGCCGTCGCCGATACGCGGCGCCAGGTGCAGGTCGACTGGCTGCACGACGGCGTGTGCGACACGCTGATCGAGGCCGAACGTTCGTCGAGCGATACGCCGCCCGTCACGCTACCCGAATCGCGCGACGCGGAGGCGACGGCCGCATGGACGGACGCCGTGTTGCGCGGCGAGTTGCCGGTGCCCGACACGGTTGCGCGGCAGGTCGCAACGATCGTGCAGATCGCCCGCATCGCGCGCTGACGGCGCGGCGGCGGCCCGACCCCGCGCCCCGACCATTTGACACGCGCCCGCATCCTGGCATAGAGTGGCCGTCATGCGTTCCTTTCCGAACACCCTCCGAATTACCTCCGGCCGCCTAGCGCGGCCGCTATCGCTACGACTAGCCTAAGGCTGTCGTAGCGCCGTGTGCTGTCCGCACGGTCCCTCCCAGCAGTTCCTCGCAGTACCCCTCTCGCAGTTTTTACAACCCGAAGTCGTCAGCATTCGTCCGTCTATCCGTCGGTCGATTCGCGAAGATCATCCGCATCCGCAGCGCGATCGCGCGCGGCGGTGCGAGGCAGCGCCAACCGTCGCCCCTGCCGCCCGTCTTCGCTCGCGACTTGAGACCCGAGGTCCCGAAGATGAAGCGCAATCCGCAAGACAAGTACCGTCCGTTCGAGCCCGTCCGCATCAATGGTCGCCGCTGGCCGACCCGCACCATCGAGCGCGCGCCCGTCTGGATGAGCACCGACCTGCGCGACGGCAACCAGTCGCTGATCGAGCCGATGAGCATCGAGCAGAAGCTCGAGTTCTTCGAGATGCTGGTCGCGATCGGTTTCAAGGAGATCGAAGTCGGTTTTCCGTCGGCGTCGCAAACCGACTTCGATTTCGTCCGCAAGCTGATCGACGACAAGCGGATTCCCGACGACGTGACGATCGAGGTGCTCGTGCAGTCGCGCGAAGACCTGATCGCCCGCACGTTCGACGCGCTCGAAGGCGTGCCGCGCGCGATCGTGCACCTGTACAACGCGGTCTGCCCGTCGTTCCGCCGCATCGTGTTCGGGATGTCGAAGCACGACGTGAAGGCGCTCGCGGTCGACGGCACGCGCATCATCAAGGAGCACGCCGCCGCGCGCCCCGACACGCACTGGACCTTCCAGTACTCGCCGGAAACCTTCAGCATGACCGAGCTGACGTTCGCGCGCGAAGTCTGCGACGCGGTCGCGCAAACCTGGCGGCCGACCCGCGATCACAAGATGATCGTCAACCTGCCGGCCACCGTCGAGGCCGCGAGCCCGAACGTGTTCGCCGACCAGATCGAATGGATGGACCGCAACCTCGCGTATCGCGACAGCATCGTGCTGTCCGTGCATCCGCACAACGATCGCGGCACCGCGGTCGCGGCGGCCGAGCTCGCGCTGCTCGCGGGCGCCGACCGCATCGAGGGCTGCCTGTTCGGCAACGGCGAACGCACCGGCAACGTCGATCTCGTCACGCTCGCGCTGAACCTCTATACGCAGGGCATCGACCCGGGCCTCGATTTCTCCGACATCGACGCGGTGCGCCGCGTCGTCGAACGCTGCAACCAGATTCCCGTGCATCCGCGCCATCCGTACGCGGGCGACCTCGTGTTCACCGCGTTCTCGGGCTCGCACCAGGACGCGATCCGCAAGGGCTTCGCGCAGCAGCGCCCCGACGCGGTCTGGGAAGTGCCGTACCTGCCGATCGACCCGGCCGACCTCGGCCGCAGCTACGACGCGGTGATCCGCGTGAACAGCCAGTCCGGCAAGGGCGGCGCGACGTTCCTGCTCGAACGCGGGATGGGCTTCACGCCGACGCGCCGCGTGCAGATCGAATTCAGCCACGCGGTGCAGACGCTCGCCGACGCATCCGGCGAGGAAGTGACGGGCGACGCGATCTGCGCGCTGTTCGCCCGCGAATTCTTCGAGACCGACGGCCCGGCCGCGCGGCACGGCGACAGCGCACGCTGGCAGAACCGCGAGATCGCGGCAGCGCCTGCGGCCGACGCGACGCCCGAGGATGCCGTGCGACGTTTGGCCGCGGCATTCGCGACGGCCGCCGGCGCCACGATCGACATCGCGTCGTGCGAACACGCTCGCACGACGGACGGCCGGATCGCGGTATCGGTCGGCTGCCGGGTCGGCGATGCGCCGCTGCGGCACGGCGTCGGCCTGCACGCCGATGCGGCAAACGCCGCGCTCGATGCAATCGTCAGTGCAATCAACCGTTCGGCATGGCATTGCGCGGATCGCCGCGCAGCGGCCTGACGCTCAGGGTTCGACCGTCAGCGAGCGGCACGTAACCGCCCGTGCGCCGCGCGATCCGCGCCGCACGGGCCAGCAAGAAGCGGCCCAGAAGGCCGCTTCGGTGGGACATGAAAAGGAGCGCCACGCGCGCTCATGTCTCGGTTGCGCACCGCGTCGCCTGCCAGGCGAGCAGGCACCAGCGGCCCTGCTCCTCGGTGTGGACGGACGTATAGGCGATCGGGAAGACCAGGCCGCCGTTGTTCGTCTCCATCTCGATCAACGCGCGCCCGGTGACGACGCAGGTTTCGCTGCCGACGGGCAGCACGTCCTGCGACTGGATTTCGATCTGACGATAGCGGCGGCGACCGGCGACGATGGCGTCGATGAACTGCTGCTTGGTTTCACGTTTGCCGTTGGTGTGTACGAAGAACACCTTGTCCGACAGCAGCGCGTCGAGCGCCTCGCCGTCCCCGTCCACCATCGCCCGGAACCGATCGCGCTCGAGCGCGCGGATCGCATCGACCACCTTCGCCATCGCCTGACTCCTCGGCAACGCGCACGCCGTGCGCGGGCATGCGGATCAGAAGTTGTACTGCACGTAGAACTGGTGGAAATTTATACCAGGATTCGGCTCTTTGATACCCGCGTTAGACACATGTTGAAAACGGTAACCGACCTGATACTGTTGGCGTTCTCCGAACTGTGCGCCGACGCCGACGACGTCCACGAACTGGAACGACGTGCCGAGCGAAAGATAGGTGGAGATCGTCGGGGAAGTCAGGAACCGGATGCCGGCGCCGGCCTCGACGAACGGGCGCACCTGGCCCGCGCTCTTGATGAAGCGGAACATCGGCGTCGCGCCGAACTCGCCGAGGCTGCTGTGGACATTGCCGCCCGTGTGCCAGTAACCGACGTGGCCTTCCATCACGAACGCGAAGTGCCAGCCGCCGATTTCCCACCAGTTCCAGCCCGGATCCCACACCACGCCGAGATCGGCCTTGTCGATCCCGTGACGATCCGAGAACCCGCCGCCCGCCTGAATACCCCATCGATCCGCGAACGCCGCACCCGATCCACCCAGAAGGGACGCCGCCAGCATGGCATGCAGCGCAAACCGGCTGCGGGGCCGGCGATTCTTCTTATTGTTCATCAGACACTCCAACTTTTTGGGTTGAATGGGGCCTGCCGCGACGGCTTGGCCCGAGCGAACTGAATGGTATGGTAAAGGACTTTTCGGATCGGCATCACGAAGCGAAATGGCTTGCTTCCAAAACGACAAAAATAGAAATCGTCTACTGATTCCTATCAGAAACAATGGTTTACGGAACTTCGATGCGCCGCCTTGGTCGCAGATTAGACTATCGACTCGACTACCTCGATAGAAAAATCGGGAACTCAGATGCCCACGCCCGCTCTAAGGAATTAGCACTCGGTTTGCGGGAGTGCTAAGATTGGCCCCGGAATCTCATCCGAGACCCAGGGTTTGTCCCTGATTCCAAAGGAGTTTTTTAGTGAGCAACGCCCTGACCCTTCCGAACACCCTGAGCCCGACGCCGGCCAAGGCCGAATCGGCAGGCTCGCTGGTGCTCGCAGCTCAATCGATGTTGCCGGGCCAGCTTGGCAACATCGATTCGTATATCCAGGCCGTCAATCGCATTCCGCTGCTGACGGCCGAAGAGGAACGCCAGTACGCAACCGAGTTCCGTGAGAACAACAACCTCGACTCGGCGCGCCGCCTCGTGCTGTCGCACCTGCGGCTCGTCGTGTCGATCGCGCGCAACTATCTCGGTTACGGCCTGCCGCACGGCGACCTGATCCAGGAAGGCAACATCGGCCTGATGAAGGCCGTGAAGCGCTTCGATCCGGCGCAGAACGTGCGTCTCGTGTCGTACGCGATCCACTGGATCAAGGCCGAGATCCACGAGTACATCCTGCGCAACTGGCGCATGGTGAAGGTCGCGACGACGAAGGCGCAGCGCAAGCTGTTCTTCAACCTGCGCAGCCACAAGAAGAGCATGCAGGCGATGACGCCCGAGGAAATCGACGGCCTCGCGCAGGAGCTCAACGTCAAGCGCGAAGACGTGTCCGAGATGGAAACGCGCCTGTCGGGCGGCGACATCGCGCTCGAAGGGCAGGTGGAAGACGGCGAGGAGTCGTACGCGCCGATCGCCTACCTGGCCGACTCGCACAACGAGCCGACCGCCGTGCTCGCCGCGCGTCAGCGCGACATGCTGCAGACGGACGGCATCGCGCAGGCGCTCGACGCGCTCGACGCGCGCAGCCGCCGCATCATCGAGGCGCGCTGGCTGCACGTCGACGACGACGGCTCGGGCGGTTCGACGCTGCACGATCTCGCCGCCGAGTTCGGCGTGTCCGCGGAACGCATTCGCCAGATCGAGGCGAGCGCAATGAAAAAGATGCGCACCGCCCTCGCCGAATACGCGTAAAGCCCGGCGATTTAGAGCGCTTCATCGAAAACCGCTGCCCGACCGGCAGCGGTTTTTTTTCGTCTGCTTTTTCCGCTGCTTTTCAGCTGTTTCTTCGCTCGTTTCTTCGCCGATTAATTGACCTGATTCATCAGGTAATAGGCAATTTTCGCCCCCCTTCCGCTTAACCTTGATCTGCCTCAAGTTTTGGCCCGCGGTTCGCGACGGTCTGCCGCAGCGCAGCACTCGGCATCGGAAAGCCGTCCTTTTAAAATTGGCATGTCAGGCGCAAAAGGATTAAAACAGCTTCACGGCCGTCATAAATCCGACGTAAAGTCGCCCCCAATCCGACCTAAATCGATTCAGGATAATCGCCTTGATCTCGATCAATAAAGAGCCTGCGCCGCCCTCTCCCCCGCGGCCGGCCGGCATGATCGGCTGGCGCGCACGCATCGCCGCGTGGGCTCGCGGCCCCACCCTCGCCCGCGACATCACCCTGGTGCTGATCGTCAAGCTGATCCTCCTGATGTCGCTCAAATACGCATTCTTCAATCATCCGCAGGCCGAGCACATGTCGCTTCCGCCTGCCGCCGTCGCCGAGAAGCTGCTTTCGGTACCGGCGCCTGCATCTACCGAGGGAGACCACCATGATAAGTAGTGAAGTCGTCGATCTGTCACGTCTGCAGTTCGGCATCACGGCGCTCTACCACTTCCTGTTCGTGCCGCTGACGCTCGGCCTGTCCTGGCTGCTCGTCATCATGGAAGCCGTCTACGTGATGACCGGCAAACAGGTCTACAAGGACATGACCCAGTTCTGGGGCAAGCTGTTCGGGATCAACTTCGCGATGGGCGTGACGACCGGCATCACGCTCGAATTCCAGTTCGGCACGAACTGGTCGTACTACTCGCACTATGTCGGCGACATCTTCGGCGTGCCGCTCGCCGTCGAAGGCCTGATGGCGTTCTTCCTCGAATCGACGTTCGTCGGCCTGTTCTTCTTCGGCTGGAACCGCCTGTCGAAGGTCAAGCACCTGATCGTCACGTTCCTCGTCGCGCTCGGCTCGAACCTGTCCGCGCTGTGGATCCTCGTCGCGAACGGCTGGATGAACAACCCGGTCGGCGCCGAGTTCAACTACCAGACGATGCGCATGGAGATGACGAGCCTGTTCGACGTGCTGTTCAATCCGGTCGCGCAGGTGAAGTTCGTGCACACGGTGTCGGCCGGCTATGTGTCGGCCGCGATGTTCGTGCTCGGCGTGTCGTCGTGGTACCTGCTGAAGAAGCGCGACATCGACTTCGCGCTGCGCTCGTTCGCGGTTGCGGCCGGCTTCGGCCTCGCGGCGACGCTCTGCGTGATCGTGCTCGGCGACGAATCGGGCTATACGACCGGCGAAGTGCAGAAGATGAAGCTCGCCGCGATCGAATCCGAATGGGAAACGCAGCCGGCGCCCGCGTCGTTCACGCTGATCGGCATTCCGAACCAGGAAGAACAGCGTACCGACTACGCGATCAAGATCCCGTATGCGCTCGGCCTGATCGCGACGCGCTCGATCGACGAACCGGTGATCGGCCTGCGCGATCTCGCGAAGCGCAGCGAGGAGCACATCCAGAGCGGGATGATCGCGTACGGCGCGCTGCAGAAGCTCAAGCAGGGCGACACGAGCGCCGCGACGCGCGAACTGTTCGACCAGCACAAGCAGTATCTCGGCTACGGGCTGATGCTCAAGCAGTTCACGCCGAACGTGACCGACGCGACGCCCGAGCAGATCCAGGCCGCCGCGAAGAAGACGATCCCGCCGGTCGCCCCCGTGTTCTTCTCGTTCCGGATCATGGTGTTCCTCGGCTTCCTGTTCGTCGCGACGTTCATTGCCGCGTTCTGGTTCTGCGCGCGCCGCGAACTGCTGCAGGACAACCGCCGCTGGTTCCTGCGCTATGCGGTGTGGGCGATCCCGCTGCCGTGGATCGCGATCGAATTCGGCTGGATCGTCGCCGAGCTCGGCCGCCAGCCGTGGACGATCGCCGGCGTGCTGCCGACGCACCTGTCCGCGTCGAGCCTGACGCCGACCGACCTGTACCTGAGTCTCGCGGGCTTCATCCTGTTCTACACCGCGCTGTTCGTCATCGAGATCAAGCTGATGTTCAAGTACGCGCGCCTCGGCCCGTCGTCGCTGCATACCGGTCGTTATCACCACGAACTCGCGGCGGCCAGCGAGCGCGCCCCGGCCTGAGCACGCACCTGAAACGGAACAAGGAATCGCTATGGACTATGCAACTCTCAAGCTGATCTGGTGGCTGCTCGTCGGCGTGCTGCTGATCGGCTTCGCCGTCACCGACGGCTTCGACATGGGCGCGACCGCGCTGCTGCCGTTCCTCGGCAAGACCGACGACGAGCGCCGCATCATCGTCAACACGGTCGGCGCGACGTGGGAAGGCAACCAGGTGTGGCTGATCACGGCCGGCGGCGCGATGTTCGCGGCCTGGCCGCTCGTCTACGCGGCGTCGTTCTCCGGCTTCTACTTCGCGATGCTGCTCGTGCTGTTCGCGCTGTTCTTCCGGCCGGTGGGCTTCGACTACCGCAGCAAGCGGCCGGACCCGCGCTGGCGTGCCGGCTGGGACTGGGGCCTGTTCGCCGGCGGCTTCGTACCGGCACTGGTGTTCGGCGTCGCGTTCGGCAACCTGCTGCAAGGCGTGCCGTTCAAGTTCGACAGCGACCTGCGCGTGACCTACTACGGCAGCTTCTGGGCACTGCTGAACCCGTTCGCGCTGCTGTGCGGGCTCGTCAGCCTCACGATGCTCGTCGCGCACGGCGCCGCGTTCATCAAGATGAAGACCGACGGCGTGATCGCGCGCCGCGCATCGATCGCGCTGCGTGTGGCGTCGTTCCTCGCGGTCGTGCTGTTCGTGCTGGCCGGCGTGCTGGTCGCGTCGACCATCGGCGGCTTCCACATCACGAATGCCGCGCCGACCGATACGGTCGCGAACCCGCTGCTCAAGGACGTCGCCGCCGGCTCGGGCCTGTGGCTCGCGAACTACAGCGAGTTTCCGTGGATGATCGCGGCGCCCGTCGTCGGGATCGCGGGCGGCCTGCTCGCGCTGCTGCTCGCGGGCTCGAAGCAGGAGAAAACGGCGTTCTTCTGCACGGGCCTGATGATCACCGGCGTGATCCTGACCGCGGGCTTCTCGATGTTCCCGTTCATCATGCCGTCGTCGCTCGACCCGCGCAGCAGCCTGACCGTGTGGGATTCGACGTCAAGCCATATGACGCTGCAGGTGATGCTGTTCGCGGTGATCGTGTTCCTGCCGATCGTCCTGCTCTACACGGGCTGGGTGTATCGCGTGATGCGCGGCAAGGTCACGCACCAGACGCTCGAAGAGAACAAGCACTCGATGTATTGAACCGGGCCGGGGCGCGCCGGCGCCCCCGTCCACCGTTTCGCAAGGAGTCGGATCATGTGGTATTTCAGCTGGATTCTCGGTATCGGCGTCGCGCTGTCGTTCGGCATCGTCAATGCGATGTGGCTCGAAGCGCGGCAGAAGACGCAGGAAGCGCCCGCGCGCGTGCGCCGCGACTGACGCGTGACGCGCGCGGCGGATCGCACCGCCGCCGTCCGGAAAGAACCTCGCTACACGCGAGGTTTTTTTTCGTCCCGGCCGTCCGGGCAGGCTCAACCAATCGATGCCAATTTAGCGCCAGATTGATACCACTTGAATACCAATAAAAGGTTTCATAAGATCTTTGGACACGGCCGCTGACAGGCCGAATCCTTCTGGGTGGGGGAGACATGCGAATCCCGAGTGTGGCGCGCGCCTGCGCGCCGTGTCGCCGGGCGGCACCCGGTTGCCGTTCGGCGGCGCCGGTTGTCGCCGTCGTGCGCGGCCGGACGACCGTAGCCGACTGCGACCGCTTCGCCATGGCGGCCGTTGCCGCGCGCCGCCGATGAACGCGCGTACGCCGCCCCGCCGATCCGATCGGCACGCCTGCCCGCCTCCCGTTCCGTAACGCACGCGCCCGCGTGCCGAATGCGCGCGGTGCGGCTGCATCGCCCTGCGCGCGAGTATCTCCCGCAGCTCCATTGAAAGCCCGATCGCAGCGACGTCGCCCCACGACGCCGCTACGCCCCCTTTTTTCTCAGGAGTTCGAATGAAGCGTACCTTGCCATCCCTCTTTGCCGGCGTGTTGATCGCGGCGCTGTCGCCGGCCGCGCTCTCCGCCACGCCGGCGTCGACCGCATCCGGCGCGACCGCGGGCACCGCGCAACCCACCGCGCAAGCGGCCAATCTCGCGGCGCTGCTGTCGAACGGCCTCGCATTGCGCGTCGCCGTCGACAACAACCACGCGGCCGCGGCCGGCGTGCCGTGCGCCGATCTCGGCGCCGACGGCGCGGCGTGCGCGACAGGCCGACTGATCCTGCAGAACCGCGGCCACCAGGCGATCGCCGACGGCGGCTGGAAGCTCTATCTGCACAGCATCCGCCGCCTGCTGCGGATCGATCGTCCGGGCTTCGCGCTGCGGCGGCTCACGGGCGACCTGTACGAACTGACGCCGCAGCCGGGCTCCGTGCGGCTTGCGCCCGGCGAGCGCATCGAGCTGCCGTTCGTCGCCGAATACTGGCTGCTGCGCTATAGCGACGTGATTCCGCGCCCATACGTCGTCGTCGACGGTGCGCCGCCCGCCGTGCTCCGCTACAACGACACCGACGACGAACTGCGCTACGTCGAATCGCTGCCGGCCGACGCGCAGAACAACTCGACCGGCAATGCGCCGCCCGTGGCCGCACGGCCCGACGCAACCCGTGCGCTGCCGAGCGTGAAGCGCGAGCAGCCGCTGCCGGGCACGCTCGACCTGCGCGGCGTCGAACTCGCACTGCCCAACCTGCCGGACGCCCAGGTCGCGACGCTGCGCGAGCGCGCGACGACCCTCGGGCTCGACGGCGCGCGCGTGCCGGTGTGGGGCGCGGTCGCGCCGCGCCGGCTGCCGGCCGACATCGCGACGCCGGGCGGCTACCGGCTCGCGATCGGGCCGCGCGGCGTGTTCATCGAAGCCTACGATCGCGCGGGCCTCTACTACGGCGTGCAGACGCTCTTCTCGCTCGCGCCGGCCGGCGGCGGCCCGATCCCGGCGATGCTCGTCGAGGATGCGCCGCGCTTCACGCATCGCGGAATGCACGTCGACCTCGCGCGCAACTTCAAGCACCCGGCGACGCTGCGCCGCTTGATCGACCAGATGAGCGCGTACAAGCTCAACCGCCTGCACCTGCATCTGTCCGACGACGAAGGCTGGCGCATCGAGATTCCCGGCCTGCCCGAGCTGACCGAGATCGGCTCGCGCCGCTGCCACGACCCGAGCGAGACGCGCTGCCTGCTGCCTCAGCTCGGCTCCGGCCCGGACAACCGCTCGGGCGGCGGTTACCTGACGCGCGACGACTACGTGGCGCTCGTGCGCTACGCGGCCGCGCGTTTCGTCGAGATCATCCCCGAGATCGACATGCCCGCGCATGCGCGCGCGGCCGTCGTGACCATGGAGGCGCGCTACCGCCGGCTGCATGCGGCCGGCCGCGAGCAGGAAGCGAACGCGTACCGGCTGCTCGATCCGCAGGACACGTCGAACCTGCTGACGGTGCAGTTCTACGACCGGCGCAGCGACCTGAACCCGTGCGTGCCGGGCGCGCTCAATTTCGCGTCGAAGGTGATCCGCGAGATCGCGGCGATGCATGCGGACGCGCAGGCGCCGCTGCACACCTGGCACTACGGCGGCGACGAGGCGAAGAACATCCTGCTCGGCGGGGGCTTCCAGCCGCTGAACGGCACCGACCCGAACAAGGGCCGCGTCGATCTCGCCGCGCAGGACAAGCCGTGGGCGCGTTCGCCCGCGTGCACGGCGCTGCTCCAGCGCGGCGAGATCAAGTCGATCGACGAACTGCCGACGCGTTTCGCGCAACAGGTGAGCGCAGCGGTCAACGCGAACGGGATCGACACGATGGCCGCGTGGCAGGACGGCATCAAGCATGCGAACGGGCCGCAGGACTTCAGCACGCGTCACGTGATGGTGTCGCTGTGGGACACGATCTTCTGGGGCGCGTCGGACAGCGCGCGCGACCTGAGCGGCAAGGGCTACCTGACGGTGCTGGCGCTGCCCGACTACCTGTACTTCGACTTCCCGTACACGCTCAACCCGCGCGAGCGCGGCTACTACTGGGGCTCGCACGCGACGGACGAGTACAAGGTGTTCTCGCTCGCGCCGGAGAACCTGCCGCAGAACGCCGAGGTGATGGGCGACCGTAACGGCAACGCGTTCGAAGTAACCGGCACGGGCCCCGCGCCGCGTCTCGAAGGCATGCAGGGGCAGGCGTGGGGCGAGGTGATGCGCAACGACACCTTCCTCGAATACATGGCCTATCCGCGGCTGCTCGCGCTCGCCGAGCGCGCGTGGCACCGGGCCGACTGGGAGCTGCCGTACGCGGCCGGCGTGCGCTACAAGCGCGGCGATACGCATCACGTCGACACGGCCGCGCTGCAGCGCGACTGGGCCGGTTTCGCGACGCTGCTCACGCAGCGCGAGTTGCCGAAGCTCGACCGCGCAGGCATCGGCTACCGGAAGCCGACCTTCACGCTGACGAACCCGTGAACGGTTGAACGGTTGAACGGTCGAGCGGTTGAACGATCGAGCGGTTGAGCAATGCGCGATGCGGACGAATGCATCGCGCAATCTCCCGCACCAATCGGCATAGGGGACGGCCATAAGGCCGTGCCCCTGCCACACCACCCGGCCTGCGGGTCCGCACCGGGCGGTTCAGGAAGTTGAGGTTATGAGAGTCGGGGTACACCCAGCCGGTCGAAGTATGCGATGGTCAGCACGCTGTTGAGCAGCCGGTCGCTATTGCGCCACCAGCAGCGACTGTTGGCCGCCACCTGTCGCGCAACGTCATCCGATGCCCCCAGCGCACACAGCTCCCGGTAAATGGTCGTGCCACGACGCCAGTGTTTTAGCTGGATCGCTCGCAACCGGTGCCGCAGCCACTTGTCCAGTTCCAACCAGACACGGGGCGTTTGCGCGAGCCGGAAGTACGCTTTCCACCCTTGCACATAGGTCCGTAGTCGTTCCACCACCTCTGGCAGACTCCGCCCGCCAGATCGACGGGTCAGTTCACGAACGCGGTGTTTGAACGCCAGTAGCGGTTTGGCCGCCACCTTGCGCTTCACGACACCGCCCGGGGCCACCCACAGGCTGTAGCCCAGAAACTTGCGTCCAAACACACTCGCCACTGCGCTCTTGGTCTCGTTGACCTTCAGGCGCAGCCGACCATACAGGCGTCGCAGCAGAGCCATCACCCGCTCGCCCGCCCGACGGCTGCGAACATAAACATTCGCATCGTCGGCGTAGCGCACGAAGCAGTGACCCCGCCGCTCCAGTTCCTTGTCCACCTCATCGAGCAGCACGTTGGCCAGCAGTGGGGATAGCGGCCCGCCCTGCGGCGTGCCCTGACCCCGCTGCTGGACCACTCCGTCATCCATGATGCCGCTGTTCAGATACGCCCGGATCAGCCGGATCACTCCGGCGTCGCCAATGCGTTTCTGTACACGATCGATCAGAATGTCGTGGTTGACCCGGTCGAAGAACTTCTCCAGATCAACGTCCACCACGGTTCGCCGGCCTGACTGCACGTACGATTGCGCGGCTAACACCGCGTCATGCGCACGCCGTCCCGGACGGAAGCCGTAGCTGTACTCGCTGAAGGTAGGGTCCAGAACTGGCTGTAGCACCTGTAGCAGCGCCTGCTGGATCAGCCGGTCCGTTACCGTCGGGATGCCCAGCTCGCGCTCGCCCCCATCCGGTTTCGGAATCGTTACCCGTCGTACCGGACTGGGCCGGTACGTCCCCTTCAGCAACTGTTCACGAATCACAGGCCACGCCGTCACCAGATGACGCGCAGTCTGGTTAATGTCCAGGCCGTCTACGCCAGCGGCGCCCCTGTTAGCCCGCACCCGTTTGAACGCCTGCTTCAGGTTCCCTCTCGTCAGCGCCGCTTCCAGCAGCGCTGACCCCGTGTCCCCGGATTCATGCCGCGGGCCGCAAGCTTCGTCGCTAGCAGATGCACGCGCAGCTTCACCGCGCGCTTTTCCCGCTCGCCCCGTTTGCACGGACATCTGACGCAATGCCTGCCGCATCGACATGACGCTGAACACTCCTTCCCGTTTGGCCCTTCGTCACCAGCTTCAGCCTCACCGGCCTGTCCTGTGACTACTACGGCCTCTGCTGACTTCTCGCTCCGGCTCGACGCCGCTGCCCTTTCAGGCATGAGGCGAGATCTCCCCAGGTAAGAACGCACTCCTTCACTGCACAGCCGCCGGATTTACGCCACCGCTCCTTGATCACAAGAGCTTTGCGGTTTCCTGCCCGCTCGCCCTGGTCGGTGCCGCCTTCTATCCGGTTCTTGTTCATCGGCTCGCAGTTTCGCTCCACGCTTCCTCCCCACGATCGGTCACCCTCTCGCAGTTGCGCTTCGCTTCGCTCGCTGTGATCAACTTACGGTGGGACTTGCACCCACAAGAGTGCGCCCATGCTGGGCGCACAAGAAAAACGGCTTGCGACGCATCGCAAGCCGTTTTCGTTTCTGCCGACCGGCCCGAACCCGCAGCGCGGATCCGGCCGGCCTTATTGCGTCATGCCGGTTGCGCAGCCGCCCCGCCGCCCGCCGGCGGCAGACGTGCGCCGAGTTGCTCGGCATAGCGTGCCGCCGCGTTGCCGCAGACGATGTGGAACGTGTCGAGCGACACCCACGCGACGTCGAGCGCACCGAGGCGATCGCGATCGACTGCCGACGGATCGCGCACGACGACGCGCAGGCGCGTGGTCGCGATCGCGTCGAGCGACGCGACGTTGGTCGCCCCGCCGAACACCGCGAGCCAGCGGGCCGGTTCCGGATCGAGCGGGCCGGCGGCCGCGCCCGTGACGGGCTGCGCCGCGGCGGCCGTCGCCGTCGATGCCGCGCCGGTCGCGCCGCTGCCGATCGCGGTACGCATCTCGTCGGCAATGATGTCGGCCTCGGGCCCGATGATCACCTGCACGCTGTTGCCGCCGCGCTTGAGCACGCCGCGCGCGCCGATCGACTTCAGTTCCGGCTCCGATACCTTCTCCGGATCGACGACGGTCAGGCGCAGGCGCGTCGTGCAGGCGTCGACGACCGTCAGGTTGCCCGCACCGCCGAGCGCGGCGATGTAGCGCTGCGCGCGCGGCGCAGCCGCAGCAGCGCCCGCGGCCGGCGCGACGAAGCCGCCCGATGCGTACGATTCCGCCGCCGCATCGGCCGATGCCGGCTCGCGGCCCGGCGTCGCCATGTTGAACTTGCGGATGAAGAAGCGGAACAGCCCGTAGTACGCGGCGCCGTACGCGATGCCGAGCGGAATCGCGATCCAGCCCTTCGTCGACAGCCCGTAGTTCAGCACGTAGTCGATCGCGCCGGCCGAAAACGTGAAGCCGAGCTTCACGCCGAGGATCTGGCAGATCGCGAGCGACAGCCCGGTCAGCACCGCGTGGATCACGTACAGCACCGGCGCGAGGAACATGAAGCTGAATTCGATCGGCTCGGTCACGCCGGTCAGGAACGACGTCAGCGCCATCGAGAACAGCAGGCCGCCGACCATCGCGCGGCGCTCCTTCGGCGCTTCGTGCAGCATGGCCAGACACGCTGCCGGCAGGCCGAACATCATGATCGGGAAGAAGCCGGCCATGAAGGTGCCCGCGGTCGGGTCGCCCGCGAAGAAGCGGTGCAGGTCGCCGTGCACGATGTCGCCGCCGGCGGCCGGCGTGAAGTTGCCGAACACGAACCACGCGAGCGAGTTGATGATGTGGTGCAGGCCCGTGACGAGCAGCAGGCGGTTCAGGAACCCGAACACGAACGCACCGATCGCGCCCGCCGTCGTCAGCCACTGGCCGGCCGCGTCGATCACATGCTGGACCGGCTGCCACACATACCCGAACACGATGCCGAGTACCACGCAGACCAGCCCCGTGATGATCGGCACGAACCGTTTCCCGCCGAAGAACGCGAGGTAGTCCGGCAGCTTGATGTCCTTGTAGCGGTTGTACAGCAAGCCCGCGACGACACCCGCGATGATCCCGGACAGCACGCCCATGTTCAGCTTGGGATCGATGTCCTTCATGATCGCGGTTTCGATCAGGTAGCCGATCGCGCCCGCGAGCGCAGCAACACCGTTGTTGTCCTTCGCGAAGCCGACCGCCACGCCGATTGCAAACAGCAGCGGCAGGTTGTCGAAGATCGCACCGCCGGCGTCGGCGATCATCTTGATGTTGAACACGTCGGGCTGGCCGAGTCGCAGCAGAATGCCGGCAACCGGCAGTACCGCGATCGGCAGCATCAGCGCCCGTCCCAGGCCCTGTATTTTCAGAAACGGATTCCCGTTCATTCAGTCCTCCAATCCTTGTCTCGTCGTTAAGCGTCGTTGACCTAATTGCTTTCGTAGTGAAACGGGTCGCGAGCCTGCCGTCGACGTTCAGTCGAGCGGCCAGACCTCGCGGCTTGCTGCCCTTACCGCCTGCGCCGAATCGAGCGCGAGCAGATCCTGCGCACGTTGACGGCACAACTGGTAATCGAGACGGCGCACCCGCGCCTTGATGCCCGGCACCGCTACCGGGTCGACCGACAGTTCGGTCACGCCGAGGCCGACCAGGATCGGCACCGCGAGCGGATCGCCGCCGAGCGCGCCGCACACGCCGACCCACTTGCCGTGCTTCGCGGCGCCGCGCACCGCGATGTCGATCAGGCGCAGCACGGCCGGATGCAGGCCGTCCGATTGCGCGGCCAGGTCGGCCTGGCAGCGGTCCATCGCGAGCGTGTACTGCGTCAGGTCGTTGGTGCCGATCGACAGGAAATCCGCGTGTTGCGCGAGCTGGTCGGCCAGCAGCGCGGCCGACGGCACCTCGATCATCACGCCGACCTCGATCGGCTCGGTGCGGCCCTGCGTGCGCGCGAACTCGTCGATGCGCTTTCTCAGCCGCACGAGCTCGCCCGCGTCGGTGACCATCGGCAGCAGGATGCGCACCGCGCCGAACGGCTTCACCGCGAGCAGGCCCTGCAACTGATCGTCGAGCAGATCGGGGCGCACCTGCGCGAGGCGGATGCCGCGCAGGCCGAGCGCCGGGTTCGGTTCGGGCGGCAGCGTCAGGTAGTCGACTTCCTTGTCGGCGCCGACATCGAGCGTACGGATGATCGCCGTGCGACCCTGCAGCGCGTCGACGATCGACTGGTAGCTCTGCTGGTGCTCGACGACCGTCGGCGCGGCCTGGCGATGGATGAACATCAGTTCGGTGCGCAGCAGGCCGACCGCGTCTGCGCCGTTGTCGACCGCGGTGTTCGCGTCGTCGAGCGTCGCGATGTTCGCAGCGACCTCGATCGCGCGGCCGTCGGCCGTCGTGGCGGCAACGCCCGCCAACTGCCGGTTCGCCTCGCGCACGCCGTCCAGGCGCTGGCGCTCGTGCCGCGCGCGTTCGACGTCGAGTGCGGTCGGCGCGTGTTCGAGACGGCCCGCGCTCGCATCGACGACGACCTGCGTGCCGTCCGGAATCGCATACAGCGCATCGCCGACCGCGACGAGCGCCGGGATGCCGAGCTGCCGCGCGATGATCGCCGCGTGCGACGTCGCGCCGCCGCGCGCCATCACGAGCGCGGTCACGCGCTGGCGATCGAGCGACGACAGGTCCGACGGCGTGAATTCCTCGGCCGCGAGCACCGCCTCGTCGGGCAGCGCACGCGCCGCGCCGTTCGTGTGACCGAGCGCGCGCAGCACGCGCTTCTCGATGTCGCGCAGGTCGGCCGCGCGTTCGGCGAGCAGCGCGTCGTCGAGCTTCGACAGCGTGTCGATCTGCGTGCGGATCGTCGCGCGCCACGCGAAGCCCGCGCTCTTGCCGAGGCTGATCAGGTCGCGCGCCGCGTCGATCAGCGTCGGGTCCTCCAGCAGCACACGATGCACCGCGAAGATGCCCGCTTCGCCGACCGCGCCGCGCGCCGATGCGTTGCGCACCGTTTCGTCGAGTTCGCCGTCGACGGCCTTCAGCGCCTGGTCGAGCTGGCGGCTTTCCGCGGCCGGCGTGCCGGATGCCGGTTCGGGCGGGACGATTTCCGCATCGTCGAGACGCACCAGCGTGCCGACTGCGATGCCCGGCGCCGCGCATACGCCCGCGAGCGTGTTCGGATCAATCGAAGCGCCGACCTTGCGCGCGACCGTCTGCGGCGCGGGCGACCTCAGCCGCGCCGGCTTTTCCTCGACTTCGCCGTGCGCTTCGCGCAGCAGCTCGTGCTCGACCGCATCGACGGCCTGCTGCGCATGCGCGCCGCGGCCGACCAGTTCGACCGTCGCGCCTTCGCCGGCGCCGAGGCCGAGCAGGCCGACGACGCTTGCGATCGATGCCTTGCGGCCGTCGAACAGCACGTCGACGCTCGCATCGAACCCGCGCACGGCTTCACGCGCACGCGCGGCCGGCCGCGCATGCAGGCCGCCCGGCTGCGCCAGCACGATTTCGCGGCGCACTTCGTGGTGCGCCGCCGCGCCGGCCTGCGCCGCTTGCGCGGCCGCTTCGCCCTTGCCGCGCAGCGCGAGCAGCGGCGTCTCGCCGGCCGTCGCGAAACCGCTTGCGCGGTCGACGACGTCGAACGCGTCGGAGTTCGCGATCGCGATCACCGACACGAGCGAGTGCGCGCTGCGCGCGACCGCGTCCTGGTCGAACTCGATCAGCAGATCGCCCGCTTCGACGCGCGCGCCAGCCTCGACGTGGGCGGCGAAGCCCTGCCCGTTCAGCTCGACGGTGTCGATGCCGATGTGCAGCAGCACTTCTGCGCCTTGCGGCGTCGTGATCGTCACCGCGTGGCCCGTGCGCGCGAGATGCGACACGATGCCCGCGCACGGCGCGACGAGCTTGCCCGCAAGCGGGTCGATGCCGATGCCGTCGCCGAACATCCCGCCGGAGAACACCGGATCGGGCACGTCGGCCAGCGGAACGATCGGCCCCGTCAACGGAGCAAGCAGGACGATCTGATCGTGGGTGGGGCTCTTCAACTGGGACTCCTCGGCGCGTCTCATCGGCTGTCTCGGCTATCAGTGCGTTTCGGTGACTTTGTTCAGATGGCGCGGCGTATCGGGATTGCGGCCGCGTGCGACGGCGAGATCCGCCGCCATCACGTAGAACGAAAGAATGGCGGCGATCGGGTCGAGCGCCGGATGGGCGGACTGCGCGAGCGGCAGCGTCGCGCCGGGCGTGCCGGCAGGCGCCGCGAGCAGCACGGCGGCGCCGCGTGCGCGCATGTCGTCCGCGAGTTGCAGCAGGCCGGCCTGCTCGGGCCCCGGCGGCGCGAACACGAGCAGCGGATAGTCGCGATCGATCAGCTCCATCGGGCCATGACGGACTTCGGCGCTCGAGAACGCCTCGGCCTGGATGCCGGACGTTTCCTTCAGCTTCAGCGCGGCTTCCTGCGCAATCGCGAGACCGAGGCCGCGGCCGATGACGATCATCCGCTCGACACCCGCGAGCGCGGCGACGGCCTGCGACCAGTCGAGCCGGCCGGCCTGCGCGAGTACGTCGGGCAGGCCGCGCAGCGCGGTGATCAGCGCGGCGTCGCGCTGCCAGTAGGCGACGATCTGCGCGGACAGCGACAGCATCGCGATATAGCTCTTCGTCGCGGCAACCGACAATTCGGGGCCGGCAAGCAGCGGCAACTGGTGCTCGCACGCATCGGCGAGCGGCGACGGCAGCACGTTGACGGCGGCCACGGTGCGCGCGCCGGCTTCGCGCAGCGCGGCCATCGTGTTGACGAGGTCGGGGCTCTTGCCCGACTGGGAGAAGGCGATCGCGAGTTGGTCCTGCACCTTCAGCGGCGCCTGCTGCAGTGTCGCGACCGACATCGGCAGCGACGCGACCGGCACGCCGAGGCGGCTCATCGTCAGGCTCGCGAAATAGCTCGCGGCGTGATCCGAGCTGCCGCGCGCGACCGTCAGCGCGACGGCCGGCGGGTGATCGAGCAATTGGCCGGCGAGCGCTTCGACGCGCGTGGTGTCGGCGATTTGCGCGGCGACGACCTGGGCGGACTCGCGCGCTTCCTTAAGCATATTCGACAATCGATTCTCCTTCGACATAGGTCGCGGTGAGGTTCAGGTCGCGATCGAACACCGCGAGGTCGGCCCATGCGCCGCGCTCGAGGCGGCCGCGATCGGCGATGCCGAGGTAGTCGGCCGCATAGCGCGACATCCGGTTCGACACGTCGGCGATCGGCAGGCCGAGCGACACGAGGTTGCGCAGCGCCTGGTCCATCGTCAGCGTGCTGCCGGCGAGCGTGCCGTCGGCGAGCCGCACGCCGCCGAGGCACTTCGTCACGTGCTGGCTGCCGAGCCGGTATTCGCCGTCGGGCATGCCGGTGGCGGACGTGCTGTCGGTCACGACGTACAGGCGCGGGATCGCGCGCAGCGCAGCGCGAATCGCACCCGGGTGCACGTGCAGCAGGTCGGGAATGATTTCCGCGTATTCGGCATGCGCGAGCGCCGCGCCCACCAGGCCCGGGTTGCGGTGATGCAGCGGCGACATCGCGTTGAACAGGTGCGTGAAGCCGCATGCGCCGTGCTTGAGCGCGGCGACGGCATCGTCGTAGGTCGCGAGCGAGTGGCCGAGCTGCACGCGCACGCCGCGCGCGGCCATCTCGCCGATGATCTCGATGTGGCCGGCGATTTCCGGTGCGAGCGTGACGACGCGGATCGGCGCGATCGACAGGTACTTCAGCACTTCGTCGAGCACGGCCGACACGGCCGCGTCGGGCTGCGCGCCGAGCTTGCCGGGGTTGATGTACGGCCCTTCGAGGTGCACGCCGAGCACGCGCGCGCCGCCCGGCGTGCGGGTGCGCGCGACGCTGCCGAGGTTGCCGACGACCTTCATCAGTTCGTCGCGCGGCGCGGTCATCGTCGTCGCGAGCAGGCTCGTCGTGCCGAACTGCGCGTGCGTGCGGGCGATCGTCTCGATCGCGTCGCCGCCTTCCATCACGTCGGCGCCGCCGCCGCCGTGCACGTGCAGGTCGATGAAGCCGGGCAGGATGTACGGCGCGTCGTTCTTTGCGGGATCGGCGGGCGTGCCGTCGAGCGTGGTGATGCGGCCGTTCTCGCTATCGAGCGAACCGTGAATCCAGCCGGCGGGGGTGAGGATGTTTCCAGTCAGCATGACGTTCTCTTGATGATCTGGTGACGCGGGCATCCGCGTCGTGATTTGCAAATCCGTGTCGTTGCTTCGCGCATGTCGCGCGCGGGCAGTCCCGCGCGTCAGCGTTTCAGTTCGGCGACGAAGTCGTAATAGTCGTCGCGGCAATACGATTCGGTCACTTCGATCGCGCGCTGGTCGGCGCCATAGCCGATGCGCGTGATCACGAGGAGCGCCGCGCCCGGCTTCACCGCCATCCATTTCGCGATCTCGCGCGTCGCGTTCACCGCGCGAAAGTGCTGCAGCGCGCGCACGACGACCATGCCGCGCGCTTCCAGGTATTCGTACAGCGACGCACCGAGCGCCTGCGGATCGGGCACCACCGCGGCCGGCAGCGTCGAATGCTCGACGGCCATCACGATGCCGTCCGCGCGGCGCAGCCGTTCGAGCCGCGCAACCGTCGCGCCCGGCGCGAGGCCGAGATGCACGATCTCGTCGCGGCTCGCGGCGCGCAGCCTGCGCGACAGCCACACCGAATCGGGCATGAAGCCGCGCTGCTGCATCTTCGCGGTGAAACCGACGAGACGCGACAGCGGATCGGCAACGCGCGGCGTGATGAAGCTGCCCGCACCGCGCGCCCGCGTGATCAGCCCCTGCTCGACCAGCAGCGCGAGTGCGCGGCGGGCCGTGATCCGCGATACGCCGACCGACACCGACAGCAGCCGCTCCGACGGCAGCGCCTCGCCGGCCCGCCACGCGCCGCCGTGAATCGCGCTCGCCAGGTTGCGGGCGAGCTGCAGATAGAGCGGCGTGTCGCTGAGGGGATCGGGCGCCAGTTCGGACCAGCCGGTTTCCATGTGCCTCCGGGTGTCGGACGACGACCTCGGGCCGTCGAAAGTGAACGCATTATATAACCACCATAATACCAGTCAACGAACTGGTATTAGATGAGTAAAAATCGCCGGGAGCCTTGCTGCGCAAGCGTTTTAGTACCGGGAAATCCTTTGTTTACAACGCAGTGCGGGATAGGGATTTACCCGGAGTGGTATGCAAGGGGACAGTTCCCGTGCACGTCCCAGCCAGGTTTCGGGTACGAATATAAGACCGGAATAGAACCAGTTGAGCCGACTGGTATGCATTGGCTCGCGAAGCGCCGTGCTGGCCGGCGGCATGCGTCGGTGGCGTCGGTGGCGTCAGTGGCGTCAGTGGAATTCGCGGCTCGGCGTACGCAGGCCGCCGAGCAGCGGCGTCAGATCCTCGAAATGCTGCGCGACGAGGTGCCTCACGTCGCTCGCGACCTGCCACACGCCGGACGCCGCGAGCAGCCGCGAATCGAGGGTTTCGCGGCGCTGCCGCGCGAGCAGTTCGGGCCGGACGATCACGTTCACGCAGCCCGTTTCGTCCTCGAGCGTCATGAACATCACGCCTTTCGCGGTACCCGGCATCTGCCGCGCGGTCACGAGCCCGCACGCGCGGGCGAGCCGGCCGTCGGGGCGGTCGTGCAGTTCGGCCGCGGACGACAGCCGCCGCGCGCGCAGCGCGGGCCGCAGCAGCGCGACCGGGTGGCGGTTCAGCGTGAGGCCGGTGGTGTGATAGTCGGCAAGGATGTCGTCACCCTCCGACGGCGCGCCGAGCACCGGCTTCTCCGCTTCGTCGATCGGCGCGGCGGCGAGCAGGTCGCGCTCCGGCGCCGCGGCGACGGCCTGCCACAGTGCATCGCGGCGATGGCCGGCGAGCGTCGCGAGCGCGTTCGCGGCGGCGAGCGCTTCGAGGTCGCGGCGTTCGAGCTGCGCGCGACGCGCGAGGGTGTCGACGTTCTCGAAGGGGCCCGCTGCGCGTGCGGCCTCGATGCGGCGGACAGCGGCCTCTCCCAGACCGCTCACGAGCGACAGCCCGAGCCGAACGGCCGGCTGGCCATGCGGAGGCGGCTGACCGGGCAGCGCTTCGAGCGCCGCCTCCCAGCCGCTTTGCGTGACATCGATCGGCAGGACCTGCACACCGTGGCGCTTCGCGTCCTGCACGAGTTGCGACGGCGGGTAGAAACCCATCGGCTGGCTGTTCAGCAATGCGGCGAGGAAGATCGCCGGTTCGTGGCATTTGAGCCAGCTGCTGGCGTAGGCGAGCTTCGCGAAGCTCGCCGCGTGGCTCTCGGGGAAACCGTAATCGCCGAAGCCTTTGATCTGCTCGAAGATCTGCTCGGCGAACTCGGGTGGATAGTCGCGCTTGCGCATCCCGTCGACGATCTTGCTGTGATATTGCTCCAGATTGCCCTTACGCTTCCACGCGGCCATCGCGCGACGCAACTGGTCGGCCTCACCGGCCGTGAAGCCGGCCGCGATCATCGCGATCTGCATCACCTGCTCCTGGAAGATCGGCACGCCCTGCGTGCGTTCGAGCGCCGGCTTCAGATCCTCCTTCGGGTAACTGACCTTTTCGATCCCCTGACGCCGTTTCAGATAGGGATGCACCGCGCCGCCCTGGATCGGCCCCGGCCGCACGATCGCCACCTCGATCACCAGGTCGTAATACGTGCGCGGCCGCAAGCGCGGCAGCATCGACATCTGCGCGCGCGATTCGATCTGGAACACGCCGACCGTGTCGGCACGGCAGATCATGTCGTAAGTTGCTTCGTCATCCTGCGGAATGTGTTTCAACGTGAACGGCTTGCCGTCTGCCTTCGGCGGGCCTCGCCATGCGGTGCGCATGTCGAACGCGCGATGCAGCGCCGACAGCATGCCGAGCGCGAGCACGTCGACCTTCATCAGCCCGAGTGCCTCGAGATCGTCCTTGTCCCACTGGATCACGCGCCGCCCATCCATCGCGGCGTTTTCGACCGGCACGAGCCGCGTGAGCTTGCCTCGGCTGATCACGAAGCCGCCGGAGTGCTGCGACAGGTGACGCGGAAAATTGAGCAACCGCGCCGCGAGCTCGGCCCATGCCTGGATCAGCGGCGTATTAGGATCGAGCCCGACCGTGGCGAATTTCTGAAGCAGATCGCCGCTGCCGTCGAACCAGCGGTGCCCTTTCGCGACGCGGTCGATCAGCATCGGATCGACGCCGAGCGCCTTGCCGGTTTCGCGCAGCACGCCACGCGGACGGTAGGTCGATACGGCGGCCGCGAGCGCGGCGCGATCGTGTCCGTATTTTCTGTAGATATGCTGGATCACCTCTTCCCGGCGCTGATGTTCGAAATCGACGTCGATGTCGGGCCGCTCGCCGCGCTCCTCGCTGATGAAGCGTTCGAACAGCATCGTGCTCTGCTCGGGATTCACCTCGGTGATGCCTAGGCAGTAGCAGACCACCGAGTTCGCTGCCGAGCCTCTGCCCTGGCACAGAATGTTCTGGCTGCGCGCGTATTTGACGATGTCGTAGACGGTCAGGAAGAACGGCTCGTAATTCAGTTTCGCGATCAGGGCGAGTTCATGCCGGATCTGCTTTGCTACTTTCTCCGGCACACCATTCCAGTAACGCCGCGCCACACCCGCCCACGTCTCCTGCTTCAGGTAGCTCGTCGGCGTATGCCCGCGCGGTACGAGTTCGAGCGGGTATTCATACTTCAAGTCATCGAGGGAGAAATTGCAGCCATCGAGAATCGCGCACGTCTGAGCGATCTCGTCCGGCGAGTACAGTTGCCCGATCCGCTGTCGCGATCGCAGGTGCTGTTCCGCGTTCGGCGCGAGCGCATAGCCGCATTCCGAAACCGGCATCCCGACGCGGATCGCCGTCATCACGTCCTGTAGTGGCTTGCACGAGCGCCGGTGCATCGTCACGTCGCCGAGCGCGACGATCCGCACGCCGCGCCGCTCACCGGCCGCACGAAGCTCCTCGCGCTGCGCACCGTCCAGCGCGCGCTGCAACTGCACGAGCCCGAGCCGCGCACGCTCGCCGAACGTCGCGCGAAACCACGCGACCTGCGCATCGAGTACGTCCGCACGCACCGGATACGTGGTCACGAGAATCGCGAAGCAGTCGGGCATGCCGCGCAAGTGCGCGAACTTCTCGGTTGGCGCCGACAGCATCCGCGACGTCAGCGTGTAGGTGCCCTTCGGTGCCTCCATTCGCCGCCACGAGATCAGCTCGGACAGGTTGCCGTAGCCCTCGCGGTTCTGCGCGAGCAGCACGAGCCCGAACGCGCCGGGGCCCGGATCGTGGCCCGGTGCGACTGCATCGGGCGTGACGTCGAAATACGAACCGATGACGAGCGGCAGCCCTTTCGCCTTCGCCGCGACATGCATGCGCGGCGCGCCGGCGAGCGAGCACTCGTCGGTAATCGCGATCCCGCGATAGCCGAGTTCGGACGCGCGCTCGACCAGTTCTTCCGCATGCGACGCACCATGCAGGAACGAGAAGTTCGAGCGGCAGAACAACTCCGCGTAATCGGGCAACCAGCTGAATTCCGCAACCATCACCGTTCACCCGAACAGGCCGTGCAGGAACCAGCGCGGCTCGGACTCGCTCCCCGCCCGCTCCTTGAATACCCAGTAGCACGCGCCGGCTTCATCCTGTGCGACGCAGTAATCGCGCGCGGCAAGCTGACCATCGAACCACCCTGCCTCGATCCGCTCCACCGACGACATCATCCTGAGCGGCGTATGAAATACCGGCCGCTCCCCGCGCATCAACAACGGCAGCGGCTCGGCCAGCAGCCACGCGGGACGCGGCGGCACGGCCGGCGGACCACCGGCCGGCTTGCCGGCCTGCGCATCGAGCGGCAGCCAGCGGTTCGCGGCCTCGGGCCGATGATCGGCGACAGGCGCCGCGCGCAGCACGTTCTCCGCGCCGAGGCGCGCGACCAGCAGCTCGAACAGCCGCGCGCGCGTCTCGCGCGTGCCGCCCGGCTCGGGAAACAGATCGTCGGCCGGCGGCGCGACCGATTCGACGCGCGTGGCCTTCAGACGCACCGCAATGACCGCGGCCGGCAACTCGACGCGCGCGAGCCGCTCGCCGAGCAGCCGCATGAAGTGCGCCTCATCGCGCACGGGTGCGGCGAACGCGAGTTCGAGCGGTGTCGGCGGCACGGCCTGGCGGCCGCGCTCGTGCTCGAGATCGAACGTCATCGCAGCCAGCGACAATTGCCGCGCGGCCAGCCAGCCGCAGAGCTGCACGACGAGCCGCCGCGCGGCGAACAGCACGGCTTCCGCATATTCGACGCGCTCCGGCAATTCGAGCCGCACGTCGAACACGGGCGGCACCGCCATCCACGCAAGCGGCTCGACCGCATCGCCGTACGCGCGATCGAGCGCGGCCAGCAGCGCGGGACCGCAGCGGCGCTGCAGCCCCGCGCGCGGCAGGCGGCGCAGATCGGCGAGCGTGCGGCAACCGAGGCCGTCGAACCAGCCCGCATACGGACGCGCATCGGGCAACAGCACGCACGGCAGCCCATCGAGCGCGCGAACCAGCGACGCAGGAGCGGCCACCCGGCGCCGGATCCGCGCGCGGGCCGAGACACGCGCGAGCAGCCACGCACCGCGCCCGGTCGGCGCGGCGGACAGGCGCGCCGCATAGCCGAGCGCCGCGAGCGTCGCACGCACCTGGCGGCACAGCGACGGCAGGCCGCCGAACAGGCGCAGGCTCGGGCCGACGTCGACGATCAGCGTGGCTTCGTCGTCGAGCGCGACGCATGGCGAGAAGCGCAGCAACGCGAGCGCGACCGCGCGCAACGCATCGGCCTCGCGTGCGGGATCGCGTTCGACGAGCTGCGTCTCGGGCGCGAGCGTCAGCACGCCGCCGCGCTTCATGCCCGCGCGCACGCCTTGCCGGCGCGCGGCCGCATCGGCAATCAGCACGACGCCTTGCTCGAGCACCGCGCAGCCGGCGCCGCCGGCCGCTGCGTCAGACGGCTGCGGGGCGCACACGTCGAGCGGCAGGCGCGGCAGATGGATGCCGAGCAAGACGCGCATAACGACTCTCCACGATGGGCGACGGCAGGTCGAGCACGAGCGGCTCGCCGCGCGCAGGCCCGCGACGCTTGACGATATCGAGCGACACGCCGCCCGGCACGGGATACAGCGCGACGCGCAGCACGGCCGGCGACGGCTGCCGCGCGGCCGACAGCGGGCGCAGCATCACGAACAGCGTGTCGCCCGTGCGCGCGGCCGCGAGATGCAGGCGCCGCAGCGCATCGGGCCGCGGGTCCTGCCAGAGCAGCAGCGCGCCGCAACAGCCGGTCTTGAGCGCCTGCTCGGCGGCCCATAACGCGTCCGTGCGGTTGCCGGCGCGCAGCCACAGCAGCGCGTCGGCCGGCACGCCGAGACTGGCGAGCGCGGTCGCATGCGGCGATTGCGGCGGCGCGACGAGCGCGAGCGGACGCCGGGCGCTGACGGTGCGCGCGAGTGCGGGCGCGAGCAGCCGCATCTCGCCGCAGCCCGGCTGCGCGGCCAGCAGCTCGACGAGCCCGCCGACCGGCCAGCCGCCGCCCGGCAGCTCGGCGGACAACGGCGCGAAACCGGTATCGATCGTGCGCGGACCGCCGCGCGCGAGCTGCGAGCCACGCCAGAGCGATGGATGAAGGGATTCGGGAGAAATGGAGGATGCGAGCATGACGCCACCCACAACTGTATGGATATACAGTATATGGCAATGCGCTCGCGTCGCACAGCGCCGGTGCGAAACCGGTTCTTGTCAGAGGAAAAGCAGGGGAAAGCCGGCGCGCCCGTCATGTTACGGCGCGCCGGATCGTCCGGCCGGACCGGCATGCCAACCCTCACGCAAACCGGCACGATGCCGCACCCCGCATCGCACCGGCCCGCCTGCCGCCCGTCAGCCGAGCAGCAACGCGTCGTCGTCGAGCTGCTCGTGCCGCACCCGCTCGAACATCTGCAGCAGGTCCGGCACATCGAGCCCCTTGCGTGCGTCGCCCGACACGTCGAGCACGACCTGCCCCTGGTGCAGCATCACCGTGCGATCGCCGTAGTCGAGCGCCTGCCGCATGCTGTGCGTGACCATCATCGTCGTCAGCTTGCTCTCGGCGACGATGCGCGCGGTCAGCTCCAGCACGAACGCGGCCGTCTTCGGATCGAGCGCGGCCGTGTGCTCGTCGAGCAGCAGGATCCGCGATGGCCGCAGCGACGCCATCAGCAGGCTCACGGCCTGCCGCTGGCCGCCCGACAGCAGCCCGATCCGGTCGGTCAGCCGGTTCTCGAGACCGAGGTTCAAGAGCCGCAGCTTGTCGCGGAACAGCTCGCGCGACGGACGGTCGAGCGCGGCCCGAAAGCCGCGCCGCACGCCGCGCGCCGTCGCGAGCGCCATGTTCTCCTCGATCGTCAGCGCCTCGCAGGTGCCGGCCATCGGATCCTGGAACACGCGCGCGACGAGGTGCGCGCGGTCCCACGCGGGCTGGCGCGTGACGTCCGCGCCGTCGATCGCGATGCGCCCCGAATCGACGCGCTGGTCGCCGCTGACCGCATTGAGGAAGGTCGACTTGCCGGCGCCGTTCGAGCCGATCACCGCGACGAACTGGCCGTCGGGAATCTCGAGCGACAGCCCGCGCAGCGCGCGCGTCTCGATCGGCGTGCCGGGATTGAACGTGAGTTTCAGGTCTTGTGCGGACAGCATGTCATGCCCCTCCGTTCTTGCGCGCAAACAGCTTCTTGCGCGTCGCCGGCAGCACCAGCGCGATCGTGACGAGCGCGGCCGTCACGAGGTTCAGATCCTGCGCCTTCAGGCCGATGAATTCGCTGTTCAGCGCGAGCGCGATGAAGAAACGGTAGACGATCGCGCCGAGCACGACGGCGAGCGTCGTCAGCACCAGCCGGCGCGCGGGCAGCAGCGTCTCGCCGATGATCACCGCGGCCAGCCCGATCACGATCGTGCCGATCCCCATCGAGATGTCCGCGCCGCCCTGCGTCTGCGCGAACAGCGCGCCGGCGAGCGCGACGAGCGCGTTCGACAGCGCCATCCCGGCGAGCGTCGCGCGGCCGGTCGCGATGCCCTGCGCGCGCGCCATCCGCGGGTTCGCGCCGGTCGCGCGCATCGCGAGGCCGAGCTGCGACGAGAAGAACCAGTCGAGGCCGAGCTTCGCGACCACGACGACGATCGCGAGCAGCGCCGGGCGCAGCACGTAGTCGGGCATCCAGTCGGGCTGCAGCACGGTAAACAGCGTCGGCTCGGTGATCAGCGGCACGTTCGGCCGGCCCATGATCCGCAGGTTCACCGAATACAGCGCGATCATCATCAGGATGCTGGCGAGCAGATCCATGATCTTCAGGCGCACGTTGAGCCAGCCCGTGATGAAGCCGGCCACCGCGCCCGCGACGATCGCGAACGCCGTCGCGGAGAACGGATCGTAGCCGGCCGAGATCAGCGTCGCGGCGACGGCGCCGCCGAGCGGAAAACTGCCGTCGACGGTGAGGTCGGGGAAGTTGAGGATGCGAAACGAGATCAGCACCCCGAGGGCGACGAGACTGAAGATCAGGCCGATCTCCAGCGCGCCCAGAAACGAGAACAGAGACATGATGGGGAAATCCTGTTGCTTCCCGGCCGGACGTGTACGGCCGGGCGAAGCGAACGGGCGGCCCCGGGTGGGAGCCGCCCGTCCCGCGGTGTCGTTCAGGCCCGGATCGGGCCCGCAAGCGCGGCGGTCGGGCCGCGGCTTACTTGATGACCGTCTTCGCTTCCTTCACGAGATCCGGCGACAGCGCGACGCCCTGCTTCGCGGCCGCGCCCGTGTTCGCGAACAGCTCGAGGTTGCTGCTCGTCTCCGACGCGATCGCGCCCGGCTTCTCGCCCTTCAGGATGCGCGCGACGATCTTGCCCGTCTGGCGGCCGAGGTCGCCGTAGTTGATGCCGAGCGCCGCGATGCCGCCGCGCTTCACGCTGTCGGTGTCGCCGGCGACGAGCGGGATCTTCGCTTCGTTCGCGACCTTCACGAGCGCTTCGTACGCGGACACGACGTTGTTGTCGGTGTTCGTGTAGATCACGTCGACCTTGCCGATCAGGCTCTTCGCGGCCGGGCCGATGTCGACGGTGCGCGGTGCGGCCGCTTCCTTCAGCGTCATCCCCTGCTTCGCGAGGATCTCCTTGAGCTCCTTCACGACGACGACCGAATTCGCCTCGCCCGGGTTGTAGACCATGCCGACCGTCTTCGCATTCGGCACGACGCGCTTGATCAGCGCGACCTGGCGATCGAGCGGCAGCTTGTCGGACACGCCCGTCACGTTGGTACCCGACGGGCCCCAGCCCTTCACGAGCTGCGCGGCGACCGGATCGGTGACGCCCGAATAGACGACCGGCACGCTCTTCGTCGCCGCGACGACCGACTGCGCGGCCGGCGTCGCGATCGCGACGATCACGTCGGGCTTGTCGCCGACGAACTTGCGCGCGATCTGCGCGGCCGTGCCCGTGTTGCCCTGCGCGCTCTGGTATTCCCACTTGAGCTTGTCGTCGCCGTAGCCTTCCGCCTTCAGTTCGGCGCGCACGCCGTCGCGGATCGCGTCGAGCGCCGGATGGTCGACGATCGACAGCACCTTGACGGTCTGTGCGTGCGCGGCGCCTGCCAGCGCGAATGCGGCCACGCCGGCCGTGATCGAACGGATCGCGAAAGTCTTGAATCGCTTCATGGGTGAGTCTCCCCCGTATTGTGTCGGTTCTGGATGATGGATTCCCGCCGCCGTCAGGCGGGCACCGTCGCGCGTAAAACCCGGCGGCGACCGGCCCGCGCACACCCCGGGAAGGCGCGCAGCGGCGAACGCACGAGGATACCATTTCCGCAGACCACCGCCTGACTCCGCGCTTTCGCCCGGCGCGCCGGATTGCACCGCCCGCCGGAGTCTCGCAACCGCGCGCGAAGCCCGGCCAGCAGCGGTTCCGGCCGGCATCGGCGCAACGCGTCAGCCGCGTTGACGGCTTTACGTTATGCTGTCGGCCGACCCAATCCACTCCATCGGAGAGCACATGAAACGGGGAGTCCGTGCAATCGCATTCGCGGCCGTCGCGCTGGCGCTGCCGGGCGCGGCATTCGCGCTGACCGACGGTTATGCGCAATACGACGACTGCATGCTCGGCGCGCTGCGCGAAAGCCGCAACGGCGCGGCGGCCCAGCTGATCCAGCGCTCCTGCGACGCGCTGTACCGCAACAACGCGATGCTGCTGCCGCGCGAGCGCCGTTTTCACGAGTGTGTCGTGCAGTCGCTGCCGGGCGTGCGCGACAACTACGCGATCCAGCAGATCATGGCGATCTGCTCGCGGCGCGGCGACTTGTGAGCGAACGCTGACCGCCGGGCGCCACGCGGCTGCCGATCGGCCGCGCCAATGAAAAAGGGCCTGCTCGATGAATTGACCCCCAAGAGTTGGACACCACTCCAACCCTTGGGGGTTTTTTCATGACGAAGTATGACCAGTCGTTCAAGCAACAGTTGGTTAAGGCGTATCTGAGCGACGAAGGCAGTTGCGAGTCGCTCGGCCAGAAGCACGGAGTTGGGTATTCAACACTGCGGCGTTGGGTGAGCGCTTTCCGGGTGCATGGCAAAGCATGGGTTGCGCAAGAAGCACGAGACGTACAGCGCTGACTTCAAGATGTCGGTGCTGCAACACATGTGGCGCCATGAGCTGTCATACCAGCGCACATGCGCGGTATTCGATTTGCGCGAAGCCAACTGCGTGAGTCGCTGGGAGCGCCAGTATCATGAGGGTGGTTTCGAAGCTCTCATGCCGCGCCGCAAAGGCCGGCCACCCAAGATGTCAAAGCCCAAACAGCCTGCCCAGCCTACTGCCGTGCCCGCAGACGAGCGCTCACGCGAAGACCTTCTTAAAGAGAATGAGTATCTGCGCGCGGAGGTGGCGTACCTAAAAAAGTTGGACGAACTGCTCCGAGCCAAGGAGCAAGCAAAGCCAAAGAAACCGCGCAAATCGTGAACGCCTTGCGTGAGCATCATTCGTTAAGCGTCTTGCTCAAGGTTTCAGGCCTGGCTCGTAGTACGTTCTATTACCAAGTGGCAGCGACCAAGGCGGGAGATCGTCACGCCGAGCTCAAGGCGAAGATCGCCGATGTCTTCGCCCAGCATAAGGGGCGTTACGGCTATCGCCGGATCACGCTTGCATTGCGTCGAGCGGGCACTTGGGTCAACCGCAAGACGGTGCAGCGACTGATGTCAGTGCTGCGTCTGAAGTCGCTCGTTCGGCCCAAGAAATATCGGTCCTATCGGGGAGAGCGTGGGCGCATAGCGCCGAATCTACTCAACCGCCAATTCGAAGCCAATAGGCCCAACGAGAAGTGGGTGACGGACGTGACCGAATTCAATGTCGGCGGCAAGAAGCTATATCTGTCGCCGGTTCTGGATTTGTACAACGGCGAGATCATTGCCTGGCAAATGAGCGAGCGCCCTGACTTCGCCATGATCAAAGCCATGCTGGACAAGGCATTCAAGCGACTGGCACCTGATGAGGCACCGATGCTGCATTCGGATCAAGGCTGGGCTTATCAAATGCGAGAATACTGCGAACAGCTTGCTGAGCGAGGCATGCCGCAGAGCATGTCACGCAAGGGCAACTGCTTGGATAACGCCGCGATGGAAAGCTTCTTCGGCACACTCAAATCCGAGTGCTTCCGGTTGAAACACTTCGCAGACGTGCAGCAATTGCGTCGCGCCATTGCCGACTACATCCGCTATTACAATCACGACCGCATCAAGCTCAAGCTAAAAGGGCTGAGTCCCGTGCAATACAGAACTCAGCCCTTGGCGGCCTAATTTACCCGTCCAACTTTACGGGGTCAGCTCACACGATGCAGGCCCTTTTCGTTCAGCGGTCCGACCGGTGTGCGGCGTTCAGAACGACGCGACCATCGAGCCCTTGAACTGCTTCTTGATGAATTCCTTCACTTCCGGCGACTGGTAAGCCTTGACCAGCTTCTTCACCCACGGCTGGTCCTTGTCCTTCGCGCGCACGGCGATCAGGTTCGCGTAGGGGCTCGTCAGCGCTTCGAGCGCGATCGCGTCCTTGGTCGGCTGCAGGTTCGCGGCCAGCGCGTAGTTCGTGTTGATCACGGCCGCGTCGACGTCCGACAGCACGCGCGGCAGTTGCGCGGCATCGAGTTCGGAGATCTTCAGCTTCTTCGGGTTCTCGGCGATGTCGAGCACCGTCGCGTTGTTGCCGCCCGTGCCTGCACCTGCCTTCAGCTTGATCACGCCTTGCGTCTGCAACAGCAGCAGCGCGCGGTTCTCGTTCGACGGATCGTTCGGCACCGCCAGCTTCGCGCCTTGCGGCAGGTCCTTCAGCGACTTGAACTTCTTCGAGTACACGCCGATCGGCGAGATGTAGGTCAGGCCCGCGCTGACGATCTTGTAGCCGCGCTGCTTCACCTGGCTGTCGAGGTAGGGCTGGTGCTGGAAGCTGTTCGCGTCGAGGTCGCCCGAGTCGAGCGCCGCGTTCGGCTGCACGTAGTCGTTGAACTCGATGACCTTCACGTTCAGGCCTTCCTTCTCCTTCGCGACCTTCTGCACGAGCTGCCACACTTCCGAATCCGGGCCGGCGACCGTGCCGACCTTGATCACCTTGTCCTCGGCGTGCGCGCCCGCCGACAGCGTCAGCGCTGCACCGGTGGCCAGCACGGAAAATACCTTCAGGAGACTGCGACGCTTCATCTGTTTCTCGCTTTCTTGCTTACTGGAAATAGGGCGCGATACGGGTAAGCCCGGACTCGCAGGAAGGCGCAAATGGTGTCACAGGATCGACGGGAAGTGAAATACATCCCGCTCATATGGGTATGCACCGCAGCGGTGCTGGCGGTGGACGCGCGACTCGGCCGTTAGTTGCGTTTGAGCTAATCGCGCATCGGCCTCGGCCGTACGCGTCACGCCACCGCCGCCTCGTCGGCCGCCTTCGTGCCGAACGCGGGCTCGATCGCCCGTTCGCTTGCCCGGCGCGACGACACGCCGCCGGCGTCGCCGACCCGGAACGCGCCGATCGCGTCGCGCAGCCGCGCAGCCTGTTCCTGCAGCGACGCGGCGGCCGCGGTGGCCTCCTCGACGAGCGCCGCGTTCTGCTGCGTCACCTGGTCCATCTGCGTGACCGCGCGCCCGACCTGCGTGATGCCGCTCGCCTGCTCCTCGGACGCGGCCGCGATCTCGCCCATGATGTCGGTCACGCGCGCGACGGCCTGCAGGATCTCGCCCATCGTCGTGCCGGCCTGGCCGACCAGCGCCGAACCGTTGCGCACGCGCTCGACCGACGCGACGATCAACTCGCGGATTTCCTTCGAGGCCGTCGCGCTGCGCTGCGCGAGCGAGCGCACTTCGCCCGCGACCACCGCGAAGCCGCGGCCCTGCTCGCCCGCACGCGCGGCCTCGACCGCCGCGTTCAGCGCGAGGATGTTGGTCTGGAACGCGATGCCCTCGATCACGCCGATGATGTCGGCGATCTTGCGCGAGCTGTCGTCGATCTCGCCCATCGTGCCGATCACGCGGTTCACGACGTCGCTGCCCGTGCGCGCGATGTCCGATGCGTTGTTCGCGAGCCCGCTCGCCTGCCGCGCGTTGTCGGCGTTCTGCTTCACCGTCGCGGTCAGCTGCTCCATGCTCGCGGCCGTTTCTTCCAGCGACGCGGCCTGCTCCTCGGTGCGTTGCGACAGGTCGTCGTTGCCGGCCGAGATCTCGCGGCTCGCCGACGCGATCGATTCGGCCGACTGGCGAATCCCGCCGATCGTCGCCTGCAGCCGCGCCTGCATGTCGCGCATCGCGGCCATCATGCTCGTGCGGTCGCCCGCGCGCACGGGCACCGGCTGCGTCAGGTCGCCCTGCGCGATGCGCGTCGCGAGCGCGGCCGCTTCGTCGGGTTCGCCGCCGAGGCTGGCGCGCACGTTGCGGATGATCACCAGCATCGCCGCGCTGATCACGAAGCCGATCACGAACACGACCGCGAGGTGGCCGAGCAGCGTCCGGTAGTAGAGGGTGTCGATGTCCTTCAGGAACACGCCGCTCGAGATGTTCCAGTCCCACGGCGCGAACCGCGTGACGTAGCTGATCTTCGGCACGGCGGTCTCGCTGTGCGGCAGCCGCCCGCGATATTCGGCGAAGCCGCTGCCGGTCGCCTTCGCGGCGTTCAGGATCGTGACGAACAGCGGCTTGCCGTCCGGATCGAGATAGTCGCCGACCTGCGTGCCGACCAGCTTCGGCAGCGTCGGATGCATCAGTACGACCGGCGTCGAGTCCATCACGAACACGTAGCCCGAATCGCCGTAGCGCATCGCGGCAAGGCTCGCGAGCGCGTCGCGCTTCGCGTCGGCCTCGGGCAGCGCGCCGCCTTGTGCGAGCGCGTGATACGACTTCACGATGCCGGCCGCCGAGTCGACCAGGTTCGCGATGCCGGCCTTGCGTTCGGCGAGCATCGTCGCGCGCGTCTCGTAGGCGCTCCAGGCGCCGACGCCCAGGAGACCGATCCATACCAGCGCAAGCGCGAGCCACAGCTTGCGATTCAAACTCATTCTGCTCATCTGCGTGCCTTTGTCGATGTCGATGCACACGATGCGCACGAACGGCCTGCCGCGCGCAAACGGTTGCCTTTCTATTTACGGCAACGAGACTTACAACTTGAATACGCGCCGGTGCGACGAACCGGCGGCCGACACGCAGCCGCCACCCCGCAACGCGCGCCCCGGCGCGACAGCCCGCATCCGCTGTGCTAAAAAGACCGGCTGGCCGGCGCGCGAAGCGCCGGCGCCATTCCAGGGCCATCCATGTACGTCATCGACATCCACTACACCGCGTCGCTCGAGCGCATCGACGACGCGCTCGAACGCCACCGTGCGTATCTGCAGCCGCTGTTCGACAAGGGCATCTTCATCGCGGCGGGGCCGAAGGTACCGCGCGAAGGCGGCGTGATCCTCGCGGCCCGCATCGATCGCGACGAACTCGACGCGATCCTGAAGACCGACCCGTTCGTCACCGAGGGGCTCGCCACGTATCGCGTGACGGAATTCCGGATCACGCGCGCCGCATCCGGCTTCAACGTGCCGGCGCTGCCGTAACGCGGCACCTGCGCGGCACGCACGCGCGTGCCGACGCGCCGCCCGGCGGGCAGCGCGTGCAAACGACAAGGGAAAGAGAGACTACGTGACGGCGCAACACGGCCGTCACGCGAAACGCCGGGCCGGGCGCCCGACGGCTGCCGGTCAGCCGACCAGCAGCTTCAGGTCGTGGACCCACGGGCCGGGGCCCTGGCCGTCGCGCACGAACAGGCGCAGCTTGCCGTCGCGATCGAACACATAGCTCGCGGCGGTGTGATCCATCGTGTAGCTGCCGGGCGTCTTGCCGGGCACCTTCGCGTAGTACACGCGGAAATCCTTCGTGACCTTCTTCAGCGCCGCTTCGTCGGCCGCCCGCAGGCCGATGAACGACGGATCGAACGCGGGCACGTACTGGCCGAGCAGCGCCGGCGTGTCGCGCTCCGGATCGATGGTGACGAACAGCACCTGCACGCGCTTCGCGGCATCGGGCCCGAGTTGCTTCAGCGCCTCGGACAGCTCGGCCATCGTGGTCGGGCACACGTCCGGGCAGTGCGTATAGCCGAAGAACATCACGACTGCCTTGCCCTTGAAGTCGGCGAGCGTGCGCACCTTGCCGGCGGTATCGGGCAGCGAGAAGTCGTTGCCGAACTGCGTGTTGCCGGTGATGTCGAGATTCTGGAATTTCGGCGCGTTGTCGCATCCGGCGAGCAGCAGCGCTGCCGCGAATGCACACGCGACCATCCAGCCTTGGCGCGCGCGGCGCCCGAACCGTGAATGGAGCATTGCGTTCAAACCGTGCGGTTACACGCCGAGCAGCGGGCGTGCATAGTGATCGACGAGCAGCGCAGCGAACAGCAGCGACAGATAGACGATCGAGTAGCGGAAGGCCTTGCGGGCGAGTTCGTCCGAATAGTCGCGGTAGATCTTCCACGCATACGCGAGGAACACCGCGCCGAGCAGCACTGCGCTCGTCAGGTAGACAGCCCCGCTCATCCCGGAGATGAACGGCATCAGCGTGACCGCGAACAGGATCACCGTGTACAGCAGGATGTGCAGCCGCGTGAACTTCTCGCCATGCGTGACGGGCAGCATCGGCAGCCCCGCGCTCTCGTAATCCTTGCGGCGATAAAGCGCGAGCACCCAGAAATGCGGCGGCGTCCATACGAAGATGATCAGCACGAGGATCCACGCGTCGCCGGGCACCGCGCCGGTGACCGCGGCCCACCCGAGCGCCGGCGGCATCGCGCCCGACGCGCCGCCGATCACGATGTTCTGCGGCGTCATCGGCTTGAGCAGCAGCGTGTAGATCACCGCGTAGCCGACGAACGTCGCGATCGTCAGCCACATCGTCAGCGGGTTCGTGAACGTATAGAGCGTCCATGCGCCGGCGCTGCCGAGCACGGCCGAGAACACCAGGATCTGCGGCGTCGTGATCTCGCCGCGCGCGGACGGGCGCCATGCGGTACGGCGCATCATCGCGTCGATCTTCTGTTCGACGAGGCAGTTGATCGCGAACGCGGCGCCGGCCAGCAGCCAGATGCCGATCGTGCCGCCGATCAGCACACGCCACGGCACCATGCCCGGCGTCGCGAGGAACATGCCGATCACCGCGCAGAACACCGCGAGCTGCGTGACACGCGGCTTCGTCAGCGCCATGTACTGGGAAAAGCGGCTACCGGGCGATTGGGAGAGGGTGCTTTGCATGGGGGCGGTCACGCCGGGGCGGCGTCGCGCGCAGGCTGCGCGACACGGCCGGGGCGGCTTGAAAGGATGCGAAAGTTTAACATGACGACGAGCAGCAGCAGGATCGCGGCACCGCCGTTGTGCGCGACGGCGACCGGCAGCGGCCACTGCAGCACGATGTTGGTCAGGCCCGACACGAACTGCAGCAGGACGACCAGCAGCACGCCGTTCGCGGGCCGCCGCAGCGATTCGAAGCGGCGCATCTTCAGTGCGAACGCGACCAGGTACGCGACCACGACGAACGCGAACGTGCGGTGCGTCCAGTGGATCGCGACCAGCGCATCCTGCGTGATCGCGTCGCCGTCCTTCGTCATCCCGAGCGCGCGCCACAGGTGGAAGCCGTGCTGGAAGTCCATCGGCGGGATCCACTGGCCGTTGCAGGTCGGGAAATCGGTGCACGCGAGCACCGCGTAGTTGGTGCTCACCCAGCCGCCGAGCGCGATCTGCACGACCAGCAGCACGAGCGCCGCGAGCGCGGCCGCGCGGTAGCGGCCGGCCTCCGGGTCATGAGACGGCAGCGGCGTCTGCCGCGCGGCGAGCCAGCCGAGCGTGCCGAGCAGCGTGAGGCCGAGCAGCAGGTGGATCGTGACGATCACGGGCTGCAGCTTCATCGTGACCGTCCACGCGCCGAACGCGCCCTGCACGAGAATCAGCAGCAGCAGGCTCGTCGGCCACCACGGCGACACGTGCAGCGGGCGGCGGCGCAGCCGCGCGGCCCACGCGATCACGACCTGCGCGATGATCAGCACGCCGATCGCCATCGCGAAATAACGGTGGATCATCTCGATCCACGCCTTCGTCATGCTGACGGGGCCTGTCGGCATCGCCTGGTGCGCGGCCGTGATCGCGGCGTGCGCGATGAACGGCGACGACGTGCCATAGCAGCCGGGCCAGTCCGGGCAGCCGAGCCCCGAATCGGTCAGCCGCGTGAAGCCGCCGAACATCACCAGGTCGAGGGTCAGGAACGTGGTGATCCACACGAGCTTGCGGAACTTGTCGTCGTCGGCCTTCACCCACACGTACGACAGCGGCAGCAGCGCGATGCAGAGGCCGATCAGGCCGAGTTGCAGTAGATACGACATCGGAATGGTGCCTCGTTGTATTGCCTTAGCCGATGCTCGACCACTTCAGCAGCTTCGTGACGTCCGACTTGATCTTGCTGGGATTCGGGTCTTTCGGGAAACGCATCATCAGGTTGCCGTTCGGGTCGACCATGTAGATATGGTCGCTGTCCTTCGTGCCGGCGTCGGCCGGCAGCCACGCGGCCACCGCGGCCGGATCGGCGACGAGCCGGCGCGTGTCCGGATAGGCCTCCAGCACCTTCTGCGGCATCGCGCCCGCATCGCTGCGCAGCCACACCATCGTGATCCGGTGCCGTTCGCCCGCCTGCGTGACGCGGATCTGGCGCATGAAATAGAGCTTCTGCGCGCAGGCGTCGTCGCACACGCTGCGGTCGGTCATCACGAACAGCCACACGCCGCGCAGCGACGACAGCGGCACCGTCTTGCCGGTTTCGTCGGTGACCTGAAGATCCGCCGGGATCGGGCGCTGCGGCTCGATCAGCGTGCCGTAGTTCGTCGAACCGCCCTTCGGCTTGATCACGTAATAGGTGAAGTACGACGCGAGCATCGGCGCCGCGCACACGAGACCCAGCAGCACGAGCATCCAGCGGCCGCGCTTGCGGGCCGCAGGCGAGATCGGCGCAGCGGCCGGACCCTGACGGGAAGATTGCATGGACAAATCAGACCTCTCGAAACGAACCCGCGGCACCTGCGCCGCGTCCTGGCATGGCGCTCACGCGCCGGCCGACTTCTTCGCCGCACGCCGCGCGGCGTACAGGCCGAAGCCGAGCGCGGCCGCCGCCATCGCCCACCACTGAAACATGTAACCGTAATTGCGCTCGACGCCGGTCGTCGCCGCCGGCCAGTCGCGCACGAGCTTGTCGCCGTCGTCGCTCGTCTGCTGGATCACGAACGGCTGCAGCGGCAGCCCCGTTTCCTTCGCATACGCGGCAACGTCCAGGTTCTGCCGGATCTTCTGGTGCGCCGCCGACCCGCCTTCGCCGAGTTCGAACGCACGCGACGCGTCGGCGCGCGCGATGCCCACGATCTCGACGTCGCCCGCGGGCGTCGCGAACGACTCGATCGCCGTGCGATCGGCGATGTTGCGCGGCAGCCAGCCGCGGTTCACGAGCACCACGCCGCCGCCCGTGAGTTTAAACGGCATCACGACGTAAAAACCCGGCTGGTCGTTATACGGCCGATTGTCGAGGAACACGGCTTGCTCGGGCACGAAGCGGCCCTTCGCCCGCACGCGATGAAACTCGATCGACGCGAGCGGAATCGGCTGCGCACCGACCTCGACGGGCGCCGCATGCTCGAAGCGCTCGATGCTCGCCTGCAGCGCTTCCTTCTGATGCGCGCGGTCGCGCTGCCAGAAGCCGAGACGGATCGTGACCGCGACGACGACGAGAATCAGCAGCGCAGGCAGCCAGCGGATCTTCATCATGCGACCCGCCGGGCACATTCGCGAAAACGAAGTGCGATAATTATCCTCTTCCTTTCGAATTGCCGTCGTCCGGTTCGTGTCATGCACATACTCGTTCCCATCGCCTTCGTCCTCATCATTGCCAGCATGGGCTCGGCGCTCTACTTCATGATGCACGACCGCGGCCACACGAAACGCATGGTCTGGTCGCTCGCCACCCGCGTCGGGCTGTCGGTCTCGCTGTTCCTGTTCATCCTGCTCGCGAACTGGATGGGCTGGATCCATTCGACCGGCCTGCCGATCGGGCGTTGACGCATTTATCGCCGCGGCCCGCTGCAACCGATGCGACCGCTGCAACCGCTGTGACATTTCGCCGCACGGCCGCGCCACCAAGCAAAAGCGCCGCCTGACTGAGTCGCGGCGGCGCCAGGGTGGTGTCGACACGCAGCCAGCCGCTGCCGCGCCAACACCAATGAAAACGGCCCGCGCATTGCTGCGCGGGCCGTTGTTCCATTTACAGCCAGTAGACGACGACGTACAGGCCGAGCCAGACGACGTCGACGAAGTGCCAGTACCACGCGGCGCCTTCGAATGCGAAGTGGTGATCGGGCTTGAAGTGGCCGCGGATCATCCGCACCAGCACCACCGCGAGCATCGTGCCGCCGAGGAACACGTGGAAACCGTGGAAGCCGGTCAGCAGGAAGAACGTCGAACCGTACACGCCCGAGTTCAGCGTCAGGTTCAGTTCGTTGTACGCGTGGTAGTACTCGAAACCCTGCAGGAACAGGAAGCAGATACCGAACGCGAGCGTCGCGGCCAGCCATGCGATCGCCTTGTTGCGATGATCGTCGCGCAGCGCGTGGTGCGAGATCGTCAGCGTCACGCCCGACGACAGCAGGAATGCCGTGTTCAGCGTCGGGATCGGCCACGGGCCCATCGTCTTGAAGTGACCGGCGAGCGCGGCGGGGCCTTCGTTCGGCCACACGGCGGAGAAGTCCGGCCAGATCAGCTTGTAGTCGAGGCTGCCGAGCTGGTGCAGCGCGATTTCACGTGCATAGAACAGCGCGCCGAAGAACGCGCCGAAGAACATGACTTCGGAGAAGATGAACCAGCTCATGCTCCAGCGGTACGACTTGTCGACGTTCTTGCCGTATTGACCGCCTTCCGATTCGGCGATCGCGTCGCCGAACCAGTGATACAAAGTGAAGAGCAACCACAGCAGGCCGAGCAGCGCCGTAAACGGCGCCCAGTCGTGACCGTTGATCCACAGCGCCGTCGATCCGAGCATGACCAGCAGCCCGATGGCCGCACTGATCGGATGGTGCGACGGATGCGGCACGAAATAGTACGGGGTCTGGTTTTGACCGCTCATGCTTGATTCTCCACTTCAGTCCAATTTGTGTACCGGAAACCGCTCCGGCTTTATTTCTTGCGCGGCGCGACCGCCACCGCTCGTTCCTGCACGCCGCGCCGTGGCGCCGCGCACTGCATTCTTTCGTGGCCGCGGGCCTCAGCCCACGACGGCACGCACGATCAGGATCAGCACGCCGATGAACACACCGGCCGCGATCAACGCGACGATCAGCACGTGCAGCGGATTGAGCTGCGTTGCGTCGGCCTCCAGGTCGCGCCGCTTGCGCACCCCGAAGAACGACCACAGCACCGCTTTCACCGCCTGGCCGAACGACCCGCCCCGCTTGACCTCCGTCATCGCCCCGCCTCCGTCGTCATGCGTCCGGCTTCGCCGCGCCCTGCGCCGCGGTACTGCGCGTCGCCGGCGCCGGTGCAGCCGGCGTATTCAGCTCGAAGAACGTGTACGACAGCGTGATCGTCTTCACGTCCTTCGGCAGTTTCGGATCGATCACGAACACCACCGGCATCTTGCGCGACTCGTTCGCGGCCAATGTTTGCTGCGTGAAGCAAAAGCACTCGATCTTCTTGAAGAACTCCGTCGCCTGCTTCGGCGCGTAGCTCGGAATCGCCTGTGCAACGACCGGCCGGCCCTGCCCGTTCGTCACGTCGTACACGATCGTCGTCAATTCGCCCGGGTGCACGTCGAGGCTGTTGTGCTCCGGCTTGAAACCGAGCGGGCCGCGCGCGTTCGCATCGAACTCGACCGACACCGTGCGGCTGGTGTCGACCTGCGAGTTCTTCACCTCGCGCTCGCTGACGTCGCGCTGCACCAGGTTGTTGATGCCGGTGATCTGGCAGATCGCCCGATACATCGGGATCAGCGCGAAGCCGAAACCGAACATCAGCCCGGCCACGACAAAGAGCTTCACCAGCATCGAACGATTGAACGCGCGATCGACGGCGCCGTCTTCCGGCTTCGACATACGACAACTTCCTCGCTACTGCGTCAGTTACTGCATCAGTGAGTGGACAGCCACCACTGCTTGATCACGACACCCACAAAAAAAACGGCGGCGATGACGAGCAGGATGAGGCCGAGCCGCTTGTTGCCCGCGCGAATCTGCTCGGGCGTTCGTCTTTCTGGTGGATTCCGGTTCATCTGAAACTTCGGTTCGGCGCCCGCCGCGCCTGCCTGCGCGGCAGGCAGCGGCGGAACGCACGGTGAAACTTACTCGACGTGCGGCGGTTGCTCGAACGTGTGGAACGGAGCCGGGCTCGGCACCGTCCACTCGAGGCCCGTCGCGCCATCCCACGGCTTGTCCGACGCCTTTTCCAGCTCGCCGCCGCCACGGTAGGCCGGCAGCGCGACTGCGAACAGGAAGTACACCTGCGCGAGGCCGAAGCCGAATGCGCCGATCGTCGCCACCTGGTTGAAGTCCGTGAACTGCGCCGGGTAGTCCGCATAGCGACGCGGCATGCCAGCGAGACCGACGAAGTGCATCGGGAAGAACGTCAGGTTGAAGAAGATCATCGACGCCCAGAAGTGGATCTTGCCGCGCGTCTCGTTGTACATCCAGCCCGTCCACTTCGGTGCCCAGTAGTACCAGCCCGAGAACAGCGCGAACAACGAGCCTGCCACCAGCACGTAGTGGAAGTGCGCGACCACGAAGTAGGTGCCGTGATACTGGATGTCGAGCGGCGCCATCGCGAGCATCAGGCCCGTCAGGCCGCCGAACGTGAACACGAACAGGAAGCCGATCGCGAACAGCATCGGGGTTTCGAAGGTCATCGAACCGCGCCACATCGTCGCGAGCCAGTTGAACACCTTCACGCCCGTCGGCACCGCGATCAGCATCGTCGCGTACATGAAGAACAGCTGGCCGGTGACCGGCATGCCCGTGGCGAACATGTGGTGCGCCCAGACCATGAACGACAGGATCGCGATCGAGGCCGTCGCATACACCATCGAGCTATAGCCGAACAGCGTCTTGCGTGCGAACGCCGGGATCACCTGCGACACGATCCCGAACGCCGGCAGAATCATGATGTACACCTCGGGGTGGCCGAAGAACCAGAAGATGTGCTGGTACATCACCGGGTCGCCGCCGCCTGCCGCGTTGAAGAACGACGTGCCGAAGTGGCGGTCGAACAGCACCATCGTGATCGCGCCTGCCAGGACCGGCATCACGGCGATCAGCAGGTAGGCCGTGATCAGCCACGTCCATGCGAACATCGGCATCTTCATCAGCGTCATGCCCGGTGCGCGCATGTTCAGGATCGTCACGACGATGTTGATCCCGCCCATGATCGACGACGCGCCCATGATGTGGACCGCGAAGATCGCGAAGTCCATGCCCGGGCCCATCTGCGTCGACAGCGGCGCGTACAGCGTCCAGCCGGCGGCCGTCGCGCCGCCCGGCGCGAAGAACGAGCCGACCAGCAGCACGGCCGCGACCGGCAGCAGCCAGAAGCTGAAGTTGTTCATCCGCGCGAACGCCATGTCGGACGCGCCGATCTGCAGCGGAATCATCCAGTTCGCGAAGCCGACGAACGCAGGCATGATCGCGCCGAACACCATGATCAGGCCGTGCATCGTCGTGAGTTCGTTGAAGAACTCCGGACGCATGATCTGCAGGCCCGGCTCGAACAGCTCGGCACGGATGCCGAGTGCCATCACGCCGCCCGACAGGAACATGATGAACGAGAACAGCAGGTACAGCGTACCGATGTCCTTGTGGTTGGTGGCATACAGCCAGCGCCGCCAGCCGTGCGGCATTTCGTGCGCGTGGTCGTCGTGCGCGTGGTCCGCGGCTACGTCGTGCCCGATGCTAGACATGAGAATCTCCTAATGCGAATACGTCGACTAACTCAGCGACACGTCAAGCCGCCGGCCCGATCTCGACACGCCGGGCTTCCTTGGCGTCAGCCCCGCCCGTGATCGTTTCCGGCTTTTTGAGAATAATGTGGTCTTCCGCCACGCCTGCTGCCTTCAGCGCGTCGCGCACGGCCTGTGCGCGCTGCTTCGCCAGTTCGGCGTTCGCGTCGGCCGAGCCCGTCTTGTCGGTGAAGCCCGACAGCGCGAGCTTCGCGTCCGGATGCGCCTTCGCATAGTCGGCCGCGGCGGCGATCGCCGCTTTCGCGTCGGCCGGCAGCACGCTCTTGCCCGTCTCGAAGTAGATCGTCGACAGTGCGGCCGATGCCGACGCTGCCGCCGGCTGCTCGGCTGCGCCCGACGCGGCTTGCGTCGGTGCCGAAGCCGCTTCGGCCGGCGCCGCTGCGCCTGCCGTGTCTGCCGGCATCTTGCCGTTGCGTGCGTCGGCCACTTGCTTCGGCTGCAGCAGGTCGTTCTTGTGGTTGCCCCACGAATTGCGCTCGTACGTGATGACCGATGCGATGTCGAGGTCCGACAGCGACGCCCACGACGGCATGGCACCCTTGCCGTGCAGCACGCGCTCGACGTGGCCGGCGATCGGGCCGTTCACGATCGGGCTGCCGTCCATCGCCGGGAACGCGCCGAGGCCCTTGCCGCTCACCTGGTGGCAGGCTGCGCAGTTCGCCTTGTAGACTTCCTCGCCGTGCGCGACGAGTTCAGCCATCGTGTAGACCTTGTTCGGATCGACCGACGCGCTGGCCATCTTGGCCTTCTGCGCGGTGACCCACTTCGCGTAGTCGTCTTCCGACAGCACTTCGACCACGACCGGCATGTACGCGTGTTCCTTGCCGCACAGCTCGGTACAGAAACCGCGGAAGGTACCGACCTTGTCGGCCTTGAACCACGTGTCGCGCACGAAGCCGGGAATCGCATCCTGCTTCACGCCGAACGCGGGCACGTACCACGAGTGGACGACGTCGTTCGCGGTCGTGATGATGCGGATCTTCTTGTTGACCGGCACGACGAGCGGGTTGTCGACTTCCTGCAGATAGGTGTCGGTGATCGGCTTCTTGCCCATCACTTCGTCGCGCGGGGTGGTCAGCGTCGACAGGAAGCCGATGCCCTCGCCCGGGCCCTTCACGTAGTCGTAGCCCCACTTCCACTGGTAGCCGGTGACCTTGATCGTGAGATCGGCGTTCGTCGTGTCCTTCATCGCGACGACGGCCTTCGTCGCCGGCAGCGCCATCAGCACGACGATGACGAACGGCACGATCGTCCAGATGATCTCGACGGTCGTGCTTTCATGGAAATTGGCGGCCTTGTGGCCTTTGGATTTGCGGTGCGCGAAGATCGAATAGAACATCACGCCGAACACGCCGACGAAGATCACCGTACACAGGATCAGCATCATCGTGTGGAGATCGTAGAGCTCCTCGGCGATCTTCGTGACAGGCGGCTGAAAGTTGATCTCGTTGACACGGGGGCCGCCCGGGCTATCACCGACCGCCAGGGCGGCACCGGCAAAGAGCAAACCGCTGCATGCCAGCACGCCCGCGAGGGCTCGCTTGATTGTTTTCATAGCATCCTTACCCAAAATTTCCATTCAAACCCTCCCCCGTCGCAAGCCGCCGGCCTGTTCCCGGCCGGTGCCCGCGCCTCGTCAGCCGCAGCGCCTGAGCGACACGCGCAGTTCATCGGCGAACTGCGCACGCTTGTACTGCGCGAGATGCTGCCCGATTACGACGGTCTGCCCGCGCGATACCAGTCGAATCGGATCGCGTGGCGTCGCACCCGGCTCGACCCGCACCCAGCGCGGGTTGAATTCGATCTGCGTGAGCCGCTCCGCATCCATCCGCTCGATCACGAGCCGGTGCGGAAACAGCCTGATGCGTTCGTAATCGACCGCATGGCGAGCATAGATCGCAAATGCGACACCCACAGCCAGCAACTCGATTCCGGTGAAAGGCATGACGAGCCAAGCCCCCCACCACATCAGCAGCCCCGCGATCACCAGCGAGAAGCCTGCGAGCGACGCGTAAAACAGCACGAACTGGCGTGGCGACGCCGAACAGTTGCGTTTCATCAGCCAGTCTTCGAGGACCGGCTCGCCGTTCGTCGTCTCCGCCAAAACCCTCGCTGCTTCCATCGCCGCCTCACGCGAATGGCATGCGATGCATGCCTGCATCGGACTCGTCGCCCCGTATTGCGGGGACCCCGGGACGACAAGCTGACGCATTATAGGCGGGTTCAATGGCATCCACAAGCAAGCGCCTATCGCCCCGCAAGCCAAGCGCGACAAGCTTTCCGGCCATTTTTGGCGCCATTTCGACCCCGCTTTGCGCCGCTAATTTCAGACATAACAAAACCCCTCTTTACCGCTTTACCGATTCTTCGGACGCCCCTTTCCGATGTCCTCGATGCGCACGATCCCGTGCCCTTCGGCGGTCGTGCGCGGCACGGCCTTCCACGCATGGCCGTAGATCACTTCGAAGGTCAGCGGAATCGTGCCGTCCGCGCGCCGGCGCGCTTCCAGCGCATCGCAGAGCGCCGCGCGAAAGCGCCGCGTCGCGTGCTGCGGCGCCGCCCGCTCGAACGGATAGGCGCCCCAGCGGCGCACGTCGGCCAGCAGGGAGTCGGGGGATTTGTAGGTGACGGTCAGCACTTCCTGGTCCATCACGGGAATCTCGAAGCCGCTCTCGACGAGCATGTCGCCGAGGTCGTGCATGTCGACGAAATCGATCACGCGCGCGGCGGGCAGCGCAATGCCGAGCGCCGCTTCGGCGTCCGCGCAGGCCGCGCGCAGCTCGCGCAGCGTGTCGGGGCCGAGCGTGCTGAACATCAGCAAGCCGTTCACGCGCAGCACGCGCTGCCATTCAGGCAGCACCGCGTCGGGACGCGAATGCCAGTGGAGTGCGAGATTCGACCAGATCAGGTCGAACGCGCTGCCCGGGAACGGCAGCGCGGCGAAATCGGCCTGCGCGACGCGCGGGCCGCGCTGGCCCAGCGCCCGGCCGAGCGAAGCCGGCAGCCAGCGGCGCCAGTTGGTCTGCTCGACCTCGCGCTGACCGGCCCGCGCGAGCATCGCGCCGGACAGGTCGACGCCGAATACGGGCGCCTCCGGAAAACGCGCGCGCAGCGCCGGCAGGTCGTCGCCCGGGCCGCAGCCCGCATCGAGCACGGCCGTGGGGCTCACCTTGATGTATTCGAGGCGCTCGTTCATCCGTTGCGCGATCTCGCGCGGCAGGAACGCGACCGCGTCGAACGTGGCGGCACGGCGATCGAAGATCCGCCGCAGGCGCCTGGCGTCATTGGCCGGACGGCCGGTTGAAGTCGAAGCTGGGGACATGTCGGGCACACTGGCGAAGAGCCCGAAGTATACTCGCTCGCCCCGCAGGCTTCATCGAGACGGGGCCGCCAGGAGTGTTCGCGATGATCCGCAGTTCCGCTCCGCGCACGATGCGCGTCGTTTTGTCGCAGGCTCGCGCGCTGGCGGTGCGCGTCGCCGCAGTCGCGCTGCCGAATCGCTGCGCGCTGTGCGGCAATTTGTCACACGCCGTGATTTGCGTTGCCTGCGACGCCGCGTACTGGAATGAAGCGCGGCTGCGCTGCGACGCCTGCGCACTGCCGCTGGGCATCGGCCAACTGCGTTCGCGCCCGCTCCGCGGCGGGCACACCGGCGCCGGCCGCGCGGCCGCGTACCGCTGCGACGCGTGCCGCACCGCGCCGCCGCCGTTCGATGCGACGCTCGCGCTCGCGGATTACCGCGCGCCGCTCGACGGGCTCGCGCGCGGCCTGAAGTTTCATGCGCGGCTCGCGCTCGGCGCCGAATTCGCGGCCCGGCTCGCCCGGCTGGTCGACGATACGCAACGCACCGGCGGCTTCGACCTGGTCGCGCCGGTGCCGCTGTCGCATCGGCGGCTCGTCGCACGCGGCTACAACCAGGCATGGGCGATCGCGCGTCCGCTCGCGCGCCGGCTCGGCGTGCACGCGGATGCGGCGCTGCTCGCGCGGGTCGCCGACACCGCGCCGCAGTCGCGGCTCGCGCTGCGCGCGCGGCGCGACAACATGATGGCGGCGTTCGCTGTGGTGGGCGACGTCGCGGGCCGCCACATCGCGCTCGTCGACGACGTGATGACGTCCGGCGCGACGCTCGCGGCGGCCGCGCACGCACTGAAGGCGGCGGGCGCCGCGCGCGTGACGAATCTGGTTGCGCTGCGCACCGCCAGGGATTAATTAGATAGGGAGGCCGGCCGCCTGCACGCGGCCGTAGCCGTCACGAACCGGCCGGCCGGGGCGGAGCACATGTTGCCCCGCCCCGGCCGGCCCAGCCAAACCGAAACATGTTCAACGTCGTCCTCGTCGCCCCCGAAATTCCGCCGAACACCGGCAACGTGATCCGCCTGTGCGCCAACACCGGCGCACACCTGCACCTGATCGAGCCGCTCGGCTTCCCGCTCGACGACGCAAGGATGCGCCGCGCCGGCCTCGACTACCACGAATATGCGCAGATGCGCGTGCACCGCGACTGGGACGCGTTCGTCGCGGCCGAATCGCCCGATCCCGCGCGGATGTTCGCGTTCACGACGCGCGGCTCGGGCCGCTTCCACGATCATGCGTTCCTGCCGGGCGACTGGTTCGTGTTCGGCTCGGAGACGCGCGGCCTGCCCGCCGAGCTGCTCGAACGCTTCGCGAACGAACAGCGCGTGCGCCTGCCGATGCGGCCGGACAACCGCAGCCTGAACCTGTCGAACACGGTCGCGGTAGTCGTGTTCGAGGCGTGGCGCCAGGCCGGCTTCGAAGGCGGCGCCTGACGCGTGCGCGGCGCGGGCAGCGTCAGGCCCGCGCGAGCCGTGCGCGATACAGGTCGTAGATGTCGGAAGAAAAGCACGCGAACACCACGCGCGCAAGGTTCGGCGCCTGCGGCAGCATTTCGGCGACGGTGCCGACTGCAATGTCGACGGCATCGCCCGCCGGATAGCGGTAGATGCCGCAACTGATCGCCGGAAACGCGATCGACGTCGCGGCAACCTCCTCGGCCAGTTCGATCGCGCGCCGGTAGCACGATGCGAGCAGGTCGGGCTCGCCGCGATCGCCGCCGTGCCACACGGGGCCGACCGCATGGATCACGTAGCGCGCCGGCAGCCCGTGGCCGCGCGTGAGCTTCGCGTCGCCCGTATCGCAGCCGCCGAGCGTGCGGCACTCGGCGAGCAGGCCGGGGCCGGCCGCGCGGTGGATCGCGCCGTCGACGCCGCCCCCGCCGAGCAGCGAGCCGTTCGCCGCGTTGACGATCACGTCGACCTCGAGCGTCGTGATGTCGACGAGCTGCGCGTCGAGCGTGGTGGAATGGATCTGCAGCATGACAACCTCCCGGAACGCCGGAGACTGTTCAAGCGTAGTGCGCTTTGGCGCCGCGCGCTTGGCGCGAGCGCGCCGGGCGGCGCCCGTCCGCGCTACTCGGCGCGCGCGTCGCGCCGCAGCAGGCCGCTGACGGCGTCGCGCGGCGCGATGCCGTCGAACAGCACGCCGCACACGGCTTCGGTGATCGGCATCTCGATCGATTGCGCGCGCGCGATCGCGAGCACGGCCTGCGCGCAGCGCACGCCTTCGGCCACGTGGCCGAGCGCACCGAGGATGTCGTTCAGCGTGCGGCCGGCCGCCAGTTGCAGGCCGACCGTGCGGTTGCGCGACAGGTCGCCCGTCGCGGTGAGGATCAGGTCGCCGAGGCCCGTGAGGCCCGTGAAGGTTTCCGCACGGCCGCCGAGCGCGACGCCGAGCCGCGACATTTCGGCGAGGCCGCGCGTGATCAGCGCGGCGCGCGCGTTCAGCCCGAGGCCGAGGCCGTCGGAAATGCCGGTCGCGATCGCCAGCACGTTCTTCACCGCACCGCCGACCTCGACGCCGACCACGTCGTCGCCCGTATAGATCCGCATCGCGCCGTGATGGAACGCGGCGAGCGTGCGCTCGCGGCAATCGGCGGACGCGCTCGCCACCGTCAGCGCGACGGGCAGCGACTGCCCGACCTCGCGCGCAAAGCTCGGCCCCGACAGCACGCCGTTGCTGCGCTGTTCGGGCAGCTCGGCCGCGATCACCTGATGCGGCAGCAGATGCGTATCGGCCTCGAACCCCTTGCAGACCCAGACGATATGCGCAGGCACGCAGCCTGAGTCGCGCATCGCGTGGCACAGCGTGCGCAGCCCGGCCACGGGCGCCGCGATCACGCACAGCGCGTCGTCCGCGGCGCCATGCGCGAGCGCGGCGCCGAGATCGGCGTCGTAGCGCAATGCGTCAGGCAGCGCGATGCCGTCCAGATAGCGGGAATTTTCGTGCCGGGCCTGCAGCCCGGCGATGAGCGCGGCGTCGCGCGCCCACAGAAGCGTATCGTGCCGCGCGGCCAGATGGCCCGCGAGCGCGGTGCCCCAGGCACCGGCGCCGAGAACGGCTACTTTCATACCCAGCACCGGTCCGAGTGAAACGTCAGTTCAGCGTCGTGCCGTTCGGCGCGCCTTCGGCGCCGGCGTGCTGCTGCTGAAGCTGCGCGAGACGCTGCTCGTACAGCGCCTGGAAGTTGATTTCCGCCAGGTGGATCGGCGGGAAGCCCGCACGCGTGATCGCGTCGGCGATGTTCGAGCGCAGGTACGGGAACAGGATCGTCGGGCAAGCGATGCCGACGAGCGGGTCGAGCTGTTCGTCCGGAATGTTGCGAATGTCGAAAATGCCGGCCTGCTTCGCTTCGATCAGGAACGCGACCTTGTCCTTCACCTTCGCGGTGACGGTACCCGACACGACGACTTCGAACACGCTTTCCGCGAGGCGGTCGGCCTTGACGTCGACTTCGACTTCAACCGACGGCATGTCCTGCTCGAGGAAGATCGCCGGCGAATTCGGCTGTTCGAGCGACATATCCTTCAGGTAGACGCGCTGGATGTTGAAGAACGGTTGGTTTTCGACGTCGGACATGGTGTTTCCCTAAAAGTGGTGACGGAGCGGCCCGGCTTCTCGCCGGCCGCCACGGATGAATCCTGCGCGCCCAAGCCGCGGCGCGGCCGGCGGCCATTCTGCCCTAATCAGGCCGCTTGCAGAAGCGGTGCGAGCCCGCCTTCGCGGTCGAGCTTCGACAGATCGTCGTAACCGCCGACATGCGTGTCGCCGATATAGATCTGCGGCACCGTGCGGCGCCCCGTGCGCGTCATCATTTCTTCGCGGCGTGCCGGATCGCGGTCGATCAGCACCTTTTCGATCTGCTCGACACCGCGCAGCTTCAGCAGGCGCTCGGCCTGGATGCAATACGGACACACCTGCGTGCTGTACATCAAAACCTTGCTCACTTCGCCACTCCTTGTTTGACGACCGGCATCCCGGCCTGCTGCCAGGCGGCCACGCCGCCCTCGAGCACGTGCACCTCGGCGTAGCCCGCCGCCTCGACCTCGCGCGCCGCCTTCTGCGACTGCTGGCCATTCTGGCAGACGAGCAGCACCGGCGTGCTCTTGTTCTTCGCGACCTGCGCGATCTTCGCGCCGATCTCGCCCGCCGCGACCTGACGCGCCGACGGCAGGTGGCCGGCGGCAAAATCGGACGCGGCGCGCACGTCGATCACGACCGCGTTGCGGCGGTTGATGAGTTGGGTGGCCTCTGCAGCCGACAGGCCGCCGCGGCCGCGGCGCAGCGCGGGCCACGCCAGCAGGCCGCCGGATACCAGCAGGATCGCGATGAGGGCCAGGTTCGTGTAATCGGTAAAGAACGTCACGGAATTCCGCCGGAAAAAGAGAAATCGGATGAGGACAATCCCGCCATTATAAAATAACCGTCTTGCGCGATGGCGGGCCCGGGTCGGGTGCCGCGCAACGCGCACCGCTTCCTTCACTACCGACCGCAAGATCCATGTACAAACTCGTTCTCATCCGCCACGGCGAATCGACGTGGAACAAGGAAAACCGCTTCACCGGCTGGGTCGACGTCGACCTGACCGAACAGGGTCGCAACGAGGCCTACCAGGCCGGCGAATTGCTCAAGGAGGCCGGCTACACGTTCGACATCGCGTACACGTCGGTGCTCAAGCGCGCGATCCGCACGCTGTGGCACGTGCAGGACCGGATGGACCAGATGTACCTGCCGGTCGTCCATTCGTGGCGCCTGAACGAGCGCCACTACGGCGCGCTGTCGGGGCTGAACAAGGCGGAAACGGCCGCGAAGTTCGGCGACGAGCAGGTGCTCGTCTGGCGCCGCAGCTACGACACGCCGCCGCCCGCGCTCGAGCCGACCGACGAGCGCGCGCCGTTCGACGACCCGCGCTATGCGAAGGTGCCGCGCGAGCAGTTGCCGCTCACCGAGTGCCTGAAGGACACGGTCGCGCGCGTACTGCCGCTGTGGAACGAATCGATCGCGCCGGCGGTCCGCGCCGGCAAGCAGGTGCTGATCGCCGCGCACGGCAACTCGCTGCGCGCGCTGATCAAGTACCTCGACGGCATCTCGGACAGCGACATCGTCGGCCTGAACATCCCGAACGGCGTGCCGCTCGTGTATGAGCTCGACGAGAACCTGAAGCCGATCACGCACTATTACCTCGGCGACCAGGAAGCGATCGCGCAGGCGCAGGCCGCCGTCGCGAAGCAGGGCAAGGCGGGCTGACGCCCGTCGCGCCGGGCGGGCCGCGTCCGGCGCGGCGTGCCCGGCCGGCCCGGCACGCCGCGCGAACCTTCGCGGCCCCGCTGCTGTCGAATCCGCTTTCGAACCCTCGGCACGTCGGCGGCGCCCCGCCGGGCCTTCTCCGGGCCTGGTTTACAGCACCTGTTCGCAGCTTTTCGCGGCGTTCCACTGAGTCATCGGACGAACAGTTATACTTGTCCGCTATATCCCCGCTACCGCCACGCGCTTCCCGACCGCACCAGACTCTCTATGCGAATGAAATTGAAGAACATCGGCCTGATTGCCGCGGGCCTTGCCACGGGCGTGTTCGCCACGCTGCAGATTTCCGCGTCGGCCGAGCAGACCGCCACGGCGCCGCTTCCCCTCGACCAGCTCCGCCTGTTCGCGGAAGTATTCGGCCAGATCAAGCGCGAGTACGTCGAACCGGTCGACGACAAGAAGCTGCTGACGGCGGCGATCAAGGGCATGGTGTCGAGCCTCGACCCGCACTCGTCGTTCCTCGACAAGACCGACTATGACGAGCTGCAGGAGCAGACGAAGGGCCGCTTCGCGGGTCTCGGCATCGAGATCTCGCAGGAAGACGGCCTCGTCAAGGTGATCTCGCCGATCGAGGACACCCCCGCGTTCCGCGCCGGCATCCGTCCGGGCGACCTGATCACGCGCATCAACGACAAGCCGGTGCGCGGCATGACGCTCGACAAGGCCGTCAAGCAGATGCGCGGCGAGCCGGGCACCAAGGTCACGCTGACGATCTTCCGCAAGAGCGACGACCGCACGTTCCCGGTCACGGTCACGCGCGCGATCATCAAGGTCCAGAGCGTGAAGATGAAGATCCTCGATCCGGGCTACGCGTATATCCGCATCACGAGCTTCCAGGAGCGCACGACGCCCGATCTCGCGCAGAAGCTGCAGGACATCGCGCGCCAGCAGCCGAACCTGAAGGGCCTCGTCCTCGACCTGCGCAACAACGGCGGCGGCCTGCTGCAGAGCGCGGTCGGCGTGGCCGGCGCGTTCCTGCCGCCCGACTCCGTCGTCGTGTCGACCAACGGCCAGATCCCCGATTCGAAGCAGGTCTACCGCGATACGTACGACAACTATCGCCTGCCCTCCTTCGACGGCGATCCGCTGAAGAACCTGCCGCCGGTCTTCAAGACCGTGCCGATGATCGTGCTGACGAACGCGTATTCGGCGTCCGCGTCGGAAATCGTCGCCGGCGCGCTGCAGGATTCGAAGCGCGCGCAGATCATGGGCAAGACGACGTTCGGCAAGGGCTCGGTGCAGACGGTCCGCCCGATGACGGCCGACACCGCGCTGCGCCTGACGACCGCGTACTACTACACGCCGAGCGGCCGTTCGATCCAGAACAAGGGCATCACGCCCGACGTGCCGGTCGATCAGTACGCGGACGGCGATCCGGACGACGTGCTCGTGACGCGCGAGGTCGACTACACGAACCACCTCGCGAACACGCAGGACCCGAACGAGAAGAAGGAACAGGAGGATCGCGAGCAGCGCCGGATGGATCAACTGCGCGTCCTCGAAGAGCAGAACGACAAGAAGACGCCGGAGCAACGCCAGAAGGATCGCGATCGCAAGCCGATCGAGTTCGGCAGCACCGACGACTTCATGATGCAGCAGGCGCTCAACAAGCTCGAAGGCAAGCCCGTCCAGGAATCGAAGTCGCTGCTCGCCGAGAGCACGACCAAGAGCCCGGCCGGCAAGGCTGCCGCGGCCCCGAAGGCATCGGGCACGAGCGTGAAGCCGGTTTCCGCACCGAAGCCTGCGTCGGCGCCGAAGTAAGCGCCGGCCGGCATCCGACGGGCCATCGCGGGAAGACCGCGATGGCCCGTTTTTCATGTGCGCCCAGTGTAGTGTTCGGTGCTAAGCGGTGCTGATGTGCCAGCGGATTCGTGCTCGTGGCAAGGCGCAAACCGCAGCGATGCCCAGTGGCATCGCGAGGATTTGCAACGCAGCCACGGGCGCGAAGGCGCAGCACATCAGTGCCGATTAGCGCCGAACACTGCACTAGAATACGCAGATACGTCCGCGCCGCCGCCGGCGGCATGCTTCGCCCGATCTCCCCATGAACGACGATCAACTCCTCCGCTACTCCCGCCACATCCTGGTCGACGAAATCGGCATCGAGGCGCAGCAGCGCTTTCTCGATGCGCACGCGATCGTCGTCGGCGCGGGCGGCCTCGGTTCGCCCGCCGCGATGTACCTCGCGGCATCGGGAGTCGGCACGATCACGCTCGTCGACGCCGATACGGTCGACCTCACGAACCTGCAGCGGCAGATCCTGCACGTGACGGCATCGGTCGGCCGCAGCAAGGTCGAATCGGGCCGCGACGCGCTCGCGCAACTGAACCCCGAGGTGAAGGTGAACGCGGTCGCGGAGCGCGTCGACGACGCGTGGCTCGACGCCCACGTGCCACGCGCGACCGTCGTGCTCGACTGCACCGACAACTTCGCGACACGGCACGCGATCAACCGCGCGTGCGTCGCGCACAGCGTGCCGCTCGTGTCGGGCGCCGCGCTGCGCTTCGACGGCCAGATCAGCACGTTCGATTTCCGCGACGCGACCGCGCCCTGCTATGCGTGCGTGTTTCCGGAAGACCAGCCGTTCGAGGAGGTCGCGTGCGCGACGATGGGCGTGTTCGCGCCGACGGTCGGGATCATCGGCGCGACGCAGGCTGCCGAAGCGCTGCGCGTGATCGGCAAAATCGGCACGACGCTCAACGGGCGGCTGATGATGCTCGATTCGCTGCGGATGGAATGGACGACGATGAAAATCGCGCGCCAGGCCGACTGCCCCGTATGCGGGGGCCGGCACTGACGCGCGAGCGGCATGCGCGTGCCGCGCATGCATGACATTTCATCGCAATTAGCGTCTGTCGGCCGCCCGAGCAGCCCGAGCGACCTAAGCGGCCGCGTCCGCACGCGGCTCGGCGACCGACAGACGCTGCAGCGCCGCCTGCACTTCCTCCGGCTCGAACGCGGCAAGCACGTCGGCCGTCGGCTTCTCGAGCGCCTTCAGATGCGCGCGCAGGATCTCCTGCTTCACGACGAGCAACTGGCTCGGGTGCATCGAGAACTCGGTGAGCCCCATCCCGAGCAACAGGCGCGTAAGCGCCGGATCGCCCGCCATCTCCCCGCATACCGACACCGATACCCCCGCGCGCTTCGCTTCGCGCAGCGTATAGGAGATCAGGTGCAGCACGGCCGGATGCAGCGGGTCGTACAGGTGCGCGACCGCGTTGTCCGCGCGGTCGATCGCGAGCGTGTACTGGATCAGGTCGTTCGTGCCGATCGACAGGAAATCGAACCGCTTCAGGAACAGCGGCAGCGCGATCGCCGCGGCCGGAATCTCGATCATCGCGCCGATACGCACGTTCGGATCGTACGCGAGCCCCGCGTCGTCGAGCTGGCGCTTCGCCTCGCGGATCAGGTCGAGCGTCTGGTCGATCTCCTGCGCGTGCGCGAGCATCGGGATCAGGATCTTCACCTGGCCGAACGCGGACGCGCGCAGGATCGCGCGCAACTGCGTGAGGAACATCTGCGGCTCGGACAGGCTCCAGCGGATCGCGCGCAGGCCGAGCGCCGGGTTCGGCGCCGTCTCGTAGCCCTCGTCGAGCGCCTCGAGCGGCTTGTCCGCGCCGACGTCGATCGTGCGGATCGTCACCGGCATGCCCTTCATCCACTCGACGGCCCGCTTGTACGCGGCGAACTGCTCCTCCTCTTCCGGCATCTCCTTCTGATGCATGAACAGGAACTCGGAGCGGAACAGCCCGACGCCGACCGCGCCGGCCTCGACGGCCGCCTTCGCGTCGTCGGGCAGCTCGATGTTCGCGTACAGCTCGATCTTGGTGCCGCACAACGTCTGCGTCGGCGAGAATTTCAGACGCTGCAGCTTGCGTTGCTCGAGCAGCTTCTCGGACTGGCGGTACGAGTATTCCTCGAGGACGATCGGCGCGGGATCGACGATCACGATGCCCTGGTCGCCGTCGACGATGATCAGGTCGTCCTGGCGGATCAGCGCGCTCGCATGCTGCACGCCGACCGCGGCCGGAATGCCGAGGCTGCGCGCGACGATCGCCGTGTGCGACGTGCGCCCGCCGAGGTCGGTGACGAACGCCTGGAACGACTGCGTCTTGAACTGCATCATGTCGGCCGGCGCAATGTCGTGCGCGACGACGATCATCTCGTTCGTGCCGTTCGCGGCAGCGCGGTCGAGTGCCTGCGACGCGGACGGCGCACCCGCGAGTGCCTTCAGCACGCGCTCGACCACCTGTTCGATGTCGGCCTTGCGCTCGCGCAGGTATTCGTCCTCGATGTCGTCGAAATGGCGCGTGAGCAATTCGAGCTGCTCGGTCAGCGCCCACTCGACGTTGTAGCGGCGCGTGCGGATCAGGTCGATGGTTTCCTGCACGAGCATCGCGTCGCTCAGGATCATCATGTGGACGTCGATGAATGCGCCCACTTCGCTCGGGGTGTCGTCGGTCAGGTCGGCGCGCAACGCTTCGAGTTCGCGATGCACGACTTCGAGCGCCGTGCGGAAACGCTCGACCTCGGCGTCGATCTGGTTCGCCTCGATCAGGTAATGGGCGACGTCGAGCGCCGCCGGCGCGATCAGATACGCTCGCCCGATCGCGATACCTCGTGAGACGGGAATGCCTTGCAGCGTGAAGGACACGCGCACCTCCTCTGTACAAGTAAAGCCGCGGCACACTGCTGCGATGCGCTTATGACCCCGGTTAGCGATTATAAATTCCGCGACTCCCCGCTGACTGCATGCACCGCAGCATTGCGGATTCCGCATCAATGCTTCCGACGAAAAAAATGCCGCGAAATTCGCGGCATTCCGACTGGAAACGGCAACGATTCCGCGTGACGATCACTGACCTTCGCCGAATTTGTCGGCGATCAGCTTCAGCAGCGCGTCCATCGCTTCCCGCTCGTCGGCCCCTTCGGTCTCGATCGTCACGGTGCTGCCGATGCCCGCCGCCAGCATCATCACGCCCATGATGCTCTTCGCGTTGATCTTGCGCCCGTTGCGTGTCATCCAGACTTCCGACTGGAAGTTGCCGGCCAGTTGCGTAAGCTTGGCCGATGCGCGCGCATGGAGCCCCAATTTATTGACGATGGTGGTTTCTTGTTGAAGCATGATTCTCGGTCGGGTCGGTCGGGACCGCCGGCGGCGCGCGCCGGCGGTGCTGTCTAAAACGAAAAACGCGGTGATCAGTGCGATTCGGTGCGCGGTTGCGGTTCGGGCGGAATCGGCGCGCACTGGCCGCAGCCGGCTTCCGTCGGCGGCGGCGGCGTGCCGGCCGCCACTTCGTGGACGCCCTTCGCGCCGCCGGACAGCGCCTTGTCGACGAGCTTGTCGAGCGGCACGGTGCGATAGCAGACGGCCCGCACGAGCATCGGCAGGTTCGCGCCCGCCAGCACGCGCACGTTGTCGATCTTCGCGAGCTGGCCCGCGATGTTCGCGGGCGTCGCGCCGTACATGTCGGTCAGCACGACCACGCCGTTCTCTTCCTTGAGCCGAGCGAGTTCCGCGTGCGCGAACGCCATCACCTGGGTCGGATCGCTGTCCGCCGTCACGTCGATACAGCCGATGCGCGCGGGCACGCCGCCGTAGATGTGCGCGATGCAATCCCGCAGCGCGGTGGCGAGCGGGGCGTGCGCGATGATCAGAATCCCGGCCATGTCAGATCGCTCCCGGCCGCCCCTGGCGGGCCGATACCCCGCAGCGGGGCAATGAGCGTAGCGAGTGTGGGGAACGTTTCATGTTCAGCCTTGCAACAGTGTCGGCCCGACCGCCGGGCCTTCGGTGCGCCGATCACGGCACCGGGCAAGCGGGCATTGTAGCAGGCCGGTCAAGCTGCTCCGGCGACGGGGGGCCTGCGCGGCCGCCGCCGGGGTTGCGCGGAAAGACGGCCTACGCGGCCGCACGCTCCAGCGCGTCGATGAACATCGCGGCGACGTCGAAGCCCGTCTGCTCCATGATCTCGCGGAAGCACGTCGGACTCGTGACGTTCACCTCGGTCAGCCAGTCGCCGATCGCATCGAGGCCGACCAGCAGCAGCCCGCGCGACGCGAGCACCGGCCCGAGCGTTTCGGCGATCTCGCGATCGCGGGCAGTCAGCGGCTGCGCGACGCCGAGCCCGCCCGCGGCGAGATTGCCGCGCACCTCGCTGCCCTGCGGAATCCGCGCGAGCGAATACGGCACCGGCTCGCCGCCGATCAGCAGGATGCGCTTGTCGCCGGCCTTGATCTCCGGAATGAACTTCTGCGCCATCACCGAGCGCGTGCCGTCGTGGCTCAGCATCTCGACGATCGAGCCGAGGTTCATGCCGTCCGGCTTCACGCGGAACACGCCCATCCCGCCCATCCCGTCGAGCGGCTTCAGGATCACGTCGCCGTGCTCGGCGTGGAATGCGCGCAGCCGTTTGGCGTCGCGCGTGACCAGCGTGGGCGCGACGAACTGCGGAAACTCGCCGATCGCCAGCTTCTCCGAATGGTCGCGGATCGACTGCGCGTTGTTGAACACGCGTGCGCCCGCGCGCTCGGCCAGTTCGAGCAGCCAGGTCGACGTCACGTATTCCATGTCGAACGGCGGATCCTTGCGCATCAGCACCGCGCCGAACGATTCGAGGCGGCGCGCGTCGACAGGCCCCGCTTCGAACCAGGTCTCGCGTTGCAGGTCGTCGAGTTCGCCGACGAACGTGATGCGCCGCACGTCGGCCTCGACGGCGGAGCCCGTCCACGCGAGGTGGCGCGGCTCGCACGCGTACACCGCATGCCCGCGCCGCGCGGCCTCCGCCATCATCGCGTAGGTCGAATCCTTGTAGATCTTGAAATGCTCGAGCGGGTCGGCGATAAAGAGAATATCCATGCGAATCCTGTACGTAGCGAAGCCCGGTTACACCTGGATGGCTTCGGGATCGGTCTTTTCCAGTTCGATCGACGACGCGATCAGCGACAGCCGCGCGACGACGCCGTACATGTAGAAACGGTTCGGCGGCGCGGCACCCGGCTTCGCGCCGGCATCCGGCAGCGCGGTGTGCTCGAAGCCGAGCGGCACGTAGTGCATGCCGGGCGCGTTCAGGTTCTGGTCGCGCTCGCGGCCGCCGTGCGTGCGGTAGAAACCGCCGACCACGTAGCGGTCGATCATGTACACGACGGGCTCGGCCACTTCGTCGCCGACGCGCTCGAACGTATAGACACCTTCCTGCACGATCACGTCGCGCACCGCGAGGCCGGCCTTCGACTCGGCCATCTGCGCGCGCTCGGCCTTCGACATGCGGCCGATCTCGGCCGCGTCGTGCACGGTCATCACGCCGCGCCCCGCCGTGCCCGCATCGGCCTTCACGACGACGTACGGCTTCTCGCTGATCCCGTATTCGCGATACTTGCGCGCGATCTTCTTCAGCACGCCGTCGATCGCGTCGGCGAGCGCCTGCTCGCCTTCATGGCCCTGCCAGTCGACGCCTTCGACGTGCGCGAAATACGGATTCACCATCCACGGATCGACGCCGACCATCTTCGCGAACTTCTTCGCGACGTCGTCGTAGCACGCGAAGTGCGTCGACTTGCGGCGCACGGCCCAGCCCGCGTGCAGCGGCGGCAGCAGGTACTGCTCGTGCAGGTTTTCCAGCACGGCCGGGATGCCGGCCGACAGGTCGTTGTTCAGCAGGATCGAGCACGGATCGAAATTCTTCAGGCCGAGGCGGCGCTGCGAACGCTCGAGCGGTTCGAGCACGATCTTCTGGCCGTCGGCCAGCGTGATCGGCGTCATGTCGGTGATGCTCGGGTCGAGCGAGCCGAAGCGCACGTTCAGGCCGGCCTGGCGCATGATCGTCGCGAGGCGCGCGACATTTTCCAGGTAGAACGCGTTGCGGGTCGGCAGCTCGGGAATCACGAGCAGGTTCTTCGCGTCCGGGCAGATCTTCTCGATCGCGGCCATCGCGGCCTGCACGGCGAGCGGCAGCACTTCGGACGGCAGATTGTTGAACGCGCCGGGGAACAGGTTCGCGTCGACGGGCGCCAGCTTGAAGCCGGCGTTGCGCAGGTCCACCGAACAATAGAACGGCGGGGTATGTTCCTGCCATTCGAGCCTGAACCAGCGTTCGATCGCAGGCGTCGCGTCGAGGATCTTCTGCTCGAGTTCGAGCAGCGGACCGTTCAACGCGGTAACGAGGTGGGGAACCATGAATCACTCGCGAGCGGGAGAATGAAGATTGTAGAGCAATTGCCCTGCCCATTTGGGGATTGTTCCCGGCTTCGCAAGGGTTTGGAGGAAGTTTTCGGCTATTGACCCGATAGCGCGAAGGGTTATGCGCTACGGCAGCAGGCGGCAGGAGAAAAAAAGCCCGCCGGGTGGGCGGGCCGAAGTCGCTGCGCTCATTCGTGGCGGGCGCCGTCTCCGCGGCGGCCCGCCGTGCATCCTTATGACTTATTCGACATGCTCGCCGTGCAGGATCACGTCGAGGCCTTCGCGCTCTTCCTCTTCGGACACGCGCAGGCCCATCGTCATGTCGATCACCTTCAGCAGCACGAAGCTCAGCACGCCGCTGTAGACCAGCGTGATCAGCACGCCCTTGGCCTGCAGCAGCAGGCTGCCGTCGGCGCCGCCGATGTCCTTGACCGCGAACACGCCCGTCAGCAGCGCGCCGAGAATCCCGCCCACGCCGTGCACGCCGAACGCATCGAGCGAATCGTCGTAGCCGAGCTTCGACTTGAGCCACGTCGCCGACCAGAAGCACACGACGCCTGCCGCGATGCCGATCACGAGCGCACCCGCCACGCCGACGAAGCCGGCTGCCGGCGTGATCGCCACCAGACCCGCGACCGCGCCCGACACGATGCCGAGCACCGACGGCTTGCCCTTCGCGACCCACTCGGCAAACATCCAGCCGAGCGCCGCGCAGGCCGTCGCCACTTGCGTGGTCAGCATCGCGAAACCGGCACGGCCGTCGGCCGCAACCGCCGAACCCGCGTTGAAGCCGAACCAGCCGAACCACAGCATCGAGCCGCCGATCATCGTCAGCACGAGGTTGTGCGGCGCCATCGATTCACGGCCGTAGCCGACGCGCTTGCCGAGCACCAGGCACGACATCAGGCCCGCGATACCGGCGTTGATGTGCACCACGGTGCCGCCCGCGAAGTCGAGCACGCCGTCCGACGACAGCCAGCCGGTCGGCTCCCACACCATGTGCGCGATCGGCACATAGACGATCAGCGACCAGAGCGTCATGAACACGAGCATCGCCGAGAACTTCATCCGGTCGGCGAACGCGCCGCAGATCAGTGCCGGCGTGATGATCGCGAAGGTCATCTGGTAGACGAAGTAGACCGATTCCGGAATCGTCGGCGCCAGGTGGCTGACGGTCAGCGTCGTCGCCTTGTCGCCGTGGATGTAGTTCATCCCGTGCAGGAACGCGCGCGACAGGCCGCCGATGAAGCCGTTGCCCGGCGTGAACGCGAGGCTGTAGCCGACCACCGTCCACAGCACCGTGATCAGCGCGGTGATCGCGAAGCTCTGCATCACGGTCGCGAGCACGTTCTTCTTGCGGACCATGCCCGCATAGAACAGCGCGAGGCCGGGGATCGTCATGAACAGCACGAGCGCGGTGGAGGTCAGCATCCACGCGGTGTCGCCCGAATTGATCTTCGACGAATCGACCGAGAACGGCGCGGTCGGTGCGGCAGGGGCGGCCGGCGCGGATGCGGCAGCGGCGGCCGATGCGTCGGCGGCGCCCGAAGCCGGTGCGGCGGCAGCGGCGGATGCGTCAGGTGCGGCGCTCGCGGTCGCGGCAGGTGCCGCGGCAGCCGATGCGTCGGGGGCCGAAGCGGCGGGCGCGGACGCAGCCGCGGCGGACGCCGCGTCGTCGGCGAGCGCGGGGCCGACACCGGCCGCGATCAGCGAGCCGGCCATCAGCAGGGACATCAGAAGTTTGCGCATCTTGGATTTCCTCTTGTCGCTTGTCTTGTCTGTTCTGTTACAGCGCGTCAGCGCCGGTCTCCCCGGTGCGAATCCGGATCACTTGTTCGATCGGCGTGACGAAGATCTTGCCGTCGCCGATCTTGCCGGTGCGCGCGGCCCGTTCGATCGCCTCGACCGCCTGGTCGACGAGATCGTCGGACACGGCCGCCTCGATCTTCATCTTCGGCAGGAAATCGACCACGTATTCGGCGCCGCGATACAGCTCGGTGTGCCCCTTCTGGCGCCCGAACCCTTTTACCTCCGTCACCGTGATGCCCGAGACGCCAAGCGCCGACAGCGCTTCGCGCGTCTCATCGAGCTTGAACGGCTTGATGATTGCGGTAATGAGTTTCATGAAGTCCTCTCGCTGGGTTGTCCCGTCGAATTGGTTGGAATGTTGTAACGGACTCTTCTCAGCAACTCGCATGCCATGTTCGTCCGAGCACCGTCTCGAACGGCTCCGTAACGGGGTCGCATCGCGTGATGTAAGGTGCAGAAGCCCGGCCGAATGGCCAACGTGGCCCGGTTTGCTGGCGCGGCGAAAGGATCGTTGCTAGAGTGCTCGCACGTCCCGGATCGACGGGACATTCACCCATGCGGGCGCCATGCCCGGAATTCGCGCTCCGGGCGCACCATTTCCGGTCATGCGTGCATCATGGGCACGTACGCAACTGAAGATGCACACTTTTTGTGCAAGGAAGGGGAATCACATGAAACAACCCAGCGATGTTTTCAACGATCTGCAGTCGCGTGTCAGCGATCTGCTGAAAAACTCGCCGGCCAAGGACGTCGAGCGCAACGTGAAGGCCATGCTGTCGCAAGGCTTCTCGAAGCTCGACCTCGTCACGCGCGAGGAATTCGACACGCAGGCGCAGGTGCTCGCCCGCACCCGCGTGCGCCTCGAGGAACTCGAAAAGCGCGTCGCGGAGCTCGAGCAGAAGCTCGCGGCGCCGCAGGCCTGACGCCCGCCACCCGACCGCAAGGTCCGGGCGCGGGCCGCCTCGCGCGGCCCGCGCCCGCCGCCCCGAAGCCGTATCGCCGTTCTTCGTAGTCCGTCGTTCTTCGCCATACTCCCCGCTCTTCGCTGTCCATCGCTCTTCGCAGTCCCCCGCTCTTCGCAGTTCGTCGTTCCGCAGCACCTCGTTCTTTCCCCGCGCCACGCCGGCAAGCGCGCACCGATTCCTCCGATTCCCGCGGCATGCGGCCCCGAACGGCCGTCGCCCGTCTGTTTACAGGAGCCTCGCCATGTCGCTCGCCGTGGTGCGCAGTCGCGCGCCCGCATCCGGCCGCGCGCCGGACGTCACCGTCGAAGTCCATCTGGCCAACGGGTTGCCGTCGTTCGCGATCGTCGGCCTGCCCGATCTCGAAGTCCGCGAAAGCCGCGAGCGCGTCCGCGCCGCGCTGCAGAACTGCGGATTCGAATTCCCCGTGCGCCGCATCACCGTCAACCTCGCGCCGGCCGATCTGCCGAAAGAGTCGGGCCGGTTCGACCTGCCGATCGCGCTCGGCATCCTCGCCGCGAACGGCCAGATCCCGGCCGACGCGCTGGCCGGCCGCGAATTCGCGGGCGAGCTGTCGCTGACCGGCGCGCTGCGGCCGATGCGCGGCGCGTTCGCGATGGCGTGCGGCGCGGCGCGGGACTGGCGCGCGGGTGAAACCGGATCGGGCCTCGTTGCCGGCCCAGGCCCGGATTCGGCCGCCCTGTCCGGCGCCGCGGCACCGGTGCGTCGGCCCGAGCTATACCTGCCGCTCGGCAGCGCGGCCGAGGCGGCGCTCGTGCCGGGCGTCACCGTGTTCGGCGCGCCCGACCTGCCCGCGCTGTGCGCGCACCTCGCCGATGCGCCCGACGGGCGGCTGATGCCGGTCGCGGCGCCCTGCCTCGACGGCCTGCCGGCGCCGGCCGCGCCCGACCTCGCGGACGTGGTCGGCCAGCGCGGCGCCCGGCGCGCGCTGGAAGTCGCCGCCGCGGGCGGTCACCACATGCTGATGGTCGGGCCGCCGGGTGCCGGCAAGTCGATGCTGGCCGCGCGGCTGCCTGGCCTCCTGCCGCCGCTGACCGACGACGAGGCGCTGACGTCGGCCGCGCTCCTTTCCGCGAGCCGCCTCGGCTTCTCTCCCGCGCAGTGGCGCCGGCGGCCGTTCCGCGCGCCGCATCACTCGTCGAGCGCCGCCGCGCTGGTCGGCGGCCGCAACCCGCCGCAACCGGGCGAAATCACGCTCGCACACCTCGGCGTACTGTTCCTCGACGAACTGCCGGAGTTCGACCGGCACGTGCTCGAAATGCTGCGCGAGCCGCTGGAAGCCGGCCGCATCACGATCTCGCGCGCGGCACAGCAAGCCGACTTTCCGGCCGCGTGCCAGCTGATCGCCGCGATGAACCCATGCCCGTGCGGCTGGCACGGCGATCCGTCCGGGCGCTGCCGCTGCACGCCGGACGTCGCCGCACGCTACCTGCGCAAGCTGTCGGGGCCGCTTGTCGACCGCATCGACATCCAGATCGACCTGCCCGCGCTGTCACCGGCCGAACTCGCGTCGCGCGCGTCGGCGCCCGGCGAGCCGAGCGCCGCGGTCGCCGCGCGGGTCGCGCAGGCGCGCGCGCTGCAGCTCGACCGGCAGGGCAAGACGAATCACATGCTGAGCGGCCGCGAGACCGACGACCTGTGCCGGCCGACCGACGAAGGCGAGCGCCTGCTGCGCGAGGCCGGCGAGCGCTTCGGCTGGTCGGCGCGTGCGTATTTCCGCGTGCTGAAGGTCGCACGGACGATCGCCGACCTGGCCGGCGACCCGCTGCCGACGGCCGCGCAGATCGCCGAGGCGATCCGTTATCGGCGCGTGCTCACGACGCTCTGAACGCCGTCCGAGGACAAAAAGATGCTGTCAAGACTTGACTTATGCACAATTTCGCGAATCCGGCCCCGGATTGCAGCTCGCCGGAACCTGTTCGACAGAGAATCCGTATCCCTTTGTTTTTATTGATTTTTCTCAATATGAGAGCAAGCGGAAAAACGCGCCGGAGGGCCGTCCGGCGCGGCTCAGCGGGACATCCGGCCGACTTTTCAACAAAGTTATCCACATGCGCTGTGGATAGTCGAAAAACCCTCGCAAAATCCGGCGATTAGCGTCGAAAGCTGCGAATGAACTTTCAGTTGTCACACAGTGTCTGAGCGCCCTCGCCGGCCGCCATCAGTCGAGTTTGAACGAGCCGAAAAACTGGTCGAACTGCTCCGGTGCGAGTGGCCCGTCGGCGATCACGACGGCCTGGTACGCGTGCCGGCCGCGCGCCGCGAGCCGCGCGACGATCGTCTTGTGCGCGCGATCGCCGCCGGCGGCCGCCCCCGCGATGCGCAGCTCGAGCCCGTTCACCGCGCCGCCGGCCGCGAGCGGCACGGGCACCGAAGCCGTCTGCGGCGCGCCTTCGAGATTGCGCGACAGCCCGGCGCGCAGGAACTCGAGCGCCGCGCGGCGCGTGTCGTCGCGGTCGTCGGGCAGCGTCAGCGTGCCGACCGCGAACACCGCGCCGTCGACGTGCGCGGCCTGCATCCGCATCGGCATCGACGTGCCGCCGATCGCAACCGGCTGCTCCTCGACGGTCGGCTTCGCGGGCAGGTCGATCGTGTAGCCGGCGTCGTTGTGCAGCGTGCGCCAGTCGTACGACGGCGAGCACGCGGCCAGCGCGACGCTCGCGCAGGCGAGCGCGGCGAACTGTCGCAGCGGACGAAAAAGGGGGCGCAACGAATCGATGACTTCCTTCGGCATGGCGTGGACCGGGCAGGCAAAACGGCCATTATCCGCCGAACGTGAAAACCGGGATGCGGGTCCGCCGTCGGTGCGCACACCGCATTCGCGCTAAAATGAGCGACGAATTTCGACGTCCTTTGCATCGACCCGCGTCATCGACCGACTCCGAGAGCACCGCAGATGAACACCACGCCTCCCGTCCGCCGCAGCGCCGGCCCTGTCCGCTACATCGTCGCGGCCGCCGTCGTCGCGGCCATCGCCGTAGCCGGCTTCTTCGCGTTCAACGGCAAGTCCAGCGTGCCGGACGCGACGTTCACGCTGCTGTCGGGCCAGAAAGTCTCGACCGCCGGCGACCTGAAGGGCAAGGTCTATCTCGTGAACTTCTGGGCGACGAGCTGCGCGACCTGCATGCAGGAAATGCCGCAGATGGTCGATACCTATAACCGCTTCAAGGGTCAGGGGCTGGAATTCGTCGCGGTCGCGATGAACTACGATCCGCCGATGTACGTCGCGAACTACGCGCAGACGCGCCAGTTGCCGTTCAAGGTCGCGCTCGACGACGGCAGCGTCGCGAAGCAGTTCGGCAACGTGCAACTTACGCCGACGACCTTCGTCGTCGACAGGAACGGCAAGATCCTGAAGCGCTACGTCGGCGCACCGCAGTTCGCGGAACTCGACGCGCTGCTCAAGAAGGCGCTCGACAGCAACGCAGCCTGAGCGCAGCAGAATCCGGATCGAAGGGCCGAGCACAGCGCCCCTTCTCCCAAGACGGACCGCACGACCGGTTATCCCGGCTCCGCGGTCCGTTTGCTTTTCAGCGCTCGGTTTCGCCTTTCGCCGACAGCCCGTAGCGCTTCATCTTCTCGTACAGCGTCGCCTTGCCGACATGCAGCCGGTCGGCCGTCGCGGCGACCGCGCCGCCCGTCTGGTTCAACGCCTCGGCGATCACCGCGCGCTCGAACTGCTCGATGCGCTCCTTCAGCGTCTGCTCGTTGTCGGCGGCGTCGCCGCCCGCGCCCGTTTCCTGCGGCATGTCGGCCACGCCGAGCACGAAGCGGTCGGCCGCGTTGTGCAGCTCGCGCACGTTGCCGGGCCAGTCGCGCTGCATCAGGCTCGCGCGCTGCCGGTCGGTCAGCACGGGCGCGGGCCGCCCGTAGCGCACGGCCGCATCGAGCATGAAGTGCTCGAACAGCGGCACGATGTCCTCGCGGCGCTCGGCGAGCGGCGGCAGCGCGATCGTCACGACGTTGAGCCGGTACAGCAGGTCGCGCCGGAACGTGCCGGCCGCGACGAGTTCGCTCATGTCGCCCTTCGCGGCCGCGACGACCCGGCAGTTCACGCGGATCGGCTGGTTCGAGCCGAGCCGCTCCAGCACGCCGTCCTGCAGCACGCGCAGCAGCTTCACCTGCAGCGCGAGCGGCATGCTTTCGATTTCGTCGAGGAACAGCGTGCCGCCGGACGCGTATTCGAGCTTGCCGACGCGCCGCTTCGCGGCGCCGGTGAACGCGCCGGGCTCGTAGCCGAACATCTCCGACTCGAACATCGGCTCGGGTAGCGCGCCGCAATTCACCGCGATGAACGGCTTGTCGCGGCGCGGCGACAGCTCGTGCAGGCTGCGCGCGATCAGTTCCTTGCCGGCGCCCGTGTCGCCGTTGATCAGCACCGACGCGTCGGTGGGCGCGATATTCGCGATCAGCTTGCGCACCTGCTCGATCGCGGGGCTGCGGCCGATGATGCGCGGCGCGACGGCGTTCTGCCCGGCCAGCTCGCGCCGCAACGCATGGTTCTCGAGCACGAGCTCGCGCCGCTCGAGCGCGCGGCGCACCGTCTCGATCAGGCGCTCGGCCGCGAACGGCTTCTCGATGAAGTCGTACGCGCCGTCGCGCATCGCCTGCACGGCCATCGAGATGTCGCCGTGCCCGGTGACGAGGATCACCGGCACGTCGGGCACGCGCTCGCGGCACTGCGCGAGCACGTCGAGCCCGCTTGCGCCGGGCAGCCGGATATCGCTGACGATCGCGCCGGCGGTGTCCGCGACGATCGCCTTCTCGGCCGCTTCGGCCGACTCGAAGCCGGCGACGTCGAAGCCCGCCAGTTGAAGGCTCTGCACGCTCGCCCGGCGAACGAGCGCATCGTCTTCGATATAGATCACTTGCAGCCGGTTGGCCATCGTACTCACTTGCTCCTGACGGGCCGCGCAGCGCTATCGCGCGCGCGGCGGCGTTGATGCCGGTCGTTCGCCGACCGGGCCTGCTGCGGACACGTGCTCAATGCGAGCCCGCCGGCTCGGACACGGAGTCCGGATGATGCGTGCGCGCGCGCCGCAGCGTCAAGACGAACAGCGCGCCGCCCGACGGCGCGTTGCGCGCGGTCAGCGCACCGCCCGCGTCGCTCGCGATCGACGACGAAATCGCGAGGCCGAGCCCAAGCCCGCGCCCCATTTCCTTGGTCGTGAAGAACGGCTCGAACAGGCGCGGCAGCAGGTCGGGCGCGATGCCGGAGCCGTTGTCGCGCACCTCGACCGCGAGCGTCGCGGCCGACACCGCGATCGTCACTTCGATCGCAGGCGCCGCGACGCCCGCGACCGCGTCGAGCGCGTTGCCGAGCAGGTTGATCAGCACCTGTTCGAGGCGCAGGTCCTCGCAACGCGCGACGAGCTCGGGATAGTCCCGCGCCAGATCGAGCGGCGCGTCCTGCGCGGGCGACACGGTCGCGTCCTGCAGCGTCAGCGTGAGCGCGACGCCGCGCAGGCGATCGCCGAGCAGCGCCAGCACGCTGCGCAGCGCACGCACGACGAGCGCCCGTTCGTTGCGCGGCTTCGCGCGGCCGACGAACAGCTTCAACTGGTTCGTGATCTTGCCCATCCGCTCGGTGAGCGCGGCGATCGCCTCGAGGTTCTCGCGCGCGGCCGCCTGCTCGCCACGATCGAGCAGCACGCGCGTGTTGTCCGAGAAGCTGCGCAGCGCGGCGAGCGGCTGGTTCAGTTCATGCGTGATGCCGGCCGCCATCTGGCCGAGCGCGGCGAGCTTGCTCGCCTGGATCAGTTCGTCGTGCGCGGCGCGCAACTCCTGCTCCGCTCGAATCCGGTCGCCGACTTCCTTCTGCAATTGCTCGTTCGCTTCCGACAGGTCGGCCGTGCGCTCCTCGACGCGCCGGTTCAACTCCGCATACGCCTGCTGCAGCAGCGCCCGACCGCGAATCATTTCGCGCACGCGCGCGCGGCGCATCCGCCAGTAGAACGCCAGCAGCGCGACCGACACGAAGCCGAAGCCCGTGACGATCGTCGCGTTGCGCGCATCGGTGTCGACGGGCGCGATCGGCGCGAGCGTGACGAGCTGCCAGTCGGGCTCGCCGATCCGCCGCTTGCTGGCCAGGTAGCGCGGCGCGCGCCGGCCGGGCCCGAGGCGCACGATCTCCGCATCGGCGCCGAGCGTCTGCTCGACGCGCAGCGGCAGCGGCGTGACGGGCTGCTGCGCGTACTGGCGCGTCTCGTAGATCGACGCGGCAACGGGCCCCGTCAACGGGCGCAGCGTGTGGTACTTCCACGCGGGCACCGACGACAGGAACACGACGCCGTGATCGTCCACGACGACGAGCGGCTCGGACGCATCGGCGCCCTGGAACCATTCGAGATTGAGCTTCACGACGACGACGCCCGCGATCTTGCCGTCGCGCCACACGGGCTGCGAGATGTAGTAGCCGGGATCGCGCGAGATCGTGCCGATCCCGAAGAAGCGGCCGACCCGGCCGTTCATCGCGTCGAGGAAATACGGGCGGAAACGGTATTCGATCCCGACGAAGCTGTCGGGCGCGCGCCAGTTGCTGGCGGCGACGCACAGGCCGTCCGCGCCGATCACGTAGGTGACGGTCGCGTGCGCGTGTTCGTTGAGATCTTCGAGATAGCGGTTGACGCGCGCGGTGTAGTCGCCGCGCTTCGGCTCGGCGAGCAGGTCCTGCACATACGGATGGCTGCCGAGCAGATAAGGCAGCGATTCGTAGCGGTCGAGCGTGCTCTTGAGCGCGTTGGTGGTGCGGTCGACGCGCACCGCGGCGTTGCGCTGCAGCTCCGCGACGCCGCGCTGCCAGGTAATCGTCCACGTCAGCGCGCACGCCGCGACGAGCGCGGCGGCAAGCACGACGAGGATGAGCAGGCGGCGCGTCACGGTCGAGGCTTCCTGGCGATGCGGATCGCCTATTGTGTCATAGGCCTCCCTATCAACGCCTTGGCCGCCGCGTGCCGCGCCGCCGGCGGGCGGTGCCGCCGCCTGCTCCTTCATGATGTCAGACGCCGGCCGTCTCGGTCGTCGCAACCTCGCCGCCCTTCAGCGCCTGGCGCAGCTTGTCGCGGTCGAGCTCCTTCTCCCACGCGGACACGACGACCGTCGCGACGCCGTTGCCGACGATGTTGGTCAGCGCGCGGCATTCGCTCATGAAGCGGTCGATGCCGAGGATCAGCACCATGCCCGACAGTGGGATCGTCGGCACGACGGCCAGCGTCGCGGCGAGCGTGATGAAGCCCGCGCCCGTCACGCCGCTCGCGCCCTTCGACGTCAGCATCGCGACTGCCAGCAGCGTGAGCTGCTGCATCCACGTCAGTTCGATGTTGGTCGCCTGCGCGATGAACAGCACGGCCATCGTCATGTAGATGTTGGTGCCGTCGAGGTTGAACGAATAGCCGGTCGGCACGACGAGGCCGACGACCGAACGCGAGCAGCCGGCCTTCTCGAGCTTTTCCATCAGCTGCGGCAGCGCGGCTTCCGACGAGCTCGTACCGAGCACGATCAGCAGCTCTTCCTTGATGTAGGACACGAAGCGGATGATCGAGAAGCCCGTGAAGCGTGCGATCGCGCCGAGCACGACGAGCACGAACACGACCGACGTCAGGTAGAACGTGCCGATCAGCTTGAGCAGCGGCACCAGCGAGCCGACGCCGTACTTGCCGATCGTGAACGCCATCGCGCCGAACGCGCCGATCGGCGCCAGCTTCGTGACGATGTGCACGATGCCGAACAGCACGCGCGTGAGCCCGTCGATGAAGTCGGTGACGACCTTGCCACGCTCGCCGAGGTGCGCGAGCACGCTGCCGAACAGCAGCGCGATCAGCAGGATCTGCAGGATTTCGCCCTGCGCGAACGCGTCGACCATCGTGTTCGGGATGATGTGCATCAGGAAGTCGACCGTCGACTGCCCGTGCGCCTTCGCCGCGTAAGACGCGACTTCCTTGCCGTTCAGCGTCGCCGGATCGATGTTGAAGCCGACGCCCGGACGCAGGATGTGCGTGGCCGCGAGGCCGAGCAGCAGCGCGAAGGTCGACACGATCTCGAAGTACAGCAGCGCCTTGCCGCCGACGCGGCCCACCTTCTTCATGTCCTCCATGCCGGCGATGCCGGTGACGACCGTACAGAAGATGATCGGACCGATCACCATCTTGATCAGCTTGATGAACCCGTCGCCGAGCGGCTTCATGTCGGTGGCGAGCGCCGGGTAGTAGTGGCCGAGGATCACGCCGACGATGATGGCGAAGATCACCTGCACGTAGAGGACTTTGTAGAAGGGTTTCTTCTTCACGATGGTTCCTGCTGAAGTAGATGAGCCGATGGAAACGGCGTCACGCGCGCGGGCGAATGTCAGGGGAAAAGCATTCGCCCGCGCGGCTGCCGTGCCGCAACAAGCGATGCCTCAAGACATCCGGAGGGGGAGGAAGGCAGTGGTCATCGATTGTCTCCTGTCGACCCGAGTTAGCGCTTCAGCGCTTACTTGGGTCCCATGCAACGCTTGGTTTAATAGTCAGGCCGAGTGGGCGGCCGTGCGTTTTATATTGCAAGGTCGATGCCAGGTTTCCGGAGCCCCTCAAGCCGTTGTTTTCATTGTATTTCTCATAATGCGGCAGGCAAGGAAATCCAGCTTTCCGGATTTCCGGAAAATATCCGTCCGGCGATCCGGACGGATGGGCGCTTTAGTCAGACGAATCAGTGCTGCACGGCCTCGCCGGCCAGCAGGCCCGTCTGCGCATAGAACTCCTGCTGCGCGAACGCGTCGCGCTCGCGCCGCGCGCGCTCGCCGCGATCCGCGAGCGAGCCGACGACGATCCCGACGAACGCGAGCGGCACCGACACGAGCGCCGGGTTGTCGAGGAACACCGGCGCGTGCGCGTGGTGCAGCACGTCGACCCACACCGACTTCGACAGTACCGTGAGCGCCACCGCCGACCCGAGGCCGAGGCCGCCGCCGAGCACCGCGCCGCGCGTCGTCATCCCGCGCCAGAAGATCGACATCGCGAGCACCGGGAAATTCGCGCTCGCGGCCACCGCCGCGACGAGCCCGACCATGAACGCGACGTTCACGTGCTCGAACAGGATCGACAGCCCGATCGCGACGGCCGACAGCACGATCGTCGCCGCGCGCGAGATGCGCATCTCGAGGCGCTCGTCGGGCTTGCCGCGTGCCCACATCTGCGCGTACAGGTCGTGCGAGATCGTCGTCGCGCCGGCGAGCGTCAGGCCCGCGACCACCGCGAGGATCGTCGCGAACGTGACGGCCGCGATAAAGCCGTAGAACCAGTTCCCGCCGACCGCCTGCGCAAGCTTCACCGCGACCATGTTCGAACCGCCGAGCAGGTCGTGCGTCAGGTTGAACGTGCCGTCGGCGCCGAGCTTGAAGAACTCCGGATGCTGCGCGAGCAGCACGATCGCCGAGAAGCCGATCACGAAGGTCAGCAGGTAGAAGTAGCCGATGAAGCCGGTCGCGTAGAGCACCGACTTGCGCGCCTCCTTCGCGTTCGGCACCGTGAAGAAGCGCATCAGGATGTGCGGGAAGCCGGCCGTGCCGAACATCAGCGCGATGCCGAGCGACAGCGCGTTGGCCGGATCGCGGATCAGTTTGCCGGGCCCCATGATGCCGAGCGCGCCCGGATGCACGGCCACCGCGCGGCGGAACATCTCGTCGATGCTGAAGCCGAATTCGCCGAGCGCGAGCAACACGAGCAGCGTCGCGCCGCACAGCAGCAGCACGGCCTTGATCACCTGCACCCAGGTGGTCGCGGTCATCCCGCCGAAGAACACGTAGACGACCATCAGCACGCCGACGATCAGCTCCGCCGTGCCGTACGACAGCCCGAACAGCAGCTGGATCAGCTTGCCCGCGCCGACCATCTGCACGACGAGGTACAGCACGACGATCGTCAGCGCGTTCGCGGAGGTCAGCAGCCGGATCGGCCGCTGCGCGAAGCGGTACGCGACGACGTCGACGAACGTGAACTTGCCGAGGTTGCGCAGCGGCTCGGCGATCAGGAACATCACGAACGGCCAGCCGACCAGAAAGCCGATCGAGTAGATGAGCCCGTCGAAGCCGAACATGAACACCATGCCGGACAGCCCGAGGAACGACGCGGCCGACATGTAGTCGCCCGCGATCGCGAGGCCGTTCTGCAGCCCGGTGATGCCGCCGCCGGCCGTGTAGAAGTCGCGTGTCGAGCGCGTGCGGCGCGCGGCCCAGCGCGTGAGCGCGAGCGTCGCGAACACGAACGCGAAGAACATCCCGATCGCGACCGGGTTCAGCTCGACCTTGTCGGGCATCGGGCCCGCGACGGATACCGCGTGGGCGGCGGAGGAAACGAGAACGGCAAGCGCGCCGAGCGCGATCGATGTGCGTCGCATGTCGGCCTCCGTCAGGAACGCTGCAGGATCGCGTCGACCCGGCGGTCGAACGCACGATTCGCGCGCAGCACGTAGCACGCGGTCAGGCCGATCGCGACCAGGATGATCGCGACGCCCGCGGCGATCCCGACCGTCGTCGTCGCGCCGCGGTACAGCGGCGTCGCGAGCACGTGCGGCGCGAGCGCGACGAGCAGGATGAAGCCGTAGTAGGTCGCGATCATCAGCGCCGTCAGCGTGAAGCTGAAGCGGCGCCGCGCGCGCACGAGTTGCTGGTAGTCGCGGCGCGCCGTGACCGATTCGATGACGGAAAGCTCCATGGTGTCTCCTGTGTCGACCAGGGTTAGCGCTTTAGCGCTTACTCCGGTCCCATGCTTCGCGGTCGACTGGAGTCAGCGCTTCAACGCCTCCTCCAATCCCCGCAGGGCGCCTCGTCGTTTCGCGAGGATTGTCTTGTAGATGGCCGGCGCGTCAACCGATCCGCCCGCGCCGCGGCGGAAAAAACGCGTTACACGATGCGATCCGCACGCAGCCGCGCGACCTCGTCGGCCGACATCCCGAGCCAGCCGCCGAGCACCGCGTCCGTATCCGCACCGAGCACCGGCGGCGCGCCGCGCACCGGCAGCCGTGCGCCGTCGAAGCGATACGGCGGCGCGAGCACGTCGACGCCACCCGCGACCGGATGCGGCTGCCGCGTGACGAGCCCCGCGCGGGTCGCGCGCTCGGACCTCAGCGCTTCGTGCAGCCCGAGCACTTCGCCGCACGGAATGCCCGCATCGGCGAGCGCCGCAAGCAGCGTCGCGCGCGACCGGCGCGCGAGTTCGCGGCGCAGCTCGGGCAGCAACTCGGCACGGTTTTCAGAGCGGCCAAGGTTGGTCTTGTAGCGCGCGTCGGCCGCGAGGTCGGGCCGCTCGATCGCGTCGCAAAAGCGCGCGAACTGCGTGTTGTTGCCGACGGTGATCACGAGCGGGCCGTCGGCCGCGTCGAACACGCCATACGGCACGATCGACGGATGCGCGTTGCCGTAGCGCGGCGGGTCCTCGCCCATCAGCAGCGCGTCGAGCCCGTAGTACGCGGTGATCATCAGCCCGCAGTCGAACAGCGCCATCTCGATGCGTCGCCCGCGCCCGGTCGCATGGCGCTCGTACAGCGCGGCGAGGATCGCCTGCGCCGAATACATGCCGGTGAACAGGTCGACCGCCGCGACGCCGAACTTCAGCGGCGGCTGGCCGGCCTCGCCGTTCAGCGCCATCAGCCCGGCCTCGCCCTGCACGACGAGGTCGTAGCCGGGCCGCGCGGCCTCGGCGCCCGAACGGTCGTAGCCGGAGATCGCGCAGTGCACGAGGCGCGGATTCAGTTCGGCCAGCGCGTCGTAGCCGAGGCCGAGCTTTTCCGCGCCGCCGAACTTGAAGTTGTGGACCAGCACGTCGGCCTGCGCGGCCAGTTCGCGCGCGACGCGCTGCCCTGCTTCGGTCTGCAGGTCCAGGCAGATCGAACGCTTGCTGCGATTCACGCTGTTGAAATAGGTCGTCTCGGTATCGCCGATCCGCAGCCCCCAGTCGCGCGTGTCGTCGCCGCGCGACGGATGCTCGACCTTGATCACTTCCGCACCGAAATCGGCGAGCACCATCGCACACCACGGGCCCGCGAGCACGCGCGAGAAATCGAGCACCTTCACGCCGGCCAGCGGCAATGCGCGCGCTTCGTTCGTCATCCTTGTCTCCTCCATTCGCTGTGTCCGCTTTTACTGTTTCGACAGCGCGATGTAGCGCGCGAGATGGTGATCCTCGTCGCCGAGCTGGTGATCGATCATCACGAGGCGCTTCGCGTAATGCGACAGCGGCAGCTCCCACGTCATCCCGATCCCGCCGTGCAACTGGATGCTCTCTTCGGCGACGAGCGTGCCGATCCGGCCGATGCTGACCTTCGCCGCCGCAAGCGCGCGCTCGCGCACCGCGCGCGGCGCATCGAGCTGCGCGGCCGCGTTGATCACGGCCGAGCGCGCCTGCTCGACTTCGAGCAGCAGGTCGGCCATCCGGTGCTGCAGCGCCTGGAAGCTGCCGATCGGGATACCGAACTGCTTGCGCGTGCGCAGGTATTCGAGCGTGTACTCCTTCGCAACGTCCATCGCGCCGAGCGCTTCCGCCGACAGCGCGAGCAGCCCGTAGCCGAGCACGCGTTCGAGCAGCGCAGCGCCTGCTTCACCGTCGTGATCGCCGCCCGGCACGCCGAGCGCGGCATCGGCCGGCAGCGCGACGCGATCGAAGCGCACCTCGGCCGCACGGCCGCCGTCGATTTTCCTGTAGTCGCGCAACGACACGCCCGGCGCATCGGCCGGCACGACGAACAGGCCGATGCCGGCCACATCGTCGTCGTGGCCGGACGTGCGCGCGCTGACGACGAAGAACGCCGCCTGCGCGGCCTGGTCGACGACACCCTTCGCGCCCGTCAGCACCCAGCCGTCGCCCGAGCGTTCGGCGCGCGTGCGCACGGTCGTCAGTTCGTAGTGCGAGCCCGGCTCGTCGTGCGCGAACGCGGCGCTCGCGCTGCCGTCGATCAGTGCCGCGAGCTTGTCGCGATGTGTGTCGCCGCCAGCCAGCGACAGCGCGCGGCCGGCCAGCAACGCGCCGAGGAACGGCTCGACGACGAGCCCGCGCCCGAGGCATTCGAACACCACGGCGATATCGAAGCCCGCACCGCCGAAACCGCCGTCGGCTTCGGCAAACAGCGCGCCGACCGTGCCGAGCTCGGCAAAGCGCTGCCACATCGCGCGATCGAAGCCTTCGGCCGACTGCGCGATGCGATCGCGCACCGGGAACGCGTACTGTTCGGCGATGAAGCGGTTCAACGTGTCCGCCAGCATCCGGCGGTCTTCTGTGTGCTGGAAATCCATCGTCGCGTCCCTCGTTACAGCCCGAGCATCATCTTCGCGATGATGTTCTTCTGGATCTCGTTCGAGCCGCCGAAGATCGACAGCTTGCGGTTGTTGAAGTACTGCTGCGCGGCGCTCGCGGCGTCGTCCGGGCCGACCGGTTCGCCGGCGTAATCGGCATCGAGCGCTGCGTCGACGAACGGCAGCGCGTACGGCCCCATCGCGCGCCGCATCAGCGACGTGATCTCCTGGCGGATCTGCGTGCCGCGGATCTTCAGCATCGAGCTTTCCGCGCCCGGCGCGCCGCCGCCCGCGACCGCGGCCAGCACGCGCAGGTTGGTCGTGCGCATGTTCTCGAGCTCGATCTCGACACGCGCGACGCGTGCTGCGAAGAACGGATCGTCCGCGAGCGGCCTGCCGTTCTTCGTCACCTTCGCGGCGACCGCGCGCAACCGGTCGAGCGCGGCCGTCGAGAAGCCGATCCCGGCGATGTTGGTGCGCTCGTACGTGAGCAGGTATTTCGCGTAGGTCCAGCCGCGGTTCTCTTCGCCGACGAGGTTTTCCGCCGGCACGCGCACGTCGGTGAAGAACACCTCGTTCACCTCGTGCTCGCCGTCGAGCGTGATGATCGGGCGCACGTCGACGCCCGGCGTGTTCATGTCGATCAGCAGGAAGCTGATGCCCTCCTGCTTGCGCACGTCGGTCGCGGTACGCACGAGGCAGAAGATCATGTTCGCGTAGTGGCCGAGCGTGGTCCACGTCTTCTGGCCGTTCACGATGTAGTGCTCGCCCTGCGCGTCGAACCCGCGCACCGCGCTCGTCTTCACCGCCGCCAGATCGGAACCGGCGCCTGGCTCCGAGTAGCCCTGGCACCACCAGTCGGTGCCGTCGAGGATGCGCGGCAGCCAGTGGCGCTTTTGCGCTTCGCTGCCGTACTTGATCAGCACGGGGCCGAGCATGTTCACGCCGAACGGCACGATGCGCGGCGCACCGGCGAGCGCGCATTCGTTGTCGAACAGGAACTTCTGCGCGACGCTCCAGCCGGGGCCGCCGTATTCGCGCGGCCAGTGGCTCGCGAGCCAGCCGCGCGCGTTGAGGATCGCGTGCCATTCGCGCATGTCGTCGCGCGTGAGGTGCAGGCCGCCCTTCACCTGGCGCGCGATGCGCTCGGGCAGTTCGGCTTGCAGGAAGCGCTGCACTTCCGTGCGGAAGGCTTCCTCTTCGGGAGTGAAATCGAGGTCCATCTTCGGTCCGTTGCGAATGCGGTTGGCGTTCAGTCGATGCGGTTCAGGCTCGCGAAATCCGCGCCGCGCGCGACGAGATCGACGAGCAGCGGCGACGGCTTCCAGAACAGCGGGTCTTCCTTCGCGAATGCGCGGATATCGGCGAGCACGTTCGCGAGGCCGATGGTGTCCGCGTAGTGCATCGGGCCGCCGCGATAGCGCGGGAAGCCGTAGCCGTACAGGAACACCGCGTCGACGTCGAGCGGGCGCAGCGCGATCTTCTGGTGCACGACGTTCGCGCCTTCGTTGATCATCGCGGCCATATAGCGGCGCAGGATCTCGTCGTCGGTGAACGTGCGCGGCGTGACGCCCTTCTTCGCGCGTTCTTCCGCGACGGTCGCTTCGACTTCCGGGTCCGGCGTGCCGACGCGCGCGCCGTCCGGATACAGGTAGTAGCCGCGCGACGTCTTCTGCCCGAACCAGCCGCGCTCGCACAGCCGGTCGGAAATCTCCACGTAGCGCGCGCGCGGATCGCGCGTCGCCGCGCGGCGCTTGCGGGTCGCCCAGCCGATGTCGCCGCCGGCGAGATCGACGACCTGGAACGGCCCCATCGGGAAGCCGAATGCGCGCACTGCACGATCGATCTGGTACGGCGACGCGCCGTCTTCCATCAGGTAGTCGGCGGCCGTGCGATAGACGGCGAGGATCCGGTTGCCGATGAAGCCGTCGCATACGCCCGCGCGCACCGGCGTCTTCTTCAACTGCTTGGCCAGCGCGAACGCGGTCGCGACGACATCCGCGCTCACGCGCGCCGGCACGACGATCTCGAGCAGCTTCATCACGTTGGCCGGCGAGAAGAAATGCAGGCCGATCACGTCGGCAGGCCGGTCGATGCTCGCGGCCAGTTCGTCGATGTCGAGATACGACGTGTTGGTCGCCAGCACCGCGCCCGGCTTGCAGACGCGCGCGAGCTCGGCGAACACGGCCTGCTTCACGGCCATGTCCTCGAACACGGCCTCGATCACGACGTCGGCCTGCGCGAGCGCGTCGTACGACGTGCTGCCCTTGAAGCGCGCGAGCCGCGCCGCGTGCGCGGCCGGCGTCATCCGCCCTTTCGCGACGAGGCCGTCGTACACCTTCTCGACGTGCGCGCGGCCGCGTGCAAGCGACGCTTCGTCGCGTTCGATCATCGTCACCGGCAGCCCGGCGTCGAGCGCCGCGACCGCGATGCCCGCGCCCATCGTGCCGCCGCCGACCACGCCGATCCGCTCGACCGGCCGTGCGCTCGCGCGGCGCGCCTCGGGCGCTTTCGCCGCTTCGCGCTCCGCGAAGAACGCATGCACGAGGCCCGCGCGCTGCGGGCTGTCGATGCACTGCAGGAACAGGCTGCGCTCGAGCTTCATCCCCGCGTCGAACGACTGCGTGAGCGCGGCCTCGACCGCTTCGACGATCTTCGCCGGCGAGAACAGCCCGCGCGATTTCTTCGGCAGGTCCGCGCGCGCCGCGTCGATCGCGGCCTGCGCAGCCGCGCGATCGGCGAGCCCCCGCGCATCGCGCGTGCGGCGCACCGGCGCGCCGAGCGACACGAGTTCCTGCGCATACGCGAGGCCTTCGGCGAGCGTGTCGTCGCTGTGCGCGACGCGGTCGACGAGGCCGAGCGCGAGCGCTTCGTCCGCACTCGCGTGGCGGCCCGTCAGCATCAGGTCGAGCGCGGCCTTCGCACCGATCAGGCGCGGCGCGCGCTGCGTGCCGCCCGCACCGGGCAGCAGGCCGAGCGTCACTTCGGGCAGCCCGAGCTTCGCGCCGGGCACCGCGAGCCGGTAATGAGCGGCGAGTGCGACTTCGAGCCCGCCGCCGAGCGTCGCGCCGTGCAGCGCGACCACGACCGGCTTCGCGCTCGACTCGATCCGCTCGCACACGTCGGGCAGCGACGGCGGCACCGGCGGCTTGCCGAATTCGCGGATGTCGGCGCCCGCGATGAAGTTGCGGCCGGCGCCCACGATCAGCACCGCGCGGATCGCGTCGTCGGCCTGCGCGGCGTCGAGCGCATCGGCCAGGCCGCGCCGCACGTTGGCGGACAGCGCGTTGACGGGCGGGTGGTCGATCGTGACGACGAGCACCTTGTCGCGCCGCTCGCGCGTGACCGTGCCTGCTTGGGGTGTGATGGGTGAATTCATGAAGTCTCCTGCTCTTCAGCGCTGACTGCGGCCCCACGCTTTGCGGCCCTGTTCGTCCGGCAGGCCGCAACGATCGCAAGCGATCCGCAAGAAGATCCGGCTCGACGCCAGACATGCACCGATTCTCGATTGATCGAGATTCATTGACAATTCCCGCACGCCTTTACAAGCTGTCAAGTCTGACTTGACATTGAATGCTTTCCGACCGTTAAACGGGCCGGATCAGGAGCACACGCATGGACCTGAACGCGCTGACGCTGCTCGTCGAGATCCTCGACGCCGGCAATCTCAGCAAGGCCGCGCAGCGGCTCAAGATGAGCCGCGCGAACGTCAGCTACCGGCTGAACCAGCTCGAGCGCTCGATCGGCCAGCAGCTCGTGCGGCGCACGACGCGGCGCATCGAGCCGACGGAGATCGGGCTGAAGCTGTACGAGCACGGCCGGCGCATCCGCAACGAGCTGCTCGCCGCGGAGGAATCGGTGACGACGCTCGGCCAGGACCTGCAGGGCCGCGTGCGGCTGTCGGTGCCGAGCGGCTATGGGCAAATGGTGATGTCCGAATGGCTGCTCGCGTTCAAGCGGCTGCACCCGGGCATCGTGCTCGACGTCGTGTTCGAGAATCGCGTGGAAGACCTGATGCGCGACGAGATCGACATCGCGGTGCGCGTGATGCCCGAGCCGCCGCAGAACCTCGTCGCGCGCGACATGGGCGCGGTGCGCTACGTCGCGTGCGCGTCGGCCGCATTCGCGGCCGCGCACGGGATGCCGGCAAGCCTCGGCGCGCTGGCCGCCGCGCCGGTCGTCACCGCGACGGTGATGGGCCGCCAGCTCAGGATCGCCGCGTATCTCGGCGACGAGCGCCACGAGGTGCTGCTCGAACCCACGCTGATTTCGGAGAACTTCCTGTTCCTGCGCCAGGCGATCCTCGCCGGGATCGGCGTCGGCATCGTGCCCGACTACGTGATGCAGGACGACATGCGGCGCGGCGCCGTCGTCACGTCGCTCGACGCGTACCGGCTCAGCATCTTCGGCACGCACATGTACATGCTCTACATGCCGAACCGGCACCACACGCGCGCGACGTCGACGTTCATAGAGTTCATCCTCGAACAGGCCGGGAAGACCGGCCGGGGCGGGCCCGGCGGGATGCGTCAGGGTTTCCTGTCGGGTGACAATCCGCCGGGCGCGCGGCGACAATAGCGCGCCGGGGCGCGCAGCCCCGTTGCGCCCGCACCATCGCTTCATTCGAATTCACTGCTGCCGAGGGTTCAATGTTCGACCGGATTCGTCCGCATTCGCGTCCCTGGACGCTGCTCGCCGCCATCGCGCTCGTCGCGTTCAACGCCGGCTGCACGTCCCCGTCCGCACCGTCGGGCGCCGTCGTTCCGGTTGCTCCCGCTTCGGGCGCCGCCGTCCCGCTGCCCGGCTTCCATGCGCCCGAGCTGTCGTCCGGCTGGGTCGACAAGCCGGGCTGGACGTCGCAGCACAGCATGATCGCGGCCGCGAACCCGCTGGCGACGCAGGCCGGCTACGAGATGCTGAAGGCCGGCGGCACCGCGATCGACGCCGCGATCGCGACGCAGATGGTGCTCGCGCTCGTCGAACCGCAATCGTCGGGAATCGGCGGCGGCGCGTTCATGCTGTACTTCGACGGCAAGGCGACGCAGGCATACGACGGCCGCGAAACCGCGCCCGCCGCCGCGACCGACCGGCTGTTCAACGGGCCGACCGGCCAGCCGATGGGCTTCTACGAAGGCGTCGTCGGCGGGCGCTCGGTCGGCACCCCGGGCGTGCTGCGCATGCTCGACGCCGCGCACCGCGCACACGGCAAGCTGCCGTGGCGCCGGCTGTTCCAGCCCGCGATCCGGCTCGCCGAGCACGGCTTCACGATCGGCCCGCGGCTCGCGACGCTGATCGCAAACGACCAGTACCTGAAGAACGACCCGGCCGCGCGCGCGTATTTCTACAACCCGGACGGCACGCCGAAGGCGGCCGGCACGGTGCTGAAGAACCCCGCGCTCGCGACCGTGCTGCGCCAGGTCGCCGACCGCGGCGCGAACGCGTTCTACTCCGGCGCGATCGCGCGCGACATCGTCACCAAGGTGCGCAAGCACCCGACCAATCCGGGCCTGCTGTCGCTGCAGGATCTCGCGCACTACAAGGCGAAGGTGCGCGCGCCGCTGTGCGCCGACTACCGGCGCTCGGTCGTCTGCGGGATGCCGCCGCCGTCGTCGGGCGGCCTCGCGATCGCGCAGATTCTCGGCATCCTCGAGGCGATGCCCGACTGGCAGCAGATCGGCGCGCAGAAGCCGGTGCGCAACGACGTCGGCTACGAGCCGACGCCGTTCGCCGCGCACCTGTTCAGCGAAGCCGGGCGCCTCGCGTATGCGGACCGCGCACGCTATGTCGCCGATCCCGAGTTCGTGTCGCTGCCGGGCGGCAACTGGGCGAGCCTCACCGACAAGACCTATCTCGCGCAGCGCGCGCGCCTGATCGGCGACAGCAGCATGGGCATCGCGCAAGCCGGCACGCCGCAGGGCGCGACGCTCGCGATGGCCGACGACCGCAGCCCCGAATTGCCGTCGACGTCCGACATCGCGATCGTCGACCGCTACGGCCAGGCGCTGTCGATGACGACCAGCATCGAGGATGCGTTCGGCTCGCGGCTGATGGTGCGCGGCTTCATGCTGAACAACCAGCTCACCGATTTCTCGTTCGTGTCGAACGACAACGGCCGGCCGGTCGCAAACCGCGTGCAGCCCGGCAAGCGGCCGCGCTCGGCGATGTCGCCGGAACTCGTGTTCGACAAGAAGACGAAGCAGGTGACGATGATCGTCGGCTCGGCCGGCGGCCCCGCGATCATCAATCACGTCGCGAAGACGCTGGTCGGCGTGCTCGACTGGGGGATGACGATGCAGCAGGCGATCGCGCTGCCGAACTTCGGGTCGATGAACGGGCCGACGCAGCTCGAGCGCGGCCGCGTGTCGGACGCGCTCGCCGACGGGCTGAAGGGCCGCGGGCACGACGTGCAGGTCGTCGAGATGAACTCGGGGCTGCAGGGAATCCAGCGGCTGAACGTGCAGGGGCAGACGGTGTGGTTCGGCGGCGCGGACCCGCGACGTGAAGGGATCGCGATGGGGGATTGAGTGCGGAAGGCCGGGGCGGCGCGTGTGCGTCGCCCGAGTCGCCTGCGTTGCCCGCGTCGCGTCAACCCCTCCCCTTCCACGGCACCACCCGCCGCTCGACCCACCGCATCGCGAGGTCGAACAGCCACGCGATCGCGCCGATGATCAGGATCCCCATCACGACGATGTCCGTACGCAGGAAGCTCGATGCGTTCAGCACCATCTGCCCGAGCCCGGCCGTCGCGGCGACCATCTCGGCCGCGACCAGCGTCGTCCAGCCGAAGCCGATCGCGATCCGCAGCCCCGTGAGGATCTCCGGCAGCGCGGCCGGCAGCACCACGTGGCGCACGATCTGCGCGAAGCTGCCGCCGAGCGAATACGCGGCGTTGATCTGCTCGACCGTGGCCGCGCGCACGCCGGCGCGCGCAGCCATCGCGATCGGCGCGAAGCACGCGAGGAAGATCACGACGAGCTTCGCCGTTTCGTCGATGCCGAACCAGATCACGACGAGCGGCAGGTATGCGAGCGGCGGCAGCGGCCGGTAGAACTCCAGCAACGGATCGAGCACGCCGCGCGCGACGCGGCTCACGCCCATCAGGATGCCGGCCGGCACGCCGATCGCGGTCGCGATCAGGAACGCGCCGAACACGCGCGCGGCGCTCCACAGCAGATGCTCGGACAGCGGCAGGCCGCCCTGGATGCGGCCGTGCCACGCGTCGACGAAGGCCGTCCACACGGCTTCCGGCGCGGGCAGGAACAGCGGCGGCAGCCACTGCCGGTGCGTCGCGACCCACCACAGCACGGCCAGCGCCGCAACCGTCGCCGCGCTCAGCCCTGCGGTCTTGCCCTGCCCCGGCAAGCGGTAGCGGCGCGCCGCCGCGGGACGCCACGTCGTGTGTTCGTCCTGCTCGAAACCAGCGGCCGTAGGATCGGCCGTCCACGTATCCTGCGTGCTCATGCTGTCCTGCCTGTGCAAAGTGCTGTTCCGGCCGCGCCCGACGGCCACGCCCTGCCGCGCGAGCTCGCTCGTCATGCGGCTTCCCCGACGGCTTCGTCGCGATGCAGGTAGGCGATCAGCCGCTCTCGCCACGCGATGAATTCCGAGGAAGACTTCACCGCGCGCGCATCGCGCGTTTCGACGTAGCGGCGCGCAAACGGCAACTCGAAAGTCTCGGCGATCCGGCCCGGGCCCGGCGTCATCACGACGAGACGCGTCGCGAGGAACAGCGCCTCCTCGACGTCGTGCGTGATGAAGAACACCGTCTTGCCGGTGCGCGCCCACACGTCGAGCACGAGCGCCTGCATCGTGCCGCGCGTCATCGCGTCGAGCGCGCCCATCGGCTCGTCCATCAGCAGCACCCGCGGGTCGCTCGCGAGTGCGCGCGCGATGCCGACCCGCTGCTGCATCCCGCCCGACAGTTCGTACACGCGCGCATGCGCATGCTTGTCGAGCCCGACCAGCGCGAGCATCTCGCGCGCCCGCGCGTAGCGCTCGGCCTTCGACACGCTTGCGAAACGCAGCCCGAGCGCGACGTTGTCGAGCACGTCGAGCCACGGCAACAGCGCGTATTTCTGGAACACGACGCCGCGATCGGCACCGGGGCCCGTGACCGGCACGCCGTCGACGCGCACGTCGCCGGTCGTCGGCGCGACGAAGCCGGCCATGCAGTTCAGCAGCGTCGTCTTTCCGCACCCGGACGCGCCGAGCGCGACGACGAACTCACCGGCATCGATGCGCAGGTCGACGCGCGCGAGCGCCTGCGTCGTCGGCCGTCCGCGCTCGCCCGGATAGGCAACCGATACCTGACGGACTTCCAGCGTGCTCATGATCGAGGGCTCCGCAATAAATCACCGCGCTCAGCGCGCGGCCTTCTGCACGAATTGCGGATCGACGCCGGCCGAATAGTCGGCCAGCACCGTCTGGATCGTGCCCTGCGATTTGAGGAACGTGGCGGTGGCCGCGAGCGACTTCGCGGCGCCCGATTGCGCACCGCCGCCGAGCCACGTCGGCGACGCCTGCTCGGCCGGCGTCGGGAATGCGTAGAGCGCGAGACTGGCCGGCACGTCCTGCACGTTCGCGCCGGACACCTTCGCCACCGCCGCGACCTGCGGCGACCCGGCTTTCCACGCAGCCGCATGCGCGCGGTAGTCGGCATCGGCGGCCGCGAGCACCTTCACGAAGCGCGTGACGAACTCGGGGTTCTCGCGCGCGAACTTGCGGCTCACGACGAAACCGTCGAAGGTTGCCTTGCCACTTTCTTTCGCAACCTGGCCCGACGTCGTCAGCACGGTGCCCGATTGCTTGACCTTCGCCAGCACGGGATCCCAGATATAGGTCGCGTCGATGTCGCCGCGCGCCCAGGCGGCCGCGACTTCGGGCGGACGCAGGTTGACGATCTTCACGTCGTTCGGATTGACGCCCGCGGCCTGCAGCGCGACGAGCGTATGGAAATGCGACGTCGACACGAACGGCACGCCGATCTTCCTGCCCTTCAGCGCCGCGATGTTCGCGACGCCCGAGCCGTTGCGCGCGACGAGCGCCTCGGCATCGTTGATGTTGTCGAGCACCCAGAACAGCGAGATGTCGAGCCCCTGCGACAGGCCGGCCGCGATCGGGCTCGACCCGGCTTCGCCGAGCTGCACGGAGCCCGACGCGAGCGCGCGGATCACGTCGGCGCCGCTGTCGAGCTTGCGGAACGTGACTTTGTAGCCGGTCGCCTTTTCGACTTCACCGCTCGCCTGCGCATAGCGCCACGGCACGACCATGTCCTGGTACGCGATCACGACTTCGCGCGATTCGGCGTGCGCCGCGCCGAACGCGGCCAGGGCGGTCAGCGCGACGACGGCGCGGCGGATGAAGCTGAAACGGGACATGCGGCTCTCCTTCGGAATGCGGGCATTGCTGCGGGAGAGCCGACTATAGGAGCTTTGCGCGCGGCGGGAGCGAACTTATCCTGCGAAGCTATCGATGCCGTTCGAGCTTTGCTTTCCACGCTCGATTGGATCGCGCGTCCGGTCGGATGGCGAATGTCGTGCGGGGGCACGGACGGCGGCCGCACCAACAAAAAAGCCCGCATCGCTGCGGGCTTGTTCGACTGCGTGAAGGCTGCAGTGACGCTAACGCGGCGCTCAGACCACCCCGGCCCCATGCGCCTGCAGATCGGCGTGATAGCTCGAACGCACCATCGCGCCGACGGCCGCGTGCGTGAAGCCCATCTTGTACGCCTCTTCCTCGTACATCTTGAACGTATCCGGATGCACGTACGCACGCACCGGCAGGTGGTGCTCGGACGGCTGCAGGTACTGGCCGATCGTCAGCATGTCGACGTCGTGCGCGCGCAGGTCGCGCATCACCTGCAGGATTTCCTCTTCCGTCTCGCCGAGGCCGACCATCAGGCCCGACTTCGTCGCGACGTGCGGATGCAGCGCCTTGAAATCCTTCAGCAGCTTCAGCGAGTGCGCGTAGTCCGAACCCGGGCGCGCTTCCTTGTACAGGCGCGGCACCGTTTCGAGGTTGTGGTTCATCACGTCGGGCGGCGCGGCGTTCAGGATCGAGATCGCGCGATCGAGACGGCCACGGAAGTCCGGCGTCAGGATCTCGATGCGCGTGTCCGGCGACTGCGCGCGCGTTTCGCGGATGCATTCGACGAAGTGGGCGGCGCCGCCGTCGCGCAAGTCGTCGCGGTCGACGCTCGTGATCACCACGTACTTGAGCTTCAGCGCGGCGATCGTGCGCGCGAGGTTCTTCGGCTCGTCGGTGTCGAGCGGATCGGGGCGGCCGTGGCCGACGTCGCAGAACGGGCAGCGGCGCGTGCACTTGTCGCCCATGATCATGAACGTCGCAGTGCCCTTGCCGAAGCATTCGCCGATGTTCGGGCAGCTCGCTTCCTCGCACACGGTGTGCAGGTTGTGCTCGCGCAGGATCGTCTTGATCTCGTTGAAACGCGAGCTGCCGGTGGCCGCCTTCACGCGGATCCACTCGGGCTTCTTCAGCTTCTCGATCGGAATGACCTTGATCGGGATGCGCGCCGTCTTCGCCTGCGCCTTCTGCTTGGCGGTCGGATCGTAGGCAGGGGTCGCGGCCGAATCGGCCGGTGCGGGAGAAGCGGTAACGTCAGTCATTCGATTGTTCCAGTGCCTGCGGCTTGTCGGCGGCCGCGGATGCGCCGTCGAGGTTGGCGATCAGACGGCGCACCAGCGTGTGGGCGACGTCGTTCCAGTCGGCGGCAACCTCGAGGCTCGCCATGTCGACAGTTTCCAGTCCGGCATAGCCGCACGGGTTGATCGCAAGAAACGGGCGCAGATCCATCTTCACGTTCAGGCTCAGCCCGTGATAGCTGCAGCCGTTGCGGATCTTCAGGCCGAGGGCCGCGATTTTCGCGCCTTCGTGCACGCCGGACGCCACGTAGATCCCGGGCGCGCCCGCCTTGCGGACCGAAGCGAGATTATACGCCGCGAGGGTTTCGATCACGGCCTCCTCGATCTTCGTGACCAGCGTGCGCACCATCAGCTTGCGCCGGCGCAGGTCCAGCAGCAGGTAGGCGACGATCTGGCCGGGGCCGTGATAAGTGATTTGCCCGCCGCGGTCGACCTTCACGAGCGGCACGCCGCTGTCGGCCACCAGCAGGTGGGCCGGGTCGCCCGCCTGGCCGAGCGTGTAGACCGGCGGATGCTCGACCAGCCAGATCTCGTCGCCGGTGTCGGCCGTGCGCGTGTCGGTGAACGCGCGCATTGCGTCGAAGCTCGTTTCGTAGGTCTCGACGCCCCGCCAGCGCACGGTGACCGGCTGAACCGGCGATTCGGCGGGCGATGCGGAAACGGCGACAGGCGTGGACACGATGGAAACCGGCGAAACGGACATGGGCGGTAGTTTACCGAAAACCCATGGGTCTCGCCGGCCTTGGAAAGGGACGGATTGTCAGTATCCGTCGGAGGAAATGATCGTCAGACAGTACGCCATCCGTCGTGGAGCAGCGCGGAGACGCGTTCGCGCAGCCGTGCCAGCCCGCTGAGCGCGACCTCCCTGGTCGGCCGCGACACCGAGAACGCGACGCACGCGCCCTCCTGGCCTTCCGCGCTGAGCCACAGCCGCTCGCCGCGACGCAGCTTCAGCGTCTCGCCGTCGACCAGGAAGTAGTCGTCGACGTCGTTGCTGCGCGTGGCCCAGACCGGCCCGCTCTGGACGATCAGCCGCGTGCTGCGTTGCACCTTCATCGGCACGGTTTCGCCCACGGGGATTTCGAACGTGATGCTTGAGGAAATTTCTTGCATGATCGACTCCGCCAAAAAGTGCTTCGATGGCTACAATCGTAGTCACTTCAAGGCGTCCGACCAAACGACCAATTTTCACGTAGATGTGAGGAAAATTAGCAAATGGACCTCCGCCAGCTGCCTGCGCTGAACGCGATTCGCGCGTTCGAAGCCGCCGCCCGTCACGAGAATTTCTCGCGCGCCGCCGACGAGCTGTACGTCACGCACGGCGCGGTCAGCCACCAGGTGCGCGCGCTCGAGGAGGAGCTCGGCGTGCAGCTTTTCACGCGCAACGGCAAGCGGCTGTGCCTGACCGGCGCCGGCATGCGCTACGCGCAGCAGATCCGCACCGCGCTGATGGTGATCGCCGACGCGACGCGCGACGTGCGCGCGAGCGACCGCGACCGGCGGCTCGTGGTGTCGATGCTGTCGTCGTTTGCCGCGCGCTTCATCACGCCGCGCATCGGCACGTTCATCGAGCGCCATCCGGAAATCGACGTCGAGCTGCAGTCGACCAACTCGCTCACCGATTTCGCGCGCGACGACGTCGATCTCGCGATCCGCTTCGGCTTCGGCAGCTATCCGGGGCTGCATGTCGAGCCGCTGTTCGAGGAGGTGTTCTTTCCGGCGTGCGCACCGACGCTGAACGGCGGCAAGCTGCCGCAGACGCCCGCCGATCTCGTGCACTACAACCTGCTGCGCTCGGACGACGAGCTGTGGCGGCCGTGGTTCGACGCGGCGGGGCTCGATACGCTGACCGAGCCGAAGCGGGGGATTCTGTACCAGGATTCGTCGAACCTGCTGCTGGCCGCGATCGACGGCCAGGGCATCGCGCTCGTGCGCCGCTCGCTCGCGGTGCACGACCTGCTGGACGGGCGCATCGTGCGCCTGTTCGACATCGACGGGCCGAGCCCGTGGCACTATTTTTTCGTGTGTCCGCCGCCGCTGCTGAACACGCCGCGCGTGCAGGCGTTCAGGACCTGGCTGCTCGACGAAGTCGCCGAATACAAACGGCTGTGCGACGAGCTGGACGCGCGGCGCGCGGCGGGGAAGACCCCCGCCGAGTACGCGCAGGAAGGAGGCGCTTAGAGTACGACCTTGACCATCGGATGGCCGGTCAGTGCGCGGTAGATGTTGTCGAGTTGTTCCTGGCTCGTCGCGCGCACGGTGATCGTGAGGCCCGTGTAATTGCCGCCGCTCGACGCGCGCTCCTCGATCTTCTCGACATCGATTTCGTTGTCGTGAACGGCGACGACCTTGAAGATCGTGTCCTTGAACTCGGGGTGCGCCTTGCCCATGATCTTGATCGGGAAATCGCACGGGAACTCCAGCAGCGACTCCTTCCGGGTCTCGATCGCGCCGGTGACCTCGACGGTTTTGGTCGGTTCGCTCATCATTTTCTCCGGGTTAGGTCAAACTGTTCAAACTCGCGTGCCTTCGCACGCTGGTATGCGTCATACAGTGCCGCGAACACGGGGCCCGGCTTGCCGCCCTGCACGGGCAGATCGTCGAGCGACGTGACGGGCAGCACTTCCTTCGTGGCCGACGTGATCATGATTTCGTCGGCCGCGCGCAACTCCGTTTCGCTGATCTCGCGCGCGACGAACGGAATGCCGCATTCGTCGGCAAGTTGCTCGACCAGCGCGTAACGGATCCCCTCGAGGATCTTGTTGCTGCGCGGCGGCGCGAGCAGCTCGCCGTTCTTCACGATCCACACGTTCGACGACGAGCCTTCGGTCAGGTAGCCGTCGCGCAGTTGCAGCGTCTCGAACGCATCGCGTTCCGCCGCATGCTGCGCCATCAGCACGTTGCCGAGCAGCGAGATCGACTTGATGTCGCAATGCAGCCAGCGGCGATCCTCGGCCGTCACGCAGCGCACGCCGTTCGCGCGCTCCTCTTCCGACGGCAGGCGCAGCGGGCTCGTCATCGCGAACACCGTCGGCACCACGTTCGCCGGGAACGCATGGCCGCGCTTCGCGACGCCGCGCGTCACCTGCAGGTAGACGAGCGCATTGCCGTCGCCGAGGCCTTCGGCATTCGCCGCGACGACGCGCTCGATCAGCGCGCGCCAGCCGGCCGCGTCGTGCGGATTCTCGATGCCGATCTTCTTCAGGCTGCGCGCGAGCCGCTCCAGATGCTGCTCGATCCGGAACGGCACGTGCGCGCCATCGTGCGCATAAACGGGGACGACTTCATACACGCCATCGCCGAAGATGAACCCGCGGTCGAGCACCGGGACACGGGCTTCGGACAGCGGCACCAGCTCCTCCCGCGACGAGACGCTGAGGTAGACGATCGGTTCGAATTCGGCTTGGCTCATGGCTATGACAGATGGGGATGAAGTCGTGAAAACAAAGGCCCGTCGTGCTTACTTCTTCTTGCTGAACATCAGCAGGATCGAGTCCCAGATACGCCCGAAGATACCCGCTTCCGGCACGGCCTGCAGCGCGACGACCGGGAATTCGGACAGCGTCTTGCCGTCGGCGACGATCTTCACGGTGCCGACCTGCTGGCCTGCCGCGAGCGGTGCGATCAGCGGCGCGTTGACGTCGACTTCCGTCTTGACCTTGTCGCCGAGGCCGCGCGGCACGGTCGCCCACTGGTCGACCTTCACGCCGACCTGCACGGTGTTGTCCTTGCCCTTGTAGATACGCGGCGTCGAGATCGCTTGGCCGCCCTTGAACAGGCGCACCGAATCGAACGCGCTGTAGCCGTAGTTCAGCATCTTCATGCTGTCCTGCGTGCGCTCGCCTTCCTTCTGCTCGCCCATCATCACCGACACCAGGCGGCGCTGGCCGTCGACGCCCGGGATCGCGCGCTTCGCCGACGCGATCAGGCAGTAGCCGGCCGCCTGCGTATGGCCCGTCTTCAGGCCGTCGACCGTCGGGTCGAGCCACAGCAGACGGTTGCGGTTGCCCTGGCGGATGTTGTTGTACTTGAATTCCTTCTCCGAGAAGATGCTGTAGTACTGCGGAAAATCGCGGATCAGGTGCGCGGACAGCTTCGCGAGGTCGCCGGCCGTCGTGTAGTGGTTCGGGTCGGGCATGCCGTTCACGTCGGCGAAGTGCGTGCCCTTCATGCCGAGGCGCTGCGCCTCGTCGTTCATCAGCGTGACGAACTGCCCTTCGCTGCCGCCGACGAGTTCGGCCAGCGCGATCGCGGCGTCGTTGCCCGACTGGATGATCATCCCGTACACGAGGTCGTGCACGGACACCGGCTTGTCCGCCTCGATGAACATGCGCGACTCGTCGGTGCCGACGCGGCGCACCGCAGCGCTCGGCGTGACGATCTGCTCCATCGAGATCTTCTTCTTGTCGAGCGCCTCGAACACGAGGTAGGCCGTCATCAGCTTCGTCAGCGATGCGGGCTCGACGCGCTCGTCCGCATTGCCCGATGCGAGCACCGTGTTGCTCGTCGCATCGACGAGCACCCACGAGCGCGCGTTCACGCCCGGCGGCGGCACCGCGCCCGGCATGTAGGTCGCGGGCGCGCCGGTGAACTGCTCGGCGGCGGCCGGCGCCGCATGCGCGGCCTTGGCCTTGGCGGCCGGCTTCGCCTCGGCGACGACGATCGTCGACGCGAGCGCGACAGGCAGCATCACGCCGAGCGCGACGTTGCGCGCGGCGGTGCCGAAGGCGATGGAGGAAGCGAGGGACTTGAGGCCTTGGGGAGACAGACGCATGATCGATTCAGGCTGATGGCAGAAAGTGCGGTGCGAAACGCGCAGGGTTGAACGGCAAGGCGGCGGGCGTTTCGGGCACTCGCCCGACATCGTCGGGCGACGCGAAACGCGCCGGTTGGACTCGTGCGGACGCGATCGGTTCGCGACCGTCGCGAGCGGGCGGACAGGCGGCGAAACGAGCGCCGCATGGGCCCAGCCGGGCCGCGGGCGACGCGAAATGCGGCCATTATACGTGGCCGCGAATGGCGTTTTCGGGAACCGGGTGTCGTGTCCCGTGCCGGACGGTGCCGATGTACCCGAGGATTCGTGCTCGTGGCAACGCGCAAACCGCAGCGAGACGCAGCGGTAAGCAGCCGCATCGCGAGGATTTGCAACGCCGCCATGGACGCGAAGGCGCAGTACACCCGTGCCGATCGGCGCCGAACACCGCACGCTCGCAGGACGGCAGCACACAGGCTTCAGGAGGATAGCGCGGGCGCGCTGCGGGAAATCGCTCGAAGCGGCGCGAAAGGCGCGCGCAGGTAGGGTGCAAGTCGGGTTGCGCCGCGCGGTGCGGCGCGATGTCGCGCGGGTGGATCGCGCATCCGGCGGGTGCCGGATGTCGGGTACGCGACGCGAGCCGCCGGCCGTTACGCCGGCGCCCGCGTGCCGGCTAGCGCCATGCGTCGACGATGATGCGCTTCAGCACATGCAGCTTGCGATGGAGGAAATGCTCGGCGCCGGGGATCACGACGACCGGCAGCTCCTGCGGCCGCGCCCAGTCGTACACCGATGCGATCGGCACCGTGTCGTCGGTTTCGCCGTGGATCACGAGCGTGTTCTCCGGCACGTCGGCCACCTGCCAGCGGCTCGCGGCCGTGCCGACGAACACCATCCGCTCGATCGACTCGCCCGCGTCGCGCAGTCGCTTCGCAACATGCGACAGCACGAAGGTGCCGAACGAGAATCCCGCGAGCACGAGCGGCAGGTCCGCATACGCGGGCTGCGCGCGCATGTGCGCGAGCACCGCGAGCAGGTCGTCGGCCTCGCCGGTGCCGTTGTCGTGCACGCCTTCGGTCGCGCCGACGCCGCGGAAGTTCGACCGGTAGACCACGTAGTCGAGCTGCACGAGCGTGCGTGCCAGGGTCTGCGCGACCTTGTTGTCCATCGTGCCGCCGAACAGCGGGTGCGGATGCGCGACGAGCGCGATGCCGCGCGGCGCGGCGCCGCCTTCGCGCACGGCGTCGGGCAGGTCGACCGCGATTTCGATCTGCCCGACCGGGCCCGCGATCAGCGATTTCTGCGTATGAACGTTCATTCGGCCGGCCCGCTCAGATCTTCAGGCGATCGACGACCTTGCCGTCGCGCAGGTGCGATTCGACGATCTCGTCGATGTCGGCCTGATCGACGTACGTGTACCACGTGCCTTCCGGATACACGACCATCACGGGCCCTTCCTCGCAGCGGTCGAGGCAGCCGGCCTTGTTGATGCGAACCTTGCCGGGCCCCGCGAGGCCGAGTTCCTTCACGCGCTTCTTCGCGTATTCCTGCATGGTCTGCGCATCGCATTGCGCGCAGCTCGGCCGTTCGGCGCCCGGGTCGCGCTGGTTCAGGCAGAAGAAGACGTGGTGCTGGTAGTAGGAATCCATGATGGTGACGAGCGGCCCGGCGCGATGCCGTGCGAAAAGAGGAGCGATTGCCGTTGCGCGATGCAACGGATGATGTTGCGGACGATTATAGCGACCGGCGCGCGCCGCTGCCCGCGCCGCGATAGCGCGGCGGCGGCCCTGCCCGGATCGCCGCGTCAGCGCCGCACCGCGGCCGGCAGCCACGCGCGCTCGACGCGCTGGCCGAGCCAGATCAGCGCCGCGTAGGGCCAGATCCAGGCGAGCCAGCGCGCGATGCTGTTGAAGTGCACGTAGCGGCCCTGCCGCCAGCCCGACAGCGTGAAGTCGAAGAACGGATTGACCGGCAGCAGGTTGACGAGCGCCACGCCGGCCAGCAACGCAAGCGCCGCGAGCGTCGCACGCCAGGTCGCCGGCACGCGCAGCGCGACGAGCGCGGCCGCGAAACCGAGCTCGATGCCGAGCCGCGCGCCGGGCGTCGCCCACACGACGACGAGCCCGGTGGCCGACTGCATGAACGTCGCGGCCGCCTTCAGCACGAGCGTCGCGATGACGAGCGCGATCAGCAGCCGGATGCGCGGCGCGCGCGGCCGCATCGCGAGCGACGCGATCGCCAGCGCGGCGAACAGCATCAGCCCGCCGAGCGCGGCCTCCCACGCGGAGTCGGACAACCAGCCGTCGACGCGCTCGGGCCATTCGCTCACGCGCCACGCGGCCGGCAGCCACGCGAGCAGCGTGTCCTGCATCGACGCGTCGGCGCGCTCCCACAGCGCGGCCGGCCAGTCGCCGATGCCGAACAGGAACGGCGACGGAAACAGGATCGCGAACGGCCACAGTCCGGCGAGCAGCAGCGGCGTCGCGCCGTCGGGCTCGAACCACGCGAAGCGCAGCCGGCGCAGCGCGCCGCGATCGAGCAGCGCCCCGGTGGCCGGCGCGACGAGCGCCGCGCCCAGCAGCGCGCCGAGCGCGTTGGACGCGAGATCGAGATTCGACGCGACGCGCGTCGGCAGGTAGGTCTGCAGCGCCTCCATCGAGCCGGACAGCAGCACGCCGAGCGCGCCCGCGATCAGCGTCGCAGGCACCCCGCGCCAGCGCGGGTGCAGCGCGAGCACGCCAAGCGCGCCGAACGGCAAATAACCGAGCACGTTCGTGACCACGTCGAACGCGGTCACATAGCGCTGCATCGGCGCGAACAGGTAGTCGAACGGCCCGATGCCGAGCGACACCCAGCCTTCGAACGGATACAGCGACGCGTAGACGATGAGCGCAGCGTAAGCGGCAAAGGCCTGCCGCGCGAGCGGCGATGTGCGATGCGTGCCGGTCGCGTTCATCGCGGCTGCACGGTGCGCGTCACGGCGTGCCCGCGTACGCCTGCATGCCGACCCACGCGGCGATCTGCGACACGAGCTCGTCGCTTGCCGCCGCGAGCGCACGCGCGCCGCCGGCCGCGTCGGGCGTGCTCGACGGTGCGCGCGCGACGAACGTGCGCTGGCCGAGCACCTTGCCGTCCAGCGTCAGCGTCGCGCGCGCGGTGACCGCGCCGTGGCTCTGCGACTGCCCGTCGAACACCTGCTCGAATTCGTTCAGGTCGACCTTGAGGGTCGGCGCGCGCACGCCGTCGGATCCCTCGAGCACCGCGCCGCGCGACGACAGCGCGCCGCGCAGCCGCTGCGTGAGCAGTTGCGCGGGCGGCGCGGTCCAGCGGCTGTCGCGATAGACCGCCACGTGCTGCGCATCCGCGTACGCGAGGCGGTACGCGAACTTGTCCGAATCGAGCGCATCGGGCGCGGCGATGTCGAGCACCTTCAGCGCGGGGCCCGAACCGGCCGTCACCACCGACGCGGCCGGCCCGAGGTCGTAGCGGACATTCGACAGCGCCGCGCTGTTGCCGGCGCAGCCGGCCGCAAGCGCGAGCGTCAGCACCGCAAGCGCGGTCGCGGCGAGACGCAGCGCGCGGTCAAGGATTCGTGGCATGGCGTATTCCTGCATGATGTTTCCGGTTTCGATGGACGTCACTGCCTGGCCGTGTCCGGCCGGACGATCGATGGGTTTCCGGCCCGCTTCACTTCCCGGCCGTCGCACCCGGCCAGACGAAGCCCGCTTCGCCGGGCCCCGGCGACGCGCCGGGCGAACCGAACAACAGACTGCGCGGGTTGCGGCCGAGTTCACCGGCGACGTCCTTCAATTGCCGCGACGCGTCGCCGACGCTGCCGGCCAGCGCATTGAAGCGCGGCAGCGTGTCGTACTGCACGCGCGCGTTGAGATCGTTCAGCGCGACGCCGACCTGCTCGGCGGCCGTGCCGGCCTTGTTCAGGTTCGACACGAGCGGCCCGTTCGGCTGCAGCAGCGTGTTCGCCGACGCCATCGTGCGGTTCACCTCGTGCATCGTCTGCGGCAGCGCGGTGACGGCCGGGCCGAGCTCCTTCGACAGTACCGTCACGCCATCGGCCGCGTGCTGCAGGCTTTCGGCCGTCGCGCGCAACTGCTCGCGCATCTCGGGCGACATCAGCTCGTTCGCGCTCTTCGCGGCCAGTTCGAGCTGCCGCAGCAGCACGTCGCCGCGCTCCTGGATCTGGTCGAACAGGCTCGGCCGCATCGGGATCTGCGCGATCTTCTTCGCCGTCGACGGCAGCGGCGACAAATCGCGGCCCGTATCCTCGAGCTGCACGAACGCGATGCCCGTCACGCCCTGGAAACCGAGGCTGCCGTAGGTCGACTGCGTGATCGGTGCGTCGTGGTCGACGAGAATCCGGATCCGGATCTGGCCCGGATGCGTGCGATCGAAACCGATCGACTGCACCTTGCCGACATCGAGACCGCGAAAACGCACGGCCGCGTCCGGGAACAACCCCGTCACGTTGGTGCGCGCGAGCAGGTCGTACGGCACGCGCACGGTACGGTCGACGTTGAACCAGAACACGGTGCCCGCGATCGCGAGCGTCAGCGCGATCGTGAACAGGCCGGCCCAGAACGCATGTGATTTGTTTTCCATCAGGGGGGTCCTTGTCCTTGCCTGCTTGCTACAGCTCGGCGCTCGACAGCGCCGGTTCGAGGGCCGCCTTCGGCAGCTTCGCGCGCCGCTCGGGCGGCAGCGCCTGCAATGCACGGCGCCCGCGCAGCCCCAGGAAATATTCGTGGATGAACGGATGGTCGACGTTCGCGACCTCCTCGACCGGCGCGGCGACCAGCACCTTGCGGTCGGCCAGCACCGCGACGCGCGTCGACAGCGCGACCATCGTGTCGAGATCGTGCGTCACCATCACGACGGTCAGCCCGAGCGTGCGGTGCAGCGTCGCGATCAGCTCGACGAATTCTTCGGTCGCCTGCGGATCGAGGCCGGCCGTCGGCTCGTCGAGAAACAGCAGCTCGGGCTCGAGCGCAATCGCGCGCGCGATGCCGACCCGCTTCACCATCCCGCCCGACAGCGCGGCCGGCATCTTCGACGCGTGCTTGCACGGCAGCCCGACCATCTCGAGCTTCAGCATCACGATGTCGTTCAGCAGGTCCGGCGGCACGCGGCCGAGCTCGCGCAGCGGCTGCGCGACGTTGTCGAATACCGTCATCGACGAGAACAGCGCACCCTGCTGGAACAGCATCCCGGAGCGCGTGCGCATCATCCGCGCGGTCGCGGCGTCGATCGTCGACGTATCCTCGCCGAACACCTTGATCGTGCCCGACGTCGGCCGCTCGAGGCCGAGGATCTGCCGCACGAGCGTCGTCTTGCCCGAGCCCGAGCCGCCGACGATCGACACGATCTCGCCGCGCCGCACGTCGAAGTCGAGCTTCTGGTGAATGATGTTGCGCCCGTAGCGCTTGGTCAGGTTGCGCACCTCGATCACGAGGTCGCCGGCCTCCGCTGCTGCGGCCGGCTGCGTGCCGACCGCCGCGGCGTGGGCGGCCGCGGCATCGGCGGGCGCGGCACCGGCCGCCGGATCGTTCGATGTGTTCATCCGAGCCCCACGTTCTGGAACAGGATCGCGAACACCGCGTCGGCGAGGATCACGACCGTGATCGACGACACGACCGACGTGGTCGTGCCTTCGCCGAGGCTCTGCGAGTTCGCCTTGATCCGGAAGCCGAAATGGCAGGCGACCAGCGCGATCAGCATGCCGAACACGACGCCCTTGCCGACGCCGATGTACAGGTTCGCGATCGGCACGACGCCCGGCAGCGAGCGCACGAAATAGTTGACGTCGATCCCGAGCACGAGCTTCGCGGCAAGCGCGCCGCCCGTCAGCGCGATGATGTTGGTCCACATCACGAGCAGCGGCATCGCGACGCCGAGCGCGAGCACGCGCGGCAGGACCAGCCGCAGCCCGTGCGGGATGCCCATCACGCGCATCGCGTCGAGCTCCTCGGTCACGCGCATCACGCCGATCTGCGCGGTGATCGCCGAGCCCGAGCGGCCCGCGACGAGGATCGCCGACAGCACGGGGCCGAGCTCGCGGATCACCGACAGCCCGAGGATGTTCACGATGTAGCGGTTCGCGCCGAACATCTGCAACTGCTGCGCGGACAGGTAGCTGAGCACGATGCCGATCAGGAACGCGACGAGCGCGGTGATCGGCAGCGCCTGCGCGCCCGCGCTGTAGATGTTCGCCGACGTCTCCTTCCACGGCATCGTCTTCGGGCGGCGCAGCACCGACAGCGCATCGAGGATCACGAGGCCGAACATCGCGATGCCGCCCTGCAGGTGTTCGCCGAACGTGAAGATCGCCCGGCCGAGCCGCGTGACGGGATCGAAACGCACGACGCGCTCGGGCGCCTCGCGCGCGCTGTCGAGCCGCTCGATGCGCTCGAAGATCGTGCGCTGCGTGTCGCTCAGCGCGACGCCGGCCGGCAGCTGGCGGCCCCACACGCGCCACAGCGCCTGGCCGCCGACGTGGTCGAGCCGCTCGATGCCGGACAGATCCCATTCGCTCACACGCCCGGACGCGATGCTCGCGACGCGGCGCGCGACCGCGCCGCGATTGCGCGCGAGCGCAAGCGCGGTCCACTGGCCGGTCAGGCGCACCGTCCGGCCCTGGCCGCCGGCGTCGACCGACAGGCCGGGAGGAGTCTCGAAGTCCAAGGGCAGGTTGTTTGCAAAAGGATGACAGCGGCCATTGTAGCGAACCGCCCGCCGCCGCGACGTGAGGATTTCCTTGGGGGCGCCCGGCCGGGGCGCCTGGCCGGGGGCGCGCGGCCCGGGTCCGCCCGGAGGCCACCTCGGTTCGCCGTCGGCATCAGCACCTTTCATTCTTCCGTCACGTTTCCTTTCGATACTCTCACGCGCCGCATCTCAGGCCGTCGGCGCCCCGCGCCGCCATTTCGATGCGCACCTCGCCATAACAGAACAGAACACCGAACAGGACAACCGATGCGTTTCCCCCCGCTTTCCCGCCGCCGTGTACCGGCCGCCGCCGCGCTCGCCAGCCTCGCCTTTGCCCTCGCCGGCTGCGGCGGCGACGACGTCACCGCCCCGCCGTCGTCGCAGACGCAGGCCCAGGCGCCCGTCGGCACGACGGCCACGCTCGCGCTGCTCGAGACGACCGACCTGCACACCAACGTGCTGTCGTATGACTATTTCAAGCTCGCCGCCGACAATTCGCTCGGCTTCGAGCGCGTGTCGACGCTGATCGCGCAGGCGCGCGCGCAGTACCCGAACACGCTGCTGCTCGACAACGGCGACACGATCCAGGGCACCGCGCTGTCGGACTACCAGGCGCTCGTGAAGCCGATCGGCTGCGACCAGACGCTCGCGATCTACAAGGTGATGAACGCCGCGAAATTCGACGGCGGCGGGATCGGCAACCACGAGTTCAACTACGGGCTGCCGTACCTGTCGCAGGTGACCGGCAACACGTTCGAGGTCGACGGCCTGCCGGCTCCGGCCCAGCAGAAGAAGTGCGCGGGCCCGAACTTCCCGCAGGTGCTCGCGAACGTGATCAGCGCGAAGACCAACGCGCCGCTGTTCACGCCGTACACGATCCTGACCCGCACGGTGACGGCGACAACGCCGGACGGCAAGACGGTCAGCGCGCCCGTGAAGATCGGCATCATCGGCTTCACGCCGCCCGCGATCATGAGCTGGGACAAGCGCTGGCTCGACGGCAAGGTCTACACGACCGGCCTGAAGGAAGCCGCCGAGAAGTACATTCCCGAGATGCGCGCGAAGGGCGCCGATCTCGTCGTCGCGATCTCGCACGGCGGCCTCGACAATTCCGCGTATACGCCGACGATGGAGAACGGCAGCTGGTGGCTGTCGACGGTAGCCGGCATCGACGCGATGCTGATCGGCCACTCGCACCAGGTGTTCCCGGACGCGAACAGCACCGTGTCGCAGTTCAACCTGCCGGGCGTCGACAAGGTCAAGGGCACGGTCAACGGCGTGCCGACCGTGATGGCCAACTACTGGGGCAAGCACCTCGGCGTGATCAAGCTCGGCCTGAAGTTCGACGGCAAGACGTGGAGCGTCGACAAGTCGCAGACGACCGTCGAGGCGCGGCCGATCCAGAACGCCGACAAGACCTACGTCGCGGCCGATCCGTCGGTATCCGCGGCGATCGCCGCCGAGCACCAGGCGACGATCGACTACGTGAAGACGCCGATCGGCTCGACGGACTACCGGATGAACTCGTACTTCGCGGATGTTGGCGACCCGGGCGCGATCCAGATCGTCAACGAGGCGCAGGCCGACTACGTGAAGACCTACGTGCAGGCGAACCTGCCGCAATACGCGTCGCTGCCGGTGCTGTCGGTCAGCGCGCCGTTCAAGAGCGGCTTCGGCGGCGGCAGCGACTACACCGACGTCGCGCCGGGCGCACTCGCGATCAACAACGCGGCCGACCTGTACCTGTATCCGAACACCGTGTACGCGGTGAAGGTGAGCGGCGCCGACGTGAAGAACTGGCTCGAAACCGCCGCGAAACGCTTCAACCGGATCGATCCGACGCAAGCGACCGTGCAGAAGCTCGTCAGCAGCTTCCCCGGCTACAACTTCGACATGTTCACGTCGGCCGATCTCGCGTACGAAATCGACGTCACGCAGCCGGCCGGCAGCCGGATCAGGAACCTGACGTACAAGGGCGCGCCGATCGACCCGAACGCGCAGTTCATCGTCGCGACCAACAACTATCGCGCGAGCGGCGGCGGCAACTTCCCGGGCCTCGACGGCAGCAAGACGATCTTCGCGTCGCCGGACGCGAACCGCGACGTGCTGATCGCATTCATCAAGAAGCGCGGCGCGATCACGCGCGCGGCCGACGGCGCGCAGCGCAGCTGGCGCTTCACGAAGCTCGCAAGCTCGGTCGCGCACGTGCAGTTCGCATCCGCGCCGAACCGCCTCGGCGATGCGGCCGCGGCCGGCCTGACCGGCATCACGCAGATCGCGGCCGACGACGGCTCGGGCAAGAACCTCGCCACCTACGAGATCGACCTCACGCAATGAGACACGCAATGCAACCGATCCGGACGATGCGGCCGGCCGAAACCGGCTTCGCCGCCGCCGCGCGGCGCCTGCTGCGCGCGAAACTCCCGCCGGCCGCGCTGCTCGCGGCGGCGGCCGTGACCGTCGCGGCCGTGGTCGCTGCGACCGGCTTGCGCGGCGCCGGCCCCGTGCCGAGCGCCGCGCAGCTCGACGAGTGGCAGGCAATGGTCACGCAGGCCGTCGAGCCGCATGCGCTCGCGCAATTGCGTACGCTTGCGCGTCGCGGGTCGGGCGCCGCGCAGGCGGCGCTCGGCATCGCGCTCGTCGACGCGCGCGAACCGGGGCTGCGCGACGAGGGGCGCGGCTGGCTGGAAACCGCCGCGCAGGCCGACGGCAAGGCCGACGCGCCGGCCGCGCGGCGCGCGCAGCTCGCGCTCGGCAAAGCGTTGCTGCTGGGCAGCGGCGACATCCCGAAGGACTACGCACGCGCCCGCACGCTGCTCGGCGAAGCGGCCGAACAGGGCGACCCGGCCGCCGCGTATTACCTCGGGCTGATCTATCGCAGCGGCTACGGCATCGCCGCCGACCCGGTGCAGGCCGCGCACTGGTTCGACATCGCGTCGCGCGCGGACATCCCGGCCGCGGACTTCATGCTCGCGAACGCGTACCGCGACGGCAGCGGCGTGCCGCGCGACGAGGCGCGCGCGCTCGCGCTGTATCGCCGGGCCGCCGAACACGAGCTGCCGGAAGCCGTGCAGACACTCGCGATGGCTTATCGCAACGGCGAACTGGGGCTCCAGCCCGACGCGGACGAATTCCACGCGCAGTGGATCGAGACCGCGCATGCGCTGAAGCACCCGGTCGTCGCGCCGTGATGCGCCCCTGCCGCCTGGCCGGGTGCCGTCGCGGCATCCCGTCAGGCGGCGCCGCTCTGCGCGGGTCGTTCCAGACGCATGTACGCGTCGGACACGATCAGTCCGAAGACGATGTGATCGAGCGCGCTCACCCAGCCTCGCCCGTCGGCGAACCACGGGAACAACTGAGTCGTACCGTAGTAGTTGACGACGTACAGCAGTACGCCGAACACGGCCCCCGTCACGCTGGCCATCCCGACGCTCGAATCCAGGCTGAAACACGCGATGATCACGGCCAGGATTAGCGCAAATACGATCGACAACGCGAAGTGCACGCCCAGCGCAGCCAGCAGCGTCCCAACTTCGACGGTGGTCGACGGCGCGAGCGCGTCGTCGCCGAAGTAGATGGCCGCGATCATGCGCAGCGGCGCCCACGCGTCGTGTCCGATGATTGCCGCCGCGACGACCTGGATAACGAGGAAAACCGCACCGGCCAAGCACCCGCCGATCACGGCGGCTCGCCACACCGGAATGCGGCGCGCGAAATGGTGCGAATGCATGTGGAGTTGCATGGCCACCTCCTTGAAAACGGTCCGCCGCCGCGTCAGTGCTGGTGCGCATGCGACATACCTTAGCGCACCGCCGACCTTGCCGACGCGAGCGAGTCCATCAGCCGGCGACAGGCGCGCGTCATCGGGGGCTCGACGGCATCGGAGATCCGGGTCGTCTTGCGGCGAAAGCGCTCGAACAGGCTGGACAGGCTCGAACACGAATCAAGCTTGTTCATTGCCATTTCCCTCGATGCGGCAACGACGAGGATGCCTGGCACTCGCCGCGCGGGCCGCCGGAGCGGATATATCGAACGTAGCCTCGCCGATCGGGAATATCAAGATGACGACGGCGCCGGTGCAATCACGACACCGGGTTCCGCAAACGATAGCGGTGGTGAGGTTGTGGTGATGCAGGACGCCAACTGCAAGTGCTTGCGTTGCTGTGCGAGCCAAGTCGTCGTCCAGCCCCCCGCTTGATCGAACATCCCAATCAAATACAAGGCAGCCCTACGTCGGCATGAATTGTCACGCCTTCCGCTATTTTCTTGCCCGACTTCGTTCCCATACATGCCTGCGCCAGCCGCCAATTACCGAGGCCACAACCACGGACATAAACCAACCAGCAAAAAACAGGTTTGCAACTTGGGGGTTCGCATCGAATAGACTTCCTTTCCCATGAAGAACCAATACGCCAAACAAATATAAGCCACCCCAACAAACAAGCGTGACTATGATCGCGCCAGCAATTGCCCCAATTACCGTTCTCAACAATTTCGGCCCATCGACGAAAAGGCTGAGTATTGCGAGCAGATCGGTCTCGACGGCTCTTGACGAACGTGTTTCATATCAGTCTGAATACGAGCATGACAAACCAATGCGCCGCGACAAGTCCCCCAGCCACCACTGCCCACTGTGTCCAGCGGCGCCGTTTCCCGGCAAAGAACACTGCTACAACGCCAAATGCGATCGACGGCCCAAAGATAGCGGCAAGGAATACCACCCCATCCCAAAAACCGATTGCGCATGCCCCAATCTCCTTGCAACCACTTGGAACACAAAGTTGCGGGAAACGCCGACAGATTTCGGCATCGGCGGCGGACCACCACCATAGACTGGCAAGCCCAAGCGCCGCGAAAGTTGCAGCAAATCCGATCCGCCTCATCGAACTTCCCAAAACAGGATACGCCTCGAGTTCCTCAAGTCCGACCAACCGAATGCATGCCCTGGTCTAAACGAATGTCGTCCGAGCAAGCGACCAGTTGTCGCGAATATATTGAATGGACTGCTTATCGTCAGCCGATTCCCATTCCACAGGTCAATGTGCCCTCCGCTAGCGTTTTCCGTAGCTTCTCCCTCGCGCTCCCAGTAGCCGTCAAACATAATGATGCCGGTGCGGCCCTTGACCCTCGGCTCCCAGTCCGGCCCAGTGACGTTTTCCGCCCTCCCCAGGCCCGCAAAAGGCTGCAGCTTCAATCATTCCCCGAGTTCATTGGCGCGCGTGGCGGTTGCTTTTCCATTCAGCAGGATTCGCCCGATGCTCGACTGACCACCAAGCGGCTTAACCAGTTTCGACGAAAAAGACTTCATTTCGATGCCAACTCGATGAAAGGTGACGCTTATGCGAATGGCGCATTGATTGGTATAAGCTGGATTCTCATAGGGGTTACCCGACGGGTAGGCGTCCCACAGCTCCTTGAATGTTACCGCCCTCAGTTGCACACCCTTGATGGAATCGGGCGTCGTGTTCGTTCTTACCGTTGTAGGGCTGTTTGGCATGGCGTCCAGTCCTTGTGTACAAGAGCGTCTTCGCCCCAATAGATCGTGTAACTGTCGGCGGTCTCGGAATGGATACGTGGCAACACGCCATCACCATTCACGTACCCTGCGAAGGTGCGCCCGTTACTCATTTCGATCAGATATGGATAGTTCTGCGGTAACGTGGTGCCTATGCCGACACGCACCTGTTCGTCGTAGCAGGGCGCGACGTCCGCTCGTGTCGCTACGACTTCCCCTTTGTCATCGGCTGTTTGAGCTAGCTTGTCTTTCTCGGACGCCCTCGCCTCTTCGGAGGTCACGATCATTTTCATGCCCCGCTCCGCATAGAACACAGGAGGCGGGTTGCATCCACATACATTGATATCGCCGCTCAATGCCCATGGTTTGCCATTGGGCCCCGTACCAGGCAAACGCGGACCTTCCGGCGCGATGAACCCTTCCTGTTTGCAAGCTGCGCAGTAGGTCTTCATGTAGAGCGTGGCGATCTGTACGCGCGGGGGAGGATTGGAACATGTGACGGACTCCAGCCCTTCCGTAATCACGGCGTTACCGCCGCGGTCGCCTTTGGCGAGGAAATAACGAATCATGCAGGCTCGCCTCGAACCGTTGCACTCGAACGCTTCGTATCCGCATAAGGACGAACCGGTCCCGATTCGATGACTGCCTTATTGCCGGCCCAGATACTCCCGCTGCTTTCCGCAGCAAGCCGGCGGATAACCGTAGAAGAAGATGGTGGCGACTCTTGCCCGTTGCTCATCTGGATTCCCCGTCGTCAATGGCTGGCATCCAAAATGCCCAATCAGCAAAATGGAATCAATCAGACGAATTCGAAATCCTAATCAATTTATATGGGTCGACTATGTTTTCCTCATCATCCGGCGAGAACGGGCCAGACTTCACTTTGCTGGACGATGCACTTCCGCTTGAATGAACGACATCTTCGCCTGACGGCAACGAAATTCGAGCCAACGCGTCGCGACGATCCAGGCAAGCGCCCCGACAAACGCCTCCCCGCATCCCGACGCGCCCCTCGCCCCCTGTCGCTACAATAGTCACCATGAACGCCCCCACCTCCTCCGACACGCCCGATTCCGGCGACGCGCACATCGCGCGCAACCGGCTCGAGGCGCACCTGGACGCCGCGCCGCGTGCGTGGCCGCTCGATATCGTCGCCGCCACCGGCTCGACCAACGCCGACGTCGCGACGCGGCTCAAGGCGCTGCCGCGCAGTGCGAACGCGTTGCCCGCGCCGCTCGTGCGCGTTGCGTTCGAGCAGTCGGCAGGCCGCGGCAGGCAGGGCCGCCCGTGGTTCGCGCAACCCGGCAACGCGCTGCTGTGCTCGGTCGGCTGCATCGTGCCGCGCCCGGTCGACGCGCTCGGCGGCCTCAGCATCGCGATCGGCGTCGCGCTCGCCGAAGGGCTGGCCGCGCTACCGCTCGACGCCCGCACGCGCGTCGCGCTCAAATGGCCGAACGATCTGTTGCTGACGGCTACCGACGACGGCACACCCCGCATCGTCGGCAAGCTCGGCGGGATCCTGATCGAAACCGTCTGGACCACCGCCGACGCGACCGCCGTCGTGATCGGCTTCGGCATCAACGTGCGCGGTGCGGAAGCCGTCGCTGCTCAGGTCGACGCGCTGCGCGCGCGCGACGCGACGCTCGCGAGCGGGCTGCAGCCCGCCGCGCTGTCGATCGCGTGCGCGTCGGCCAACCTCACCGATACGCTCGCCGCGTCGTTGAACGCGCTCACGCCCGCGCTCGCGCAGTTCGGCGCCGACGGGCTCGCGCCGTTCCTGCCGCGCTGGCACGCGCTGCACGCGTATGCGGGGCGCGAAGTCGTGCTGCTCGAACAGGGTGTCGAACGCGCGCGCGGGATCGCGACCGGCATCGATGCGACCGGTCAGTTGCTGCTCGACACGCCGAACGGCGTGCAGGCGATCGCGGCCGGCGACGTGTCGCTGCGCGAAGCGCAATGAGCGAGCCGCATCTGCTGATCGACGCCGGCAACAGCCGGATCAAGTGGGCGCTCGCCGACGCGCAGCGCACGCTCGTCGACACGGGCGCGTTCGGCCACGCGCGCGACGGCGGCGCCGATCCCGACTGGTCGAACCTGCCGCGTCCGCGCGGCGCATGGATCTCGAACGTCGCGGGCGCCGACGTGGCCGCACGGATCGACGCACTGCTCGACGCCCGCTGGCCGGGACTGCCGCGCACGACGATACGCTCGCGTCACACGCAATGCGGCGTGACGAACGGCTATACGACACCCGAACAACTCGGCAGCGACCGCTGGGCCGGCCTGATCGGCGCACACGCGGCCTTTCCGGGCGAGCACCTGCTGATCGCGACGTTCGGCACCGCGACGACGCTCGAGGCGCTGCGCGCGGACGGCCGCTTCACGGGCGGGCTGATCGCGCCGGGCTGGGCGCTGATGATGCGCGCGCTCGGCACGCACACCGCGCAGTTGCCGACGCTGACTACCGACATCGCGAGCGGGCTGCTCGCGGGCGCGCAGGCCGAGCCGTTCCAGGTCGATACGCCGCGCTCGCTGTCGGCCGGCTGCCTGTATGCGCAGGCCGGGCTGATCGAACGCGCGTGGCGCGATCTCGCCGCCGCGTGGCAGGCGCCCGTGCGGCTCGTGCTGGCAGGCGGCGCGGCGGACGACGTCGCGCGTGCGCTGACGGTCCCGCACACGCGGCACGACGCGTTGATCCTGTCCGGGCTCGCGCTGATTGCCGCGGAAGCGGCGCAGGATTGACAGAAATTTGCCGGCGTCGCAGTCGCGGCGGTGGTTTCGACGAATGCCCATGCAGGGCTTCGTCGCTATGACGGTGGAGATGCGCGCCGCGGCGGCGATACAGACGGCAGGCCGCGCCGCAAAGGTCACAGCTGCGTTGCCTGACTGTTGCGAACAGTCACGGAAACGACGAAAAGGCCGGCCATGCGGCCGATCCGAGTGAACGACTGAACAACGAAAAGGAGTGTCGACGATGCTGCGCTGGCTGATCGCTGTTCTCTTTCTCGCCAACATGCTTGCGTTCGTGGTGGCGCGCGGCGTGTTCGGGCCGCTACCGGCAGCCGGCCCGCGCGAACCGGGCGTGCTGTCGCGGCAGGTACAACCCGACGCGCTGCGCGTGACGCCGCTGGCGCACGCGTCCGACCAGGCTCTCGTCGGCGGCCCGATCGCGTCGCCGGCCGTCACGGCCGCACCGCTCGCCGCGTCCGCGCCCTGACGGCGCCGGTCCGCGCTCAGGGCTGCTGCGCGCGGACCTTCTTCAGCAACGCAGTGGTCGAGCGGTCGTGCTCGAACGGAATCGCCAGCGCGCGGCCGCCCCAGCTGCGCACGAGCGCCGATTCCGGCAGCGCATCCATGTCGTAGTCGCCGCCCTTCACGAGGATGTCCGGACGGATGGCCTCGATCAGCGACACCGGCGTCTGTTCCTCGAACTTCACGACCCAGTCGACGCTTTCCAGCGCCGCGAGCAGCGCCGCGCGATCGTCCTCGCGGTTGATCGGCCGGTCGTCGCCCTTGCCGAGCATGCGCACCGACGCGTCGCAGTTCACGCCGACGATCAGGCATGCGCCGAGCGCTTTCGCATCGGCGAGATACGTGACGTGGCCGCGATGCAGGATGTCGAATACGCCGTTGGTGAACACGACGGGCGACGGCAGCGACGCGCGCAGGGCGACGAGGGCGTCGCGGGTGATCAGCTTGCGTTCGAAGGTGGCGGACATGATGGAGATCGGACGGAATGAACGATGGCGCGCGCGGCGGCCCCGACGGCAGGACGCAGCGGCGGCGCCAGATAAAAAGCCCGCCGGACCGGCCGGGCGGGCTTCATGCAACGGACGCGAAACGGCGCAATGCTGCCGGCGCGACTCACGCCGGCTGCAGCGCCCGCCGGCCTCAGGCCGGCTGCGCGGCCGACGACGGGCCGCTTTCGGCCTGCAGGCGGCCGGTGACTTCCTTGCGATAGCGGTTCAGTTCCTGCGCGGTCGCGAACGTGCGCTCGAACAGGATCGACAGGTTGTGCAGGATGCGCTCGACGACCTTCTTTTCCCACTCGCCGTCGAAACGGATCTGCTCGTCGAGCCAGCGCTCGAGCCATTCCGGATCGGGCAGGCGCGACTGCACGGTGTCGCGCGGGAACAGCGCCTGGTTCACGTGCAGGTTGGTCGGGTGCAGCGGCTTCTCGGTGCGGCGCGCCGACGCCATCAGCACGCCGATCTTCGCGAACGCGGCACGCGCGACGTCGCCGCAGTTGTTCAGCGCCTTCTTCATGTAGCGCAGGTACGCGCCGCCATGGCGCGCTTCATCGCGCGAGATCGTTTCGTAGATCTGCTTGATGACGGGCTCGGTATGCCAGTCGGCCGCGCAGCGATACCAGTGGTTCAGGCGGATCTCGCCGCAGAAGTGCAGCATCAGCGTTTCGAGCGGCGGCGCCGGGTCGAACTGGAAGCGCACCGCGTGCAGTTCCTCTTCGGTCGGCACCATTTCCGGCTTGAAGCGGCGCAGGTATTCCATCAGCACGAGCGAATGCTTCTGCTCCTCGAAGAACCACACGCTCATGAACGCGGAAAAGTCGCTGTCGTGCTGGTTGTCGCGCAGGAACATTTCCGTCGCGGGCAGCGCCGACCATTCGGTGATCGCGTTCATCTTGATCGTCTTCGCCTGCTCGTCGGTGAGCAGCGAAGCGTCGAACTTGTCCCACGGAATGTCCTTCTCCATGTCCCAGCGGACAGCTTCGAGCGACCTGTAAAGTTCCGGATAAAGCATCGTGTTCATGATGGTCCCACCCCTGTTCTGCGCAATGCGACTTCTCTAAACGTGACTGTTGCCGCAAAGGCGCACCAAGCGCGCTTTTTGCAGCCAAGACTGTAATTTTACGCGTGAAACCGACCGACCGGACGCTGATTCCGCGTCCGGCAGCCGGGCGGCCGCGCCGCCGCCGTTGGGCACGCCGCAGCCACGCTCCGTCCGAACGGAACCGGCCGCGCTTGCCTGAGTTGGGGGCCGGCGCTGGCCGGCTCGTTGGCGAGCCCGTCCCCTGCCCCAGGCGGGCTCCCGTAAGGGTCCCCATAGGGTTCCCGTGCGGATGCCGGATCGGCGGGCTGCTCGATGTGGTGTATACGGCGGCGGCCATGATATCACGCGTGTATGACGCTTCCGAGACGCCTGCCCGGTCGCGCGCCGCCAATCCCGGTGCGGCGATCGGTCGCGCCCGACCGTCGCAAAAACACAACCTCGCGCCATCCGCGCACATCAGACCCGTATTTCTCCCGTCGCGAGGCCGTCTTCCGGCGGCGTGCCGGCTGCCGGCCCGCTGCCGCCGTCCGCCCGCGCAATCCAGTCGGCGAGCGTGTCGCGCTGGGCACGTCCGTCGCCGTAGCCGAGTTCGATCAGTTCGCGCGTGAACGCCTCCTCGAACAGCAGGTAGCTCGCGAACGACGCGCCGGCCGGCTGGCTGCCGCCGACCGCGCCGAGCAGCCCGCGCATCGCCGCCGGCATCTGCTTCAGGTGCTTCGCGGCGATCAGCTCGATGCGCTCCGACGGCGCGATCGCGAGCACGTCGACGTGCCGCCAGCCGCTGTCGACCTCGACCTGGTGCGGCAGGTGCTCGATCATCCGGTTGATGTGCTCGATCCGTTCGATGTCCGAGCCGATCGAGTCGAGGAACACGCTCGCCAGCACCTGCTGGCCGATCTGCGCGAGCGTCGGATAGCCGCGCACCAGCCCGGCGCCGTTCGCGGCCGGTATCTCGGGCCGCGGGTCGGCCGCGCCGACGACGACGATCCGGTCCGCGCCGAAGTGGATCGCCGGCGACAGCGGCGCGATCTGCCGGATCGAACCGTCGCCGAAGTATTCGATCTGCCCGTCGAGCACGAGCGGCACGGCCGGGAATACGAACGGAATCGCCGACGACGCGAGCAGGTGCGACGCCGACAGGTCGACGAGCCGCGCGGTGCGCTGCGCCCGCCGCCATGCCTGGATCGGCTCGGCCGCCTGGTAGAACGTGAGGTGCCGGCCGCTCGAATAGCTGAGCGCCGTCACCGCGAGCGCGTGCAGCAGCCGCGCCTCGAGCATCTGCTCGATCCGGTGGAAGCTCAGTTCGCGCTGCAGCAGATGCGCGAGCGGCGCGTTGTCGAGCAGCCCGCGCGGCGAACGGCGGGCCGCCCAGCCGAACGTCATCGCGGCGAGCCAGCGCGCGCCGGCGGCCGCGATACCGAGCCAGTCGGTGCGGTACACGTAGTCGGGGCGCAGGGGCTCCCAGAATTCGAGCAGGCGCCGCACGCCGTGGGAGAAGTCGTCCGCGTGGCTCGCGATCGACGTCGCGTTGATCGCGCCGGCCGACGAGCCGCACACGACCGCGAACGGCAGCGTGTGCCGGTCCGGATCGGCCTCGCGCGCGATCTCGGCCAGCGCTTTGAGCACGCCGACCTGATAGGCGGCACGTGCGCCGCCTCCCATCAGAACGAGCGCGAGCCGCATGATCGACCTGCTAGCTGTGCCCCGTCACGTCGAACGCTTCGGCGGACGGGTTTCGGGCGACGAAGCGGCCGCCGCGCTCGCCGCGGCCGAACCGGCCGGCTTCGCGCGCTTCGCGGCGGGCTTGCGCGGCGTGGCTGCCGCCCGTGCCGGCTTCGCAGCCTGCTCCGGCGGGGCGGCCGCGTCCGGCGGCACGTCGTCCGGCGCCGTGGGCTGCATGCCCGGCTGCGCCATCGCGAGGCTCGCGAGCTGGTTGAACTGCGTCTGCAGCAGGTTCCACCAGCCGGCCGGGTCGAATGTCTGCTGTGCGGCGTCGCCTGCCGGCGGCGCGTCCGCACCGTCCGCCGCCGGCGCCGCATCGCCCGGCGACGCCGACGCGGCTTTCGCCGCCTGCGCCGCCGCGACGGCCGCTTCCTCGGCCGCCGACATCGAGCTTTGCGCGAACGCGCCGAACGCACGCAGCGTCGCCAGCGTCGCGCGCTGCACCTCGAGCGCCTGGATCGCGGACTGCAGCATCCCGAGATTGAGCTTCAGCCACTGCTCGACCGCGCGCAGATCGGTGATCCGCTTGTCGAGTTCCTCGACGCTCGTGAGCGGCGCCATCATGTCGGACATGCTCGACAGCGACGGCGGCAGCCCTTGCGTGGCGCCCGGAAACGACGTCATCCCGCCGAACGGCGACATCCGCATCATGTCCCACATCCGGTCCATCATGTCGGCGGGCTTGAAGCCGGCAAAGCCGGCGAAAGGGTTGGCGCCGGAGGCATCGGTCGTCATACGGGCATCCTGGTTGACTGGGGGAGCGAGGCGGCTGCCATGCGTCGCGCAGCCGCGCGTGGTTCGATCATAGCGCGTCAGAACGGCGCGTCGCCGGGGAAGTCGGGCGGACGCCGCTCGCGCAGCGAGCGGATGCCTTCCTGCACGTCGGGGCCCGAGAAGCCCATGAATTCGAGCGCAAGCGACGTGTCGAAGGTCGGCCCGGCCGTGCGCAGCCAGTTGTTCAGCGCGTACTTGGTCCAGCGGATCGCCGACTGCGAACCGTGCGCGAGCCGCTCGGCCACTTCGTACGCCTTCGGCAGCAGGTCGGCGGGCTCGACCGCGAGCGACACCAGCCCGATCCGCTCGGCCTCCGCGCCGCTCACGGGCTCGCACAGCAACAGGTAGTACTTCGCCTTCGCCATCCCGCACAGCAGCGGCCACACGATCGCCGCGTGGTCGCCGGCCGCGACGCCGAGCCGCGTATGGCCGTCGATGATGCGCGCATCCTTCGCGGCGATCGAGATGTCGGCGAGCAGCCCGGCGACGAGCCCCGCGCCGACGGCCGGGCCGTGCATCGCCGACACGATCGGCTTGCTGCAGTTGATCACGTTGTAGACGAGGTCGCGCGCCTCGCGCCACACGCGGGCGCGCACGTCGAAGTCGTTCGCCATGTCCTCGACGAGCGCGAGATCGCCGCCCGCCGAAAAGCCCTTGCCTTCGCCGCGGATCACCGCGACGCGCGTGTCGGGATCGCGGTCGACGTCACGCCAGATGTCGGCGAGCTCGCGATGCATGCGCGCGTTCGCGGTCGCGAGGCCGCTGCGGTTCGCACCCTCGCCGCTCATCACGATATCGAGCACGCCATGGTCGCGGCGCGTCACCTTCAGTGCTTCGTAACCGCCGTACGCGGCGAGATCGGCCATTTGCTGCTCCTTGCGAGGCGCTTGAATCGAGTGTAGCCAAGCCCGCGCGGGCAAACATCAGGCGAAACCCGGCGCGCGGGCCGGGGCCGGGTTTCGCGCGGGCGTCGCGTGCCCTGCGTGGCTTACGCCGCGCCGTCGGGCGGTGCGACCGATTGCTCGATCGCGCCGAAGATCGACTTGCCGGCCGCGTCGAACATCTCGATGCGCACGGTGTCGCCGTAACGCATGAATTCGGTCTGCGGCGCGCCGTGCTCGATCGTCTCGAGGCAGCGCTTCTCGGCGATGCAGCAGTAGCCGCGCTTCGCGTCCTTGTTCGACACCGTGCCCGAACCGACGATCGAGCCGGCGCGCAGGTTGCGCGTCTTCGCCGCGTGCGCGACCAGCTGGCCGAAGTGGAACACCATGTCGGTGCCCGCATCGGGCTGGCCGACCTTCTTGCCGTTCCAGTGGACGATCATCGGCCGGTGCACGCGGCCGTCGCGCCATTCGTCGCCGAGCTCGTCGGGCGTCACGGCGACCGGCGCGAACGCGGTGGCCGGCTTGCTCTGGAAGAAGCCGAAGCCCTTCGCGAGCTCGGCCGGGATCAGGTTGCGCAGCGACACGTCGTTCACGAGCGTGACGAGCCGCACGGCCTTCAGCGCATCGTCGGGCGAAACGCTCATCGGCACGTCGCCGGTGATCACCGCGACTTCCGCCTCGAAATCGATGCCCCATTCCTCGGACGGGCACACGACGTCGTCGCGGGCCCCCAGGAAATCGTCGCTGCCGCCCTGGTACATCAGCGGATCGGTCCAGAACTCGGGCGGCATCTCCGCGCCGCGCGCGCGGCGCACGAGCTCGACGTGGTTCACGTACGCGGAGCCGTCGGCCCACTGGAACGCGCGCGGCAGCGGCGCCATGCAGTTGGCCGGGTCGAACGCGAACGCGTTGCGCGCGCGTCCCTGGTTCAGCGCGTCGTACAGGTCGCGCAGCTGCGGCGCGTAGAACGCCCAGTCGTCGAGGACGCGCTGCAGCGTCGGCGCGATCGCGTCGGCGATCGCCGCGGTGTGCAGGTCGCGCGACACGACGATCAGCTGGCCGTCGCGCGTGCCGTCCTTCAGCGAAGCAAGTTTCATAGGGAGTTCTGCCGTTGTAGTGACGATGGAAGGAATCTATTTTACGATGGTGAATCCATGCGGCGCGCGACGATCGCGCATGCCGCGTTCGCCCCGATTCCTGCCGCACTTCGCGCACCCGTTGCCCATGCCCGCCAGCCCGCTTCCCGACGACGATCTCGCCGACTCCGACACCGACGACGCCGCTTCCGGCGAGCACGGCGAGAAGGTCCGTTCCGGCATCCAGTCGATCGAGGTCGGCTTCCGCCTGCTCGACGTGCTGACGAGCGAGCCGCGCGCGATGATGCTGCGCGACCTCGCGCAGCGCGCGGGCATGAGTCCCGCGAAGGCGCACCGCTACCTGGTCAGCTTCTCGCGGCTCGGCGTCGTGTCGCAGGATCCCGTGTCGGGCCGCTACGAGCTCGGCGGCTTCGCGCTGCAGATGGGGCTCGCGCGGCTCGCGCGCGTCGACGGCGTGAAGCTCGCGCGGATCGCGCTGACCGAGTTCCGCGACCGCCTCGACCAGACGGTCGGCATTGCGGTGTGGGGCAACCAGGGGCCGACGATCGTGCACTGGATGGAATCGAGCCATCCCGCGAAGGCTTCGCTGAAGCTCGGCGACGTGATGCCGCTGCTCGGCTCCGCGACGGGGCTGCTGTTCGCCGCGTACCTGCCGCGCAGCAAGACCGCCGCGATGCTCGAGCGCGAACTCGCCGATACGCGCCGCTCGCCGCATCACGGCGGCCCGCGCACGCTCGACGAGGTCGACGCGGTGCTCGCCGACGTGCGCGAGCACGAGGCCGCGCGCGTCGAAGGGATGCTGCTGCCGACGATCCACGCGTTCTGCATGCCCGTGTTCGACGCGGTCGGCGAACTCGCGCTCGCGATCGTCGCGCTCGGCCAGGAGGGCTCGTTCGATATTGCGTGGGGCGGCGAGATCGACACCGCCCTGCGCGCGTGCGCGCAGAAACTGTCTTACGAACTCGGCTATAGTCCCGACGCACGCGACGCGTGACGCGCACGGTACGCGATACGCGGTACCCGCCACGCACCGCGAACGCGTGGCGCCTCCGACGGTCCGATTCCTGTGGCACGCATTGCACGCCCGACGTCACGCGACCACCCCGACCCCGTTCCGAAGCCCATGCAGCCTGCCGACATCCGCCCGAGTCACGCCCTGCCCCGCCGCTGGCTGCGCATGGGCGTCGCGCTCGTCGTCGTGCTGGTGCTGCACGCGCTCGCAGCGATCTGGCTGATGCGCAATCGCGAATCGTTCACGCCGCCCGCGCCCGCCGAGATCCCCGTGCAGATCGAGCTGCTGAAGCCGCAGCCGATCGAGCGCCAGCCCGCTCCTGCCGCGCCGAAGCCGGTCGAGCATCCGTCCGCCCCCGCGCCGGCCGCACCCAAGGCCGCTGCACCGAAGCCCGCACCGTCACCCGAGCCGGTCCTCACGTCGACGCAGGCGGCCGAGCACGGCGAGCCGCCGGCTGCCGCGTCCGCGGCGAGCGGCGTACCGGATGCATCGGGCGCGCATGCCGCATCGGCCGCGGGCGCCAGCAGCGCCGCGACACCGGGCCCCACGACCAACGGCGTGAAGTTCGCCGCGCCGCCGTCCGGCGACCTGCAGTACGACACGTTCTACAACGGGATGCAGAACATGATCGGCACGATCCACTGGCGCACCGACGGGCACACCTACGACCTGTCGGTATCGATGCCGGTGCCGTTCGTCGGCCCGTTCACCTACCGCAGCGAAGGCCGCATCGACGCGTTCGGCGTCGCGCCCGACCGTTACGTCGAGAAGCGCGGCAAGCGGCCGGAAGACATCGCGATCTTCAACCGCGAGATCCGGCAGGTCGTGTTCACGCGCACGCCGAACAACGCGCCGCTGCCCGACGGCGTGCAGGACCGCTTCAGCATGCTGATGCAGTTGTCGGGGCTCTTGCGCGGCAACCCGTCCGCGTACAAGCCGGGCGTCACGCAGCAGTTCTTCGTGATCGACAACAACAGCGGCGAGACCTGGCCGATCACGGTGATCGGCGACGAGCAGGTGCAGACGCAGGCCGGCATCATCGACGCGCGGCACTTCATGCGCCTGCCGCGCCGCGACGGCGACACGCGCCGCATCGACATGTGGCTCGCGCCATCGCTCGGCTGGCTGCCCGCGCGGCTCGTGCAGAGCGAACCGAACGGCGCGCAGATCGAGCTGCTGTGGCACGGCCGGCTCGCGGCGCCGGCCACGCCGTCCGATGCCGCGCCCACCGGCGGCGCAACGAACGCGCCCGCCGGCACATCGACGCCCGATGCATCGGCCGCACCGTCCGCGGAACCGGCGCAACCCGCACCGTCTGCCATCATGCAACCGCCCGCGCAACCGACCGCACCACCGGCGTCGTCGCCTGTCGCACAGTGAACGCACAGGGATCGGCAATTTCGACCGATTACAGATTTCCGCGAAATGGCCGATGACACTCTTTAACAACTATTTCCGTACACCGGCAGACAATAAGAAACGTTTCATAGACATCGGCTTCTAACCGATACACCCCACGCAACGGGACCGGGGTGTGCAGCGCAAGCCCCTTGAAACCGGCAAGGCTCGCCCCACCTAGGGGACAACAAGGCCAGATGCCACTGCGAAGAGGAGTGCCGCCATGCAAATGATCTACAACAGCCCCAACTACTGCGTCGTCGAATTTGCGCCGCAGGCCGGCCATCATCTGATGAATGCCGGCGGATACGAGATCGTCGACAAGAACGCGCAGCGCGAGATCTTCATCGACGGCGAACTTGCCGAACGATTCCGCGCGCACGTGAAGCAGCTGATCGAGGATGAACCGTCGCTCGACGAAGTCGACGAATTCCTCGGGCAATTCGACAGCCTGATGATGATGCCCGTCGTGCTGCACTGACGGCCCACTGCCCGGCGCCTCGCGCGGCCGGGCCATTCGCCGCGCACCGACGCGGCGCCCGCGAGCACTCCGATCATGCCCCCGTCCGGTTCGCCGGCGGGGGTTTTCATTTGGCCGCCCGCCCGGCACGGCGCGAGGCCGGGCGGCGGCCAGGCGCACCGGCTACAATGACGGTTTTCCCGTCTTCGCCGGTCTTCCGCCCATGTCTGCGACTCCTCTCGCCGCTTCCGTCCCGCTCGACGCGCCCTACACGCGCGGCGCCGCACTGCCCGCGCTGCTGAAATCGCGCATCCTGATCCTCGACGGCGCGATGGGCACGATGATCCAGCGCTACAAGCTCGACGAAGCCGCGTATCGCGGCGCGCGCTTCAAGGATTTCCCGCGCGACATCAAGGGCAACAACGAACTGCTGTCGCTCACGCAGCCGCAGATCATCCGCGAGATCCACGACCAGTACTTCGCGGCCGGCGCCGACATCGTCGAAACCAACACGTTCGGCGCGACGACGGTCGCGCAGGCCGACTACGGGATGGAAGATCTCGTCGTCGAGATGAACGTCGAATCGGCGAAGCTCGCGCGCGAATCGGCCGCGAAATACGCGACGCCCGACAAACCGCGCTTCGTCGCGGGCGCGATCGGGCCGACGCCGAAGACGGCGAGCATCTCGCCGGACGTCAACGATCCGGGCGCGCGCAACGTCACGTTCGACGAGCTGCGCGATGCGTACTACCAGCAGGCGAAGGCGCTGCTCGACGGCGGCGTCGACCTGTTCCTCGTCGAGACGATCTTCGACACGCTGAACGCGAAAGCCGCGCTGTTCGCGCTCGACGAGCTGTTCGAAGACACCGGCGAGCGCCTGCCGATCATGATCTCGGGCACCGTCACGGATGCGTCGGGCCGGATCCTGTCGGGCCAGACGGTCGAGGCGTTCTGGAATTCGCTGCGCCACGCGAAGCCGCTCACGTTCGGCCTGAACTGCGCGCTCGGCGCGGCGCTGATGCGCCCGTACATCGCCGAGCTCGCGAAGCTGTGCGACACCTACGTGTCGTGCTACCCGAACGCGGGCCTGCCGAACCCGATGAGCGACACCGGCTTCGACGAAACGCCGGACGTCACGTCGGGCCTGCTGAAGGAATTCGCGCAGGCCGGGCTCGTGAACCTCGCGGGCGGCTGCTGCGGCACGACGCCCGAGCACATCGCCGAAATCGCGAAGGCGCTCGCCGACGTGAAGCCGCGCCGCTGGCCGAACCAGTACAGCGACAACGCCTGACCCGACCGCCCCACGCCCTTCATCACCAGAATCCGCACCGCCATGACCGATCACATGATGCGCCTCGCCGGCCTCGAGCCGTTCAACGTCACGTCCGGAACGCTCTTCATCAACGTCGGTGAACGCACCAACGTCACCGGCTCGAAGGCGTTCGCGCGGATGATCCTCAACGGCCAGTTCGACGAGGCGCTCGCCGTCGCGCGCCAGCAGGTCGAGAACGGCGCGCAGGTGATCGACATCAACATGGACGAGGCGATGCTCGATTCGAAGGCGGCGATGGTGCGCTTCCTGAACCTGATCGCGTCGGAGCCGGACATCGCGCGCGTGCCGATCATGATCGACTCGTCGAAGTGGGACGTGATCGAGGCCGGCCTGAAGTGCGTGCAGGGCAAGGCGATCGTGAACTCGATCTCGCTGAAGGAAGGCGAGGAAGCGTTCCGCCGCCACGCGAACCTGATCCGCCGCTACGGCGCGGCCGCCGTCGTGATGGCGTTCGACGAAACCGGCCAGGCCGATACGTACGAACGCAAGACCGAGATCTGCAAGCGCTCGTACGACTTCCTCGTGAACGAAGTCGGCTTCCCGCCGGAAGACATCATCTTCGACCCGAACATCTTCGCGGTCGCGACCGGCATCGAGGAGCACAACAACTACGCGGTCGACTTCATCGAGGCGACCCGCTGGATCAAGCAGAACCTGCCGTACGCGAAGGTGAGCGGCGGCGTGTCGAACGTGTCGTTCTCGTTCCGCGGCAACGACCCGGTGCGCGAGGCGATCCACACCGTGTTCCTGTATCACGCGATCCAGGCCGGAATGGACATGGGCATCGTGAACGCCGGCCAGCTCGGCGTGTATGCCGACCTCGACGCCGAGCTGCGCGAGCGCGTCGAGGACGTGATCCTGAACCGCCGCGCGGATTCGACCGACCGCCTGCTCGAGATCGCCGACAAGTTCAAGGCCGGCGGTGCGAAGAAGGAAGAGAACCTCGAGTGGCGCAACCAGCCGGTCGAGAAACGGCTCTCGCATGCGCTCGTGCACGGCATCACGACCTTCATCGTCGAGGATACCGAAGAAGTGCGCGCGAAGATCGACGCGGCGGGCGGTCGCCCGATCAACGTGATCGAAGGCCCGCTGATGGACGGGATGAACATCGTCGGCGACCTGTTCGGCCAGGGCAAGATGTTCCTGCCGCAGGTCGTGAAATCGGCGCGCGTGATGAAGCAGGCCGTCGCGCACCTGATCCCGTTCATCGAGGAAGAAAAGCGCCTGCTCGCGGAAGCGGGCGGCGACGTGCGCGCGAAGGGCAAGATCGTCATCGCGACCGTGAAGGGCGACGTGCACGACATCGGCAAGAACATCGTGTCGGTCGTGCTCCAGTGCAACAACTTCGAAGTGGTCAACATGGGCGTGATGGTCCCGTGCAACGAGATCCTCGCGAAGGCGAAGGTCGAGGGCGCGGACATCATCGGGCTGTCGGGCCTCATCACGCCGAGCCTCGAGGAAATGGCCTACGTCGCGTCCGAAATGCAGCGCGACGACTATTTCCGCGTGAAGAAGATCCCGCTGCTGATCGGCGGCGCGACGACGTCGCGCGTGCACACGGCCGTGAAGATCGCGCCGCACTACGAGGGCCCGGTCGTCTACGTGCCCGATGCGTCGCGTTCGGTGTCGGTCGCGTCGAGCCTGCTGTCCGACGAAGGCGCGACGAAGTACCTCGACGAGCTGAAGTCCGACTACGATCGCATCCGCGACCAGCACGCGAACCGCAAGGCGCAGCCGATGGTCACGCTCGCCGAAGCGCGCGCGAACAGGACGAAGGTCGACTGGGCCGGCTATGCGCCCGTGAAGCCGAAGTTCATCGGCCGCCGCGTGTTCAAGAACTACGACCTGAACGAGCTCGCGAACTACATCGACTGGGGCCCGTTCTTCCAGACGTGGGACCTGGCAGGCCCGTACCCGGCGATCCTGAACGACGAGATCGTCGGCGAATCGGCGCGGCGCGTGTTCTCCGACGCGAAATCGATGCTCGCGCGCCTGATCCAGGGCCGCTGGCTGAGCGCGAACGGCGTGATCGCGCTGCTGCCGGCGAACACCGTCAACGACGACGACATCGAGATCTACAGCGACGAGTCGCGCTCGGAAGTGCTGCTCACGTGGCGCAACCTGCGCCAGCAGAGCGTGCGTCCGGTGGTCGACGGCGTGATGCGGCCGAACCGCTCGCTGGCCGACTTCATCGCGCCGAAGGAATCGGGCGTCGCCGACTACATCGGGATGTTCGCGGTGACGGCCGGCCTCGGCGTCGACGTGAAGGAAAAGCAGTTCGAAGCCGACCACGACGACTACAGCGCGATCATGCTGAAAGCGCTCGCCGACCGCTTCGCGGAAGCGTTCGCCGAGGCGATGCATGCACGCGTGCGACGCGAGCTGTGGGGCTACGCGAGCGGCGAGACGCTCGACAACGACGCGCTGATCGCCGAAAAGTACGCGGGCATCCGCCCGGCGCCCGGCTATCCGGCCTGCCCCGATCACCTCGTGAAACGCGACATGTTCGACGTGCTGCATGCGGACGAGATCGGCATGAGCGTGACCGACTCGCTGGCGATGCTGCCGGCCGCGAGCGTGTCGGGCTTCTACCTCGCGCATCCGGACAGCCGCTATTTCTCGGTGGGCAAAATCGGGCAGGATCAGCTCGAGGACTACGCGCGGCGCATGGCGCTGTCGCTCGACGACGCGCGCCGCGCGCTCGCACCGCAGCTTTAACCGATCGGACCGCGGCGCGCCAGCCGCGCCACGCCGTCACGCGCCCCAGTCACGGGGCGCGTCGTACGACGCCCGAATCAATCAGGATACCTAATCTCGATATTCAGCGACTGGAGCGCAGAAGCCCGAGCTTTCAGACAAAGGCGCCTGGATAACCCTCCCGACCTCCGCCCGAGATTCGCCCCGCCATGCCGACCTTCGAGATCCGGATCACCGAGACACCGATCGACGCAGCCAGCCCGTTCCCGCCGACGCGCTACCGCGGCGAAAGCTGGGACCTGAGCCATTTGCGTCCGTTGACGTTCACATGCGATCTGGACACCAGCTTCGACGTGACGGTTCTGGCCCTGTTCTCCTGTCACTGCTTCACGCGCAGTTTCAAATGGGACCGGCGGACCCGCGACACCATTCCGGATGACGAGATCTGCGATGACGGCCGCGAGACACGCGTGCTCTGCGCGGACCGGTATCACACGTCGGGCGACTGTTGCACGACGTGATCGTCGGGCTGGCGACGCGCCGGATCGTCGTCGCGGACGAACGGCAACCCAATTTCGTGACGGTGGAGACAGTCTCGTCGGACGGCACGCAACGCGTGTACGCGGTGTTCTTCGAGGTTTCGAAGGACCGGACCAGAAAGCGCCGGCTCATCCTGCGCGTCCAGTCGGCCTACATGCTGGATGGCGACCTGACCAGACGCCAGCGGGAGGCCCGGAAGGTCGCGTTGCGCACGTTGCTGCGTGCAAGCCTGGAAGGCCGCAAGATCCGGGCGTAGAAAAACCAACGGCCGCCTTTCGGCAGCCGTCGCATGCGGGACTCTCTTTCCGTCTTTCGACGAAATACCCACTCCAGGTGGGACCCGATTGCTCGGGCGGCGCTATGTTTTCGCACCCGCTTCCACATAGTCTTGCGTTGAATTATAAGGAATTTCGCCTTTCGGTCAAGGCAGGCACCGGGCAGCCGCCCCGCATTCGACGCGCGCCGCCGCCCGGCGCAATTTTCTTCAGACAAAAAGAAAAAACCCGCTCGGAAGCGGGCTTTTTCTTGCCATACTCAACCTTTCGTACTGCCGGGCAAGGAAGCTCAGAAGCCCCAGTGCACGTCGGCTTCGCCGGCTTTCGCCTCGCGCAGCATCGTCAGGAACGGCGCGACGCGCTGGGCCAGGCTCGGCGGCACTTCGTGGTGCGCGTGGTCGGCTTCGTCCTCGTGGAAATGGCCGGCGTGCTCGGCGCGCTCCTGCTTCGCCTGCGCAACCGCGCCTTCCAGCTTCGCGATCGCGTGGTCCAGCTCGTCGTGCGTAATCACACCGCGCTCGCCCAGCTGCTTGCCGACGAGGCCCAGCACATACACGGCGAAATCCTTCAGCACGTCGAGATCCTGTGCCGCCTTGCTCTTGAACGTAATCATGACAAATCCCTTTTCATCTTGTTGTGCCTGCGCGGCGAAGTTGGGGAACGCCGGCAGACCGGCGTCCGGCCTCGCGGACGCGGGCCGCCTGAGCGGCATATTAGCACCTGTTAAAATTCTGCGATCCCTGAAACGCGCGCTTAAAAAGCGCGCCGGCGGGCCGGCGTTTCCGGCCGCCACCAACGAAGCCTTCTACCAGCATGCTGCCAGCACACAAACAGACCCTCGAAGCCCTGCTCGCGGATAGCGTCAAGCAGGTCGCACACGCACTGAAAGGCGCCGACGCAGCGTTCGTCGCCCCGGCCATCACGCTGGAGCGCCCGAAGGTCGCCGCGCACGGCGACGTCGCGTGCAACGTCGCAATGCAGCTCGCCAAGCCGCTCGGCGCGAACCCGCGCCAGCTCGCCGAGCAGATCGTCGCCGCGCTCACCGCGCAGCCGGCCGCGCAAGGGCTCGTCGAAGCCGCCGAAATCGCCGGCCCCGGCTTCATCAACCTGCGCCTGTCGGCCGCCGCCAAGCAGGCCGTGATCTCCGCCGTGTTCGACCAGGGCCGCGCGTTCGGCACGTCCGATCGCGAGAAAGGCAAGCAGGTGCTGCTCGAATTCGTGTCGGCGAACCCGACCGGCCCGCTGCACGTCGGCCACGGCCGCCAGGCCGCGCTCGGCGACGTGCTCGCGAACGTGATCGCGAGCCAGGGCTACGCGGTGCACCGCGAGTTCTACTACAACGACGCGGGCGTGCAGATCGGCAACCTCGCGATCTCGACGCAGGCGCGCGCGCGCGGCCTGAAGCCGGGCGACGCGGGCTGGCCGGAAGCCGCGTACAACGGCGAATACATCGCCGACATCGCACGCGACTACCTGAACGGCGAAACGGTCGCCGCGTCGGACGGCGAACCGGTCAAGGGCACGGGCGACGTCGAGGATCTCGACGCGATCCGCAAGTTCGCGGTCACGTACCTGCGTCGCGAGCAGGACATGGACCTGCAGGCGTTCGGCGTGAAGTTCGACCAGTACTACCTCGAGTCGTCGCTGTACAGCGAAGGCCGCGTCGAGAAGACGGTCGACGCGCTGATCAAGGCCGGCATGACCTACGAGCAGGACGGCGCGCTGTGGCTGCGCACGACCGACGAAGGCGACGACAAGGATCGCGTGATGCGCAAGTCGGACGGCACCTACACGTACTTCGTGCCGGACGTCGCGTACCACGTGACGAAGTGGGAGCGCGGCTTCACGAAGGTGATCAACATCCAGGGCTCGGACCACCACGGCACGATCGCGCGCGTGCGCGCGGGCCTGCAGGGGCTGCACGTCGGGATCCCGAAGGGCTATCCCGACTACGTGCTGCACAAGATGGTCACCGTGATGCGCGACGGCCAGGAAGTGAAGATCTCGAAGCGCGCGGGCAGCTACGTGACGGTGCGCGACCTGATCGAATGGTCGGGCGGCGCGGCGGCGGGCCAGGAAGCGGCGCCCGACCTGATCGACGAGGCGACCATCACGCGCGGCCGCGACGCGGTGCGTTTCTTCCTGATCTCGCGCAAGGCCGATACCGAGTTCGTGTTCGACATCGACCTCGCGCTGAAACAGAACGACGAAAACCCGGTCTATTACGTCCAGTACGCGCATGCGCGGATCTGCTCGGTGCTCAACGAACTGAAGTCGCGCTACAACGTCGACGCCGCGCAGCTGCCGGGCGCCGACCTGTCGCAACTCACGAGCGCGCAGGCCGCGTCGCTGATGCAGAAGCTCGCCGAGTATCCGGACATGCTCACGCACGCCGCGAACGAGCTGGCACCGCACGCCGTCGCGTTCTACCTGCGCGATCTCGCTGGCGAATTCCACTCGTTCTACAATGCGGAGCGCGTGCTGGTCGACGACGAAGCGCCGCGCAATGCGCGCGCCGCGCTCCTCGCCGCGACCCGGCAGGTGCTCGAAAACGGTCTGGCGGTACTCGGCGTGTCCGCGCCCGCCAAGATGTAAGGACGCAAGCGGCCCGAACCGGGCAGCGAATGGCCGCGGCAGGAGCGCCCGCCGCGGCCTTTTCACGATTCTTTTTGCAGGTGACTCAAGCAATGGCACAACCACGCCGCACTTCGAAGCAATCGAAACAAGCCGGAGGAACATTTCTTGGAATCGTGCTGGGCCTGATCGTCGGCCTCGCGATCGCGGTGGTGGTGGCGCTCTACATCACGCGTTCGCCGTCGCCGTTCGTGTCGAAGGTCGCGCCGCCGCCGGCCGACAACGCCGCGAGCCAGCCGCAGCAGTTCGATCCGAACCGCGCGCTGCAGGGCAAGACGCCCGGCCAGCCGGTGCCGCAGGCGGCGCAGCCCGCGCCGCCCAATACCGCGCCCGGCCAGGCCGCGAACCAGACCCAGGGCGGCCTGTTGCCCGAGCCGCAGATCGTCGAAGTGCCGCCGTCGGCCAACGGGTCGAGCGGCTCGAACAACACCGGCAGCTCGAGCAACACGACCGCGTCGAACAATACGTCGTCGGGTAACGGCGTCGCCGTCGCGCCGAAGCCGGCCGACACCACGCCGCCGAAGAAGACGCCGCAGCCGCCGCAGCAGCAAGCGGGCGAGGACGACCTCGCGCGCTTCGCCGCGCAGAAGCAGGCGCAGCAGGCCGCCGCGCAAAAGCAGCAGCAACAGCAGCAGGCCGCGAACACGCCGAAGCCGACGTCGTCGGCCACCGCCGCCGCGGCAGCGAAGCCGCCGACCGCGAACGACGCGAATACCGGCTACTTCCTGCAGGTCGGCGCGTACAAGACGGAAGGCGACGCCGAGCAGCAGCGCGCGCGCCTCGGCTTCCAAGGCTTCGAGTCGAAGGTGTCGAAGCGCGACGTCAGCGGCGTGACCTATTTCCGCGTGCGCGTCGGCCCGTTCTCGAAGTTCGAGGATATGAACTCGGCCCGTCAGCGCCTGTCCGATGCAGGTGTCGACACGGCGGTGATCCGCTTCACGAAGCAGTGAGCAGCCGGTCGAGCCCACGCAGAACCCGTTACGTTTCGTTACCCGAGCAACTGATTCGACGTTCACAACATGAAAAAACTGCTTAGCACGCTCCTTCTGTCCCTGGGCCTCGCGGCCGGCTTCGCCCAGGCAACGCCCGCCGCACCGGTCGCCAGCAAGGACTTCGAAGTGATGAAGTCGCCGCAGCCGGTGTCCGCGCCGGCCGGCAAGGTCGAGGTGATCGAGTTCTTCTGGTACGGCTGCCCGCACTGCTACGAATTCGAGCCGACGATCGAGGCCTGGGTAAAGAAGCAGGGCAACAACATCGACTTCAAGCGCGTGCCGGTCGCCTTCCGTGACGATTTCGTCCCGCACTCGAAGCTGTTCTATGCGGTGTCCGCGCTCGGCATCTCCGAGAAGGTCACGCCGGCGATCTTCAACGCGATCCACAAGCAGAAGAACTACCTGCTGACGCCGCAGGCGCAGGCCGACTTCCTGGCCACGCAGGGCGTCGACAAGAAGAAGTTCATGGACGCGTACAACTCGTTCAGCGTGCAGGGCGAGGTGAACCAGTCGGCCAAGCTGCTGAAGGACTACGCGATCGACGGCGTGCCGACGGTCGTCATCCAGGGCAAGTACAAGACGGGCCCCGCTTACACGAACAGCATCCCGGGTACCGCCCAGGTGCTCGACTTCCTCGTGAAGCAGGTTCAGGACAAGAAGCTCTGATCCCCGCCCGCGCGCCGGCATGACTACTCCGCTGAAGGTCTTCATCACCGGCGCGTCGAGCGGCCTCGGCCTCGCGATGGCCGAGGAATACGCCCGCCAGGGCGCCACGCTCGCGCTCGTCGCGCGACGCACCGATGCGCTCGATGCGTTCGCGCGGCGTTTCCCCAAGCTGTCCATCTCCGTCTATTCCGCCGACGTGCGCGATGCCGACGCGCTCGCGACGGCCGCCGCGTCGTTCATCGCGACGCACGGCTGCCCCGACGTCGTGATCGCGAACGCGGGCATCAGCCAGGGCGCCGTCACGGGCCAGGGCGATCTCGAGACGTTCCGTAACGTGATGGACATCAACTACTACGGGATGGTCGCGACGTTCGAGCCGTTCGTCGGCCCGATGACGGCCGCGCGCCACGGCACGCTGGTCGGCGTCGCGAGCGTCGCCGGCGTGCGCGGCCTGCCCGGCTCCGGCGCGTACAGCGCGTCGAAATCGGCCGCGATCAAGTATCTCGAATCGCTGCGCGTCGAGCTGCGCCCGGCCGGCGTCGGCGTCGTGACGATCGCGCCCGGCTACATCCGCACGCCGATGACCGCGCACAACCCGTACCGGATGCCGTTCCTGATGGACGCCGACCGCTTCGCCGCACGCGCGGCGCGCGCGATCGCAAGGCAGCACGCGTTCCGCGTGATTCCGTGGCAGATGGGCGTCGTCGCGAAGGTGCTGCACGTGCTGCCGCGCTGGCTGTACGACCGCCTGTTCGAGAAGGCGCCGCGCAAGCCGAAGGCCGGCGCGCACTGACGCATCGGCGGGCCGGCCCGCGCGACACGCGCCGGGCCGCATCGCCCCATCGAAGCTTCGGTTTCGCGGCACTTCCCGCGGCGTCAGCGCCGCTCCCGCCGCGCTCCCTGACGGGCACCGCGCTCCCCTCCCCGCCGCCTGCCTTTCCTGCCTTTCCTGCCTTTCCTGCCTTTCCTGCCTTTCCTGCCTTTCCTGCCTTTCCTGCCTTTCCTGCCTTTCCTGCCTTTCCTGCCTTTCCTGCCTTTCCTGCCTTTCCTGCCTTTCCTGCCTTTCCTGCCTTTCCTGCCTTTCCCGCCTTTCCCGCCTCTCCCGCCTCTCCCGCCACCTCCCCGGCACGTTCCGCCGCATCAACACCCGTTCCGTCGCGAACGCAGCCGTTTTTCGGCCAATTCGCCGCGTTCCGGCGCCTTTTTTCACGCGCCGCGCGCTTTGCCGGTATGCTATTCGCCAGCCGCGCCGGCCCCGTCCGCTTCCGGGCCGCGCCCGCATCCCGTCACCCAGCAAAAAGCACAAGCCACGTGGGAGATCCTATGCAGGTCAAGCTGTTCGCCGCGGCCGCGGTCGCCGCCGCACTCGCCGCCCCCGGCCTCGCCGCCGCCAAGCCGCTCACCGTCTGCACGGAATCGAGCCCGGACGGCTTCGACGTCGTGCAGTACAACTCGCTCGTCACGACCAACGCATCGGCCGACGTGATCTTCAACACGCTCGTGTCGTACGACGAAGCCGCGAAAAAGGTCGTGCCCGCGCTCGCCGACAAATGGGAGGCGAGCGCCGACGGCCTCACCTACACGTTCCACCTGCGCCCGAACGTCGCGTTCCAGACCACCGACTATTTCAAGCCGGGCCGCGCGCTCGACGCGGATGACGTCGTGTTCACGTTCGCGCGGATGCTCGACGATTCCAACCCGTGGCACAAGGTGGCCGGCGCAAGCGGCTTCCCGCACGCGCAGTCGATGGGCCTCGTGAAGCTCGTGAAGTCGGTCACCAAGGTCGACGACAGCACGGTGAAGTTCGTGCTGAACGAGCCGAACGCGACCTTCGTGCCGATCCTGACGATGGGCTTCGCGTCGATCTACTCGGCCGAATACGCGGACCAGTTGCTGAAGGCCGGCAAGCAGGCCGACCTGAACGCGAAGCCGGTCGGCACGGGCCCGTTCGTGCTGAAGAGCTACACGAAGGACGCGCTGATCCGCTACGACGTGAACCCGACGTACTGGGGCACGAAGCCGAAGGTCGACCGGCTGATCTACGCGATCACGCCCGACCCGTCGGTGCGCCTGCAGAAGGTGAAGGCCGGCGAATGTCAGATCGCGCTGTCGCCGAAGCCGCAGGACGTGCTCGCCGCGAAGGGCGAAAGCGCGCTGAAGGTCGTGCAGACGCCCGCGTTCATGACCGCGTTCGTCGCGCTGAACACGCAGAAGAAGCCGCTCGACAACGACAAGGTGCGCGAGGCGCTGAACCTCGCGTTCGATCGCGCGACCTACCTGAAGGTCGTGTTCGACAACACCGCGACGGCCGCGAACAACCCGTATCCGCCGAACACGTGGAGCTATGCGAAGGACGTCTCGCCGTATGCGTACGATCCCGCGAAGGCGAAGCAGCTGCTCGCGCAGGCCGGCTTCCCGAACGGCTTCTCGACGACGATCTGGACGCGCCCGACCGGCAGCGTGCTGAACCCGAACCCGAAGGTCGGCGCGGAGCTGCTGCAGGCCGACCTCGCGAAGATCGGCGTGAAGGCCGACGTGAAGGTGATCGAATGGGGCGAGCTGATCAAGCAGGCGAAGCTCGGCCAGCACGACATGCTGTTCATGGGCTGGGCCGGCGACAACGGCGATCCGGACAACTACCTGTCGCCGCTGTTCAGCTGCAATGCGGTGAAGTCGGGCATCAACTTCGCGCGCTTCTGCGACGCGCAGCTCGACAAGCTGATCGCCGACGGCAAGTCGACCGCCGACCAGGCCAAGCGCGCGAAGCTGTATGAAGCCGCGCAGAAGATCATCCACGACCAGGCGCTGTGGATCCCGCTCGGCTACCCGACCGCGGCGGCGCTTACGCGCACGAACGTGAGCGGTTACCACGTGAGTCCGTTCGGGCGGCAGAACTTCACGACGGTGAGCGTTCAGTAAGCCGGCACGATCGACACTGTCTCACCTGGACATCCGGCCCGGCCGCATTGTGCGGCCGGGCTTTTTTTATCTTCGTCAATTCATATTAATTCAATTTAATTGCCACTCCAATCAATTGACCTATTGAAATTCAACAAAGAACTATTCCGAATGGGGTCGATTTAGTATTCGTCATATATCACGCTGGCCAATCGCTCTATACACTTTGCTGCTTCGGAAACATCGCAACACTAACTAATAACCGAAGACTTATTCAGCAACGGAGATGGCCGATGTCAGAAAGCCAAGCATTACAGATGCTCGCGCAGCTCGTCTGGAACAGCATCCTGATCGCCGGCCCCGTGCTCGCCGCGACGCTGATTGCCGGTCTGCTCGTCAGCATCTTTCAGGTCGTCACCCAATTGCAGGAGATGAGCCTGAGCTACGTGCCGAAGCTCATCGTCGCCGGCGTTGTCATCGTGATGCTCGCCCCGTGGATGCTCGGTCGCCTGACAGGCTTCACCACCGCATTGTTCACCGGCATCGCCGATCTCCGCTGAGCGATGACAGTCGAATCCTTCGTCGGTTGGTCGACGGCCGCACTCCTGCTGTCGCTGCGCATCGGGCCGTTGCTCGTGCTCGCGCCGCCGTTTGCCCGGCTTCGCATCCCGGCACGGATCCGTATCTGCCTCGCGCTCGCGCTGGCCGGCGCATTCGCCACGCCACTTCCCGCCGCTCTTCGCGACGATCATGTGGCGCTCGTCGAATGCGCCATCTCCGAACTCGCATTGGGATTCGCACTCGCATTTCCGTTTCAGGCGGCATTCGCCGCGCTATCGTTCGCCGGACGCGTGCTCGACGTGCAGGCGGGATTCGGCCTCGCCATGATCATCGATCCCGGTTCGCGCGAACGCGCGCCGCTGTTCGGCACGCTCCTCACGCTCGGCTCCGGCGCGATCTTCTTCGCGAGCGGCGCGCATCTCGAACTGCTGCGACTCATCGCCGCCACAATCGATCGGATGCCGCCCGGCACCGCGCGCATCATCGCATCGCCGCACGCATTCATCGGCTATTTCGCCGCCGTGATGGGAATCGGTATCGCCGCCGTCGCTGCCGCCATGCTCGCGCTGTTCCTGATCGACCTGTCGATCGCGTTCCTGTCACGCACCCTCCCGCAAATGAATGCGTTGATGCTGGGTCTGCAGATCAAGGCGATCGCGGCGATCGTCGTCACCGCACTGTCGATCGGCCTGCTGGCGCCCGTCACGCTGCGGCTGCTGCGCGCGGCGTTCGAATTCCCCCTTGTCCCGGGAGAGAGCTGATGGCGGACCAGGAACAGGAAAAATCCGAGCAGGCGACGCGCCACAAGCTCACCCGGGCTCGAAAGAAAGGACTCCTGCCGCGTAGCCAGGAGCTTGGCATCGTACTCGCCGTCGCGGGTTGCGCCGGCTATCTGTGGCTGTCCGGCGAGCGTATGGCAGTCCGGTTTGCCGCACTCGCTACGCGCATGTTGAACGACGCCCCCGGCATCGCGGCCGACGGACGCGCGATCGAGCACTGGTTCGGCGGATTGTTGCCGGAATGGCTGGCGATCGTCGTGCCGCTGATCGCCACCGCAGTAGGCGGCGCGCTCGTCGCCGCGCTCGCGCAGGCAGGCTTCCTGTTTGCGCCCGACGCACTGAAGGCCGACTTCTCGCGCCTGAATCCGGCCGCCGGCCTCAAGCGTCTGTTTTCGATGCAGATCGTCATCGACGCCGCGAAGGCCTGCGTCAAGCTGGTCGTCTACTGCGCGCTCGCCTGGCGGTGCATCGCCGATGCAGTGCGCGCCGCGACGCACGCCGGGCTGACCGTGCCCGGCCTGGCCCGCGCGCTAGGCTCGGCCGGGTCCGCGCTCGCCGTGCAATTACTGATCGCTGCCGCGCTCTTCGCAGTTCTCGATCAGGCGATCGTTCGGCGACGGTTCGCGAAACAGATGCGGATGAGCCGGCACGAAGTCAGACAGGAATTCAAGCAGCAAGAGGGCGATCCGCGCATCAAGCAGCGCCGCAAGCAGCTGCAGCGCGAGTTGCTGCAACGCTCCCGCAGCCTGCGCGGCATACGTGGCGCGGACGTGCTCGTGACCAACCCGACGCATTACGCAGTCGGCCTCCGCTATGCGCCGGCCGAAATGGCCGCACCGACCGTCGTGTCAAAAGGCGCGGGCGAATTCGCGTTGCGCCTCAAAAAGCTCGCGTTCGTCCATCGTGTACAAATTGTCGAGGCACCGGCACTCGCACGTCAGCTGTTTCGCCGCGGCGCGCTCGAGCGCGAAATCCCGTCCCAGCTGTTCTCCGCAACGGCCGCCGTCTATCTGCGCGTCCGTCGCACGCGGGAGCAGGCCCGATGACCTGGCTCGGGCACCGGCTGCGTGGCCAGTCCGATCTCGCGCTCGTGTTCGCGGCGAGCGCGATCCTGCTGATTCTGTTCGCGCCGATTCCCGCCGCCGCGCTCGATCTGCTGATCATCATCAACTTCGCGTTCGCATTCACGATCCTCCTGCTGACCTTCTATGTGACCCGCCCGGTCGAATTCTCGACGTTTCCTTCGCTGCTGCTGATCGCAACGCTGTTCCGCCTGTCGCTCAACGTCGCAGCGACGCGCCTCATCCTGTCCGGCGCCAATGCCGGCCAGGTGATCAGCGCAATCGGTGAATTCGCGGTGCAGGGCAACTACGTGATCGGCCTGATCGTGTTCTTCATCCTGGTCGTCGTCCAGTACGTGGTGGTCACCAATGGCGCGCAGCGCGTCTCCGAGGTCGCCGCGCGCTTCGTGCTCGATGCGATGCCCGGCCAGCAGATGAGCATCGACGCCGATCTCAACATGGGCCTCATCGACCAGGACGAAGCGAAGCGCCGCCGCAAGACGCTCGAGCGCGAAGCGGGCTTCTACGGCTCGATGGATGGCGCGAGCAAGTTCGTCAAGGGCGACGCGATCGCCGGCATCGTCATCCTGCTGATCGACATTCTCGGCGGATGGGCGGTCGGCGTCGCCCAGATGGGTATGCCGTTCCCCGAGGCCGTCCGCACGTTTACGCTGCTCACGATCGGCGACGGCATCGTCACGCAGGTTCCCGCGCTGATCATCTCGGTCGCGACCGGGATCATCGTCACCCGGTCGTCCGCCGACAGCGCGCTGAGCCACGAGGCGCTGCGCCAGCTCGCGCGCTTCCCGAAGATCCAGTTGCTTGTCGCAGCGGCGCTGACAGGGCTCGTTGCACTGCCAGGCATGCCGAAGTGGCCTGCCGCGCTACTCGCGCTCGCCGCGTTCGGCGTCTGGGCCGGCACGCGCGAACGGCGCGCGGCGGCGGAAGAAGACGGCACGCCGCCCCCGACGCTCCCACGTGCCGACGCCCCCGCAGCGCTACCCGCCGTCGAGGTTGTGTTCGGCGCGGCACTGACGGCTGCCTGGCAGCCGATGCAGGCAGAATTTGCCGAGCGCATCGCGACATTTCGCGACCAGTACGCGGACGACAGCGGCTTCGTCGCACCCGCCGTCGTGTTCCGCGATTCGGCACATCTGCCCCCCGACGAATACGAAGTACGGCTGTTCGGCACCCGCTTCGGACAAGCCGCCACGTATCCGGATCGTACGCTCGCGATTCATCCCGCCGGCGCCGCCGGCACGCTGCCCGGCACCATCACGCGCGATCCCGCGTTCGGCCTGCCGGCTGTCTGGATCGACGACGGGCTGCAGGAGCGCGCCAAGGCACTCGGCCACACGTGCGTCGATCCCGTCACCGCGCTCATGACGCACGTCACGGAACTCGTCAAGGCTCACGCGGCGCGCCTGTTCGGGCGAACGGAAACGATCGCGCTGCTCGACGGCGTGCGCGAACGCCAGCCCGGCCTCGTCGACGAGATCGTGCCGAACGTGCTGGCTGTCGGCGACGTGCAGCAGGTGTTGCAGGCACTGCTCGCCGAACAAGTTCCGATCCGCGACATCGACCTGATCGTGCAGACGCTCGCCGACGTCGGGCGTCGCGAGAAGGACCCGGCGCTACTCGTCGAAGCGGTGCGGCAGCGCCTCGGCCACGCAATCTGCCAGCGTGCGCAGGGCGATCGAGACGCGCTCGCGGTCCTGACGCTCGATCCTGCGCTCGAAGCCGAGATTGCACGCAATCTTGCCGGTGCCGACGGCCACGGCGCGCATGTGCTCGACCCGCGGATCGCCGAGCCCTTCCTCGGCTGCCTGCTCGCGCAGGTGGAAACGATGATGCGCCAAGGGCACACGCCCACGCTGCTGTGCCGGCCCGATATCCGACGCTCGCTCAAGACCTTCTCCCGTCGCGTCGCGCCGCGACTCGTCGTGCTGTCGGTCAACGAAGTTCCGGACATCGTCGCGCTACGCGCGTTCGCGACCGTCGGCATCGATCCGCCGTCCGCTTCACCTCCTTCTTCGCACGCCAGTTCGCCGCAGTCTTCGCCAACCCCGTCTCTCGCCGTTTAGACGCAGCACTGCTCCCGAGGAGTTCCCGTGGATGATCTGATGACGTTGTCGATGCACCTGATCTCGCTCGAAACGCAGCGCCTGGAGACGGCCACACGCAATCTAGCGAACGTGGCGACGCCCGGCTACCGACGCGAAGTCGCCTTTCAGGACATGCTGGCGAATGCTGTCGGCGCGCCGCCGCCCCGCCATGTCACCGACTTTTCGGCTGGCCGGCTCGTCCATACCGCCGACCCGCTCGACCTCGCGATCGCAGGCGACGGCTTTTTCGAGGTGGCGACCGACGCCGGCCCCGCTTACACGCGCGCCGGCACATTCCGACGCGCGCCCGATGGCCGCGTGGTCACGCGAGCCGGCGGGTGGCCACTGCAAGGCACGGATGGCGATGTCATCGTAAGCACGGACGGCTGGCGCGTCGATCCGGACGGCACCGTGATCGATCACGGCGTTTCGACCTCGATGATCCGCGTCGTGGCCTTCGATGAGCCGTCTCGCCTGCGGCGTATCGCCGACGGCCTGTACGCACCTGACAGCGCACACGGGACACAAATCGCCACGGCGCGGCTCGCCCAAGGTTTCGTCGAGGCCTCGAACGTCAATGCCGCCGACGACATGGTGCGGCTCGTCGAAGCAATGCGCCGCGTCGAAACCGGACAAAAGCTCGTGCATGCCTATGACGACCTGATGGGCACCGTATTGCAACGCCTCGGAGGCATGTGAGATGAACAATGTGTTCTACATCGGCGCGACAGGTCTCGTCGCCCAGCAAACCGCCGTCGACACGACGGCCAACAATATCGCCAACCTGAACACCCCCGCGTTCAAGCGCGGCGCGATCGATTTCTCGGCGCTGCTGGCATCGGGCGGGCGGTTCGCGTCCCGGCCGGGCGCAGACGGCGCAGGCGTGTTCGCGTCGATGCGTCCGGTGTTCTCGGCGGGCACGCTGCGGCAAACGGACGATGCCTGGGACGTCGCGATCCGCGGCAACGGCTTCATCGAGCTCGACGCGGGTCAGGGCGACTCGGCGCTATGGCGCGGCGGCCGGCTGCGCGTCGGTGACGACGGCTATCTGCGCGCGTCGAACGGCGTCCCGCTGAAGGCGGCAATCTCGGTACCGCGAGACGCCGAGCATCTGGAGATCACGCCGGACGGACAAGTGCTCGCCGTCCTCCCAAACCAGGCCGCACCGCTCGAAATCGGCCGGATCGAGCTCGTGCAGCCCGCCGATCCGCACGCATTGCAGGCGCTCGGCGATGGAACCTACCGGCTCGCCGGCGACGGCATGGCCGTCATCCGCGCACGTCCCGGCGAAGACAATACGGGCACGCTCGCGCAGCGTTTCAGCGAGGCGTCGAACGTCGCGCTCGCGGATGAACTCGCCGGCCTGATGCTCTACCAGCGCGCGTATGCCGCGAGCGCAAAACTCGTGCAGGTCGGTGATGAACTGATGGCCATCGCGAACGGACTGAAGCGATGAGCCGGCTCACGAATGGCCGCCCCGCGCGCGCGGCGGCAGCGCGGCCGTACCGCTTCGCCGCGACTGCGACGATCGCCTGCATCACGTTGATGACGGCACCGTCCGCCCGCGCCGACACGCTCTACCAACCGGACAACTTCCGGCCGCTGATCGCCGATCGCCGCGCGAACGCGATCGGCGACATCGTCACGGTACTCGTCTACGAGCAGTCGAGCGCGAGCCAGACGGCCGACACGTCGACGCGCGCCGGCTTCTCGGTCAACGGCAGCGTCTCGACGCTCTACGCCGGCAACAACCGCGCCCAGGTTGGCGCCGGCGACGACTACGGCGGGCGCGGGCAGATCCAGCGCACCGGCCGCCTGCTCGCACAACTGAGCGCCACCGTCGTCGACGTGCTGCCGGGCGGCGACCTCGTCGTCTCGGGCGAGCAGCGCATCGACGTCAATGGCGAGAAAACCGGCATCCGTCTGAACGGACGTGTGCGCGCGATCGACATCGGCCCCGGCAACACCGTGCTGTCGACCCGGCTCGCCGATGCCCGCATCGATTACACCGGCGACGGTTTCATCACCGACCGCACGCGGCCCGGGCTCATTCCGCGCTTTCTCGCATGGCTCGGCCTATGGTGACCCGCTTCCTCCTGTCGCTGCGCCACGCGCAGTTGCTCATCGCTTTCGCGCTCGTCGTCGCCTGCGCGCCGCCGGCCACCGCCCGCACGAGTGCGGAGGTGCGGCTCAAGGACATCGGCCGCTTCCTCGGCTGGCGCGACAACATGCTGGTCGGCTACGGCATCGTGACCGGCCTCGCCGGCTCCGGCGATTCGCCGCGCAACCAGGCAACCCGTCAGGCACTTGCGAACCTGCTGTCGCAGTTCGACCTCATCGTCGGCCACGAGCAGATCCAGAGCCGCAACGTCGCAATGGCGATGGTCACGGCCGCGCTGCCGCCCGCCGCCCACCCTGGCGACGCCATCGACGTCAACGTCACGTCGATAGGCGATGCGCGCAGCCTTGCTGGCGGCACGCTGATCATGACGCCGCTGCGCGGGCCGGACCGGCGGATCTATGCGCTTGCCCAAGGCCCCGTGTCGGTCGGCGGCTACCGGTACGACGCGAACGGCAACCTGAAGCTGAAGAACCACCCGACGGTCGGCATCGTGCCGCGTGGCGGCACGGTCGAAGTCGCTGTACGCGCCGCGCTCGCCGCGCAGGACGGCACGCTGCGCTTCGTGCTCGGCGAGCCCGATCCTGTCACCGCGCAACGCATCGCACAGCGTGTCAACGGCACGCTCGGGACGCAGGCCGCGCGCGCGATCGGCGCGGACGTCGTCGAGATCGACGCGCCCGCCGATCCCGCCGCGCTCACCGCGTTCGTCGCCCGCATCGAAGCGCTGTCGGTTGCGCCGGACCAGCGCTCGCGAGTCGTCGTCAACGAGCGCACCGGCACGGTGGTCGCCGGCGGAGACACGCGGATCGCGCCCGTCACGATCTCGCACGGCGACATCCGGGTATCGGTCACGACCGAGTACTCGGCATCGCAGCCGAACTTCGTCACGCTGACCGGACGCGACGTGCGCAGCCTCGTGATCGCCAATAGCGAACTGTCGGTCGACGAAGCGGGCCAGACCGTCGCCATCTCGTTCCCGCGCGGCACCGTCGGCGATCTGGTTCATGCGCTTTCGAAAGCGCGCATCGGCACGCGCGATGTCATCGCGATCCTGCAGGCCGTCAAGGCGGCAGGCGCACTGTATGCGGAACTCGTCATTCAATGAAGGAGGAACAAGCGATGTCGATGGAATGGGTCGCCGCGATCGCCGGCAAGGCGATGGACGGTTTGTACGCGCGCTCGACCGTAATCGCGCACAACGTCGCGAACGCAAATTCGGCGGGCTTTTCGCCGCTGCGGGTGACATTCGAGGAGGCGCTGTCGGCCGCCGCGGCCGCGCGGCCGGGTGATACGGACACGGTGCGATACGCGCGCGTCGAGGCCGTCCGGCCGCAAACGCTCGTATCGCCGGACACGGTTCGGCTCGATCGCGAAATCGCCGACGCGTCGCAGACATCGGCACGCTACGCGCTGCTTGCGAGCGTGGTCGCACGCACGCTGCAGCTCAGGCAGCTCGCGGTGCGTGGAGGCTGACCATGTCGGACACGATCTTCGCGATCGCGCGTTCGGGGCTCGACGTCGAACGTCAGCGCCTCGAACTCATCGCCCGGAATTTCGCCAACGCGGGCGTCGCCCTTGCCCCTACCGCCGAGCCGTATCGGCCGTTGCGGCTCGTATCGGCGCCGAACGTCGCGCCGGCCTTCCCCGACGCGCTGCGGCACGCGTCCGGCACCGTGCCTGCCGACCGGCTCGCCGGCACGCGCGCGCTCGGCGCCGAGACCCTCGACATGCCGCCTCGCGTAGTACGCGACCCCGCGCATCCGCACGCCGACGCGCAGGGCCTGGTTCGCTATCCGGGTCTCGATCATGCCGCCGAAATGGCGCTGCTGGTCCAGACTCTGCGCACCTACGAAGCGAATGTCGTGATGTTCAACGCGGCGCGCTCGATGTATCTGCGTGCACTCGACATCGGGGGGCAGTCATGACGCCTGTCGACGCCATCGCCGAATACGCGGCGGAACCGCGGCTCGCAGGGCCCTCCTCGCTCGCAACCGACGGATTCGAAACGCTGCTGATGGACGGGGTGCGGAATGTCGATCGCGCGCTGCGCACCGCCGAGGCGGCCGGCGCAGCGTTCGCGCTCGGCGACGATCGGCCGCCGCATCAGGTCGTGCTCGCGCTCGAGGACGCGCGGCTCAAGCTGCAATTCGCGCTCAACGTGCGCGCGCGGCTCGTCGAGGGCTACCAGGAACTGATGCGGATGCAACTGTGATATGAATCGACCGATCTCGCGCCTCGGCGCCTATTTCGCAACCGGCTCGCGCATGCGCCAGTTCGCGGTCGCCGGCGCACTCACCGCAGTGGTCGGTTGCGCCGGACTCGCCGCCTGGTTCGCGTTGCGCCCGTCGTATCAGATCCTCGCGCGCGACCTGAAGCCACAGGACGCCGCCGCAGTCGCGGCGCAGCTCGACAAGGAAAAGATACCGTTTCGCTACGACGAGCAAACGGCCGCCATTCTCGTACCGGCTGACGATGCGCGCGCGGCCCGCGTCAAGCTGACGGGCGCGGACCTGCGCCTGCAGGGCGTTGTCGGCTTCGAGCTCTTCAACCAGAGCGACTTCGGCCTGACGGAGTTCGCGCAGAAGGTGAATTACCAGCGCGCACTGCAGGGCGAACTTGCTCGCACGATCGCGACACTCGACTCGATCGAGCTCGCACGCGTGCATCTGAGCCTGCCGGAAGCATCACTGTTTCGCCGCGACCGCAACCGGCCCAAGGCATCGGTCGCGCTGTTCGTTCGCGATGGCCACGTACTTGAACCGGACGTCGTCAAAGGAATCCAGCGACTGGTCGCGGCGGCCGTGCCCGAAATGTCGGCCGCCGACGTCTCGGTACTCGACCAGCGCGGCGCATCCGCCGATGTGCGCGGCATCGACGTCGACGATCCGAAGTTCGCGCTGAAAACCACCGTCGAGCAGCGTTACGAGCGCAAGATTCTCGCGCAGATCGCCCCCATCGTCGGCGCGAACCGCGCGACGCTCAGCGTCGACGCGACGCTCGACTTCGACCAGATCCGCACGACCCGCGAATCCGGCCTCACGCAGTCGTCTGCCGGTCCGGACGGCACGCCGGGCCTGCCGACTCATCGCGCGCCCGCCGGGTCGCCGGCAACCAGCCTGCCGCCGCTGCCTGCCGCACCGGCAGCGCCGGAGACCGCACGCTCGGAGCGAACCGTCGAGCAGATCGTCCGGAGCCCCGGTGCGATACGCAAACTGTCGGTCGGCATCGTGCTCGACAACGCGATGCCGGCCGAGCGCGTCGCCCGCCTGCGCGACGTCATCGCCGCGTCGATCGGTCTCGATCCCGCGCGCGGCGATACGCTCGCGACGTTCGTGCGCGAAGCCTCGGCCGAGTCGGCGGACACGCGCCTCGAGCCGATCGCGTCCCCCCTGTCCCCCGCGTCGATATCGACCTCACGCGATGAAGGCCGGCCGATCGTCGAACCCGCAAACGCGCTGCGACGGGCCGAATCACTCTGGCGACACATCGTCGAGATCGGTAGCGTGCCAGCGGGTGCGCTGCTCGCAGCAGCAGCGGGATGCTGCATCGCGGCAGCCTGGGCAACACGACGCAGCCTCCGTACGCGGCACGCGCGACCAAGACAACTGAACGACGCACAGCGCGCCGAATACGCGACGCGCCTGCGGCTATTGCTCGCCGAGCCTGGCGAATCGCTCGGAGATCCGCATGATGCCCGTTGACCAGGTGCGCCGGCTGCGTCGTACGGTGGCGGAACTCGCCCGCTGCAGGATCGAGGACGTCGAGTCGGTCTGGACCATGTTGTCCATCGCTGAGCGCGAACGACTGCGACCGCTGCTCAACGAGGCATCGCGCGCGATCACGGGGCATGCGGTGCCGCTCGCAACTGCGCCCGACGATGCAGAGGCCCGGACGCGCGCGGACCGGCTCACGGATGCGCTCGCGGTGCTGCCGGTCGAACTGTCGGCACGCATTGCGGCCGGGCTCGACGATCTCGAACGAGACGGCGTGTTCGTTCGCTTGACCGAAGCGCGCCGGCAAGCGCTGGCCGGCCATGTCGCGCAACACGCCGGATTCCGTCTCTCGCCGCGCGCAGCCGACGCGCTGCGCGACGCCGCTCTGGCGGTTGTTGCGACGAATCAAGCCGCACCGTCGGCACCGGTCCCGACGCCGGGCCCGCTGCGCGTCCGACTTCGAAGCTGGTTGGGGAGACACCGATGAGCACCCTGCTGAAAGCGCATCGCGTGCGACTCGAAAACGGGCACAAGCGGCTGGCCGCGGAAACCGCGCATACGCCACGACCGGCGTCGGACGCGCCGCTGGCCTCGCCGGACTCGCGCACGGCCGAAATCGCCGAGTTGACCGTCCGGGTCACCGAACTCGAAGCGGCGTGCGCCGCGCTCGAAAGCGCGCAGCAAGCGGCGTACCTGAAAGGTGTCGACGAAGGCGGCCGCGCGGCTGATGCCCGTGCGAAGCGCGACGACGACGCACGCATCGATGTGCTGTCGCGCGGCTTGCAGGAAGCGCGCTCCGCATTACAGGAGCGGTTCGCGTCGCTCGAAAGCCTTGCGCTCGACGTCGCCCGGGCCGCGCTGGAACAGATGTTCGGTGCGACCGAATGCTATCCGGCTCTGATCGCGCAAACGATCCGGCACCACGTCGCATACATGCAAGCGGGCACGGTATTGACTGTCGACGTGTCGCGCGCCGACTTTCCCGACGACGACGCATTGCTGCCGCTCGCCACGGCCGCGCCCGATTCGGTCGTCACCGCGCATCCGCACCTGCCGGCCGGCGCGTGCCGGCTCGGCCTCACACCCGGCCGCGCCGAGCTCGATCTCCCCCGCCAATGCGGCCGCCTGCTGGCCGCCCTCGACCCGTTACGCAGCGATGACGATCCGAACGCCACCTGAACACGCGTACGTCGCAGCGGTCCGCGCAACCGATCCCGTGCGACGCACCGGCGCCGTCACGCGCGTGATGCCGACGTTCGTCGAGGCAGACGGCCCGGGCGCGCCGCTCGGCTCGCTGTGCGCGATCGGCGGCGAACGCGCGGAGCCGACGCTCGCCGAGATCGTCAACGTCGAACGCACGCGCGTCACGCTCGCGCCGTACTCGACCGCCGCCGCGATCCGGATCGGCGACGAAGTCCATGCGCTGCGGACGGGCGCGACACTTCCCGTCGGCGACGCCTGGCTGGGCCGCGTCGTCGATCCCCTCGGACGCCCGCTCGACAGCGGCGGGCCGCTCGGTCATTGCACTGCGTCCTGGCCGCTGGCCGGCGTCGCGACTCCACCGCTCACGCGGCAGTCCCCCGAGCAGCCGCTCGAGACTGGCGTACGCGCACTCGACTCGCTGCTGACACTCGGCGTCGGTCAGCGCGTTGGCTTGTTCGCGGGCAGCGGCGTAGGCAAGACGACGCTGCTCGGCTCACTCACGCGCGGCGTCCGCGCCGACGTCCGCGTGCTGTGCCTCGTCGGCGAACGCGGCCGTGAAGCCGAGGAATGCTGGAACCGAACGCTGTCCGCAGCCGAGCGAGCGCGCTCGACACTCGTCGTCGCGACCTCCGACCAGTCCGCCGCGCTGCGGGCGCGCAGCGTGCCGGCCGCGCTGTCGATCGCCGAATACTTCCGGTCACAAGGCGCGCACGTCCTGCTGATGATCGACTCCATTACCCGCTATGCGCTCGCGCTGCGCGAAACCGGCCTCGCCGCCGGCGAGCCGCCGACCCTACGCGCATACACGCCGGGCGTGTTCGCCGCGCTGCCGAAAATCGTCGAACGCTGCGGCGCGCTGAAGAACGGCGGCGCGATCACCGCGCTGATGACCGTGCTGACCGAAAGCGACGAGATCGACGATCCGATGGCGGAGACGATGCGCGCGCTGCTCGACGGCCATATCGTGCTCAGCCGCGAACTCTCGGAGCAGGGACATTTCCCGCCGATTCAAGTGCCGAAAAGCGTGAGCCGCGTCAGCCGGTATGTCGCGAGCGATGCGGAACGCGCGCTGGCCGCCGACGCGATCGCTCAGCTCGCGCTGTACGAGACGTCGAAGCCCCTCGTCGAATCCGGGCTCTACACGGCCGGCAGTCATCCCGCACTCGATCGCGCACTGCGTCTGCGCCCCGCGTTGCTCGCGTTCCTGCAGCAGGCCCCTGATCGCCCGACCGAACGGAAACAAGCCATCGCGATGCTCGCCGCCCTGTTGGAGACCGCCGCATGAAATCCACGGCCCCGTTGACCGCCGCGACGCGGATCGCCCATCTCCGCGCGCTGCAATTGTCGCGCGAGCGCATCGAAGCCAAGCGGCTTGCCGACGCGCGCGAGGCCGCGCAGGCAAGCGAACGCGAAGCCGCGAACCGGATGGCGGCCATCGCGCGGGCGAGTCGATCAGGCCTCGCCAGCGCCGTCCTGCCTATCGATCTGTTGCGCAATCGCGCTGGCGCGATTGACGCGGCGCACGGTACCTGGCTGACGTTCGCCGAACAAGCGCGCGCCGCCACATCGCAAGTCGATGCGCACCATCCGACACTCGAGCGGCACCATCAATGCGCGGACGCGGCCGACCGGCTCGTCGCGCAGGCGCGCGTCGCCGAGCGACGCGCGCGCGACAAGGCGGACGACGCGCGGCTCGAAGACTGGCTGTCGACCTGTCGGAGGCGTCCGTGAGCGTTGCGCCGACCGCCACCGGACACTCGCACGACGGTGTCCCGGCCGACACCGCGGCAGCGCCGCGCCGGGAGGGCGCGCCGTCGGCATTTGCGCACACGCTACGCCGGCTCGAGCGAGACATGTGGCGTGGGGCGGCAGCCGGCCCCACGCCTAAGGCACAGATGTCGCGCCCGCTCGCTGCGCTGCGCGGGTCATCGCCGGCGACACCGTCCATCCTTCATACCGCCGATGCTTCAGCGGTGATTCGAGCGCCGTTCGAAACGACGGCACTGCAACCGGGTACCGGGCACCGCACACACGCGCGACCCGGTTCCGTGGCCACCGATCGCCCGGCTCACACGTCGAGCCACCCACCCCGCCCCGCAGGAGCTGATGCGCCGCCCGATACCTTGGCGCGCCCGTTTCACGCGACGTCCACAGCCGCCTCCTACCGGGCAAGGCCGGCTCCTGATCCGCAACCGGCGCGCGTTGCCAGCCAGCGTGCGCGCGCCTTGGAACCTGGCGCAGCCGCACCAGCCGCCGCCATGCCGCCATGCACGCTCAGCGTGCTGACGGGCGGGGCCGGTATTTCGGTCGCGATCCGCGCGGCCGGTATCGACGACGCGACGCTCGCACAGCGAACGTTCGCCGAACTGCGCCGACTCGGCCTGCCTGACGCGCGACTCTTCATCAACGGCAGGCTTTTCATCGCGACGAACCTATTCCCAGGAGGAACACATGGCGATTGACTCCCTCGGCCCCGTGCCCGGCGGCCGCACACAAACCGATCCAACCGGGCTCGACCTGCAGTCGCTGCTGCGGATCATCGTGACCCAGCTCACCTATCAGGATCCGCTCAAGCCGGTCGACAACTACGAATTCGTGTCGCAGCTCGCCCAATTTACGTCGCTCGAGCAGAGTCGCCAGATTGCATCGACGATCGACAATCTGCTGTCCGTGCAATCGGCCACGCAGACGCTTGGCCTGCTCGGGCGCAAGGTTGACGTGCGCGGCGACACGGGCACGATTTCCGGCATCGTCAAGGGCCTGTCGTTCAAGGACGGCGAATCGAAGCTGACGATCGAGTCCGAAGCCGGGCAGTTTCTCACCGACGCGACGGTGTCGCAGATCCTGACGGTCCGTTGAGGAGGCGCCGATGCTCGACAGTCTCTACATCGGCATGAGCGGTCTCACGGCCTACTCCAAGGGCCTGCAGACCGTCGGCAACAACGTCGCGAACCTGAACACGCCAGGCTTCAAGTCGTCGACTCCGTGTTTTCAGGATCTCTACGACGGCCGCGCGACCGCGCGAGAGGCGACGCGCTCCGGCAGCGGCGTCGCATATGCACAGGCCGCGCTGAACTTTCGGCAGGGCGAACTGCGCGGCAGCACGGGACAGCTTGATCTCGCAATCGACGGCGACGGCCTGCTCGCGCTCCGCGACGGCGACACGATCCGCTACGCTCGAACCGGTCGATTCCAGATCGACGACGACGGTTTCCTGACCGAACGCTCGAACGGGTTGAAACTCACCGCACTCGACGCGGCCAGCACGGTCTCGCCCGTCTCGCTCGCGGGCCGGCTGCTCGACCCGCCGCGCGCGACGCAAGTAGTCCGGTTCACCGACAACCTGTCGCCTGGGTCGACCAACTTCGCCGTCTCCGACGTCGATCTCTACGACGCGAACGGAGCGAAGCACACGTTGAAGGTGTCATTCGCGCCGGACGCCGCCGTGATGCCGGGACGCTGGACAGTCACCGTTACCGATAGCAACGGCACGCCGCTGCAGATCGGCACGCTGCAGTTCCACGGCGGTATTCCCGAACCGGGCCAGGACAAGATCGAAGTCACGCTGCCGTCGTCGGGGCTCACGGTCAAGCTGGATTTTTCCACGGGCGTAACCGCGTTCTCGTCGGGTGCCACCTCGACGCTGCGCGTAGCGAAACAGGACGGCTATGCAGCCGGCACGCTCGCATCGATGAGCATCGACGACGAAGGTCAGCTCGCGCTGCGCTACACCAACGGCCAGACGGCCGAGGTGGGTGCCGTCGCACTCGCGCGGTTCACCGACCCGCAGCGCCTCGTGCAGCGGAACGCCGGCCTGTTCGACGCGACGCACCTGCCGCCGCCACGCCACGCGAAGAGCGGCGATCCGCTTGTCGGCCGGCTGCGGGCCGGGGCAACCGAAGCGTCCAACGTCGACCTGTCCGGCGAGTTCGGCCAGCTCATCCTCATCCAGCGCGGTTTCCAGGCCGCATCGCAAGTGGTGAGCACATCGAACGAGATGATCATGCAACTGTTCCAGATGCGGGGGCAGGGATGACGGATGTGATCCCGCGCTGGCGGCCGCTCGCCGAGCACGATCTCGCCGAGGCCCGGTCGCTGTCGGAACATGCCGTTGCACCCTGGCTGCAGGCATGGTGCGACGATGCGCTTCACGTGGACAGCGTCGAGCAGATCGCGCCCATGCAGCCGCCGCCTTGGCCGCCGGCCAGCCATGTCTGGACATGCGGGCCGCATGTCCGGTGGGCGATCCAGCCATCCGCGCTCGATCGGCTCGTGCGCCGCGCGCTCGACCTGCCCGATGAGTTCGCCGCAACCGGATCCCATGCCTGCGCCAGCGTGCTGTGCGCGTTCGAACGATCGATGACCGATGCGATGGCCGACGCGCTGCGTACCGTCGCTGGCGAGCGCGCCCCCGATGCACGACGTCTGCCGCCACTCGATGCGACGGCGACAAGCGAACTTCGCTACGGCGGCATTCACGTCCGGCTAGCGCTCGGCACCGCCGACGCGTCGCTATCGATCATCTACGCCGCGCCGTTCTGGTGGGCCAGACAAGCGTCCCGAGCCATCCCAGCCGCTCCGCCTGACGTGCTGACACCGCGCGCGGTGGCCCTCGAAGCGACCCGGACGCGCATTCACGCGCGAATCGGCTGTGTGGCGCTACCCATCGCGCAACTGCTCGCTCTCGCACCCGGCGACGTCATCGTCGTCGCCGAACGACTCGATCCCTCGATCTCGCTCGAGGCCGGAGACGCTGGCGGGTCGGCGCTCGGCGTCGGTCGCCTCGGTCGTGTCGGCGAACAGATTTCCGTTCAACTGCACTCGCTCTCAGAACCCAAGGAACATCCATGACATTTCACGCCACCTCAGCGCTTCCCGCCGTCATGCGCGTCGAGCTTCCCGAACAGGAAGCGCCTGCCGAATCCGATACCGAGTGCCCGACCGTTCATCCCGGTCTCGACCTTGTCCACGACGTCACCGTCTCCCTCGACATCCATCTCGGCTCGTCGGATATCTCCATCAAGGATCTGATGGCGTTGCAGCCGGGCTCCGTCGTCACGCTCGACCGCCGGATCGACGACTGTGTCGAGGTTCACCTCAACGGGCGGACCGTTGCGCGTGCCGAGATCGTCGCGGTCGAGGACCAGTTCGGCATCCGGATCACCGACGTCATCCGGGAGCGCTGAATGTCGGGGTTCGCCTTGACCGCGGAATCGCTTCCGATGCCGACTGCTGCCGCATCCGGTACCGTGGCCGCTACGCCTTCGCCATCCACGATCGCGCTTGGGCCAATGCTTGCCAACGGTGTCGACCTGTACAGGATCGGCGGTGCGCTCGTCCTGTGCATCGTGCTCGGCGTCGCCGCGATTTTCCTGCTGCGTCGATACGGGTTCGGCCGAGCCGACGGGGTCGGGACGCCAGCCGGCCAGAAATGTCTGAAGATCGTCGACACGGTGCGGCTGGCGCCCCGCGTCACGCTTCACGTCGTTGCATACGACGAACGACATGTACTGCTCGCCCTCGACGCCAGCGGAATCACGTTGCTCGATGCGCACTCGCGCCCGGCGCCGGAGACGACGTCGTGACGCCGCGCCTCTCGTCCGGCGTGCCCATTCTGTCCACGTTGTCCCGAGGACTACGTCTGCTGCTTGTCTGCGCACTGCTCTGCGGACTGACCGCGCATGCCGCTGCAGCGATTGCCGCGCCGCCCGGCACGCCCTTCTCGCTCGATCGCGAGGGGACATCCGAGGCCGTGCGCATCGCGGTAATGCTGACACTGCTGAGCATCGGTCCGGCACTGGTTGTTTCGATGACCGCCTTCATCCGCATCGTCATTGTGCTGTCGATGATCCGGCATGCATTCGGCATGCCCGAAACGCCGCCGACGCCCGTGCTGATCAGCCTCGCGCTGTTCCTGACCGCGTTCGTGATGATGCCCACGTTCGAAACGCTCAACCACGACGCGCTGCAACCCTTCATGTCCGGCCACCTCGGCATCGACCGGGCGCTCGAAACCGGCGCGGCGCCGCTGCGCGATTTCATGCTGCGGCAGGTGCGCGACGATGAACTGCGGCTGATGTACGAGCTGTCGCGCAAGCCGCTGCCCGATACGGCCCGCGACGTCGGGCTGCTGCAGCTCACGCCCGCATTCATCCTGAACGAGCTGCGCGTCGCGTTCCAGATCGGCTTCGTCGTGCTGCTGCCGTTCCTGCTGATCGATCTCGTGGTGTCGGCCGTGCTGCTGTCGCTCGGCATGCTGATGGTGCCGCCCGCGACCATCTCGCTGCCGCTCAAGATCCTGCTGTTCGTGCTGATCGATGGCTGGGGCCTCGTGCTGCGAGCGGTACTTGGAGGATTCCGATGACGCAGGCGGGTGCGAGCAACCGAAATCCGCGAACAGCCGACGGCGGTACCGCACGGCCCGAAGCGGAGCTGTGGCGGATGTGGGCCGCCGATCGTTGCGCACGCACCCGCGAAGCCGTGTTTGCGCACTACTTGCCCTATGCGCGCGCCATCGCGGCGCGGCTCTATGCGGGACGGCATCGCGACGACGTCGAGTTTCGGGATTTCGTCCAGCTCGCGTGCATCGGTCTGCTCGAATCGATCGACCGCTTCGATCCGGCGCGCGGCGTGGCGTTCGAAACGTTCTGTACGACGCGCGTGAAGGGCGCGATCCTGACCGGGGTCGAGAAACTGACCGATGGCCAGGAGCAGATCTCGTTCTCGCGGCGTGTGCGACGGGAGCGGGTCGCGTCGCTCCAGACCGACGACGAACCGGCAGTACGCGACACGTTCCAGACACTCGGCGCACTGGCGGCCGGGCTCGCGCTCGGCTTCATGCTCGATGGCACGGGGCTCGTCGCACCGCCAAACGACGTCGCGCACCCTGACGATCTGCGGCTGCCCGGGGCGGCCTATCGCGGCATTGCGTGGCGCCAGACGAAAGACCGGTTGGTCGACGCGGTCGGACATCTTCCAGAACGGACCCGAAAAATCATTCAGTACCACTATTTTCACGGCCTTGGATTCGAGCAGATCGCCGATATCCTCGGCCTTACCAAGGGCAGGATTTCGCAGTTGCATCGCGCCGCGCTCACCGATCTGCGCAAGCGGCTTGGGGAGCCGGAACACCTGCATGTGATCGGATGAAGGAGATCTCGATGAATCGCAACCACGATGACGTCATGCTGTGCGACGACGATACGATGGACGACATTGCCCGTCTGATGAGCGGCCCCGACCGCGAGGCGCTCGTTCAACTCGACGCTGCGCTTGCGCACTGGCCGGGTGATCATCGGCTATGGTTCCTGCGCGGGTCGATCTACGCCGGGCAGAAGCGCCGCAACGAAGCGCGTGCCGACTTCACGCGGACCATTGCTCTCGCACCGGATTTCGACATTGCGCGCTTCATGCTCGGGATGATCGATTTGCTCGACGGGCAAGTTTCCGAGGCAACGGCCGTCTGGGCGACGCTCGACGAAAGGCTGTCGCAACACGATGCGCTGTGGTTGTTCAAGACGGGACTGCTGGCGCTGTGCGACGACCGATTCGATGCCGCGCTGGACTGGTTGAAGCGCGGGCTCGCGGTGAACCAGCGCTATCCGGGTATTGATGGATACATCGAGACGATCGTCGCGCACCTCGAGACGCTGACGCGAAAGGTCGACGACGAAGCAATGAGCGGGCACCTTCTGTTGTCCGGCTATCTCGCGTCACGGACGCGTCATTGACGACCATCGGAGTGTTCATGGATCCCGTTTCGACAATCAATCGAGTTTTGGCGTTGCTGCGGCAGCAGATCGTCGACCGGACGCGGCGTCCGGCAAGTCGGCAGGCAGGCCCGAAGGCTGTACGAGACGGCAACCCGATCGACGCACGCGCGGCGGTTGCGGACTTGCGTACGCTATTACAGAAGAGGATCAGTGCGCTGCACGCCGCCGGCATCGACGACGCCACGCGATTGTCGCGAGCTGTGATCGACGTCGCGCTGCGGTACGAATTCGGCCCGAGGCTCGCCAACGAACCCGAGTTTCAGGAGATGGTGGATTGGGCGTGCAAGGGGGTCATGGAGGACAGGAGCGCGTCGGCGCTGGTGGGTGACGTGGTGCGCGAGATCGGGCAATCGCGTCGAGGGCGGTGAAACCCACGGGTGTTTTCTAGCGGGTAGCGCTCGGCGCCCTGCCCGGTGCATTGCTTGGGGCCGAGCCGCACACTACGATCGCCCCGCCAGGTAGCGTCCGGAACACGATGCGGTTTGCATGGATCGACATGCCGGGGCCGCCGCGTTGATGCAGGTAGGAAAAGACCCCGCCTCCGACGAAGTGCAAGGTGTGGGACGTCGTTTCGTGCACGTGGGCGATCTCGTGCCGAAGGATCAGCGAGAGATCGTCGATCTGCACCCGACGGATTTCGGGAACGGTCGCGTTGATTTCGCCTGATTCGGAGACGAGGTATCTTTCGCCGTCGGGCCCCTCGATGAGGTGGCTGCCGTCGGGAAAATCGGTGCGCTTGCCGCCGGGGATGTCGACGGATGTCGGGAGGTTCTGGTGGTCGTCTTTCATCGCGAATCGGGGCTCATTCAGGGCGTTATCAACATCAGCCCTCTGACCATTGATATAGACAAGGAAATCTGCAGCCGCCACGGCGACGCCTCTCCGCTTGGCAATGTCGTGCGCCCAAACCCACGCCATACTTGACTGAGCGACTGTTTCGTACGTGGGTTGGTACGCGCATGATGTCTGACTCCACGGAATCCGAGGGATGCACGTCAACGAGCCTTTTCGCTGACACTGCAGAGAGAGGCTGAACACTGCATCGACGCCCACATCCGCGGGTGTCGATGCAGGCGCCAGCAGCAACAGCACGTCACTTTGCGTCGCCGCTTTGCTCTGATTTCAGAACTGCCAGCTTCGATTCTTTCACCCCGTCTTGCCCAGTCGTGTCGTCAACGAGTTGCAGCTTGCTGCGAGCGTACATGATGCCCATCTTGACCTCCTGCCAGACGTAATAGATCTTTCCGGCAACCGTATCCACATCAAGCGTCGAATCGTTTTCCGCCTTCGAGACCAACTGATGGCGACCGGGTTCAACTTCGCTATACAGGTAAGTCTTCGCGGCAGTATCGCCCAGAGTCTTACCATCAAGCGTCACCGTCATCTTGACGGCACCTCCCATGCTTTCGTTCCGATACACGTAAATCGCCGCCTTATCCTGCGGCGCGCTGAACGTCTTCAGCTCGGCATCGCGTTGTGGATCGCCCATCGGCACCGATGCGCAGCCTGCCAGAATCAAAAACGAAACACCCAGTGGAATCAATTTCTTCAACTGCATTTATTAAATTCCCTCTCTTGGTTGCAAACAAACAGTCTTCGACCTTCAACTTTCGGGACCAACTAATCAGACAGCACCATCCGAACTCCGCTACGTATCTCGTCGTCCCGTAGCTCAACTACATCGATAGTCTCGAACGCACGTTGGTCAACGTTCGCAGATTGATTGAGCATATGTCGCCCCCCTTATAACTATTTTTTTGACGAATCCCGCCTTTAACCAGAAGTGTCGCTCGGCGACCAGCAATCTCCCCGTCCAAATTGCCCCCCCCTCGCAAGCCAGCACAGTCACACCGCTCGACAAGCGAAAGACATCTCGAATATAAAATCCCCTCCGCACTTTAAATCCCCTTATCTCTCAGAGCTTTGATAATGCGCATGTCTTCGACGCTCAATCCGAGAATTTTCTGGCGTCTAGTTTTTATTCACACTTTCTTTTCAAATACCAATCCTTGATCCGTCGATACAACATCGGCATCCTTCATGCCCCAAGGATTCAAATGCAAGGGAATAGTCACTCTGCTTGCACCATCGCGAGCAAACAGCAGATTCAACACAACCACCTCTATGTCATGTCGAAGTCGATCGAGACGAATCGTGCCCCCCCCAATATCCGGCATGCAGATCATCTCATTTATAAAAATCGAATTACCATTAACCGTTCCAGAAAAATGAGGCGACATCGCAATTCCACGATCGGCACTAATTCGACAAATCTGAGAACTCCTCAAACGTTCGATCGCCTCTCTCGCCATTTCTTCATTTAGCAGCCGCGCTTCTGCAGAAGAATCTCCACTCCCTCTTTCGATGACGAAGCACATTTCGATCTGCACCAATTGCTTCGCCAGCGCATCCCAAAGGATCGGCCGTTTGTCTGGATTTTCAGGAAACAACATCACAACCCCCAATTATCTAAAGCCGTAAGGATTGAAGTAGTAGTTATCAATGAGGTACCTTTTCTCGCCCAAGTAATCTTCAATAAGCTGACGGCGAGCAGCAGCATCGCCCAAGCTTCTAGCCGTACGAATCTCTCCCAAATACTGTCGACGCTCCGTGGCCAATCGCGCGCTCGGATTCTCGTAGTAGAAACGCTGACCGGGGAATCCGAGAGCCGCGTCATCAAGGAAATGCCCATACTCATGTCGAATAGCTGATATTGAGGCGTCTCGATCAAAAATGATGTTGCCTGGGCGCCCACCACTCGGTGCTGGTCCGTATGCATATTGACCTGAACGATAACTAATATCCACACCTTTTGCCTTTAGGTCATTAACAATTGCATTAAACTCAAGAGAGTTGTTGATCCGAGCTGCCCCCATCATTCCGATGAGACGATCTCCACCGGAATTCATTGCCATTATTTCTGAGATACCACCCAATCGGCTGATCCCGCCTGCCACAAGTGCGGCATTGAGCGCTGCACCACCAAGTCGCTCGTACCCACCCAACTCGCTCCTATGAGCCAAAGCATTCACCAGCCCGACTGGCGACGACATCACTGCACCATGCACCGCGCTGCCAGCGTCATTCAACAGAGTGTTTCCAAGATGCCCATCTTGATAGGCAGTCACGTAACGCCCTGTAGCACCGGCCGCAAACTCCGCTAAGGAAACACTGATTAAAGGCCAAATGCGTGTCACGGAGCACAGCCCGACAAGGGTTCGCGGGGCGTGCGGACGATTAAATCAGCGTTTCCCTAGACCTTCTTTAGCGCTTCTCGCGAAATTGCCGCCATGACGATTCTCATCGCGACCTCGACGTCCACCTCTCCTTCTTGCAGCTCTAAAAAATGAAGTTGATCTGAATGGTTATTTTCGATATCACGCAACAAATCGATGTTCTGTCGATCGACAATTCCCAAGCCACCTCCAATCACCATCATAAAATCGGTTTCGTATTTCATGTGTGGATTGAAAATCCCAATTTTGGAAACTTCTCGTCTACTTTTCTCATCGAGAAGCTTGAGCCCAAATTTTGCTGCCGCATCCAGATTTCCCGGAAGTTTGCGATCCATTGATATTACCTCGGATAAAAATTGTACTTAAGGTTAGGCATCTGAGACGAAAATCGGAACCACATTTCGTCCGCCAGGAATCCTCGACGCTGTGCGCCTTGCAGTTCCTGTGGAACCGCCATCGCTCCAGACCGAATATCTGCCATGATGCCTCTTCCGATTTCGTTCGTCTGAGCGTGCAAGAAGCCATATGCCCCAGCGTAATCGCTACGATATGCAGCACCAAACGATCGGTCAAAAGTTAGTTCATATGTGCCAATTGCTGTCGAAGCGCGAATTCCACGTGCACCGGATGCGACCGCGCCGGCAAGATCTTCGATCCCTAACGTCAGACCACTCGGATGATTGTGAGTAATCCAGTTCCCTTCCGCCAGTGCCCATTGTTCAGGCCCAAACTTGAAACTTGCACTTGATTGACCATACGACTGCCTCGCAACCGTCAGTATGTTTCCGGAAGCGGAATCAACGATAAAACCAACCTCTCTAGTAGAAGCTCCAAATCTCGACTCGATACGTGACAAAGTCGCGGAAGGGCCCACACTTTCGAGTGCGGGCTGTCCGCGACGCACGCTCGCGACTGAATTGAAACGTCCTCCGGCCGGTGCCCATAATGCGTCCAGAGGCCCCGCTGCATCAGCAACGGCCACTGCATACCCAGTGTTTCCTGTTGCCTGGATCGCCGCATTCGCCATCAGCCCGCCAATCGGCTGCGTGCCCTGCGTCTCCATAAAACGCCTGAACGTAGCACCTGAACTCGCGCGTGAAGCGGCTGCGTCCATCGGCACTAGCTTGGGCTGTCCGGCCAGCGGATCGAGAGGTGGGAGCTTATACGGCGCCAACATGGCGTCCGTTCGCATGGTGGCGTCTTTTCCAAGCTTCGCAAAGAATTCGCTGGCATCGGCTACCTGTATGCCCGGCGAAGCATCAGGAAACTGCGCTCTAAAAGGCTGTCCAGCCAGCACTGTAGGAGCCGCCGGAGCGCCTCCTCCAACGCCATACAACACTGATGCGCTGCTGTAGGTTGTCGGCGTCGTGTCGACCAGACCACCGTATGCGCCGTACAGCAAGGCTGCATTACTGTAGGTCGACTCCGGTGCCACGAATCCGCTGCCAACTCCACCTAGCCCACCCGGCAAAATCTGTCCGTTGACCGCAGCAATCGCGTCCTGCGTACGCCGCGTTGTCGAGTCGAGCGACGCTGCTTGTACCTGATCCACCACCATATTGCCGACGGTGGAAGCGATCGCATCCATTGTAATCGCCCCAACATTGCGCCCCAGGCTCCCGCCCCGCACCACCGTACTCGCCGCCCCGGCCGCCATGCCAACACCGAATCCGCGCACCGCCGCGTTGAACGTATCCGCCCGCAGCGCCGACGGCGTCATCCCTTTCCACGCATCACCGTATTGCAGCTGACCGATCGCTTGATTCGCCGCGTAGCCCACCCCCGACGCAATCGCGCTCGCCGCCACACTCTTCCAGTCGAAGCGATCCTGCAACCCGGTTGCCAGACCAATCCCCTGCGTCGCCACCGAGCGCGCCGCGCCCTGGGCAGCGGCCGTGCCGAACGACCCGGCCGGCATCGCGCTCGTCACCCCTCCGGCAACCGCCCCGCCCATCGCCCCCAGCGCCACGCCCTTCCAGTCCAGCCCGCTTTGCGCGCCGCCCGCAATCATCACCCCTTGGCTTGCCAGCGCGCCCGTCGCACCTGCCACCGCCCCCGCGCCCACCGCAGCAGCCGTCGACGCTGCGCCGCCGGTCAATCCCGCCGAGCCGGCCAACGAAGCCATGTAGGGCGACGTCGCTCCGTACGTCATCACCACCGCCACCACCGCCACCACGATCGCGATCACCGGCAGGAACCCGCCGCACCCGCCTCCCCTTCCCGGCGGTGGTGGCGGGTCCGGCAGCGTCGGCTGCGTATCCCCGATCGCCTGACCCGGGTCGTACGGCTTGAACGTGCTCGCCGTGTTGTGCACGTTCGTCACCTTGTTCGGCACCGTCAGCGTCTGCCCAGCCTTCAGCTCGTCCGTGCTCTTCAGACCGTTCGCGTCCGCCAGCACGTACCACAGCGTCTCGTCCCCCCACAACGCCGACGCGATCGACTTCAGCGTCTCCCCTTCCCGCACCGTCCACGTACCGGGGCTCGTCCCCGGATACGTTCCGTCGATCCGCAGGTAGTTCTCGTCGAAGTCCGCCACGCTCACCGGCGTCGTCACACGGTACTGGCTCTCCTTGCCCTTGCCCAGCTTCCCCGCCAGTTCCTGCACGTAGTCAACCTTCTCGACTCCGTCGTTGCCGACGTTCCCCACCCGGTGGCCATTCAGGTAGTAGTAGTTGTGCTTGCGGTCCCCCTGTGCCCCCGTGATCGCTCCGTCCGACGATATCGACACCCCCACCAGTTCGTCACGCCGCTGCACCTGACCGCGCAGGTCCGTCCAGTAGCTGAACGCGCGCGCCTTGCCCCCTTGCCCGCCCCCGTCGTCGTACACCGACTTCAGGTTCCCGTTCACGTCGTAGTTGTAGTAGCTCGACGCCGGCTTCCAGCCCGGCGCGTTCGGGTTCGTCCCCTGCGACACCGTCGCCTTCTGCTTCGCGCCGTCCCACCACTCGTATGTATGCGCCGTCGTCACGGTCGTGCCGTCGCCCTTGTCCGGACGACGCTCCGTGCGCTCCAGCGTCCCGTCCGACATCCGCACGTAGCGCGTCGTCGCCCCTTCCAGCACGTCGCGCTCGCTCGTCTGCAGGCCGTCCGCATCGTACTGCCGCGTCACCTGCTCCGTTCGCTTCGAACGATCCGCCGTGTATGCCGTGTAGCCCGTCACCCGGCCCAGCAGGTCGCTCTCCCGCTCGCGCACCACCACGCCGTTGATCGACTGGTTCGTCAGGCAGCCGTTCGCGTCGTACTCGTAGCGCTCAGTTCGGCCATCCGACGCGTACACCGCCAGCACGCGCTCGCCCGCCGCGTTGTAGCCCAGTTGCACGCCGTCCCCGCCCTTCGGACCTGCGACGATTCGTCCGTCCGACAGCACGCCCATCGTCACCGTGAAGCGGTTCGGTGCAAAATGACCGTCCCTGTATTGCAACTCTGGTGCACAGCATCAAATCACGCCTTCGAACCGCTTCCCTACGAAGCCCTCCTTCCCGAATTCAGCAAGCATTTTGTAGAATTTAATCCAATGCGCTACTGCTCCCATGAATTGTTCTATTGAGAACTTCTGAGGCTCTCCGTCGCCCATGGAAAAATCAGGGATATTTTCATTCGAAATAAGGACAAATCCAGACTCAACCCGAGGCGGTCCAATCCAGACAAGCTTGTCATTCACGCTCCAATCGGCTAGCAAAGGATCAGTGCGTTCATATCTCCCCTGCTGCGCTGAGACCATAATAGTCACCAGCCGCTCGAGCTGATTCGGAAGAGATTCGGCGACCAAATCGAGGAGCGTGTCAGTTACCTCCCTTACTACAATGCCATTCTCATCGTGGCAGTAGAACTGCGGGATCAGGGAGCCACTTGACAATTTAAATACTTCTGCGACGATTTTCATGGTGTGAAAATTGGATAACCGCGCCACAATGGTGCGTTATTCGTTGGCAGAAAGAAACGAAAGTCAACACCACTTGAGCTACCAAACCATTGTCCATTGGGCAATTGCGACCGCTCCAAGAACGCTTGACTCATCTCTCCCTTCGCTTGGGCCAAGGACCAAAAGTCTGGCGTTAGACTCGAGAAGCCTCGCGATCCGGGGCCGCCTCGACAACGTTTCACCGCTCAGCAACGTGGTGCACCTCAACCCTTACCACGCTTGCCTGAGCGACCGGTTTGCACGCGTTTTGGCGCGTGTGTCTTGTCTGTGCTATTTCAAGGGAGTGGTGCGTTTTGGACCAACACGATATTTCCGCTGCAAACGGGACCGACGATAGCGCAACGGTCAGTGCTGGAATGCGGCAATTGCTGGCCTCGCCAGCGGCCGCCGCGAATGACGAACACGCGCTATTGCCGATGACTGGCTGCGTCACGCGATTGCCGGAATTCGCGTAATGCACCTCGATGACGAGGGGCGCCGGCGCGTTGCAAAACAGATCTTCTGACGCGTCGAGCGCACAAACAACGAAGCCCGCTTAAGCGGACGTTCGTGTTCGTTATATGCGACGAACTCGTCTAATGTTTCGTCGTTGGAAGACCGTCAAACTGGCCGCTGAAGTCCACGAACGGCTTTTCGTTGATCGAAGAAGCGTACGTCAATGGGAACAGGGATTCGAATGTCTGGCCAGACTCACGTGACTGCACCTGGAGGAATGCATTCAGTTGCTTAGCAGAGAGATCCGGTAGATTCATGTTGACATGGAATACACGGCCTCCCCCAAACAAACCGAAGGAGAAGACCCGCTCAATGCCAACAACGTAGCCAGCGAACGATCGACCGTCTGGTGTTTTGAAGTTCGCACGAATAGACAACGCTCGCTCCGATTCAGGAAGTTGGTCAACGCTCGTTACCGGATGATATAGATCATCTTCATCGTCGTAACGCCAAATCGGCCAAGTCTCGAAGTCTTGCGGAGCAAGAACCTCTTTCGCATCAGTGCCCAAGTTGAACCCCCTTTATCAATCCCGAATCCCTAAGCAGTAGTTGAGCCGGTGTTCGCGCAGAACTCGGAGCAAGAACGATATTCTTCCCGATTCCTCCAATCGGATCAAATCGATCGAAGAAACGTGCGGCCACCGCCGGGTTATCTAAAGTCACAATCTGGATCGGAACATCCTTCACCCCTGCTAAGTTGAACGCAACAAGGCGACGATTGTCGATTGAGAACGGAAGGCCCTCGTGCATCACAACCTGAAGCGGATTGCCGACTTGGTCTGCGGTGACCTTGCCGGACCGGAGGTCCGAAACTAGGCCGTCAATCGTACCGCCCTTCGAGAAAAATGGACTGGCATCTGACTGCGTAAACCGAATCTGAGCCGGATCTGCACGATAGAAACCGGGCGCAACATCACCAGATGACAGATCAACCAAGCCAACTCTACCTATCCCGGATGACCCTGTTTCTACGACATTCAGCTGCATTCCGCTACGCGTCATGTAGCTGTTCATCGCACGATTAATCGTCGGCCCGAAGGTCTCAACTGCCGCAGGCGCGGCCAAGCTGATCCCTCTCAGCGCTGCTCCGGCCATCGGTGCTGTGCCGGCAACCATGCCCAATTCAGTCAGTGCAGCTCCACCGTAGCTCCCGTCCGATACCTGCTGCGCAAAGCCACTGCGCCAACCGCCCGTCGCACCGCCCGCCGCAGAGAACACGTCCCGATACTGATTACCCAATTCAATCAGCGGATCCGCAATGAACGCGCCCACCGCCCGCACGCCAGCGCCAATCTTTTCCGACAGCGGAGCAGGCGTCTCGAACACATTGCGCGTGCCACCCGCAAGACCACGCCAGAAACCACCGTCGGTTTGCGCGAGCCTGATGCCAGTACCCGTTTCACTCATCGCCGACCGAAACACCGCATCGTTCAGATTCAGCCGGGTATCACCCAACCACGCCGCAAATGCGCCGTCGTAACCAGTTCCATACAGTGCGCCCAGACCGCTTGTCGAACCCGATGCCGTTACATTGATTGCATCAAGTGGCAGTGCACCGGGCCCAGCAAACTGAGCCCCTGCATACGGGCTCGGCGTATTGCTGTACGCCTCAATTGCACCGGTCAGCGCACCCAAGAATCGAGCGTCGTCGGGATGCATCGGCTTCGTGTTGGTTTTCCCAACGGAGCCAGCTTGCACCTGATCCACCACCATATTGCCAACGGTGGAAGCGATCGCATCCATCGCGATTGCCCCGACATTGCGCCCCAGGCTCCCGCCTCGCACCACCGTACTCGCCGCACCTGCGGCCACGCCCGAGCCTACCCTTGTTATGAACCGCCCTACGTCCGGATTCGTACCGGACATCGACGAGCCAATCATTCGTCCTGCCTCGAATCCTACCCCGGATGCAATTGCGCTCGCCGCCACGCCCTTCCAGTCGAAGCTATGCTGCAACCCCGTCGCCACACCAATGCCCTGCGTCGCCACCGAGCGCGCCGCGCCTTGCATTACCGCTGACGCTGTCGTATTCGCCAAGCCCAGCGCACTCCCGACGCCCGCCGTCACAGCCCCACCCACCGCTCCCAGCGCGATGCCCTTCCAGTCCAGCCCGCTCTGCGCTCCGCCTGCAATCATCACACCTTGCGACGCAACCGCACCTACCGCGCCACCGATCGCGGCAGCACCCGCACCCGCTGCCCCCAACGTGCCGGTCAATGCCCCCGTTCCCGCCGCAAACGTGCTCATCCCGGCCGTCGCCGTCGGCGCCATCACCGAGGCCGCCACCCCTGCCGTCATCACCGTCGCCACCACCGCCACCACGATCGCGATCACCGGCAGGAACCCGCCGCACCCGCCTCCCCTTCCCGGCGGTGGCGGCGGGTCCGGCAGCGTCGGCTGCGTATCCCCGATCGCCTGACCCGGGTCGTACGGCTTGAACGTGCTCGCCGTGTTGTGCACGTTCGTCACCTTGTTCGGCACCGTCAGCGTCTGCCCAGCCTTCAGCTCGTCCGTGCTCTTCAGACCGTTCGCGTCCGCCAGCACGTACCACAGCGTCTCGTCCCCCCACAACGCCGACGCGATCGACTTCAGCGTTTCACCCTCGCGCACCGTCCACGTCCCGGGGCTCGTCCCCGGATACGTCCCGTCGATGCGCAGGTAGTTCTCGTCGAAGTCCGCCACGCTCACCGGCGTCGTCACCCGGTACTGGCTCTCCTTGCCCTTGCCCAGCTTCCCCGCCAGTTCCTGCACGTAGTCGACCTTCTCGACTCCGTCGTTCCCGACGTTCCCCACCCGGTGGCCATTCAGGTAGTAATAGTTGTGCTTGCGGTCCCCTTGCGCGCCCGTGATCACCCCGTCCGGCGCGATCGACACCCCCACCAGTTCGTCACGCCGCTGCACCTGCCCACGCAGGTCCGTCCAGTAGCTGAACGCCCGCGCCTTCCCCCCTTGCCCGCCCCCGTCGTCGTACACCGACTTCAGGTTCCCGTTCACGTCGTAGTTGTAGTAGCTCGACGCCGGCTTCCAGCCCGGCGCGTTCGGGTTCGTCCCCTGCGACACCGTCGCCTTCTGCTTCGCGCCGTCCCACCACTCGTATGTATGCGTCGTCGTCACGGTCGTGCCGTCGCCCTTGTCCGGGCGACGCTCCGTGCGCTCCAGCGTCCCGTCCGACATCCGCACGTAGCGCGTCGTCGCCCCTTCCAGCACGTCACGTTCGCTCGTCTGCAGGCCGTCCGCGTCGTATTGCCGCGTCACCTGCTCCGTTCGTTTCGAACGGTCCGCCGTGTATGCCGTGTAGCCCGTCACCCGGCCCAGCAGGTCGTTCTCCCGCTCGCGCACCATCACGCCGTTGATCGACTGGTTCGTCAGGTAGCCGTTCGCGTCGTACTCGTAGCGCTCGGTCCGGCCGTCCGACGCATACACCGCCAGCACGCGCTCGCCCGCCGCGTTGTAGCCCAGTTGCACGCCGTCTCCGCCCTTCGGGCCCGCGATAATCCGGCCGTCCGACAGCACGCCCATCGTCACCGTGAAGCGGTTCAACGCGTCGTATTCGTACCAGTAGTCCTGCGTCTTCTTGTGGTAGCCGACGAGGTCCGTGTAATCCGCCGTCATCCGCCGACGGTTGCCCACCGCGTCGTATTCGTAGCGCACCTGGTACGCGTCGTCCTTGATCGCCGTGACGCGGTTCGCCGCGTCGTATTCGACGTACGATTGCGCGAACACATACGCCCCGGAGATCGAGCGGAAGAACTCCGCCGTCCGGTTGCCGTCGCCGTCGTACTCGTACAACGACTCCGTCTGCGTGCCACGGTCACGGATCGCTCGCACCAACCCGTGCGAGTAGTACTCGTAGCTCACGTCCTGGCCGCTCGTGCCGCGTTGCCGCGTCAGCAGGCCGGCCAGGTTGTACGTGTAGTCGAATGCCCGTCCGCCAAGATCCGTATGCTTCATCAGACGGCCGAACAGGTCCGTCTCGTCGGTCATCGTCCGGCCGTTCGCGTCGGTCGTCGTCTTCATCCAGCCGCCGCTCGCGCCGCCGCCCGCCGTACCGATCGCCGACGCCCAACGGTAGTCGTACCGCATCGTCCGGCCCGCCGCGCTCACCGTTCGAACGACCCGACCCTCGCTGTCGTAGTAGGTCCGCTCGCGCCCGCCCACTGCATCGATGTGCGCGATCCGGTTGCCGGCCGCGTCGTATTCGTAGCGGTCGGTGCTGCGCCGCCCCGCGCTCGCGCCGCTCGTCAGCGCCGGTCGATCGATACGGATCAATCGGTCGCCAAGGTCGTAGGTGAAGTCGGTGCGGCGGTTCAGTTCGTCGTACTGGACGCGCAGGTTGCCTTGCACGTCGTACGCGAAGCGCTTGTCGTGGCCGAGCGCATCCCATGACCGCGCGACCGCCGGCTGCGCCAATCCGTAATTCCATTGGTGCGTCGACAGATTGCCGTTCGCGTCCTTGATGCCGACGAGGTTGCCGGTCAGGTCATAGTGGAAGCGCGTTTCCGGAGCGACGCGAACTTTCGAGCCGTCCGCCAGCGTGACGCCGATCTCCGGCTCGCTTTTCAGCGTCAGCCGGCCCATCGTGTTGTAGGACGAATAGGTCCAGTTGCCGCGCCCGTCGCGCTCCGCCGACACTTCGCTGAACGCGTTGTGCGATTGCATCCGGTCGATCGTCATGTCCTTCGCGGTTTCGTCGATCACGCCGACGATATCCACGTTGGTCACCGGATTGTTTCGCGTGCCCGTCAGGAAATAGCTCTGACGTTCGGTCAGCACGTTGCCTTGCGCGTCCTTCGCGAGATAGCGGTATTCATACTCGGCGTTGGTCGGCAGCGATGTCGCGTCGAACAGGAAGCGGCCGGCGCCGTCGCGGGTGAGGATCGCCTCGGAAAAAGGCTTGTCGTAATCGGCTTGGGTGTATGGCGCCGGACGGTAGTAGAGAACCAGCGTCTGGGCATTCTCGAGCCTTCTGCCGTGGTCGTCCTGCGGACTGAATTCGAAGATGCAGGGCAGTTCGCTGCCTTCGAGCGTCGCGCTCGATACGCCTTCGCCCCCGATCAGGATATTGCCCTTTCCCATCGACAGCGGACGGCCATATGCATCGTATGCGGTGAACTTGATCGAGTAGGTGCCAGACGGGAGCAGGTCCCCCTCGGCCAACGTATCCCACGTGAAATCTCCGCCGACACGCTCGACCTTGCGGTAATGGGTCGCCCCGCCGTGCTCCCAGGACACCATCAAGTGATCGGTGTCGGCCGGCTGCGCGTGGAACGTCGCCGAACCGCGCGCGTTGCTTAGATAGTTGACCGAAATCTCCGGTGCGCGGCCGTCGTCGGGAATCCGGACCTGGCTGCGAAGTGTATCGAGATATGCGCCGCCTTTGTGAAGACGCATCTCTATCTGGTATTCGCTGGCTCCTAGCGCCGCCAGATCGAGTCGCAACGCGCCCGTGACGGCATCACGCTCGATGTGTCTCCATTCATCCAGATATCCGGCCAAACCGGCCCGACGAATTCGCACATCGACTGCATCGGCGATCACGCCTTCCTTGGTTCGCAACGCATACATGTCAAGCGTGCGTGGCGCGGTCCATACGAAATTGCCAGTGGTGTCCGTCAAGAATGACGGACGCACCGTGGCTGTGTCGAGCGCGATCGGCGACGATTCGATTCGAGAATTGCCCGTGCGCGAGATATGCACTGTGTAGCCATCTCGACGCAACAGCGTGCCGGGTTCTCGCCCGTCGCTTCCGTCCGACACGGCCATGAAAATCATTTCGTAGTCGCCAGCGGGCAGCCCCCCTGAATTGACGCTGAACGAGTTGGGTTGGCTGTCGGCAGCCTTCGGCAACTGCTGGAAAGCCAAGTTCGAACCGGCCGATCGGTAGTAAAGCGCGCCTCGGGCACCCTCCGGAAGCGAATGCTGCGCAAGCGTCAATCGATTTTGCGAGGTATTCAGGTCGATAAACGCTTCGCCGTCTTTCCTTGACGTTAGGACCATGTGATCGCTAACGACAGTTATTATCGGCACAGATTGAGTGGTCGATACAATCAGTTCAGGCGAACCGTTTCCGCTCTTCGGCCTTGCGTAGATCTCCAACGTGTATTTGAAGTCCGAGTAGCGATTGTTGCACCAGAATCCACGGTTGATCTGGATCGCAGCCGAACCGCCACCTGAAGGCAACACGGCCGTCAAATTTCCCGTTTGAGGGTTATATTCTGGATTACCTACTATCCATGAAACGCGTGCCTCGAGGTCGTAAGCACCGTACTGCCCCGTGAGATCGGGCAATGCCAAATCGATTGAATGGACGACAAAAGAGACCATCAACGGGTTCGCCGGCGAACTGGTCGTCCAGTTCAACCCAACGATCGCACGCTGAGGGACAGTCAACGGGCTTGTCGGAACACGCAGGTAGACGAGCGACTCCCCTGTTCTTGCCGGCGCATTTTCCTGCAAACTGCCGCTCGCCGGCATCGTGAGCTTGCCTTGCTGATCCGTTGACCCGACCAATTCCGCACCACCGCTACCGCTCCTGGGCGTGGCATATATTTCCAGCTTGTATTTGAACAGACTACCGGCACTGGATTTGCGGTCAAATTTAAGCCCCAAAGGAATCTTGGTGGCCCCACCGTTTGACGGAAGCACCGACGTCAGGCTACCTGCCTGAGGGAAGCCGCCGCTACTGTCCGTCAATTCCCACGACACGCGCGCTTCCAGCTTATAGTCGCCAGGGATATCCTGGAGCCTCAGTTCAATAGAGTCGACGGAAAAGCGCATATTGATCAGCGACCTGTCCCCCGGTGTCCAATTCACCGCGAGCGACGCAGGGCCAAGGCCAGCCGTACCGCTCCCGATAATCGAGCCGGACTCAATGGGCTGCGCTGGCCCCACGACACTCTGCCCCTTCGGCAACCACCCACTGATCGTCAACTGCGTATTCGCGAACCGCCCCCCCTCAATCGGAATATCCACCGGACTGAAACTCACCCTTGGCGCCCCGCCCGACGTCTTCGGCTGCCGCACCTGGATCACCTGGTTGCGCGCGTCATACCGCGTATACGTCTGCATCATGTCCGCACGCTTGAGCAGCCCGACGAGATCGTCGCCGGTCTCGATCGCATGGCCGCGCAGGTCGGTCTCCATCGACTCGACCTTCAGCGTCGCGTTGCCGTTGCGGTCGTGCAGGAACAGCCGCGACACGCCGTCGCCGAAATTCGAGCGCACGACCCAACCGGCATTGTTGTAATCCGCATATTCCTGCCACTCGCCGTTCGGCCCGCCGCCGCCCGTCCGGCGCCCGACGACCTCGCCGAACGTGTTGTAGCGCTGCTCACGCAGCACGCCACCTGCCAGCACGGCATTGCTACCCGGATCGCGCGAGCGCGTGATCCGCGAAATCTCACGATGCGCAGCGTCGTAGCCGATCGCAGTTTCGTCGCGCTGCTTCCGCCCATCCGCATCCGCACGCAGAAAACTGACCAGCACCGTGTTCCCGGCCGCGTCATAGCCGAATTGCGTGACCACGCCAAGTGCGTTGGTCTTTGACGCCAACCGCCCGCCCGCGCCGTACTTATATGTCGTCACCTGAGCCGAGTCGCCATGCTTCGTCTCCTTGACGACCTGGTTCAAGCCGTCGTATTCGAACGAAATACTGGACCGCACCTGACGGTTCAGATGATCGACGAACTGCGGCAGCGTCTGGCTCGTCTGCCGGCCGAGCGCGTCGTAGGTGAAATCGAACTGGCTTCCGTTCGCGTCCGTCTTGCGAAGCAGATGGCCTTCGGCGTCATAGGCGTACCGCGTCGTCGCGTCGGCAATCCGTTCCGCGAGCCGCCCGTTCGCGTCGACCGCCGCATGCTGCACACCTTGCCGCGTTTCGCTGACGAGCCGTCCGTTGCCGTCCCACACGTAGCGCGTTACCCGATCGTCGGCGCTCGTCGGCCAGTTCGCCGCGAGCGTGTCGGCCAGTGCCGGATTCGGCGCGATCGGATCGGGATAGCGTGCCGCGAAACGCGTCTCCGTCAGCACGCGCCCCTCGGCGTCGCGCTCCCAGCGAATTCCGTAGCCGGCGCCGTCGACCTCGAGCATCTTGTTGCCCATGCGGTCATAGAGGCTGAGCGTACGGTTGCCGGCCGGATCGGTCTGCTCGATCAACCGGCCCGCACCGTCGTAGCGATAGCGCGTGACGAGCTCGCTGCCCGTCGTGATGAAGTATTCGCCCCGCTGCGTCTCTCCCGCCGACGGATCGAAATACCCGGTCGCCACGTTGAGCACGCGCGATTCGATCAGCCGATTGTTCTCGTCGTAGCGATAGCGCGTCTCGCGAACGCGGTCCGCATGAATCGGGGCGGGCGGCTCGGCGCCGGCCGTCGGCACGACAGCATCGGCGAACACGCGTGCGACAGTCCGGTTGCCAGCCGCGTCGTAGGTCCATTGCGTCAGCGTGCCTGTCGCACTCACTTCGGCGGTCCGGCGATTCGCGGCGTCGTAATACCAGGTGGTCGTGTTGCCGTTCGCGTCGGTTTGCCGGATCAGGTTGCCGCGCGCATCGTATCCGCGGGTTTCGACCGGCTCCACCGTGCGCAAGTCGCCCGACGCCGTGCGCACGGTTACCGCATCCCCTGTCTGGCGGATCAGACGACCGAGCGCGTCGTATTCGAAACGCGTCGTGCGCTGCTCGGGCGAGTACACCGCCTCGATCGTCGCAATGCGGCGGCCGCCCGCATCATAAAGATGGCGGTTCTCCACCGTGCTGCCGTTCGACATGACGGGCAGCCTCTCGGAGATCAGCAGGCCGCGGTTGTCGTAGCCGTACTCGAACACCGCGCCGACCTTGTTCTGATAACTGGTACGGTCGCCGAACCCGTTGTACCCATAAACCTCGCTTCCACCTTCGGCGTCGGTCGATTTCACCAACCGGTCGAGCTTGTCGTATTCGAGATGCGTCACGGCCTCGGGCTGGCCTTGCAGCCGGGACAGCACCGCCGACGCGTTGCCGTTCGCGGCAATCGCCATCCAGTCGAGCGTGCCTTTCGCGAAGCGCGCCACGCGAACCGGCTGCCCTGACGCGCTGTATTCGGTCTGAATCACCGCGCCGTCCGGATTCACCTGCGCGACGACGTGCCCAAGCCCATCGTAGAACAGCTTCGCGGCCACACCTTTCGTCACGCGCTCAACCGCGTCGCCGAACGCGTCGTACGTGGTTCGATCCGCATGACCGAGTGGATCGGTCTCCTCCATCAATCTGCCCGCCGCGTCGTAGCGGTAACGTGTCGCGTACCGGTCGGCCAGTTCCTCTCGCTGCGCAGCCGTCAGCGCGGCGGCGGCCAGCGCGCGGCCCTGCGCATCGACGTAGCCGAGTGCCTTGCGCTGCGCGAGCGCCCAGTCGCTGTCGGTTTCCGCCAGTTCGACGCCGCGCGGATCGACGCGTACAGCCAGATTGCCAAGCGCGTCATACCGGTAGGCGACGGCAGCGGCAACCGACGTGCCGGATGCCTGGACTTCCCGGGTCATGCGCCCGGCAGCATCGAAGGTCGCGTGCGTCGACACCTGTCGATCGGTGCCGTTTGCGCGAATCGTTTCCACGGCGCGGCCAAACGCGTCCAGCACGTAATGCGTGGCGACGCCAGCCGCGTCGATCACGTCGGTCACCCGCCCCGCACCGTCGTACCGATACTCCGTTACTGCCGTCGCGGCAATCGATGGTTTCGTGGGCAGCAGCTTCTCGAATACACCGGCCAGCTTGCCGCGCTCTCGATCGACTACCTCGCCATCGCGAACTGTTCTCCGGAGAAGTGCGCCATCGTATTCGTGGCGCGTCCGGTAGCCTTCCGCGTCGATGCTCTCCGTCACCCGGCCAGCATTGTCGTAACGCCAGTTCGTGACGCGCGTGCTCATGAACTTCCCGGTTTTCGCCCAGTCGAGCATGTCTTTTTCGCTCGGTTCGATAAAACCGCTCATCACTTTCCAGCCGCTAAACCAGAAATTGATGCGCTCGACCAGATTGCCGTTGGTGTCGAAACGATTCTGCGTGACGTAGCCCAGCGGATCGACGACGAAGACGGCCCGGTTGGCCGAGTCGTAAACGGTGCGCGTCACGCGACTCGCGTCCCGGTCATCGTTGAGACCGATACCTCGCAAATGCCTCGTGATCGACGCCTCGGTCAACGACTGCGTTGCGTCGATAATCCGGCCATGCCGAGCCATGAAGACGGCGTTGCCGTTCTCGTCGTAGCGGAATTCGGTCAACGCGTCGAGTGCGTCGAACGTGTAACGCACCCGCCCGTTGACGTCGTAGACATGGCGAACCGTCCGGTCGCGGTCGGGCGACGCCGCGATGCGCGCCTCCATGTCGCCGACCGACAGCGGACCACCAGCGTCACCGAGCAAGCCGGCGTTCGGAATTGCATACGCGGTGCGCGCAACCACGCGCCCTTCCGCGTCGAGGCGGCTCAGCACGATCGCGCCTGTCGGGCCGACCTCACATATCCGCCGGTTTTCCGCGTCATAACCGTAGCGCGTCACGCCGCCCGCCGCGTCGATCATCCGCGTTACGTTGCCGTTTCCGTCGTACTCGTAGCGAGTCGCGAGCGCGAGGCCATCCGGATCGACGACCGTGTGAATCAGGCGGCTCGCCGCGTCGTACTCGTGACGGGTCGTGCGCGCACCCGTGCCCTCCGTCGTCGTCAGCACCTTGCCGGACGCGTCGTACTCGAACGTGGTGCGCAGGTTGAGCCGCCCGTCGCCGGCATCCGTCACGACGACGACCTTGCGTCCGTTCAGATCGTATTCGGTCACGACGACCGTTCCCGACGGTTCCGTGGTCCGAACCACTTGCCCCTTGGCGTCGTATTCGAAACACGTCGTCAGGTTCAACCCGCCCGGATCGAGCGTGCGCGTCAGCACGCGCCCGGCGGCATCGTACGCGCAGGTGGTCCGCACGCCGCGGCCGTCCACCGTCTCGATCAACTGGCCGGCGCGATCGAAGCGCTGGCGGGTGACGCCTGTTGGCGTCGTCGTGCCGGTGAGGCGACCGTCCCGGTCATACGCATAGCGCGTCGTCTGGCCCCGCCCGTCGGTCAGCGCAACCGTCTGGCCGAATTCGTCGAAAGTCGTCGTGGTCTCGACGCCGTCGTCCATCGAAACCGTCAACTGGCGCTTTTCCGGCGCGTAGACGTAGCGCGTCGTCGCACCGGTGCGGTCGGTACGCGTCAGCACGTTGCCAAACGCGTCGTAGGTCATCCCGCTCCGTCGGCCGAGACCGTCGGTTACAACGACCGTATTGCCGTTGCGGTCGTACTCGCGGCGCCGCACGACGCCGTTTGCGTTGGTCGATTCGATCTCGCGGCCGAACGCGTCGTACGCCGCATGCGTGACGAGCTTCAGGCCGCCCGGATCGACGGTCGTCCTTATCGCGCGACCGAGCCGGTCATAGTCGGTCGTACGGGTCGACCGTGCACCAGCGGACAGTTCCTGGCGCGCGGAGATCTCGTTTCCGAACACGTCATACGTTCGCCACGTGACGAACGCCTGCGCGTCGGCACTCCACACAACACGGCCTGTGCGGTCATAACCGAACGTCGCTCGCGACACGCTCCCGTCGCCCAGCACAAAAACCGCCCTTCGCACGGCTTCCGTCAGCACGCCTCCGGTCAGCGCCCCGGACACGTCGCCGGACATGCGCTTCGCATAGGCAATGGTTTGCGTCAGATTGCCGAGCGCGTCGTAGCGCTGCTCGGCGACCTCGCCGAGTGCATTGACCCGATGCGTGATGCGCCCGGCCGCATCGTAGTAGTAGATCGTGCGATTGCCGTTCGCGTCCGTCGACGATGTCCGCCGTCCCGCCACGTCGTACGTATAGTGCTCGCCCCAGGTCCGCCACACCGCGTCGACCTGCGCCGTGGTCGGCTTGTCCCCGAGCGCCGCCAAGGCCTCGCTGCCCGCGCCTGAAAGCTGCGCGATCAGCCGGCCCTGCACGTCGTATCGATAGCGCGACGTGCGGCCGCCGGTTGTTTCGCTCGTCACGCGTCCTTCGCTGTCGTATGTATAGCGGGTCGCGGATGCGCCGCGCATCGCGCTCGTCGTCCGTTCGAGCAGGCGGCCCATCGCATCGTATCGGTACGTGGTCCGCTCCTGTTTCATCGACGCGGCAAGCCAGTATTTCTCCGTCCCGGCGCCATCGAGAAGATAGTTCTGGCCTTTCTCGAACACGCTCGACGGCTGGCCGTTCGGCTTCGATCCGGGCTGCGCGAACGCGCGCTCGCCAAACATCCCGTTCTGGACCGTCACCTCGTCCATCCATAAGGCGAGAACGAACTCGACGCGATGATCCTCCGCCGGTACGAGATTTGCGACATCGATCACATAGCGCCGGGCGGTCGTGGACATCACCTCCACCTTGCCGACTTCGTAGCCATCGACCCGAACCTTCAAGACCACGCCGTCCAGCCTCGGCCGGATCAGCTTTGCCTCGAACGTGAGGCGCACGGTCTGCAACTTGCGAGCGGCGCTCGGATCAGCCCGCTCGGTGCGGACACGCTGCGCGACGTTACCGAACTCGTCGTACTCGTAGACGGTCGCGTGCCCCTCACCATCGATTTCCGTGCGCAGCAGACCGCGCGCGTCGTAGCTCGCCTGCTCGCGAATGTCGTTGCGGCTCTCCGGGGGACGGAAATCGGCCACCGACGTCGACGCGCGATCGATGTCGGTCGCCGCGGTCGCATAGCGGATCGTCGCGATACGACGCCCCGCCATGTCGTACTGGTATTCGGTCAGATAGCCTTCCGCATCGAGCTGCCCGCGCAACAGGCCGGTGCCGTCGTAGAAATAGCGTGTAGTGCGGTCGGCCGCCGATACTGCCGGCAACCGCCCGGATGCCGGGTCGCCCCCACTCACGCCGACGCGGCTTGCATACTGGATGGTCTGCAGCAACCGCCCCGCATCGTCGTATCGGTACTCGGTCAGCGCCCCGTCGCCGGTCACGCTGCGCGCAATGCGGCCTGCGCCGTCGTACGCGCGCCATTCGCTCTGGTCGGCCGCATGGGCAGCGGAACGCACGCGGTCGAGCGCGGCCGTGCCATCGAGTCCTCCAGTATCCGCAAGGCTGGCCAGTTGGCCGGCCGCAAGCGGCGTCGCGTAGCGAATCGTGCGCGCAACTTGTCCCGCAGGCGTGTACACGTACTCGGTCAATCCGCCCTCGGCATCGACCTGCGCAATCTTGCGGCCGCCCGCATCGTACAGGTGATGCGTGCGTTGTCCAACGGCATCGGTTTCCATGCGCAACCGGCCTGCGGCGTCATAGGAATAGCCAACCTGCGACAGCAGCACGTCGGCTGCGGACTCGGCAACGGCCACCAGTTCTCCGGCAGCATTGAAGGTCGACGTACGCGTGAGCCCGTTGCTGAACGTGACGATTGTCTGGTGCCGCGCGTCGTCGTATCGATAAAGCGTCGTCGCTCCATCGACGCGACGCGCCGACAACATTCGCCCCAGACCGTCGTACACGAACTGCTCGGCCTGCTGCTTGCCCGGCGCGCCGACAAAGCGCTGCAGCAGGCGGCCGGCCGGATCGTAGACGTAGCGCGTCTGCGTCACGTCGCCCGCCCCTGCCCGCGCGTCGCCCGAGCCGTCCTTCAGCAGCCGGCCATAACGCGTGATGCTCGCGACGTTGCCGCGGAAATCGTATGCCGTGTCGGTGCGGGTGCCGGTGCTCTTGTCGGCCAGGCCCGCTACCCAGCGAGCCAGATCGGCTTCGCCGAAGCTCGCCTCCGCGTAACCGGCACTGGCGTAGGTCAGCACCGAAACCTGCTGCCCAACCCCGTTGTACCGGTATTCGGTCACCCGCCTCTCCGCATCGACAACGAAGCGGAGATGGCGTCGCGCGTCATAAACATAGGTGGTAACGGTGGATTCGCCGCCACCGAGGCGGGTGGTCTGCTCGAGCAGTTCATCGTTTTCGCCGTAGCGCCACTCGATCACGCCTCCAGCGGCGTCGCGTTGCCAAACCCGGTTGCCGTGCGCGTCGTAACGGTATTCGATGCCGCCGCCCGCTTCCTCCACTTTCACGACGTTGCCGGCCGTGTCGTAATGAAACCGCTGCGTGCCGCCCACTGGCGGCACGATCTCGGCGAGCCGGCCTGCGTCGTCGTAAGCGAGTACGGTGGCAGCGCCGAGCGCATCGGTAATCGTCGTTTGGCGCGCCCCGAGATCGTAGGCCAGGCGCGTGACCCGCGCGACGCCGCCGTCAGCCCGCTGCGCAACGCTCGTCACCCGGTATTCGCCGCCCAGCAATGCATAAGTGAATCCGACCTCGGCGCCGTCCGATTGCGCGATCGACGCCACCCGCTCGCTATCGCCGTCGTAGCGATAGGTCGTCGTGAACACCTTGCCGTCCGCGATGCTGTTGTCGTCGGGCGTCAGATCGACCGTCACCGTGCTCAGGCGGCCGGCCGCATCATAGCCGTAGCGCACCGCGGTCGACGTGCGCTGCGCGCCGTTCGTACCGATCCAGACCGTGCGCAGCCGTGCGAGCCGGCCGGCCGTGTAGTCCAGATACGTCGATTCGCCGCTGGCTGTCGTCACGCGACTCAACTGGCCCGTGCCGTCATAGGCGTAGCCGACCTTGTTGCCGTCACGATCCGTCGCCGAGACCAGGCGACCGCCACGCGTCGCGTCGTAAATTTCGGACAGTCGCTTGTCGCCGTCCCACCATGTCCAATGTCGCGTTCCGGCGTCATAGGCAAGCGTCGCCCGCGTACCGGTGCCGCTCGTCGCGACATAGCGCCGCCGCTGGACGTCATAACCGTAGACGACCGTCGAGCCGTCCCAGTCGGTGCGCGTGATCGTGCTGCCCGCCTCGTTCTGCTTGCCGGACAACGCGCCGACCGTGCGTGCGCTGCCCGGGCGCCAGCCGTCGGCTGCGAACTTTCCCTGGCTGTTGTATGCACGATGGATCGCGCTGTCGACGCCGCGCCCGATCAGCATCAGGTCGCGATCCTGGACGATCAGGTTGCCGTTGGCCGCATTGACGTAGATCCGCTCGCCCGCCTGACCAGCCGACGCTTCGCCGAGCTGGCCGCGTGCGCCGAGACCCAATGCAGACGACGACTGCAAGCCCAACCCGTTACCCGTGACGATCGCTACCATGTGCCCCTCGATTCCGTTCGTGATTGGAATGACGCGCTGCCGGAAGAAACAGGCACGCCGTGAACAGGTTGTCTGGGGAATTCGATGGTTGTTTAACGATTTGCGCGTTCGAGCGATTTCGTCGACGGTTTTATCGACTGCACCTTACTTATCTCAAAAAATAGGAATCGCAACTAAATTGATGCCCGTATTCAGCTTCACTTTTTTGCTTTCCGCACAACGACAATCCACCCGCTTCAGACGCGCGACACGCCACCGGCTCGTACGAATCCGAATCAATCTGAACAGTACGATGCGTGGATTATTCGCCTGATTTCGAGACGGAATTGTCTCACCCACGCAATTTGGTCAATTCACCGGTGCGCTGTTATGCTGAAGACGTCAGCCACTATGCGTGCTGCTCACAATGCCATGTGGTTAACTCATTCAATGCATCCATCGATCAGGAATCTTGACGATGCCTACCCGACCGTCAACCTCGTCCGTTTCTCCTGCACCGGGCGCTCACCGCGTCGAGCGCTTGCTTTCGTTCCTGGAAGCGGATCCCGGCAATCTCAACCTGCTCGCCGATGCGGCCGCCGCAGCATTCGACGCGCGCCGCTTCACACTGTGCGACGAACTGCTCGATCGACACGCCGCCCGCGCTCCACTGCCCGCTGCGCTTGCGAACCTGCGCGGCCTTGCTGCGCTGTCGCAGCATCGGTTCGACGCCGCGCTGCATGCATTCGAACCGCTGCTCGCGACACACGACGATGCGTCTATCCGTTACAACGCGGCCTATGCGAATGCGATGCTCGGCCGCTTCGGAAAGGCGGTCGAACTGCTCGACGACGCGACACTGAGCGGCGAGTCTCGCGCCATTCCGCTGAAGTTGCGCGTGCTGCATCATCTCGGGCAACTTGACGACGCGATTGCGCTCGGTCGGCACCATGCCGACAGTCGCGCAGCGAGCCAGGAACTGTATGGCGCACTCGCAACCGCGCTCTTCGACGCGGCGGATCTCGACGGCGCGCGACGCTACGCCGAACAGTCGGCCGATACGGCCGACGGCCTGACCGTTCGCGGTTTGCTCGCGCTCGATGTGGGCTCGATCGACGATGCGCGCGCCCTGTTCCGCCGCGCACTCGCAATCAGTCCGGGTGGCGCGCGCGCCACGCTCGGCATCGGCCTCGTCGATCTCGCGGAGCAACGCTTCACCGACGCCGCCGGTACACTCGACCGCGCGGCGGATCTGCTGAAAATTCATGCCGGCGCATGGGTCGCCGCCGCGTGGGCTCATCTGTTCGACGACGACCCGGGCGCCGCGCGTATCCGCTTCGAGCGTGCAGCGGAACTGGATCGCGGCTTCGCCGATGCGCACGGCGGCCTGGCGGTGCTTTGCGTACACGAGGGCCGCTTCGACGAAGCGCGGCGAAACGTCGCCATTGCGCGACGGCTCGATGCTTCCTGCCTGTCCGCCGCGCTGGCGGAGAACCTGCTCGCGACACATGCCGGCGACACGCGGGCGGCCGAAGAGATCCGGCGCGTAGCGCTCGACAGGCCGCTCGGCCCGGACGGGCAAACGCTCGCCCAGGCGCTGGCAAGGTGCGGCGCGCACAACAAGTGATCTGCGTCGACGATCCAACGCCCGTGGCGCACAAGCGACGGCGTTCGCGCCGCTCGCTTGCGGCCCGCGCGCTTCGCTTGCTACACTGCGCGCCTATTCCTCATACCGGACGCCAGCCAAAGTGAACAACTAAGCCTTCCCGAAATGTTTTCGCCGCCGTGCCACGCACGCCGCGCGAAGGTCTTCACGCATTTTCGGAGGTGCTTATGGCTGCAGCCACGCCCACCGGCGCGCTCGTCGCGCTTCATCACGTTTCCTTCCGCTTCGACGACGGCTTCACGCTGTTCGATTCGCTCGACCTTTCCATCGATCGCACGCCGACGGGCATCGTCGGCCGCAACGGCGTCGGCAAGAGCCTGCTCGCGCAACTGATCGCGGGCCGCTGCGCGCCGAGCTCGGGGACGATCGACCGGCATGTGCCGATCGCCTACGTCGCGCAGCAGCACGACGATGCAGCGGCCGGCTCGCGGACCGTCGCGCAGCTCGCCGCGCTCGATGCACCGCTCGGCGCGCTTGCGCGTCTCGCGAATGGTCACGCGGAGCCGCACGACTTCGACCTGATCGGCGATCGCTGGGATCTCGCGGAACGCCTGCGCACGGCGCTCGACGCGGCCGGCCTGCACGACGTGCGGCCCGACACGCCCGCGCATGCGCTGAGCGGCGGCCAGCTCGCACGCGTCGCGCTGATCGGCGCGCTGCTGTCCGGCGCCGGCCTGCTGGTGCTCGACGAACCGACCAACCATCTCGACGCACCGGGCCGCGCATGGCTGCGTGCGGCGCTTGACGGCTGGCGCGGCGGGCTCGTGATCGTGAGCCACGACCGTGCGCTGCTCGCCGGCGTGCAGCGCATCGTCGAGCTGACACCGCAAGGCGCGCGCTCGTACGGCGGCAACTACGCGCTCTACCGCGCGCAGCGCGACGCTGAACGGGACGCTGCGCAAGCGGCGCTCGATCACGCACGCACCGAGCGCAGCCGCGTCAGGCGCAGGCTAGAACAGGAGCACGACACGATCCAGCGCCATGCGGCCGCATCGCTGCGCGATGCGAAGACGGCCAACCTGTCGTCGATGGCGCGCCAGAGCCGCAAGGGCGCGGCGCGCGCGATCATGGGGACGGTCCGGCGTCATCAGAGCGACTTCAAGGCAACGCTCGACACGCGCGTGCAGGAAGCGGCCGCGCGCGTCGAAGCCGACGCGCCGGTGCTCGTCTCGCTGCCGGGCACGGAAGTCAGCGCGCGCCGCCAGTTGTTCACGCTCGAGTGCGCACAATTGCCGTGGCGCGTCGCGGGCGACGCCGACACGATCACGTGGTCGGCGAGCGGCGCCGTGCGCATCGCGCTGACGGGCCCGAACGGCTGCGGCAAGTCGACGTTGCTGCGGATGCTGGCGGGCGAGCTCGCGCCGCGTTCAGGTACATGCACGACGCACGTGAGCGCCGCGTATCTCGATCAGCGTCTCGCGCTGCTCGATCCCGGGCGCTCGATCGTCGCGCAACTGGGGCTGCTCGATACGCCGCTCGCCGAAGGCGACCTGCGCAGCCGTCTCGCGCTGTTGCAGCTCGACGCGACGCGTGCGACGCAGCCCGCACGGCAACTGAGCGGCGGCGAACGGCTGAAGGCCGCGCTCGCGTGCGCGTTGTGGCGCGGCACGCCCGCGCAACTGCTGCTGCTCGACGAGCCGACCAATCACCTCGATCTCGAATCGGTGCGTGCGATCGAAGGCGCGCTGGCCGGCTTCCCCGGCGCGATCGTGGTTGCGTCGCACGACGCCGCGTTTCTTGCGGCGCTCGAGCCGACGCACACGATGCAATGGCATCGCGACGGGTGGCGCTACGAACCCGTCGTATAACTGAAGATCATCGTGGGTCGCCTGTCGGCGTAGCGCCGGAATCGACGAACAGCCGCATGAAAAGCCGCTCCGATTCTCTCAAGCCCTCATCGGTCAGCATGATGGATTTCGTCTTGTTGACGGGATCGCCGATCAAGCCGCGCTCATGCAGTCGATTCAATGCAGCCCAATCGAAGGTTTTCCAGGCGCGATTGCGGTCGTGCAGGGTCAAATAAAGGAGCGCAAGCACGGCGTCGTCAACGGCGCCGAGATCGATATTCATCGCCATGTCCTCCGATCCGGCCGGCCGGATCACGAATCGAGCGTCGCAAGCAACTTGATGAAGTTGCGCTTGGCCCGGTAATCCTTGCGAATCGCGTCGAGCTCCGCGTCGAATGCCGCCTGCTGGCGATGCGCGACCCGCAAAGCGCGAATATCGCGCACGATGCCGAACGCCTCGTCGTACCGCGCGCTGCCACCGCCATGCTCGACCGCAACCGGTAAAAACCGATGATAGAGTGCGATCGCGTCGTCCGGATGCGTCTTCGCACGCGCCGCCGCCATCGCCGGCCAGACCGCGGTCGAGACCGGTCCGCCGCAAAACGCGCCCCACGCCGCTTCGTTGTCCTGCTCCGCGAGCAGCAGCTTCACCAGTTCGGTACGCGCCGACGGCTCCCAATATCGTCGAGCGGTACGGGTCCCCGCCTGCGTTTCCTGCTTCCGCGCAAGAGACAACAGATGCGAAACCGCCTGCTCCCTCACGACGTCGCATCGCTTCGTCGCCTTCGCAACCTTCATCAGCGCACGGAATGCGTCTGCCGTCGGATGGTGCGCGAAGCGTTGCCACGCGAGTTCGCCCGCCCGATCGAATGCACGGCGACGCAGATACTCGTCGATACAGAAGCCCAGCAGGCGATCGTCGTGCCGATCCTTCGTTTCGCGCATCCCGCGTTCGGCCCACGCCAGCCCTTCGTCGAAACGGCCATGCTCCGCGCACAATTCCGCGATCTGCGCGAATCGGTACGACGCGGACAGATCCTTCGACCAGATGCGAATCAGCGCGTCGACGTCGCCGTCGTGCCTCGCCAGCGATTCCATCGCATGCTCGAGATTCAAGCGCACCGAATCGTACGAGCGCCGACCGTCCCGCCCGGCCGGCAGCGGGGGCAGCGCGGCCCATTGATGCTCGACCAGTTGCCGATAGCGGCGCAATCCCGCATCGCCCAGCGGTTCCGCATAGGCCGGCAGCACGCCGCGAAACGTATCCCACTGCCCGTCGACCTGCAGGCGAAACAGGCGTTCGGCCAGTTTCATCGGCTCCGGCCGCGTCTGGACGCACGCATCGAGGTGCACACCGGTCAGTTCTTCGATGCCGGGCGCCACGCTGCCGTCCGAGTCGTCGATCTGTTCGAGGCTCGCTTCGGCGTCCGCAATCGCCAGTTCCGCCAGCTCGACCACCTGCGCGGCATGAGGGCCCGCCAACTGCCGCCGCAGCATGTCGGCCACTTCGAACAGGGCCTCTCCGTACGTGTGCGCTTCATCCCAGCCGAGCGGCCGCGACACGCGCGTCAATTGCCGGACGGCGGCGCGCAGGCTTGCCGCGTCGCCGGCATTCGCGGCACGTGCGTCGAACAGCAGCCTGTCGCGCAATGACCGATCGCGCTCGGCCGCGTCGAGCAGCCAATTCCGCAACGCATCCTCGTCGAGCGTCTCAAGGTAGTCACGAATCAGTTCCGCATGGGTCTTGCGCTTGCGGCGCGAACGCGCGGGTGGTTCGGGCGTCTCGTCGTGAAAGACCTCCTCGCCGCTGTTTTCGAGCCACGACAATGCGACCGCCACCGCATGCTTGCAGAACGCCCCTTCGTCGCCGACCGGGCAATTGCACGCGTAGCCCAGCCCGCCGTCGTCGCTCACCGCGAACTCGACGTGATAGCGATACGTACCGCGCACGGTCGCCGACAGCACGCCGCCGCGCTCGGTCAGCCTCGAGACGACGCCGTCGTGAAAATAGGCCTTGCCGCGCGCAAAGGATTGCGGATCGGCCAGCGCCCGGATTTCCGCGAGCGTGATGACGTCGGCGAGGGAGATATTGCGTGGCATGGGTCGCGACGGGTATCGAGTTCGAATACCGGGAATTCTACAAAAGCGCCCGATACGCTACCGCCGGCATGCACGTTCAATGCCGCACGAAGCGAATGACCCCGTCGTCGCCCTGCGCGCGCACGAGTTCGCCCGCGAGCCACAGCAGGTTCAGGTGCGCGAGCGCCTCGCCGAGCGCGAACGTCATCTGGTGGATGTCGAGCTCGCGGCGGCGGAACATGATCGGCACGATGTCGGCCGCGCTCATCGGCTGCTCCGCGCACGCGACGCGCACTTCGTCGAGCCGCGCGTCATGGTGTTCGCGCAGTTGCACGATGCGCGTGCGCACGCCGCGGAACGGCTTGCCGTGCGACGGCAGCACGAGCGTGTCGGGTGCCATCGTCTCGTAGCGGCCGAGCGACTGCAGGTACAGCGCGAGCGGGTTCGCTTCCGGCTCGAGGTCGAACACGGACACGTTCGTCGAGATGCGCGGCAGCACCATGTCGCCGGAGATCAGCACGCCGTCCGCTTCGCTGTGCAGCGCGCAATGTTCAGGCGAATGGCCGTAGCCGGTGACGACGCGCCAGGTGCGCGCGCCGATCGTCACCGCGTCGCCTTCGCGCAGGCGCCGGTAGCGCGGCGGCACGGCCGGCACGAGATCCGAGTAGTAGCTGCGGCGGTTGCGCAGCTTGTCGAGCGCGGCGGGATCGGTCAGCCCGTGGCGCGCGAAATGATCGGCGGCGGCCGCGCCGCCCGCGTTCGAGCCGTTGCCGGCCGCCATCAGGCAGCCGAACATGTATTCGCCGAGCGTCATCCACAGCCGCACGTTCCAGCGGCCCTTGTCGCCGCCCTCGCACAGCCAGTTCGCGAGGCCGAAGTGATCGGGGTGGCAATGCGTGACGAGCACGCGCAGCACCGGCAGGCCGTCGAGATGCGTGTCGAAGATCTGCTCCCAGTGCGTGCGGATCGCGTCCGACGAGATCCCGCAATCGACGATCGTCCAGCCGGCCTGCCCGTCGATCTCGTCGCGCAGCAGCCAGAGGTTGATGTGGTCGAGCGAGAACGGCAGCGGCATGCGCAGCCAGCGCACGCCGGGCGCGACCTCGAACGTGTCGCCCGCGGCGGGCAGCGTGTCGGCGAAGGGATAGTCGAGTTGGTGTTCCAGTGCGTTCATCGGTGGGGCGTCTCGTCGTTATCTGTGCAAATGCGCGCCAGCGGCAAGCCGCGGCAGGCGGTGCGTCGATTCTATCGCCGTCGCGCGAAACGCGTGCCCGGCGGCCATCGGTCCGTCAAAAAAAGTTCGTGTCAGAATCGGTTCCGTACCCGTATCTTTACGCGAAGAAGCACCGAACGGCGCCCAACGACGGACAACCCGCCGCTTGCCGGCCGGCCACGCGTCGCCGCAAAGTCTTTGAACCGCCCGCTTGGGCGCTAAAATGGCGAGTGCTTACAGCCCCTCCTGAACGAGCCTGCACGCGATGAATCACTTTCCCAAACTGCTGTCGTCGCAGATCGGTTTCGACGTCGCGCAGACGATGCTCGAATACTTCGATCGCCACTACCGGATCTTCCGCGAAGCGGCCGTCGAGGCCAAGACGCTGTTCGAGCACACCGACTGGCACGGGCTGCAGCGGCTCGCGCGCGAGCGGATCACGTCGTACGACGATCGCGTGCAGGAATGCGTCGAGGTGCTGGAAGACGAATACGACGCGGAGAACATCGACGACGAGGTCTGGCAGCAGATCAAGCTGCACTACATCGGCCTGCTCACGTCGCATCGCCAGCCCGAGTGCGCGGAGACGTTCTTCAATTCGGTGTGCTGCAAGATCCTGCACCGCTCGTATTTCAGCAACGATTTCATCTTCGTGCGCCCGGCGATCTCGACCGAGTATCTCGAGAACGACGAGCCGGCCGCGAAACCGACCTATCGTGCGTACTATCCGGGCACCGACGGGCTCGCGGTCACGCTCGAACGCATCGTCACGAACTTCCAGCTCGACCCGCCGTTCGAGGATCTCTCGCGCGACATCGCGTGCGTGATGCAGGCGATCCACGACGAGTTCGGCCACTTCGACGCAGCGCCGAATTTCCAGATCCACGTGCTGTCGTCGCTGTTCTTCCGCAACAAGAGCGCATACATCGTCGGCCGCATCATCAATGCCGACCGCGTGCTGCCGTTCGCGGTGCCGATCCGCCACGTGCGCCCGGGCCTGCTCGCGCTCGACACCGTGCTGCTGCGCCGCGACCTGCTGCAGATCATCTTCAGCTTCTCGCACTCGTATTTCCTCGTCGACATGGGCGTGCCGTCCGCGTATGTGGACTTCCTGTGCACGATCATGCCCGGCAAGCCGAAGGCGGAGATCTACACGTCGGTCGGCCTGCAGAAGCAGGGCAAGAACCTGTTCTACCGCGACCTGCTGCACCACCTGTCGCATTCGAGCGACCGCTTCATCATCGCGCCCGGGATCAAGGGCCTCGTGATGCTCGTGTTCACGCTGCCGTCGTTCCCGTACGTGTTCAAGATCATCAAGGATCAGTTCCCGCCGCCGAAGGAAACGACGCGCGCGCAGATCATGGAGAAGTACCAGCTCGTGAAGCGCCACGACCGCCTCGGGCGGATGGCCGACACGCTCGAGTATTCGAGCGTCGCGCTGCCGCTCGCGCGGCTCGATCATGCGCTCGTGCGCGAGCTCGAGAAGGAAGTGCCGTCGCTGCTCGAATACGAGGACGACAATCTCGTGATCAGGCACCTGTACATCGAGCGCCGGATGACGCCGCTGAACCTGTACCTGCAGAACGGCACCGACGCGGACATCGAGCACGGCGTGAAGGAGTACGGCAACGCGGTGAAGGAGCTGATGAAGGCGAACATCTTCCCCGGCGACATGCTGTACAAGAACTTCGGCGTCACGCGCCACGGCCGCGTCGTGTTCTACGACTACGACGAGATCGAGTACCTGACCGACTGCAACGTGCGCCGCGTGCCGCCGCCGCGCAACGAGGAAGACGAGCTGTCCGGCGAACCGTGGTATACCGTCGGCCCGCACGACATCTTTCCGGAGACCTACGGGCCGTTCCTGCTCGGCGACCCGCGCGTGCGGGGCGTGTTCATGAAGCATCACGCGGACTTTTTCGATCCCGCGCTGTGGCAGGCAAGCAAGGACAAGCTGCTGCAGGGCGAATTGCCCGATTTTTATCCGTACGACGCGGCGCTGCGCTTCAGCGTGCGCTACCCGGAGCGCTTCGGCGCGACGGACCAGAACGACGGCGAAGGCGACGCGCAGCGCGCCGCCTGACGCCGGTTACACCGAATCCGATATCGACCTGATTTCCGCACACGGAATCCACACCGATGAACACCCAAGACAACCCACTTTCACACCTGTTCGACAACAACGACGCGTGGGTCAAACGCAAGCTCGCCGACGATCCCGAATTCTTCACGCGCCTCGCCGACCAGCAGGCGCCGGAATATCTGTGGATCGGCTGCTCGGATTCGCGCGTGCCCGCGAACCAGATCATCGGCCTGCCGCCGGGCGAAGTGTTCGTCCACCGCAACATCGCGAACGTCGTCGTGCACAGCGACCTGAACTGCCTGTCGGTGATCCAGTTCGCGGTCGACATCCTGCGCGTGAAGCACATCATGGTCGTCGGCCACTACGGCTGCTCGGGCGTGAACGCGGCGCTGCACAACCGCCGCGTCGGCCTCGCGGACAACTGGCTGCATCACGTGCAGGACGTGCGCGAGCGCCACGCGGCGCTGCTCGACGAATGGCCGGTGGGCGAAGCGCGCTATCGCCGCCTGATCGAGCTGAACGCGATCGAGCAGGTCGTCAACGTGTGCCGCACGACGATCGTCAACGACGCATGGGCGCGCGGCCAGTCGCTCACCGTGCACGGGCTCGTGTACGGCGTGCACGACGGCCGGATGCGCAACCTCGGGATGGCCGTGTCGAACTTCGAGGCGCTCGACGAAACCTACAAGCGCTGCGTCGCCGCGCTCACCGCAGGCGGCGAGCATGCACCCGACAACGACATGGTCGTCGCCGATGCCGCGCAAATGAACGAAGTCGCGCAGGCGGTGGTCGATACGCTGAAGCCGTGCACGGACGCGGAGTAAGCACGCGCTCCGCGTCGGCGGCGACGCAACGGCAACCTGCATCGAACTGACCTGACGCCGTCACCACGGCACTGCAAAGGAGCGGCGAACATGAAAACCGTACTGATCGTCGGCGCATCGCGCGGCCTCGGCCGCGAATTCGTCCGGCAATACCGGCGCGACGGCTGGAACGTGATCGCCACCGCACGCGACGACGCATCGCTCGCCGCGCTGCGCGCGCTCGGCGCGCAAGCGCATGCGCTCGACATCGCGCAGCCCGAGCAGATCGCGGCGCTCGGCTGGAAGCTCGACGGCGAACGGCTCGATGCGGCCGTGCTCGTGTCGGGCGTCTACGGGCCGCGCACCGAAGGCGTCGAGACGATCACCGCCGAGGATTTCGACGCGGTGATGCACACGAACGTGCGCGGGCCGATGCAGTTGCTGCCGATCCTGCTGCCGCTCGTCGAGGATGCGCGCGGCGTGCTGGCCGTCGTGTCGAGCCGGATGGGCAGCATCGCCGAGGCGACCGGCACGACCGGCTGGCTGTACCGCGCGAGCAAGGCCGCGCTGAACGACCTGCTGCGCATCGCGTCGCTGCAGACGCGCCATGCAGCGTGCATCTCGCTGCATCCCGGCTGGGTGCGCACCGACATGGGCGGCGCGCAGGCCGCGATCGATCCGGAAACCAGCGTGACCGGCATGCGCCGCGTGATCGCCGAAGCCGGTGCGGACGTGTCGCAGGCGAACGGCCGTTTCTTCCAGTACGACGGCATCGAGCTGAGCTGGTAATCCGCGGTAACAACCGAGCGTCGTTAATTCCCGTTTCGCATGATTTTGAACCGACCTGACGCGTGCCCGTGCGGCGGCGCGTCCCCTGCTCCCGCCGGCAAAGCGCCGGCCCCGCGCTATGCGGCCTGCTGCGGCCGCTTCATCGACGGCGGCGAAGCCGCGCCGACCGCGCTCGAATTGATGCGTTCGCGGTACAGCGCGTACGTGCTCGGCGCGACCGGCTACCTGCGCGCGACGTGGGCGGCGCGCACCTGCCCGCCCGATCTCGACACCGACCCCGAAGCGCCCGACGCGCCGCGCTGGCTCGGGCTCGCGGTAAAACGTCATGCGCCGCTCGACGAACGGCACGCGGAGGTCGAGTTCGTGGCCCGCTACAAGGTTGGCGGACGCGCTTACCGGCTCCACGAGACAAGCCGTTTCGAGCGCGACGAGCACGGTTTCTGGCGCTATGTCGACGGCGAAGTAAGTGAACGCTGATAAATAGTTGCTGTGTCAGACGCCGGGTAATTCCCGCATTGCACAACCCGATTTTGTCGGGCTACGATGGCCGTCAGATTGGTCAAGTTGCATGGCAGGGCTTACGAATGGCGTTCAGCAAGGTGTTGGTGGGATGGATGGCGGCCTGTACGCTGTCGGCCGCTCAGGCCGGTACGCTGCCGAACGCCAATACGGGTACCGGCCCCGCAAGCGGGTCGCTCGCCCACGCCGAACGCTTCGACTACGGCAACTCGAACCTGCCGCAAGTCGCGGCCGACCTCAACGAGCAAATCCTCCGCATTCCCGCCGATGCTTCGGGCTCCGTCACGCTCGAGGCAACGCTCTTCAAGCCGGACGGCCCCGGCCCGTTCCCGCTCGTCGTCTTCAACCACGGCAAGAACACCGGCGATCTCCATCTGCAGCCGCGCAGCCGGCCGCTCGCGTTCGCGCGCGAGTTCGTGCGCCGCGGCTATGCGGTCATCGCGCCGAACCGCCAGGGCTTCGCCGGTTCGGGCGGCACGTACCAGCAGGAAGGTTGCAACGTCGGCAAGAACGGGCTCGCGCAGGCGGCAGACGTCGACGCGACGGTGCGCTACATGTCGCGCCAGTCTTACGTCGATGCATCGCGCATCGTCGTCGCCGGCACGTCGCACGGCGGCCTCGCGTCGGTCGCGTACGGCACCGAAGCCGCACCGGGCGTGCGCGGCATCATCAACTTCTCCGGCGGGCTGCGCCAGGATCTCTGCGACGGCTGGCAGCGCAACCTCGTCGACGCATTCGACCAGTACGGCGCGCGCACGGCCGTGCGGTCGCTGTGGCTGTACGGCGACAACGATTCGGTGTGGACGCCCGGGCTCGTCGCGCAAATGCACGACGCGTACGTGTCGCACGGCACGCAGGCCCAGTTCATCGACTTCGGCCGCTACAAGGACGACGCGCACCGGCTGATCGTCGATCGCGACGGCGTGCCGGTCTGGTGGCCGGCCGTCAACACGTTCCTCGAGAAGCTGAACCTGCCGACCTCGGTGCGCTATGCGGTCGCGAACCCGCACGAGCCGAAGGCCACCGGCTATGCGGCCATCGACGCGGTCAACGCCGTGCCGTATGTCGACGAAGCCGGCCGCGAAGGCTATCGCCGCTTCCTGAACCAGCATCCGAGCCGCGCGTTCGCGGTGTCCTCGGAAGGCGCGTGGTCGTGGGCCGAAGGCGGCGACGACCCGATGGCGCTCGCGCTCGACAACTGCGCGAAACAGGGCGCGGGCGCGTGCCGGCTGTATGCGGTCAACGACCGCGTCGTGTGGAACACGAACACGACGCAGACGGCCGACAACGGCGACGCCAACACGCACGACACCGACGCGCGCGCGCTGGCTTCGCGCTGACGCGCGGCGGGCCGTACGCCGCGCCTGTTTCGCTTCCTTCCCGCTTCCCGACCATTTCTTCCGTGCGTGATCGCATTGCGCGTCGCCGCGCGTTGTCGTATACGGCGCGTTCGCGCCATCGCCACGCCATCACGCCACCTCCTGCCGTTCCGGCGGCCCGCTCTCACCCCGGATTCCGCTGACCATTCCGCCGCCGCGGTTCGCGCCCGGCATCGTTCCGCTTCGCCGCGCCCTCCTTCGATCCCCGATTTTTCGCGATCGCGCCGCGCCCCGCCCCGCGATTTTTTTCTGTCGGGGGGTCTCACTCGAACGTCGTCATCTGCGCGCATTCCCGGGCATCTGAACCGTACCGTTCCGAGCCGCTCCGATCTGCACCGAACTCCCGCCCGGCAAGGCTTTGCGGCGTTTGTAACCGCTAGTGCAACGTGTCGCGGAACACGCTAATCTCAGCGCGTTTTGGAATCTGCCGCGCGGCATCCCGTCGATGCCGCGCGGCCGTTTTACCCTTCGGAGTTGCCTTGAGTACGCCAGCCACCGACGACTGGGTCGCGCGCAGCCTGCGCGCGGTCTGGCATCCCTGCACCCAGATGAAGCACCACGAGCGCCTGCCGCTCGTCCCGGTCGCGCGCGGCGCGGGCGTGTGGCTGTACGACCGCGACGGCCGGCGCTACTTCGACGCAATCAGCTCGTGGTGGGTCAACCTGTTCGGCCATGCGAATCCGGACATCAACACGGCGCTGAAGGACCAGCTCGACACGCTCGAGCACGCGATGCTCGCCGGCTGCACGCACGAGCCCGCGATCGAGCTCGCCGAGCGGCTGCACGCGCTCACCGCGCGCACGCTCGGCCACGCGTTCTTCGCGTCGGACGGCGCGTCGGCGGTCGAGATCGCGCTGAAGATGAGCTTCCACGCGTGGCGCAACCGCGGCCGCGCGAACAAGCAGGAATTCGTGTGCGTCGCGAACAGCTATCACGGCGAGACGATCGGCGCGCTCGGCGTGACCGACGTCGCGCTGTTCAAGGATGCGTACGACCCGCTGATCCGCCATGCGCACGTCGTCGCGTCGCCCGATGCGCGCGGCGCGCTGCCGGGCGAGACGGCCGCCGACGTCGCGGGCCGCGCGCTCGCGGACGTGCGGCGCCTGTTCGTCGAGCGCGGCGACCGGATCGCCGCGCTGATCGTCGAGCCGCTCGTGCAGTGCGCGGCCGGCATGGCGATGCACGATCCGTCGTACGTGCGCGGGCTGCGCGCGCTGTGCGACGAATTCGGCGTGCACCTGATCGCCGACGAGATCGCGGTCGGCTGCGGCCGCACCGGCACCTTCTTCGCGTGCGAGCAGGCCGGCGTGTGGCCCGATTTCATGTGCCTGTCGAAAGGCATCAGCGGCGGCTACCTGCCGCTGTCGCTCGTGCTCACGCGCGACGACGTGTTCGCGGCGTTCTACGACGACGACACGACGCGCGGCTTCCTGCACTCGCATTCGTACACGGGCAACCCGCTCGCATGCCGCGCCGCGGTCGCGACGCTCGACCTGTTCGCGCGCGACGACGTGCTCGCGCAAAACGCGCGCAAGTCGGCCGCGATGCGCGCCGCGCTCGCGCCGCTCGATGCGCACCCGCAGGTGCGCCACCTGCGCGAACGCGGCACGCTGTTCGCATTCGACGTCGCGCTCGACGGCGACGCGGCGCGCGGCTTCTCGCGACGCTTCTTCGAACGCGCGCTCGAACGCGAACTGCTGCTGCGCCCGATCGGCACGACCGTGTACCTGATGCCGCCGTACGTGATGAGCGACGACGACATCGCGTGGCTCGCGCAGCGAACGCGCGACACGCTCGACGCAACGCTCGCGGAGATTGCATGACGACGACATCCCTGCTCGACACCCTGCAGCGCGGCCTCGCCGATCTCGACACGCAAGGGCTGCGCCGCGTGCGCCGCATCGCCGACACCGCGTGCGACGCGCGCATGACGGTGGACGGCCGCGAGATCGTCGGCTTCGCGAGCAACGACTACCTCGGCCTCGCCGCGCATCCTGCGCTCGTCGCCGCATTCGGCGAAGGCGCGCAGCGCTACGGCTCCGGCAGCGGCGGCTCGCACCTGCTCGGCGGCCATTCGCGCGCGCACGCGACGCTCGAGGACGAACTCGCGGGCTTCGCGGGCGGCTTCTCCGACGCGCCGCGCGCGCTGTACTTCAGCACCGGCTACATGGCGAACCTCGCCGCGATGACGGCGCTCACCGGCAAAGGCGCGACGATTTTCTCCGACGCGCTGAACCATGCATCGCTGATCGACGGCATGCGGCTGTCGCGCGCGAACGTGCAGGTCTACCCGCACGCGGACACGGCCGCGCTCGCCGCGCTGCTCGACGCGTCGGATGCCGAAACGAAACTGATCGTCAGCGACACCGTGTTCAGCATGGACGGCGACCTCGCGCCGCTCGCCGAACTCGTCGCGCTGGCCGAACGCCACGGCGCCTGGCTCGTCGTCGACGACGCGCACGGCTTCGGCGTGCTCGGCCCGCAGGGCCGCGGCGCACTCGCGGCCGCCGCGCTGCGTTCGCCGCATCTCGTCTACGTCGGCACGCTCGGCAAGGCAGCCGGCGTCGCGGGCGCCTTCGTCATCGCGCACGAGACCGTGATCGAATGGCTGATCCAGCGCGCGCGCAGCTACATCTTCACGACGGCCGCGCCGCCGGCCGTCGCGCATGCGGTATCGGCCAGCCTGAAGGTAATCGCGGGCGACGAAGGCGACGCGCGCCGCGCGCACCTCGCCGCGCTGATCGAGCGCACCCGCGCGCTGCTGCGCAACACGCGCTGGCAGCCGGTCGATTCGCACACGGCCGTGCAGCCGCTCGTGATCGGCAGCAACGACGCGACGCTCGCGGCGATGCGCGCACTCGACGCGCACGGCCTGTGGGTGCCCGCGATCCGGCCGCCGACGGTACCCGCCGGCACGTCGCGGCTGCGCGTGTCGCTGTCGGCCGCGCATTCGTTCGACGATCTCGCACGGCTCGAAACCGCGCTGATCGAAGCCAGCGAGGCCGCAGCATGAACGCGCCCCTTTCGCTCTTCGTCACCGGCACCGACACCGAAATCGGCAAGACCTTCGTGTCGGCCGCGATGCTGCACGGCTTCGCGCGGCTCGGCCTGCGCGCGGCCGCGCTGAAGCCGGTCGCGGCCGGCGCATACGAGCGCGACGGCGTCTGGCACAACGAGGACGCCGACCAGCTCGACGCGGCCGCGAACGTCGTGCTGCCGCCCGAACTGCGCACGCCGTTCCTGCTGAAGGCGCCCGCCGCGCCGCACATCGTCGCCGCGCAGGAAGGCGTGACGCTCGACATCGACACGATCGTCGCGTGCCACCGCGAGGCGCTGACGCGCGCGGATATCGTCGTCGTCGAAGGCGCCGGCGGGTTTCGCGTGCCGCTGAACGACACGCAGGACATGGCCGATCTCGCGGTCGCGCTCGGCGTGCCGGTCGTGCTGGTGGTCGGCGTGCGGCTCGGCTGCATCAGCCACGCGCTGCTGACGGCCGACGCGATTCGCCAACGCGGCCTCACGCTCGCGGGCTGGGTCGCGAACCACGTCGACCCGGCGATGTCGTATCCGGACGAAAACGTCGCAACGCTGCGCGACTGGCTCGCGCGCGAGCACCGCGCGCCGCTCATCGGCCGCATTCCGCACATGACGCCGGCCGCCCCCGAATCCGCCGCGGCGATGCTCGACATCGCCGCGCTCGTCGAGTCGCTGCGCACCGCGCAGCATTGACCCAACCGAATCCCCACTCCCGCCCAGGACAGGAAAACGAAATGACTCAAGCCCAGACCGCCGCCGTGCAACCCGACGCGATTCCCGTGGCCGCACCGGCCCCGCAGCGCTGGCGTGTCGCCGACGTCGTCGCGCTGTTCGCACTGCCGTTCAACGACCTGATCTTCCGCGCGCAGCAGGTGCATCGCGAGCACTTCGACGCAAACGCAGTGCAGCTGTCGACGCTGCTGTCGATCAAGACAGGCGGTTGCGAGGAAGATTGCGGCTACTGCTCGCAGTCGTCGCATCACGACACGGGCCTGAAGGCCGAGAAGCTGATGGACGTCGACACGGTGCTCGACGCCGCGCGCGCGGCGAAGGCGAACGGCGCGAGCCGCTTCTGCATGGGCGCCGCGTGGCGCAACCCGAAGGAACGCCACATGCCGGCGCTGACCGAGATGGTGCGCGGCGTGAAGGAACTCGGCCTCGAGACCTGCATGACGCTCGGCATGCTCGAGGACGAACAGGCGCAGCAGCTCGCCGACGCGGGCCTCGACTACTACAACCACAACCTCGACACGTCGCCGGAGTTCTACGGCCAGGTGATCTCGACGCGCACGTACCAGGACCGCCTCGACACGCTCGACCGCGTGCGCGACGCGGGCATCAACGTGTGCTGCGGCGGCATCATCGGGATGGGCGAATCGCGCCGCGAACGCGCGGGCCTGATCTCGCAGCTCGCGAACCTGAACCCGTATCCGGAATCGGTGCCGATCAACAACCTCGTCGCGATCGAAGGCACGCCGCTCGAAGGCACCGCGCCGCTCGACCCGTTCGAATTCGTGCGCACGATCGCGGTCGCGCGCATCACGATGCCGAAGGCCGTCGTGCGCCTGTCGGCCGGCCGCGAGCAGCTCGACGACGCGATGCAGGCGATGTGCTTCCTCGCCGGCGCGAACTCGATGTTCTACGGCGACCAGCTGCTGACGACGAGCAATCCGCAGACGCAGCGCGACCGCGCGCTGTTCGAGCGCCTCGGCATCCGCGCGAGCCAGGCCGACGCACTGTCGGAAAACGCGTAAGCGAAACGGCCGTCGGGCCGGAGCTGCGAACGAAAAAGCCGGGGCATGCCCCGGCTTTTGTTCACCCGATCGTCTGCACCGCGTTACCGTGCGCGTCGCGGATCACGGTCTTCTCGACGCGCCAGCGCACGCCGTCGAGCCCGTCGATCGCATACTCGCCGGCGCGCGGCTTCAGCATGCGCGCCAGGGCCTGCACCGTCGCATCGGTGAGCCGCAGCGTCAGCGTGCCGTCCTCGTCGGTCACGCCGTTCGCGTCGCCGTGGACGAACCGCACCGCGCCGTCGTGACCGACCAGGCGGAACGGCCGGTCGAACGGCAGTCGCAACGGCAGCAGCGCGACGAGTTCCTCGACCTGCCGCGCGCCGACGGTAATCTCGACGACCGGCGCGCGCAGCAGCCGCTTGCGCGTTTCCCATCCCAGCACGTCGGTGAACAGGTAGCCGCTCGACGAGCCGTCGCGCTGCGTACCTTCATCCACTTGTGCGCGCACGTCCGCGCGCTCGAGCAGCGACGCGCGGCCGAGATCGGTCACCCACAACGGCAGGTGCGGCAGCAGCGTGTCGAGCAGCGCGCGCGTGCGCCAGCGCTTCGCGGCGTGCTCCTCGTCGAGCGTCAGCCCGACGACCTGCAGGAACGCCAGGCGGCCGTGCGGCGTGTCGATCGCCGGCAGTTCCGGATCGAACGCGAAACCCATCGAGCAGAGCACCGTGCCGGTGTCGAGCGCGATCGGGCCGTTGGCCGTCATCCAGTGGCCGTCGTCGAATGCGTTGCCGCTCTGGAACACGTAGCGCGCGAGGTTCTGCAGGAAACTGAACGCCCAGCGCGGCGGCTCGTCGTCGTCCGCACTGCACGCAACGCGAATCGTCAGCTCGAAACCGAAGCCGCTGACGGCCGGATCGTCAGACTCCTTCGCATACAGTTCGCTCAACCCGTACGTGACGAAATGCCAGTGCGGCACGGGCTCCGCGCGCTTCCACACGCTGATTCCGTCGAGCGGATCGGGGCCGCCGAGCCGCCACTTGACCAGCGTGCCGTAGTGCTTCGGCTCCTGGCCCGGATAGAGGCGCGCGAGCGCATCGTCGATCGCTTCCCAGCCCGGCGCGGCATCGTCGCCGCCCTGCGGGTCGTGTGTTGCGTCCGTCATGTGGCCCTCTCTCTCGAATCGTGTCTTCGTGCGTCGTGTCTTCGTGCGTCGTGTCTGCGCGTGCGGCGGCCGCCGCGCGCGTGACATGCGTGTCACACGTGCGCCGCCGCGCCGTCGAGCGCCGCGCGCACCCGCTCGACGAGTTGTTCGTCGACGGGTGCCAGCACCTCGCCGCGCGGCCGCACGCCCGAGCCGAAATGCACCGCGCGCACGCCGGTGGCCCGGACGAAATCGCCCACCGCCTCGACGGTGAGCCCCGAGCCGGCCAGCACCGTGCACGTCGACCCTTCCGCGTGCCGCACCATCCGCGTGATCGTCGCGGCCGCGTCGAGCACCGACGGGTGGCCGCCCGACGTCAGCACCGACGTGACGGCCGGCACGCGCAGCAGCGCGTCGAACGCGGCGTTGAGGTCGCGCGACACGTCGAACGCGCGGTGGAACGTCAGCGCGCGGCCATCCGCGGCGGCCGCGATGCGGGCCAGTGCGCCGAGATCGACGTCGCCGTGCGCGTCGAGCGCGCCGAATACGACACCGTTCGCGCCGGCCGCGACGGCCGCGCGCACGTCGCGTTCGATCACGCGCAGGTCGTCGGCGTCGTAGACGAACGACCGGCTGTGCGGGCGCACGATCACGTTGACGGGAATCGGCACGGCGGCCACGACGGCCTCGATCAGGCCAACACTCGGCGTCAGCCCGCCTTCGGTGATCGCGGTCACGAGTTCGAGGCGGTCGGCGCCCGCGCGGGCGGCGGCCTTCGCATCGCCGACGGTCGTGGCGATCACCTCGAGGAGGACGGAGGAAGCGGCGTTTCGGGTCATCGGCGGCTCGCGATTCGTCAGGACAATTCGCGCATCCTAGCCGAGCGGCGCGACGGGCGCCAGCGGGCCGGCCGCCGTACGCGTCAGCCGCGCCGCACGAGCCAGACGCCGGCCAGTGCGGACAACGCCGTCACCGCGGCGCCGGGCGCGAACCTGAACATCCGTGCGTCGAAGTACGCACTCTGCTGCATCATGTCGACGATCTTCGGTGTGAGCACGAGCATCGCCCAGCCGAGCGCCCCGAACGCGGTGGTCGCGGTCGCGACGAGCAGCGCGATGCCCGCGCCGCGCGCACGCGGCCGGAATGTGCCGGCAAACGCGCCCGCGGCGAGGAGCACGGCCGACACCGCGAACAGCACGGCGACGAATGCGGCCGTCGCGCCCGCATGGCCGACTTTCATGAACGTGACCGTCTGCGCGGCGCTCACGCAGATGCCCGCGATCGCGAACAGCACGATCGCCAGCGCGTTACGCACGAAGCTCACGCGAGTGCCTGGCGGAAATACGCAGTCGCGGGGCGCCGGAACAGCAGGTAGACGAACAGCGCGAACAGCAGGAAGCCGGGAATCAGCACCGCGAACATCGACGTCGGCATGTTGACGAACGAGAACGCGAAACCGAGCACGGACGTCGCGATATAGGCCTTGCGCGACCACTCGCGACCCTTGAGGATCGCGATGCCGATCACGACGTTCGCGGCTTCGATGATCACGCTGATGCCGAGCGTCGCCCAGACGGGCAGCAGGTAGTGCGACAGCAGCGCCTGGGTGGTCGGCATGCCGATCGAGAACGGCGTATAGACGCACGTGATCGCGTTGGTGACGATGATGATCCACGCGAGGATGGTCAGCGAAATCGGTCTTTTCATTGTGTTGTCCTGTTATTCGCCGCCATGGTGGCCCCCGGAGCGGCGCGATCGCGGTCACGACGGCCGCGATCGCGCCATTGTCGGGGAAGCACACGGGGAACGCAACGGCCGGCCCGGGCCGATGCGCCCCGCTCGTCCGGATCGCCGCATGCGGTGCGCGCGCGGCGCTAGCCGGCGTCCGCTTCGTCGTCGACCCAGTCGATATCGCCGCACAGCACGCGCTGCGCATCGCCGACGCGCACGGCCACCGACAGCGTCACGCACGGCTGCGCCTCGTTGATCGACAGGTACGGCCGCGTGACCTGCACGCGCCCCGGCTCGGCGATCGCCGAGCGGAAATACGGCCGGCGCAGCCAGTTCGCACCCTGCGCATCCGCCAGCGGCGAGAAGCGTGCTTCGCTCAGCGCGCGATCGGCGCGCAGCACGACGTTGCGGCCCGACTGCCGGCCGTGCGCGTCGAGCAGGAAGCAGCGCGCGGCGGCGTCGAGCGCGAGGAAATTCCAGCACACCTCGTCGAGCGGCTCGCCGGCCGCGAGACGCTCGGCCGCGCGCTCGAACGCGCGCAGGTACGGCGCGATTCGCTGCGCATCGCGCCGCTCGCGCGCTTCGGTCTGCAGACGAAAGCGCTCGGTCAGCTCGCCGATGCAACCCGTCGCGGTCACGCTGTCGGGCAACCCCGGCGCCGGGCGGCCGAAGTAGTAGCCCTGCACGAAATCGGCCTCGCACGACAGCGCAATCTGCGCCTCGTGCTCGGTCTCGATCCCCTCGACGAGCACGAGCTTGCCGGCCTCGTGCAGCAGCGTCACGAGCCCGTGCAGGATCGCGGTGAGCCCCGTGCGGTGCGCCGCGTGCGACAGCATGATCCGGTCGAGCTTCACGATGTCCGGGTTCAGTTGCCAGATCCGCTCGAGGTTCGAGTGGCCGGCGCCGAAATCGTCGAGCGCGATCAGGAAGCCGTGCGTGCGGAATTCGCGCACGGCCTCGGCGAGCCGCTCGACGTCTTCCGCGCGCTGTTCGAGCACCTCGAGCACGATGCGGCGCGGCGGCATGCCGAGCCGCTTCAGGTTCGCGAGCAGTGCGGCCGCCTGGAACGGGTCGGTGAGCACGCCCGGATGGACGTTGAGAAACAGCCACTCGCGCTCGGCGCCGAGCAGCGCGAAGTTCTCGAGATGCAGCGCCTGCGCGAGCCGGTCGAGCTGCAGCAGTTCGCCCTGGCGCGCGGCTTCGCCGAACACGTCGAGCGGCGACACGGGGCGGTCGAGCGCATCGTGCGCGCGCAACAGCGCCTCGTAGCCGACCGCACGCTGGTGCGACAGGCTGAATATCGGCTGGAACACGGTCGTAAGCGTCAGGTCGCGATGCTGCGTTGCCAGCCGTTCGAGGCCGGAGCTCATCTCCCGCTCGAAACGGTACGGCGACGCGGCGGCCGGACGCTCCTGTTGCACGATCGTCATGCCTTCCTCCTGGTGAAGCACTCGAACGCGGCGTCCGACGAAACGGACGGCGCGTGCAATGTCTTGGTTGGACCCTCGGTTGTCCGGTCGGTGCCGGACGGCTGACCAGCATCAAGCAAGCTCCGTGCAAGGCACGAACAACCCATGCGCCGCGCGGGTGCGCCGGGCCGCCGCACCATCATGGCACGCGCCCGATGCACCATTTTCGTGCGCACGCACCGGCCGCTCGAGCGCAGCGGTCACGTCAGCACGCTACACTCCGTACGATCGTTTCATTCCCCGTATTCGCCGTATCGATGGAAATCGTCTTCACCGTCCTGATCCTGCTGCTGACCGTCGCACTGTCCGGCGCCGTCACACGCATCCTGCCGTTGCAACTCCCGCTGCCGCTGATGCAGATCGTATTCGGCGCGATGCTCGCGTGGCCGAAGCTGAACCTGCACGTCACGTTCGATCCCGAAATCTTCATGCTGCTGTTCATTCCGCCGCTGCTGTTCGCGGACGGCTGGCGGATTCCGAAACGCGAGCTGTACCTGCAGCGCCGCGCGATCCTGATGCTCGCGTTCGGGCTCGTGTTCATGACGGTACTCGCAGTGGGCTACTTCGCGCATTGGCTGATTCCCGAGTTGCCGCTGCCGATCGCGTTCGCGCTCGCGGCCGTGCTGTCGCCGACCGACGCGGTCGCGCTGTCGGGCATCGCCGGCAAGGGCCGGATCCCGCCGCAACTGATGCACATCCTCGAAGGCGAGGCGCTGATGAACGACGCGTCGGGCCTCGTCGCGCTGAAGTTCGCGATCGCGGCCGCGCTGACCGGCGTGTTCTCGCTGCGCGCCGCGTCGGTCACGTTCGTGATCGTCGCCGCCGGCGGGCTCGCGACGGGCGCGATCGTGTCGTGGGTGTTCAGCACGCTGTCGACGCGTTTCCTGAACGCAGAGCAGGAAGGCGATCCGGCCCCCGGCATCGTGATGACGCTGCTCGTGCCGTTCGCGGCCTACCTGTTCGCCGAGCACCTCGACCTGTCGGGCGTGCTCGCGGCCGTGTCGGCCGGGATGATGATGAATTACACGAGCTTCTCGCGCAAAAGCACCGTCGCGTCGCGCGTGCGCGCCGAAAGCACGTGGGCGATGATCGAGTTCGTGTTCAACGGCATGGTGTTCATCATGCTCGGGCTGCAGTTGCCGCACATCATCGGCCGCGCGCTCGTCGACGCGCACCATACGAGCGACGCGCTGGTCGGCCGGATGATCTTCAACGTGTGCGCGATGATGCTCGCGCTGTATGCGATCCGCTTCCTGTGGGTCTGGCTGCTGCGCTGGATCGCGAGCCGCCGCGCCGCGCGCCAGGGCCTCGCGGGCACGATGGCCGGCGTGCGCACGATCGCGGTGATGACGGTCGGCGGCGTGCGCGGCGCGGTCACGCTCGCCGGCGTGCTGTCGATCCCGGTCGCGCTCGCCGACGGCGCGCCGCTGCCGGGGCGCGACACCGCGATCTTCGTCGCGTCGGCCGTGATCCTCGGCTCGCTCGTCGTCGCGGTGATCGGCCTGCCGCTGCTGCTGCGCGGCGTGCGCTCGTCGCGCAACCCGCTCGCCGACGAGGAGCGCACCGCACGCGCGACCGCCGCGCAGGCCGCGATCCGCGCGATCGACTCGTCGCACGACGCGATCTCGGCCGATCTCGACGAATCGGGCGCCGCGCGCTGCGCGGACATTTCGGCGCGCGTGATGGACCAGTACCGCCGCCGGCTCGCCGCGCTCGCCGAGGACGGCCCCACGCCACGCGCGGAAGCGAAGCAGTCCGAGACGATGGAGCTGCAGATGCGGATCGCCGCGATCCGCGCGGAGCGCTCGGTGCTGTACCGGCTGCGCAGCGACAGCAAGATTTCCGACGAGACGCTGACGAAGCTGATCCGCGAGATCGACCTGTCGGAAACCGCGCTGTCGACGCGCAAGAAAGGCATTCTCTGACGGGCCGGTCAATGCCCGGAAGCAACCGCGCATAACAAAACGGCGACGCCGCAGCGTCGCCGTGTTCACCTCCGCCCGCGTTCGCGTTACTTCGCGACGACGACCGGAATCCCCTTCAGCATCCCCGCGCCCTTCATCTCGTCGAGCGCGTGCTGCACGGCCGCGCTCGTCGCCGCATCGATGCCGAGCTGCAACGCGAGTTCGCGCTCCGCGCGCTTCACGCCGGCCAGGTTGCGCACCTTCACGTGACCGAAGCCGCGCACGCGGGCGTGCAGGTCGGCCAGTTGCGCGACCTGCGCCGCGTTGTCGGCCGTCGTCGCGGCGAGCGCACGGGCAATCGTCGTCTCGTAGTCGTCGGCGAGCGCGCGTTCCATCTTGCGCTCGACGGTGCGGCCGAACGGATCGAGCCACGTGCCGCGCAGGCTGCGCACGCGCGCCAGCATGCCGAACACCGGCCACATCCACTGACCGAACACGCGTTTCTTCGGCACGCTGCCGTCGCGGCCGGCCTTCGCGACCGTCGGCGGCGCGAGGTTGAACTTCACGCGATACGCTTGCCCCGGCACGCCTTCGAACTGCGCTTCGAGCGCCGTGCGGAATGCGTCGTCCGTGTACAGCCGCGCGACCTCGTATTCGTCCTTCACCGCGAGCAGCCGGTAGAACGTCGTTGCGACCGCGCGCGTCAGCGCATCGTCGCCCTTCGCGGCCGCCGCGTTCACGAGCGCACGGTAGCGCTCGACGTAGCGCGCGCCGCCATACGCGTCGAGACGCGCTTCGCGATCGGCGATCAGTTCGGCAAGCGTGTCCGGCGCGGCGTGCGTGGCCACCGCGTGACGCGCGTTCCACAACGCATCGAGGCCCGCCGCATCGCCGGCCGCCATCCGCCCGATCGAGAACGCGAGCTTGTTCATCGGCACCGCGACGTTGTTCAGCTCGATCGCGCGCATCATCGCGGCGAGCGACACCGGCACGAGGCCGAGCTGCCACGCGTAGCCGAGCATCAGGATGTTCGCGCCGATCGAATCGCCGAGGAACTTCGCGGCGAGCGCCTGCGCGTCGCAGCTCGACAGGTAGCCGTCGCCGGCCGCGTGATGCATCTTCTCGAGCAGCGCGTCCGCATGCAGGTTCGCATCGGGGTTCTGCACGAACGACGCGTTCGGGATCCGGTGCGTGTTGACGACGATCCGCGAACGCTCGTGACGCACCGTCTGCAGTGCTTCCGCGCTCGCGCCGACGACCATGTCGCACGCGAGCAGCACGTCGGCCTGCTGCGTGTCGATCCGCACCTGGTTCAGCCATCGGTCGTTCGCGGCGATCCGCACGAACGACAGCACCGAGCCGCCCTTCTGCGCGAAGCCCATGAAGTCGAGCACCGATGCGCTCTTGCCTTCGAGGTGCGCGGCCATGCTGATCAGCGCGCCGACCGTCACGACGCCCGTGCCGCCGACGCCCGTCACGAGCATGTCGAACGGCGCCGCATCGAGATGCGTCGCGGGCACCGGCAGCGCGTCGACGCGCGCGGCGAGCGCCGCTTCGTCGAACGCCGCGCCCGCGGCCTTCTTCAGCGCCGCGCCTTCGACCGTCACGAAGCTCGGGCAGAAGCCGTTCACGCACGAATAATCCTTGTTGCACGACGACTGGTCGATGCGGCGCTTGCGGCCGAGCGGCGTCTCGAGCGGCTCGACCGACAGGCAGTTCGACTGCACGCCGCAGTCGCCGCAGCCTTCGCACACCGCGTCGTTGATGAACAGGCGCTTGTCCGGATCGGGGAATTCGCCCTTCTTGCGGCGGCGGCGCTTCTCGGCCGCGCAGGTCTGGTCGTAGATCAGCACGGTGACGCCCGGCGTCTCGCGCAACTCGCGCTGCACCGTGTCGAGCTCGCTGCGGTGATGGAACGTCGTGCCCTTCGGGAACAGCCCGTGATGGCCATCGTACTTCTCCGGTTCGTCCGACACGACGACGAAGCGCGACACGCCTTCCGCCTCGACCTGCCGCGCGATCTGCGGCACCGAGATGCTGCCGTCGACCGGCTGGCCGCCCGTCATCGCGACCGCATCGTTGTAGAGGATCTTGTACGTGATGTTCGTTTTCGCGGCGACCGCCTGGCGGATCGCGAGGATGCCCGAGTGGAAGTAGGTGCCGTCGCCGAGGTTCTGGAACACGTGCTTCGTGTTCGTGAACATCGCGTGCGCGGCCCAGTCGACGCCCTCGCCGCCCATCTGGATCAGCCCCGTCGTGTCGCGCTCCATCCACGACGCCATGAAGTGGCAGCCGATGCCGGCCTGCGCGATCGAGCCTTCCGGCACCTTCGTCGACGTGTTGTGCGGGCAGCCCGAGCAGAAATACGGCGTGCGCTTCACCGCGTCGGCCTCGTTCGACAGGATCTGCGGCGCGACGAGATCGACGACGCGCTCGCGGCGGTCGAGCGCGGGCTTGTGGCGCGCGAGCCATTCGGCGAACACCGGCAGGATGCGCGACGGGCGCAGCTCGCCGAGTTCCGACAGCAGGCAGGCGCCGGCAGCGTCGTGCTTGCCGAGCACGCGCGGACGCGCGCCTTCCGTGCGGTTGTACAGGTAGTCCTTGATCTGCTGCTCGATGACCGGGCCTTTCTCCTCGATCACGAGCACTTCGGCGAGCCCGTCGACGAAGGTCTCGATGCGCGTCATCTCGAGCGGATACGACAGGCCGACCTTGTAGATCCGCACGCCGGCCGCGTCGAGGTCGGCCACCGTCAGGTCGAGACGGCGCAGCGCTTCCATCAGGTCGAGGTGCGCCTTGCCGCACGTGACGATGCCGACGTTCGCCTGCGCGCTCGGCGCGATCCACTTGTCGATGCTGTTGGTGCGCGCGAAATGGCGCACCGCGTCGAGCTTCGCGGCGAGGCGCGCCTCGATCGTGAGGCTCGGCAGGTCGGGCCAGCGGTTGTGCAGCCCGCCCGCCGGCGGCGTGAAGCCGGCCGGCGCCGGCCACTGCGTCTGCAGCGCGTCGAGATCGACGGTCGAACCCGACTCGACCGTTTCCGAGATCGCCTTGAAGCCGACCCAGGCGCCCGAGTAGCGCGACAGCGCCCAGCCGTACAGGCCGAATTCGAGCATGTCGGCGATGTTCGCCGGGTTCACGACCGGCATGTGCCACGCAATCATCGCGAAGTCGCTCTGGTGCGGCATCGACGACGACACGCAGCCATGGTCGTCGCCCGCGACGACGAGCACGCCGCCGTGCGGCGACGAGCCGTAGGCGTTGCCGTGCTTCAGCGCGTCGCCGGCGCGATCGACGCCCGGGCCCTTGCCGTACCACATCGCATACACGCCCTCGACCGTACGCTCGGGATCGGCCTCGACACGCTGCGTGCCGAGCACGGCCGTGCCGCCGAGTTCCTCGTTGATCGCGGGCAGGAAGCGCACGCCGCTGCCGTCGAGCAGTTTCTTCGCCTTCCACAGCTGCTGGTCGACCATGCCGAGCGGCGAGCCGCGGTAGCCGCTGACGAAGCCGGCGGTGTTGAGACCCTGTTCGGTGTCGACCGTGCGCTGCATCAGCATCAGGCGGACCAGCGCTTGCGTGCCGGTCAGGAAGATCCGGCCGCGCGTCGCGGTCAGGTTGTCGGTCAGGCGGTAGTCGGACAGGGCAGGCGTGCCGTCGATGGGCAAGCGGGCGGTCATGGGGGATGTCTCCTGATTGTGCTGTTCTGGGCTGCGCGGCGGGGCGTCGGGCGACGTGTGGGCGCCGGCAGCGAATGGCTCTATTTTTTCGCGCGCAGACGAGAATGTTTTTTCTCATCTTGCTCGGACGGGCCCGCTGTGAGAAAAACTGCGCAGCTTTTTACCGGGATTTGAGAGAGTTTTCGCGCGCGGTGGCGGAGCGGGATGGGCGGGGTGTCGGGACGGCCGGGTGGGTTGCCGGAACCACCGGTGCGGGTGCGCAAGCAACCGGCCGGCGCGCCGGTGGGCGCTCGCGCCCCGTGCGACAAGGGTTTCGGCGGCTGGAGGCGGTCACCCTCACCATTGGAATACACAGCGTTCCGATTGGTCGGGAGCGCGGGATGTCCACAATGCCGCGCCCTTCGGCCGATCGGGCTCGCGCGCTCACCGTTCGAATGCACAGCGTTTCGAGTGGCGTCGGGGCCGGGATGTCCACATCCGCAATCGGTATCCGGTTCGATCGGGCGCCGACGCTCACCGTTGAAATTCACAGCGTCGCAAGTGGGTTTCGGGGGAGGATATCCACATCGGCATCGGCCGATTTCGTCGATCCGCGATTCATCCTCACCGATCGAATGCACAGGACCGCGAGTGGGTTCGCCGGCCGGATATTCACACCGGAACACGCGCGCTGCGCAATCGCAGGCCCGCACTCACCGTTGAAATACACAGGGCTTCAAGTGGCTGCGGTGGTAGTTGTCCACCGCCCGAACCGGCTCCGCCGTCCGGTCTCGGGCGCCCCTCACCGTCGGAAACCACAGCGCTTCGAGTGACTGCGGCGGCAGTTGTCCACCGCCCGAACGGGCTGTGCCGTCCGGTCTCGGGCATACGCTCACCGTTGAAAAACACGGCGCTTCGAGTGGCCGCAGCGGCAGTTTTCCACGCTCGGGCCGGCTCCGCCGTCCAGCCACGTACGCACCCTCACCGTCGAAAACCACAGCGCTTCGAGTGGCTGGAGAGACGGATATCCGCACGAGTGCGAATCCGTTGATCGGCCTTGAAAGTGCGTTTCCGAGGGCCACGACGGCCGAGAGTCCACGCCGGGATCGGCTCGCCGTCCGATCGGGCGTCGACTCTCACCTTCGAAATACACAGTGCCGCGAGTCGTCTCGTCAGCCGGATATCCACACCGGAATCCGCGTTGCCTTCGATCGCGCGCGCTCACACGAGCCTGAAATGTGCGGCGCTTCAGACGGCGTTGTCGGCCGACCGGCCGCGTCTTGACCGGCTGCTCGCGGAGAGCGCACTCACGCTCACCATTGAATTGCGCAGCGCGTCGAGTCGCTTGAGAAGGTTGGAACGCGCAATGAAATCTGTTCGTTGCGAACCACACAGCCCCGCTCACCGTTAGAATGCACGGCCCTGCGATTGGCTTCCGGAGCCGGAGCGCACATCGCCACGCACTCGCGGTTCGGTCACGCATGCGCGCGTTCGGCTAGAATGCGCGGCGCTCCGAATCGCACCAAAGGTCGGGAAGCCGCGCCAGCGCAGGCGCGTCGCGTAGTCGGGCGCCGACACTCACCGCTGAATTTCACAGCATTTCTCGTCGTCCCGTGGGTCGGTTATCCACAACCCTCTTCATGCATTGCGCGGCATCCGGTCATCCTCACCGGTGAAATGCACAGGGCGGCGAGTCGTTTCGATGCGCGGATATCCACAACGGATCGTGCGAAGAAACGTTCGTCGGCACATCGTCGAAGGCGATCTGCGCATCGACTCGCTGCATTCGGGCGACAGCCGGAAAGCCTTGTCCGGACAGCCTCGGCGGCACCCTCACCATTCAAATGCACAGCGTTTCGAGTCGCCTTGGCGGTGAGTTGTCCACATCCGTCCCATTGCGCTGACTCAAGCCGACATGCGCTCCCGGGCAACCTCACTCGGCAATCGAACGGATGACCGTTGCCGGATTGCCGCCGACCAGCGTATTCGGCGGAATGTCCCTGGTGACGACGGCCCCGGCCGCGACGACCGAATTCTCGCCGACCGTCACGCCGCCGATGATCGTCGCGCCGGCGCCGATCCACACGTTCCGTTCGATCGTGATCGGCTTCGCGACAACGAAATCGCGCCGCCGGGAAGGTTCGACCGGATGGCCGGACGTGATGAGGCTGACGTTCGGTCCGATCATCACGTCGTCGCCGATCTCGAGCCCGCCCAGGTCGTAGAACGTGCAGTTCTGGTTGACGAACACGTTGCGCCCGATCTTCATGCCGGCACCGCCCGTTGCATGGAACGGCGGGATCAGCACGAAGCCGTCGTCCACCTGCGTGCCGATCAGTTCGCTGAACAACGCGCGAACGTCTGCCGCGTCGTCGAACGTCAGGCGATTGAGCCGCGCGGTGATCGCCATCGCTCGCTTGACCTCGGCCACCATGGCCCCCGATTCCGGCGTTCTTCGCGGAATGATCGTGGTGCGATCGTCGTTTGCCATTCGTTGCTTGTCTCCGTGCACGGTCGAACCGGCGGTGCATCGCAGTCGTGCTGATCTGCACCGAGATTCTTGACTAGAAATCATGACTAGTGTCTATATAACTAGTTATTCATTAAACCCCTGCCGAAGCCGCGTTGCTCGGGTACGCTTGAGCATCCACCGGACCACCTGCACCAAACGCGGAGGCGCGATGAAGCTCTACTACTGGCCGAAGACCCGGGCATTCCGGGCGTTGTGGATGCTCGAGGAAATCGGCGTGGTGTACGAACTCGTGCCGATCGACCTGCGCTCGCACGAACAGGGCAGCGACGCGTTCGTGCAGGTCAATCCGATGGCCAAGCTGCCCGCGCTCGACGACGGCAGCGCGCCGTTCGCCGAATCGGGCGCCGTGCTGCTCTATCTCGCCGACCGCTGCCCGGGCGCCGGGCTCGGCGTCGCGCCCGGCGATCCGCTGCGCGGCCGCTTCCTGCAATGGATGTTCTTCACGCCGACCTGCCTCGAACCGGCGATGGCCGAGAAATTCACGGGCGCGTCGGGCAACCCGGTCGCGTTCGGCTGGGGCAACATCACGCGCGTGCAGCGCGCACTCGCGCAGACGCTCGCCCATAGCCCCTGGCTCGTCGGCGACCGCTTCACCGCGGCCGACCTGTTGCTCGCCAGCACGCTGAAGATCGCGTTCGACGCGCATCTGCTGCCGCACGAAGGCGTGCTCGGCGACTACGTCGCGCGAGCCGAGGACCGCGACGCGTTCCGCCGCGCGGTCGCGATCGAACAACGCGAAGCGGCGCGTCTGCTGCACGCGTGACGCCTGCGGGGCGGCGCGCGCCGCCCCTCGAACCCACCTACGCAGCCGGCCCCTGCGCCGCGGCGCCGGCTTCGACCACCACGCCCGGCGAACCGCGCTCGTCGGTATCGGTGTCGACCGGCACGACCTCGTGAAAATGCGTGTAGTCGATGTGCGTGATGCCGTCTTCGTCGTGCATCAGGTCGACATAGCGGTGACGCCAGCGAATCTCCCCATGCGCCCATGAGTGACGCGCCTGCATGACCTGCGCGGTCGTCTCGTCCGAACCCTCGATCGTGATCAGCAACGACGCGTCGCGCGCGGCGAGCGATTCGGGCGTCTCGCCGAACAGCGCGCTCGATTCGTCGATCACGTGCATCAGGTTCCAGCCGAGCAGGAAGATCGGATGCTCGCTGCGCACGAGCGGCAGGTCGTGGATCTTGCGCAGCGAGTAGCCCTCGTGCGTGCCTTCGACACGCATCAGCCGCAATTTCGCCTGCGCCTCGGCAATCACGTTCTGGCGCGCATTCGCGGCGCGCACCATCAGCGTCATCCGGCCGTTCAGCGGCCGCACGATCGCGTAGCGCGCAAACAGGATCTTCGCCTGCGGCCGGGAAAACCGCGCGAACACGAGCCCCGTGGCCAGCGCGATGCTCGACATCCCGACGAAGATCTCGAACGTCGCGACCATGTGCGCATAAAGGGTCTGCGGATGCATGTCGCCGTAGCCGACGGTCGCGAGCGTCTCGACGCTGAAGAAGAACGCGCCGCCGAACCCGGCCGGCGACTGGTTCGCGATCGGCGCGCGGCCGAGCATGTAGAGCGTCGCGAAGCCGCCGTTGAGCAGCAGGAACACCATCGCGAGCGACAGGAAGAACACGGGCCAGCTCACCGTCAGCGCGCGGTGATAGAAATCGCGCCAGCCGAGCGGCGGCATCCCGTACGCGATCACCGGGCGGGTGCCCGACCAGATCTTGCGGCCACGGCCGCGGGAGGCTGGGGAGGACGAATCGACGTTCATCGCGCGGTGCCGGTTGCAGGGAGGCGACGAGCGTAGCACGCGCGGCGGCGGCCGGGAATGCGTGCCGGTTCGGAATGGAAATTTGCTGCGCCTCCGGACGCGTGCGGCCACGCAGCGACGAAAAAAAACCGGCCGCATGAAAGCGGCCGGCTGCATCGTCATCGTGCGGACAAGCGCGCGATACGCGCCGCTATCACTTCCGGTCGACGATCACCTGGTCGAACGTGCCGCCGTCGGCGAAATGGGTCTTCTGCGCGTTCGCCCAGCTACCGAAAACCTGCTCGACGCTGAACGTCTTCAGCGCCTTGAACTCGGCCGCATGCTTCTTCAGCACGTTCGCGTCGCGCGGGCGCAGATGGTGCTGCGCGATGATCTCCTGCGCTTCCGGCGTGTACAGGTAGTCGAGATACGCCTGCGCGACCTTGCGCGTGCCCTTCTTGTCGACGACCTTGTCGACAACGGCGACGGGCGGCTCCGCGAGGATGCTCGCCGACGGATACACGGCGTCGAACTGCGCGCCCGACGCGCCCGTGTCCATCAGCGCGACTTCGTTCTCGAACGTGACCAGCACGTCGCCGATGCCGCGCTGCGTGAACGTCGTCGTCGCGCCTCGACCGCCCGAGTCGAGCACCGGCACGTTGCGGAAGATCGCCTTCTCGAAGTCGAGCGCCTGCTGGTCGGTCGCGCCCTTCTGCTTCTGGAAGCCCCACGCGGCGAGATACGCGTAGCGGCCGTTACCCGACGTCTTCGGGTTCGCGATGATCACCTGGACGCCCGGCTTCGCGAGATCGCTCCAGTCCTTGATCGCCTTCGGGTTGCCCTTGCGCACGAGGAACACCATCGTCGTCGAGTACGGCGAGCTGTTGTCCGGGAAACGCGCGCGCCAGTCCTTCGGCAGCAGCTGGCCGCGCTCGGCGAGCAGGTCGATGTCGTTCGGCTGGTTCATCGTCACGACGTCGGCCTGCAGCCCCTGCAGCACCGACAGCGCCTGCGCGCTCGACGCGCCGTGCGACTGCTTGAGCGCAACCGTCTCGCCGGTCTTCTGCTTGTAGGCGGCGGCAAAGCTCGCGTTGATGTCCTTGTACAGTTCGCGCGTCACGTCATACGACACGTTCAGGATCGACGTGTCCGCGTGCGCGGCCGTCGCCGCCACGACCAGCGCCGCCGCCGCGCCCGTGTGCAGCCAGCGGCCGATCCCCTTGATGCTTGCCATCGTGATATGCCCCGTTTCCAGTGGTGGTGAATGTGCGTGACGGCACGCGTACGCGCTGTCATCGAAACGTAAGCGGGCATTCTAGCGGCCGGGCGCGGCGCGCTTTCCAATCAGTCGTGGAAAGCAAATCTCGAATCCTGCTAAACGGCGGCGGACGCTCGCGCACGCGTCCGATCCGGTGTTAAGATCGCCGTTCAGCCCATTTCACGGTTCATCCATGTCCGCTGCCCTGCGCTCGCAGTCGATCCTTGCCGCCATCGCGGCAGGTGCGCGCGCGGCCGGGCTGAAACTGAAAAAACGACTCCTCGACTGACGGGGACGTCGCGTCCCGTCAGGCGAATGCCGGACGGGATGCCCGCAGGTCGTTTCTTTCTCCTTGCCCGCATGCCTCGTTCCGGCACTCCGCCGGCGGAACGGTTTCCTCCCACTCCGTTTCCACCATGAGGCTTTGCATGCACACACGTTTCGAAGGTATCTGGCTGCCGATCATCACGCCGTTCCACCACGGCGAAGTCGACCATGCGGCACTCGCGCGGCTCGCGCGCCACTATGCGGCCGCGGGTATCGCGGGCTTCGTCGCGGGCGCGACGACCGGTGAAGGCGTGCTGCTCGACGCGCGCGAACAGGACGCCGTGTTCGCGACGCTGCGCGACGCGGCGCCTGGCCTGCCGATCGTCGTCGGGTTGACCGCGAGCGCGACGCATTTCGCGGCCGCCCGCGCGCGCGAACTCGCCGCGCTGCGGCCCGACGGGCTGCTCGTCACGCCGCCCGTCTACGTACGGCCGACGCAGGACGGCATCCGCCGCCATGTCGAGGCGATCGTCGAGGCGGCCGACCTGCCCGTGCTCGTCTACAACATCCCGTATCGCACCGGCGTGACCGTCGAACTGGACACGCTGCAGGCGCTCGCGCGCGACCCGCGTGTCGCGGGCATCAAGGAATGCGGCGGCACGCTCGACCGGATGAGCCGGCTCGTGCACGACACGCCGCTCGCGATCCTGTCCGGCGACGACAACCAGAACTTCGCGGCACTGTGCGCCGGCGCGCACGGCGCGATCGCGAGCAGCGCGCACGTGCTGCCCGAATGGCACGTGCGCATCCATGCGCTGCTGCGCGACGGGCGGCTCGCCGAGGCGCGGCGCCTGTCGGTCGCGCTGCAGCCGCTCGTCGCGGCACTGTTCGCGGAACCGAACCCGGCGCCGGTGAAGGCCGTGCTGGCCGCGCAAGGATGGTGCGAGGACGGGTTGCGGCTGCCGTTCGTGCCGGCGAGCGAGGGATTGCGGGAGCGGCTGGCAGCCATCTGCGCGGCACTCGACGAAATCGAGCCGAACGTCGCGGCGGCATAGGCTGCTGCGCCGCATCGGGCGCTGGCGCCGGGTGAATCTCGACCCGGAGACTATTTCAAACTGTCAGAACCAGAGACAGGCCATACCGTGCAAGAAGGACGTCGGCAGTCACGAGCTGAAGCGGTTCGTGCCGCGCCTGCGCGACCAGCAAGCGATCGAACGGATCGCGATGGTGGTGCGGCAAATCACGGACTGCGGCCCCATGCACGGCCCGAACCGGCAGCTCGCGAATCCCGCTTGCGCCGATCGAGCGGACCAGCTTGCCCACGTCGATATCGAGCTTTCCCAGGCCGGCCTTGATGGCGGCTTCCCAGATACTCGCGCTGCTGACGAAACGTTCGTCGGCAGCCGAGATCAGTCTGCGCGCCCGTGCGCTGAGCCTCGGGTCATTGGTCACGATCCACAAGAAGATGTGCGTATCGAGCAACAGCCGCATCAGCGCCCTTCGAAAGCATCCAGCAGGTAATCGGGAAGCGGAGCGTCGAAGTCGTCCGCGATCCAGGCCTGCCCTTGCAGGACGCCGAACCGAACGGGTTGCGTGGCAGGCGCGAATCGATCGGCTGACGCCCCTTCGCCGAGGACCGGGGCGTCAGCCCATGGATCGCTCCCGCCAGCGTCGGGAATGTTCGCGTTTTGCATGATGACCTCCGTTACAGGTGACCATCACTGTAGTCAGGTTCGCGCGATCGATCCATTCGACCGATCGGCAGATGGGCTGCCGAGTCACCGCGCCGCGGCAATCGCACGTTTCGTCAGGCCGCCACCGCCACCGCCCCCTCCGCCGCGCCCCGCACCGCCTGCGTGACGATCCGCGCGAGCCGGTCGACGGTCGGCGTCGCCGACGACGTGCGCCGCAGCAGGATCAGCGGCAGGCTCGGCAGTTCGGGCAGCCCGAACGAAGCCGCATCGAGCACGCGTACCGACGCGGGCAGCCCGAAATGCGAGCGCACCGTCAGCCCGAGGCCGGCCGCCGCCGCGGCCCATAGTCCGGCAAGACTCGGCGTCGTGAATGCGACGCGCCACGGCACGCCCGCGCGGTCGAGCGCATCGGTCGCCGCGCCGAAGAACCGGCACGGCCGGTCGAACACGACGAGCGGCAGCGGCTCGCCAGGCGCGCGCACCGCACGGCCGCCCGCTTCTCCCGCATCGCCTCCTGCACCGTCTTCCCCACCGCCGTCCGGCATACCGAACCCGCCCGCGCCCGCCGCACCGACCCATTGCATCGGCACCTGCGCGATCGCTTCGCCGTCGATCCCCGCCCGCGACACGAGCGCCGCCGACGCCGGGTCGCCCCACACGAGCGCGAGATCGAGCTGGTTCGCATCGAGCCGGTCGAGCAGCTCGGCATTGCGTGCCACGCGCGCCTCGATCCTCACCTTCGGATGCGCGCGCGCAAACCGCCCGAGCACGTCGGGCAGGATCGCCTCGCCGAAATCCTCCTGCAGCCCGACACGCACCCAGCCATCGAGATTCACGCCGCGCACGGCCGCGGCCGCCTCGTCGTTCAGTTCGATCATCCGCCGCGCATAGCGCAGCATCGCGTCGCCGGCATCGGTCAGCGCGAGCCCGCGCCCGGCTTTCACGAACAGCGGCGTGCCGGCCTGCTCCTCGAGCTTGCGGATCTGCGCGCTCACCGCCGACGACGAGCGCGCGACGCGGTCGGCCGCCTTCGCGAAACTGCCGAGATCCACACCCGCGACGAGGCTGCGCAGCGCCGCCACGTCGAAGTTGGGCCGGGCCTGCACGGCATCGGCCATTGCGAGCGGCTCGCCGCCGCCACGGGGAAGGTCTTGTCCGGACACGTCAACCATCCTGTTTTATCGAACGATTCATTAAAAACTTTCCGATTTTCAGGATGAATGTAGGCCGCCAGACTGTCGATGTCAATTTCCAACCGGGCCTGCCGCCATGGATACCACCTGCATCGCTTCCCCCACCTCGCCCGCCCGCGACGCGCGCGGCCCGGCCCACCGCTGGCGCGTGCTGGCGGCCGGCGTCGCCGCGAACATGAGCTTTTCGGCCGCCGCGGCCGGCATTCCGACCACGGCCGTGTGGATGCGTACGGCCTATCACCTCGACAACGGCGCGCTCGGCCTCGTGCTCGGCGCGCTCGGCTTCGGCGTCGCGCTGTCCGAGTTGCCGTGGGGCATGGCCGCCGACCGCTTCGGCGATCGTCGCGTGCTGCTGACCGGGCTCGTCGCGACGGCCGCGATGCTCGCGCTGATGGTGTGCACGATCGTCCCGACCGCGCACGCGGTGCCGCCGCTGATGCGCGTCGTCGCGGCGATGAGCTGTGTCGGCCTGCTTGGCGGCAGCGTAAACGGGTCGAGCGGGCGCGCGGTGATGCGCTGGTTCGGCGAGCGCGAACGCGGGCTCGCGATGAGCATCCGCCAGACGGCCGTGCCGCTCGGGGGCGGCGTCGGCGCCGCGCTGCTGCCGTCGCTCGCGTCGCATCTGGGCTTCGCCGCGGTGTTCGGTGCGCTGATGCTGTTGTGCGCGGGATCGGCTGCGCTGACCTGGCGCTGGCTGCATGAGCCGCCCGCCGCGCCGGCCGCCGTGCATGGCACCGTGCATCGTCCCGTCGAACAGCAGCAACCCGCCCCGCATGCGCGCGGCCCGCTCGCGAGCGGCCGCGTGTGGCGCATCGTGCTCGGCATGGGCCTGCTGTGCGCGCCGCAGTTCGCGGTGCTCACGTTCGCGACGGTGTTCCTGCACGACTTCGGCCGGCTCGGCCTCGCCGGCATCAGCGCGGCGATGGTCGCGCTGCAACTCGGCGCGATGGTGATGCGCGTCTGGAGCGGCCGTCATACCGACCGGCACGGCAACCGGCGCGCGTACCTGCGCGGTTCGGTGCTCGTCGCGGCCGGATCGTTCGCGCTGCTTGCAGCCGCAACGGCCGGCAGCCCGCACGTGCCGCTCGCGGCGATCGTCGCGATTCTCGTGTTCGCGGGCATCTGCGTCTCCGCATGGCACGGCGTCGCGTACACGGAACTCGCGACGCTCGCGGGCGCGAACCACGCGGGCACCGCGCTCGGGATGGCGAACACGATCGTCTACCTCGGGCTGTTCGCGACGCCGCTCGCGATTCCGCCGCTGCTCGCCGTCAGTTCGTGGAGCGTGGTCTGGCTCGCGACCGCGCTGATCGCCGGCGCGACCTATCCGCTGTTCGCCGTGCGCTAGCGGCCGCGCGTCGCACGCGGGCGGCGCCGCCCAGACAGCGACGCCCGCGCATCCGTCAGCCCGCCTCGCGCGCCAGCGCACGCCGCGCAGCCGGCCGTTCGGCCTCGCGCTGCGCATGGGCCGTCCACGCAGGATGCCGCGTCATGTCGAGTCCGATCGCGACACCCCAGCGATACAGCACGAACAGGAACGGATCGACGATCGAATGCGCGCCCGGTTCGGCCCACGGGCGGCCGTCGGCGAGCGCGGCTTCGATCGTCTCGTTCGCTGCCTCGATCGTGCCGCGCCCGTGCGTGCTGACCGCACCGTGCAGCGCCGGATCGCCGATGAAGCGGCCCGGCCGCCACAGCGCGCCGTAGCCGACACCATGCACCCAGCCGACCAGCCAGGCGAGCCATTCGTGGCACCGCGCCTCGCGCAGCGGATCGTCGAGCGGCAGCAATTGCGCATCCGGATAACGGCGCGCGAGATACGTGAGGATCGCCGGCGTTTCGGTGAGCACGCGCGGCTCGCCCGGAATCGCGAGCACGGGCACGCGCGCCTTCGCGTTGATCGCGAGATAGCGCGCTTCGAGGTTCTGCTGTTTCTGCACGGAGACGATCTCGACGTCGAACGGCGCGCCGGTTTCCTCCAGTGCGATGTGAGCGGCAAGCGAGCAGGCGCCCGGCGAAAGATAGAGACGATATGCGTTCATGTAGATGTGGCCCGACGGGTCTGTGGAAGACGGAACCGAGTGTAGGAACGCGTGGCCGGGTGCCGCAAACGATGAATTGTCGTGCTCGGACATTAGTGTTACTAATACCCGCATGCGACGCATCCACCTCCCTCCGCTGCAGACGCTGCGCGCGTTCGAGACCGCCGTGCGGCTGCAGAGCTTCACGCGCGCGGCCGACGCACTCGCGCTCACGCAAGGCGCGGTCAGCCAGCACATCCGCACGCTCGAGGCGCATCTGGGCTATCCGCTCTTCACGCGCGAGCGCAACGGCGCGACACCGACGCACGCCGCGCACGCGCTCGCGCTGCAGGTGCGCCAGGGCCTGAGCGTGCTCGAACGCGCATTCGAGCCTGCACTCGCCGTGCGCAGCCGCACGCGCATCTGCGACGTCACGCTGGACGTCAGCGTGCTGCCGAGCGTCGCCGAGCGCTGGCTCGCGCCGCGCCTGCCGCGCTTCGCGGCCGCGCATCCGCATATCGCGATCGCGCTGCACCCGGACGTGGCGCTCGCGCCGCTGCGCAAGCGCGACCGCATCGACGTCGCGCTGCGCTACGGGCCCGGCACGTGGCCAGGTGTCGTCGCAGAGAAGCTGATGAACGAAACGGTCTTTCCGGTCGCGAGCCCCGCATACCGCAATCGCGACGGCGTCGCGCCGCGCGCGCCGGCCGATCTCGTGCGCGCGACGCTGCTGCGCCATCCCGCGCAGCCGTGGGAGCCGTGGTTCCAGGCCGCGCGGCTCGACCTCACCGAATCCGCGCGCGCGCCGCGCTTCACCGATGCGAACGCGCTGATCGACGCGACGCTGAAAGGGCGCGGCGTCGCACTCGCCCGCCGCTCGCTGATCGAGCCCGAACTCGCGGCCGGCACGCTCGTGCGCGTGTCGACGGTGCGCGTGACCGACGTGTATGCGCACTACGTCGTGTGGCGCCCCGGCCATCCGCACGAAGCAGCGATCCGCACCTGGCTCGACTGGCTGCGCAGCGAAGTGCGGCGCAGGACGCCGCGGCGCTGACAGGCGGTGGTCGGCGATGGCCGCATGCCGGCTGCATGCACTCACGCACGCGTACGAAAGCAGTTCGTCGGTTTGACGAAAGCATTTCGCGATCGCGCACCGGTCGCAAACGATTCACCGAAACGTCGCATCGCATCGGCATACTCGAAAACGTTTCCCGATCAGCCTGCCAGGAGAGAAGTCATGCGTCGCGTTTCCGTCGTCGTCGTTCTTTGTGCCGCCGCTTTCGTCGCCGCCTGCAGCGACGACGCACCGCACGACGCGCACGCGGCCGATGCTTCGCAGCGGGCCGGCGCATCGAGCGGCTCGGCCAGCGCGTTCAACAGCGATGCCGCCGCGAACGCCGCCGCGTCCGATGCCGCCCCGCTCGCGCCGCCCGTCGTGCACTACCCGCCCGATGACGACGACGACGCGAAGCCCGCGACGAACGCGGCCGCGTCGGCCACCGCGGCATCTTCGCCGAGCTGATCGCACCGCTTCCGCCCCTCGACTGCAGAACAGAGGTGGACAACATGCCGTCAGCGAGCCGCCAATGGTATGACGTGACGGTGAGCGACGGCGCGAACGGCACGTTCTCGCGCCGTTTCGCGGGCCACGTCGAGAACGGCCGGCCGAGCTATTCGGACCCGGCCGCGGTGCAGCCCGTCTCCGCGTCGTAGGCGCGACGGCGTGGGATGGCGCGGCAGCCGCCGCGCAGCGTGCGCTGCCCGTCAGACCGCGTGCGCGAGCGCGCGGTCGACGAGCGCGGCGTCGAAGTCGTCGTCCGTATCGCGAAAGCGCAGCGGCGCCGCGCAATGGACAAGCGTGTCGACGAAGTACTTCGCGCGTGGCCACGGCCCGAAGCCGGCCGCCGTATTGATGTGCCCGGCGTCGCCGAGGTTCACGAACGCGCTGCCCAGGCGCTGCGCGAGCGTGCGCGCATCGGCGAGCGGCATCCACGGATCGGTCTCGCTGCCGATCACGATCGACGGCACCACGAGCCGGCGCGCATCGAACGGCCCGGCAAACGTGAATTTCTTCGGACTGGCGGGCGCGACGAACAGCACGCCCGCGACCTCGCCCGCATGCGGCCACTGCGCAAGTGCATGCGCGGCCGCGAGGCAGCCGAAGCTGTGCGCGGCGAGCACGAACGGGCCGCGCTCGCGATCGAGCAGCGCGCGCACGGACCGGGCCCAGCGCGCGAGATCGGGCGCGTCCCAGTCGTCCTGCTCGACGCGCAGCGAGCGCGGGAACTGCCGCTCGAGCCAGGTCTGCCAGTGGGCGCCTTCGCTGCCGTGCAGGCCCGGAACGGTGACGAGCCGCGGCGGCCACGCCGATTTGCTGCATGCGCGCATGATTGCCCTCGCTTGCTTGAAGACGAGTTTCGATTGTGGCGCGCGGCGCCCGGCGGCCGAACCAATATTTTGTGCTTTGCTTGTGCGCGGGCCGGCCATCCGGGGGCGGCCGTCCGCCGGACGACGACCCGGGGCCGGCCCCCCGGAGCCGGAGCCGGCAGCCCGGCTCCGACCCGCGCCGGGCGGCCGGCCCGCACGGCGGCGCAATATGCCGCGAAACCGTAGAATGTGGGCTTCCCGTCAGCTTCACACCGAACCGGGCCGGGCGCCGACGCGCCGGGCCCGGCCGCCAGGAGACGCCCGATGTCCGCTACGCCCGCCGGCGCGCTGCGCCCGGCCCCGCTCGCCGTTCCGGTGACGCGCCTCGCCGGCGCGCGCGCAGTCACGCAATGAAGATCCTGTTCTATTCGCCGCACCAGGAAGCCGGCGCGTGGCGCGACGAGATCGCGCACGCGCTGCCGGAAGCCGAGCTGCGCGCATGGCAGCCGGGCGACGCGGCCGCCGCCGACTACGCACTCGTGTGGCGCGCGCCGCGCGAATTCTTCGCGCCCCGCGACGGCCTGCGCGCGATCTTCAACCTCGGCGCGGGCGTCGATGCGCTGCTCGCACTCGACCGCGCGCATCCGGGCACGCTGCCCGCGCACGTGCCGCTCGTGCGGCTCGAGGATTCGGGCATGGCGCAGCAGATGGTCGAATACGTGATGCACGCGGTGCTGCGCTACCTGCGCCGTTTCGACGAATACGACGCGCAGCAGCGCGAGCGCCGCTGGCAGCCGCTCGAACCGCATCCGCGTGCAACGTTCACCGTCGCCGTGCTCGGCCTCGGCGTGCTCGGCGCGCAGGTTGCGCTCGCGCTCGCCGCGCTCGGCCTGCCCGTGCGCGGCTACAGCCGCAGCGCGAAGCAGCTCGACGGCATCGCGACCTTCGCCGGCGACGGCGCGTTCGACGCGTGCATCGACGGCGCGAAGGTGCTCGTCAACCTGCTGCCGAGCACGCCCGACACCGACGGCATCCTGTCGTCGCGCGCGTTCGCGCGGCTCGCGTCCGGCGCGTACGTCGTCAACGTCGCGCGCGGCGCGCATCTCGTCGAGGCCGACCTGCTCGACGCGCTCGCGAGCGGCCGGATCGCCGCGGCGACGCTCGACGTGTTCCAGCACGAACCGCTGCCGGACGACCATCCGTTCTGGCGCGCGCCGCGCATCACGATCACGCCGCACAGCTCGGCCGAGACGCTGCGCGCGGAGGCCGTCGAGCAGATCGCCGGCAAGATTCGCGCGTTCGAGCGCGGCGAACCCGTCGGCGGCATCGTCGACTACGCGCGCGGTTATTGAATTCCGCCCTACACCGAGATACCAGGAGACAACCATGACGTTCCCCACCGCCGTCAAGATCGTCGAAGTCGGCCCGCGCGACGGGCTGCAGAACGAGAAGACCTTCGTGCCGACCGACGTGAAGATCGCGCTCGTCGACCGGCTGTCGCGCGCCGGCTTCCGCAACATCGAGGCCGCATCGTTCGTGTCGCCGAAATGGGTGCCGCAGATGGCCGACGGCGCCGACGTCATGGCCGGCATCGAGCGCCGCGCGGGCACCGTGTACTCGGTGCTCACGCCGAACGTGAAGGGCTTCGAGAACGCGCTCGCCGCGCGCGCCGACGAAGTCGTGATCTTCGGCGCGGCGAGCGAGGCATTCTCGCAGCGGAACATCAACTGCAGCATCGCCGAGAGCATCGCGCGCTTCGAGCCCGTCGCGAAGGCCGCGAAGGATGCGGGCCTGCGGCTGCGCGGCAGCGTGTCGTGCACGCTCGGCTGTCCGTACCAGGGCGAGGTGCCGGTCGCGTCGGTCGTCGACGTCGTCGAACGCTTCGCGGCACTCGGCTGCGACGAGATCGACATCGCCGATACGATCGGCGTCGGCACGCCGAAGCGCACGCGCGAAGTGCTCTCTGCCGTCACGCGCGTGTTCCCGCGCGAACGCCTGTCGGGCCACTTCCACGACACCTACGGCCAGGCGCTCGCGAACATCTACGCGGCGCTGTTCGAAGGGATCGAGATCTTCCACGCGTCGGTCGCGGGCCTCGGCGGCTGCCCGTACGCGAAGGGCGCGACCGGCAACGTCGCGACCGAAGACGTGCTGTACCTGATGCAGGGCCTCGGCATCGACACGGGCGTCGATCTCGCGCAGGTGGTTGCCGCCGGCGACTTCATCTCTAACGCGATCGGCCGCACGAACGTGTCGCGCGCCGGTCGCGCGCTGCTCGCCAAGGCGCAGAGCGCGGACGACGCCGCGACCTGCGCCTGACCCCGGCATTCGATGGATTCCTCAACATGACGACACCCGCTTCATTCGAGTCCCTCCCCGATTCCGCGCGACGCGTCGCGCTGCTGCTGCGCGAGCGCGGCCATGCGAAAGGCATCGTGATGCTCGCCGAAACCGGCAAGACCTCGGCCGAGGCCGCGGCCGGTCTCGGCTGCTCGGTCGCGCAGATCGCGAAGTCGATCCTGTTTCGCCGGCAGTCGGACGGCGCGCCCGTGCTGGTGGTCGCGAGCGGCGTCAACCGCGTCGACGAGAAGAAGGTCGCCGCGCAGGTCGGTGCGGTGGGCCGCGCGGACGCGAAGTTCGTGCGCGACAACACCGGCTATGCGATCGGCGGCGTCTGCCCGATCGGCCATCTCGTCGAACCCGTCACGCTGATCGACGCCGATCTGCTCGAGCTCGACAGCCTGTGGGCCGCCGCCGGCCATCCGCACGCGGTGTTCAACCTGTCGCCGCACGAACTCGTGTCGCTGACGGGCGCGCCGGTCGCGGATGTCGCGTTGCGGGACCAAGCATGAGCGACGTGCCGGTGGCAGTGGTAGTCGGCACGGTCGCATCGCCGTGCACGGACGTCTGCAGGATCGATCCGCGCACCGACTGGTGCGCGGGCTGCCTGCGTACGCGCGGCGAGATCAAGGAGTGGCGTGCGTCGGACGACGACGCGAGGCGCGCGCTGCTCGCGCGGCTCGATGCGCGGCGACGCATGATCGCCGGCAGCGAAACATAAAAAAAAGCCGTTCAGCCTCACGGGCGAACGGCGTCGAGATCGGAATCCTGTGAACGTGATCAACGTCACAGCCCGCATCATACGAGCGACGCGGCCGCATCGCATCGGGTGTTTCCCTACAACTTCTTACAGCGTCTTTCGCGCGTGCGCACGGGCCCCTTTCGTGCGCAATCCTCGTTCCCGAAATCCGTACCCGGGGCGACCCGCGGCGGTGCCCCGTCGCGACGCCGAATCGTACGACCGTTTCAGTTGCCGACCGCCGCGCGACGCGCGGGCACGATGCGCCAGCCGAGGTTCACGCCGGCCGCCGCGAGCAGGATCAGCAGCGCGCCGAACACCTGCGTCCACGCGAGCGTCTGCCCGAACGCCACGCGATCGACGACGATCGCGACGACCGGATAGACGAACGACAGCGCGCCCGTCATCGCGGTCGGCAGCTTCTGGATCGCGCCGTACAGCAGCACATACATCAGGCCCGTGTTCACGACGCCGAGCACGACGAGGTCGAGCCATTGCCCGGCAGTCGCGGGCAGCGCATCGAAATGCGCGAACGGCGCGAGCAGCACGATGCCGAGGCCGGCCTGCAGCAGCGCGAGCAGATGCGGCGGCGTGCCCTTCAGGTGCTTCGTGACGATCGACGAGATCGCATACAGGAATGCCGCGCCAAGCGACAGCGCGACGCCTTCCAGATATTCGCCCGGCACCGCGAGCACGGCCGGCTCGACGCGCACCACGAAGACGAGCCCGGCGAACGCGAGTGCGAGCCACGCGACCGTCGACGCGGTGATCCGTTCGCGGAACACGATGGCGCCGAGCGCGACGAGCATGAACGGCTGCGTGTTGTAGACGGCGGTCGCCATCGAGATCGACGCGCGCGAATAGGCAGCGAACAGCAGCAGCCAGTTCGCGACGATCGCGACGCTGCCGAGCGCCGCGAGTGCGAGCATCCGCGGCGAGAACAGCGAGCGGCGCAGGAAGCCGAACGCGGCGCAGACGATCGCGAGCGTCGCGGCGCCGAACAGGCAGCGGAAGAACACGACGTTCGTCAGCGGCTGCCGCGACGACATCACGAGCCAGCCGATCGTGCCGGACATCAGCATCGCGACGACCATCTCGGCGGCGCCGCGGCGAATTTCATTCGAAGCCATCATGAACTCCGTTGATGAGAGTGGATGACTTCGATTCTAGAAACTTGCTTTCGCCGCAACCACGGCTAAACTGAAGCGAATCAGCCGATTTACCTTCGAAAGCAAAGCGATCATGCCGAAACGCCTTTCCCCACCCGCCGTCGCGTCGCTCGACGCGACCGACCGCGCAATCCTCGCGGCGCTGGCCGACGACGCGCGCATCGCGACCAGCGAGCTCGCGCGGCAGATCGGGCTGTCGGCGCCCGCGACCGCCGACCGCGTGCGGCGGCTCGAGGCGCAAGGCGTGATCGCCGCGTTCACCGTCGAGCTCGACCCGCGCGCGCTCGGCTACACGCTGCAGGCGATCGTGCGCGTGAAGCCGCTGCCGGGCCAGTTGCATCTCGTCGAGGAGTTGCTGCGGCGGATTCCCGAATTCGTCGAATGCGACAAGGTGACCGGCGAAGACTGCTTCATCTGCCGGCTCTACCTGCGCACGATCGAGCACCTCGACGACATCCTGTCGAAGGTGACGGAGCGCGCGGAGACGAGCACCGCGATCGTGAAATCGACGCCCGTGCCGCGCCGCCTGCCGCCGCTCGTCGAGGACGACAACGCGCACCGCTGAGCGGACGGCCCGTGCCGCCCGCTCACGCCCTTATGCGGCCGGGTCGCGCGCCTCGAAGAACGCGAGCAGTTCGTCGATCAACGCGACGGGCGCCTCTTCCGGAATGTAGTGCCCGCATTCGAGCGCGCGGCCGCTGACGTCGCGTGCGACGCGGCGCCATTCGTCGAGCGGATCGAAGCAGCGGCCGACGATCCCGTGCTCGCCCCACAACACGCGCAGCGGACACGCGACCTTGTTGCCGCGCTCGAGATCCGCACGGTCGTGCTCGAGGTCGATCGTCGCCGATGCGCGGTAGTCCTCGCACATCGCGTGCACGGCGCCCGGCTGCGCGAGCGCGGCGCGGTACACGTCGAGCGCCTCGGGCGCGAACGGCGCGAGCCCGGCGGACCGGTTGCCCATCACGCGCTCGATGTACGCATCGGTATGCGCGCCGATCAGCGTCTCGGGCAGCGGCTCCGGCTGGATCAGGAAGAACCAGTGGAAATACGCGGTCGCGAACGCGCGGTCGGTCTTCTCGTACATCGCGAGCGTCGGCGCGATGTCGAGCAGCATCATCCGCTCGACGGCGTCCGCGTGATCGAGCGCGAGCCGGTGCGCGACACGCGCGCCGCGATCGTGAGCGCACACATGGAACTGCTCGAAACCGAAATGCCGCATCACGGCGACCTGATCGGCCGCCATCGCCCGTTTCGAATACGGCACGTGCTGCGCGTCGCTCGGCGGCCGGCCCGATGCGCCGTATCCGCGCAGGTCGGTGGCGATCACCGTGAAGTGATTCGCGAGCGTCGCGGCAACGCGATGCCAGATCATGTGGGTTTGCGGATGCCCGTGCAGCAACAGAAGGGGCGGACCCGCGCCGCCTTTGACACCGAAGATGTCGGTGTCCTGCACCGTCACGCGAAACGGTGCAAACGCCTCAAACGACATGGTTTATTTCTCGTTGGTTTGTTATGGCGGCTATTTTAGGAGCGCTCGCGCGTCTGCAGAGCGGGTCAACCGCCAGAATCCGTAGAAAGAGAACACTCACTCGATTGCCGCCACACCGCGCATTTTGTTAAGCTCGCGTAGAATCGCACGACCGTTCGTATTAATCTCGACGAACGACTTCGTCCGCAGCTACACTCGAATCACCGTTCGACCGCAAAGCATGGTGTCGGTATCGGCGCGACCGCGCCGGCGCCGGCCCTCCCTGGAGACTGGAGACATCACATGGCATTGCCCACCGTCCTGCAGAACCTGACGCTGCCCGTCATCGCATCGCCGATGTTCATCGTCAGCTACCCCGAACTCGTGCTCGCGCAATGCAAGGCGGGCATCGTCGGTTCGTTCCCCGCGCTCAACGCCCGCCCGGCCGAACTGCTCGACGAGTGGCTCACGCAGATCCAGTCCGAACTCGCCGACCACCAGGCGAAGCATCCCGATGCGGTGATCGGCCCGATCGCGGTCAACCAGATCGTCCACCAGTCGAACGCGCGGCTCGAGCACGACGTGCGCGTCTGCGTCGAGCACAAGGTGCCGATCTTCATCACGAGCCTGCGCGCGCCGGCACGCGAGATCGTCGACGCGGTGCACAGCTACGGCGGCATCGTGCTGCACGACGTGATCAACCTGCGCCACGCGCAGAAGGCGCTCGAAGCCGGCGTCGACGGGCTGATCCTCGTCGCGGCCGGCGCGGGCGGCCACGCGGGCACGACGTCGCCGTTCGCGCTCGTCGGCGAAGTCCGCAAGATCTTCGACGGTCCGATCGTGCTGTCCGGCTCGATCGCGAACGGCGGCTCGATCCTCGCCGCGCAGGCGATGGGCGCCGATTTCGCGTACATGGGCACGCGCTTCATCGCGACGCAGGAAGCGCACGCGGTCGAGGACTACAAGCGCGCGATCGTCAACGCGAAATCCTCGGACATCATCTACACGAACCTCTTCACCGGCGTGCACGGCAACTACATCCGCGAGAGCATCGAGAAAGCAGGCCTCGATCCGGAAGCGCTGCCGGAATCCGACAAGACGAAGATGAATTTCGGCGGCGACAAGACGAAGGCGTGGAAGGACATCTGGGGCGCCGGCCAGGGTGTCGGCCTGATGGACGACCTGCCGAGCGTGGGCTCGCTCGTCGAGCGTCTGAAGCGCGAGTACGACGAAGCAAAGGCGCGGCTCGGCATCACACGCTGACGGATGCGGCGGTCATTGCCGCCGCAAATACCGTCGGACAAAACAAAAAGCGCGAACCGCTGCGGTTCGCGCTTTTTTTATCGCCCGCCGCGGCGGGACGCGCGGCTCAGCCCGTGCGCTTGATTCGCGTGATCGGCAGCACGCGCAGGCGCGCTTCGATCGACGGGCACAGCGACTGCCCTTCGAAACGCGCCGCGAGGAAATCGACGAACGAACGCACCTTCGCGGACACGTGACGGCGGCTCGCGTAGACCGCATAGATCGGCGCCTCGTGCGGCGGCACCGAATCGAGCAGCACCGGTACGAGCCGGCCGGATTCGAGGTCGTCGCCGACCACCTCGGTGCCGAGCAGCGCGATGCCCGCGCCCGCGAGCACGGCCGCCCGCAGCCCTTCGAGATGGTTCACGATCAGGTTGCCGTTGAGGGTCACGCGCGACGCGGCGGCCGCGTCGATCACGAGCGAGTCGAGCATCGTCGAATTCGAATCGCGCCGCAGGTAGTTGTGGTGCGCGAGATCGGCGATCGTCTCGGGCGTGCCGTGCTTGTCGAGATACTCGGGCGACGCGACGAGCAGGATGTGCGCGGTCGCGATCTGCCGCGCGACCAGCGACGACGATTTCAATCCGTTCGGCGCCGCGCGCACCGCGACGTCGTAGCCTTCCTCGATCAGGTCGACCACGCGATCGGACAGCGTCATGTCGACGGTCACGTCCGGGAACTTGCCCGCGTAATCGGTGACGGCCTGCATCACGTGCCGCAGCCCGAACGCGGACAGCGACGTCACGCGCAGGCGGCCCTGCGGCACCACGCTCGCGGCGCCGACGGCCTGCCCGGCTTCGTCGAGTTCGGACAGCGCCTGCACCAGGCGCTCGTAATATTCGCGTCCCGCCTCGGTAGGCGCGACGCGTCGTGTCGTGCGATGCAGCAGCCGCGCGCCGAGCTGCTGCTCGAGATGCATCACGTGCTTGCTCGCCATCGCAGCCGACATCTGCATGCGCTCGGCCGCGCCGACGAAGCTGCCCACTTCGACGACGTAGCGAAACACATTCATGCTGACGAGGGTATCCATCGAACTAGCTCGTAATGACGGGGGAATGGTCCAATTACGAGATAGGGTAACAAAGGCGAGGAAACAGAAAGGTCAACAAAGGCAAAACGGCGCCGCGGTTGGCGGCGCCGTTTCGGGCGGGAAAACATGCAGCCGGAACGCGTGATTTTCGCGCGGCCGGCGCACCGAGCGCGCGTGCGCGTCAGAACTTCGCGCGGATGCCTGCGCCGAACGTGTTGCCGGTCGACAGGCCGCTGATGTGGTCGTTCATGTATGCGGCGTAGACGTCCGTGCGCTTGGACAGCGGATAGTCGTAGCCGACGGCCCAGGTCTGGCGCGTCTGGTCGAGGCCGCCGGCATCGCGCGAATACGCGTACGACGCCATTGCGTTGCCCACGCCGAGCGGCACCGACACGCCGCCTTGCGCGGTGTTCACGTGCCAGCTGCCCGCGACCTGGTCATTCTTCGTATACATGTACTGGCCGAACAGCTTCACGAGCTTCAGGTCGTAGGTCGCGCCGACCAGCGCGATGCCCTGGCTCTTCATCCCGGTAACGAGCGCGCTCAGGTCCTGCGGGCCGTTGTTGAAGTTCACGTACTGATACATCGCCGTCGCCGCGAACGGGCCGTTCGCATAGTTGAACTGCGCGCTCCACTTCTTCGAGCGGTTGTCGCCGGCCTGGTTGCCGAGCGCGTACATCGCGCCGAAATTCAGGCCACCGAACGACGGCGACGTATACGACACCGCGTTGTTCCAGCCCGAATCGCCGACCGCACCCTGGTCGCTCGGATAGGTCGGGAACGTGCCGAGGCCGAGGAACACGTGGTACACCATCGGCGAGAAGGTGTACGAATCGTAGAACGGGTTGAACAGGATCGTCGACAGGAACAGGTGCGTCGTCAGGCGGCCTGCCGTCACCGTGCCGTACGGCGAGCTGATGCCGACGTACGCGTTGCGGGCGAAGAACGTGTCGCCCTGGAAGCGGCCGAACTGGCCGTTCTGCGCGCGGAAGAAGCTTTCCAGCGTGAAGATCGCCTTGTAGCCGTTGCCCAGATCCTCTGCGCCGTGCAGGCCCCAGTAGGACGTCGACATCCCGCCGCCCGACACGTTCCATGCGCGATTGCCGCCGGGGAACTTGGTTGCGCCGACCCATTCGTCGACCTGACCGTAGAGCGACACGCTCGACTGCGCATGGACGGGAGCGGTGGCCGCCACGCAGGCGGCTGCGGCGATCAGCTTGACGGACGTGCGCGACGCACGGCGAGCGAATGCATTCATGGGATCTCCAGGTTTTGTCGAATAGTCGAAAAGTGGCGCGAGCGTTGTTTTATGGAGCCGAGTGCTTGCGTCGTATGGGGCGCAGCCATCTTTGCGGATCATTCGTCCGGTCAAAAATGCGCACGCTTATTGCTGGTATAGCGGCAGCATTAACTTTGCCGAATCGAACCATGGCGGGACGGGTGTCGGCGACCCGGCGCGAACGCAGCCGCGCGGCCGGACGGCGGCGTGGCATATGCGTGCCGGGCGCGAAAGATAGCGCAATGCAGCAGGAAAATCAGCGGAAATCTGCGCGCGACTGTGGCGAATCCGCATCAGCCGGCGGGGGGACGAGCGCGCGGGCGCTCAGTTTCGGTAGAACGGGGAGAAATACGGCGAGTGTGCAGGCTCTTCCTGCGAGCGGGGCGGCGGCATCGGACGGCCGCCGCGTTCCTCGTTGTAGCGCGCGACGTCGGCGCGGATCGAACCGGCGCGCAGCGGCACGTTGCCGCCGCCCGGCGGGCGCGGCACCTGGCGCGCATCGGCGCTGATCGGGCGATACGGGCTTTGCGCGGCGTAATGGCCGTACGACGGCGTCGGCCGCAGCCCCCAGCGGGAACCGTAGCTGCTCACGCCGCCGGCGCGTGCACCGGCGGGGGGCGGCATGCGCCGCCAGACGGGCATGCCACCGGGCCCGCCGCCAGCCGGCTGACCGTACGCGCGCATCTCGCCGCCACCGAAGCCGCGGCCGCCGAACTCATGACCGCCGTGTGGCGGCTGCGCGAGCGCGAGCGGCATCAGCAGCGCGCCGAGCACGCCTGCCACCCATCGTCCGATCTTCCGTTTCACCCGTTCCGTCATCGTTCAGTGCCCGTCCATGCCTGCCGCCAGCTCCTTTCGGCCGACGCAAGGCTTTCAGCAGTAATTTATGAGCCGCCCGAAACCGTGTCGAGCCCAAAAGTGTTAGGTCGCCGGCATCGGTGTAACACCATGTTACTGCTAGTTTTTTTCACTTCAGGGCGCGAACGCGGCAGAACATTCTTCTGCCGTTTTGCGCATGGCCGGGCGGGCGCGATGGCCGCCGTTGCATGCAATCGATTCATCAATCGATTCTCACAATGAATTTGTGTAGTGAATGGCCAACCGGGACAATAGCGCCATCCGCGCGCGCGGCGCGCGCCTCCGTCGTTTCCGAATCGAGTTCCCGATGGCCCGCCCCCGTTTTCTCCCCGACAACTTCACGCTCGCGCTCGTCGGCACCGTCGTGCTGGCGAGCTTCCTGCCCTGCCGCGGCCCGGCCGCCCACGCGTTCAACTGGGCGACCAACATCGCCGTCGGCCTGCTGTTCTTCCTGCACGGCGCGAAGCTGTCGCGCGAGGCGGTGGTCGCCGGCGCGACCCACTGGCGGCTGCACGCGGTCGTGCTGCTCAGCACGTTCGCGCTGTTCCCGCTGCTCGGCCTCGCGCTGAAACCCGTGCTGCAGCCGCTCGTCACGCCGGCGCTTTATGCGGGCGTGCTGTTCCTGTGCACGCTGCCGTCGACGGTCCAGTCGTCGATCGCATTCACGTCGATCGCGAAGGGCAACGTGCCGGCCGCCGTGTGCGCTGCATCGGCGTCGAGCCTGCTCGGGATCTTCGTCACGCCGGCGCTCGTCGGGCTGATGATCACGTCGCAGTCGGCGGCCGCCGCGTCGCCGTGGAGCACCGTCGGCAGCATCGTGATGCAACTGCTCGTGCCGTTCATCGCCGGCCAGTTGCTGCGCCCCGTGATCGGCGGCTGGATCGAACGCAACCGCGGCGTGCTGCGCTTCGTCGACCAGGGCTCGATCCTGCTCGTCGTCTACGTTGCGTTCAGCGAGGCCGTCAACGAGGGCCTGTGGCACCAGATCCCGGCGCGCGCGCTCGGCGGCCTGCTGGTCGCCAACCTCGTGCTGCTCGCGATCGCGCTGCTGCTGACCGCGTTCGTCAGCAAGCGGCTCGGCTTCAACCGGGCCGACCAGATCACGATCATCTTCTGCGGATCGAAGAAGAGCCTCGCGGCCGGCGTGCCGATGGCGAAGGTGATCTTCTCGGCGAACGCGGTCGGCGCGATCGTGCTGCCGCTGATGCTGTTCCACCAGATCCAGCTGATGGCGTGCGCGGCGCTCGCACAGCGCTGGGGTGCGCGCGACATGAGCGGCGAGCGCGACGGGCAGGACGGCTCGGCGGCGGCACCCGGCGCGCTGAGCGCGGGCAAGCGCTGACGGGAGCGGAGGCGGGACGGTAAGGGGGTGGCCTTCCGCCTTCCGCCTTCCGCCTTCCGCCTTCCGCCTTCCGCCTTCCGCCTTCCGCCTTCCGCTTTCCGCTTTCCGCTTTCCGCTTTCCGCTTTCCGCTTTCCGCTTTCCGCTTTCCGCTTTCCGCTTTCCGCTTTCCGCTTTCCGCTTTCCGCTTTCCGCTTTCCGCTTTCCGCCTCACGCTCCCCGCCTTCCGAACGCGCACCGCTGCGCGCCCGACGCGATGCACCATCAGCGCCCATCGCGTCATCAAATCTTCATTCAATTCCCCGCGAGCGGTGCCGTTAAGCCGGACGTCCCGTCGATTCGGCTGCCCTCGCCCATGCCCGCGCTCCACTCCGACTCCGCTGCTGCCAGTACCGCGCGCCTGATCGCGGATCGCGCGCTCGCGGCCGTTTTCCAGCCGATCGTCGATCTCGGGTCGGGGACGGTCGTCGGCTACGAAGGACTGATACGCGGCCCGCGCGGCACCGACCTCGAGGCGCCCGCCGCGCTGTTCGCGCAGGCTGCGCGCGAAGGCGCGACCATCGCGCTCGAACAGGCCGCCGCGCTCACCTGTCTCGACGCATTCGCGGCGCTCGACTGCGACGGCAAGCTGTTCCTCAATTTCAGCGCCGGCACGATCCTGCAGCTCGCCAGCGAACGCGAGCGCGCGCGTCAGTTTCTCGGCCGCGCGCAAATCGGCGCCGAGCGCATCGTGATCGAGCTGACCGAGCAGAACGCGATACCGGATGTCACGCACATCGGGCCGGCGGTCGCGTCGCTGCGCGACGCCGGCATCCAGTTCGCGCTCGACGACTACGGCACCGCGAACGCGAGCATGAACCTGTGGCTGCGCCTGCATCCGGACGTCGTGAAGATCGACCGCTTCTTCATCCACGACATCGCGCGCGACCCGCTCAAGTTCGAGGCCGTGAGGGCGATGCAGCACTTCGCGCAGGCGAGCGGCGCGCAACTGATCGCGGAAGGCATCGAGAACGAGTGCGACCTGCTCGTCGTGCGCGACATGGGGATCTGTTGCGTGCAGGGCTTCCTGCTCGGCCGGCCGAACGCGCAGCCGTCGCGGGTCGTCGCGCCGGCCGCGCGCGATGCGATCCGCGCGCCGCACATCGCGGTGTTTCCCGGCGCGACGCGCACCGTGCGGCCGGCCGGCACGATCGCCGCGAAGATGCTCGTCCCCGCACCGCCGCTGCCGCGCAACGCGACCAGCAACGACGTGCTCGACCTGTTCAACCGGATGCCCGACCTGCACGCAGTCGCGCTCGTCGAACGCGGGCGGCCCGTCGCGCTCGTGAATCGCCGCGGCTTCATCGACCGCTTCGCGCTGCCGTATCACCGCGAGGTGTTCGGGAAGAAGCCGTGCCTGCAGTTCGCGAACGATGCGCCGCTGATGATCGACAACGCGACGACGGTCGAGCAGCTCGCGATGCTGCTTGCGAGCCACGACCAGCGCTATCTCGCGGACGGCTTCGTGATCACCGAACACGGCCGCTACGTCGGGCTCGGCACCGGCGAAAGCCTCGTGCGCGCGGTGACCGAGATGCGCATCGAGGCCGCGCGCTACGCGAACCCGCTGACGTTCCTGCCCGGCAACATTCCGATCAGCGCGCATATCGACCGCCTGCTCCAGCGCGACGCCGGTTTTCATGCGTGCTACGTCGACCTGAACCAGTTCAAGCCGTTCAACGACCAGTACGGCTACTGGCAGGGCGACGAGGTGCTGAAGTTCGCCGCGACGGTGCTGGCGGGCGTGTGCGACCCGCAGCGCGACTTTCTCGGGCACGTCGGCGGCGACGATTTTCTCGTGCTGTTCCAGCGCGACGACTGGCACGTGCGCGCGACCGACGCGATCGCGCGCTTCAACGAAGGCGCGCAGCGCTTCTACACGCAGGCCGACCGGCACGCAGGCGGGCTGCGCGGCGAGGACCGCCACGGCAACCCGGCGTTCTTCGGCTTCGTGACGATGGCGATCGGCGCGGTCGGCGTGCCGGCCGGCGCGCATGGCGCTCAGCGCTACGGCAGCGACGAGATCGCTTCGGTTGCAGCGCTCGCGAAGCGGCGCGCGAAACAGCGGCCGGGCGGGCTCGCGGTCGTCGATCTCGATGCGGGCCGCGCCGCGCTGCGCAATCGCGGCGAACCGTCGGCCGCGGCGGCGGTGGACTGAGCAGCAGGCAATCGTCGAGCGCGGAGACGGCTGCGCTCCGTGCCACGGGGACGGCCGTCCGCCCGTCAACCGGCCGAATCGTTGCGCTTCGGCTTCCGGCCGTCCGCGCGGGCCGCCGGGCCCGCTGCGCGGACGCTCGCGGCGAGGCCCGCTTTCCTGCCTCTTTCCCGCCTCTTTCCCGCCTCTTTCCCGCCTCTTTCCGCCCCTTTCCCGCCATCCGCCCGCGCCGCCGGTCACCCGCACGGCCACCTTGCCTTTTTCGCATTTTGTTTAGTATTTTTAGTAACGGCGTTTTCGCAGATTAGCGCCTAAAGAGCCGCTATTCGCGGGTATTCCCCGGCTATCCGGCCCGAATTCCGCGAAGTGTTTTACTATACAATCGCTTTCACCCTAAACAAACCGGACCCCGAACGATGGGCACCACCATTCGCGATGTCGCGCGGGCGGCAGAGGTCTCGATCGGCACCGTCTCCCGCGCGCTGAAAAACCAGCCGGGCCTGTCGGAAGCAACGCGTGCGCGCATCGTCGAGATCGCGCAGCAGCTCGGCTACGATCCCGCGCAGTTGCGGCCGCGCATCCGCCGGCTCACCTTCCTGCTGCACCGCCAGCACAACCGCTTTCCCGCGAGCCCGTTCTTCTCGCACGTGCTGCACGGCGTCGAGGACGCGTGCCGCGAGCGCGGCATCGTGCCGACGCTGCTCACGGTCGGCCCGAACGACGACGTGCTGCGCCAGATGCGCCCGCACGCGCCCGACGCGATCGCGGTCGCCGGCTTCATCGAACCCGAGACGATCGAGGCGCTCGCCGCCACCGGCCGGCCGCTGGTGCTGATCGACCTGTGGGCGCCCGGGCTGCGCTCGGTCAATATCGACAACGCGACGGGCGCGGCACTCGCGATGCGCCACCTGCTCGCCACCGGCCGCTCGCGGATCGCGTTCATCGGCGGCTCGCCCGCGCACTACAGCATCGCGCAGCGTGCGATCGGCTACCGGCGCGCATTCTTCGAGGCCGGGCGGCTGTTCGATCCCGCGTACGAAGTGACGATCGACGCGGGGCTCGACCCGGACACCGGCGCCGCGCGCGCGATGGAGCAACTGCTCGACGCGCCGGGCCCGCGCCCCGAAGCCGTCTTCGCGTACAACGACGCGGCCGCGCTGGCCGCGCAGCGTGTGTGCACCGCGCGCGGCCTGCGGATTCCGGACGACATCGCGATCGTCGGCTTCGACAACATCCCGGCCGCCGCGCACGCGAGCCCGCCGCTCACGACGCTCGCGGTCGACAAGGAAGCGCTCGGCCGCCGCGGCGTCGAGCTGCTGCTCGCCGAAGCGCCCGAGCGCACCGAGATTTCCCTGCCCGTCGAGCTGATCGTGCGGGCCAGCAGCCAGCCCGCCGGCTCCCCGGCACTCGATACCGCCACGGTCACCGAAGAATCATGAACATGCCCCCGGTCCAACCCTGCACGGCCGCGCCGGCCAACCACACGCAAGCCGCGCCGTTCGTCGCGAGCTTCCGCGATCCGTCGTTCCTGCTGTCGCACATCGAGGACACGCTGCGCTTCTACGCGACGAACGCGTTCGACCCGACCGGCGGCTTCTATCACTACTTCCGCGACGACGGCAGCATCTACAACCGCACGTCGCGCCACCTCGTCAGCAGTTGCCGGTTCGTCTTCAACTACGCGATGGCGTACCGGCATTTCGGCGATCCGCGTCACCTCGAGTACGCGCGCCACGGGCTGCGCTTCCTGCGCGACGCGCACTGGGACGACGAACTGCAGGGCTACGACTGGGAACTCGACTGGCGCGACGGCGCGAAGCGCGCGACGCTCGACGGCGCGCGCCACTGCTACGGGCTCGCGTTCGTGCTGCTCGCGGCCTCGCACGCGACGATGGCCGGCATCGACGAGGCGCGCCCGCTGATCGCGGCGACCTACGAGCTGGCCGAGCACCGCTTCTGGGATGCGGCCGCGGGCCTGTATGCGGACGACGCGACGCCGAACTGGATCGTGTCGTCGTACCGCGGCCAGAACGCGAACATGCACATGACGGAAGCGCTGCTCGCGGCCTACGAGGCGACCGGCCACCTCACGTACCTCGATCGCGCGGAAAAGCTCGCAAGCCACGTCACGCAGCGCCAGGCCGCGCTGTCGGGCGGGCTCGTGTGGGAGCACTACCATGCGGACTGGTCGGTCGACTGGGACTACAACAAGGAAGACAGTTCGAACATCTTCCGTCCGTGGGGCTTCCAGCCCGGGCACCAGACCGAATGGGCGAAGCTGCTGCTGATCCTCGAGCGGCACCGCCCGCTCGACTGGCTCGTGCCGCGCGCGGCCGAGCTGTTCGACGCGGCGCTCACGCATGCGTGGGACACCGATCACGGCGGCCTGTACTACGGCTTCGGCCCCGACTTCACGATCTGCGACCACAACAAGTACTTCTGGGTGCAGGCGGAAACCTTCGCGGCGGCCGCGATGCTCGGCGCACGCACCGGCAGCGAACGCTTCTGGGACTGGTACGACGAGATCTGGCGCTATGGCTGGGCGCACTTCGTCGATCACCGCTACGGCGCGTGGTACCGGATCCTCACCTGCGACAACCGCAAGTACAGCGACGAGAAGAGCCCGGCCGGCAAGACCGACTATCACACGATGGGCGCGTGCTACGACGTGCTCGCGACCCTCGCGCGCGCGACACGCAGCGAGCCGACGCAATGAGCGGCGGCACGTTTCCGGCTTTCGTGTCGGCGGGCGACATCCTGACCGACATGGTGCGCGCGGGCGATGCGCAGTGGACGTCGGTGCCGGGCGGCGCCGGCTGGAACGTCGCGCGCGCGGTCGCGCGGCTCGGCGTGCCGAGCGCGCTCGCGGGCTCGATCGGCGAGGACTGCTTCTCCGATGTGCTGTGGCGCACGAGCGAAGCGGCCGGACTCGACCTGCGCTTCCTGCAGCGCGTCGCACGGGCGCCGCTGCTCGCGATCGTCCACGAGACGCGCCCGCCCGCGTATTTCTTCATCGGCGAAGCGAGCGCCGATCTCGCGTTCGATCCCGCGCGGCTGCCGGCCGGCTGGACCGACCACGTGAAATGGGCGCATTTCGGCTGCATCAGCCTCGTGCGCGAACCGCTCGCGGGCACGCTGGCCGCGCTCGCGGCCGACCTGCACGCGCGCGGCGTGAAGATCAGCTTCGATCCGAACGTCCGGAACCTGATGACGCCCGCGTACCGGCCGACGCTGGAGAAGATGGCGGCCCTCGCCGACCTGATCAAGGTGTCCGACGAGGACTTGCGGCACCTGTTCGGCGGCGACGGTCCCGACGCAGTCGCGGCGGTGCGCGCGCTGAACCCGCGCGCGGCCGTGCTCGTCACGCGCGGCGCGCAGGCGGCGACGCTCCATGCGGACGGCGACGTGCACGAGGCCAGCCCGCCGCGCGTCGAGGTGGCCGACACCGTCGGCGCGGGCGATGCGTCGATCGGCGGCATGCTGTTCAGCCTGATGGCCGCGCCGCAGCGACCGTGGCGCGAGCATCTCGCGTTCGCGCTGGCGGCGGGCGCCGCCGCATGCCGGCACACGGGCGCGCACGCGCCGACGCTCGACGAGGTCGTCGCACTGATCGAGGGTTGATCGAGGGCCGACCGAACGTTGCCCGGGCGCTGCCCGGACGTCGTTCGGTCACCGATAAGCGGCGCTGTACATGCTGCGCCGCAGTGCTACGATGAAGTGTCCTTTTGCGGGAGAGGCACGATGGACACCAACACGTTCACGAAAGGCATCTACACGGCCAAGGCGCATACCCAGCATTCGGCCAACGGGCAATTCCAGGGTTACGTGATCCTCGCGCGGGACGACGGAGACGACACCGAGAACACGCGCTACGACGTCCACTCGACGAGCCCCAGCGAGGAAGAAGCGTTCGACGAGGCGAAGGCGCTCGCGCACCGGATCCTCGGCGAGATCGAGCTGTAACGCGCACCGCGCTGTTCGGCGCGGCTCAGAGCAGCCGCGCCACCATCGATACCAGCATCGTCAGCACCAGCGTCGACATGAACGGGAACGGGTAACGCCGCCCGCCGAGCGTCAGCGTGACGTCGCCCGGCATCCGCCCGATGCCGAGCTTGCCGAGCCACGGCCAGCAGCGCGTCAGGATCATCACCGCGACGAACGACGTCATCAGCCAGCGCAGCATGCCAAGCCCCCGTCAGAGCGCGTGCGAGCGGTCGCCGCGCGCGAACGCGTCGAGCGTGCCGTCGATGCCGCGCGAGAACGCGATCACCTTGAACAGCTCGCCCATCTCGGCTTCCGAGATCAGCTTCTGCACCGCGTTCGCGGCCGGCAGGAACTGCCGGATCTCCGACGGGTCGATCGCGGCCAGCGCGTCGGTGATGCCCGCATTCAGCAGGAAGCGCGCCTGCGACGTGTAGCCGAGCAGGTCGGCGCCGGCGGCGATGGCCGCGTCGTAGATGCCGGTGAATTCGACGTGCGCGGTGATGTCCTGCAGGCCCGGGTACAGGAACGGGTCGTCGTGCGCGTGGTGGCGGTAGTGGCACATCAGCGTGCCGCGGTCGCGCTGCGGATGGTAGTACTCGTGCGCGGGAAAGCCGTAGTCGACCAGCAGCACCGCGCCGCGCGCGAGCATCGTGCAGACGGTGCGCGTGAACGCCAGCGCGGCCTCGTGCGTCTCGGTCACGTAACCGTCGGCGACATCGGCGGCAAGCCCCGCGAGCACCGGCGGCTGGCTGGCCGGCGCGGCCGGCCGGTCCTCGAACACGAACGCGTGCCGCGCGTCGAGCGCGACGCCGCGCTCGTGCCATGCGCCGTCCGCCTTCGCGAACAGCCGCACCGGCATCGCATCGAGCACCTCGTTGCCGACCACGACGCCTTCGAACCGCTCGGGCAGCGCGTCGAGCCAGCGCACCTTCGCGGCGAGCGCCGGCGCGGCGGCTTCGATCGTGTCGCGCTGCCGTTCGCGCAGCTCGCCGGACAGGTCGACGATCAGGTATTCGTCGAGTTCGGCACCCAGCGCGTCGAGCGCCGCGAGCAGCCCGGCCGCGAGCTTGCCCGTGCCGGCGCCGAATTCCATCACGCGGCGCGTGCCGCTCGCCGCGAGCGCTTCGGCGAGCGGCTGCGCGAGCGTCTGCGCGAACAGCGGCGACAGCTCGGGCGCGGTGACGAAGTCGCTGCCGTCGTCGGCGCGGCGCCCGAACTTGCGCGCGCCGCCGCTGTAATAACCGAGGCCGGGCGCATACAGCGCGCGCTCCATGAAGCGGTCGAACGGCAGCCAGCCGCCGGCCGCCGCGATCTCGTCGCGCAGTTGTGCGGCAAGGGTTTCGGACTGCGCGAGCGCGTCAGGGCCGGGAGCAGGTAAACTAGCGGGTTCGTGAGCTTTCGGGTTCATCCCGGCATTGTAAATGACCGTTTCAGCCGATACGTCGACCCTGCGCGTGGTGCTCGTCGCGGGCGCCCTGGGCAGCGCGGCCGACGCCGCGTCGATCGGCCGTGCGCTCGCGACGGGATTTGCACGCCGCGGCTGGGACGTCGCGCTGCAGCGCAGCCACGGTGCGCCGCGCGCGGCCGCCGATGCGATCGTCGCCGAAGTCGCGGCGCTCGGCCGTCGCGCGGCCGTACTCGACGCCGATCTGGCCCTGGAAACTGATGCAGCCGCGCTCGTCGCCGCGTGCGGCGCGGCGCTCGGCCGGCCCGCGTGCGCGGTGTTCGTGAGCGCCAGTGCGGGCGCCGACGACGTGCACACGGTGGACGGCGCGTCGCTCGCCGGCGCGCTCGCGCGCAACGTGACGGCGCCGCTCGCGCTGGCCCGCGCGCTCGCCGACGCGACGCCCGACGCCGCACGCGAGCACGAAGCGCTGCGCGCGTGCGCGATCCACGTGCTGGACCAGGCGCTGTTGCACCCGGCGCCGGCGCAGTTGTCGCACGCGCTGATGCAGGCCGCGCTGAACCGCGCGACGTCTGCGCTGGCGCTGGCGCTCGCGCCGAAGGTGCGGGTCGCGGCGCTGGTGCGCGGCCACGCGGCGCACGCCGACGACATCGCGGCGGCCGCCTGCTATCTCGCGAGCGCGCCCGGCGTCACGGGCGCGACGCTGACCGTCGACGGCGGCGAGCACCTCGTGCCGCCCGCCGCCGGCCCGAATGAATGAACCGCGCGGGCGCGCGGCCTGATTGCCGCCGCCCGCGCCGCTTTGCGTGCGCGCACGCCAATTTGACTGGGACGACCATGTTTTCCGCTCTCCTGCACCCCCGCCTCGCGGATTGCCGCAGGCTCTACCTGCGCGATTACGAGGTGCACATCAACATCGGTGCCTTCGAACACGAGAAGCGCGGCGAGCAGCGCGTCGTCATCAACGTCGACCTGTTCGTGCCGCTCGCGCTGTCCACCCCCGTCGACGACCGGCTGCATGAAGTCGTCGACTACGACCTGATGAAGCAGAGCGTCGCGCAATGCGTGGCGCGCGGCCACATCCACCTGCAGGAAACGCTGTGCGACGCGATCGCCGCGCACCTGCTGGCGCACGACGCCGTGCGCGCGGTACGCGTCTGTACCGAGAAACCGGACGCCTATCCGGACTGCGACGCCGTCGGCGTCGAAGTCTTTCGCATCAAGGACGAGGAGCGCGCATGAACGCCCCCCACATGAATGACACGGCGGCCGACGCCGCCACCCTCGACGCGACCGCCGCCCCGGCCGGCCGCCAGGCGCTGACGCGCCGCGAGCAGAAGGAAGCGTACGAGAACAACAAGCTGTTCAAGCGGATCGTGCGCCAGGTCGGCCAGGCGATCGGCGACTACAACATGATCGAGCACGGCGACAAGGTGATGGTCTGCCTGTCGGGCGGCAAGGACAGCTACGCGATGCTCGACGTGCTGCTGCGCCTGCGCGAGCGCGCGCCGATCGACTTCGACATCGTCGCGGTGAACCTCGACCAGAAGCAGCCGGGTTTCCCCGAGCACGTGCTGCCCGAATACCTGAAGCAGGTCGGCGTGCCGTTCCATATCGAGAACCAGGACACCTACAGCATCGTCAAGCGGCTCGTGCCCGAAGGCAAGACGACCTGCTCGCTGTGCTCGCGGCTGCGCCGCGGGATCCTGTACCGCGTGGCCGGCGAGCTCGGCGCGACCAAGATCGCGCTCGGCCACCACCGCGACGACATCGTGCAGACGCTGCTGCTCAACATGTTCTACGGCGGCAAGCTGAAGGGAATGCCGCCGAAGCTGCAGTCGGACGACGGCAAGAACATCGTGATCCGCCCGCTCGCGTACGTGAAGGAAACCGATCTCGAGAAATACGCGGAGCTGCGCGAATTCCCGATCATCCCGTGCAACCTGTGCGGCAGCCAGCCGAACCTGAAGCGCGCGGAAATGAAGGCGCTGATCCGCGAATGGGACAAGCGCTTCCCGGGTCGCGTCGAGAACATGTTCAACGCGCTCGCGAAGGTCGTGCCGTCGCACCTGATGGACACCACGCTGTTCCCGTTCACGTCGCTGCGCGCGACAGGCGTTGCCGATCCGCACGGCGACATCGCGTTCGACGAGGAACCGTGCGCGTCGGGCGACGACGCAGCGGCGCCGGGCGCCGCCCAGCCGATCGCGGCCCGGCCAATCTCGATCGTCCAGTTCGACGACCTGTAAGCGGGGTCGGAAGACCCGCCGGAACGGGGCGCCAGCCGCCCTTTCCGGCGCCGCCGCGCCCGCGCGGCGGGCCCGGAACGGCGGGGGCCGCATGCTAAAATGGACGGCTTCGAACTCCTCTGACAAGCTGGCGCCATGAATATCGTGATTTTGGCGGCAGGCACCGGCAAGCGCATGCGTTCCGCGCTGCCGAAAGTGCTTCACCCCCTGGCCGGCAGGCCGCTCCTCTCCCACGTCATCGACACCGCGCGCACGCTGCAGCCGTCCCGGCTCGTCGTCGTCGTCGGTCACGGCGCCGAGCGGGTCCAGGCGGCCGTCGCCGCGCCCGACGTCCAGTTCGCGGTGCAGGCCGAGCAGCTCGGCACCGGCCACGCGGTGCGCCAGGCGCTGCCGCTCCTCGATCCCGCCCAACCGACGCTCGTGCTGTACGGCGACGTGCCGCTCACCCGTGCGTCGACGCTGCGGCGTCTCGTCGACGCCTCGCGCGACGGCCGCTACGGGATTCTGACCGTCACGCTCGACGATCCGACCGGCTATGGCCGCATCGTGCGCGACACAGCCGGCTTCGTCACGCGCATCGTCGAACAGAAGGACGCGTCGCCGGAAGAGCTGAAGATCGCCGAGATCAACACCGGCATCATCGTCACGCCCACGGCCCAGCTGTCGATGTGGCTCGGCGCGCTGAAGAACGAAAACGCGCAGGGCGAGTACTACCTGACCGACGTCGTCGAGCTCGCGATCGAGGCCGGTTTCGAGGTCGTCACCGCGCAGCCCGACGACGAATGGGAAACGCTCGGCGTGAACAGCAAGGCGCAGCTTGCCGAGCTCGAGCGCATTCACCAGCGCAATGTCGCGGAAGCGCTGCTCGTCGACGGCGTCACGCTCGCCGATCCGGCGCGCATCGACGTGCGCGGCACGCTGCGCTGCGGCCGCGACGTGTCGATCGACGTGAACTGCGTGTTCGAAGGCAACGTGACGCTCGCCGACAACGTGACGATCGGCGCGAACTGCGTGATCCGCAACGCGTCGGTCGGCGCCGGCACGCGCATCGACGCGTTCACGCACATCGACGGCGCCGAGCTCGGCGCGAACACGGTGATCGGCCCGTACGCGCGGCTGCGCCCCGGCGCGCAGCTCGCGGACGAAGCGCACGTCGGCAACTTCGTCGAGGTGAAGAACGCGGTGATCGGCCACGGCTCGAAGGCGAACCACCTCACGTACATCGGCGACGCCGACATCGGCTCGCGCGTAAACATCGGCGCGGGCACGATCACCTGCAACTACGACGGCGCGAACAAGTTCCGCACCGTGATCGAGGACGACGTGTTCGTGGGCTCCGACACGCAGCTCGTCGCGCCCGTGCGCGTCGGCCGCGGCGTGACGATCGCCGCCGGCACGACGATCTGGAAGGACGTCGCCGACGGCCTGCTCGTGTTGAACGAGAAGACCCAGACCACGAAGAGCGGCTACGTCCGCCCGGTCAAGAAGAAAAGCTGAACCCTTTGCGGGCGCCCCGACGGCGCCCGCGTCGACTTACAGGATTGACCCATTCATGTGCGGCATTGTCGGCGCAGTTGCGCAGCGTAATATCGTTCCGGTGCTGATCGAAGGATTGCGGCGCCTCGAATACCGTGGCTACGACTCGTGCGGCGTCGCCGTGCTCGAGCCGGGCGCACCGAAGCGCGCGCGCAGCGTCGCGCGCGTCGCCGATCTCGACGCGCAGGTGCGCGAATCGCACCTCGAAGGCACGACCGGCGTCGCGCACACGCGCTGGGCGACGCACGGCGCGCCCGTCACGCACAACGCGCACCCGATCTTCTCGTCGAACGCGCTCGCGCTCGTCCACAACGGCATCATCGAGAACTTCGAGCCGCTGCGCGAAGCACTGCGCGCGAAGGGCTACGAATTCGTGTCGCAGACCGACACCGAAGTGATCGCGCACCTCGTGCACAGCCTGTATCGCGGCAACCTGTTCGACGCGGTGCGCGAAGCCGTGCAGCAGTTGCACGGCGCGTATGCGATCGCCGTGATCCACAAGGACCAGCCGCACACCGTCGTCGGCGCGCGCCAGGGTTCGCCGCTCGTCGTCGGCCACGGCGACGGCGAGAACTTCCTCGCGTCCGATGCGCTCGCGCTCGCGGGCAGCACCGACCGCTTCACGTTCCTCGAGGAAGGCGACGTGTGCGAGCTGTCGCTCGACGGCGTGAAGATCGTCGACCGCCACGGCGCGACCGTGCAGCGCGAGATCCGCGTCGTCAGCGCATACGGCGGCGCGGTCGAGCTGGGCCCGTATCGCCACTTCATGCAGAAGGAAATCTTCGAGCAGCCGCGCGCGATCAGCGATACCGTGCCGCAGACCGACGCGTTCGACGCGACGCTGTTCGGCGACGCCGCGCCCGCCGCGTTCGCGGACATCGGCAGCCTGCTGATCCTCGCGTGCGGCACGAGCTACTACTCGGGCCTCACCGCGAAGTACTGGCTCGAATCGATCGCGAAGATCCCGACCCAGGTCGAGATCGCGAGCGAGTACCGGTATCGCGAGTCGGTGCCGAACCCGCGCCAGCTCGTGCTCGTGATCTCGCAGTCGGGCGAGACGGCCGACACGCTCGCGGCGCTCAAGCATGCGCAGTCGCTCGGCCACACGCATACGCTCGCGGTCTGCAACGTCGCGACGAGCGCGATGGTGCGCCTGACCGAAATGCAGTTCCTGACGCACGCGGGCACCGAGATCGGCGTCGCATCGACGAAGGCGTTCACGACGCAGCTCGTCGCGCTGTTCGTGCTGGCCGCGACGCTCGGCAAGCTGCGCGGGCACGTCGACGCTGCGCAGGAAGCCGAATTCCTGAAGCAGTTGCGCCACCTGCCGGCCGCACTGAACAGCGTGCTCGCGCTCGAGCCGCAGATCATCGCGTGGTCGGAGGAATTCGCGCGCAAGGAAAACGCGCTGTTCCTCGGCCGCGGGCTGCACTACCCGATCGCGCTCGAAGGCGCGCTGAAGCTGAAGGAAATCTCGTACATCCACGCCGAGGCCTATCCGGCCGGCGAACTGAAGCACGGGCCGCTCGCGCTCGTCACGGAAGCGATGCCGGTCGTCACGGTCGCGCCGAACGACACGCTGCTCGAGAAGCTGAAGTCGAACATGCAGGAAGTGCGTGCGCGCGGCGGCGAGCTGTATGTGTTCGCCGATGCCGATACGCAGATCGTCAACGACGACGGCCTGCACGTGATCCGGATGCCGGAACACTACGGGCAGTTGTCGCCGATCCTGCACGTCGTGCCGCTGCAACTGCTCGCGTATCACACCGCGTGCGCGCGCGGCACCGACGTCGACAAGCCGCGAAACCTCGCGAAATCGGTGACGGTGGAGTAACGCAGGACGACCGGGAGGGCCCCCGCCGGGCCGTCCCGGCCGCGTATCGACGCGAAGCAGGCCATTCGGCCAGGTCGAAATATGTACCACGTAGTGGTATATAATCCTGTGCAAACTCGACCGGCCCGACATGCCTGCTTCCGTACGACGCGTCTTCAAGACGAAGTGGTTTCACAAGGCAGCCAGAAAAGCAGGAATCGCCGATGCCGAACTCTGCCGCGCCGCGTTGGAACTGGCACGCGGCCAGGGCGTCGAGCTCGGCGGCAACGTCTGGAAAATGCGCCTGGACGGTAATCGGCAGCGCGGGATCGTGCTGAGCAAGGTCGGGCAGGCGTGGTTTTTCGTGTTCCTGTTCGCGAAACGCGACAGGGACGACATCGACGAACGCGAACTGCGCGCCTTCAGAAAGCTCGCCGCGGATGTCGGGCGCCGCACCGACGCCGATATCGCGACGCTGATCGCACTGAAAGAGCTTGTGGAGATTTGCAATGGCTAAGAGTCGATTCAAGAGCGACGCAACCGAGGCGATCCACAGCGCCGCGTCGGGCCTCTATCGCGCGAACCTGATCGACAAGAAAACGATGCGCGAATACGACGATCTCTGCATCGAAGCCGCCCCGCAGTTCGATCCGCAAGCGATCGCCCGCATCCGCAAATCCGTCAACGTCAGCCAGAGCGTGTTTGCGCTCTACCTGAACACGACAACATCGACGATCCGCCAATGGGAACAGGGCGACAAACGGCCGAGCGGCATCGCCGCGCGGATGCTCCAGATCGTCGAGAAACACGGGCTCGAGGTGTTCTCCTGAGCCGGCTTCCCCGAATGCGCATGAGCGGCCGCCCCCGCACCGGACACCGCGACGCGAGCCGCAAGGAATATGACGGAGAGACAATGGTAAGACTGTTTGGATGCGGATTGCTGGCGCTGACGTTCGCGTCGACAGGCTGGGCCGCCGAGCACTACGTCGAGGTCTGGAACCCGCCCGAGGCGCGGCAGCCGGCGGCACGTACGCCGGAAACCCGTACGCCGGAAACCCGCACGCCGGCCGCACGCGCGGGCGCCGACGCGCGCACCGGCAAGAGCGCCGAGAAGCACGCGAGCGCCACGCCGAAGGCCGCCGCGAAGCCGCACAAGCGTCGTGTCGTACAAACCGTGAAAGCCGATTCGCATCGCCCGCCTGCCGCCGCGGCCGAGGCACCGGCCGCACCGCGCCCCGTCGCGCAACCCGCGCCGGGCCGTCTGACGGTCATGCAGCCTGCCGGCCCCGACGCGACGCCCGCGCTCACGTTCTCCGATATCCCGCGGCAATACACGCCGGACGGCAACGTGCTGCGGGTCGGCACGCACAACCGCTCCGCGGAGGTGACTCGATAATGGAAGCGCAACACTACCTCGGCTACCAGATCTGGGGCCACGCGATCCTGCAGCAGGACGAGATCCTGCAGCCCGAACGCTTCGCGGCGAGCGGGACGATCACGCAGAACAACAAGCTCGTCGAAGCGTCCGGCGTGCTCGGCGTGTTCGACACCGAGGACGACGCGCGCGAGGCCGGGCTCGAATGGGCCCGCGCGTGGATCGACAGCCACCGCTGACCGGCGCGGCCGCGTGCATCCCGCGCGCCGCCGTACACGGGCCCGCCGCGAACCGTAAACGAAAGAAGGGGCGTCCATGACGCCCCTTCTTTCGTTCCAACCCGCAACACTCACGCGACAGGCCGCGGCGGCCTCACCGCCGCGTGCGGACGACCGACGAGCCGCGTCAGCACGACGATCGCCACCAGCGTCGCGACATACGCGGCGATCTGGATGCCCGCCGGACGCGCCGTATAGCCGATCAGCGTATGCAGCGCCTTGCCGACGATGCTCGTCTCCTTCAGCAGCCACGACGTATCCCAGATCGCGTCGCCCCACGACGGTACGAGGCCGGCCGCCAGCAGGAAACCGACGCACTGGCTCGCCATCCCGGCAGCCAGCAGCACGATCAGCCCGTTGGTGACGGAAAACAGGCGCTTCAGCGGAATCTGCAGCAGCCCCGCATACATCGCATAACCGAGCCCGGCGCCGCCGAGCACGCCGAGCAGCCCGCCAGCGATCATCTGCGGCGTCTGCCCCGGATCGCCCGCGGCGATGCCGTACAGGAACAGCACGGCCTCGGAGCCTTCGCGCAGCACCGCAACGCCGACCACGATCGCCAGCCCCGTCAGCGGCCGGCTGCCGGCCGCGACGGCCCGGCCGACTTCGCCCATGTGCAGCGCCATCTCGCGGCCGTGCCGGCTCATCCAGATGCAGTGCCAGGCCAGCATCAGCGTCGCGACGAACATCACGCCCGCGTTGAATACTTCCTGCCCCATGCCGGACGCCCACTGCGAGATCACGTCGGCGAACGCCGCGATCAGGCCCGCGCCGATCACGCCGCCGACGAGCCCGCCGCCGACCCACCAGCCGCGCCGCGGCACGCCCTTCGTGGCGGCCATCACGATCGAGACCACCAGCGCGGCCTCGAGCACTTCACGAAAGACAATCAGCGCGGTAGACAGCATGGCAGGATTCGCTTACTTGACGGTCAGGTGGGTCTTCGACTGCGCTTCGTGATACTCGTCGTGAAACTCGTAGGTGCCTGCCTTCAGCGGCCCGACCAGGATCTCGGCCGACTTGCCGGCAGGAATGACCTTTTCGGCCTTGAAGTCGTCGCTCTCGAATTCAGCGGGCGTCGCATCGAGGTTCTTCACGACGAACTTCACTTTCTTGCCGGCCGGAATCGTCACGCCATCGGGCGAAAACTTGTGGTCCTTCAGCGTCAGGTTGACGACGTCGTCGGCGGCGAATGCGGTGGCGGCCGACGCGCCCAGCAGGACAGCGGCGAAACCCAGTGCGAAACGGTTCATGTGCGTAACGAAGTGAAATATCGAAGAGATTGATACTAAGATCGATTCGCATTTCCATATCGCGTACCCTTACCGTCAATATGGAGATAGCGTTTCACAAGGACGCACCGGGCCTTGCCAGGCAAGGCTCTCGTCGCATGAAGCCGGCGGCGCATCGGCGTCAATCGGGAAAGATTCCGACTGACGCATGCGACTGCCCTACGATTTGTCTGACTTCACGCCGGCGAGCGATCTCGCCGCGTCGACGCGGCAATGCATGCGTCAGGTTGAATGAATGCGCTTGACCTTCCCACCATGGCAAACTTCATGCTGACGGTGCTCGTCAATCGTCAACTCAGGAGAACACGATGGAATTCGAAGTCCAGGACATGACCTGCGGCGGCTGTGCCAATGCAATCACGCGTGCGGTGACGGCCGCCGATCCCGCCGCGAAGCTCGACATCGACGTCGCGACGAAGATCGTCAAGGTCGAATCGGCGCAAGGCGCCGAACGCGTGCAGTCGATCATCGAAGCCGCCGGCTTCCACCCCGCGCTGCGCACCGCATGACGCGCTCCGCGGGCTGAGGGCTGAGGGCTGAGGGCTGAGGGCTGAGGGCTGCGAACTGCGAACTGCGGGCGCACCGCCGAATGGCGCTGCGCCCGCGGCATCGCGTCAGCGCAGCCGGATCAGCGTCGACTTCAGCTCGGTGTACTTCTCGAGCGCGTGCAGCGACTTGTCGCGGCCGTTGCCCGACTGCTTGTAACCGCCGAACGGGAAGTTCATGTCGCCGCCCTCGTCGTAGCAGTTCACCCACACCGTGCCCGCACGCAGCCGGCGCGACACGTCGTGCGCGGTCGTCAGGTTCGACGTCCACACGGCCGCGGCCAGCCCGTATTCGGTGTCGTTCGCGATCCGCACGGCCTCGTCGACGTCGTCGAACACGATCACCGACAGCACGGGCCCAAAGATCTCCTCGCGCGCGATCTTCGCATCGGGCTTCACCTCGAACACCGTCGGCTCGACGTAGAAGCCGCCCGTCTCCTCCTTCACGCGTGCACCGCCCGTGACGAGCCTGCCTTCGCTGCGCCCCGCCTCGATGTAGCCGAGCACGCGTTCGAGCTGGATGCCGTCGACGATCGCGCCCATCGACACCGACGGATCGAGCGGATTGCCGGGCACATACGCGCGTGCGGCCGCCACGAGCTTCTCGATGAATACGTCCTTGATGTCTCGATGCACGAGCAGGCGCGAGCCGGCCGTGCACATCTCGCCCATGTTGTAGAAGATCGCGCCGGCCGCCGCCTGCGCGGCGCGGTCGAGATCGGGACAATCGGGCAGCACGATGTTCGGCGACTTGCCGCCGAGTTCGAGCCATGCACGCTTCAGGTTCGATTGCGCGGCGTACTGCATGATCAGCTTGCCGACCGCCGTCGACCCGGTGAACGCGATGCAGTCGACGTCGCGATGCAGCGCGAGCAGCTTGCCGGGTTCGCCCGCGCCCGGCACGACGTTGAACACGCCGGCCGGGATCCCGGCTTCGTACGCGAGCTGCGCGACGCGGATCGCGGTCAACGGCGACTTCTCCGACGGCTTCAGCACGACGCTGTTGCCGGCGGCGAGCGCGGGGCCGAACTTCCACGCGGCCATCAGGATCGGGAAGTTCCACGGCACGACGGCCGCCACCACGCCGACCGGCTCGCGCGTGACGAGGCCGACGAGATGATGATCGGCCGGCGCGACTTCGCCGCCGACCTTGTCGATCGCTTCCGCAAACCACTCGACGCAGTACGCGGCGCCCGGCACGTCGACCGTCGTCGTATCGCCGATCGGCTTGCCCGCGTCGAGCGTCTCGAGCAGCGACAGTTCGTCGAGATGCTCGTGCATCAGCGCAGCCCAGCGCAGCAGCACGGCCTTGCGCGCACGCGGGTTCAGGCCGGCCCACACGCCCGCATCGAACGCGCGGCGCGCGGCCGCGACGGCCGCGTTCACGTCGGCTTCGCCGCACTCGGCGACCTTCGCCAGCACGCGGCCGTCGATCGGGCTCACGCAGTCGAACGTCTTGCCGCCGTGCGCGTCGCGCAACGCGCCGTCGATGAATGCGCGCCCTTCGATCTTGAGCGACGCCGCCTTGTCCTGCCAGTCAGCCAAAGTCAACTTGTTCATCAGGATGCCTCAATGTTGTGGCATTCGCGATGCGGTACGCCGCGCGCCTGATGCGCGGCCGGCCGGCAGCGAATGCGGTGACGCGCGGTCAGAAGGTCGCCGGCGAATTGGCCGAGACGACCTCGCAGATCTGTTCCGCGCTGGGATTGCGAAAACGGTGCGGCAAACGGCTTTCGAAGTAGTAGCCGTCTCCGGGGTCGAGCAGCCACGTCGCGCCGTCGACGGTCAGTTCGAGCCGGCCCGACACGACGACGCCGCCCTCGTGCCCCGCGTGCACGAGCATCTCGGGCCCCGTGTCGGCGTGCGGCTGGTAGATCTCGCGCAGGATGCACATGTTGCGGTCCTTCACGCTCGCACCGACCAGATGAAACGCGAGCGTGTCGTTGCCGAGGTTCGGCATCTCGTCGCGACGCGACACGACCGAGCGCGATTCGACGAGCTCGAACGTGAAGAACTCCGCGAGACTCATCGGTATGCATTCGAGCAGCTTCTTCAGCGAGCCGACCGACGGGCTCACGCGGCCCTGCTCGATCAGCGAGATCGTGCCGTTGGTCACGCCGGCGCGCTTCGCGAGTTCGCGCTGCGACAGGGCATGCTTGTTGCGCACGTAACGCAGGCGCTCGGCGACTTCGGTGGACATCGATTCGGTTTCGGACACGATAAGTGCGATGACAAAGTGAAACGACGCAGTGGACAGCCGTTGAATATTCTAATCACTTTATGCCGTACATCAGCGGGGAAAACCCTGAAAGGCGTTCGAAATAATGAACACCGTGTCGATTATTCCTTTTGCGAATCTTTTGTTCGCACTGCTCGGGAAAGCCCTGATGCAGGACCGTTAAAAAACATTTGACGCCGTTTTTGGCTCGTATATGCTGGCTCTCAGGTAAGCGTCATCTGGCTTTCATAGGCAGCAAAACGCGTTATTGCAACGCAAAAATTGATGCCCATCAATGTAAATGACGCGTAACCGGCACCTTGATTATTTTAAACGCCCAGCGCGTAGAAACGGTCAGGTGTTCAATACTTTCAACAACCCAGTCGAGTGTAATCGTGAGAGTCCGTGGCCCTCTGGTGAGGTGGGATCGAAGCGTGGCGCGAAGTTCGCGCAGCGCGGCGTCCCCTTCCGATGGCAGTTGCGGCTGGCATAGTCCTCGCCTGCAGCATCTGTCGATCTACACCATCCTGTCTCGTCGTTCCGTTCGGCGCCACAACGCCGTTTCCGCACGCGCATTCGTCGCCGTCGATACCGACGAAGTGGCGTCGCTGCTGCCGTAGCGCCTCTCCTTTCTTTACGTCGTTCGTTTCGTCTGCCGATTCGCCAACCGCATCGTCCATGCGGTGACGGAACGCGTTCGCGCATTCGTTGCCGCGTCGCGTATCGCAACCCAACGAACGACGGCCTGATCGTCGCGCGCAGCGCGGATCGCCACGTCATCCCGCTGCGCCCATTCACCAGCGGCCTCGCGCTCTGCGCCAGGCTGCGGGGCCGTGTCGTGCCTGCGTTTTGCAGTATCCGACCCGACGCACGCCATAGCCCTACGGATTACTGATTGACGTCATGGAAAGGAAACCCCTCGTCGGCATCACCGCCGACCACACGCAAATCGGCGCACACGCGTCGCATACGGTCGGCGACAAGTACGTCGCCGCGATCGTCGACGGCGCGCAGGCGCTCGCGATGGTGCTGCCCGCGCTCGGCGAGCGCCAGTCGGTCGCCGACATCCTCGACACGGTCGACGGCCTGCTGTTTACCGGCAGCTACTCGAACGTCGAGCCGCACCTGTACGGCGGCGAGCCCAGCGCACCCGGCACGAAGCACGACCCGGCCCGCGATGCGACGACGCTGCCGCTGCTGCGCGCGGCGATCGCCGCGGGCGTGCCGGTGCTCGCCGTCTGCCGCGGCTTCCAGGAGCTGAACGTCGTCTGCGGCGGCACGCTGCACCAGCGCGTGCATGAAGTGCCGGGCCTCGCCGATCACCGCGAGGACGACGCCGCGCCGATGGACACGCAATACGGCCCCGCGCACGTCGTGCGCCTGACGCCCGGCGGCAAGCTGCATGCGCTCGCCGGCGGCCGCGACGAAGTGAACGTGAACTCGCTGCACAAGCAAGGCATCGCGCAGCTCGGCTCCGGCCTCGCCGTCGAGGCCGTCGCGCCGGACGGCCTGGTCGAGGCCGTGAGCGTCGTCGATGCACCGGCTTTCGCACTCGCCGTGCAGTGGCATCCGGAATGGCGGCATGCGCATGACCCGCTGTCGAGCGCGATCTTCCGCGCCTTCGGCGACGCCTGCCGCGCCCGCCGGAATGCCCGCACGCGAACCCTGGCCGCTGCCGCGCTCGCCTGAGCGCGCCGACCAAACAACGAGAACAGACATGCAAGATATCGAAAGTTTTCTGAAGCAACACCGGATCACCGAAGTCGAGGCGATCATTCCCGACATGGCCGGTATCGCGCGCGGCAAGATCACGCCGCGCAACAAGTTCACGTCCGGCGAATCGATGCGGCTGCCGCAGGCCGTGATGGTGCAGACCGTCACCGGCGAATATCCGGAAGACGGTTCGCTGACCGGCGTGACCGACCCCGACATGGTGTGCGTGCCCGACGAATCGACGATCCGCCTGATCCCGTGGGCCGTCGACCCGACCGCGCAGGTGATCCACGACTGCGTGCACTTCGACGGCTCGCCGGTCGAGATCTCGCCGCGCTACGTGCTGCGCCGCGTGCTCGAACTGTACAAGGCGAAGGGCTGGAAGCCCGTGGTCGCGCCCGAGCTCGAGTTCTACCTGGTCGACATGAACAAGGACCCGGACCTGCCGCTGCGTCCGCCTGTCGGCCGCACGGGCCGCCCCGAAACCGGTCGCCAGTCGTATTCGATCGAGGCCGTCAACGAGTTCGATCCGCTGTTCGAGGACATCTACGAGTACTGCGAAGCGCAGAACCTCGACATCGACACGCTGATCCACGAAGTCGGCGCCGCGCAGATGGAGATCAACTTCATGCACGGCGACGCGCTGTCGCTGGCCGACCAGGTGTTCCTGTTCAAGCGCACGGTGCGCGAGGCCGCGCTGCGTCACAACATGTACGCGACGTTCATGGCCAAGCCGATGGAAGACGAGCCGGGTTCGGCGATGCACGTGCACCAGAGCATCGTCGACGAGGAAACGGGCCAGAACCTGTTCACGTCGCAGGAGACGGGCGGCGCGACGTCGATGTTCTACAACTACCTCGCGGGGCTGCAGAAGTACACGCCGGCACTGATGCCGATCTTCGCGCCGTACATCAACTCGTATCGCCGCCTGTCGCGTTTCATGGCTGCGCCGATCAACGTGCAGTGGGGCTACGACAACCGCACGGTCGGCTTCCGCATCCCGCACTCGGGCCCGGCGGCGCGCCGCATCGAGAACCGCATCCCGGGCGTCGACTGCAACCCGTACCTCGCGCTCGCCGCGACGCTCGCGGCCGGCTACCTCGGCATGACGCAACGCCTGGAGCCGACCGAGCCGCTCGTCAGCGACGGCTACAACCTGCCGTACCAGTTGCCGCGCAACCTCGAGGAAGGGCTGACGCTGATGGCCGCGTGCGAACCGCTCGGCGAGATCCTCGGCCACAAGTTCCTGAAGGCGTATTTCGCGCTGAAGGAAACCGAATATGAAGCGTTCTTCCGCGTGATCAGCTCGTGGGAACGCCGCCATCTGTTGCTGCACGTCTAAGCGCGCGCACAACCGCCATACGGAATCACGGAGGAAACATGACTTACCGCAACGAATCTGCCTGGATCCAGCCGGCCGCGCCGGCCGCCGCGCCGCGCGCGACGCAGGCACGCTCGACCGCCGAATACCGCGCGCTCGACGCCGCGCACCACATCCACCCGTTCTCGGACATGGGCGCACTGAACCGCGCGGGCAGCCGCGTGATCGTGAAGGCCGACGGCGTCTACCTGTGGGACTCGGACGGCAACAAGGTCATCGACGGGATGGCCGGCCTGTGGTGCGTGAACGTCGGCTACGGCCGCAAGGAACTCGCCGATGCCGCGTATCGCCAGCTGCAGGAACTGCCGTTCTACAACACGTTCTTCAAGACGACGCACCCGCCGGTGATCGAGCTTTCCGCGATGCTCGCGGAAGTGACGCCCGCCGGCTTCAACCACTTCTTCTATTGCAACAGCGGCTCGGAAGGCAACGACACCGTGCTGCGCCTCGTGCACCAGTACTGGCGCGTGCAGGGCAAGCCGCAGAAGAAATACGTGATCTCGCGCAGGAACGGCTACCACGGCTCGACGATCGCCGGCGGCACGCTCGGCGGGATGGGCTACATGCACGAGCAGATGCCGTCGAAGGTCGAGCACATCGTGCACATCGACCAGCCGTACTTCTTCGGCGAAGCGCAGCCGGGCGAGACGCCGGAAGCGTTCGGCCTCGCGCGTGCACAGCAGCTCGAAGCGAAGATCCTCGAACTCGGCGCGGAGAACGTCGCGGCGTTCATCGGCGAGCCGTTCCAGGGCGCGGGCGGCGTGATCTTCCCGCCGTCGACGTACTGGCCGGAAATCCAGCGGATCTGCCGCAAGTACGACATCCTGCTGGCCGCCGACGAGGTGATCGGCGGCTTCGGCCGCACCGGCGAATGGTTCGCACACCAGCACTTCGGCTTCGAGCCGGACCTGATCACGATGGCGAAGGGCCTCACGTCGGGTTATGTGCCGATGGGTGCGGTCGGGATTCACGAGCGGGTGGCGCGGCCGATCATCGACAACGGCGAATTCAACCACGGCCTCACGTACTCGGGCCATCCGGTCGCCGCGGCCGTCGCGGTCGCGAACCTGAAGCTGCTGCGCGACGAAGGGATCGTCGAGCGCGTGAAGAACGACACGGGCCCGTACTTCCAGGCGCTGATGCGCGAAACCTTCGCGCGTCACCCGATCGTCGGCGAAGTGCACGGCCATGGCCTCGTCGCGAGCCTGCAGCTTGCCGAAGCGCCGGCCGAACGCCGCCGCTTCGCGAACGGCGGCGAAGTCGGCACGATCTGCCGCGACTTCTGCTTCAACGGCAACCTGATCATGCGCGCGACCGGCGACCGGATGCTGCTGTCGCCGCCGCTCGTGATCTCGCGTCCGGAAATCGATGAACTCGTGTCGAAGGCGAAGAAGGCCGTCGATGCAACCGCCCAGCAACTGGGTATTTCGTAACGGCTTTGTCTACAGGCGTGCGGCGGGCGCCGCACGCTGCCATAACCAGGGGAACTCCACCATGCGTGCCTGCATTCTTCGCCAAGCCTGTTCCGTTGCCGCCCTCGCCGCCGCGGCAGCGTTCACGTCGGTCGCCAGCCCGTCGGCGCATGCCGCCGACGAGCTGAATGTCTACAACTGGTCCGACTACATCGCACCGGACACGATCCCGAACTTCCAGAAGCAGACGGGCATCCACGTCAAGTACGACAACTACGACAGCGACGACACGCTCCAGGCGAAGCTGCTTGCCGGCAGCTCGGGCTACGACATCGTCGTGCCGACGTCGAACTACATGGCCAAGCAGATCCAGGCCGGCGTGTACCAGAAGCTCGACAAGTCGAAGCTTCCGAATCTCGCGAATCTCGACCCGCTGCTGATGAAGATGATCTCGGATGCCGATCCGGGCAACCAGTACGGCGTGCCCTGGGCCTATGGCACGGACGGCATCGGCTACAACGCGCAGGCGGTGAAGAAGGCGCTCGGCGACAAGGCGCCGGTCGACAGCTGGGCGCTCGTGTTCGATCCGGCCAACATGGAGAAGCTGAAGAGCTGCGGCGTGTCGTTCCTCGACCAGGCCGTCGACGTGTTCGCCGCCACGCTGCAATACATGGGCAAGGATCCGAACAGCAAGAACCCCGGCGATTACCAGGCTGCATTCGAAGTCCTGAAGAAAGTCCGCCCGTACATCACCCAGTTCAACTCGTCCGGCTACATCAACGACCTCGCGAACAACGACGTGTGCGTCGCGCTCGGCTGGTCGGGCGACGTCGGTATCGCGCACCGCCGCTCGTCGGAAGCGAAGCGCTCGTACGACATCAAGTTCTCGAACCCGAAAGAAGGCGGCCTGCTGTGGTTCGACGTGATGGTGATCCCGAAGGATGCGCCGCACCCCGAGGCGGCACTGAAGTGGATCAACTACATTTCCGATCCGAAGGTCAACGCGGCGATCACCAACACGGTGTTCTACCCGACCGCGAACAAGGCCGCGCACCAGTTCGTCACGCCGGCCGTCGCGCAGGACCCGACCGTCTATCCGCCTGAAGACGTGCTGAAGAAGATGGTGCTGATGAAGCCGATGCCGGCCGACATCCTGCGTCTCCAGAACCGCCTGTGGGCGCAATTGAAGACCGGCCACTGATCGCCACGCATCACGGCGGCGCAGGCATCGCTTCACGCCTGCCCGCCTGAGATTCGCGGACCTCCGTCCGCCTGCGCGCGTCGCGCGCACTGTTCCATCCGGCACGAGCCGTTGTCCGCGAGTCGCGTTGCGCGCCTCGTGCGGGGACGCTCACGCCTGCAATCCGTGAAGAACGAATGGTGACTCCCATGCAATCGATACCCTCTTCCGCTGCTGCACGACAGACTCAACCGGCCGCCGCGGCCCGTACGCAAAACGACGCCTTCGTGCGCATCGAAAACGTCGTGAAGAAATTCGGCGACAGCACGGCCGTCGACAACGTGAACCTGACGATCGCGAAAAACGAACTGTTCGCACTGCTCGGCAGCTCGGGCTGCGGCAAGTCGACGCTGCTGCGCATGCTCGCCGGGCTTGAAATGGCGACCTCCGGCAAGATCTTCGTCGACGGCGAAGACCTCGCTTCGCTGCCGCCGTACCGCCGCCCGGTGAACATGATGTTCCAGTCGTATGCGCTGTTCCCGCACATGACGGTCGAATCGAACGTCGCGTTCGGCCTGAAGCAGGAAGGCACGCCGAAGCACGAGATCAAGGAGCGCGTGGCCGACGCGCTCGCGCTCGTGCAGATGAGCAAGTACGCGAAGCGCAAGCCGCATCAGCTTTCCGGTGGCCAGCAGCAACGCGTTGCGCTGGCACGCTCGCTGGTCAAGCGCCCGAAGCTGCTGCTGCTCGACGAGCCGATGTCGGCGCTCGACAAGAAGATCCGCCAGAAGACCCAGCTCGAACTCGTGAACATCATCGAGAAGGTCGACGTGACCTGCGTGATGGTCACGCACGACCAGGAAGAGGCGATGACGATGGCCAGCCGCCTCGCGGTGATGAGCGAAGGCAAGATCGTGCAGATCGGTTCGCCCGGCGAAGTGTACGAATTCCCGAACAGCCGCTTCTCGGCCGAATTCATCGGCTCGACGAACCTGTTCGAAGGCCGCGTCGTCGAGGACGAGCCCGACCACATCTTCGTCGAAAGCGACGACCTCGAGGCGCGCATGTACGTGAGCCACGGCGTGACCGGCCCGCTCGGGATGCCGGTCGGCATCTCGGTGCGCCCGGAACGCGTGCACGTATCGCGCGACAAGCCCGGCTCGAAGCACAACTGGGCGCGCGGCGTCGTGACCGATATCGCGTACATGGGCAGCTACTCGCTGTATCACGTGCGCTTGCCGAGCGGCAAGACGGTCGTGTCGAACCTGTCGAGCTCGCACCTGATGACCGACAGTGCGCCTTCGTGGAACGACGACGTGTTCGTGTCGTGGTCGCCGGCCAGCGGCGTCGTGCTGACGCAATGAGGACGACACGATGAGAACCTCCGCTTCCACTCCGTCCGCGCCGGTGTCGACCGGCGCCGCGAGCACCGGCGCCGGCCGGTCGCGCCCGGGCCGCTTCGCCGCGCTGTCGCGCTTCCTGCCGTCGGGCCGCAACGTCGCGATCGGCGTGCCGTTCCTGTGGCTCGCGGTCTTCTTCGCGCTGCCGTTCGTGCTGGTGCTGAAGATCAGCTTCGCCGACCAGGTGATGGGCATCCCGCCGTACACGTCGCTCGTCGAGATGAAGGACGGCGTCGTGCACTTCGCGCTGCAACTGTCGCACTACGCGTTCCTGCTGCAGGACGACCTGTACATCGCGACCTACCTCAGCTCGCTGAAGATGGCCGCCGTGTCGACGGTGCTGTGCCTGCTGATCGGTTACCCGATGGCGTACTACATCGCGCGCGCCGAGCCGAACCGGCGCAACGTGCTGATGATGGCCGTGATGCTGCCGTTCTGGACGTCGTTCCTGATCCGCGTGTACGCATGGATCGGCATCCTGAAGGACGACGGCCTCTGAACCACACGCTGATCGCGCTGGGCATCATCCACACGCCGCTGCGGCTGTACCACAGCGATGCGGGCGTCTACATCGGGATGGTCTATTCGTACCTGCCGTTCATGGTGATGCCGCTGTACGCGCACCTCGTGAAGATGGACCTGACGCTGCTCGAGGCCGCGTACGACCTGGGTGCGAAGCCGTGGGTCGCGTTCACGCGGATCACGCTGCCGCTGTCGAAGAACGGGATCATCGCCGGCAGCCTGCTGGTGTTCATCCCGGCGGTGGGCGAGTACGTGATTCCGGAACTGCTCGGCGGTGCCGACACGCTGATGATCGGCCGCGTGATGTGGGATGAATTCTTCAACAACATGGACTGGCCGATGGCGTCCGCGGTGACGGTCGCGATGGTGATGCTGCTGCTGGTGCCGATGGCGCTGTTCCAGTACTACCAGGTCAAGGAACTGGAGGAAGCGAAATGATCAAGCCGAGCAAACCGCTGTCGACGGGCGTTCTCGCCTTCGGCTTCCTGTTCCTGTACATCCCGATCATCAGCCTGGTCGTGTACTCGTTCAACGAGTCGAAGCTGGTGACGGTGTGGTCGGGCTTCTCGCTGAAGTGGTACGCGGCGCTGTGGCAGGACGACGAGCTGCTGACCGCCGCGTGGCTGTCGCTGAAGATCGGCCTGCTGACGGCCACCGCGTCGGTCGTGATCGGCACGTGGGCGGGTTTCGTGCTCGCGCGCTTCGGCCGCTTCAAGGGCTTCACGCTGTACACGGGGATGATCAACGCGCCGCTGGTGATTCCGGAAGTGATCCAGGGCATCTCGCTGCTGCTGCTGTTCGTGGCGCTGGAGCAGATGTTCGGCTGGCCGAAGGGCCGCGGGATGGTGACGATCTGGATCGGCCACGTGATGCTGTGCGTGTCGTACGTGGCGATCATCGTGCAGTCGCGCGTGAAGGAGATGAACAAGTCGCTGGAGGAGGCCGCACTCGATCTGGGCGCGACGCCGCTGAAGGTGTTCTTCGTGGTGACGCTGCCGCTGATCTCGCAGGCGCTGCTGTCGGGTTGGCTGCTGTCGTTCACGCTGTCGATCGACGACCTGGTGCTGTCGGCGTTCCTGTCGGGGCCGGGATCGACGACGCTGCCGCTGGTGGTGTTCTCGCGCGTGCGGCTCGGGCTGAACCCGGAGATGAATGCGCTGGCGACGCTGTTCATCACGGCGGTGACGATCGGCGTGATCGTCGTGAACCGGATGATGATCGCGCGCGAACGGCGCCGCGTGGCCGACATGAAGGCGGCGTTCGCGGTGGCGTGAGCCTCCCCTTTTTTTCATCGATAACAAGACCCGCGCGCCGCGTAATGCGGCGCGCGAACTGATCGCACTTTGACTGGCGCACGACAAGGAGAATCCGCAATGAAGAAGAAACTGATCTGCCTGCTGGTGGCCGGCGCGTTGCCGGGCATCGCGCTGGCCGACTCGACATCCGCCGAGATCAAGGCGCTGCAGGCGCAGGTCGCGGCGCTGCAGAAACAGATGAAGGCCATGCAGGCGCAGCTCGCCGCGAAGCCGGGCGGCGCCGCTGTCGCGCAGGCCGGTGCGAAGGCCGGCGCGGCGCCGGTTGCGGTGGCCGTCGATCCGGGCTCGCCGGATTACGGCAAGGCGCAGGCCACGCTGACCAACGACGAGGTCGGCGAAATGAAACAGCAGATCGCGAACCAGCAGCTGAAGGTCGACTCGCTGACCGACGCGGCCAACACGGGCCCGCTCGCCGGCCTGTCGGTGACGGGCTACATCGATCCGACCTACATCTACAACCGCGCGGCCGGCACGTCGTCGTTCCTGTTCGCGAACCACGAGAGCGCGTACAACTACTTCAACAGCACGTTCGGCGACCTCTACCTCGACATCAAGAAGACCTTCGGCGTCGGCCCGATGGCGCCGTCGGCCGAGATCACGCTGATGCCGAACCGCGGCAACGGCATCACGCTGCTGCAGAACTCGCGCGGCAACATCGGCAACAACATCCTGAACACGGCGGTCGTCAACGTGCCGATCACGGCCGAGACGACGCTCGTCGCCGGCCTGATCCCGAGCTTCGGCGGCTACGAGGTGCAGCAGTCGAACCAGATGCTCACGCTCACGCACAACCTGCTGTACGACTTCTCCGATCCGGGCAGCTACATCGGTGCCGGCGCGAACTACACGAAGGGCAACTGGGCGTGGAAGTTCTTCGTCGGCAACGAGCAGTACCGCACGTCCGGCTCGGTCACGCAGACGGGCACCAATGCGCTCGGCGATCCGATCAGCACCAGCAACAAGGTGCCGACCTTCACCGCGCGCGCGGACTACACGTGGTCGAGCGCGCTCGACATCGGCGGTTCGTTCAACATCGGCCGCCAGACGCTCGCGAGCGCGATCGATTCGAACGGCGTCGTCCACTACGGCCCGGGCGGCAACGCGCCGAGCGCGTATGGCTCGTTCTTCTTCGGCGAGCTCGACGCGACCTACACGCTCGCGGATATTCAGTACAACGCGGAAGTCGACTACGGCCGGCAGGATCATGCGGCGTTCAACGGCGGGCTCGCGCAGTGGTACGGGCTGTCGCTGCTCGCGCACCGCAAGTTCAACGCGCCGGTGGTCGGCCGCATGGGCGTGACGCTGCGCTACGATGCGCTCGTGAACAGCAAGAACGGCGGCGGCGGCGGCGGCATCGCGCTGAACGGCAACGGGATGGATCCGAACAACGGCTTCGGCGTCGATTCGGACTGCCTGGCGACGTCGAAGGCCGGCGGCGGCCTCGGCTTCGAGTGCAAGGGCGCGATCCGTCAGGACGTCGCGCTCGACCTGCTGTTCTATCCGACCCAGCAGATCACCGTGAAGGTCGAATACCGGCACGACTGGGCGAACAACAAGGTGTTCCTGCGCCACGACGGTTCGTACGGCAAGTCCAACGACCTGCTCGCGACGCAGTTCATCTATTCGTTCTGACGCAGCACACGCGGGACGCCGTGCCGCGCGCACGGCGTCCCGTGCCGTTTTCAGGGGCGGCTGCCGGCAGGTCACGTGCCGTTGCAGCCTTTTCGAAGGAGTCGGTTTGATGACGCAGTCTTTCACCCGCCGCGCCGATGCGCTCGCGCGCGACTCGTACTACGAAGCGACGGCCACACGGCCCGAGGTCGATGACCCGGTGCTCGACGACACGATCGACGTCGATGTCTGCGTGATCGGCGCCGGCTTCGCGGGCCTGTCGACGGCGCTCGACTGCCGCGCGCGCGGGCTGTCGGTGGCCGTGATCGATGCGCACCGGCCCGGCTGGGGTGCGTCGGGCCGCAACGGCGGCCAGGCGATCACCGGCTTCGCGAAGGACGAGGAGATCGAGCGGCAGCTCGGCGCCGACGGCGCGCGCGCCGTGTGGTCGCTGTCGCTCGACGGCGTCGCGCTGATCGCCGAGCGGATCGCGCGCTACGGAATCGACTGCGACTTCACGCGCGGCTACCTGACGGTCGCGACGAAGCCGCGCCGCATCGACGACCTGCGTGCGTGGATGAACGCCGCGACGGCGCGCTGGGGCCACCCGTCGCTCGCGTGGCTCGACACCGGCGAGATCCACGCGCGCATCGCATCGACGCGTTACCTGGCCGGCGTGCACGATCCGGTGTCGGGCCACCTGCATCCGCTCAAGTATTGCCTCGGCCTCGCCGATGCCGCATGCCGCGAAGGCGTCGCGCTGTATGCGCACACGCCCGCGCTCGACATCGTGCGCGGCGCGCGGCCCGTCGTGCGCACGCCGTCGGGCGAGGTGCGCTGCCGCTGCGTCGTGTCGTGCTGCAACGCGGGCCCCGGTGGCGTGCTGCCGGCCGCGACCGCCGCACGCATCGCGCCGATCGCGTCGTACATCATCGCGACCGAGCCGCTCGGCCAGGCACGCGCCGACGCGCTGATCGCGCAGCGCGAAGCCGTGTGCGACAACAACTTCTTCCTCGACTATTTCCGCTTGTCGGCCGACCACCGGATGCTGTTCGGCGGCCGCGCGAATTCGGCCGGCGCGTCGCCCGCAACGCTCGCCGAAACGATCCGGCAGCGCATGGTCGGCGTGTTCCCGCAGCTCGGCGACGTGCGCGTCGACCACGCATGGGGCGGCTTCGTCGACGTCACGCGCAATCGCGCGCCGGACTTCGGCGCGCTCGATCCGAACTTCTTCTACGTCCAGGGTTTCAGCGGGCACGGCGTCGCGCTCACCGGCATCGCCGGACGCGCGGTCGCCGGCGCGATCGCGGGCGACACGCGCGCGTTCGACCTGTTCGCACGCATGCGTCACCGGCGCTTCCCCGGCGGCGACGCATGGCGGCAACCCGCGCTCGAACTCGGGATGCTGTACCACCGCGTGCGCGAGCTGTTCTGAGCCCTCTTTCTCCGTTTTCCTAAACATGCAGACATTCGCCAACCAGCCGCACGTCGCGTCCTACTACGCGGCGACCGCCAACGATACGACCCGCCACGCGCCGCTCGCCGGCACGACCGACGCCGACGTGTGCGTGATCGGCGCGGGCCTCACGGGCCTGTCCGCCGCGCTCAACCTCGCCGAGCGCGGCCATTCGGTGACCGTGCTCGAAGCGTCGCGGGTCGGATGGGCGGCGAGCGGCCGCAACGGCGGCCAGTTGATCGGCGGCTTTGCGTGCGACATCGACACGTTCGGGCAATTCATGCCGGAAGGCGACGTGAAGCGCATCTGGGACATGGGGCTCGAAACGCTGTCGCTCGTGAAGTCGCGCATCGCGCAGCACGACATCGACTGCGCGCTGGTGCCCGGCTACCTGACCGCCGCGAACACCGAACGCGACGCCGATGCGCTGAAGCGCTGGCGCGACGAAGCCGCGAAGCGCTTCGGCTACGACCGCTTCCACTTCGTCGAAGCCGACGAACTCGGCGACTACGTGCAGTCCGATCGTTATTGCGGCGGCCTGTACGATCCGGACAGCGGCCACCTGCACCCGCTCAACTACACGCTCGGCCTCGCCCGTGCGGCGACCGGCGCGGGCGTGCGCATCCACGAGGACAGTTGCGTGACGCGCGTGCGCGACGTCGCGGGCGGCCACGTCGTCGAGACGAGCGGCGGCAACGTCCGCGCGCGCTTCGTCGTGCTCGCGTGCAATACCTACGTCGGCACGCTCGCGCCCGCGCTGTCGAAGAAGATCATGCCGGTCGGCACCTACGTGATCGCGACGGAGCCGCTCGGCGAAGCGCGTGCCGCCGCGCTGATGCCCGCGCGCGCGGCGATCTGCGACAGCCGCTTCGTGCTCGACTATTTCCGGCCGGCGCCCGATACGCGGCTCGTGTGGGGCGGCAAGGTCAGCTATTCGACGCGCGAGCCGCGCGATCTCGCGGCCGCGATGCGCCAGGACATGCTGAAGACGTTCCCGCAGCTCGCGGACGTGAAGGTCGACTACGCATGGGGCGGCTTCGTCGACATCACGATGAACCGCGCGCCGCACTTCGGCCGCGTCGCGCCGACGATGTACTTCGCGCAGGGATTCTCGGGGCACGGCGTGAACACGACCGCGCTCGCGGGCAAGCTGATCGCCGAGGCGATCGACGGACAGGCGAGCCGCTTCGACCTGTTCGACAAGATCCGGCATCGCGACTTCCCGGGCGGCGAGGCACTGCGCACGCCGGCGCTGGTGCTCGCGATGAGCTGGTATCGGCTGCTCGACGCGTTCGGCGTGCATTGAGCGTTGGCGCGGCGCCGGCCGCTTTCCATCCGCATTTCCGCGGCTGCATCGACGCAAAACGGCCGCGCACCTGACGTGCGCGGCCGCTCCGTTTCGATGCCCCATGCAGCGGGCAGCTTGCGCCGGTCAGTCCGTGCCGTACTTCGGCGAATGCGGCCCGTAGAGCAACCCGCTCGGCGGCCCGGCCGACAACAGCCGGTTGCTCGTGAACGCGGCGACGTCGTGGCTCTGATCCATCAATGTGTTCGCGATCTGCTTGACCGCGGCCACCACGAGCATCCCGATCAGGCTGCCACCGCCGTTGTTGCCGCCCTCGTCGCTGCTCGCGCTCGCCCGGCCCTGCCACAGCACGTCGCCCGTGCGCAGGTCGACGAGCTTCGCCGACGCGGACACGACCGTCGCGCTCGCGAGAATCCGGTACACGGTGCCGTACTGCGAAACCTTCGAATACAGCGCGGCATCCGCGCCGAAGATTTCGCGCAGTTTCGCGGGCGACGTTCCCTGGATCTCGGCCGCATTGGTCAGGCCGTTCTGCTTGAACGTCTCGTCCATCACCGCGACCGGCACCACGTAATAGCCGGACTCGGCGAGCGGCAGCGTCATTTGCGACAGCAACCCGTAGGTCGCGCCGACCTCGGACGTGTCGTTGATCGGCGGCAGCACGAGGATCGAGCGCGGCTGGCTCTTCTTGAACGCCGTGTAGTCGGGTCGTTTCACCGGCTGCGCGCACGCGCTCAGCAGCGCGACGATCGACAGCACGGACATCAGCTTGAATGAGAGAGTCTTGAACATGGCGGGCGCGTCACTGTTTGGCGGGATTCGAATCGGCGTTCTTCTGGCCGGCGATCGTCTGGTCGGCACCCTTCTGCCCGGCAGCCTTCTGATCCGCGGGTTTCGCCGCGCCGGTCTTCTTCTTCAGCAGGAAATCCATGTAGGTCGACGATTCCGGGAACAGTTGCTTCTCGGCCTGCAGTTCCTGCTCGGCCTGCTGCTCGTTGCCGACGCTCGCATACAGCATCCCGAGATGCGCATGGAAGCCCGGCGGCGGCGTATGGCCCTTCCCGCGGATGTCCTGCAACGCCTTTTCGAGTGCGTCGATCTGCTCCTGCGGCGACTTCTGCCCCTTGAAGTATTCGTACACCTGCGGCTGGTAGCCGGTCCACTGATAGAGCGGCGGCGTGGAGCTCGCGCAGCCGGCGAGCAGCAATGCAGCTGCCGTCGCCGGCAGCCAGTTACCCCGTTTCATGGTCTTTTCTCTTTTGATGTCGTGGTGAATCGGTCGAGCGCGACGCCGGCCCCGGCGCCCGCTGCGGCACGTACTGCGGTACTTACGGTGCGACCTTCAGCGCCCCGGCGTCGACCTGGTCGACCAGATGGTTCACGGCTTCCTGGATCGCGAGGTCCAGCACCTTGCCGTTGAGCGTCGAGTCGTAGCCGGCCGTGCCGCCGAAGCCGATCACTTCGCGGTTCGACAGGCTGAACTCGCCCGCGCCCTGGCTCGATGCGACGACTTCCGACGTCGTCGTGTCGACGATGTTCAGGTTGACCTTTGCGTACGCGACCTGCGTCTTGCCGCGGCCGAGGATGCCGAACAGCTGGTGATCGCCGACGTCCTTGCGGCCGAATTCGGTCACGTCGCCCGTCACCACGTAGTTCGCGCCCTTCACGGCCTGCGCCTTCTTCATGAAGCCGGCTTCCTGCTTGATCTCGTCGAGGTTCTCGCGATCGAGCACGTTGAAGCGCCGGCTCTGCTGCAGGCGCGTGACGAGGATCGTCTTCGCCTGCCCGCCGAGACGGTCGATGCCGTCCGAGAAGATGCCGCGCATGTAGCTCGAGCGGTTGTCGAACTTGCCGACCGCGATCGCAACGGGTTTGCCTGCATACGGCTTCTGCGCGCTGCTCACAACCGGCACGTCGAGCGTGCGCGACGATTCGGTCGCGCAGCCGGACAGCGCTGCGACGGCGGCGGCCGCCACGATTACAGTGCGTCGTGTCTGGATTTTCACTGCTGGTCTCCTTGCGTGGAAAGATTGCCCGGAACGGGCGTGTCGGTGCGAACGTGCGCGCATCGACGCGGCGCACGGACGGCCTGATTCATCGCCGCACGGGCGACTACGACATTCGAAGGAAAGGTGCGCGCAACGGGCGGGTTGCGGCGAAAAGCGGAAAGGCGGCAGGACACGCGACATGCGCGTGCGCGCCCGTTACCCCGATATTGCGGATGCTGCGCTGTTGATCGCGCATGATACGGCCCCCGTATGATTTTGCGCGATGATACCAAACGTATTTATTGAGACGGGACGTCTTTTAGATAATTGACGAAGTTTGTATCGCGGCAGCACGGCGGCGGCGATCGCCCGGTATCGACACCGGACGAATCCGGGCGCCGCGCTCCGTGTCCACGGCTCATTGGCCGATGCCATTGCGTGCGGACGATCGGCAATTGGCGCATGCTGGCCATTGCCGAACGGGACGCCGATTCGTCCTCGGCATCCGGAAAGCAATCGGGGCAGAAAATCGAATGCGCCCGCTTGCCATGCGTCACGCACGTCGACGCACTCCCTTGCGCCGCTAGTCGGCCACCTTCTGCCGCAACGTCACGAACTCCTCGGCCGCGGTCGGATGGATGCCGATCGTGTCGTCGAACTGCGCCTTCGTCGCACCCGCGCGAATCGCGATCGCGATCCCCTGGATGATCTCGCCCGCATCGCGGCCGACCATGTGCGCGCCGACCACGCGCTGGCTGTCGCGCGCGACGACGAGCTTCATCAGCGTGCGCTCGTCGCGGCCGGACAGCGTGTGACGCAGCGCCTTGAACGACGTGCGGTAGATGTCGACGTCGCCGTATCCGTGGCGGGCATCGGCCTCGGTCAGGCCGACCGTCGCGACCTCGGGCTGGCTGAACACGGCCGACGGCACCCATTCGTGATCGGCCGCGACGCGCGACCCGCCGAACAGCGTGCGTGCGAGCAGCGCGCCGTCGCGCGTCGCCACCGGCGTGAGCTGCGGCCGCGACGTGACGTCGCCGATCGCATGGATCGACGCGACCGACGTCGCCGAATACGCATCGACGGCAATCGCGCCGCGCGCGTCGAGCAAGACGCCCGTCTGTTCGAGCCCGAGCCCGTCGACATTCGGCACGCGGCCGGTCGCATAGAGCACCGCGTCGTACGGCCCGTGCCGCGCATCGCCGACGTGCACGCTCAGCGTGCCGTCGTCCGCGCGGGCAATCGATTCGACCACCGCGCGCGAATGGATCGCCACGCCCTGCTTCGTCATCTCGTCGGTCAGGAATTGACGCACGTCGTCGTCGAAGCCGCGCAGGATCTTCTCGCCGCGATAGAACAGGTCGACGTGGCTGCCGAAGCCGTTGAAGATGCCCGCGAACTCGACCGCGATATAACCGCCGCCGACCACTGCGATGCGCCTGGGGCACGTCGCGAGCGACAGCGCCTCGCGCGACGTGATCGCATGCTCGATGCCGGGCCGCGGCGGCAGCGACGGGCGCGAGCCGGTCGCGATCGCGATGTGGCGCGCACGGATCGTGCGTGCGCCGATCGCGACGGTGTGCGCATCGACGAGCGTCGCGCGCCCCTCGTGCATCTCGACGCCCGATTGCCGCAGCAGGTTGATGTAGATGTCGCTCAGCCGATTGATCTCGCGATCCTTCGCGGCGATCAGCGCGGGCCAGTCGAGCGTGCCGGCGCCGAAGGTCCAGCCGAAGCCCTTCGCGTCCTCGACTTCATGCGGGTAGTGCGATGCGTAGACGAGCAGCTTCTTCGGAATGCAGCCGCGCAGCACGCAGGTGCCGCCGATCTGCTCTTGTTCCGCTATGCCGACGCGCGCGCCGTATGATGCCGACATTCGCGCGAGCCTTACGCCGCCCGAGCCGGCCCCGATGACGAACAGGTCGTAGTCGAAATCCATCGCATTGCCTCATCGCAGTTCGGATGACGGCACGATAGCAAGATTCCGGATTTCGTGCGGGGCACGGCGCCGCATGCGGCGCGCCCAACAAAAAACGGCGAGAAGCGTCGCCTCTCGCCGGTCAAACCAGCTGCCGGGTGTGTCATGCGTCACCGATCGACCGCATGCCCGACCTGCCGGCGCGCGGCACCGGGTCCGCCCGGGCGCGCGAAGGGCGCGCCCGCGGCCGGACCAGCCGCCATGCTCAGGCCTGCGACGTGTCGCTGCCGTCCGTCGCCTGCGTGTCGTCTGCCGCCTGTTCGGGCTTCTCTTCCTTCTTCTCGAGCATGCCTTCGATCGCCTCGGCGCCCTTGAAACCGGCGACGGCCGCTGCCGCCTTGGTCAGCAGGCCCGCATCCGGATCCAGCTTTTCCGCGCCTTCGACTGCCGCCACTGCGCCGGCGATTTCACCCACGGTGTTCAGGATACCCATCGTCATCCCCTTTCAAGAAATCGTGAGACCGATCGTCCCACGAAAAAAAACCGGCAGACCGTGTCTGTCATCACCGGATACACAAGTTACGCACCAGGCCGGCCGCGCTCGACGAGCGCCACCGGAACGACGCACGCGCGTGCACGACGGCACGCAGCGGGCAATGCACGCAGCGTAGCGGAAAGCCTGCGCGCGTACTGTAAAAGTATGTTCTGGAATGCCGACGGATCGCTTACGGCGCGGGGATTCCGTGATGAAGCGATTGCCGAATAGTCGTGTGCGCGTATGAACACCGCATGACGAAAAAAAAGAGGCGCCTTGCGGCGCCTCTTCGATGCGTGCCGGACGAATGCCGGCGCGTGCGTTCCGACGTTCGTCAGAAGATATTGCGCAGGCCGATCGCGATGCCCGTCTGGTTGCTGCGACCCGGCAGCTCGACGTTCGCCGCGCCGTTCGTCTTGTTGAAGTCGACGGTGCCGTAGACTTCGGTGCGCTTGCTCAGTGCGTACTCGGCGATGCCGACGATCGCGTAGCGGTTGCCGCTCGCGAGCGTGCCGTTCGCGGTCATCGCATTGCGCATGTGGTCGTAGTAGAACGCGCCCGTCAGCGTCAGCGGCGTGCTGACCTGCCAGCTCACGCCCGCGAACGGACCGTCGTCGATCCGGCCCGTGCCCTTCGCGACCGGAATCGTCTGCTGCGCGAGCAGGCTGTCGACGAAGCCCGTGTCGTCCTTCGAGCGCAGGTAGCCCGCGTAGACCTTCGCCTTGCTGAACGCGTACACGACGTTCGCGTGGTAGATCGTCTGCTTGCGCGCCGAGTTGTCGCTGTTCTGCTGCGCGCCGGCCGCGATGCTGAGCGGGCCCATCACGTACGACAGCGACACGCCCCACGCATTGCCCTTGCCGAGCGAACCCGGGATCTGGCCCGAGAAGCCGCCGGCGCCGGTCGATTCGTAGTTGGTGCCCGTCGAGTACATCGCCTTCGCGGTCAGGCCCGCGAACGTGCCCGTGTACTTGATCTGGTTGTCCGCATACAGGCCGCCGCCGAGTGCGACCGGCAGCCAGGCATTTTCGAAGTAGTTGCCGACCGTCAGCGGATCGTAGGTGTCCGACAGCAGGTCGAACAGCGGCGTCTTCTGGCGGCCGAGGGTCACCGTGCCGTACGGGCTATCCAGGCCGACGTATGCCGCACGGTTGAACAGGCGGCCGCTGTCGGCGAATGCGCCGTTCTGCAGGTTCACGCCGCTCTCAAGCTTGAACACGGCCTTCAGGCCGCTGCCGAGGTCTTCCGTGCCGTAGATGCCGAAGCGGCTGTTGGTGATCGCGCCGTTGGTCATCGACAGCAGGCCGTCGTTCTTGGCGTTTGCGTTGGTCAGGTAACGGACGCTGACGTCGGCGACGCCCCAGAGCGTGACCGAGCTTTGTGCAGCCGCGTACTGGCTGGCGAATGCGAGCGCGGCGCCCCCTGCGATGGCTGCGAGTCGGGTGGTCTGCTTCATGAGCTTTCCTTTTTGTAGGTGTCTCCGTTCATTGCCGGCCGCGTGCGCAGCCGGGTGGCGATCGCACACGTTTTTGGCGCGCGCAATGTGGCTTGAATCATATGACGACAGCAATCGCTGAAAGAAATTGAAACGCGCGGTAATCGCGTGACTGTCGCCCGGGAACAACGCTTCCCGTGCCGGGCTTGCGTCGCGCGCCGGCGGGACGAGTCGCGGCGGTGTCGGCGTGTGCGCGCGGTGCTGTAAGGATCGGCGAGGGTGCGGCGCGGTAAAGGGCGTAGCGCGGCGAGCCGGCCGGTGCGGTCGATGCAACCGGAATGTGTCGCGAACACCCGCAGCGGGCGCGGCCGGTGCAACCGGCCCGCGTTCGGGTGCGCCGGTGGATCGGTGGGTCGGCGGGTCGGCGGGTCGGCGGGTCGGCGGGTCGGCGGGTCGGCGGGTCGGCGGGTCGGCGGGTCGGCGGGTCGGCGGGTCGGCGGGTCGGTGGATAGGCGAATCGGTGAATTGATGAAGCAATAACGCGGTAACGCGGTGAATCCGGAACACGGCACCAGCGGCTACCGCGTGAAGCACGCCGTCAGGCCGTTTGCGCCGCCCCGTCGTCGCCGCGACCACCATCGCCGCCGTTCCCCGCGCGGCGCCACGCGCGCCGCACGATCTCCGCGAACGCACCGACCAGCAGCAGCACGGCGCCCCACAGCGCGACGTCCGGCACGAGCCGCGTCACGAGCCCGCCGACCACCGCGCCGGCCAGGAAGCAGAAGCTGATCGTCGCGAGCAGCGCCGAGTCGTGCAGCGCGCCCGCGTCGTAGCGCGGGATCAACCCGACGAACAGCTTCTGCGCGGCGCGCCGCAGGTTGCCGGTCGTCATCACCGACGTGTACGACAGTTCCTCGAGATGGGTGAACGACAGCGTCTGCAGCGTCGCGACGAACGAGATGCCCGGAATCAGCCACGCGCTCGACGCGCCGACGAGGCCGCTCGCGGCGACGCCGAGAAACGCGATCTCGACGATCAGGCTCGCGAACGCGGTGTGCCGCATCCAGCCGCGCTGCGCGACGAGGCCGAGCAGGTGCGCGACGAACACCGCGATCACGAAGCCGACGAGCGGCGGCACGTGATGCAGCGCGGCCGCCCATTCGCCGGCCGACAGGTTGATGCCCAGCAGCGCGACGTTGCCGGTCATCGTGTTCGCGAACACATGGCCGTGGCCGACGTACGTGTACGCGTCGAGGTAGCCGCCGGACAGCGTCAGCAACGCCGCGACAGTGAGATTGCGGCTGGCGCCGTCGAGATCCATCGATCCTCCCGTGAACAGACGCGCCAGTATGCGGCAAGGGAGGCGATCCGTGCTCCGTCTACTGCCCGAAGCCCGTGAGCCCGATCAGCGCGCCGCCCGCGAGCAGCCACAGCGGATGGATGCGCGTGCGCCACGCGAGCACCGCGCACGCGGCCGTGATGCCCCACTGGATCGCCGTGCGGTTCGACGCCTCGGAGATCAGCACCGCGCTCGCCGCGACCAGCCCGGCCGTGACGGGCATCATCCCCTGCTGCACGTAGCGGCGCCACGGCCGGTCGCGAAAGCGCTCCCACGCATGCAGCGCGAGCACGGTGACGATCGACGACGGCCCGAACTTCGCGAGCGACGCGACCAGCAGCCCGGCCCAGCCGGCCACGTGCCAGCCGACCAGCGACACGATCATCATGTTCGGCCCGGGCGCCGCCTGCGCCAGCGCGAACAGCGCGGTGAACTCGTGCGCGCTCATCCAGTGATGCACGTCGACGACCTGCCGCTGCATCTCCGGCAGGATCGTGTTGCCGCCGCCGAAGGCGAGCAGCGACAACTGGCTGAAGATCGTCGCGATCGCGACCAGCGTGTCGGTCATGGCCGGCCTCCCGGCTGCGTATCGCGCACCGGGGCCTGCGCCGGCTGCGGCGTGAGCGCGTCGCGGCGCCGCGACGCGAACCACACGCTGACGGGCGTCAGCACGAGCATCGTGGTCGGCAGCGGAATGCGCAGCACCGCGATCGCGACGAACGCGAGCGCCGCGATGCCGGCCGCCGCGCGCGCGTGCCGCAGCGGCTTCGCGACCTTCACGGCCATCGCGACGAGCAGCCCGGCGGCCGCGGCGGCAAGCCCCCCGAACAGGTGCTGCACGCGCGGATCGCTCTGCGTCTTCGCGTACAGCACGCCGAGCGCGACGACGACGAGCGTCGGGCCCGCGATCAGCCCGAGGATGCCCGCGAATGCGCCGGCGACGCCGCGAAAGCGCATGCCGACGGCGACCGACAGGTTGATCACGTTGCCGCCCGGCAGGAACTGGCACAGGCCGAGCAGATCGGTGAATTCGTCGGCGGAGAGCCACTTGCGCTCGTCGACGATCGTGCGCCGCGCGAACGGCAGCGCGCCGCCGAACGACATGAGCCCGAGCGACAGGAAGCCGGTGAACAGCTCGACAAGACCGACGCTGCGGGGAGACGCGGCAGACGGCGGGGAAACGGATTGCATGGGGCTCCTCATCGAACGGTCAGGCGAGGTTACCGCCGTTGCCGATCCCGGCAAAACGATTTTATCGGCGCGTCCTTGTGATCTAGAATCACAAGCATGGCACGCGACCTCCCACCCTTTTCCGCGCTTCGGGCCTTTGAAGCCGCCGCACGACATGAAAGCTTCAGCGCCGCCGGCGATGAGCTGCATGTGACTCACGGTGCCATCAGCCGGCAGATCGCCGCGTTCGAGGCGTGGCTCGGCAAGCCGGTGTTCCACCGCTACGGCAAGCGCGTGAAGCTCACCGACGAAGGCCGCCGTTACCTGGATACGGTGCGCGCGGCGTTCGACAGCATCGCGCACGCGACCGACCAGTTGCGCAACACCGGCGCGGCGCGCGTGCTGCGCATCAATGCGCTGCCGACCTTCGCAATGAAATGGCTGCTGCCGCGCCTGTCGCGGTTCCAGCGCGACGTGCCGAACGTCGAATTGAAGCTGTCGACGTCGAACGCGCCGCTCGACGCGCTCGACGGCTTCGATGTCGCGATCCGCCGCGGCCCCGGCCACTGGCCGAACTGCACGAGCGGCCACTTCCTCGACGAAAGCGTGATTCCGGTCTGCAGCCCCGCGCTGCTCAAGCGCGCGCCGATCGCGCGCGCGGACGACCTCGCCCGGCACGTGCTGCTGCATTCGGATACGCGGCCGGAAGGCTGGCGCGACTGGTTCGCGGCGGCCGGCGTGACGATGAAGGGGCGCAAGCGGCAGTCGTTCGACCACTTCTACCTGGCGCTGCAGGCGGCCGTCGACGGGCTCGGCGTCGCGCTCGGCCCGCTGCCGCTGATCGACGACGAGCTCGCGAGCGGCCGGCTCGTGATGCCGCTGCCCGGGCCGCGCATCGCGACGCGCAGCTACTGGTGGATCGCGCCGCGCGCGCCGGCCGACGATCCGCTCGTCGCGCAGTTCTGCGCGTGGCTGCAGGCGCAGTCGAATACCGGCGCGTGAGTGCGCGCCGGCGGGCGGCGTTGCGCCGCCCGCTCCCGGTCAGACCACCGGGCCCGGTTCCTTTTCCTTGCGCAGGATCGCGTACAGGATGATCGCGCCGAACGTCGCGGTGCCGATCCCGCCAAGCCCGAAGCCGCCGATCTTCAGCGAGAAGTCGCCGGCGCCGAGCACGAGCGTGACGGCCGCGACGATCAGGTTGCGGTTGTCGGAGAAGTCGACCTTGTTGACGACCCAGATCCGCGCGCCCGTCACCGCGATCAGCCCGAACACGACGATCGACACGCCGCCGAGCACGGGGCCCGGGATCGTCTGGATCACCGCGCCGAATTTCGGCGAGAAGCCGAGCCCGATCGCGATCAGCGCGGCGACCGCGAACACCAGCGTCGAGTAGATCCGCGTGACGGCCATCACGCCGATGTTCTCCGCGTAGGTCGTGACGCCCGTGCCGCCGACGCTGCCCGACACGATCGTCGCCAGGCCGTCGCCGATGAACGCGCGGCCGACGTAGCGGTCGAGGTTTTGCCCCGTCATCGCGCTGACGGCCTTGATATGGCCGAGGTTCTCCGCGACGAGGATCACCGCGATCGGCGCGAGCATCAGCATCGCGTGCGGGTCGAACACCGGCGCGCGGAACGCCGGCACGCCGAACCACGCGGCATGCCCGACGATCGCGAAGTCGATCGGCTTGCCGAGGCCCATCCCGTTGGTCGCGATCGCGTAGATCGCGTACGCGATCGCGAGCCCGACGAGGATCAGCAGGCGCTGCATCATCCCGCGCGCGAACACCGCGACGCCGCCGACGCAGAGCACCGTGACGAGCGCCATCACCGAATCGAAGGTCGACGCCGATACGCCCTTCACCGCGATCGGCGCGAGGTTCAGCCCGATCACCGCGACGACCGCGCCGGTGACGACGGGCGGCATCAGCGACTCGATCCAGCGCGTGCCGATCACCTGCACCAGCGCGCCGAGCGCGACATACACGACGCCGCACGCGACGATCCCGCCGAGCGCGACCGGGATGTTCGGGTTCGGGCCGCTGCCGCCGTAGCCCGTCACCGCGATCACGAGGCCGATGAACGCGAAGCTCGAGCCGAGGTAGCTCGGCACGCGGCCGCCGACCAGCGCGAAGAACAGCAGCGTGCCGATGCCCGACATGAAGATGCACAGGTTCGGATCGAAGCCCATCAGCAGCGGCGCGAGCACGGTCGAGCCGAACATCGCGACGACGTGCTGCACGCCCATCGCGACCATCTGCGGCCACGGCAGGCGCTCGTCGGGGCCGACCACGCGCGCTGCCGCGCCGGTCGATTGCACCCGCCAGCGCGGGAAATAGGAATCGGACATGGGGAAAGGGCTCCTGTCGGTCTGTCGCCGGCTGCGGAGGGCGCGCCGGTCTGGAATCTGGCGCGAGTTTACGGAGCGGGAATAAGGCTGGCAAGCGCGGCAAGCCCGAACGGGCCGCCGGAAAGCGCGGGCGCGACTCGCCGCATGCGCGAACCGGCGCGCGGCCGCGCGGCCCGGTGCAGCGGCCGCCCGTGCGTTGCGCGCGGGCGGCGGCGGATGGCGCCGGCGGCGATGCAGGCGTGCGCTCACATCGCGTCGGGCGCCACGTGCATCACGGATTGATGTACTGGAACAGCGACAGGTTCTGCAACTGCACGTAGGCCTTCTGCGCGCCGGTCAGCGCGTTCTGCACCTGCAGGTACTGGCTGATCGTCGTCACCATGTTGGTGCTGGTCAGGTCCGACAGGTTGCTGGTCGTCTGCAGCGTCGCCGTCTGGTTGACGGCCTGCATCGCCTTGACTTCCTGCTCGCGGCCGCCGACCGACGCCTGGATCGTCGTGACGTTGCGCATCGTGTTGCCGATCTTGGTCGAGCCCGTCATCAGCGCGTTGGTCAGCGCCGCGCCCGCCACCGCATTGCTCGTCACGGGCGTCTTCAGTGCCGAGATAATCGCGTCGAGCGTCGAGAACACGTCGGAGCCGCCGCTCGCCTGCGGCGCGGGTGCGACCGCGAACGTGTCGCCGGCGGCCGGCGTGCCCGACACCGCCACCGTCATCCCGCCGCCGAGCGAGATCGCCGAGCCGGCCGAATAGGCCTGTGCCGGCGTGGTGGTCGGCGGGCTGGCCGTGTTGTCGGTCACCGTGTAGGTCGGCGCGGCGGCCGTGCCGCCGAACTGGATCGTGAACTGGTGGCCGTTCGTCGCGATCGACGGGTTCGTCACCGTGACCGTGCCGATCGTGCCGGTGCCCGTGTTGGCCGCGCCGGCCGACGGCACCGGCGAGCTGCCGATCCCCGGCACCGACATGAAGACGGCCGCGCCCGTGTCGCCCTGCGACACGCTGCTCGAATCGGCGATCTGCACCTGGCGCGTACCGGAGTCGCCGACATAGGTGACGCTGCCGCTCGGCGTGGTCGTAAACGGCGCCGCCGAATTCTTCGTGCCGGCGAACAGGTAGTTGCCCGCGCCGTCGTTCGTGTTCCCGAGCGTCATCAACTGGTCGCGGTAACCCTGCAACTGCGTCGCGAGCGCCGAGCGGTCGCTGTCCGCCAGCGAACCGTCGCCGGCGCGCACGAGCAGCGTCTGCGCGCTCGTCAGCACGCCGCTCACGCTCTGCAGCGTCTGGTCCTCGGCCTGCAGCGACGCGAGCGCCGTGTTCTGGTTGGTCGCGTACTGCGACAGCGTCGCCGACGTCATCGACAGCTGCACGGCCTGCGCCGCGCCGATCGGGTTGTCGGCCGCCGTCTGCAGGCTCACGCCGCTCGAGATCTGCTGATACAGCTGCGCGAGCTGGGCCTGCTGGTCGTTCATTTGTGAAACGTTCAGCTGGAAGAACTGGGCGCTGGAAATCCGCATCGCTTGTATTCCTCGAATCCGGTCAGTTGAACAGGCCGAGCACGGTCTGGAACAGCGTCGCCGCCGTCTGGATCACCTTCGCGTTCGCCTGGTAAAGCTGCTGGTACTGCATCAGGTTGGCCGCTTCCTCGTTCTGGTTCACGCCCGACACCGACTGCTGCGCCTGGGTGATCTGGCCGACCAGCGAGGTCTGCGCGGCGCTCGACGATTTCAGCTGGGTCGCCGTGTTGCCGATGCCGTTCACGTAGCTCGCATACGCGCCCGTGAGCGTCGCCGTGCCGTTGCCGAGCGCTTTCGCATTGACGAGCTTCGACAGCGCGAGCGCGTTGGAGCCGTCGCTGGTGCCGCCCGCGTACGGCCCGATGTTGAACGAGTCGCCGGTCGCCGGCGCGCCGGACAGCGTGACGCTCACGCCGTTGAGCGCGCCCGCGGCGGTCCCCGACATCGTCATCGTCGCGCCGGACGCCGGGTTGTACGGTACGGTGTCCGTCGGGCTGGCGATCGTCACCGTCGTCGGCGGCGTGGTCCCGATCGTCACCGTGGTGCCAACCGGGAAGCCCGTCAGCGTCTTCGCCGTCGCGTCGTAGGTCAGCTTGGTCGTCGGCACCTGGTAGCCTGCGGTCACCCCGCTCAGCGTGATCTTGCCCGTGCCGGTGTTGGTGCTCGTCGCCGACGTGACGGCCGGCGACGCGGCCGCGATCGCCGAGCTGCTGGTCGTCGCGAGGCCGAAGCCGTTCAGCGTGCCGCGCGTCGGCAGCACGGTGAACTTGTCGCCGGGCTGTATCGTGCCGGACGGGATCGAGAAATTCAGGTTGCCGAGCGAAACCGGCATCGGCCCGGGCTTCTGATCGACCACCGCGCCGCTCGCGCGGTCGGTCAGCGTGTAGTTCGTGCCGTCGTAGGACAGCGTGTAGTCGCTCGTCGTCGGCTGCGACGCGTTGGCGAACGACACGGACAGCGACGCGGTGCCGGTATTGCCCTGGTTCGAGTACACGGTCGGGGACGGCGTCGTGAACAGGTTGCCGCCCGGATTGCCCGACAGGTCGATGCCGAGCGCGTTCTGCGCGTTGACCTGCGCGGCGAAGCTGGTCGCGATCGCGCCGAGCTGGGCCTGCGCGGGGTCGAGCGTCTGGCTGCGGAACGCGAGCAGGCCGCCGAGCGTGCCGCCCGACAGCGACGCATCGGGCAGCGCCTGGTTCGGCCCCTGCGGGTTCGCGCCGGCGATCCCCTGCGACACGACGGTCAGCTCGCTCGGGTCCGACGGCGACGTGACGGTCGCGAGCTGGTAGCTCTTGTCGGCGACGACGAGCGGCTGGCCGCCCGCGAGGAACACGCTGTAGCCGCTGTCGTTGCGCACGACCTGCACGCCGGCGAGGCTCGACAGGTTCGACACCGCGAGGTCGCGCTGGTCCATCAGCTGGTTCGGCGGCTGCCCCTGGCTGCTCGCCGCCGAGATCTGCTGGTTCAGCTGCGCGATCTGCGCGGTGTACGTGTTGATCTGCGACACGGTGCTGGTGAGCTGCGTGTTCACGCTCTGGCGCAGCGCGTCGTACTGCTGGCCGGCCGCGTTGATCTGGTTGGCCAGCGTCTGCGCATTGCTGATCGCGGACTGCCGCACCGACGGGTCGGACGCGTTGTTCGCGACGTTCTGCAGCCCGGTGAAGTAGCTCGTGATCGCGGTCGAGACCCCCGCCGTCGGGCTGCCGATGTAGTTGTTCAGCTGCGCGACGAGCGTGTACCACGTCGACAGCGCGCCGCCCTGCGTCTGCGCGGTGTTCAGCTGGTCGCTCAGGTACTGGCTGTACTGCCGCTGCACGGTGACGGTGTTCACGCCCTGCGGCATGTAACCGCTGCCCGTGTACTGGCCGCTCGCCTCGGCATAGACGGGCCGCTCGACCGAATAGCCGGGCGTCGCGGCGTTGCTGATGTTGTTGCCGGTCGTCGTAAGGCCCCAGATCGCGGCATTCAGGCCGCTGACGCCGAGGTTCATGAGTGTGTTGGACATGCGCGATCCTGATGAGCCGGCCGCGCTGCGGCCGCCGGGTTGCGTGACTCCCGGTATATCGGCCGCGGATCGAAAAAATTGAGGGAAAAATGCACGCGCGACGCGCGACACGCGCGTCGCGGGTCGGAGCGACCGGCAGGCGGGGCCGGCGCCGGAGCGCCGGGGCGCGGGGCGGCCCGTGCGGGGCCGGCGACCGCGTGCGCGTCAGGCCCGCGCGAGCGAGCGGCGCTTCATTTCAAGCTGCGTGATCAGCCGCTGCAGCGTGTTCTCCGCGCTGCCCGGCAGCGACATGTAGCGGAAGCCGAGCTGGTAGCGCCGCGACCCGTTCGGCATCTGCGTCGAACGCTGCGACACGAGCTGCAGGTCGAGCGACAGCTTGCCGTGGCCGGTCAGCTCGAGTTCGACGTCCGGCAGCAGCGTGCCGACCTCGAGCGCCTCGACGCGTTCGTCGGCCGTGCGCAGCCCCACGCCGCCGAGCGACAGGTTGTGCACCTCGAACAGGAAGCTCTCGCCGTCCGGCAGCTTGCCGCGACACAGGAACGGATCGACGATCGGCGCATCGACCCGGAAATATTCGCGGCGCTGGATGCACATCAGGACGTCGGGGAAATCGGCGACGAACGCGGGCAGCCCCTCGTAGCGCGTCTCGCGCGGCGTGCCCGTGGTGAATTCGACGCGCACGCCCTCCGGCGAGGCCGCGAACGTGCAGTGCGACGCGCCGAGGATGCCGGCGTTCTGCTCGGACAGCGCACCCCAGTCGAACGTGAACGTCCGCGCGCCGACGTCGACCTCCAGCAGGCGCGTGACGAGCTGGCCACCCGGGTACTGGACGGTCAGGAAATCGCCGCGGTTCACGAGGTTGCGCAGCTGGACGCCGATTTCCAGCGGATTGCGGCGGGCATAGTCGGGCCCGGAGTGGCCTGCATCCAGGCTGGGGTCCGTCGACGTTTCGATATTCATGGCTAGCCGGTCTTTCTTGTCATGGGCGCCCCGGGGCAACCGGTGCGCAATAAAACGGGGCCGGAGCATGGGCCCGGTCGCAGGTCTCTCACACTTAGCGGCAGTGCTGACCGAAAGTTTAGATCGATTTGCCGATTTTTTTCGCGCAAACGTTGAAACCGCGCGCGGCGGGCTGCCGGGCGCGGTCCTGAGAGGGTAACTGGCGATGGGCCGGGCCGGCTATCAGCGGGAGCAGGCCCTGGCCCGTCAGCCGATCTGCTGCATGATCGAGATCAGCTTTTTCGCGTAGTTCGGGTCGGTCGCGTAACCGGCTTTCTGCATCCCGTGCGCGAAGCCCTCGACGCTGCGGCTCGCGCTCAGCACGCCCGAGTAGCGCGGATTGTTCTTCAGCAGGTTCGCGTAATCGGTCATCGCGTGCTCGTACGAGTCGTACGCGCGGAATTTCGCGACCACGCGGCGCGGCGTGCCGTTCACGTACTCGGTCGTCAGCGCCGACACCGTGCGGCCCGTCCAGCCCTTGTTCGCCTTGATGCCGAACACGTTGTAGCTGGTCGAGCCGTCGGCCGCGCGGATCTCGCGCTTGCCCCAGCCCGATTCGAGCGCGGCCTGGCCGACGATGAAACGCGCCGGGATGCCGGTCGACGCGCTGGCCGCCTGCGCGGGGGCCGCGAGCCGGTCGACGAACGCGTCGGCGTCCGGCGCGCCGCTCGCGCCCTTCAGCGGCGGCGTCAGCGCGCTGCCGGCCGAGTAGCCGCGCGCGCCGGCGAGCCCGCCGTTGTTCCCGGCCGCGTTCGCATACGCGCGCGCCATCGCGTTCATCGCGGCGAGGCTGCCTTCGTTGCCGGCCGTGCCGAGGCCGCCGGCGCCCAAGCCGGCCGCGCCCAGCCCGCCCGCACCGGCGTCGGCCGCCGTGTCGCTGCCCGCGCTCACGCCCGCATTGCGCAGCAGTTGCTTCATCAGCGCGTCGGCAACGCCGATCCCGCGCGTCGACATCTGCTGCGCGAGCTGCTGGTCGAGCATCGACGTGTACATCTTCGACGTATGCGAATCGAACAGCCCGCCGTCGGGCGACGCGTCGCGCATGCTCTTGAGCATCATCTGCGTGAACATCGCGTCGAACTGGCCCGCGACGGCCTTCGCGCCGGCCTGCGGCGATTGCTTCGCCTGCGCGCGCAGCGCGTCGAAACCCTGCACGTCGAGCGCGAAGCGCTGCGTGAGGTCGTTCGCGTTCGGAAGATTCGCTGCCATCTAGATGACCTCCAGGTCGGCGCGCAACGCGCCTGCCGCCTTCATCGCCTGCAGGATCGACATCAGGTCCGCCGGCGTCGCGCCGAGCGTGTTCAGCGCCTTCACGACGTCGGCGAGATTCGCGCCGGCCGTCACCATCTTCAGCGCGCCGTTGTCCTGCTTGAGCTGGATCTGCGACTGCTGCGCCACCACCGTCTGCCCGTTCGAGAACGGCCCCGGCTGCGACACGACCGGCTGCGTGTTGACGATGACCGACAGGTTGCCGTGCGCGACCGCGCAGCTCTGCAGCGTGACCATCTGGTTCATCACGATCGAGCCGGTGCGCGCGTTCAGGATCACCTTCGCCGCGGCCTTGTCCGGGCTCACGTCGAGGTTCTGCAGCCGCGCCATGAACGCGACCTGCTGCGCCGAATCGGCCGGCGCCGCGAGCTGGATCGTGCGGCCGTCGAGCGCCGTCGCGGTGCCCGGGCCGAAGCTCGAATTGACCGCGGACACGATCCGCTGCGCGGTGCCGTAGTCCATGTCGTTCAGCTGCAGTTGCAGCACGCCGTTCATCTGCGCGATCGCGTTCGGCACCGAACGCTCGACGATCGCGCCGCCGACGATCCGGCCGGCCGCAAGCTGGTTCACCTGCACGCGGCTGCCGTTCGCGCTGGCACCCGCGCCGCCGACCGCCATGTTGCCCTGCGCGAGCGCGTACACCTGCCCGTCCGCCCCCTTCAGCGGCGTGAGCAGCAGCGTGCCGCCGCGCAGGCTCTTCGCGTTGCCGAGCGACGACACGGTCACGTCGAGCGCCTCGCCGGGCCGCGCGAACGGCGGCAGCGTGGCGGTCACCATCACGGCCGCGACGTTCTTCAGCTGCATGTTGTTCAGCGACGACGTGCCGCCGTTGGCCGACCCGTTGTTGATCGAGATGCCGAGGTTCGCGAGCATGTTCGCGAGCGTCTGCGTCGTGAACGGCGTCTGCATCGTCTGGTCGCCCGTGCCGTCGAGACCGACGACGAGGCCATAGCCGATCAGCGGGTTGTCGCGCACGCCCTGGATCTGCGCGAGATCCTTCAGGCGTTCCGCGTGCGCGGGGGCCGCGCCGAACACGCAGGCCGCGGCGGCGAACGCGACGGCGAACCGCGCGAAGGCTTGCGCGCGGGACGACAGGCGGTTGAACAGGGTCTTCTGCATCGTCATCACCACGGCGCGATGTTGAGGAAGAAGCGCTGCAGCCAGCCCATCGTCTCGGCTTCGTTGATGTAGCCCTTCGCCGAATATTCGATCTTCGCGTCGGCGACCTGCGTCGAGTAGACCGAGTTCGCGCCCGAGATCGTGTTCGGGTTCACGACGCCCGAGAAGCGCACGAATTCGTTGCCCTGGTTGATCAGCATCTGCTTCTCGCCGCTGACCACGAGGTTGCCGTTCGGCAGCACGTTGGTGACGGTCACCGTGATCGTGCCGTTGAACGTGTTCGCCGCGCTCGCGCCGCCCGTCGACGCGAACTTGTTGTTGCCGGCCGCCGACAGGTTCGCCTTCGCGAACAGCCCGCCGAGGAAGCCGGCCGTCGGCACGTTGAAATCGGTGTTGCCCTGCCGGTTCGTGTTCGCGCCCGACGATTTGGTCGCGTTGATGTTCTCCGCGATCATGATCGTCAGGATGTCGCCGACGTTGCGCGGCCGCTGATCCTCGAACAGCGGCCGCCCCGCGTAGCCGGGGTTGTAGATCGAGCCGGGCGCCTGCATCGACATCGGCGCGGGCGGCTGCGCCGTCATCGGCTGCTGGATGATCGGATCGCGCGGAATCTGCGCGCAACCGGCGAGCGCCGCCACCGCGACCGCGCATGCGGCGCGGACGGTGGCTGACGAGGGGAGGCGAACCTGCTTCATGGCGACGACGGGGTGTTCCGGTTAGCTCTTCATCTGCGTGACGGTCTGCAGCATCTGGTCGGACGTCGTCACGGCCTTGCTGTTGATCTCGTAGGCACGCTGCGTCTGGATCATGTTGACGAGCTCCTGCACGACGTTCACGTTCGACGCTTCGACATAACCCTGGTTGAGCACGCCCGCACCGTTCAGCCCCGGCTGTGACACGTTCGGCGCGCCCGACGACGTCGTCTCGGAGAACAGGTTCTCGCCGCGCGCCTCGAGGCCGGCCGGGTTGATGAAGGTCGCGATCTGCAGCGAGCCGATCTGCACCGCGTTGCCCGAGCCCGGCTGCGTGACCGACACGACGCCGTCCTTGCCGATCGTCAGCGACTGCGCGTTCTGCGGCACGGTGATCGCCGGCAGGATCTGGTAGCCGCTCGACGTGACGAGCTGGCCCTGCGCGTTGGTCTGGAACGAGCCGTCGCGCGTGTACGCGTTCGTGCCGTCCGGCATCAGCACCTGGAAGAAGCCCGAGCCGTTGATCGCGACGTCCTTCGAGTTGCCGGTCTGCGTGAGGCCGCCCTGCGTGTACAGGCGCTCGGTCGCGACCTGCTGCACGCCGGTGCCGAGCTGCAGGCCCGACGGCAGCTCGGTCTGCTGCGTCGAGTTCGCACCGGGCTGGCGGATCGTCTGGTAAAGCAGATCCTCGAACACCGCGCGCGACGCCTTGAAGCCGTTCGTGCTGGTGTTCGCGAGGTTGTTCGAAATCACGTCCATCTGCGCCTGCTGCGCATTCATGCCGGTGGCGGCGATGTAGAGCGAACGGTTCACTTGTAAGGTCTCCTGCGTAGGCTGGCGCGGGCGCTCAGCTGAAGTTGAGCAGCTGGTTCGCCGACTGCTCGTTCTGGTCGGCCGTCTGGATCAGCTTCGACTGAAGCTGGAACGCGCGCGCGTTGTCGATCATCGCGACCATCGCGGTCACCGGGTTGACGTTGCTGCCTTCGAGCGAATTCGGCGTGACGACCACGTTCGTGTCGGCGTCGGCCGGATTGCCGTCGGCGGTGCGGAACAACCCGTCGTTGCCGCGCGTGAGCGTGGCCGGATCGGGATTGACGAGCTTCATCTGGTCGACGATCGCGACCGCCGTCGGCGGGTCGCCCGGCATCAGCGCGGAAACGGTGCCGTCCTTGCCGATCGTCACCTCGGCGTTCGGCGGCACCGAGATCGGGCCGCCGTTGCCGATCACCGGCAGGTTGCTCGCGTTGACGAGCTGGCCGTTCTCGTCGACGTGCAGGTTGCCGGCGCGCGTGTACGCCTCGCTGCCGTCGGCCGTCTGCACCGACAGCCAGCCGGCGCCCTGCACGGCGACGTCGAGCGGATTGCCGGTGCGCGTGATCGGACCCGGCGCGTAGTCCGCGCCGGGCGTCGACGCGAGCACGTAGGTGCGCGTCGTCGTCGGGTCGATGTTGCTGCCGTCGCCGAAATTCATCGGCACCGCGCGATACGTCGCGAGCTGCGCGCGAAAGCCCGTCGTCGATGCGTTCGCGAGGTTGTTCGCGACGATCGCCTGCTGGTCGAGCGACTGCGACGCGCCCGTCATCGCCGTGTAGATCAGTCGGTCCATGGCTGCCGGTTATCCGCGCTTACAGGTTGATGAGCGTCTGGTCGACGGTCTGCTGCGTCTTGATCGTCTGCGCGTTCGCCTGGTAGTTGCGCTGCGCGGTGATCAGGTTGACGAGCTGCGACGTGAGGTCGACGTTCGAGTTCTCGAGCGCGCTGCCCTGCAGCGTGCCGTGGTTCGTGCTGCCCGGCGCGGAGATCTGCGGCACGCCCGATGCGGAGGACTCCGCGTACTGGTTGCCGCCGAGGTTCACCAGCCCGTTCGGGTTGTTGAAGTTCGCGAGCGCGATCAGGCCGAGCACCGCGGTCTGGCCGTTCGAGTAGTTGCCGGTCAGCTTGCCGTCGGTGCCGATCGAGTAGGTCGTCAGCGTGCCGCTCGCGTAGCCGTTCTGCGCGAGGTTGTTCACGCCGTCCTTGCCGCCGTACTGCGTCGTGCCGGTCAGGTCGAGCGTGAGGCTCTGCGGCGTCGCCGAGCCGTCGGTGTTCGGCACGGTGAACTGGAACTGGCCGAGCGACGTGGTCGGCGTCGCCGGCGTGCCCGTCGTCGTGCTCTGGATCGCGCCCGACGAATTGAACGTGACCGTGCCGAGATCGGTCGTCGCGCCGCCCTGGACGCCCGCGTACGCTTCCCACGTGCCGGCCGCCGACTTCACGAAGTACATGTTGACCGCCTGCGAGCCGCCGAGCGAGTCGTACACCTGGATCGACGTCGAGTAGTTGTAGGTCGTGGTGTCGGTCGCGCTGAACGGCGTCTTGACCGGCACCGTGTCCTGCGAGTTCAGGTTGAACTGGCCGGTGATCTTGGTCGTCGCGGTCGGTGCGATGTTGGTCGTCGGCGCCTGCAGCGGCACGGTCTGCGCGGTGTTGATCACGCCGCCCGAGCCAGCCGCGTAGCCCATCAGGTTGCGGCCTTGCGCGTCGACGATGAAACCGTTCTTGTCGCGCTGGAACGTGCCGTCGCGCGAGTAGGTCGTCACGCCGTTGTTCGACATCTGGAAGAAGCCGTTGCCGTTGATCGCGACGTCGAGCGAAGAGTTCGTCGTATTGATCGTGCCCTGGCCGAACTGCTGCTGCACCGATGCGAGCGACGAGCCGATGCCGATCTGCGTGTTGACCGACGTCGCGACCGAATTCGCGTACATGTCGGCGAACTGCGCGGTGCTCGACTTGAAGCCGACCGTGTTCGCGTTCGCGATGTTGTTGCCGATCACGTCGAGCGCGTTCGACGCGCCGGCGAGGCCGCTCAGACCCTGCTGATAACCCATTTCGGTCTCCGTTTCGAAAAAACTCGATCAGTTGGTGGTGGTGTTGCCGGACGAGGACGACGTCTTGACGTTCGGGAAGATCGACGCGACCTGGGTGAGCCCCACCGTCGTACCGTTCGACAGCACCAGCCCCGCCGTGCCGTCGGCCTGCTTGATCACGCTCTGCACCTGCGCGGCCGCCAGCACGGTCGGCGCGTAGGTCTTGCCGTCGGTGCCGGTGTACTGCGCGCTGACCGTGTAGGCGCCGTCCGGCAGCGCATTGCCGGCCGCGTCGGTCGGCGTCCAGTTGAACGGCACGGTGCCGGCCGACTGCTTGCCCGCGTTGATCGTGTTGACGACGGCGCCCGAGCTGTTCTTCACGGTGATCGTCAGGTTCGACACGTCGCTCGTGAGCGACACGCCGAACGGCGATGCCGCGCCGCTCTTCACCGCGACCGAATTGCCCGGCGCGAGCACGTTCGAGCCGATCAGCAGCGCGGCCTGCGTCTGCTGGCCGGCCGCGAGCTGCGTCGACAGCGACGTCAGCGACGTGTTCAGCTGCGCGATGCCGCTCACGGTGTTGATCTGCGCGAGCTGCGTCGTCATCTGCGAGCTGTCGACCGGGCTCGTCGGATCCTGGTTCTGCAGCTGCGTGACGAGCAGCTTCAGGAACGTCGCCTGCAGGTCGCTCGCCGACGTGCCGTTGGTCGACGACACCTTGTTGGTGTTCATCGTGTCGGTCGGCAAGGTCGACACGTTCGTGCCGTTGCTGCCGATCGTCGTGTTGGAGGAAGTCATCCTGGGTGGCCTTCTGTCGAAACTGTCGGGTCTGTGAGTTCGGTCGGCGCGCGGCTTACGAGCCGATCGTCAGCGTCTTGAGCATCAGCGTCTTCGCGGTGTTCAGCGTCTCGACGTTGGCCTGGTACGAGCGCGACGCCGAGATCATGTTCACCATCTCCTGCACCGGATCGACGTTCGGCATCTGCACGTAGCCGTTCGCGTCGGCGGCCGGGTTCGCCGGGTCGTAGGTTGATTTCATCGGCGACGGGTCGTCCATCACCTTCGTCACGCGCACGCCGCCCACGCCCTGGCCGGACGCGGTGCGCGCGCCGCCCATCGGGTCGGTCGCGAACACGACCTGCTTGGCCTTGTACGGCTTGCCGTCGGGGCCGGTGGCGCTGTCGGCGTTCGCGAGGTTCGACGCGGTGACGTTCAGGCGCTGCGATTGCGCGGACAGCGCCGAACCGGCGACGCCGAAGATGTTCATCAACGAAGGCATGGAGGCTCCTTGTGCTTGTGCGCGGGTTCGGAAGCGGCGCGCTTACGAGTTCGTCGAGATCGCGGCGATCATGGCCTTGATCTGCTGGGTCATCACGGTCATCCCGGTTTCGTAGTGCAGCGCGTTGTTCGCGAACTGCACGCGTTCGACGTCGAGATCGACCGTGTTGCCGTCGAGCGACGGCTGCAGCGGCATCCGGTACTGCGCGCGGCCGTAGTCGTCGGCCGGGCCGCCCGTCGGGATCAGCTTCGCGGTGCCGGCCATGTGGCCCGCCGCCGTCGACACCATCGACATGCCGCTCGTCACGCCGGCCGGCTGCGTCATCGGCAGTTGCGCGGCGTTGCTCGGCGCGAGGCCGCCGTTCGTCTGCTTCAGCGAGCGCGCGAGCGTCGACGCGAAATCGACGTCGCGGGCCTGGTAGCCGGGCGTGTCGGCGTTCGCGATGTTCGACGACAGCAGTTCCTGCCGGTAGGCGCGCACGTCGAGCGCCTGTCGGCCGAACGCGAATTCCGCATCGAGTTTGTCCAGCATGTGTGCGTCTCTCCGTATGAAGCGCTGCACGCCCCTCGCGCCGGATGGCGACCCGAGAGGCTTTTTTCCATGACAGCGATGGTAGGCGCGGCACGCAACCGGCAATCGGGCGAATAACGCGGCAAAGGCCCCCTCTATTCATCGTTTGCGTGGCGGCCCGGCTCCCTAGAATGCAACTCGGATCAACGGATCGAGGACACGGCGATGACGGGCAGCGCACTTCGCGGCAGGAACGGGCGGCTCACGCACGTCCGGCGTGCGTTTGCGCTCGCCGCGGCGCTGTGGATCGCCGCACCGGCCGCGCACGCGGACGACGGGATGATCGTGATTCCCGGACGCGGCGAGACCGCCGAAACCGCGCTCGCGCACGCCAATGCGGCGAGCGGCGGGCAGTTCGGCGGGAATGCGGGGATGGCCTCGGGTGCAGGCATCGCGGCGGACGCGGGACGTGCGGCAGCCGGTGCAGGTGGTACGGCCGGGGCTGCCGCTGCCGGCTACGCAGCACAGCCGGCCGGCACGATGGTCGTGACGAACGTCCCGCCGCCGGCCCCCGCGCCGGCTGCCGCGCCAGCTCCCGTGTACACGGCCGCTCGCGCGAACGCCGCCTACGGCGCGCCGCGCGCCGCCGACCCCAACGCGATCGCGACGGTCGTCGCTGGCACGGCCGAACCCGCGTCGAATCCCGCGCGGCCCGCAACGCCACCGGCAGTCGCCGCGCGCACGGCGGCGGCCCGCGCCGCGTCAGCCGCGCCGTCGCCGCGCACGCCGGTGGCTTCCGCCAACCCGGGCCAGGCGGCCGCGGCGGCCCAGCCCGCGACGCCGCCCGGCCAGCAGGACCCCGAGTCGATCCGCCGCGCGGCCCTCGCGTTCCTGCAGCAGCAGATCGCGGGCCTGCCCGGCAAGACCACCGCGACGGTCACGACCGCGTTTCCGCGCGGGCTCGCCGCATGCACGACGCTCGAGCCGTTCCTGCCGACCGGCGCGCGCCTGTGGGGCCGCACCACGGTCGGCGTGCGCTGCGCGGGCGAGCGGCCGTGGACCGTCTACCTGCAGGCGAAGGTCGCCGTGCAGGCCACCTATTACGTCGCCGCGCGCCAGATCGCGCCCGGCGAGCCGCTGGGCGCGGCCGACCTGATCGCGCGCGACGGCGACCTGACGGTTCTGCCGCTCGCGGTGATCACCGATCCGGCGCAGGCGATCGGCTCGACCGCGCTCGCACGCATCTCGGCCGGGCTGCCGCTGCGCCAGGACATGCTGAAGAGCGCGGCATCGGTGTCGGCCGGCCAGACGGTGCGGGTCGTCGCAGCCGGCCCCGGTTTCACGATTTCGGCCGAAGGCAGCGTGCTCGCGAATGCGGCGCCCGGCCAGTCGGTGCGGGTGCGGATGGCGGCGGGCCAGATCGTCACCGCGATCGTCAAGGACGCCGGCACCGTGGAAATTCCGCTGTAGGGACGGATACCGCTGCAAGATTGCAAAGAATTGTTTATTCGGAGAATTTCGGGCTCACGATGCTAAAGTTCGGGCCGACCCGGCCGTTATCTGGGTCAAACCGTACAGGAAACCCATCGTGAAGATCGATTCCACTCCGAACCCGAGCCCCCTCGCGCCGACCGGCAACGGCGCGACCCGTGCGCAATCCGGCACGGCCCAGTCGTCCGCGCAGGCGGCCGATGCAGGATCGACCGGCGGCGACACGACCGTGAACCTGTCGGGTCTGTCCGGCCAGTTGCGCTCGACATCCGCGTCCGCCAACGCCGATATCGACACGGGCCTGGTCCAGTCGATCAAGGAAGCGCTGAACAACGGCACGCTGACGATCGACGCGAACAAGATTGCCGACGGCGTATTGAATACCGCCCGCGAGCTGCTGCAGCAGCAGCGCCCGCAGGGCAGCTGAGCCGGCCGCCTCGCGGCCGGTCCCCCGGTTTGCCGGCGCGCCGCACCCCGCGCGCCGGCGCGACGAGCATGACGCGATGAGAGAAGAGCTGCTGGCCACGGTCAACGACGAACACGCGACGGTCGAGGCGTTCGCGTCCCTGCTCGCCTATGAAGAAAAAGCGCTGACGACGCCCGAGCCGCTCGAGATGCTGCCCGGGATCGTCGAGAAGAAGAGCGAGCTGATCGACCGGCTCGCACAGCTCGAGCGCACGCGCGACACGCAGCTGTCCGCGCTCGGCTTTGCGGCGGGCAAGAAAGGGATGGATCAGGCCGCCGAGCGCGATGCACGCCTCGCCGGCCGCTGGCAGTTGCTGCAGCAGGCCGCCGAACGCGCGCGCCAGGCCAACGCGAACAACGGGATGCTGATCCGGATCCGGATGGACTATAACGAGCGCGCACTCGCGGTGCTGCGCTCGGCCCCCGCACCGGCAGGCGTCTACGGCCCTGACGGGCGCGTGTCGGCGCTGATGCGCTGACGCCCTGCGGCGGTCGGTAGTCCGCCCCGCCGCTTCATCCGCTTCATCCGCTTCATCCGCTTCATCCGCTTCATCCGCTTCATCCGCTTCATCCGCTTCATCCGCTTCATCCGCTTCATCCCGAATTCCGCTTCGACAGACCGGGCTCCAGTCCGGCGCACGTGTCCCCCCGATACGCGGCAGCGCAGCCGCGCTGCCTGATCCAACAACAACAGATCGGAGGGCATCGATGCATCATCATTCCCGTTTTGAATCCGCGCGCCGTGCGGCCGCCATCGCTACGCTCGGCGCCGCGCTGACGTTCACCGCGTCGCTCGCGCCGGCCGCCGCGGCCCCGCTGCCGACGCCGACCGGCGACATGACGCTGTCGCCGGCCGGCCCGCTCGCGGCGCCGGCGTCCGCACCGCCCGGCGCAGCGCCGCGCGCCGCGACGCGCGGCAGCGACACCTACACCTATCTGCGCTGCTGGTACCGGATCAGCGACGATCCGCTCAAGCCCGAGGCGACCTACGAATGGGCGCGCGATCCCGCGGGCGGCGACTGGTATCGCGTTCCCGGCTACTGGTGGGCGGACGGCATCACGCAGTGGAAGAACATGTTCTACAGCGCGACGGCGCAGGATACGCTCGCCGACGTGTGCCGCAAGACGCTCGCCGCGCGCGGCATCCGCGCGAACCTGACGCAGGCGGTCGCGGCGAACAACGCGCTGTCGTTCAACTACACGGTCTGGACGATCGACGCCGCGCAGCAGGACGCGCGGGTCAACAAGCTGATCGTGTTCGGCGACAGCCTGTCCGACACCCAGAACATGTTCAACGCGAGCCAGTGGAAGCTGCCGAACGGCACGAGCTGGCACGCCGGACGCTTCAGCAACGGGCCGGTGTGGGCCGAATACGTCGCGAACGCGCTGCGGCTGCCGTTCTACAACTGGGCGATCGGCGGTGCGGCGACCGACCAGCACCTGGTCGTGCCGGGCCTGGTGCAGGAAGTCGACTCGTGGCGCGAATACATGGATCGCGCGCCGGACTACCGGCCCGCCAATACGCTGTTCGCGGTGTTCGCGGGCGGCAACGATCTCGTGAACTACGGCCGCACGCCCGAGCAGGCGGCGAACGCGGTGCGGGACAGCCTCGAGCGGCTCGCCGCGGCCGGCGCGACGCGCATCCTGCTCGTCACGCTGCCGGACGTGTCGCGCGCGCCGGTATTCGCGACGCGCACCGACACCGCCAGCGTCGCCGCGCAGGTGAAGGACTACAACCGGCGGCTCGCCGACGCGGCCGCCGCCGTGCGCGCCCGCTACGGCGCGACGCTGCGGCTCGAGGTGTTCGACGCGTACGCGCCGTTCGACGATCTGCTGAGCCACCCCGCGCAATACGGCTTCGACGATGCGAAGCGCTCGTGCCTCGACATCCCGAAGCCGTCGTCGTTCACCTACCTGGCCGCACAGACGCCGCGCGCGGACTGCCGCGACCCGGCGCGCTTCGTGTTCTGGGACACGCTGCACCCGACGACGCGCACGCACGCGTGGCTCGCCGAGCGGATCACGCCGTTCGTGCGCGCGCGCTTGCTGGATTGAAACGGATCCGGATTCGGTTCCGGATCCGGTGATCCGTCATCGATGACCGACGGACAGCGGGCGGCCGACGCCGCCCGCGCCGGCGCTGCTTACAGCAACGGGCACGCCGTCACCTGCGTGCCGCGCGCCACGCACAGCCGCTCGTAGTCGCGCAGGTACGCGCGCTCGTCGTCGTCCAGCAGGTCGAGATCGATCAGGTCCCAGTCGTAGCCGACCGTCACGATGTTCTCGAACGTCACCGTATCCGGCTGCGCGTCGTCCTGCCGGATGATCACGATGTTCTCGATCCGCACGCCGCCCTTGCCCGGCACGTAGATGCCCGGCTCGACCGAAATCACCGCGTTCGGCACCAGTCCGTACTTCGCGCCCGGCGCGAAGCGCACACCGCCCTCGTGCACGTGAATCCCGACGCCGTGCCCGGTGCCGTGGCCGAAATCGTGGCCGTGCTCGCGGCACACCTGCCGCACGAGCGCATCGACGTCGCCGCCCGTCGCCGTGCTCGGGAAGCGCGTGACGAGCCCCTTGATGCACGCCTTCAGCGCAACCGTGTAGATCTCGCGCTGCCACGGCTGCGCGACCGTCTCCGCGCGCGTGCGGCGCAGCACGACGCGCGTGCAGTCCGTCGCGAAACCGGCTTCGTAGTACGCGCCGCTGTCGAGCAGCACGAGCTCGCCTTCCGTCAGCTCGACATCGGCGCTCGCCGCCGTGTAGTGCGCGAACGCGCTGTTCGCGCCGTTCGCCGCGATCGACGGAAACGTCAGCGCAACCGCCGAGCGCGCGCCGTACGCGTCGTTGATCGTGCGCGCCAGGTCGTATTCGGTGTGGCGCGCGCCCGGCTCGCCGGTCTTCGCCCAGCGCATCGTCTCGGCGATCGCCGCGGAGCTGCGCGCGAACGCATCGCGGAACCGGTCGAGCACCGCCGGCGTCTTCGCGGCCCGCATCGCCTCGACCGGATTGAAGTCGGCATGGCGCGCGTGCGGCCATACGCGGCTCACCGCATCGACGAGCGCGCAGTTCACCGATTCGAAGCCGTAACACACGTGGTCGACCGCGAACTGCGCGAGAAAGCGCTCGAGCGCCGCGACATCGCGCCGGATCACGTGCAGCGCCGGATACGACTCGAGCGTGACGTCGCAGCGGTCGCAGCCTTCCGGCAGGAACAGCGCGACCTGCCCGCCGACCGCGAACAGGAAGCCGAGGTGCGACGACGCATTCGGGATGTGATAGCCGCGGCTGTTCAGCAGATAGGCGAGATCGTCCGACGCGCACGTGAAGAACGCCGTCTTGCCGTCGGCCGCGCCGGTATGCGCGGCGAGCTTGCGGTTCAGCGCGTCGAGGTTCTGCGCGACGCTCAGGCCCGTCATCGATTCCGGCAACTCGAAGATCGGCCGCTCGACGGCCCAGCCCGGCAGCGCGATCGCGCGGTCGATCTCGCGATCGGCGAGGCTCGTCCAGTCGAGCACCGCGGCCTGCGTCTGTTCGAGCAGCCGGTCGCGCTGCGCGACGCTGATCCGCAACCCGTCGTAGCCGACCCGCGCGAGGTGGCTCGCGTGCGCGAGCAGCCAGTCGGCCATCGCCTGCCAGATCGTCACGCTCATCCCGAGCTTTTCGATCCGCACGCGCGCCGGATCGCACTGCTGCTCGGCCTGCAGGTGATAACGGCCGTCGACGAACAGGACGAACGGCGGCACGCCGAGCGCCTGCGCGGTCGCCGCGCTCAGGAAGATCCCGCAGCCGGCCGAGCCGTCGAAGCCCGACAGCGCATAGCGCGGGTTATTGCTGCGCGGCAGGTACTCGGTGACGTATTCGTCCTGCGACGTGACCACCACCGCGTCGAGCCGCGCGGCGTCGAGCAGGCGCGACAGGCCCGCCTGCGTGTCGGCGACGGACGCGTCGTACGGGGGAAGGCCGGAGAAGCTGTATTTCAGTCGATCGATCATCGGATGCCCACGTTATTCATCGTTGTCGGCGGTCGGCGGCGTGACGCGGCGGAGCGCATGCCTGAAGCAGGCGTGACGCGACACGGCGCGGCTGCGCGAACGACGCGCGGCACTGCGCGTCGCCGGGCCGCCGTGTCGTGCCGGCGGCAGGCCCGCGGGAATTTTTGTCTCACTTAACTTTGTTTGATACGCGCGACAGAATCTAGAGCAGGCTGAAATTGAGGTCAAGCTAAAATTTTCGTAGGACTAAAATCGGCGGCACGGTGCCGCATGCAGGCGCAGCGTGGCGTCGTCCGGCGACACCGCGCGGTACAATGCGCCGGCATCGTCGTCCCGACGGCCGTGCTTCGTGCGATGCGCGGAAAGCAACGTCCCGGCGACCGCACCGCCCCTCCGCTCGCGTCCCGACTCGTTGCCACGAAAGAGATTCATGGATTCAGACATCATGCGTATCGGCCAGCGCATTCGCCGCCTGCGCCGGGAAGCGAAGAAGACGCTGCTGGAAGTCGCGACCGAAGCGAAGCTGTCGGTCGGGTTCCTGTCGCAGGTCGAGCGCCATCTCACGGGCATCTCGCTGTCGTCGCTCGTCAACGTCGCGAAGGCGCTGGGCGTGCCGCTCGGTGCGCTGATCGACCAGCCGCGCCAGGCGCAGCCCGATTCGCACGAAGGCAGCCGCAAGCCGTACGCAGTCGACAGCGCGTCGCAGTGGTACGAACGGCTGTCCACCACGTTCGACGGCAGCCAGATCAACGCGGTCAAGGTGCAGATGATGGAAGGCTACCGCTCGGAATGGGTGGCGCACGGCGGCGACGAATTCGTCTACGTGCTGACCGGCCGCATCTGCTACACGGTCGGCAAGAAGGATTACCCGCTGGCGCCCGGCGACTCGCTGCACTTCGACGCGCGCAAGCGGCATCGCGTCGCCAACGTCGGCGACGGGCCCGCCGAGCTGATCGCGGTCAGCACGCTGCCGCTGTTCGACGACAGTTGCGCCGAATTCGTGTCCGCGACGATGGAAATCAGGCAGCCCGCACCGGTCGTGCGCACTGCGCCGGGCGCGCCGCGCGCGAGCCGCAGCGAACCGGCGCCGAAACGCGGCCGCGACGCCGATCCGGCACGGCCGGCCAGCGCGGCGGAACAGAAGGCTGCCGGCAAGCCGCGCGCATCCGCCGGCAAGCGCCCGGCCGCCGCCACGCCGGCACGCAAGGCAGCCGCGCGCAAGAAGCCGTAACGGCTGGCGGGCGCGTGGCGCCCGCCGTTGTCATCCCTGCCCCTATTCGCCGATCGCGAGCGCCTGCGCGACGGCCTGGATCCGCGCGCAATGCACGGCCTCCTTGATCTTCTCCGCTTCGCTGCCGATGCCGCGCGCGATCGCGCCGGCATCGACGCTGCGCGCGGCTGCGAGCGCCACGCGCAGCCGCTCGGCCTGCGGATACGGCTGCGCATCGAGCCCGAGCCGCCCGCGCGCATCGGATTCGCACGCCTGCAGCATCTCGGCGAAACGCGCCGGCTTGCGCAGCGCGTCGCTGCGCTCGAACAGCCGCACCAGCGCGGCCGCGCCCATCTCCATCACGCGATGCAGGTTGCCGTGCTCGCGCGCGACCACGAGCGCGAGATCGCGGCATTCGTTCGGCACGCGCAGCCGCTCGCACAACGGCTTGAGCAGGTCGACGCTGCGGCCCTCGTGGCCGACGTGGCGCGGCAGCACGTCCGCCGGCGTCGTCGCCTTGCCGAGATCGTGCGTGAGCGCCGCGAAGCGCACCGGCAGCGAATAGCCCTGCTTCGCCGCGTAGTCGACGACCATCATCACGTGCACGCCCGTATCGACTTCCGGGTGGTAGTCGGCGCGCTGCGGCACGCCCCACAGCGCATCGACCTCGGGCAGGATGCGCGCGAGCGCGCCGCACTCGCGCAGCACCGCGAACATCCGCGACGGCTTCGCCTCCATCAGCCCGCGCGCGATTTCCTGCCACACGCGTTCGGGCACCAGCGCGTCGACCTCGCCCGCGCCGACCATGCGCCGCATCAGCGCGTGCGTTTCGTCGGCAACCGTGAAGTCCGCGAACCGCGCGGCGAAGCGCGCAATCCGCAGGATCCGCACCGGATCCTCGACGAACGCGTCGCTCACGTGCCGGAACACGCGCGCGCGCAGGTCGGCCTGCCCGTCGAACGGATCGATCACGGGCCCGACCAGCGCGCCCTCCGGGCTCACCTCGCGCGCCATCGCGTTGATCGTCAGGTCGCGCCGCGCGAGATCCTCGTCGAGCGTCACGTCCGGCGCGTAATAAAACTGGAAGCCGTGATAGCCGGCCGCCGTCTTGCGCTCGGTGCGCGCCAGCGCGTACTCCTCCTGCGTCTGCGGATGCAGGAACACCGGGAAATCCTTGCCGACCGGCCGGAAGCCCTGCGCGGCCATCTGCCCGGGCGTCGCGCCCACCACCACGTAGTCGCGGTCCTGCACGGGCACGCCGAGCAATTCGTCGCGGATCGCACCGCCTACTGCGTAGATGTTCATCGCTGCGGCTCGTATTCGGCGATCACGTTGGTCTCGCTGCGCGCGGCGTCGATCCACCGCTGCACCGCCGGCAGCGCCGTCACGCGCGCCGCATAGCCGGCCGCTTCCGGCGACAGGCCCGGCGCATACGTGTTGAAGCGCATCACGACGGGTGCGTACATCGCATCGGCGATCCCGAACTCGCCGAACAGGAACGGCCCGCCCGACGCCTCGAGGCACGCGCTCCACAGCGCGTCGATACGCGCGACATCGGCGAGCGCGTCGGGCGTCGCGCCGCGCCCCGGCATCGACGCGCGCACGTTCATGCCCATCTGCGTGCGCAGCGCCGCGAAGCCCGAGTGCATCTCGGCCGCGATGCAGCGCGCATGCGCGCGGTCGAGCGGATCGGCCGGCCACATCGGGAACTGCGGATAGCGCTCGGCAAGCGTTTCGGCGATCGCGAGCGAATCCCAGATCGCGACGCCGTGGTCGTCGATCAGGCACGGCACCTTGCCGGACGGCGAATACTCGAGGATGCGCGCGGTCGTGTCGTCGCGGCGCAGCTCGACCGCGATCTCGTCGAACGGGATGCCGAAATGCGCGAGCAGCAGCCACGGACGCATCGACCACGACGAGTAGTTCTTGTCTCCAATGATGAGCTTCATGACGGTGTTCCGGAAAACGCGAAGGTGGAAAAGGAGGTGCCGAACGACGGCGCGCGGGCGGGCCTAGCGGCGCGAGCGGAACCAGTCGAACCGCGACCGCGCCGCGGCTTTGCCGAGATAGGCGGGCGCAATGCTTTCGAGACTCGCGGGCGAGATCCCGAGCTCCGGCGCGAGCGGCCCCGACAGCACGTTCGGCACCGACATCGTCGCGAGATTGTCGCGCGTGATCACCGGTTCGCCGGGCAGGCATTCGAACACGATTGCCTGCAGCCGCGCGAGCGTATCGGGCAACCGCACGATGCGTGCCTGCCGACCGACCAGCGTGCCGCAATAGCGCACCAGTTGCTCGAGCGTGTAGACGGTCGGGCCGCCGAGCTCGTAGGTCTTGCCGTGCGCGGCCGCCAGATCGAGCGTGTTGACGAACGCGCGCACGACATCGCCGACGAACACCGGCTGGAAGCGCGCGTCGGGCATCGCGAGCGGCAGCACGGGCACCGTGCGCTGCAGGTTCGCGAACGTGTTGAGGAATGCGTCGCCGGGGCCGAACACGACCGACGGGCGGAAGATCGTCAGCGCGAGCGAATCGGTCGCCGCGATCGCATGCAGCGCGGCTTCGCCGTCGCCCTTCGAGCGCTGGTACATGCTCGCGCCGCGCGAATCGGCGCCGAGCGCGCTCATGTGCAGCAGGCGCTGCACGCCAACCTCGGTGCAGGCGCTCGCGAGCGCGGCCGGCAGCGCGACGTGCGCGCGCTCGAAGCCGGGCCCGTACGGCGTGCCGCGGCCGCCGTGCAGCACGCCGACCAGATTGATCGCCGCGTGCGCGCCGGCGACGAAGCGCGCGAGCGTGCGCGTATCGAGCGCTTCGAGCTCGACGATCTCGACCGGCAGCATCTGCAGGTGGCGCGCGTGGTCGCGCCGCCGCGTGCCGATCCGTACCTGCTTGCCGGCGTCGATCAGCGCATTGACGAGCCGGCTGCCGATGAAGCCGGTGCCGCCCAGCAGCGCGACGGTCTGGCGATCCATGTTCGACACCTCAGAAGAGCACTGCCGCGTCTCGCGCGGCAGTGTGAAGATTGCGAATCAGGGCGAGATCATGCCTAGACGTCTCTTCAACGACTGCGGCTTGCCCTCGAAGAGCGCCGCGTAGTAGACGGTGTTCGACAGCACGTTCTTCACGTAGTCGCGCGTCTCGTTGAACGGAATCGTCTCTGCGAAGATCGCGCCTTCGATCGGCTGCGTCAACACCTGGCGCCACTGGCGCGGCCGGCCCGGGCCCGCGTTGTAGCCGGCGGTGGCCAGCACCGGCGAGCTGTCGAAGTTGTTGAAGATGTCCGCCAGATACCAGGTGCCGAGCTGGATGTTGGTATCGATGTCGTGCATCTGCGCGCGCGTGATCGCGCCCATGCCGAGCTTCTTCGCGACCATCTGGGCCGTCGCCGGCATCAGCTGCATCAGGCCGCCCGCGCCCACCGACGAACGCGCGCTCGTGATGAAACGCGATTCCTGGCGGATCAGCCCGTACGCCCATTCGACGTCGAGGCCCGTCGATTGCGCGTAGCGCTCGACGATATTGCGGTACGGCGACGGGTAGCGCAGCGTGAAGTCGTGCTCGGCCTTCGTGCGATCGGCCGTATTGACCGTGCGGTCGAGCAGCTCGACGCGCTTGCCGTATTCGGCGGCCGCGAGCAACTGGCGATCGGTCATCCCGCGCAGCGGCCAGTTCCATTCGCGGTTGCCTTCGAGGCGCAGGTTCAGCGCGTAGAAGCGCTGCGCGAGCGCGAAGCCCGGAATCTTGCCCATCGCGTCGATCTCGGCGTCGCTCACCTTCGTGCGCGGCGGGATCGTCGTGCGCTGGCCGAGTTCTTCGCCGGCGAGCTGCCCGTAGAAGTTGAACTGCCCCGCGACCTGCTCGAATTCCTGGTTCGCCTGCAGCGTGTCGCCGCTCTGCTTGAGCGCGCGCGCATGCCAGTAGATCCACGCCGGATCGTCGCGCAGCGACGGCGGCATCTGCTCGATCGACCAGCGCACCATCGGCCAGTTGCCGGCGAGCAACGCGGCGCGCGTGCGCCATTCGTAGCCCGGGTTCGACAGCGGCGCATTCGCGGATTTCGCGTACCAGACCGATGCGAGCGCCGAGCGCTTGATCGCGCCCTGGTAACCGATCGCGCCCCACGCGATCGCCTGTTCCTGCTTCGTGAGCGAGCCGGCAACCGACGTCAGCATCCCGGCGGCCGCATCCGGATCGTTGCGCGCCATGCGGCCGAGCGCGATCAGCGCGAGCTGGTGCGACGTCGCGTCGGAGCCGACGCCGCGGGCGAGGTACAGCGGCGGCGCGCTCGTCGCCTGGTCGAAGCCGGCCGGGCGCGGGCCGAGCGCGTCGACGATCTTGCCGCCGAGCGTCGTGTAGTTCTGCTCGTACGCGAGACGCGCCTGCTGCCACACGTCGTCGCTCGTGAACTGCTGGTTGACCGTGAGCGCGGTGATCAGGTCGACGCACGCGTCGCCGTAGTTCTTCGGCTCGACGAGCAGCGCGCGCGCCGCCTCGGCGACGTTCTCGCCGCGCGCCGCGCGCGATTCGAGCGCGTAGCACTTGACCTGCGTGTCGTCGTCGAGCACGAAGCGCTTGTATTGATCGTCGAAGCTGCGCCAGTCGTGGCGCGCGCCGAGCACGAGCAGGTAATCGTTGCGCATGCGGTCGGCGATCGCCTGGCCGTCGTAGCGCTGCAGGAACGACTGCACGGGCGCGTCCGGCGCGTCGACGCGCGCGCGGCCGGTCGAATCGAACAGCTGCGGCTTGATCTGGAAATACTCGACGTAGGACGGGACCGGATAGTTCGGGATCATCGACGCGAGCTGCGCGGCTTTCGCGGCGTCGTTGCGGCGTGCGGCTTCGCGAAGCTGCACGAAGACCTGGTCATCCCCGGCGACCGTGTCGTCGCCCGGTGCGGCGCACGCGGCCGTACCCGCGACGAGCGCGGCGGCCGAAAGTGTCAGCGCAACCGCGCGATATACTCGGAAAAGGCTGTTCGACATCGTTTTGAATGGAGCACGAATTGAGCGAAAGCATAGCACGCAACCCTGTGCCGAACCCGAAGGTTGCGCTGCGCAAAACGCTGTCCGGCGCGCGTCGCGACGCCGCGTCGCAGCCCGCCGCGAACGCCGCGCTCGACGCGCGGCTGCGCACGCTGCTCGACCGGCTCGCACCGCGCACGGTCGGGTTTTACTGGCCGCTGCCGGGCGAATTCGATGCGCGCGACGCGGTGCTCGCGTGGTGTGCGGCAGGCGCCGGCCGGCGCGCCGCGCTGCCCGTGATCGGCGAGCGGCACACGCCGCTCGCGTTCCATGCGTGGGACGCGCACACGCCGATGCGCGAAGGTCATCACCGGATTCCGGAACCGGCGGCGGGAATCGTCGTCGTGCCCGACCTGTTGCTGATTCCCTGCGTGGGATTCGATCCGCAGCGCTACCGGCTCGGCTACGGCGGCGGCTACTACGACCGCACGCTCGCCGCGTGGCCGGGCGACACGCTGCCCGTGACGGTCGGTATCGCGTACGAAGCGTGCCGCGTCGATGCGCTGCCGGCCGAAGCGCACGATCTCGCGCTGCGCTGGATCGTGACCGACGGCGCGCTCTACCCGGCCGCCGGATGATGCGGCGCGCGGCGCCGCGGTCGTCGTCGCACGCCCGTCAGCGCAACGCCTTCCGCAATCGTTTACAGCGACGCCGCCGCGCGCGCGGCCGTGTCGTAAAGGCCCGATGCGTGGCGCAGCAACTGCGCCGCGTCGCCGATCTGCTCGTTGGTGAGCCCGCTGTCCTTCAGCGTCTCGATCAGGCAGTGCTCGCGCACCTCGCGATACTTCAGGCACAGGTCGCGGCCCGCTTCGGTCGCGAAGAAGAACACTTCCTTGCCGTTCTTCTCGCTCTTCACATAGCCGCGGGCGATCAGTTTTTTCAGCGCATAGGTCGCGACGTGCGTATCCTCGATATTGAGCACGAAGCAGATGTCGGCGAGTTTCTTCTTGCGTTCGCGATGGCTGACGTGATGCAGCAGCGACACCTCGACCGCCGTCATGTCCTTCGCGCCGGCCGCCGACATGCAGCGCACCATCCAGCGGTTGAACGCGTTGCCGGCCATGATGAGCCCGTATTCGAGCTCCGACAGCTCCGCGCTCGAATCGGAAACGAGGTGTTCGGATGACACGATCTTGGTCGGAGAACGCTTCATGGAAAGGCGGCGCAAGCAGGATGTCAGGGTGTGCCGAGTGTACGTCAGAAGCCCCGGTATACGGGCTAGGCGAAAACGCTTATTGGTAAGTTATCGATATCTTATTGACAATGTGCGCTAACATTGCCGTCCGAACCGTGCCAGTCCGATGACGCAACCCCGCATTTATCCGCTCGGCGATGCCGCCCTCGTCTGCGAGGTGCCGCCGCCCGCCACGCTCGATTGCCAGCGCCGCGTCTGGGCCGTCGCCGAGGCCGCGCGCGCGTGGCCCGACGTGATCGACGTCGTGCCGGGCATGAACAACCTGACCATCGTGTTCGACGCGCTCGCCGCGACGGCCGAGTCGCTCACGCCGGCGCTGCGCGACGCGTGGGAGACGGCCGACGTCGAGCACGCCGATGGTCGCGACGTCGAGATCCCGGTCGAGTACGGCGGTGCCGCCGGCCCCGATCTGGCGGCCGTCGCCGCGCACACGGGCCTGTCGGCCGACGAGGTCGTCGCGCGCCACGCGGCCGGCGAATACGTCGTGTTCTTCATCGGCTTCCAGCCCGGTTTCGCGTATCTCGGCGGCCTCGACGCGTCGCTGCACGCGCCGCGCCGCGCGGCGCCGCGCCTCGAGGTGCCGGCCGGCTCGGTCGGCATCGGCGGTGCGCAGACGGGCATCTACCCGGCCACGTCGCCCGGCGGCTGGCAGTTGATCGGCCGCACGTCGCTCACGCTGTTCGATCCGGCGCTGCCGCAGCCGACGCTGCTGCTGCCCGGCGACCGCGTACGTTTCACCATTGCGGGAGTCGACGCACGATGACCCAGAGCAACGCACCGGGCACCATCGAGGTGGTGCGGGCCGGCCCGCTGTCGACCGTGCAGGATCTCGGGCGCCGCGGCGCGCGCCATCTCGGCGTCGCGCAGGGCGGCGCGCTCGACGGCCTCGCGCTCGAGGTCGGCAACCGGCTCGTCGGCAACCGCCCCGACGCGGCGGCCGTCGAGATCACGATCGGCCCGGCCGCCTTCCGCTTCACGCGCGCCACCCGCATCGCGATCACCGGCACCGAATTCGGCGCAACGCTCGACGGCCAGCGCGTGTATTCGTGGTGGAGCCTGCCGGTCGAAGCCGGGCAGACGCTCGTACTGCCGGCCGCGAAACGCGGGATGCGCGGCTATTTGTGCATCGCGGGCGGCATCGATGTGCTGCCGATGCTCGGCTCGCGCAGCACCGATCTCGCATCGCGCTTCGGCGGCCTCGGCGGCCGCACGCTGCGCGATGGCGATCGGCTCCCGGTCGGTGTGCCGCCGGCCGGCGCGGGCTGCCTCGCGGCCGATGCGCCCGAATTCGGCGTGAAGGCGCCCGCGTGGTGTGCGTTCGTGCGTGTCGACGAGCCGCCGCGCCGCCACCGCCCCGCGCACGCGCCGTGGGCGATGCCCGTGCGCGTGCTGCCGGGCCCCGACTACGCGTCGTTCGCCGCCGATTCGCAGCAGGCGTTCTGGGACGAGGAATGGCTCGTCACCGCGAACAGCAACAGGATGGGTTATCGCCTCGCCGGCGCCGGGCTCGAGCGCGAGCGGCCGGTCGAGCTGCTGTCGCACGCGGTGCTGCCCGGCACGATCCAGGTGCCGCCGAACGGCCAGCCGATCGTGCTGATGCACGACGCGCAGACCACCGGCGGCTACCCCAAGATCGGTACGGTGATCCGCGCCGACCTGTGGAAACTCGCGCAGGCGCGGCTCAACCTGCCGATCCGCTTCGTGCGCACGACACCCGACGCCGCGCGCGCCGCCCTGACCGCAGAACGTGCCTATCTGCGGCAGATCGACGTCGCGATCGACATGCGCGAGGAAGCGCGCCGCCGCGCGCAATCGCGCGCAGCGTGACAATGGCGGAAGCAGTACGAAAGACGCGCCACGCAATCAGTGGACGAGGAACATAATGGAAATCGATCTGAATGCCGATCTCGGCGAAGGATGCGGATCGGACGAGGCGCTGCTCGACCTCGTCACGTCGGCGAACATCGCATGCGGCTGGCACGCGGGCGGTGCCAATGCGATGCGCGACTGCGTGCGCTGGGCCGTGCAGAAAGGCGTGTCGATCGGCGCGCACCCGAGCTTTCACGATCCGGAGAATTTCGGCCGCAAGGAAATGCAGCTGCCGGCCGGCGACATCTATGCCGGCGTGCTGTACCAGCTCGGCGCGCTGTCGGCGATCGCACAGGCCGAAGGCGGGCGCATCGCGCACGTGAAGCCGCACGGCGCGCTGTACAACCAGGCCGCGCGCGACCCGATGATCGCCGATGCGGTGGTGTCCGCGATTCACGATTTCGATCCGTCGCTCGCGGTGTTCGGGCTCGCGAACAGCGTGTTCGTCGCGGCCGCGCGGCATGCGGGGCTCGCCGCCGTGGAGGAAGTGTTCGCCGATCGCGGCTACCGCGCGGACGGCTCGCTCGTGCCGCGCAGCCAGCCCGGCGCGCTGATCGACGATGAAGAGGCCGTGCTCGCGCGCACGCTCGACATGGTGCGCAACCGGCAGGTGCGGGCATTGAGCGGCGAATGGGTGCCGCTGAATGCGCAGACCGTCTGCCTGCACGGCGACGGGCCGCATGCACTGGCGTTCGCGAAGCGGATTCGCGCGGCGCTGGAGGCAGCGGGCGTCGATGTGGTGGCGCCCGGCGCGCTGCAGGCGGACGAAGGCGCGTAGGACATGCGACGCGCGCGATGCGCGTCCGCCGCCATGGCGCACGCCATGGACGAAACCTGCCGCACAACAGAACGCCCAAAAGAAAAAAGCGCCCTCGTGGCGCTTTTACGTTGGCGCAATCGCTGCGGCTTTGCCGTCTGTCGATTCGCCCCCCGAAACCGTCTTTCGACGGTGACCGGAAAAACATTCCGGATTAAAAAACGTCCGTCGCCGCCCGATCACTGCATTCCCCGGTCAGACGACGGAACGTTGCTTATCTGCAAGTCGGCCTGCATGCATGTGTTGTCCGACGATGATTGGCCCCGCCGTGCATGCAGACACTCCGCAGCCGGCACGTGCTGTACGTGCCGGCAACGCTAACCCCGCGCTTTATTTCTGCTACCCCGTAGAACTTATCTATTCTTTTCATTTTTTCAACTTGTGGGGTGAAGAATAGATATTGGCAGAACGGGATGTCAATCGTTTTAAACGCTATTTTCCGACGAATCGAGGGTTTTCCTTATCGATTTACACCGCCACTCAGGCGCCTCGCGCCGGGCGCGCGATGTCGATCAAACAGGGGAAGATCAGTGCGTGCCGCCGGGCGCGATCAGTTCGCGTCGACCCGGTATCCTTGCTGGCGCAACAATTCGAGCACGCCGCGCGGGCCGCCCAAATGCAGCGCGCCGATCGCGACGAACAGCGGTCGGTTCGGCGCGGCGATTGCCGTCATCCGTGCAACGAAGCGCCGGTTGCGCTCGTACAGGATCTTGTTGTCGATCGACGCCGACAACGCCTTCGAACGCGCGAGCCGCTCGCTCTTCGCGACGGCCCACGCCGAGATCGCGTCGGCGTCGCCAATTCGCCACAGCCGGTGCAGCGACTTGATGTCGTCCGCGTTTTGCGCGGGTGTTTGCACCATGTCCTGCGCGAGCATCTCGCGCTGCTCGGCCAGCGTCAGCCCGGTGAACGCGCGCATTTGTTCGGCGAGCGTCTCGAGCCCGATCACGCGGCCGCCCTTCTTCTTCAGGAACACGTTCTGCAGTTGCGCCTCGGTGCCGTATTCGGTCTGCAGGCCGGCCGACAGCGAATCGTAGGTCTCGACGACGAGCGCCGCGAGCCACGGCCGCATCTTGCGAATCTCGGCGAGCGCGGCCGGGTTGCCGCGCAGGCGCGCCGCGAGCCGCTCCCATAACGATTCGGGCAGCAGGCGCTGCAGGCACGGATAACGGCACACGCCGTACTTCGACACGTCGTCCTGCGATTCGAGCAGATCGTCGGGCGACAGTTCGAGCGCGAGCGTCGGCGACGCGGCGAGCGCCGCGAGGATGCGCGGCCGGAACGGCTGCGCGCTCGGATAGTCGGACGGGTCGCCCGTGTGCAGCGCGCCGAGCACGTAGAGCGTGACCTTGCCCTTGGTCGCGACGTAGAACGGCATGCGCGCGGGCTGCACGCGCACCGCACCGCTCGCGACCGTGCCGTTCGACACGGCTGGCGCGTGGAAGCCCGGCAGGCTCATGCCGGGCGGCGGGACTTGCGACGGATGGATCGGTGAAGTGGCCGGCGCGCGCCCTTCGGCGCGCGCGGCCTCGACGGGAACCGCGAGGCTCGCCGCCACGCACGCGCCGGCCAGCGCCGCGCCCGTGACGGTGCGCAGGCTCCAGCGCCGCGCGTAGCGGTACGCGCGCATCACGCGCGCGCCGCTTGCCCCCGAACGGCGCACGCCGGACACGCGCGCCGCCAACGCTTCAGGCATTCGCCTCCCCTACCTCCTCGGCGCGATGGCAGGCCACGCGCCGTCCGTCGACCTCGCGCAGCTGCGGCTCCTCGGCGCGGCAGCGCTCGACCGCATACGGGCAGCGCTGGTGGAACGCGCAGCCCGACGGCGGATTGAGCGGCGACGGCAGCTCGCCCTGCAGCTTGATCTGCACGCGGCGGTCTTCCTCGAAGATCGCCGGCGTCGCCGACATCAGCGCACGCGTGTACGGATGGCGCGGCCGCGCGTAGATCGTCGCCTTGTCGCCGAGCTCGGCGACGCTGCCGAAGTACATCACCATCACGTCGTCCGCGACATGCTCGACCACCGACAGGTTGTGCGAGATGAACACGTAGCTCGTCTTGAACTGCTCCTGCAGGTCCATGAACAGGTTCAGGATCTGCGCCTGGATCGACACGTCGAGCGCGGACACCGGCTCGTCGGCGACGACGATCCGCGGATCGAGGATCATCGCGCGCGCGATCGCGACCCGCTGCCGCTGGCCGCCCGAGAACATGTGCGGATAGCGCTTCGCGTGCTCGGGCCGCAGGCCGACCGTGCGCATGATCTGCGCAACGCGCTGCGCGCGCTCGGCGGCCGTCAGGTTCGCGTTGATCTCGAGCGGCTCGGAGAGCGTCTGCTCGACGGTCTTGCGCGGGTTGAGCGACGCGAACGGGTTCTGGAACACCATCTGCACGCGGCGGCGCAGGTCGGCGACCCGGTGCCGGTCGGCGCCCGCGACGTCCTTGCCGTCGATCGACAGGTGGCCGGACGTCGGCGTCTCGATCATCGTCAGCTGCCGCGCGAGCGTCGACTTCCCGCAACCGGATTCGCCGACGACGGCGAGCGTCTTGCCGCGCCTGAGCGAAAACGACACGCCGTTGAGCGCCTTCACCGTGCCGTGGCCGAACATGCCGCGCTTCACCGTGTAGTGTTTCGCGAGCTGGTCGGCGACCAGCACTACTTCCTCGTCGTGCGGCGCGCCGCGCACTTCTTGATTTGCATTCATCGTGGACTCCTGTCGACCGGAGTTTGCGCTTTAGCGCTTACTCCGGTCCCATGCATAGCCGTCAGGTCGAGGTTGGAAACATTGAGCGGCTTGATGCAGCGCGCGCGCATCGCATCGTTGCCGGACACCAGCGTATCGAGCGCCGGCCGCGCCTTGCGGCAATCGTCGACCACATACTTGCAGCGCGGCGCGAACAGGCACCCGGACGGGCGATCATCGCGGCCCGGCACCATGCCGGGCAATGCGGCAAGGCGACGCGCCCCCTTGTTGTGCTCGGGAATCGCCGCGAGCAGCGCTTCGGTGTACGGATGATGCGGCGCGCGGAAGATGTCGGGCACGCTGTTGGTCTCGATGATCTCGCCCGCGTACATCACCGCGACGCGCTGCGCGACCTCCGACACCACGGCCAGGTCGTGCGAGATCAGCACGAGCGCCATCCCGCGTTCCTTCTGCAGCTTCACGAGCAGGTCCATGATCTGCGCCTGGATCGTCACGTCGAGCGCGGTGGTCGGCTCGTCGGCGATCAGCAGCTTCGGGTTGCATGCGACGGCCATCGCGATCATCACGCGCTGGTTCATCCCGCCCGACATCTGGTGCGGGAACGACGTAATGCGGTTCTTCGCATCGGGAATGCCGACCTGGTCGAGCAGTTCGAGCGCGCGCCGGTGCAGCGCGTCGCCGCGCAGCCCTTCGTGCAGCTTCAGCACTTCCTTGATCTGGTAGCCGACGGTATAGCTCGGGTTCAGGCTCGTCAGCGCATCCTGGAACACCATCGCGATGTCCTTGCCGACGATCTTGCGGCGCGCCTTCGGCGACGCCTTCAGCAGGTCGACGCCGTTGAACGTGACCTCGTCGGCCGTCACCTTGCCCGGTGCGTCGATCAGGCCCATCAGCGCCATCATCGTCACGCTCTTGCCCGAGCCCGATTCGCCGACGACGCCCACCACCTCGCCCGGCGCGATCGACAGGTTGATCCGGTCGACGGCGGGCAGGCCGTTGAAGTTCACCGCGAGATTGCGGATGGTCAGAAGATCTTGGCTCATGTTCAGGCCATCCGTTTCAGTTTGGGATCGAGCGCGTCGCGCAGCCCGTCGCCGAGCAGGTTGATCGCAAGCACCGAAATCAGGATCGACAGCCCGGGCATCGTCACGATCCACCATGCGTTGTCGATGTAGTCGCGCGCGGACGCCAGCATCGCGCCCCACTCGGCGGTCGGCGGCTGCACGCCGAGGCCGAGGAAGCCGAGCGCGGCCGCATCGAGGATCGCCGACGAGAAGCCGAGCGTCGCCTGCACGATCAGCGGCGCCGTGCAGTTGGGCAGCACCTGCGAGAACATCAGGCGCAGCGTGCCGGCACCGGCCACGCGCGACGCCGTCACGTATTCCTTCTGCAGCTCGCCGAGCGCCGACGCGCGCGTGAGGCGCACATAGGCCGGCAGTGCGACGATCGCGATCGCGAACATCGTGTTGGTGAGGCCCGGGCCGATGATCGCGACGACCGCGACCGCGAGCAGCAGCGACGGCAGCGCGAGCAGCACGTCCATGATGCGCATCACGGGCGTGTCGGCCCACTTCTGGAAGAACGCGGCGACGAGCCCGAGCACGATGCCGGGGATCAGCGCGAGCACGACCGACACGAAGCCGATCCAGAACGACATCCGCGCGCCGAACATCAGGCGCGAAAGAATGTCGCGGCCCGCTTCGTCGGTGCCGAGGATGAATTTCCAGTTGCCGCCTTCGAGCCATGCGGGCGGGATCTTCACGAAGTCGCGGTATTGCTCGACCGGGCTGTGCGGCGCGATCAGCGGCGCGAGCAGCGCGACCAGGATCAGCGCGAGCACGACGATGCCGGCGCCGACGGCGCCGCGGTTGCGCGAGAAGTTGGCCCAGAACTCGCGCAGCGCGAGCGCACGGCCGCCGGCCGGCGCGGATTCGCTCGGCAGGGTGTTTTGCAGATTGCTCATGGAATTACCTCGTGTGGCGGATGCGCGGATTCAGCACGCCGTACAGCAGGTCGACGACCAGGTTCACGACGATCACGAGCGTCGCGATCAGCAGGATGCCGCCCTGGACGACCGGATAGTCGCGGCGGCCGATCGCATCGATCAGCCACTTGCCGACACCGGGCCACGAAAAAAGCGTCTCGGTCAGCACGGCGCCCGCGAGCAGCGTGCCGATCTGCAGGCCGATCACGGTGACGACCGGGATCAGCGCGTTGCGCAGCGCATGCACGACGACCACGCGCGCGGGCGACAGCCCCTTCGCGCGGGCGGTGCGGATGTAGTCCTCGCGCAGCACTTCGAGCATCGACGAGCGCGTCATCCGCGCGATCACCGCGAGCGGGATCGTGCCGAGCACGATCGCGGGCAGGATCAGGTGGCTGACCGCCGACTTGAACGAGCCTTCGTCGGGTGCGAGCAGCGCGTCGATCAGCATGAAGCCCGTCGGATGCGGGAAGTCGTATTCGACGGCGATGCGCCCCGACACGGGCGTCCAGCCGAGGTACGACGAAAACACCATGATGAGGATCAGCCCCCACCAGAAGATCGGCATCGAGTAGCCGGTAAGCGCGGTGCCCATCACGCCGTGGTCGACGACCGAGCCGCGCCGCAGCGCGGCGATCACGCCGGCCGGCAGCCCGACCGCGAGCGCGAACACGAGCGCGCACAGCGACAGCTCGACGGTCGCCGGGAAGCGCGCGAAGAACTCGCCCGCGACGCTGGTGTTGGTGATGATCGACGTGCCGAGGTCGCCGTGAGTCGCACGGCCGATGTAGTGGAGGTACTGCATGGGCAGCGGCTGGTCGAGCCCGAGGCGTTTCATCGCCTCCGCATGCATGGCGGGATCGACGCCGCGCTCGCCCATCATCACTTCGATGGGGTCGCCCGGTATCAGGTGAATCAGCGCAAACGCCAGGATGGTGATGCCGATGAAAGTCGGGATCACCATGCCCACGCGGCGCAACACGAATGTGAACATGATGCGTCTCGTATTTTCTTGTGGGAAATGTGCGACCGGCGACGGGAAGCTCGTGGCCTCCCGCCGCCGGATGAATTACCGGTCTCGGTCTTCGTAGACAGCTTACGCCGGTCGTATTACTTCACGCCGACACCGTCGAAGCGTGCATAGCCGAGCGGCTCGATGCGCATGTCGACCACGTTCTTGCGCACCGGCTGGTAGACCGTCGAGTTCGCGATCGGCGAGAACGGCAGCTGTTGCGCGAAGATCTGCTGAGCCTGCGTGTAGAGCTTCGTGCGCGCGTCCTGGCCCGTCGTCGTGCGGCCCTTCTGGACCAGCTCGTCGAACGGCTTGTAGCACCAGTGCGAGAAGTTGTTGCCCTTGATCGCCTCGCAGCCGAGCAGCGTGCCGAGCCAGTTGTCCGGATCGCCGTTGTCGCCGGTCCAGCCGATCAGCATCGTGTCCTGCTCACCCGTGTGCGCACGCTTGATGTACTCGCCCCACTCGTACGTGACGATCTTCGCCTTCACGCCGATCTTCGCCCAGTCGGCCTGGATCATCTCGGCCATCAGGCGGGCGTTCGGGTTATACGCGCGCTGCACGGGCATCGCCCACAGCGTGATCTCGAAACCGTTCGCATAGCCGGCCTTCGCGAGCAGCGCCTTCGCCTTCTCGGTGTCGAACGCGGCCATCTTCAGGTTCTTGTCGTACGACCATTGGGTCGGCGGCATCGGTGCGCCGGCAGCCTGGCCCGCACCCTGGTAGACGGATTCGAGGATCGCCTTCTTGTTGATCGCCATGTCGAGCGCCTGACGCACTTCGAGCTTGTCGACCGGCTTGTGCTCGACGTTGTACGCGAGGTAGCCGAGGTTGAAGCCCGCCTGCGACGGCATGTCGACGTTCGAATCGGCCTTCAGCGTCGCGATGTCGGCCGGACGCGGATAGCTCATCACCTGGCATTCGTTGCGCTTGATCTTCTGCACGCGCACGCCCGGATCCGGCGTGATCGAGAAGATCAGCTTCGACAGCTTCACTTCGCCCTTCTTCCAGTAATCAGGATTGCCGTCGAATCGGATCGTCGCATCCTTCGTATAGCTGCGGAAGACGAACGGGCCCGTGCCGACCGGCTTCTGGTTGATGTCGGCGGCCTTGCCGGCCTTCATCAGCTGGTCGCCGTATTCGGCCGACAGGATCGACGCGAATTCCATCGCCATGTTCTGGATGAACGGCGCGTTCGGCTCGGCCAGCGTGAACTTCACGGTATACGGATCGACCTTCTCGACCTTCGTGATCAGCTTGTCGAGGCCCATGTCGGTGAAGTACGGGAACGACACCGGATACGCCTTGCGGAACGCCTGGTTCGGGTCGAGCATGCGCTGGAACGTGAACAGCACGTCGTCCGCGTTGAATTCGCGCGTCGGCTTGAAGAAGTCGGTCGTGTGGAACTTCACGCCGTGGCGCAGGTGGAACGTGTACACCTTGCCGTCGGACGACACGTCCCACTTCTCGGCGAGGCCCGGTTCGACCTTGGTGCCGCCGCGCTCGAATTCGACGAGACGGTTGTAGACGGTGAACGTGGCGGCGGTGAAATCGACGCCGGTCGTAAATTGCGCGGAATCAAAACCCGCCGGACTGCCTTCTGAGCAGTAGACGAGCGTTTTGTTCGGGATCTGTGCGAATGCAGAACCCGCGACGCCGAGCGATGCCGCTGCCACGCCTGCAATGGCGGTAACACGCAGGGTGTGCAACAGACGGTTGTATTCCATGTTTCCTCCAGGTCTCCAGATCGGAACCGGTCCCGCCAGGGGCCGGCGTACGCGGATATTACTTGAGCTAGCGATGCTGCAACAAGCTGGAGAAAAAACTCTTCTAGACATGCCCGCGCGGGTTTTTGCCGATGTTTTGCACGGTCAAAAAATGCGAAAACGCGCGCGAGCGTCAGTTCCGTTCATTCCGCGCATGTTTCGTTCGACGACTAAACAATTCGGGCGCGAACGCGAAGGTTCCGCGCGCCGTTTCCCGTGTTTGGCCGCACATCATTGCGGTTTGCGAAACGATCCGATGACAGTCTTCGCACCGTCATGCCCTCACGCGGGCGCGTCGAGGTCGGCGCTGCGCGCGGGCACGAACGCGACCGCGACGATCGACAGCGCGAGCCCGGCCATCACATAGTAGGTCGGCGCCAGCGGCGTACCCGTGACCTTGATCAGCCACGTGACGATGAACTGCCCGAAGCCGCCGAACAGCATCACCGCGACGTTGTACGCGATCGACAGCCCGGTCGAGCGCACGTTGGCCGGGAACAGCTCGGCGATCATCGCGCCGAACGGCCCGTAATAGCCTGCGAGCGTCACCGACAGCACGGCCTGCACCGCGACCAGCCGCCCGATGCTCGGGGCCGCGTCGAGCCACGCGAACAGCGGATACATCAGCGCGAGCGTCAGCACGAGCGACCACAGCGACAGTCCCTTGCGGCCGATGCGGTCCGACCATGCGCCCGCGACCGGCGACAGCACCATCAGCAGCAGGTTGCCGACGATCACCGCGTAGAACGATTCCGCATACGGCAGCTTCAGTTGCTTCACCGCGAAGGTCGGCAGATAGATGATCAGCGCGTAGATCGTCACCGTCAGCGCGATCACCGAACCGAACCCGCACAGCACCTCGCGCGGATGGCGCGTGAACACTTCGCCGAGCGTCGCGCGGCGCGCGCTCTGCTGCGCGTGCAGGAACGCTTCGGAATCGGCGAGGTGGCGGCGGATGTAGAAGCCGATCGGGCCGATCACGAGCCCGAGGAGGAACGGCACGCGCCAGCCCCAGCTGCGCAGCGCGTCGTGCGACAGCCCGCGCGTGACGGCCGCGCCGACGAGCGCGCCGATCAGCAGCGCGGCCGCCTGGCTCGCCATCTGCCAGCTACCGTAGAAACCGCGTTTCGAGAACGGCGCGGCCTCGATCAGCAGCGCCGTCGCGCTGCCGAATTCGCCGCCCGCGGAGAAGCCCTGCAGCAGGCGGCCGAACACGATCAGCAGCGGGCCGCCGATGCCGATCGCCGCATAAGGCGGCGCGATCGCGATCACGAAGATGCCGGCCGTCATCAGCAGGATCACGAGCGACAGCGCGGCCTTGCGGCCCGCGCGGTCCGCATACAGCCCGAACACGATGCCGCCGATCGGGCGCATGAAGAACGCGACGCCGAACGTCGCGGTGGTCAGGAGCAGCGACGAGTATTCGCTGGAGGTCGGGAAGAACAGCTCGGCGATCACGACGGTCATGAAGCCGAACACCGTGAAGTCGTACCACTCGAGCGCATTGCCGATCACGGCGGCCACGACCGCGCGTCGGTTCAGCGCACGCTCGGGCCGGATCGTTTTCGTTGAATTCGCAATCGTCGCCATGCGTCTTCATCCTCGTGAATGCGCCGTGTCGGAAGTCGCGGCGCAGTGTGCCGCGGCGCGCTGGTTTGCAGCGAGTGTAGAAAGCGACGGAACCGTTTTCAAGCAATAAAAACGCCCGCCGTCTTCCGACGGCGGGCGTTTTGCGGTTTTCGCCACATTGCGGCATCGCACGATGCCGCACGGACCTCAACCCATCTTCGAGAATGCGCTGCACCAGCCCTTCGCCGACACCTGCTTGCCGGGGAAGGCGCCGCACGGGCCCGAAGCCGAACCCTTCTTGCCCTGGTACAGCATGCAGGCCGCGCAATCCTGGCCCGCTGCGTATTTCGGGTACTTCGTCTTGTCGACCTTCGTGGCATCGGCCTTGTAGCCGAGCGCCACCGCGGTCGGATCCGTTTCCGACAGCATCGGCGCATCGGCCAGCGCTTCACGCGACAGCGCCAGCGCGGACACGACGCCAACGCTCGAAATCAGGAAACTCCGACGGGATGTTTTCATGGGGACTCGCTCCAACGTTATCGATATGAAAGCTGTTCTGGCGACAGCCGTTCGACAGAATAACCGCCAAGCGAATAAATGTGCGCGCCGAAATGCCGGAGATAAGGGATTCCACACGGCACGGCGCGCGTGGTTGCGTCAGCCGTAGGCGGTCATCTCGCCGACACGCTGCGCGAGCGCGAGCGACGCGGTGAGCCCCGGCGATTCGATGCCGAACAGGTTCACGAGCCCGCGCACGCCATGCTGCGCGGCGCCCTGCACGATGAAGTCGGCCGGCGGCTCGCCGGGCCCCGCGAGCTTCGGCCGGATGCCCGCGTACGCAGGCTGCAGCGCGTCGTCGGGCAGATCCGGCCAGTACGCGCGGATCGACGCGTAGAACGCGCCCGCGCGCGCCGGATCGACTTCGTAACGCAGCGAATCGCACCACTCGACGTCCGGGCCGAAGCGCGCCTGCCCGCCGAGGTCGAGCGTCAGGTGCACGCCGAGCCCCGCGCGGTCGGGCATCGGGTAGACGAGATGCGAGAACGGCGCGCGGCCCGACAGGCTGAAATAATTGCCGCGCGCGAGATAGAGCGGCGGCACCCAGCGCGGGTCGAGGCCGCGCGTGCGGCGTGCGAGCGCCTGCGCACCGAGGCCTGCGCTGTTGATCACGCACGCGGCCTCGATCTCGGTCGGCGTGTCGCCGCCCGTGCGCACGACGAACCGCCCGCCGCGCAGCACGTCGATCGACTCGACCGGGGATTTCAGCGCGCACACGGCGCCGTCGCGTTCCGCATCGCCCAGCAGCGCAAGCATCAACTGGTGGCTGTCGACGATGCCGGTGGACGGCGAGAACAACGCTTCCACGCATTCGAGCGCGGGTTCGAGCGTCTGCGCCTCGACGCGCGTGAGCGGCAGCAGGTCGAGCACGCCGTTTTCGGCCGCGCGGGCGGCGATCGCCTTCAACTGCTTCACCTGCGTGACACTCGTCGCGACGAGCAGCTTGCCCGTGCGCCGGTGCGGCACGTGATGCGTGTCGCAGAATTCGTACAGCAGATCGCGGCCGCGCACGCACGACAACGCCTTCAGCGAACCGCGCGGATAGTAGAGCCCCGCGTGGATCACTTCGCTGTTGCGCGAACTCGTGCCCGTGCCGATCGCATCGGTAGACTCGAGCACGAGCGTGTCCCGCCCGCGCGCAGCCAGTTCGCGTGCAATCGCAAGGCCGACGACGCCCGCACCGATCACTACACAATCCATCTGCTCCATGACGTTTCGCGCCGCTAACGCGTCGAGGGGAGAGAAAGGAATTGTACGTCCCGGTTCATCTGCTTGCCGAACGCATCTGCAGCGCGTCGCGACGACACGGCGCGCGACGCGGCGCGCACGCCGCAGCCGTGCGCGCGCCGCCGGTTCAGAAGCCGATCGGCCTGCGCTTCGCCGCGCCCTCGTCGGCGCGGATGTCGTGCGGCCCGATCGCGTCGCGGCCGCCGAGCCGCGCAGCGCCGAATGCGTGCAGCAGCGCGCGGCGCATCGTGCGCGGCGGTGTCGCGGCCAGCACGTCGAGCGCGTCGTCGCCGAGCGTCTCGGGGAAGCGCCGCCCCCACGCGTGCGACGTGCGGATCTCGTCGTAGATCGTCTGAGCGATCCGGCGCGCGCCGGCCGCATCGGGCGGCTCGATCTCGTACACGTTCATCCGGTTGAGCAGCGGCTCCGGAATCGCCTGCGCGTCGTTCGCGGTCGCGACCCAGATCACGTTGCCCGCGTCGATCGGCACTTCCGCGAATTCGTCGACGAATGCGCGCGCGGTGTCGTGCTCGAGCAACGCATACAGCGCGCCGAGCGGATCGTATTGCGCATCGCTGCCGGCCTTGTCGATCTCGTCGACCGCGATCACCGGGTTCGCGTAGCTGCCGTTCACGAGCGCCTCGAACACCTTGCCGGGCTTCGCGTTCTTCCATTGCGACGATGCGCCCGACAGGATCCAGCCGGCCGTCAACGAACTCATCGGCACATAGTGGTACGCGGTGCCGAGCAGTTGCGCGAGCGCCTTCGCGAAATGCGTCTTGCCGATGCCGGGCGGCCCGAGCAGCAGGATCGGCATCAGTTCGAGCCGGTCGTCCGTTTCGAGACACAGCGCAACCTGCTTGCGCACGTCGTCGAGCGGTTCGACGAAATTGGGCAGTGCGTCGCCGAGCGCGTCGAACGACGGCATCCGGTTCGGCTTCACGCAAAAACGCAGATTCCCCGTCTTGAGCATCTTTTCGTAGGTGGCACGCAATGCGTCGCTCGCGCTCTCGTTCAGGTCGCTCAGCGCCGTCTCGACCTGCTCGAGGTCGTACACCGTGCTGAAGGACGCCACCGCCAGTTCCTGCTTCACCATCGCCGTCGTCATACCAACCTCGCTGCCGCTTGCTGTCGCACAACCATCAGACCCTTACGATTTCAGTGTAGCGGGCCCGCATCGCCGCGCAAGCAAGCAGCCGTGCGAGTCTGCTGCTAACACCCGGCGTGCGCTGCACGGCTGCGCGACGCGGCGTATGATCGTCGGTTCACCCACCCGCCCCAAGGCTTCGCCGACGGCGCCCGCGCGGCGCGTCGCGCCCCGTCCCGAAGGTATGCCGATGTCCGTCCCCACTGCTTCCCCGCGCATCGATGCCGATGCGATCGGCGCCGTCGACGCGGCGCTCATGTCGCGCCGCGCGGTCCGCGCGTTCCTGCCGACACCCGTGCCGCGCGACACGCTCGAGGCGATCCTCGAAGCCGCGAGCCGCGCGCCTTCAGGCACCAACATCCAGCCGTGGCGCGTGTACGTCGCGACGGGCGCCACCCGCGATGCGCTCGCCGCCGCGCTCACCGCGGCCCACGACGATCCCGCGCGCGACGAGAAATATGTGGCCGAGTACGACTACTACCCGCGCGAATGGGTAGCGCCGTATCTCGACCGGCGCCGCAAGGTCGGCTGGGATCTGTATGGGTTGTTGAACATCGGCCGCGACGAGAAGGCGCGCATGCACGCGCAGCACGCGCGCAACTTCCGTTTCTTCGATGCGCCCGTTGCGTTGTTCTTCACGCTCGATCGCGTGATGACGTACGGTGCGTGGCTCGATTGCGGGATGTTCCTGCAGGGCGTGATGACGGCCGCGCGCGCACGCGGGCTCGATACCTGCCCGCAGGCCGCGTTCGTGCCGTTTCACCGGATCGTCGCCGAACACCTCGGCATTCCCGCCAACGAGCAATTCGTCTGCGGCATGTCGCTCGGCCACGCGGACCCCGACGCGATCGAGAACCGCCTCGTCACCGAACGCGCACCCGTCGCCGAATTCGCGCGCTTTTTCGCTTGAAAACACGTGACGCGCACCTACCTTTCGAACAGGACCGCATCGTGCGGCGAAGCTGCCGCGGCGCGTCCCGTCACATCACGATCGAAATCGATCGGGCGTAAGATGTGCGTCCGTTCCCCGCTATCCCGCGTTTCCGGAGACGTTTCATGCTGAAACACGGCCTGGCCGTCCTGCTCGCGAGCGTCGCGCTCGCCGCCCACGCGCAGAGCCCCGCACCGGCCTCCGTCGCATGGGAGATCCAGGTGGTGCGCGACGGTCAGACGATCGACACATTCCAGCAGCGCACCACCGTGGGTCAGACCCGCACCGATACCCATCGCTATCCTTCCGCCGTGCCGGTCGGCTGCGGCAACGCCGCGCGCGTCGTGCCGACCGAGCGCTCGCGCGCGGTGACGGTCGCGCCGCTCACCGTCGACGCCGGCGCGAACACGGTGTCGCTCGCGCTCGACGTGCAGGAAACGCTCGACGACGAAAACGCGACGCGCAGCGATCCGTGCGTACCCGCATCGCCGCGGCAGATCGTCGCAAGCCACCCCGGCCTGTCGGTCGGCAGCGACGCATGGACCGACTGGACGCTCGTCGAGCAGCGTCCGCATCTCGTGTACCGCGTGCGTGCGCACGTCGCGAAGGACTGAGCGTCATGTCCGCAAACGCCCTGTCCCTGCCGTTCGCCGAACCGCACGCCGCCCCCGACGAAATCACTGCGGTGAGCTGGAACCTGCACAAGGGCCGCTCGCCGCTCGGCTTCACCGCGTGGAACGCGATGCGCACCTGGATGCAGTCGACGCACGCCGACGTGTATTTCCTGCAGGAAGCGATGGCGCGCCGCATGCCGCGCCCGATGCTCGCCCCCGGCTTCGGCGCGCAGATGGACGACGCGGTCGACGACGTGTGGCACTGCCAGGCCACCGAGATCGCGCATGCGCTCGACTGGCAGATCGCGCTCGGGCCGAACGTGTTCAAGCCGTCGTGGCGGCACGGCAACGCGATCCTGTCGCCGCATCCGCTCGACCTCGGCGGCCGCTGGGACATCTCCGCGCACCGCTTCGAGCGGCGCGGGCTGCTCGTCGCGCGCGCGACGCTCGCGGGCGCGCGCCCGGTCACGCTGCTGTGCGCACACCTCGCGCTCACGCGCGCCGCGCGGCTGCGGCAGATGCACTGGATCGCGCACTGGATCGTGCGCAATGCGGGCGACGGCCCGCTGATGCTCGCCGGCGACTTCAACGACTGGCGCAACGATTCGGTCGCGCTGTTCGGCGAGATCGGGATGTCCGAGGTCGCGACGCTGCTCGGCGAATCGGGCCGCACGTTCCCTGCGTTCTCGCCGGCGCTCGCGCTCGACAAGATGTTCGTGCGCGGCCTGACGCCGCTCGAATGGCGCGCGCCGTCGGGCGAGGCCGCGTGGCTGTCGGACCACCTGCCGTACATCGCGCGCCTGCGCCTCGATCCGCAATAACGGTCCCGATCGCGATCCGCCGCAAGCGCGGCCGCGCGGCGCGCGCTACATTAACGGCTTGCCCATCCCGCCACCGAGCCGTCCGAAGCCCGCGCCGCCATGTCCTACCTGCCGATCCTGCTGCAAATCGCCGTCGTCTATCTCGTCGCGGCGATCACGCCCGGCCCGAATTTCTTCATGATTTCGCAACTGTCGCTCGCGGGGCGGCGCAGCCTCGGCGCCGCGTCGGCGCTCGGCGTCGGCACCGCGTCGGTCGCGTGGGCGACGCTCGCGATGCTCGGTCTCGCGGCCGTGCTGCACCAGGTCGAATGGCTGTACGAGGCGATCCGGATCGGCGGCGCCGTCTACCTGGTGTATTTCGGCTTCAAGCTGCTGCGCTCGGGCGTGCGCCGCGACGCGGCGCCGGCCGACGCACCGGACGAACGCGCGCCGCTGGCCGCGCCGCACGCGCGCGACTACCTGCGCGCGTATCGCAGCGGCCTGTTCACGTGCCTGACGAACCCGAAATCGTGCGCGTTCTGGACCAGCGTATTCGCGGCGATGCTGCCCGCGCATGTGCCGCTGTGGTTCAACGGTGCGGTGCTGGTAACGATCGGTGTGCTGTCGGCCGGCTGGTACTCGTGCGTCGCATACCTGTTCGCGAGCCCGCGCGCGCAGCGCGGCTACCGGCGCGTGCGGCGCCCGCTCGACGCGCTGTGCGGCGTCGCGCTCGTCGGCCTCGGCGCGAAACTCGCGGCCGATCGCTGAAAGCTGATTGAAATAATTCGTTGCGCCAAATCCGCGCAACCGCGGGGGTCAAGCCCGCGATCAGCGCCAACAGGGTAAAATAACCAGTTCGTCAATCGTCTGTCATCGAGAAGGCGCGTGTCCGACGCGCCGGCCGGCCGATCCGCGATCGGGCCGTCGCACTCGGTTTTTTTTGCCCATTTTTGGGCCCGTTACACGCGTTCGCTACGCGCGTCCGTTTTCAAAGCCATGAGCAAATACGACACCGCCACCGTCCAATCCGTCCACCACTGGACCGACACGCTTTTCAGCTTCACCTGCAGCCGTGAGGCGAGCCTGCGCTTCAACAACGGCGAATTCACGATGGTCGGCCTCGAGGTCGACGGCAAGCCGCTCGCGCGCGCCTACTCGATCGTCAGCCCGAACTACGAAGAGCACCTCGAATTCTTCAGCATCAAGGTGCAGAACGGCCCGCTGACGTCGCGCCTGCAGCACCTGAAGGTGGGCGATACCGTGCTGATCGGCAAGAAGCCGACGGGCACGCTGGTTGCCGACAACCTGCTGCCGGGCAAGACGCTGTGGATGCTGTCGACGGGCACGGGCCTCGCGCCGTTCATGTCGATCATCCGCGATCCGGACATCTACGACCGCTTCGACAAGGTGATCCTTACGCACACGTGCCGCCTGAAGGGCGAGCTCGCGTACATGGACTACATCAAGCACGACCTGCCGGGCCACGAGTACCTGGGCGACATCATCAAGGAAAAGCTCGTCTACTACCCGACGGTCACGCGCGAAGCGTTCGACAACGAAGGCCGGATCACCGACCTGATCGCGACGGGCAAGCTGTTCACGGATCTCGACGTCCCGCCGTTCTCGCCGGAAAACGACCGCGTGATGCTGTGCGGCAGCACCGCGATGCTGAAGGACACGACCGACCTGCTGAAGCAGGCCGGCCTCGTCGAAGGCAAGAACAGCGCGCCGGGCCACTATGTGATCGAACGCGCGTTCGTGGACTGATACGTCCCCGGAATTTGTGCCGCATCAAAAAACCGGAGCGAAAGCTCCGGTTTTTTTTCGTCCCCACTTGGCGAACTCGTAACAAACTGAGACCATCTCATCTCAAATTGTTACATTTCGATACGTCATCACCCGGTGCTCGGGTGTCAGTGTTTTTCCTACAACAGCTTCATTCCGATTATTCACATTTACCCTTAAATGTCCGTCCGACATGACCTTTGCGAAATTTTTGAGATATTATTCGGCGCGCGCGGTTGCTGTTCGGATGGGTGTTGGAGGGTCGGATGCAAGTGTTACAAAACGTAACTTTTGTTACCTCGGCATGGGGCGATTCTCCGGCGGCGACCGTCTTCGAAACAGCAACCGTTCCACGCAGCCAGCCGGTGTCTGAACCGCTTTCTGAGAGCAGGGAGAGTCATGGATACGTCGCTTAACGCGCCCCCGGGCGCCCACGCCCCGTTCCCGTCGCGGCAGCTCGTGCATGGCTGCGCCGCTACTCCGCCCATTGCCGAAGCCGCGCCGAAACGCGACGCCCGCGCCGCGCGCATCGCGGCGCTGTCCGCCCAACTGCTTGCCGCCGACGAAGCCGCCCGCCGCCATCTGGCCGGCGAGCTGCACGACGGGCTCGGTGCCGAACTCACCGCCGCGCGTTTCGCGCTCGCAAACGTTCAAACGTGGCTGCCGGCCGATGCGCCGGACGGCTGCCTGCGCGCGCTGGAGCTTGCCCAGCAGGCGCTCGACGCCGCAACCGACGCGAATCGCCGGCTGATCGACGAGCGCGGCACGCCGGCGCTCGACGCGGGCATGGTCGGCGCGCTGTCGTCGTGGGTCGACAGCCATGCGACGCGCACGGGCCTGCGCACCAGCTTCGTGTGCGCGGCCGATGTGCGCCTGACGCAGATCGCCGGCGCCAGCGCGCTCGCGGTGTTCCGCGTCGCGCAGGAAGCGCTGTCGAACGTCGCGAAGCACGCACGCGCGACGTCCGTCGACGTGCGGATCGCCACCGACGGCACGCATCTGACACTGAGTGTCTCCGACGATGGGACCGGTTTCGCCCGAAGCCGCCGCACCGGCTATGGCCTCGCCGGCATGCGCGCCCGCTGCGAAGCGTTCGGCGGCAACTTCGAGACGGCCACGCCGGAAACCGGCCACGGCACGCGCGTCACCGCGCGCTTCGCGTGGAATTCGCTGCTCGCGATGCCTGCCGCGACACGCCGCGCGTCGCTTTCGTGAGGTCGGCATGAGCCTGAACATCCTGCTCGTGGACGATCACGCGATCGTCCGGCAAGGGATCCGCCAGTTGCTGATCGATCGCGGCATCGCGCGCGACGTGACCGAGGCCGAGACCGGAGGCGACGCGATGGCCGCCGTCGACAAACAGGAATTCGACGTGATCCTGCTCGACATCTCGCTGCCGGACACGAACGGCATCGAGGTGCTCAAGCGCCTCAAGCGCAAGCTGTCGCGCACGCCGGTGCTGATGTTCTCGATGTACCGCGAAGACCAGTACGCGGTGCGCGCGCTGAAGGCCGGCGCCGCCGGCTACCTGTCGAAGACGGTCAATGCCGCGCAGATGGTCGGCGCGATCCAGCAGGTCGCGGCCGGCCGCAAGTACGTGAGCCCCGCGATGGCCGAGGCGCTCGCCGAATACGTGTCGTTCGAGAACGAGCCGCTGCCGCACGAGAAGCTGTCCGACCGCGAATACCAGACGCTCTGCATGCTCGCATCGGGCAAGCGGCTCACCGACATCGCGAACACGCTGTCGCTGTCCGTGAAGACGGTGAGCGTGTACCGGTCGCGGCTGCTCGAGAAGATGCGGCTGTCGAACAACGCGGAACTCACGTTCTACGTGATGAGCAACCGGCTCGTCGACATGGCGCCCGCGGCCGGCGCCTGATTCGTCCGATTCGCCCGATACATCGGATTCGTCCGATCCAACGACGCGGCACGCCGCGTCGCCTTCAACAGCCCCCCGTTTCGCGCGCAAGCGCTTGTTTTATCGGACGATTCCACGGCACGCCGCTGCGCCGCAGCGGGTCTTGTTCGCCAAATCGGCTAAAATTACGGGTTTTCACTCAGTCAGCGCCGCCGCGCTCGCGCGCGCTGGCCATTCATCCGCAATGTCTCTCTTCCGCAAGAAAAACGTCGATCGCATGATCGCCGGCGCACATGCCGCCGGACTCAAGAAAGCGCTCGGCGCGATCGACCTCACCTTCCTCGGCATCGGCGCGATCATCGGCACCGGCATCTTCGTGCTGACCGGCACCGGCGCCGTGCAGGCCGGCCCCGCACTGATGCTGTCGTTCGTGATCGCCGCGATCGCATGCGGCCTCGCGGCGCTGTCGTACGCGGAATTCGCGTCGACGATCCCCGTTGCCGGCTCGATCTACACGTATTCGTACGCAACGCTCGGCGAGCTCGTCGCATGGATCATCGGCTGGGACCTGATGCTCGAATACGGCCTCGCGGCATCGGCCGTGTCGGTCGGCTGGTCGGGCTACCTGCAGTCGCTGCTGCAGGGCTTCGGGCTCACGCTGCCGACCGTGCTGACAGCCGCCCCCGGCGCGGTGCCGGGCGTCGTCACATGGTTCAACCTGCCCGCGTTCCTCGTGATGATCGTGATCACGACGCTGCTGTCGATCGGTATCCGCGAGTCGACCCGCATCAACAACATCATGGTGTTCATCAAGGTGTCGGTCGTGCTGCTCGTGATCGCGGTCGGCGTGTTCCACGTGACGCCCGCGAACTGGAAGCCGTTCATGCCGCACGGCTGGAACGGCGTGTTTGGCGCGGCGGCCGTGATGTTCTTCGCGTTCATCGGCTTCGACGCGGTGTCGTCGGCCGCCGAGGAAGTGAAGAATCCGAAACGCGACCTGCCGATCGGCATCATCGCGTCGCTCGCGGTGTGCGCGGTGCTGTACGTGACGGTCGCCGCGGTCGCGACCGGCATCGTGCCGTCAGCCCAGTACGCGAACATCTCGCACCCGATCTCGTACGCGCTGCAGGCCGCGGGCGAGCACTGGGTCGCGGGCTTCATCGACCTCGGCGCCGTTCTCGGCATGCTGACCGTGATCCTCGTGATGAGCTACGGCCAGACCCGCATCGTCTTCGCGATGTCGCGCGACGGCCTGCTGCCGGCGGCGCTGTCGCGCGTGCATCCGCGCTACTCGACGCCGTTCCTGACGACCTGGCTCGTCGGCCTGTTCTTCGGCCTGATCGCCGCGCTCGTGCCGCTCAACGTGCTCGCCGAACTGATCAACATCGGCACGCTCGCCGCGTTCTCGATGGTGTCGATCGCGGTGCTCGTGCTGCGCCGCACGCACCCGGACCTGCCGCGCGCGTTCCGCTGCCCGGGCGTGCCCGTGGTGCCGATCCTCGCGGTCGCATCGTGCCTGTTCCTGATGCTGAACCTGCAGCCCGTCACGTGGATCGCGTTCGTCGTGTGGCTCGTGATCGGCCTCGTGATCTACTTCGCGTATTCGCGCAGCCGTTCGAAGCTCGCGCACGGCCAGCAGGCGCACTGAACGCCACCGTGCCGCACGCGGCACGGCGCACTCCCACGGGGCCGGATGCCGGCCCCGCGCCTTCCCCCTCCCTCCCCCGATCACGCCGCCGCGTTGCTGCGAAACCCGCAACGATTCGCGCGGCGGTTTCGATTCCTTCCGGCCGATTTTCCGAATACCGGCATATTCGATGCATCGCATTGAATTAATCGACGCATCGTGCAATTTCATTGAATTGAAATGAATGGCGAAAAATAATTATCCGGCCGACGTTGATCTCTTCAAGCGGCCAACCTAGTATTCAGTTCGACCACACGCACACACCCGCCTGGCCTGGCGCGGCCTGGCATTGCGCCGCCCCCGTCGCGCGGCGCCGCGCGGCTGCCATTATTGAAATTCATTTTCAATAACTGGAATTCCCGGCAGCGCCAATAAACGAACTGTTCGGCCGATTTACATTCGACCCGATTCGAATCCGATAATCCGACCGTTTGCATTGAATTGCCTCCATGCGGAGGCATGTTGCAGCACTGTCCGAAGTTCAACAAGAAACCGAGGGGTCCGTTATGAGCACTACATTGGTTAACGTCACGGCGAAGGTCGAAATCAACGCCGCCAACAAGACGATCGGCGAGCTCAAGGATTATCAGAGCAGGAACTGGGCGATCGGGCTGAACGGGGATACGCTGGCGCCGGATGGTTTCCTGTCCTTCTTCACCGAACGCAACCTGCCATTCAGCTACTACGTACGCGCGCGAGGCGTTTCGATCGGCGAGCCGAGCGCCTACCAGGCGAACATCGACACGCTGACGCACCATATCGCCGCGATTCGCGCATCGGAGACGAACGCGGTCAACGCGACGATCCGCGATCTCGAGCTGTACAAGTCGAGGAACTGGGCAATCGGCCTGAACGGCACGACGCTGCAGCCGGACAATTTCCTTCCGTTCTTCGGCACCCGCTCCGTGCCGTTCGAGTACTACGTGCGTAGCGGCGGCGTCGAGCTCGGCTCATCGAGCGCGTACGACATCGACATTCGCAACCTGACGCAGTACCTCGGATCGCTCTGACGGATCCCACCGCCGGGCGGGTACGCCCGCCCGGCAACGCACCAGCGCACCTCACCCGGCCGCGCCGGGGCGGCACGCCGACCGGCTCCGCCACTGCTCTCGCCTTCGGATGGCGCACCCGCCATTCGCGCGTCCCCTCTTTCCCGCGTCGCGGCTTCCCAGCTCGCCCCCTCCTGCACGCTTGCGCCGGGCGGTTCATAATCCCGCCATCGAATGACGGCCCGGACCAGCGGGCTGTCCGGCAACAGGATAAAGATGATGGAAAGCGTCGATCTCGATGTATTGAAGTCCAGCGCGCGCTGGATCGAAGAAGGCCGCCGCGTACTGCTCGTGACAGTCGTGAAGACGTGGGGCTCGTCGCCGCGCCCCGAAGGCGCGATGCTCGCGGTGCGCGAGGACGGGCTCGTGGTCGGCTCGGTGTCCGGCGGCTGCATCGAGGACGACCTGATCGCCCGCGTGCACGCGAGCGGGATCGCGGCCGATGCGCGCCCGGAAGCGCTCAAGTACGGCGTGACGGCCGAGGAAGCGCACCGCTTCGGGCTGCCGTGCGGCGGCACGATCCAGCTGGTGCTCGAGCCGCTCACGCGCGACAGCGGGATTGCCGCGCTGTGCGCGGAAGTCGAGGCCGGCCGGCTCGTCACGCGCACGATGACGCTCGCGACCGGCCGCGCGTCGCTGTCGCCCGCGCAAGCGGCCGACGGGCTCGCGTTCGACGGCGAGCGGCTCGTGACGATCCACGGGCCGCGCTACCGGATGCTCGTGATCGGCGCCGGCCAGTTGTCGCGCTATCTGTGCCAGATCGCGGTCGGGCTCGACTACCAGGTGACGGTGTGCGATCCGCGCGAGGAATACACGGATGCGTGGGACGTGCCGGGCACGCGCGTCGTGCACACGATGCCCGACGATACGGTGCTCGACATGAAGCTCGATGCGCGTTCGGCCGTGATCGCGCTCACGCACGATCCGAAGCTCGACGATCTTGCGCTGATGGAGGCGCTGAAGACGCCCGCGTTCTACGTCGGCGCGCTCGGTTCGCGGCGCAACAACGCGGCGCGGCGCGAGCGACTGCGCGAGTTCGACCTGAACGAAGCGGAACTGGGCCGGCTGCACGGGCCGGCCGGCATCTACATCGGCAGCCGGACGCCGCCGGAAATCGCGATCTCGATCCTCGCCGAGATCACCGCCGCGAAGAACAACGTGTCGCTGCCGACGATCCTGCAGGTCGAGGGCGCCAAGGCCGCGCGAGAAATCGCGGCGAACAGCGGCGCGGCCTGCGGCCTCTGAGCCGCACCGGCCAGCCGCCTCGCCCGCGCCGGCCGCGTGGCCGACCCGGACGAATCGGCTCGCGCCGGCAACGAGCCGGCGCGAGCGCCGATCAGGTCAGGCCGGCGGCAAGCGCCGCGGCAACCGAACCGACCACCAGCACGACGCCGACCATGCGGCGCTTGTTCAGCTCGGTCCACAGCAGCACGCCCGTCAGCGACAGCAGGATCAGCGAGCCCGCGATCGTGTCCATCAGCAGCACCCAGCCGAGGTTCATCCCGACGCCGCGATGCAGGTTGTTCAGCGTCGTCAGGAACGTGTTGTCCGTGCGCTTGACCGACACATAGCCGTTGCCGACCCAGTATTCGGCCTGCAGGTTCTGGTGCGGGCCGAACAGGCCGAACTGCCAGTGCTCGGGCTGCATCACGCGCTGGTCGCCCCATGCGACGGCCTGTGCGGGATCCTTGCGGACGCGGCCGGGCCGGCCGTCGAAGTGCAGTTCCTGCTGCAGCCATTTCGTCATCGCGGCAGGTGTCTTCGGTACCGGATCGGGCAGCGCGATCTGCATCTGCTCGACCTGCGGCTCGCCGGTCGAAATCTTCAGCGGCGGCGCGCGGTGGTTCAGCAGCACGCCCGTCACGCCGAACAGCAGCCCGAGCACCGCACCCCACAGCCCGACCCAGCCGTGTACCTTGCGCAGCCACTTGATGAAGGTCGCGCGGCGCGAGCGCTGGCGGCGCGCAGCCAGTTCGTCGTCGGTCAGCGGGCGGGCCGCCGGGTGCAGCACGGTGACGCCCGCGCGCGGCGTACCCGCCTTGGGCGGGTCGATCGTTTCGGGCGCGTTCACGCGAAAGTATCCATTCGTTCAAAACAACGGGCGGCGCGCAGAGATCGCGCGCCGCCCGGCAACATGAAATGAGAATGGATATCATTACATAAATCGATTTCCGGCTCAATCGGTCCGGCTACGCGGCGGCGGGCTCGACGAGCGAAGGAACGCGGACGAAGCACGCACGTTGCACCACGATGGCGACCGATCAGCGACAAATACCGACCGAATGACCTCGCAAGGCCGGGACAGCATTTCGTAAGAAGCGACGCGACGGCGCGCCGTTCAGCGCAGCGGCGGCAGTGGAAAGCGCGGCGCGGCGCCATCCGGCGCGGGCTCGGTACGATCGAGCGCGTACAGCCATGCGAGCAGATCCGCGACCGCCTGGTAGAGCTGCGGCGGAATCCGGTCGTCGAGGTCGACCTGCATCAGCAGCGACACCATCTCCGGCGCGGTATGCACGTACAGCCCCGCGTCGTGCGCGCGCGCGACGATCATCTCGGCGAGCACGCCGTAGCCCTTCGCGACCACGCGCGGCGCCGCATCGCCGCCTTTCTGATCGTAGACGAGCGCGGCCGCACGCTTGCGGGACGTCATGCTCACTGCGGCACCTCGTCGTCGGCGCCGGGCACGCGCGTGCCCGGCTCGCCCGCCGCACCGCGCGCATACGCGGCAGCGGCCGCCTGCGCGGCAAACAGGTCGAAGCCGTCCGGCCCGTCGTCGACCGCGCGGATCGACAGTCCGCCCACCCGCAGCCCCGATCCCTCGAGCCGCTGCCGCAGCGCGGCTTCGTGCCGCGTGAGGCGGTCGGCGCCCGTCTGGTTCGCACGCAGCCGCGCGACGAGCTGCGCGCCGTTCAGCACCAGCTCCGCGTCGACCGTGCCGAGCGACGGCAACGTCAGCGTCAGGCGCGTGCGCCAGGCGATGCCGTCGCCCGCGTCGTCGCCGCCGCGCGGCGCGCGGCTGCCCGGATCGTCGGGTTCGATCGTCCAGTCGAGCCGTGCGCCAGGCCACGCCTCGCCGGTCCAGCGGAACTGGTCGGTCGCAAGCGCGTCGAGCTGCTGCCTGACGAGCGGCACGGCGGCCGGATGCACGGGAGCAAGCGTCTGCGCCTGCGGATCGGACGACGCGGCGGCCAGCTCGGCACGCGCGGGCGTCCAGCGCGGGTCGGCGTGCGGGCCAAGCGGATCGGCGGTGTCGGGCGGCAACGACGCACCCTGCCGGACGGCCGCCGGCAACGTCTGCGCGGCGTCGCGAGCGGGTGCACTGCCTTGGGCCGGCGGGGCCGCTTGCGCGGTCGCCCGCGTGGCCGCCGGCAGCGGCGGACGCTGTGCGAGCAGTTCGTCGAGCACGTCGGTCGAGCCGTGCTGCGCGGCATCCGGGTCGGCCGGCGCGAGCGCGGTCGTCAGGCGCGCCTGAGGCTCGCGCATCAGCGCCGCGAGCGGCCGCTGGCCGGCCATCCACTGCGCCAGATGGGATTCGTAGAAGAGGCCGCTCTCGCTCACGGCCTGCGCGAGCGCTGCGCGCAACGCCGCGATCGGCGGCAGCGCGGTCGTTTCGCGCGCCGCCGCGGCGGATGACGCTGCAGCGGAAGAAGGCGTGGACGACGTCGCCGGATCGGACGCGGCCGGCGCACGTACCGGCACGGCCGTATCCGTCATCAGCACGGTTGTATCGGTCAGCAGCAGGGCGGGATCGGCCAGCAGCGGCGCACGCCCGGCGATCACGGGCGTCGCGTCGCCGCCCGCGCGCGAGATCGCGTCGAGCACGCGCCCGACGTCGGACAGCGCGGTCTGCGTGGAGGCTTGCGGTGCGGCGGGTGGGCCGCCGGCCGGCGGCGAGGAAGACGCGCCGGCGCCCGGCGTGCCGACTTGCGCGGTCGCGCCGCCGCCGGCGGGCGCCGATACGGTGCCGGTCAGCAGGCTGTCGAGGCGGCTCGCCAGCAGCGCGGCTGCAACGGGGTCGATACCGGTCATGATCGGAGCCTGCTCACCTCAGCCACATCGTTGCGAATCCGGGAGCAGCACGACGGTGCCGCCCGCGGGAACTGCGCGCGTGCCACGTGCGGCAACGGGCGCGGGCGCCTCGCGCCCGTCTCCCCGGAAAACGGGCCCTACCCGCGCGCGCGGTAGAGATCGGTCAATACCTTGGTCGAGCGCCGCGCCTCGAACAGCGCGGACAGCCGCGCGACGTCCGGGCTCGCGAGATCGCGGATCGCGGCGTCGTCGGCCAGGATACGGCGGATCAGGTCGAGCTTGCGGCCGAGATCGGATTCGTCGAGCGCGACGCCCGGATCGGCTTCCTTCAGCCCGTCGACGAGCTGCATGAATTCGGCCTGTAACCCCGGCAACGCGCTCCAGTCGGCGCTGCGCGCGGCGCACAGCATCCGGCCCGACACGGCTGCGAGCGCCTCGTAACGCGCGAAGTATTCGGCCTTCAGATTCATCGTGCTGCTTCCACTGCCTGTTGCGCGGCCATCCGCGCGACTTCCGGGGCGATGCCCGTCCATGCTTCCTCGAGCGTGGCGAGCAGCCCGTCGACCTCGACCAGCATCGCGTCGCTCGCCTGCGCGTTCGCTTCCAGCAGGCGCCGGCCGATATACGCATACAGCGCGTCGAGGCGGCCCGCGATCTCGCCGCCAGCGTCGCGGTTCAGCGACGCCTGCAGGCCGCTCTCGACGATCCGGATCGCCTTGCCGATCGCTTCGCCGCGTGCAGGCACATTGCCCTGCTGCAGATACATGCGCGCCAGCGCGATCGCCTGCCGCGCGCCCTGGTACAGCATCGCGATCAGCCGGTGCGGGGAGGCGCCCATCACCCCCGTCTCGACGCCGACACGCGCGTAGGCACTCGCTCCAGCGTGTCCTGGGGAAAACATGCGCTTCTCCTTGTTATGCCTTGGCTATACGGGAGCCGCTGCCGTGCATCGCACGACGCGGCCTTCTCCGGAGTTATCGGAAGGGATTTGGAAAGCTTTAGGCGCGCGGGGCCGCCGCCGGGCGTGGGAAACCGGCTTGCCGGCCCCCGCGGGCAAGCCCGGAGGCCGTCGCCGGATGGCCGTCCCCGGCTGCCCGCCGCCGGTGGCCGTCGCCGGATGCCCGTCGCATCACACCGACATCTGCATGATGTCGTTGTAAGCGCTCACCAGCTTGTTGCGAACCTGAAGCCCGAACTGGAAGCCGATGTTGGCTTTCTGCATGTCGACCATCACGTCGTTCAGCGACACGTTCGGCGCACCGACCTCGAACGCCCGCGCCTCGCCGAGCGCGTGCTGCTGGTCGCCGCTGATCTTGTCGAGCGACGCCTTCATCGCGCTCGCGAACGTGCCGGCCGTCGCCGCGCCCGAGCCGGCGAGCGCCGCCGTCGGGCTCGCGACGCCGCCCGACGCCTGCGCGGCCATCGACTGCATCTGTTGCAACACCGAACCGATTCCGCTGACGTTCGCAGTCATGCTGTCCCCAGACTTGAGAGAAGAGACCCGGACGCACCGGGCGTTTCCGCCGGCGCCGCACCACGCGCACCATGCCGGATCGCGAAAAAGGATAGCAGCGCGCCGCGCGGCAAAGCCGAGAAAGTACGGGGGAAACCCCGCTCTTTTCGGTCGATCGGAGTACGGCCCGGGTCACGATAATCGCATCGTGTCATTGTCCGCCCGCTCGTCCGAGCGAGCTCAGTCGTCCCGCTCCGGAGAAACTCGACGCATGGATTCGCAGGCCAACTCGCTGATCAACCCCGACGCCCGCGCGGGCCTCGCCAGCCCGGCGCCCGGCGCCGCCGCGGCCGCCGCGTTGCCGGGCGCGGGCGTCGCCGGCGCGGACTTCGGGTTCGGCGGCTTCGCGGAACGCATCCCCGGCATCTCGCGGATGAAGGGCAACCCGAAGCTGCCGTTCCTGATCGTCGTCGCGTTCGCGATCGCCGCGATTACCGCGCTCGTGCTGTGGAGCCGGACGCCCGACTACCGCGTGCTGTACAGCAACCTGTCGGACCGCGACGGCGGCGCGATCATTACCGCGCTCCAGCAGGCAAACGTTCCCTACAAGTTCGCCGATGCCGGCGGCGCGATCCTCGTGCCGTCGAACCAGGTGCATGAAACGCGCCTGAAGCTCGCCGCGATGGGGCTGCCGAAGGGCGGCTCGGTCGGCTTCGAGCTGATGGACAACCAGAAATTCGGCATCAGCCAGTTCGCCGAACAGGTGAACTACCAGCGCGCGCTCGAAGGCGAGCTGCAGCGCACCATCGAATCGATCAACGCAGTGCGCAGCGCACGCGTGCATCTCGCGATCCCGAAGCCGTCGGTATTCGTGCGCGACAAGGAAGCGCCGAGCGCGTCGGTGTTCGTCGACCTCTACCCGGGCCGCGTGCTCGACGAGGGCCAGGTCCAGGCGATCACGCGGATGGTGTCGTCCGGCGTGCCCGACATGCCCGCGAAGAACGTGACGATCGTCGACCAGGACGGCAACCTGCTGACCCAGTCGGCTTCGGCGTCCGGCCTCGACGCGAGCCAGCTCAAGTACGTGCAGCAGGTCGAGCACAACACGCAGAAGCGCATCGACGCGATCCTCGCGCCGATCTTCGGCGCCGGCAACGCGCGCTCGCAGGTCAGCGCGGACCTCGATTTCTCGAAGATCGAGCAGACGTCGGAAAGCTACGGCCCGAACGGCACGTCGCAGCAGGCCGCGATCCGCAGCCAGCAGACCAGCAGCGCGACCGAACTCGCGCAGGGCGGCGCGTCGGGCGTGCCGGGCGCGCTGTCGAACACGCCGCCGCAGCCGGCCTCCGCACCGGTCGTCCCCGGCAACGGCCAGAACGCGCCGCAGACGACGCCGGTCAGCGACCGCAAGGACCAGACGACCAACTACGAAGTCGACAAGACGATCCGCCATCTCGAACAGCCGATGGGCAGCGTGAAGCGGCTGTCGGTCGCGGTCGTCGTCAACTACCAGCCGGTCGCCGACGCGAAGGGCCACGTGACGATGCAGCCGCTGCCGCCCGCGAAGCTCGCGCAGGTCGAACAGCTCGTGAAGGACGCGATGGGCTACGACGAGAAGCGCGGCGACTCCGTGAACGTCGTGAACAGCGCGTTCTCGACCGCGAGCGACCCGTATGCCGACCTGCCGTGGTGGCGCCAGCCCGACATGATCGCGATGGCGAAGGAAGCCGCGAAGTGGCTCGGCATCGCGGCGGCCGCGGCGGCGCTCTACTTCATGTTCGTGCGCCCGGCGATGCGCCGCGCGTTCCCGCCGGCCGAGCCGGTCGCGCCGGCGCTCGCGGCGCCGGAAGATCCGGTCGTGCTCGACGGCCTGCCGGCGCCGGACAAGGCCGAGGAGCCCGACTCATTGCTGCTCGGCTTCGAATCCGAGAAGAACCGCTACGAACGCAACCTCGACTACGCGCGCACGATCGCCCGCCAGGATCCGAAGATCGTCGCCACCGTCGTGAAGAACTGGGTGTCCGATGAACGCTGAAGGCTTGACCAAGAGCGCGCTCCTGCTGATGTCGATCGGCGAGGAAGAGGCCGCGGAGGTATTCAAGTTCCTCGCGCCGCGCGAGGTGCAGAAGATCGGCGCCGCGATGGCCGCGCTGAAGAACGTCACGCGCGAACAGGTCGAGGACGTGCTGCAGGACTTCGTGAAGGAAGCCGAGCAGCACACCGCGCTGTCGCTCGATTCGAGCGATTACATCCGCTCGGTGCTGACCAAGGCGCTCGGCGAGGACAAGGCCGGCGTGCTGATCGACCGCATCCTGCAGGGCAGCGACACGAGCGGCATCGAGGGCCTGAAGTGGATGGACTCGGGCGCCGTGGCCGAACTGATCAAGAACGAGCATCCGCAGATCATCGCGACGATCCTCGTACACCTCGACCGCGACCAGGCGTCCGAGATCGCGTCGTGCTTCACCGAGCGGCTGCGCAACGACGTGCTGCTGCGGATCGCGACGCTCGACGGCATCCAGCCGGCCGCGCTGCGCGAGCTCGACGACGTGCTCACCGGGCTGCTGTCCGGCAGCGACAACCTGAAGCGCAGCCCGATGGGCGGCATCCGCACCGCGGCCGAGATCCTGAACTTCATGACGAGCGTGCACGAGGAAGGCGTGCTCGAAAGCGTGCGCCAGTACGACGCCGATCTCGCGCAGAAGATCGTCGACCAGATGTTCGTGTTCGAGAACCTGCTCGACCTCGAGGATCGCGCGATCCAGATGGTGCTGAAGGAAGTCGAGTCGGAAACGCTGATCATCGCGCTGAAGGGCGCGCCGCCCGCGCTGCGCCAGAAGTTCCTCGCGAACATGTCGCAGCGCGCGGCCGAACTGCTTGCCGAGGATCTCGACGCACGCGGCCCGGTGCGCGTGTCCGAAGTCGAGACGCAGCAGCGCCGCATCCTGCAGATCGTGCGCAACCTCGCCGAGAGCGGCCAGATCGTGATCGGCGGCAAGGCGGAAGACGCGTATGTCTGATTCGGCGAGTGATCGCGCGGGCACCCTCACCGCCTACCAGCGGTGGGAGATGGCGTCGTTCGACCCGCCGCCGCCCCCGCCGCCGCCCGACGACGCGGCCGCTGCCGCCGCCGCGCTCGCCGAGGAACTGCAGCGCGTGCGCGACGCCGCGCACGCCGAAGGCCATGCGGCCGGCCACGTCGAAGGCCAGGCGCGCGGCTACCAGGCCGGTTTCGAGCAAGGCCGCGAACAGGGTTTCGAGGCTGGCCTCGCCGATGCGCGCGAACATGCCGCGCAGCTCGCGGCACTCGCCGCGTCGTTCCGCGAGGCCGTGTCGACTGCCGAGCACGATCTCGCGTCCGACATCGCACAGCTCGCGCTCGATATCGCGCAGCAGGTCGTACGCCAGCACGTGAAGCACGACCCGGCCGCGCTCGTCGCCGCCGTGCGCGACGTGCTCGCGGCCGAACCCGCGCTGTCCGGCGCGCCGCATCTCGCGGTGAATCCGGCCGACCTGCCCGTCGTCGAAGCCTATCTGCAGGACGATCTCGATACGCTCGGCTGGAACGTGCGCACCGATGCGTCGATCGAGCGCGGCGGCTGCCGCGCGCACGCCGCGACCGGCGAAGTCGACGCGACGCTGCCCACGCGCTGGCAGCGCGTCGCCGCCGCGATCGGCAAGGTGAGCACGTGGTGACGCGGTCGCCCGAATCGCTCGCGCACGACGGCATGACGCCGCTCGAACGCGAACTCGCGCTCGCATCGTTCGGCCCCGCTGCCGCGTACGACACCGCAAACGACACGAAGCCGCACGCAACCGCTGCGGCGGCGGCCGCACACGACGCCGCACCGCGCGCGCCGCACAATCCGCATCTCGCGCACTGGCGTACGCACCTGAACGGGCTCGCCGCGCGCAGCCATCGCGCGCTGCCGCTGCGGCCGTGCGGGCGCCTCACGCGCGCGGCGGGCCTCGTGCTCGAGGCGATCGGGCTGCGCCTGTCGGTCGGCGCCGAGTGCACGATCGAATTGCCGCCCGGCAGCACGCTGCCGCACGCGGAAGCGGAAGTCGTCGGCTTCGCCGGCGACCGCCTGTTCCTGATGCCGACCACCGACGTCGCCGGCGTACTGCCCGGCGCGCGCGTGTGGCCGCTCGAAAGCGCGCCCGTCGCCGATCCGCTCGCGGGCGCGAAGCGGCTGCCGGTCGGCTGGGAGATGCTCGGGCGCGTCGTCGACGCGTCGGGCCGCCCGCTCGACGGGCTCGGCCCGCTCGCGTCGAAAGTCGATGCGCCGCTGTCGGCGCCGTCGATCAACCCGCTCGAACGCGAACCGATCCACCACGTGCTCGACGTCGGCGTGCGCGCGATCAACGCGCTGCTCACCGTCGGCCGCGGGCAGCGGATGGGCCTGTTCGCCGGCTCCGGCGTCGGCAAGTCGGTGCTGCTCGGCACGATGGCGCGCTACACGAGCGCGGAAGTGATCGTGATCGGGCTGATCGGCGAACGCGGCCGCGAAGTGAAGGAATTCATCGAACAAATCCTCGGCGAGGACGGGCTCGCGCGCTCGGTCGTCGTCGCGGCGCCCGCCGACGTGTCGCCGCTGCTGCGGATGCAGGGCGCGGCCTACGCGACGTCGCTCGCCGAGTATTTCCGCGACCAGGGCAAGCACGTGCTGCTGCTGATGGATTCGCTGACGCGCTACGCGATGGCGCAGCGCGAGATCGCGCTGGCGATCGGCGAGCCGCCCGCGACGAAGGGTTATCCGCCGTCGGTGTTCGCGAAGCTGCCCGCGCTCGTCGAGCGCACCGGCAACGGGCCCGAAGGCGGCGGCTCGATCACCGCGTTCTACACGGTGCTGACCGAAGGCGACGACCAGCAGGATCCGATCGCCGATTCCGCGCGCGCGATCCTCGACGGCCACATCGTGCTGTCGCGTACGCTCGCCGAAGCCGGCCACTATCCCGCGATCGACATCGAGGCGTCGATCAGCCGCGCGATGACCGCGCTGATCGACGAAACGCACCTCGACCACGTGCGGCAGTTCAAGCAGATGCTGTCGCGCTACCAGCGCAATCGCGACCTGATCGCGGTCGGCGCGTACGCACCCGGACGCGACGCGCAGCTCGACCGTGCGATCGCGCTCTATCCGCGCATCGAGGCGTTCCTGCAGCAGGGCTTTCGCGAATGCGCACCGTTCGCGTCGAGCCTCGCCGGGCTCGACGCGCTGTTCGACGCTTACGGAGGCTGATCCAGATGGCTCACGGCTTTCCCCTTCAACTGCTGCTCGACCGCGCGCAGGAAGACCTCGACTCGGCCGCGAAGCAGCTCGGCACCGCGCAGCGCGACCGCAGCGCGGCCGCCGACCAACTCGACGCGCTGCTGCGCTATCGCGACGAATACCACGCGCGCTTCGCGCAATCCGCACAGCACGGGATGCCGGCCGGCAACTGGCGCAATTTCCAGGCCTTCATCGACACGCTCGAATCGGCGATCGCGCAGCAGCGCAACGTGCTGGCCGCGGCCGAAGTCCGCATCGACGAAGCGCGCCCGAACTGGCAACAGAAGAAACGCACCGTCGGCTCGTATGAAATCCTGCAGGCGCGCGGCGTCGCGCAGGAAGCGCAGCGCGACGCCCGGCGCGAACAGCGCGACTCCGACGAACACGCCGCGAAGATCCTGCGCATGCGGGCCGACGCGGCCCGCTCGTCGTAACCGACCACCGCATTCGAACGAGAGAACCTCATGCCTCCTCTGCCCCTGCTCGGCGCGCTGATCGATACCGCCGGCGCCGCACTCAAGGCCGCCCGCGGCTCCGGTTCGTCCAGCGCCGCCGGCAACGACGCCACAACCGCCACGTCCGCCGTGCCGTTCGCGCAGACGTTGAAGCAAAGTGTCACCACGCGACGCGACGCGGCGAATTCCGCCACGCCGGATGCGTCGACGACACCGGCCGCGTCGAAGCTGGCCGCCGGCACGAAGCCGTCCAGCACGGACGACGATCAGTCGACCGACGACACGAACGCCGCCATCAACCCCGACGCCGGCGCACTTGCGGCGGCCGCCGCCGTGCAGGCACAACTGCAGGCACGCACGGACAACGCAACGCCAGCCGATGCCGCTGCCGCTGCCGCGGCCGCGGCCGTCACCGCTACCACCACCGCTGCCACTGCTGCCACTGCCGCGCAAAAGACGGCCGTGTCCGGCCAGCCCGACGCGACGGCGACTCTGGCGGACCACGCAGCCAACGATGCGGCCGCCCAGCCGGCCACGCCGGCGTCGAGCCGCGATGCGCTGCAGGCGGCGCTCGCCAAGCTGACGGGCGGCTCGGGTGCGATCTCGATGCCCGCAACCGGCACGACGGCCTCGACATCGGCACCGGCGCCGGCATCGTCCGCCTCGACCGCCTCGACCGCATCGACCGCCGCCGCTCCGCTGACGCCGAAGGTGCCGACGTTCGACCGCACGCTCACCGACGCGAAAGGGGCGCTCGCCACGCAGCAGACGCCGACGCAGGCCACCGCTCAGGCGCTGCAGGCCGACGCGAACGCACAGTCCGGCGCGCAGCATGCGCTCGCGGCGGCCAGCGACGCAACGGATCCGGCCGCCAGCGCGACGCTCGCGGCCGGCGCAACGGCTGCGGCCGCGGCGCAGGCGAACCTGCAGCTGTCGCCTGCGGCGAGCGCGATCGCCGCCGCCAACACGCACGTGCTCGCCCCGCACGTCGGCACCGCCGACTGGACGGACGCGCTGAGCCAGAAGGTCGTATTCCTGTCGAATGCGCACCAGCAGAGCGCCGAGCTGACGCTCAACCCGCCCGATCTCGGGCCGCTGCAGGTGGTGCTGCGCGTCGCGGACAACCACGCGCACGCGCTGTTCGTGTCGCAGCACGCGCAGGTGCGCGACGCGGTCGAAGCCGCGCTGCCGAAGCTGCGCGAAGCGATGGAAGCCGGCGGGCTCGGGCTCGGCAGCACGACCGTCAGCGACGGCGGTTTCGCGTCGCAGCAGCAGAACCCGCAACAGACCTTCGCAGGCGGCCAGCCGTCGCGGCGCGGGAACGGCGGATCGTCAGCCGTCGATGCACCCGCCGACGCTGCGCAATCCGCACCGGCCGCCGCGAGCGTGAGCCGCGCCGGCCTCGTCGATACGTTTGCATAGGGCCTGTTCCCGCTAATAACGGGCTTGCGCTGGCCGCCAGAAGGGCCAGGCGCAAGGAATGCGACGAAGCGAATACTCGACGTATTCGCGAGGAGCATGACGCAGCGATCGGCCCTTCTGGCGGCCAGCCCGACGAATGAATTTCTCCAAAACAGGGGAACGTGCGTTATTAGCGGGAACAGGCCCTGGCATTGCCGTCCGGTGCGCGCCGCTCAGCGGCCGTGCACCGCGGCAGCCGCCGCGCCGCTCGGCACACCACCCTTGCGCGCCGCGACGATGAAGTCCGCGGCGCGTTCGCCGATCATCACCGACGGCGCATTCGTGTTCCCGCCGACCAGCGTCGGCATCACCGACGCATCCACCACGCGCAACCCTTCGACGCCGCGCACGCGCAGTTGCGGATCGACGACCGCGCGCGCATCGGAGCCCATCCGGCACGTGCCGACCGGGTGATAGATCGTGTCGGCATGCGCGACGATCGTCGCGCGCAGCTCGGCTTCGCTCTGGTCCGCCCGCGTGTACAGCTCGCGCCCGCCCTGCGACGCGAGCGGCGCCTGCGACAGGATGCGGCGCATCGCCTGCGTGCCGCGCACGAGCAGGTCGAGATCGCGCGTATCGCTGAAGAAACGCGGATCGATCAGCGGCGCGTCGCGCGCATCGCCGCTCGCGAGCGTCACCGTGCCGCGGCTGAACGGCCGCAGCGCGCACACGTGCAGCGAATAGCCGAAACCCCAGTGCATCTTGCGATTGTGGTCGTCGACGAGCGCCGTGCAGAAATGCAGCTGCAGGTCGGGCCGCGCGAGCGATGGATCGCTCTTGATGAAACCGCCTGCCTCCGCGACGTTGCTCGTCATCATCCCCGTGCGGCTCGAGAAATAGCGCGCGAGCGCGGGCGTCATCTTCGCGATCCCGCGCAGGCACACGCCGACCAGTTCAGACGAATTCACGCGCGTGTTGATGATGAAGTCGATGTGGTCGATCAGGTTCGTGCCGACGTCCGGCGCATCCTGCACGACCGCGATCCCGTGCCGGCGCAATTGCTCGGCCGGGCCGATCCCCGAACACATCAGCAGTTGCGGCGAATTGAACGCGCCGGCCGACAGGATCACTTCCGCGCGCGCGCCGAGCGTCTCGACGCGGCCGTTGCGCGACACCGCGACGCCGACCGCGCGCTTGCCGTCGAAGCCGACGCGCAGCACCGTCGCGTCGGTGATCACGTGCAGGTTCGGGCGGTTGCGGCCATAGATGTAAGCACGCGCGACGCTGCAGCGCGAGCCGTCGCGGTGCGTGACCTGGTAGAAGCCGACGCCTTCCTGCGTCGCGCCGTTGAAGTCGTCGTTCAGCGGATAGCCGGCCGCGTGCGCGGCCTGGATGAATCGTTCGGAGAACGGATTGCGAAAGCGCAGATCGGACACCGACAGCGGACCGTCCGCGCCGTGCCACGCATCGGCGCCGCGCTCGTTGCCTTCCGCTCGGCGGAAATACGGCAGCACATCCTGCCAGCCCCAGCCTGTCGCGCCGAGCTGCGCCCACTCGTCGTAGTCGCCCGGGTGGCCGCGCGTATAGATCATCGCGTTGATCGCGCTCGAGCCACCCATCCCGCGCCCGCGCGGCTGGTAGCCGCGCCGCCCGCCGAGGCCCGGCTGCGGCACCGTCTCGTAGCCGTAGTTCGTGCCGAGCTTGAACGGCACCAGCGCCGCGATGCCGACCGGTATGTTGACGAGCAGGTTGCGCTCGGTATGCGCGCCGGCCTCGATCAGCGCGATCGTCGCGTCGGGGCAGGCATCGGCGAGACGGCCTGCCAGGCTCGAACCGCCCGAACCCCCGCCGACGATGATGTAGTCGTATTGCATGTCACGTCTCCGTCGTGTCATGGAAGGCGCCCGGCACCGCCGTGCGACCGCGTCCCCTCTTATAGGTCCTGTTTGCATAGGGAGCGCACATGCGTTCCCCATGCAAACAGACCGTAGTGCTCGGGCATTGTAGGAATGGCCGTCATGCACGCGGCGCGCGGATTCAAGAGCGATTCCTCTAAACGCCCGCATGAACTAAATTTAAGATGTATCGATTCGCTTCGCGCGACGCGCCGGCCACGAGAAGCCGATCCGTCGCGAAACGGGAGAGACGACGATGCAGCGCCAGGTTCTGCAGGCCGTGTGTCGACCGGGTTGTCCGGATGCACCGCACGCGGCCTGCATTTCATTTCAAACGGCTGCCCGCGCAGGGACGGTCGGCGTCATGCGCGCAGCCGATCGAAATCGAACGGCACGCGTCGTCGCCGACCGTTTGGACGGCTGTCCGCCGCAGCGGCACGATGTGCTGCGGCTCGAATCAGCATGCGCGTCGCACTACCCCGCTTCGGTGCGCAGGCAAGCGCTCGCGCTGCAGCGTCGCGTGCCCGGTCGTTACCGCATCAGGCCATGCGTGCATGCCGTGCGGCACCACGTTCGCATGCGGAAACCGTCGCGCGGATGCGACGCCCGCCGCACGCTGCAACCGGTTTTCGAACACCCGTCGCATCCGGCCCTGCGCCGCGCGACGCGCACCACCCCGATCCGCGCCGCCGCGCTCGCCGAGCGCTCGCGTGCGGCGTGACGGCTGGCCGACCAGCCCGGCCCAACTGGAGGAGACGAGATGAAAAACGACCTGCCCGAACTGGCCCCGCAAGCACTGTCGTCGGCGGATGCGCTGACGTCGCTGCTGCGCGACCAGCGCGCGGCCTACCTGCGCGCACCGTACCCGGCCTGGGAGACGCGCGCGCAGCACCTGCGTGCGCTGCGCTCGATGCTGCTCGACCACGCGGATGCGCTCGCCGAAGCAATCAGCGCCGATTTCGGCCATCGCTCGAAGCAGGAAGTGCTGCTGTCGGAAATCTGGATGGCGAAGGAAGAGATCGACGACGCGCTCAAGCACGGCAAGCGCTGGATGAAGCCGATCCGCAAGCCGATGAACAAGTGGCTGCGCCCGGCGCGCGCGAAGGTGATTCCGCAGCCGCTCGGCGTGGTCGGCATCGTCGTGCCGTGGAACTACCCGGTGCTGCTCGCGGCCGGCCCGCTGATCTGCGCGCTTGCGGCCGGCAACCGCGCGATCGTCAAGATGTCCGAACTGACGCCGCGCACGTCGGCGCTGTTCGAGCAACTGATCGCGAAGACCTTCACGCGCGACCACGTCGCGGTCGTGAACGGCGATGCGGAGGTCGGCGCCGCGTTCAGCGGGCTGCCGTTCGATCACCTGCTGTTCACCGGCTCGACGCAAGTCGGCCGCCACGTGATGCGCGCGGCCGCCGACAACCTCACGCCCGTCACGCTCGAACTCGGCGGCAAGTCGCCGGCGATCGTCGGCCCGAATGCACGCTTCGACGCAGCCGTCGACGCGATCGTCGCGGGCAAGACGCTGAACGCGGGCCAGACCTGCATCGCGCCCGACTACGTGCTGCTGCCGCGCGGGATGGAAGCCGCATTCATCGAGCGGGCGCGAGCACGGTTAGCGAAGATGTATCCCGACCTGTCGACCAACGGCGATTACACGACGATCGTGTCGCCGCGCCATTACGCCCGGCTGCAGCAACTCGCGAGCGATGCGCAGGCGGCCGGTGCGCAACTGCATCCGCTGTCCGATGCGCAGTCCGATCCGGCGTCGCGCCGCTTCGTACCGTGCGCGGTCACGCAGGTGCCGGCCGCGTCGCAACTGATGCAGGAGGAAATCTTCGGGCCGCTGCTGCCGCTCGTGCCGTACGAACGGCTCGACGAGGCGATCGCGTATGTGAATGCGCGCCCGCGTCCGCTCGCGCTCTACCTGTTCGACGAGGACGGCGGCACGATCGACCGCGTGATGCGCGAAACGATCTCGGGCGGCGTGACGGTCAACGAGGCGCTGATGCACATCGCATGCGGCAGCCTGCCGTTCGGCGGCGTCGGTGCGAGCGGCATGGGCGCGTATCACGGCTACGACGGCTTCGTGACGTTCTCGAAGATGAAGCCCGTGCTCACGCAGGCGCGGCTGAACACGCGCGGCCTGATCGCGCCGCCGTACGGCAAGCGCTTCGCCGCGGTGATCAAGCTGATGCTGAAGCTCTGATCGGAACGGGCCGCGTGCATCGCGCCGCGGCCCGCGCAAGCCTGTCGCGCGGCGTCGGTGCCGCGCGCACTGTCACACGGGCCAGAGCGGCCCTTCCTGCATCGCGCCGATCTGCTCGCGCAGTTCGAGTACGCGTTCTTCCCAGTAACGATGCGTGTTGAACCACGGAAACGCTGCCGGGAACGCGGGATCGTCCCAGCGCCGCGCGAGCCACGCTGCGTAGTGGATCAGCCGCAACGTGCGCAGCGCTTCGACGAGATGCAGCTCGCGCGGCTCGAATTCGCAGAAATCCTCGTAGCCGGCCAGCAGGTCCGCCAGCGCGCGCGACGCGCCTTCGCGATCGCCCGGCAGCAGCAGCCACAGATCCTGGATCGCGGGCGCCATCCGGCTGTCGTCGAAGTCGACGAAATGCGGGCCGGCATCGGTCCACAGCACGTTGCTCGGATGACAGTCGCCGTGCGTGCGCAGCAGGCGGATCTCGCCCGCACGTTCGAACGCGGCCTCGACCCCTTCGAGAGCAAGCGTGACCGCCGTCTCGTACGCGGGTCGTACGTCATCCGGAATGAAATCGTGCGCGAGCAGGTAGTCGCGCGGCTCGTAGCCGAAGGTCCCGATGTCGAGCACGGGGCGCGCGACATACGGCTGCGTCGCGCCGACCGCATGAATCCGGCCGATGAAGCGGCCGAGCCATTCGAGCGTATCGCTGCGATCGAGATCGGGTGCGCGGCCGCCGCGCCGCTCGAAGATCGAGAAACGAAAGCCGTCGAACGCGTGCAGCGTGCGGCCGTCGAACGTGCGCGCAGGCACCGCCGGAATCTCGCGCGCGGCGAGTTCGGCGACGAACGCGTGCTCTTCGAGGATCGCGTCGTCCGACCAGCGTGCCGGGCGGTAGAACTTCGCGACGACCGGCGGGCCGTCTTCGATGCCGACCTGGTAGACGCGGTTTTCGTAGCTGTTGAGGGCGAGCAGGCGCCCGTCGGTGCGCAGGCCGGCCGGGATCAGCACGCTGTCGAGCGCGTCGAGCACGCACTCGGGCGTGAGGCCGGCGAACGGCGGCGGCCCGGCGGGGGAAGCTGGAGCGGAAGTGACTTCGTTCATGCCCCGCATTGTGCCGCCAGCCGGGCCGAAAGACGAGCGCCCGGTGCGGCTTGCACGCTCAGTGAAGCGCCGCGCCGGCCGGCAGCACGGATTCGCCGGTGTCGATCAGGTCCTCGAGAAAGAACGGCTCGGTGTTGAGTTCTTTCGACTCGCCCGGCACGCCCGCGTACCAGGTCACCATGGCCATGTCGCCCAGGACGCGCTGGACGATGCCGCGCGCGCCCTTCGGCACCGCGATATGGGTAGTGCAGACAATCGACCCGACATGCATGATGGTTCCCCACTCTTGAATCTTGAAACCCGGCCCGCTGGCGAGCCGGCAAATGCGCGATCCGCGCCGCTCTCGACGGAGCGTTGCGCGCAATCCCATTGTTCACGGTTTATCGAAGCGCGAAAAGAAGAAGCAGCAGGCGAAGTGCCGCGAATTCGTCGAGTGTCTCCAATCAACCACTGCGCCGCGCGTGCGCTTGCACGGGCGGATACCCCCATCATACCCTGTCGAATGTGACTGCCCGCCGAAACCGCCCGGCGCCGCGGCGCGCACGCGATCGACGCAACGCGCGCATCGTTTGTCCGGTGCCAGGTCGCCAGCAGATTTCGCGTGACCGAGCGTGCCGGCACCACGCCGCCTGCCTCGTGCGATGTCGGCTTCTCCGCCTGCCCGGAACGCGTCTCGCGCAGCCGCCGACGCGCACGCGTCGCCCGGCATCACCGCAACACGTCCTTCGTCATGCGGAGCCGCCGACAGTTGTTGCGCTGGATGCCGGCCTTGCAGTACCTTTGACGTTCATTCGCGTTCAACCGCATTCCGACACGATGCATCCGCTCACCTCCGCCCTCGCAAAATCCCGGCCGCAGTTCGATTCGCGGCCGCAGGCGTGCGCGCATCCGTCGGTCCTCCCGCCTCCTGTCGCACCGCCGCTCGTCGGCGCCGCGCCGCCCCCTCCGGCGGCACGCGCCGGCTGACCAGCCGGCTTCCGTTTCGTCTTCCATTCGCCCGTCGGCTTCCGCTCGTGCGTCGTGACGCACGGCGCTTCGCTGCGCGCGCGGATGGAACGTTCCGATCCGTTCGACAGGTGGATTCACATGGTTTCGTTCAAACGCGCGCTTGCCGCGCATGGAGCGACGTCGCTCTTCGTGCTGCTGTGGAGCAGCGGCGCGATCTTTGCTGAACTCGGTCTGCGTCACGCATCCGCGTTCGTCTTTCTCACCGCGCGTTTCGCGCTCGCGTCGCTCGTGCTGCTTGCGCTGGCCTTCGTGCGCAAACGCTGGCTGCCGCCGCGCGGCGAGCGGCGCATGGCCGCGCTGACCGGCCTGCTGATGATGGGTGGCTATTCGATCTTCTACCTGCTCGCGCTCGAGCGCGGGATCGCACCGGGCGTGCTCGCGACGATCCTCGGCGTGCAGCCGATCCTCACGCTCGCGATCGTCGAGCGGCGCTGGCAGCCGGTGCGCATCGCGGGGCTCGCGCTGTCGCTGGCCGGCCTCGCGCTCGTCGTATGCCGCGGCGTGGGCGATGCCGGCCTGCCGGTCGCGGGCGTCGCGTGCGCACTCACGGCACTCGTCGCGCTGACCGTCGGCTCGCTGCTGCAAAAGCGCGTACGCGCGGCGCCCGCCGACGTGCTGCCGCTGCAGAATGCGATCGGCCTCGCACTGTGCGTGGCGATCGTGCCGTTCCGGCCGGTGTCGCTCGATATGAGCTGGGCGTTCGTCGTGCCGCTCCTGTGGCTCGGCATCGTGATCTCGGTGATCGCGCAATTGCTGTTCTACCGGTTGATGCAGCGCGGCGATCTCGTCAACGTGACGAGCCTGTTCTATCTCGTGCCCGTCGTCACCACGCTGATGGATGCCGTGTGGCTCGGCAACCGGCCCGAGCCGCTCGCGCTCGCCGGCATGGGCGCGATCGTCGCGGGGCTGGCGCTCGTGTTCCGCGCACCGGCCGCCCGTACACGACCCGACCGCGCGTAAGCGGACAGGCCGCCGCGCCCACGGGGGCGGCGGCCTGCATCGGACACGTACGGCAATGCCGCGAAAAACGAAAGGCACGGGAAAGATGCGTGCAAGGCGTTCGTCGAACTTGCAGGAAAAATGCGCGATTCGCGAGGCTTTCCGCTGATTTTTAATGGTTCGGATAGCGAAAAGCGCTGCCGGTTACCTATACTCGAACTGACGGCCCCGCTCGCAATCGGGTCGGACCAAGACTAGAAACACCCGGCATGGGACTGGAGTCAGCACTGATACGCCAACTCCGGCCGACACTGGAGACACGCATGACGACCTATTTCACGATCGGCGACTTCATCCTGTTGATTCCGATGGCGCTGGCCGGAGCGCTATTTCTCGGCGCGGTGCCATGCGCAACCGAATTCCGCCACAACCTGCTGCGCGTGCTGGGCGTCATCCTCGGCGTCGGCGTCGCAGTATTGCTGGTCGAAGGTCTGCCCGCGCTGCTCTAGCCGCGCACCTCGTGCCTGACGCGCATCGCTGCACCGCAGCGATGCGATGTGTTGCCTGCAAGCCGGTGATACCGGCACGCGATGTTTCGCATGCCGTATCGACTGCCGGTCAGATGGCCTGATCGGTGGACGGCTTTTCCCACAGATTGATGCCGCCTTCCGTCGCGTAACGATCGATCTCCGCGAGTTCTTCCGCCGAGAATTCGAGGTTCTTCAGCGCGCCGACGTTCTCACGCACCTGCTCCGCACGGCTCGCGCCGATCAGCGCGGACGTCACGCGGCCATTGCGCAGCACCCACGCAAGCGCCATCTGCGCGAGGCTCTGCCCGCGCCGTTCGGCGATCGCGTTGAGCTTGCGCACATGCTCGAGGTTGTCCGCGCTCAGGTGATCCTGCTTCAGCGAGCCGCCGCCCGGCTTGTTCACGCGCGCGTCGGCCGGCACGCCGTTCAGGTACTTCGACGTGAGCAGCCCCTGCGCGAGCGGCGTGAACGCGATGCTGCCCGCGCCGACGTCGTCGAGCGTGCCGAGCAGGTCGCTCTCGATCCAGCGGTTCAGCAGGTTGTACGAAGGCTGGTGGATCAGCAGCGGCACCTTGTACTGCGCGAGCAGCTCGGCCATCTCGCGCGTCTTCGCCGCCGAATACGACGAGATGCCGATGTAGAGCGCCTTGCCCTGCTGCACGGCCGACGCGAGCGCGCCCGCCGTTTCCTCGAGCGGCGTGTGCGCGTCGAATCGGTGCGAATAGAAGATGTCGACGTAGTCGAGCCCCATCCGCTGCAGGCTCTGGTCGAGGCTCGCGAGCACGTACTTGCGCGATCCGCCGCCGCTGCCGTACGGCCCCGGCCACATGTCCCAGCCGGCCTTCGTCGAGATCAGCAGCTCGTCGCGATACGGCCGGAAATCTTCCTTCAGCAGCCGGCCGAAGTTGGTTTCCGCGCTGCCGTACGGCGGCCCGTAGTTGTTCGCGAGATCGAAGTGGTTGATGCCGAGGTCGAACGCGGTGCGCAGGATCTCGCGCTGCGTCGAGATCGGCGTCGAGTCGCCGAAGTTGTGCCACAGGCCGAGCGACAGCGCGGGCAGTTTGAGCCCGGATTTGCCGCAGGTGCGGTATTGCATGTCCGCATAACGTTCGGAAGCTGCTTCGTAGGCCATGAGTATTTCCCGTCAGGACGTCGGAGGGAGGGGCGCGCACCGGCCGCGCCCAAGGCACGACGGCGGCGAAGAAAACGCACGACGGCTATGGTAACGAAGGCTGCCGATGCACGCACGGCGATGGACGCGACCGCGGCCGTCGCCTACACTGCGGCGTCTCGAATCACCGTTTCAGCGAGGTTGGTATGTCCCGGGTCATCTCGGTTGCGCTGCTCGTCGGCGGCGTCGTGCTGCTGTATTTCGGCGGCCAGTCGTTCCATTCGATCAACGACAACGTGTCGCGCTTCTTCACCGGCTCGCCGGCCACGAAGACGATCCTGCTGATCGTGGGCGGCGCCGTCGCGTCGTTCATCGGCCTGATCGGCCTCGCGATGCCGGGCGGCAAGCGCTGATCGCGCAACCGCGCGACGCGCAAACGGCCCGCGTCACACGTTCGGGCCGCGCAAAACGAAACGGGCGGCCAGGCCGCCCGTTGCTTCATTCGCCCGCGATGCGCCGCATCGCGTGATCGTCGCGGCCTCGCCGCGCCGTCCGATCCGCGCCTAGAACTGCACTTCCGGCTTCGCCGCCGAGCGCGTGCCGGGCACCGGCCGGTTGCTCGCGCCGTGGTAGGTGTACACGAGCGAGAACTTCACCTGGTCGGAACGGTTCTGCCCGGCCGAATGCAGCGTGTTGCTGTGGAAGAACACGACGTCGCCCGCCTGCAGCGACGGGCACGTGGCCGCGTCGATCATCTTCCGGTTCTCCGGCAGGTCGCCGCGGAAAAACTTCGAATCGTCGAACGCTTCAGGCCCGAACTCGGCCGTATGCGAACCCGGCACGAGCCACAGCGCGCCGTTCTCGTTCGTTTCGGGCCCCAGCGCGAGCCATACCGACACCATGTCCGAGCGCTCGAACGCCCAGTAACGGAAGTCGCGATGCCAGCCGGTCAGGCTGCCGTACGCGGGATGCTTCGTCATCATGCAGTTGTGATGCGCGCGCGACAGCACGGGTTCCTCACCGAAATACTCGCGCATCCACGCGCCGATTTCGGGCGCGATCGCGCGCTCGGCGAATGCCGGATCGCGCGAGTACGCATCGAGCAGCCGCCGCACCGTGTGTCCGCCCGGCGCATGCTTCGACTCGGGCGCGCCCGGGTAGCGCAGGTCCGCCTCGAACTCGATCGGCTCGGCGGCCTCCTGCAACTGGCGCTCCGCAATCCGTTTGAGCACCGCGCACTGTTGCTCGCCGACGAGGCCACGCGCGACGACGAAACCGCGTTCGCGCAATTCCGCGACTTGCGCGCGGATCGATTCCGACTGCAATGGAGACGACATGGGTTGCCAGACGTTTATTGTGTGAATGTGACGATTGTAAATCGGCGCCGGATGCCGCGAACAGCGCCATTATCGTGCGCAGGGGCATGCCAATCGCAGATTTGATCTGGCGCAAGGGAACTGTGCGGCGCGGCGCTGGCCTCACCGACAGGCGGTATGCGGCACACGCCTTGCGGCACAAGGGTTTATCGCGACTTTTGCCGGTCATGAATCCCCTGTAGCCTGACGCGGCCTGTCAATTCTGGCGGGCGCGGCGCGCAGCGACATTCGGTAAGATCCGTTGCGCCATCCGAGGCCGTTCATACCAGTGCGCTCTTCAAGGGCGCCATCCATACAAGCGAAGCATCGTTCACATGCCATTCCGTCTGACTTCCCGTCTCAGCCGCACCGCGAAGCGCGTCGTGCCGCCCGCTCCTGCCCGTCCGCTGCGCCATCACCGCGCACGCACGCAGGCGCTGGCCGAGCGCGTGCCCGCGCATGGCCGGCTCGACGGCATCCGCGCGTGGTTCCACGCGTTTTTCTCGATGATGAGCACGCAGGCGTTCGCACGCCGCGCCGGCCTGCGCTCGCTGCTGCAGAAGCCGTCGTCGCTGCGCGCGCTCGCGCTGCGCCGGGCGCTCGGCCCGCAACGCCGCGTCAACCGGCCACGCCGCCTCGCAGCCAGCGACGGCTGGTTCGGGTTCGGCGCACGCTGAAGCAGCGCCGGCGGGCACTGCCCGCCATGGTCGCCGCCGTTGCGCCGGCGATCGGAATCCATAAAAAAACCCCGGCTTGGCCGGGGTTTTTCGTTTCGGGCGAACGACGCTTACGCGACGCGAGCCGTCGGCTCCACGCCGGCCGCTTCGGCCAGTGCGAGCGCCTTGTCGGTCGCTTCCCACGAGAATTCCGGCTCTTCGCGGCCGAAGTGGCCGTACGCAGCGGTCTTCTCGTAGATCGGGCGCAGCAGGTCGAGCATCTTGATGATGCCCTTCGGACGCAGGTCGAAATGCTCGCGCACGAGCTTCGTGATCACTGCATCCGACACGCGGCCCGTGCCGAACGTGTTGACCATCACCGAGGTCGGCTCCGCAACGCCGATCGCGTACGACACCTGGATCAGCGCGCGCGACGCGAGGCCCGCGGCGACGATGTTCTTCGCGACGTAGCGGCCTGCATACGCAGCCGAACGGTCGACCTTCGACGGATCCTTGCCCGAGAACGCGCCGCCGCCGTGCGGTGCGGCACCGCCGTACGTGTCGACGATGATCTTGCGGCCCGTCAGGCCGCAGTCGCCCTGCGGGCCGCCGATCACGAACCGGCCGGTCGGGTTCACGAGGAACTTGATGTCGCCCTTGATCAGGTCGGCCGGCAGCGTCGGCTTGATGATTTCCTCGATCACGGCTTCGCGCAGTGCGGGCAGCTCGATGTCCGGTGCGTGCTGCGTCGACAGCACGACAGTGTCGATCGAATCGGGCTTGCCGTCGACGTAGCGAACCGTCACCTGCGACTTCGCGTCCGGGCGCAGCCATTGCAGGCGGCCGTCGCGGCGCAGGCTGGCCTGGCGCTCGACGAGACGGTGCGACAGGTAGATCGGCAGCGGCATCAGTTCCGGCGTTTCGTCGCAAGCGTAACCGAACATCAGACCCTGGTCGCCCGCGCCCTGGTCGAGGTTGTCGTCGTGTGCACGATCGACGCCCTGGGCGATGTCCGGCGACTGCTTGTCGTACGCGACGAGCACCGCGCAACCCTTGTAGTCGATGCCGTAGTCGGTGTTGTCGTAGCCGATGCGCTTGATCGTGTCGCGCGCGATCTGGATGTAGTCGATGTTGGCCGTCGTGGTGATTTCACCGGCCAGAACGACGAGACCCGTGTTGCACAGCGTTTCCGCCGCGACGCGGGAATATTTGTCCTGCTCGAGGATGGCGTCGAGAATCGCGTCCGAGATTTGGTCCGCGACTTTGTCCGGATGGCCTTCGGAGACGGATTCGGACGTGAAGAGATAATCGTTTGCCACTTTTTCAGGCTCCTGTGTGGTTACGGTCGGTTTCACGTAGCCAGCTTCGTTGGGCCTGAAGCGGCGACGCTTTAGCGGATTACCAGGACCGGGCAGCGCGCTTCGCGCCAGCCGGCTTCGCCCCGCAAGTTGTCAGTTAACTCGGCGAAGCCCGTATTATAGCGGCTTTCCTGAATTGTCACAGAGCGCCGCCCGTGCTGTTTCTTCCGCTGTCTTACCACCCTGTTCGCAACGCGCCAGCCATCCGGCCCCAAGGAGGTTCCGCATGCTAGGCCGCCTCGGCACACATCTCGCCATCGGCTTCCTGAAGCTGCTCGCCCTGTTGCCGTACGGCCTGACCGCGCGGCTCGGCGACGGTCTCGGCTGGCTGCTGTACCAGATCCCCAGCGGGCGAAAGCGCATCGTACACACCAACCTGAAACTCTGCTTCCCGGACTGGAGCGACGAACGGCGCGAGGAAGTGGCCGGCCAGCATTTCCGCCATGCGATCCGCAGCTACGTCGAGCGCAGCTACCAGTGGTTCGCGTCGGAGCAGGCCTACCGCAAGCTGTTTACGGTCGAGAGCGAAGTCGACCTCAGCGATCCGGACATGCCGCCGACCCTCTTGCTCGGCTTCCATTTCGTCGGTATCGAGGCCGGCTCGATGGCGATCAATCTCGCGCTCGACCGCACGTGCGGCTCGCTCTACACGCCGATGAAGAACCCGGAAATCGACGCCGCGGCCAAGGCCGGCCGCGGCCGCTTCGGTGCGGAGCTGGCGAGCCGGGCAGACAGCGCGCGTACCGTGCTGCGCTGGCTGCGCGACCGCAAGCCGGTGATGCTGGGCGCCGACATGGACTACGGGCTGCGCAACTCGACGTTCGTGCCCTTCTTCGGCATACCCGCCTGCACGCTGACGGCAGTCGGCCGGTTCGCAAAGACCGGCCACGCGCAGGTTCTGCCCTTTATCGGCGAGGTGCTGCCGAACTACAAGGGCTACCGGCTGAAGGTCTTCAAGCCGTGGGCCAACTATCCGACCGGCGACGACGATCTCGACGCGCGGCGGATGAACGAGTTCCTCGAGGAACAGATCCCGCTGATGCCCGAGCAGTACTACTGGGTCCACAAGCGCTTCAAGACGCGCCCGCCCGGCGAACCGAGCCTGTACTGACCCTGCCGAGCGAAACCCGCGGGCGCGCCGTCATGCGCGCGCCTGCGCCCTCGCCACCTTCGGCATGCCTTTCGCGCGCGCCCGCCACAGATCGAAGGCGACCTGCTGCGCGAGCCACCGATCGGCGCGCCCGCCATTGTCCTCGCCCAGCCACGCTTCGAGACGCAGCGCCATTTCCGGCGAGATGCCCGCATGGCCGTGCAGGATCCGCGACAGCGCCGCGCGCGTCACGCCGAGCTGCGCGGCGGCCTCCGTCACGGTGAGGCCGAGCGCAGGCAGCACGTCGTCGCGCAGCGCTTCACCCGGATGGGGCGGATTGAAAATACCAGTCGACCGATCGGCCGATGCCGCCCATTCCGCGTCGGCCGACGACGCGAAACGCCCGCCCGCGCAGGACGCCCCTGTCGGCTGCATGTATCATTTGCGGTTGAGATCAGCACGACGAACGACACCGCCCGGCATGGCCGCGAGCCGTTCGCGTCGTGCTGGCCGCCTTGTTCGCCATGGAATCCCGGACCCAGTGAAACTCTCGTTCACCAAGATGCACGGCGCGGGCAACGACTTCGTCGTGCTCGACGGCTATTCGCGCGCGTTGCCGCCGCTCACCGAAGCGCAGGTGCGCGCGCTCGCCAACCGGCACTTCGGCATTGGTGCCGACCAGTTGCTGCTCGTCGAAAAACCGACCGTCGACGGCGCGGATTTCAAGTACCGGATCTTCAATTGCGACGGCGGCGAGGTCGAACACTGCGGCAACGGCGCGCGCTGCTTCGTGAAATTCGTCAGCGACCGCGGCCTGACCGACCAGCGCAGCGTGCGCGTGCAAGTCATGAAGGGCCTGATCACGCTGACGCTGCAGGACAACGGCGAAGTCGTCGTCGACATGGGTGCGCCCGTGTTCGCGCCCGCGCAGGTGCCGTTCGTTGCGTCGGGCCTCGACGGCCGCACCGAAGGCCGCGACACGCTGTGGCCGCTCGACGTCGGCGGCGCGACGCGCTGGATCTCGACCGTGTCGATGGGCAATCCGCACGCGGTGCAGGTCGTCGACGATGCCGAAGCGTATCCGGTGCTGGAAGAGGGCCCGCTGATCGAGCGCCACGCGCGCTTCCCCGAGCGCGTGAACGCCGGCTTCATGCAGATCGTGTCGCGCCACGAAGTGAAGCTGCGCGTGTACGAGCGCGGCGCGGGCGAGACGCTCGCGTGCGGCACCGGCGCGTGCGCGGCGGTCGCGGCCGGCATCCGGCGCGGCCTGCTCGATTCGCCCGTGACCGTGCACACGCACGGCGGCACGCTGACGATCGGCTGGGACGGCGCGCGCGACGAAGCCGCCGCGCTGACGATGGCCGGCCCCGCCGCGACCGTGTTCGAAGGCGAGATCGACCTGAACGCCTGACCCTGCAACGTCCTTGATAACTGAACGCGCCAGCCACATGAACGATCGCGAAGTCGCCGACTACCTGCTCGCCAATCCCGAATTCTTCGCGCAGCACGCCGAACTGCTCGCGACGATCCGTCTCGCGAACCCGCACGGCAAGGCCGCGATCTCGCTGCAGGAACGGCAGATGGAGATGCTGCGCGACAAGAACAAGCATCTCGAGCGCCGCCTCGCCGAACTCGTGCGCTACGGCCACGAGAACGACAGCCTGTCCGCGAAGTTCAGCCGCTGGACCGCGCGCGTGATCGCGGAACGCGATCCGTACGCGCTGCCGCGCACGATCGCCGACGGCATCGCCGACGTGTTCGACGTGCCGCAAACCGCACTGCGCGTGTGGGACGTCGCCGACACCTACGCGCAGGCCGACTTCGCGCGCCAGGTCGGCGAGGAAGTGCGCCTGTTCACGAACGGCCTGTCGACGCCGTACTGCGGCGCGAACACGGGCTTCGAGGCCGCGCAGTGGCTCGCGCCCGCGGTAGCCGCGTCGGCCGCGAGTACGGCGGAAGGCGCCGAAGCCGCGCCGGCCGGCGACGGCTCGGCCGCATCGGTCGCGCTGCTCGCGCTGCGCGCGCCGCTCGCCGGCACCGATGCACCCGCGTTTGGCCTGCTCGTGCTCGGCTCGCCCGATCCGCGCCGTTTCCACGACGGGATGGCCACCGACTTCCTCGCGCAGATCGCCACGCTCGCGAGCGCGGCGCTCACGCGCCTGCTGCCGCACTGACCGCGCACGCGATGACAGACGATCCGGTCGCCGCCTACCTGTCGAACCTGAAGCACGTCAGGCAGCTGTCGGAACATACGCTGCGCGCGTACACGCACGAACTCGACGAACTGAAGAAGCTCGCGGCCGGCCGCCCGCTCGAAGCGCTGACGGCCGCCGACATGCGCGGCGCGGTCGCGCGCGCACATTCGGGCGGGCTGTCCGCGCGGTCGATCTCGCATCGGCTGTCCGCATGGCGCGCGTTCTACCGCTGGCTCGCGCAGCGCATCGAGATGCCCGCGAACCCGGTTGCCGCGGTGCGCGCGCCGAAGCGCCCGAAAACGCTGCCGAAGGCGCTGTCGGTCGACGACGCGTCGGCGCTGATGGACGCGCCGGTCGCCGGCACGACCGAGAGCATCCGCGATCACGCGATCCTCGAACTGTTCTATTCGTCGGGGCTGCGCCTGGCCGAGCTGATCGGGCTCGACGTCATGTACACGCAGGCCGACGGCTACCGTTCGGCCGGCTGGCTCGATCTCGCCGAAGCCGAAGTCACCGTGCGCGGCAAGGGCAACAAGGAGCGCAAGGTGCCGGTCGGCCGCAAGGCGATCGATGCGCTGAATGCGTGGCTCGCGGTGCGCGGCGAGTTCGTGAAGCACGACCCGCATCCGCTGTTCGTGTCCGTGCGCGGCAACCGGATGTCGCCCGGCGTCGTGCGCGAGCGCGTGAAGCGCGCGGCGCTCGCCGCCGGCATTCCCGCCAACGTCCACCCGCACGTGCTGCGCCACTCGTTCGCGACGCACGTGCTGCAATCGAGCGGCGACCTGCGCGCGGTGCAGGAACTGCTCGGCCACGCGAGCGTCTCCGCGACGCAGGTCTATACGTCGCTCGACTTCCAGCATCTCGCGAAGATTTACGACAGCGCGCATCCGCGCGCGAAGAAGCGCGACTGACGCGCGTCCCGTGTTACCCGCCGCGCGCGGCGACCGGCAACGGTCGGCGTCGCGCGCGGCCCATTTCGATCCCATCATGCAAACCGTCACACTCAAGCCGTCCAAGGAAAAATCGCTGCTGCGTCGCCATCCGTGGATCTACGCCAATGCGATCGACCGTGTCGACGGCAAGCCCGCGCCCGGCGCCACCGTGATCGTGCGCACGCACGACGGCCGCTTTCTCGCGCGCGGCGCGTACAGCCCGCAGTCGCAGATCCGCGTGCGCGTGTGGAGCTTCGACGAGAACGAGCCGATCGACCATGCGTTCTTCAAGCGCCGCGTGCAGCGCGCGGTCGCGCATCGCACGACGATGGTGTCCGGCACGGGCGCGGTACGGCTCGTGTTCGGCGAGGCCGACGGGCTGCCGGGGCTGATCGTCGATTACTACGTCGCGGACACCGCGGAAGCCGGCGCGGCGCCGCGCGGCCAGCTCGTCTGCCAGTTCATGGCCGCGGGCGTCGAAGCGTGGAAGGACGCGATCGTCGCGGCGCTCACCGGCGCGACGGGCTGCCCGAACGTGTACGAGCGCTCGGACGTGTCGATCCGCGACAAGGAAGGGCTCGAACAGACGACCGGCGTGCTGGCAGGAGACGCGCCGCCCGCGACGCTGATCGCGAACGAAAACGGCGTGCGCTATCACGTCGACGTGCCGAACGGCCACAAGACGGGCTTCTACGTCGACCAGCGCGACAACCGCGCGCTCGTCGCGCAGTACGCGGCCGACCGCGACGTGCTGAACTGCTTCTGCTACACGGGCGGCTTCTCGCTCGCGGCGCTCAAGGGCGGCGCGAAACGCGTCGTGTCGATCGACTCGTCGGGCGATGCGCTCGCGCTCGCGCAGCAGAACGTCGTCGCCAACGGCTTCGACGCCGAACGCGCGACCTGGCTGGACGCCGACGCGTTCAAGACGCTGCGCCGTCTCGTCGACGAAGGCGAGCGTTTCGACCTGATCGTGCTCGATCCGCCGAAGTTCGCGCCGACCCGCGACAGCGTCGATCGCGCGGCGCGCGCGTACAAGGACATCAACCTGAGCGGCTTCAAGCTGCTGCGTCCGGGCGGCCTGCTGTTCACGTACTCGTGCTCGGGCGCGATCGACATGGACCTGTTCCAGAAGATCGTCGCCGGCGCGGCAGCCGACGCGAAGGTCGACGCGCGCATCCTGAAGCGGCTCGGCGCCGGGGTCGATCACCCGCTGCTCGCCGCGTTCCCGGAAGGCGAATATCTGAAGGGCCTGCTGTTGCAAATCGTCTGATCGCCCCGATCTTGGCGGACACCCCGATCCGCCGGCCTCGCCTGGCGGGCCAGCGCTTTCGCCTGTCGTCCGGACGACGGGCGGGGGCTTGACAGGTATGTTTCAATGGATGGTTGTGCGCCCCGGCTCGTCACGCGAGGGCGCGACGCACATCCTGGTTTTGACCCCGATTCACGAACCACAGGCGACCGACATGGCCACTCCCGTCACCATCCTTACCGGCTTTCTCGGCAGCGGCAAGACGACGCTGCTCAAGCGCATCCTGAACGAACAGCACGGCATGAAGATCGCCGTGATCGAGAACGAGTTCGGCGAAGAGAACATCGACAACGAAATCCTCGTGCAGGATTCGAACGAGCAGATCATCCAGATGAGCAACGGCTGCATCTGCTGCACGATCCGCGGCGACCTCGCACGCGCGCTCGGCGATCTGGCCGCGAAGAAGCGCGAAGGCAAGCTCGACTTCGACCGCATCGTGATCGAGACGACCGGCCTCGCGAACCCGGGCCCCGTCGCGCAAACCTTCTTCATCGACAGCGAAATCGCCGACGACTTCCTGCTCGACGCGGTCATCACGCTCGTCGACGCGAAGCACGCGGACGCGCAGCTCGACGAACACGAAGTCGTGCAGCGCCAGGTCGGTTTCGCCGACCGCCTGTTCATCACGAAGTCGGATCTCGTCGACGACCAGACCGTCGCCGGCCTCAAGCACCGCCTGATGCACATGAACCCGAAGGCGGCGATCAAGGTCGTGAACTTCGGTGAAGCCGACATCAAGGAAATCTTCGACCTGCGCGGCTTCAACCTGAACGCGAAGCTCGAGATCGACCCCGACTTCCTCGCCGAGGACGATCACGCGCACCATCACCACGAGCACGCCCATGATCACGATCACGCCGATTGCGACCACGATCACGGTCAATGCGCGCACGATCACGACCACGGCCACCACCATCACCACCATGCGCACCACGACGACAAGATCAAGTCGTTCGTGTACCGCAACGACCGCCCGTTCGATCCGAACAAGCTGGAAGACTTCCTCGGCGGCATCCTGCAGATCTACGGCGAGCGGATGCTGCGCTACAAGGGCGTGCTGTTCATGAAGGGCGTCGACCGCAAGGTGGTATTCCAGGGCGTGCACCAGATGATGGGCAGCGATCTCGCCGCCAAGTGGCTGCCGGCCGAGAAGAAGACCAACAAGATGGTGTTCATCGGCGTCGACCTGCCGCAGGACCTGATCACCGACGGCCTCGACGCCTGCCTCGCCTGACGCGCGCGGGCGCCGTTTTCGCCCCTTTTCGCCCCGCCCGCGCGGCCGCTTTCGCGGCGGCCCCGGCGGCGGCGTGCGGGCAGGGTTTCGCCGTCATCGCTTTTTCCCAATTTGCGCGTTATATTTTCTAGATATTGGCGCAGCCGACGGGGATCGACCCGATACGGCGCCCGCTTGCGATTCAGTTACAATACGTGCCCGCTGGAGTACGGCAACAAACAGGCCCGGTTCTTGCTGAACCAGTTTTCCGGGCATCGCAACCGCGCCGGATCGCCAATCCGCCACCCGGCCGCGGCCGATGCGATCTGCCGCGCAGCATACCGGTTCGCCGCGCGCGCAAATCCGCGCCAGGCCTATCCTGGTATTTGAGAACCGGTTTTCCAGAGGCTTTCGGCCCCGCGGCGGCAAATCGCAAATGAATGCAAACGCGGTTGCGGGTAATCCCAAAGTGCAGGCAATATCTCTTGATTTGCCGCACATTGAAGAAGCAAGCAGATGACGAAGAAACTCTTGACCGAAGCCGAAATCCTGAAGATGAGCGACAAGGATTACATGAATGAGGATCAGCTCGCCTTCTTCAAAAATCGGCTCGAACAGTTGCAGGCGGACATCCTCAAGAATGCAGGCCAGACGACCGAGAACCTGCGCGAAACGGTGATCGTGCCCGATCCCGCCGATCGCGCGACGATCGAGGAAGAGCACGCGCTCGAGCTGCGTACGCGCGATCGCGAACGCAAGCTCCTCAAGAAGGTTCAGCAGTCGCTCGCCCGCATCGATTCCGGCGATTACGGCTGGTGCGAGGAAACCGGCGAGCCGATCGGCATTCCGCGCCTGCTCGCGCGTCCGACCGCCACGCTGTCGCTCGAGGCGCAGGAGCGCCGCGAGTTGCGCCAGAAGCTGTTCGGCGACTGATCGAGCGGCGTTCCGCTCCGACACGCTGCTTCCCGAAAGCGCGCGGCCTGCCGCGCGCTTTTTGTTTTTCCGGCACCGGTTCCCGGCCGATTTGCCTCCCGCCTCTTGATATCCCGGCGCGCGCCCTAAAATGAAACGGACGCGCGCCGGGCCGCTCCCCGGCGCACTGCGATTCACGCGGCGGCGCCTCGCGCCGCCCGACTCTTCCCCGTTTTTCTCAAGGAACGCAGATGGAGCAATTTCACGGCACGACCATCGTTTCGGTCCGGCGCGGCGACCAGGTCGCGCTCGGCGGCGACGGCCAGGTAACCCTCGGCAACATCGTCATGAAGGGTGGCGCGCGGAAAGTGCGGCGGATCTACAACAACCAGGTTCTGGTCGGATTCGCGGGCGGCACCGCCGATGCGTTCTCGCTGCTCGACCGCTTCGAGGCGAAGCTCGAGAAGCACCAGGGCAACCTGACCCGTGCGGCCGTCGAGCTCGCGAAGGACTGGCGCACCGACCGGATGCTGCGCCGCCTCGAGGCGATGCTGATCACGGCCGATGCAACCACCACGCTCGTGATCACCGGCAACGGCGACGTGCTCGACCCCGAAGGCGGCATCTGCGCGATCGGCTCGGGCGGCGCGTACGCGCAGGCCGCGGCCCGCGCGCTCGTCGAGAACACCGATCTGTCGCCGCGCGAGATCGTCGAGAAGTCGCTCGGGATCGCCGGCGACATGTGCATCTACACGAACCACAACCGCATCATCGAAACGATCGAGTAAGGACCGCACCATGAGCACCATGACCCCTGCCGAGATCGTCTCGGAACTCGACAAGCACATCATCGGCCAGAACAAGGCGAAGAAGGCCGTCGCGGTCGCGCTGCGCAACCGCTGGCGCCGCCAGCAGGTCGCCGATCCGCTGCGCACGGAAATCACGCCGAAGAACATCCTGATGATCGGGCCGACGGGCGTCGGCAAGACCGAAATCGCGCGCCGCCTCGCGAAGCTCGCCGATGCGCCGTTCATCAAGATCGAAGCGACCAAGTTCACCGAAGTCGGCTACGTCGGCCGCGACGTCGACAGCATCGTGCGCGACCTGATCGAGATCTCGGTCAAGCAGACGCGCGAATCCGAGATGCGCAAGGTGCGCAGCAAGGCGACCGACCAGGCGGAAGACCGCATCCTTGACATCCTGCTGCCGCAACCGCGCGCGGTGGGCTTCGGCGGCAATGCCGAACACGCGAACGACGACAACAACGCGACGCGCCAGACGTTCCGCAAGCGCCTGCGCGAAGGCCAGCTCGACGACAAGGAAGTCGAGCTCGACCTCGAGCAGCCGTCGGCCGGCATGGACATCATGGCGCCGCCCGGGATGGAAGAGATGACCGAGCAGATCCGCTCGATGTTCTCGAACCTCGGCAGCGGCAAGAAGCAGCGCCGCAAGGTGAAGATCAAGGAAGCGCTGAAGCTGCTGACCGACGAGGAAGCGGCGAAGATGCTCAACGACGAGGAAGTGAAGACGAAGGCCGTGCAGAACGTCGAGCAGAACGGCATCGTGTTCCTCGACGAGATCGACAAGATCACGTCGCGCAACAACGAAGGCAGTGGCGGCGAAGTGTCGCGCCAGGGTGTGCAGCGCGACCTGCTGCCGCTCGTCGAAGGCACGACGATCAACACGAAGTACGGGATGGTGAAGACCGATCACATCCTGTTCATCGCGAGCGGCGCGTTCCATCTCGCGAAGCCGAGCGACCTGATCCCGGAACTGCAGGGCCGCTTCCCGATCCGCGTCGAGCTCGAATCGCTGTCGGTGGAAGACTTCGAGGCGATCCTCGACGCGACCGACGCGAGCCTCGTCAAGCAGTATCAGGCGCTGCTCGCGACCGAGGACGTGCAGCTCGAATTCGCCCAGGACGGCATCCGTCGCCTCGCGGAGATCGCGTATGCGGTCAACGAGAAGACCGAGAACATCGGTGCGCGCCGGCTGTACACGGTGATCGAGAAGCTGCTCGAGGAAGTGTCGTTCTCGGCGGGCAACCACGCCGGCGAGCGCGTGACGATCGACGCGAAGTATGTCGACCGGGCGCTCGGCGAAGTGTCGCAGGACGAAGACCTGTCGCGCTACGTGCTGTAACGCGCGCGGCGGCGAATGCAAAACGGGCGACCCGGCGGGTCGCCCGTTTTCGTTGGGGCGTCCGGCAGACAGCCGGGCACGGCCTGCCCGCATGCGCGATCGCCCATCGCAACCCGCACCGCCCGTCGTACGGCATCGCCACCCGCGGCGGCGGCCGCGGCGCGCCGCTTACTGCCGCACCGGCTTCTTCGCGAGCTTGCGCTGCAGCGTGCGGCGGTGCATGTTCAGCGCGCGCGCGGTCGCCGAGATGTTGTTGTTGTTCTCCGCGAGCACGCGCTGGATGTGCTCCCATTCGAGCCGGTCGACCGACAGTACGACCGGATTCTCGAGCGCCTCGTCGGCCTGCACTTCGGTCGCGTTGGTCTGCAGCGCAGCCAGGATCGACTCGACGTTCGCGGGCTTCGCGAGATAGTTGTCGGCGCCTTCCTTCACGGCCTGCACGGCGGTCGCGATGCTCGCGTAGCCGGTCAGCACCAGAATCCGCGCATCGGGCTGCAGGTCGCACAGCGGCGCGATCAGGCTCAGGCCCGAATCCTCGCCGAGATGCAGGTCGACGGTGATGAACTGGAACTTGCCGCCCGCGGCGAGCCTGAGCGCCGTCTCCTTGTCGTGCGCCTGCTGGACCGCGTAACCGCGACGCTCGAGGCCGCGCGCGAGCGTGCCCGCGAACACCTCGTTGTCGTCGATCACCAGGAAATTGTTCTCGCTCATGTGGTTTCTCCGTCTACGTGTTGGTTGAGGCGGCCGGCGCCGCGACGCGCACGACCGGCAGGCGCAGCACGGCCCGCGTGCCGCGCCCGGCGGTTGCGCCGGCCGGGCGGCTGTCCGGCGTGCCGGCCGTTCGTTCGGTCGCGCGTTCGCCCGCGCGTTGGCCCGCTGCGGCAGCGGCGTGGCCATTCGCCGCACCGCCGGCTCGTCCGTTGCCGCCCGCCGCGCGCGGCGTGACATCGGACAGTTCGATCTCGCCGCCGAGCCGCGCGGCCGCACTGAACGCGAGATACAGGCCGACCCCGTGCCCGCCCTGCGTGCTGTCGACCGGCATCGCGCCGAGCGATTCGCGCAGCGCGGCCGGAATGCCGGGCCCGTCGTCGCATACCTCGAATTCGATCTCGTCGGCCGAGCGGTCGTGCGCGACCTTCGCGGCCAGTGTGACGCGCTGCGGGCTCGCGCGCGCGGCGTTGTCGAGCAGGATCGTCAGGATCTGGCCGGCCGCGACCGTGTCGTCGAGCGCGACGCCCGCCGGACGCGCGCCGAGCAGCTCGAACTGCACGTGCGGATGCCGCAGGCGCCAGTGCTCGACGAACGTGTCGAGCCAGTCGTCCACCGGCTGGCGGCTCGCCGGCGCGCTCGCGCGGCTGCGCAGGCGCGCGAGCGCCGACGTGCAGAGCGTCATCTGTTCCTCGAGCACCTTCAGGTCGGCTTCGTAGCGGGCCAGCCCCGGATCGGCGCGCGCCGCGTCGCGCAACTCCTCGGCGAGCATCGCGATCGTCGACAGCGGCGTGCCCATCTCGTGCGCGACGGTGGCGGCCTGCACGCCCAGCGCGACCGCCCGCTCGTCGCGCAGCAGGTGCTGCTGCGCTTCGCCGAGCGCCGCATCGCGCTGGCGCAGCGCATTCGACATGCGCGCGACGAACCACGCGATCAGCCCGACGCTGACCATGAAGTTCGCCCACATCCCGGTGCGGTAGTAGTCGAACAGGTTCGCGGGATTATCCATGTTGAGCGGCACCGAATCGAAGCCGAGCGCCGCGTAGCACGCAACCGCGAACGCCGCGAGCCAGATCATCAGGTGCCACGGCAGCACGGCCGCCGCGATCGCGAGCGACGGCAGGTACAGCGACACGAACGGGTTGGTCGTGCCGCCCGACAGGAACAGCAGCGCGGACAGCGCACCGAGGTCGACCCACAGCTGGCCGAGCAGCTCGAAATTGGTCTCGGGCCGCGCGCGCAGCACGCGCACCCAGGTCAGCGCGTTGAAAACGATTTCGAGCGCGATGACCATCAGCATCGCCGGCAACGGCAGATGCACGCCGAAATAGGTCTGCACGACGCCGATCGTCACGAGCTGGCCAATGATCGCAAGATTGCGAAGCCAGAACAGGTGACTGAGGTTGACGCGCCCGGTGGTGGTGATTCGTTGCATCCGGGCAGTTTACCCGTTTAGCGGGCGGCGCCTCTAGCGGGGCCGGATCGGAGCGGGCAAACGGGAGGACCGCATGCACGACCAGCGCCGTCAGCCGGCCGTGCCGGCCAGGCGCTGCGCGATTTCGTCGGCCAGGCACTCGGGGCACCGGCAGCGCGCGCCGGCCACCGGCTGTGTGCCGCCGGGCAGCACCGGCATCGACGCGCACCAGCATTCGAACGGTTGCGTGCGCGCGCCGCAGTCGAAGCCGCGCCCGCAGTGCGGGCAGCGCACGCGGCGCGGGGCGGAACGGTCGGCGGCGGCGGAATCGGTCATGGCGGAATCGCGGAAGCGGGCGTGAAGTCGCCCCACGCGACAAGCATAGCGCGGCGGGCGGATCCTGCACGCCGGTCGTCCGGCCGGGGTTCGTCGCGAACGCGCGCGGACCAACCCGCCGCCACTGCCCGCGCACCGCCGCCCGCATCGCGCAGCGCCATAGCCAGCGGGCCGCCGCGCAGGGTGTCCGACCCGCGCCGACCGCCTTCCGGCCAGCCCAAAAACCCGATGCTGCGCTGCGCCACTCCTGTACAATTCGCCGTGTTTCAATCGTTCCCAGCCTGAGCCGCCGCCATGTCCGAGCCCATCGACCTCTCGCAGATCGCCCCCACGCTGAAAGCAGAAATCCTCGCCGAGGCGCTGCCGTACATCCGCCGTTACCACGGCAAGACCGTGGTCATCAAATACGGCGGCAACGCGATGACGGAAGAGCGGCTCAAGCAAGGCTTCGCGCGCGACGTGATCCTGCTGAAACTGGTCGGCATCAACCCGGTGATCGTCCACGGCGGCGGTCCGCAGATCGACCAGGCGCTGAAGAAGATCGGCAAGGCCGGCACCTTCATCCAGGGCATGCGCGTCACCGACGAAGAGACGATGGAAGTCGTCGAATGGGTGCTGGGCGGCGAAGTGCAGCAGGACATCGTGACGCTGATCAACCACTTCGGCGGCCACGCGGTGGGCCTGACGGGCAAGGACGGCGGCCTGATCCACGCGCGCAAGCTGCTGATGCCGGACCGCGACAACCCGGGCCAGTACATCGACATTGGCCAGGTCGGCGAAGTCGAGGCGATCAACCCGGCGGTCGTGAAGGCGCTGCAGGACGACGCGTTCATCCCGGTGATCTCGCCGATCGGCTTCGGCGAAGACGGCCTGTCGTACAACATCAATGCGGACCTCGTCGCGGGCAAGCTCGCCACGGTGCTGAACGCCGAGAAGCTGCTGATGATGACCAACATCCCGGGCGTGATGGACAAGGACGGCAACCTGCTGACCGATCTGTCCGCGCGCGAGATCGACGCGCTGTTCGAAGACGGCACGATTTCGGGCGGCATGCTGCCGAAGATCTCGTCGGCGCTCGACGCCGCGAAGAGCGGCGTGAAGTCGGTGCACATCGTCGACGGCCGGATCGAGCACTCGGTGCTGCTGGAAATCCTGACCGAGCAGCCGTTCGGCACGATGATCCGCTCGCATTGAGCGCGCGCCGCAAGCCCCCCAGCCCCGACCTGCCGGCCCCGCTGCGGCGCCGGCGCATCTCGCGCAGCCGGCCGCGCGCCGGCGCGCCCGTCTGGCTGTTCGATCTCGACAACACGCTGCACCACGCATCGCACGCGATCTTTCCCGAGATCAACCGTGCGATGACGCAATACATCATCGACACGCTCAACGTCGAGCGCGCCGAAGCCGACCGCTTGCGCACCGGCTACACGCAGCGCTACGGCGCCGCGCTCCTCGGCCTCGCGCGCCATCACCCGATCGATCCGCACGACTTCCTGCGCGTGGTCCACACGTTCACCGATCTTCCCGCGATGGTGCGCGCCGAGCGCGGCCTCGCACGCATCATCGCCGCGTTGCCGGGCCGCAAGTTCGTGCTGACCAACGCGCCGGAGAACTATGCGCGCGCGGTGCTGCGCGAGTTGCGCATCGAGCGGCTGTTCGAGCGCGTGATCGCGATCGAGCACATGCGCGACCGCCGCACGTGGCGCGCGAAGCCCGACCACATGATGCTGCGCCGAACGCTGCGCGCCGTGCATGCGCGCCTGTCCGACGCGATCCTCGTCGAGGACACGCGCGGCCACCTGAAGCGCTACAAGCGCCTCGGCATCGGCACGGTCTGGATTACCGGCCATCTTCCCGGCCACCTGCCGGGTACCGGCCGCCCGCTTTATGTCGACCAGCGGATTCGTTCGTTAAAATCGCTTCGACTGGGCACTCGATCGGGGCGACAGAAATGCAGCCGACTCACCCGCAGGACCAAGCCGTAACGGACGATCAGGCATCACCCACCCGCACCCGTACGCGCCCGAAGCCGGGCGAGCGCCGCGTGCACATCCTGCAGACGCTCGCGACGATGCTCGAGGCGCCGAAGCGCGAGAAGATCACGACGGCCGCGCTGGCGGCCCGGCTCGACGTGTCGGAAGCAGCGCTGTACCGCCATTTCCCGAGCAAGGCGAAGATGTACGAGGGGCTGATCGAGTTCATCGAGCAGTCGCTGTTCGGCCTCGTCAACCAGATCGTCGCGAAGGAGCCGAACGGCGTGCAGCAGGCGCGCACGATCGCGCTGACGATGCTCAATTTCGCTGCGAAGAACCCGGGGATGACGCGCGTGCTGACCGGCGAGGCGCTGGTCGGCGAGGACGAGCGGCTCACCGAGCGCGTGAACCAGTTGCTCGACCGCATCGAGGCAACCGTCAAGCAGTGCCTGCGGGTCGCGCGCACGGAGGCTGCCGCACCCGACGGTGCGGCGCCCTTCCCGCTGCCGGCCGATTACGACCCGGCCGCGCGCGCAAGCCTGCTCGTCAGCTATGTGATCGGCAGGTGGCACCGCTTCGCGAAGGGCGGGTTCCAGAAATCGCCCGGCGAGCAGGCCGACGCGCATTTGCGGCTGATTCTGCAATGACCGGCGCCTGACGCGCGCGTCCGGCGCGCTCGCGATGCAGCCGACGCTGCGTCGCAATTCGAACTCGTCCAATATCGCATTCCCTCTGATCGGGTTAATTTTCACCCGTTTGCAATACAACGGGAGTGATCAGGTGAATCGCGAGTTTCCGCATTGTCAGACGTCCTCCGGCCGACAGCGCGCCGTGGCCGCGCCGCGCTGTTCGCTGCCGTCCGCACCGCGCGCAACGCTGCTCGCGCGTGCCGCGCTGCTTGCCGGCGCGATCATCCCGTGGCCATCATCGGCCCAGATCACCGACGGCGGCGCACAACGCGCGGACGGCGTCACGCTGGAAACCGCTCCCGGCGACTATTCGACGAGCAACTTCGCCAGCCCGGTGTTTTCCGCAGTCAACGGCGGCATGCTGACCACCACCGGCAAGACGCGGCTGTTCGCGACCGGCACCTATTCGTCGGGGGCTTCCGCTTTCGGCGACGGGTCGCGCATTGCGCTGCGCGACACTGAAATCCGCACCCGCGGGTTCATCGGGACGGGCATCGACGTTCGCGCAGGCAGCAGCGCGACAGCCGAAAACATCTCGATCGACACCGACGGAAGAAGTGCACACGGCGTCTATGTCGACGTCAGCGGCAGCCGCGTCGACGTCACCGGCAGCGCGATCGTCACGCGCGGCCGCGAAGCGCACGGCATCGCGGTGAACAACGCACCCGGTGCGATCGTGAACGCCACCGATACGATCGTCCGCACCAGCGGCGACTTCGCATACGGCACGTTCGTCAGCTACGACGACATCCATGCAACGCTTGCTCGCACCGACATCCGGACGAGCGGGGCCTACGCGTCCGGGCTGTTCATGCCCGGCGCGTCCTCGGTCACGTTCAGCGACGCGCGCGTGGCCACCGACGGCGACCAGGCGCTCGGCATCGACACGCGCAGCGGCCGTGTCGAACTCGCGCGCACGCACGTGCACACGCAAGGCATCAACACGCACGGGCTGTATGCCTCGCAGGAAGGTAGCGAGACACCGGTCGTGCTTGCAACGGACACTGACGTGACGACAGCCGGCGACCGTTCGGTCGGTGCCGTCGCGCGGCTCGGCGGCAAGGTCGCCGTGACGCGCGGCGGGATCGCGACGGGCGGCGAACGCGCGTATGGCGTGCTCGCCAGCGGCGCCGGCTCCGTGGCGTCGCTCACGGACGCCACGGTGACGACGAGCGGCGTGGACGGCACGGCGCTGCGGGCAAGCGCCGGCGGCACGATCGGCCTGTCACGCACCGACGTGCGCACGACTGGCGACGGCGCGTGGGCCGCCGGCATTCACGGCGGCACGCTGACCGTCGATGGCGGCTCGCTCGTCAGTGAGCGGCACGGCGCGATCGACGTTTCGGACGCACGCGTCTCGCTGCAAAACGGCGCGCGCGTCGCCGGCGGCAACGGCACGCTGTTGTTCGTCGACGCACGCTCGGGTGCACCGGTGCGGCTGACGCTCGATACGGACGCGCAAGCCGCCGGCGACATCGTGAACCGGCCGGCGGACGGCGGCGCCCCGCCGTCGCCCGCCGTGACCGATGTCGTGCTGTCCAATGGCGCCGCGTGGACGGGCGCGACCGACGCGGTACGCGCGCTGTCGCTCGACACGAACAGCCGGTGGACCGTCACCGCGGATTCGTCGGTCGGCTCCGTCGCGCTGAACGGTTCGACCATCGCATTCGCGGCTTCCGATGCGGGCGCGCCGCGCACGCTCGTCGTCTCGGGCGACTACGCGGCGCGCGACGGCAGGCTCGTCGTCAACACGACGCTGAACGACGACGCATCGCCGTCCGACCGGATCGTGATCGACGGCGGGCACGCGTCCGGCCATACCGGCATCGCCGTCCGGCGTGCCGGCGGCAACGGCGCACAGACCACCGTCGGCATCCCGATCGTCGAGACCCGCAACGGCGGCACGACGGATACCACCGCATTCACGCTCGACACCGGATCGGACGGTTACCGCCGCAGCTTCGGCACGCTGTCCGCCGGTGGCTACGACTACATGCTCGCGCGCAGCGGAAACGGCGGAAAGGAACACGACTGGTATCTCGTTTCCGCCGCGCGGCCCGAGCCGCCGGTGCCGCCCGGCCCGGTCGATCCCGAACCGCCTGTCCACCCCGAAATCCCGCCGCCGCCGCCTCCGCCTCCGCGCGCCGTCGCACCCGAGCCCGACGCGTATCTGGCCAATGCCGACGCCGCCGCGACGATGGCGATCCACACGCTGCATCAGCGGGAAGATCGCACGCTGCGCACTGGAGATACCGCATCACGCCCGTTCGACGGCGCTGTCTGGCTGCGCGCAGAGGGCCAGATCACATCGATATCGGGCGGCAATCGCAGCGTGTCCGGAAACGGCCGCCTGATTCACGCGGGCGCCGACCTGTTCCGTTTCGACGACGGTCGCGGCGGCCACTTCCGGGTCGGCGCGATGGGCATGTACGGCAGCCAGACGAGCTGGTCGACTCGCCCGCTGTGGAATGCCATCGAGCAGCGCGTCGCCGATGCCACCGCGCGCGGAAGCGTGTCCGGTTACAACATCGGCCTGTACGGCACCTGGTACGGCAACCGCGACATTCTGACCGGCCCTTACGTCGATGCGTGGGCCCTGGTCGGCGCCTATGCGAACAGCGTCGGCGGCAGTCTCGCGGCCGACTCGTACCGATCGCGCACCGTGACGGGTTCGCTGGAAGGTGGTTATTCGTTCCGTTTCTACGAGCGCGGCGACACGCGTTTCCATGTCGAGCCCGAAGCGCAGCTCGTCGTGTCGGACTATCGCGCGGACGCCCATCGCGTTGCGGGCGGCCGTCTCGACGGGCAGGGCTCGACCGACGTGCTGACCCGCGTCGGCGTACGCGTGCATGGCGTGACGATCACGCCGTCCGGACGTGAACTTCGGCCGTTCATCGACGCGAACTGGTGGCATGGCCCCGGGTCGCGGACGCTCACGCTCGACGGCAATGCGTTCTCGTTCGACGTGCCGCGCGATCGCGCGGCATTCCGGATCGGCGCGACCGGGCAGTGGTCGAAACGCTTCGCGGTATCGGCCGGCCTCGGGCTGGAGTCGAACCTGTCCGACTATGCGGTCGTCAAGGGCGAGCTGGCGGCGAAGTACCGGTGGTGACACCATGCGCCGGCGGCCCGCCGCGGCCGCCCCGAAATCCGCTTGCCGCAAATTCCGCTATACTCTGCCGACCTGCCGCCTCCTTGGCGGCGTGTCGGAAGCGCGCCGATTTGCTGACTCGATTGCGGGCGCGCGAACCGGCCGGGGCCTCGTCCCGGCGGTTCACTACAAATGCGGCTAAAGAGGTCGTCAGCCGCGCATCTCCGACTCCGCGCATCGCCGACACCATTTAGCTGCCCAGTCATAAGGCGGAACGAATGGAATCGATCGGCATCGTCGCTCCACAGACCATGCACTTCGCCGAACCGCTGCGCTTGCAAAGCGGCAGCGCGCTCGGCCACTATCAGCTCGTCGTCGAGACGTACGGCGAACTCAACGCCGCGCGCTCGAACGCGGTGCTCGTCTGCCATGCGCTCAACGCATCGCATCACGTCGCCGGCGTCTACGCGGACGATCCGCGCAGCACCGGCTGGTGGGACAACATGGTCGGCCCCGGCAAGCCGCTCGACACCAACCGCTTCTTCGTGATCGGCGTGAACAACCTCGGCTCGTGTTTCGGCTCGACCGGCCCGATGAGCATCGATCCGTCGTCCGGCAAGCCGTACGGTGCGCGTTTTCCGGTCGTCACCGTCGAGGACTGGGTGCACGCGCAGGCGCGCGTCGCCGACGCGTTCGGCATCGAGCGCTTCGCCGCGGTGATGGGCGGCAGCCTCGGCGGGATGCAGGCGCTCGCGTGGAGCCTGATGTATCCGGAGCGCGTCGCGCACTGCATCGACATCGCGTCGACGCCGAAGCTGTCCGCGCAGAACATCGCGTTCAACGAGGTCGCGCGTTCGGCGATCCTGTCCGATCCCGACTTCCACGGCGGCGACTACTACGCGCACGGCGTGAAGCCGAAGCGCGGCCTGCGCGTCGCGCGGATGATCGGCCACATCACGTACCTGTCCGACGACGACATGGCCGAGAAATTCGGCCGCGCGCTGCGCCGTGCCGACGGCGCGCTAGACGCGTACAACTTCAGCTTCGACGTCGAGTTCGAGGTCGAGTCGTACCTGCGCTACCAGGGCGACAAGTTCGCCGACTACTTCGACGCGAACACCTACCTGCTGATCACGCGCGCGCTCGACTACTTCGACCCGGCGAAGGCGTTCGACGGCAACCTGACGGCCGCGCTCGCGCAGACGCAGGCGAAATACCTGATCGCGAGCTTCTCGACCGACTGGCGTTTCGCGCCGGCGCGTTCGCGCGAGATCGTGAAGGCGCTGCTCGACAACAAGCGCACGGTCAGCTACGCGGAAATCGACGCGCCGCACGGCCACGACGCGTTCCTGCTCGACGACGCGCGTTATCACAACCTGATCCGCGCGTATTACGAACGAATCGCCACGGAGGTGGGTGCATGAACCAGCAAGCGCTGAATTCCCTGTCCGCGCGCGCGGACTTCCGCACGATCGCACGCTGGGTCGAGCCGCGCTCGACGGTGCTCGACCTCGGCTGCGGCGACGGCTCGCTGCTCGCGCTGCTGATGGAAGAACTGGACGTCACCGGCTACGGGATCGAACTGAACGACGCGGGTGTACTCGCGAGCGCGAAGAACGGCATCAACGTGATCCAGCAGAACCTCGAGGACGGCCTGCGCCTGTTCGAGGACCACAGCTTCGACATCGCGATCCTGTCGCAAACCCTGCAGACGATCCACCAGACGGCCGCGATCCTGCGCGAAACGGCGCGCGTCGGCCGCGAGTGCATCGTGTCGTTCCCGAACTTCGGCTACTGGTCGCACCGGCTGTCGGTGCTGCACGGCCGGATGCCCGTGTCGAAATCGCTGCCGTACCAGTGGCACAACACGCCGAACGTGCGGGTGCTGACGATCAAGGATTTCGAGGCGCTCGCGCCCGAAGTCGGCGTCACGATCCTCGACCGCGTCGTGCTGCACGAAGGCCAGCCGATTCGATGGGGAGCGAACTGGCGTGGTAGTCTTGCTGTCTACCGCGTCAAGCGCAGCTGAGCCGGGGGGCCGTTGACGAACGCCGGGCCCGGCCCGCGCCGCTCCCCCCGCTGCGCGCTGCCGCCGCAATCAGTCAACGCTACCCAGTTCCAGTCCATGTCGAAAACGCCACACGAGGCGCCCGCACTCACCGCTCACGAGGATCACCCCGGCTGGCGAGCCTATCTGAACACGCACATGCTGATCTGCGTGTTCCTGGGCTTCACGTCGGGCCTGCCGCTGTTCACGCTCGTCTACCTCGTGCAGGCATGGCTGCGCTCCGAGGGCGTGAACCTGAAGGAAATCGGCCTGTTCGCGCTGATCCAGTTCCCGTATACGTGGAAGTTCCTGTGGGCGCCGCTGATGGACCGCTACCTCCCGCGCCTGCCCGGCTGGCGGCCGGGCCGCCGGCGCGGCTGGATGCTGCTCACGCAGGTGCTGGTCGCGGGCGCGATCGCCGCGCTCGGCTTCGTGTCGCCGCGCGATTCGATCTGGACGGTTGCCGCGCTCACGACGCTCGTCGCGTTCTTCGGCGCGAGCTCGGACATCGTGATCGACGCGTATCGCCGCGAGCTGCTGCGCGACACCGAGCAGGGCCTCGGCAACGCGGTGCACGTGAACGCGTACAAGCTCGCCGCGCTGATCCCCGGCTCGCTGGCGCTGATCCTGTCCGACCACATGCCGTGGGACGTCGTGTTCGCGATCACCGGCGCGTTCATGCTGCCGGGCATCCTGATGACGCTCGTCGTGCGCGAGCCGGAAGTGGTCGGTGCACCGCCGCGCAACCTGCGCGACGCGATCGTGCTGCCGTTCCGCGAATTCATCCAGCGCGACGGCTGGACCGGCGCGCTGCTCGTCATCGCGTTCATCTTCCTGTTCAAGATCGGCGACACGATGGCCACCACGCTGTCGACGTCGTTCTTCCTCGACATCGGCTTTACGCGCACCGAGATCGGCATCGTCGCGAAAACCACCGCGCTCGTCGCGAGCGTCGCCGGCGGCATCATCGGCGGCATCTGGCTCGTGAAGATCGGCATCGGCCGCGGGCTGTGGATCTTCGGCGCGCTGCAGATGGTGTCGACGCTCGGCTTCGCGTGGCTCGCGCAGCTCGGCCCCGGTTCGCCCGTTCTCGCGATGCTCTACGACTTCACCGTGTCGACGAGCCATGCGATCGCATCGGCGCTGTCGGTGTTCGGCATTGCCGTCGCGCCGCAATTCAGCCCGATGACGGTCGCGCTCGCGCTCGTCTACGGCGTCGAAACCTTCACCACCGGCCTGACGATGGCCGCGTTCGTCGCGTATATCGCCAGCACGACCGACCCGCGCTACACGGCCACGCAGTTCGCGCTGTTCACGAGCCTCGCATCGGTGCCGCGCACGCTCGCATCGGCCGCGAGCGGCTTCATCGTCGCGAAGATCGGCTGGTTCGACTATTTCATCGTGTGCACCGCGCTCGCGATTCCCGGCATGCTGCTGCTGTTCAGGATCGCGCCGTGGAACGGCGCCGCACGCAACGGCGAGGCCAGCCGTGCGCAGTGACCGACTGCACCGCCTCGCGCGCGTTGCGGCTACGTTGAGCGTCGGTGCCGCGGCACTCTCCGCAGGATTCGCGCACGCGGCCGACACCGGCGCGGCCGCGGCAGGCTCCGCGCCGGCCGCTGCGCAGGCAACGCCAGCCACCCCGGCGGCTTCGGCCGCACCCGTCCCGCCGTCAGCCGCCGAAGCCGCGCAGCCGACCGGCGGCGCCGTGTCGGCGAAGGCTTATACGCCGACGCCGCAGCAGGTCCGCTACGGCAACGAGATCGCGTTCCGTACGCTGCTTCCGTCGCCGCTACTCGAGCAGCTCACCGGGAACGAATACGCGCAGATCGTGCAGGCGGCCGCCGACAGCAACCGCCTGCTGCCCGCGAACCAGCCGCGCGTGAAGCACCTGCACGCGATCGTCGCGAAGCTCGCGCCGTATTCGGTGAAGTGGAACGATCGCGTGAAGAACTGGACGTGGGACGTCAACGCGATCCGCTCGCGCGACATCCGCCTGACTTGCCTGCCGGGCGGCAAGGTGCTCGTGTATAGCGGCCTGCTCGACCGCATCCGCCTGAACGACGACGAGCTCGGCGTGCTCCTCGCGCACAGCATCGCGCACGCGCTGCGCGAACACGCGCGCAGCAACTTCAGCGCGGCGTCGCAGACGTCGCTGCGCGCGGCCGCGCTGCCGCCGCTGTTCGGCGTCGGCGATCCGCTGCCGCAGGCACTGAACCTCGGCGAGCGCCTGCAGACGCTCCATTACGACCCGACCGACGAGACCGAAGCGGACGTGATCGGCGGCGACATCGCCGCACGCGCGGGCTTCGATCCGCGCGCGGCGATCACGCTGTGGGACAAGCTCGCGGCCGCGACGCGCGCGAACAAGGCGACGGGCTTCATCTACACGCATCCGTACAGCGCCGCCCGGCGCCAGGATCTGCTGAACCGCCTGCCGGACCTGATGCCGCTGTACGCGAAGGCTACGGCCAAGCATCTCGACACGCTGCCCGACTACGCGGGCATCAGCGCGCAGCGACGCAAGGTCGTGCGGCGCTAGGCGGCGCGCGAAACCGATCGTCAAGCGCCGACGTCCGCCGCGGCCGGCCTGGCCGGCGCCGCGTCCGCCCCAAGGATGCCGCTCTCGCGCATCCAGCGCACTTCGTCACCGGGGCTCCGGCCGAACAGCCGCTTGAACTCGCGGCTGAACTGCGACGCGCTCGCATAACCGACGCGCGCGGCGGCCGTGCCGGCGCCGACCCCGTCCTGCACCATCATCAGCCGCGCCTGATGCAGCCGCGCGGCCTTCACGTACTGCATCGGCGACGTCGCCGTCACGTGCTTGAACTGCGCGTGGAACACCGCGAGGCTCATCCCCGCCTCGCGCGCGAGCGTCTCGACGTCGAGATCGGTCTTCAGCTCCGCATGGATACGCCGCAGCGCCTTCGCGATGCGGCCGAAATGATGCTGCTGCACGAGCGCCGCGCGGATCGCGTCGCCCTGCGCGCCCGTCAGCACGCGATACGCGATCTCGCGCATGATCGCCGGCCCCAGCACGCGCGTGTCGTGCGGCGACACGAGCGCTTCGAGCAGCCGCACCACCGCGTCGGCCAGCGGCGCGTCGAGGGGCGTCGAATAGACGCCGAGCGGCTCGCTGACGGCCGCGCCGAGCGTCTCGTCGAGCAGGATCGCGAGCTCGGCGATCACTGCGAGATCGATGCGGATCGAGATCGCGAGAAACGGCTCGTCCATGCTCGCGAAAGTCTCGCATTCGAACGGCAGCGGCACCGACAGCACGAGATACTGCTGCGCGTCGTAGACGAACGAACGATCGCCGAGATAACCGAGCTTGCGCCCCTGGCACACGACGATGATGTTCGGTTCGTACAGCACGGGCATGCGCGGCGCGGGACGGCTCACGCGAATCAGGCGCACGCCGTCGAGCGCCGCCAGCGTGTCGCCCTCGTTCGGCGCGAGGCGCGTATGCAGCTCGATCATGCGGCGCTGCACACGGTCGCCCGCATTGGCAAAAAGGGGCTGGAAGCTCATCGGCGTGGTCCTGTCCGGCAAGAGAATCTGGCTCGCAATGTAGCACCATGAATGCGTTTTGACGGCTGTTCGCGTGCAATTCGAGAGGAATAGGCAAATCTTCCAGACCTTCGTGTATTTCGCCGCGGCGCCGCGCTCCTTACGATGACGTCCTGCCTCGCCGCATCGCCACATGATGCGACGGCAGTTCGTTTCGCCGGATGTTATTCCCGGACAAGGAGCCCCCTGCATGAGCACCACCTACGCTTACGCGGCAACCGATTCGCAGTCGCCGCTCGCCCCGTTCGAATTCCAGCGTCGCGCGCTGCGCGACCTCGACGTCCAGATCGACGTCCTCTACTGCGGCGTCTGCCACTCGGACCTGCACCAGGCCCGCAACGAATGGCGCAACACGATCTTCCCGGTCGTGCCGGGCCATGAAATCGTCGGCCGCGTGACCGCGACCGGCCCGCAGGTATCGCGCTTCAAGGTCGGCGAGCTGGTCGGCGTCGGCTGCCTCGTCGATTCGTGCCGCACCTGCCCGAGCTGCGCCGACGGCCTCGAGCAGTATTGCGAGAACGGCTTCGTCGGCACCTACAACGGCCAGGACCGCGTGACGGGCGACGTCACGTATGGCGGCTATTCGACGCAGCTCGTCGTCGACGAGGCGTTCGTGCTGCGCGTGCCCGAAACGCTTGATCCGGCCGGCGCCGCGCCGCTGCTGTGCGCGGGGATCACGACCTACTCGCCGCTGCGGCAGTGGAACGTCGGCCCCGGCAAGAAGGTCGGCATCGTCGGTCTCGGCGGCCTCGGCCACATGGGCGTGAAGCTGGCGCGCGCGATGGGCGCGCACGTCGTGCTGTTCACGACGTCGCCGTCGAAGATCGAAGACGGCAAACGCGTCGGCGCGCACGAAGTCGTGATCTCGAAGGACGAAGCGCAGATGAACGCGCACCTGAACAGCTTCGACTTCATCCTGAACACGGTCGCCGCGCAGCACGACCTGAACCCGTTCCTGAACCTGCTGAAGCGCGACGGCACGATGACGCTGGTCGGCGCGCCGGAGCACGACCATCCGTCGCCGCAGGTGTTCAACCTGATCTTCAAGCGCCGCCGCCTCGCGGGCTCGCTGATCGGCGGGATCGCGGAAACGCAGGAAATGCTCGACTTCTGCGCGGAGCACGGGATCACGTCGGACATCGAAACGATTCCGATGCAGCAGATCAACGAGGCCTACGAGCGGATGCTGAAGAGCGACGTGAAGTACCGGTTCGTGGTCGACATGGCATCGATCAAGCACTGAGCGTCGCTGGGCGGCAGGCACGATCGCCGCACCGAAGCAAAAACAAAACGGGCCGCATGTTCGACATGCGGCCCATTCTGCATCCTGCAATCGGAGGGTTCGACCGCTACGCGCACCGCGTAGCGCGGAAGGTCACTTCTTGTAGTCGTAGTCGATCGTCAGCGGCGCATGATCGCTGAACTTGATGTCCTTGAAGATCGACGTGCTTTTCGCGGTACCGGCCACGCCCGGCGTCGCGATCTGGTAGTCGATCCGCCACCCGACGTTCTTCGCATACGCCTGGCCGCGGTTGCTCCACCACGTGTACTGCTCGGCGCGCGGGTCGAGCGTGCGGAACACGTCGACATAACCGACGTCGTCGAACAGCTTCGTGAGCCACTCGCGTTCTTCCGGCAGGCAGCCCGAGTTCTTCTGGTTGCTCTTCCAGTTCTTGATGTCGATTTCCTTGTGGACGATGTTCACGTCGCCGCACAGGATCACCTCGCGCTTCTTCTTGAGCTGCGCGAGGTGCGGCATGAATTCGTCCATGAAGCGGTACTTCGCCTGCTGGCGCTCGTCGCCGCTCGAGCCGGACGGCACGTACACCGACACGACCGACAGCTTGCCGTAGCGCGCCTCGACGTAGCGCCCCTCGGAATCGAATTCGCTGCTGCCAAAGCCGATGATCACGTCATCGGGCTCGTGGCGGCTGTACACGCCCGCGCCGCTGTAGCCCTTCTTCTCGGCGTGGTGGAAGTAGCTCTTGAAGCCGTGCGGCTCGACGAATTCGGCCGGCAGGTCGTCGGCCGATACCTTGATTTCCTGCACGCACACGCAATCGGCGTTCTGTTCGCCAAGCCAGTCGAAGAAGCCCTTCTTCGCGGCGGAGCGGATGCCGTTCAGGTTGGCGGTAATCACTCGCATCATGTCGGGTTCCGTTCAGTTCGATGTTTTACAGGGTGGCAGCTTAACGGATCTTCACGCCTTCGAGCTCGGGCTTCGGCGGCGGGAATTCCAGCTTCATGTCGGTCATCGTGCGCAGCAGCAGCTCGGCGATCATCACGTTGCGGTGCGTCTTCGAGTCCGCCGGGATCACGTACCACGGCGCATGCTCGGCCGACGTCGCGGCGAGCGCGTCGCGGTACGCGGACTGGTACGCGTCCCAGTGCTTGCGCGCGTCGAGATCGGAGATGTCGAATTTCCAGTGCTTGGCCGGATCGTCGATGCGCGCCTGCAGCCGCTCGCGCTGCTCGTCCTTCGAGATGTGCAGGAAGCACTTGATGATGGTCGTGCCGTTCTCGACCAACATCGTCTCGAAATCGCGGATCTGCCGGTAGCGGCGCTCGCATTCCTTGCCGTCGATCGTATCGAGCACGCGCGGCACCAGCACGTCTTCGTAGTGGCTGCGGTTGAAGATCGCGAGCTCGCCCGCGGCCGGCACCTGCGCGTGTACGCGCCACAGGAAGTCGTGCGCGGCCTCGATCGGCGTCGGCGCCTTGAACGACACGACGCGCAGGCCGAGCGGATCGACCTCGCGGAACACCGCGCGCACGGTGCCGTCCTTGCCGCTGGTATCCATCCCCTGCAGCACGAGCAGCACGCGCTTCTTCTGCTGCGTGTGCAGGCGCTCCTGCTGCACGTCGAGCTCGGTCGACACGGCCGACAGCCGTTCGCGGTCGGCCTCCTTCGAACCGGTCGAAAACGGCTTCGCGGCCGGGTCGAACGCATCGAGCTGGAATGCCGCGGCTTCCTTCTCGCGCGTGCAGTAAGGCACGCGGAAATCGTCGAGCGACGGTTGTTTCGCCATTCGTTCCTCCGTTGGACGGTGTGGTGCATACGATAACGCATCCACCAAACGCAACGGGCCGCGCCGAACTGGTTCGGGGCGGCCCGTCGTCAAGCGCGGTTCAGGCGCGCGATCATCTTCAGCCGAGCTTCTTCTTCAGCAGTTCGTTGACCTGCTGCGGATTGGCCTTGCCCTTCGTCGCCTTCATCGCCTGGCCGATCAGCGCGTTGAACGCCTTTTCCTTGCCCGCGCGGAATTCCTCGACCGACTTCGCGTTCGCCGCGAGCACTTCGTCGATGATCGCCTCCAGCGCGCCGGTGTCGGAGATCTGCTTGAGCCCCTTCGCGTCGATGATGCGGTCGGCCGCGCCTTCGTCGTCCGCCTTCTCGTCCCAGATCGTCGAGAAGATTTCCTTCGCGATCTTGTTCGAGATCGTGCCGTCGGCGATGCGCTGCAGCACGAGGGCAAGCTGGGCCGCCGACACCGGAATCGCGTCGATCTCGATGCCGTCGCGGTTCAGCTGCGACGACACGTCGCCCATCAGCCAGTTCGCGGCGATCTTCGCGTTCGCCGCGCCGGCCTTCGCGACGACGGCCTCGAAATACGCGGCCATCGCCTTGGTCGACGTCAGCACGCCCGCGTCGTACGCGGACACGCCGTACTGCTCGACGAAGCGCTGCTGCATCGCGGCCGGCAGCTCGGGCATCCCGGACTGCACGCGCTCGATCCAGTCCTGGCCGATCACGAGCGGCATCAGGTCGGGGTCGGGGAAGTAGCGGTAGTCGTGCGCGTCTTCCTTGCTGCGCATCGAACGCGTCTCGCGCTTGTCCGGATCGTAGAGGCGCGTTTCCTGCACGACCTCGCCGCCGTCCTCGATCAGCTCGATCTGGCGCCGCACTTCGTAGTTGATCGCTTCCTCGAGGAACCGGAACGAGTTCAGGTTCTTGATTTCCGCGCGCGTGCCGAACTTCTCCTGGCCGACCGGGCGCACCGACACGTTCGCATCGCAGCGGAACGAGCCTTCCTGCATGTTGCCGTCGCAGATGCCGAGCCACACGACCAGCGCGTGCAGCGACTTCGCATAGGCCACGGCCTCGGCCGCGCTGCGCATTTCCGGCTCGGTGACGATCTCGAGCAGCGGCGTGCCCGCGCGGTTCAGGTCGATCCCCGTCATCCCGGCGAAGTCTTCATGCAGCGACTTGCCCGCATCTTCCTCGAGGTGCGCGCGGGTCAGGTTGACCGTCTTCTCGTACGCTTCCTTGCCGGCCTTTTCGTTGGCGGGCACCTGGATCGTGATCTGGCCGCCCTGCACGACCGGAATCTCGTACTGGCTGATCTGGTAACCCTTCGGCAGATCGGGGTAGAAATAATTCTTGCGCGCGAAGATACTGCGCGGCGCGATGGTCGAGCCGATCGCGAGGCCGAAGCGGATCGCGCGTTCGACCGCGCCGCGGTTCAGCACCGGCAGCACACCCGGCAGCGCCAGGTCGACCGGGCAGGCCTGCGTGTTCGGCTCGGCGCCGAACTGCGTCGACGCGCCCGAGAAAATCTTCGAGACGGTCGACAGTTGCGCGTGCGTCTCGAGACCGATAACGACTTCCCATTGAGTAGCCATGCTTACACCCCTGCCGGAACTTGCTTGTGCCAGTCGGTCGCGCGCTGGAACGCGTCGGCGACCTGCAGCATCCGGGCTTCGTTGAAATAGTTGCCGATGATCTGCAGGCCGACCGGGCGCTTCGCGTTCGCGCCCGCGCCGAAGCCGCACGGCACGCTCATGCCGGGCAGGCCGGCGAGGCTCACCGACAGCGTGTAGATATCCGCGAGATACATCTGCACCGGATCGTCGCCCTTCGCGCCGAGATCCCATGCGACCGTCGGCGATGCCGGGCCCATGATCACGTCGCAGGACTTGAACGCTTCCTGGAAATCCTGCGCGATGATGCGGCGGATCTTCTGCGCCTGCAGGTAGTACGCGTCGTAGTAGCCGTGCGACAGCACGTACGCGCCGACGAGAATCCGGCGCTTCACCTCGGGGCCGAAGCCTTCCGCGCGCGACTTCTTGTACATGTCGAGCAGGTCGCCGTACTGCGCGGCGCGATGGCCGAAGCGCACGCCGTCGAAACGCGACAGGTTCGACGACGCCTCGGCCGGCGCGATCACGTAGTACACGGGGATCGACAGTTCCGTCTTCGGCAGCGACACCGGCACGAGCGTCGCGCCGAGCGCCTCATACTGCTTCAGTGCGGCGTCGATCGCCGCGCGCACGTCGTCGGCGAGGCCGTCGCCGAAATACTCGTTCGGCAAGCCGATGCGCAGGCCCGCGAGCGGCTTGCCCGCGTCGTTGCCGGCCGCCCACGGCTGGCCGAGGTGGCGCGTGAAATCCTCGTCGTCGTGCTCGAGGCTGGTCGAGTCGCGTTCGTCGAAACCGGCCATCGCGTTCAGCAGCAGCGCGCAGTCGGACGCGCTCTGCGCCATCGGGCCGCCCTGGTCGAGCGACGACGCGAACGCGATCATCCCGTAGCGCGACACGCGGCCGTAGGTCGGCTTGATGCCCGTCACGCCCGCGAACGACGCGGGCTGGCGGATCGAGCCGCCGGTGTCGGTGCCGGTCGCGGCCGGCGCGAGGCGCGCGGCGACGGCGGCCGAACTGCCGCCCGAGCTGCCGCCCGGCACCGCGTTCGTGTCCCACGGGTTCTTCACCGCGCCGAACGCCGAATTCTCGTTCGACGAGCCCATCGCGAACTCGTCCATGTTGGTCTTGCCGAGCGTGACCATGCCGGCCGCCTGCAGGCGGGCGACGACGGTCGCGTCGAACGGGCTCTCGTAGTTCGCGAGCATCTTCGAGCCGGCGGTCGAGCGCCAGCCGCGCGTGACGAAGACATCCTTGTGCGCGATCGGCAAGCCGGTCAGCGCGCCGCCCGCGCCGCGCGCGAGCTCCGCGTCGGCGGCTTTCGCCTGCGCGAGGGTCAGATCGGCGTCGACGTGGACGAACGCGTTCAGGTCGCGTGCGGCGTCGATCCGTTTCAGGTAGTGCTGCGCGAGCTCGACGGCCGAGCATTCCTTGGCGGCGAGCGCGGCGCGCAGTTCGGTCAGGCTTTTTGCGTGCATTGAGTGGTTTTCCTGGGAATTCTGGGTCGCGCGCGGCGCTGGCCGGCCGGCGCGCTTGTCATCGAATGCTTACTCGATCACCTTCGGCACGAGATAGAGGCCGTCCTGGACGGCCGGCGCCGGACGCTGGTTGTCGTCGCGATCGACGACTTCCGTCACGGCGTCGTCGCGCAGGCGCTGCGCGACTGCCTGGATCTGTTCGATCGGGTGGGCGAGCGGCGCGATGCCGGCGGTGTCGACCGCCTGCATCTGCTCGACGAGGCCGAAGAATTCATTGAGCTGGCCGAGCATGTGCTCGGCGTCGGCGTCGGCCATTTCGAGTCGCGCCAGGTGCGCGATGCGTTTCACATCGGTCAGGGTCAGGGCCATGCGATCACCGGAAAAACAAGGCTGCGCAGCGCATCAAAAGCAGCACTGCGGCGGGGGGTTGGAGGGTGCGATCCCACCCTCAAAAATCGGGACCGAAGCGGCAAAAATACCGCCCGTTTCGATTCAAATACCGTGAAATTATAAGGTATCATTACGCGTTCGACCCAAACCCGGCAGCCTTTTCCCGCACCGTTTCGCCCCGCTTCGGCGAGCCGTGCGTGCTTCGTGCGATCCCCGGTAGACATCACTCGCAGCTTCGTGCGCCGCGGCGGCCGCTTCCGCCACGCTTCCCGAGGCTGTTATTTTTTCCGCTGCCGCCCTCAGCACTCGCTATGCAGGGCCGGCCCAGAGCGAAACAGGATTCTGAATGTTCGGTTTTTTGCGCAGCTACTTCTCCAACGATCTCGCGATCGACCTCGGCACCGCAAACACCCTGATCTACATGCGCGGCAAGGGCATCGTGCTCGATGAACCGTCCGTCGTGTCGATTCGCCAGGAAGGCGGCCCCAACGGCAAGAAGACGATCCAGGCGGTCGGCAAGGAAGCCAAGCAGATGCTCGGCAAGGTGCCGGGCAACATCGAGGCGATCCGCCCGATGAAGGACGGCGTGATCGCCGACTTCACCGTCACCGAGCAGATGATCAAGCAGTTCATCAAGACGGCGCACGAGTCGCGCATGTTCTCGCCGTCGCCGCGCATCATCATCTGCGTGCCGTGCGGCTCGACCCAGGTCGAGCGCCGCGCGATCAAGGAAGCCGCGCACGGCGCCGGCGCATCGCAGGTCTACCTGATCGAGGAGCCGATGGCGGCCGCGATCGGCGCGGGCCTGCCGGTGTCGGAAGCCACCGGCTCGATGGTCGTCGACATCGGCGGCGGCACGACCGAAGTCGGCGTGATCTCGCTCGGCGGCATCGTGTACAAGGGCTCGGTACGCGTCGGCGGCGACAAGTTCGACGAAGCAATCGTCAACTACATCCGCCGCAACTACGGGATGCTGATCGGCGAGCAGACCGCCGAGGCGATCAAGAAGGAAATCGGCTCCGCGTTCCCGGGCTCCGAAGTCAAGGAAATGGAAGTGAAGGGCCGCAACCTGTCGGAAGGCATTCCGCGCAGCTTCACGATCTCCAGCAACGAAATCCTCGAAGCGCTGACCGATCCGCTGAACCAGATCGTGTCGTCGGTGAAGATCGCGCTCGAACAGACGCCGCCGGAACTCGGCGCCGACATCGCCGAACGCGGGATGATGCTGACGGGCGGCGGCGCGCTGCTGCGCGACCTCGACCGCCTGCTCGCGGAAGAAACCGGCCTGCCGGTGCTCGTCGCGGAAGATCCGCTCACCTGCGTCGTGCGCGGTTCGGGCATGGCGCTCGAGCGCATGGACAAGCTGGGCAGCATCTTCTCGTACGAGTGATCGTCTAAGCTGTCTCGTTGATATGACGCACCTGCGGCGTGGCCGGATCGCTCGTTTAGAACGAACCGCCGCGCCGTTTGCGCGTCTGAGCATCATTTAACCGATCACACGCGCCCGGCGCCGACCATGGAATACAGTCCGCCGCCCCTCTTCAAGCAAGGTCCGCCCGCGCTCGCGCGGCTCATCTTCTTCGTTGCCCTCGCCATCGCGCTCCTCGTGTCGGACGCGCGCTTCAGCACGCTCGAAATCCTGCGCGGCGTGCTCGGCACCGTGCTCTATCCGCTGCAGCGCGCCGCGCTCGTGCCGCGCGACCTGTTCATGGGCGCGGCCGACATCGCCGTCACCGGCTCGTCGCTGCGTCACGAGAACGACGACCTCCGCAAGCGCAACCTGCAACTGTCGACGCAAGCCAACCAGGCCGCCGTGCTCGCGCAGGAAAACATGCACCTGCGCGCGGTGCTCGAACTGCGCCAGCACATCGCGACGCAATCGACGCCGGTCGAGATCCAGTACGACACGAGCGATCCGTTCACGCAGAAGATCGTGGTCGGGCAAGGTTCGCAGCAGGGCATCCAGAAGGGCTCGCCCGTCGTCAGCGAGGACGGCGTGGTCGGCCAGGTCACGCGCGTGTTCCCGCTGCAGTCCGAAGTCACGCTGGTTACCGACCGCGATCTCGCGATTCCGGTGCAGGTGCTGCGCACCGGCCTGCGCAGCGTGATCTACGGCACGCCGAAGGGCGATTCGCTCGACCTGCGCTTCGTGCCGACGAGCGCGGATCTCGTCGTCGGCGACGAACTCGTCACGAGCGGCCTCGACGGCGTCTATCCGCCCGGCCTGCCGGTCGCGAAGGTCGTGCGCGTCGACAAGCTCGCCGATACCGCCTTCGCGCGCGTGACCTGCGCGCCGGTCGCGGCCGTGCGCGGCGCGCGCCAGATGCTCGTGCTGCATTACCAGAACGACATCCCGCCGCGCCCGGCCGAGCTCGAACCGGCCGCCGACAAGAACGCGAAAGGTGGCAAGAAGGGCGCGAAAGCCGCCGCGAAGGGCGAGAAAGCCGACAAGGCTGACGCGAACGCGAAGCCGGCCGCCGTGGCCCAGCCGGGCGCGAAGCCCGCGCCGGCCGCGCCCGCCGCCGCACCCGCGAAGCCCGCGGCCGGGCAATCAGGAGCCCAGCGATGAACCGCCCGCAATACATCCTGCAGCCGGTCAATCCGTACTTCATCGTCTTCAGCCTCGCCGCCGCGTTCCTGCTGAACCTGATGCCGTGGGGCCGCCTGCCCGGCGTGCCCGATTTCGTCGCACTCGTGCTGCTGTTCTGGAACATCCACCAGCCGCGCAAGGTCGGGATGGGCGTCGCGTTCGCGCTCGGCATCCTGATGGACGTACATGACGCGGGGCTGCTCGGCGAGCACGCGCTTGCCTATACGCTGCTGTCGTACGGCGCGATCACGATCCACCGCCGCGTGCTGTGGATGCCGATCGGCGTGCAGGTGCTGTATGTCACGCCGCTGCTCGTCGTCGCGCAGCTCGTGCCGTTCGTGATCCGTCTCCTGATGGGCGCCGCGTTCCCGGGCTGGCGCTACCTGGTCGACGGCTTCGTCGAGGCCGCGCTGTGGCCGATCGCGAGCCACCTGCTGCTGATGCCGCAACGCCGCCCGGTCGATCCGGACGATACGCGCCCCATCTGAGCCGGACCGACCTTGAATCCCCGCCGCCCCCACGCCCGCCGCGCATCGCGCTCCGGGGCGGCACCTCGCCCGCCCGCGTGCGGGCCGGACAGACGTTAATCGCATGACCGAATTCAACGACACCCAACAGCAGCTCTCGAAGTTCCGCCTGCGCGTCGCGGCGGCGGGCGTGTTCGTGTTCGTCTGCTTCGGGCTGCTCGCGAGCCGCTTCTTCTACCTGCAGCTGATGCAGCACGGCAAATACGCGCTGCAGGCCGAGGAAAACCGCATCTCGGTCGCGCCGATCGTGCCGAACCGCGGGATCATCACCGACCGCAACGGCGTGATCCTCGCGAAGAACTATTCGGCGTACACGCTCGAGATCACGCCGTCGAAGCTCGACGACACGCTCGACAACACGATCGACAAGCTGTCCGAGATCGTCCCGATCGACGCACGCGACCGCCGCCGCTTCAAGAAGCTGCAGGAAGACTCGAAGAACTTCGAGAGCCTGCCGATCCGCACGCGGCTGACCGACGCGGAAGTCGCGCGCTTCACCGCGCAGCGTTTCCGCTTCCCCGGCGTCGACGTGCGCGCGCGGCTGTTCCGCCAATATCCGCTCGGCACGACCGCCGCGCACGTGATCGGCTACATCGGCCGGATCTCGAAGCGCGACCAGGATCGTATCGACGCGATGAGCGACGACAACGACAGCGACCAGGAAAACTACGATCCGCGCCGCGACGCGAACAACTACAAGGGCACCGACTACATCGGCAAGATCGGCGTCGAGCAGAGCTACGAAACCGAGCTGCACGGGCTGACGGGCTTCGAGGAAGTCGAGGTGACGGCCGGCGGCCGCCCCGTGCGCACGCTGTCGCGCACGCAGGCGACGCCCGGCAACAACCTCGTGCTGTCGCTCGACATCGGGCTGCAGCAGGTTGCCGAGCAGGCGTTCGCCGGCAAGCGCGGCGCGCTCGTCGCGATCGAGCCGAAGACGGGCGACGTGCTCGCGTTCGTGTCGTCGCCGAGCTTCGACCCGAACTCGTTCGTCGACGGCATCGACCAGCAGACCTGGGACGAGCTGAACAACTCGACCGACAAGCCGCTGCTGAACCGCCCGCTGCACGGCACGTATCCGCCCGGTTCGACGTACAAGCCGTTCATGGCGCTCGCGGGCCTGACGCTCGGCAAGCGCTCGCCGGGCTGGGGGTTCCAGGATCCCGGCTACTTCACGTTCGGCGGCCACACGTTCCGCAACGACGTGCGCTCGGGCCAGGGCTGGGTCGACATGAACAAGGCGATCATGGTGTCGAACGACACCTACTTCTACATGCTCGCGCGCGACCTCGGCGTGAACGCGATCGCGAACTTCATGAAGCCGTTCGGCTTCGGCCAGATCACCGGGATCGACATCCAGGGCGAAGCGCGCGGGATCCTGCCGTCGACCGACTGGAAGAAGAAGGCGTTCAAGAAGGCCGCGCAGCAGAAGTGGTTCGACGGCGAGACGATCAGCCTCGGGATCGGCCAGGGCTACAACTCGTTCACGATCCTGCAACTCGCGCACGCGACCGCGACGCTCGCGAACAACGGCGTCGTGATGAAGCCCCACCTCGTGAAGGAGGTCGAGGATCCGATCTCGCGCGGGCGCCGCCTGACCGTGCCGAAGGAAAGCGAAACGATCCCGCTCAAGCAGGCCGACATCGACGTCGTGAAGCGCGGGATGGAGAACGTGATCGAGAACCCGTCCGGCACCGCGTACAAGGTGTTCCGCGGCGCGCCGTACCTCGCCGCCGGCAAGACCGGTACCGCACAGGTGTTCTCGCTGCAGGGCTCCAACTACAAGGGCCACCTGCTCGCCGAGCACCTGCGCGACCACGCACTGTTCATCGCGTACGCGCCGGTCGACCATCCGCAGATCGCGGTCGCGCTGGTCGTCGAGAACGGCGGCTGGGGTGCGCAGGCCGCGGGCCCGATCGCGCGCCGCGTGCTCGACTTCTTCCTCGTCGAACGCCAGAACCCGAAGAACGAAGCCGCGGCCGTGGCGGCCGCCGCGTCGGCGACCGAACCCGTCAATGCGCCGGTGATCGGCGATGCGAACAAGCCCGCCGCCGTCGCGGCCGGCTTCAAGGCGCTGCCGCAGCCCGTCGTGCCGACCGCGGCCAGCGCTGCCGACGCGGCATCGGCCGCGTCGGCGCCCGATGCGTCGGGTGCTGCCGGTGCAAGCGCGGCGCAACCGGCCGACGCGAGCGCCGCGGCGCCCAGGGCCGCGAGCCTGCCGCCGATCCGGCGCCCGCACCGGCCGCGCCGGCCCGCCAGCGACGCGCAGCCGCTCGTCGCCACGCCGCGGGACGACAACCACCGTGCGACGGCCCCCGCGAAAGCGGCGGACGCCGGCACCGCTCATTAACGGAGAAAGGCATGCAATTCGACAAGCGCGCCTGGCTCGACAAGATCAAGCAGATGTTCGCGGGCTTCGACCGCCCGCTCGCCCTCATCGTGTTCCTGCTGCTGTGCGTCGGCATCGTCACGCTGTACAGCGCGGCGATCGACATGCCGGGCCGCGTCGAGGATCAATTGCGCAACATCCTGCTGACGTTCGTGCTGATGTGGGTGATCGCCAACATCCCGCCGACCACGCTGATGCGCTTCGCGGTCCCGCTCTATACGTTCGGAGTCGCGCTGCTGATCGCGGTCGCGCTGTTCGGGATGACCAAGAAGGGCGCGAAGCGCTGGCTGAACGTCGGCGTCGTGATCCAGCCGTCGGAGATCCTCAAGATCGCGACGCCGCTGATGCTCGCGTGGTACTACCAGCGCCGCGAAGGCGGGCTGCGCTGGTACGACTTCCTCGCCGCGTTCGGGATCCTGATGGTGCCGGTCGGGCTGATCGCGAAGCAGCCCGACCTCGGCACGGGCCTGCTCGTGTTCGCGGCCGGCTTCTTCGTGATCTACCTCGCCGGCCTGTCGTTCAAGCTGATCGTGCCGGTGCTCGTCGCGGGCGTGATCGCGGTCGGGTCGATCGCCGTGTTCGAGGAGCGCATCTGCCAGCCCGAAGTGCAGTGGCCGCTGATGCACGACTACCAGAAGCACCGCGTGTGCACGCTGCTCGACCCGACCTCCGACCCGCTCGGCAAGGGCTTCCACACGATCCAGGCCGTGATCGCGATCGGCTCGGGCGGCGTGCTCGGCAAGGGCTACCTGAAAGGCACGCAGGCGCACCTCGAATTCATTCCGGAGAAGCACACCGACTTCATCTTCGCGGTGTTCTCGGAGGAATGGGGGCTCATCGGCGGGCTCGTGCTGCTGACGCTGTACATGGCGCTGATCGCGCGCGGGCTCTATATCGCCGCGCAGGGCGCGACGCTGTTCGGCCGCCTGCTCGCGGGCTCGCTCACGCTCGCGTTCTTCGTCTACGCATTCGTCAATATCGGGATGGTGAGCGGCGTGCTGCCGGTCGTCGGCGTGCCGTTGCCGTTCATGAGTTACGGCGGCACCGCGCTCACGACGCTCGGCATCGCGATCGGGATGATCATGAGCGTCGGGCGACAGCGGCGGCTGATGAAGAGCTGAGCGCGCGGTACGGCCGCGACAAAAAAAACGGCGCTCCGGCGCCGTTTTTTTTCGTCTGTTTCGAATGCGGCGATGCAGCGCCGCGCCCGCTCACTGCGGTGCCGCGCCGCCTCCCGATGCCGGCGCCGGTGCCTGCCCCTTCAGCCGCGCGCTCAGCTCCTTGAATTTCAGCCCGGCCGTCTCGTCGCCCTGCGCCGCCGCCGCCGCGTAGTACGCACGCGCGATGTTCAGGTTCTGCTCGACGCCATCGCCGCCACGCTCGTAGAACGACGCGGTCACGTACTGCGCGGTCGGCTCGCCCGCGTCGGCGGCCTGCTTGTACCACACGAACGCCTGCCGGTTGTCGCGCGGCGTGCCGCGCCCGTCGAGGAACTGGTTCGCGAGCGACAGCTCGGCCTGCACGTGCCCCTGCTTCGCCGCCCGCAGGAACCAGCGATGCGCTTCGGCCGGATTGCGCGTGACGAACTCGCCGTCGTCGAACATCCGGCCGTACACGTACTGCGCATGCGACATGTTCGCGTCGGCCGCGCGCTTCAGCCAGCGCAGCCCTTCGTCGACGTTCGCGGTCACGCCTTCGCCCGTCAGCAGCATCATCGCGTAGTTGAATTGCGCGAGACGGTCGCCGCGCTCGGCCGCGTCGTGGAACTGCACCAGCGCCGCGCGATAGTCGCCGGCGTTGTAATCGGCGACCGCCGATTGCGTCTCGCGCGACGGATCGGGCTTCGCTTGCGGCGCGCCCTGCGCGGCCGCCGCCACACACACCGCCCACAGGCCGAGCATCGCGCCGAACCGCCAACGCGCACCGGTCGCACCCTGCGCGCGCCTGCAAGACGCGCCGTCGCCACCGTTCATGACCGTACCTCCTGCAGCGCTTGCCGCGTCGCACGCAGCAGCCAGCTCACGTCGGCCGACAGCGTGATCATCCGGTAGCCGGCCTCGCGGTACTGCCGCGCGCCCGCCGAGTCGCCCGCGAAAATGCCGACCGCGACGCCGGCCTGCTTGCCGGCCGCGAGCACGCGCGCCATCGCGGTTTCGACGTCCGGGTGGCGGATGTCGCCGAGATGCCCGAGGCTCGCCGCGAGATCGGCCGGCCCGATGAACAGGCAATCGACGCCGGGCGTCACCGCGATCCGCTCGACTTCGTCGACGCCGCGCGCCGATTCGATCTGCACGATCACCGCGACCTGCGCGTTCGCCGTCTGCAGGTAATCGCGGCGCATGCCGAACGCCGCCGCACGCACCATGCCCGCGACGCCGCGCAGCCCGTCGGGCGAGTCGGGCGACGGGAAGCGCGTGAGCCGCACCGCGTGCGCGGCGTCGTCGGGCGTCTCGATGCACGGAAACATCAGCGTACGTGCGCCGGCATCGAGCGCGCGCTTCACGAGCCACGGCTCGCGCGCCGGCACGCGCACGACGGGCTCGCTCGGCAGGTGCGCGGCAGCGATCGCGCGCAACTGCGACGCGACGTCGCGGCTGTCGTTCGGCGCGTGCTCCATGTCGATGCAGAGCCAGTCATAGCCGGCATGCGCGAGCGCTTCCGCGGCCGAGTCGCTGCCGAGCGACAGCCACAGGCCATATAGCGGCTCGTCGCCGTCGCGCAGGCGTTGTTTGAGGGAATTGGTGAGCGTGCTCATCGATACGGCCTCCGGGACGGAACGGCAATCGAACGGGACAAGCAACAGGCAAGGCGGGGCGCAACGTGCCGGACAGCGCAGCACGACGACGGCGCCGGACCGCGCCCTGAAACGTTAGTCGGCCGTGGGCGGCCGATCTGACAGCGCGGGCCGCGCGACGGCGCACGGGTGCGTTTTTCGGTGCCACGCAACGATCATAGCGCGGCGTTACGCGGAATGTGGGAATGGGCGGGGAGCAGCGCCGGCGCGGGACGAGGCCGCGCGGCGCGGTGGCGGGCAGCCCGCGCCGGACGGCGGGGCTGCCGGAAAGGCAGGATCAGCGGCCGGGCTGGCGCTCGACGTCGGCCCAGCAGTTCGGCGTTTCGTACAGGCGCACGCGCTCGAGGCGCAGGTTCACGCCGTAGTGCGCGTCGTACACGTTCGCGAGGAGATCGAACGCGATCGCCGCGAGGTTCTCGACGGTCGGGATCCGGTCGATCACGACGGTCTTGTGGTCGGCCATCTGCTCGAGGAACGAGCGCACGACCTCGTCGCGCGCGTAGACCAGGAATGCGTGGTCCCACTTGCTGACGAGGTGCTCCATCGCGAGCGCCTTCACATCGGCGAAATCCATCACCATGCCGCGGTCGGGCGCGCCCTCGGTATCGACGAGATCGCCGCGCAACGTGATTTCGAGCACGTAGCGATGGCCGTGCAGGTTCCTGCACTGGCTGCGGTGATCGGGAATGCGGTGGCCCGCGTCGAATTCGAGTTTTCGGGTAATCAGCACGATGTCAAAAGCCGGGGCTCAGGGAATGTTCAGATATTTGTGGGTCTGCATCGACAGGCGCCACTGCGGATGACGCTTGCACCAGTCGATCGCGAGCTTCGTATTGAGGTCGCGCGACGGGCCGTCCATCGGCTGGACCAGGAAATACTCGAAGTCGAGCTTCGCATAATCGGCCAGCCGCTGGTTGTCCTGCGGGATCACGACCTTCAGTTCGTTGCCCTTCGTGACGACGAGCGGCGCATCGGCCTTCGGGCTCACGCAGATCCAGTCGATCGATTCGAGCACCGGCAGCGAGCCGTTGGTCTCGATCGCGATCTCGAAGCCGGCCGCGTGCAGCGCGTCGACGAGCGGCTGGTCGAGCTGCAGCATCGGTTCGCCGCCCGTGCAGACGACGAAGCGGTGCGCTTCGCCCTCCGGCCACAGGCCGGCGATCGTCGCGACGAGCGCTTCGGCGTCCTTGAACTTGCCGCCGTTCTCGCCATCGGTGCCGACGAAGTCCGTATCGCAGAAGCGGCACACGGCCTCCGCACGATCCTCTTCGCGGCCCGACCACAGGTTGCAGCCGGCGAACCGGCAGAACACGGCCGGCCGGCCCGCATTCGCGCCCTCGCCCTGCAACGTGTAGAAAATTTCCTTGACCGCGTAAGTCATCGTCCTTCGTCCGGCTCGCGCCGCTCGTTGTCGATCAGAATCCGTTATCCATCAAGCGCTGCCCGCGCAGCCGCGTTACAGCGGCGCTTCGGTCACCCGCTCGCCCTTCAGGTAGGCCTCGTAGCCCCGCTTGCGCAGCTTGCAGGCCGGGCACTCGCCGCAGCCGAAGCCCCAGTCGTGCAGTTCCGCGCGCTCGCCCACGTAGCACGTGTGCGTCTCGACGCGGATCAGTTCGACGAGCGCTTCGCCACCGAGCTGTTCGGCGAGCTGCCACGTCTGCGCCTTGTCGAGCCACATCAGCGGCGTCTCGAGCACGATGCGCGTGTCCATCCCGAGATTCAGCGCAACCTGCAACGCCTTCATCGTGTCGTCGCGGCAGTCCGGGTAGCCCGAAAAATCGGTCTCGCACATCCCGCCGACCAGCACGCGCAGCCCGCGGCGATAGGCGATCGCCGCGGCGATCGTCATGAACATCAGGTTGCGGCCCGGCACGAACGTGTTCGGCAGGCCGTTCGCCGCCGTCTCGATCTCGATCGTGCGCGTCATCGCGGTATCGCTGATAGCACCAAGCACCGACAGGTCGATCATGTGATCGTCGCCGAGCCGGTCCGACCACGCGGGAAACTTGTGCTTCAGCGCTTCGCGCACGCCTTCGCGACATTCGAGCTCGACCCGATGGCGCTGGCCGTAATCGAAGCCAAGCGTCTCGACCGTCTGGTAGCGTTCGAGCGCCCATGCCACGCACGTGGCCGAGTCCTGCCCGCCGGAAAACAACACGAGCGCGCCGTCTTTAGCGTCTGTCCGAATCACCGTGATACTCCGTGAATGTATAGGCTCGCGTCGCGCTGCGCCCCGGGGCCGGCTGCCGCCGGGCGGCCCGACGCGTGCCGGCCTGGGCCGGCTCGACCAGTATAGGCAGCGCGGTCGGCCGCGAACGCGGCGGAGCGCTTATACCGCCCATCGCACGGCATCGTTGCCGCGCATCACGGCGGCGCATGGCTGGCGGCCTGCCGTGCGCATGAAACGATGCGCTAAGTCATTGAGCGGGCACGGATTTTATCATGCCCCTGCGAATGCTGCCGGGCACGCCGCCTATCCGCCTATGCCACGCAATACCCACCACAAACGAAAAACCCCAAGAACCTTCCGATTCTTGGGGTTGGAACTGCTGGTGGCCTGGGACGGAATCGAACCATCGACACGCGGATTTTCAATCCGCTGCTCTACCAACTGAGCTACCGGGCCAACGAAGAATGAAAGTATATCGAGCTTTGCCCACCTGCTCAAGCGTTTTCGCAAAAAATTTTATATCGCGCCTTCGGACGGCTTCTTGCCGAGCTCGACGCCGAGCTGCTTGAGCTTGCGATACAGGTGCGTGCGCTCGAGGCCCGTCTTCTCCGCGACGCGCGTCATGCTGCCGTTCTCGCGCGCGAGGTGATATTCGAAGTACGCGCGCTCGAACGCATCGCGCGCTTCGCGCAGCGGGATGTCGAACGGGATCGCGGCCGTCTGCCCCGCGAGGCCGAGTGCCGCCGCCATGTCGTCGCCGAGCGTCGGCAGCGCAGCCGCGGATGCCACCGCCGCGGACCCCGCGGCCTGTCCGGCGCCGGCCTTCGCCGCCGCGTTCGCGGACACCGGCGCCGCGCCGCGTGCGAGACCGTGCTCGACGGACTTCAGCAGCTTCTGCAGCGCGATCGGCTTCTCGAGGAAATCGAGCGCGCCGATCTTCGTCGCCTCGACGGCCGTGTCGATCGTCGCGTGCCCGGACATCATGATCACGGGCATCGTCAGCAGCCCCTGCGCCGCCCATTCCTTGAGCAACGTGACGCCGTCGGTATCGGGCATCCAGATATCGAGCAGCACGAGATCGGGCGCCTGATTCAGCCGGTATTCCCGCGCGGCCTGCGCGTTCTCCGCTGCCTCGACGACATGTCCTTCATCGCTGAGGATCTCCGAGAGCAATTCCCGGATGCCCATTTCATCATCTACCACCAGGATGGTTGCCATTTACGCTGCCCTTGTCTGCTCACTTGCTTTTGTCTTAGCGGGGGTCGTCCCGCCCTGCGCGCCCGTTTCGACGCCTGGCGCATCGCTCGCCATCTGCAGGAACAGGATCGACACCTGCGCACCCTCGACGGTCTCGCCGTGCATGCGATTGCGCAGATCGATCCGCGCACCGTGCTCGTCGACGATTTTCTTGACCGTGGCCAACCCGAGCCCCGTGCCCTTCGCCTTCGTCGTCACGTAAGGCTCGAACGCGCGGGTCAGGATGCGTGCCGGAAAACCGGGCCCGTTGTCGGACACGGTAAGACGTACCGCGACGCGCGTTTTGCCCTCGGCGTCGGGATCGCCATATTCTACTGTCTTGGTTTCGATCAACACACGCGGATGCGCGGCTTCCGCGACCGAATCCTGCGCATTCTGCAGCAGGTTGTGGATCACCTGGCGCAGCTGCGTCGCATCGCCGCGAATCACCGGCAGCGACGGCGCGAGCTCGGCGACGATCGGACTCTTGCCCTCGCCGACACCATACAGCCCGAGCACCTCGCTCGCCAGTTCGTTCAACTGCAGGTTCGCGAGCACCGCCGGCGGCGTGCGCGCGTATTCGCGGAAGTCGTCGACCATCCGCTTCATCGCAGCCACCTGGTTGACGATCATCGTCGCGCCGCGCTTGAGCACATCCGCGTCGGACGGCGACAGCTTGTCGGACAGCTTCATCTGCAACCGCTCGGCCGACAACTGGATCGGCGTCAGCGGATTCTTGATCTCGTGCGCCAGCCGTCGCGCGACCTCGCCCCATGCAACCGAGCGCTGCGCGGAAATCACGTCGGAAATGTCGTCGAATACCACGACGTAACCGGACGTCTGCGGATCGTCGGCCTGCCCCTCGACCGTCGACACGAGGCGCGCGCCGCGCACGAGCAGCGTCAGCGGTTCGGTTTCGCCCGGCATCTCGATCGCGAACTGCTGCTGCCAGTGGCCGCGATCGCCGCTGCCGCCGTCGGACGCCGCCTCGCGGTCGGCGAACGCCTTGCGCACCATCGCGCCGAATCCCGCGGCAACGCCGATCCGGTCGAGCGTCGTGCCGATCAGCGCGTTGAACGGCTGCCGGAAGATCCGCTCGGCGCCGCGGTTGGCCGTCGTCAGCCGGAACTGGCGGTCGAGCACGAACACGCCGGCCGTCAGGTTCGCGAGGATGCTCTCGAGATAGGTCTTCGAATGTTCGAGCGCGATGCGGTTCTTCTCGACCGCGAGCCGCGCCTCGGACAACTGGCGCGTCATCGCGTTGAACGACTGCGTGAGGAAGCCGAGCTCGTCGCGCGTCTTGATCTCGCGCTTCGGCGTGTAGTCGCCTTCCGTGATCTCCTTGGTGCCCTGCGCGAGCAGGAACAGCGGCCGCGCGAGCTGCTGGCCGAGCGCGAGCGCGAGCATCATCGCGATGAAGGTCGCGAGGAACAGCGCGAGCGTCAGCGTGCCGATGTACATCTTGCGCAGCCCCGTGCGGCCGAGCGCCTTTTCCTGGTACTCGCGGTACGCGCGCTGCACGGCGTCGGCGTTGTGCGCGAGCGTCGGCGGCACCGGTTGCGTGAGCTGCAGGAAGCGTTCGGCCGGCTGCAGCAGCGATGTCGTTGCATCGGGAATCGGCCGCACGACGCGCAGCCGCAGCGCGCCCTTCGCACCGTGCGCGCGCGGATCGCCGTCGACTTCGCCCTCGATCGCCGCGTACGCGCCGTGTTCACGCGCCTGGCTCAGCATCAGCGACGTCGGCAGGTCGTCCGGAATCAGCGCCGCGAAATTGCCCGACGCCTGCGCGACGATATGCAGGTCGGGCGCCGCGCCCGAGCCGGCGCGGGTCGGCTCGACGATCGTCGCGTCCTGCACGCCGAACTGGTCGCGCAGCCGCAGCAGCGTGAGCGTCGTGCCGTTCGTGTTTGCGTCGACGCTCGCGAGCTGGTCGGACATCAGCCGCGCCTTCGTCTGCAGATCGGACAGCGACGCATCGAGCATCCCGCGGCCGAGGTTCAGGCCAGCCGTCAGCGCGGTCTCGACGTTCACGTCGAACCACGACTCGATACTGCGCGACACGAACTGGTACGAGACGATGTAGATGATCCCGCCCGGCACCACGCCGACGAGCGCGAAGAACACCGCGAGCTTCGCGAGCAGCCGCGTGCCGAACTTGCCCTTCCTCAGGCGCACGACGATCATCCCGATCAGCCCGAGCACCACGAGCAGGAACACGAGCGCGACGACGATGTTGGTCGCGTACAGCCACGAGTAGTAGCGATCGAAGAATTCGGTGTTCGCGCTCGCGGCCGCGAGCAGAACGAGCAGCAGCAGCGCGGTCAGCGCGACGGTCGAGACGATCACGCGAACGAGGAGGCTCTTCCCGCTGGCCGCGCGGCGCACTTTATTTAGCACGTTCGGTCACCGTGAAGTTGAAGCGCTTCCAGTCCGACCCGAGCGTCCAGTCGCGGTTGTTCACGGCGTCGACCTGGAACGGCTTCGGCATCAGCGCCGTATCGAGCTGCATCCGCACCGATGCCGTGTAGGTTTCGCCCGCGCGCACCTGGTTGCGGTCGATCACGTGCCACGACGTGATGTGCCGGACCACCGCGAGCGCGTCCTTCAGCGACGGGAAGCCGAGCTGCAGGCCGCCGGTCGACACGCGGTACTCGCGCGTGAGCGGCTGGAACGACAGGCGGATCGTCTGTGACACCGATACCGGCTGTTCGTCAAGCCAGTACCAGCGCGCGCGGCTCAACTCGAAATCCGTCGTGAAATACACCGGAATGCCTTTGTTCACGGCATCCTCGAGGTTCGGATTCAGTTCGAAATCGAAGCGGGCGTCGAGGCTCCAGCCGCTTCCGTCGGCCTGGAGCGACGCGCGCTGCACGGCGATCGACTGAGCGTGCGCCGGCCGGACGACGGCCAGGCACAGCGTCAACGCGACCATCAGGACGGCCGCGAGCCGAAGTGGAAAAAGGTGTTTGATCGTCACCGTTTCTGAAACCGCGCGTAGAAAAATCCGTCGTGATCGGTGTTCTGGTCGAGTGCGCCGACGGCAGCCCCTCCCTGCACTCCGCCCGGCAGCAGTTGGCCGGGGGCGTCCAATCGTACCGCATCTTCACAGGCCGCTTCAAACCAGCGGGCCTGCAACTCGCCTTCTTCGGGGAAGATCGAACAGGTCACGTAAAGCAGTTCGCCGCCCGGCTTCACGAGCGGCCACAGCGCCGACAGGATGCGGCGCTGTTCCGCGACGAGCGCCGGGATGTCGGCCTCGCGGCGCAGCCAGCGAATGTCGGGATGCCGCCGCACGATGCCGGAGGCCGAGCACGGCACGTCGGCCAGGATACGGTCGAACGGGCGCCCGTCGTACCACGCGTCGGGCGCACCGGCATCGCCGACACACACGTCCGCTGCGAGCGACAGGCGCACGAGGTTCTCGCCGATGCGCGCGGCACGCGTCGCGTCGCTTTCGAGCGCAACGACTTCCGCATCGGCCAGTTCGAGAATATGGCCGGTCTTGCCGCCGGGCGCCGCGCATGCGTCGAGCACGCGCATGCCGTCGCGCGCGCCGAGCCATTCGGCCGCGAGCTGCGCGCCGGCATCCTGCACCGACACGACGCCGTCGGCGAATCCTGGAATGCGCTCGACCGGCAGCGCCGATGCGAGCCGCACCGCATGCCGGCCGATCGCGGTCGCTTCGATCCCGCTCGCGCGCAACGTGTCGAGATACGCGTCGACGCTTGCGCGGCGCGCATTCACGCGTAGCGTCAGCGGCCCCTGGCGCTCGCCGGCCGCGAGGATCGCCTGCCATGCGTCGGGCCACGCGCGCTTCACCGCATCGACCCACCATGCGCGGTAATTCCAGCGCGCGACGGCGTCGTCCTGCATCGCCGCGACGAGCGCATCGCGCTCGCGCAGGAAACGGCGCAGCACCGCGTTGACCATGCCCTTTGCGAACGCATATTCGCGCCGCGCGCCGATCACGGTGACGGCTTGGTCAACGACCGTGAACGCCGGATACGCAGCATCGTCCGCCGGATCGAGCAGCAGCGCGAACGCGCCGGCGAGCACCGCGTGCACATGCGCGGGCGGCGCCTTGCTGACGAACTTGCCGATCAGCCAGTCCGCGCTACCGAGGCGACGCATCGTCCGATACGCGACGTCCTGCGTCGCGCCGCGCGCAAGCGGCTGCGCACCGGACGCCATCTGCGCGAATACCGTCGAGAGTGCCGCCGGCAGCGCGGTGCCGCGCCGTACCGCATCGACCGCCTGCGCGGCCGCGTCGAGTGCGAAGCCGAGCGATTCGGGCGCAAGGTGCAGCGCGGACAGGCGCGCCGGGCGGCCGGGAGAAGACGGAGCGGAAGAACGGGTTCGTGTCATTGGTGCGGAATCGGCAAGCAGGCGCGGCAAACAAATGCGGCAAACGGCGGGATCGCGGCCGCGCGGCAGCCGCAATCCCAAACCGCGCATTGTAGCGTGCGACCATGCGGCCCCTTTGGCCCCTTTACGGCGCGCACAAATGAAACACCCCGCAGCGCGAAGCGTGCGGGGTGGCGGGGCGCACGCCACGCGGCAACGGCCGCGCGGTGCGCCAGGACTTAATCGAAGCGGCCGGTACGCGCCATCTCCATCAGGCGCGCGATGCGTTCCTCGGTGGCCGGGTGCGTCGAAAACAGATTCTGCAGGCCGCCGCCGTGGAGCGGGTTCATGATCATCATCTGCGCAGTGGCCGGATGCGCTTCGGCAGCCTGGAACGGGATGCCGGCCGCAAAGCGATGGATCTTGTCGAGCGCGGTCGCGAGCGACTGCGGATCGCCGGATATCTGCGCGCCGCCACGGTCGGCCTCGAACTCGCGTGCCCGCGAAATCGCCATCTGGATCAGCGCGCCGGCGATCGGCGCGAGCAGCGCGACCGCAATACCCGCGATCGGATTGGCCGGCCGGCCGTTCTCGTCGCGCCCGCCGAAGAACATCGCGAAGTTCGCCAGCGCCGAAATCGCACCCGCCATCGTCGCGGTGATCGTCGAGATCAGGATGTCGCGGTGCTTCACGTGCGCGAGCTCGTGCGCCATCACGCCGCGCATCTCGCGCTCCGACAGCACGCGCAGGATGCCCGTCGTCGCCGCGACCGCCGCGTGCTCGGGGTTGCGGCCCGTCGCGAACGCGTTCGGTGCATCCTCGTTGATCAGGTAGACGCGCGGCATCGGCAGGTTCGCGCGCGTGGCCAGCTCGCGCACCATCCGATAGAACTGGGGCGCCGTGTTCTCGTCGACTTCCTGCGCGTTGTACATGCGCAGCACCATCTTGTCGGAGAACCAGTACGAGAAGAAATTCATGCCGAGCGCGAACAGTAACGCGATCGTCATACCGCGCGAGCCGCCGATCATCCCGCCGATCACGATGAACAGGGCCGTGATCGCGGCCATCAGCATCGCCGTTTTGACCCAATTGAACATACCCACTCCTTATCCGTCAGGGAACCCGCCGCGCATCACAGGGCGCGGCGGAAAATTGTAAGCGATTTGTTAGATAAGGTCTTGCCGGAAAAATTCAATCTCAGCGTTGCGAAGTTGCAAGACGCAGGCCGAGGCCGACGAAAGCACTGCCGACCGTGCGATCGAGCCACTTCCTGACACCCGGCTTGCCGGAAAAGCGCTGCGTGACACTGCCCGCGACCCATGCGACCACGCTGGTCCAGACCGTGCTCATCGCGACGAACACCGCGCCGAGGGTCAGGAACGCCAATGCCTTGTGCGGGCTGTCGGCCGACACGAACTGCGGGAAAAACGACACGAAGAACAGCACGACCTTCGGGTTCAGCACGTTGGTCCAGAAGCCCTGCATGAACAGTTGCCGCAGCGGCTTCGCGGCCTGTGCGGCCGCGGTGCCCGACGGCGCGGCCACCTGCTTCGTGATGATCATCCGCACGCCGAGATAGATCAGGTACGCAGCGCCGACCAGCTTGATCACCGTGAACGCGGCAGCCGACGCCGCGAGCAGCGCAGTGAGGCCGAACGCGCACGCGAGCGCGTGAACGCAGCAGCCGGCCGAAATGCCGAGCGCCGACATCAGCCCCGCGCCGCGGCCCTGCGCGACGCTGCGGCCGACGATGTAGGCCGTGTCGGGGCCGGGCGTGACGTTCAGCAGGAAAACTGCCAGCACGAAGAAGCCGAAATGGGTGATGCCGAACATGAAAACCTCGAAACCGGAGTGCGCAGGGAAATTCTACGCGCGCCTGCCGCGCTGCGCGACTCGGCCGTCCGGCCGATTGCGCAGCGCCGGCGGGCCGTGTCGAATGGCGGACAGGTCACGTTACGCAACGTCGGTCAGCGCAAAACGCTGGCCCGCGGCGAGCGGCGAGCCGGCCAGGAATTCGCGCGCGGGCAACCGCTTGCCGCCCGGCTTCTGCAACTGCGTGACGCGCAGCGCGCCGCTGCCGCATGCGACGACCACGCCTTCCGGCGCTGCTTCGACGATCGTGCCGGGTGCTGCGTCGCCGCTTGCCGCCACGGGCTCGGCCGCCCACAGCTTGATCGCCGCGCCGTCGAGCGTCGCGACGCCGCCGGGGAACGGATCGAACGCACGCACCTGGCGTGCGAGCACGTCGGCAGGCTTGCGCCAGTCGAGCGCCGCTTCGTGCTTGCCGATCTTTTCCGCGTAGGTTACGCCGTCGGCCGGCTGCGGCGTCGCCGGCAGCGTGCCGTCGCGCTCGAGCCGCACGAGCGCGTCGACGATCAGCCGCGCGCCGTCGGCGGCCAGCCGGTCGTGCAGCGTCGCGGTCGTGTCGTCGGGCGCGATCGCGATGCGCGCCTCCTCGATCATCGCGCCGGTGTCGAGGCCGACGTCCATCTGCATCAGCGTGACGCCCGTCTCGGCGTCGCCGGCCTCGATCGCGCGGTGGATCGGCGCGGCGCCGCGCCAGCGCGGCAACAGCGACGCATGGATATTGATGCAGCCGTCACGCGGAATGTCGAGCACCTCCTGCGGCAACAGCAGGCCGTACGCGGCGACCACCATCACGTCGTGCGGCGTCGCGCGCAGCAGCTCGATCGCGTCGGCCGCCTCCGCGGGGTACTTGCCCGCGCGACGCAGCGACGGCGGCTGCGCGACGGGCATGCCGTTCTCGACGGCGTAGCGCTTCACCGCGCTCGCCTGCAGTTTCATCCCGCGCCCAGCCGGGCGATCGGGCTGGGTGAGCACGAGCGGCACCGGGAAACCGGCCTCGTGGATCGCGGCAAGCGCAGCCGCGGCGAATTCCGGCGTGCCGGCAAAAATCACGCGCAACGTATGGGTCATGAAAGCGTTCGGGATCGGGCAGGGCGAACGCGCGTCACATCGCGCGTTCGAGTTTCTTCATCTTCGTCTTGATGCGCGTCTGCTTGAGCGGCGACAGGTATTCGACGAACACGCGCCCCATCAGATGATCCATCTCGTGCTGGACGCACACGGCGAGCAGGCCCTCGCAGTCGAGCTCGAAGGTCTCGCCCTGCTCGTTGAGCGCACGCACGCGCACGTGGTCGGGGCGCTCGACTTCGTCGTAGATGCCGGGCACCGACAGGCAGCCCTCTTCATAGATCTGCTTCACGTCGCTCGACCACACGATCTCGGGGTTGATGAACGCGCGCAGCTCGTTCTTTTCCTCGGAAACGTCGATCACGATCACGCGCTCGTGCACGTCGACCTGCGTGGCCGCAAGGCCGATCCCGGGCGCCGCGTACATGGTCTCGGCCATGTCGGCGACGAGCTTGCGGATCCGGTCGTCGACCTTGTCGACGGGCTTGGCGACCTTGTGCAGCCGCTTGTCGGGGTAATGAAGAATATTGAGCAAAGCCATGGCGTTCGGTATTCGGTAGAGCAGGGTGCGGCATCGGCCATCCGGCCGGCTGGCGCCGCCGCCGCGATGCAATGAAGATAAGGCGGATGCGCGGCGTATCAATGCCTCGGATCGCGCCTCCTGCAAATGGCCGGGCGCCTGCGCGCGCGGCCCTGTCGAGTATTTCGGATGATGAAAATTTTATCATGGCGCCACGCGCTTCGCTGGCCGCCGCGTTCGAGGGCAGCCTCATGTCTCCGCAAGCGCTGACCGCCTCCGCGTTGCGCGCGTGGCTGCAGCTCGCGCATGCGCCCGGCCTCGCGCCCGCCGTACTGCAGGCGCTGCTCGACACGTTCGGCTCGCCGGTGGCGCTGCTGAGCGCGTCCGACCAGGCCATCGCCGCCGTGAGCAGCCCCGCTGCCGCGCAGGCCGTGCGCGCAAGCGAACGCGACGATCTCGACGCACGCACCGACGCCATGCTCGCGTGGCTCGATGCGCCGGCCAACACGCTCGTCACGCTCAACGATCCGGCCTACCCGCCGCGGCTGCGCGACCTGCACGACCCGCCGCCGCTGCTATATGTAAAGGGCCGGCTCGACCTGCTGCACGCCCGCAGCCTCGCCGTGGTCGGCAGCCGCCACGCGACGCCGCAGGGGCTCGCCGACGCGACGCGCTTCGCACGCGAGTTGTCCGACGCAGGGCTCCCGATCGTCTCGGGCCTCGCGCTCGGGATCGACGGCGCCGCGCATCGCGGCGGGCTCGACGGCCGGTCGGGCACAGTCGCGGTGATCGCGACGGGCGCCGATCTCGTCTATCCGGCGCGGCACCGCGCGCTCGCCCACGAGATCGCCGCGCACGGCGCGATCCTGTCGGAATGGCCGCTCGGCACGCCGGCCCGCGCCGCGCATTTCCCGCAGCGCAACCGGTTGATCGCGGCGCTCGCGATCGGTGTGCTCGTGGTCGAGGCCGCGCCGCGTTCCGGCTCGCTGATCACCGCGCGGCTCGCGAACGAACTGGGGCGCGATGTGTTCGCGATGCCGGGCTCGATCCACGCGCCGCTCGCGCAGGGCTGCCACGCGCTGATCCGCGACGGCGCGAAGCTCACGGCGGCGCCGCTCGATATTCTCGAGGAATACGGGCCGGGCGAACCGACGGCTCGCGCAGAATGCCCCGGAAATTCGGGCGCGAACGCCATGGGCATCGGCGGAACCGAAGCCGTCGTCCAGCGCGCCGTCGACAGCAGTACGCAAACTGATTCCGCCGTTCCGGCCACTGCGCCCGCACGAGTCGATGCGGCACCGCCTCCACCGTCCTGCACGCCGTCCGAACAGGCCGTGCTCGCCGCATTGGGATACGGCCCCGTCACATACGAATGGCTCGCCGAACATAGCGCCCTGTCCGACGACGTGCTGCATCGCACGCTGCTCGCGCTCGAACTGGCCGGTCGCGTCGCGAGCCTCCCCGGCGGACGCTTCGCGCGGCTTGACGCCGCGCCCACCCCGCCCGCGCGCGGCGTGCTACATTTCCCCGAATAGGGGCGGCCGCGCCGCCGACGATACCCAAGGAAATCCATGCCCGCGCTGAATCTCGACACCGATGCGGATCGGATCGCCGAGCGGCTCGCCGATCCCGGCACGTTGCTCGTCGCCTGCCTGTGCGCCGAGTGGTGCGGCACGTGCCGCGACTACCGGACGGCCTTCGACCAGCTCGCCGACGCGCATCCCGACGCCTGCTTCGCCTGGATCGACATCGAAACGCATGCCGACCGCCTCGACGATCTCGACGTCGAGAACTTCCCGACGATCCTGATCGAGGATGCCAACACCGCCCGCTTCTTCGGCACGGTGCTGCCGCACGCGACGATCGTCGAACGAATGCTGTCCGACCTGAGCGCGGTACCCGGTGCGCCGCACGCACCGAAATTGCGCAACGTCCTGAACGTCGAAGCCTGAATTCGCGTGCCACCCGGCGGTTTTTCGCGCGTTTGCGCGCCGCACCGCGCCGGGCGCTTGCCGCCGCTGCGGCCCCCCTCTATGATGGGCCGCTTTTTACACGCCGAGCCGCCGTCGCTTCCGCGTGTGCTATAAAGCGGTCGTTAAAGGGACTCACAACCGGCGAACCCGGTCTACCAACACACACCTGTCATGTCCAAAGCACTGATCATTGCGGAAAAGCCTTCTGTCGCGAACGACATCGCGCGCGCTTTGGGCGGCTTTACCAAGCATGACGAATACTATGAAAGCGACGAATTCGTCCTTTCGTCCGCTGTCGGCCACTTGCTGGAAATCGCCGCCCCGGAAGAGTACGAGGTCAAGCGCGGGAAATGGAGCTTCGCGCATCTGCCCGTCATCCCCCCGCATTTCGACCTGAACCCGATCGCAAAAAGCGAGTCGCGCCTCAAGGTGCTCACCAAGCTGATGAAGCGCAAGGACGTCGAGCGCCTGATCAACGCATGTGACGCGGGGCGCGAGGGCGAACTGATTTTCCGCCTGATCGCACAGCACGCCAAGGCGAAGCAGCCGGTCCAGCGCCTGTGGCTGCAGTCGATGACGCCGCAGGCGATCCGCGACGGTTTCGCGAACCTGCGCAGCGACACGGACATGCAACCGCTCGCCGACGCCGCACGCTGCCGCTCGGAAGCCGACTGGCTCGTCGGGATCAACGGCACCCGTGCGATGACCGCGTTCAACAGCAAGGGCGGCGGCTTCTTCCTGACGACAGTCGGCCGTGTTCAGACGCCAACGTTGTCGATCGTCGTCGAACGCGAAGAGAAAATCCGCCGCTTCATCCCGCGCGACTATTGGGAAGTGAAGGCCGCATTCGCGTGCGCCGGCGGTTTCTACGAAGGCAAGTGGTACGACCCGAAATTCAAGCGCGACGAATTCGATCCGGAAAAGCGCGACTCCCGCCTGTGGAGCCTGCCGGCCGCCGAAACGATCGTCGCCGCATGTCGCGACAAGGTCGGCACGGTCTCCGAGGAATCGAAACCGTCGACGCAACTGTCGCCGCTGCTGTTCGACCTGACGAGCCTGCAGCGCGAGGCGAACGGCCGCTTCGGCTTCTCCGCGAAGAACACGCTCGGTCTTGCGCAGGCGCTTTATGAAAAGCACAAGGTGCTGACCTACCCGCGTACCGATGCGCGCGCGCTGCCGGAAGACTACATTTCGACGGTCCAGTCCACGCTCGAGATGCTCAAGGAGAGCAACAACTACCTGCCGCATGCGAAGCAGGTGCTCGACAAGGGCTGGGTGAAGCCGAACAAGCGGATCTTCGACAACTCGAAGATCAGCGACCACTTTGCAATCATCCCGACGCTGCAGGCGCCGAAGTCGCTGTCCGAGCCGGAGCAGAAGCTGTACGACCTGGTCGTGAAGCGCTTCCTCGCCGTGTTCTTCCCGGCGGCCGAATTCCGCGTCACGACGCGGATCACCGAAGTCGCCGGCCATCACTTCAAGACCGAAGGCAAGGTGCTCGTCGAGCCGGGCTGGCTGCAGGTGTACGGCCGCGACGCCGAAGGCGCGGACGCGAACCTCGTGCCGGTGCAGAAGAACGAGAAGGTGAAGACGGACGAAATCGCCGCCGTCGCGCTCGTGACCAAGCCGCCCGCACGCTACTCGGAAGCGACGCTGCTGTCGGCGATGGAAGGCGCGGGCAAGCTCGTCGAGGACGACGAGTTGCGCGAGGCGATGGCCGCGAAGGGTCTCGGCACGCCGGCGACGCGCGCAGCGATCATCGAAGGCCTGCTCGGCGAGAAATACCTGCTGCGCGAAGGTCGCGAGCTGATCCCGACCGCGAAGGCGTTCCAGCTGATGACGCTCTTGCGCGGGCTCGGCGTGAAGGAACTGACCGCGCCGGAGCTCACCGGCGAGTGGGAATACAAGCTGTCGCAGATGGAACGCGGCAACCTCGGGCGCGACGCGTTCATGCAGGAAATCGCCCGCATGACGCAGCAGATCGTCAAGCGCGCGAAGGAATACGATTCCGACACGATCCCCGGCGATTACGCGACGCTCGAGACGCCGTGCCCGAACTGCGGCGGCCAGGTGAAGGAAAACTACCGCCGCTTCGCGTGCACGAAATGCGAGTTCTCGATCTCGAAGATCCCGGGCAGCCGGCAGTTCGAGATCCCGGAAGTCGAGGAGCTGCTGCAGAAGAAGGAAATCGGTCCGCTGTCCGGGTTCCGCAGCAAGATGGGCCGCCCGTTCTCGGCGATCCTCAAGCTGTCCTTCGACGACGAGACGAAGAACTTCAAGCTCGAGTTCGATTTCGGCCAGGACCAGGGCGGCGAGGAAGGCGAAGCGCCCGACTTCTCCGCGCAGGAGCCGGTCGGCGCGTGCCCGAAGTGCAAGGGCCGCGTGTTCGAGCACGGGATGAGCTACGTGTGCGAGCACTCGGTCGCGAACCCGAAGACCTGCGACTTCCGCTCGGGCAAGGTGATCCTGCAGCAGGAAATCACGCGCGAGCAGATGGGCAAGCTGCTTGCCGACGGCCGTACGGATCTGCTGCCGAACTTCAAGTCGTCGCGCACGGGCCGCAACTTCAAGGCGTTCCTCGTGAAGCAGCCGGACGGCAAGATCGGTTTCGAGTTCGAGAAAAAGGAACCGAAGGCCGCTGCCGCGAAGAAGACGGCGAAATCGGCGACGAAGGATGCCGAAACCGTGACGGAAGGCGCCGAAGAGAAACCGGCACCGGCCCGCAAGACCGCCGCCAAGACCGCAGCGACCAAGACCGCCGCCCGCAAGACGACGGCGCGCAAGACGGGCTCGTAACGGCCAGGCCGCCGAGGCTTCCCCTCGGCGCATCGGGCTCCGGCAGGCAGCCATAAAAAAACGCGGATCGATCGCTCGATCCGCGTTTTTTCTTTGTGCCGGCGGCAACCGCCGCCCGGCCGTCGCGCCGTTACAGCGGCGACGGCACCGCAACACGCGTGCGTGTCGAACGCGGCAGGCGCGGCGACAGGTTCGGGTCGGCCGATTCGGGCTGCTCCGCACGCGTCTCGACGCCGATCGGTGCGAGCGTCGCACCCTGCGCGGCCCACTGCTCGCCGATCGTCGCATCGGTCGCGTGACTGAAATACTCGACGAGGTGGTCGATGAACGTGCGCACCTTCGCGGGCAAATGGCGCCGGCTCGGGTAAGCGATGTTGATTTCGACCTGCGGCAGCCGGAAATCCGGCAGCAACCGCACGAGCGCGCCGCGTGCGATGTCGCTGCCGATCAGGTAGCTCGGCAGGATCGCGACGCCCATCCCGAGCAGCGCGAACTGGCGAAGCATCGCGGTGTTGTTCGCGACGATCACGTTGGTCGGGCGCACGCGCACTTCGCCGTCCGGCCCCGTGAACACGCGCTCGTCGCCCCAGTATTCGGCCGGCAGGCTCAGGCTCGGGTGCGCGACGAGCTGCTCCGGATGGGTCGGCACGCCGTGCTTCTCCAGATAGCTCGGCGTCGCGCACACGGTCATGCAGCCCGTGGTCAGCCGCCGCGTGACGATGCTCGCGCTGCGCATCTGGCGCGTGACGACGATGCCGACGTCGAAGCCCTCCTCGACGAGATCGACCTGCCGGTCGACCAGCGTGAGATCCGGCACCACTTTCGGGAAATTCTCCGTGTACGTCTGCAGCACGGGCGCGAGGTTATGCAGGCCGAACACGACCGGCGCGACGATGCGCAGCGTGCCGACCGGCTCGTGATTGCGCGCGACGACCATCTGCTCGACGTCCTCGAGCTCATCGAGGATCTGGCGAGCACGCTCCAGATAGACCTGACCCGACTCCGTCAGGGAAAGGCTGCGCGTGGTGCGATTGAGCAAACGCGTGCCGAGCCGGCCTTCGAGATCGGCGACGTGACGCGTCGCGACCGCGTTGGAAATATCCATTGCGCTCGCGGCCCGCGCGAAACTGCCGAGATCTGCAACCTTGACGAACACGCGCATCGACTGCAAATGATCCATAAACGACTCCTGCCGCTGTTACAACTTCAAAAAGATGAAGCAAATGCGTAATTCTCCTACGACAGCGGAAATGATGCAGAGTTGCTCAACAAGGCGCTGGTTGACGATAAAAATAGTCAAAAATCCTCGCCCTCTGCGGATAGTTGATCCAATTATTCTGATTGGAGCAACAATTGGGTGAACCTCGTCGAGTAAGCGGCCGAATCAGGAAGGACGTATTTGATGCGACACAACAGCGCACCCTTGCGCACCGCACACGAGCGGCGCCGGGTAAGGCTGCCGCCAATTGCGGCGGAGCGTAACAACCTGTTAAAAAGACACCACCAAGGCGGCCGACGTAGCATCATGTCGGCCCCGGCCGGGCGGGACGGGTGCGCGACGTGCACCACCGCCACTGCCGCTTTCAACGCGCGACACCCGTTCACCATGAAAATTGCCATCCTCGACGACTACCAGGACGCCGTCCGCAAGCTGAACTGCTTCGAGATGCTTGCCGGCCACGACGTGAAGGTCTTCAACAATACGGTGCGCGGCCTGGGACAACTCGCAAGCCGTCTGGCGGAAGTCGAGGCGCTCGTGCTGATTCGTGAACGGACCCCGATTTCGTCGCAACTGCTCGCCAAACTGCCGAACCTGCGCATGATCAGCCAGACCGGCCGCGTCTCGAGCCACATCGATCTCGAAGCGTGTACCGACCGCGGCATCGCGGTGCTCGAAGGCACCGGTTCGCCGGTCGCGCCCGCCGAACTGACCTGGGCGCTCGTGATGGCCGCCCAGCGCCGCATTCCGCAGTACGTCGCGAACCTGAAGCAGGGCGCATGGCAGCAGTCGGGCCTGAAGACGTCGGCGCTGCCGCCGAACTTCGGTCTCGGCCAGGTGCTGCGCGGCCAGACGCTCGGCATCTGGGGCTACGGCAAGATCGGCCGGCTCGTCGCCGGCTATGGCAAGGCGTTCGGGATGAACGTGCTGATCTGGGGCCGCGAGCATTCGCTCGAAGCCGCGCGCGCCGACGGCTACATGGCCGCCGAGAGCCGCGAGGCGCTGTTCGAGCAGAGCGACGTGCTGTCGCTGCACCTGCGCATGCACGACGACACGCGCGGGATCGTCAAGCAGGAAGACCTGATGCGGATGAAGCCGACGTCGCTGCTCGTCAACACGAGCCGCGCGGAGCTGCTCGAGGAAAACGCGCTCGTCAACGCGCTGTCGCACAACCGGCCGGGGATGGTCGCGATCGACGTGTTCGAGAGCGAGCCGATCCTGCAGGGCTACAGCCTGCTGCGGATGGAGAACGTGATCTGCACGCCGCACATCGGCTATGTCGAACGCGAAAGCTACGAGCTCTATTTCAGCGCGGCGTTCCGGAACATCCTCGCGTTCGACGACGGCGACATGTCGAGCGTCGCCAATCCGGAAGCGCTGACGCCGATCCGCAAGCGCTGATCGCGCGGGCTGCGCACATCACGCGCGGCCCCGCGGCCCCGCTGCTCCGTTCCCCGCCTTCAGGCGGCCACGCGGCCGCCTGTCATCGCATCGACGCGCGTGAGGAAGTGCTCGCCGTCGCGCCGCCCGAGGTCGTACGCATGCCGCATCTGCGACGGGCTCGTGTAATCCCAGCTCGAAATCGGCACCTTGCTCGACGGCTGCACGTACAGCCGCCGCTGGTCGCCGTGCGCGACCGTGAACATCTGCGGACGCGGATACAGCCGCGTGACCAGCACCAGCACGTCGCCCGGCGACGGGTCGAGCGCGTCGACCGGCACGTTGTCGACCATCCCGCCGTCGAGCACCGGCCGGCCGCCGCGGCGCAGCACCGGCGTGAACGGCGGCGTGCAGGACGACTGCAGGATCAGGTCGGCGAGTTCGTCGACTTGCGTGCAGGCCTGCGCGCGCACGAACTCGGGCCGAAAGCCGAGCGTGCGCCCGAGCGTCGGGTGCAGCGTCTTGCGCACGTACTTCTCGATGTTGTACGCGACGAGGCCGGCCGCGACCGCGCTGCGCGCGCCGAGCCAGCGCGGCACGTGCGACACGCCGATGCGGATTTCCGGCGCCGCGGCGAGCTTCGCGAACGGCTCGCCGTAGATGTCGAGCAATGCCTGACGGTAGATGCGGTAATGCGGAAACACGGGCTCGCGCCCGAACAGGTTGCCCCAGTACGCGTTCTTCCGGTTGTGGCGCAGCGCCTCTTCGTAATAGCGCATCACCCACGCGGCGTCACGCGTATACAGCATGCACGCGGTCGCCGCGCCGGCCGAGATGCCGGTGATCACGCGCGGGCGCAGGCCGAGGGCCGGCTGCGCGACGTCCCAGAAGCCGGCCTGCCACCAGCAGCGATTGCCGCCACCCGCAAAGACGATCTGGTCGAACATCGCGCTGCTCAGCTGACGAGTGCGTAGGTCGACGTCGCGTGGACGGCCATCTTGCCGTCCTCGTCGAACAGTTCGACTTCGCCGAACACGAGGTTGCGGCCCATCCGCAGCACGCGCGCGGTGACGAGCACGTCGCCCTTGCGCACGGGGCGCATGAAGTTCGTGTTCAGCGACACGGTCGTCATCGGCCGGAACTCGCCGAGCGCGGCCGAGATCGCGACCACCATCGCGGTGTCGGCGGCCGCCGTGAACACCTGGCCGCAGATCACGCCGCCCGAATGGCGGAATTCGCCGGAAAACGGCAGGCGCAGCGTGACGCTGTCGTCGCCGATCGATACGGGGACCAGACCGAGCGAGCGGACCCACGGGGCCAGCAGGCGATCCAGCAATTCGCGGACTGCGTTTTCGTCCATCTTCGAATGTCCAGAAAACGTTGCGCGACCGCCGCGCAACGCGTGTGGCGTCATCATACCGGGAGCGCGCAAACTGCGACCGCTCGTTACCGCGGCGACAGCCGCCGTTGGCGTGACGAAATATTTTTGAGAAATTTGCACAAAGGGCTTGCCATGCCCCTAAAACCCGTGCATAATCTTTCTTCTGTTGGGGGCGTTAGCTCAGTTGGTAGAGCAGCGGACTCTTAATCCGTAGGTCGAGTGTTCGAGTCACTCACGCCCCACCAGGAATTCAAAAGGCCGGTCAGCGCAAGCTGACCGGCCTTTTTCATTTCCGCGGCCCGCTCGGCACCAGATCCGTGCGATCAACGTTCCCCCATATCACTCCGACCAGTTCACTCGCAAATCCAGCGCTATCATTCAGTTATTGCACTTGTTGCGGTTAATGCAGATAGGCGCTACGCTTACAACCGCGTGCGCGGTTGTAAGCGTAGCGCCATCCGGTTTTGATAATTTGAGAGAGGAAAACGTATGCGCACCGTAGATCGGATTCGAGAGATGACGCCTCCGCCGATGACGGAGAAGGATCTGGAAATGGCTCGCGTGGCACAGCGCTGCATCATGGAAGCCTTGGATCACTCGCGCGCGGCACAAATCATCCTGACAACGGACACGGGTGAACACCCATCAATCGCCGTCCCTCCTGCCTCCCTAAAACTAATCGGGCAACTACTTGGTGCAATGAGCGAAGGCCGGAAAGTCACCCTTATGCCTGCAAACCGCGAATTCACGACGGTGGAAGCTGCACATTTCCTCAACGTATCGCGCCCCTTCGTTATCAAGGAAATCGAGGCCGGCCGGATTAACCACCGTATGGTCGGAACCCATAGGCGAATCGCATTTGATGACCTCGTGAAGTACGCGCGCCAAATGCGCGAAAAGCAGGATGCTGCGTTGGATAAAATGGCTGACAACGCACAGGAACTCGGGCTGGACTATTGATATGGCCGGCTATGCACGCTACACCGCGCTACTTGACGCGTGCGTTCTATTCCCGATCGCGGTTGCTGACTCGTTGATGAGCCTAGCAACCACGGGGCTTTTCGCTGCGAAATGGACGCGGCGCATCGAACAGGAATGGATAGCCAATCTCGAAGAATTTCGCCCACAACTGAAAGGAAAACTCGGCGTGCGGCGAGACAGCATGCGGGAAGCCGTACCAGACTGGGAGGTTGTCGAATCCGCCTGGACACCACTCGTCGGGAATGTGCCCCTGCCCGATCCGGACGATCAACACGTTCTAGCAGCGGCCCTCGCAGGTCATGCTGACTGTATCGTGACGGCCAATTTGCGTGATTTCCCGGCAGAGACAGTCAGCCCTTATGGCATTGAAGTCATCCATCCGGACCGATTCATCATCAATCAATGGGATTTAGATTCCATTGCAGCCATGTCTGCATTCAAACGCATGCGCGCGCGCTGGAAAAAGCCACAAGCAACGCCCGAAGATTTCGCTCAGGCGCTTGAGCGCAACGGCCTGCCGGCAACCGCGCAGCGGATAAGGGAAGCGGCCGATCTCATCTGATCCGGCTTTCTACGATCGAAGACATACACAAAGTGCTCGCGTCCTCACGCGAATAGCAGATGCAACCGATTGTAGGGCGCGAAGGTTAAAAAGGCGTTGATTGCAAAAGGATTTATGCTTGTCACGTAAACTTTTGTTCGAGTCACTCACGCCCCACCAGGAATTCAAAAGGCCGGTCAGCGCAAGCTGACCGGCCTTTTTCATTTCCGCGCGCCGCGCTCGTGGCGCGCGTTCCCCTCTCGCGGTGCGCGTTCCCCTCTCGTGGCGCGCGTCCCCCTCTCGCAGTACGCTTCCGCACGCCCCTTCCGCATCGTTTCCGCTAGAATCGTCCGACAAATATCACACGACCGGCTCAGGCACTGCCGTTTGCCCGCCGGCACTGAGAGAACATGGGACGTCAGACATGGAAGCATGTGAACGAGACGCGACCATTCAGAGGGCATGGTTGCGCCGATATCGGCCTCTCCGTCGGGGCACGCCGCTCCCCCGATCGCACCCGAATCCGCCGCGCGACGCACAAGCCGGATCCGGCCATGCCGGGTAAGGACGCGCTCGCCGCGCTGGCGCTCGGCGTCGTGCTGCTCGTGCTGGCAGGCGTGCTTGCCGTCACGACCGGCCGCGCGACCGGCCACCTGGTCCGCACGCCGGGCACGGTCGTGCGCATCGTGCAGGACAGCGACGCGATGCGCGCGTACCGGCCGATCGTCGCCTACCTCGCGAACGACGGCCAGCGCCGCGAAATCGCCGGCAATACCGCGTCGACCGTCCCCGCGTACGACATCGGCGAGAACGTCGACGTCTTGCTCGACCCGACCCATCCCGACCGCCCCGCACTGATCGACGATTTCGCGCAACGCTGGTTCCCGGCCGCGGTGTCGGCGCTGCTCGCCATCGCGTCGTTCGCGATCGGCGGCCTGCTGATCGCCGGCGAGCGCCGCCGCCGGCCATCCGACCCGCCGCCGACCCGCGCCGCACGCAAGCAGGCGCGGCGCCGCTGGGATATCGCGATCGTGCTGATTCCGATCGCGATCGGTACGGGCTTCCTCGCCGGCGCCGGCGCGACCGGCCTGCGTCAGTGGCAGATCGTCCGCCATTACGCGCACTCGACCGGCCATGTCGTCGAGATCGCGAAAAACGCGCGGTCGTCCCGGGCACGCATGTCGCTGTATTCGGCGATCGTCGCGTTCACGACCGACAGCGGCCGCCAGATCACGTTCGCCCAGGGATCGGCGTCGTCGCATCCGGGCCTGCGTGAAGGCGACGCGGTCAACGTGCTGTACGACCCCGTCACACCCGAGCGCGCGATCGTCGACCGCTTCTGGGATCGCTGGGGCCTCACGGCCATCCTGTTCGCGATCGGCGCGCCGTTCCTCGCGGCCGGACTGTTCGTCGCCGCGACGCTGTGGCCGGACCATCGGCCGCACGAAGCCGCTCAATGACGAGCGCGCGCCGGCCGCGTGCGGCGCGCGATCGTACGACGATTCGTTACCGGCGGTTACAGAAGCGACACGGCGGTATCACCCATTCGGCACGCGCTACGTACCATGGAGACAGGTGAACCGATTGCTCGCGGGCCTTGCCACCCGCGAATGGAGTGAACGGCAAATGAAACGCATCCTGTTGTCCTTTGCCCTCGGCGTCGCGGGCGCCTGCCTGTCGGCAAGCGCGTTCGCGCACGCCGACATCGGCGTGTATTTCGGCGTGCCGGGGCCGGTGATCGAGGCGCCGCCGCCTGTCTACTACGCGCCGCCGCCGCCCGTCGTGTACGAGCCGGCGCCGGTCTATTACGGCCCGTACTACGGCGACTATCGTTACCGCCGCTACCGGCACGACAACGGCTGGCATCGCGGCTGGCGACATCACCACGACGACGACGACGATTGACCGTCGCCTGGCGGCCGTCGCGGCCGCCTCCCGCCGGGGGACATCTCGCGCGCCGGCCTTCGAGCCGGCGCGTCCGCATCACACGCCGCTTACCACGGCAGCGAATACGTCTTCGTATTCGTGAAGCTCTTCATCGCTTCCTGCACGCCTTCCTTGTAGCCGAGCCCCGAATCCTTCACGCCGCCGAACGGTGTCAGTTCGAGCCGGTAGCCCGGCACCTCGCGCACGTTCACGCTGCCGACTTCCAGCTCGGTGATGAAGCGCGTGATGTTGTCGAAGCGGTTCGTGCAGACCGATGACGACAGCGCATAGTCGGTGCTGTTCGACATCCGGATCGCTTCGTCGATGTCGCGAAAGCGCATGATCGGCGACACGGGGCCGAACGTCTCGTGCTTCACGAGCGGCATGTCGGGCGTCACGCGATCGATCACCGTCGGCGAATACAGCGCGCCGTCGCGCACGTTGCCGACCAGCAGCCGCGCACCGCGCGCGATCGCGTCGTTCACCTGCTGCTCGCAAAACTTCGCGGCCGCTTCGTCGATCACGGTGCCCATGTCGACCGACGGATCGGCCGGATTCCCGTACGACCACGCACGCGTCTTCTCGACCACCAGTTCGGTGAAACGATCGGCCACCGCTTCGTGCACGAGCATCCGCTTGATCGCCGTGCAGCGCTGCCCGGAGTTCTTGTACGAACCCGACACCGCAAGCGTGCTCGCTTCGTCGAGATCGGCGTCTTCCATCACGATGATCGGATCGTTGCCGCCGAGTTCGAGCACCGCGCGCCGGTAGCCCATCCGCGCCGCGATCGACTTGCCGATCGATACGCCACCGGTGAACGTGATCAGGTCAATCGCCGGGTTCGTGATCAGTTCGTCGGCGATTTCCGTCGGGTCGCCGGTAAGCACCTGCAGCATCTGCGGCGGCAAACCGGCTTCGTACAGGATGTCCGCGAACAGGAAGCACGACAGCGGCACCTTCTCCGACGGCTTCACGACGATCCGGTTGTTGGTCGCGACCGACGGCACGATCTTGTGCGCGACCTGGTTCATCGGGTGGTTGAATGGCGTGATCGCCGAGATCACGCCAAGCAGCGGGTCGCGCTGCGTGTACACGCGGCGCTTCTTGCCGTGCGGCGTCAGATCGCACGAGAAGATCTGCCCGTCGTCCTTCAGCACTTCACCGGCGCCGAACGTCAGCACGTCGGCCACGCGGCCCGCTTCGTACGTCGAATCCTTGATGCACAACCCGGCCTCGGCCGTGATCAGCGCCGCGATCTCGGCGGTGCGCGCGCGCACGATGTCGGCCGCGCGGCGCAGGATCGCCGCGCGATCGTGGCGGGTGAGCGTCGGCCGGTACGCGCGAGCGACCGCGAATGCGCGCCGCACGTCTTCCAGCGTCGCCTTCGGCACGGTGCCGACCAGCGAGCCGTCGTACGGGTTGCGCACGTCGATCACCGCGTCCCGATGAATCCGTTCGCCGTCGATTCGCAGTGCTTCGCGACGAATCTCGCGGACGGCCGTCGATGCTGCAATGGCGTTCATGAGTGTGTCCCCTTGCGGATGCGTGCGCATCACTGCAGATGGTTGAGCGCGATGTCGATGATGTCGAAGTTGCGCAGCCGCGCGCGGCCCGTGACGTCGGTGGCGACCGGCTTGCTGAAGATCAGCGGCACGATCTGCTCGGAGATCCCGCCGTGCGAGCGCAGCGGCACGTCGAGCCCCGACAGGTCGTGCTTGATGCGGCGCGTGCCGAGCACGACGTCCTGCTTCGAGATCACGATCAGGTCGCCCATCCGCTCGGGCGGCAGCTCGAAGCGCGCGCAGCCCTCGGCACCCGTCAGCACGACCTCGATGCCGTCGACCGCGGCGAGCCGCGCGCGCAGCGCATCGGCATCGGCCGACGCCGGCACGTAGACGGTCGCGAACGAACCCAGTGCGCCGTGGTGCACGACGTACGGATCGGTGATCGGCAGGATCACGCGCGCGGCGTCGTGGCCAATCCACTCGTCGAACAGCTCCTGCAGGTAGATCACGTTCGGCTCGCCGGTTTCATCGTCGTGCTTCGCGTTCATCCCGTGGTCGGCCGTGATCGCGACGATCGCGCCGAGCGCGTCGAGCCGCTGCAGGTACGTGTCCATCATCGCGTAGAACGCGTTCGCGCCGGGCGTGCCGGGCGCGCACTTGTGCTGCACGTAGTCGGTCGTCGACAGGTACATCAGGTCGATCGGGCGCGTCTCGAGCAGGCGCACGCCGGCCGCGAACACGAATTCCGACAGGTCCGCGCTGTACACGCTCGGCACCGGCTTGCCGACCAGCGCCAGCACGTCGTCGATGCCGTTTTCCTCGATGCTCGCCTCGTCGGCCTTTTCCGACGAGAAGCAGATGCCCTTCAGCCCCTTGCCGAGCAGGCGCCGCAGCTTGTCCTTCGCGGTGACGACCGCGACGCGCGCGCCCTGTTCGGCGAAGGTCGCGAGCACGGTGGGCGCGACCAGGTACTTCGGATCGTTCATCAGCACCTCGGCGCCGGTGTCGCGATCGTAGAAGTAGTTGCCGCTTATCCCGTGGATCGCCGGCGGCACGCCCGTAACAATCGACAGGTTGTTCGGGTTCGTGAAGCTCGGCACCACGCATTCGCCCTTGAGCGCCGTGCCGGGTTTCAGCAGCGTGCGCAGGAACGGCGCGACGCCGGCCTCGGCCGCTTCTTCCAGATATTCGTATGCGCAGCCATCGACGCAGACGACCACCACGGGCCGGCTCATCCAGTTGTAGCGGCGGCCGTTCACTTCCACGGATACAGGCGTTTCAGTCATGACGTTCATTCCTTTCGGTTCGAAGGGGTTGAGCCGTCGGCGCCCGCGCCGCGCCGATGGGAGGTGTTTTCCATGCTTGACATTAAAATTGATGATTTGTAGATTGTCAACAACATGCAGAGAACAGAAAGCAAAACGACGTAGCAAAGAGAGGGCTGGTCTCCACTCATCCGCCGCGTGCCGCGGCGCCACAGTCAAGGGGTCTGAAGATGAACGAAGTGCCGGTAAACAAGCGTTTGAACGCATGGGCAGCGGGCGCGGCCCGCTTCGCGCTGGCCGCAGCGGTCGCGTTCGGCGCCGCGCAGGCGGCGCACGCGAAGACGTCGCTGCTCGTCTACACCGCGCTGGAAGACGAGGCGATGAAGCCCTACAAGGACGCGTTCGAGAAAGCGAACCCCGATATCGAGATCCGCTGGGTGCGCGATTCGACCGGCTCGGTCACCGCGAAACTGCTCGCGGAGAAGAACAACCCGCGCGCGGACGTCGTGCTCGGCCTCGCCGCGTCGAGCCTCACGCTGCTCGACTTGCAGGGCATGCTGATGCCGTACACGCCGAAGAATTTCGACCAGCTCACGCGCAAGTACAGCGACGCGAACACGCCGCCGCACTGGGTCGGCATGGACGTGTGGGGCGCGACGATCTGCTACAACCGCGTCGCCGCGCAGGCGAAGAACATCCCGAAGCCGACGTCGTGGGAAGACCTGACGAAGCCCATCTACAAAGGCGCGATCGTGATGCCGAGCCCGGTATCGTCGGGCACCGGCTACCTCGACGTGACCGCGTGGCTGCAGACCTTCGGTGACGACAAAGGCTGGAAATTCATGGACGCGCTCGACAAGAACGTGGCGCAGTACGTGCACTCGGGCTCGAAGCCGTGCACGCTCGCCGGCACCGGCGAATTCCCGATCGGCATTTCGTTCGAGTTCCGCGGCCACGAACTGCAGGCGCAGGGCGCGCCGATCGATCTCGTGTTCCCGAAGGAAGGGCTCGGCTGGGACATGGAAGGCACCGCGATCATGAAGACGACGAAGCAGCCCGACGCCGCGAAGAAGCTCGCCGACTTCATGGCGAGCAAGGACGCGAACCAGATCACCGCGCGCTGGTGGGCGATCGTCGCGTATCCGGGCGTCGCGCGCAAGCTGGCCGGCATCCCCGACAACTATTCGGACCTGCTCGTGAAGAACGATTTCGTGTGGTCCGCGAAAAACCGCCAGTCGATCCTCGACACGTGGCAGAAGCGCTACGGGGCGAAAGCGCAGCAGTAACGTCGCGACCGGCTGCGGGGCCGCGCCGCGCGCCGCCCCGCGTCACCCTTTCCATCGTCGAATCCGGCCCCCGGGCCGCCCCAGCATGGAGGCGCGCATGGCACCTTATCTGAGCGTAGAACGCATCGAGAAGCGGTACAACGACACGCAGGTCCTCACCGACATCGACCTGAGCGTGATGAAGGGCGAGATGATCTGTTTCCTCGGGCCGTCCGGCTGCGGGAAGACCACGCTGCTGCGGATCATCGCGGGGCTCGAGACGCAGAACGCCGGCCACATCATGCAGGACGGCCGCGACATCTCGCGGCTGCCGCCGCAATTGCGCGACTACGGGATCGTGTTCCAGTCGTATGCGCTGTTTCCGAACCTCACCGTGTACGACAACGTCGCGTACGGGCTCGTGAACCGGAAGATGAAGCGCGACGCGATCCACGAGCGCGTGCATACGCTGCTCGCGCTGGTCGGCCTGCCCGACAGCCATCGCAAGCATCCGGGCCAGCTGTCCGGCGGCCAGCAGCAGCGCATCGCGCTGGCGCGCGCGCTCGCGACGTCGCCGGGCCTGTTGCTGCTCGACGAACCGCTGTCGGCGCTCGACGCGCGCGTGCGCGTGCGGCTGCGCCAGGAGATCCGCGCATTGCAGCAGCGGCTCGGCGTGACGACGATCATGGTCACGCACGACCAGGAAGAAGCGCTGTCGATGGCCGACCGCATCGTCGTGATGAACCACGGCGTGATCGAGCAGATCGGCACGCCGCTCGAAATCTACCGGCAACCGGCATCGCCGTTCGTCGCGGACTTCATCGGCCGCGTCAACACGATTCCCGCCGAAGTCGCGCAGGACGGCACGTTGCGCGCGGGCACGGTCGGCCTCGACTGCCGCCATGGCGCCGCGCGGCCCGCGCAGGGCGCGGCGGTGTCGGTCTACGTGCGGCCCGAGGACTTGCGCATCCGCGTGCCGGGCGAGACGGCCGACAACGTGCTCGCGGGCCGCGTCGAGAAGCTCGAATTCCTCGGCGCGTTCTGCCGCGTGAGCTTCCGGATCGACGGGCTCGACGGCCAGGAGATCGTCGCCGACCTGTCGTATCACGACGTCGACCGCACCGGCGTGCAAGCCGGCGCCCGCATCGACCTTGCGCTCGATCGCGAGCATGTCCGCGTGTTCCCGAGCGCGAAGGAGCGACTGCAATGAGCACCGTCCTGACCGCGCGCCGCCGCGGCGCGTCCGCCCCCGCCGACGTGCGGCAGATCACGCACTGGCACGACCGCATCGCGCAGTTCGCGCTCGTCGCGATGGCCGCGCTGATGTCGCTGTTCCTGCTGCTGCCGCTCGCGCTCGTCGTGCAGAAATGCTTCGTCGACGCGGATGGGCGCTTCGTCGGCGCGCACAACTTCGTCGAGTATCTCGAGGACAGCGGCGTGCTGCGCTCGATGCTGCATTCGCTGACGGTCGGCGCGCTCGTCACGGCGATCGTCGTGCCGATGGCGTTCACGTTCGCATATGCGCTGACGCGCTCGTGCATGCCGCTGAAGAACGCCGCGCGCACGATCGCGCTGCTGCCGCTGCTCGCGCCGACGCTGCTGTCGGCCGTGTCGTTCATCTACTGGTTCGGCAACGCGGGACTGCTGAAGCCGCTGCTGCACGGCCACTCGATCTACGGGCTGCCGGGCATCGTGCTGAGCATGGTGTATGCGTCGTTCCCGCACGTGCTGATGATCCTCGTCACCGCGCTGTCGCTCGCGGACGGCCGGCTCTACGAGGCCGCCGACGCGATGGGCACGAGCCGCACGCGCAAGTTCTTCACGATCACGCTGCCAGGCGCGAAGTACGGGCTGATCAGCGCGACGATGGTGGCGTTCACGATGTGCATCAACGACTTCGGCGTGCCGGTCGTGATCGGCGGCTCGTACAACGTGCTGTCGACCGACATCTACAAGCTGATCATCGGGCTGCAGGACTTCAACCGCAGCGCGGTCGTGAGCCTGATGCTGCTGTGCCCGGCGCTCGTCGCGTTCGGCATCGACTTCTTCATCCGTCGCCGCCAGCAGTCGCAACTCGGCGCGCGCTCGACGCCGTACCAGCCGAAACCGTCGCGCGGCTTCGACGCCGCGATGCTCGCGTACTGCGCGCTCGTGTGCGCGTTCTTCATCGCGGTCGTCGGCATTTCGGTGTTCGCGTCGTTCGTGAAGTTCTGGCCGTACCAGATGAGCCTCGGGCTCCAGCATTACCGGATGGGGCTGATCGGCGCCGGCATCTTCGACGCGTACAAGAACAGCCTGCGGATGGCCGCGACCGTCGCGATCGGCGGCACCATCGTCGTGTTCGGCGGCGCCTACCTGATCGAGAAGACCCGCGGCGCACGCTGGCTGCGCGGCTTCATCAGCCTGTGCGCGATCCTGCCGATGGGCGTGCCGGGCCTCGTGCTCGGCATCAGCTACATCTTCCTGTTCAACGCGCCCGGCAATCCGATGAACGGGCTGTACGGCTCGCTGTGGCTGCTCGCGATCGTCACCGTGGTGCACTACTACGCGTCGAGCCACCTGACGGCCGTCACCGCGCTCAGGCAGATCGACAGCGAGTTCGAGGCCGTGTCCGCATCGCTGAAGGTGCCGTTCTACAAGACCTTCCTGCGCGTGACGGTGCCCGTGTGCCTGCCCGCGATCCTGCTGATCGCGCGCTACCTGTTCGTCAACGGGATGACGACGGTGTCGGCCGTCGCGTTCCTCTACTCGCCGGACACGCAGCCCGCGTCGGTCGCGATCCTGAACCTCGACGACGCGGGCCAGATGGGCCCGGCCGCCGCGATGGCGACGCTCGTGCTCGCGACGTCGTCGTGCGCGTGCTTGCTGTTCGCGTGCATCTCGCACCGCCTGTTGCATCGCACGCAGGCGTGGCGCAACCCGCATCGCCGCTGATCCTTTTGCCGCCTTCACGTGACGTCCCGACTTCATCAAGGAGACACCATGACGCTCGCCGCCCAGCCCATCCTGCTCACCCCCGGCCCCCTGACGACCTCCGAGCGCACGCGCGACGCGATGCTGCGCGACTGGGGCTCGTGGGACAGCGACTTCAACGCGATCACCGCGCGGCTGCGCGAACGCCTGCTGCAGGTCGTGCACGGCGAAGGCACGCACGAATGCGTGCCGCTGCAGGGCAGCGGCACGTTCTCGGTCGAAGCGGCGATCGGCACGCTGGTGCCGCGCGACGGCCACGTGCTCGTGCCGAACAACGGCGCGTACTGCCAGCGCCTCGCGAAGATCTGCCGCGTGCTCGGCCGCCGGCTGACGACGCTCGACTACCGCGAGGACCGCCGCGTCGATCCAGCCGACGTCGAGCGCGCGCTCGTCGCCGATCCGGGCATCACGCACGTCGCGCTCGTCCACTGCGAGACGGGCGCCGGCGTGCTGAATCCGCTGCACGAGATCGCGCAGGTCGTCGCGAAGCACGGGCGCGCGCTGATCGTCGACGCGATGAGCTCGTTCGGCGCGATCGACATCGACGCGCGCACGACGCCGTTCGACGCGGTGATCGCGGCGTCCGGCAAATGCCTCGAAGGCGTGCCGGGGCTCGGTTTCGTGATCGCGAAGCGCAGCACGCTCGAACGCTGCGAAGGCAACAGCCACTCGCTCGCGATGGACCTGTACGACCAGTGGGTCTACATGCAGCGCACGACGCAGTGGCGCTTCACGCCGCCGACGCACGTGGTCGCGGCGCTCGACGCGGCTGTCGCGCAGTACGTCGACGAAGGCGGGCTCGCCGCGCGCGGCGGCCGCTACCAGCGCAACTATCGCGCGCTGATCGACGGGATGCTCGCGCTCGGCTTCCGGCCGTTCCTCGATCCGTCGATCCAGGCGCCGATCATCGTCACGTTCCATGCGCCGGACGATCCGAACTACGACTTCAAGCGGTTTTATCAGGAGGTCAAAAAGCGCGGCTACATTCTGTATCCGGGCAAGCTGACCGAGGTCGAGACGTTCCGGGTCGGCTGCATCGGCCACTTCGGCGAAGCCGGCATTCCGGGCGCCGTCGCCGCGATCGCCGATACGCTGCGGGCGATGGGCGTGCGCCGCGTGTCGGCCGAAGCGGCGGCCTGACGTGACGTGATGCGATGCACCCGGCCGCGTGCCCATGCGCGCGGCCGCCCCCGCCGTGCGTCGCCACGCGGCGGCCAGGTTTTCCGGCCGTGCGCGGCACGGCCCCGACCCTTATTGAAGAACCATCCGATGCGACCCTTCTGGATCGAACAAGCACTGTTCAACGACGGCGATCTCGCCCCCGCGCTGCAGGGCGCAACGCAGGCCGACGTGTGCATCGTCGGCGGCGGCTTCACCGGGCTCTGGACCGCGATCCAGACGAAGCAGCAGAACCCCGCGCTCGACATCGCGATCGTCGAAGCCGACCTGTGCGGCGCCGGCGCGAGCGGACGCAACGGCGGCTGCCTGCTCACGTGGTCCGCGAAATTCCTGACGCTGCGGCGCCTGTTCGGCGAAGCCGAGGCGATCCGGCTCGTGAAGGCGTCGGAAGCGGCCGTCCAGCACATCGCCGATTTCTGCCGCGCGCATGACATCGACGCCGAACTGCGACTCGACGGCACGCTGTACACCGCGACGTCGCGCGCGCAGGTCGGCACGCTCGCGCCGGTGCTCGACGCGCTCGCCGCGTGCGGCATCCACAGCTACGAGCCGCTGCCGCCCGCCGAAGTCGCACGCCGCTCGGGCTCCACGCGCAATCTCGACGGCGTCTACTCGCCGATCGCCGCGACCGTGCATCCCGGCAAGCTCGTGCGCGGGCTGCGCCGCGTCGCGCTCGCGATGGGCATCCGGATCTACGAGCGCACGCCAATGCTCGACTTCACGCCCGGACAGCCGGCCGTCGTGCGCACACCGTCCGGCAGCATCACGGCGGGCAAGCTCGTGTTCGCGATCAACGCGTGGATGGCAAGCCGCTTTCCGCAGTTCGAGCGCACGATCGCGGTCGTGTCGAGCGACATGGTCATCACCGAGAAATGCCCGGAGCTGCTCGAAAAGACCGGGCTCGTGGACGGCGTGTCGGTGCTCGATTCGCGGATCTTCGTCTACTACTACCGCACCACCGCCGACGGGCGGCTGATGCTCGGCAAGGGCGGCAACACGTTCTCGTGGCGCAGCCGCATCGCGCCGGTGTTCGACCGGCGCTCGCCGTACGAGGCGCAGCTCACGCAAAGCCTGCGCGAATTCTTTCCGTCGCTCGCGGGCGTGCCGGTCACCGCGAGCTGGAACGGCCCGTCGGACCGCTCGGTGACGGGCTTCCCGTTCTTCGGCCGCCTCGACGACGCGCCGAACGTGTTCTACGGGTTCGGTTATTCGGGCAACGGCGTCGGGCCGACCTACATGGGCGGGCAGATCCTGTCGTCGCTCGTGCTCGGCCTCGACAACGCGTGGACGCGCAGCCCGATCGTGCGCGGCCCGCTCGGCCATTTCCCGCCGGAGCCGATCCGCTATGTCGGCGCGCATGTCGTGCGCAATGCGATCCGCCGCAAGGAGCGCGCGGAGGACGAAAGCCGGCAGCCGTCGGCCGTCGATACGTGGCTCGCGAAATTCGCGAGCGCGGCCGGGAAGGCCGACAAGGCGTGACGATGCGTTTGACGCCACGATGGTCATGACGCAACGAAAAAGGGACGCTGTGAAGCGTCCCTTTGCTTTTGCGCGGCAACCAGCGCGAGCGTTGCCGGGCCTTATGCGCGCGCGGTTTTCTCCCGCGCCGCCTTGCCCGCTACCGGCAGCCCCTGTTCATGCGTGCGGCGCATCCGCGCGAGGCCGTGCGCGACGTGCTCGCGCACCAGCGCGACGGCCTTCTCCTGGTCGCCGCTCGCGAGCGCCTGCACGATCTTGTCGTGCTCGGCCGCCGACACCGCGATCGCATCTTCCTCGGCCTCGATCGCGGCCTGGCGCAGCAGCCCGAGCTGACGCACGAGCCGGCGGTAGGTGTCGGTGAGGTGCGTATTGCCGACGCCGACGACCATCGCGTCGTGGAACTGCACGTTCAGCTCGGTGTAGCGCGTGACGTCGTGCGTCTTCGCGGCGTCCTTCATCGACTGGATGATGCCCTTCAGCACCTTCAGCGTGTCGGGCGAGATGCGCTTCGCGAGCGCACGCGCGACCGACTCGTCGAGCATCGCGCGCACTTCGTAGATCTCCTCGGCCTCGCGCAGCGGCACGACGCGCACGGTCACGCCGCGGTTCTTCTCGTTGCGCAGCAGGCCGGCCTGTTCGAGCGCGCGAAACGCTTCGCGCACCGGGCCGCGCGACACGTTCAGCTTCGTCGCGATCTCGACTTCGTTGAGCTTCTCGCCGGGTGCGTATTCGCCGGAGACAATCGCGCGCTCGAGCATGTCCTGGACAATCATCGCGAGCGACTGGCTTTGCAGGAGTTCGATGGCGCTGAGCGCGTTCGGGGCAGTCATGGTCGGGCAGGCAGCGGGGCTACGGATGAAAACGAGGGCGCCATATCGGCGAATGATCCTTATATACCCTCGGCCCGGCACATTGTCAACAGTCTTCAGTTTCCAAAAACCAGTTCCACCTGCCGGGATACCCCGGCAGGCGGCCGTCGCACGGCGGGCGGACCTCGCCCGAACCGCGCGACGGATGCCGGCCGTCAGGCCGAGTGCTTCACCGGCCCCGGATCGCTGTGGCTCGGCCGGCCCGTCTCGACGTGGCCCGCGAAGCGGCGCACGACCTTGTCGTCGCCGCCGCGCAGCGTCGTCGCGGTAATCGTCAGATCGTACCAGCCGTGGCTCGACGACAGCTCGAAGTGATCCTCGACGCGCTCGCCCGGCTCCAGCGTGTAGGTGCGCGCATGCGCATGGCTGTACGCGTTGTCGACCGTCACGCGGCACGTCGCGCGCCCGCTGTTGCGCAGTTGCAGGTACACGTGGCGGTTGCGCACGTCGTAGCCGATCTTCGCTTCGGGGTTCGCGTGGCGGCCGTCCGCGGCGAGCCGCGTGTTGCCCTGGAACTCGCACAGATAGCCGTTCGGGCCGTAGGCGGCGAGATGGTACTCGCCGTGCGCGGCCGACGTGCTCCACGTGTCGACGAAGCGGTCGTGCGCGGACACCGCATAACGGCGCGGCGGCGTCGCCGGGTTGCGGCGGTCGTACACGTAGAACGCCGCACCCGCGTCGCCGGCGTTCGCGAAGTCGAGCGACACGGTGTCGTCGTGTCCGCTCACGCGGCTGTGCACGAACAGCTCGTACGGCAGCGCACGCGCCGGACGCGTGCCGGGCTCCTGCGCCGGCATCGACTGCTGCGCGGGCACCTGGTACGCCTGGCCGGCCGTCGCGATGTGCTGCGGCACGGCGAAGCTCACCGTGCGCGTGTCGGGCCGCGCGGAGAAGTCGAATGCCGACGTGAGGTCGCCGCAGATCGACCGGCGCCATGCGCTGATGTTCGGCTCCTTCACGCCGAAACGCGCTTCGAGGAAACGCAGCACCGACGTATGGTCGAACGTCTCCGAGCAAACCCAGCCGCCCTTCGTCCACGGCGAGATGATGATCAGCGGCACGCGCGGCCCGAGGCCGATCGGCTGGATGCCGCCCGGGTCGGCGCCCGGCACGAGCGGGCTCATCTCGTGCGGATACTTGTTCAGGTCGAGCAGTTCGTCGCCGAGGTTCGACAGCAGGTTCGACGACACGATGCCCTGGCCGCCCACGCCGCTCGTCACCGGCGGCACCGGCGGCACGACGTGGTCGAACAGCCCGTCGTTCTCGTCGTAGTTGAGGATGAACACCGTCTTCGCCCACACCTCGGGGTTCGACGTCAGCGCCTCGAGCACCATGTTGATGTAGAACGCACCGTCGGTCGGCGACGCCTGCGGGTGCTCGCTGTACTTGTACGGCGACACGATCCACGACACCTGCGGCAGCCGGTTCGCCTGCACGTCGGCCTTCAGCTCGGCGAGCGTGTGGTCCGACGCACCCTTGTCGACCAGCGGGCCGCTCGCGCCTTCCTTCACCTGGAAGCGCTTGAAGAACATCAGCGAGTTGTCGGTGTAGTTGTCGGTCGGGTCGCCCGGGATGCCCGTGCCGCCCTGGTACACCTTCCAGCTGATCTTCGCGTTCTCGAGGCGCTCGGCGTAGGTCGTCCACGTGTAGCCGTTCACGTCGTCGCGCTCGCCGATGCCCGGGCCGTTCGGCGGGTTGCCGTAGATGTTGCGCGGGTCGACCGTGCCGGTCCACAGGTAGATGCGGTTCGGCGCCGTGTCGGCGTGCGCGGAGCAGAAGTACGAATCGCAGATCGTGAACGCGTCGGCCAATGCGTAGTGGTACGTGAGATCCTGGCGCTTCAGGTAGCCCATCGTCAGCACGTCCTGCTTCTGGTTCACCCACTGGTCCCACTGGCCGTTGTTCCAGGCGAGGTGGCCGCTGCTCCAGCCGTGGTTGGTGCCCGGCTGGAATTCGGTCGTCTGCTTCGGGTCGAGGTAGAACGGCAGCACGTACGGCGCCGACGGATCGATGCCGCGCGCATGGTAGTTCTTCGTGAACACCGACGCCGGCGGTTGCTGCCACACCGGTGCGCCGCTCGGCAGCAGGTGCGGGCGCGGGTCGTTGAAGCCGCGCACGCCGCGCAGGCCGCCGAAGTAATGGTCGAACGAACGGTTTTCCTGCATGAAGATCACGACGTGTTCGACGTCGCGGATCGTGCCGGTGCGATAGGCGGCCGGCATCGCCAGCGCGTTGCGGATCGCGGGCGGAAAGCCCGCGTAGGCGGCCATCGCGCCGGCCGACTGCGCGGCGAGGCGCAGGAAATCGCGTCGATTGTTCGAGGACATGAAGAAGACCCTGTTTTCGGTAGGAGTGGGGTCGCCGGGCGAGCGAGGCCGGCGGTCGGTGCGTTGCCGCTATTACCCCGCACGGGCATGTCCCGGCCGTGACCGGTTCCAGCAGGTTTCTTGCGGTGACCCCCAGCTTTTTTTCGAAGCGGCGCACGACGCGCCTTTCATGCGGCCGACACACGCATGCGCTACGCTGACGCGCGATGAAGAGGGGGGAGAAGCCGAGTCGTGTTCGATCAGTTGAAGGCGTTCCACGCGACCGTCCGGCAAGGCAGCATCACGCGCGCCGCACGCCACCTGGGCGTGAGCCAGCCGACGATTGCCGCGCAGATCCGGCAGGTCGAGCAGGTGTACGGCGTCGAGCTGTTCTACCGCAGCGGCCGCAAGCTCGAAGTCACCGAGACCGGTATCGAGCTGCTGCCGCTCGTCGAGAAGATGATCGCGCTCGAAGCGCAGGCCGACATCATGCTGCGCAATGTCGGCGGCCTGTTCGAAGGCCACCTGCGGATCGGTGCGACGGGCCCGTACTACATCATGGACGCGGTCGGCCGCTTCTCGAACGCGCATCCGTCGATCGCGCTCACGTGCCGGATCGGCAACTCCGAGGAAATCCTGCAGGCGCTGCAGGAATTTCGCATCGACCTCGCCGTCTCGTCGCAGCGCAACGACGCCGACGGCCTCGAACGCAAGGTGATCTCGACCGATCCGCTCGTGCTCGTCGTGCATCGCAACCACCCGCTCGCGCGTTTCGACGCGATCGACCCGGTGCAACTCGCCGACGTGCGGCTGCTGATTCGCGAGGAAGGCTCCGTCACGCGCCGCTGCACCGAGACGATCCTTGCGACGGCCGGCGTCGCGGCCGCGTCGGTCGCCGAGATCGGCAGTCGCGAAGCGATCCGCGAGGCGATCCTGCATGGCGTGGGCGGCAGCCTGTTTCCGCTCGGCGAGGCCGAGCGCCATCCCGACCTGCGCGTGATCGCGCTGCGCGGCATCGACACGACGATCGACGAATACGTGTACTACCTGAAGGCGCGCCGCCAGAGCCCGGCGATCGACGCGTTCCTTGCATGCATCCTGCCGGCGGAGCATGCAGCGAACGACGCGACGCGCGCAACGCGACGGGCGAATGCGCGCTGAACTGCCGCGCGTTCGCCGCTTTCGCGTTTTTCCTGGCGCTTTTCAACGCGCCTTCCCTCGTGTTTCCTCGTGCCTTCCTTCTCGCGTCCGGCCACGCGTCACTTCGGCAGCGCCGGAATCATCCACGTGAACACATGCTGCTGCAGGAACACGAGCACGCCGAGCAGCAGCGTGAGAATCACGCTGTGCCAGAAGGTGCGCGCGAACACGACGCCTTCCTGCCCCTTCAGGTCCGTCGTCGACACGCCCGTCGCGATGTTCTGCGGCGAGATCATCTTGCCCATCACGCCGCCCGACGAATTGGTCGCGGCCATCAGAACCGGATCGAAGCCGAGCTGCCGGGCGGCGACGACCTGCAGGTTGCCGAACAGCGCATTGCCCGACGTGTCGCTGCCGGACAGGAACACGGCGATCCAGCCGAGCGACGCGGACACCAGCGGGAACAGCGCGCCCGTCGACGCGACGCCGGTGCCGAGCGTGTAGCTGATCCCCGAGTAGTTCAGCAGGTACGCGAGCCCGACGATCATCATCACCGTGATGATCGCAAGCCACGTCTGCCGCCACGTCTTGACCACGCATTCGAGGAACGCGCCGACGCCGGTGCGCGTCAGCGCGGCCGTGACGATCGCCGACAGCAGGATCGCGGTGCCCGTGCCGAGCGGCTGGAAGTCCCAGATCGCCGCATACGGCTTGTGGTACAGCGACACGAACACCGCATTGTGCAGGCCCGGCCACTTGATCTTCACGTCGCCGATCGCCGCGACGCTCGCGTGCACCCACACGATCACGACCACCGATACGACGAGCCACGGCAGCCAGCCGCCGAAGCCCGCGCGCGCGGCGCCGGCCGCCGCGGGCACGCTGCGCGCGAGCGCGTATTGCGGATCGGGCTGCGGCTTCCACAGCTGCAGGAAGCCGATCGTGACGATCAGCGACGTGAGCGACGACAGCACGTCGGTGAGCTGGTAGCCGAGGAAGTTCGACGTGACGAACTGCGCGATCGCGAAGCTGCCGCCCGACACGAGCAGCGCGGGCCACAGCTGCCTGATCGAACGCAGCCCGCCATACGCGCCGACCACATAGAACGGCAGCAGCAGCGCGAAGAACGGCAACTGGCGGCCGACCATCGCGCCGAGCGTCGCGGGCGGCAGCGACGTGACCGCGCCGAGCACGGTGATCGGCACGCCGAGCGCGCCGAACGCGACCGGTGCCGTGTTGAACAGCAGCGTATAGGTGAGCGCTTCGAGCGCGGGGAAGCCGAGCGCGATCAGGAGCGCGCTCGTGATCGCGACCGGCGTGCCGAACCCCGAGATCCCTTCGAGCAGGCAGCCGAACGAGAACGCGACGACGAGCAGCACGAGGCGGCGGTCGTCGGGCAGGTTGTCGAGCATCCACTGCCGGAACTGGTCGAAGCGGCCCGACTTCACCGCGATGTTGTACAGCAGCAGCGCGTTGAAGACGATCCACATCACCGGCACGACCGCGAGCGCCATGCCCGCACCGACCGCGTTGAACGCGAGCCCGGCCGGCATGCCCCACGCGCCGATCGCGACCGCGAGGCCGGCGACGAGCCCGGCGAGCGACGCCTGCCACGCGGGGCGGCGCAGCACGCCGAGCGCGATCAGCGCGACCGCGATCGGGATCGCCGCGACGAGGAAGGACAGGAGCAGCGAGTTGGCGACCGGTGTCAACGGCTGCGCGAAGACGATACCGGGTGGTAGGGCGTCGGTGGGGTTCATCGTGTCTCCAGATGTCGACCCGAGTTGGCGCTTCAGCGGTTACTCGGGTCCCATGCCATGTGCGGTCGACCCGAGTTGGCGCTTTAGCGCTTACTCGGGTCCCATGCCTTGTGCGGTCGACCCGGGCTGGCGTTTCGGCGCCCCCGGATTCGGGGCAAAGCGATCGTTCCACGGTCACGACAACGATCGGACGCTTGCGCACGCAACGACGTTGCACGGCCAACCGATCAGTCGCTTAAAAGAGGTTAGGAGGCGCGCGGCGCTTGTACAAGGGGGACAAGCCCGATGCGCGGCGACCCGGTGCGAACCCTCCGCTACACGGTGGCCGGCAGATGGCGGGCAACTGTCGCGCGCGACAGGAAGCCTGTCGCGAACGGTTCGCCATGGCGCTCGACGCGGTCACCCGCGCAATGTTGCAGGTGCAACAAAGGTGCCTGCCGGCGGGCGGGATGTTTCGTTTGGCGTCCGAAGCCTAGACTGGCCGCATCGATTCCGCCCGCGCCGACGACGGCGCGGCACTGGAACCTCACGGAGCGAACACGATGAAGACGATGAAACACGCAGCATGCGCGATCCTGCTGATCGGCGCGGCCTTAGCCGCCCATGCGCAGGCCGCATCGACGCTGACGCGTGCGCAGGTCCGTCAGGAACTCGCGGAGCTGCAGGCCGCCGGCTACCGGACGAGCCTCGCGAGCAGTCCCGACTTTCCGGAGAACATGCAGGCGATCATGCAGCGTGCCGCGCAGGCGCGCGGCGAGGACGCCGGTTACGGCAGCGAAGGGAGGGGGAACGTGGAATCGGGCAAACCAGCGCTACCGCACGCGATCGATCGCGGCACCTACGCCCATCACTGATTGCGGACCGAACCCGCTTGAACGGGTAAGGGCGCGGCGCCACCGGCGCCGGCCGACACACACGCGGCCCGCACGCAAGCGCGCGCGGCCGCGTGCGCGATCCTCAAACGCTGAAGCGGTTCAGCGTATAAGCGCGATAGGCCGCGACGAACGCGTCGAACGATCCGGCCTCCTTCGCTTCGAGCTCGGCTTGCTCGGCCAGCGACTTCGCGGCGAGCGCCTGCTCGGTACGCAGCGTGTCCGCCGACGGCGGATGTGCGCGGAAAAACGCGGCGTGCGCTTCGCTCTGCGCCAGCGCGAACGCGAGGAACGACTGCCCGTTCTCGCGCATCGTGCGCAGCACACGCGCGGACGGCGTGCGCTCCGGATCGGCGAGCTTCTCGCGCTGCGCGGCGATCGCGCGCGCATGCTCGTCGCCGCCGCGGATTTCATCGAGACGGCGGCCGACGGTTTCGATATCGGCCATCAGGTCGTCCGCCCACGCCTGCATCGTGATCGACTGGCCGTCGCGCGACAGCGTGAGCCCCGGCTTGCGGCCCTCCATCGTCACGCTGCCGAAGTTCGCGTTCGCTTCCTTGTACGCGTCGCAGTCGAGCGGCGCGCTGTCGTCGAGTGCGCATGCGAGCAGGAACGCGTCGATGAAGCGTGCAGTCTCCAGCGCGATGCCGGTCGGCGCGAACGGATCGATGTCGAGGCAGCGTACCTCGATGTACTGCACGCCGCGCGATGCGAGCGCATGCAGCGGGCGTTCGCCCGAATACGTGACGCGCTTCGGCCGGATCGTCGAGTAGAACTCGTTCTCGATCTGCAGCACGTTCGTGTTGATCTGGATCCACTCGCCGTCGCGATGCGTGCCGATCGCCTCGTATGCGGGATACGGCTCGCTGACCGCCTTCGACAGCGCATCGAGATAACCGGGCAGCGTGTTGTAGTCGACGTGCAGCGCGGCCTGGGCGGTCGTGTTCGAGTAGCCGAGATCGCTCATCCGCAGGCTCGTCGCATACGGCTGGTACAGCGTATCGGCGTCGAACGTTTCGAGCTTGTGCGGCTTGCCGCGCAGGAACTTCGTGTCGAGCGCGGGCGACGCGCCGAACAGGTACATCAGCAGCCAGCTGCGGCGGCGGAAGTTGCGAATCTGCGCGAGATAGCGCTCCGACTGGTAATCGACGAGCGTGGCCGTCGACCCTTCTTCCGCATGCAGGCGTCGCCACACTTCCTCGTGCAGCGAGTAGTTGTAGTGAATGCCGGCGATGCACTGCATCGTGCGGCCGTAGCGATACGCGAGGCCGCGCCGGTACACCGTCTTCAGGCGGCCGATGTTCGACGTACCGTAGTCGGCGATCGGAATCTGGTCGTCGGCCGGCAGCAGGCCCGGCATCGATTCGTTCCACAGCATCTCGTCGCCGAGCGACGCATAAACGTAGCGATGCAGATCATCGAGGCGTTCGAGCGTGATCGCGGCGTCGGGTTCCGCGGGCGTGATCAGCTCGATCAGCGCCTCGGAATAGTCGGTCGTCAGCGCTGGGTGCGTGAGTGCCGAACCGAGCGCACGCGGATGCGGCGTGAACGCGATCATCCCGTCGCGCGTCACGCGCAGGCTTTCCTTTTCGATGCCGCGCAGGCCGTCGGGCAGATGCTGCCGCGTCGGGCCCGAGCTCAGTGCTTCGAGGCGATTCAGCAGCAGTTCGGACTGGCGGTGAGTCATGGTGTTCGACATGGAGACGCAAGTGCGTGACGGCCGCGCGCAGAACGCCGCGCGCGGCCGGCTGGATTGTTGGTCGCTTCGTTGGTAGCGGGCACTTTAACATCTCGCCGGAACGCGCGCTTGAGGTGGCCGCGGGCATGGCTCGCGGGCCGGAGAGCGCCACCGGACGGGCCGATCGCGGCGGTCGCAGCGCGTGTTACCGGTTTCAGGCGGCACCGGTGGGCACGTCGGCCGCTTCAATTCGTCCGATGGAACATGAAGCGCGGACAGGTGGCGGCAGGTGCAACCGTGCCGCCGAACAGGCCGACGAAAGCGGCATGCGCGCGCGTTGCGCGCCCGGCATCCGGCAGGCGCCGGATTCGCTGAATCGTCGTGATGGTCCGCATCCAGCGGGCAGCCGGCGAATGGCGGCACGGCTTGCGCAACGGGTTGCATCGCGGCCTCGTCCAGTCGCACCGGACCGCGGGCCCGCCATCACCCGCCGCGCGCGCCGCCCGCCCGATCGGCGACTTCGTTCCACAAATGCAGCGCCGCGTACGCGCGCCACGGCCGCCAGCCTTCGGTGCGGCGCTTCTGGCTCGCGAGCCGGTCGAGCGACGGATCGCGCGCGGCGATCGACTGCATCAGCACCAGATCGGACGCCGGCCACGCGTCCGGATCGCGCCATGCGCGCATCGCGATGTATTCGACGGTCCACGGGCCGATGCCGGGCAGATCGAGCCACGCGCTGCGCAGCGTCGCGAGATCGGCATGCGCGCGATCGACCGGCACGTCGCCGGCCGCCACCGCGCGCGCCACGCCCGTCAATGCCGCCACGCGCTTGCCGGGCATCCCGATCTTGTCGAGATCGCACGCGGCGAGCGCGTCGGGCGTCGGGAAACGCCACGCGGGCGCGCCATCGTCGATAGGCACCACGCGCTCGCCGGCCCGTTCGACGAGCCGGCCGACGATCGTCGTCGCGGCCTTCACGCTCACCTGCTGGCCGACGATCGCGCGCACGGCCAGCTCGAACCCGGACCAGGCGCCCGGCACGCGCAGCCCCGGCGCGGCCTCGACGAGCGGCGCGAACCAGGGATCGCGCGCGAGTCCATCGCCGATCGCGGCCGGATCGGCGCCGAGATCGAACATCGTCGCGACGCGCGCGGCGAACGCATCGTCGACATGACGTGCAACCGCCCCTTCGACGGTCGCGATCAGGGAATGCTTGCGCGGATGTTTCTTGACGGTGAGCCGGCCCGATTCGCCATGCAGGTCGACGATGCGGCGATACACGCCGTCCGCGACCTGCTCGACGCCCGGAATCGCGCGCCCGCTGAAGAAGCGCAGCACGCGCGCCCAGTCGTAAGGCGCGTTGAAGCGCAGTTCCATCTGCGCGGACGGCGGCACATGGCCGCCGTTCACGGTTGACGTGATCGTTGTTTTAGCGATGCTCAAACTGCACTTCCCTCCGTCATGGCTTCGTTTTCATCGTCATGTGCATGACGCGCCTCGGCCGCGAGCAGCGTCGCCTTGCGGCGCACACCCCAGCGATACCCGGCGAGCGCGCCGCCCTTTTGCACGACGCGGTGGCACGGGATCGCGAGCGCGACCGGGTTCGACGCACACGCGGATGCGACGGCGCGCACCGCGCGCGGCGAGCCGAGCGCGTCGGCGATCTCCGAGTAGCTGCGCGTTTCGCCGTACGGAATATGCGTCAGCGCTTCCCACACGCGCTGCTGGAACGCGGTCGGCGCGATGTCGAGCGGCAGGTCGAATGCGTGCCGCGTGCCGTCCAGGTACGCGCGGATCTGCGTGACGAACGGCGCGAGCCGCGCGGACGATTCGACCAGTTCGGCACGCGCGAACGCGTCCTTCAGCTCGCCGACCAGCAATGCCGGTTCGTCGCCGAACGCGATCCGGCAGATGCCGTGTTCGGTCGCGGCGACGAGCACCGTGCCGAGCGACGTCGACGCGGTCGCATAGTCGATCCGCAGGCCGGCGCCCTGGCGGCGGAACGCGGACGGCGCCATCCCGAGCTCGCGCGGCACCGACGCATAGAGCCTCGACGGCGAGTTGAAGCCCGCATCGACGGCCGCCTGCGTGACCGGCTGCCCGCTTTGCAGCGCCTGCCGCAGCGCGGCGCCGCGCTGCGCGGCCTGGTACTGCCGCGGCGATACGCCGACCACGCGCTTGAAGAGCCGCTGAAGGTGGAACGGGCTCACGTGCACTGCGTCGCTCAGTTGCTGCAGCGTGAGCCGCTCGGCATGCGCGTCGAGCACCGCGCACGCGCGGTTGACGATCTCGAGCTCGCGCGGCAGCCCTTCCGGCTGGCAGCGCTTGCAGGGCCGGAAGCCGGCCGCACGCGCGGCGGCCGGATCGGAGAAGAAGGACACATGCTCGCGGCGCGGCAGCCGCGACGCGCAGGTCGGGCGGCAGAACACGCCGGTCGTGCGCACGGCATAGAAGAACGCGCCGTCCGCATGCGGATCGCGCTCGGTCACGGCGCCCCAGCGGGCATCGTCGGTCGGATAGGCGGTTTTCATCTGAACCTCGCACTCTCTAGTGTAGATGGTGCCTACTCTAGACATCGGCATGTGCCGTCGCGCCCTGAATCTTGCTCTGTGATTCGCACCGGCGAACCGGGGGCGGATCACCCAGGAATAAATCGTACAAAATGCCCGCGCCGGTTGCTCCGGCGCGGTTTTCGTCATCGTCCCGTCACCATTTTGCTGCGGTGCGGATGCGACAAATCGCCGTCCTGACGTTTTTTTGCATTCGGAATATTGCGTCGCACCATCGCCGTGTGTATAGTTGGAACTGTCTCCTCCATGTCTCCTCCTGATATGGATTAAGCCCGTTCCGCTCTGCGTGAACGGGCTTTTTTTCGTCTGTCGATTGTGCCGTGTTCCGGCCGGCGGCGCAGGCGCGATGCGTCTACACTCGATGCTCATCGACTGCGAAGGGAACCTGCCCATGAAACCGACCATCCGCGCGATCGATCACATCGTGCTGCGCGTGACCGACATGGCCGCAATGACGCGCTTTTACTGCGACGCCGTCGGCTGTCACGTGGAGAAGGAGCAGCCCGATCTGGGCCTCGTGCAGTTGCGCGCCGGCGATGCGCTGATCGACCTGCTGTCGGTCGGCGGCCCGATCGACCGTCCCGACAGCGGCCCGCCCGGCACGGGACGCAACCTCGATCACCTGTGCCTGCGCGTCGAGCCGTTCGATCCCGACGCACTGATCGCGCATTTCGCCGCGCATGGCGCGCGGCCGGGCGCCCCCGCGGAACGCTATGGCGCCGGCGGCTACGGGCCGTCGATCTACCTGTTCGATCCCGAAGGCAACATGCTGGAATTCAAGGGGCCGCCGGCCGCGATCGGCTGAGCGCGGCAGGCGCGCGGACCGTCACGCGTCCGCGCGCGCCTTCAGCACCGTCCATTCGACCGCGACCGGATCGTGGTCGGCGCTCGAGATCCACGCGGCGCCGTCCTGCACCGTGCACTGCAGGCGCATCGTGCGCTCCGCCAACTGCCCGAGCGCGGCCGCGACGCCGTCGGCGAGCGACAGCACCTGCACGTTGCGCAGCCGCTCGACCTTGCTGCGCACGCCCTGCCACCAGATATCCGACGTCTTGCCGCCGTACGCGATCACCGTGACCTGCCCGGCGCGGCCGGCCGCCTTCGAGATGCGCCGTTCGTCGGGCTGGCCGGCCTCGATCCACACGTCGATCGCGCCCGTCAGGTCCTTCTGCCACAGATCGGGCTCGTCGACGTCCGACAGCCCCTTGCAGAATTCGAGCCGCTCGTGCGCGAACAGCGCGAACGCGACAATGCGGACCATCATCCGGTCGTCGGTTTCCGACGGATGGCGCGCCACCGTCAGCGCGTGATCGGCGTAGTAGTGCCGATCCATGTCGGCGATTTGCAGTTCGGCTTTGTAGATCGTGGATTTCAGCGCCATGCGGATGCGGCCCGGGCGGGCATTCGGTTCGGTCGGGCCGTGATGATACCGAATGCGCGGCGTCCGGCGCGTGTCATGCGCGCCCCACAGCGCAACGGCCCGGCATGCGCCGGGCCGTGTTCGGTTCGCGCCGCCGGCCGATCGGGCCGGCGCGCTCGCGCGTCGTGCGACTGCGCGGTGAATGCGCGGTTATTGCTTGACGAAGCGCGAATCGGTCCAGAGACCCTGCTGGTCGCTGTTGTCGGCGCTGACGAACTGCACGTCGCCCTGGTCGACCGACACCACGCGGAAGCGCTGGCCTTCCGGCACCGACAGGCAACGGTAGTCGTCGAAGTACTGCTGCTTTGCCTGCGACTTGCCGTCGCGTTCGTGACTCAGTACGGAGTCCAGATTGTCTTTCGACAGGCAGCCCCATGCGTTCTTCGTCAGCTGGATTTCCTGCGTCGGCTTGACCGCCGAATCGCCGCCGGCCTGGGCAATCGACACCGCGCAAAATGCGCCGACGAGGGCAAAAAGGATACCGGTACGCTTCATCATCTTTAGTCTCCAGGCTTGCGGGCACCAGGCTCGGGTTAGCTATGTGTTTAAAGGTGATCGTCAACCCGCATTTTTCACTTTAGAAGACCGGCAAGCGATAGCAAGCACATTTGTTGTGCGATCGCAATAGCGGCGGATTGTCGCACCCCGTGCGCAGCCAGTTTTTCGTGCGATGCACGCGAGTGTCAAAACCTGCCGCGTGGATGACAAGCCCGTGACGTCGGGCGGAGAGCGTTATCCAGCATGACTTTCATGCAAAGTTACAAGACGGCGATTGAACGGTTTGGATAATCCATTTCGATATCCGGATCATTTTGATGCGTTGCACATAAAGTCATCCGAAACGATCCGACTTTACCGCAGCGCGGAACCATATTTACCTGATACAAGAAAAATGCCAGGTATAAGCGCATCCGTATTTATCCGTATTTCCCCGCATATATCCTGCGCCCGCGCAAGACGTGCCGCGGGCGTCATTCGTCAGCGCGTTTACCCTGCTTTATTCGGGGCCGATTGCTGGCGCTCGAAATAATCGCGCTGGAAGATGCACATGCGAAAAGCGTTGTGATACGCGCCGTTGCCGAAAAATTCTTCCTTCAATTCGGCCTCGTGCTGAAATCCGCATTTTTCGTACACGTGAATCGCCGCCGCGTTCGACGTATCGACGATCAGGTACAGCTTGCGCATGTTCAACACCTTGAATGCGTACTCGATTGCAAGACGCGTCGCCTGGCCCGCATAACCGCGCCCCTGGCATTGCGGCGCGATGATGATCTGGAACTCGCCGCGGCGATGGATGTAGTCGAGTTCGATCAGCTCGACTAGGCCGACCAGCTCACCTTGCGCATCGACCGTGACGAAACGGCGCTCGCGCTGGTCGTGCACGTGGCGGTCGTACAGTTGTGACAGTTCCGAGAAGGTTTCGTACGGCTCCTCGAACCAGTAGCGCATGATCTTCGCGTTGTTGTTCAGTTCGTGAACGAAGCGCAGGTCCTGGCGCTCGAGCGGCCGCAGCGCGAGCGTATTGGTATCGTTCTGGAGTTGCATGTTCGTGTCCTGGTTGATGCCGGCGCATGTGCGAAACGCCCGCGCGGCGCGGCCGCGTTCGGGCCCGTTCCGCACTGTAAGAAGTTGAACGCGGGCGAAGTTCAGAGCCTAGAATGGGAGCAAGGGTTCCTGCCACCGCGAGGAGGCTATCGTGATCGAGCAAGTCATACTCGGAATTTTCCTCGTGCTGCCGCTCGTGATCGTGGCGGCGCTGTTCTCCGACGAACTTTGGCAGGAACATCGGCGCCAGCATCCGCGCGACGAAAACGCCCCGCACATCGACTGGAAGCATCCGTGGCGCCGCGTGCGACGCGGGCATTGAGTCGATCGCCGTCGAGCCGCGGCGCGCGCCGGCCGGGCCGTCCCGGGCCGGACAACGCGTGATGCGCCCTTATTCCGCTTCGATCCGATTCCCGCCCAGCCCGCGAGACGCCGACGTGAACGACAAGCCCGCCCTCCCTCCACACGATATCCCTAGCGAAACGATCGACCTGCAGATCGCCGACGTGCTGGCGGCCGTCCGCTACCCGGCGAACAAGGATGCGATCGTCGATGCCGCGCGCGACGCCGGCGCCAGCAACGAGGTGCTGTCGATGCTCGACGGCCTGCCCGAACAGGACTACGCGGACGTCAACGCCGTCACGCACTGGGTCGCCGGCAACTTCGGCCCGGGGCTCGGCATTTGAGCCCGCGCCAATAACGCGATAGGATCGGGCCGCACCGGTCGCGTCGCGGCCGGATACGTGCCGCCCGGCGCAAGACCGGGCGTTTCCGCACGCGTGTCCGGGGGACTCCATGGAAGGCATCCTGATCCAGCACACGACGCGTCGTCAGCTCTGGTTCGGCGCGCTGACGGCGCTCGTCATCCTGCTCGCGCTCGGGATCGCCGCGCCGCACGCGAACGTCACGCTGCCGGTCGTCGAGCCGTTCATGCCGATGTGCGCGCTCACCGTGTTCACGACCGCGAGCATCGCGGCGTTCTTCCTCGGCGCGCAGTTCACCGTGACGCGCCAGCCCGTGCTCGGCGCGCTCGGCGGCGCCTATGCGTTCACCGCGCTCGCCGTCGCGCTGCAGTTGCTCACCTTTCCGGGCGTGTTCGCGCCGCAGGGGCTGCTCGGCGCGCGCCCGCAAAGCGCCGCGTGGATGTGGATCTTCTGGCATGCGGGCTTCCCGTCCTTCGTGATGCTTGCGCTGCTTGCGCGTGACCGGCTGACGCGCGCGCCGATCGGCGCGCAGCAGACGCGCGGCTGGGCGGTTGCGCTGGTCGGCGGGCCGGCCGTCGCGGCCGCGCTGCTGTGCGCGCTCGCGCTGAACGTGTCGCTGCCGCCCGCGTTCCATCCGCCCGGCGACACGGCCGTGCTGCCGGTGAACGGCGTCGCGCTCGTCGTGTGGGTGCTCAATGCGCTTGCGCTGGTTGCGGTGCTGGTGTCCGGCCGGCTGCGCACGACGCTCGATCTATGGCTCGCGATCGCGGTGCTCGCTTGCCTCACCGACACCACGCTGAACCTGATGAGTTCGAACCGCTTCACGGTCGGCTGGTATCTCGCACGCATCTTCAGCATGTTCACACCCGGGGTGCTCGTGTGCGTGCTCGCGTGGGAGGTGACGATGCTGTATCAACGGCTGTTCGAAGCGCATGCGACGCTGATCCGGTCATCCGCGCGCGACGGGCTGACCGGCGCGTTCAACCGCAGCCACTTCAACGATCACTTCCACACGCTGTTCCTGCAGGCGCGGCGGCAGGGCGAACCGCTGTCGCTGCTGATGGTCGACGTCGATCGCTTCAAGGCGTACAACGACGCGTTCGGTCACGTGAAGGGCGATGCGTGCCTGATCGCGGTCGCGAATGCGTTGGCCGGCGCGGTGAGGCGGCCCGCGGATATCGTTGCGCGCTACGGCGGCGAGGAATTCGCGATCGTGCTGCCGAACACCGGCGCGCGCGGTGCGCGCGTCGTTGCCGAAGAGGTGCGCGAAGCGGTGTTGCGGCTCGATCTCGCGATGCCTGCTGCGCCGGCAGGGCGCGTGAGCGTCAGCGTCGGCTGTGCGACCCTGTCGGCCGACGATCTGTCGACGCCCGACGCGCTGATCGAAGCCGCCGACGCCGCGCTGTATCGTGCGAAGGATGCGGGGCGAAACAGGGTCGTCGCGGCCTGAATACGTCTGCTGTTCGGGTATTTGTTACGGTCAAATTGACCGGAATAATCCGCCGTTACGCATTGCGGAGCGGGGATACCAATGCTTACAGCCGGTGTTGGGGGCGCTGGCTATGCTGGGTTTCATATCGAACCCGAGCAGGTGAGCGCCATGAAGAAAACCCTTTTGCTGATTGCCGGCGTCGCCGTGTTGCTGAGCGGCTGTATCGTCGTGCCTGACGGCGGGTACTACGGTGGTGGGTACTACGGTGGTGGCGGGTATTACCACCATCATCATCGGGATTGGGATTGACACGAGTGACGATCCGGACGCGCCGAGCAGCCTGCGTGCCGATGCGCGATCGACGATCCGGACCGCGACATAATCAGGCCGGCGCGGTCAGCTCGGCATGCATCAGGAATAACTGTAGCGCGGCGAGCGTTTCGTCGTGGAGACGCTCGCAAGCGTGCCTGCGACCGTGACGGACTCGGGCACGAGGTGGCCGAGTTCGGCCAGCGTGCGAATGGCCAGAACATCGTCATCGGTTTCGAGGATCGCCTGCGCGAGATCGATCGTCGCGCCGTCCAATCACTTCCCGATACAAAACCTGCTGAAAATCACCCCCAGCAAATCATCCGAAGTGAACTCCCCGGTAATCGCATTGAGCTGTTCCTGCGCGAGCCGCAGCTCCTCAGCAAACAGATCGAGCGACTGCGCCCTTTGCTCCGCATGATCCGCCGCCTGCGCCAGATGCTCCTGCGCGGCCCGCAACGCGATCAGATGCCGCTCGCGAGCGAGATACACGCCTTCGGCCCCGGCCTGCCACCCTGCAATCCGCAGCAACTCCGCACGCAGCATGTCGATCCCGTCACCGCGTTTCGCCGACAGATGCACCTCGGTCAGATCCCCTTCCGCCGCCGGATGCTCGACGCAGGCCGGCACGCCGGTCAGATCCGTCTTGTTCAGCACCCGCACCACCGGCACGCTGCCCGGAAACCGCGCGGCGATCGTCTCGTCATCAGGCGTCAGCCCCGTGCGCGAATCGAGCAGATGCAGCACGACGTCCGCACGCTCGATCTCGCTCCACGTGCGCGCAATCCCGATCCGCTCGACTTCATCCTCCGTCTCGCGCAACCCGGCCGTATCGATGATGTGCAGCGGAATGCCTTCGACCTGAATCGTCTGCGCGACCTTGTCACGCGTCGTCCCGGCGATCGGCGTGACGATCGCCAGCTCCGCGCCGGCCAGCGCATTCAGCAGCGACGACTTGCCGACGTTCGGTTGCCCCGCGAGCACGACCGACAACCCCTCGCGCAGCAGCGCACCCTGCCGCGCATCGCCCAGCACATGCGCGAGCTGCGCACGGATCTTCGCGAGCTTGCCGCGCGCGTCGGCCGCTTCCAGGAAGTCGATTTCCTCTTCCGGAAAATCGAGCGTCGCCTCGACCAGCATCCGCAGCGTGATCACGTCTTCGACGAGTGCGTGGATCTGCCGCGAGAACGCACCATCGAGCGAACGCCCGGCCGAACGCGCAGCGGCCTCGGTGCTTGCCTCGATCAAGTCGGCGACGGCCTCGGCCTGCGCGAGGTCGAGCTTGTCGTTCAGGAACGCGCGTCGCGTGAACTCGCCCGGCTCGGCAAGCCGCAGCCCGAAGCCGCGCCCCGCATCCAGGCAGCGCTGCAGCAGCAACTGCATCACGATCGGCCCGCCGTGCCCCTGCAGCTCGAGCACGTGCTCGCCGGTGTACGAGTGCGGCGCCGGGAAATACAGCGCGATCCCGCGGTCGAGCGGCGCGCCGTGCTCGTCCAGGAACGGCACATAGCTCGCATGGCGCGGCGCGAGCTTCTGCCCGCACAACGCGTCGATCAGCGGCAGCGCGGCCGCCTCGCCGCCACGCCCGAACGACACGCGGACGACGCCGATGCCACCCCGGCCGGCAGCAGTGGCAATGGCGACGATCGGATCGGAATCGGTAGCGAGCATGGATTGGGATGAATCGGGTGATCAGGCAGTGAGTGGTGCGCCCGCGCAACAGTTCGGGCATCGGAACGCCGGCATTGTAGCGTGCCGGCCCACACGCCACCGGGCGCCACGCGGGATTCGGACTCGCCCGAATTTATCCCACCGGGGATAAGTCGAGTATCAGTCCAGCGCGATGACACCGCCACCGTTTCGGACGAGTATGTTTGCCAGAGCGGCCTGACGTTTCGTCCCTCAATTTCGCCGCCGATCCAGCGCAAGGTTTGGATTCGTCCAAACAGGATACGTTTATCCCATATGGTTGTCTGAAACACATCGGTGGAATTGCACAATCTCCCCCATGCCGACATCCGAAGAAAAAGCCGCGTTCTCGGAACGCCTGAAATTCGCCCTGCGGCGCAGTCCGGAGAAGGTCACCGGCGCGACGGAGCTTGCGAATCGGTTCAATCTGCGCCACCGCGGAACGCACCCCGTTTCGCCGCAAACCGCGCATAAGTGGCTGACGGGCCGCACGATTCCGACGTCGGACAAACTCGAAACGCTCGCCGAATGGCTACGCGTCGAACTGCACTGGCTGCATTACGGGCCGTCGCCGAGCGTGATCGAACACCCGACGCCGCAACCGCTGCCGCGCGACGAACGCTATCCGCCGACGCCCGAAACGATCGAACTCGCGTCGAAGATCGAGGCACTGTCTCCGCACCAGCGCTACCTCGTTCAGGAACTGGTCGAGCAGTTCTACGGCGAACCGAAAGTCGAAGCGAAGAAGGCCTGACCGGGAACGGCACGCGCATCGCGCGCCGCCGCCGGGAAACAAAAAGCCGCATGGATCGAACCATGCGGCTTTTTTTTGCGTGCATCGCGGGCGGCTCGCCGCCCGCGGGTGCAACGGGCGTCAGGCCGGTTTCTTCTTGGCCCCGCCGAGCTTGCGCGTGATGTAGTACTGCTGCGCGATCGACAGCACGTTGTTCACGACGTAGTACAGCACGAGGCCGGCCGGGAAGAAGAAGAACATCACCGAGAACGCGATCGGCATGAACTTCATCATCTTCGCCTGGACCGGGTCCGGCGGCGTCGGGTTCAGGCTCGTCTGCACGTACATCGACACGGCCATCAGCACCGGCAGGATGAAGAACGGATCGCGCTGCGACAGGTCGTGGATCCACAGAACCCACGGCGCGCCGCGCATTTCGACCGACGCGAGCAGCACCCAGTACAGCGAGATGAACACCGGGATCTGGATCACGACCGGCAGACAGCCGCCGAACGGATTGACCTTCTCGGTCTTGTACAGCTCCATCAGCGCCGAGTTCATCTTCTGCGGATCGCTCTTGAAGCGTTCGCGCAGCGCCTGCATGCGCGGCGTGATTTCCTTCATGCGCGCCATCGACTTGTAGCTTGCGGCCGACAGCGGGAAGAACACGGCCTTGATCAGCACCGTCAGCAGCACGATCGCCCAGCCCCAGTTGCCGACGTAGCCGTGGATCTTCTCGAGCAGCCAGAACAGCGGCTTCGCGATGATCGTCACCCAGCCGTAGTCCTTCACGAGTTCCAGGCCCGGCGCGATGCCTTCGAGCATGCGCTCTTCTTCCGGACCGGCGAACAGGCGTGCCTGCACGTCGGCCGACTGGCCCGGCGCGATCGCGGCGACCGGCTGCTTCACGCCGACGCGATACAGCGTCGGATCGATCTTTTCAGCGTAGATGTCGCGCTTCGTGCCCTGCTGCGGAATCCATGCCGACGCGAAGTAGTGCTGCACCATCGCGACCCAGCCGTTGTCGGCGGAGGTCACGTAGTCGGCCTTGTTCTTGTCGAGGTCGCTGAAGTTGATCTTCTGGAAGTGCTTCGCGTCCGTGTAGACCGCCGGCCCGAGGAACGTGTGCGAGAACATCGGCGTTTCGACGGCCGTGTTGTCGCGGACGAGTTCCATGTAGACCGTCGGCGTGACAGGCGCCGTGCCGACGTTGTCGATCTTCGTGTCGACGCCGATCACGTAGCTGCCGCGCGTGAACGTGTAGGTCTTCACGACCTTCACGCCGCCCTTCACCGGCGATTCGAACGACAGCTTCAGCGCGTTCTGGTCGCCCGTCATCGACGTCGAGCCGGCGTTCACCTGCGTGTAGACGTCGTTGTGGTTCGGGAAGTCGCCGCCGAGCAGGCCCGAGCGTGCGAGATACGTATGGCCGGCCGTGTGGTCGAACAGCGTGATGTACAGGTCGGGCTGCTTGCCGTCGCCCTGCTTCTTCAGCGTCAGCTTCGCGAGCGTGCCGCCGCGCGTGTCGATTTCGCCGTCGTAGACGTCGGTCGAGAACTTCACGAGCTGCGCCTGGGCGGCCGGTGCCGTCGTCGACGGTGCGGCGCCGGCTGCGGCGGCAGGCGCTTCACCTGCGGTCGTCGTCGTCGCGCCCGTGCCCGATGCGCCGCCGGCAGCGGCCGCGGGGGCAGTCTGCGTGGCGCTCGGGAAGAACATCGACGGGCGTCCATGGGACCGCTGCCAGTTGTCGTACAGCATGACAGCTGACATGAAGAAGATCACCCATAGGACGGTGCGTTTGATATCCATGCGTTGTCTCAGAGTCGATGGGACCGCGCGTCGGCTTCGCCGCGAGCGCGAGTGTCGGAGGTGGGCGGCGGGACGAGGTCGATGCCGCCCGCGGAAAACGGATGGCATCGGCACACGCGCCTGACGGCGAGATACGTGCCGCGCGCGGCGCCATGATACTGGATTGCCTCGCGCGCGTAATCCGAACAGGAAGGATAAAAACGGCAACGGTTGCCGAGCATAGGGCTCACGGCAACCTTGTAGAAGCGCAGCAACGCGATCAAGACCGTTTTCATACCTTGGGCGGCGCCGTTCGGCGCCGCGTCAAAACCGGCCGGGCGGGCGCGAACGCCGCACCGCGAACGGATGCGTCACTCGGACGCGGGCTTCGACGCACGGCGGGCGATTTCCCGGACTGCCCTGTCGAGCAGCTCGCGGATTTCGGCCGCGCACATCGCCGCGAGCGGGGCGGAAGCCGCGCTCGGCAGCGCTTTCTTGTCGAAGCGCGTGTGCTGCCGCAGCAGCAGGTCGTAACCGGCGAATTCGGCCCGGCGCAAGCGAAACGCGTCGCGCGCCAGCCGCTTCACGAGATTACGCGTGACTGCACGCGGCGCATACTTCTTGCCGACGACGAGCCCCAGACGCGCGGGCTGACCGGTCGGCTTGCCGTAGATCACGAAGTGCGCGGATCGCCGCCAGGGGCGCAAACGAAAAACGGATGAAAATTCATCCGTTTTCAGAAGTCGCGCAGCTTTCGGGAAGACGGCTTTCGTCTGCGACGGATTCGCACCCGGCTCGACGGCACCTTCCGCGGCACTGCGGACGGCGGACACAGCGTGCAACCTGCCTTAGATGGCGAGGCGCTTGCGGCCCTTCGCGCGGCGAGCGTTGATGACCTTGCGGCCACCTGCCGTCTTCATGCGGACACGGAAGCCATGGGTGCGCTTGCGGCGCGTCACGGACGGTTGGTAAGTACGTTTCATGATGTTCTCACTTGTTCGAGAATGTCGAAATTCAGGGGACCGCGTGCCCTAAACCGGAGGCATTCGGGCGAACGCAATCGCCGGGAATACAGGATTGGTTTTCGCGGAACCCGCTATTTAAACCGTTTTTCTCTTGACGGTCAATACTTTAGGAGTCACGCGCCTGTGCCGGCCCACGCCGATCCGGCCCCGCGACCCACAAAACCAGCCTGTGGATAAGTCCCGCTGTGGCCGCGTTTGGCGGTAGAATCTCGCCTTATCTCCAAGAATCCCGCACGCCGCTTCGGCTCCCGCCTGCCTCTCCACGACTGTGACGCAGGCGTCCGAGGCACGCTCGCACGACCGCTTCGGGCCTTGTTGCGTGACCGCGACAAGGGCGCCGGCGAGCCGCGCTGTGCATGCAAAAAACGACAGTTACTTGATGAACGATTTCTGGCAACACTGTTCCGCACTGCTGGAGCGCGAGCTGACGCCCCAGCAGTACGTGACGTGGATCAAACCCTTGGCCCCGGTGGCCTTCGATGCGTCGGCGAACACGCTGTCCATCGCCGCGCCGAACCGCTTCAAGCTGGACTGGGTCAAGAGCCAGTTTTCGGGCCGGATCTCCGATCTGGCCCGGGATTTCTGGAATGCGCCGATCGAAGTCCAGTTCGTCCTCGATCCGAAGGCCGGCATGCGCAGCGCCGCTACGGGCGCCACGTCGGCCGCCCCGCGCGCGCCGCTGCAACCGGGCGGCCCGGCCGCCGCGGTGGCCGCGATCGCCGCCAACCTGACCGCGCATGCCGCGGCTGCGCCCGCCGCGCCGTCCGACGTGCCGATGTCGCAATCGGCTGCCGCGCACCACCTGAACGCCGACGACGCCGACATCGACCTGCCGAGCCTGCCCGCACACGAAGCGGCCGCCGGCCGCCGCACGTGGCGCCCGGGCCCCGGCGCCGCGCCTGCAGGCGGCGAAGCCGATTCG